>NZ_MKCT01000019.1 GCF_001855555.1 Chromobacterium sphagni | reverse complement strand
ATATCCTCCAACTGGGTCAGCGCGCTCTCGAAACTGGCGGGCGCTTTGGCGGCTTTTGCCATGGCGGTCTTCCTCGTGCGTGTCAGGCCGACATTCTAGTCCAATTCCACGGCAAAACGACAGTAGCGCTGTCAGATGTTTGTCATGTTGCGGATTCCGGCATCCGAATGATTGGTGTAGGGTGGGGCGCTTGTCTATCGCAAGAGGTTTTTCCATGCCCGATACCCAAGGTACCATCCTGATCACCGGCTGCTCCAGCGGCATTGGCTACCATAGCGCGAAACTGTTGCGGCAACGCGGTTGGCGGGTGTTCGCCAGTTGCCGCACGGCGGAAGACGCGGCGCGTTTGCGCGCTGAGGGCCTGGAAAGCCTGCAGCTGGATGTCGACGATGCCGCTTCGATCCAGGCGGCGCTGGCCAGCGTATTGGCGCAGACCGGGGGACGGCTGGACGCGCTGTTCAATAATGCCGGCTTTGGCCAGCCGGGGGCGGTGGAGGATATCAGCCGCCAGACCATGCGCGAGCAGTTCGAGACCAATCTGTTCGGCCCGTGGGAGCTGACCAACGCTGTGTTGAGGGTGATGCGCGCCCAAGGCCATGGCCGCATCGTGTTCAACAGCTCCATCTTGGGTTTCGCCGCCATGCGCTGGCGCGGCGCTTACAACGCCAGCAAGTTCGCGATGGAAGGCCTGTGCGACACGCTGCGCCATGAACTATACGGCACCGACATCCATGTTTCGCTAGTGGAGCCGGGGCCGATAAAAAGCCGCTTCCGCCCCAACGCGCTGCAGCGCTTCCTGAAGAATGTCGATATAGAGGGCAGCTTCCACCGCGAAGCCTATCAGCAGCAACTGGCGCGGCTGAAAAAAGAAGGCCACGCCGCGCCGTTCACCCTGCCAGCCAGCGCAGTGGCAGAAGCGGTATGGAGAGCCATTACCAGTTCTCATCCGAAGGCCCGCTACCGGGTGACCTTTCCCACCAAGCTCTACTGGTTTCTGCGGCGCTGGCTGCCTCAGCGCTGGTACGACCGAGCCTGCCGCAGCGCTGCCTGAGGGCATGGTTTTCCTATTTGAATTTTATTGATGCCGACTTGATAATTTTTTGTTGATTTGCCTGGCATATTGGCTTTACATTCATTCGCGTCGCTCATGGCTGCTGTATGCAGCCCTCTGGGCGGCGACAAGAAGATGGGAGCCGAACACGGTTCCTGCGCTACGAAGGAGATAAAACTAATATGAAGCACCTGAAATGGCTGCCCATGCTGGCGCTGGGCGCCGCGCTCATGCCGCATGCTCAGGCGGCGGATCCGGGCAAAGTGCTGAGGGTGGCGTTCTCCGCGCCTGAAACCGGCTTTGACATGGTCAAAGTGCACGATGTCTATTCCATGGCTGTCGGGGAGAATATCTTCGATGGCCTGCTGACCTACGACTACCTGGCCCGGCCGCTGAAAGTAGTGCCCAATACCGCCAGCGCAATGCCGGAGGTGTCGGCCGACGGCAAGGTATTCACCTTCAAGGTCAAGCCCGGCATTTACTTTGCCGATGATCCCGTGTTCAAGGGTAAGAAACGGGAATTGACTGCGGCGGATTACGCCTACACCTTCAAGCGCTTCGCCGACCCGCTGAACAATGCTCCCAGCGGCGCGTCTTACACTGACTTCATCACTGGCTTGGAAGAAGCAGGGAAGGTCGCAGCCAAGACCGGCAAGTTCGATTACGATGCGCCGATTTCCGGCCTGCAGGTGCTGGACCGTTACACCCTGCGTATCGTATTGAAAAAGCCCAACTTCGGCTTCCTGTACACCATCGCAGCCAAAGATTCCGGTGCGGTGGCGCGCGAAGTGATAGAAGCCTACGCCAAGGACACCCTGTCCCACCCGGTTGGCACCGGTCCGTTCATGTTGAAGGAGTGGAAGCCGGGCAGCCGCATCGTGCTGGTCGCCAATCCAGGTTTCCGCAAGACCGTTTTCGACGGATTGCCCGGCAGTGAGCCCGGCGACGCGGAAATCTACCAGGCGCTGAAAGGTAAGACCCTACCTCAGGTGGGCAGGGTTGAGATTCGCATTATCGAGGAAGATCAGCCGCGCTGGCTCTCCTTTATGAACAGGCAATTGGACTGGATCGTCGTGCCGAAGTCGGCGATGAAGTCGGCTTTGAACATCAATCCGACCGACCCCTACGACACCACACTGCGACCAGTGCTGGCCAAGCGCAACATCCGCCTCAGCCATACGCTCGGTTTGGATGTCACCTATGCCTATTTCAACCTGAAAGACCCGGTCATCGGCGGTTACCGCAAGGAAAAAGTCGCGTTGCGCCGTGCCATTGCGCTGGCCTACCCGTTGAAGAAGGAAGTGATCCCGCTTTTGTATGGCAACCAGGCGATCCCGCTGCAGGGACTGGTTCCTATGGGCATGGTGGGCTTCGATCCGCATTTCCAGGGGCAAGTTGGATATGATCCGGCCACCGCCAATGCGTTGCTGGACGAATTCGGCTACAAGATTGGACCGGACGGTTACCGCACCCAACCCAACGGCAAGCCGCTGGTGATAGAGCAGGGCACCCAGTCTTCCGCCCTGGACAAGCAGTTCAACGAGATCTGGCAAAAGGCTTTCGACAGTATCAAGATCCGCGTGCGTTTCAAAACCGCAAAGTGGAACGAAAACCTGAAGGCGGCTTATGCGTACAAACTGCAGATGTGGAGCCTGGGCGGGTCCGCCTCGACGCCGGACGGTGACGATTTCGTGTCCAGTTTTTCTTCGCGCTTGATTGGCCAGGGCAATCTGGCTGGCTATCAGGTTGCTGCTTACGACAAGCTATATGACGCTTCGCAGATTCTGCCGGATGGGGAAGAGCGCCTGGCCCTGTACGGTAAGATGAACCGGCTGGTCGCGGCGCAGCAACCCTATGTGCTGGGTGTCACCCGCTTCTACAACGAACTGACTCAAGGCTACGTTAGTGGCTTCAAGCGCCACCCCATTTCCACTTTCGGCGGCTTCTGGCGCTACGTGGACGTCGCGTCGCACTAATTGCCTGAGTAAGGGAAAATCATGTTTGCATATGTCATTCGCCGTCTCTGGCAGATGATCCCCACCATGCTGGGTGTCATGCTGCTGGTGTTCGTGCTGTTCAACTGGGTGGGCGGCGACCCGACCTTCATTCTGGAAGGCAAGCGGTTGACTCCGGAGATGATGGCCAATTTCCGCGCCCAGATGGGTCTGGATAAGAGCGTGCCGGAGCAATTCTGGCTGTTCGTCAAGCAGGTGCTGACTTACGACTTCGGCAACTCCTGGGCAACCCAGCACTCGGTGACGCATACGCTGGCCAATCGCGTTGGCCCGTCGCTGATGTTGGCTGGCAGCCTGTTGCTGCTTGAGCTTTTCACCGCGCTGCCCATCGCCGTGGCGGTGGCCTATTTCCGCGGCGGCCTGACCGACCGCATGGTCACCCTGATCTGCACGGTGGCGATGTCGGTCAGTTCCTTGGTCTACATCATCGTCGGCCAGTACCAGCTTGGTTTCGCGCTGGACTGGTTCCCGGTGATGGGCTGGGACGACGACAGCATGGTCGCCAATCTGTTCGTCTATCTGCCTTTGCCGCTGCTGCTGGGCCTGCTGGTGTCGCTGGCTCCCAGCGTGCGCTTCTACCGCAGCTTCATCGTCGAGGAGCTGAACCACGATTACGTGCGCACCGCGCGCGCCAAGGGCCTATCCGAGTCGCGCGTGCTATTCAAGCACGTGCTGCGCAACGCGCTGATTCCGGTGGTGACCAACATCACCATGTCGCTGCCCTTCCTGATGCTGGGCTCGATGCTGCTGGAACGCTTCTTCGGCATTCCCGGCATGGGCAACGAGCTGCTCAACGCTGTGGACAAGAGCGACTTCCCGGTGATCAAGGCCATCACCATCACCATCGCTGCCGCCGCCATGGCGTTCAACCTGCTGGCCGACATCCTCTACAAGTGGATCGACCCGCGCGTTCAGCTGAAGTGAGCGGGGGAGAGACAAATGACGACATTGCAGAATACCGCCGGTTCCGCGCCGGCCGCCGCTCCATCCCGCAGCCTGTGGGCACTGGGCTGGCAAAGACTGAAGCGCGACCGCATCGGCTTCGCATCCTTGTGGATAGTCATCGCCTTCATGCTGTTGGCGCTGGCCAGTTGGCTGGGCTTGGTCGGCCGCGGCTGGAACGACGAGATCGCCGAGTCCTATGCGCCGCCGACCTTCATCTATCAGCGGCAGGCGGTGCAGGCGGCAGGCAAACCTCAGCCGCAGGCCGCGTCTGTAGCGCTGGAAGGCTTGAAACCGTCCGAAGACCCGATCTGGGCGGAAACCCAGATCGCCCGCAAGAACCGCGACAAGTACGTGGTGCCGGAGGTGAAGAAAGCTGAATCGCTGACCTTCGGCGCCGACCAGCGCGGCCGCGACATCCTGGACAAGGTGATCAAAGGCACCTCAACCTCGCTGTTCGTCGGCTTCTTCGGCTCCCTGCTGGCCATCGTCATCGGCGCCTCGCTGGGGGCCTGCGCTGGTTTCTTCGGCCGCAAGGCGGACGATTTCCTGATGTGGTTCTACAGCGTGTTCACCGCCATGCCGGACATGCTGCTGCTGCTGGCTTTCGCCGCGGTGGCGGGGCGCGGCCTGGGCACGGTGATCCTGGTGCTGTCGCTGACCACCTGGACCGGCGTGTTTCGCCTGGTGCGCGCCGAGTTCATCAAGCTGCGCTCGCGCGAGTTCGTCCAGGCCGCCGACGCCATCGGCGCCAGCAGCGCGCGCAGGATGTTCGTGCACATCCTGCCCAATATCTCCCACTTGCTGCTAGTGCAGTTTTCCTTGCTGATGGTGGGCCTGATCAAGTACGAGGTGATCCTGTCCTTCCTGGGCTTCGGCGTGGATGTGCGCCAGGTGAGCTGGGGTTCGATGCTGGCCGAAGTGCCTGAAGAGCTGCTGCAGGGCTACTGGTGGCAACTGGCGATGGTGGTGGTGTTCATGTCGCTGCTGGTGACCGCCTTCAGCATGCTGACCGATTCCCTGCGCGACGCGCTGGACCCGAAGGTAAAGTGAGGATCACACCATGAGCAACAACAAGACTTTGCTGTCGGTCCGCAATCTGAAGGTGCGCTTCCGCCAGGAAGACGGCGGCCGCTTCGAGGCGCTCAAGGGCGTCAGCTTCGACATTCCCGCCCACCGCACCGTGGCGCTGGTGGGCGAGTCCGGCTCCGGCAAGTCGGTCACCTCGATGGCCATCATGCAGCTGCTGCCGCCGCAGGCCAGCGAGATCGACCCGGCGTCCGAGCTGCTGTTCCAGGGCCGCAACCTGCTGCAATTGTCGCGCGGCGAGCTGCGCCGGCTGCGCGGCAAGGACATCGCGATGATCTTCCAGGAGCCGATGAGCTCGCTCAATCCGGTATTCAGCGTCGGCGAGCAGATCGTCGAGACGCTGACGCTGCACGCCGGCCTGTCGCGCTCCGCGGCGTGGAAGCGCGCGGTGGAGCTGCTGCGCGAAGTGGGCCTGCCGGAACCGGAGAAGCGGGTGAAGGCCTACCCGCACGAGCTGTCCGGCGGCCAGCAGCAGCGGGTGATGATCGCCATCGCCATCGCCTGCGAACCCAAGCTCCTGATCGCGGATGAGCCGACCACCGCGCTGGACGTCACCATCCAGAAGCAGATCCTGCAACTGATTGCCGACCTGCAGAAGAAGCACGGCATGTCGGTGCTGTTCATCACCCACGACCTGGGGGTGGTGGGCGAATTCGCCGACGAAGTGATCGTGATGCGCCACGGCGAAATCCGCGAGCAGGGCACGGTGAAGCAGATCTTCGAAAACCCGCAAGACGCCTACACCAAGGCGCTGCTGTCGTGCCGGCCGCACCTGGACCGCCGCCCCGAGCGGCTGGCGGTGATCGACGATTTCCTGCGGCCGGGCGGCTATGTGGAGCCGGCCGAAAGGACACGCGGCTATGCCGCCGGCGACGAAATCGTGCTGGACGTGCAAGGGCTGTGCAAGAGCTTCGACATCCGCGAAGGCCTGTTCGGCAAGCGCCAGTTCCACGCGGTGAAGGACGTGTCGTTCAAGCTGGCGCGCGGCAAGACGCTGGGCATCGTCGGCGAGTCCGGCTCCGGCAAGACCACGGTGGGCCTGACGCTGGTGCGGCTGCACCAGGCGACGGCGGGCAAGGCGCTGTTCCACGGCCAGGACCTGATGGGGATGAGCGCCAAGGCGTTCCACGCCTACAAGCGGCGCATCCAGATCATCTTCCAGAACCCGTACGCGTCGTTGAACCCCCGCTTCACGGTGGAGCAGATCCTGACCGAGCCGATGTTGCTGCACGGTATCGGCCAGGATGGCGGCGGGCGGCGCAAGCTGGCGCAGGAGCTGCTGGACAAGGTGGGGCTGCCGGCGGGCGCGCTGGCCAAGTACCCGCACGAGTTCTCGGGCGGCCAGCGCCAGCGCATCGCGATCGCGCGCTGCCTGACGCTGAAGCCGGAAGTGCTGATCTGCGACGAATCGGTGTCGGCCTTGGACGTGTCGGTGCAGGCGCAGGTGCTGAATTTGCTGCAGGACCTGCAGGACGAGTTCAAGCTGTCCTATCTGTTCATTTCGCATGATCTGGCGGTGGTGAAGCACATCTCGGACCAGGTGCTGGTGATGAACAAGGGGCAGGTGGTGGAGCAGGCGGACGCGGACGTGATCTACCGTTCGCCGCAGGACAGCTACACCAAGAAGTTGCTGGGAGCGATTCCGCAGGGTTGGAGCGTGGCGCTGGCGCCGGCATAGCTTTTACGGTTTGTCAGAACAATGCCGCCCGCCGGATTCCGGCGGGCGGCATTTTCATTGCGCGGCGCCGCTTATTGATCGATAAAATCCATGGTCATGGTCCATGGCGTTTGTTGGCCAACCGTGTATTGCACCTTGGCGTCGCCGCCGCCATCGGTCACGCCTAGGTTGCCGCTGCGCGGCTCTTGACCGATCGATAGCTGATAGAAGCCGTCGCCGCCGTAATCGTAATCGGGACCGTCCGCGAAGATCACCCCCATCATCAGCTCATTGCCCTGGCCATCCCAGTCCACACTGATCTGGACCGACTGGTCCGAAGCCAGCAGATAGATGCGTTCTTGCGGCTGGCCGTCGATCAACAGTACCTGGTCGTCCCAGTTGGGATCGCCGTCGATGAAGATGTCGCGGCTGGAGTGGTTCTTCACGGTTACGATGGGCTTGCTCATATGCTTCTCCGGGAGTGGGGGGAGGTGGGGCTGCCGTGTACTTGGCAAGGATAGGTAGGAGAAGCAGAAAGCAAGCCTGTGACTGTTCTTTAAGTCAGGCAAGGTCGGGGTGTGAAGCTGGGTTGGCGCCAGCGGAATATGGATCCGACACCCGCGCTGGCGTCATGTGCCGGCGCGCTCGCATCAGCGTCCTGGATTATGCTGGCCGTTGGCTTGCCGGCCTCCCTCTGGCGGCGCGGACTGCGCAAGCTG
This sequence comes from Chromobacterium sphagni, assembly GCF_001855555.1. Classification (GTDB taxonomy): domain Bacteria; phylum Pseudomonadota; class Gammaproteobacteria; order Burkholderiales; family Chromobacteriaceae; genus Chromobacterium; species Chromobacterium sphagni. The sequence continues at coordinate 22,678 of NZ_MKCT01000019.1, read as the reverse complement.
GTTCAGCAGCCACCCTGCGGCCTGTCCCAGCGGGCGGCGCGCAGCCCATACCAAGTCCACCGGAATCCGCTTGGGCCAATCGACTACCTCCAGCTGTTTCAGTTCTCCGCCGCCATAGTTGTTTACCAGCCAGCAGGGCAGCTCGGCCCAGCCTGCGCCAATGCGCGCCATGTCCAGCAGCATCAGGTAACTGGGGGCATACCAATGCCGCTGGCCGGGCGAAGGCGGGGCCTTGTCGCTGTAGGTGTTGAGTCGCAATTGCCGGTGTTGCGCCAGGTCGAGCTCGCCAACGCTGTCTTGCCGGGCAAGCGGATGGCCATGGGCGGCATACGGCGCCAGCTGGCTGGCTTCGGGCTGGCGCTGGTGGCTGATGTCCGGCGGATAGTGCGCCATGGCGCTGACGAAACCCAGTTGCGCGCGGCCGGACAGGATCAGTTCAACCACGTCTTCCTGCTCGCCGACCAGGCATTCCAGTTCCAGCAGCGGGAAGCGCTGCTCCAGTTGGCGGGCCACGGTTTTCAGCGTCTGCGACTGGAAGGTGTCGGACAGCACCAGCGTGAGCCTGGCCTCCACTCCCGCGCTCAACTGGTTGGCCTGCAACAGCAGGGTCTGGCTGGCGGCCATGATCTGCCTGGCTTGCGGCAGCAGCAAGCGGCCGGCCGCGGTGAGCTGCGGTTGGCGGTGGCTGCGGTCGAACAGGCTGCTGGCCAGATCGATTTCCAGATTGGCGATGGCTTCGCTGATGGTGGATTGGCTCTTGCCCAGCCGGCGCGCGGCGGCGGAGAAAGAGCCTAGCTCGGCGGCGAAGACGAAGGCGCTCAGCGCCTCAATGGAAATGGTCATATCGGATTTTCCGATCATTAATATTTTAAAAGTATCCGTAAATCCAATCATAATCGCAGGCATTGCACTTTTACAGTAGGGAGCCGTCCATGGATGCAAAGGACAAGACACTTGGCGAGCGGGTATTGCACGCGATGCTGTACGAGCTGTGCGCGATGGCGCTGCTGGTGCCGTTGGCATCGTTGGCGATGGATGAGGGTGTATTGCACATGGGCGTGCTGGCCTTGATGATGTCCACGGTCGCCATGCTGTGGAATATGGTTTTCAACGCGCTGTTCGAACGGTTGGAGCGCCGTTTCGGATGGCGGCGCGGTGCCGCGGTGCGCAGCCTGCATGCGCTGGGCTTCGAGGGCGGACTGGTAGTGATGCTGGTGCCGCTGGCGGCCTGGTGGCTGGGCGTGGGCTGGTGGCAGGCCTTGCTGCTGGACCTGGGCTTCTTCGTGTTTTTCCTGCCGTATACCTATGTATTCAACTGGCTGTACGACCATCTGCGCGCGCGCTTCGCGGCGCGGCCTGGTTTGGCTGCAGCCGCCGTGGAGCGATGAATGAAGATATGGTTGTTCCTGATGGGGGCCATTCTGTCGGAGGTGGTGGCTACTTCCGCCTTGAAAGCATCTGATGGCTTTACACGCCTGTGGCCGTCGCTGTTGACTGCCGGTGGCTATCTGCTGGCGTTCTACCTGCTGTCGCAAACTTTGCGCCATATCCCGGTAGGCATCGCCTATGCCTTGTGGTCCGGCATTGGCATCGTGCTGGTTTCGCTGATCGCCTGGCTGTTGTACGGGCAGAAGCTGGACCTTGCCGCGATGGCCGGGATGGGGCTGATCATCGCCGGAGTGGTGGTGATCAATCTGTTTTCGCAGTCGTCTGCACATTGAGCGACGGCGCGCAAGCCGTTTGTCAGGCCGCCCGTCAGGGCGGCCTTGTTTTTGTGATTTTACGCAGTGCAATTTAATGACATTTAATTTGCCGTAATGGCTTGGATGCCATCGAGCGCGAAATGCTGCATCAATTCTGCGATTGAGTATGTCATTGAAATTTATGACTTTGTGTTTGCAAGCAAGGGCTTTTCAGGACTTTTTCAGGAAAGCTCAAATGCAGTTTTGTTGAATATTAGCCTTTGTTAATCTGTGTTATTTTAGGTGGTGTTTTGATACAACAGATTTCAAATATATTTACATGTCTAATTTACCTTCTTACAATCAACGGTTTACTCATGAATTGTCGACCGGTCAGCTTTCATTGAGGCTGTGCAAACTCTTTGAAGCGATGGCCTGCCGAATCTGCAAACTCATCCATACTGTATGCATCAAGACACTTCTCGTTTGCGTTCCCATCTCCAACGCCAGGATTTCCATTATCAGGAGGTTGGCCAGGATGCCGCAGTGACCGAGGTCTGCGAGCGCTGGCCGCTGCTCAAGGCCATCTACGGCGGCTTGGAGCGCCAGCAGCAGGACGTGGTGGTGGGGGCGCGTGAAGCGGCGAGCGATACGGCTTGATGGAGCGAGACATGGCAATTTTGGCGGTATGCGGCGTGAAGGGTGGTTGCGGCGCCACGACGGTGGCGGCGTCGCTGGCCTTGTTGTGGCAACGGCAGCAAAGACCAGTGCTGGCGATGGACCTGTGCCGGCAGAATCTGTTGCGCCTGCATTTCGGCATGGCTTGGGACGAAGGCGACGGCTGGCGCAGCCGGCTCGATGCCGGCGCCGACTGGATGCGGGCCGCCTGGGAGGTGGGGGACCATCATCTGACGCTGGTGCCGCATGGCCGGGTGGAGGTGGACGTCGACCAGGGCGAGCCGCAGGGCGACGATTGGTTGCGCGATGAGCTGGCGCTGCTTGAGAAGCAGGCGGGCCAGCGCACGGTACTGGATCTGCCGGCGCGCGGCGTCGCCGAGCGGCAGCAGGGCTTGAATGCCGCCAATCATGCGTTGGTGATGTTGTCGGCCGAACCCGCGTCTTGCGCGCTGCTGGAGATGGCCGAGGCCGAACTGCTGGCCAGCGGCTTGCCGTCGGAGCGCATCCTGTTCGCCATCAATCATTTCAATCCGCTGCGGCAGCTGGATGGCGATGTCGAATTGATGCTGCGCAAGACGTTGGGACCGCGGCTGGCGCCGCTGCCCATCCATCGCGACGAGGCGGTGCGCGAGGCCTTCGCCAAGCAGCGGCCCTTGTTCGACTACGCGCCGGAGAGCCAGGCCGCCGACGATTTGCGCCAGCTGGCGACTTGGTTGTCGGTGCGGCTGGATGCCGACAGGGGCGGCGCATGAATCTGCCGGCGGCGGACTGGCGCGAATGGGGCCTTCGGCTGCGCTTGCTGCATCCGGCCGATGCGCCGCGTTGCGCCTTGCTGCTGCTGTCGCTGTTTGTCGTCACGCCTGCCCATGGCTGGACTGCCTGGGGCAATGTGGCGCGCCAGTATTTCCCTCAAGTCGATTTCTCCCGGCCCAGGCTGGCCGATCCCCTGCGCATCCTGTTGCAGCTGGTCTGGTTGCTGCTGGTCAAGCCGCCGCGCGCGCAGGGGGCCAGGCGGCCGAAACCTTTGCCCTACCTGCTGGAGTTCAGTCGCCACGCGCTGGCCTCGGCCGCCGGCCAGCGCCGCCGCGCCGAGGTTTGGCTGGAAGCCCGCTTTCCGCGGATGTTCGACCCCGCCCATCTGCGCGGTTCGGTAGAGGGCTTCGCCGAGCATGCCTGGTGGCGGAACGCCGCCATCCGCACCGCTTGTTATCTGCTGGCAGGTTTGCTGGGCGTAGTGCTGGTGACCACGCCGTTCGATGAATACTCGCAAGCGGTATTCACCGTGGTGCTGCTGCTGATGGCCTTGTGGGTGAGGCGCATCCCTGGTCCGGTGCCCACGCTGATCCTGATGGTGTTCTCCATCGCGGTGTCCACCCGCTACATCTGGTGGCGCACCAGTTCCACCATCAATGACGACAGCTGGCCTAACCTGATCGCCGGCGTGATTCTGCTGGGCGCCGAGATATACGCCTGGCTGGTGCTGCTGCTGGGGTTTTTCCAGTCGTCCTGGATGCTGGAGCGCAAGGTGGTGCCGCTGCCGGCGGACGCTTCGCTATGGCCCAGCGTGGACGTGTTCATCCCGATCTACAGCGAGCCGTTGCGGGTGCTCAAGCCCACCGTGTTCGCGGCGATGAGCATGGATTGGCCGCCCGGCAAGCTGCGCGTGCATATTCTGGACGACGGCAGCCGCGACGAGATCCGCGAATTCGCTTCCCAGGTGGGCGTGGGCTACATCGTCCGCAGCGAGCACAAGCACGCCAAGGCCGGCAACATCAATCACGCGCTGGGCGTCACCGACGCCAGCTTCGTCGCCATCTTCGACTGCGACCACATTCCCACCCGCTCCTTCCTACAGACCACGATGGGCGGTTTCCTCAAGGATGAAAAGCTGGCGTTGGTGCAGACGCCGCACCACTTTTTCTCCGCCGATCCGTTCGAACGCAATCTGGATACCCGCGACAAGGTGCCGAACGAGGGCGAGCTGTTCTACGGCCGGGTGCAGGACGGCAACGACCTGTGGAACGCGTCCTTCTTCTGCGGATCGTGCGCGGTGTTGCGGCGCGACGCGCTGATGGCGGTGGGCGGCATCGCGGTGGAAACCGTCACCGAAGACGCGCACACCTCGCTGAAGATGCACCGCCGCGGCTACCATTCGGCCTATATCAACCTGGTGCAGGCAGCGGGCCTGGCCACCGAAAGCCTGTCCGCCCACGTTGGCCAGCGCATCCGCTGGGCGCGCGGCATGGCGCAGATATTCCGCAGCGACAACCCCATGTTGGGCAAGGGACTGACCTTGGGACAGCGCTTCTGCTATCTCAACGCGATGATGCACTTCCTGTACGGCATCCCGCGTCTGGTGTTCCTCACCGCCCCCCTGGCCTTCCTGCTGTTCCATGCCTACACCATCTACGCGCCGGCGCTGGGTTTGGTGCTGTACGTGGTGCCGCACATGGTGTTCTCGGTGATGTCCAATTCGCGGATGCACGGCGAATTCCGCCGTTCGTTCTGGGGCGAAGTCTACGAGACGGTGCTGGCCTGGTACATCACGCTGCCTACCACGGTGGCGCTGCTGTTTCCAGGCCTGGGCAAGTTCAACGTCACCGCCAAGGGCGGCGTGGTGGAGGAAGACCATGTTGACTGGAGCATCACCAAGCCCTATCTGTTTTTGCTGGGCTTGAACCTGCTGGGCGTGGGGTTCGGTGTGTACCGGATGTGGACCGGCCCCGCCAACGAGATCGGCACCGTGCTGGTGAACCTGTTCTGGGTGGGCTACAACACCTTGCTGCTCGGGGTGGCGCTGGCGGTGGCGCGCGAGTTGCGCCAGGTGCGGGTTTCCCACCGCGTGCAAAGCCGGCTACCGGTGTCGCTGCATCTGCACGACGGCAAGGTCTATCCCTGCCACACCCTAGATTATTCCGAGGGCGGCATGGCGCTGGAGCTGCCGGAAGGCCTGCGGCTGCGGCTGAAGCAGAACACCGAGCTGACGGTGTCGATGCGCCGCAGCGGCCGCAGTTTCGCCTTGCCTTGCCGCCTGGTGTTCTCCAAGGGCGGGCGCCTGAGCGTGCGCTTCGCAGGCCTGAGCCTGGACGAGGAGATGGCGTTGGTGCAATGCACTTTCGGCCGCGCCGACGCCTGGCTGAAAACCACGGAGCGCAAGCATGAGGGCACGCCGCTGGGCGGGGCCTGGGATATCTGGCGCATGGGTGGCCACAGCCTGTGGCAGCTGGCGCAGCAACTGTTTTCGCCGCTCGGGGCCCGCAGCGGCCGTTGGGTGGGCTTCTGGAATTGGCTGGGCAGTCTGCTGCCGCGGCAGCCGCATATTTATCGGAACATGAAATGATAAGCCGCATACCAAGAAAAACCCTGTCCATATTCCTTTCCGGCCTGCTGCTGGCGACGCCGGCGTTGACGGTTAATGCCAAGGAAGAGACGGTTGCCGCGCCGGAGCAGGCCAAGGCCGCGCCGCTGGTCACCACCCGTACCCTCAGCTTCAAGCAGATGGGCGCCGGCTATCCGCTGAAAATGCGCGGCGACAACAGCCTGGTGGGCGTCGGTTTCGGCAGCCGCGGCGACGAGGTGATCAGCGGTCTCACGCTGCATCTGCGCTATACCTTCTCGCCGGCGATGCTGGCCGACCTGTCGCATGTGCAAGTGTTGCTCAACGACGAGGTGGTGACGGTGCTGGCCTTGCCCAAGGAGCAGGGCGGCAAGCCGCAACAGCTGACCCTGCCGCTGGATCCGCGCCTGCTGGCCAATTTCAACCAGCTCAAATTCCGTTTGATCGGTCATTACACCAACCGCTGCGAAGACGAGACCCACAGCAGTCTGTGGGCGGAGATCAGCAATACCAGCGAACTGCAGTTGACGGTGCAAGCGTTGCCCTTCGTCAACGACCTCAGCTATTTCCCCGAGCCGTTCTTCGACCGGCGCGACTTCTCGCCGCTGAAGCTGCCTTTCGTGTTCGCCGCGCGCCCCTCACAAACCTCGCTGCAGGCGGCGGGCGAGCTGGCGTCGTGGTTCGGCGCCCAGGCCGGTTGGCGCGGCGTGCGCTACAGCGCCTCACTCAACAGCCTGCCGGCGGCGGCGCACACCATCGTCTACGCCACCAATAGCCAGCGGCCTGATTTCCTGGCCAAGCTGCCGCCGGTGTCGGCGCCCACCATCAGCATCATGCCGCATCCGGATCGGCCGGAGCGCAAGCTGCTGCTGATCCTGGGACGCGACGACAAGGACCTGAAACTCGCCACCGACGCGCTGGTGCTGGGCCAGGCCGGCATGAGCGGCAGCCAGGTGGTGGTGCGCGGCCTCAAGCTGGAGGCGCCGCGCAAGCCGTACGACGCCCCCAACTGGGTGCGGCCGGACCGGCCCACCAGGCTGGGCGAACTGGTGGACAATCCGCGCGATCTGCAGGTCACCGGCCAGCAGCCGGCGCCGATACGCATCTCCTTCCGCGTGCCGGGAGACCTGTTCACCTGGGGCAGCCGCGGCATTCCGCTGGATCTGAAGTTCCGCTACACCGGGCAGCAGCAGGCCGCCGGCTCGCGTCTCAGCATCGGCATCAACGAATTGTTCGTGCAAAGCCTGAATCTCAACGCCAGCGGCGTGGGCAGCACCCAGACCAGCCTGCGCCTGCCGGTGCTGGAAAACGGCCTGCTCAGCAATATCGACCGCATCCTGCTGCCGCCCTTCCGCGTTGGCAGCCGCAACGAGATGCAGTTCCAGTACGTGTTCGCGGCGGAAAAGCAGGGCGAGTGCGCCAACAATCTGGCCGACGGCAACCGCGCGGCGATTGATCCGGACTCCACCGTCGACTTCAGCTCCTATCCGCATTACGCGGCACTGCCCAATCTGGGTCTGTTCGCCACTTCCGGCTATCCGTTCACCCGCATGGCCGACCTGTCGGACACCGCGGTGGTGCTACCCAGGCAGCCGGCGCAACAGGACATCGGAGCCTTCCTCAATGTGATGGGCAATATGGGCCAGTCCACCGGCTATCCGGCGCTGCGCTATAGGCTGGTGGACGAGGGCGCGCTGGACAGCGTCAAGAATCTGGACTTGCTGGTGGTGGGGAACGCCCGCAACCTGGGGCTGCTCAAGACCTGGCGCGACAAGCTGCCCACCTCGCTGGAGGGCGGCAACCGCACGGTGGCCGAAGGCGAGGCAAATACTCTGCCGGAGGGCCTGGGCCAGGCGCCCGGGCAGGCGGCCGGCGGCCGCATCAACGGCCAGGTGGATTTTTCCGCCCAGGGCTGGCTGGGAGCGATACTGGGCCTGGAGTCGCCATTGGCCAGCGGCCGCAGCGTGGTGATCGTCACCGGCAGCGAGCCGGACGCCATGAGCGCCGCGACCGGCGCGCTGTCGGACGACGGCAAGGTGGCGCAGATGTCCGGCAGCGCGGTGTTGATCCGCGGCGACAATATAGACAGCCAGCAGCTGGGGCCGGTGTACTACGTCGGCAATCTGCCGCTGTGGACCTGGGTATGGCTGTTCCTGTCCGCCCACCCGCTGTTGCTGGCGGCGCTGTCGGCGCTGGCGGTGCTGATCTTCGCCTTCGCCATCTTGCGCCTGTTCAAGGCGCTGGCTGCGCGCCGCCTCAAGGAGTCGTGAGATGAAGGCGCTGCAACGCGCGTGCCTGGCGGCGCTGGGCGCGCTGGCGCTCGCTGCCCAGGCGGGGCCATGCGACGGCTGGCCGGCCTGGCAGGACTTCCGCCAGCATTTCATTCCGGATGGCGGCCGGGTGCTGGACCGCGGCTCGGACGGCCAGCCGACCACCTCGGAGGGGCAGAGCTACGCGCTGTTCTTCGCTTTGGTGGCCAACGACAGGCCGGCCTTCGACAAGCTGCTGCAATGGACGCGCGACAACCTGGCCGCCGGCGACCTCAGCGCCCGCCTGCCGGCCTGGCAATGGGGCAAGCGTCCCGATGGCAAGTGGGACGTGATGGACGACAACAGCGCGTCCGACTCCGACCTGTGGATCGCCTATAGCCTGCTGGAGGCCGGCCGGCTGTGGCGCGAACCGCGCTATACCGCGCTGGGCAAGCTGTTGGCCTTGCGCATCCTGCGCGAGGAGGTGATGGACCTGCCCGGCCTGGGGCCGACCCTGCTGCCCGGCCGTTACGGTTTCACCAAGTCGGAGCTGACCCGGCTCAATCCCAGCTACCTGCCGCCGCAGCTGGTCGCGCGCATGGCGCACGCCTTGCCGGGCTCAGGCTGGGCCGTGTTGCGCGGCACTTCGCAGCGCATGTTGCTGGAAAGCGCGCCGGCCGGTTTCGCGCCGGACTGGATCGCCTATCGCAAGGGTTTCGCCGCCGACGATGCCAGCAAGGCGTCGGGCAGCTACAACGCCATCCGCGTCTACCTGTGGGCCGGCATGCTGGCGCCGGACGCGCCGGGGCGCGCCGCCTTGCTGGGCAAGCTCAAGCCGATGGCGCTGCAGGTGGCCAAAACCGGGCTGCCGCCCGAGATGGTGGACACCCGCAGCGGTAAGGTCCAGGGTTCGGGACCGATAGGCTTTTCTATGGCGCTGCTGCCTTTCCTGCAAGCGCAGGGCGAGCAGGCGGCGCTGCAGACGCAGTTGCTGCGCATCGAGGCCATGCCGCTGTCCGAGCGGCCGGACGCCTACTATGATCATGTCTTGACCTTGTTCGGCCAGGGCTGGCAGCAGGGCCGCTATCAATTCAAGGCCAACGGCGAAGTCAAGCCGGCCTGGGAGGGCGCATGCGCTGCATCCTGAGCGCCATGCTGGCGCTGGGTTTCAGCGGCGCGCTGCACGCCGCGCCCGCGGCGGTGGACCCGGCGCAGGCGCTGTTGGAGCAGGCGCGGCTGTGGCAGTCGCTGGGGAGGCCGCTGGAGGCGCAGCAGGCGCTGGACAAATTGCAGCGCATCCACGCCGCCAAGCCGCAGGACCGGGCCGAGGCCCTGACGCTGCAGGCGCTGGTGCAGGTGCAGCAGCGCCAGGACAAGGATGCGCAAAAAACGCTGGCGCAGCTGCGCAAGCTGTACCCGGACTATTCCGGAATCGCCCGGGTGGAGCAGATGCGCCGGGTGCTGGGGCCCGACCGCAACAAGCTGCTGACCGCGCGTTCGCTGTTCAATAGCGGCAAGTTCGAGCAGGCCTACGCCGCCTTCAACGAGCTCTACCGGGGGCCGCCGCCGGAAGGCGCGCTGGAGCTGGAGTACTGGCAACTGGTGGCCAGGCTGCCGAATGGCGGCTGGGCGCGCAGCCAGGCCGCGTTGAAGAAGCTGATCCAGCAGAGCCCGTCCAATCATAGAAACCGCCTGGCGCTGGCCAGCATCCATCTGCTGCATCCGCCGGTTACGCCGCAGGTGCTGGCCGAGCTGAAAGCGCTGAGCCAGTTCGCCGACAGCCGCAGCGAGGCGCTGGGCCTGTGGCGCAGGGCGCTGCAGCAGTCAGACCTGCCGCAGGACGCCTATCTCGCCTATCTCAAGGCGGCGCCGGAAGACGAACAGATCCGCTCCCGGCTGGCATCCTTGCAAGAAGACCAGCGCAAGCAGCGCGAACTGCTGGCCGACCCGGCCTACCGCGCTTTGCTGGCGGCGGACAAGCAATTGGACGGCAACCAACTGGCCGCGGCGGAAAAGAGCCTGCAATTGGCGGCCAGCCGTTACGCCAAGCAGCCGCAGTATCTGAAGAGCCTGGGCCGCCTGCGCGAGAAGCAAGGCCGTTACGCCGACGCGGTGGCCAGCTACCGCCAGGGGCAGGCGGAGCAAGCGGGCGACAGCGGCTGGAAGCGTCGCATCGCCGACGCCCAACTGGCCGACATATTGGCGCAGGCGCAAACCGCGATGCAGGCGCAGCAATGGCAGACCGCGCGCGCGCTGCTGGACCGGGCCGGCAAACTGCAACCCGCCAGCGCCGACGTGCTGCTGGCCGACGCTGATTGGCAGGCGCGGCAGAACCATACCGCCCGCGCGCAGCAGCTGTACCGCCAGGCTTTGCAGAGCCGGCCGGATAGCGGCCAGGCCCTGGCCGGGCTGTTGCGCACCTATCTGGACGCTGGCCAATACGCGCAGGCCGACGCTATGCTGGGCGGCCTGCCGCAAAAGCAGCAACGCGCCTTGGGCGCTTCCTATCTATCCGTCCGGGCCGAAGTGGAGCGCGAGCTGGGAGACCGCCTGCTGGCCAAAGGCCAGTTGCAGCAGGCGTTGCCGCATCTGCAGCGCGCGGTGGACTTGCAACCGCAAAACACCTGGAACCGCTTCGCGCTGGCCAATGCCTGGCTGGCGGCCGGCGACGCCGGCAAGGGCGGCTCCATTCTGCGCCAACTGGCCGACGCTCCGGCTGCGAGTCCAGAGCGCCTGTACGCCTACGCCTTGTTCCAGGCCAAGCTGGACGACGACCGCGCGGTGCTGAACACCTTGCAGCGTATTCCGCCGGCCGCCCGCAGCGAAGGCATGACGGCCTTGCAGCGCCGCATTTGGCTGCGCGAAATCATCCGCCTGGCCGACGCCCGGCTGGCGCTGGGCCAGGCCGGACAGGCGCGGCAGAGCCTGAAAAGCGCAGAGCGCTGGATGCAGGGCGACCCGGCGCGGCTCTCCGAGCTGGCGCAAGCCTGGTTGCGGGCGGGCGACGCCGGCCATGCCCGCCAGCTGCTGCTGTCGCAATATCTGGAGCAGCCGGACACCGACAACGAACTGGCCTACGCCGACCTGCTGCTGGACCTGGACGATATCGCGGCGGCAGAGCCGCTGCTGGCGGCATCCGCGCAGACGCGACAGGACATGAGCGAGGATCAGAAGCGGAAGCTGGCGGACCTGCAGGCCACGCTGGCGGCGGCCCAGGCTGATCAGGCGCAACAGGCCGGCGATCATGTCCGCGCGCAAGCCATCCTCAACCAGGCGGTGCTGGCCGCGCCGCAGGACGCGCGTTTGCAGCGCAAACTGGCAGATTACGACATGGAGGCCGGCCGCTGGGATGCCGCCCGCGCCCGGCTGCAACAGGCGCTAAGCCTGCGGCCGGACGATGACGAAGCCCGGCTGCAGCTGGTTGACCTGTATATCAAGACCGGCAACCGGAGTCTGGCCGTCCAGGGAGTGGACACGCTGCTGCGGGACCAGCCCGGGCGCAGCCTGGACTTCCGCTTGCGCGCGCTGGCGCGACTGGGCGATGCCGGCGACACGCGGCGGCTGGACCGGGAAATCGCCAGCCTGCTGGCCCAGGGTGTGAAAAGCCCAGCGCTGATGGGGCAGGCGGCGCGGCGCGCGCGGCAGAAGAATCAGCCGAAGCAAGCGCTGGCTTGGTATCGCGCCGGCTTCGCTCCCGCAGCCGCGGGAGTGCAGACCACCGCCAACAGCGGCCTGTTGCTGAGGCAGCAACCCTTGCGGCCGGTGCCGGCAGAATCCGCGCAGCAGGAAACCCTGCACGAAGATTACGCCGAGCTGCTGGACGCGCGCAGCATCAAGATTTGGCAGGGCCTGGACCTGACCTACCGCAGCGCCGACAATGGCACGCCAGGCCAGTCGCAGATGACGATGTGGCAGGCGCCGCTGCTGGTGGAGCTGCCGGCCCCGCGCGAGGGCAAGTACTTCCTACGCGCCGACGCGGTCAGCATCAACGCCGGCTCCTTGGACAACAGTCCGGACAATAATTACGCGCTGCAGCGCTTTGGCTCCGTGGCCGCTTGTTCCTCCCTGCCAGGCAACAATGTCCAGAGCTGCGCCGGACAATTCGGCGCGCAGGCCGCGCAAGGCGTGGCGTTGGGCCTCGGCTACGAGAACGAGCATTGGCGGGTGGACATGGGCGGCACGCCGCAAAGCTTCCCGGTGTCCAATCTGATAGGAGGCGTCCGTTATTCGAACAGCGTCTCCCTCCTCAACTACAAGCTGGAGGTCTCGCGCCGTCCGGTGACCAGTTCCCTGCTCAGCTATGCCGGCGTGCGCGACCCCTATACCGGCCAGACCTGGGGCGGAGTGGTCGCGACCGGTGTCGGCGGCAGCCTGGGCTACGACCAGGGTGGACGCTTCGGCGTGTGGTCCAATTTCGCCTACCAGCAGCTGACCGGCGAAAACGTGGCCGAAAACCGCAAGCTGACCGCGATGGGCGGCGTCTACTGGCGCTTGCTGAAGGAGCCCACCCGACAACTGACGCTGGGCGTCAACAGCATCAACTTCTGGTTCCAGAAGAACCTGGGCGAGTTCACTTTCGGCCAGGGAGGCTATTACAGCCCGCAGCGCTACAATTCGCTGTCGCTGCCGCTCAGCTACGCGGCGCGCAACGAGCGTTGGAGCTATCTGGCGCGGGCTTCGGCATCGATATCCAGCGCGCGCGAATCGGCGTCGCCGTTCTATCCAACCCGGCCGGACCTGCAGACGCAGGCCGGCAATCTCTATACCAGCGAAAGCTCCGGCCCTGGCTGGGGGGTGTCGCTGAGCGGCGCGTTTGAATACCAGTTGACGCCGCGGCTGGCCTTGGGCGGCATGCTGGAGTATCAGCATTCGCAGTACTACCAGCCGGGCCGGGCGCTGTTCTATCTACGCTACCAGCCGGATGGCGCGTCGCTGACGCTGCCGTTCCCGGTGGCGCCGCTGCAGCCGTATTCGAGCTTCTGAGGAGGATAGCGTGAGTGTGTTCAAGTCGATTGCATATTGCTGCCTGGCCATCGCCACGCTGCTGCCGGCGGGAGGGGCCGCCGCCGCTTCCGAGCTGGACGCGGCGCGCGCCTGGTACTGGCAGCATCCCTACCAGCCGGAGGCGATCAACCGCTTGGCTCTGCAACTAGTCAAGGCCGGCAGCGTGGGTAGCGCCATCGTGTTGCTGGAGCGGGCGGCGCGCATCGCGCCGGACCGCGAGGACATCCAGGCCAACCTGCTGCGGCTGAAGTCAGGTTCGCGCCGGGTCGCGAACGAGCCGTGGGCGGAGGCGGCCAACCCGTCTGCAGAGGCCACTGTCGGCGCGCCGATCGGCCAGCAGGCGCTGCCGGCGCCGTGGCCCTTGGCTGAGGTCAAGCCATAGCCGGGGCATGGCGTTGCCCAGGATGGAAGAAATGCCGGTCACAGAATGTTGTGGCCGGCATTTCTCTTTGATTGGCATCTGCGTTGAGGTTTGGCGCCTGCTGCGCGGGCGATAATGTTCATGCCGGTTCCGCCGGTCAGCAAGCGGGTGCGCAATCGCCGCCATAAAAAAAGCGGCCCCTGCTTGGGGCCGCGTCTTGCGATGGGCGGGCTGGCCGGGCAATGTTTACTGCACCGGGTAGTCGGTCCAGTCGCCGCCGTCCTGCTGCAGCAGGAAGCGCTTGCCGTTTTGCATCACGATGGAGCTGGCGCTTTCGGACACATACGGTGTCGTGGGCAGATCGCGGGCGAACTCGGCAGGCTGGTAGTCGGCGCCGAACGGACTTTTGTTCATCATCCGCGACAGAATGGTGGACACCGCCAGATAGCTGCTGGGCTGGTCGATCCGGGTCTGGCCGGGGTGGCCCTGGCCGCCTATAACCTTGATCGCCGCCGGCACGATGGTGATGTGCGGCGTGGGGATTTCGCGCAGGCCGCTGAACTGCTGCTTGTCGCCGCGCAGCGCCGCGCCGTGCTCCGGCACCAGCACCAGGATCAGCTTGCGGTGGCTCTTTTCCAGCTGGTCGATGAACTGATTGAGATCGGCGAACAGCCGGTTGGCGCGGTATTTATAGCTGTCCATGGTATTCAGCCCCGGCGCGTTCGGGATGCGGTTGCCGTCATGCAGGCTGATGGTGTTGTAGTAGGCGGCCACATGGGCGTTGCCATCCTGCTGGCGCTGCTCCAGCCAGCGGTTGAGCACCGCGTAGTCGCTGTAGATCGGGCTGTTGTCGAAGGAGCGCAGCCCCACCGGCAAGCCCTGCTGAGACATCAGCGGCTGGTTGAGCCGGCCGTCGGTGCGGATCTGTTTGAGGAAGTCATCGAAACTGCCATCGTGGTTCAGCGTCAGCTCGGTCTTGAAGCCCAGCGCCGCCAGGTTTTCAAACAGATAGCAGTCCTTGGATGCGCTCTGGTACAGTTCGCTGTGTTTGGGCTGGCCGCAGCTGGCGCGCAGCACGCGCAGCGCGGCCGGGCCGCTGTATGGCGTGGCGGAGTTGAAGTTGCTGAACAGGAAGTCGAAGCGTCCCAACAGCGGGTGCTGGTCCATGCCCACGGTGCGCAGATCGTCCCAGGACAGCGAGCAGATGTGCAGCAGCAGCACGTCGAAGCCGGGGTCGGCCAGCGGTCCCTGGAACTTCACCATGCGCTGCCCCTCGTTCTTGAAGAAGGTCGCCAGCTGCTGGTCCGGCGTCTGTGGGGCGCTTTGTCCACCAGCGGCAGGAGCGGCGGCGCTGTCGGCGGCCACCGCCGGGCTGGCGGGGGCGCGGTCCTGCCACAGCTGGCGTCCGCTCACGCCCAGCAGGGCTATCATCACCAGCGTGCCCAGCCGCAGATAGCGCGACAGCAGCCAGTAGCCGCACAGCAGGATCACCGCCCCGGTGAGCAGCGATAGCGACAACACCCGGCCGGCGAGGTCCAGCAGGTAATGCAGGCTGAAGCCCTTGAGCGTGGACAGCTGTTGCAGCGCCGTCTCCGGCGGCGGCAGCCAGCTGTCGTGGTAGAGCAGGGCCGCGCCGGCCAGCAAGGCTAGCGCGGCGCGGATGCGCAACCGGATCTTGCCGGCGACCGGTATCAGCAGCAGCAGCGCGAAGGCGAGGTTGGGCAGCGGATGGAAGTTGAGCGTGCCCTGCCAGGACAGCAAGAGCTTGGCGATGAAGTAGACGCTCCATGCGCCCAATCCCAGCGACAGGGCGGTGGCGTCTTGCGTGGCGGAATGGCTGGATTTCATGTTTGCTTGTGGCCCGGCTCGGCGTGCCGGCTCTTAGCCAGCGGCGCGTCGTCCTGCTGTTGCAGGCGTTGCAGATAGGGGTGGGGCTGGAAGTGGCGCATCCGGCGCAGCAGTAGGCGGCGGATCCAGGGCAGCAGCCGCGCGTGCAGTTGGTAGCCGGCGATGCCGGCCGCCAGCGCGGCCAGCAGCACCATGAATTGCAGCTGGCTCAATTCGGGATTGAACATATCGATTTACCTTTACTGGCCACTGCGGCGGCGCAAGGGCGCGCGCTGCAGCGTGGGCGCGGTGTGGGCGTGGCGGCTTTCGCGCAGCTGCGGCGCGTTGGACAACTGGCGGCTCAGGTCCGGCAGCTTGTCGAAGCCGGGTTGCCGGGCCAGCTGCGACAGCGCCAGCAGGATGCTGTCGCTGTCCGCGCTGCGCACTTCCGACTGGGCCACTTCGCCTATCGGCATGCGGAACAGGTTGCCCAGCGCGGCGTCGGCGTCGCTTTCGCGGCAGGCGAATAGAAACAGATAGGCATGGTCGCGGTCGGCGGTGCACAGGTCGCCCGCGCGCTGGAAGCGGCCCAGCGCCAGCAGTTCGGCCGGGGTGGCCCCCAGCGCCGGCTGCAGCCGGATCAGCATATTGCTGACATCGATGGCGCGGCTGCGCTGCACCGTATTGTCCACCATCTCGACAAAGCGCGCCGGCGGCAGGTAGCCGCGGTCGGTTTCCGGGCGGCTGGCGGCGCGCAAGGCATCGGCCTCGACCTCGCCGCTGCCTTGGTAGACTGCCTGGCGCAAGGAGTGGACGATGCCGGTCAGGCTGGCGAAACGCAGCTCCGCCGGCAGCACGGCGTTGGCGCCCAGCCGCAATAGCAGTTGTTCTTCGTTCTGGCGCAGCCGGCGGTTGCCCACTTCTCGCACCACGATTTTCAGCCGCTTGCCGTTTTGCCGGCGCAATTGCGCGATGGCCTGGCCCAGCGCTTCCTTCTTGTTGCTGGCGGTGTCCAGCAGCACAGTGGCGGCCACCGCGTCGTGCGCGGCTTCCAGCAACTGCGGCAGGTCATCGAATAGCCGCCAGTGCGGGGTGGGCGGCGCGTTGCCGCTGAGGGCCGCATTGGTGGCCAGCACCAGCAGGGCGTCGGTGGCGAGGCGGGCGCCGCCGTCCGCCGCGCCAGTCGCATCGTTGTCGCCGGCTTCCCTCTGCGCGCTCAGCACATGGCGCGGGCTTAGCTCCAGCGTGCGCAGCCTGGCGGTTTCACCTGGGGCCGCGCCCAGCCAGTGGGCGATCTGCCAACCGTAGAGCCGGTCGCCGAGCGGATCGGCATAGGCCATGCCGGCGCAGTCGCGGCCCAGCTGACTGAGGGCCGCCAACGCCGCGGCATCCAGCTGGGAACTGTCCAGCAGCAATAGCAGCGCGTGGCCGTGGCGGGCTGCCCAATGGCTGCAGGCCTGCAGCACGCGGCGCGCCTGCGCCGGCTGCTGCAGCGGCAAGTAGTCTTCGGCATGGTCCAGCGCCACCGTCATGCCGCCATTGGCGGGCTGCAGCTGCTTGCGGCAGCGAGCCAGTTCGTCCAGGCAGGCGCTTGCCAGTTGTGCGGAAGGCTTGCGCGGCTGGCGCGGCGACAGCAACTGCAGATTGCCGGCATGGATGCGGCGATCCAGCCAGACGGTGTCTTGCTGCGACGCGGGCTGCTGCCTGCTGACGCAGACAAGGGGCTGGCTGCCGGCCGAGGGCAGATTGGCAAACAACAGCGCTTGGGCCAGCGCGGGGCCGGGCGCGGCGATCAGATAGAGCGCGCCGCAGTTCAGGGTGGCGGCTGACAGCGGCATCCCGTCTATGCCCAGGCTTTGGGATATGTCCATTGCGGTATTTTGTTTCCAGATTATTTAAATAGTATCAGTCGTATGCTTTGCAATCAAACGGCAGATCAGGTTTTCCAGCCATGGCATCGCTTGAGTGTAGGACAGCGGGCCGCCGGACAGACGGGGGAGCCAGGGCTTTTTGAGCCAGGTGTCCAGGTAGGGCTGGCGGTAGGTCTGGTCGTCTTCGATGTCGCCGTTGTGAGGGTGGGACAACAGTGCCTGCTGACGAAGCCGCGGCTCAGCTCCTTGGCCAGTTGCCAGCCTTGCTGGTTGCAGGGCTCGGCCACGGTGGCTTTCTGTTGCGAGATGCCCTCGCGGATGCGGTTCATCGCGGAGTTGGAGCCGTCGCTGGCGGGAATGTTGACGATGTCGGCGCGGCCCGACTGCTGCAGCAGAAAGTTGATGTTGTCGTAGCAGAGATCGTTGATGGCTAGGCTGTGGGTCCAGCTGCGGCCATGATCAGCATGAGAAACCGCAGCATGGCGAGGCACTGCGCTGCCTTGCTCACGGAAACCCTGGCGGGGAACGGGTGGGCAAATCGATTCTCCTGCTGAGGCGCGGGCATTTTCCATGCTCGAATATAGCAAGCGGCCGGCCCGTTGCCGGGCAGGCCGCCGCTTTGGCGCCGCTACTGATTCAGTCAGCGCTCAATGCGAACCGGCGCGCCCGATAGCCAGGTCGCGATGACCTTGATGTCGCGCAGAGGAAGCGCCGTTTCAGTCATCGGGTCGTGCTCAAGGATCACCAAATCGGCTTGCTTGCCCGGCTCCAGCGAACCGACCTGGTGGTCCAGGTGGCAATGCCAGGCGGCATCCAGCGTCACTGCGCGCAGCGCTTGTTCAGGGCTGAGTGTTTCTTCTGCGTTCAGTATCGGCTTGTCCTTGCCCGGGGCGCCTTCCTGTTTGCGGTAGATGGCTTGCTCAGCCATGCGCAACGGTCCCAGCGGCGATACGAAGTGATCGGAATGCAGGCTGACGCGCATGCCCTTGTCCAGCGCGGACTTGCAGCGGTCGAGCATTTCCGCCTTGCTCTGCCCGAAGATGGTGTTCTGGAACACATAGCCCCAATAGCCTACGTGGCCAATCAGAAAGCTGGGGTTGAGCTGGAGCGCGGCCATTCTGTCCAGCGCGGCATCGTCCATCAGCGAGGCGTGCTCGACGCGCAGCCGCAGAAGCTTGGCTTTCGCCGCGTCGATGGCGCCGTCCGGCGCGGTCATCGCTTGCTGGTAGCTGTCCAGCACGTCGCTCATCGCCCGGTCGCCGTTGGCGTGGATCAAAGCGGGCCAGCCCTGGTCCAGCACGCGCTTGAGCATGGCGGGAAAGGCCTCGCTTCCTGTATGTCCTTCATAGTTGCTTTTTCCGGTGGGCGGGACCTCCGGCACGGCGGGAATGGGCGGAATGCGCGGGTTCGCGAAACAATCGTATTCTTCTTTCTGATAACCGGTCAGGCCCTGATTGGAGCCGTCGTAAATCATCTTGATGCCCTTGATGCTGAAGCGCGATGCCGGCGGGTTGTTCAGGTCCAACTGCCAGTGGCTCTCGTCACAAAGCCAGCTGTCCAGATTCTGGTTTTTGCTGGCGAACAGGCTTCCCGCCAGGCGCAGCGGGCCTAGTTCGGCGGTCAGGCTCAGGGCTGACAGTTCCAGGTTGTCGGCGCAATTGCGGCTGTCGTTTACGCCCATGCTGGGATCGAATAGCGTGGTGATGCCTCTTTGCGCGGCATTTCGCAAAACCTGGGCTATTCCTTGCGGAATTTGTTCTTGCGTGGTGGTTGAGGCGGCAACGATATTCATCGCCTGGGTGACATCCAGTTCGGTGAGCACGCCAGTGCTTGATGTGCTGCCTATCCTCGATATGGCGGCGCTGTTGGCATAAGCCAGATGGCCAGAGGCGTTGATCAACAAAATGGCGAGATTGAGGCCCTCGACTTGCCCATGGTGCAAATCGTCAAGCCAGGTTTTGTCGATGTTCCCCCAGGCGGTCATCAATGAGGGGTCTACCCCGTAGCCGATAAACCAGATGGTTTGTCCATCCTTGTCCTTCAGCAAGCTTTTCCCATCAGGCTCGTTCAGCGTGGATTGTATCCATCCTGCCAGCAACTCGATGGAGTAATTCGCATTGAGGGTCTGGCTGATTTCCGCGTCTTTTTCGGAGTTTCCTCGGAACGGCGACACATTGTGCCAGGCTTTATTCAGGGCGCTGCCCAGGATGTGCACGTGGGGGTCGATCAAACCGGGCAGCAGGGTGTGGCCATTCAAATGATGCTCGGTGACGTGGTGCCTGGCTCGGTCCATCTGCGCCCGCACCTCCTGGAGCGTGCCCGCCGCTACGATCACGCCTCCGCCGATGCCCACCGCCTCGACTCGTCGGCTGGCCGGAGCCTCCATCGTATGGATCGGGCCGCCGTGGAAAATCACCGCCTGTTGCGACTGCTGAGGAAAGGTCTTGCGCAGGACCTGCTCAATTTCGCCGAGCAAGTCTTGCGCTGCCGCGTCGCTGTTTGCGAGCTTGGGCAAGTGGCCGCAGCAGGCGCAGCCAAGGTGATGGTTGTGGTCATGATGGTGATGATGAGGCATGTTTGGCTCCTGAGTGATGGGATGGTTATTCCATTGTAATGTTTTGATTAATCTATTTTCATTAAAATTTTTAAATGAATTGCCAATGCGCTGCCTGAAGGTACTGCTGCGTGTGCCAGGCCGTAGAGCGTGACGGCATGGCTTGTCGGGGCGGGTTCTCGGAGAATGGCTAAAAACCGGTTATAATCGAACCATTTTTCCATTCAGAAAACCAAGATTAAGCACCATGGAACTTGCCAAGAGCTATGAACCGGGCGACATCGAGCGCCGCTGGTACGATCAATGGGAACAGGCCGGCTACTTCAAGCCGAGCATGGACACCTCCAAGCCGTCTTTCGCCATTCAGCTGCCGCCGCCCAACGTCACCGGCACGCTGCACATGGGCCACGCCTTCAACCAGACCATCATGGACGGCCTCACCCGCTATTACCGGATGAAGGGCGACAACACGGTATGGATCCCGGGCACCGACCACGCCGGCATCGCCACCCAGATCGTGGTGGAGCGCCAGCTGGCCGACCAGGGCCTGAACCGCCACGACATGGGCCGCGAAGCCTTCACCAGCAAGATCTGGGAATGGAAGGAAAAATCCGGCGGCACCATCACCAGCCAGATGCGCCGCGTCGGCTGCTCGGTGGACTGGGAGCGCGAATACTTCACCATGGACGACGCCCGCGCCGAAGTGGTGACCGAAGTCTTCGTCCGTCTGTACGAGCAAGGCCTGATCTACCGCGGCAAGCGCCTGTCCAACTGGGACGCCAAGTTGGGCACCGCCATCTCCGACCTCGAAGTGGTATCCGAGGAAGAAGACGGCCACATGTGGCACATCAAGTACCCGGTGGTGGATAGCGACGAGTACGTCACCGTCGCCACCACCCGTCCGGAAACCCTGCTGGGCGACGTGGCCGTGGCCATCGCCCCGGATGACGAGCGCTACCTGCATCTGGTGGGCAAGCAGCTGCAGCTGCCGCTCACCGGCCGCACCATCCCGGTGATCGCCGACGAGTACGTGGACAAGGAATTCGGCACTGGCTTCGTCAAGATCACCCCGGCGCACGACTTCAACGACTACGAAGTGGGCAAGCGCCACAACACCCAGCTGATCAACGTGATGAGCCTGGAAGCCAAGATCCTGGCCAAGGCGCAAATCTTCGGCTTCGATGGCGCCGCCCAAGGCACCATCGAGCTGCCGGCCGCCTATGCCGGCCTCACCGCCCAGGAAGCGCGCAAGGCGATGCTGGTCGATCTGCAAGCCCAGGGCCTGCTGCTGGAAACCAAGCCGCACAAGCTGATGGTGCCGCGCGGCGACCGCACCGGCACCGTGATCGAGCCGCTGTTGACCGACCAATGGTTCGTGGCCATGAACAAAGTCGCCGAAGGCGACGCCACCGGACTATCCATCGCCGCCAAGGCGATTGAAGCCGTGGAATCCGGCGAAGTGCGCTTCGTGCCGGAAAACTGGGTCAACACCTACAACCAGTGGATGAAGAACATCCAGGACTGGTGCATCTCCCGCCAGCTGTGGTGGGGCCACCAGATCCCGGCCTGGTACGACGAAGACGGCAACATCTACGTCGGCCGCACCGAGGCGGAAGCCCAGGCCAAAGCCCCGGGCAAGACGCTGCGCCGCGAGCAAGATGTGCTGGACACCTGGTTCAGCTCGGCCCTGGTGCCGTTCTCCACCTTGGGCTGGCCGGAAGAAACCCCGGACCTGAAAGCCTTCCTGACCTCCAACGTGCTGGTGACCGGCTACGAAATCATCTTCTTCTGGGTGGCCCGGATGATCATGATGACCAAGCACTTCACCGGCAAGGTGCCGTTCAAGGATGTCTACATCCACGGCATGGTGCGCGATCACGAAGGCAAGAAGATGTCCAAGTCCGAGGGCAACGTGATCGACCCGGTGGACCTGATCGACGGCATCGCGCTGGCGCCGCTGGTGGAAAAACGCACCACCGGCCTGCGCCGCCCGGAAAAGGCCCCGCAGATCGCCAAGGCCACGGAAAAGCTGTTCCCGGAAGGCATCCCGGCTTACGGTACTGATGCTCTCAGATTCACCATGGCCAGCTACGCCACGCTGGGCCGCAGCGTCAACTTCGACTTCAAGCGCGCCGAAGGCTACCGCAACTTCTGCAACAAGCTGTGGAACGCCACCCGCTTCGTGATGATGAACGTGGAAGGCAAGGACTGCGGCCAGGATGAAAGCCTGCCGCTGGAATACAGCTTTGTCGACCAGTGGATCATCGGCCGCCTGCAACAGGCCGAGATCGATGTCACCAATGCGCTGGAAACCTACCGCTTCGACATCGCCGCCCAGGTGATCTACGAATTCATCTGGAACGAGTACTGCGACTGGTACGTGGAACTGGCCAAGGTGCAGTTGCAAACCGGCAACGAAGCCCAGCAGCGCGCCACCCGCCGCACCATCGTCCGCGTACTGGAAGTGGCGCTGCGCCTGACTCACCCGCTGATGCCCTTCATCACCGAAGAGCTGTGGCAGACCGTGGCTCCGCTGGCCAACGCCAAGAAGGCGGAATCGCTGATGCTGGCCCTGTGGCCGGTGGCGGACGAATCCAAGATCAGCGCGGCAGCCAACGCCCGCATGGACGCGTTCAAAGAGATGGTCAACGCGGTGCGCAACCTGCGCGGCGAAATGGGCATCGGCCCGGCCGTCAAGGCGCCGTTGTTCATCGAAACCGCCGACGCCTCCATCGCCGACTTCGTGCCTTACCTGAAGTTGCTGGCCCGCCTGACCGAAGGCACGCTGGTGTCCAAGCTGCCGGAAGACGATGCCCCGGTGGCGATGTCCGGTGAAGCGCGCCTGATGCTGAAGGTGGAAGTGGACAAAGCCGCGGAAACCGCGCGCCTGACCAAGGAGCAGGGCAAGGTGGAGGCCGAGCTGGCCAAGCTGACGGCCAAGCTGGAGAAGCCGGGTTATGTGGACAAGGCGCCGGCGCACTTGGTGGAGCGCGATAGGGCTCAGTTGGCGGAGCTGAATGACAAGTTGGAGAAGGTGAAGGCGCAGCTTGTCAAGCTGGCTTGATAGTTAAATGTCATTCATGATAAAACCCCCATCATCGAAAGGTGATGGGGG
>NZ_MKCT01000018.1 GCF_001855555.1 Chromobacterium sphagni | reverse complement strand
CGCCTGGGCTTCGGCGTCGGCCTGGGCTTTCAGCGCCGTCGCGTCCGCGTCTATCGCCCGCAAGCTGTCCGCCACGTTCTGGAAGGCCTTCAGCACCGTGGAGCGGTATTGCGCCTCCGCCTGTTGGTAGGCGGCTTCCGCCGCGCGGCGCTTGGCGCTGAGCGCGCCGCCGTTGAACAGCGGCTGGGTCAGGCCGGCGCTCAGGCCCCACAGCGTATTGCCTATGTCCATGCCCGGCAGCACGGTGTGCTGCGTGCCGTAGTTGCCGCTGAGGGTGATCTGCGGATACTGGTTGGCGGTGGCCACGCCCACGTTGGCGCTGGCCTGGTGCAGCAATGCCTCGCTGGCGCGGATGTCGGGCCGCTGGCGCGCCAGCGCCGACGGCAGGGAGATCGGCAGTTCGGCCGGCAGTTGCAGAGAGTCGAGCTGGAATTCCGGCAGGCCGGTTTCCCCTGGGAAGCGACCGACGAATACCGCCAGTTGGTGGCGGGTCTGCGCCAGCGCCTTGTCCAGCGGCGGCAGCTGGGCGCGGGTCTGCGCCACCAGCGTGCCCTGGGTCAGCGCCGCGGAGCGCGGCTGGGCGCCCAGCGTCACCTGCTTGTCCACGATGCGCAGCTGTTCCTCCTGCGCCTTGAGCAATTCCTGGGTGGCCTGCAGCTGGCCGCGCAGCGAGGCCTCCTGCACCGCGCTGGTCACCACGTTGGCGATCAGGGTCTGATAGGCGGCCTCGGTCTGGAAGCGCTGGTATTCCGCCGCAGCCATCAGGCTTTCCAGTTGGCGGCGCTCGCCGCCGAACAGGTCCAGTGTGTACGACACGTTGACGGTGGCGTTGTAGACATTGAATTCGTTGGGCGTGGTGCCGGTGAGGATGGCGCGCTGGCGACCGCCGCCCAGTTGGGCGTTAACGGCCGGATAATAGGTGGAGCCGGCGGCGGCGTTGTAGTTTTCCCGCGCCTGGGTCAACGCCGCCTGGGCGGCGTCCAGGGTGGGATTGTGCTGCAGCGCGGCGCGGATCAACCGGTCCAGCTGGTCGGAACGAAATAGTGTCCACCATTGCTCCGGCAACGGCTGGCCGCTTGCCAGGCGCTGGCTGGTCCCGGCCGGGCCGACATGCTCGCTGCGGGCCGATGCGGTGGCCGCCGGCAGCGGGGATTCGGTGTAGGGACCGTTGGCGGCTTGCGGCAGCGCCGGCGACTTGAAGTCGGGACCGACGGCGCAGCCGGCCAGCGCCAGCGTGATGGCGATTGTGGCCGCTCCGCGCCGTAAGGGAGCCTGCGATTTGCGATGCGGAACGGGACTATCCCCGCTGCTGGGACTCGATTTGCAATACACGGCGTGCTCCTGGATGTGCGGAACGTCGCCGGCCAGGAGGCGGGGTCGGCGGCTTTCCTGATTTCTTCCCCTGCGGCGGTGTCAATGAGCCGGCGCATGGGGCTGAACCCCGTATGCTCTATGGATTTGGGCTGTATGTCTACTGGGTTGATGGATGGGGCGGAATAATGTCGCTTTGTTGAATATTGTCGCGAGGGGAAAAGGCTGCGCCTTGCCGGCGAACATCAGGATGGCGGCTGCAGCCATTGCCGGGCGGCGTGGCGCGGCGCCAGGCCCCGGCGCGATACCAGATGGTCCAGCCAGGTTAGGGCCCGGTTGCCCAGCCGCAGGGCGTGCAGCTCGGCGGCGGCCGAGGCGGGCAGGCGTTCCAGCGCGGCTTTGCGGATCAACAGCGTCGCCTCGTCCTTGCCGCGCAACAGGCCGGCGGGATCGGCCAGCTCGCGGATATCGTGCTGCCAGTGCAGGAACTGGGGTTGCCACAGCGGCACCACTAGCCAGTCGCGTCGCGCCGCCGCGTTTTTCGAAGGCGCGCGCGCAGTCTTCCAGGCTGCCGTTTTCGAAGTGGTAGCCGGCTTGTTCCAGGCCGTAATGGGCGATGATTTCGCGCGAAAAGCGGCTGATGCCGGCGCCTGGGTTGATGCCCCTGTATCTTCTTCAGCATGCGCGCGGCGACCTCCGGTTTTTTCAGGTCGGCGATTTCCGCCACCGACTCCGCCGGCACGTAGCCGGGCACGGCCCATAGTGCGTACGGGGTGTAGAGGACGGCCAGTTTTTCCACTTCATCCGCCATCGGAGCCAGGTAGCGGCCATGGCTGCCCGGCAGCCAGGCGCAGCACAGCAGGTCGCCTTCGCCGCTGGCCAGCAGCTCGAACGCCCGCTCGTGCGGCACGCGCCATTCGCTGGCGGCCACGCCGTGTTTTTCCAGCATGGCCGCCACTGCGGCGGCGCTGGCGTGATGGAAGGACAGGTCTATCGTGATCAGGGTCAGGTGAGGGGAGGTCATCCGGTTTCCATTCGGGACAGAAAAAACCGCAGCCGACTGCGGTTTGCGGCGTAGCTTGCGGTTTGCCTCGGCTCAGAAACCGCTGAGCACGATCTTGCCCTTGGCGGCGTTACTTTCCAGCAGCGCGTGGGCGCGCTTGAGATTGGCGGCGTTGATGGCGCCGAAGCGTTCCGCCGCGGTGCTGCGGACGATGCCGGCGTCCACCAGGCGCGCCAGCTCGGTCAGCAACTTGTGCTGTTCGATCTGGTCGTCGGTGGCGAACATCGAGCGGGTGTACATGAATTCCCAGTGCAGCGAGATGCTCTTGCGCTTGAGCTGGGAGACGTCCAGCGCGGCCGGGTCGTCGATCAGCGCCAGCTTGCCCTGCGGCGCGAGGGCGGCGACGATCTCGGCGAAGTGGGCGTCGGTCTGATTCAGGCTGGCGACGTAGTCCACCTCGGCCATGCCGATGCGCTTCAGCTCCTGGCTCAGCGGCTGGCGATGGTCTATCACCTGGTGCGCGCCCAGATCCTTCACCCAGGCCTGGGTTTCCGGCCGCGAGGCGGTGGCTATCACCGTGAGGCCGGTCAGTTGGCGCGCCAGTTGCAGCATGATGGAGCCGACGCCGCCGGCGGCGCCGACGATCAGCAGCTTCTTGCCGCTGGGCGCGCCGTTGGCCAGCACCTGCAAGCGGTCGAACAATAGTTCCCAGGCGGTGATGGCGGTCAGCGGCAAGGCGGCGGCGCTTTCGAAGTCCAGGCTGTCCGGCATGCGGCCGACTATGCGCTCGTCCACCGCGTGCAGCTCGCTGTTGGCTCCGGGGCGGTGCAGGGCGCCGGCGTACCAGACGCGGTCGCCCACCTGGAACAGGCTGGCCTTGGCGCCCACAGCCTTCACCACGCCGGCCGCGTCCCAGCCCAGCACCTTGGCCTGGCCGGCCTCCGGCGCCATGTTGGCGCGCACTTTGACATCCACTGGATTGACAGAGACGGCTTTGACTTCCACCAGCAGGTCGCGCTCGCCGATGACGGGTTCCGGCAGCTGCACGTCTTGCAGCGCTTCCGGATGGCTGATCGGCAGGCTTTGGTAGTAGGCGATGGCTTTCATGGCGTTTCCTTCATCTAGGATCTATCTGGACCGGGCTGCCGGGATGGCGGCCTCGGTATGGACTAC
Source organism: Chromobacterium sphagni (assembly GCF_001855555.1). Taxonomy (GTDB): domain Bacteria; phylum Pseudomonadota; class Gammaproteobacteria; order Burkholderiales; family Chromobacteriaceae; genus Chromobacterium; species Chromobacterium sphagni. The sequence continues at coordinate 29,988 of NZ_MKCT01000018.1, read as the reverse complement.
ATGCTATTCCAATTTTCATTTATGAAAATCCAGCTAAAATTCGAATCAGTTTCAAAAAAATATTGATAAAAATGGTCAGAATCGACGATTTGCAGGTATTCATCCGCGCGGCGGACAACGGCAGCCTGTCGGCTGCGGCGCGCCAGCTGGACTTGAGCCCGGCGGTGGCCAGCGCGGCGTTGAAGCGGCTGGAGGCGGCGGTGGGCGCGCAACTGCTGGCGCGCTCCACCCGCAGCCTGCGCTTGACGGTGGCGGGGGAGCGTTATCTGGAACACGCCCGCGCCGCGCTGGACGCGCTGCAGTCTGGCAGCGTGGCCTTGGCGCAGGACCGCCAGGCGCTGTCAGGCAGCCTGTCGCTGTCGATGCCGTCCGATCTGGGGCGCAATCTGCTGCGGCCGTGGCTGGATGCCTTTCTGCAACAGCATCCCGGCCTGAGCCTGCAATTGCAGATCAGCGACCGGGTGGCCGACCTCTATCGCCAGCCGGTGGATGTGGCCTTGCGCTATGGCGTGCCGGAGGATTCGGCGCTGGTGGCCTTGCCGCTGGCGCCCGACAACCGCCGGGTATTGTGCGCGTCGCCGGATTATCTGGCGCGGCACGGCGCGCCCGCCGCGCCGCAGGACCTGCGCCGCCATTCATGCCTGCGTTTTATCCTGGGTGCGGCGGTACATGAGCGCTGGAGCTTTCTCCGCAACGGCGAGAGGCAGGTGGTGACGGTGGATGGGCGCTGGCACAGCGACGACGGCGAGATCGTCCGCAACTGGGCGCTGGCAGGCTTGGGCATCGCCTACAAGTCCAGGCTGGACGTGCTGGCCGATTTGCGCGCCGGACGCTTGCAGCCGCTGCTGGAAGGCTATGATACGGAGCAGACCCCGCTCTATCTGGTGACGCCGCACCGCTTGATGCTGTCGCCGGCGGCGGTGGCGTTGCGCGCGCATCTGCAGCAATGTCTGGATGCTTATTTGGCAGGGCCGCGCGCAGGCGAAGGGCGGAATGACAGTTGCGATTAAAACAAGTTGCGGCGCAGGAGGGCGGGGATGTGTATTTTCCGTAAAGAATCGGGCTATAATCGCGGCCTTGAATCCCTAATCTTGCGAATCCAGCATTCCAAGTCACAATCTTCCACATGATCCGCAAGCTAATCCGAAAAGTACTGGACCTGCCGGCCGGCATGAGCAAACGCCGTAACAAGCCGCGCGTCTTTCCGCTGCCCCAGCACGGCGTCCGCCGCGACCAGTTGAGCCAGGCGGCGCTGCGCGTCACCTCCCGGCTGCAGGAGGCCGGCTTCGCCGCCTATGTGGTGGGCGGCGCGGTGCGCGACCTGATGCTGGGCGTTTCACCCAAGGATTTCGACGTGGCCACCAACGCCACGCCCGAGCAGGTGCACCACTTGTTCCGCCGTTCCCGCATCATCGGCCGCCGTTTCCGCATTGTCCACGTGATGATGGGCCCGGAAACCATCGAGGTGACCACCTTCCGCGGCGGTAATGTCGACGACACCAATGAAACCGGCCGCATCATGGCCGACAACAGCTTCGGCAGCCAGGAGGAGGACGCGCACCGCCGCGACTTCACCGTCAACGCGCTGTTTTATGATCCGTTCGATGAAACCGTCATCGACTACCACAATGGCGTCAAGGACCTGCACGCCAAACGACTGGTGATGATAGGTCAGCCGGCGCGGCGCTATCAGGAAGACCCGGTGCGGATGCTGCGCGCGGTGCGCCTGGCGGCCAAGCTGGGCTTCGAGATCGACGAAGACACCAGGAAGCCGATCCGCGCCCACGCGCATTTGCTGAAGAAGGAGCCGGCGGCGCGTCTGTTCGACGAGATGCTCAAGCTGTTGATGTCCGGCCAGGCCTACGCCTGCCTGAAGAAGCTGCGTGACGAGGGTCTGGCGCGCGGCGTGTTCCCGCTGCTGGACGCGGTGATGGACGACAAGGGCAACGACGACGCCTTCCTGCGCCTCAGCCTGGAGAGCACCGACGCCCGCTTGCGCGCCGACAAGCCGATTTCGGTCGGCTTCCTGCTGGCTACGTTGCTGTGGCGCCAGGTGAACCAGTGCTGGCAGCAACGCATCGCCGCTGGCGAGAAGAGCCTGCCGGCATTGCTGTCCGCCATTGCCGATGTCGAAGCCGAACAGGACAACGATTTCGCCATCCCGCGCCGCTTCGGCGTGACCATGCGCGAGATCTGGACGCTGCAGGCGCGTTTCGACAGCCGCAGCGGCGCCCGTCCCTACCGCTTCCTGGAGCAGCCGCGCTTCCGCGCCGCCTACGACTTCCTGGCGCTGCGCAGCGAGGCTGGCGAAGTCACGCCGCAGCTGGTGAGCTGGTGGGAGCGCTTCCAGCGCGCCGATGCCGCCGAGTGCGAGCGGCTGATCGCCGAGGCCAAGGAGCAGGGTGGGGACGCCGAGCCGGCCAAGAAGCGCCGCCGCCGGCGCAGCAGCAGTCGCAAGGGGGACGCTGGCGGCGGGGAGAGCGCCCAGTGACGCTGGCCTACGTGGCTCTGGGCAGCAATCTGGAGCAACCGGCGGAACAGGTCAGGGCCGCGCTCGCGGCCCTTGGCCATTTGGCCGGCACCTCCTTGTTGCGCCATTCCTCGCTGTATCGCACGGCGCCGGTCGGCTATGCCGATCAGCCCGACTTCATCAACGCGGTGGCGTTGCTGGACACCCGGTTGCCGCCGCTGGACTTGTTGGACCAGCTGTTCGCCATAGAACAGCGCTTTGGCCGCGAACGCAGCTTCCGCAACGCGCCAAGGGTGCTGGATCTTGACCTTTTGTATTATGATGATGTCGTCATGGGAGGGCCGCAGCTGACGCTGCCTCATCCGCGCATGCGCGAACGCGCTTTCGTGATGGTGCCGCTGGCCGAAATCGCGCCCGGTATGCTGCCCGGCGTCGGCGACGTGGCCGCGCTGGCGGTCGGCCTGGACTGCGCCGGCGTGGAGCGGCTGGATGACGGCGGCGAACCCCAAGAAAAACAGGAATAACATGAGTCAATTGCGATACGTGGTGGTGGAGGGGCCGATAGGCTCGGGGAAATCCTCGCTGGCCGCCCGGCTGGCGCAGTACTGGGGGGTGCAGCTGAAAGCGGAAGACCCGGCGGCCAATCCTTTCCTGCCGCGCTTCTATCGCAATATGCCGGCCCACGCGCTGTCCACCCAACTGAGCTTCCTGATGCAGCGCGCCGACATGGCGCGCGACATGCTGCAGGGCGAGCTGATGGCCGCGCCGCTGGTGTCGGACTTCTTGTTCGAGAAGGACGCGCTGTTCGCGCGGCTGAATCTGGACGAGCACGAGCTGGCGCTGTACCAGCGGCTGGTGCGGCAGGCGTTGCCGGAGTATCCGGTGCCGGATCTGGTGATCTATCTGCAGGCATCCGAAGACACGCTGCTGCAAAGGGTGGCGGCGCGGGCGGTGGAGTACGAGGTAAACTTTCCCGAAGGCTATCTCAAGCGCGTGCATGCCGGCTACAGCGAGTTTTTCCATCAGTACGAGGCGTCGCCGCTGCTGATCGTCAACACCGATCACCTCAACCTGGTGGACGGCGACGAGGATTTCGATCTATTGATCCGCTGCATTGCAGAAATGCGCGGCCAGCGCAGTTATTTCAACAAGAGCGTCTGACCGGGGCCCGGTTGCATCGTCCCCCTGGACGCCGCAGATGGAACACGAGGAAGTCGAGAAATGAAAATAACCGTCAATACCTTGCACAAGCTGGCTGCGGAAGGCCAGAAGATCACCATGCTGACCTGTTACGACGCCAGTTTCGCCAGCCTGCTGGACGAGGCTGGGGTCGAGATCCTGCTGGTGGGGGATTCACTGGGTCCGGTGATGCAAGGCATAGAGTCCACGTTGCCGGTCAGTGAGGACGAAATGGCCTACCATATCCGCTGCGTGGCGCGCGGCGCCAAAAATGCGTTGATTCTCGGCGACATGACTTTCGGCGCCTATCAGCAAAGTCCGCAACAGGCCTTCGCCCACGCTTCGCGCCTGTTGCAGGCCGGCGCCCACATGGTGAAGCTGGAGGGCGGCGCCTACATGGCCGAGACCACCCGCTTCCTGGTGGAGCGCGGCGTGCCGGTGTGCTCGCACATCGGCCTGACGCCGCAGTTCGTCAACGCTTTCGGCGGCTACCGCGTGCAGGGCAAGAGCGAGGCCGATGCGCAGCGCATTCTGAACGACGCCAAGGCGCTGGCGGAGGCCGGCGCCAGCCTGATCGTGATGGAGTGCGTGCCGGCGGCGCTGGCGCGCCAGATCACCGAAACCGTCAATGCGCCCACCATAGGCATAGGCGCGGGCGTGGACGTGTCCGGCCAGGTGCTGGTGCTGCACGACATGCTGGGCGTGTATCCGGGCAAGAAGGCGCGTTTCGTCAAGAATTTCATGCACGAAGCCGGCAGCATCCAGGGCGCTGTCGAAGCCTACGTCAAGGCGGTGAAGGCCAAGACCTTCCCGTCCGAAGAACACACCTACTAAGCCCGGGAGACGACAAGCGATGGAAATCATCCGTACCGTGGCCGAGATGCGCGCCTGGCGCAAGCTGGCCGGCAAGCTGGCTTTCGTGCCCACCATGGGCAATCTGCACGAGGGCCACCTGGCGCTGGTGACGGCCGCCCGCGGCCAGGCGGACAAGGTGGCGGTCAGCATCTTTGTCAACCGGCTGCAGTTTGGCCAGGGCGAAGACTTCGACGCCTATCCGCGCACTTTCGACGCCGATTGCGACAAGTTGCGCGCCGCCGGCGTGGACGCGCTGTTCTTCCCCAACGAGCGCGAGCTGTACCCGCGCGTGAAGCAGGACTTCAACGTCGAGCCGCCCCACATCCAGGACGAGCTGTGCGGCGCTTTCCGTCCCGGCCACTTCCGCGGCGTGGCCACGGTGGTGACCAAGCTGTTCAACATCGTGCAGCCGGACGTCGCCTGCTTCGGCAAGAAGGACTTCCAGCAACTGCATGTGATCAAGGCGATGGTCGACGACCTCAATTCGCCGATTGAAATCCTGCCGGTGGACACCGGCCGCGCCGAAGACGGCCTGGCGCTGTCCTCGCGCAATGGCTATCTCTGCGCGGAAGAGCGCGCCGAGGCGCCGCGCCTGTACCGCAATCTGTGCGCGTTGCGCGACAGCCTGCTGGCAGGCAGCCACGACTACGCCGGTTTGGAGGCTGCCGCCAGCGCGGATCTGGCCGCCGCCGGCTGGGTGGTGGACTATGTGGAAGTGCGTCAGGCTGACACGCTGGAAATCGCCCATGCCGGCGAGAAGCGGCTGGTGGTGCTGGCGGCTGCGCGCCTGGGCCGCACCCGCCTGATCGACAATATCGAAGTGTTCCGTTGAAACGGGACGACAAGGAAACCGTCATGCAACGCAATATGCTCAAGTCCAAGCTCCACCGTGTGACCACCACGCACGCCGAGCTGCATTACATCGGCTCCTGCGCCATCGACGAGAACCTGCTGGAAGCGGCGGATATCCTCGAATACGAAGAAGTGCAGATCTGGAACGTCACCAACGGTGAGCGTTTCGCCACCTACGCGATCAAGGCCGAACGCGGCTCCGGCGTGATTTCGGTCAATGGCTCCGCCGCGCGCCGCGCCGCGCCGGGCGACTTGCTGATCATCGCGTCGTTCGCCCAGTACGAAGACGCCGAGCTGAAGAACCATTCGCCCAAGCTGGTATTCGTCGATGGCGACAACCGTCTGACCGAAGTCAAGGGCGCCACGCCCACCCAGCCTGCCTGACGAGAGTTTCTTCCGACATTGGGCCGCTTGCTGAAATCAGCAGGCGGCTTTTTTATTGCCCGCATGATCGGCGAGTGTGAGCGGCCGGATTGATCGCGAATGGTTTATTGAGCGGAGAATCCGTATTTTTGTTTTTCGGTTTTGGTCATGGAATGGCCCGAGTGATTGTCTGGCAGTCGGGTGGATGGATTGTTTTCAGCCTTTAGCGCTGTGCGTCGGGGCGGTTTTTTCTTTGCGTTGAAATAAATAAATAATATCCGATGGGGGAATAGCAAACGCAAAGCCAATAAAATCCCGCCAGGGCGATTCAGGCCCGATGAAAACAAGAGAGGTATGTGATGAATAAGAGCAATATCGCCGCGGCTGGGCTGGCAGGCCTGCTGCTGGCCGGCTGTTCGAGCGGCAGCGCGCCGTCCGGCAGGCCTGCAGAAGGCACCACCGTCAATGTGGCGCTGCTGGAAACCACCGATATCCACCAGAACGTCCTCAGCTACGACTACTACAAGCTGGCCGCCAATCCCTCTTTTGGCCTGGAGCGGGCGGCCACGCTGATCCGGCAGGCGCGCAGCCAGTACCCCAACAATCTGTTGCTGGACGACGGCGATCTGATCCAGGGCACCGCGCTGGGCGATTATCAGGCGGCGGTGAATCCGCTGAAATGCGCGGATACCCTGGCGGTGCACAAGGTGATGAATTACCTGAAGTACGACGCCGGAACCATAGGCAACCACGAATTCAATTTCGGCCTACCTTTTCTGTCGCAGGTCACCAATACCAATTTCCGCCTGGCCAATATCGCCCAGCCGTCCGGCTGCGGCTCGCCTGCCTATCCGCAGGTATTGGCGAATGTGGCCAATCTGGCCGACAGCAAGCCCATTTTCCAGCCCTACGCCATATTGAAGCGCACCTTCGCCGCCACCGCGCCGGATGGCCGCAGCGTGCAGGTGCCGGTGAATATCGGCGTGATCGGCTTTACGCCGCCCACCGTCATGGATTGGGACAAGAAAAACCTGAACGGCCAGGTCTACACCAACGGCGTGGTGGAAACCGCCAATAGCTATATCCCGCAGATGCGCCAGGCCGGCGCCGACCTGGTGGTGGCGCTGTCGCACGGCGGGCTGGATCCGTCCAGCTACAGCCCGACCATGGAGAATGGCAGCTGGCATCTGGCCAAGACCGGCATAGACGCGCTGATGATAGGCCATTCGCACGACATCTTCCCCAATCCGGGCGTCGCCGGCTCGCAGTTCAACACTATGCCGGGCGTGGACAACAGCAAGGGCTTCGTCAATGGCGTGCCCACGGTAATGGCCGGCAACTGGGGCAACCGTCTGGGCGTGATCAGGCTGACGCTGAAGTACAGCGGCGGCAAATGGGTGGTGCAGGGCGGACAAACTGCGGTGGAGACTCGTTCGATCAAGAACGCCGACGGCAGCTATGTGGCGGCCGATCCCAATGTCGCGCAACTGGTGGCCAGCGAGCACCAGGCCACCATCAACTACGTCAAGACGGCGATAGGCAGCACCGACTTCCGCATGAACACCTACTTCGCGCTGCTGGGCGACGTCAGCGCCATTCAGATCGTCAACATGGCGCAGCAGGACTACGTCAAGAAATACGTGCAGGCCAATCTGCCGCAATACGCGTCCCTGCCGGTGTTGTCGGTGTCGGCGCCGTTCAAGGCCGGCCGCAACGGCGCCAGCGACTACACCGACGTGGCGCAGGGGCCGATCGCCATCAACAACGCGGCCGACCTCTACCTCTACCCCAACACGCTGCAGGCAGTGAAGGTGAGCGGGACGGATGTCAAGAACTGGCTGGAGCGCGCGGCGCAGATGTTCAACACCATCGATCCAAGCGCCACGGCGCCGCAGGAGCTGGTCAACGCCAACTTCCAGGTGTTCAACTTCGACGTGATGTATGGGGTGCGATACCAGATCGACGTCAGCCAGCCAGTGGGTAGCCGCATCGTCAATCTGAGCTATAACGGCGCGGCCATCGATCCGGCGCAGCAGTTCATCGTGGCCACCAACAACTACCGCGCCAGCGGCGGCGGCAACTTCCCGGGTATCGACGGCACCAAGACCATCATCCAGGCGCCGGACGCCAACCGCGACGTGCTGATTGCTTACATCAAGGCCAACGGCGATCTCGGCCGCGCCCAGTACGGCAGTGACCGGTCGTGGAGCTTCGTCAAGATCAACGCCAAGGTCAACTTCAAGAGCATCGCCAATCAACTGGCCGCGGCCAGCCTCGCCGGCATCAACGGCGTGAGCCAGGGGGCTGACAATGGCGACGGCACCTGGACTTATCAGGTGGATTTGAGCCAGTAATCCCGATTTGAGATGAAGAGGCATGAGGGGTGGGCCGTCCCGAGGCGGATCGGCCTTGCCCGTGTTCAGCTATGAAACCGAACAAGAATCTATTGATGGCCGCCATCGCGGCATTGTCCATGCTTGCCGGCTGCGCCGGAAAGCCCAGCCAGGCCAAGTTGGACGATACCCGCCAGCACGCGCTGTTCGCCCGCGACGCCGCCGCCTGGCAGCGGCTCGAGGACTGGGCCAGGAATGACGATCCCGACGCGCAGCGCACGCTGGCGGAAGCCTTGTCCAGCGACGGCGGCATGGCGGGTTGGCGCAAGGCGCGGCCCTGGTATCAGGCCGCCGCCGAGCGTGGCGACGCGTTGTCGGCGTTCCGCCTGGCTCGGATCTACGCCAAGGGCCTGGGCGCGGCGGCGGATGCCGGCCAGTCCGCGCGCTGGTTGGCGCTGGCGGCGCAGCGCAAACAGGCGGACGCCGCCTGCATGCTGGGCTTGCGCGCCAAGGATGGCGGGGATGCGGCCGCGGCCAGGGGCTGGTTCGAACTGGCGGCGCAGCAGGGCAGCGCCGAGGCGATGTTCCAGCTGGGCATCGCCTATCAGGAAGGCCTGGGCGTGGCGGCGGACCAGCCGCGCGCGCGCGGCTGGTATGAGAAAGCGGCAAGGCTGGAAATGCCGGCCGCGCTGCAGACGCTGGCGATGGCCTACGAGGGAGGCGATCTGGGTTTGAAGAAGGACCCGGCCAAGGCTGCGGAACTGTTCAATCTGGCGGCGCACGCCATCCACGATTTCGAGTCGGCGTTGTTCTGAGGCGGCCGGCCTCAGCGCGGTACGTACCGGTTCAGCAGCTTGTCCAGCTGGCCGGAGGCCTGCATCTGTTGCAGCTCCTGGTTGACCAGTTGTTGCAGCTGCGCGCCCCTGGGATTCTTACGCGTGAAGATCATGTGGAAGGCGTTGCCCGGCATGCCGGGCAACGGCATGCGGCCGATATTGGGGTCGCTGATGATATGGGCGCTGCCCAGTTTGTCGAGGCCGACCATCACCTCGTAATCCTCGGCGAACAGGTCGAAGCGGTCGGCCAGCAGCATCTTGCCCAGTGTCGGATAGTCGACGGTGCGCACCATGGCGTCCTTGTTGACCGCGGTGAGCGCGGAGTAGGCATAGCCCTTGATGCCGCCCAGCCGGTAGCGGCCCAGGTCGGTCTGGCCGGCGACGTTCACGCCGTCCGGATACTTGGCCTTGGAATAGAACACATAGTAGTGGGTCTGGTAATACGGCGTGGAGAACAGAAACTGTTTTTCCCGTTCCGGATTCTTGCTGGCGCTCAGCGCCATCAGATACTGTTCGCCGCTGTCTATCGACGACAGGCAGCGTTTCCACGGCAGCAGGTCGATCTGGAACGGGATGTGGTGCTTGTCGAGGATCCGGCGGATCACATCCACCGAGTAGCCAGTCAGGTCGGCGGTGGGTTGGTGGTTGTAGCGCAGGTAGTAGGTGTAGGGCGGCCACTCGTCGCCATCGTCGCAGATGTGCAGCAATGAGCGGTCCAGGTCTTGCGCCAGGCTCAGCGCGGGCAGGAATAGCAGGGCGATCAGGGGGCGTAGGGATAGCATGGCGAATACCGCCTAGGGGAAATACCTATATTTGCCAGTATAGAGTGTAGAAAAATAACTGCCGGAGTTTGCGCCGAAGCGGCGGCGCGGCGGTTTTTTTGCACTTGCAGCATCGCTCAGGCATAGTGAAACAAATGGATTGCGGCGATGCCGGACAGCAAGGCTGGCCGGGGTGGCGGGCGCCGCATCGCGATTCACTGGGAGAGCCGTCATGACCATAGGCCTGACCGGCGGTTGCCTGTGCGGCGCGGTACGTTACCGGCTGCGCGGCACGCCTTTCCATATCACCCACTGTCATTGCCGCAGTTGCCGGCGCGCCAGCGGGGCGGCTTTTGTCACTTGGTTCACCATGCGGGTGCACGAACTGGAATGGCGCGGCGAAAAGCCGGTGCAGTACCACTCCTCCGCCGCGGTATCGCGCGGCTTCTGCCCGCATTGCGGCTCGACGCTGACCTACTTCCACGAATCCGATCCCGAAGAAATCGACATCACCGCGGCATCGCTGGACAATCCCGAGGTGCTGGTGCCGGAGCACCACACCTGGTGGGAGCAGCGGCTGGAGTGGGGTACCGCCAATGCCCAGGGCGCGTTGCCGGTGCATCAGCGCGGGGGAGGGATGTAGCGGGTTAGACCAGCTGCCGCGGGCTGACGACGATGCCGTCTGCGTCGGCGTACAGCCAGTGGCCCGGCGTTATCGCGCAACCGGCGATGCGGATGTCCAATTGTTTTTGCCCAGTTCCCAGTTTCACCGATTTGCGCGGATAGGCGGCCAGCGCCCTGACGCCCAGCGGCAGTCGCGCCAGCGCTGCGCTGTCGCGCACGCAGCCGTCTATCACCAGGCCCGTCCAGCCGTTTTTCACCGCCAACTCGCCCAGCATGTCCCCCACGAGCGCGCAACGGCGCGATCCGCCGCCATCCACCACCAGCACCCGGCCTTGGCCGTCCTCTCCCAGCAGCTCGCGCACCAGGCTGTTGTCTTCAAACAGTTTCAGGGTGGCGACGCGGCCCGAGAAGCGCGTTTGCCCGCCAAAGGATTGGAAAATGGGGTCCAGCACGCTGATTTCCTGCTCGAATTCGTCGCAGAGGTCTGTCGTGGCGAAAGTCACGGTCTGCTCCTGGTTCAGAATGGAAAATGCCGCCCTCCGGTGAAGGTGGGCGGCATCGCCCGCGGGATACGCGGACTTTTGGGTGCGCCGCTTGTGGCGGCTTAGTGGAACTGTTCTTCTTCGGTGGAGCCGGTCAGCGCGGTGACGCTGGAGGTGCCGCCCTGGATCACCGTGGTGACGTCGTCGAAGTAGCCGGTGCCCACTTCCTGCTGGTGCGAGACGAAGGTGTAGCCGCGGTCGCGCGCGGCGAACTCCGGTTCCTGCACTTTTTCGACATAGGCGGACATGCCGCGGGCGACATAGTCCTGCGCTAGGTCGTACATGTTGAACCACATACTGTGGATGCCGGCCAGGGTGATGAACTGGTACTTGTATCCCATCGCGCCCAGCTCGCGCTGGAACTTGGCGATGGTGGCGTCGTCCAGGTTTTTTCTCCAGTTGAACGACGGCGAACAGTTGTAGGCCAGCAGTTTGCCCGGGTGTTTGGCGTGCACGGCTTCGGCGAACTTGCGGGCGAACTCCAGGTCCGGCGTGCCGGTTTCGCACCATACCAGGTCGGCGTAGTCGGCGTAGGCCACCGCGCGGCTGATGGCTTGCTCCAGGCCCTTCTTGGTTTTGTAGAAGCCTTCGGCGGTGCGTTCGCCGGTGAGGAAGGGCTCGTCGTTGGGATCGACGTCGCCGGTCAAGAGATCCGCCGCTTCGGCGTCGGTGCGGGCGATCACCAGGGTGGGCACGCCGTAGACGTCGGCCGCCAGGCGGGCGGCGATCAGCTTCTGGACCGCTTCCTGAGTCGGCACCAACACCTTGCCGCCCATGTGGCCGCACTTTTTCACCGAGGCCAGCTGGTCTTCGAAGTGCACGCCGGCGGCGCCGGCGCGGATCATCGCCTTCATCAGCTCGTAGGCGTTGAGCACGCCGCCGAAGCCGGCTTCGGCATCGGCCACGATGGGGGCGAAATAGTCGATATGGCCCTTGTCGCCTTTTTCCAGGCCCTTGGCGTGCTGGATTTCATCGGCGCGGCAGAAGGCGTTGTTGATGCGCTCGACCACCTTGGGCACCGAGTCCACCGGGTACAGCGATTGGTCCGGATACATCGCCGAATATTCGTTGTTGTCAGCCGCCACCTGCCAGCCCGACAGGTAGATGGCCTTGACGCCCGCCTTCACCTGCTGCATCGCCTGACCGCCGGTGAGGGCGCCCAGACAGTTGATGTAAGGCTCGGTATTCACCAGCTTCCACAGTTTTTCCGCGCCGTGGCGGGCCAGGCTGTGCTCCACCGGCAGCGAGCCGCGCAGGCGTTCCACGTCGGCGGCGGTGTAGCCGCGCTTGATGCCTTTCCAGCGCGGATTTTCATCCCAGTCTTTCTGGATGGCTGCAATGCGTTGTTCGCGAGTCGTCATGTTAGAACCCTTCTCGAAGCGTTTCTCTGCTCGCCGGGCAGGCCCGGCGTCCTCAATAGCATGATGGCGTATCCGGTGTTCCGGACTTTTTTGTCAAACCAGGCCGGATCGGCGTGATTTTTTTCTCCGTGCGCGGCAGCGATTTTGCGCCATGCCACAACGGCGTTTTCCTTACGGTGCGGCCATTATAAGCACAAAAAAAATCGCTTGTGTGCAGTGCAGCACAGAAAAAAATCTTGTGTTTTCATAAGCTAACAAAGTGTTCACATAAACGAACCATTCACCGGATTGTAGTGTTGCCAATGCGAAAAAATGACAGTTGAAATTTGCGTATCTTCGTTTTTCGTCTTCGTTGCGAGAAGCGCCATCAAGGGCTTGAAATCGCTGCAAAAGGCCCTACCTTGGGTCTGGACATCAAATTTAGCCGGTGCATTCCAAGGAAACGTCATGCAAGAAAATCAAAACCTGGCGGCCGATGCGGCCGACAACCAAGACACTGACATCGCCGCCGAGGCGCATACCGAGCTGGAGCAGACCCCTGAGCAGCATATCGCCGGTCTGGAGGCCGAAATCGCCGAACTGAACGACACCCTGCTGCGCGCCCGCGCCGAGCTGGACAACCAGCGCCGCCGCGCCCAGGAGGAAGTGGCCGCCGCGCACAAATATGCGATCGGCAAGTTCGCCGCCGAGCTGGTGACGGTGAAGGACTATCTGGAAATGGCGCTGTTGGACCAGAGCGGCCAGATCGACACGCTGAAGATGGGCGTGGACCTAACCTTGAAACAGCTGGTGTCGGCCTTCGACAAGGCGCAGATCAAGGACATCCAGCCCAAGGCCGGCGACAAGCTGGATCCGCACCAGCACCAGGCGATGAGCGCCGAAGAGTCGGACGCCGAGCCGAACACCGTGGTGCGCGTAATGCAGAAGGGTTACCTGCTGGCCGACCGCGTGCTGCGCCCGGCCATGGTGGTGGTAGCCAAGGCCAAGGCATAAAAAAGGCTGTCGACAGCCTCTTGAAAAGATCGGCATAGCCAATATTTATTGAGACAACAGGCGCTGACTATTAGTCGACGCCGGAACGAATCGAGAAAAGGAATACATCATGGGTAAAATCATCGGTATCGACCTGGGCACCACCAACTCCTGCGTGGCAGTGATCGAAGGCGGCAATCCGAAAGTCATCGAGAACGCCGAAGGCACTCGCACCACCCCGTCCATCATCGCTTACGTCGAGGACGGCGAAATTCTGGTGGGCGCGCCGGCCAAGCGCCAGGCGGTGACCAACCCGAAGAACACCATCTACGCCGCCAAGCGGCTGATCGGCCGCCGCTTCGAAGACAAGGAAGTGCAGAAGGACATCGACCTGATGCCTTTCGAAATCCTGAAGGCCAAGAACGGCGACGCCTGGGTGAAAGTGCGCGACCAGGAACTGGCTCCGCCGCAAATCTCCGCCGAAGTGCTGCGCAAGATGAAGAAGGCCGCCGAAGACTACCTGGGCGAAGAAGTGACCGAAGCCGTGATCACCGTGCCGGCCTACTTCAACGACAGCCAGCGCCAAGCCACCAAGGACGCCGGCCGCATCGCCGGCCTGGAAGTGAAGCGCATCATCAACGAGCCGACCGCGGCCGCGCTGGCCTTCGGCCTGGCCAAGCAGGAAGGCGACCGCAAGATCGCGGTTTACGACCTGGGCGGCGGCACCTTCGACGTGTCCATCATTGAAATCGCCGATGTGGACGGCGAGCACCAGTTCGAAGTGCTGTCGACCAACGGCGACACCTTCCTGGGCGGCGAAGACTTCGACCAGCGTCTGATCGACTACATCGTCACCGAGTTCAAGAAGGAACAGGGCGTCGACCTGAAGAAGGACGTGATGGCGCTGCAACGCCTGAAGGAAGCCGCGGAAAAGGCCAAGATCGAGCTGTCTTCCGCCACCCAGACCGAGGTAAACCTGCCTTACATCACCATGGACGCCACCGGTCCCAAGCACCTGGCGATGAAGATTACCCGCGCCAAGTTCGAAAGCCTGGTGGACGATCTGATCACCCGCTCGATCGAACCGTGCCGCGTGGCGCTGAAAGATGCCGGCGTGTCGCTGTCCGACATCACCGACGTGATCCTGGTCGGCGGCCAGACCCGCATGCCGAAAGTGCAGGATGCGGTCAAGGAATTCTTCGGCAAGGAACCGCGCAAGGATGTAAACCCGGACGAAGCCGTGGCCGTCGGCGCCGCGATCCAGGGTTCGGTATTGTCCGGCGACCGCAAGGACGTGCTGCTGCTGGACGTGACCCCGCTGAGCCTGGGCATTGAAACCCTGGGCGGCGTGATGACCAAGCTGATCCAGAAGAACACTACCATCCCGACCAAGGCGTCGCAAACCTTCTCCACCGCCGACGACAACCAGACCGCGGTGACCATCCACGTGCTGCAGGGCGAGCGCGAGAAGGCGGCCGCCAACAAGTCGCTGGGCCAGTTCAATCTGGGCGACATCCCGCCGGCGCCGCGCGGCATTCCGCAGATCGAGGTCGAGTTCAACATCGACGCCAACGGCATCCTGCACGTGTCGGCCAAGGACAAGGCTTCCGGTAAGCAGGCCAACATCACCATCCAGGCGTCTTCCGGCCTGTCCGAAGCCGAGATCGAGCGCATGGTGAAGGACGCCGAAGCCAACGCCGAGGAAGACAAGAAGCTGCACGAGCTGGTGACCGCGCGCAACCACGCCGAAGGCCTGATCCACAGCATCAAGAAATCGCTGTCCGAACATGGCGACAAGATCGACGCCGCTGAAAAGGCCAAGATCGAAGACGCCGTCAAGGCGGCCGAGGAAGTGGTGAAGGGCGACGATAAGGAAGCCATCGAAGCCAAGGCCGAAGAACTGGCCAAGGCCAGCCAGAAGCTGGGCGAAATCATGTACGCCCAGGCCGCCCAGGCTGAGGGTGCCGCCGCCGAGGGTGCGCAAGCCCCCGGCGACAAGCAGGACGACGGCAACGTGGTGGACGCCGAGTTCGAAGAAGTGAAAGACAAGAAGTAATCGTCGCATCACGCTGAACGAGGCACAGGGAATGGCGGAGAAGGTCTCCACCGGCCTCTGTGCCTTTGCCGCATCAAGACGATAGGGCTGGCCCGCCGGGCCGGCCGGAGAGTGAAAGACAATGTCGAAAAAAGATTTCTACGATGTGCTGGGCGTTAACCGCGATGCGTCCGACGACGATATCAAGAAGGCATATCGCAAGCTGGCGATGAAGTATCACCCGGACCGCAATCCGGACAGCAAGGAAGCCGAAGACAAGTTCAAGGAGGCGAAGGAAGCCTACGAGATTCTGTCCGACAGCCAGAAACGCAGCGCCTACGACCAGTTCGGCCATGCCGGAGTGGACCCGCAGGCGGGAGCCGGCGGCGGCCAGGGTTTTGGCGGCTTCGGCGATTTCGCCGATATCTTCAGCGACATCTTCGGCGGCGGCCAGCGCGGCGGCGGCGGTGGCGGGCGTTCCAACGTTTATCGCGGCGCCGACCTGCGCTACAACATGGAAATCTCGCTGGAAGAGGCGGCGCGCGGCTGCGAGAAGCAGATCCGCATCCCGTCGCACGAGTCCTGCTCCACCTGCAACGGCAGCGGCGCCAAGCCGGGCACCTCGCCCAAAACCTGCTCCACCTGCGGCGGCCACGGCCAGGTGCGGATGAGCCAGGGCTTCTTCTCCATCCAGCAGACCTGCCCCACCTGCCACGGCACCGGCAAGCAGATCACCGATCCGTGCGCCAGCTGCCACGGCGCCGGCCAGAAGAAGACCACCAAGACGCTGAACGTCAAGATCCCTGCCGGCGTGGACGAGGGCGACCGCATCCGCCTGGGCGGCGAGGGCGAGCCTGGCCAGAACGGCGGCCCGGCGGGTGACCTGTACGTGGTCACCCACATCAAGCAGCACGCGGTGTTCCAGCGCGACGGCATGGACCTGCACTGCGAGATGCCGATCTCCTTCTCCACCGCGGCGCTGGGCGGCGAAGTGGAAATCCCGACGCTGGACGGCATGGCCAAGGTTAAGATCGCCGCCGAAACCCAGAGCGGCCGCGTCTACCGGCTGCGGGGCAAGGGCGTGAAAGCGGTGCGCGGCGCTGAGTACGGCGACCTGCACTGCCATGTGATCGTTGAAACGCCGGTCAAGCTGACCGAACGCCAGAAAGAGCTGCTGCGCGAGTTCGAAGCCATCAGCCAGGGCGATGTGGCCACCCATAATCCGCGCTCCAAATCGTTTATGGACAAGCTGCGCGATTTCTTCGAATAAGCCGCCGGTTTTTCCGCCACGCGCCAGCCTGATTTCAGGCTGGCGTTTTCTCTGGCGCGGGCGGCGCGAAAAGCAAGACAGCCACCCATGCGGGTGGCTGTCTGCACATTCCGGAACCGGGGATGGCTTAGAAGTTGTGCTTCATCATCGCCCAGATGGTTGTGGAGGTGGACTGGGCATGGCCGTTGATGAGCTGCGCGTCGTGGTTTTCCTTGACCTGGCCGTAGCCTGCCTGCAGCAGGGTGCGCTTGCTGACGGTGTAGTCCAGCGCCGCTGCCCATTGAGTGGCGCCCAGGCTGTAGCGCACGCCGTCAACCTTGGCGTCGCCGCGCTTGGAGTAAACCACCGACGGCTTGAAGTTGCCGAAGGCGTAGGCGGCGTTGATGGCCCAGGTGGTGTTTTCCAGCTTGTTGGCGTTGAGGGTGGCGATGGACGGGAAGTTGCCGATGCCGGCGAGTGCCGGGCCGGATCCATCACTCTTCTGAGCGTGGGCATTGCCATACAAGGTCACCCATTGGTAGGTGGCCGCTAGATAGAGGTTGTTGGCGTTGTAGCCGCCTTCCAGCCGGTTGGTGGCGCTGTTGCTGCCGCCATTGGTATTCAGCGCGCCGGCATAGGCCCAGGCGCCGAAGAAGCCGCTGTTCTGGTAGGCCACGCGGGTGCCGACCTTGTCGCCTTGTTTCATCTGGCCGGCGGCCTGGTTTTCGCCGGCGCCGTATTGGGCGGTGAGGCTGAAACCGTACAGTTCCGGCGAGTCGTAGCGGATGCCGTTCTTGAAGCGGGAATCGCCATAAGCGCCGAACACGTCGGTGGCTTCGTACAGTGGGAAGCCGGTACCCATATTGTCGCGGAAGGGGCCGTACAGGTTATCGGTGGATTCGCTGTCGCCCAGCACGTCGGTCAGGTAGCCCAGGCGCACCTTGCCGAAGCCGCCTTCCACGCCGACATAGGATTCGCGGTTGGCCAGCTTGCCGGAGTCGGTGCTAGCGAAGCCTGAAGTGCCGTCCAGCGACAGGCCGGTTTCCACCTGCCAGATGGTCTTCAGGCCGTTGCCAAGGTCTTCCTTGCCACGGAAGCCGATACGGCTGCCAAAGTCGTCGACGCCAAAAGTGGAGTTGTAGTTGTTGGCGCTGTTCTTGGTTACGGACACGCCGGCGCGCAGCGATCCGTACAGGTTGACATCAGCTTGTGCGAGCGCAGGGATGGTCGCGGCAATGGCCGCGACAAGGATGGTTCTCTTCATTTTCTCTAAAACCCTTTGTTTAAACTTGCCACATGGGCAGCTGGCAAGGCGGTGCTTTTTTTATTCCGCCGTTGTGAAGGGCCAGTGTGTCTTGGCGAAAAGTTCCCCGTCAAGAAACATTTATTAACAATCAGAATCATTTCTCTTGAAATGATGAATGCATTTATGGACGGTTGTTTGACATTTCCCAGCAATTTTATTGATATCAATGGCTTGCTGGCGCATTTTTCCATTCCGAATGGCGGTTTGTTTTTAATATGCTAAATGAAATTCAGTTAATCATTTTTAACATGTCATTTTTTGTTGCATTTATGCAAATTTCTGCACCAGCAACTTTGCATGCCAAATGAGTTTATCGGCGGTGCTACGGGGTGGTATGGCTGAATATTGGGTAAGTTATGAGAAAATTGCATTCTTTATTGTTATTGAATGATTGTTAGACCAAGTATGGCGAGCCATTATTAGGTTAATTTTATTGCCACATGTCACATTTTAATCTGCTGTCGGCTTGATTGGTTGCATGAGTAATATGCATGGATAGCGCTGCAGCCGGGTAAGCGACGGGTTGTTCCCTAGCTTATGTTGCCGCCGTTTTGGTGTTGAATATTATGGCAAGTAAATTGCCATTTTTGCGAGATGTCGCGTAGCGACAGTTTAAGAGGGCGATGGGCCTGGTCACGGTCGATCTGATAGGGATGTCATGGCTAGTGGAGCCATGGTTAAAAGCGCCGACGGCTGGCTGCCGTGTGTGGTGGTGTTACCAACCGCTGTTGCGCTTTGCTTACTTTTTGAAATTTAATTTCATGATTTTTCACAATTGAGTGAATGGTTTCCGGCAGGGCTGTTTTCTTTCAATATCATGTCCTTGTGTAGTTTATAAGTATTTTTACCTAAAAAATATTCCTACAACTTTGTTTACAATACGGCATCATTATTTGTTAACAATAATTAAGCCGTAATGAACAGAATCTTCCAGGCCGCCTTGTCGGGCGGCCTGTTGCTGCCTACCGTCTGCCTCGCCGCCGCGTCATCCTCCCTGCCCCAGCAGACCGACCAACTGCTGCGTCAGCAACAGCAACAAATCGAACAGCAACGTCAGTCGTTGCAACAGCGCCCCGATGTGTTCCTGCCCGCGTCGGAGGACACTGCAAGGCTGCCCGCGGCCCAGACGGCAACCCCGTCGGCCGCCTGCTTCGCCATCCGGTCGGTGCGGCTGGACGGTGCGCCGGCGGACTGGCTGGGCTGGCTGCAGACCCAGCCGCTGCTGGGCGGCTGCGCCGGCTTGG
This sequence comes from Chromobacterium sphagni, assembly GCF_001855555.1. Lineage (GTDB taxonomy): Bacteria > Pseudomonadota > Gammaproteobacteria > Burkholderiales > Chromobacteriaceae > Chromobacterium > Chromobacterium sphagni. The sequence goes on along the minus strand of NZ_MKCT01000018.1, from coordinate 11,006 downwards.
CGGATCTGAATCGACTGGTCGCCGCCCTGACCAATGCGCTGGTGGCGCGCGGCTTCGTCACCAGCCGGGTCTATCTGCCGGAGCAGAACCTGCGCAGCGGCGAGCTGCGGCTGGTGGTGGTGCCGGGGCGCATCCACGCCATCCGGCTGAAGGAAGGCGGCAGCGACGCCGGCCTGCGCACGGCGTTTCCCACCGGTCCGGGCGAAATCCTCAATGTGCGCGACCTGGAGCAGGGCCTGGAGCAGCTGGGCCGACTGCCCGGCCAGCAGGCCACCATGGAAATGGTGCCGGCAGACGCGCCGGGCGACAGCGATGTGGTGGTGACGCGGCAAGGCGGCCGCCCGCTATCCGGCGCGCTGACGCTGGACGATTCCGGCCAGGACGCCACCGGACGCTTGTAAAGCACCGCCAGCCTCAATTTGGCCGGCCTCACCGGCCTGAACGACGTGCTGTCGCTGTCGTGGAGCCAGGACGCCGAGCATCCGGCATCCCCGTTGAGCCAGTCGGCCTCCGTTTCCTGGCTGCTGCCGCTGGGCGACTGGACCGGCTTTGTCAGCTATAGCGCCTTTTCCTACCACCAGACCGTGCAAGGCGTGAACCAGGACTTCACCTCCAGCGGCCACAGCCGCAACACCCTGCTGTCGCTGTCGCGGCTGCTGCATCGCGACCAGAACAGCAAGACCGAATTGAAAGCCAGCCTGACGCGCAAGGCGTCGCGCAGCTTCATAGAGGATGCCGAGGTGGTGCAGCAGCGGCGCGACCTCACCATCGCCGGCCTGGAACTGAGCCACCGCCGCTATCTAGGCGAAGCGGTGCTGGATGCCAGCGTGGGCTACCAGCGCGGCATCGGCGCCTGGGGCGCCCAGCCCGACACGCTGGCGGCGCAAGGCGGTCCCACCGCCCGTCACGAGCTGTACCAGGGCAGGCTCAGCCTGCAGCTGCCCTTGCATGCCGGCAGCTACACCCTGCGCTGGAGCAGCGAGCTGCGCGGCCAGTACAGCCCGGACCTGTTGATGTCCAGCGAGCAGTTCGCTCTTGGCTGCCGCTGCACGGTGCGCGGCTTCAACGGCGAGGCGCTGGTGGGGCAGAGCGGCTATTACCTGCGCAACGAGCTGAGCTGGCCGCTGCCGCCAAGCCAGGGCTGGGCCTTCGAGCCGTATCTCGGGCTGGATGCCGGGCAGATTGCCCGGCCGGCCTACGACAGCGGCCCCGACCGCACGCTATCCGGCTGGGCGGCCGGCGTGCGCGCCAGCCTGGGCAGCCACCTGTCCGCCGAACTGACCCACGAGCGCGCGCTGCATCAGCCCCAAGGCTGGGACCGGCCCGCCATCACCCATTTCTCTATCACCGCGCAGTGGTAAGCCCGCGCTCCTGCTCCGTTTTCCTGAACTGACATCATGAACAAACATCTCTATCGGATCATCTTCAATCAATCCCGCGGTCAATTGATGGTGGTGCAGGAAGACGCCAGCGGGCAGGGCAAGGGCAACGGCGCCGAAGGCATCGGCGCCACACTGGCGGCCAGCTGCCGCGCCTTCAGCCTGCGGCTGAGCGTGCTGCTGATCGGCCTGGGGCTGGGCAGCAGCGCCTTGGCGGCCGACATCGCCGCCGACCCGCATGCGCCAGCCGGCAAGCAGCCCGGCGTGATCCAGTCCGCCAACGGCCTGCCCATCGTGCAGATCGCCGCGCCCACCGCCGCCGGCGTGTCGCACAACCAGTACCAGCAGTTCAACGTCGGGCCATCCGGCGCGCTGCTCAACAACAGCGCCACCAATGTCAGCACCCAGCTGGCCGGTTACATCAGCGGCAACCCCAATCTGAAGAACGGCAGCGCCCGCATCATCCTCAACGAAGTCACCCAGCCCAATCCCTCGCAACTGCGCGGCTACCTGGAAGTGGCCGGCCAGCGCGCCCAGGTGGTGATCGCCAACCCCTGGGGCATTAGCTGCAGCGGCTGCGGCTTCATCAATACCCCGCAAGCCACCCTCACCACCGGCGTGCCGCAGCTGAACAGCCTGGGCGCGCTGACCGGCTACCGGGTGGCCGGCGGCCGCGTCAGCATAGACGGATCCGGCCTCAACGCCGCCAATCTCGACAGTTTCGCCATCATCAGCCGCGCGGTGGCGATCAATGTCGGGCTGTATGCGCAAAAACTGGACTTGGTGCTGGGCCGCAACCAGGTGGACGCGGCCACCCTGAAGGCGCAGCCGCTGGAGGCCGGCGCCGCCGACGCCCCCGGCTTCGCGCTCGATGTGGCGCAACTGGGCGGCATGTACGCCAACGCCATCACCCTGGTCGGCACCGAGAAGGGCGTAGGGGTCAACCAGCAGGGCACCCTGGCCGCCCAGGCCGGCGACCTGCAACTGACCAGCGCCGGCGACCTGATCCTGCGTGGCAAGACCTACAGCCAGGGCAAACTGACGCTGCATGCCGACGGCCAACTGCGGCACGATGGCGTCACCCGCGCCGAGGGCGACGCCGTGGTGCAGGTGGCTGGCCAGACCACGCTGGAGCAGACGCTGAGCGCCGGAGGCGACCTCAGGCTGGACACAGGCTCCTATCAGGGCGCGGGCGTGCTGGCGGCCGGCTCCCAGGCCGACGGCAAACTCAGCGACCATGGCCGGCTGGCGCTAAGCAGCCAGGGAGAACTGCAAGGCGGCGGCCAATTGCTGGCCGGCGGCGATGTCAGCCTGCGGGCCGACCATGGCAGCCTGGCCGGCGCCACCGTCAGCGCCAGCCATGGCGCGCTGGACATCCATGCGCGCGGCGATCTGAACGCCCAAAACGCGCAACTGAGCGCCGCCGCCGGCGCCCGCCTGACCGTGGATGGCGCCCTCGACAACCGCCAGGGCCAGCTGTCCGCCGCCCAGATCGACCTGCAACTGGGCGCCTTGGACAACCGCCAAGGCCAGATCGTGCAGAGCGGCGCCGCGCAGTCCGCCTGGCACATCGATGGCGCCGTCGACAACCGCAACGGCCTCTTGGCCAGCGCCGGCGCGCAACTGACGCTGCACGCCGCCAGCCTGGACAACCGCCAGGGCCAGATCGCCCATGGCGGCAACGGCACGCTGAACCTGACGACCGGCGCGCTGGACAATAGCCAACACGGCCGCCTGGCCAGCGATGGCCAGCTCAGCCTGCAAGCCGCCTCGCTCGACAACCGCGCCGGCAGCCTGATCGGCAACCAGGGCGCCGCCGTCACCGTGGCGGGGCAACTCAGCAACGACAGCGGCGTGCTGGGCAGCGACGGCCAGCTCAGCCTCGCCGCCGGTGCGCTCGACAACGCGACCGGTCTGATCCAGGCTGGCAAAGACCTGCAGCTCTCCGCGCAAAGCCTCAGCAACGCCGACAAGGGTCAAATCCTGGCGCTGGGCAAGGATGCGACGAGCACGCTGACCATCGCCAACGACCTGCATAACCAAGGCAAGATCGCCGGCAACGGCCAGCTCGACGTCAATGCCGCCACCGTCGACAACGCCAAGGGCACCTTGCAAGCGGCCGGCGCGCTCAACCTGACCAAGCAAACGAGCCTGATCAATGGCGGCGGCCACCTGGCGGCGCAAAGCCTGAACCTCAACGCCGACAAGCTGAGCAACCAGGCAGGCGAAATCTACGCCCAGCAACAGCTGACCAGCCGCCTCAAGACCCTGGACAACAGCCAGGGCAGCCTGATCGGTGGGCAGAGCGTCGATTTGACTGTAAGCGACAAATTGCACAACGACGGCACCCTGGGCAGTGACGGCCAAGTCAAACTGAACGCGGGCCAACTTGACAATGCGACCGGCACCATCCAATCCGGCAAAGACCTGCAGCTGACCACTAACAGTCTAACCAACGCCGACAAAGGCCAAATCCTGGCGCTGGGCAAGGATGCGACGAGCACGCTGACCATCGCCAACGACCTGCACAACCAAGGCAAGATCGCCGGTAACGGCCAGCTCGACGTCAACGCGGCGACGGTGGACAACGCCAAGGGCACGTTGCAGGCTGCTGGCCAGTTGAACTTGACCAAGCAGAGCAGCCTGACCAACGATGGCGGCCATCTCGCCGCGCAGAGCCTGAACGTGACGGCTGACTCGTTGAGCAACAAGGCGGGAGAGGTGTACGCGCAAGGCCAACTGACCAGCCAGTTGAAGACCTTGGACAACACGCAGGGCAGCCTGATCGGTGGGCAGGGCGTCGATTTGACAGTAAGCGACAAGCTGCACAACGATGGTACGCTGGGCAGTGACGGCCAGGTCAAGTTGAGCGCCGGGGCATTGGAGAATGCCCAAGGCACCATCCAGTCCGGCAAGGACCTGCAGCTGACCGCCACTTCTCTCTCCAGTGCTGACAAAGGGCAGATTCTGGCCCTCGGCAAGGATGCCGCCAGCATCGTCGACGTGGACGGCGAGCTGCATAACCAGGGCAAGTTGGCGGGTAATGCCGACCTGACCGTCAACGCGGCGACCGTCGACAACAGTAAGGGCACGCTGCAGGCGGCGGGCCATCTGGAACTGTCCAAGCAAAGCGGCCTGACCAACGATGGTGGTCATATCGCCGGCCAGAGTTTGAAGCTGAACGCCGACAGCCTGAGCAACCAGGCCGGTGAGATCTACGCGCAACAGCAGCTGACCAGCCAGCTGAAGACCCTCGACAACAGCAAAGGCAGCCTGATCGGCGGCCAGGGCGTCGACCTTACTGTCAGCATCCAACTGCACAACGACGGCGTGCTCGGAAGTGACGGCCAAGTCAAGCTAACCGCCGGCAAGCTGGAAAACGCCGCCGGCACGATTCAATCGGGCAAGGATCTGCAACTGACCGCTGCCTCGCTTACCAATGCCGACAAGGGCCAGATCCTGGCGTTGGGCAAGGACGCGGCGAGCCAAGTCGATGTCAGCGGCGAGCTGCACAACCAGAGCAAGCTGGCCGGCAACGCCGATCTGACCGTCAACGCGGCCAGCATCGATAACAGCAAGGGCACCTTGCAGGCGGCCGGCCATCTGGAACTGTCGAAACAATCCAGTCTGACCAACGACGGCGGCCATATCGCCGCCCAAGGCCTGAATCTGAAGACCGACACCCTCAGCAACCAGTCCGGGGATATCCGCCAGATCGGCGCGGGCGAGGCCAATCTGCAGATTGGCCAGTCCTTCAACAACCAGCAGGGCAATTTGCTGAGCAACGGCGGGCTGACGCTGGATGCCGGCCAGCTCGACAACCGTCAGGGCGCGCTGGGCAGCCAGGGCGCGCAAGCATTGACCGTGCGGCAAGGCCTGAATAACCAGGGCGGCACGCTGGCCAGCGGCCAGACGCTGACGCTGACCTTGCGGGGCGCGCTGGACAATCAGAAGGGGACATTGCAAGGCGACAGCCTGCAGCTGGACGCCGCCAGCCTGGACAACCGCGGCGGCGGCATCAAGGCGCTGGGCGCCGGCGACAGCCGGATCCAGCTGGATGGCAAGCTGGACAACTCCGCAGCCGGCGCACTGGCCGCCAACGGCAACCTGAAGCTGACCGCCAATCAACTAGATAACAGCGGTAGCGTGTTGCAAAGCGCCGCCAAGCTGGATGTCCAGCTGAAGCAGGACGCGCAAAACGGCGGCGGCACGCTGCAGGCCGGCCAGCTGAAACTCAGCGCCGCCAGCCTGGGCAACCAGCATGGCCAGATCGGCCAGGCCGGAGAGGGGCAGGCTACGTTGGCCATCAGCGGCCAGATCGACAACAGCAAGCAGGGCAAGATCACCTCCGGTGGCCAACTGCAAGTGACCGCAGGCGACCTCAACAACAACCAGGGCGTACTCAGCAGCCAGGGCGACCTGACCTTGAGCAGCAAGGCGCTGAACAACCAGCAGGGCACGTTGGGCAGCAACGGCGCGTTGACGCTGAACGCCGGCAGCCTGGACAACAGCGGCGGCCTGCTGCAAGCCGGCCAGACGCTGCAACTGGACAGCGGGAGCCTGCGCAACGCCGGCGGCAAGGTGCTGGCGCTGGGCGCCGGCGATAGCCGGCTGACCGTGACCGGCCAACTGGTCAACGGCGGCCAGATCGCCGGCAACGGCAACTGGCAGCTGAAAGCGCAGGGCCTGGACAACGGCGGCGGCAGCGTCTACGGCCAGCGCAATCTCGCCATCGACACCGTGTCGCTGGCCAATGCCGGCAGCCTGCTGGCCGGACAAGACCTGTCGCTGAAGCTGCAGCTGCAGGGCGACTTCGTCAACGCCGCCGGCACCCAGCTGCAGGCCAACCGCAACCTCAGCGTCAGCGCCAGCGGCAACCTGGTCAACAACGGCCAGCTGCAAAGCAGCGGCAACCTCAGCCTGAGCGGCGTTAACTGGACCAACAACGGCAGCGTCAATATCGGTGGCACGCTGAGCACCCAGCTCAGCCAGAGCCTGGTCAATGCCGGAAGCCTGGGGGCCGGCGCGCTGGACATTCATGCCGCCAGCCTCAGCAATACCGCCTCCATCACCGCCGGCGACATCGCCATCCAGGCCGGCAGCCTGGACAACAGCGGCGGCAAGGCGCTGCTGGCCTCGGCCGGGGGCATGGCGCTGAATATCGGCGGCACGCTGAACAACCACGACGGCGCCTGGCTGTACAGCCAGGGCGATATGCGCATCGGCCAGGCCGGCGCGAAAACCGGGCAGGTGGTGAATCACGTCGCGACTTTGCAGTCGGATGGGAATATGTTGATTGAGGCGGGGCGGGTGAGCAATGAGTCGAATCCGGTCTCGGTGAGCCAGAGTTCGAGTCAGAGTTCAACGAGTAAGACCGTATTAACTCCGTATGGCGAGGCGGCACAGCATAGCTCTGGAGATGCAAGAAATGCTCCTCCATATAGCTTAACTATGCTGGGGGATGGTGAGAGTTATTTTATTGGATTTAATACTTCAGGCAGTTGCCCAGAGCAGGGGTGTGGAGTATATGGTGCTGATGATGTTCGTATAAAAGTATTGAAAGATGATAGAAGTCGGCATGTGTTGACAGTAGCTTTTGTCGATGGGTATTCAATGACTGACCAAAGTGGGACTGGATACATAGCGAGTGGAAAAAATGCTGGGCAAAGAGCTGGTGGAAGAGGCGGGCAGGTATCTTTTGGTCGGAATGTTCCAACTGATGTGTATTACTTTGGCAATCCAGTGAATGGGCAGTATTCAGTATTTGGCTTCGATTTTGGTAAGCCGCCATATGACCCAAATATTAATCTCTTACCCCAGGATCTTGCTAATGTTGCAGTTTCAGGTCGGGACGTTATTGCTAATCCTGGGGAAGTTTATAGAGTAACGACTACTCGGGTGGCTATCGATGTAGCTAGCGGTTTGGCAAACCCTGGCCGTATTCTGGTTGGTGGCAGTATGAACGTTAGCTCCGGCGATGTGGCGAATACCTATAGTTCAATCTCGGTCGGTGGTAATCTAAACATGTTGGCTGGCAATCAGGTGAAAAATATCGGCCAGCAGCTGTTAAAAACTACCACAACCACAACTCAGAGCAATTACAACTGGGGAAGAGCCGATAGCCCGACTGTTGAAACGCATACTGAGGTTTTGGGCTCCCTCGACGCCACCGTCGCCACCAACCAGCACCTAAGCCTGCAAGCCCCCACCATCGTCAATGGCAAAGACGCGGCGCGGGTGAATGTGTCCACTGTGGCCGGCAATGCCGTCAATAACCAGTCGGCGGTGAGTCAGGCGCAAGGGCAGGCGATCAGCGGCGCCGGCCAGCAGGCCGCGACAGCTGGTCAAACTTTGCAAGGCAGCGTGGGTGAGGCGCAGGGCGCGCAGTTGAATGGCGCGCTGTCCGGCGCGGATGGCCAGAAACTGAAGAACGGTGGGGTCGATGTCGCCGCCGGCGGCCCGTTGGCCAAGACCTATCCACCGGCGCCGGCAAACCAGCAGATCATCCTGCAGGCCGGCGGTACCAAGGCGGGCAATCCGGTGGCGGGCGGCTACGCGGTGCCCGACAACGGCATGTTCCACGCCAAGCCGGCGCCGCAACAGCCGTATCTGGTGGAAACCAATCCGCAGTTCACCCAGTACAGCAAGTTCATCTCGTCCGACTATCTGCTGAAGCAGCTGAATTACGACCCGAGCAGGGTAGAGAAGCGCCTGGGCGACGGCTTCTACGAACAGCAGATGGTGAGCAAGGCCATCACCGACATGACCGGCAAGCGCTTCCTGTCCGGCTACGGCAACGCCATGCAGCAGTACCAACAGCTGATGAGCAATGGCGCGCAGTACGCCAAGGCCTTCCAGCTGACGCCGGGCGTGGCCCTGTCCGCGGAGCAGATGGCCAAGCTGACCTCAGACATGGTGTGGCTGGTGAAGCAGAACGTGGGCGGACAGGACGTGCTGGTGCCCATGGTGTACCTGGCTCATGCCGATCAGCAGTCCCTGCGCGGCCAAGGCGCGGTGTTGGCCGGCAGCAGCATGACGCTGCTGGCCGATGGCGACCTGGTCAACAATGGCACGCTGAAGAGCGACAGCACGCTGCTGGCGCAGGCCAACAATATCCGCATCGAGGGCGGCAAGGTGCAAGCCGGCGGCGACCTGGGCCTGAGCGCCAGGCAGAACCTAGTGGTCACCGATGACGCCGTCCACAGCCAGGCCGGCAGCAGCATACAGGCCGGCGGCGATCTGCAACTGCAGGCCGGCAACGACCTGAAGCTGCAGGCGGCGGAGGTGCAAGCCGGCGGCAACGCCAGCCTGCTGGCCGGCCATGACCTGGACATCGCCAGCCGCGAAACACGCTACAACCTGGGCGACAGCAACCGCTACAGCAGCTTCCAGTACCAGCAGGTGGACCACACAGGCAGCCAGCTGAACATTGGTGGCAACCTGGTGCTGAGCGCCGACAATAATCTGACCTTGTCCGGCAGCGGCGTCAAGGCGGGCGGCAGCGTATTGGCTCTGGCTGGCAACAACCTGACGCTGGAGTCCACCCAGGACAGCAAACACGGCGCAGCCAACTGGTGGGGCGGCGGCTACGACACCTTGAGCCAGAGCCACGACGCCTCGCTGCTGCAAGGCGGCGGCGATGTGCTGCTGAAAGCCGGCGGCGACCTCGGCTTTGTTGGCTCGTCGGTTCAGGCCGGAGGCAGCCTGGCCGCCCTGGCCGGCAAGCAGCTGACCGTGCAAAGCGAGGTCAATACCCATCACGACATCGGCTACAACTGGGGCAACAGCCACAACTGGCAAACCGACAGCCTGACCGTGGCCGGCCTCTCCAGCAAAGGCAGCTTGCAGGCCAGCGCCGGCGGCGACGCGCTGTTGAACGGCGCCAGCCTGTCCAGCGGCGGCAAGCTCGCCCTGTCCGCCGGCAACGACATCCAGCTGGGCGCGGTGGCGACGGAAAGCCGCAGCGACAATACCTGGGGCGACACCGTTCGCAACAACTACGACCTGACCCGGCATGGCACATCGGTGCAAGGCGAAAGCGGCCTTGCGCTGCAAGCCAAGCGCGACATCGCCACCCAGGCCGCCAGCCTCAGCAGCAACGGCGCAGCCTTGCTGGCAGCTGGCCGCGACATCAACCTGGGCAGCGCCGCCGATGCCCACAGCGACTACAGCAAGACCGTGCGCTCGTCCGGCGGCTTCTTCAAGCATAAAACCACCACCGACATCAGCGCCCATCAGAGCACTACCCAAGTGGGCACCAACCTGTCCGCCGACACCATTCGCGTCCAGTCCGGCCACGACCTGAACATCGTCGGCAGCCAAATGGCCGGCAGCGGCGATGTCGACCTGCAGGCTGCCAACAACGTCAACATACTGGCCGGCACCAATGCCAGCCAGAGTTTCCAGTACCACCACGAAAAAACCTCCGGCCTGTTCGGCCTGGGCGGCGCCGGTTTCATGGTGGGCAGCAAGGAGTTGACCGACGCGCTCAACGCCAACGGCGTCACCCAAAGTCAGAGCAAAAGCCTGGTGGGCAGTCTGAAGGGCGACTTGTCGGTACAGGCCGGGCAGAACCTGCAACTGCAGGGCAGCAGCCTGAGCGCGCTCAGCGGCAATGTGGATGTCGGCGCCAAGAGCGTCACCGTGGCCGAAGGCCGCGACATCATGGTGGTGGACCACGATCATGTCGAGAAGCAGCGCGGCTTCAGCGTCACAGAAGTCAACACGCTGCGGAATACCTTCGACAACCTGAAAGACATCGTCCACACCCAGCGCGGCTTCGGCCTGCTCAAGGGGCTGAGCAACGAGATCGCCGCCAGCACCTCGTCCCAGCAAGGTGTTGACATCGCCTATTCCACCAGCGAGCAGGGCAGCCATGAACACAGCCGCGCCATCAGCAGCGTCGGCAGCGCCATCCTGGCTGGCGGCGACATCCGCTTGCAGGCCAGCGGCAAACCGGCCTATGGGTCCGGCAGCGGCGATCTGACCGTAGCCGGCTCCAGCTTGCAGGGCGGAGGCAAGGTGGACCTGTTCGCCAGCGGCAACGTCAACCTGCTGGCCGGAGTCAACCAGCGCCAGGACGACAGCAGCAGCTACAGCCGCGCCACGCGGGTATCGCTGTACAACCAGCAGATGGGCGACGTGATCCGCGCGCTGGAGGGCGGCCCCAACCACAGCGGCACCTCGTTGTCGCCGTACAACCAATTGCGCGCCGACAGCGTCGGCAGCCGCCTCGATCAGCAACTGCAATCCAGCCAGATCCGCGGCGACCAGATCCGCGTGGTCAGCCTGGGCGGCGACGTCAATGTGGTGGGCGCCGCGTTGCAAGGCGTGCGCGACGTCACCGTGGCCGCCAGCCAGGGCAGTGTCCACGTGTTGAGCGGCACCGAGGTTTACCAGAGTAGCCAGGACAGCCATGGCTTCACCGTAGGCAATCTCGGCGGCGGCAATCACAGCGCCACCGTCGGCGTGCAGCACACCCAGGACCAGCTGGCTGCCAAGGGCAGCGTGCAAAGCGGCGGCTTCAGCCAGATCGAAAGCCAGCAGGGCAATGTCACGCTCAGCGCCGCCGACGCCGTCACGGTGGCGGGCGCCCGGCTGGCGGCGGGGCAGGACCTGTCGCTGATC
>NZ_MKCT01000017.1 GCF_001855555.1 Chromobacterium sphagni | reverse complement strand
TTATTTATGCTTGCCATTCTGAAAAATTAAAAAATACAAATCAACAATTGGCATAGACATTTGGGTAAAACTCAACACTTACAATAATCCCACCATACCCTTGCATAGCCATCACTATCACATTCTGACTATTTACCACTGCTACCCACAGAGAGCATGAGACTCGGTGGACATTAGAGATGCTAGCAGCTTCCATGCCCCTCATGAACTCCATACTGCTGGATCAAAAGTACTTTTCAGCAACATCAACATATGGATGGCTACATCTGATGCAGATCAAAAGTGCTTTTTAGCAACGTCGGCATCCTGATGGCTCTATCTGATGCTGCTCAAAGTAGCCGGGACTCCACCGAACCGACTTCGCCCCCTAGAGCCATGACTCAGCAAACTTGCTCACGATCACAGCTGGTCAAGTATGTCTTGGATCACCTGAAAATTACTCAATTAACTAACCAGTCCATTACTGAATAAAATTGTCTGCATAACAATTTCTTTCGAGAAACGCTTGCATACTCCACTTCAATTTTAAGTAATTTTACCCACTAGGAAAAAAATAACAATTCAAACAAAATGCAAAACAAAACTTCCCAACCAGCCAGGCGACATCGCCATGTTAAAACACTTTCGACATTTTAATTGCAATCCTCTTCTCGGAACCGTCATGGATATATTTTGCTACAGATCAAAATCAGCGCAGCCAAGAACAATTGACCAACGCCACAACCAATCATACTCACAGACATCACAACTCAGCATTCTAACCAAGTTGTTTAAGAATGGCATTCTCAACCAAATTCGATCATTACCAAAGCGCCCCATAATAATCTTGCTGCTACTTTCTCCCTTTGCACAGGCAGACGACTTTTATGTGTACAACTGGTCAATAGAACTTCTCCCCGCTAGCACACGCGACCTTCTAAAAGGTCCAGACATTGGACAACTCTGCACAGCAGTAACTGACGACATTAATGCATTACAAAAAAGCAATTTCAGATACAAATATTGCAGCCACAACTTTGGCAGTTGCATTGCCATAAATGCCAACTTTGACTGTGCCAATGCGCCTCTATATCAAGTCATTGCAGAATTTTTAAATACTGCACCCACACTAAAGAAACTCACCATAACACCAAGTACTAATCCGCCAAGTCAATATCAGTCATACATTCCAGAGTTCTCTAAGGTACAAAAGGGTAAAGTCTTAACCCACTCCTACCTATCACTAAACCTTACCCAAAACAACTCTGCCATACCGGGCGTAATAAAGATACCACTACAATCAAGCAGAGGTGCATTAGACAGCATCACAGGGCCTGGCTCAGCAACTGATAATAATGGCAACACATCTGCGCTGGCTGAAACTAGAAATCAAACTTCAATATCACAAATTTCATCATCTGATAGCAGCATAAAAATGGACAACCCTCTCAGCATTAGTTGGCTTCCCTCAATCTATGAAAGTACATTCCTTGTGACATGCTATGCCGTTGCTGACGAGGCAGATAGTTCGGCAACGCCTGTGCGGAAAAATGTTTGCGGTCTGCTCCCCGGAAGTTACCGATCCGACTTTATCCGCTCCACCATCATGCAAGGAACGGGTAGAACTTTAGACGGGAAGTATATCCACTATGATGCAAGAGGAAAATGCTTCAATTTGGACACTTGCGCCCGTACATCTAATGGAAGCTGCGCTCAACCTGGTGTAACCATAGCTGTTGACCCTGCTATAATTCCAAGAACAAAAAAGGGTGCGACTGTTAATGTCAATATATTAGGGCAGCGCGTAGCTCAGGATGGTGGCGGGTGGATAAATGGATTTCACATTGATGACTTTATGGGAGTTGGGGTCAAAGCCTGCCAGAAACTTGGCATTCGCCATTCCAATATTACCTTGACTGATTACTAGGATTATTACCATGTGCCAAACTTATCATAACAAGGTCTGGATAACGACTCTTGCGTTGATTACAACGCTTCTTTCCACCTTATCCCATAACATCATGGCACAAGAGCAAAATTGCAAAGCTCTTGTAGAGTATAATCGAAACCTCTGGCTTTCACAGCCAGATGGCACGCTATCTCTCCAACTAACACATGATGGAAAAAAGAAATTCGCCATTGGAATATCCCCAACAGGAAAAATAATTGCGTACGACAACAATATTTACGGCGGTGGGGTTACACTAATAGATAACACAGGAAAACATTTGGCAATCATCACACCAAAACTTTCCAACCCGATTGTCGGCCTAGACTGGATTAATCCAAACTTACTTAGGATTGCAGAACACTTAGGTCCAAAGGGCAGCAAATTTCACTTTATAAATATCCCGTCTTCGACAAATGCTATCGCAACATTTACGGAAGACCCTCCTTACGATGGTGAACTTTGCACCCCTGCTCCAGATGCAAAAAATACTGCATGCATCTTCGGCGGACTGGTTCAGATAAACAAGAGCGATTTTTACTCACCACCTGACCCTTTTGGATCAGCAACAACCCTGCAAGACTTAAGCCTTGTGCCAGGGCAAGCGACCTTCGCCCCCACTGAGCCTAAGCTCAAGGTCGAAGTAGCCGACTATTCCAGCAAGTATATACAGGTGCAAATCACCGATCCTGACGATATCAAACAAACACGATATGCTCGCTGGGGCAGCCCGGTATCCTACAGTCCCAACCCTGGCTTTGATGGAAGCCCACCCTCTACTGCCGTATACGGTTTCCTTCCAACACAAGGGACAAGAGTAAGAACATTGTAAATATTCGCGTCTTGCAAAGCACGACAGGCTATTACAATCTAGACGAACTACTTGCATGGAACCCTGCTGGGAATCTGATTGCAGTAGTGGAAGCGAATGACTTAGGACAACGCTGGCTAGTCATACTAGACCGCAACAAACATGGTCCACTCGATGACATTCAGTCCTATCCCAAAAATTATGTTGGTAAAAAACTTCTCTCCATTAATAATCCAATACGCTCTATTACTTTCGTGCCCAACAATATAGTTCGCCTTGATGTAGCTGGAGACATACTTGACATTCCAATCAATCCAGATGGTACCATTCCGGCCACGGCTTCACTCATGAAGACCCACCATGCACGGCCTTCCTTCCTAAATATAAAGCATGGCCTGACCAACGCACAAACGCCCGTAATTGGCTGGTCTTGCCAATAAATTTAATTAGGGGACTTCCGTAATTTCACAAAAAATTTTCTGGAAGTCCCCTTTTAACCATACCGAAGAACCTCGTTCGAGTCCTAATGGTTCAAGAGCTTAGCAAGGCTGCATTCTCCATACAGCAACACAAGGGCGACATATCCCCGCCCAACAACATCCCAACTATCCACCTTCACCGGCTCCAGCGGCGGGCAGGTCTTTGTCAGATTGACGGGCAAGGGCGGCGTTTGCGGCCTCAATGGCGGCATTGAGTTCGCGCAGCCGGTCAGCACCAGGGCGGCAATCAGCAGGCAGCGGGCTTTTCTCAACGACATGGTTATACCTTTCTATGATTTTCGGCTGTGCCTGGCGCAGGGCATCCAGCTTGTTTTCAATCAGCACCGACAGCGCCTGCAGGCGCTCAACCTCGGCCCGATAGCTGGCCAGATCGGCGCGAGCCACCACCGCGCCGCGCTGCGCATCGGCCAGCTCCCATTCCCGGCGCGTAACGTCCATGCTATGGCTATATGCCCACCAGGCCGACCCAAGCCAGCCCGCGAGCAGCACGAGGCCGCAAGCGGCCTTTAAACGTCCTTCCAGCCCGTTCATATCCCCACCCGCAGAAACCCCTTGCACAGTTTCGCACTCCGCACGCGCCGGCAGACGGCGTAGCCTTCACGTCCGCCGCTGGCATTGGTGTTGCCCTCGATGGTCAGCAGCTTGTCACCGTCCACCCGCTCGACAATGCCGGTATGCCCCAGCCCCTTGCCAAAATCCATGATGAAAACGTCGCCAGGCTTCGGCGCGCTCACTCGCAGCGCCGGACGCTCGTTCCACTGCTTCAGCACACCACCAGTCTTCAGCAGCGGATTGACCGCGACCAACTCCGCCGCCGCCTGCTCGGCGCACCAGTAGACGAATGCCATGCACCACGACGCTGGAAACCCAATCCCTACCGCCTGCAGGTACTGGCGCACCTTCGGCCCATCGTTGGAGCCTCGCGGCTGTTCTTCAACGCCCAGCTGGCTGATTGCGACTTGTACCAACTCCATACCTTCCCCTTCAGAAACGACAAAGCCCGCTTGCGCGGGCCTCTTATTGATAAACGTGTACTGCGATCAGCTACCGATTTTGTCGGCCCGCTGCTTCAACCAGGCTTCCAGATACTGCGCACCCAGGATGCCGATACAGGCCCCAATCCCCACCA
Source organism: Chromobacterium sphagni (assembly GCF_001855555.1). GTDB lineage: Bacteria > Pseudomonadota > Gammaproteobacteria > Burkholderiales > Chromobacteriaceae > Chromobacterium > Chromobacterium sphagni. The sequence continues at coordinate 542,384 of NZ_MKCT01000017.1, read as the reverse complement.
GCGCCGGCAGCGGCATGTCCGGGAACTGCGTCAGCACCACCCCGGCCACCGTCGAAGTCGCGCCGCCCAGGATGGCGCGGCCGACAGCCAACCTCGCTGTGATTTGCTCGTTGCTCACCAGTAGCTTGCCCAGGCCGATTGCCGCGCCCACCACCAGCAACGCCACCAATCCCTTTTCGTGTTCTTGCAATTTCCTTTCCCTTACATTCCGATATTCAATTTCTTGAAATAGAACCGAATCTGCAGATTTGGGCTATATGCCACTTGCCCACTGCCATCCGTCACCTTGCATCGCCAGTCCGACCCCTTGCCTCTTGGATCACCCGTAAAAGTAATCTTGTCGGTAAACTCGCCGGAAAAAACCGGATGGTTGCCATCCTCCCACAACATTTCCCAAGCAAAAGAATAGGGCGGCTGGCCATACTTCGGGGTACACGACACCTCCAGGAATACCCTTGGCCGACCAATCCCCATCGTAAATGTCGTCTCGCTCAGGTATGTCGAAAGCTGCGCCGCAAGCGGCTTAAACATGCTTTTACCGAAGAAAGCCAGACCGGAATAACTGCCGCCGCCCACTTCGGCCAAGTCCCGAAACACTTGTTCGCCTGCGCTGCCGCTGGCATTGCCTCCCCGCCCGACCTCCACATTGAGTTGCCAGGCCGACACCGCCCCACTAGCCGGCAAAGTCATGCGGCGGCCTCCAGCTGGGCAACTCGCGCCATCAACTGCGCTATCTGCAGCTGCTGCGCCTTGATGGCCTCGACAAACAGGCCGGCCAGGTTGCCGTAAGCGACAGTCAGGGTTTTGTTTTCGTCGGCGGCTTCGATCACGGCTTCCGGCTGCACTTCCCGCACTTCCTGCGCGATTAGCCCCACCTGGCGCGCTCCGGTGTCCATCCGGGTGAAGGTGTAGCCATTGAGCCGGCAAACCCGCTCCAGGGCGTCCGGGATGCGTGTTATGTCGGTCTTCAGCCGCGCATCAGAAAACCACGTCACATTGCCGGCAGCTGTCATGTCTCCGTTGGCGGCGTTGACAAACCAACGCCACGGGCCGGCGCTCCAGCCACCCAGGCCGAAGAAACCATCCGCGCGCAGGCCCAGCTTGACCGCATACGCCCCCTGGCAATGAAACGCCATCGACGCCATGCCCTCATCCCCGGCGCTGCTCGGCACGTTGCGCACCTCCAGCGAGGAATTCGTCCCTCCAGTGGAGTTGGCATTGATGTTACCGCTGACGAGTTTGCCGCCGGCAAGGATGTTGCCAGCCGCCGCGTAGTCGCTGCCGGTCCAGGCATGGGCATTGGCGGCCACGCCCGGCCCGGACAGATGCAGCACGACCGCCACCGGCTTGTCGTCGCCGCCCGCGCACACGTCCAGCGCCGCCAGCTGACGCCCGCCGGGTTTGCCGGCTCGCCACACCGCGTAGGCTTGGGCCGCGTCCGAGCAATTCAACTGCAGCGCCGGGCCGCGCGCCGTCCCCCCCCAGGCTTCCAAGCTGCCGCCCGCCGCATTCGCCTGAATCGACTTGCCGAAGGTCTTCGCCCCGGTGACAAGCTGTTCGCTGCCGACTGTCAGAAGGTCCGCGCCCTGCAGGCCATCCAGCGTGTCCGCATCCAGGCCCGACCCTGCGCCGTGGTTGCCGCTGTGCCAGATTTGGCACCACTTCCCCCAAGTCTCGTTGTAACGACTCCGCAAATACAACCGCGGTCGTTCCGTACTGAAGGTTTGATACTGCTGGAAGGTCATGTTCTCGGCGTTGCACACGCTCAGCGCGCCAGCATCGCCGCTGGGATAGTTTGCCCCGCTAGCGGCATTGGCATTCATGCGTTGCCGCCACCAGCCATTTTGCTGCAGGGTATTCAGATCCACCTTATCGACCAGTTCGCCCCGGAACATCGATAGCGGCGCATCGTTGCCGCTGTGCCAATGGCGGTTAAACCCGCTCCACACGCCGTTTTCGAGTCGGGCCTCGTATACCTCGCCGCCCCAGGCGCGATAGGTCAACGTGCCCCATTTGTCGCTCAGGAAATTGACCATGAACATGCCATTGCCACCCCTGCCCGGCGCGCCCGCGACCCCGTTGCCCTCGTCCGCTTGCGCGTGGTAGAAGCCGTTGGGGCGCTTGTCTGTCAGCGCGCCCGCCCTGACGTTTTGCGCGTTGCCGCCTAAGCCGACACTGGCCAGGTCGCCAGCCTCCAGCTTCTTGGCCATCGCTGCGGTCAGATTGGCCGCGAAGTCCTTGTCATTGCCTAGAGCGGCGCTCAGCTCCTTCAGCGTGTCCAGCTGGCCCGGCGCGCCGTCCACCACCCGCGCCACGGCGGCATTCACTTGCGCGGGCGTGGCAAAGCGTGCGTCCAGCCCGTCCACCAGCGCGCGGGCCTCCTCCACCGCTGCCGCTGCACCGGACAGGACGCCGGCACTGGCTGCCGCCTTCGCTTCCGACTGTGCCGCCGCGCTGGCGGACGCTGCAGACGCCTCCCGGTTGATGCCGGACTGCTTTTCCGATGTCGCCGCGAAGTCCGCGCTTTTGCGGGCGGCGTCCTCGTTGGCCTTGGCGGCGCGGGCGCTGGCCTCCGCCGCTGCCGCGCTGTCACCGCTGGCCTTGGCGCTGACCGCCGCCGCGTTGCGCGAGGCGATCAGGTCGGCGGAATTGTCCACCACCACCCGCCGCGCCGCCTCCATCGCCGCCAGCCCGTCTTTTGCCGCCTTGTCTATCGCCGGCCAGGGCATCACCATGCGCGCCCCGCCCAACTCGTCGTAAAGCGTCGCCTGCGGCTGGTCGCTGAACAGCACATCGCGGAAGCCCGCCAGCGTCGTCATCCAGCGCCGCTGCATCTTGGCCAGCTCGGCGGCCACCTCGCCCAACGGCGAGCCGGTAAAGTTGCGGACGATGGCGTAAGCCTGCTTGTCGGCATTGCCGCCCAGGTAGGGCGTGCGCAGCTTCAGCAGCGCGCCGCCCTCGTCCACCCCGGCGATTTCATACAACCGGCCATCAGGCCCAAGCAAGATATCTCCCTGATTCACCTGCCCGGCCCAACTGGTCGCCGCGCCCGTCACATCCAGGCCGCCTTGCTTGACGCTCACTTGGCCGACTCGATACCACGAAACATCCGTTGCCATTTCTCGCACCCATAAAAAAAGCCCGCCGAAGCGGGCATCAAGTTCTATTGCATTACACGTACAGACTGGCGTCGGTCAGCATGATGGTTTGCGGGATGCAATCCATCGCATCGCCACTATCTCGACCGCCCTTAGCCAAATAACAAAACTCGGTCCTAAATCCTGCATCCTCCAGCCTGCCATTCAGCAAATCATAATAGGAGTAATAGGCATAATCGATTACATACTTACCATTGATGGAATAGCAATACGCGGCATTCGGACTATTCCAACGAACCGGCGTCAGCGTGCCATCGGCGCGGCGGGATGGCGTCTGGCCATTCTGCTTGATGATGTGAATATTGGACGCCGTATGCACCACGGCATCCATCAGCACCAAATTCTTTTGATTGCTGTCATAGCACACCGCCCCATCCTCGCGCCGCAATACCATGCCCCAGCGCCCGGCCACATAATTAGGCGTGCGGCAAAACACCAGAATTTGCGGCTGGAAGTTGGGATAGGTGGCCACCGTGATTTCCCAACGACCCGCCCCTGCCCCTTGCACGCCGACGATGCCGGCCCAGCCGCCGGAACGGCGAATGAAAGGCAGCGGCTCGAACGGGCAGTCGACGTAGTAACGCTGCGTGTACAGCCCCATCATGAAATCGAACCACTTCGGCAAAATCCCGCTAGGCGATCCCGTTACCGCGTTGAATTGCGCCAGGCCGACAAATACCAGGGAATACGTCCGGTCGCTGACGACAATGCCGCCATTGCCATTGCGCACCATAAAACCATGGCGGCTCATCGGACCGACATCACATAGAGTGTCGTCGGCGCGACATCGCCGGTTTGCTGCCACCAGCGCACCAGCGGATAGCCAGGACCGTAATCGACGGCGACGCCATGCATGCGCTTGCCGCCGCCGCCGACCGTCGGCCCATAAATCTGCGTGGTCCCCAGGACGAACCCCGCAAGCTCCGGGTAGGCCCGTTCGCCATTGCCGCCGCCCAGGTAGATCACATCCACTAGGCTGCTGGCCAACGAGTCGGTATGCAATGCCACCCGGCCCGCGCCGTCTTTCACCACCAAGCCATGACTACTCATGCTGACAAATCCCCTATCTTGACGCGCTCGACACCGTTTTCGTCGAACACCCGAATCACCCGATTACTGATCTCGGTCCGCGCGCCGTTGCGTCCGCTACTGATGGACACATTGCCGTTGCTGTCTACGACGAACTGCCCGCCGCCCATATTGATCGACCCGCCGCGAATCGCCGCCGCATACAGCGACACCTCGGCGCGAATCTCGCCCGCCGAAATCTTGCCGGCGCTCAGCGTGCCATCCAGCACCATGTCACCGGACACCCCGACCGCCGGGCGTCCGTTGATGTTGCCCACCGTGAACACCTGGCGCACGCCCTCGCCGTCCGGCTGCGCCACATAGAACTTGTCGGCCAGCACGGCGAATTCGCTGCCCTGCGCGCCATTGTTCAGCGCCAGGCCGCTGGCGAAGGTCTTGCCATTGGCGGTGCGGGTGATTTGGATCGACCATTTCCCCATCAGGCCATCGACGCTCTTAGCCTGCTGCGTAATCGTCGCCTCGTTGTCGCCCACCCGCGTAGACATCTGGTCCAGCCGCTGCGCCAGCGAGCCACTGGAACCGGTCGCCGCCTGCAGTTCCTGGCGCACCGTGGCCAGGCCGCTATCCGTCTTGCTGGTCAAAGACTGGATATCGCTGGCCAGCGCCTTGTCCGCCTCGGCCCGCGCCGTCTGCTCCTGCAGCAAGCCGGCCTGCGTGGTTTTCTGGCTCTCCTCATGCTTGGCGGTCAGCGTGTCCAAACGTTTGGACAACGCACCATTGGCCCCCGTCGCCGTCTGCAACTCCTGCCGTACCGTGGCCAGGTCGCCCGCCGTCTGGCTGGTCAAGGTTTTGACATCGCGGGCAAGCGCCTTATCCGCTTCGGCCCGCGCCGTCTGCTCCTCAATCAGCGCCGCCTGCGTGTCCCCCAGCTTGGCACCCAGCGCCAGCCGCGCCGTCGCTTCCTGCTTCAATGCCTCGCTGGTTGTTTTCAGGTCGCGGCGGGCGATGGCGAATTGCCGGGTTTGCACGTCGCCAAGCTGGTCATTGGTCAGCACGTTTTGCAGCGCGGTTTCCACCGCCGACGCCGCCAGTTTGCCGGCTTCGTCGGCCTGCGCGGCGATGTCGGGCAGACGCTCCAACGGCTGGCGCAGCTCCTCTGCCAGTTGGCCGCCGCCGATGCTGTTTTGCAGCTGCTGCAGCAATAGCGCCGGGTCGCGGACCGTCGCCGCGTCCGCCGTCGCCGGCGCGGACACATTGCCCCAGCTGTCAGTCACGCGCAGCCAGTAGTAGTAATGCACGCCCAGGCCGACGCCCAGGTGCGCGAAGCTGTTCGCCGGATAGGCCAGGTCCGCCAGCTTGACCGGGTTGCCATCGTGCGGATCAGCGGAATAGAACAGTTCGGCGCGCGCCAAGTCAGGCACGCCCGCCGGATAGCGCCACGCCAGGTTGATGGCCATCGCCACGCCGACCGCCGCCAGCGACGGCGCGGGCGGCGGCGACTTGTGGCCATGCGCCTCGATGCTGGCCAGCGCCGGGATGCTGCGCAGGCCGATGGCTGACACGCTGGACACCCGCACTTGCCATCGCCCCGGCTGCAGCCCTTCTAGCTCGGCGTGATTGGCCGACTGTTCCGGCAGTTCCTGCCAGTTGCCGCCGTCCTGGCGATAGCCGACCACGTAGCCGCGCAGGTAGGGATGATTGACCGCCGGCCAATCCACCTCCAGCCGCACCGCCCGCCGCCCGTCGCCGGTCAGATAAGCCACTTCGCGCACGGCCACCGCCGACACCGCCGGCATCTGCGCCGGGTCCGGCAAGCTGGATGGCGGCGGCGCATCGATGCGGATGCCCTGCTCGATGGTCGCCCACTTGTTCGGGTTGTGCTGCAGGCCGCTGATTTCGTAGATGCCCGGCTCGCGCTCGCGCTTGGAGACGCAACGCCACAGAGTCGGCTGCAGATTGGTCCCGATCAGCGCCCAGGTTGCGCCGTCCACCGGCTGCGCCGGGAACGCAGCCACCAGTTGCAAGCAGTCTGTCTCGCCGGGCGTCACCACCACGCCGCGCTGCACCAGCGAGCCGTCCGGCATCGGGCATTCCAGGCTGTAACTGACGCCCTCGTCCAGCATCACGGGCGCATCCAGCGTCACGGCCCGGCCCTTGACAGCCAGCAGGCGGCCCCCCATGCGCCGGCCAGCCACCACAGGATCAAACACCGTGAACAACTCGCCCGGCTGCAGATCGACGCCATACAGGCCGGCGGCGAACGTCACTAGCTCGGTTTCCGTCTGCGCCGTTTCCAGGATGTAGCGGCCCAGCTGCTGCGCCTGCGCGCGGCTGGTGCAGGCTACCGCCACCACTTCCGCCGGCTGGTAGCCGTAGCGCGCCAGGCCATCCATATGCTCCACATACTCAATGGAACGCTTCCAGCCATCGTCCGGGTCCACTAGCGACACGCTGGCCACCGTGTAGCGGTCGGCCTGCTCGGTACTGGCATAGCTGAACTGGCCATCTATCACGTTCCCAGGAACGAAATGTTTCGCCGGCACGTCGCCGGGAATGTCGGCCACCACGCGGATGCCGCCGGCACTCGGCACTACCTTGCCGCAAAACACCGACGCCATGTCCTGCAGCACCTTCCAGGCGTCCGCGCCGTCGCCGTGGTAGCCGTGCATCTCGAAGCGGCGGCGCTGCCCGCCCATGCCGTCGCTGACCAGTTGGTCACACCATTGGCCGATGCGGTACAAGTCCCACTTCCACGCGCCATCCGGCGGCAGGTTGATATTGAAGCGCTCGTCGGTGGCGAAGGTGTACAGGCACCAGGCTGGGTTGCTGGAATGCGCCGGCTTGAACGTGCCGTTCCACGCGCCCGCATACGTGCCGGACGCCGGATCGTAATTGCTCGGCACCTGCAGCACCGACAGGTTCCACTCGCTGGTGATTTCCGGAAGCGAAGAGAACTGCCTGGCGTCAAACGTCACCCCCAGCAGCGCATAGCCGGGATAGCTCAGCTGCATCGACTGCAGCATGGTGTAACTGTCCCATTCGGTCGCGTTGATCAACTTTTGAGTCGTGCTGTCCGGCGTCAGCCGGCGCACCCGCACTTGCCACGGCCCTCGCTCCGGCAAGTCGATGCGCACAGACCGTTGATACTTGCTGCGGGTCTTGCCCTCGATGTGGATGCTGCGCGTCTGCTGCCATAGCCCGCCCGGCTGGCGGATGTCTACCGCCATATCTACGCTTGACGGCTTGGTATCGCCATCGTCGTTGATCGACAACAGGCCACGCACGGACACCGTGACACGCACCGCCGTGGCATCCAGATTATCGATATTGCGGACAATGCCATCGCCGGCCGTGACCTCGACCCCGACCGCGTATTCCGTCTCCACCTCGTCAAATCCCGGCATCGGCGCTTGCGCCGCCGTGCCGACACGGTGTTCCACTCGCACCCGCTCGAAGTTGCGCCCGCCATAGGCATCCTGCAGCGGCACCCCGCCAAAAAAAACGGACTGGTCGCCATTGACCAGTCCGCCCATTTCGCCCAGCCCCACCAGCATCAGCACCCTGGCTGTCGCCAGCGATTGCAGCGTGTCTTCCGCCTCGACTGGCCGGCGCGGCTCTCGCTGTCCGCCGCCGCCCGCGCCGATGATTTCCATTGCTTCCATCACATGTCTTCCACGCTGATTCCCGCCGAAATGATGATGCCGCCCGCTCGATGTCGCCCCCAACCCCAGGGCGCAGGCATGCCCTGCGCGCTGCTATTGGCGGCACCGTTGAACAAGTAACTAGCCTTGCCCTGCTGCTGCTCGCTCTGCGACTGGTCCAGGCGCGGAACCGGCGTCAGCATCATCATTGCCCCCGACAGCATCAGGCCGACGCCGACCGCCATCAGCTGCGTGCCGCCAAAAGCCCAGGTTAGCGCGCCAACTGCGATCAGCACGCCCCCCAAAACTTGATTACCGCTGGCCCCAACCACCTCCGGCATGATCAGCACATCACCGGTTGAAATCAGTGTTAGCTCCTGCTCACTGACGTCCCTATCGGCCACCGTCACCCGGAACGCCTGGCCCTGTTCGTCCAGGGCGCGCAAGGCGTTGTGAAAGCCCGGATACAGCGCATTGAGCGCCGGCACCACCTCGGCCGCCGACGACACCGCCAGTTCATGCGCCTGGCCGTACTGCTCGCCCAGGACGCCGCCCAGGCGGATCATCCGCAAAACGCTGTTGCTCATTTCCGATACCTCGCCCGCCTGACGGTTGCCCGCTGCCAATAACCGCCGTAAATATGTGTTTCCGATTGCCGATCCCGTAGGTGATGCAGGATGCGGCCATCACCCAGCCATAGCGCCGTGTGATTGGGCTGCGCGCCCTGTATCTGCATCAACAGCACGTCGCCGGCCTGCGGCGCGTCGTCCACCCACTCGAAGCCGGCCATTTCCGCCGCCGTGGTGAATAAGTCCAGCCCCCGATTCCACCAGCCGTCCCGCTCTGCGCCCGCCGGACGCGGCAGCGACACGTCGCGCTCGCGCTTGTACCAGTCCCGTACCAGCTCCCAGCAGTCGAACACGCCATAGCAATACGGGCGGCCTAGATAATCGGCCTGCCAGCCGCACGGCTCGATATAGCGGTAATCACCGCCGGGATGGCTGACGATGTGCCAGGGCAAGCGCGTGCACTCGCACATGGCCAGGTCCGCCGGGCTAGGATCAGCCGGCGCATTGGGGTGGCTGTGCCAGATGCCGACCACCCGGCCCAGCTGCTCGGCGGCGGCGCGGTCCACCGGGTCAATCCTGAATTGCCGCGCCGGATCGTCAGCCAGGTTGCGGCAGGGATAGACCCGGCCCGAGTCCAGCACCACGCCGCAGGCTTCTTGCTCGCCAGCCTGCGCCGCGTAGCCCAGCATGGCGGCGATTTGTTCTGTTGTTGCGCTCATCGTTTACCCATAAAAAAAACCGCGCTTGCGGTCTAATAATTTGACGATTCCCTATTGAACAAATAGGAAATGCCATTATTCTATTGCGGGCTGTGCTGCCACTTAACAGATGGAGATGTTCACATGAAAAAAATACTAATTGCTATGCTTGCACTTGCATCCAGCGGCGCTTTTGCGGCCAGCTGGAGTTCTTACAATGGCACGATTAATCACGGCTCACTACTAGTTGATGCAGACAGCATCTCAGACACCAATGGCTCTATGAAATTTTGGACTATTTTTTCCCCAACAATAGACACCAACCAACCAAGCGCTGGTTACTCCTACAACATGACTTTGCGGCAAATCAATTGCAGTGCCCGAACTGTAACTTACGTCAAAACGATTTTTTACGACTATGATCAGATTCCACAGGATATAGCCGTGTCGGATAAATCATCGCAAGACATCATCCCTGATAGCGAAAACGATTATTTGTGGAAATATGTCTGCAAGCCATCCGTCCGCAAAGAATTATGGACTTCCGTAAATAACGTGCCTGAATACCTTCTGGAACATACAAAAACGGCCAAGATATACAGCAAAATCCTCCCTGCTAAACAAGCCAATTAGCTGTAGCGCCTCATTCCGGGGCAACCGCCGTAGTTGGCCAGATTGTCCCGGTTTTTGCAGCTGGCCAACCGTTTACCGCATCGATCCAGCCGCTTGTCAGTCACCGGCTTGTCGTTGGCGTCGAACATGGCCGCGCCCTGATAGCCGCAATGCGCACCCCGGTAGACCACATGCGCCGGACAATAGCGCGTCACCAGCACCCCCGGCGCTCGCCTCCCGGCCAGGTCCAGCCGACTGCGCAACTCGAAAGTGAGCACATCGCCGTTATCGGCCTCGCGCCGGTTGATCAGCCAAATTTCCTCCGGGTGCATTTCCGGGAAGGCCGCCAGCTCGCCCCCGGCGCAGAATTTGGCGTGGGTCAGCCGTCGGACCACCTCCCAGCCGACCAAGCCTTGATGTTGCATCACCAGCGCCGTGAAGATGCCGCGCAGCGGCCTGCCGTCCGGCAGCGTGCCTATATTGCTGATTGAAAGCTTCGGACGCGGCGCGCCCTTGTGGCTGCTTTCAAAGCCCTTGGCCTCCATCGCCCACGGCTCGTAGGTCAGCCCCTGAAACGTCACCGCCTGGCCGTTGCCGCTGGCAGTAAAGCGCAGCGGCTGCATCACTTCGCTGGCCGGCGGCCGTATCTCGAATAGCTGCACCAGGGCGTCATGCACCAGGCGCTGTTTTTCTGCGTGTATCTCTCCCATCACTCCCCCGGATCAAATACTTGTTCAAACGCCGCGCTCACCACTTCATCCCCGGCGGCCAGGTAAGAACGGTCCCATTCCGCGCAACGAACCTTGCAGCGCGCCGCGCCGGGATAAGTGAACCAGAACCAGCGCGCCCCGCCCTGACGCGCGAGAAACGCCTCGATGGCGTCGCACATCGCCGCATCCCCCGCGAACGACAGCTTGCGGCTGCGCGCCATGGTGTTGATGCCGTCCGCCACGCGCTGCACATAGCCATCGCCGAACTTGGCTTCACGCACTCGCGCCCGGATCGACGACGACCCGCCAAACAGCGGCGTCCAGCTGAATGTTTCAGCCGCCATATCTACCCCCGAACAAAGTTGTAAATGTCACCGTCCGGCCTCATCGCACTGGCCAGCTTGTTGTCTATTACCCGCTCCACCAGCACTAAAATTTCCCGCCCACCATCCGGCCCCTGCCGCTCCTCCGTCCTGGCCACGGCTCCCGGAGCCAGGTTATTGACGATCACTTTGACCGGCTGGGCCGACGCGGCGGGCGCGGTCGTGGGCGCATTCACGCGGGCAAGAAAGTCTTTCAGGTCGCTATTCGTGCGCCTATCAACTACCCGTTCCCCCTTGTCCAGCAGCCACGTCCCTTCACGCGGAATGTTGTCGATACCGTCATGCGCCATGCCGGACAAGTTTGTGCTGCTGATAGAGGACACCAGGCCCGCAGTTGCCGACACCACCGACGCCATCGCCCCCAGATTGGCCGGAAACGGCGCAGACGCCGCCGCGCCGGCCACAGCCTGCTGAATCTTGATAATGGAGTCGGCAATGGCGAATGCCTTGCTGGCGGCGAACATTGCCCGGTAGATACCGCTGTTTTTGCCCTTGAAGCTGGCCGCCAGTCCGGCCAGGCCGTCAAACAGCTGGCTGGAACTCGATAGCATCGCGGATGCGCGGTTGCGCTCCAGATTCAACAGGTCCGCATTCAACTGCTCTTGATTGCGGCGGATGTAGTCGGCCCGCTCGGTTTCGGTCAGCGTGGTGGCATCCATGATCAGCTGCCTGCGGCGCTCATACTGTTCCTGCAACTGCTGCTCTTCGGACTGCAGGCCGATCCCCTGGCGCTCGCTGCTACGCAGGGCGTCCACCGCCCGTTCGTTGCGCCGGTCTTCTTTCTGGCCGTAATCGCGCTTTTCGTCGTCGGACAGGCCGTGGTTGTATTCGATGTCTAACGACCGTTCACGATGATCCCGCTGTAGCCGCTGCGCCGCGTTGTCGTACTCGCCACCACGCAACCGCTTGGCCACGTCACGCTGGTGCGCCTCGTATTGCTCAACATCGCGGTTCAGCTCGTCCAGGAACTTTTTGTTCTCCTGCCGCAGTTGGCGGGTTGCGTCCAATTCGGACGCCAGCGACAGCAAGCGCTGCTGGCTGGCTGCGCTCCAGCCGGCATACTTGCCTTCTGCGATCTCAAAGCGCGCCCGCTCAACGGCGGATAGCTTTTCGACGCCCATGATTTCACGCTGCATCGCATCGATGGCGGCATCCTCACGCCGCCCTTGCGCACCAGCCTTCTTACGCTCGGCACCTTGTTTCTTGTCGAAGTCCTCGCGCAGCTTGCTGACGGCGGTCTGGTGCGCCTTTTCGGCATCTTGATATGCCTTGCTGCCCTTCTCCAACCCGACGACCGCGGCCTTGAAAGCGTCCTCCTCCTTCTTCGCCCGCTTGTCGTACTGCTCGCGGTCGCTCTGGCGCGAATCGTCGCTCGCATACGCCTTGGCCCGCGCCTCGGCATCCTTGCGCGCTGCCGCTTTGGCCTCTTCCGCCTTGGCCCCGGCGGCGGCGTCCGCCGTCACAGCCTTGGCGCGTTTTTCCAGCTCGACCAGCTCCGATTTCATCAACTGCAGCGCGGCCCTTTTTTGCTCCCGCGTCTGCGAAAAAGAAAAGTCGTTGAAGGTGTCCTCAGCCTCCTTGATGCGTCCCTTCAATTGGGCGGCGCGGGCGTTTTCGCTCTGCGCGTCGTAATGCAGCGCATTGACCGGGTTTGCAAAGCGCATCACCGCGCCGCCGCCCGCCATCGCCTGCCCCCAAAAACCCGCCCCCTCCTTGCGCGCCTGGCGGATCGACTCCGACACATCGTCAAAGGCGTCCGTCAAAATCGCCAGTTGGCCGGCGATGAACGAGGCCACGCCGGATTGCGCCACCTCGGTCTTCATCGCCTCCCACGAATTGACGAAATTGGCGCTGGCCTTTTGCGTCTCGCCACCGAAGGCCGCCGCGTCCGCGCTCATCTTCTTCAGCTCGGCGGCGAACTTGGGTAGGAAGTCCACCGCCAGCAAGTTGCCGGACTCCAACATCTTGCTGAATTCGCCAGTCGTGACGCCCAGCGCCTTGGCCGCCGCTTGTGTGGCAATCGGCAAATGCTCGGCCAACTGTCCCCGGAACTCTTCCGCCGACACCACCCCCTTGGCTGACATCTGCACCAGGGCGAGCATCGCGCCCTGCGCCGTTTCCGCCGACAAGCCGAAAGCGCTGGCCGCCGTGGACAGCGAGTCGAACACCTGGCGCGCATAGGGCGCCAGCGGCGTTCCCTTCACCGCACCGGCAAACTGCGCATAGGACGCCGACGCCTGCGCGAAATCCAGCCCCAGGCCGGACGTTTGCCGGCGCAGCCACTCGATGTCCGACGCAATCGCCTTGATGTCGCCGCCGTTGGCATAGAACAACGATTTCTGCAGGCGCTCGCTGGCAATCTGCGCCTGATTCAAGGCCGTTGCCACCGACACCACGCTGTCTTTGACGGCAGACAGCGCGAACGCCCCGGCAATTGCCGCCCCGGCACGCGCCAGCATGCCAGCGCTGCTTGCGGCCTCCTCCAGCGCCTTGGCCCCGCGCTTGGCGTCGCGCTCCACGTTGTCCATTGCATCGCTGACAACACGCTTGGTCGCAGCCATATCGCCTTGCAGCTGGGCAACCCGCGCTTCCAGATTGATCACCAGCGAGCCTACATTTTGCGCTGCCACCTCATGCCCCCTTCTTTGCCATCATCCGCAACGCTTCGCGCTCCATGTCCTGCAGGCAGGCAAACAACTGCCCAGCCTCTTCCCGCTCGATGCCGCAACGCTGCTCCACCACCGGTAGCACCGCATAGTCCAGGCCGTATACGCCCGCCGGCCCGAGTCGCCATTGTGTTTGCATCGCCTGCCATAACCGCCAGGCCGGCAACGCGTCCGGCAGCAGCTCGAATGTCGCCTCTTCGCGCCGGCCTGGCAGCAGGCCGTCCACCTGATCCAGTGGCACCCCGGCATCCAGCAGCGCTTGCCGATCCTCCGATCGGCTGGCGGCGCGCTCGCCAAACTCCCAGCGCACCGCCTCAATCAGTTTTTTCGGACGGCACCGAAGCGCAGGGCATGGACAGCCTGCTGCAAAGCGGCGTTGACCTGCGGCCCATCCACCGACAGCAAGGCCGCCTCAAGCGCCGCCTGCGACAGCGGCAGCGCCTCGCCGTCCGCATCCGTCACCCCCTCCCACGCTGTGAACACCTCGGCATAGAGGCGGGCGTTTTGGCGGTAGACCTCGGACAGCTCACCCGCGCCGGCCTCCGCCGCGTACTTGGCGAACAGCGCATCCCAAGCCGGCTGCGTCAGCAAACGGCCCGTCAGCTGGATGGTGATTTTGTTTTCCGCGCCAGACTCGGTACGCGTGAGGATTTCAGCTGGTACGCGTACAGTGCCGCTGTTTGCGATCTTGAACATGGGCTTCCTATCGAACAGTGATTTTGATTTCGTCGTCGCCATTGGTCGGCAACAGGGCGAGGGGCAGCGTGGTCATGCTGATGTTGTCGCTGTCGCCGTAGTCGGCGCTGCCGATGCTGACCGTGGCGTCAATCTGGATGATGTTGCCGGCGGTCTTGCCATGCACCAGGGCGAGCGCGCCGCGCTCCGCCGTGCGCGCCAGCGCGAACCAGTCCTTTTCGGCAATCCGGGTGGACTCGATTTGTACCGAACCTGATGGCTTGCGCCCGGTAATCAGCACGCTTTCCACGCCGCCTGGCAACCCCCGATGCTTGACCTCGTTGGCCATGTCCAGCGACAGGCTCTGTACCGCCGGGCTAAAGCCGAACAGCGAAAAGCTGGCGACGTTGGCGGCGTCGAACGGCATCGGGGTTTGAAATGGCGTCAGCTTCAAGGCTGGCGCAGGCGCATCGACAATGCCGCCATGCACGCCGGTAAACACGAACTTCATTTTGGGGAAGGCTTTGTTCTGCAGGTCCAGCGACACCGTGCCGCGAGCGCCCAACAGCTTATGCTGCACGCCGTCCAGGTTGTAATAGAGGGTCAGCGACTCATGCCCGGCCGAAATCGGCGCATAGCTGGCGCTGGCGTCCTTGGTGACGGTTTCCGCGAATCCGCAGCCGCGCAGCAACACCCCCCAGGCCGGGGCCGAACCAGGCGCTCCCGCGCCGGCCAACTCAACTTCAAACTCCGCTTTCATGCGGACGCCGGTAACAACCGATTCCGCATTGCCGAAGTAAGGCCGCACCACATTGCGTTCCGCCTTGTCGCTTTCCAGCGGCGTCACCTTGGGGCTTGCCACCAAAATCGCATTCGCCGCGCCGGTCGGCACCGCGTCCACGCCCTCTTTCGTTTCCACCTTGGCGATAATCGCCACCCTCTTGCTGTTCAATGCCACCGCATTCCTCCCAGGCACAAAAAAAGCCCGCCGTAGCGAGCCGAACATTTTCCAACCAGTACCACTTGGAAATTCCTACAACTCACCTTCCCTGCGCCGGTAGGTCAGCAGGTAGTGCGCCCGGCAGACACCCAGCGCCGGGTTTTCTTCGTCATACCCCCATTCCACCATGCCGGACTGCAGGTCTTGCACCTCCAGCGAGGCATGCAGCGCCCCATGCGCAGCCTCTAGCACCTCATTACACGCCTCATGCGGCACATCGCCATCCGCCCGGATTTCCAGCTCCACCGACAATTGCCGGTACTCATAGCCAACGGGACTTCCGGACAACGGTATATCCTGCAGCTGATGCAGCAGCAGCGCCGGGAACTCGCCAAAGCTGTAGCCGCGTTCAAGGTCGCGGCTCACCCGGTTATCTGCCGGCGTGGCACCAAGTAGCGCCTGCTCCACTCCCAAAATCAATGACTGAATCTTGCTCATGCTTCTTTCCAATAAATGCGCCAGGTCATCGCCACCATATGCGGCGTGCTTTCTCCAGCGTCCTGCGACGACTCTTCCAAAGTGTCGTAAATCAGTACCCCGCCCGCCACGCCTCGCCATCGCGCCAGCCGACGCCGCACCACCCAGGCCACCGCATAGGCGGCATCATAGTCGGGCGCGACAATCGACAGCTGCACCAAACTGCGCACACCGCCAGTAGGCCGGCGCGCTGCTTGGTGCCGCTTTTCGTCTACTACCTGATAAGCCATCGCCGGTAACTCCGGTTCGCCCGGCAGCTCCACCGGATACACCCGGTCGCCCACCAACGCGGCCACCTCTGGCGCGGCCAGCAGCTCCACCAATACCGCCCCTATCACCTCATCAACTCCCCACTGATCAACGCCGCCCGCACTTCGTCCGCGACGATCCCGACCGCATCCGGCAGCTTTTCCGCCGCAGGGCGCATAAATGGATAGGGCGGGACAAATTGCCCCGCCCCTTTCAGGACTTCCCGCGTCGCCGTTCGTCGCCGCTCGCCGCCTGCGATCTTCTGCCCTCGCCCACGCTTGACGTGGCCATACTCCAGATAGCGCCCGTACCAGGCCCGCGAGCGTAGCCCCACCTTGTAAGCCACCGCTCCGCGCTGGCCACTGCCCCGCGAACTGGCGACGACAATCGACTTGGCCAGCAAGCCGGATCGACGCTGCACCCGGCGGCGGGCCTCGTCCCGCACCAGGGCGGCCCCCTTGCGCAGCCCCCGGCGCAAAATCTTGCGCTGCAGGTTGCGCGGCACTGCATCCAGATGGCGCATCAGCGCATCCAGGCCATGAACCTCACCCGTTGCCATCATGCGTTTCCAGCATCAGCACCAAATAGCCAGGCTCCTTGTGCGGCTCCGCCGTTTTGATTTTGAACGGCTGGCCATGGACCAGCACCCGCCAGCCATCCGCCACCACGCGGCAGCGGATGGTCGCCCGGACCCTGCAGCCTGTTTGCTCGGCCAGCGCTGCCGTGTAGGTTCGCGCCCCCAGGTAGTCCACCCGCGCATGCACCGCTTTCGGTTCGCTCCAGACCTCCCGCACCGCGCCGGATGGGGTGCGCGTCTTGGTAGGCTGGCTCAACCGAATGCGGTCTTTCAGCATCGACGCATTCAAGCCGCGCCCTCGTTCCCATCCTCCAAGGCGAGGCCGACCCGCTCGAATACCTCCATGAAATCAGCGCGCAGCACTGCATCGGCCTTGCCGCTTGCCCACTCTTCCTCCGTAAAGTAATACTGGCGACGACCACCCGCCGCCACGGCAGCGCGAACCGCTTCTTCTCCGCACTCCAAATATTCGCCAATCTCCTCTATCTCTAAAAAATCCGCAGGCATGAACAGCAAGTCATTCAGCCGGTAATTCTCATTTCCTTCGAGAGTTTTGATTACACGGGCCTCAACCCAACGCCAATCCTTATCCACACATTTCCCCTTGTTCAAATCCATCCACCCGCCGGGCAGTAATGGGCAATCAAACTATCCACCAGGCCATCCGGCAGGGCCACCACGCTGCCGGCGCTGATCTCTTCGCGGTAGGCGTATAACGTGGCAACCCGGAAGCGCAGCCACTGCCGCATGTCCTCCGGCACGTCCTGCCCGTCCTCGGCAAAGCCAGCCCGGTAGGCTATCGAAATTGCCCCTGGCACCGGGTCTACCTCCGGCCAGCTTCGCAGCGGCTTGAGGCACAAACGCCGCCCGTCTTGCTCGATGTGGAAGGCATTCAGCGGCAGCGGCTGGCGCTGCCCTTGCTGCATCGCTTCGATGGCAACTACCTCGCGCCCGCCCGCAATTTCCAGATACAACCAGGGCAGGCCTGGCCAGGTGTCCAGCGTCTCGCGGCAATCCGCCATCAGCAGCGGCCCGCCGGCCCTGGCCTCGGCGCTGGCGACGGCAGCCCGCTCGATCATCTGCAGCAAGCTGTCGTCGTCGGTCAGATCCGCATCGATGCGGCATTGCTGCCGCACCTCCTCCAGCGTCAGCACTGTCGCCGGACTGCGCCGGATTACCTCGGCGGCCATTTACGCGCCTTCGCTGGCTGGCTGCACCTTGGCCTTGCTCTTGGCCGGCACCGGCTTGCTCTCCGGCTCGCCTTCCGCCTCCTCGCCATGCAGACGTGCCACCCCCGCCGCCTGCAGCGCGTCGGCCTTCTCGTGGTCTTCAAAGCCGGCCACGTCGCCCGGCGTATACATTCCGTGCGGCTTCACGAATTCAACTGTGATCATGTTCCCTACCTCCTATATAAAAAGGCCCGCTTGCGCGAGCCTTGAACCGTACTTACTTGCCCCACTTGATGCCGACGCCGACCGCAATCGACTCTTGGTGACGCGGACCAAAATCATGCTTGGCAATGACGCGGATAAGCGTCTGGTCGCGCTGGAAGGCGCTTACCATCTGGCCGTCAGTATCCTTGTAAGTGGCTTCCTTGGAAAAATCGATTACCAGGGACTGGTCTTCACCGATGAAGCAGTCGCCGAAGTCGGCGAAATACAATTCTGACTCGTCGCCATCCTTGCCCAGGTTGTTCGGGATTTGCGTCGTCACGCCGACCGGGTAGCCCTTCAGCGTTCGATTGGCCAACTCCGGATAGACCTTGCTGCCCTTCATGTCCTTCAGGCCCTCCAAGAAACGGAAAGTCCTCGGGGACATCACCCAGCCCGGCGACACCATATTGGCGTCCGCGCCTTCCAGCGACAGAATCAACTTGTTCAGGAAGTTTTCCAGCACCTGCAGCGCAGCCGCATCGATGGCGCTCAGCTCCGGCGCGGTAAACACGCTATTGGCCAAGGCCCAATGACGCAGGCCCTTGGGCAGGTTGCCGCTGCCGTCGTCACGCAAAAACGCCTTGTCCTCGCGCGCGCCGACCGACGATGTCAGGTCATCCACAATCAGCTGATCGACGTTCGGGCTGATGCCGGCATTGCTCAGCAAGTCATTGCTGATCGGCACCAGAGCCGACATCTTTTTGCTCGACAGCTTCAGGTCATCGAACTTCACGCCGGTTACGGGCGCGTCGCTGTCAGAGCCGATATAGCCGACCGTCGCCCCGCCTCGCAGACGCGGAATCGTCAAATTGCCGTTGTTCAGCGGCAGCGAGCGCGCGCCCAGCTTGCGTACCACGGTTTTAGGACGCAGCAGCTCGATCACTTCGCGCGCCATATTGGTTGGCACCAGCACGCCGCCAGCGGACGGCGACCCGGTATTGAGCGCCGCCGCCACCTCCTGGCCATAACCGCGTTCATCCGCGATATTGGCGGCCTCGCGGTAATTGCCCTGCGCCTCGATCAGCGCCGCCGCCATGCGCGCCATGCCGCCGCCCTTCACGGTCGGCGCGGCCGGCGTCGCATGGATCGGCGCCGCAGCTACGCGCGGGCCTTGCGGGTTGTCCACCGGCTGTGCCGTGGCGGCCGTCATTCGCTCGGCGGCTTCGGCGCGGGCGATCTTGGCCCCGATGTCATCAAACTCTTTTTGCATCGCGTCGATGCTGGCCACCTGCTCGGCGTTCAGCGCGGCGCCGGTCGCCTCCAGGGCGGCCAGTTGGTTCACAGCGGCGGACAGTTCGGCACGGCGTTTTTTCAACTCAAGCACTACGGACATCCAGACTCCAGACGTAAAAAAAGCCGCTGGAAGCGGCTGAAATGAAAAACGCGCCCGAAGGCGCGGTATGTTGGGTTTGCGTTGGGTTACAGCTGGGCGGCCATCGCCATGGCGGCGGCGGTCGCGCGCCGGGAAGACGCAAGCGGCGGCGGCCGGCTCGCGGCCACCTCGGCCGCCATCCGGTTGATTGCCAATTGCTGGCTTTCCACCCGGTCGGCCAGGCCGACAAGCACAGCCTCAGCGCCGAAAAACAGCCCGGCATCGGTCGCCTTGACCGCCGCGACGGAAAGGCCGCGGTTGCTCGCCACCACTCCGGCGAACTTGTCGTAATAGGCGTCCATGCGCTTTTCGACCATCGCGCGAGCGTCGTCCGACAACGGCGCATCGCTGGCCATGTCGTTTTTGCGCGCGCCCCGGTAAAACGTGGTGACAGCTACGCCGGAACTGGCCAGCTGCTGGCTGAAGTCGGCATGTTTCATGATCACGCCAATGGACCCCACCCCCGACGATTCCGACAGCGTGATATCGCTGCAGGCGCAGGCGATGGCGTAGGCAGCGGAAAACGCGTTGAAATGCACCAGGGCGTGAATCGGCTTGACCGCCTTGGCCGCCTCGATGTCGGCCACCAGCTCGAAACAGCCGACCACCGCGCCGCCAGGACTATCCAGCTCCAGCACCATGGCGCTAACACGCGGATCGTTCAGACCCGCTTGTATCTGGCTGCGGATGCCTTCATAGCTGGTTTGCGTGGCGCACAGATTGACGTTCGCTTCGCGCGCCACCAACAGCCCTTGCACCGGGATCACCAGCAGGCCCGTTTGCTGCGCGGACTGCATCCGCTGTTCCGCCAGGCTGGCCATCGATGCCCGGCCGCCATCCTCGCGCCAGGCTGCAGGCTGCAGCGCGGCGGCGACGTGGACGCCCAGCTGGCGCAACTCGACGCCGGCCCGCTCCCCGGCCCAGGCCACCGCCTCATGCAGCACGTCCGGCAATACCATGTGCGGCTGATTCATCAGCTGCGACAGCAGGAATTGCCCCCTCACTGGCCAGCCTTTGCCGGCGGCATGGCCAGCTGTGGCAACGAGGCCGCCACCGGATGGCGCGACAATGCGCCGACCAGCACGGCCGCCAGCAGACTGCCGCCCTGGCCGCCGATCATGGCCGCCGGCGGCGTGTAGTTGGAAACGTTCATGTGTTGTCTCTCTCTTTCTGATCCTTGCGGGCTGCAAAGCTCTTTTCGCAGGTAGGGCTAGGCTGCTTTTGACCCCAGGCAGGCCCATGCTGCCGCTGCCACGCGCGGAACCTGTCCATTTCCAAGCGCCCTAATCCGGTCCATCCGATGGGCCAACCCATCAACCACTCGACCCATTCCGGGTTCAGCTGGCCATGGTCCGAAGCCATCACCGCATGGTCCAGCCGGTCCCGCTCCCTGCTGGCGCCGGTCTTCCGGATCAACGAACCGGGTGACGTTCCCTTGCTGGCGCAAGCGGTCGGCGTCGGCCATAGCTTCACTTGCGCGCTCAGCCTCGGCTCTCCCCGGGAATTCCACTTGCCCGCCGCCCGCTCTATCGCATCGTCCGCGACCACGGTTTGCCACTGCGGCGAGCCAGATTCGATCTCGCTTATGGGGCGCTCCAAGGTCGGATGCTGATAGGCAAGCCCATTCCGCATCGAACCCCATTTGGGCAAGATCACCGACGACCAGGGCAAGTCCTCGGCCCACAAGCAAAGGTGAGTTTTCCAGCAAGATGAATCGGGGCTGTACTTCACCGATAATTCTTGCCATTTCGGCCCATAGTCCCGACCGCTCGCCCTCGATACCGGCGCCCCGCCCTGCGGCGCTGATGTCTTGGCAAGGAAAGCCGCCCGATACCACGTCAACAAGTCCCGCCCACGGTCTTCCGTCAAAACTGCACACGTCAGACCAAATTGGGAAAGGCGCGAGACATCCATCGGTCTGTCGTTGCGCCAGAACTTGTGCGGCGTAGGCATCACGCTCAACGGCGCAGACGGTGCGCCATCCCAACAGGTGGCCACCGAGTATTCCGCCACCAGCCCCGCCGAAAAGAGCCAGCTCATTCATTCGGCTCCCCAGGCGCTTACCGGGTCTTCCAAATCCATCACGTCGCGGCGGCCCTCCTTCACCGCCTCGATGATTTGCTCACCAGTTTCCCACGCCAGTTCCGATTCAATTGGCTGCATGCCTTACCTTCCCGCATAAAAAAACCCGCCTTGCGGCGGGCTGGTTACAAAACGGGTAGTTATTGCAGAATGCTTTCGACCTCTGCCAGGGCCTTGGCATCAGGCTTGCCCTGCAGCGATGCGCCGCGCGTGTCCACCATATTGAGCGGCTGCATATAGACATCGCCTCCGGGGATAGGCGGCAGGTTTTCCAAGCGCCGGATGTCGTTGGCAGACAACCAGCCCCATTGCCGCCCAATTGCATACGCGGCATAGCGGCTCTGCGTGTCGCCGCGCAGCAGGCCGGACACGTTGAACTCGATGTACAGCTCGCCACGTTCGGACGGCAACAACAGGTCGCGCATGCGGGCCTGTTCGTGGCGTTTGATCCAGGGCATCAGGCAATAGATCACATACTCGATGCCCTGATGCTCGATGTTGTTGTTTGTCGCCCGATCCAAGAGACCAACTTTGTGTGGCGGCATTTTGAAAATCTGCGCTACCTCCAGAGCCGACAGCTTGCGGGCATCGATCAGTTGGGCATCGGCATTGGTCATCGACAGCGGACGGAAGTTGATGCCCTCCTGCAGCAAAGCGACTTTCATCGCGTTGTCCCGGCCCGCGTACTCGGCTTTCCACGCCGCCTTGATTTGCCGCACCCGCTCCGGACTCAACGGCTTGAGTTCCTGTCCGCCGACCTCTGCCGGACGCTCCAGCACGCCGGCCAGGTGCGTGCCGTTGGCAAACACCGCGCTGGCGTGGCCATGGGTAGCCAGGGCTAGGCCCAGGCTGTCGCAATGCAACTGCACCGGGCTGACGCCGGTATACCCGTTGAGCGAAAACCACCGCACATGATGAACCATGCGCGCCGGCATCGGCTCCTGCCCTTCAAACTGGTAGTACGGCAGCGAGTCGGCTCCGCGCAGAACCGACACCTTGCCCGTGTCCAGCGGCAGCAGCGCCACAGGCCGCCCGGCCCGGTCGCGCTCGATATAGGAATAGGCGTTGCCTCCATGCGCAGCGGCGATCTGCGTCCCTTCGTTGAATTCGAACGGGGTTTGCCAGCCGTTAGGCTGGCGCAGCAGGCGGGCCACTGGATGGTCCGTCACCCGCTCGCGCTGATCCCCGTTGCGGCGGTACAGCTCGCAAGGCAGTTGCGCCAGCGACTCGGCCAGCAGGGTGATGCATGCCTGATAGGTAGTAATCGACAGCGCCTTGTTTGGCGACACCGCCACGCCTGCCGCGCTCTTGGCTGCCCCGCCCAGCAGGCTGGAGAGCCAACCCGGATCGGGCGAGGCCGCAGACTGGCCAAACTGCTGCGACATGAACATCAGCGCGCCCTTCCCGCGCTGCGCGCCGTCATCCACGACCAGGCCAGCCCAAAGCCACCGCCCACCACCCAACCGGCCGCCGCATGCAGTAGCGCCATGCCGACCGTTACCGCCGCCGCGCCGGCCAGGCCAACCAGCAGCGTCAAATAGTCCAACTTATTCACAAACACACCTCGTCTTCGTAGGCGGAAACGAACGATTCCGCCGGGGCGTGATACAGCGCCCGATTCAATGCCATCACCAGCGCCACAATGCCGTCGATCTTCTCCCGCGACTTCCCCTTGTTCGGGCGATAGTTGTCGTTGGAGTCGCGCAGCACCACCACATTGCCGGCCATCCAGCGCAATACCGGATGGCCGCCATGGGCCAGCGCTTGCGACTTGATCAAGGCTTCAAGTTCTTTCGTCGGATCGGACAAGTTTTGGAAATTCTGTGACAGCGCGACCAACTGCAGCCCGTCTTCTGTCAGTTCGGTAGCCAGCTTGCCGGCGTTCCATTCGTCAAAGCCGATGGCCTGCAGATCGAATTGCCGGGCATCGGCCAGGATCTGGGCGCGGATCACTTCCTGATCGATCCGCGTGCCGGCGGTGGCCGTGATGTAGCCTTGCCGCGCCCAAGTCGAATAGGAAACCCTGTCGCTTTTGTCACGCGCCAGCATGTTGTCGGCCGGCACAAAAAAACGCGGCAGAACCTGCCATGGCGCCCCCGGCTTCTCAGGCGGGAACAGCAGCACCCAGGCGGCAATATCGGTCTTGCTGGCTAGGTCCAAGCCGCCGAAGCAACGCCGATGCCGCAGCAACTCAGGATCGACCGCGGCTGTTCCCTTGTCCCATTCGTCCAGGGAAATCCAGCTATCAACCGCTTGCGTCCAGATGTTCAGGCGCTTGGTCAGGAAGTTGAACAGCGCGGTCGGCACCACACGCGCCTTTTGCGCCTGCGTGCGCAACTCTTCCAGGAACACCGACACGCCAAGATTCGGATTGGCCTTGCACCATACCGACTCGTCAAACCAATCGTCCTCCGGGTCCAGCGTGTAGATCACGCCGCCGAAACTGTCGTCCTCTAGCGCTGGGTCTTTGCCCTGATTTTCCAAAATCCGGATCAGGTAATTGCGCTGCTCCAAGCAGATGCTGCCCTCTTGGTTGAAACCGGCCGTGGTAATCGCGTGCATCACGCTGCGTCGTCTCGATCCACGCCCGGTATCGATCACGTCCCATAGGCCGCGCGAAGGGTGCGCATGTAGTTCATCGATAATCGCGCCGTGGACGTTGAGGCCATCCAACGTCTTGGCGTCGGCGCCCAATGGGATGAACTTGTTCGCCGTGCCAGGTATCCACAACTTGTTTTTGTGGTTCTGTACCAGCTGGCGCAAGGCGGGCGACTTGGCGACCATCATTTCCGCCGCCGCATGCGTGATTTTGGCTTGCTCTAATTTCGTCGCTGCCGTGTAGACTTGCGCGCCGGCTTCCTTGTCGGCGGCGAACAGGTACAGGCCCAGGCCGGCCAACTTGGTGGACTTGCCGTTTTTGCGCGCGACTTCTTCGTAAAAGGTGCGGAAACGGCGTCGGCCGTTCCGGTTGTACCAACCAAACTCGACCGCAATCCAGAACGCCTGCCACGGCGCCAGCACCACCTCCTGGCCAGCCCACTCGCCTTCGAAGTGGCGGCAATAGCGCGGAAAAAAACCCAATGCATGAGCGGCTTTTTCCGGCCGCCAGAGCAGGCCGCGCGCTTCCTGCTGCTGCAAGTCGCGGAAATGCCGCTCTACCGCCAGGCGCACATAGCGGCCGACCTTGATGCGGCCCTCTAGCACGTCCAGGCCGTACTGATCCCACGGCTGCAAAACGTAACAGGCCGGAATCAATCCGGATTGTCGTTGATGTACCCCAGCAGCTCGGCCAAGTCCTTGCTTATCACCCGGCCCTTGCTTAGCGCCTTGGTTCTTGCGCATGAGGCCACCGTCATTCCATTTCGTTTGAGCAATTCGCGTATCTGTTTGGCGATCTTTGCCCGGTTGTAGCTGGCGCTGACTTCATACCGGCGGCCGGTATCCTTGGCCGCCGCGAAAATCATGCCCCGATTGTCCAAAATCCACTGTTTGCAGGCTTGCCAGTCGGTAATAGCCGCACATATCAAGCCCAGCGCGATGCCGGCCGTTGAATAGTCAAATCCGGACGCCTGCAGCAATGGCTGTATCTCGCGCCAGATCCGTGCCTCGCCTTTGGTCATCGACCAGGGCGGCTTTTTTGGCAGATTGGCACCGCCCTCGCCCAGCTGATCCATCACCGCAAAGGGATCGGCGGCGAACAAATCCGCCGTCAACATCCGATCCAGGGCGCGCACCTGGCCGGCGGCGATCACCGTCAAGCCGCCGTCGTCCAGGTCTTTCATCACCTCACCCCGCGTCCGTCGCTCGGCGCGGGACTCATCGGTTTCCAGTGAACCACCGTTGGCATCCTCGTCGTAGCGATGGCCATAGCGGTCCACCTCCTCGACATGTGCCCGCCACTGGTCCACCTTGTCAGCCAACAGGGCGATCTGCAGCAACGCGGAAGTCCAGTCCAGGCCAGCGCCGTCTAGCGCGGTGATGGTGTATTTCCAAACCTCGCGGGAACGCTTGGAAGTCAAAAAGGCGGGCGGCTTGGGCATGACGCCGGAACCCGCTCGCAAAGGGGCTTTTCCGGCCATTTCAGAGCCTTTCCGCTAGTTGAGCGCGACAGAAAACAAAAAAGCCCCTTTCGGGGCTTGTCGGAGGGATTTAGACCCCCCCCTATGAAAATCCAGCGTGGAGAAAAACGCGGTTAGGCACGCGGTCTTGACCAGGCGACCGGGCGGAAGGATTTCACCCCCCTACCCCCTGGCCGGCCTCGCGCCGCCGGTTGCCGAACCCGCCGTCCTCCCGCGCGGTCTTGCGCGAGTGGCAGGAATGGCAAAGCGCCTGATGATTGGACGACTTGATGAACAACGACCAGTCGCCGCGATGCGGGCGGATGTGGTCGCAATCGGTCGCCCGCTCCAAGCATCCCGGCGTAGCGCAGCGATAGAGCGCCGCTTTCAGGCAGGCATCACGCCGGGCGAACCAGATGCGTTGCCGATACCAGCGCCGAACCTTGGCCACGGTTTCGTCCGACATCCGCCGCTGATCAGCCGCCCGGCGTACATGGGATGCATGGTTCGGACAGCAGCTGTTGCCCGGCGCGGCCATCTGGCGACAACCCTGCATCGCGTAACGGCAAGGGCGGGAAGGTGCAACAGGCATAGAAGAAGCTCCAGAAAAAGAAATGCCCCGGCAGGCTAGCCGAGGCTGGTACGTAAAACTCACTAGAACCCATGAAGCAATTGATCAGGAAGGGGCATCTCCTATACTAAAAGTCCACAGCCTGGAGTCCATCTAGATGCTATCACCACCGCTTCCCAGCAATGAGAAAGAACGCATCCAAGCTTTGCAAGAACTCTTGATTTTAGATACCCCGCCTGAAGACCGATTTGATATTTTGACAACTTATTGCCGCTCTCGATTCGATGTCGATATCGCACTCATCAGCCTTGTCGATCAAAAGCGCCAATGGTTCAAATCGCGCAGTGGCTTAGATGCCAGCGAAACGCCTAGAGAAATCAGTTTTTGCGGGCATGCCATTCTGCAATCAGAGGTCATGGAAGTTCGTGATGCGCAAAAGGATGAACGCTTTGCAGACAACCCCCTTGTCACTGGCGACCCCAATATTCGCTTCTATGCTGGTGCGCCGCTGATCCTGGCCAAAGGCTACCGTATTGGCACGCTCTGCATCATCAACAAACGGCCCAAGCTACTGGCACCAGAAGACAAGGCACACCTGCAAGCGCTGGCCAAAACTGTCACATCGGAGATCGAGTCCACACTTCAAGTCCTATGATCCGATAGCAGAAATGCAAAAAGCCCAAGTCATGGACTTGGGCTTTGGACGCACCTATGGCGGTGTTGACGGCATGTTATTGCGGAATTCATCCCACGTCAAGCCACACGCAACGCATCATCCTCCATCTGCCGCAATACAATCGACTCCAGTGCGCCACAGCCCGCCGATAGCCAGCCATCAAGCAAGACTTCGATATGGCTTCGGTAGAAGGCTGCCGCTGTCTGGCCATCGATCCCGAACTCACGGCCGAACTCTCGAAACGACCCCATTCCGGTCAACCAGTAACGGACCCAATACGCTATCCCCTCCCGGCCAAACCGCAAGGCGTTCAAGCCTCTCTCTTGGCCATAATGAGCAACATAGGCAGTCAACTCTTTGAACGATCCCTCCAAGTGCGGCAAGCTGCCGCTCAACACCCTTGTCATCAACGCCACATGGAAACGTTGCTCCATCATCAGCGATGCCCGATGAAGTTCATGCGCGTTCATCAGTGCCAATTCTGGTCCCCGCGACGCCATCCCGTCACGCACCTCGCCAAAGGATGGCGCAGCCTTCAAACCACCCGACCCGACAAGCTCCAGCGCCCAACGCACCGCACCCACGACATCAACAACCATTACGATTCCCCGAAATCTGTCAGCGAGGAAACCCCTTAGCCCGATCAGCGCCGGGCTTTGTTTTAGTCTGAAATTTTACCATGCGGACGCGCTCAGCCCGCTCGGCGGCGGTCCCGGTAATCCTCCCAGCTGCATTGCAGGATCAGGGCGTTTTCATACATCCGGCTCACGGCCCGATAGCCAATCATGTCCCGCAGACCGTCCTTTGTCTGGTTGCTGATGTAGACCGTTGGCAGCCCTTCCGCCGACCGGCTATCTACCACCCGATTCAGATAGCGCAGGCCATGCCCGTTCGGGTCCAAGATTTCGACTTCATCAATGATCAGCACCGGATAGGAGGCGAAACGGCTAAGCTCGGCATGCTCGCTCCGTCCGGGCCTCCCCCATGTTTCGCATATCTCCGTCCGCATCTGGTCCGCCGTCACATAGCGCACCCCAAGGCCACAATGTCCAATCAGGTTCAAGGTCGCGGCGCTGGCCATATGGGTTTTACCCGTTCCCGGCCCGCCGGTTATCACCACGTTGCCGGCGTTGCGGTCCCGCCCCACCCAAGCCACCCAGCCCTTAAATGCCTCAATGACTGCCGCCTGCGCCTCACACACCGGCAGCAAGTCCCGGAACTTCGCCTGTCGATACCGCCCCGGAATGCCACAACCCTGCAACAACATTTCGCGCCGTTCCTGCATTCTGCGTTCCCGCTCCCTCTCTTGACTGCACTTCAAGCAAATCGGCTTCCGCCCCGGCAATAGCTCGGCCTCAAACTCGCCATGCACGGCACAGGCACCCATCGCCGGCACCATGCGCCCCAAGACCGCCAGACCATCAAAATATCGCAGCGCCTTATTCAATCCATCCATCGGCGGCCCCCTTCACATTCCCGATCACAGCCGCCCCCTCATGCGCTTCCGCAGATGGCAGGCTTAGCCAACCCGGCGCAGACCGTCCAGCTTGACCACCCTTCACCACTCGCAGCCCACGGCGTATGGCATGCCCTGCAGACGGTTTTCCGTCCCCATCCATCGACTTCAAAACGCTGGCGAGATATTTGACCGGAATCTGTTCATCTGCTGAGATGTAAGCGCGACAGCGGGCGATGCCTTCCTCCAACGTCGGAACCGTCACCCCGGCATCTGCCCATGCCTGCACGGCAGGATGGGCAGCGCCGCCGACCTTCACCCCCAGCCGACGCGCGGCAATCGCCAGCGTCACCGCCGGGCTTGTCGGTCCTGCGGCCGCTCCCTCTCGCGCGTGATATGTATATTCATTACCCTGACTCCCTGATATGTCCTGTTCATCCTGCCGGCTCCCATCCTGTTCAAGTCGCTGCAAATGGTCGGGAATGTGTTTCCAGACAAGGGTTTTCAGCTCCTTAAGCTCTCCCTCTCTGCCTTTCCCTTTCATGTCCCGTTCCTCCTGCGCACGCACCAATGCCAACGGCAGTTTCACCACCAGCTTTTGCACCTCTTGCACTGCAGCGGCACGCTTGACCAATCCAACCCGGATCAGCTCCTCAATCAAGGCGTCAACCTGCTTATGCGACGGCCGCCAGGCTGGCCGTTTACTACCGCGAGGCGGCACATACTGGCAGTTGATCGCCAGCACGGCGCGGCTAACGGGATAGCCCCGGCCGACGATGCCTGTCTGCATGTCCATGCACGGCCGCAAGCCGGCCACATACAGCCGATAAGCTTCCAAGCTGCATTCCAACAAAGTCGCCTGCTCTGGTTCAGATAGCAGAATTCTCATAGCCCCCTTCCCCCCAACCGCCGCAAGCGCGGCAAGTCGCGGGTTACTGTGTTTTTCCATCGGCAACGGCGGCAATTTCGACTCTGCCGCCGGCCAGTTCTCTTTAGCTGCCCGGCTCACGCTTTCACGATGCCCAGCGCCGTAGACTCGGCCCAAGCGCCTCAACTCGCGTTCGCGTAGCTGTATGGTCGGCAAGCTCAGCACATAGGCGGCATCAGCGACGACGTCACCGCTTACCCTCACCCACTCCATCCCGGCTCCCCAAGGATTTTTTCAATAGCTCGATATGGCGGCGCCGCAGCCGCGGCTTATCCTCCGGCTTGGCCTTGGATACCTTCCAAGCCATGCGGTACAACTCCATGCGCAGCCAGTCGGACATCCGCGCGCTACCTTCCTTCAGCCGGCTGAGCCAAAGCGCAGTCCACAAACCGCAATAACTCGGCATTGGCGCTGATCGATTCAGACAAGCCCGCTCTTGCTCTCGTCAACTGCTCTCGCGTCATGTCCTCGGCCAAGGCTGCAAACGCTGACAAACCTAGCCCGGTTTCTTTCGTGGCCACCATCATCAATGCGGCATGGCTACCCGTTGGCTCATGCATCAGCAACTGAGCCGGAACCATGCCCAGCGGCGCCAGCAACTCGGTCAAGCACTGCAAGCGGATGCTAAGCGGCAATGTCATCAGGACCACCGGCATGGCATTGCAATTGAGCAGGTTCTTTTCTTTCATCTGATCATCCAGCCAACGCCATATCCGATCCGAATTGGCCTTAAGCACCTGATACGCATCGCCCTCCACCATGAAATCAATGGGCCACACGCGTTCGAAACCCATGACTAAATAGGTTTCCACCATCCGGGCGGCTGCAGCCTGACGGCTCAAGCCCTCCTGTTTGCGCCAAAGATCTACGTAATCCCGAATCACCGCTATTGGCGTTTTGTGCGAACTATGGCGCATGCAATTCATGTTTATTCCAGATAGCATATTTACCAATGTCATTTACAGAGGCCGCAACTTGCGACCCCGCGCAAGAAAAAAGCCGGACAAGCCGGCAAACGTTCCCGCTGACAGCAAGGGAACGAGGAGTAATCTAAGTTGGATTCGATACCGCAGAGGAGGCTGTCCCGCGCAGATAGGCCCAATCGATATCGGGCCGCAGAGACTCGCAACGGACTTGTCCGTCAGTCATTTTTTCCAAGTCGATACAACGACTTGCGGGAACCTTCACTCGCCACTTGCAGACCGCCCATGGCGTCAGACCGAAGGCCCGGCCGACAGCAGAAGGCCCATCCAGCAGGGCAAAAACGGCGTCAATAGGTGTTGCTTCTTTCATGGGCCGGGATTATCGAGCCAAAGTTCATAAAAAGCAACCTTAAATAGACATGACCATGCTACCTAATCCAGATAACATTCAACTTATGGTTGAAGAAAAGAACACTGAAACGCAGCTATCCCGGAACATCTGCACCCTAATGCAGCTACACGGTCTCGCACCTAAGGCGTTTTCCACGCAGGTTCCAGTCACTTACGAGATGATGCGGCGCTACATGAGCGGCGCAGCCCGACCGCGTCCGGAAAAGCTTGCAAAGCTAGCCGAACTCTTTGGCGTAAAACCAGCAGATTTGGAATATGGCAGCTTCACGGCAGACATCACCGTGACCAGCCCCAGCATCACCGTCACCCAACACGATGCCCCTATGCCAGAACCAGCCCCCCCCCCGGATCGGACCATTGCGATATCCGACCCGAAGGAACTGGCCAGTTGGCTGGTCGCTCAGGGCGACGACGCACTAGCTGATTTCTTAAGAAGCTTGGCGGACACCCTGCAGAAGAAAAAGTAAAAGCGGCCCGTTGGCCGCTTTTTCTATTCCGGAAGTTACCCCTACTATGCCGCTTTCGTAGACGAAGAACGCCGCTGCGCCATCATGGACGCTGAATTAAGCATGAAGGTCCATACACGCAAGGCATCACCCCACTCGTCAACAAGAATGCTGCCATCATTTCTCATTCTTACTCTTATTTCGGCAATTAATTCTTTGCTTTCAACGTTAGTTTGCATTTTTATTTCTGCTTTTTGGTTGTATCGAATATGCAGCGCGAACTATACGCGTTCAAACTAACGAGCAAAACTAGCCTTTCGTCTAATTACGTATTTATACTTAACTGGACGATTTCCTAGCTCCCGTCCACAGCCGCCACTCGATATGCAAGCTGACATAAGGTCTTGACTCCATGTAGCTTTCTCATATTTTTCAGGTAAATCTTAACCGTACTCAGACTAATATCCAGGCGCTTGGCCACCTGTTTTTGCGTCAGCCCCTCCCATACTAGCAAGTCAAAAACCTCTCTTTCTCTATCGGTAAACTTAGCCATTCGTGCATCCCGAGCCAATACGCGAGCGGCAACGTTTGCCAGGGACGGCAGCAACAAAGCCAGCATCTGCCGCGTGTAAGCCTCTCGCTCGACCGCTTCACCGATCATAGAAATGATCACCCTGCATTCATCACGATCCGCAATATAGGTCAGACCATGCATCATTCCTGCGCGCTTGCAGGCTGATTTAAAGTCGCGCAGTCGCCGACTATCTCCATCCTGCGGCGCAAGCTCGTCGGACCAAACTATCGGCCTCCCCGCCCCGGCCAAGATAACCGGATCGACTTCATGCCAAGAGCGGCGCCGATACAAATCCAGCCAGCGCCCTGGCCATCCCAAATCAATTGCCAGAATCGGCGTTCGTGTCGGGATGTCACGCGACATCCTGGCCAGCAGCAAAGGAGGCGAACCAGGCAAGCTTATCTGCAGCCCAAGCAAGAACGCCC
This sequence comes from Chromobacterium sphagni, assembly GCF_001855555.1. GTDB lineage: Bacteria > Pseudomonadota > Gammaproteobacteria > Burkholderiales > Chromobacteriaceae > Chromobacterium > Chromobacterium sphagni. Next base: position 510,585 of record NZ_MKCT01000017.1, on the reverse strand, counting down.
TCAAATCATCCCGATCCGATATCGCCAGAAGCGAGCGCTGCCAAGGCACCAACTGGGCCATAGCCATGGGCGTCACCTCTCGCAACATCGAAACGACTTCCGGTGTTAACCCCATATATCTTGCAACCTAAAAAATCCCTCCAAAGAATAGGGCCTGATGCGGCAAGCAACCAGCAGCTACATCCTAAGTTAATGAATAATAACAATTTATCTAGAAATACATCATCCCAATCAAACAACAAAATTCATTTAAATGAACTTTCGGTTGACGTGTCTACTTTTGATTGTAAAATGTGCGAAAACCTACTTTAAGTAGATCGCTCATTAACAATCTATGAAAATGTCTCGGCATCCGTACCGATGCCGCAACCGCATGCCCGACATACCCAGGCGTGGACACCAAGCTTATGCCGGCCAGCCGCACGATAAACAACGTGCGCGTCCCTGAACCGCTGGTCGGCATAAGCCTGCACCCGATAGCGCCCAATTGGACGTTATCGGATGCAGCCATGCGCTGCCGAATCTAAGGAGAATGAAAAATGCACCACCAGGACAAGACATCGCTGGAAGCCTTCAAGCAAGGGCTTGAGCAGCTGCAAGAGCAACTGCAAGCCAAACTCAACGAGGCCCGCAAGGCAATCAGCGAAATGCCGGAAAGTCAGCTGCGATCCTCTCACGGCCAATCACTGGAAGCCATGGCCGACAATCTGGATTCCTCGCTCACTTGGCTCAGAGAAGCCATTGCAGAGCAAGCGCAGTCGATAGACGAAATGGAATGAGCCTGCGCCATTACATCGTGCGGCAGATGCATCGACGCGAACAGCTGCTGCGCGTCTTTGCCCCTCCGGGCCTACCGCCAGAAATGGCCACCCGCAGGAATCGCACAAGACAACGAATCAACGACCGCACAGAACGGATCTACCTGCGCGCCGACACCGCCAACGGCTGGGATTAACCAGCCGTTTTTTTACGCTCATTTCCGTTAGCACGCGTCACCGGCCGTTAGCAGTTTGTGAGCGCGCCGTAAGCGTCCCGTTAGCGGAAAGTGAGCAGTTTGTTAGCCCCCATGAGCAAACCAGACGCCAACCAGTTGCTTGCGGCTCTAGCAGGAACAGGCGAGAGCAAAGCGGCACGATTCCGCAGCCTCCTGCCACAAATCAAGGCGGCAATAGAACGCGGAGTCAGGCACGCCCAAATCATCGAGGCACTGGCGGCCGATGGCCTGCACATGAGCCACGTTGAATTCCGGAACGCGCTCTATCGTGAACGCCGCCGCGAGGAAAACAAGAAAGCACCCCATGCCCAAGCAACCCAAAACATCCCGGCCAGCGCGGCCAATATGCCCATCGCAACCACGCCGGCCACCAAGACCTCGCCTCAGTCAATCCGATCAGGTCGCTTTGACTACGGGAAATTCAGAGACGGAAAAACAAAATGGTGAACTCATGACATACAACGACACCCACATTACGCTTCAAGGCAAAGGCGGCGTAGGCAAGTCGCACATCACAAGCCTTCTCGCCCAAGCGATTTGGGCCATTTTTGGCATTCGTCCGTTGGGAGTCGATACCGATCCCGTCAACAAAACCCTGATGCATTTCCCTGCCTTGCAAGCGCGGGGGCTGGATATCCTGAACCACGATAACCAGATTAACAGCCGCCAGTTTGACACCATGGTGGAGTGGTTGCTTGAGCATGACGGCCCCGCAGTCATCGACAACGGCGCGACATCGTTCATTCCAGCGACGGGCTATCTGGCAGAGACCGGCGCCATTGACGTACTCAACGCGGCAGGCCGCCGCGTGTTTATCCATACCGTACTTGTCGGCGGCCAGGCGATGGACGACACCATAGACGGCCTAGCGGCGCTACTGGACAGCACTTCGGCCCCCATAGTGGTATGGGAAAACGAACACTTTGGCCCGGTTGAACGAGACGGCCGCAGATTCCGGGATTCTAGCGTCTATCACGAAAACCGTGAGCGCATCGCCGGCATTGTCACACTGCGCCGCCCGAATGCCGATCTGGCTGGCCGCGATATCGCAGAACTCAGTATCAAAGGCCAAACCTTTGCCGAAGCCCTGGCAAGTCCGGAATGGGGGCGCATGCCGAAACACCGGCTGCAAATGGTATGGGCTGATTACCTGCAGCAGCTTAGGCCGATCCTGACGCAAGGACTGCCGGAAGGGCTAGCCGCATGATAGCGCGCCCTCATAACGTCCTTCCGCTACAGGGGATGATGTCGCAATTATTAGCCTGCGGCTTCACCAATCCACTACGCGTCAAAATGACTGAAAGGCAGTTAATACTTTTTGACGCAATGGAATCGCGCCAGCGGTATACCTTTCCCCAGCTGCACGCACAGACCAAAAATGAGCATGCTGACCAAACTAGGCGCGATATCGCTAAGCTCATGGCAATAGGCGCATTGCACATACAGCGCCAGCATAGTGCAAATGGCAAAACTTCTATGTACTGGAAAAAATAAAATGAAGGCCAGCCATCAGCTGGCCTTATTAACCGGAATACCTTCAATGAAAATTCAAGACAATCTTCAAAAACAAGCCCGCGATCTAGAAAATGCGATGCCATATATTCAACAGCATTTCAACATGATGAAAGAGCTACTACTAGACATCCTAAGCCAGCCTTTTGCCAAAATTGAATATGTGGATGCATACCTGCAAACAAGCACCGGTCCACATGTTCGCATAATTGCCATAACGAAAGGAATACAGCTTGGCGTAGTAAAAGCACTAGCAACCAAACGAAACCTTTCAATGCATTATTCAACAACAACCGGCGACATCCATATCCATAGTGAACCATGGGCAGTCTTAGTTATATGCTGCAACATGCTCAGCTTGCCTTGCAACCTTCTAGACGCATTGTAACGAATAGCCCGCCATCGGCGGGCCACCCTTTTCGCACTATTCAACGAGTGCACGCGTATCTACACTAGGAATTCAAGAGTTTAAAATAGTTATCAATGTAAAATGCCAAAAGAAATTGTTTCTATCATAGCCCCCTACTTAAAGGCTGGTGCAATACTCCAATCAGGTGGGAAGCATTCAATACTAATTCTTTCAAATAAAAAGAAGACCGGAATACCCCTCACCATTGGGGATCAACGCGCAATTCACAACTTGCGCAGCAAGCTTAAGCGTCTTAACGCCTCTTCACAACCAATCCATTCTCAAAAATGACCAGCAGAACAACTATTACACCGAGACTAATGAAGCAAGTAGATGCTGCCGCATACGTTGGAATGTGCGACAAAACATTTCGAAAAATAGTTATGCCTCACGTTCCTAAAATTCCCATTTTCGAACCTAAAAGTAAAAACAGCCCTGTAGAGATTTTTCATTACGACAAAATGGACCTCGACTCATGGATAGACGATATAAAAAGGAGAAAGCTTAGCGACGCAGATTACAAAGAAGACAACATTACCAACCATCAACACAATCAAATAAAAATTAAAAAGGAAAACACCTCATGGCAAGAAAAACAATCGCCGGCCTCACATTGCGGAACAACACTTGGCACATTGACAAGCAAGTCAAAGGGTATGGACGACTTCGAGAAAGCACTGGCACTGACGACCGGGAAGAAGCGGAACGTTACCTAATACATAAATTAGATCAAATTCGCCAAGCAATTATATATGGCGTTCGGCCCAAGCGTTATTGGAGGCAAGCTGCTGCAAAGTATCTGATAGACAATCAGGACATGCCAAGCATAGGTGACGCGGCAATGCACTTAAAATTTCTTGATCCTTACATTGGAGAACTCACACTAGATAAGATACATGATGGCACATTGGAAAATTTTATAACTGATAGAAAGAATGGAATACTAGAAGTACAAAAGGGGAAGGGTGTAAAAAATAGAACAATCAATATCGCCATTGAGCTAATTATTCGGATATTGAACTTAGCCGCAAAAAAATGGCGTGACGAATTTGGCATGACTTGGTTGGAGACTGCGCCATCAATATCAAAGCTGGATGAAAATAAAGATAAGCGCGACCCATACCCCATGAGTTGGGAAGAACAACGCTTTTTAATGCCAGAACTTCCCAATCACTTAGCAAGAATGGCTCTGTTTAAAGTAAATACAGGATGCCGTGAAAAAGAAGTCTGCTATCTACGATGGGAATGGGAAATATTCATTCCAGAGCTAAACACCAGTATATTTATAATCCCGGCAACATTTGGCGGAAGAACTGAAAATTCAGGCGTGAAAAATGGAATGGATCGACTTGTTATACTAAATACAGTTGCGAAAGGAGTTGTCGATTCTATGAGAGGGGCGCATCCTATATACGTGTTCCCATTTCATGAAAATAAACAGCCAAGCGAAGAAGACAACATAGAGAAGATGAACGGACACGCGTGGAGAAAAGCACGAAAGAGAGCAGCTGAAAAGTTCACCAAGCAATATTTGCGAAAAGCAAACCCCGGCTTTGCTGCGTTCCGGGTTCATGACCTGAAGCACACCTTCGGGCACCGACTAAGGATCGCAGGCGTGTCATTTGAAGATCGGCAAGTCTTGCTAGGCCACGTGAGTAAGAACGTTACGACGCACTACTCAGCCCCCGAAATCGGGCATCTGATCGAAATGGCGGAAAGGGTAAGCGAAACAGATCAACGACAGCTTGTTTCCCCCACCATGCTTAGGAGGAAAACCACCTGATGCCACAACCCCCACAAAATCCCCGCACTATCGAAGGAGACAATAAAAAAGCCCTGCGGGAACAGGGCTTAATTACTTTAAAAACAAGGCTCTATTGGTCGGGGTGAGAAGATTCGAACTTCCGACCCCCTGCACCCCATGCAGGTGCGCTACCAGGCTGCGCCACACCCCGACTCAAGAGAAACACAGTGTAACTGATTTATTATTTCTTGCCAATACCCGAATCCAACCAATTTAGGATGGATTCCAATTCTGCGCGCACTTCCTGCGCCGTAATCGGCCGCTCGGAAACCTCGCCCATACCCATACCCAGGCGCTGGCGCGCGCCCTGAATGGTAAAACCGTCATCGTAAAGCAGGGTGCGGATACGCCTTACCAACAGCACTTCATGGTGCTGGTAATAACGGCGGTTGCCGCGCCGCTTCACCTGGCGCAACTGGGAAAACTCCTGCTCCCAATATCTCAATACATGCGGCTTTACCCCGGTCAGCTCGCCGACTTCGCTAATGGTAAAGTAACGCTTGGATGGAATTGACGGCAGATCAGCCTTGCTTGTTAGCATGGTATTGCTCAACCATTCCCTTGAGTTTCTGGCTTGCATGGAAAGTTACCACACGACGCGCAGTGATGGGAATCTCTTCCCCGGTCTTGGGATTGCGTCCCGGACGTTGCGGCTTGTCGCGCAGCTGGAAATTGCCGAAACCGGACAATTTCACCGAATCCCCCGACTCCAAAGCCAACCGGATCTCTTCGAAAAACGACTCGACCATGTCCTTGGCTTCGCGTTTGTTCAGACCTACCTGGTCAAACAGCAAATCGGCCAGTTCAGCCTTCGTCAAAGTCATGACATTCCCCTCAAACTTCTAAGCGACAAACGGCGGACGGCCCCAGATGGACCATCCGCTCACTTCATAATCAAACGCGCAGCTGCGCGCCCAGTCCCGACACCGCCTCCAGCAGCGCCTGCACCGCAGGCTCCACCTCCTCGTCGGTCAGAGTCCGGCTATTGTCCTGCATCAGCACGCTAAAGGCCAGACTCTTCTTGCCTTCCGCCACGCCTTTGCCGCGATATACGTCAAACAAGGCGATATCGGTGACAATTTGCGCACGTTGCATGGCGAATGCCGCCATCAATTGCGCCACCGAAACCTGCTCGTCCACCACCAGCGCCAGATCGCGGCGCACTGCCTGGAACTTGCTCACCGGCCGCGCCTTGATGCGGCTGCGCGCGGTGGCCACAGCCAGATCCAGCTCGAACAGCACCGGGGCGCTAGACAGATCGTAGGCCTGCACCCACTGCGGGTGCAGCTCGCCGATGAAGCCGACGGCCTTGCCATCCACCAGCACTTCGGCGCAACGGCCGGGGTGGAAGGCTGGATGGCTGGCCTTGCGGTATTCGGCAAGCGCCGGATGCAGCACAGCCTCCACATCAGCCTTCACATCGAAGAAATCGACGCGCTCGGCCTTGCTGCCCCACTGCTCAGGCAGGCGAGGGCCCCAGGCCAGGCAGGCCACTTTTTCCGGCTGGTCGAACCCCTCTTCCGCCTTGAAGAATACGCGGGCGGCTTCGAACACCCGCACGCGCGGCTGCTTGCGGTTGATATTGCCCGCCAGCACGTCGACCAAGCCGCCGATCAGCGTGGAGCGCATCACGCTCATTTGGCTGGCGATCGGATTCTGCAAGCGCACCGGATCATCATTGCCGGCGAAGTCTCGCTCCCAGCGCTCATCCACGAAAGCGTAGCTGACCACTTCCTGGTAGTCGCGCGCCGCCAGCAGATGGCGCAATTGGTCCACCGGGCGCAACTCTTCCGGCTGCGCCAGCATGCGCATGCCCGAACGCGGCGCGTCGGCCGGGATGGCGTTGTAGCCGTAGACGCGCGCCACCTCCTCGATCAGATCCTCTTCGATTTCGATGTCGAAGCGGAACGACGGCGCCTGCACGGTGAAGACTTCGTCGGCCAGAGTGAATGCCAAGCCCAGACGGCCGAGAATGCCGGCGATCTGCTGCGAGGACAAGGCCACGCCCAGCACTTTGGCGACGCGGGAGGTGCGCAGGGTCACAGCCTTGCGCGCCGGCAGTTCGGCCACTTCTTCCACCACCGGGCCCGCCGCGCCGCCGCAAATATCCAGTACCAGGCGGGTGGCGCGCTCGATCGCCTCGCGCTGCAGCTGGAAATCCACGCCGCGCTCGTAACGGAATGAGGAATCCGAGCCGAAGCCTAGCTCGCGCGCCTTGCCGGCGATGGCGGCCGGCGCGAAGAAGGCGGACTCCAGGAAGATGTCGGTACTGGCCTCCGTGACACCGCTTTCTTCGCCGCCCATGATGCCGCCCATGGCCAGCGCCTTGGCGTCGTCGGCGATCACCAGGTGGCTATCCTTCAGCTCGACGGTTTTCTCGTTCAGGCACAGCAGGTTCTCGCCGGCGCGGGCCATGCGCACGGTGATGCCGCCCTGAATCTTGGCCAGATCGAAGGCGTGCATAGGCTGGCCCTGCTCCAGCAGGATGTAGTTGGTGATGTCGACGATGGCCGAGATCGAGCGCAGGCCCGAGCGCTCCAGGCGTTGGCGCATCCAGGCCGGCGTGGCGGCGGCGGCATTGACGCCCTTCACCACGCGGCCCAGATAGCGGCCGCAGGCTTCGCGCGCGGCGATCTTCACCGAGCGGACGTCGTCTATGCTAGGGGCCACCGCCTCTATCGCCACCGGCTTGAGCTCGGCGCCGGTCAGCGCCGCCACTTCGCGGGCGATGCCGCGCAGCGACAGGCTGTCGGCGCGATTGGGGGTGATCTTCAGCGTGAACAGCGCATCGTCCAGCCCCAGGTAGTCGCGGATATTCTGGCCTACCGGCGCATCGGCCGGCAGCAGCATCAGGCCGTCGACGTCTTCCGGCACGCCCAGTTCCTTGCCGGAGCAGAGCATGCCGCCGGACTCCACGCCGCGCATCTTGGTCGGCTTGATCTTGAAGTCGCCAGGCAGGATGGCGCCCGGCAGCGCGCACGGCACCCGCACGCCGACGGCGACATTGGGCGCGCCGCAGACGATCTGCACCAGTTCGCCAGCACCCACGTCCACCTTGGTGACACGCAGGCGGTCGGCGTTCTCGTGCTTGACGCACTCTTTGACTTCGCCGATCACCACGCCGGAAAAAGCCGGCGCGGCGGCGCTCACTTCTTCCACTTCCAGACCCGCCATGGTCAGCAGATCGGACAGTTCAGCGGTAGTCAGCGCCGGATTAACCCAGCTTCTCAGCCATTGTTCGGAAAATTGCATAGTCGGCTCCGTGCGCGATCAGTTGAATTGCTTCAGGAAGTTGAGATCGTTCTCGAAGAACAGCCGCAGGTCGTTGACGCCGTAGCGCAGCATGGCGAAACGGTCCAGGCCGATGCCGAAGGCGAAGCCGGTGTAGATTTCCGGATCAATGTTGGCAATGCGCAACACATTCGGGTGCACCATGCCGCAACCGCCCACTTCCAGCCAGCGGCCCTTATCGTCCAGCACGTCGATTTCGGCCGAAGTTTCGGTGAACGGGAAGAAAGACGGACGGAAGCGCACCTGCAGGTCGTCGCGCTCGAAGAAGCGGCGCAGGAAGTCGGTCACCACTGCCTTCAAGTCGGCGAAGGACACGCCCTCGTCCACCCACAGGCCTTCCATCTGATGGAACATCGGCGAATGGGTGGCGTCGGAATCCACGCGGTAGACGCGGCCGGGCGCGACGATCTTGATCGGCGGCTGGTTGTTCTCCATGAAGCGCGCCTGGATCGGGCTGGTATGGGTGCGCAGCACGTCGCCGTTTTCGACGTAGAACGTATCCTGCATCGCGCGCGCCGGATGGTTTTCCGGAATGTTCAGCGCCTGGAAATTATAGAAGTCGGTTTCGATTTCCGGACCGTCGGCCACTTCGAAACCCATGCTGCGGAACAGGCCACTGATGCGCTCCAGCGTCAGCGCAACCGGATGCAGGCCGCCGCCGACGCTGCCGCGTCCCGGCAAACTCACATCTAGCGCTTCGGCCGCCAGCTGGGCTTCCAGCTTCTGCGCGTTCAGCGCGTCGCGGCGCGCGTTGTGCGCGGCTTCGAACGCCTGCTTGGCGACGTTGATGGTGGCGCCGGCGGCTTTGCGCTCTTCCGGCGGCAGCTTGCCCAGTTGCTTGAGAAGCTCGGTCAACTCGCCGCTCTTGCCGAGATAGCGAGCCTTGACCTGCTCCAGTTCCACGAGATCGGTCACAGCCGCCACGGCGGCCAGACCGGCTTGGAGAATCGCGTCGACGTTGTTCATCGTGTTCCACACCGTATGCGAAAAGAAGGCTGACCACAGCAGGCACTGTCCGTACCCAGTCTAATCAGCACTCTTCAGACGCCCGCGGCGCCAACAGCAAAAAAAAGGGAGGCAATGTTGCCTCCCTCTAGATCCATCCAGACGATTAAGCAGCGAGGCTTGCTTTCGCCTTTTCGACGATCTGCGCAAAAGCCGCTTTTTCGAAAACAGCCAGATCGGCCAGAACCTTGCGGTCGATTTCGATGCCGGCTTTTTTCAGACCGTTCATGAACTTGCTGTACGGCAGGCCGTTTTCACGGGAACCTGCGTTGATACGGGCAATCCACAGTTGACGGAACTGACGCTTTTTCTGACGACGGTCGCGGTAGGCGTATTGACCCGCCTTCATCACCGCCTGTTTGGCGATGCGATAGACGTTCTTCCGGCGGCCGCGATAGCCTTTCGCCAGTGCGAGGATTTTCTTGTGACGAGCACGTGCGGTTACACCGCGTTTTACGCGTGGCATATATCAGTCTCCTTAAGCGTAGGGCAGCATGGCGCGAACAGAGGCCATGTTGGTGCTATCCACCATGGTGGTACCACGCAGTTGGCGCTTGTTCTTGGTGGTTTTCTTGGTCAGGATGTGACGCTTGAACGCATAAGAGCGCTTGATACCACCACTGCCCAGCACTTTGAGACGCTTTTTCGCGCTCGACTTGGTCTTCATTTTCGGCATGGAAATGCTCCTGCTGAATTTGTTTGGATTAGACACAGGGTGGCCCCCAGACTTAACTGGTTGCACTTGAAACCGCTGCGTCACGCTTTTAAGGACGTTGCCGACCTACAAAACCGACACGGCAGAGATCACTCTGCCGTGTTCGGAAAAACGATTATACCGATTATTTCTTCTTCGGTGCAATCATCATCACCATCTGGCGGCCTTCCAGGCGCGGGAACTGCTCCACCGTGCCCACTTCCGCCAGATCGGCTTCCACGCGCTTGAGCAGCGCGAGGCCGATGTCCTGGTGTGCCATCTCACGACCGCGGAAGCGCAGAGTGACCTTGGCCTTGTCGCCTTCAGACAGGAAACGGACCAGATTGCGCAACTTGACGTTGTAATCGCCATCGTCGGTACCCGGACGGAACTTGATTTCCTTGATCTGAACCTGCTTCTGCTTCTGCTTGGCTTCGTGACGCTTCTTGGACATCTCGTACTTGTACTTGCCGTAGTCCATCAGCTTGCACACCGGGGGCTGAGCGGTCGGGGAAATCTCCACCAGATCCACATCGCCCTCTTCGGCCAGAGCCATCGCTTCACGCAGACTGACGATGCCAATCTGCTCACCTTCCTTACCTACCAGACGGATCTCACGGGCGGTAATTTCGCCGTTGATCCGTGCTTCGCGTTCCTGAGCTATAGCTAAATCTCCTAAAAAATAATTTGTCTGCCGTTGCTGGATCAGGCCTCAGGCATCTCAGCCTTGAGGCGCGCCGCGAAGGCGTCCAGCGTGAGCTGACCCAGGTCTTCGCCCCGGGCGCGCACGGCAACTAGACCGTCTGCCTTTTCCTTGTCACCGATAATGATCTGGTACGGCAACTTTTGCAGACTGTGTTCGCGAATTTTATAGCCGATCTTCTCGTTTCTCAAGTCAAGCGCGACGCGGAAGCCTTGTTTCTCAAGAGATTTGGCAACTTCACTAGCATAATCCGCCTGTGCCTCGGTGATATTCATCACCACCATCTGCACCGGCGCCAGCCACAGCGGGAAGGCCCCGGCGTGGTTTTCGATCAGAATGCCGAGGAAGCGCTCCAGCGAACCCAATGCCGCGCGGTGCAGCATCACCGGACGTTTGCGGCTGTTGTCGTCCGACACGTATTCGGCATCCAGACGCTCCGGCAGCATGAAGTCGAGTTGCAGGGTACCACATTGCCAGGAGCGACCGAGCGCATCTTTGACGTGATATTCGATTTTCGGGCCATAGAAGGCGCCTTCGCCCGGCAACTCTTCCCATTCCACGCCACAGGCGCGCAGCGCTTCGCGCATGCCTTCTTCGGCTTTGTCCCAGGTGGACTCCTCGCCGATGCGCTTGTCCGGACGCAGCGCCAGCTTGATCGCCACCTTGTCGAAGCCGAAGCGTTCGTACACTTCCATCACCAGGCGGTGGAAATCTTTCGCCTCCTGATTGATCTGGTCTTCGGTGCAGAAGATGTGGCCATCGTCCTGCACAAAACCGCGCACGCGCATGATGCCGTGCAGCGCGCCGGTGGGCTCGTTGCGGTGGCAGGAGCCGAACTCGGCGTAGCGCAGCGGCAGGTCGCGGTAGGAGCGCAGGCCGCTATTGAAGATCTGCACGTGGCCCGGGCAGTTCATCGGCTTCACCGCGTAGTCGCGTTTTTCCGACTCGGTGATGAACATGTTCTCGCGGTAGTTGGCGGCATGGCCGGAACGCTCCCACAGGTTCACGTCCATCATCATCGGCGTGCGCACTTCTTGGTAGCCCTCGCGGTTCAGCTTGGCGCGCATGTACTGCTCCACGCTCTGCCACAGCTGCCAACCCTTGGGGTGCCAGAACACCATGCCCGGCGCCTCGTCCTGCAGGTGGAACAGGTCCAGCTGCACGCCCAGCTTGCGGTGGTCGCGCTTTTCAGCCTCTTCCAGCATGAACAGGTATTGCTCCAGGTCTTCCTTCTTGGCCCAGGCGGTGCCGTAGACGCGCTGCAGCATCTCGTTCTTGCTGTCGCCGCGCCAGTAGGCGCCGGCCACCTTCATCAGCTTGAACACCTTCAGCTTGCCGGTGGAAGGCACGTGCGGGCCGCGGCACAGGTCGGTGAAATCGCCTTCGCGGTAAAGGCTCAGCACCTGGTCCGCCGGAATCGATTCGATGATCTCGGCCTTGTAGGCTTCGCCTATGCCCTTGAAGTAGGCGATGGCTTCGTCGCGCGACAGCTCGTAACGCTCGACCGGGATATCCTTCTTCGCCAGCTCGGCCATCTTCTTCTCGATGGCGGCCAGGTCTTCCGGCGTAAACGGACGCTTGTAGGCGAAATCGTAGTAGAAGCCGTTTTCGATCTCCGGCCCGATGGTCACCTGCGCCTCCGGAAACAGCTCCTTGACGGCGTAGGCCAGCAAGTGGGCGGTGGAGTGGCGGATGATGGACAGGCCGTCGGCGTCCTTGTCGGTGATGATGGCCAGATCGGCATTGCCGTCGATCAGGAAGCTGGTATCCACCAGCTTGCCGTCCACCCGGCCAGCCAGCGCGGCGCGCGCCAGGCCAGTGCCGATGGAGGCGGCCACTTCATGAACCGTTACCGGTTTGTCGAAAGAACGGATAGAGCCGTCCGGCAAGCGAATGTCTGGCATATCAACTCCAACGAGGGCGAGTATTTTCGGTGATCGAATCTAAAACGAATTCTGGGAAAAGGGTAAAAAAAAAGTGCGGCCTGAGCCGCACTTTTTTCGCATGGGAACAACCCGTAAGGCTCAGCTTCCGTGAGTATGTCGGGCTGTGGCAGTTCGCAAGAAATTCACTTGGCAACTCCATGCATTAAATTCTGGTAGGCACGATTGGATTCGAACCAACGACCCCCACCATGTCAAGGTGGTGCTCTAACCAACTGAGCTACGTGCCTGTCGTCGAGCTCAGAATATTAAAGAAACACGCAAAGCTTGGCAAGCATAATTTTCAAGACGCGCCGCGCAAGGCGCGCTTACGGTATACTAGCGGCCTGATTTTGCTAAACAAACACATCCAGAATGCTGAAGTTTACCGTACACAAGACCTCCGGCGGCGCGCGGCGCGGCACGCTGGAGTTGAACCACGGCACCGTGGAGACCCCGGTTTTCCAACCGGTGGGCACCTATGGTTCGGTCAAGGCGATGAGCCCGGTCGAGCTCAAGGACATCGGCGCCGAGATCATCCTGGGCAACACTTTCCATCTGTGGCTGCGCCCGGGGCTGGAGATCGTCGAGCAGTTCGGCGGCCTGCATGAGTTCATAGGCTGGGACCGCCCCATCCTCACCGACTCCGGCGGCTTCCAGGTGTTCAGCCTGTCCGACATGCGCAAGCTCACCGAGGAGGGCTGCACCTTCCAGAGCCCGATCAACGGCGACAAGCTGTTCCTGAGCCCGGAGATCTCGATGAAGATTCAGACCGTGCTCAATTCGGACATCGTGATGCAGCTGGACGAGTGCACGCCCGGCCAGGTGGACCACGCCACCGCGCAGAAATCGCTGCAGATGAGCCTGCGCTGGGCCGAGCGCTCGCGCCGCGCCTTCGACGACCTGAACAACCCCAACGCGCTGTTCGGCATCGTGCAGGGCAATCTGTACACCGACCTGCGCCAGGAGTCGCTGGAAGGCCTGATGCAGGTGGGCTTCGACGGCATCGCCATCGGCGGCCTGTCGGTGGGCGAGCCCAAGCCTGAAATGTACCGGATGCTGACCGAGCTCAAGGACATGCTGCCGGCGGACAAGCCACACTACCTGATGGGCGTGGGCACGCCGGAAGATCTGGTGCACGGCGTGGCCAACGGCGTGGACATGTTCGACTGCGTAATGCCGACCCGCAACGCGCGCAACGGCTGGATCTTCACCCAGTGGGGCGACGTCAAGATCAAGAACGCGCGCTACAAGGACGACAAGAAGCCGCTGGACGAGGCGTGCGAGTGCTACACCTGCAAGAATTTCAGCCGCGCCTATCTGCACCATCTGCATCGCGTCGGAGAAATCCTGGGCGCCCGCCTCAACACCATCCACAATTTGTTCTACTACCAGGAACTGATGCGCCAGGTGCGCAAGTCCATTGAGGACGACCGCTTCGAGGACTTCCGCCTGGCATTCGCCGCCAACCGCGCGCGCGGCGTCAATTAAGGCCGGGGGCGGGGGAACCGGCGCGCAAAAGCGCCGGTCCTAAGCCCTTGCCGCGCTCCATGGTTGGAAAAGCCATGGAGCATGGCTACAATGCCCTGTTTGAAATCAGTAGCCATAACAACTAGGAGTCATCCTGATGTTCATCTCCCCCGCCTTCGCTGCCGGCAACGGCTCTCCCGCCGGTTTCGACCTGATGGGCTTCCTGCCCATGATCGTGATTTTCGTGCTGTTCTGGTTCCTGATGGTGCGCCCGCAGCAGAAGCGCATGAAGGAAACCCAGAAGATGCTGTCGGAAATCCAGAAGGGCGACGAAGTCGTCACCCAGGGCGGCATCGTCGGCCGCGTGGTGAAAGCCAGCGAGCAATACCTCACCCTGGAAATCGCCAACAACGTAGAAATCAACGTGCAGCGCGCCGCCGTCAACGGCAAGCTGGAAAAAGGCACGATGAAGTCCCTGTAAGCAAGCCCTGGCCGCCCCGGAAGCCCTCCGCTGGCGGCCTGTTCATTTCCCTCCCCAGAACTAGAACATGAACCGCTACCCTCTCTGGAAATACCTCGTCATCGTGGTGGCGCTGATCCTGTCGGCGATCTACACGCTGCCCAACTTCTACGGCGAAACCCCCGCCGTGCAGGTCTCCAGTTCGCGCCAGTCCATTCCGGTGGACACCGCCGTGATGGCGCGGGTGGAAGAGGCGCTGAAAGCGCAGAACATCAGTCCTGACGGCGTCTACCTGGACGCCGCCAACAGCCTGAAAGTGCGCTTCAAGGACACCGACACCCAACTGAAGGCGCGCGACGCCATTCAGCACGCGCTAGGCGACAACTACATCATCGCGCTCAACCTGCTGCCGGCCTCTCCCGCCTGGCTGACCGCGCTGCACGCCAACCCGATGTTCCTCGGCCTAGACCTGCGCGGCGGCGTCCACTTCCTGCTGGAAGTCGACATGCAGGCCGCCACCGACAAGACCATGGAGCGCTACGCCGGCGACCTGCGCCGCGAGCTGAAGAACAAGCAGGTGCGCTACGGCGCCATCAAGCGCAACGGCAACACGCTGGAAGTGCAACTGCGCGATGGCGACACGCTGAAGTCGGCGCAGGACGTGGCCTACCGCACGCTGCCCTCGCTGGCGGTCAAGACCGACGACAGCAGCAACAAGCTGCTGCTGACGCTGAAGCCGGAAGAGATCACCAAGATCCAGACCGACGCCGTCAAGCAGAACATCATGACTCTGCATAACCGCGTCAACGAGCTGGGCACCACCGAACCCATCATCCAGCAGGCAGGCCCCAACCGCATCGTGGTGCAGCTGCCCGGCATCCAGGATACCGCCCGCGCCAAGGACATCATCGGCCGCACCGCCACGCTGCAGGTGCGCATGGTGGAAGACGACCAGGGCAAGCTCAACGACGCCGTCAACGGCAATGTTCCGGCCGGCTATGAACTCTTGGACGATGTCAGTTCGCGCGGCCACAGCAAGATCCTGCTGAAGAACGACGTGGAGCTCACCGGCGACAACATCAACGACGCCAACCCCAGCTTTGACCAGTTCGGCGCGCCCGCCGTCAGCATCACGCTGGACAGCGCCGGCGCCGCCATCTTCCGCCAGCTCACCGCCGAAAACGTCGGCAAGCGCATGGCGATGGTGCTGGTGGAAAAAGGCCGCAAGGAAGTGGTGACCGCGCCGGTGATCCGCACCGAGATCGGCGGCGGCCGCGTCGAGATCTCCGGCAGCATGAACTCCGCCGAAGCCAACGACACCGCCCTCCTGCTGCGCGCAGGCTCGCTGGCCGCGCCGATGAACATCATCGAGGAACGCACCATCGGCCCGAGTCTGGGCAAGGAAAACATCGAGAAGGGCTTCCACGCCACGCTGTGGGGCTTCGCCGCCATCGTCGCCTTCATGGTGCTGTACTACGGCCTGTTCGGCGTGTTCTCCGGCCTGTCGCTGGCGATCAACGTATTCCTGCTGGTAGCCATCCTGTCCGCGCTGCAGGCCACGCTGACCCTGCCCGGCATCGCCGCCATCGCGCTGGCGCTGGGCATGGCGATCGACGCCAACGTGCTGATCAACGAACGCATCCGCGAAGAGCTGCGCAACGGCGTGCCGCCGCACTCGGCGATCCAGGCCGGCTACGGCCACGCCTGGGCCACCATCCTGGACTCCAACGTCACCACGCTGATCGCCGGCCTGGCGCTGATGATCTTCGGCACCGGCCCGGTGCGGGGCTTCGCCATCGTGCACTGCCTGGGCATCCTGACCTCGATGTTCTCGGCGGTGCTGGTCTCGCGCGGCCTGGTCAACCTGTGGTACGGCCGTCGCCGCAAACTGACCTCGCTGGCCATCGGCCAGGTGTGGAAACCGGAAAACAAGGGCTAAATCATGGAGCTTTTCCGCATCAAACGGGACATCCCGTTCATGAGCTACGGCAGGCTCACCACGGCGATTTCGCTGGTGACCTTCATCGTGGCGGTATTCTTCCTGGCAACCCGCGGCCTGAACTTCAGCGTGGAGTTCACCGGCGGCACCGTGCTGGAAGTGCAGTACCAGCAATCGGCCGATCTGGACAAGATCCGCGACACCGTCGACCAGCTGAAGCTGGGCGAAGCCACCGTGCAGAACCTGGGCAGCAGCCGCGACGTGATGATCCGGCTGCCCAACAAACCGGGCACCAGCTCGGCCCAGCTGTCGGACAAGGTAATGGGCCAGCTTAAGGCCATCGACAATGGCGTGCAGCTGCGCAAGGTGGACTTCGTCGGCCCCAGCGTCGGCGCCGAACTGGTGTCCAGCGGCCTGACCGCCGTCATCCTGGTGTGCCTGGGCATCATGGCCTACCTGGCGCTGCGCTTCGAATGGCGCTTCGCGGTAGCGGCCATCATCGCCAACATGCACGACGTGGTGATCATCCTCGGCTGCTTCGCCTTCTTCCGCTGGGAGTTCTCGCTGACCGTGCTGGCCGGCATCCTGGCGGTGCTGGGTTATTCAGTGAACGAATCGGTGGTGGTGTTCGACCGGATCCGCGAAAACTTCCGCAAGCCGGGCATGCGCGGCCAGCCGGTGGCCTCGGTCATCGACAACGCCATCACTTCGACGATGAGCCGCACCATCATCACCCACTTCTCCACCGAGATGATGGTGGTGTCGATGCTGGTATTCGGCGGCCCGGCGCTGCACGGCTTCGCCATGGCGCTGACCATCGGCATCCTGTTCGGCATCTACTCGTCGGTGCTGGTGGCCAGCCCGATCGCGCTGTGGCTGGGCGTGACGCGCGAGCACATGATCAAACCGGTGAAACCAAAAGAGGAAGCGGTGGTCTGACCACAGTTTTTACCGACTGGCCGGCTTGTCCGGCCAGTTTTTCTTTAGCCCCCTGACAAGACGATACCCATGGAAGCCATCACCTTTCTGATCGACTTCATCCTGCACATCGACGCCCACCTCACCCAGTTGGTGGCCGCCTACGGTCCGTGGATCTACGCGATTCTGTTCCTGATCGTGTTCTGCGAAACCGGCCTGGTGGTGACGCCCTTCCTGCCCGGCGACTCGCTGCTGTTCGTCGCCGGCGCCCTGGCGGCGATGGGCCAGATGAACCCGCACCTGCTGGTGGCGCTGCTGTTCGTCGCCGCCGTGCTGGGCGACGCCGCCAACTACTCCATCGGCCGCAACATCGGCATGAAGCTGTTCGAGCGCTTTCCGCGGCTGCTGAAGCAAAGCTACCTGGACAAGACCCACGCCTTCTACGAGCGCCACGGCGGCAAGACCATCATCTTCGCCCGCTTCGTGCCCATCGTGCGCACCTTCGCGCCTTTCGTCGCCGGCATCGGCAAGATGCACTACCCGCAATTCCTGAAGTTCAACGTGGTCGGCGCCGTCGTCTGGGTGGCGGGCTTCACCTACGCCGGCTACTTCTTCGGCAACCTGCCTTTCGTCCGCAAGAATCTGGAGCTGCTGATCTTCGGCATCATCTTCGTCTCCTTCCTGCCCGGGCTGATCGAGATATGGCGCCACAAGCGCGCCGCCGCCAAACAGTAGTAGAATTCTCCCCATGGCCGCCGCAGCGGCCATGATTCTTTTCCGACACCGCTCCGACACCGCATAGCCGCCGCCCATGAAACGCATCCACCGCCTGCCAGACCACCTCGTCAACCAGATCGCCGCCGGCGAAGTGGTGGAACGCCCCGCCTCCGCGCTGAAGGAAATGCTGGAAAACAGCCTGGACGCCGGCGCGACGCGCGTCAGCGTGGACCTGGCCCAGGGCGGCATCAAGCTGATCCGCGTCACCGACAACGGCGCCGGCATCGCGGCGGAAGACCTGCCGCTGGCGCTGGACCGCCACGCCACCAGCAAGATCGCCTCGCTGGACGATCTGGAATCGGTGGGCACGCTGGGCTTCCGCGGCGAAGGACTGGCCAGCGTGGCATCGGTTTCGCGGCTTACCCTGATCAGCCGGCCGCACGACGCCGAACACGCGCACCAGATCATCGCGATAGACGGCACGCTGCACCCGGTGGAGCCGGCCGCGCATCCGCACGGCACCAGCGTGGAAGTGGTGGACCTGTATTTCAATACCCCGGCGCGGCGCAAGTTTCTGAAAAGCGAAAACACCGAGTACGCGCATTGCGCCACCACCTTCGAGCGCATCGCGCTGGCGCACCCGCAGGTGGAGTTCCTGCTGCGCCACAACGGCAAGGTGGCGTGGCGACTGCCGGCGCAGGGCGCTCAAGAGCGCGTGGCGGCGCTGCTGGGCAAAGACTTCGTCGCCGCCGCCATCGAACTGGACAACCAGGCCGGGCCGCTCTCGTTGTCCGGCTTCATCGCCTCCCCCACTTATTCCAAGGCCAGCCGCGACGCCCAGTATTTCTACGTCAACGGCCGCTTCGTGCGCGACAAAACCGCCCAGCACGCGCTGCGCCAGGCCTATCGCGACGTGCTGCACCACGACCGCCATCCGGCCTACGCGCTGTTCTTCCAGCTTGAGCCATCCGGCGTCGACGTCAACGTCCACCCCACCAAGATCGAGGTGCGCTTCCGCGAAAGCCAGGCGGTGCACCAGTTCCTGTTCCACAGCGTGCACAAGGCGCTGGCCGGCACCAGCGCCGGCGCCGCGCCGACGGTGCAGATGAACGACGCGCCGGCGGAACCCGCGCTGGCGCGCGGCGAATCCGCGGCGCTATTCCAGGCCCCGACCTCCTCCAGCCCGCCGGCCGCGCGTCCGGCGCCGCAGCCCTTCCACTATCAGCAACAGTCCATTCCGCTGTCGGTGGCGCGAGAAGCGGTGGGCGTTTACGACAAGATGTTCGGCGGCATGCGCGAGGAAGAACGGGCGCTGAACCAGGCCGCCCCCCTCATGCCTTCGCCGGCGTCAGCGCTGCCCCATCCCGTCGTCCTGGCCATGCCGGACCACGACGAGGGCGGCATCCCGCCGCTGGGCTTCGCGCTGGCGCAGCTGCACGGCGTCTACATCCTCAGCCAATGCGCCGAAGGCCTGATCCTGGTGGACATGCACGCCGCCCACGAGCGCATCGTCTACGAACGGCTGAAAACCGCGCTGGAGACCGACGCCATTCCGCTGCAGCCTCTGCTGCTGCCGGTATCGTTCGCCGCCGACCGCATGGAAGTGGCCACCGCGCACGAGCATGGCGAGGAAATGAAGACGCTGGGGGTGGAACTGGCGCCGCTGTCGCCGACGCAGATCGCCGTGCGCGGCGTGCCGGTGTGGCTGAAAGACGGCGATCCGGTAGAGCTGGCGCGCGCGGTGCTGAAGGACGTGCGCGAATTCGGCCTGACCCAGGTGCTGACCGAGCGCCGCAACGAACTGTTGGCCACGATGGCCTGCCACGGCGCGGTGCGCGCCAACCGCCAGCTGACGCTGCCGGAAATGAACGCGCTGCTGCGCGACATGGAAGCGACCGAACGCTCCGGCCAGTGCAACCACGGCCGCCCCACCTGGAGCCGGCTGACCATGCGCGATCTGGACAAGCTGTTCATGCGCGGACAATAAAACCGCCGCTTGCCGGACGCCGCGGCAATTGAATGACATTAAATTAATTGGCGCCGTATCATGGGCTTTTCACCCGTAGAGTCCGCCATGCGCCTTGCCTTCTTCGCCGCCCTGCTGGCCATCGTTTCCAGCCAGGCGCTGGCGGCGATCGGCCAGCCCATCGACCTGGACGCCCCCAGCGGCCGCATCTCCGGCTCGCTGCTGCTGCCGGACCGCGCCGCCAAACCGCCGGTAGCGCTGATCATCGCCGGCTCAGGCGCGATAGACCGCGACGGCAACTACCCGGGGCCCCCCGATGGCAGGATAGACAACCTCAAGCAGCTGGCGCAGGCGCTCTCAGACGCCGGCATCGCCTCGCTGCGCTACGACAAGCGCGCCATCGCCGCCAGCCGCGCCGCCGGCCTGGATGAAGGCAAGCTGCATTTCGACGACTACGTGGCCGACGCCGCCGGCTGGATCGCCAAGCTGCGCGCCGATCCGCGCTTCTCTTCGGTGATGGTGATAGGACACGGCGAAGGGGCGCTGATTGGCATGCTGGCGGCGGGAAAACAGCCGGTAGCCGTCTTCGTCTCGCTGAACGGCCCGGCCCGCAACGCCGCCGATATCCTGCGCGCCCAGTTGAAGCCGCGCCTGCCGGAACATCTAGCCAAAGCGAGTGAACGCATCCTGCAGGCGCTGCAGCAAGGCCGCGAAGCCGACAATGTGCCCGGCCCGCTGATGGTGGTGTACCGCCCCAGCATCCAGCCCTACCTGATCTCCTGGTTCCGCTATACGCCCAGCCAGGTCGTCCAGTCGCTGCGCATCCCGATGCTGATCGTGCAAGGCACCGCGGATCGGCAGGTGGACAAGCAGGAAGCGTTGGCGCTGCACACCGCCCAGCCGGACAGCCGGCTGGCGCTGATAAACGGCATGGATCACCTGCTGCATGGCGACGGTTCGTCCAGTCGTCCGGTTTCGCAGCAAGACCAGGCGCCGCCGCTGGCGCCGGAGCTGGCCGGAACGATTGCCGGCTTCCTGAAGCAGGCGGCGCCGGCAGAAAAATAGCCGCAAGCCAGCCAAGCCGTCTTTGCTCAAGAGGGCGCTCTTGCGCATGGACTTGTTACCCTGCGATACGCTTGCAGTTTCCCCTGCCTGGCGGCTTACATTGTCAGCGTCAGCGCAGTGGCTCTTTGCGTGCACTCGTCCATCAAGAGAATCTCCAGAAAAGGAGAAGATGCAACCTGCTTCTCCACTTCCGCCACCAACAGCTTCCAATCATCAACCATGTAAATATTATTCAGGCAGCATTGAATGACCAGCGAGGTATGGCGGGGATAGGCGACTGCCGATTTTTTGCGTATGGATTCGACAACGATAGGCACAAAGTTGAGCACATGCTCGTGGTTTCCGAATACGACCGGTTCGGATTTCAGAGGCGTATTCCTGCTGGCGTCTATCCCTTTGGGAGCGTAGACGACCTCCCCTCGATTCAACATCTTGCGCACCCAGTGCTGATTGGGGTGCATAGCGCTGGTTACCTCCAGATATGCCAGCTTTTCATAATAACCTTGCGCGACGTAGTCTCCTCTCTGGTGAAGCTCGGCATCATAATGCTGGCTCCCCTCCACCCAGCGCACCGAGATATACCGGCCCGCTCGGTAATAATGCTGAACATAGCGGCAAATCGGCATAATCTCGTCCAGCAAGCGTTTCACCGCTCCCCGCTCGGACCGCATCCTGAACCGCTCGATCCCGCCCGGCTCCGCCCTGAGTTTTTCAAACAAGGCATAGGATTTGGAACAAAAATCCAGGCCGTCCAGAATCTGTCCGTCCAGGTCAGCAATCGAGACATCCATCACACGCTCCGACAATCAGCCCAGTCAAATCGGGAGGCGGCCAAAACCATCCCCTTCAATCCCAAACAGATGACGTCATAGTCCGCCAGAACCAATCCCGCAAGCGTCGCACACCCCTGAAAAGCAGACAGCCCGCAGGCGCTCAGCGCATACGGGCCGTTTCCATGCCTATCAGAAACCGGATCACAGGTAATCCAGCATCCGGTAATAAGCCATGCCCAACACCAGCGCCGGCGTGCGCAGCAGCTTGCCGCCGGGGAAGGGCCGGTGGCGGATTTTGCTGAACAGATCCAGCCGCGACGAGGTGCCGGCGATGGCCTCCGCCACCACCTTGCCGGCCAGGCCGGTGATGTTGACGCCGTGGCCGGAAAAGCCTTGCAGGTAGTAGACATTGCCGGATAGGCGGCCAAAGTCCGGCGCGCGGTTGACCGTGATGTCGCAGAAGCCGCCCCAGGCATAGTCGATGCGCGCGTCGGCCAGTTGCGGGAACACGCGCAGCATGTCGGCGCGCATCGCGCCGGCCAGGTCGCGCGGCTCGCGGCCGGAATAGCTGACCTTGCCGCCGAACAGCAGCCGGTGATCGGCGGACAGCCGGTAATAATCCAACACGAAATTGGTGTCGCACACCGCCATATTGTCGGCGATCAGCGCGCGGGCGCGCGCTTCGCCCAGCGGCTCGGTGGCAATCACATAGGTGCCGGCCGGCATGATGCGCCGTTCCAGCTCTGGAACCAGCGCGCCGATGTAGGAGTTGCAGGCCAGCACCACTTGCTTGCAAGACACCGCGCCACGCTCGGTATGTACCTTGGGCGCAGCGCCCTGCTCCAGCCGCGTGGCGGGCGATTGCTCGTAGATGTCCACGCCGGCGTCCCGCGCCGCCTGGGCCAGGCCCAGCGTGTAATTCAGCGGATGCAGGTGGCCGGAGCGCGGATCGAACAACCCGCCCTGGTAGCGCTCGCTGGACAAACGGCGACGCAGCTCGGCGCGGTCCCATAATTGCTGGCCGCCGTAGCCATAGCGGATTTCCGCCTCCCGCTGCCAGGCTTCCAGCGCCTTCAGGTGGCGCGGCTTCACCGCCACGCTGACATAGCCTCGCCGCCAGTCGCATTGGATGTCGTGGCGCCTCACCCTCTCGTCGATGATGTCTATCGCCTCCACCGACATGTTCCACATCGCGCGCGCGGCGTCGTCGCCCAGTTGGCGGCGGATGGAATCGATATCGCTGGCGAAGCCGGCTATCACCTGGCCGCCGTTGCGGCCGGAGGCGCCGAAACCCACCGCGGAGCCTTCCAGCAGGATCACGGAGAAGCCCTTTTCGCGCAGGTTCAGCGCCGCCGACAGGCCGGCCAGGCCGCCACCCACCACGCAGACGTCGCAGCTGGCGTCCCCTTGCAGTTCGGCGCGGCGGACCCAGGGATGGGCAGTGGCGGCATAGTAGGACGGAGGGTGCGGCTGATGGGCGAAGCGCAGCATAGAATCCTCGAAAGCAAAGACCGGCGGGAGGCCCCGCCAAGGCGGGGCCATACAGGCAGCGCTACATGATCAGCACCACCGGCACATCGGCGCGCCAGCTGACGTACACCGGCTCGCCCCAGGTGGGCGGCGTTTCATTGGCATCGCACCAGCGCGACGATGGCACTATCGATTTGACGATCTTGCCGCCCGCCAGTTTCACGTGATAGATGGAATAGCTGCCCAGATAGGCGATATCCTGCACCACGCCGGCGGCGCGGTTGGGCCCCGACGCCAGCGGCTGCTTGTCCAGCCGCACGTCTTCCGGCCGGATGCTGGCCCACACGTGCATGCCCTTGGGACCGGTGATGCCGTGGTCGATGCGGATCACACCGCCCAGCTCCTGCGAGTTGATCTCAACCAGATCCGGTTCGTCCACCACCACCGCGCCCTCCAGCATATTGGTCTCGCCGATGAACTCGGCGGTGAAGCGGCAATTGGGGTATTCGTAGATCTCGGTCGGAGTGCCCACCTGCAGCAGCTTGCCCTCGCTCATGATGCCGATGCGGCTGGCCATGGTCATCGCCTCTTCCTGGTCGTGGGTGACCATGATGCAGGTGACGCCCACCGCTTCGATGGTGTTGACCAGCTCCAGCTGGGTCTGCTGCCTGAGCTTCTTGTCCAGCGCGCCAAGTGGTTCGTCCAGCAACAACAGCTTGGGCCGCTTCACCAGGCTGCGCGCCAGCGCCACCCGCTGCTGCTGGCCGCCGGACAACTGGTGCGGCTTGCGGCCGGCGAACTTGCGCATCTGCACCAGATCCAGCATTTTCGCCACCCGTTCAGCGATTTCATCCCGGGGGACTTTGTCCTGCTTCAGGCCGAAGGCCACGTTCTCCTCCACCGTCATGTGCGGGAACAGCGCGTAGTTCTGGAACATCATGTTGACCGGCCGCTGGTAGGGCTGCAGGCCCTGCATGTCCTGGCCGTCCAGAATGATGCGCCCGCCGCTCGGCGTCTCCATGCCCGCCAGCATGCGCAGCAGCGTGGACTTGCCACAGCCGGAGCTGCCCAGCAGGGCGAAGATTTCCTTTTGACGGATATCCAGGTCGATATGGTCCACCGCCAGATGATCGCCAAACTTCTTCACCACTCCGGATATCTTCAGGTAAGGCGCCTCCGCGCTGCCGCTTGCGCCAGGGACGGCGCCTGCGGCGGGAACGGCTGCTGCGTGTTTTGTGGCCGCGATGGCTTCCGACATGATCTGACTCCCTCCAACTCAAACACCAGGCAGGCGCGATGCCGACGGCTGGGACGCGTCCTGCGCATCAATGGAAACGGCAAGAAACGGGCTATGCCGCGACGGACAGCGATAGGCTTTGCGCTGCCCGCATGGCAAAACGCGGTTTGCCTTGCCTGAAAAGATTAAACGAAGAAAGAAGCGAGCGGGAAGATGCGGTGGGCGGCTGCGCCGGGAATGGCGCGACGAAACGGATGGAACAGGCCATGATGTCTCCTCTTCATCTGCCGTCCGGCGGACAGCGCAGCCGTCGTCGGTCGCGGCGGCTTTTGGGGACAGCCTATGCCATGTTTAATAAATTTGACAAGCGTCGCGGTAAGGGACGACGCGAGCGGTAGCCCGCGCTGTCGTTTTCCCGCCGCAGAGACCTCGGTTACGCCTGCCCGCAACGACACGCCGCCACCGCTGCGGCCGGCTGCCGCCTTTCGACGAACAGGCTGTTGCCCGGCATTTTCTTGGCCTGCTTCTTCGCCTCGGCCGTCACCGCGCCGATCTCGTAGTGGTTGCCGAACTGCCCCGGCCTCACCCTGACCACGCCCAGCGACAGCGTGGTCAACGGCAGGAACATGATCTCGCCGTTGCGCGCCGTCACCTCGAAACCGCCCGCCTCGCGGTGGCACTCGGAGAAATGCTGCGCCGCCTGCCGGCCAAATACTTCCAGCACGCATTGCAGACGCGCCTCCCAATCGTCCGCCTGCATCAGCACCACGAAATCGTCGCCGCCGACATGGCCGACGAAGTCGCGCTCCGGATCGGCATGCTCCAGCAGCAGGTGGGCCACCAGCTCGATCAGGCTATCGCCGGCGGCATAACCGTATAAATCATTAAACGGCTTGAAGTGGTCCAGGTCGGCATAGGCCACCACGAAAGGCGTCTTCATTCCCAGCAGGCGGTCTATGGTCTCGTTGATCGGCACATTGCCGGGCAGGCCGGTCAGCGGATTGGCGTAGCGGGCGGCCGACAACTGCAGCTCTGTGATCTTGCGCATCAGCGCGAAGCCAGTGCCCATGCCCAGATAGCGGCCGCTTTCGGTGATGATGAAGCCGTCCACCAGATAGCGCTGCTCCGCCGCCACCACCAGGCTGGACAATTCATGCACATTCATGTCGGCGCTCACCACCAGCGGCTGCTTGTCCATCATCAGATGACAAGGCTTTTTGCCGTACAGCTCGCGGTTGAACGGCTTGGCGAAGCTTTCCAGCAGGTGATGGCGCCGCAGCAGACCCACCGGCACCCCGTCCTCCACCACCGGGATGGCGAAGCATTCTGGATGATCGGCGAAGCGGCGATAAGCGGTTTCGTTGGGCACCTTGGCATCCAGCGGCATCACTTCCAGCAGCAGGTCGCGCGCCAAGGGCTGATTGCGCAGGCCGTGGCGGCGGCTGCCGGCCCAAGGCAGCGCGTCGGTCTGCAGCGGCAACTCGTGCGCGGGATTGGCCTGGGGCCGGGCCAACAGATAGCCCTGGCCGTAGCGCACGCCCAGCCGGCACAGCGTGCGCAGCTCCGCCGCCGCCTCAATCCCCTCCGCCACCAGCATGGCGCCGGATTGGCGGGCAATGTCCACCATCGAGCGAACGAATTGCTCCTTCAAGGGATCGAGGTGGATGTTCTGCACGAAATGCTTGTCCAGCTTGACGAAATCGGGACGCAGCTCCGACCACAGCCGCAGATTGGAAAACCCCTCGCCCAGATCGTCCAGCGCAATGCGCAGACCGCCCTGGCGGCAAACGCCAGTGACTTCGCGCAAGGCCAGATAGCCGCCATTGGGCCGGGTTTCGGTCAACTCGAGAATCACGCGCTTGCTGTCCAGGCCGATCTGGCCGAAGAAACCCAGGATGGCGGCTGGTTTCTGCCCTTGCAGCAGCAAGGTCTCCGGGCTGGTGTTGACGAACAGCAGCCCCGGCAGCGCCAGTTCGACGAATCGTTCGGCGCAAGCCCGCAGGCAGGCCTGATCCAGCGACAGCGTCATCTGGCAGCGCTCCGCCGCCTCGAACAGCATCATCGGCGAATGCAGCGTGCTGTCGGACGGACCGCGTATCAGGCCCTCGTAGCCCAGTATGCTGCCCGCATCCAGATCGACAATGGGCTGGAACACCGGCTGCAGCTTGCGCCGGCCTATGATTTCCTCCAGCTCCTGACACCAGCCCACCGGCCCGTGCGACAGGGACGGCTCGACGCAAGTTTGCATGATCTTGAAAAAACTGCCTGATTTCGTTAAACCCCGCTAATCTAAGCCAGAAAAATGTCAGCGACATTACATTGCGCTATTTGCCCGCCCCATCTGTTCAGCGACACCCGGCGGGTCCTAGAATGAATGACACCGCAGCCAGAAACAGGAGCTTGCCATGCCGTATGCTCAGATAGCCGGGCACCAGATCTACTACGAGGAAAGTGGTCATGGCGGCCAGACGTTGCTGCTGCTCAACGGCATCACCATGTCCACGGTGGGCTGGACGCTGATGCTGCCGCAGCTGGAGCCATACTTCCGCCTGTTGCGGATGGACTTCCTCGGCCAGGGACAGAGCGATCATCCGCCGGCGGAGCTGTACCATCTGGCAGAACAGGCCGACCTCGCCTGCGGCCTGCTTGACCAGTTGCAGATCGAACAGGCCTATCTGGTGGGCCTGTCCTATGGCGGCATGGTGGCGCAGCACTTCGTCCACCGCCATCCCGGCCGCGCCAGCCGGCTGTTCCTCGCCGGGACGCTGGCCTGGGCCGACAGCGTCAACGGCCACATCGGCGACAGCTGGATAGCCGCCAACAGCCAGGGCGGGCTGGATCTGCGCTACCAGGTGAGCATCCCCTGGCTGTTTTCCAGCCGTTTCCTGGCCAGCAACGCCGCGATGCTGGACGATCTGAAAATGCTGGCCGGCATGGTGGACTGGGATGCGGTGGTCCGGCTGATCAATGGCGTGCGCCAGCACGACGCCCGCACCTGGCTGCCGGAATTGCAACTACCGGTGCATATCCTGGTCGGAGACGAAGACCGGCTGACGCCGCTATACCAGGCCAGGCTGCTGCACAGCCTGATCCCGGACGCCGGGTTGGAAATCCTGCCCGGCGCCGGCCACGTACTGCACATCGAAGCCGTCGAGGCCTTTGCCCGCGGCATCATTCAATTCAGCCCGCGCTGAAGCGGCATCCACCAGGGGGAGTCTCATGAGCACCCAAGCCGTATTGCTGAACGTCAACAAACAAGGCGTGGCCACCGTCACGCTGAACCGCGCCGACCTGCACAACGCGCTGGACGATGAAACCATCAGCCTCTTGGCCGCCACGCTGGAAACCCTGGCCGAAGACAACGATGTCCGCGCGGTGGTACTGACCGGCAGCGGCATCAGCTTCTCCGCCGGACACGATCCCGACTGGCTGCGCCGACTGTCGCAGTTCTCCGCCAGCGAGCTGAACCGCTACGCGCAACAGACCGCCCGCCTGCTGCACACTCTGGACACCCTGCCCAAACCCACGCTGGCCAGGGTGCAAGGCTCGACCTTCGGCCTGGGCATGGCGCTGGTGGCCTGTTGCGACATCTCCATCAGCGTGTCGGAAGCGCTATTCAGCTTGTCCGACGTCCGCTTCGGCCAGATCCCGGCGCTGGCGGCCCCCTACCTGATCCGCGCCATCGGCGAGCGCTCCACCCGGCGCTACTGCATCAGCGCCGAGCGTTTCAACGCCGGCAAGGCCAAACGCCTGGGCCTGATCCACCAGGTGGTGGAAAACGACGAGCTGGACGCGGCGGTAGAGCACATGCAGGGCCAACTGCTGCTCAACAGCCCGGCGGCGATGCGCGCGGCCAAGCACCTGATAGGCGAGATCGGCCAGCACAACATCACGCCGCAAGTGATGCAGCAATGCATAGAGCACAGCCTGGCGGTGCGGATGAGCGACGAAGGACGGGAAGGCATACTCGCCCTGATCGAAATGCGTAAGCCCGGCTGGATGGAATAAGCCGCGGCCGGCTGGCCCAAGCGGCGGGCCAATGCGACAATAGCCGCGTCTAACGTTTGCCTCCCAGCCCATGTCCAACCACACATTCTTCTGGCACGACTACGAAACCTTCGGCGCAGTGCCGCGCCAGGATAGGCCTTCGCAATTCGCCGGCATCCGCACCGACGCCGAACTCAACGAGATCGGCGAGCCGGTGATGCTCTACTGCCGGCAGGCGCCCGACTATCTTCCCACGCTGCAGGCCTGCCTGCTCACCGGCATCACTCCGCAGCTGTGCCAGCAGCGCGGCGTGGCCGAGCATGAATTCGCCGGCGTGATAGAACGCGAGCTGGCCACCCCCGGCACCATAGGCGTCGGCTACAATTCGCTGCGCTTCGACGACGAAGTCACCCGCTTCCTGTTCTGGCGCAATCTGATCGATCCCTACGCCCGCGAATGGCAGAACCATTGCGGCCGCTGGGATCTGCTGGACCTGGTGCGCGCCACCTACGCGCTGCGCCCGGACGGCATCGTCTGGCCCAAGCATGAGGACGGCAGAACCAGCTTCAAGCTGGAGCACCTGTCGGCGGCCAATGGTCTGGCTCACGAATCGGCCCACGACGCGCTGTCCGACGTGCGCGCCACCATCGCGCTGGCCCGCCTGATCCGCGACAAGCAGCCCAAGCTGTTCGACTACTATCTGACCCTGCGCAAGAAAGACGCGGTCAAGGTGCAACTGTCGCTGCACGATCCCAAGCCGGTGCTGCACATCTCCGGCATGTACGGCGTGGAGCGCGGCAATCTGGCCATGGTCTGGCCGCTGGCGGCCCACCCGACCAATGCCAACGAAGTCATCGTCTGGGACCTGACGCACAACCCGGCGCAGTTGCGCGGCCTGAGCGCCGACGTCATCCGCCAGCGCATGTTCAGCCGCGGCGAAGATCTGCCGGCGGGCGTGGAGAGGCTGCCGATCAAGACCATACACATCAACAAGTCGCCGTTCGTGGTGGCTAATCTCAAGGTGCTGAGCGCGGAGCGCGCCGCGCACTGGAGCCTGGATCTGGATGCCGTCGCCCGCCATGCCGAAACGGCGCGCGCGCTGCCCGAGCTCTCGTCGTTATGGCGCAGCGTCTACCAGCGCGAAGCCGGCGCGCCGCAGGACGTCGATGAAAACCTGTATGGCGGCTTCGTCTCCAACAACGACAGGAAAGCGCTGCAGAAAATGCGCCGGCTGTCGGCGCTGCAGCTGGCCGGAGAAATGGGCCTGTTCGAAGACCCGCAACTGGCGGAACTGCTGTTCCGCTACCGCGCCCGCAATTTCCCGACAACCTTGTCTGGCGAAGAGCAAAACCGCTGGCGGCAATGGTGCCGCGCCCGGCTGGAGCGCTCCGCCCCGGCCTTCCAGGACGAGTTGTCGGCCTTGCAGGCCGCCGATCTGCCCTCAGTCCAACAGCAACTGCTGCAACAGGTGGCGGATTACGCCGCCAGCCTGCAGGCCTCGCTGGCCTGAACGGCGGCGGGCCGGCTCTGCCGGCCCAGTCCCGCCGTCCATCCGGCTGGGTACGCATTTATGCGTATGAATTTCCACTATTTCATGAACTAGAACTATTTATATGTAGACCCGCAATACCATCCAGGAGATACGCATGCTGCACCTGCTTACCGTCAGGCAAAAACTCCTGGGCGGCTTCGCCCTGCTGATCCTGCTGCTTTGCGGGGTCGTCTTCGTCGCTTACAACAAACTGCATACCATCCAGGACAATATCCGCGAGATCCGCGAGGACCGTTACCCCAAGATCGTGCTGGCGCAGCAAATTTCGCTGAATCTGCTCAACATCAGCCGCGAAGTCCGCGACGGCGTGCTCGCCCGCGATCCGCAAACCGCGGAACGCCACATCCGCAATGTCGACGCCATACGCGCCGGCAACCAGGCCGATCTGGACAAAATGGAACCGCTGCTGGCGCAACCGGAAGGCCGCGCCCTATTCGCCAAGGTCCGCGATGCCCAAAACCAGCAACGCCCGCTGTTCGACCCGATTTATGCGCTGATGCGCAACCACCAGATCGACGCCGCCAGCGAATTCCTCGACAAGCGCTTCGCCCCGGCCAACAATGCGTTCATTGCGGCGCTGCAATCGCTGCGCGAACGGCAGCAGAGGCGGCTGGAAAACTCGATGGTCGCCGCGCTTGAATCCAGCCAGCAGGCCATCATCATCCTGCTGGGCACCGCGCTGGTCTCGTTGGTGCTGGCCATCGCCGTCGCGCTGTTGATCTCCGGCACGATCACCACTACCCTGCGCAAATCCGCCCTGCTCGTGCACCAGATACGCGAGGGCGACCTGTCAGGCGTTTCCGAGCCGATTCCGCCGGCCCGCGACGAAGTGATGGGCATCGCCCGCGACATCCAGGAAATGCGCCAGGGCCTGCGCGAAGTGGTGCTGAGCATCCAGGAAAACGCCCATCAGGTATCGGACTCCGCCCGGGCGTTGTCCGGCATGGCACAGCAGGTGGCCAACGGCGCCCAGACCCAGGCAGAGGCGACCACCTCCGCCGCCGCCTCGATCGAGCAATTGACCGTCAGCATCAACCAGGTGGCCGACAACTCCAGCGAGGCCTCGGAGCAGGCGCAGACCGCCGGCCAGCTGGCCAATCGCGGCGGCACCGAAGTGCTGGAATCGGTGGGCAAGATCCGCTTCGTCACCACATCGGTCGATGACACCTCCAAGCAGATGAACAGCCTGACCAAGGAAGTGCAGCAGATCGGCAATATCGTCACGGTGATCCGCGACGTGGCCGACCAGACCAATCTGCTGGCGCTGAACGCCGCCATCGAGGCCGCCCGCGCTGGCGAGATGGGCCGCGGCTTCGCAGTGGTGGCGGACGAAGTGCGCAAGCTGGCGGAGCGCACCACCACCTCGGCGCAGGAAATCACCACCATGATAGGATCGATCCAGCAAGGCGTCGGCAAGGTGGTGCACAGCATGGGACAGAGCCTCAACTGCGTGGAAGGGGTATCCGGCACCGCCGAGCAGGCCTCCAATTCGATGCGCGAAATAGAAAACAGCGCCGACACCATCATGCGCACCATCCACAGCATCACCGGCGCGCTGACCGAACAGCGCAGCACCAGCCTGAGTCTGGCGCAGGATATGGAGAAAGTGTCGCGGATGGCCGAGGAAAACAATGCCACCGTGCAGGAGCTGGCCACCACCTCCAGCCAGCTGAGCACCCTGTCCAGCAATCTGCAAAACGTGACCACCCGTTTCAGGCTGTAGGCTTTCCTCTCCTCGATCCAGCCTTGCCGTGCCCCCGGGCACGGCCTTGTTTTTAACGCAATATTTCAGTCGTTTTCCGCCGCCATCCGACGTCAACCGTCAAAATATTTTATAATCGCGCCCATTTCCACCTCCGCGAGCGCGCAATGGACCCCATCCTGCTGTTCCACTCCCTGATCATGGGGCTGATTGAAGGCATCACCGAATTCCTGCCCATCTCCTCCACGGGCCACCTGATCCTCGCCGGCGATCTGCTGAACTTCCTCGACAAGGAAAAACGCGACGTCTACGAGATCTTCATCCAGTTGGGCGCGATGCTGGCCGTGATATGGGAGTACCGCCGCAAGATAGCATCCACCCTCGCCGGCGCGGGCCGGGCCGGCAAGGAGCGCAACCTTCTGCTGGGCATCAGCATCGCCTTCATCCCGGCGGCCATCCTCGGCAAGCTGTTTTCCGAAAGCATCAAGGCCGCGCTGTTCAACCCAGTATGCGTGGCGACAGCCTTCATCGTCGGCGGACTGATCATCCTGTGGGCGGAGAAGCGCCAGCACGCGGTGCGGGTGGAAACGGTGGATCAACTGAGCCTGAGGGACGCGCTGAAAGTGGGTCTGTGCCAGTGCCTGGCGCTGATTCCCGGCACCAGCCGCTCAGGCGCCACCATCATCGGCGGTCTGTTCTTCGGACTGTCGCGCAAGGCCGCCACCGAGTTCTCGTTCTTCCTCGGCATTCCCACGCTGGGAGCGGCCTCGCTCTACAGCCTGTACAAGCACCGCGCGGCGCTGAGCGCCGACGACATCGGCGTATTCGCCGTAGGCTTCATCGCCTCTTTCGTCTTCGCCTTCCTCGCCATCCGCGCGCTGCTGCGCTTCATCGCCAGCCACAGCTTCATCGCCTTCGCCTGGTACCGCATCGGTTTCGGACTGCTGGTGCTGGGCAGCTGGTGGAGCGGCTTGGTCGACTGGAGCGCGTGAGCCGGTCAAAAGCAGACGCTGGCGACCACGCCCTGGAAAGACAGGCAGTCGTCCACCCGCCGCCGCTGCACGCGGCCCAGTTCGTCCAGAGCGAAATAGCGGAACGCCGAATGCTCGTCGCTGAGCCGCAATGCGGCGTGGTCCGGCAGGCTGCAACGAAAGATGAAGGCCTGGGAGTTATAGGCGCGGTGGTAGTAGACGCCGCTCAGATACGCGACGGCCACATCGCAGCCCAATTCCTCGCGGCACTCGCGCGCGATGCACTCGTGTATGGTTTCGCCAGGCTCCAGCGCGCCGCCGGGCAGCCCCCAGTCCAGCGACCCATACGTGGCCTTCAGCAACAGCACCGCCCCGGCCGCGTCGGTGATCACCACATGGGCGCTAAGACGGAAACAGTCGTCAAACGCCACTGTCTTACTGCTTGGCAGTCTCGCGGCTGACCCGCTCGAAAAACTCGTAGATGCCGGTTTCGCTCATCCGTCGCGCGTCGGCCAATTCTCCGGCGCGAGTGGCGTAGATCACCTGGTTGTCCGGCGACAGCACCACCGCCGCCGGGATGCCCTTGGCTATCGGATGGCCATAGGCGGCGTCGATGTCCAGGTTATGATCGAAATTGCCGACATCCACTTTCACCACCTTGAAGGCGCGGGAGATCAATTCGGCGCTTTTGCCGCTTTTCAGCGCCGTATCCAGCGCGCGGCAATCCTCGCACCAGTTGGCTCCCAGGATCAGCAGCACCGGCAGATGGTTCTGCCTGGCCGCCTGCAGCGTCTGCCGCAGCTCGGCCTTGGCGTTGGCGTTTTCGTCGTAGGGCTTGGGCGCCGCCAGCGCGGCGGTGGACAGCAGCAGCGACAGCAAGATCAAAAATTTTCGCATGGGATGCACTCCAAAAAAATGATTATCAGGCCAGCCGCGGCTGGCACAGCACTTCGGACTTCACCGACAGGGCGATGAAGCATTCTTCATGGGCGGCATGGTGCAGCGCCTCGATTTCGGCCAGGCTGGGCGCGCGTTCGCCGCAAAACCGCGCCAGCGGCCGCAGCGTCACCCGGCTGATCCAGAACTTTCCGGCTTCGTTCCTGGCCATTTCGCCCTCGGCCAGGTCCTGATAGTAGTCGACCACCAGCCCCTGGCGCGCGGCCAGATCGAGAAACCACAGCATGTGGCAGCTGGACAGCGAGGCGATGAACGCCTCCTCCGGGTCCACCGCCGCCGGGTCGGAATACGGCGCGCGCACCACATTCGGCGACGAAGAGCCCGCCACCTCGGAGCCGCCGTCAAAACGCCACACATGGCGCCGGCTGTAGCGGCGGTCGAGAAAATCCTGCTCGCCGCGCCGCCATTCCACCTCCATCTGATGACCTGCCATCCGTCCTCGCTCCATTGTGTCGGCCAAGCAGCAAATCATACCATCGGCATGGAGCGAGGCGCATCCCGCGCGCCGGCAAGCTTCAACCCAAGTGGATGGCAACTCTCAATAGCACTGCGGCCGCAACGCAGCCAGGCCCCACACCTCGTCCTGCTCCCGCCGCCACCGCCTCAGCCCGGTCAAATCCAGCCGCGCCGGCAGCAGTTGCTCCCGCTCATCGGCCTGCGCCTGGATGCGTCCTGCCGCGTCGATCAGACAGCTGCCGCCGTCATGCAGCGGCGCCGGATAGTTGCACAAGGCGATGGCGCAGCGGTTTTCCAACGCCCGTCCGCGCAGCTGTTGCAGCCTGGCGTCGCCCAGCTCCGCGTCGCTGAGCATAGGGCAGGCATTCGGCACCAGGATCAGTTCGGCGCCCTGCTTCATCAACGTCCGGGCGGCTTCCGGAAACTCCCGGTCGAAACAGATCATCGCGCCGACGCGCACGGTCTGCCCCCGCAGCAGCAGATCGGCGCAGGGAAAACACCCGCCCGGCTGCAGCGCCGTCTCGGTGCCGCCGGTGAAGTTGCAGATATGGACCTTGTCGTAGTCAAAGGCTATGCCGCCATCGGCGCCGTGCAGCCGCAAGCGGTTGCGCAGTCGGCCATCGCAAACGGCCAGATAGGTGAAGCCCAACGCCAGACCATGGCGGCGCGCCAGCCGCGGCAATTGCGCCAGCACCGGATGGCTGTCGTCCCAGGCATGAGCGGCCGTCATTCTGGCGCTGTCGTAGGCTATGGGCCACAGCTCCGGCAGCAGCAACAGCTCAGCGCCCTGTCGCGCAGCCTGCGCGCACAGGCGCTCCAGCGCGGCCGGCAGCTGTCCGGCATCGCGCGGCGGACCGCATTGCGCCAGCGCCAATTGCAGGAACTGGCTCATGCCAGCGCGATCCGCACATAGATCGGCTGATAAGGCGCGTCCTGGCTCACCTTGACCAGGCCTTCTTTCACCAGCTCCAGCACGGCGATAAAGTTGACCACCAGATGGGCCACGCCCTTGGCGATGTCGAACAACTCCTCAAACGGCACATACTCGCGGCCGTCCAGATAACGCAGAATCCAGCTCATCTGTTCGCGCACCGACAGCTCGTCCTTTTCCACCTTGTGATGGCGGTGATGTTTGGCGCGCGACAGGATGGCCATCCAGGCCTGGCGCAGGTCGCCGGCGCTGACATCGGGCAGCCGCTGCTCGGCCGACTGCTCCACCAGCACCGCCAGCCAGGCGAAATCGCGGTCGGCCTGCGGAATCCTGTCCAGCTCCAGCGCCGCCAACTTCATCTGCTCGTACTCCAGCAAACGGCGCACCAGTTCGGCGCGCGGGTCATCCGGCTCGCCGTCCTCGTCCAATTGCGGTCGCGGCAGCAACAGCCGCGACTTGATCTCGATCAGCAGCGCCGCCATCAGTAAATATTCCGCCGCCAGTTCCAGCCGGCCCTGCTGCATCACGTCGATGTAGGACATGTACTGAACGGTGATGGCCGCCATTGGGATGTTGAGCACGTCGAGATTCTGCTTGCGGATCAGGTAGAGCAACAGGTCAAGTGGCCCTTCGAAGCTCTCCAGGATCACTTGCAGCGCATCGGGCGGAATGAACAGGTCCTGCGGCACCTCCAGCACCGGCTGGCCGAACACATGGGCAATCGGCACGCTGGGCGGCAGCTCGGGCGCGGTCAGCTGGAAATCGGCGAGGGAATCGGGACGTGGCGTATCTGGCGCGGCATTCATGCCGACAAGGATACCAGTTCGCCGCCGGCGCGGCGGTTGAACTTTTGCCGGCCGCGGCGCACAAACAGGCTTTTCCTCAGACAACGCCAGCGTGCCGCTACCCAAACCGCCTCTCCTGCCCAGTCTGCTGTTGATGCTGGGCCTGCTTGCCGGCTGCAATGCCGGCTCCGCGCCGTCAGCAACCGAAGCCTCCGCCGGCCCGCCACGCAAAACCGGAGCGGACAACCGCCACTTCTGGCGCAAACGGGAAATCGAAGAAGTCAGCCGGCGCATCATAGAGAAAGAGCTGGGCTACCAGGATCCGCTGCGCCTTGCCGCCGATGATGACAGCCTAGACGAGCGCCGTTACCGTTTCCGCCTGATGGGCGTCCAGCGCAAGCCGCTGGGCCTGGCAAGCGAAGACATCGCGTTCACCGTCCAGGCCGACCTCGCCAACGGCAGGATCATCAGCATCCATTGCCATCCCCGCAGCGCGGACAGCCAGGCATGCCATCCGCACCGGAGGAGGATCTGGTCATGATGAGGCGGCGGATCCCGCCGACTCCGCCGCCTCGACCAGCCTGACATCCATTAGCTGGCACAGACTGGTCTGCTGCAGCAGCCGTTGCGCCCGCACCAGCCATCCGCCGTCGTCTCCGCGCAGCGTGAACTGCCGCAGCGCCTGGTATTGCCTGCCCGCCAGCACCAACACCCCGCGCTGACGAAACTGGCGCTCGCCGTACAACAGCAAGCCCTTTTCCATCACGCCATCCGGATGGCTGGTCTGCGCCGCCGCCTCCACCGCCAGCGGCCGCTTGCCGACAAACTCGACACCGCACTCGGCCGGCTCCGCGCCGCCGGGCAGGCTGATCCAGCGCACCAGGCCCAACTGCCAGCCAAAGCCATGCCGCTTGAACATCACGATGGCTCCCGCCTGCACCGCCTGGCGGCCGAAATCGCCGCACAAACGCATGCCGGAAGCGCTGAGGTTCGCCAGCAGCAGCTGGGCCGGTTCGGCGTCATCCGGCGGCGAGCCGGCCCGCGCCAGACGCCAGCAGCATTCGAAACCCGCCAACAGCATCACGCGCTGGCCATTGCGTTGATTAAGCCGGTGATGCTTGCGTTGCGGCGGGCTGCGCCACTCCACCTCCAGCCGCGCCAGCATCTGCCACTCGGCGGCGGTCATTTGCCGCTGCCGACCGCGGGCGCGCTCCCGCAATCGATCCAGCACGGGAGAGGCATCCGCCAGCCACCCCAGGCCCCCGGCGTCCGCCTGGGCATCGGCAAACCGCCCGGGACTGTCGGCATCAGCCATCACCAACCAACAGGGAACCTCGTCCGGCCGGCGCGCCAGCGCCTCCAGCCGCAATGCCTGGCCATGCTCGCCGGTCCAGTCCAGCAGCAGGCGCTGGCGCAAGGGGTCCAAACGATTGCTGGAACTCATCCCCAACAGCAGCAAGCGCCGGTACCAGGCGCCCAGCGCCACCTGGTCTCCGCCCGGAGCACGGTGCTCCCAGCCGCGGCCCCTCACCTCGGCAAACAGCTGGTGGCAATCCAGCCAGAAGCCGGCAAACAAGGGGGCATAGCTCAGAGTGTGGACACGCAGCAGGTGCCAGCCACTGGACATGGCCAGCGCCAGCGCCTCCTGCTGCGGCTTGCTGTTGCCAAACAGGCCGAACGACTGCCCGCTGCCGGCCCGCGCCAGCAACTTGCAGTCCTCGTGCAGACGCCGCCACAGCCGGCGCAAGGCGGCGCCGTGGCAGCCTCCCGCCGCATCGCCGCGCCGCTGCAAAACGCAACAAGCGTCATTGAGGATGCGCAAGCCGGCCTGGCGATCGGCCAGGCTCATCGGACGGTCCTCCAACCTGATCAGCAGCGACAACAGTTTTTCCGCCTCCTCGGCGACATTCAGGCCGGACAGCAGTCTCAACTCGTCGATCAAAGCCTGCGGCGCCAGCGCTTGCCCGGCGCCGCCAGCGAAATCGTGGGAAACAGTCAGTTTCAACATGATGATCATGACAATCAGCTAGAATGGCGCATCTTAGCGCCTGATCATGTCGCTTGCGACCGCGCTTGATCGGCATTATTACCAAGCGCCGCCAATACATCGGCGCTGGCGCACACCCGGCAGTACTCGCCGTGCAAATTGGCCAGGCTCATCGCATGCGCCTCTTCCGCGCCGCGCGGCTTGCCCTGCCAATCGATCTTGTCGAAGGCGAAGCAGCCGTCCTAGGCCAGATGAACGGAGAAACCCTGATTGCCGGTCATCCGCACCGTCGCATAGACGGAGTTGCTGGTGCTGATGCCGGCCACTACAAACTCCAGCCACCCGCGTTCGCACGATCTCGGCGCCCTGTGCCCTGGCGCGCTCCTAATCCGCGTACGGGTCCGCCACGTGAATCAACAAGGCCTGCGCCAGCCCGGGCAGGCCGCCCGCGCCGCCCCATTGCCGCTCCGGCTGGGGGCTGGACACCATGATCACCGCGTTGCCCAGGCTCAGTTCCGAATGATGCACCCGGCCATCCTCGATCACCGCAAAGCGGCGCTCGAAACCGAACGCCCGCTCCAGCCATTCCATCGCCGCCACCGCATCGTCGTAGCACAGGGATGGATACACGCCGGGCAGCACTCTCGTCTCGCTTATCTCATCTTCCTTGGATCAGTACCGGGAAGTCTTACCTGTAGGACAATGGCAATAAAAAACCGCCCTGCGAAAGGGCGGCTTGCTCCACACATGAAACGCCTGGCTGTCAGGCTGACAGCTCCAGCATCAGCTTGTTGATGCGCTTGACGAAGGAGGCCGGGTCTTCCAGCTTGCCGCCCTCGGCCAGCAGCGCCTGGTCGTACAGCACCTGGGCCAAGTCGGCGGCGCGGGCCTCGTCGGTTTCGCCGGCCAGCTTTTTCACCAGCACATGTTCCGGGTTGATTTCCAGCGTCGGCTTGCTGCCTTCAATCTTCTGGCCGGCGGCCTTCAGCATGCGCTCCAGGTGGGCGCTCATGTCGTGCTCGCCCGCCACCAGGCAGGCCGGGCTCTCTGTCAGGCGGGCGGTGGCGCGCACTTCCTTCACCTGTTCGCCGAGCGCCTTCTGCACTTTTTCCACCACCGGCTTGGACGCCTCTTCAACCTGCTTCTGCGCTTCCTTGTCGGCTTCGTCTTCCAGCGCGCCCAGATCCAGCGCGCCCTTGGCGACCGATTGCAGCGCCTTGCCGTCGAACTCGAACAGCGAGCCGGTCACCCACTCGTCGACACGGTCGACCAGCAGCAGCACTTCCACGCCCTTCTTCTTGAACACTTCCAGGTGCGGGCTGTTCTTGGCGGCGGCCAGGGTGTCGGCGGTGATGTAGTAGATCTTGTCCTGGCCTTCCTTCATCCGGCCGATATAGTCGGCCAGCGCTACGGTCGGCTCGGTGCCTTCAGCCGCGGTGGAGGTGAAGCGCAGCAGCTTGGCGATGCGTTCCTTGTTGGTGTGGTCTTCACCTACGCCTTCCTTAAGCACTTGGCCGAATTCCTTCCAGAACGCGGCATACTTTTCCGGCTGGTTGGCGGACAGGTCTTCCAGCAGGCTCAGCACCTTCTTCACGCAGCCGGCGCGGATGGCGTCGATATCCTTGCTTTCTTGCAGAATTTCGCGCGACACGTTCAGCGGCAGGTCGTTGCTGTCGATCACCCCGCGCACAAAGCGCAGGTAGTGCGGCATCAGCTTCTCGGTGTCTTCCATGATGAAGACCCGGCGCACGTACAGCTTGACGCCCTGCTTGCGCTCGCGGTCGTACATATCGAACGGCGCGCGCGACGGGATGTACAGCAGTTCGGTGTACTCCTGGCGGCCTTCGACGCGGGCATGGCTCCAGGCCAGCGGCTCGGTGAAATCGTGGGCGACGTGCTTGTAGAACTCGTGGTACTGCTCGTCGCTGATGTCGCTCTTGCTGCGCGTCCACAGCGCGGATGCCGAATTGACGGCTTCCATATCGTCGCTGACGATCACTTCGCCGTTCTCGCCGTAGCTATTGCCCTTCTTCATCTCGATAGGGATGGAGATGTGGTCGGAATACTTGCGGACGATGCCTTTCAGCTTCCAGTCGTTCAGCAGCTCGTCTTCGCCTTCCTTCAGATGCAGCACGATCTCGGTGCCGCGCTCCGCCCGCTCCACCTGCTCCAGCGTGTACTCGCCTTCGCCATGAGATTCCCAGCGGGTGGCGGCGGCTTCGCCGGCGCGGCGGGAAGTCAGCGTCACCTTGTCGGCGACGATGAAGGCGGAGTAGAAGCCCACGCCGAACTGGCCGATCAGGTTGGCGTCTTTCTTCTCGTCGCCGGACAGCTGTTCGAAGAAAGCCTTGGTGCCGGATTTGGCGATGGTGCCGATATTGGCCACCACCTCGTCGCGGCTCATGCCTATGCCGTTGTCGGCGATGGTGATCGTGCGGGCGTCCTTGTCAAAGCCGATGCGTATCTTCAGTTCCGCGTCGTTCTCGAACAGCTCCGGCTTGGCCAGGCCCTCGAAACGCAGCTTGTCGGCGGCGTCGGAGGCATTGGAGATCAATTCACGCAGGAAGATTTCCTTGTTGGAATACAAGGAGTGGATCATCAACTTGAGCAGTTGTTTGACTTCGGTCTGAAAACCCAGGGTTTCTTTCTGTGCACTCATGGTCGGCAATGAAAAGAGGTTGGCAATGACGGACAAGTGGTGGCTGGCCGAACATTTTCAAGTGCCGAAATGCAAAAAGCCCTGCAATGATGCAGGGCTTTGCCGGGTCCGGACCGATCAGGATTCGGCCTTGCCCTCTTCCACCGATGCGGCTACCGCCTCGATGGGCGCCTCGACGGCGTCGACTGCGGCATCCGCGGCCGGAACGGTCTTGGGCTGCATCTGCAGCTCCGCCGCGCGCTTCTCCTCGGCGCTGACTTCGCCTTGCGGCTTGCCGCTGAGGTCGAAGCGCTTGCCGCCGCGAGCCAGCGACTTCAGATAGCGCGGCTTGCGGCAGTGGTTGGCCACGACGCGCGAGATCAGCGCCGGCTCGAACTGCGACAAGGCCGCGATCAGACTCTCGTGAATGCCCAGAGCCAGCGGTCGGAACTGGCGAAACACGTCGAACTTGCTGTAAATGTGATCCGCGATCATCTCGGTCTGCTTTTTCTTGGACAAGCTTTGAACAGCAGACTTGAGAGCAGCACCGAGTGCTGTTTCAGTATTTGGCTTCATGAACTTCTATCTAGATCCATTGATGCAAAGACAGCGAATGCTGCCCAATCAAGAGGCGTGATGCAACCGGCCACTTGTCCAGTTAGACGACAGGCGTCGCTTGAATGTCATTTTAATACAGCGAGATTGGCGCCGCCATCTGCCTTGCCGACAGAAAACACACCACGCCCTCAACCTATTGATGGTGCCCCGGGCCGGAATCGAACCGGCACAGCCGAAGCCGAGGGATTTTAAGTCCCTTGTGTCTACCAATTTCACCACCGGGGCCAACAGAGCGGGCAATTGTAGCCCAGGGGGCCCATGCTGACAATGCATTTTAAATAATGCAAGTCTCTGACAAATCAGAAGAACTGCGTATAGCCAGGGCGGATTCGGCGAGCCAATGAGTGCCTGTTAAGGCCCCCGCCGCTGACTGCTATATTCCGCAGACGACAAGCGCTTGATTTTAAAGCACCAGCCAACAGCGGAAAGTGCAGCACTTTAGCGACAAAGCAAAACGCTGTCAACGACAGCCCCATCGTCCAGGCCGGGTGCCGACCAATGCCTTAGACATAAAATCACCTTATTAATAGGAAATAATATAGGCAGACCGGATAAATGAGTTCATCCACTGGCTTTATCGCCACATAACGACGTTTTATCGATAAGCAGTCAGTCATCCGTTAAATTCAAAATGCCACAACTCATGTCAATCAGATAAAAAGCAACCACCTCAGCGGCCGGTTAAGGTAAATGAACCGCTCTCTAAAAGATACCCTTTCCCTCTTCTCCATAGCGCATATACCTAGGAAAACATCTCAAAACGTAAAATAAAATTCTATCGAATCCATATCTTACAAAAGAAACCTGATGAGAATCCGCAAGCATCCCAGCCAATACCATGAGCATAGAAAACCGACTCAACGCCATACCCTCACGATCACCCCTTGATTTGTCCATCCGCATGCCGTAGATGCACATGCCTATCGCACCGGCACGCCATGCCCATCATGCATTTTGATCGACAATCAAACAAAAAAAATCACCAGCGCCGCTTTTGTAAAGAATTATCCATAGCTTGCTTGAGGCCATGCAAAAACCGGGATTGCATACAGAACTACCCAGCTCCAAATACCAGCTTGCTTCGTAGCAAGGTGACACCTAGGTATCGCCCAGAGGCCAGAGCAAAAGAGGTGTGCGCGAAGCGGCCACCAGGCCGCCACCGCGGCAATCCGAAGATGCAAGCCGGCAGCTACTGCCGCCGTTTGTCCATTTGATCAGCCATCCGCCCGCTGCTTGTCGATAAAACTGGCCAACCGGTCAATCCATCGGACGCGCTTTAACAGCTACACCTAGCTAAAGACCCTGCAAACCAGCCGCCCCATCTTCCACAGGCGGACTACGCGACATCCTCTCCATCACTAACCAGGGAACATGACGATGAGCCTCTACGCCGAACTGGTAAAGAAAGCCGCCGACCAGTACCGCACCCAGCTGGATGCCATCTACGCGCAACAGAAAACCATACAGCGGGCCGACCATATCGCCGGCCAACTGTTCAAGGCCGGCCTGAAGGCCTGCGCGCAGGCCGACGGCGACTACAGGCCTTATATCCTGCTGCAGCTCACCGACGAGTTGCAGCCATTGAAAAAAACCGTACTGCTATATATTTGCAATGTGCTGGAGTGCGCAGTGGAGCCACCGGCGCCCCCGACAGCGGACAACCATTACCAGTTATTGCCAAGCGAAAATGAGCCGGGACAGCCTCGATTGCTGCTGGTAGTGGAGGCCGCGTAAATGCTTCAGCAGCCCGACACGGCGAGGCTAGCGATCAAGAGCGTATGCAAACGCCGGTCGCGCCTCCCCGCAACGACGCCAACCGGCCCAAGCAGTGAACCACTGAAATGAAAACAAACCCATCTCGCCGGCTAAGCCCATGCGGCAAGGATGGCATGGCAACCGGCATAGATCTCGAAATTCCCGTGTTGGGCTTATCCAGCGATTAGAGGCGAAAAATGGCGGGAAAAGTATAGATTTGCAATTATCGCAAGCTGTTGAAAAAAATAGCAAAAAGCCCGTAAATCCTTGGATTTACGGGCTTTTATCTGGAGGCGGGGGTCGGAATCGAACCGGCGTAGACGGATTTGCAATCCGTACCATTTTGTTTAAAAACAATAAATTAAAAGCAAAACCACTCTAAAAACCACCCCGCCTTAATTGTGTTCCCTATTCGAGACAGTCGCCATTGCCGCTGCTGCATGCATAGCGCGCATGAAAGCGCATGAGGCCCGGCACCCCACCAGCGGGCGAGAGCGCCGCGCCTGGAGCGTTTGCGGGCCGTTCATGCGCATGCATGATTTCCCACACATGAAGCGCGGGGGCGAGGCGGGGCTTCGATTGCGCGCGCTGGGTGCTGGCAACCCTTCCTGCCCGGTTTGCCAGGGGGATACATAAGCCTTTTCACATATAATGCGCCCTTTGCCTGCCACTTCCATGAAGCGAATCATCCGCCTCGGCGACCCGACCGACCACGGTGGGAACGTCGTCAGCGCCAGCAGCACAACAACCATGTTTGGCAAAGCCGTCGCGCTGGTTGGCGACTCCGTCAGTTGCCCGAAGCAAGGCCACGTCAACTGCACCATCGTAGAAGGCGACCCATCATGGACAATAGGCGGCAAAGGTGTCGCCCTGGAGGGCCATAAAGTCAGCTGCGGCGCGACCCTCATCAGCACCATGGGCGAGGTGGGCCGAAATTATGAGAGCAGCGGATCGGCGTCAACAGGAGCTTCCACCGCTGGGGCTGCGGCTGCGGCCGCCGCTACCGCTCTTGCTGCGGCGGCGACCACTGTCGCAGCCTTTGACGAACAAATCCGTTTCTTCACGGCTGATCGCAATGCCCTGGCCGATACCCGTTACAAACTGACGCTTGAAGACGGAAGTACCGTCGAAGGGACAACCGACTCAGCCGGCAAGACAGAGCGGATCGCGACCGACAAAGCCACTGCCATTACCTGCGCCGAGTTCTACCCGGACACCGTCTACAGCTGCGCCTGCCAGATTGAACACATGTGCGAGACTGGAGGCCGCGGACCCGCGCCGGCTCTAAAAGCTGACCTCAGCGGCATCAAAACAAACCCGCAGGCTATTGGTTCATCTACGGTAAATCACACGCTGCCCAAGGCAACGGACACGCGGGGCATGACGCCAGGCGAGATTGCGATGGCGCGGACCGTCTTCAAGAACTCGCTGGATTACAGCAAGGTCAAAATCCACCGAGGCGGCCTAT
Source organism: Chromobacterium sphagni (assembly GCF_001855555.1). GTDB lineage: Bacteria > Pseudomonadota > Gammaproteobacteria > Burkholderiales > Chromobacteriaceae > Chromobacterium > Chromobacterium sphagni. The sequence goes on along the minus strand of NZ_MKCT01000017.1, from coordinate 466,429 downwards.
TCGGCCAGCCAAACCGCTCGGGAAACGCCATGACGCCGAGAGGTGAGATCCATTTTCCTGACAGCGATTACAAGGAAGATTTTTCAACACTCAGCCCCGAAATGAAAATCTGGTTCATCCACGAGATGACTCACGTCTGGCAGTATCAGCTAGGCTATAACGTGGTTTTCGGCGGGATGAAAATTGGCTTGAAAGGTGGTTACGGCCAGGGGGCGCCTGCCTATCGCTACAACTTGAAAGGCGAAGACAAGGGCAAGATCATGTCTCAGTTCAACATGGAGCAGCAGGGCGATCTAATCGCACACTATTTCGCTGCTACGCAGCTGCAACTTGATCAATACATTGCGGAACTGTCAGGGCTTGAAATGGCACTTTCTGCTTTCCTTAAAACCCCGAAAGACCCAAGTCTTCTACCAACTACTACAGACTTTGAAACGAAGCCATGAAGATCATTTTCCTAGCTGCTGGACTATCACTGTCGGCCCACTCCTGGGCCATGTCCAGGCTGTACGACTATGATGCAGCAGCAGTTCTGAAAAACGGCCAGCCCTGCTTCTACCTGACACATCAAGTTGAAGAAATTACGCCAGGCTATTTGCAGGGTCAGGGGGTTCGTGCTGCGGTCTACGCAATGCTTCCCAATAAAGATTCGGAAATGTGGAGCATGTGGATGAAAAACAAACCAGCCACCGCGCCCACCTCCCCCGCATCTTGCATGATGTACGGTACACGATCACCAGACAAGAATCATAAGTTGGCCGCCCCATTGCGACACGACGAAGCTTACAGCTTTGCGCTAATGGGAGAATATGGCCGAAACATGGTCTACTTCTGCATCAAGAAGGATGCTCAGGGAAAAGACTATCTATCCAAGTCTGGTCCGCAGGGAAACTGTTCCACGGACCCTTTATGATTTTCAGGACGCGAGCGCATCAATGCTCCCTATAACTCCATACAAAAGCCCCGCATCGCGGGGCTTAGTTTTGGATCCTCTGTTCGCTCACGCCTGGGAGGTCAAAACATGCGGTTCAAACTGGACAACTTTCTACTGAGCCGATCCACTGCCCATGTTGCCAAAACAGGTGCGTCTACTCGCCCCCATCTGGGTCGCTAGCGCGGCCTCTTGCACGCTGACGAAGTCCAGCATTGATATGCTGGGCCAAGATACACCTTGCATCGCTCATGGATACGGGCGCAGTGCCAATCGTAGAGATCACTGCGCGCCACACTCCATTCACAATCCTACCCACAGGCAATGATTTGGCACTGCCTTGGAAAGGTGGGTCAAATAGGAACATCAACCCAGGCACGGTGGGCAGCTCAAACAGAACTGGCTCACGTCCCTGAATCAACTTGATTTCAGCAGGTTCAAGCAGCAGTTCTACTTGCCAATCGCCTGGCTCAGAACTCGGTAACTTTGATATTTCCAACCACATATAGTGCCGACCTTCCTGTAGAAGTAAGACTTTTCCACCGAAATATCGATCAGCGCGAGTTGCATCTGCCTGCTCTGTTTAAGAGTCAAAAACAGAGAAAGGCAACGCAACGCCTCCAAACCCAGCGCTCTGGTGTCAGGCCATTGCAACAGAAAAATAATCGACTCTATAGTGACATCATCGACCATGGCTGGCTCCTTGTCTCCTCTTTGTTTCTTAGTAGCACCACTTAGCATCGACCGCTTGAAATATCTGCCTAAATTTTATAACTTTCCGTACAGGCACCAGCCTGGTGTAACATGAGGAAAGGTATCAAATGCAAATTATGTTTGAAGGTGGGCTATTTAAAGCTGATGGATACCAAAGTTTCCTAAGCCAGCAAGGCCCAACAGAACTTTATACTTTAACTAAAGAGAATCTCTCATTTTCCTTAGAAATTACACGATCTGCCTCAAACCCGATCACCGACAAGAAAGGTCAAGTCCTTATCCAATCCGCCCCCTCCGGCCTACTAGTTAAAATATTTGAAGTCAACCCAACATCAGAAAATAGTAAACATGTTTTAAGAGGAAGCATTTTTATGGGCCATCCCATGGGACATCTCGATATCGCGGACTATGCCTCGGATGTACTGCGCCATGACGAGTAACACCGTTATAGACAAACTAAAGCCCCGCCGTTGCGGGGCTTCATCTTTGACATGCAACACGCTCACGTCTGCATAGCCAGCGCATACGGTCCAAACTGGATCACCTTCTCCCCTGCCCACTCGTTGACCTCCTCCAGCCGCATCATTAGCGGCTTGATTTCGTTTTCATAAAACACGCTGGCCGCCTTGTTGGCGTCGCCGAAGCCGCCGGTATTGCTGGGGATGACGCCCATCAGCTGCGGCGGCACCCGGTGCGCCGCCAGCACGTCGTCACGGGTGATGTTCTTGATGTTCAAGAACTCGTCCTTGGCCGCCACCTCCGCCAGCGGAATGATCTGTATCCCGTCCTTCTTGCCGTTGGGCGCGTACATGAACACGTTCCGGAAATTGCCCGGTCCCTTGCTGTCCTTCAGCGCCTTGCGCATCGCATCGACGTCCTCCTCTTTTTGCGCGGGGTCCGTCATGTACATGATGAAGCCGGCGTGACTGCCATTCAGGTAATACTTGCGGCGGAACAGCGTGGCCGACTCGTTCAGCCAAGCCGATTGCAGCGCGGCCAGATATTCCGGCAGGCCGTACACCTCCTGATTGATATCCGGCTCCAGCAGGTGGAACACCTCGCCCAGCGCCTGCTCTTGATCGTAGCCCGGCACCCACCAGAAGCCGGCCAGGTCCTTGGCGCGCCGCACGTACTTGGCCAGCGCCGGCTTCAGCTCCAGCACCCCGCCCAGGCGGTGGCGCCGCTTTTCCAGATAGCCGTTGCCGAACACCAAGAAGTCCATCACCAGGCTGGCGAACGCCGCCCGGCTCAGCAGCGGATGGGGCTGGAAGGTGCTGACCAGCACATTGCGCTTCACCGCCAAGGCGCTGGCATGGTGGACATTGGCCCGCAGGCTGCGCGCCAGGCCGTCCCAGGCGATGGGCGGCTCATACCACTTGCCGGCGTCGGTGCATTGCAAGTAATCCATGATCTCGCGCCGGTCCAGCATCGGCACCGGCTCGCCGAAGCTGAACGCCTGCATGCTGCCGGCCTCCGCCGGCGCGGCGGCCATCGTGGTGGATCGGACGGCGGGTTTCTTGTGGCGTCGGGACATTAGCAGAACTCCATGAAGCTGGAGTTAGCCGCGGTGGCCCCCTCCAGCGGTTCGTTGAATAGGGCGTGCATGGTTGCCCACGCCAGATCGGCGTGGCTGGTTTCTTCGGAACGGCCGGCAGCGAAGGTGATGGCGCGGCCGCTGGCGGTGGTGGTTTTCTTGATCGCCAGGAAGCTGGCGGCAATGTCGTTGTGGCTGGCGTCGAACTGGAGCCGGCCATTGTGGATCACGTCCAGCGCCTTCAGCACCAGGCGGGTTTTCACCTCCGGGCTGTACTGGAACCCCACCGCGTCCGGGCGGAACTGCTTCACCAGCTGGAACACCCCGGTCCCTAGGCCGGTTGTGTCGATGCCGATGTACGCGACGTTGAAGCGCTGGCACTGCTGACGGATGAAATCCGCCTGGCCGGCAAAGTCCATGCCCTTGAACTGCGAGCGCTCCAGCACGCGGAACGGGCCGCCCGGCGCGGCCGGCGGCGCCAGCACCACCAGCGCGGCGCTGTCGCCGGTATGGCTCGGGTCATAGCCCAGCCAGACCGGACGGTTGCCGAATGGCCGCGCGGCGAACGGCTTGTAGTCGTCCCACTCGTCCCAGGCATCCACCATGCAGCGTTGCAGCGCCGCGAACGAGAACACGCTGGCGCCGTCGTCGATGAACTGGCACATGAACAGCTGCAAGAACTCTTCCGGGCTGTACTCCAGCCGCAGTTGGTCCACATCGAACAGATCGCAGCCGCCGGCCAGCGCATCCAAGATGGTGACGATCTGGCGCCAGCGGCCATCCGGCCCGCGCCCGCCGCCGGCCAGAGCCTGATGCGAGACATCGAGCCGGATGTGTTCGGCCTTGGGCCGGCCCTTGTTGAACGCCTCGCCGGTCCAGACCCGGTATGCCTCGTGCGACATGGCCGAAGGCGTGGAGAAGTAGGTCTGGCGATATTGCTTCTGCGAGGCCATCGCGCTGGCCAGCTTGCGCAACTCCAGAAAGCGCGGAATCCAGAAGTATTCATCGACATACAGATCGCCATGGCGGCCCTGGGCGGTGCGGCTGTTGGTCCCCAGGAAGCTGAGTTCCGCGCCGTTGCCAAGCTTGATTACCTCGCCCTTCAGCTCAACGCCGGCCACCTCTTTGACGAAGTCCACGATGTAGCTGCGGAACTGGAACGCCTGGGCCTTGGACGCGGATAGGAAAATCTGATTGCGGCCGGTCTCCAGCGCGGTAATCAGCGCCTCATGCGCAAAGTAATAGGTGGCGCCGATCTGGCGGGATTTCAGAATGTCGCGGATGCGCTCGGTTTGGCCGGCGCGATACCAGTTCTTCTGGTAGCCGTACATCCGGTCCATGAACGCCGCCACCAGCTGGGCTTGCATCTCCTCGCTGATCGCGTTTTTTTCGGGCGGCTTCTTCGGCCCGGCATTGCGCGCGGCGATGTTCGGGTTCAAATCGGTTTCGCGCCCAGTCTGCTGATACTTGCCCACCCGCGCCAGCCGCTCCACCTGGCGGCCGAGCAGATCGATTTCCTTGAAGTCCTTTCCCTCTTTGTCCTCTTTCAGGATCAGCTGCTGCATCCGCGTTTCGATGGTGGAAGCGATGCGGTCGGCCGGGTCGGAATCGTCCCAGGCGTCGCGCCGTTTCCAGCTATGCACCGTCGCCGGCTTCACGCCCACATGCTCGGCAATGCGCGCAATGCGCCAGCCCTGCCAGTAGAGCGCGCGCGCCACTCGGCGCGGGTCCATATCGTCGGGAATCGGGAGTTTTGAGTTCATGCCGGGCAGTGTGCCGCGCGCCGGCCAGCCTTTCGCCGCCTGCCGGTTGTGCCGGTTCGCCACACAACAGCCACCGATGGCGGGCCGCCCGCGAGGGCCGGATTATGGGCGCATCGCCACCACCGACACCCTCGTAAGGACACCCGACACATGGCAAGAGCAAAGAAATTCCGCGTCGCCACCGAAGGCGCCACCACCGACGGCCGCAACATCGAACGCAGCTGGCTGGAACAGATCGCCGCCAACTACAACCCAGCCACCTACGGCGCCCGCGTCAACATGGAACACATCAAGGCCTACACCACGGATAGCCCGTTCAAGCGCTATGGCGACGTGCTGGAAGTCTCCACCGAAGAAGTAGACGGCAAGCTGGCGCTATTCGCCGTGATTGATCCCACCGACGAACTGGTGGCGATGAATAAGGCCCGGCAGAAGGTGTACTGCTCCATCGAAGTGAACCCCAACTTTGCCGACTCTGGCGAAGCGTATCTGGTGGGCCTTGCCGTCACCGACGACCCAGCCAGCCTGGGCTGCGAGATGCTGCAATTCTGCGCCAACGCCAAAGCCAGCCCGCTGGCGCGCTACAAGCAGCAGCCGGCAAACCTGTTCACCGAGGCGATGGAATTCACGCTGGAGCTGGAAGAAGAGAGCAAGCCCAGCCTCAACCTGTTCGCCAGGGTCAAGGAACTGCTGGCCGGCAAGGGCAAGACCGACGCCGCCCAATTCGCCGACATCGGCCAGGCGGTAGAGACCGTTGCCGCGTCTCAACGCGACCTGCTGGACAAGTTCGCCACCCTCAGCGCCGACCACGCCGCACTGGTGCAGAAACTCAGCCAACAGCCCAGCACCCAGCCGCGCACCACCGCCACCGGCGGCGGCGCCGAAGTCGTCACCGACTGCTAAGCCCCCCAACACTACACCGGAGCCAAAATGAAGAACGCAACCCGCAACGCCTTTGACCAGCTGCTGGACCAGATCGCCAAGCTGAACAACGTCAGTACCCAAGCGGTCACCAAAAATTTCGCGGTTGCCCCGTCCGTCCAGCAGAAGCTGGAAAACCGCATCCAAGAAACCAGCGAGTTCCTGACCCGCATCAACATCATCGGCGTGGACGAGCAGGAAGGCGAAAAGCTGGGCCTGGGCCTGATGGGCACCGTGGCCGGCCGCACCAAGGTGACGCCGACCAACCCGCGCCGCCCGCGCAACCTGACCGACCTGAACAGCCAGCGCTACCGCTGCGAGCAAACCGAGTTCGACACCGCCATCCCGTATGCGCAAATCGACATGTGGGCCAAGTTCCCGGACTTCCAGACACGCATCCGCGACCTGATCGTCAAGCAGCAAGGCTTGGACCGCATGATGATCGGTTTCAACGGCGTCGCCGCTGCGCCGCAGACTGACCGCGACAAATTCCCGCTGCTGCAGGACGTCAACAAGGGCTGGCTGCAGCAGTACCGCGACAACGCCAAGGCGCGCGTCATGGCCAGCGGCCACAAGAAAGACGGCAAGGTGCTGGTGGGCCATGGCGGCGACTACGCCAACCTCGACGCGCTGGTGATGGACGCCGTGGCCAGCCTGATCGACCCGACCCTGCAAGGCCACCCCGACTTGGTGGTGATCCTGGGCCGCGACCTGCTGCATGACAAGTATTTCCCCATCGTCAATCAAGACCAAAAACCGACCGAGCAACTGGCCGCCGACATCGTCATCAGCCAGAAACGCATCGGCAATCTGCCGGCCGTTACCGTGCCCTTCTTCCCCGCCAGCACCATGCTGATTACCACGCTGGCCAATCTGTCGATCTACTTCCAGAACGGCAGCCGCCGCCGCCATCTGCGCGAAGAGCCGGACTTCAATCAGGTGGCCAACTACGAGAGCAGCAACGACGCCTACGTAGTGGAGCGCTACGAGGCCGGCTGCGTGATTGAAAACATCGAGCAGCTGCCGCCCCCGCCGCCGCAAGCAAAGGACGAGGCCGCCAAATGACCAGCCCCGCCCGCGCCCACTTCCTGCGCGTGACGGCGGCCGAGGCTTCGGCTTCGGCCGCCGGCGGGCTGGAACACTGCACCGGCTATGAGCTGATGCTGCACAAGCTGGCCGAGGACCGCCGCCGCCTGAAACAGGTGCAGTCGATGGAACGCAAAGCCGAGGTCAAGCGCGAGATCCTGCCCGACTACCTGCCGTGGGTGGAGGGCGCGCTGTCCGGCGGCAAGGGCCAGCCCGATGAAGTGCTGGTGACGGTGATGCTGTGGCGCATCGACGCCGGCGACTACGGCGGCGCGCTGGATATCGCCGAGTACGTGCTGGCGCACGGCCTGCCGCTGCCCGACCGGTTCAATCGCACCACCGCCACCACCATCGCCGAGGAAATCGCCGACGCCGCCAAGCGCGCCCGCGTTGGCGGCGAGCCTTTTGATTGCCAGGTGCTGACCTACACCGCCGAGCTGACCGACGGCCACGACATGCCCGACCAGGTGCGCGCCAAGTTGCACAAGGAAAGCGGCCTGGCCATCGAGGCCGCCGACCCGGCCGCGGCGCTGGAACATCTACGCCGCGCCCAGCAGCTGGACGGCAACGCCGGCGTCAAAAAAGACATCGAGCGCGTCATCCGCACCCTGAAGAACACTGTCCCGCCGCCCGATGGCGGCGAGGCATAACCGAGCGACCCCGCGCGACTGACGGCAGGGGGTGGACGCCAGGCATTGCGCCGACAGCCGAAGCCCCCTCCACCGTCACCCAGCCCAGGACACACCATGATCATCAACAGCACTGCCCCGGCCACCGCTGCGCCCATCGCCAACGATGGCCAGCCGATCAAGGCCGCTTACTTCTGGCCGGAGATCGACCCGGCCCACGCCCGCGCCGCCATGCGGCTGGACGGCACCGTCACCGCGCCGCGGCTGCGCCATGCGCTGGTGGAGGCCGTCGCCGGCGTCAATCAAGAGCTGAGCGGCTGGCGGCAAATCCGCACCGCCGCCGGCGCCAGCCAGCTAGCCGAGGTGGCGGCCGAACAGATCGACGGCGAGTCGGTGCTTGTGCAGCGCTGGCGCCGCGCGGTCTACGCCACCACCGCCGCCGAGCTGGCCGAGCGCTACCGCAGCTTTGACACCACCGGCGCCGGCCGCCAGCGCGCCGACGATCTGGACAGCACCGCCGACGACCTGCGCGCCGATGCCCGCGCCGCCATTCGCGCCATTTTGGCGGTGGGCCGCGCCACGGTGGAACTGATCTGATGCGCGCCATCCACGCCGACCAGGGCGACACCGTGGACGCCATCGCCTGGCGCGCCTACGGCACAACCCGCGGCGTAGTGGAGCGGATTCTCAGCGCCAACCCCGGACTGGCCGACCTGGGCGCGGTGCTGCCCATGGGAACGCTGGTGCAGCTGCCCGACTTGCCGGCCGACCCCGCGCCGGCGCAAACCCTCATCAACCTATGGGACTGAATCACATGGCCGAACCCGTAAGCAGTACCGCCACCACCGCCACCCTGGCCGCCGTCGCCGGGCTGGCCCTGTTCCCCGGCATCGACGCCGCCACCGTTTTGGGAGCCTTCGCCGGCGCCGCGGTGTTCGTGCTGAGTTCCGACAGCCTGGGCCTGGCCAAGCGCGCGATGTTCTTCATCGCCAGCTTCATCGCCGGTTGTCTGGCCGCCGCCTCCGTCGCCGGCCTGCTGGCCAAATGGATGCCGATCGAGGCGAGCCCCGGCGTCGGCGCGCTGATCGCCGCCGCCCTGGCCGTCAAGGTGCTGTTGTACCTGATCCGCCTGGCCGACGACCCGGCCAAGGCGTTGCGCACGCTGAAAGGGGGCGGCCAATGATCGCCCATGCCCACATCGTGCTGGCCGTCGCCCTTGCCCTGGTCCTGCTGGCCTTCCAGCGCGGCGACAGCCAGCACCGCCCCATTGCCAGCCTGTTGGCTTACCTGCTGATCGTCGGCGCCGGCGCGGTGGCGGTGCTGCGCCTGTTCGGCCTGCCGCAGCTGGCCGACGGCCCGCAGCTGTTTCTCAACGCCGTATGGCTGCTGGCGTTGCTGGCCCAGCGCGGCAACGTGGTGGAGCTGTTCCGCGCCAGCGGCCCGCGCCAATCGCGGCTGGCCATCCTGCTGAGGAGGGAGACATGGATCTGATCTTGAAGAAGGGCGACCACGGCCAGGCGGTGCAAGACCTGCAAGCCCAGCTCCGCGCCCAGGGCGCAGCGCTGGCGATAGATGGCTGGTTTGGCGAAGCCACCGAAACCGCCATCGCCCAGGCGCAGCGCCGCGCCGGGCTGGTGGTGGACGGCATCGCCGGCCGCAAGACCTTGGCGGCGCTGCGCGGCGTACGCGACCCGCACCGGCTGACCGAAGCCGACCTGCAGGCCGCCGCCGACCGCCTGGGCGTGGCGCTAGCCAGCATCAAGGCTATCCACGCGGTGGAGTCGCGTGGCAGCGGATTTCAGGCCGATGGCCGGCCCGTCATCCTGCTGGAACGGCATGTCGCCTACCAGCGCGCCGGCGTCGCCCACCAAGATGCGGCACAGCTGGCCACCCGTTATCCGGCCATCTGCAATCCCGCCCGCGGCGGCTACGCCGGCGGCGCGGCCGAGTGGGTGCGCTTCGCCAGCCTGGCGGCGGTGGCCGGCGACCTTGTCGCCATCGAGTCTTGCAGCTGGGGGCTATTCCAGATCATGGGCTATCACTGGCAGCGGCTGGGCTACGCCAGCGCCGCAACATTCCGCGCCGCGATGGAATCGGGCGAGGCCGCCCAGCTGGAAGCCTTCGCCCGTTTCATCGAAGCCGAGCCGGCGCTGCTCAAGGCCCTGCAGGCCAAGCGCTGGGCCGACGTGGCCAAGCTCTACAACGGCCCGGCCTACAAGGAAAACCTCTACGACAGCAAGCTGGCGGCGGCCTACGCCCGCGCGGAAAGGCTGGCCGCATGATGGCCGCCCTCGCCCGCCGCTACGTCGGCACTCTGCTGATCGCGCTGGCGCTGCTCGCCGGCTTCACGCTGTGGCAGCAGCGCGGCCAGCTCCAGCGCCAGGCCGCAGAGCTGGCCACCGCCACGCAAGACAGCGCCCGCTTGGCCACGCTCAACCAGCTGCAAGCCGAGCAGCTGGCGGCCCAGGCTATCGACATCAAGTTGCAGGCCGCCGCCAGCCGCGAGCTGGCCGAACAGGTGGCCGCCCTATCCCGTAAACACGCCGCCGCCGCGGCCAAACTGGAGGCCGCCATCCATGCCACGCCTGCCGCCGCTGCCTGGGGCAGCGCTGCTATTCCTGCTGACCTTGCCCGCCTGTTCGACACCACCGCGCCAGCCGGCGCCGCGCCCGCTGCTGCAACGCTGCCCGGCGGTGACGGCCTGTCCGCTGCCGGCGCTGGCGCCAACCACCAACCAGCAACCAGCAACTGGCCGACAGCTGGCAGCAGCACCGGGCGGCGCTTGAGTCCTGCGCCGCGCAGATCGATCACATCATCCATTGCCAACAGTACACGCCATGACCGATTTCTACGACCGCGCCCAGGCGCTGGAACAACTCCAGCGCGATGCCGCGCTGGCCCGCCAGCTCGCCAACATCACCCACCGCGCCAGCCTCAGCCATTGCGAGGATTGCGCCGAGCCGATACCCGACGCCCGCCAACGCATCGTCGCCGGCTGCTCGCGCTGCGTGCAGTGCCAACAGGAGTTCGAACGCTATGAACAAGCCCGCTAGCCTGCGCCAGGCGCTGGAAGCGGCGCTGCCGGAGCTGCGCGACAACCCCGACCGGCTGCTGATGTTCATTGAAGATGGCGGCATCGTCGCCGCCCCCGGCCGGCTGTCGTTCGGCTACCGCTACACCGTCAAACTGATCATCACCGACTACGCCGGCCACCTCGACCAGCTCATCATCCCGCTGCGCGGCTGGATCGAAGCCAACGAGCCGCCGCTGATCCAGAACCCGGAACGGCTGGAAAAAGGATTCCGCTTTGAAGCCGAGCTGACCAGCCTAGCCGCGATGGATGTGCAAATCACGCTCCAACTGACCGAAGGGGTCAAAGTTCAGACAGAGGCAGACGGCAGCATTACCGCCACCCACCGCGGCGAGCCGCCCGAGCCATGGGCCTGGGATATCACGGTGAAAAATGAACATGATGCAGCTTGAAACCGAGCTGTCCGGCCTGTTGCAGCGGGTGGAGCCGGCGGCCCGCCGCGCGCTGGCCCGCGACATCGCCAAAGCGCTGCGCGCCAGCCAGCAGCAACGCATCCGCGACCAGCTCAACCCGGACGGCAGCGAGTTCGCGCCACGCAAGCCGCAATTCCGCGCAAAGAAGGGCAAAATCCGCCGCCAGATGTTCAGCAAGTTGCGCGCCTCCAAGTGGCTGAAGGTGGAAGCCACCACCAACGGCGCCGCCGTTGCTTTCGTCGGCCAGGTGGAACGTATCGCCCGCGTCCATCAATACGGCCTGCGCGACCGCGTCAGCCGGCGCAGCCGCCGCGAGACGCAATATCCGGCGCGCGAGCTGCTGGGCTTCGCCGCCGCCGATATCGAAGTCGTCCGTGACCAAATATTGACTCACCTATCTAATTAAAAAAGGGAGTGGCATTGCCACTCCCTCTTAATTTACTGCCACAACGAATTACCTGCTATTTTTTCTGCCATCAGGCTCTTTGGCGACACCTTCTAACTCCCTATGAAATAGTTTCAAAAAATCCATCAACAATCCACTAGCCTCTTCATAGCTCATTCCATAGCGCAACTGCAGCAAACGAATGAAGCTATTCATTTCATCATCCACAGTTACTTGGCTTTTTAATACTGGACTTACGACAGATTCGCTCATACTCACCCCCCACATTCATCCAAGAAAGCTTTAACTTGATTTTCAGCCTCTTCTCGCGTAAGGCCATAGCGCATCTGCACTAAACAAATCAGCCCTTCAAAATCGCCACCTGCAATATATGACTCATCTGCAAGCAAGGACTCGCCGGAGGTGATTTCTACCTTATGTTCAGGGTCATTCATGACTGCAACTCCTTCTACCCTTGCTGTTTACACATATGAGGCTAATAGTATTGATCAACTTCCAAATAGTATGTGCGCAAAGCAACACAGTGCTAACAAATTAAAAACCCGCCGAAGCGGGTTTAGACTCGCTAACAAAACCTGTCGATAAATCGCAGACAGATCCATTAGAAGGCCAGCTTGAGCAAGGCGTAATGTGTATCTAACCGCCGCTCGAAACCGATTCTCAGCTTGCCGAAGCTCGCTAGCCAAGAATGGGTACGCTCCACCACCCAACGGTTGCGACCCAGCCTCTCGCTGCTTTCAACTCCGCGACGGGCAATTCGCACCAAAATTCCGCGCCGACTCAGGTGTTCACGGCAACGGCGGTAGTCATAGCCTTTGTCAGCATGCAGCTTGTAAGGCTTTTGTCTGGGCCGTCCTGGCAAACCAGGAACGGCAGGAATCGCATCGACCAAAGCTTCGAAGGCCATGGAGTCGTGTCGGTTGGCCCCGGTCATGCTCAGCGCCAATAGCACACCTCGGCGATCTTCAATGCAAATTGGATATTCTTGGCATTTACAAAAATGTGTTAATTATTGTTTCTAAAAATTACATCAAGACAGTAGGATGGTACTGCAGGGTAGAGTCATTGCTCTACCCCACCCGGGGGAGCCGCAGCAAAATGTTCCTCCTATGCATAAGACGGGCCGGTTTATCGAGCCTAGATAATAAGTAAGGTCTTTCATTACATCTTCCCAAGGAGGAGCAGAGCATGAAGCTTGGCCAAGTCATCCTACCCGCAGCCGCGATATTCTCGCTTCATCATCCAGCCGCGATGAGCGCGGACACCGTCCCGCAATTCAGCGATGTGGTATTTAACGAGATGTCAGTCGACAACGAGTCGACGATCCGCAAGATCGTGACTTCGGACAGTTTTTTCAAACCGTGGGCATCCTTAGCGCATTACCTTGGCTATGGCTGGACTGGAGGGAATACCAACCAGAACACCGCTGTGGGCAAGGAGTTCGACTACCAGCGAATCGATACCATGCTGGATAACCTGGCATTGCCGGATACCAAGTACCGCTACATGATGAAAGCCAAATACGATCCAAACGGTCCCGGCGGCTATTGGGCGGACAAGCGTTTCAGAATGGCGTTTTCCAATATACAGTGGATGATGGGGCCAGAAGATATGAAGCTGGAGGCTCCCCAGCTGTACAACAAGAAGCCGATCAAGGTAGTAACCGTGCTGCTGGAGAACTACAGCGACCAATCCGATACCGGGGTGGCTAATCTCAAATACGACTCTACGGTAAGCTGGTCCAAGGCCGACAAGGTCGCGGTCAGCGGCAAGGTAACGCTGACCAACAAGTACAACGCCGGCTTGCCCTTGATCGGCGGGGTCGAGTCTTCGGTTGCGGTGGAGATCGCCTCCGGCGCCGACTGGACCACCACCAATGGCACCAGCAGCACCACCTCGCAAACCGCCGAATATCGGGCGGTATTGCCGCCTAAAAGCAAAAGGCTGATCACGCTGACGCTGTTCGAGCAGAAGGCCAATATTCCCTATGCTTCGAACATGTTCATGACTTACGAGGCGGAGCTGTATAACTTCCTGCGCTACAGCGACAATGCGCTCAATGGCCATCCATCGGACCGCAGATTCTACCTGGCCAAGTTTGGCGGCAAAGATGGCCTGACTGGCGCGCAGGATCTACTGTCGCAATATCTGAATCCGGAAACGTCGAAATGGGATTGGCCGTGGGCTGTCAATCAATATTCGCGCAGCACCATCGAATATTATATTGGTGCCATCGCCAAGCGGAAATTCAAGCAGAAATTCACCGGGGTGTTCACGGCGATAGATTCCACCGGCTATACCATCAACGCGGGCCCGGTGGAACCGCTGCCGGCCCAGGCGGCGCCAGGGGCGAATGTGGCGCGCAGCCCGGCCATAACCAGCGGGATCCGCTATACGGTGTTGAGCGATATGAAAGATATCGCCGGCAGCGTGAAGAACCTGCGGTTCACTTTAAACAAGGATCAGGCCAAGCCTTCCGCGGTCTCTCCGTTCAAGTAGGCTCACTGCCTTTTTCAGGGAGCAGCCACACGTCGCCGATGCCGTCCGCTTGAGAAAGTGGGCGGTTTTTTTAAAGTCGTTAACAAAACCTCAGGCTGTCGCTTGTAAGTCGCTGATCTGCCATGTACGCCATTGCGCAGAATATAGGTTTTGTTAGCAAGTCTTAATAATGCAGAATAAATTTAAAATACCTCAACGATCTGGGTGCAATTCCTAACAACTGATTAAAATTTCATGTAAGGCGAAATTCGACCCGTCTCAAGGTTGTGCCATCTCGCCACACAACACCCACCCCGCGACACCCCATGCCGGCCCGTGCAAACTGCCCGGCATGGACGATTACGCAGACCTCTCCCGCCGCATTGAGTCGCTGATCCGCCTGGGCACCATCGCCCAGGTGGATCACGACGCCGAGCGCGTGCGCGTGCAATCCGGCGACCTCACCAGCCACTGGCTACCCTGGCTCGCGCCGCGCGCTGGCCAGACCCGCGACTGGAACCCGCCCACCGAGGGCGAGCAGGTGATATTGCTCTGTCCCAGCGGCGACCCGGCGACCGCCATTGTGCTGCTGGGCCTGTATTCCGATCAGCGGCCGGCGCCCTCCCACAGCCCCGACGAACATTTGCGCGTCTACCCGGACGGCGCCCGCATCCTCTACAACCACGCCGCCGGCGCGCTCAGCGTGTCCGGCATCCAGACCGCCACCGTGCAGGCCGCCGTACTCGTCACCGTGAGTTGCCCGGAAACCGTCATCACCGGCAACGTCACGATCCTGGGCCGCTTGACCGTGCTGGGCGACGTGATAGCCAGGGCGAAAGCTACCGTGTCCGGCCTGTTCAGTTACCTCGCCGGCATGGCGGGATCGGGCGGCGCCGGCGGCGCGGCTACTACCATCAGCGGCAACATCACCCATCAAGGCGGCGCGCTGTCGTCCAACGGCGTGACGCTGCACAGCCACACCCACCCCGACCCGCACGGCGGCAATACGGAGCCACCCCGATGAGCAGTTACACCGGCATGGACGCCGCCACCGGCCGCGCCATCCACGATGACGACCACATCCGCCAATCCATCGCCCGCATCCTCACCACCCCGCGCAGCTCGCGCATCGAGCGGCGCGAGTTCGGCAGCATCCTGCCGGACCTGATCGACCGCCCGCTAAACGGCAAGACCCGCATGCAGGCGATGGCCACCACCGTCATGGCGCTGGCCGCCTGGGAGCCGCGGATAGAACTGACACGCGTCCTCTTGCAGACCGGAACCGGCGCCGCGGCTGGCGCGCTGACCATCGACATCGACGCCAGGCGCCGGGCCGGCGGCCAGCCGCTGCAATTTGCCATTCCCTTGAGGAGCTGACCGCATGGCCATAGACCTGACCCGCCTGCCCGCGCCGACCATCGTGGATGCCATCGATTACGAAACTCTGCTTGAGGCCTACAAATCCGGTTTTCTTGCGCGGGTCCCGCCTGAGCAGCGCGCGAGCTACGCCGCCGCGCTGCAACTGGAAAGCGAGCCGATCACCATGGCGCTGCAGCTGGCCAGCTATCGCGAAATGCTGCTGCGCCAGCGCGTCAATGAGGCCGCCCGCGCCAGCCTGCTGGCCTACGCCGCCGGCGCCGATCTCGACAACCGCGCCGCAGACTACGGCGTGCAGCGGCTGCTGATCCAGCCGGCCAACCCGAACGTCACCCCGCCGACCGAGGCGCTATGGGAAGACGACAGCCGGCTGCGCTATCGCTGCCAGATGGCGCTGGAAGGGCTGGCCAGCGGCGGCCCGCGCGGCGCGTACTTGTTTCATGCCTTGAGCGCCAGCGCCGAGGTGCTGGATGCCGATGTGGATACCCCGGCCGGCGGCGTGGTGCGGGTGTGGCTGCTGGGCCGTGACGGCATCGCCAGCCCAGCGCTATGCGATACCGTCGCCGCCGCGTTGAGCGCCGAGGACGTGCGTCCGCTGTGCGACACGGTGCAGGTCTGCGCCAGCCAGCCGCTGGCATTCGCTATCGATGCCCGCATCCTGTACCAGCCAGGCGGCGAGGCCGCCAGCGGCGGACTGGCCGGCGCCCGCGACCGACTGGACCGGATGCTTGCCGAGCGCCGCAAAATCGGCGGCAGCGTGCCGCGCTCCGCCATCGACGCCGCATTGCATGTGCCAGGCGTGGACCGTGTCAGCATCGCCAGTCCGGCGGCGGACGTGCTGTGCGGCGTTGGCCAGTTTCCCGACTGCGCCGCCATCACGGTGACGCCGCAATGAGCCGCCAACTGCTGCCGCCCAACCGCACGCCGCTTGAAGCCGCGCTGGCCGATGCCTGCGCGCTGACGCTGGACCCGTCGCCGATTCGTGGCCTGGCCGACAGCCGCCGCTGCCCGGCGCCGCTGCTGCCCTGGCTGGCGTGGTCCCGCAGCGTGGCAAACTTCGACGCCGCCGCCACCGAGGAGCAACAACGCGCCCTGATTGCCTCCTCCGTCGCCGTCCACCGCCGCAAGGGAACCCTCTCGGCTGTGCGCCAGGTGTTCCGCGACCTCGGTCTGGGCGAAGTGCGAATCAACGAGGGCAACCACCACTACCAGGCAGACGGCGAACTGGTGGCCGATGGCTTCGGCACCGCAGGCGATCCCGCCGGCTGGCCTGAATACCGGGTGCAGATCGACAAGATGCTGAGCCTGGAGCAGGCCGCCGCTGCCCGCAGAATTCTCAATGATGTGGCCCCGGCACGTTGCGTGCTGTGGGGCTTGGACTTCACCGGCGCCACACTGATCGCCAACGGCTACGCCAGCGCCAACGGCGCCTATACCGCAGGAGTGATACGAACATGACAGCCCTTCCCATCCCCGCTACGCCCGGTTGGCCCGGCATCACCCGCTACGAGGTAACGGAGCGATTGCTGGGCGGCGACGGCGGCCCGCTCAACCGTGCGCCGTCCGAGTTGCTGGAGCGCACCGAGTACCTGAAGAAGCAGATAGACGACATCGTGTCCGGCGCGCTGGTGGCCGAGTACGCCGACCGCCTCAAGACCCCGCGCAACCTCGCTATGACCGGGGATGGTAGCTGGAGCGTGACGTTCGACGGCAGCGGCAATGTCAGCGGCGCGCTGACGCTGGCAAACAGCGGCGTGACCGCCGGTAGTTACGGCATGGTGACGGTGGATGCGAAAGGCCGCGTGGCAGCTGGGCGACAGATGACGGCGGCGGACGTGCCAGCGCTGGACTGGAACAAGATTGCCAGCGGCAAGCCCACCACCCTCGCCGGCTACGGCATCGCCGACGCCGCCAGCAAGGTCGAATTGCAAGCCGCCATTGATGGCGTGGTGGCCGGTGCGCCCGGCGCGCTCAACACCCTGCAAAAGCTGGCGGCGGCGCTGGGTAATGACAGCAACTATGCGGCCACCATCACCAAGCAATTGACGAGCAAAGCCGACAAAGCCAGCACCTTGGCCGGCTACGGCATCGCCGACGCCGCCAGCAAGGCCGAATTGCAAGCCGCCATTGATGGCGTGGTGGCCGGTGCGCCCGGCGCGCTCAACACCCTGCAAAAGCTGGCGACGGCACTGGACAATGACGCCAGTTTCGCCGCCAACCTGACCAAGAAGCTGGCCGGCAAAGCCGACAAAGCCAACACCTTGGCTGGCTACGGCATCGCCGACGCCGCCAGCAAGGCCGAATTGCAAGCCGCCATTGATGGCGTGGTGGCCGGTGCGCCCGGCGCGCTCAACACCCTGCAAGAGCTGGCGGCGGCGCTGGACAATGACGCCAGCTTCGCCGCCAACCTGACCAAGAAGCTGGCCGGCAAAGCCGACAAAGCCAGTACCTTGGCCGGCTACGGCATCGCCGATGCATTTCCACTGCGGGCGGACATTGCATCGGCGGTAGATCTGGACACCCTCACTATCACCGGCATTTACCACAACCCCGCCAACGATAATGCGATCAAGGGCAAGAATTGGCCCTGCCCACAGGCCGGCCAACTGACCGTGAGGGCGACCGGCGAGATGGTCTATCACACCTATCAGGCGTTTGCCGATGGGGGATTCTGGCACCGCTGCCGCTATCAGGGCCGCTGGACTGTGTGGCGCCAGCTGGCGGATGCCGCCACCACGCAGGATGGCATCACCGCCGCCGCGCCGCCTGGGCAGATTGCCTATTTCGCCCGCGACACGCCGCCGCCGGGCTGGATCATCTGCAACGGCGCGCAGGATGTATCGCGCGCAACCTACGCCGCACTGTTTGCGGCCATTGGTGAGCGATTCGGCGCTGGCGATGGCAAAACCACATTCGGCGTGCCAGATCTACGCGGCGAGTTTATCCGCGGCTGGGATGCTGGGGGCGGTGTAGACGTCGCCGGCCGCAGTTTTGGTAGCCACCAGGCCTCTCAGAATCTGGCACACGATCACGCCATCCCGACACCGGCAGGCAATATTGCCGGCCAGGACACTGTCCTCGTGGACAATGGCGGCGTGCCGCTGGATTTGGGCGCGCGGCAGGCGTCAAATGAATTGTTGGGAGAGTGGAACGGCAGCGGCAGGTATTTGCGTTACGCGACATACAGCACCGGCGGCAACGAGTCCCGGCCCCGCAACGTCGCGCTGCTGGCCTGCATCAAAGTCTGAGGGGGCACCAATGAACGAACAAAAAATAGTGTATTGCTACAGCGCCGCGACCGGCGAATGCACCGGGCAAACCACGGCGCAACGCTCGCCGCTGGATGTGGACGAGGTCTATCTGATTCCCGCCTGGGCGGCAGAAGCTGCCCCTCCGGCGGGCGGCCCGCGCCACGCGGCCGCCTGGCGCGCGGCCGACGGCAGCATCCCCGCCCATTGCATCCTGGGTGGCGGCTGGCAGCTGCTGCCGGATTGGCGCGGCGTGCCGCTGTGGGATACCGCCACGGCGCAGCCGATTGTCGCGCAGTTGGGTGACACGCCGGAGGCGCTGGGCGCCACCGAGCTGCCGCCGCCGCCGTTTGGCGTGTGGGATGGCATGAGCTGGAGCGTTGACCAGGTCGCCGAGTTGGCCGCACAGCGTGCCGCAGTCGAAACGGAAATCGCCGCGCGGCGCGGCCAGGCCGATGCGGCCATTGTGCCGCTGCATGATGCGGCTGACCTGGGCATGGCGACGCCAGCCGAGTCCGTGCTGCTGGCAGCCTGGCGGCGCTACCGGGTGGAGCTGTCCCGCGTGCCGCAGCAGCCAGGCTACCCGGCCGCAGTCAATTGGCCGGCACCGCCAGCCGCACTATGACAAAGCCCCGCATTCGCGGGGCTGTTTGTTTATGCCGCCTTGCCTTGCGGCGGTGGCCGTTTGCCGATCTGATCGACTTCAAATCTCAGGGCGGCGACGGCCGCATCCGAGATAAACCCAATCGATGGGTCATCGTGATGGGATGCCAGGGTGTGGCCGATTTTATCTAGGCAGCAACAGAGATTTTCTAGGGTGTCGCGCGGCGAGGTTCCAATAAGGGGATTCAAATGAATAGCTTCAGAGCGATTGCGCATTTTCTTGCCTTTTAGTTTTTGCTTTTGGGTGAAAAATTCCAAAACAGTATTTTTATGGAATTTCTCGCGGCTGCATATTGGCTTAATCGCCAATACGCTGCATAACATCAGGCAAAAATATGTGCGCGATGAGTAAGCGGGCATCCAGCCGCTTGTCTCCCGCCGCCGGCTTAAGCCCCAGTTTTTTCATGGAATTTTCGACATGGGCGCGGATGGTGCGCTCGCTGATGTCCAGCATTTCCGCCGCCCGGCGGTGGCTTTTCCCAGCGGCGATAAGTAAAACTACGGATACCTCGGAATCGGATAGCTGGCCCAATTGCCGGGCCTGCACACTGTCGCGCAATGCCGCATCCGCCAACAGCGCGCGCAAATCCACAGCCATCCCGGCCCGCATATGCAGCGGCACATCCTGCCGGGCTATTTTCTCCAGCATGCTCAACAACGACAGCATATCCTTCGCATCCGCTTGTTCCAGAAATTGATGGACCAAGGCGGAGACGGGAAACGGCATAAGCAATTACGTGAAAATACGGATTATTTCATCCTAGGTTGTGCCGTCCTTCCACACAACAAGCGTCAGCTGACCAGACAGATTTAGCGCGGCAACATGCTCAGAACCTCACCCGGAGACTGAGACATGCCCCAGGATTACCACCATGGCGTGCGCGTGCTTGAAATCGCCAACGGCACGCGCCCCATCCGCACGATTTCCACCGCCGTCATTGGCATGGTCTGCACCGCAGACGATGCCGACCCGGCCGCCTTCCCGCTCGACACCGCGGTACTGATCACCGATGTTCAGCGCGCCATCGGCCAGGCCGGCAGCAAAGGCACGCTGGCCGCCAGCCTCGACGCCATCGCCGACAACGCCAGCCCGCTGGTGGTGGTGGTGCGGATCAAGACCGGCAAGGACGAGGCCGAGCAAAACGGCCTCGTCATCGGCACCACCACCGCGGCCGGCCAATACACCGGCCTGAAAGCGCTGTTGTCTGCCCAGCAGCGCGTCGGAGTGCGTCCGCGCATCTTGGGCGCGCCCGGCCTGGACACGCTGCCGGTGGCCACCGAACTGGCGGCCATCGCCGTCAAGCTGCGCGCCATGGCCTATATCAGCGCCTGGGGCTGCAAGACCAAGG
Source organism: Chromobacterium sphagni (assembly GCF_001855555.1). Classification (GTDB taxonomy): domain Bacteria; phylum Pseudomonadota; class Gammaproteobacteria; order Burkholderiales; family Chromobacteriaceae; genus Chromobacterium; species Chromobacterium sphagni. The sequence goes on along the minus strand of NZ_MKCT01000017.1, from coordinate 445,826 downwards.
AAGACGTCGCCGCCTACCGCGCCAACTTTGGCCAGCGCGAGCTGATGCTGATCTGGCCGGACTTCCTGTCCTGGGATAGCGCCGCCGGCAAGGATGCCATCGCGCCGGCCACCGCCCGCGCGCTGGGCCTGCGCGCCGCGCTGGACGAGTCCGAAGGCTGGCACAAGACGCTTTCCAACGTCGTGGTGCAAGGCGTCAGCGGCATCAGCCGCGATGTGTATTGGGACTTGCAGCACCCGGCCACCGACGCCGGCTACCTCAACGAAAAAGGCATCACCACCCTGATCCGCCGTGAGGGCTTCCGCTTTTGGGGAAGCCGCAACTGCTCCAGCGACCCGCAGTTCCCATTCGAGTCGTCCACCCGCACCGCCCAGGTGCTGGCCGACACCATCGCCGAAGCCCATATGTGGGCGATGGACAAGCCGCTGACGCCGGTACTGGTGAAAGACATCGTGGAGGGCATCAACGCCAAGGGCCGCGAGCTGGTGACGGCCGGCTATCTGCTGGGCTTCCGCGCCTGGTACGACGAGAGCGCCAACGACAAGGAAGGACTGAAGACCGGCAAGCTGGCCATCGACTACGAATACACCGAAGTTCCGCCGCTGGAAAACCTCACCTTCCGCCAGCGCATCACCGACCGCTACCTGATGGATTTCGCCGACCAGGTCAACCGCTAACCCCAGGAGAACCCCATGGCAGGACTGCCGCGCACCCTGCGCAAATTCAACGTATTCAACAACCGCAAAAGCTTTGTCGCCGAATGTCTGGAAATGAAGCTGCCCAAGCTCGCCATGAAGACCGAGGAGTACCGCGGCGCCGGCATGATCGGTTCCGTCGATCTGCTCAAGGGCATCGACAAGCTGGAAATGGAACACACCTACAGCGGGCCGGTTGAAGAAATCGTCGCCAGCTTCGGCGCCGACAAACACGACGCGTCAGAACTGCGCTGGATGGGCAGTTATGCCGATGAAAGCGACGGCAGCGACCACGCGGTGGAAGTCGTCGCGCGCGGCCGCCACAACGAGCTGGACCTGGGCGACGCCAAGGCCGGCGACAACGGCAGCTTCAAAGTAAAAACCAGCCTCAGCTATTTCAAGCTGGTGGTAAACGGCAAGGAATGGATGGAGCTGGATGTGGTGAACGACGTGTTCAAAGTCATGGGCGTGGACCGCCAGGCCCAGCACCGCAAAAACGTAGGTCTGTAACTCACCCTCACGGCCTGCCGCCGGCGGGCCGACACACTCCATAGGAATCATCATGAGCGAAAACATCATCACCCTGGACACCCCGATCAAGCGCGGCGACAGCGAAATCACCGCCATCGAGCTGCGCAAGCCCGGCGCCGGCGAGCTGCGCGGCATCAAGCTGTCCGACCTCCTGCAGATGGACGTCAGCGCGCTACACAAAGTGCTGCCGCGCATCACCAGCCCGGCGCTGAACGAGCAAGACGTCACCAAGATGGACGTGGCGGACTTCACCGAATGCGCCTCGATGGTGGCGGCTTTTTTGCTGAAGAAATCGGAACAGCAGGATATCCCATCTCCGCAAGCGTAGACGACGCCATCGCCGACATTGCTACCGTGTTCCACTGGCCGCCCGCCGCCTATGACGCCATGCCGCTGGCCGAGCTGGCCAGCTGGCGCGAGCGCGCCCGCCTTCGATCAGGAAACGCCGACGAATGAGCAAGCTAAAACTGGAAGTCGTCCTCGCCGCCGTGGACAAGCTGACCCGGCCCTTGAAACAAGCGATGGCCGGCAACAAGGAGCTGGCGCGCGCCGTGAAGGAAAGCCGCGACCAGCTCAAGGCGCTGCAAGCCACCCAGGGCAGCATTGACGCCTTCCGCAAGCTGACGAAAGAAAGCAAGGATGTTGGCCAAAACCTGACGGGCGCGCGCCAGCGCCTGGAGGAAGTGCGCAAGCAGATGCAACAGACCGGCGGCGCCAGCGACAAGCTGGCCCGCCAGTTCGCCGCCGCCGAGCGCGCGGTGGACAAGCTCGCCATTGCTCACCGCAAAAAGCTGGATGCAGCCCGCGCCGCATCCAGCGCCATGCAGCGCGAAGGCATCGACACCCGCCAACTCTCCGCCACCGAAGCCAGCCTGGCCGGCAAGATCGCCGCCACCAATGCCGCGCTGGCGACACGGGAGGCGGCGCTGGGCCGTGTCGCCGGCCGGCAGCGCCAGTTGAACGAGGCCCAGCAGCGCTATAGCCGTCAATTGGAGGCACGCGACAAGGTGGTCGGCGGCAGTGCCGCTACCGTCGCCACCGGAGCGGCCATCGGTGCGCCTGCGGTCAAGATGGTGGCCGACTTCAGCAGTTTCGAAGACGCCATGCTGGGCGTGGCCAAGCAGGTGGATGGCGCGCGCGATGACAATGGCCGACTGACCGCCACCTATTACCAGATGGGCGACGCCATCAAGGCTATGGCCGAGAAAATCCCGATGGCCACCACCGAGATAGCCGCGCTGGTGGAGGGCGGCGCGCGGATGGGCATTCAGGGCAAAGACAATCTGCTGGAGTTTGCCCGCGTCGCCGCCCTAGCCTCGACCGCGTTTGACCTGCCGGCGGACCAGCTATCCGAAGACATGGGTAAGATCGCCAACATCTACAAAGTCCCAATCAAGGACATCCAACAACTGGGCGACGTCATCAACTACCTGGATGACAATGCGCAGTCCAAGGGCGCCGACATCATCAATGTGATGCAGCGCATCGCTGGCAGTGTCGGCAGCATGAACTACAAGGAAGCCGCGGCGCTTGGCTCCACCTTCTTGTCGCTAGGATCATCGCCGGAGATCGCCGCCACCGCCACCAAGGCCATGGTGCGCGAGCTGCAAATTGCCGAGAAGCAGCCCAAGCGTTTCCAAAAGGGGCTGAAAGAGCTGAGCCTCAGCGCCAAGGCGATAGAAGCGCAAATGGCGAAGGACTCCACCGGCACCATCCTGAAGGTGATGGAGGCGGTCAATAAACTGCCCAAAACCAAACAAATGGGCGTGATGGTGGATCTGTTCGGCAAGGAATACGGCGATGACGCCGCCAAGCTGGCCGACAACCTGGGCGAATACCGCAAGCAGTTGCAACTGGTGAACGAGGCCAAGGCCAAGGGCAGCATGCAGCGTGAAGGCGATGCCAAGAGCGACACCCTGTCCGCGCAGTGGCAGATGACGAAAACCCGGCTGTTCAATCAGTCATCCGCCATGGGCCAGGCGCTGCGCCAGCCGCTGATGGACATCATGAGCGCCACGGCGGACATCCTGCAGCGTATCTCCGGCTGGACCAAGGCCAACCCGGCGCTGGCTGCCACGCTGGTGAGGATCGCCGCAGCCGTGTCCGTGCTGCTGGCCGTGGTGGGCACGCTGGGCTTGGCGATTGCCGCCGTACTCGGCCCGCTCGCGCTGGCCCGCCTCAGCCTGTCCACCTTGGGCATTCGCGCCGGCGGCCTGGCCGCGCGCTTCGGCGGGCTGGGCGGCGCGGCCGGCAAGACTGGCCATGCGATGAAGGCAGGCTGGGCCACCGCGGCGAAAGCGGCCAAGGGCGCCGGCCAGGTCATCGCCACCGCCTGGAGCAATTCCAACCCGCGCGAGCCGTTGAAACGGCTGTGGGAAATGACCAAGGGGCTGAAAACCACCCTGCCGGCGGCGATGCGCGCCAGCATCAGCAAAAGCCGCGAACTGGCCAGCAACGTCAGCAACAAGTTCAAGGCCGGCAAGCTCGCCGTCTATAAGTACACCGCCGCACTGTGGCGCGCCGTTGCCGCCCAGCTGGCGCTGGCGCGCGCCAGTGCAGGGTCAAAACTCGGCGCGGTAACGCAGTACATCAAAACCCGTGGCGTCAAAGGCATGGCTTGGGATGGCGTCAAGGGCGGCGGCAAGCTGATTGGCGGCGGTCTGGCTGCCGCGGGGTCCGGCGCGGTGAGCGCCATCATGGGCATTGGCCAGGCGCTGATATTCGTCGGCCGCTTGGCCATGGCCAACCCCATCGGTCTAGTCATTGGCCTGGCCGCCCTGCTCATCTACAAGTATTGGGAACCAATCAAGGCATGGTTCAGCGGCTTTTGGGAGGGGCTGAAAGAAGGGCTGGCGCCGTTGGGGGCGATATTCGATCAAGTCTTTGCCGCCATCGGCCCGGCGCTGGAACCGTTGCGCCCGGTATGGGACTGGCTGGTCGGCGCATTCAAGACCGCATGGGGATGGGTATCCAAGTTGTTGGGACCAGTGGACGCCAGCAAGGAAAGCCTGGACAAGGCCGCCGGCGCCGGCAAAGGCTTCGGCAAAATGTTGGCGGGGCTGATCGTCATCGGCGCGGAGCTGGCCGCCAAGTTCGTGACAGTGGGCCTGGACATCATGTCCGGCATCGTCAGCGGCATCAAAAAGGGCATCGTGTGGGTCAAGGACGCCATCCTGGGCGTGGGCGAGCTGTTGCCGGAATGGCTGCGCAAGAAGCTGGACATCCATTCGCCGTCCCGCGTGTTCGCCACCATTGGCGGCTACACCATGGCCGGGCTGGAACAGGGTATCGACAAAGGCCAGGCCGGGCCGCTGGCCGCCGTGCAGTCCGCGGCGAAGAAGATCACCGCCGCCGGCGCCGGCATGGTGCTGGCCACCGCGCCGGCGATGGCCGGCCAGCTGGACACCCGCCCGCCGCTGCGCGCCCATGCGCCGGCCGTCGCCGCGCCGGCCAGCTTCAACATCACCATTCACGCCGCGCCCGGCATGAACGAGCAGCAGTTGGCCGCGCTGGTGCAACGCCAAGTAGCGCAGGCGCTGGCCAATGCCCAAAACCAACAGGCCGCGCGCCAGCGCAGCCGCCTGGGAGACTTCGACTAAATGCTATCCCTTGGCCCGATCAAATTGCCGATGATGGCGCTGGGGCTGTTCGTCTTCATGATGGACACCCTGCCCTATCAGGATTTCAAACAGCGCTACGGCTGGCGCTGGCCGTCCAATAGCCGCGTCGGCGCGCGGCCGTCCTATCAGTTCCTGGGCGTGGACGAGGAAACCATTACCCTGTCCGGCAGGCTGATGCCGGAGCTGACCGGCGGCGACACCGCGCTATCCCTGCTCAAGCTGATGGCGGACCAGGGCAAAGCCTGGCCGCTGATCGAAGGCACCGGCACCATATACGGCTTCTTCGTGGTGGAAAGCCTGGAGGTTTCCCGACAAGAGTTTTTCAGCGACGGCAAGGCGCGCTGCATCGACTTCACCCTGTCGCTGAAGCGCACCGACGACAGCCTGCTGGACGCCCTGGGCGCGCTCACCCGCAGCGTGCTGGAGCTGGCGGCATGAGCCTGATAGACGACGCGGCCGGCGCCGGCGGCCAGCTCTACCAACAGGGCGCCGACATGCTGGGCGGCGTCGGTGACATGTTGGGCGACACCCTGGGCGGCATCGGCGGCGCGCTAGGCCAGCCCAAGCGGCCGGCCTGCCGCATCGTGCTATCCGGCAAGGACATCACCGCCAAGCTGGAGCCGCGGCTGATCAGCCTGAGCCTGACCGACAACCGCGGATTCGAGGCGGACCAGCTAGATATCGTGCTGGACGACAGCGACGGCAAGCTGGACATCCCGGAACGCGGCGTCACCGTCAGCGTGGCCATCGGCTGGGCCGGCCAGGCGCTGGTGGACAAGGGCAGCTACATCGTTGACGAGGTGGAACACACCGGGGCGCCGGACACCCTCACGCTACGCGCCCGCGCCACCGATCTGCGCGCCGGCATCGCCACCAAGCGGGAAAAGAGCTGGCACAAGACCACCTTGGGCGCCATCGTGCAGGCCATCGCCAAGGCCAACGGCCTGACGCCGGCCATCCCCGCCTGGCTGGCCAGGCAGAAGGTGGAGCATATCGACCAGACCAGCGAGAGCGACGCCAATCTGCTGACCCGCCTAGCCAAGCAGTACGACGCCATCGCCACCGTGAAGGCCAGTCGGCTGATCTTCTGCAAAGCCGGCGACGCCGAAACCGTCACCGGCCGCCCCTTCCCCGCCTGCCTGATCAGCCGCCGGAGCGGCGATAACCACCGCTTCAATGTCGCCGACCGCAACGCCTATACCGCCGTCAAAGCCTACTGGCATGACGTGCGCGGCGCGAAAAAGGGCGAGGTGATCGTGGACGCGAACACCAAGTTTGAACGCCGCGCCACCGTCACCAAGCTCGGCCGCAAGAGCAAGCGCACCAAGTTGACGGCGATACAGCAGAAGGGGATGGAGCCGAGCAGCCAAAACGTGAAGGTGCTGCGACATGTCTACGTCAGCGAGGCGACTGCCCTGCAAGGTGCCAAGGCCGCCTGGCAAAAGCTGCAGCGCGGCGTAGCGGAATTCTCCATCACCCTGGCCGAAGGCTGCCCGGAGCTATTCCCCGAGCTGCCGGCCCAGGTGCAAGGCTTCAAGCCCGTCATCGACGCCACCGGCTGGGTATTGAAGAAAGTCACCCACCAGCTGGGAGACGGCGGCTACACCACGGCGCTGGAGCTGGAGGCAAGGCTGAAAAGTATCGACTAACTTAATGAAACTTCTTTATGGGTTTTCCAAATCGAAATTGACATCTGAGTGCAACTCAGAACGGAATCAATATTTAGATACTGAAGCACCTAATGCAGGACCATGACAAAACCTGCCAATTAGTACAGTATAATACATACACTTACAGCATAATCAAACAGCATGATCTATAAAAGTTCAGGGGTATCAATCCCACATGACTTTTCCAACTATTCTTAAGGATTTACCATGGCCTATGCTCAGTGGGTGGCAATTACGATTGTTCCTGACAACTATACAGTTACTATCAAAAATGTGGCCCATTCCTGGGGTAAGTTCTATGCAGAAGGCAATAAAGACGAGGAAATTCCAGCCAGTCAAATCGAAGGCCAAGTAATTACTGAAGACGACACTTACACAATCTATGCTTGCGGCCGTGAAAATGCCTCATCTGGCACTGAGGGGTCTTTTGATATTTATGATGGATCAACCAAGGTTGGCACATATACTTGGGATTGTCCCTGGGGATCAAAAGAAAATAGTTCAAACTTCAGCCCTGCCGGCGCTCAGCCTCCCTATAACCGCTACATCACTGAGCCATCTGGCGCGAATTTGGACAGCGGAGCGCTGGGCAATGTGACCCTTGAAACCATGAAGAAAAAACGTCAAAAACAAGCGTGAACCCCCCAAAAAACCACACAGATTGGTTATGAAAATTGCCGTTAACTTTTACAAGTTAACGGCAATTTTCATTTGACACACCCCAATACCATAAAAGCTGTGCCCAATCGGATTGATCGTCACCACCTCAGCATCTTCTGTCACACACCAACCCATAAAACCAACCATCCAAATCACTGGCAGGGTATTGAAGATGATCACGCATCAGCTGGCAGTGGCGGCTACACCACCGCGCTGGAGCTGGAGGCGCGGCTGGAAGATGTGGTCGGATGACAAATAACCCCAGAGTTATTGACACGCCACCCTATCAGAGTTATAGTAACCCCATCAACAACGAAACAAGGGGCAGGATGAATAGTCGGGAGTTCATAAGGATGCTGATGGATGACGGGTGGTTTGAAGTTGCCTGCAAGGGTAGTCACCACCAGTTCAAGCATCCCACCAAACCCGGCCGAGTAACAGTCAAGCATCCCACCAAAGATTACAAAATCGGAACGTGGAATAGCATGCTGAAACAAGCCGGATTGAAGTGATGAAGCAGCCAGCCCCGCAAGGGGTTGGCTTTCCTGCCAAGCATCAGCCCGCTACAACCAAGGGAACCAAGACCATGTTGTTTCCAATCGCCATCGAGCCGGGCGACACCGACCACGCCTACGGCGTGATCGTGCCAGATATCCCAGGATGCTTCTCCGCGGGTGATACCCTGGATGAAGCCATGAGCAGCGCAAAAGAGGCCATCGACCTGCACCTGGAGGGGCTGGACGAGGACGACGCCATCATCCCCACTGCTGGGACGGTGCAGGCCCACTCCGCCAATCCTGAGTACCAGGGCTTTATCTGGGCAGTGGTGGAGGTGGACATTACCCGCTATTTGGGCAAGGCCACCAAGATCAATGTCACGCTCCCGGCAAACCTGATCCGCCGCATTGATGACTTTGTTGGCGCCCATCCTGAGTACGACAGTCGCTCCGGCTTCCTGGCTCGGTCCGCGCTGAAGGAACTTCAGCAGTCCGCATAGGGCTGTCCACCATCGCCAGTGGATAACCCTGTGCGCAACCGCCGCCAGGGCAATGAAAAAGCGCCTCTTGCTGGAGGCGCTTATTTTTTGGGCGGAAGTTGTATCGGGGAGCGGCACAACAGAGCGGCCGACCGCCAGGCCGCCGGCGCGGCTACAGTAGGCGCATCCAAATGCCGGAGCGCTCACATGGACTTTAGCCGCCTGAACCAATATGCCGCCCTGTCCGACGATGACTTGAACGAAGCCATCGCCGCCAGCTACTGGCGCATCCCCGACGAAGTGCGGGACGCGCCCTACTTCCATCATCCCCACTACTGCCGCGACTGGTTCGAGTCGGCCAAGATCGTGTCGGACATCGCCATGAATCGGGGCGATGAGGTGCGGGACGCTTTCGATGCTGCCTTGTCCTGTTTGGTCAGCGGCAGCACCCGCCCGCATAAAGTCCTGTTGATCAGCGCGCCGCGTGAGGTCTGCATGGCGGCGCTGTTTGCGGTTCAGTACGATTCGAGATGATCTTGCAAGAGCAGCATCATGGGATCGTAGTATGGGCGCCAGCGGCCACGCTTCAATGGCGCTATCAGGTTTGGATGCAGCTCCTTCAGCTCATCGACAAAGGGCTGAACGTCAATGCGCCGTCTTTGCTCGGTAGGACGCAACAGCCAGAGCTGAATAATCGCGGGGGTAACATCTTTGATGCTAGCCATGGTGTCTCTTCCCTTATTTGCGTGGCGGGCGGTAGGTCAAGAGGCAATCGGTAGATATGCAAGAACCGCCTACGGTCAGCTTTGACAATAGCGAGCGGTCGCGCAGCACGTTCCCCTTCATGGCGTCGTCGATCTCGCCACCGCGGCCCTGGGACAGTGCCGCCGCCGCGCGGGTGGCGAGCTGGAGAGCGATCTGGTTTTTCTTCTCGAACCCTTTTTCGGGGTATTGAGACCATGCCACATTTACCCGGTTGCAACGGAATTCCAGCACCACGCTGGGGTCTTTCAGGAAGGCGTAGCGCTTCACATTGCAGCCGTCGTCGTATTCAGCTTTCTTGCTGATGGGTTTGACGCCAACGGCTTTGACGATGGCAGACTCGTTCCACATGGGTTCAGCAAGGGACAAAACTGGCAGCAAGGTTATTGCCAAGGCGGGGAGAAATGGCTTCATAGCTTATGCCTTCAGCGCGGCTTGGCACTCGCGCTTGTTGCGCAAGTATTCCTTCGTGGTCGGCGTGTTCTTGGGCAGCATGCCCTTAGCCTTGAACTGATCCTGGGCATAAACGCGGAAATCCTGCACAGCAAACTGGCAGCGGACGTAATCGTCATATCCCTTGGAGCCAACTGCTGGCCACTTGTCAGCCATCGCTAGGGTCGGCTTCTCGATGTAGTCGTAGAAGGCGTACTTGTCACCGATGCGGATAGCGATTTGCAAGTTCGCTTCCATGTCGTTGATGAACTGCAGCGTTTCTTGCGCTAGCGCCTTGGGCTTGGATTTGGGCGCGGCCATCAGCGGGCTGGAGAGTGGGAGCGCCAGAACGGCGAGCGATAGATATTTCATGGTTTATGTCCTGAGCTTTGTTTTTGAACCTTACCTGCGCGGGGGTGGTAAGTAAGCAAGCAGCTTGCGGAACTGCACGAACCACCTACTGTCAGGCCAGAGAGTAGGGACCGCTCTTTCATGACTTGGCCACTCATGGCATCGTCAACCTCTTTGCCGCTACCTTGAGATAACGCTGATGCTGCGAGTTTTGCGAGCTGTGCAGCTTCTTGGTTTTTCTTCTCATAGCCTTTTTCGGGGAAGCGATCCCAGGCCACGTTTACTCGGTTGCAGCGGAATTCCAGAACCATGTCTGGCAGGGATTTGAAGGTGTAGCTGGTCATCTTGCAGGTGCCATCTTGTTCGATTTTCTTTTTCATAACTTTCACCCCTACCGCTTTGATGATAGCGACCTCGTCCCATTTGGGTGCGGCCATCAGCGGACTGGAGAGTGAGAACGCCAGAACGGCGAACGATAGATATTTCATGTTTTATGTCCTGAGCTTTGTTTTTGTTGGCACAAAATGCCATTTGAAAAGCAAGGATAACATGATTGATAGATGTGATTCACATATGGAAAAGCCCGGCTAAGTCCGGGCTTCTGTTTGGGCGGGTGGGGTTGGCCTACGACAAGCGCTTGTAGGTATCCAGTAGGCTGCGCATGGTGGTAACGGCCAAAGTACGGCCTTTCTCATCTACTTGGTTTAAGTCTGCAAGCAAGCTGCTGTCCTCATTCGACAGCGCTGCACCATTGCGAACACCTGTCACAACGTACAAGACATCGAAACCTACAGCATGCAGAAGGTTGAGGGCTTCAGCGTTGGGAAAGCTGCGGCCAGCTTCATACGCCATATAAGTCGTATAGCCAACGCCTGCGGCCTTTGCACCATCCTGCTGCGTAAGGCCAAGTCGGTTTCTTTCCTCTCGAAGCCGGTCCCCAATATTCAATTTTTTACCTCTCGCAAAGCGCACCCATCCATTTTCAGACGGAAACATGTTGCAACATTCAGATTTCAGATGTACGATGCAAAGCAATTCAGATTTCAGATGATGGTACCGCATATGACCACCACCGCACAGAGTGGACGAAGGGTTTACGGTCCACGTGGTGTAGCACAGTCAAAGCCCGTGCAGATGCGCCTGCTGCCTATTGAACGCTACCTCTTCAATAAGCTGAAAGAAAAGCTAGGCATGTCGGAGAGCAGCCTAAGCCGCGAAATCTATCTCGTTGGCCTGCCCACCTTCCTGGCCCTACACGGTCTGACGGAATGGGCAAATGCTATCCAAAAAGCATTTTCAGCATAACCACCGAACACCGAGCCTGCTGGTGGAATGGAGCAAGAAATGGACAGATTGAGAACCGCATACCAGACGATGTGCAAGGCCATGCCGGGCGGTTGGCCGGCAATGGCCGCTGCCTTGGGCTTTAGCAAGGATGGTCTGGAAAACCGCGTGTACGAACGCAAGGGCCAATCCGTCAGCGTCCATGAAGCCTTGCAGATGCAAGCCTTTAGCGGCACCACGCTGTTTGCCGAGGCCGTGGCGGCGGAGGCCGGCGGCGTGTTCATCCCTTTGCCGGACGTGGCGACGGTGGACGATGAAGAAATCCAGCGCGTGTACATGGAGCTGGTGGACGAAGTGGGCCGTCTGGCGCGCGAATGGCGCGAAGCCACCCGCGACGGCGAGGTGGACAAGCGCGAACGCCAGCGCCTGGAAGGCATCCGCGATGCCATCTGCACCAAGGTGACGCAGATGAACCACCTGACCTTTCAAGTGTTCTGCCGGAGCTGATCATGGAAGACACCATCGTTTGCCATCACTGCGGCGGCCCCGTCTGCGAAACGCCTTACCGCCCTGTGCGCGTGGTTCATGGGTTTAGCACCAGCAAAGTCATTATTCGCTGCCAAAGGCAGGAATGCGGCGCGGGGGCAATTTTGACCAAGGTTGTGAGGCCAAGGCTTTTTGTGCGGGAAACCCTGTATCTAGTCCATCTGCCGGAGGGAAAAATGGCCTTCACCTGCCCACACTGCGAACAAGTTTCTTATACCCGGACTAGTCGCTATCTCAGCAATTTGACCCAGGAAGAATACTTCCAGTGTTCCAACCTCACTTGCGGCCACACCTTCACCACCTATCGCTATGTACGCGAAACGCTTTGCCCGCCGGCGCTACCCAAGGCAGGCGTCAGCATACCGATGGCGACCAAGCAGCGGCTGTCGGAATTGCAGCATGAGCTTCGCCGCAAGAAGCTGGAAAACCAGCTTGAGCTGCCCGGCCTGACCGCCTAAGTCTTACCCCCTCCCCCTCTCTCTGAAAATCGCACTTGCGCAGTGCGAGGGGGATTTTTACGCCCAAAAAACACAGCGCCACCCTGGAGAACGCCATGCATCAGCCCGCTACCGCCACGCAACAGGACGCCGCGCCACGCATCCGCAAGATGCGCTACGTGCGCTTCGCCAACGGCACCGCCTGCTATTCCACCGCGGGCCGCCGGCCGGCCGGCTACCGTCGCGCCGTGGTGGATCTGCTGGCCGGGGGCGTGCTGCTGCTGGTCATCGTCTTGCAATTCATCCCGCTGCACTGATCGAGGTTTCAGCCATGAACGCCATCAACGAACACTTCGCCCGCAACGTCATGCCATTTTTGGGCGAGCTCTGCCGATCACCCAAGCCGGAAACCCCGCGCGAGCAAGCCATACGCCTGGTGGGCGCCGCCCTTGATCGTCGCCATGCGGAGCGGCGCGCAAGCGCGGGGTCGGCAGCTCTGTTGCAGGAGCAGTTGCTGAACTTGGCGCAATTGGAGGCGATGAAGGACATTCAAGACGCGCTCAAGACCATGGCGGTGGCGGAGCGCGCCATCAATCAGCTAATCGCCATGCATCGCCTGCCATTGCGGGCCATGGTGCTGACGCAGCCGGGCTGGATGATGCATGAAATGGATATCGCGCTCAGCCACAGCGACCTGGCTGAAGCCAAGCTACTGCGCGGCGGCCTGCCGCTGCATGCCGAGCCGCTGTCCGTTGCGGCTACTGGCCGCGAGGAGCAAGCCGCGTGACAGCCGTTTCCCGCCTCCCGGTACTGGAGCGTTTCCCGCGCCACCTGGGCCGCGCCATTGGCCGCGAGTGGCGCAAGCGCCGCAGCCGCCCGCTGGAGCTGGCGCAGGGTCAAGCCGACCCGCGGCAGGCCGACGCCGACGCCTGGCTGCGAGAGTTGACCCGCTTCATGCCGCGCAACGCGCTGCCGCTGGGCGCCTGCGAGATGGAGCTGGTGGAGTTTGCCAAGCAACGCGCTTTCGAGGCTGACCAGCTGATTGGCCGCGGCGCGGATGTGATCCAGCTTGAACGCTACTGCCGCAGCTTTGGCGTGGAGCCGCCGCGCGGCAAGTCCGACACCGGCCGCGCCGCGCGGGTGGCGTGCAGCCTGTGGTGGCGCCGGGCCTTGCGCCGGACCAATGCGCGCCGCAGCGAGCAACTGGCCATCCAGTTTGGCCTGGTGCATAAGCGCCATGGCCTGTACGCCAGCCATGACGCCATCGCCCGCCGCGGCGAGCAGAAGCGCCGCAACCGCGGCTTGCTGGAGGCGCTGACCGCCATCAACGAGCTGGGCCAGGAATACACGCTGGCGCAGCTGGCCGAACTCAGCACCAGCAACCCCATCATCCGCCGCGCCGAACTGATGGTGCGCATCGCCGGTTTCGAGTACATCGCCGTCGGCCTGGAGATGGCCGGCGAGTTCATCACCATCACCGCGCCCAGCAAGTACCACCCGCGCCATGCCAAGAGCGGCAAGCGCAACGCCAAGTACGCCGGCTTCACCCCTATTGACACCCGCGACTACCTGGGCGGCGTGTGGTCACGCATCAACGCCGCGCTGGCCCGCGCCGGCATCAAGATTTTTGGCTTCCGCGTGGCGGAGCCGCACCACGACGGCACGCCGCACATGCACGGCCTGTTTTTCATGCCGCCGGAGGAGGTGAAGCCCTTCCGCGCCATCGTCGCCCGCTACGCCGTGCGCGAAGACCGCGACGAGCTGGGCCTGCGCTATATGCAGACCAAATCGGAAGCCATGGCCGCCGCCCGCGCGCTACGCGCCGAAGGCGCCAAGGGCAAGCTGGCCGACATCGCCGCCCGCGTCGGCATCGAGGCGGATTTCTGGAGCCAGCCGCCGCGCTGGGTGTGGAAAGGCATCACGGCACGGGTGAAGTTCGAAGCTATCGACTGGAACAAGGGTTCCGCCGCCGGCTACATCGCCAAGTACATCGCCAAGAACGTGGACGGTGCCAAGCATGACGGCAGCAGCATTGGCGAGGACTTCGAAGCGCAGGATTTCACCGGCCTGGCCGGCCAGGACGATGGCGACAGCCGCGACCAGTCCGCCGCCACGGACGCCACCGTAACCGCGCGCCGGGTGGACGCCTGGGCCAGCCATTGGGGCATCCGCCAATTCCAGCAAGTGGGCGGCCCGCCGGTGGGGGTGTGGCGCGAGCTGCGCCGCTGGGAGTGGGCCGGCGCCGAGGATGTGCTGATGCATGCCGCCATTGCCGCCGACACCGGCAATTGGGGCCGCTTCGTCCACCTGATGGGCGGCCATGAAGCCAAGCGCCGCGACATGCCGCTGCAAGTGGCGCGGGATTCGGAGCCCGCCATCAACCGCTACGGCGAAGCAGGGCAAAAGCGCGTGTTCGGCGTGGTGGAACAGGCTTCCGGCCAGCTTGCCATGACACGGCCGCACGAATGGCAGATCAGCCGCAAGGCGCCGGGTTTGGATGTTGAGGGAAGCGCAGCTTCCCCTTGGACTCGTGTCAATAACTCTACGGAAATCGCAGTTGCCCCGCTGGGGCCGATTGCCGACGAACACCGCTTCACCCTGGCCGATGCGATGCGAGAGGCCCAGCAGGCCGATGGCGACGACGAGTGGCTAACCGCCGAGCAACTGGCCGCGCGCCAGGAATTCGAGGCTCAGCAGCGCCACCTGGCGGCCTTCCCGGAGTTTGCCCGCCAATGGGCGATGGACGATGTGGAGCGCCACCGCCTGGCCGCCAAGCGCCAGCGCGAAGAAAGCCGCGAGCGCGTGCGCCTGCAACGCGTCAACCGCCGGCTGGCCGCCAGCCTGGGCATACCGGCGGGCCGCGGCCTGGAAGTCATCGCCCAGGTTCGGGCCCAGGCCGACGCCGACCGGCGCCAGGCTGAGCGCCCTGCCCGCCCAGGCCCGCAGCCCTGGAGCGCGTACGGCCCCGGCATCCCCGTTTCCCAGCAGCTCGCCCAGGCCACCGCCCGCGCGCGGCAATGGATCAATCAAACCCAAGCAGGCCGCCTGTGAGCGGCAAAAACCAAAAGGAGCAACCGCGATGAACGCAACCACGACCCACGAGCAAACCAGCCTCTACACCCAGCTGCTGCTGGACGCGCAAAGCGAGTTCCGCGCCACGGTAGACAGGATCAACAGCCAGATGCGGAACATCAACCGCGCCGAGCGCATGGCCCGCCGGCTGCGTGACATCGAGCTGGACGCCAGCACCCAGGCCGGCGCGGGCTTCGTGCCCTACCTCGTGCTGCGCCTGCCCATCGACCTGCTGCCGCTGCAGCGCTACGTGGTGACGCTGGCCGGCAACGGCCTAGAACGCCGGCTTGTCGCCAACGGCCGCGACAGCCAAGGCCGGGACCGTTTCCAGATCCTGGCCACCGGCGAAGAACGCACCAGCCTGGAACTGGTGGTGGAAGGCATCTGATCAATCGGCCGCACAGCGGCCATAGGCGAGCGGCCGGCCCATCCCATCAACTTGGGCGCCGTCCTCTGAAAACCGGCAAGGCCGCTCACCTATGGCCGCCAGCAGAACAAGAAAGGAACTGTGATGAAAGAGACGCTGAATCTAGATGAAGCCGCCGAGCTGATGAACATCGGCACCGAAACCGCCCGCGAGCTGGCGGACAAGGGTGTGCTGCCAGGCTGCAAGGTTGGTGTGGCATGGGTGTTTCTGCGCGATGACGTGCTGGGCTACTTGCGCGATGAAGTGCGGCGGCAGACCAATCAGCGGATTGCCAAGGCGGAAGCCAACAAAACATTGGGTGGAGAGGGTAAGTTGCCGCGGGTAAAAACTGGTGTCAACAATTCGGGGGTGCGTGGAAGCCGACGCAAGGAATTACCGAATCTGGAGGTGACAGAATTTCAAAATTCTTAACAGAAAATATTACAAATTCAACAACTCATCGAAATGCATAACCATTTTAAGCTCATCACCAACAACCAACTCAGGAGAGGTCAAATCAATCACCTGACAGCCAACACTACCATATTTGTCAACATGATCAACGCTTAGCGTTGGATAAGGGAAGAGTGTAACCTCAAATTCTTTTCCATCTAGATAATAATCCATATCAGGAATAGGCAAAGGCAATTGATAAATTTCACCAGCAAAAATTATGACAAACTGGAGATATGGAACCATATCTCCGTGATGCTTACGCTTTAACAAATAATAAGAAATTACATCATATTTGACCGGCCCCGTGAGTGACTGCTTAATTATTTTCAACGGCTTATAATAAACTTGATGCCTTTCCTGCACTATCCAATCGCAGAGATGTCTTAAATGAAGGAGTTCATTTTTAGGCAACACTGCGATCGCCATCTTGACAAAACACTTAAAAACAGCCATTGGGACATATGGCAAGCGAGGGGACGTAATCGTTATTGTTTTTTGATCAAGATCACGAGTAACATTTCCCTCTTCCCTACTGGATCTTATATCAATAGAGGAGTGATCAGCAGAAATCTCCAATGTACCATTTGGTGGCTTATACTTAGGTATCTTATTTCTACCTCGAATTCGCTTCAAAGTTCTTGCTACGCCCATATAATTAGCCAAGTCATCTTCAATTATTCGGCTGAATAATTCATTACAAGAATCGCACTCATCACTAGAAAATAACGAATTATTTCCAATAAACCCGGGAAATGCATGCGCTTCTGTTTTAAAACAAACATCAGGACTTTTTTTTCCACAATAACGACACACCCCACTTTCAATTGAAGGAATAACTACTTTCCTTCCTTTTACAAGAAAGCCACGTTCGATAGTTAAATATAAACTATCTATCTTTTCCTTTCGCTTCAAACCAATTTGATCCATTTTTTCACCATAGCAATTGAGCAAGGTCTGACCCACGTAAATTTGCATATCTTGAAAGCATGCGCGGGTCTTTATGGCCAGTAATCTTTGCAATTTGCAAATCTGAAAGTTGAGTCCGTTCAAAAATACGGCTAGTAGCTTCATGCCGCAGATCGTGAAAACCAAAATCCTCGCAGCCTGCCGCCTCGAAGATGCGCGCGTACTGGCGAGAGAGTAGCGCAGTGGTCTTCTTCAGCACAATCGCGCTGTCATTACCATCCCACCACGGGAACAGCCGCCCGCCCTCAAACTGCCAGCCTTCCATGCCGCGCTCGCCGGCCGCCACCTGGCGCCGGTAGCGCGCCATCGTTTCCAGCGCCACCGATGTCAGCGGCACCTGGCGCTTGTCGCCGTTCTTGGTCTTTTCCAGAAAGATGGTGCGCTTGCCCTCGTCCACCTGATCCAGCCCCAGCGTGTACATCTCGCGCAGGCGCATGCCGGTTTCCAAGGCCAAATCGAACAGGAACTCCAGCGCGCCTTGCCAGCGCAGCGCCAGGGCGCGCTGGCGGCCGGCTGGTTTCTCACCCGCCATGATTTTGCGCACCGCCTCTTCCTCGTGCGGCGCCAGCCGCCTATCGCGCCATTCGTCCACCGGCACCTGCACCACCTGCCCTTGTGGCGCCGTGGCGCGCAATACCGCGGCGTCGGCGTCGTTATACGTGGCATAGCGCTTGGGCAGCAGGCGCAGCGGGTTGGTGACGAAGGTGGAGTTGGGCTTGCGGGTGAGGTGGTCGAAACAGCGGGCCAGCGAGCCAACATAATGGCGGATGGTAGAGGGCGAGAGTTGCGCCTCCTGCTTCAAGGCACGCACCCAGGCTTCCGCCCAGCTGTAATTGACCGTGCGCAGCTCCACGCCGCCCACTTTGCCCATCAAGGTGGCCAGCACCGGCTTGTCAGACTCCGCCACCGGCACACTCACCAGGTAATCGCGCAGCGCGTCGCCAATGGTGGCCAGGTCCGGCTTTTCGTGCAGCAGCTCGGGCGGTACGATGCCGCGGTCCAGCAGCGCCTCCAAGCGGGAGCAGTAGTTGTCGCCCTCTTCTTCACGCTCGAACGTGAACGACACCGGGCGCGGCAATACGCCCTTGCGCCGGACGATGAACTCCCAGGAACCGCTGGGCCGTTGTCGCTTGGTAGCCATTAAAAACTCGCGTAGAGGGCAAAAACTATAGTCTACGCGTGGTTAGGCTGATTTTTCGAGTGGTTAGGGGCTGAAAATTGCGGAAAACTGGCCGTTTTCCTGTGGTTGACAGCTAAGAAATAGGCAAAGAAAAACCCCGTAAGTCTTTGACTTACGGGGGTTTTATTTGGAGGCGGGGGTCGGAATCGAACCGGCGTAGACGGATTTGCAATCCGCTGCATAACCACTTTGCTACCCCGCCATCTGAAACTATTACCAATTAGCATAAATTGGTCAACAAAATTTGGAGCGGGAAACGAGGCTCGAACTCGCGACCTCAACCTTGGCAAGGTTGCGCTCTACCAACTGAGCTATTCCCGCATGGGTAAAACCTGGACTGTTTTCAAGTGGAGCGGGAAACGAGGCTCGAACTCGCGACCTCAACCTTGGCAAGGTTGCGCTCTACCAACTGAGCTATTCCCGCATCGCATAAACAATCAGCAAAAGAAAGGTATGGAGCGGGAAACGAGGCTCGAACTCGCGACCTCAACCTTGGCAAGGTTGCGCTCTACCAACTGAGCTATTCCCGCATCGCACATCATTAACAAGTTTTTTTGGAGCGGGAAACGAGGCTCGAACTCGCGACCTCAACCTTGGCAAGGTTGCGCTCTACCAACTGAGCTATTCCCGCACCGCTTAAAACTTGCAACACTTTCTGCTGCATCTCGCTGCTGCTTCGTCAGTAGCGGCGAGAGACTGCGAATTATAGAGACTTATCCAAACCTGTCAACACTTCATACATCAATTTTTTTACCGGCAAACTCTTTCGCCGCCATGCGCAAGTAGTAAACCATTGACCATAAAGTCAAAACCACCGCGACATACATGGAAAAATTTCCCGCCATCCGCGCATCCACGCCAAACATCAGCCTGCCATCGTACAGCAGCAGGGTAATGGCCAACATTTGAGCGGCGGTTTTCAGCTTGCCGATATAGGCCACGGCGACGCTGCTGCGGGTGCCCATGCCCGCCATCCATTCACGCAAGGCCGAGATGGTGATCTCGCGGCCGATGATGATCATCGCCATCCAGCCCTCGGTGCGTCCCAGCTGAACCAGCAGGATCAGCGCGGCGGCGACGATCAGCTTGTCCGCCACCGGGTCCAGGAAGGCGCCGAAAGCCGAAGTCTGCCCCAGCTTGCGCGCCAGATAACCGTCCAGCCAATCGGTGGCGGCCGCCAATGCAAAAATGCCGGCCCCCACGATATTGCGGCTGGCCAGCAGCAAGATGGAGTCCGGCAGGAAGAACACCGCCACGCAGATCGGGATCAGGGCGACCCTGAGCCAAGTCAGGAATATCGGCAAATTGAAGGGCATTGGTCTTGGTCTTGTCGCAATCAGGCTCGTAAACACCGCCGGCAAGCATCCCGAGCCTGAATCAGGGACGCTTGCCGCGTTCAGTCAATGCAGCGCATTGTAAATCTTTTCCGCCAACGTACGGCTGATCCCTTCCACTTGGCAAAGGTCGTCGACATTCGCCGCCGCCACGCCGCGCAGTCCGCCAAAGCGCATCAGCAGCTGCTGCCTGCGCTTGGCCCCGATGCCGGGAATATCCTCCAGCGTGGAGGCGGTGCGCGCCTTGGCGCGCCGCGCGCGGTGGCCCGTGATGGCGAAGCGGTGCGCCTCGTCGCGCACCGTCTGGATCAGATGCAGAGCCGGATGATCCTGGCGCAATTGTAGCGTCTTTTCCAGATACGGCAGGATCAGCGTTTCCAGACCGGGTTTGCGCTCCTCACCCTTGGCGATGCCGATGATGGGCAGGGTCAGCCCCAGTTCCGCCATCACTTCCAGCGCCACACCCACCTGGCCCTTGCCGCCATCGATGAATACCGCGTCCGGCAGCTTGCCCTCCTCGTCCGCCAGTTTGCCGTAGCGACGTGACAGGACTTCGCGCATCGCCGCGTAATCGTCGCCCGGCGCGGCGGTGGTGATATTGAAGCGGCGGTATTCCGATGGCTGCATCGCCCCCTTGTCGTATACCACACAGGAGGCCACCGTGGCTTCGCCCATGGTGTGGCTGATGTCGAAACATTCAAAACGGCCGGCGTCCTCCAACTCCAGCGCCTCGTTCAGCTTGGCCAGCCGCTGCGTCTGCGTCGCCCTGCTGCCCTGCTTCTGCAAAATGGCCAATTCGGCGTTCTTTTCCGCCATTTCCAACCATACCCGGCGTTCACCTATCGGATTGCTCGCGATCGCCAGCTTGCGCCCAGCCTGCTGCTGCAGGAACTCGCGCAACGCCGCGCTCAACTGGCCATTGACGATCAGCGCGGCAGGCACACCGGCGGTCAGATAATGCTGGGCCAGGAAGGCCTCCAGAATCTCCTGCGCGGTATCCGCCTCTCCGCCCACCGGGAAATGGCTCTTGTCGCCCAGGTGGCGGCCGCCTCGCACCATCACCAGGTTGACGCAAGGCAGACCATCCTTCAGCGCCGCCGCCGCCACGTCGCAATCCTGCTGGCTCTGGTTGCTGGAGACGAACTGCTTCTCCTGCACCCGGGTCAGCGCCTGAATCTGGTCGCGCAACTCGGCGGCCTGCTCGAACTCCATCGCCTCGGCCGCCGCCATCATGCGTCGGTTCAATTCGTCTATCAGCTCGCTTTGCCTGCCCTGCAGGAAAGCCACCGCGCTGGCGGCATCCGCCGCGTACTCCTGTTTGGAGATATGCCCGACGCAGGGACCGGAGCAGCGCTTGATCTGGTACAGCAGGCAGGGACGGGAGCGGTTGGCAAACACCGCGTCCTCGCAGGTGCGCAGGCGGAACACCTTCTGCAGAATCTGGATGCTCTCGCGCACCGCGTAGCCGTTGGGATAGGGGCCGAAATACTGATTGGGCTTCCGGGGCTCGCCACGGTAATAAGCCATCTGCGGGAAGTCGTGCCCGCTCAGCATCAGATAGGGATAGGATTTATCGTCGCGGAACAAGATGTTGTAACGCGGCGCCAGCGCCTTGATAAGGTTGTTTTCCAGAATCAGCGCCTCGGCCTCTGAGCGGGTGACCGTGGTTTCGATATTGGCGATCTGCTTGACCATCAGCCGGATGCGCGGCGACAGGTCATTCTTCTGGAAATAGGAGCTGACGCGGCGTTTGAGGTCTATCGCCTTGCCGACATACAGCACCTTGCCCCCGGCATCCAGCATCCGGTAGACGCCGGGCAGCGACGGCAGGTTCTGCAATACGTTCTGGTAGTCGAAAACGGCTTTGTCCACTATTTGCCGCACCAGGTCTGCACATCCTTCTGCGCCTGACGGATCAGCTCGTTGCGCTGGGCATCGGTGGCAAGGCCGTTGGAACCGGGCATGCGGATGCGGCCGTTCTGCTGCAAGGTGGCCAGATTGGCCTGCGCGGCGCTGCAGTTCTGCGCCTTCACCTTGGCGTTGGCGGCGGCGATGCCGGCATTGTCGGACGCCACCTGCTTGTTGGCGGCGGGCCTGCCATCGGCCTTCTTCTCAGCCTTGGGCACCGACGCGGCCGCCGACGGCTGGGCGCGCACATTCATCCTGCGGGCGTTGACATTGGGCGGCGGCTGATCGGAAAACACCGTCTTGCCGTTGGCGTCGGTCCAGGTGTAGACCTCGGCTGCGGCGATACCCGGCAATAGCAACGCCAGCAAAAGCGTCCATACTAAAGGTGATGATTTCATGGCTGACGTCCCAACCTCTTATCCAGTGCCGCCGATTGTAAAGCCTGGCCCGGTGTCGCGCAAAATACGCGAAACCCCGCGGTATTTTTGCAGTGGGTTGCATGATTCGGTATAATGCCGCTTTGCCGCCTAAGGAAACGCGAAGATGCGTATCATCGAGAAAGCCTATACTTTCGACGACGTTCTCCTCGTCCCAGCCCACTCGGAAGTCCTGCCGCGCGACGTATCGCTCGCCACGCGCCTCACCCGCAACATCACCCTGAACCTGCCTCTGGTTTCCGCCGCCATGGACACCGTGACCGAAGCCCGTCTCGCCATCGCCATGGCTCAGGAAGGCGGCATCGGCATCGTGCACAAGAACATGAGCCCGGAAAAGCAGGCCGCCGAGGTTTCCAAGGTGAAACGCCATGAAAGCGGCGTGGTGAAGGACCCCATCACCATCGCTCCGGACATGCTGGTGCGCGATCTGGTGCTGTTGACCCGCCAATACAAGATTTCCGGCCTGCCGGTGATCGAAGCCGGCAAGGTGGTGGGCATCGTCACCAACCGCGACCTGCGCTTCGAAACCCGCCTGGACCAGACCGTCGGTTCCATCATGACCCCGCGCGAGCGTCTGATCACCGTCAAGGAAGGTGCCAGCATCGATGAGGCCCGCGAGTTGATGCACACCCATCGCCTGGAGCGCGTGCTGGTGATCAACGACGCCTGGGAGCTGAAGGGCCTGATCACGGTCAAGGACATCATCAAGACCAGCGAACACCCGAATGCGAACAAAGATACTCAGGGCCGCCTGCGCGTAGGCGCGGCAGTCGGCACCGGCGGCGACACCGAGGAGCGCGTCAAGGCGCTGGTGGCGGCAGGCGTGGACGTGATCGTGGTGGATACCGCCCACGGCCACAGCCAGGGCGTGCTGGAGCGCGTGCGCTGGGTGAAGACCTGCTTCCCTCATGTGGACGTGATCGGCGGCAATATCGCCACCGCCGCCGCCGCCAGGGCGCTGGTCGAGGCCGGCGCCGACGGCGTCAAGGTCGGCATCGGCCCCGGCTCCATCTGTACCACCCGCATCGTGGCCGGCGTCGGCGTGCCGCAGCTGACCGCCATCCACAACGTGTCCGAAGCGCTGAAAGGCACCGGTGTGCCGATGATCGCAGATGGCGGCATCCGCTTCTCCGGCGACATCTCCAAGGCGCTGGCCGCCGGCGGCAACTGCGTGATGCTGGGCGGCATGTTCGCCGGCACTGAGGAAGCCCCGGGCGAAGTGGAACTGTTCCAGGGCCGCTCGTACAAATCCTACCGCGGCATGGGTTCGCTGGGCGCGATGAGCCAGGGCTCGTCCGATCGCTACTTCCAGGACAATGAAGGCAATGTGGAAAAGCTGGTGCCGGAAGGCATCGAAGGCCGCGTGCCGTACAAGGGTTCCATCGGCCAGGTGATCCACCAGCTGGTGGGCGGCCTGCGTTCGTCGATGGGCTACCTGGGCTGCCCGACCATCGCCGACATGCACGAGAAGGCGCAGTTCGTCGAGATCACCTCGGCCGGCATCCGCGAATCCCACGTCCACGACGTGCAGATCACCAAGGAAGCGCCGAACTACCACGTCGACCGCTAAACCGGTCTTCACGGAAGAACTAAAGCCCGCGTTGCAGAACGCGGGCTTTGTTACATCCGCCGCCGCGCTCAGGCCAGCGACAGCATCAGCCGCGTCCGCAAATCCTTGGGCGCGGTGTCATACGGCGAATTCAGATACTCCTCTATGCACGGCACATCGCCCGGCACCTGGCCACTGTCCGGCAGCCAATGGCGATACAACCAGTCCCAGGTAGTTTTCAATTCGGCGTAAGGCCCCAAATGCATTGCGCAGGCGTACTCTCCGGCCGGGATCTCCCCCCACTCGAATCCCTCCGGCAAGGCCTTATCCTCCCAGCCGGCCGGCGCGGTCACGCAGGCGATGGAACGCAACTCGGCGGCAGAAATCTGCTCCGGGTCGTCGAGAAACATCGCGAACACCCGGCCTGGCGCCTCCCCCGCCTCATGCCCGGCACTGATTGCCTGCAAAGCGCCGAACGCCTGTCCGATTTCCATATAAGAGCCCCGATGGCGGCGCATCAGCACCCTCAGACCTTGTTGTTGCTTCAACATGCTCACTTCGTGCATTAGGCTCTCCCGGTTTTGTCGAACAATGAACGCCCTGCGCTTGCGATAACGGCCCGGACTTTCGCCATATGCCTGGGAAAACGCGCGGATAAATGCGGCAGCGCTGCCATAGCCGGCGCGCGCAGCCACCCGCAACAAGGGAAGCGGGCTGCCGCCCAACTCCCCCGCCGCGCGGTGCAACAACAAGCGCTGCCGGGTTTCCCCCACCGTTTCGGCCATCAGGGCGTGATACACCCGATGAAAATGATAGGGCGACAGGCAGGCCTCCTCGGCCAGGCGCTCCAGCGACACCGATGCATCCAGATGCCGCCACAAATAGTCCAGGGCCTTCAGCATCCGTCTCAGGTACGGCGAATCCAGGCCGCTATTGCGATAAGGCGTTCTCATGACGTTCAGCTTATCTCAGGGTAATTGATTCATTTTGCGGACTTGGCTGCTGCAACAGCAGCCATTGATTGTTCTGGCACAACTCCACCACGTAATCCCACACCACCCGGTAACGCAGGGTGCGGCGGATATTGCTGCGCGCGCTGATCCAGTAAGAGCGGACGATGCGCAGCTCCGGCAGGATCTGCGCCAGCCGGGCGTCGTCGAAAGTCATGTAATACGGCAGCACCACGATGCCGCCGTCGGCCAGCGCCGCCTCGCGCTGCGCCACCACGCTGGTGCTGCGCAACGGCATGCTGGGATTGCGGCACAGGCCGTGGTGGAACATCAGTTCGCGCGAGAACAGCAAATCGTCGACATAAGCCAGTATCGCGTGGCCATTCAGGTCTTCCCTCTCAACGATGGGCGGGTGCGCGGCCAGGTAGGCCGGCGTGGCGTACAGGCCCAGGCAGTAGTCGGTGAGCTTGCGCGTCACCACCAGATTGGCCTGCGGCCGCTCCAGCGCGATGGCGATGTCCACCTCGCGGCTGGTGATGCTGACGAAGCGCGGCACCGCCACCAGATCGATCTCCAGCCCCGGATAACGCGCCATCAGGACCGGCAGATGCTTGGCCAGGAACAGCGCCCCCAGTCCCTCCGGCGCGCCCACCCGCACCAGCCCGCTCACCTCGGCATGGCCGCGCCGGGCGTGGTCCAGCATCTGCGAGGCGGTGTTCTCCAGCGACTCCGCCAGCGGCAACAGATTGCGGCCGGCGGCGGTCAACATGTAGCCGTCGGCCTGCTGCACGAACAAGGGCTGGCCCAGCTCGGCCTCCAGCGCGGCGATATGCCGTGCCACCGTAGCGTGGGTGGTGCCCAGCTGGCGCGCCGCGCCGAGCAATTTTCCGCAGCGCTGCAGTGCCAGGAAAAAGCGCACATCATTCCAGTCGAACATGTCTCCCCCATTCCAAACCGGCCGGCGATTGTGCATATGCACACGAAAACAGCAAGCCAACAGCATTCCGCTGTTCAAAAACTAACACATGCTGTTTCCCGCTGGCTATTCCCAGCCAAGCCCGCTTCGGTTTAGATGGCGGCTACGACAACGACATGATCGGCGCCGCGGCATGCTGAACGGAGAGTACGATTACATCATCGTCGGCGCCGGCAGCGCCGGCTGCCTGCTGGCCAACCGGCTGTCCGCCGATGCCGACAAACGGGTGCTGCTGCTGGAGGCCGGCGGCAAGGACAACTACCCGTGGATACACATCCCGGTGGGATATCTGTACTGCATCGGCAATCCGCGCACCGACTGGTGCTACCGCACCACGGCGCAAAGCGCGCTGGACGGCCGCGCGCTAGGCTACCCGCGCGGCAAGGTGCTGGGCGGCAGCTCGTCGATCAACGGCATGATCTACATGCGCGGCCAGGCTGCCGACTACGACCATTGGGAAGCGCTGGGCAATCCCGGCTGGGGCTGGCGCGACGTCCTCCCCCACTTCATCGCCATGGAAGATCACTTCGACCCGTCCCGCAGACTGCACGGCCATGGCGGCGAATGGAGGGTGGAAAAACAGCGGCTGTCGTGGGAGATACTGGACGCCTTCCGCGCCGCAGCCGCCGAGCAGGGCATCTCCCCCGTCGACGACTTCAACACCGGCGACAACGCCGGCTGCGGCTATTTCGAGGTGAACCAGAAAAACGGCCTGCGCTGGAGCAGCGCGCGCGCCTTCCTGCACCCGGTGGCCGAACGCCGCAACCTGACGGTGCTGACCGGCGCCGAGGCGGAAAAACTGACGCTGGAGCATGGCCGCGCCCGTTCTATTGCATTCCTGCAACACGGCCGCCGGCTGGAAGCGAGCTGCCGCGGCGAAATCATCCTAGCCGCCGGCGCCATCGGCAGCCCGCTTTTGCTGCAACGCAGCGGAATCGGACCGGCCGGCCTCTTGGCCGAACACGGCATCACGCCGCAGCACATCTTACCCGGCGTCGGCGCCAATCTGCAGGACCATCTGCAGCTGCGGCTGGTGTTCAAGGTGCAAAACGCGCTCACGCTGAACCAGCGCGCCGCCGGCTGGAGCGGCAAGCTGGCCATGGCCTGGGAATACCTGTGGCGGCGCAGCGGCCCGATGTCGATGGCCCCCAGCCAGTTGGGCGCCTTCGCCCGCAGCGCACCGGAAGTGGCATGGCCGGACCTGGAATACCACGTGCAGCCCTTGTCGCTGGAACGCTTCGGCGAGCCACTGCACCGCTTCCCCGCCTTCACCGCCTCAGTCTGCCATCTTAGGCCGCAAAGCCGCGGCCATGTGGCGATCGGCGGCGCCCATCCGGATGCGCCGCCGCAGATCCAGCCCAACTACCTCAGCCATCCCGCGGACCTGCGCGTTGCCGCAGTCGCCATCCGCCTGACCCGCCGCATCGCCGCATCGCCGGCCTTGGCCCGCTACCTGCCGCAGGAATACCGACCCGGTCTGCAATTTCAATCGGAAGACGAGCTGATAGAAGCCGCCGGACTGATCGGCACCACCATCTTCCATCCGGTGGGCACCTGCAAAATGGGCCGCGACGCGCACGCGGTGGTGGACGCCCGGCTGCGGCTGCATGGCATTGCCGGCCTCAGAGTGGCC
The DNA here is from genome assembly GCF_001855555.1 of Chromobacterium sphagni. Classification (GTDB taxonomy): domain Bacteria; phylum Pseudomonadota; class Gammaproteobacteria; order Burkholderiales; family Chromobacteriaceae; genus Chromobacterium; species Chromobacterium sphagni. The sequence continues at coordinate 418,995 of NZ_MKCT01000017.1, read as the reverse complement.
GACGCCTCCATCATGCCGACGCTGATTTCCGGCAACACCAACAGCCCCACCTTGATGATCGCCGCCAAGGCGGCGCAGATGATCGCGCAAGACAACAAACAGCCGGGTCCGATCGCGACACCGGCCCACCCAGCAAAGGAGACTTGGACATGAGCAACAGCATCGCATCGTCGACGGCGTCAGCCGCCGGCATCAGCCGAGCCGAGCGCAAGGTGATTCTGGCCTCGTCGCTCGGCACGGTTTTCGAGTGGTACGACTTCTTCCTGTACGGCGCGATGGCCGCCATCATCGGCAAGCAGTTCTTCACCGGCGTCAACGAGACCACCGCCTTCATCTTCGCTCTGATGACCTTCGCCGCCGGCTTCCTGGTGCGGCCCTTCGGCGCGCTGGTGTTCGGCCGGCTGGGCGACATGGTGGGCCGCAAGTACACCTTCCTCGCCACCATCGTCATCATGGGCCTGTCCACCTTCCTGGTAGGCGTGCTGCCTGGCTACGCCACGCTGGGCATCGCCGCGCCGCTGATCCTGGTTTCCCTGCGCATGCTGCAGGGCCTGGCGATAGGCGGCGAATACGGCGGCGCGGCCATCTATGTGGCCGAGCACGCGCCGGACAACAAGCGCGGTGGCTACACCAGCTGGATCCAGACCACCGCCGGAGCCGGCCTCTTGCTGTCGCTGCTGGTAATCCTGGCCTGCCGCAAGCTGACCGGAGATGCCTTCAATGAATGGGGCTGGCGCCTGCCCTTCCTCTTGTCCATCATCCTGCTGGCGATCTCCACCTGGATCCGGTTGTCGATGCAGGAATCTCCCGCCTTCCTGAAAATGAAGGCGGAGGGCAAACAGTCGAAAGCGCCGCTGACCGAGGCCTTCGGCAACTGGGACAACCTCAAGCTGGTACTGATCTCGCTGTTCGGCTTCAACGGCGGCCAGGCGGTCACCTTCTACTGCGCGCAGTTCTACTCGCTGTTCTTCCTGACGCAGATCCTCAAGGTGGACCCGCAGACCGCCAACCTGATGCTGATCGCCTCCTTGATCCTCACCACACCCTTGTTCCTGTACTTCGGCCACCTGTCCGACCGCGTCGGCCGCAAGCCGGTGCTGATCGCCGGCTTGGCGCTGGGCCTGCTTCTCACCTTCCCGGCCTTCCGCTGGCTGACCGACTACGCCAACCCCGACGTCGCCGCCGCGCAGCGCAGCGCGCCGGTGCTGGTGGTGGCAGACCGATCCAGCTGCCATTTCCAGTTCGACCCCATAGGCAAGGCCAAGCTGAATACGCCCTGCGACCAGGCCAAGGCGCTGCTGGCGAAGAACGGCGTGCCGTACCAGCAGCAGGCGGCAACGCAGCCCGGCACCACCGAAATCCACATTGGCGCCACGGTATTGCAAGGCTTTGACAAGAAGGCGCTGCAGGACGGCCTGAAGCGGGCCGGCTACCCGGACAAGGCCGACCCGGCCAAGATCAACCACATCATGGTGATTCTGGTGCTGGTGCTGCTGTCGGTGATCTCGGCGCTGACCTACGGCCCGCTGGCGGCGATGATGGTGGAACTGTTCCCCACCCGCATCCGCTACACCTCGATGTCGCTGCCCTACCACCTGGGCAACGGCTGGATCGGCGGCCTGATGCCCACCGTGGCCTTTTCGCTGGTGGTGTACACCGGCGACATCCTGTACGGCCTGTGGTATCCGATCATCGTCTACGGCGTCAGCCTGGTCGTGAGCCTGGTATTCCTGCGCGAAACCTTCCACAACGACGTTCATCGCCACTGACAGCGCCATCGGCAACAGCCCCCGCCCGGAGCGGGGGCTTTTTATTTCTCATCCGGCACTCCGCGTCGCCGCATCCGAATTTAGCGCGCATCGGCCCAGCAACCCTGGCCCATTTCCGCGTCCCGTCCGCAAACGCGCCCCGCCCCTGGCCACAAAACCATGCAACCTCGAAAATACAATAACTTAAAACTATCCTGATCGAGAAAATACCATCAGCGGGCGCTAAAGCCAGACTTCCCGGTAACCGCCGCGGCTTGTGCGTCACTGCCCTACATATTTAAATATTTGTTACTAATAATTCAATAAAAACAGACATTGCTGTTTACAATCATGCCGCCTATACTTGGCTTAACAAAGATAGTTACATATAAATCGAATAAATTTAAATTATTTGTTTAAAGAATCAGCAAAAGCCAGCCTTAAGCGGGTTCATCAAACGGGAGGCTCAAATGAAAAAAGTCATTCTTACTCTGGCAGCGCTGGCAGCTCTGCAATCTGGCTTGACTCTGGCCTCCGACGGCGGCACTGTCAGCCTAAACGGCTCCATTGTCAGGGAACCCTGCGCCGAGACCGGCAGCAATCTGCTGAATTACGCGATGAATCCCCGTCAATACCAGGCTGCCCGCAAAGTGGCGTCCAGCCGCTCCTGCTCCGGCATCGACAACACCCAGTCCCTGAGCATCTCTGCTATCAATATGACTGGCGCCACTACCTACAGCAGCGGACAGCTGGTTACCGTCGTCTACAACTGACCGCTCGCAACAAAAAAAGCCTTCGACCAAAACGGCCGAAGGCTTTTCGCATTTTGGGCGAAGACGGATCGCCTACTGGTACAGCATGTCTATCGTGACCGCCGTTTGCAGGCTGCCCGCCACCACATCCGCGGTCCGCATGTACTCCACGAACAATCCCAGCTGAGCCGCCTGGGACTGCACATTCACCACCCTGGTATTGTTGCTGCTGTTGGCGCCGATATTGGCCCCGTCGGCGGAACTGCCAAGGTTGATGGCGACCCCTTGCGCCGAACCGCCGGTATTGGCGAACAGCACCGGATTGGTCGCATCCGCCTTCCCGGAAAAACGGAACGTCGCGGTCCTGACGCCGGTCGAGCAATTGCTGGCGCTGATGGTGAAACTATTGCGGGCCAAGGCGCTGCCCACCGAGGTAAACAGGCCGCTGGCGACAGTCGGCAGGTTGATCGTGTACTGGCCGTTCGCGCTCAGATCGCACGTCCCTCCGGGCGTGAAGGTGACCGTGCCATTGATCATCTGATTGAAATTGATGCCTTGCTGCGCATTCAGCCCGCCGATGCCATCCAGTTGGAACACCGGGTACTGGCTGACGGTGGAAGAGCCGCTGGAAGGCGCGCCAGTCGTCTTCAACAGCACGATGGAATACGGCAAGTTGGTGCTGACCGAACCATTCCTCGGCACGTAGATGTTGCTATTGATCGCGCCGCTGTTCTGGGTATAGGTCTGGCCGTTGAAAATGATGCCGATCTGCAAGCCTGGCGCCAGCGTCAACTTCTTCGGATTCACCCAGAAATACACGTTTTCGCCTATGCTCTGCGCGCAATACAGGCTGAGGCTCTGCAATGACGATTGCCAGATTATCGTTCCTGCCGGCGCATTGGCGGAAACATATAAATTGCCGGGCAGGTTCAAGGTCGAGGTGACGCTGCCGGAACTATTGTTTCCGTTCCAGCAACCCAGCGCATGGCTGGTCAACGGCATGGCCATCAGCAATGCCAGCATCCATCCCGGCAATCCTCGGCAAATCAGTTTCTTCATTTTCCTATCGCTTTCCCGTCGTTGCCGATGGCTGGTCTTGATCGTCACTGCGGCGCGCAAACGGCATCCGTCTGCAAATATGCCGGCCCGCCGGTCTTTTGCGGCAGTTGGTAGCTGAAACGGCATTGCTGGTCCGGACCGCCGCCCCAGCTTGCCGTCAACGGCTTGCCTTCCATGCCGCGCAGGAAGGCGCGTCCGCCCTGGCCCACCATGGAGAGGAAATCTTCGCCTCTGCTGATCGTGGCGCCCACCGGCAAATGGTTGCCGTCCGGCCGCGTCAGCCTCACGATGACCGGTTTGCCCTGCTGGGTATTGAATTTCAGCATGACGATGGCTCCGGCGCGTGGCGCGTCCTGCATGCTCGTTTCCTGCAATTCCACGTCCTGGTTCATGCCTTTGGGATCCAGCGTGATTTCATTCTGGCGGTACGGCATCAACGACGACACCACCGCATAGCCGCTCTGGCTGACGCGCACGCCGTTGGTGTTGCTGACCGCGGCGCCTTCCGCCCCAGGCGCCTCGACGATGGCGAAGGATTCGCCCAGCGACTGCGCCGGCGTCACGCCTCCCGGATGGAACACCAGCGCCCCGTTCGCGCCGAGGTTGGCCTGCGATGTCTTGCCGCTGGCGCTGGCGCCGGCAGTGAGCGTGGCAACCGAAGTGGCATACTGCACGCTGCCTCCTCCGCCGCTGGTATTGCCGCCCGCGCTGTCGCGATTGATGTTGGCGTAAACGTTGTAGCTGAGGTTGCGCAGCTCGCCCGTCGTGCCGCTCAGATTGACCTGTGCGCCGGCGCTGCGGTCGCTGCTGCTGCTTGCGCTGGCGCTCAGCAGCGGGGAGTACGACTCGCGGCCCAGCGGCATGGAAACGCTCAGCATGTATTGGTTGATGTTGTTCCCGCTCGCGTCATGCGTGCGGCCGGCGGACAGATTGAAGCTCACCGACTTGAAGCTGTTGCTATAGCCCAGCTGGTAAGTGAGGTCGCGACCGCCTTGGTTCCAGTAATCCTGGGTCGAGCCGGTGAGAAACACATGGCCCCAGCGGTCGCCCAAAGGCTGATCGGCATTGAGCTGGAATTTATTCTTGGCTCGGTAGACCACCCCGACCTGATTGATCAGATTGGTATAGTCGCTCAGCTCGAGGAAACCGGCGGTCGAGAAGCGATAGGCGGCCACCGTGAAATTGGTGCGCGTCGCCTCCAGCAGCTTGCTGTAAGTCACCCGGTAACTCTGCCCCTGCATATCGCTGCCGCTGGCATTGAACGGCAGCTGGCTCGCCCATGACTGCGTCACATCCAGCGCCAGCGCGCCCAGCGGCGTATTGATGCCGGAACCGAACAGCGCGGACTGGTAGTGATCGGCGGCAATCAGGCCGCCGTACAGTGTCAGGCTGTTGTTGATGCCGCGCTGGTATGTCGCCTGCGCAAAATTCGGCCGCTTGCTCAGCGCGCCATCGCGCCACTGCCCCGCCGTGACGGCGTAGCGCGACTGGCCTTCGCGCAGTAACTGCGGCACCGCCGCGTAAGGGACGACAAACTTGCGCACGCGGCCGTCCGCCTCGGTAACCGTCACGTCCAGGTCGCCGGCAAAACCGGTGTTATAGAGGTCGTCGATGCTGAACTCGCCCGGGGGCACCACATTTTCATAAATCAGGTTGCCATTCTGGCGAATCGACACTTTGGCGTTGGTCTCGGCCACGCCGCGCACCACTGGCGCATAGCCTTGCAGCGACTCCGGCTGCATCCGGTCGTCGGAACTGAGCTGCACGCCGCGAAATGGCACGCTGCCGAACAAGTCGGACGGGGTGAAATAATCGCCGATGGTCAACACGGCGCGCCAGCCGGTGATATCGCGCTGGGTATAGGCCGAGGCATTCTGGTAGGTGCGCTGGCTCTGGCCCTTGCCGTTATCCTGCTGCGTCAGCGTGCCGTTATAGCGAAGCCGCCACAAACCGATGTTGAGGCCGGCATTGGCGCCAAAGTAATACTGCGTGGATGTCCCGGCAGAGCCGCCATTGTCATAGCGATAAGCATTGGCGTTGTAGTTGAGAAAACCGGCGAATGGGGCGCCGGGATCCCAGTACTCCGGCGCCACATAGCCGCGCGCCTGGGCGCGCAGATACTTCTGCGGAATGCTGACATCGAGACGCAAGTCGGTGCTGTTGAAGCTGGAAAACGCGCCGGGCACCACGGCGGCGATGTCCACGCAGCGGCTGGCCTCGTCGCGGGCCGGCACGCCGGCGATCTCCGGCAAACGCGAGACATCCACGCCCAAGTCATCCAGCATCGCCCGATTGAAACAGGCCAGCACCTTGCGCTCGGCCAGCTCCTTCATCAGCACATCGCGGCGGCCCAGCCAGACCGAGTTGATATAGACGTCAGCCCGATAATTGCCGGGAAAGGCCGCGCCGGTCTGATTGAAGCGCGACAGATCAACTTTTTGCCCATTTGCATTCTGATTGATGAACACCGGGTTGAACTGCACATCGTCGAGCGCGACATTTCCCGCAGCAGGCGAATCCGCGAAGGCAGCCTGGCCGCCGAACAAGCCGCAAATCAACAAGCCGAGCGGGCTAAGCGCCCAGCGGCTATCGGGCGGTCGTGTCATCAAGTGCTTCATCGCTAGATTGAGTCCTGCGGGAACGCGCAGCCCGGGCTGGCGCAAGCAAAATTATCAGGGAGCCAGCGATACGCTGTGCATGACCGGAGCACCGTAATCGTTGATGCTCTCGTAATTGAGCCTCAGGCCGCCTTCCGGCTTGAGTTTCACATCCTTCAGCGCAAAGTCCTTGCTGCCGCCCGGCGGCACCATGCCGCCATCGGTTTCATACTCATGCTTGCCCATCAGCAGGACCGCTCGATTCAGCGAGACGTGATAGGCCGCCTGGCTGGAGGCCCGCAACATATAGCCCTTGCCGCCGGCCTGCGGCAGCAAAGACCAGGACAGCTTGTCGGCGGCCTCGTCGGACGAGCCCGGCAGGCCCGCCGGACGGTAAAACAACTTGATGCGGGAACGGAAAGCCACCTGCATGAAATTGCGCTGTTCGCTGCTGGCCTTCGGCAGCGGCGGCACATCCAGCACGTTCAGCCAGAATACCGACTCATGGTTTTTGGGCAGGTCGGCGCCGGTGAAGGTCAACCGCAAAGTCTGCCCTTTGGCGGGATCCACGCGGAAAATCGGCGGCATGATCAAAAAAGGCGCGTCCGCGGTGTCGGGCACGGATTTCTCGTTGCCGCTATCGGCCCACACCTGCACCAGCGAAGGCTCCTTGCCGGGGTTGTTGACCTTGACGGTCACCTCCCGGTCCTCAGCCTTGTACACTACGCGGGTGCCGGAAATCACCACTCCCGCCAAGGCCCCGCTGGCCCATACCGAGCCCGCAACCGCCAGGGCGACCGCCCCTCGCCATACTGCTTGTTTCATCTTCCAATCCGCCTCCAAGAAAGGGATACCGGCTGGCGGCGCGAGCGGCGCCGCCAGCCGCCTGACACCATTTACTGGTAAGTCATCGAGTACTGGACGCTGGTGTTCACCGAGCCTGCGCCAGCCGCGCCGGTGGCGATGTACTGTGCGTAGTAGCCCATGGTGGCCGAACCGCTGCTGAGCGGCACCACTTGCGAATTGGCGTTGGTGTTGAGGTTGATGGCATTGAAGTTGTTGTTCAGCAGCTGAACTTCCACATTGGTGGCGGAACCCGAGCCAGTGCTGTTCAGCAGGTTGCCGGAAGCCGGATTGATGGTCGGGCCGACTTCAAAGCGAGTCTGGGCATTTTTGAGGCCGGTAGGGCAATTGCTCAGATTGATGGCGAACGGCGTAGCACCGGCGGTCTGGCCGGTGCTGGCCAGCGCGGAAGCGCCCACGGTCGGCAAGGTTACGGTGACGTTCTGGCCGGCAGTGCCGGCGATGGTGCAGGTCTGCGCCACGATGTTTCCAGTGACGGTGATTTTGCCGTCAGCGGCCATCACGCCAGCAGAATACAAACCCAGTCCAATCAGCGCTGCAGTTACGATCTGTTTCATTACAAAGTCTCCGTTGAAATTGCAGGCAGTGCGTCTGCCCGATTGCATGCCCCGAAATGGGCTGAAATTGAAGAGTTGTCCGACACATCAAGGCGCTTGCGACAACCGCCAGCGCCAGGCTCATCCAGCCTGCAGGCGTTATGGCCTCAGAATTTATCACCAATATCGAAATCAGATACAACAAAAAACATCAAATTAGTTTGAATTTATTTAAAGAAAATCTTAATTTGATTTAAAAAATAGGCCGATGGGGGCCTGAGGATCAGCGGCAGGACATCGCGCAAACGGGCTCCTGCGGCCATGCCATGGCTGGACAATGCTCAACTCTCATCACGTCTGCCTAGCGAACGGACCTTTATCAGAGCCTCTTGCAGCGCAGTCAGATGTGATGGAGTCGCAAGACTAAAGCAAACAAGACATAGCTTTCAATATGTTCCCACGTTGAAATTTCAACAAACAATACTCTCAACAAGTTGATAAAAAAGGATTTTATTCACGATAAATTCATTTTTCTTGCGAAAGTGATGTGTCGTATTAATGCATCAAATTAATAACATTTTAAACTTTTAACTTAACAATAACACCAAATTCAAAATGAAACCGAAAAAATAATGACAAAGAAGTAACCACCGCTGTCAATACGCGTCGAATTCCCAATCGCCGCTACCCACCCTCATCTCCGCGCGTTTAAACTGGTCGGCCTCGCACCATCAAGAACCCAAGCGCCATGACGCCTTCCCGCGACCAATATCTCACCCTCAACCAACGCCGCTACCATATCCGCCGCTGGGGATCGGAGCAGGCGCCGCTGCTGGTGCTGTTGCACGGCTGGATGGACAGCTCCGCCACCTTTCAATTCCTGGTGGACGCCTTTGCGCATGACTGGCAGGTCGTTGCGCCGGATTGGCGCGGATTTGGCGACAGCCAGCGGAATGAGGGCAGCTACTACTTCCCCGACTACCTTGCCGACCTCGACGCCCTGCTGAAGCAGTTGTCGCCGGATGCGCCGGTCAGGCTGCTGGGCCACAGCATGGGTTCGATGATTGCCGGCATCTATGCCGGGATTTGCCCGCAACGCATCGCCAAGCTGGTGCTGGTGGAGGGATTCGGCCTGAACGCCACCCGACCGGCCGAGGCCCCCGGGCGCTATGCCCGCTGGCTGCGCGAGAACAGCCTGGAGATGGGATTTGAAGCGCTGGAAGACTTGCAACAGGTCTGCGCCAAACTGATCAGCCGCAATCCGCTGCTGAAGAACGAACACGCGCAATGGCTGGCGGCGGAGCTCACCCAGCCTCAAGCCGATGGCAAGGTGATCTACCGGGCAGACCCCCGCCACAAGATGATCAACCCGGTGCTGTATCGGCTGGAGGAAGCCATGGCGTGCTGGCAGCGCATCAGCGCTCCAGTGCTGTGGGTGATGGGCGAGCGCGCCTTCGACCATCCCATGGTCAGCGGCGTGATGGCCACGCTGGACGAGCGCCGCGCCTGCTTCAAGCAACTGAGTGAGGTGCGGATCGATGCCGGCCACATGATCCAGTGGGAAAGACCTGTGGAACTAGCCGCGGCGGTGGAAAATTTCCTTTTGGACAAGTAATGGACAGCAACCGCTCCCGCCAGCGCCGAGCCGATGCGAGCCTGCCGCTGGAAGGCGGCTGCAGGCTCGCTTACTGGCATTATTGGTAAGTCATGGTAAAAGTCAGCGAGGTGCTGGCGATGCCCGGTCGGATCGTAGTATCGGTCTGATAGTAGGTCGCCAGCAACGGAATGCTATAAGAACCGCCAGTGGCAGGGTTATAAGCCGACAGCTGATACTGGGTGGAAAACTGCAGCGCGCTGCCGCTGTCGCCGCTGCGCAACTGAATCCCCACGCCGGTAGCCGAAGAACCGCCATCCAGCGCCACCACGCCGCTGCCGGCGCTCCAGATGCTGGTGCTCGGATCGATCCGGTACTGAATCCCCGCCAAACCGGCCGGGCAACCGTTGACCGCCACATTGAAACCCACCGCGGCCGGCTTCATCGGCTTGTTGACGCCCTGGAAATCGCCCAGGCTGCGCTTGCCCAGATCGATGATGACACTTGGCGTGGCGCAGGACGAGGCGACAATGATGGCGCTGCCGCCGGCCTTTGCGTCAAAAACCAGCAGATTGTCCAATTGGTAGCGTACGCCGGGCAAGGCCGCGCCCGACACCACCCCCGCCCCCACCTTGCCGGTGACTACCAGCTGATAGACCAGCGCCGGCGCGGTAAAGGCATAGCTCGCATGGGGCGCCACGCTGTCGGTAACCGGGGTGACGCTGCGAAACTGGTTCAGTACCTGGATGCCGACGCCAGGCACCCCGCTTTCATAAATCCCCCCCCCCACTAGCGGCTTGGGCGTGCTGGTCAACGTCCAGCTGCGGCTGCCATAGCCGGCGCAATCCGCGTAGTTGTCGCGATTAGGCGCAAACCAGCTGAAGCTGGCAATCACCGAGCCCACCGCCGCGTTGCGCGGCACCGCATATTGGCCGGACAACGCCACCACCGGCGACAAAGCGGTAAAACCGTTGATCAGCCGGCAATCAGCGGCGGCCCACGCCGTCGGCGACAACAGCAGGCATAGCCAAGGAAACCCCGCGGGCACATTGAGCTTGGAACAAATATTAAGCATGGGAACCGCCTCCCTGAAATTCTGCATTGGCATCAATTGCCGCCGCCCGCCTTGTCATTAGCTTTATCGCCGGCCACCGTCGCCAGCGGCTGACACTGCGCGCGCAGCTGAACAAAACCCTTGTCCGGAATCTGCACAGGCAACTGATAGCGGAACTGGCATTCGCGCGTGCTTCCCGCCCCCCATCTCACGATGAGGTTTTGTCCATCCAGCCCGCGCAGAAAGGCTCTCCCGCCCTGCCCCACCATGGCAACCAGACCGCCTTTTTCATCCAGAATCGCCGAGCCAACCGGTATCGCCGCGCCGCCTTCCGGCAGAATGCTTACCAGCACCGGCCGGCCCTTCTGTGTCGGGAACTTGAGCAGCACGATGGCGCCTGCCCGCGGCACCACCTCGGCGGAGGTGGTTTGCAACTCCACCGCATCCGACATGCCCTTGGGATCGAGAGTCACCTCATTGACGCGGTAAGGCACCAGATTCGGCAACACCGCATAACCGCCACGGTTGACGGAAACGCCATTGGCGTTGCTCAGAATCGCGCCTTCCGCTCCATCCGCCTGTACCAGCCCAATCGAGTCCCCCAGCGATTGCGCCGCCACCACCCCGCCGGGATGGAACACCAACGCGCCGCTGATGCCGGCGCCCTCCTGCCTGTTTGAGCCCTGGCTGCTGGCGCTGGCGTTGAGCGTGGCCACCGAGTTGGCGTATTGCACGCTGGCGCCGCCGCCGGTCGTGCTGCCGCTGCCCTTATTGTCCTGATAGCTGGCGTATGCGTTGTAACTGAGATTGTGCTGTTCGCCGGTGGTGCCGCTGATGGAGAGCTGCTCGTTTTGATTGTGCTGGCTGTCGACCGTGGTAGTGGAGGCCAATTGCGGCGAGTAGGGGCTCTTGCCCAATAGCAGGTTCACGCTCAGCAGGTACTGCGTGACCGTTTGGCCCTCGCCGTTTCTGGTGCGCCCCGCCGAAAGCGAGAAACCTCCCCATTTGAAAGAGTTGGAATAGCCGCCCTGGAACAGGATCTGACTGCTGCTCTGGCTCCAATAGCTTTGCGCCGAACCGGACAGGAACACCCGCCCCAAACGCTCGGACAGCGGCTGATCAACATTCAGCTGCAGGCTGCGGCGCGGCCGCAGGGTGGCGGCGAACCCGCTATGCAGGCCGGCGAAATCGGTCAGCCCCAGATAACCCTCGGTCGAGTAGAAATACGAGGCCACGGAAAAGTTGGTCCGGATTCCCGGCAAGATCTTGCTGTAGTTGATGCGGTAGCTGCGTCCGCTCATGTCCCGGCTTGGCGCTACCGATGTCGACAGGTCGGAGGCGACCGACTGGGTAATATCGGTGGAGAAGGCGCCGACTATGGTGTTGAACGCCGTCCCCAGCATCAGCTCCTGATAGTGGTCGGCCAGCACGGTCGCCCCATACAGGGAAAGGTTGTTGGTCAGGCCGCTCTGATAGGAGCCCTGGACAAAGTCCGGCAGGCTGCTCAGCCTGCCGTCCTGCAATTGTCCGGCCAGCAGGCTGAACCGGTAGCTGCCTTGCCGCAGCAGTTGCGGGACGGCGGCGTAAGGCATGATGAACTGCTTGGTGCGGCCGTCGGCCTCGGTCACAGTGACGACCATGTCTCCGGCGTAACCGGTGTTGTACAAGTCGTCGATCTTGAACTCGCCTGGCGGCACCATGCCTTCATAAATGATCTTGCCATTTTGGCTGACGCTGACTTTGGCATTGGTCTCGGCCACCCCGCGCACAATCGGCGCATAGCCTTGCAGCGACTCCGGCAGCATGCGGTCATCGGAGTTGATCAACACGCCGCGGAACGGCACGCTGCTGAGCAGATCCGAAGGCGTGAAGGTATCGCCCACCGTCAACTGCGCCTTCCAGTCGGTCAGGTCGTGTTGGGCATAGGTGCCGTTGCTGGCGTAATTGCGGTGATAGCCGCCGACGCCGCCGCTGTCCTGCACCGCCAGCGAGCCGTTGTAGCGCAAGCGCCAGCCAGACACGTTGACCCCGGTATTGGTGCTGACAAAATACTGCGAGCTGTTGGATCCGTCATTTCTGTAGCGGTAAGCGTTGGCGTTGTAGCTGAGGAAGCCGGCGAGCGGCATGCCCGCATCCCAATACTGCGGATCGACGTAACCGCGGGCGCTGGCGCGCAGATAAAGCTGCGGGATAGTCACATCCAGCCGCTGTTCCGACATATCGAAACCCACTTGCGAGCCAGGGACGACTGTCGCCACATCGACGCACGCGCCATCCGTCGCGTTCTGCGCCGCCGCGGCGGCCAGACGCACGGAGTCCACGCCCAACTGCTCCAGCATGCCACGATCCACGCAGGGCAGCACCTTGCCCTTGGTCTCGCGCAATACCACGTCGCGCCGCCCCAGCCAGGCCTGGTTGACATAGACATCGGCCCGATAGACGCCGGGCGTCGTCACATCCCCCCTGTTGAAGCGGGACAAGTCCACCGTCAGGCCCTCCGACGTCTTGCCGAAGAAGGCCGGATTAAACGACAGATCCTGCGGCGCGGCGGCTGCCGGCGGCGCAACCGCTTGCCCGGCAGGAGCCGGCTGCGTGGCCGGCGGCGCTGCCGGCGTCTGAACCGTAACCGCATCCGCCGCCCAGGCCGGCTTGCCGCCACAGACAGCCAGCCATAACAGACCAACTAGCCTGGCCAAGTCCGGCGTCTGCAGTTCATCTCGCTGTTGCTGTGGTTTTTTCATGTCTTTGCCATTCATTTTGGTGAATGATTTTTCAATCATCATGAATTCAGGCGTAATTCACCCGTGCCAGGCTGGTGCAAAATGGAAAAGTCAGGGAGTCAAGACCACGCTATGGACCACCGGAGCGCCATAGTCGTTAATGGTTTCATACTGGACAGTCACCGGACCAGCCGGCAGCTGGCGCATGTCTTTCAAATTGAAGTCTTGCGTGCCGCCGGCGGGAATCATGCCGCCATCGCTGCGGAATTCATGTCCCGACGCTTGCAGCATGGTCATGTTGAAAGAAACGGAAAACGCGCTGGCATTGGCCCCCCGCAAGGCATAGCCCTTGCCGGCGGCCTGCGGCACCAGCTGCCAGCGCACTTGCTCGGCGGCATCATCCGGATTGCCGGCCAAGCCAACGGGCCGAAAGAATATTTTCAGCCGCGAGCGGAAGGCAATCTGCAGGTAGTTGCGTCCCGCTTCATCGCCCTGCGGCAAAGGCGGCACATCCAGGATGTTCAGCCAGTACACCGTTTCCTTATCCGGCGACGGTCCATCGCCGGTATAAACCATGCGCAGCGTTTGCGACTTGCCTGGTTCGATGCGGAAAATCGGCGGCATGATCAGAAATGGCGCATCCGCGGTATCGGGAGTGGATTTGGAATTGCCCTTGTCCACCCAGGCCTGCACCAAGGCGGGAGTATCGCCTGGATTGCTCAATTTGATCGTCACTTCGCGATCGCCGCCGTTGTACACCACCCTGGTGCCGGCAACGACTACATTGGCATGGGCCGCCGCCAGCGCGCCCCAGCACGCCAAAGCCAAAACCAGCCTCATTATTTGTGTGCCCATTGTTTTCCATCCGCTTGAGTCCAGCACTTAGGCAAACCCCCGCCACAAACCGCTGCAGACAGGGAACCCAGCTGCCGGCGCCAGCAACGGCGCGGCGCCGGCATCGCTTTGCGGCTTAGTTGTATAGCAGAGAGAATTGCACGCTGGTGGCTACCGACCCAGCGATGGCGACGCCAGTCGCCACGTACTGCGCGTAGTACCTCAACGAAGCCGTCCCGGTGGTGATCGACACAGTCTGCGAATTGGTATTGGGTCCCACGTTAATCGGTTGGAAATTGTTGTTCAGCAGGCCCACTTCCACATTGCCTGCGCTGCCCTGGTTGATCAGATTGCCAGTGGTCTGGTCGACGGTGGTGCCCAGTTCAAACAGCGTCTGCGCCGTGCTGCCGGTGCAGTTGGTCAGATTCAGCGTGAACGGGGTCGGAGCAGCGGTCTGGCCTGCTGTCGCCAAGGCGGTTTTGGATACCTGAGGCAAAACCACACTGAGGACAGTAGGAGACCCAGCGGCATTGCCGTTGATCTGGCAGGTATTAGCGGAAATCGTGCCGGAAATGTTGATCGTGCCATCCGAAGCATAAGCAGCAATCGGCAGACCCAGGCCCAGTCCCAAAGCGAGAATTAACGTCTTCATTTCAAGTCACCTCATAGCAAAAAATAACCGGCGGCAATACTGCCACCGCATTTAAAAATGCCATCAGAAAAAAATGGCCCTCCTCCTGCCATACAAAACAAGACGAACACAAATGCAGACTAGGTTAGAAAAAAAACAATCAAACTGCCATTAATAACAGCCAATCCTCACAAAGAAAAACACTTAGCCACTTAAAAAATAGCTTCAGAAAAATTAAAAAATCAACAAGCAAGCCAGAAGATTGCTGAAAACATCAACAAACACTAGATAATAATGAATAGCAAAAATTAAAGAATTGAATACCCTCACTCTACCAAGAAGAAGGTAATCAATGCAAAGCAGTGGATTCTGTGCGCTAGCTAACATACTGGTGGATTTTCCAAACCATCACCAGACATCACAAACCATACTCACATCAACCACCCATCAATCAACATGACCAAAAAAACCGGCAACACAACCTGGCTTTTAAATTAAAAAACCACTCCTATCAGAGTGGCAAAAATAACAAAAAAATGAAAACAAAATCATAAAAAACAGATACGCGCGCAGCACTAATCCCGCCATGTCATTGCTGATGCAGGCGAGATAAAATTCTATCTTTATTCGGTAGCGACAATCGGGAAACATAGTGATTTCGACACATAACAGTCTGTGCGCCAAGCCACATACCATCAATGCTGGTAAAAGCGTTATCGCATGGCAGACATGCTATTTATTGGTCAATAACCATAACAAAATCATCCGGTAAAATTGATGCGCTGCAGCCAATTTAGGCATGGCATTTCCCATCCAGGCAACATGTCCATGGCTTGCACTGCGCAGAAACAAGCCATATCAAGCGGCCTGACATGATCTGCCGGAAAATCCGCATGCTGGTTTAAATCGAGGGAGAAGAAGAAATTCAATCGGAAGATAGGTATAGATAACTGCCTTGCACTGACAAGCGATTCGACAGGGAATCTGATATGGAAAAAGCCCGCCAGTTGCCATGGCGGGCCTTGCACAGGTACCACTGGGGACGGCGGCTAACGATACTCGATGAGCATCACCGATTGGCCGTTGGACACGGCTTGCAAACTGGCTTTTGCAACATGTTGATTCAACGACTGGGCAGGATTCTTGGCATCCACGGTACGAGTCAGCGCAGCCGCCTCTTGGCATTGCAGCCGCAAAGACACGCCCCCGGCCGTCGCCGCCCGGGCCTGCATGGCGCAAGTCGGCTCAAGCACCCCGCCCGAAAAGTACACGACGCCCCCCGCCGCCGACGCCGCGCTGGGTGCGCTTAGCCCAATCACAGCGCCGATGACAATACCCCGAGCTAGCCCGCCGCTCCATATGCTCCTCAGATTCAACGCCCTGCCCGCAAGGCGAAACGCAGTGCATGCCTTCGCACCATCAGTCACTTCAGGAAGATCCAGGTTCATGGCCGCCATCCGTACGATATGGAAAAAGATTTAAAATGCAAACGACGTAGTTCAAACAAGATTTGAACAAGAAGCCATCAAATATCAACAAGATATCAATCAGTGTTTAAACAATTCACTCAAAAACAGTCATTTTTGTGCACACGTTTAAAGCAAACATAGTCAATGCAAATACAAATACAAGGTATGATTTTTTATTTTAAATATACTGTTTTAATTCAATTTATCCTCCGTGCCACTCCGAACAAACCGGGATAATCAGTCAATGCAAATGACTGAATGCCCGCCCCCTGCCACGGCGCCATCCATCCATCCCGGCATGCCTAGACCGATGCTTCAGGCCACGGCAGTCTCCCCCGCGCTATCCTCTCGGCGCTTTCGCAATATGGCGGAATCTCTCGCTCCGCCTGCCTTGCGATGGCTGGCGGCTAGCGCTGACAGACCGCACTCTTCGCGACAAATGGGAAAATCTGGACGCAATGCGCGCAGGATTGGGAAGACACGACCGGTAGATGGGATTTGACGCCTGGCGACCTGCCAGCAGGCGAAGGAGCCGGCCGAGTGCCGCGAAGGGAAGAGGGTGCATGCCAAGTTCAAACGCCGGATGGTGGATTTGAGCTTGGCCGCGGCCTGCGGGATGGGTGTGCTGGCAAAAAACATTGAAGCCAACACGACGGCCTGAACTTGCGGGATCAGGCGCGATCATCTACCGCCATCGATAGGCCGGCCGGACCGCCAACGGTCCGGCCGGCAAGCGGACTCAGTCCAGGTAGCGCGCCTGCAGGTGCGCGCGGTAGTAAGCTGGATTCAGCGTCTCGCCGGTGGCGCGCTCCACCAGTTCATTGGTGGTCCAACGGCTGCCCTGGCTCCAGATATTGGCGTTCAGCCAATCGAATACCGGGGCCAGATTGCCGGCGGCGATCTTTTCATCCAGCTGCGGCTCCTGCCGGCGGATGGTGGCGAAATACTGCGCCGCATACATCGCCCCCAGGGTATAGCTGGGGAAATAGCCGAAAGTGTCGGTCCAGTGAATGTCCTGCAGGCAGCCGTCGCGGTAGTTGCCGCGGGTATCCACCCCCAGATAAGCCATCATCTTCTCGTCCCACAGCGCCGGCACATCCTCGGCCTCGATCTCGCCGTCGATCAGCGCCCGCTCGATCTCGAAACGCAGGATCACATGCGCCGGGTAGCACAGCTCGTCGGCATCGACGCGGATATAACCCGGCGCCACCCGGGTGTACAACCGCGCCAGGTTATCGGCGCCGAAAGCCGGCTGCTCGCCGAAATGCTTGCCGATCAAGGGCGCGATCAATTGCAGGAAGCCGCGGCTGCGCCCCAGTTGCATTTCGAACGACAGGCTCTGGCTTTCATGAATGCCCATGGAACGGGCGCGCGCCACCGGCTGCGACAACAGCCCGCGCGGCAGGCTCTGCTCATAGCGGGCATGGCCGGTTTCGTGAATGATGCCCATCAGGCTCTGCACGAAATCGTCGTCGCGGTAGCGGGTGGTGATGCGCACATCTTCCGGCACGCCGCCGCAGAAAGGATGGTTGCTGACATCCAAGCGGCCGCCGTCGAAATCGAATCCCAGCAGGCCCATCACCTCAAGGCCCAGCTGGCGCTGCTTCTCCACCGAGAAGGGTCCCTGCGGCTGGATCACGCTTTCGCCGGCCTGCTTGTCGCGCGCTTTGGCGATCAGCCCCGGCAGCCAGGTTTTCACGTCGCCGAAGATGCGCGCGATGTCAGCGCTCTTCATGCCCGGCTCGTATTTGTCCAGCAGCGCATCGTAGCGGCTGCCGCCTTGCGCTTGCGCCAGCAGGCCGGCCTCCTCGCGCGCCAAGCGCAATACTTCGCGGAAGTTCTGCAGAAAGCCCTGCCAGTCGTTGGCGCGCCGCTGGCTGCGCCAGGCGTGCTCGCAGCGCGCCGCCGCCAGCGACTTGGCTTCGATCAGTTCCGCCGGCAGCAGATTGGCCAGCTGCCAGTCGCGGCGAATTTCGCGCAGATTGGCGCGCTGGCTTGGGTCCAGCGCCTCCTGCTCGGCGGCGTCCAACTGCGTTTTCAGTTCCGGCGCCGTGATCAACTGATGCATCAACACCTGCAACTCAGCCTGGGCCGCGGCGCGCGCCTCATTGCCCTTGCTCGGCATCATGGCCGCCTGGTCCCAGCTGGCGATGGCGGACAGGTGGCCAAAATGGTGCAATCGTTGAAAAGTGCGGGTCAGGCTCTGATAGGCCGTCTGATTTCCCATGAGATTCTCCCTGATAGTGAAGAAAACATACTCTCATGAGAATAATTGATATTCAAGATAAGATGAGAAGCAAAAAATTCATTAAATCATATGAAAAACAAGAGAAAAAATCAGATCACCAGCCAGAATTAATGATTTTTACTCATTCAAAATCCTATGGAGAGGCTGATTCCCCCTTATCCGTCCCCACCCGTTGCCGGGCAAAGGGAAACGACTGCCAATAGGGAAAATATTCGCGCACCGCCGGCAGCAACAACTGCCGGTCGGCAGGGTCCTGCAGATGCAGCAGCAAGCCATCCACCGCCATCCGGTAGCTGGTGGAATCAAATGGATGAGGATCCAGCAGAAACAGCAGCGCCTTCAACAGGATGCCACGCTGGCGGATCACCTCGTCGGGATGGCCGTCCTCGAACAGCTTGCCCAAATACAGGCCCAGCGAGGGAGGAAACCGGCGAAACCGCCGCCGCTGCATGACATCCACCAGCTCATCAAAGGTGCCGGCGAGCAAAATCGCCGGGTTGAACAGGGAGAAGCCGCTGCGGGAGGTGATCTCCACCACCTTCTTCATGTCATTGAGCCAAAAGCAATAGAATTCGCGGCAACAGCTCATCGCCAGCACCCGCTCCTGGAGCGGGCAATCCGCGACAAAAACTTCGACAACCGCCTGATAGGTTTCGACAGTGCGCGGCAGCCCCGACAAGCGCGCCAGCAAACGCAGCAGCAACGCCCGCCTCTGCTCCACCACTTCCTGCGCCGCGCCCAGACGGGCAATCAGCTGCAGATACGCCTCCAGCGCAGCCGCCACATCCGCCATCCCACCCTCCAGCCGGCCGAAACCGCCTCAAACCGGCAACACACCAGACATTCCACATCGCCAGCTTTCAGCATACAAACCTTGCGCGGCCGGAACAACAAGCAACTCCAGCCTTCAGCGCCCAGGCCGCAGGATCAGGCGCAAATCGGCGCCCACTTTGCCGACATCGACAATATCCAGCCTGACCTTGTCCGCCAGATCGGTCAACGCCGGCCAGGCGAACAGACCGCGCGCCGCATCGCCCGCCAGCGACGGCGCCAGATACAGCACGATTTCGTCCACCAGCCCGGCCCGCAGCAAGGCGCCGTTCAAGCCGGCGCCGGCTTCCACCATCAGCTGATTGACGCCGCGCGCCGCCAGTTGCCTCAGCAGGTCGGTCAGATCGGCGCCGCCGTCGCCTCTTGCCAGCATCAGCGCCTCGACGCCCTGCCGCTGATAGGCGGCCAAGCGCGCCGGATCGGCGGCGCAGCTGGCCAGCAATACGCGCCCGCCCTGGTAGATACGGCTGGATGGATCGGTTTTCAACGCGCCGTCCAGCACCACCCTCCATGGTTGGACCGCCACCGGCACTTCGCGCACCGTGAGTTGCGGATTATCCGCCAGCACCGTGCCGCTGCCGGTGAGGATGGCGCAGCTTGCCGCCCGCAGCCGCTGCACGTCCTGCCGCGCCTGCGGGCCGGTGATCCACTGGCTGTTGCCGTTGAGCAAGGCGGTCTTGCCATCCAGCGTGGCCGCGGCCTTCAACACCACCCACGGCCTTTCGCGCTCGACCCGCGACAGGAAACCGCGATGCACCCGGCGCGCCTCGGCCTCCATCAGCCCCGCGCTCGCCTCCACTCCGGCCGCCAGCAACATGGCGATGCCGCGGCCCGCCACTTCGTGATAGGGGTCGACCATCGCCGCCGCCACGCGCGCCACGCCTTCGGCGATCAGCCGCCCGGCGCAAGGCGGCGTGCGGCCGTGGTGGCTGCATGGCTCCAATGTGACATAGGCGGTGGCGCCGCGCGGACTGTCGCCGCGGGACAGGCAGTCCTTGATCGCCTGGATTTCCGCGTGGTCGGAACCTACCGCCAGCGTCGCCCCCTCGCCTATCACCCGGCCATCGCGCACCAGCACGCAGCCGACGCCGGGATTGGGCGCGGCGCGACGGGTGGCGGCCTCGGCCAGGCGCAAGGCCTGCTGCATGTAAAGATGGTCGGCGGCGCTATAGCTTGTCATGCTTGATTCTTCCATTCGTCGGCCAGCAGGCCGTAACAGCGCATATTCCAGAAACGGCCATGCAGGTACTGCGCGTCGCGCAGCTCGCCCTCCAGGCGGAAGCCCAGACGCTCCGCGACCTTGCAGCTGCGGAGATTCTCCGGCACGCAGCCCAGCTCCAGCCGGTGCAGGCGCAAATCTTCGAAAGCATGGCGCAGCAATTGCGCCAAGGCCTGCGCCATCACGCCCCGGCCAACGTGGCTGTCCGCCAGCCAGTAGCCGAGGCGCGCGTAGCGGTGCGCCTGGTTGATGCCATGCAGCGAACAAATGCCGGCAAGTTCGCCGTCCGCCTCTATCAACCGGTGCGCGCTGCGTCCTTCATGGTTACCATGCGCCTGCAGTTGAAGAAACGCCTCAGCATCCGCCACCGACTGCGGCTTGACGATGCCGCTCATCCATTGGGCAAGGGTCGCGCGGTAACGTTCGATCAGCGCGTACAGGGCTGGCGCGTCCCGCGCCGGATCCGCTTCGCGAAGGCAAACATGGCTCATTCGCGCAGCCGCCACTCGCGCGCCAGCATGCTGTACTGGCAGGCATCGTGATAACGGCCATGCAAACGGAGGCCCTGCCGTTGCACGCCCTCTTCGACGAAGCCCAGCCGCCTCGCCACCGCGCGGCTGCGGCGGTTTTCCATGCCGGCCACGATGGAGATGCGATTCAGCCCCAACTCGCCGAAACCGGCATTCAGCGCCTGCGCCACCGCGCCGCTCATCGCGCCGCGGCCGACGAAACGGTCCGCCAGCCAGTAGCCGAGGCTAGCGGAGCGGTTAACCACGCTGTCGCCATGGATATCGATGCACCCGGCCAGTTCGCCATCCAGCTCAATCAGCCAGCACGCGCAGCTCGAGCCGCTGCGCATGCCCTCTGCGACGCCTGCCAGGAACTGGCGGCTGTCCTCCACCTTGCGGGTGCCGTCCACCCAGGGCAGCCACTCGCGCAAGCCGGCGCGGCTCTCATCGATCAGCGCAAACAGCCGTTCGGCGTGGGCGACATCGGGCGGCAGCAGGGCAACGCGTTCAAAAGTAGCAGTAGTCATGGCTTCTCTATCAATGACAAAAGAATTTACCAGACTAATCAGCCCTGCTCGAAACTGTCAATGCGAGGACTTCTGGATTTCCTTGATAGCGTCGGTAAATTCGGAAATATCCTGAAAACTGCGGTAAACCGAGGCGAAACGAACATAGGCCACCTTATCCAGCCGCGCCAGTTCGTTCATCACCATCTCGCCGATCTGGCGGCTGCTCACCTCGCGCTCGCCCAGTTGCAGCAGCTTGTGGCAGATGCGGTCTATCGCCTCGTCCACCAGCGTGGTGGACACCGGGCGCTTATGCAGCGCGCGCAGGAAACTGGTGCGCACCTTCTCGATATCGAACTCGGAACGATGGCCTGCCGTCTTCACCACTTGCGGCATGCGCACATCGGCGGTTTCAAAAGTCGTGAAACGCTTGTCGCAAACCGGACAGCGGCGCCTACGCCGAATGCTGGCGCCATCCTCGCTGACACGGGAATCGATCACCTGAGTATCGGCGTTGCCACAAAACGCGCATTTCATGACAATAATCCTGAAGGTTGTAATAGCTGGATGTTATCAGCAAAGCCCAGCCCTGGCACCGGCAAAGCGCATGACGCCAGTCCCGCCGCGATGCCAAAGACATCCGCGCGCGCCAGACAAGAAAAAAGCCGCCCATCACCGGGCGGCTTTCTATCAGGAACAGCCAGACTTACTTGGCGTACACCGGGAAGCGGTGGCACAAAGCGGTGGCCTGTTCGGCTACGCGGGCGATCACCGCGTCATCGTTCGGATTGTCCAGCACATCGGCCACCAGGTTGGCGACTTCGATCGCCTCGGCTTCCTTGAAGCCGCGGGTGGTGATGGCCGGCGAGCCGATGCGGATGCCGGAGGTGACGAACGGCGTTTCCGGATCGTTGGGAATGGCGTTCTTGTTGACGGTGATGTGGGCGCGGCCCAGCAGCGCGTCGGCCGCCTTGCCGGTCAGGCCCTTGGCGCGCAGGTCGACCAGGAACACGTGGCTCTCGGTGCGGCCGGACACGATGCGCAGGCCGCGCTCGGCCAGGGTCTTGGCCATGATGACGGCGTTCTTCAGCACTTGTTCCTGATAAACCTTGAACTCCGGCTGCAGCGCTTCCTTGAAGGCGATGGCCTTGGCGGCGATCACGTGCTCCAGCGGGCCGCCCTGCAGCGTCGGGAACACATTGCTGTTGATGCTCTTCTCGAACTCGGCGCGAGCGAGGATGATGCCACCGCGCGGACCGCGCAGCGTCTTGTGGGTGGTGGAGGTGACGAAGTCGGCGTGCGGCACCGGATTCGGGTACAGGCCGGCGGCCACCAGGCCGGCGTAATGCGCCATGTCCACCATGAAGTAGGCGCCGACCTTCTTGGCGATCTGGCCCATGCGCTCGAAGTCGAAGCGCAGCGCGTAGGCGGACGCGCCGCCGATGATCAGTTTCGGCTTGGTTTCCATCGCCACGCGTTCCATATCGTCGTAGTCGATTTCTTCCTTGTCGTTCAGGCCGTAGGCGACGATGTTGAACATCTTGCCGGACAGGTTGGCCGGCGAGCCGTGGGTCAGGTGGCCGCCGTGGCCCAGGTTCATGCCCATCACGGTGTCGCCCGGCTTCAGAATGGAGAAGTACACCGCCTGGTTGGCCTGGCTGCCGGAGTGCGGCTGCACATTGGCGTATTCGGCGCCGAACAGTTGCTTGACGCGATCGATCGCCAGCTGCTCCACCACGTCGACATGCTCGCAGCCGCCGTAGAAACGCTTGCCGGGGTAGCCTTCGGCGTACTTGTTGGTCAGCTGGGAGCCCTGGGCTTCCATCACCGCCGGGCTGGTGTAGTTCTCCGAGGCGATCAGTTCAATATGATCTTCCTGGCGCTGGCACTCGGCGGCAATCGCGGCGGCGAGTTCGGGGTCGAATTGGGCAATCGTCTGGTCGGCAGCAAACATCGTCTGGCTCTTCCATCAATGGGTTAACGATCGGGCCATTCTACACGAAATGCCCGGCATGAAATCTTGACGTCAAATAAGCCGGGCCCCTCTTGGCGCGCCAGATGCCGGAACCGCCGCCGCCGAAACGCGGCTCATGCGCGCGCCCAGCAGCGGCCGCGGCAGCGCGCGAGCGCGTCTGGCCGCGCCTCCCTGACGGAAAAATCCGGCTATCCGCTGGGTTTCGCGGCTGGCCGGGATCCACCCCGGCCAAGCCCCTGCCCTGCCTGCGACATCACACCGCCCAGCAGGCGCATCCGAGCGCGCCGAAAAAGCCCTTCGCATCGGACACCGGCAGACTGGAAGCCCAGGCGCGGGCGTGGTCATGGCCGTGCAGGCCGCAGGCGCTGGCGCAAGCGCAGGCGGCGACCGACTGCCGTTGCAGCGAATTGCGCCCCGCCCGCTCCGGCTCGCCCCAGGCGGCGTAGCCCTTGAAAGTCCGCGCCGGCGACCAGTCCGGCATCGCCGGCGGCAGCGGATTGTCGTCCAGCGCGGCGAAATCCCCGGCGGCGTAGACAATGCGGCCGCCCACCAGGGTGAGCTCGGAAGTCAGGAAGGAAATGTCGTTCTCGGGGCAGGCGAAGAAATCCCGGTCCGGCACGATCAGGTCGGCGAACTGGCCGGCGGCGATGCGGCCGCGCTTGCCATCCTCGTTGGCGAACCAGGCCACGTTCTCGGTCCACATCCGCAGCGCGGTTTCGCGGTCCAGGCAGTTGCGCTGCGGGTAGAGCCGCAAGCCGCCAACGGTCTTGCCGGTGATCATCCAAGACAGCGACACCCAGGGGTTGTAGGAGGCGACGCGGGTGGCATCGGTTCCAGCCGACACCTTGACGCCCTTGGCCAGCATGCGGGCGATAGGCGGCGTGGCTTCCGCCGCGGCCGCGCCGTAGCGCTCGACGAAGTACTCGCCCTGATAGGCCATCCGGTGCTGGACCGCGATGCCGCCGCCCAGCGCCGCGATGCGGTCCATCGAGCGCTCGGAGATGGTTTCGGCGTGGTCGAAGAACCAGTTGAGGCCCTGCAGCGGGATGTCCTGGTTCACTTTCTCGAACACGTCCAGCGCGCGGGCGATGGTTTCGTCATAGGTGGCGTGCAGCCGCCACGGCCAGCGATTCTGCGCCAGGATGCGCACCACCTCTTCCAGCTCGCCCTCCATTTCAGGCGGCATGTCCGGGCGCGGCTGGCGGAAGTCCTCAAAATCGGCGGCGGAAAACACCAGCATCTCGCCGGCGCCGTTGTGGCGGAAGTAGTCGTCTCCTTGCTTGTATTTGACGCTGGAGGTCCAATCGAGAAAGTCCTCTTTCTCCTGATGCGGTTTTTGAGTGAACAGGTTATAGGCCAGCCGCACCGTCATCTGGCCGCTGTCGGCCAGTTGCTGGATCACCGCGTAATCGTCCGGATAGTTCTGGAAGCCTCCGCCGGCGTCGATGACGCCGGTCACGCCCAAGCGGTTCAGTTCGCGCATGAAGTGGCGCGTGGAATTGAGCTGGTAATCGAACGGCAGCTTGGGGCCCTTGGCCAGCGTGGCGTACAAGATGGCGGCATTGGGCTTGGCCAGCAGCAGGCCGGTGGGGTTGCCGTTCGCGTCGCGGACGATTTCCCCGCCCGGCGGCGGCTGGGTGTCGCGGGTATAGCCGACGGCGCGCAAGGCCGCGCCATTGAGCAGCGCGCGGTCGTATAGGTGCAGCAGGAACACCGGGGTGTCCGGGGCGGCGGCGTTGATTTCCTCCAGCGTGGGCAGGCGCTTTTCGACGAACTGGTGCTCGGTGAAGCCCCCCACCACCCGCACCCATTGCGGCGCGGGAGTGACGGCCACCTGCCGCCGCAGCATGTCCATCGCGTCGGCGAGCGAGCGCACGCCGTCCCAGCGCAGCTCCAGATTGAAGTTGAGGCCGCCGCGCACGATATGGGTGTGGTTGTCGATCAGGCCGGGCAATGCGCCGCGGCCCTTGAGATCGACAACGCGGGTGGCGGGCCCCGCCAGCGCCATGATCTCCTGATCGTCGCCCACCGCCAGGAACTTGCCGTTATGGATGGCGACGGCGCTGGCGCGGGGGCGGCGCGGGTCCAGCGTGGTGAAGCGGCCGTTGCGCAGAATCGCGTCGGCTACAGTGCGGATGCTCATTGTCGCGTCTCCTGATGCGCCGCTGTCGGGCCATCATGCGGTTGGTGCGGCGGCCTGGCGCGGCCGGAGGGAGCGCCAGCACCGGCCGACGATCAGCCTTCCTCGGCGCCGAACATGGCCTTGGCGTAGCCTATGCCCAGGCCGTAGCCGCCGCCCAGCTTCCTGGCGATGCCGGTGGTCAGCTCATAGGTATCCGTGCGCGCCCAGTCGCGTTGCAGTTCCAACAGGTATTGCAGCGCGGTCATCGGCTGCGCGCCGGCCTGCAGCATGCGCTGCACTGCGCGCTCATGCGCCTCGACGGAGACGTCGCCGCAGGCGTCGGTGATCACGTAAACCTCGAAGCCCTGCGCCAGCGCGGACAGCGCCGGGCCGACGATGCAGACGCTGGTCCACAAGCCGGCCAGCACGATGCGCGGCTTGCCGATTCGGTTGACCTGGGCGATCACCGCGGCGTCCTCCCAGGTGTTCATCGAGGTGCGGTCCAACAACCGCTGATCCGGGAACGGCGCGGTCACCTCGTCGAACATCGGCCCGGAGAAGCTTTTCTCGGCCACGGTGGTGAGAATGGTGGAGACGCCGAAACCCGCGGCGGCGGCGGCCACCAGGCCGGCATTGTTGCGCAGCGTGGGGATGTCGATGGAGTGGGTGGCGAAGGCCATCTGCGACTGGTAGTCGATCAGGATCAGGGTATGGTCGCGCGGGGTCAGCAGCAGCGGGCTAGCGGTGGCGGCAGCGGTGATGGTCATGGTGCGATCCTCGTTTTTATGTGGGAAGGGTTGGGACAATAGGTGAAACCATGCGATGGAATGCGGGCAGGCCCGCCTCGGTATTTACCCGCGGGTATCGACCAGAATGAGTTCCGCATCCTGGCTGGCGACCACGCGGAGCCGCTCCAGGTCCTTGATGGCCGCGCCGTCGCGGGCCTGCAGCGCAATGCCGTTGATTTCCGCCAGACCGCTTGCCAGCACCAGATAGCCGCGCCGCCCCTCGCCCAGCCGGTACTCCGCCGCTTCCCCGGCCTTGAGGGTGGCGCCGAGCACGCGGGAATGGGAGCGGATAGGCAAGGCGTTGTCGTCGCCGTCCATGCCGCTGGCCAGCGCGACGAACGCGCCGGAGCGGTCGGCCTTGGGAAAGGGTTTGGCGCCCCAGGACGGCTCGCCGCCGCGCCGGTCCGGCATGATCCATATCTGGAAAATGCGGGTGACGCCCGACTCCAGGTTGTATTCGGAATGCGTGATGCCGCTGCCGGCGCTCATCACTTGCACATCGCCGGCCTCGGTGCGGCCCTTGTTGCCCAGATTGTCCTGGTGGGTGATCGCGCCTTCGCGGACATAAGTGACGATTTCCATATCGGCGTGCGGATGCGGCGGGAAGCCGCTGCCAGGCGCGATGGTGTCGTCGTTCCACACCCGCAGCGCGCCCCAGCTCATGCGCGCCGGGTCGTAGTATTCGGCGAAGGAAAAATGATGCTTGGCGTCGAGCCAGCCATGATGGGCTCCGCCTAGGCTGGCAAATGGACGGTGTTCAATCATGGTGTTCTCCTGACGGCGTTAAGTGGATATAGCCACTATAAACGCCTCGCCAAACCATGTTAATGGGATATAAAGAATAGTATCCTTTCCACTTTTGACATGATCAGCCCTCTCAAGACTGCCATGATGATAAAATTGGAATCAATCTCATCGCTTTGCCTGCGGAACCGATATGAAAAAACTGCCCGATCTTGAAGCCTGGGCGATTTTCGCCAAGGTGGCGGAGTGCGGTTCCTTCGCCCGCGCCGCCGCCGAGCTGACCCTGTCGCAAGCCACGGTGTCCAAGGCCATCACCCGGCTGGAAGCCCGGATGAAGACCATGCTGTTTCACCGCACCTCGCGGCGCATCACGCTGACCGAGGCCGGCGACGCCGCGCTGGAGCGGGCCGCCCGCATCCTGGCGGAGGGCGAGGCGGTGGAAGCCGACATCGCCGAACAATCCAGCAGCCTGCGCGGACCGGTGCGCGCCACCGCGCCGATGTCCTTCGGCATTTCCCACCTGGCGCCGCTGCTGCCGGAGTTCATGGCGCGGCACCCCGAGGTGGAGCTGGACTTCCACTTCAGCGACGAAAAGGTGGATCTGCTGGCGAACCGGCTGGACATCGCGCTGCGGATCGCCTCGCTGGCCGACTCCAGCCTGCTGGCCAGGCGGCTATGCACGGTGCGCATCCTGCTGGTTGGCGCGCCGGCGTATTTCCAGCGCCACGGCCGCCCGCGGCACCCCAAAGAATTGGCCGGCCATCGCGCCTTGCAATACAGCTACTCGCCAAGCAGCCATTGCTGGAGCTTCCGTCATGAACAGCAGGGGGAGTTTGCGCTGGAGATGCCCGCTCCGCTGCGGGTCAACAACGCCGAGGCGCTGGCGCCGGCCTTGCGGGCCGGGCTGGGACTGGCGCTGCAGCCGGAGTTCCTCGCCTGGCAGGATTTGCAGTCGGGCCAGTTGGAAACCGCGATGACGGATTGGCGGGTCGATCCCATCGCCCTGTACATCCTGACGCCGCCGGGCCGCAGCCGGCCGGCGCGGGTGCAGGCGCTGATCGACTACCTGGCCATCCGCCTGGCCGGCGCGCCGTGGGCCCAAGCCATGGAATCAGCCCCGGACCAGGCCTAGCCAGCAGCGCCGCGCGCAGGCAAAAATAAAGCCCCGCGCTTGCGGGGCCGGGTTCGCGCGGGCGGACGGCGGACGAAATCTTACAAATCGTCGGCGGTGAAAAACAGCGGGACACCGTCGCGGCTTTCCGGCTGCAGCTCGGCGATCGCATGCACGTCGCGCACATGGCACTCGGCCATCAGCTCGCGGAAGTTCTCCTCGATCAGCTTGACGTTGTCCAAGGACGCCAGCGGCCAGACGAACGCTTCCCAGTTGCGCTCGTCGCCCCTGGCCGACAGCGTGAAATGCAGCTCGCCGTTGTCGTGGGCGGAAACGATGGCCACCGGCTCCTTGTCCAGCTCGCGCAGGCGGCGGATCTGGCTGCTGGCGAATACCTGCAGCGCCACCTCGAAGCGGGCGAAGTTGCCGGCCACCAGCGCCTGCATCACAGGCAGCGGCGGGCGGGCGATAGGGAACAGCGTCACGCCGTCAGCCTTGAGCTGCTCGCCGAGCAACTTCATCACCGGCATCCCCCAGGCGCCCACCGCGCCGCCCTGGCGCAGCGGCGACGGCTCGCCGTCCCGCTGGATCGCCACGCCCATCAGGTAGCGCAGGAACACCCCCTCCTCCTTTACCGTGACCGGCGCCGCCTGCTGCGGCAGCGCATCCCGAGCCGCCTCGTGCTTGCGGGTCAGCTGGTACAGCGTGGCGGCGTCCAGCCCCACCACGCTGTCGGGGTGCAACAATGCGCCGGACAAGGCGACATCGCCGTCGGCGGCGAACACGCCATGCTGGCGCAGCAGCGCATTCAGACCGGCCACATCGGCGATCTCGCCCGGCAGCGTCGTTTCGCTGCGGCTGCCGGCCACCAGCACCAGCGGCATAGCGAACACCTGCGCGCGCGCGCCGCCGGTTTCCTCCACCGCCTGGCGCAGCCCGTCCCATACCACCTGATAGCAGGCTTGCGTCGGCACCATCGCCAGCGCCACCGAGATCGACAGCAGCTCGCCGCGCTGCAGCATCTCATCGATGGCGGCGACCAGCGCCTGGCGCCACATGTCGCGCTCGCCGGCATCGGGCGCATCCAGCACCGATTGGGCATGATGGATCAGACGATTGGTCAGGGAAACTTGCGGGTGGTACTGGCGTGGATCGGGAAGAATATGGCGGACTGCGTCCATGTGCTGACATCCTGCTGCAAACGGAAAAAACGTATTGTGGCACAGCTGCCACGTTATGGGGCGGCCGCGCGCCAGACATGACCATATGCTGGACGCCTGCAATTCCGGCCCTTTCCCGGCCTCATGTATCGAAGCGCGACAAAAACTTACATTTCTCGACATTTTCGGAAACGCAAATGTTGACACTCGCTACCGCAATCCGGATAATCCGTTCTCGTTGAGATGCAGCAATTGCTTCTTGATAGTTTCTCCTCTATTTCTCCTTTGTAGACTTGGCGCGGGCCGTAAGGCACCGCGCATTTTTTTTGCCTACCCGCCGCGCAATCCCTGGCAAAAATCTTACAAATCATTGCGATATACACAATATCTTCACAACTTGTCCAACTGTCCACCTGCCGCATTCGCCACAAGAACAGGCCGCAAAGGCATGGGCAATCTCGCAAGCGCCTGTCGCACAAAAACCCAATATGGTAATTTATATAGAGTCAAAAATTCTATTGTCATTTCGCAAATATTTCACTTACGAAACAAAACGAATATTGAAACGGCGGAATGATTCGATTTTTACCAAATGAACCGAATGGAGGACATACAGACAAAACGCGCGCGGGAAGGGGCTGGACCGACGCCGCCCCTCACAAGTTCCCGACTGTCGGACAGGAGCGTGGGCTATGCTAGCACTATCGCCTGACTTGATTATGACAAACATCAAGACCTAATCAACTTACCCGCCGTTTTGCCAGTTCCACCGCTCCCGCATCGCCAGGAACCCGCCGCCCCCGCAACAGTCCCAGCTTGTTTACCGATTCCTCCCCTGCCATGCCCATACACAGCCTCAACCTGTCCGGCTTCCGCTCCATCCGCAAACTCACGCTGGAACTGGACGCGCTCAATGTGGTGGTGGGCGCCAACGGCTGCGGCAAATCCAATCTTTACAAAGCCATCAAATTGCTGCACGACGCCGCCGAAGGCCGACTGTCGCCGGCGCTGGCGCAGGAAGGCGGCGTGCAGAAGGCGATGTGGGCCGGAGGGCCGCGCCGCGGCGACCGCGCTCGCGCGCCCAGGCGCATGATTCTGTCGGCCAGGCTGGATGACTTTGACTACGAACTGCAACTGGGCTACCCCGAACCCAGCAGCAGCCTGTTCGCGCTGGACCCCTTGATCAAGGAGGAAAGCCTGTGGCTGGCCGGCCACGGCCGCCGGCCCTCCACCCTGCTGCTGGAACGGCGCAACCAAGCGGCCTTCCTCTGCGGCGCAGACGGCGAACGCAACGCCTACCCCACCAGCCTGCGCGCCGAGGAGTCGATCTTCGGCCAACTGGCGGAGCCGCACCGCTACCCCGAGCTGTCGCAACTGCGCGAGACCCTGCGCAACTGGCGCTTCTACCACGAGTTCGCAGTGTGGCCGGGCTCGCCCTTGCGCGCGCCGCAAGTCGGCATCCGCTCGCCGGTTCTGGCTCATGATGGCGCCAACCTGGCCGCCGCCTACCAAACCATCGTCGAAATCGGTGATCGCGATCTATTGCGGGATATCCTGGCCAGCGCCTTTCCCGACAGCGGCTTCCAGGTGGAGGTCCAGCAAGGCCGCTTCCAGCTGCTGATGCAGCGCAACGGCTTGCTGCGGCCGCTGGAAAGCGCGGAGTTGTCCGACGGCACCTTGCGCTTCCTGTGCCTGGCGGTGGCGCTGCTCAGTCCGCGCCCGCCGGCTTTCATGGCCTTGAACGAGCCGGAAAACAGTCTGCATCCGGCGCTGCTGCCCGCGCTGGCGCGGCTGATCGCCGAGGCCAGCCGCTACAGCCAGTTGTGGGTGACCAGCCATTCTCCGCAATTGGCGACGCTGATCCGGCGCCATCGGCCGCTGCGGCAGTTTGCATTGCAAATGCGCGATGGCGAGACGGCGCTGGACGACGAATGAGACCCCAGACCAGCCGGATTGGAACCGCCAGCGCGGCAGCCTAGAAAATTGGTAGCGTTTACTTTTGAAATGAACTTCCCGCTGGAGAGCCGAGTCTGACTGGTGTTATGTCTATTTTTATAAACACTATGTCGAAAAAATTACTCTCTCCGTTGTCCCTGGCCTGGCTGACGCTCATGGCCGCCATCGCCTGCGAAATCGTCGGCACCTCCTTCATGGCCGTCGCCGCCCGCAGCGGGGCTTACCAGGGCTATCTATTGATGGCCGGCGCGCTGGCCTTGTCCTATTACCTGCTGTCGCTGGCCTTGCGGGCCATCTCGGTAGGCGTGGCCTACGCGGTGTGGGAAGGCCTGGGACTGATCGGCCTCACCGTGGTCAGCGTCTGGCTATTCGGCGAAAAGCTGGTGGCGCAGGAACTGCTGGGCCTGGGCCTGGCCTTGCTGGGGCTGGCGTGCGTGACGCTGGGCGAAACCCATGACGAGGTGGCGGCATGAAAACCGTCTATCTGTTGTTCGTGCTGGCTTCGGCGCTGATAGAAGTGGGCGCCAACCTGATGCTGGAAAAATCCGACGGTTTCCGCCGCAAGGCCTGGGGTTTCGGCGCTATCACCCTGGTATGGCTGGCGTTCGCGCTCTTGGGCAGGCGGTGAAAGGCATGGACTTGGCGATAGCCTACGCGCTGTGGGGCGCCATCGGCATCCTGGGCACCGCGCTGGGCGCGCGCGTGCTGTATAAACAGAAACTCAAGCCGATAGGCTGGGCCGGCATCGCCATCGTCTCCGCCGCGGTGGTGACCTTGTCCACCGTGTAATAACAGCCAGGCCCGAAAATTTCACCGCACGGTGCAATTCTCAGGCCCGGCTGCCCCCTTGGCAGACCGCCCGGCAAGGGCGGCCCGTTCTTGGACAGGCTGGCGGGGCGCGCCCCGCCGGGAAAGACCGAGCTTACTTGTTGTCCAGCGAGAACGACTGCAGTTCGGAAACATACTGCTCGTTGCGCGTTCCGCCGCTGCCGTAATATTCCTCTACCGACTTCACCCAGCGCTTGATTTCGGGCACGTACCAGAACGCCTTGTAAGTCCGGCCGGTGAACGTCTGGCTGTCCACTTTGCGCACCTGCCCCACCACCGTGGTATTGCCGGCATTGTTGCTGATGGCCTGGCCCACCGACACCGACGGCTTGCGCACGCCGCTCCATTGTCCCTAGGCCTCGATCTTCAGCGCGTTGAACTTGCCGGCAGGCACTTCGACGGGCTCGAAACCGACCACCGTGTACTTGCTGTCCCATTGCAGGCTCTTGAAGTTATTCGCCGGATGGGGATCGGTGTACTTGAGCGCCCAGCTCTTGCCTATCGTCAGCGGAAAGGACAAGGGCTGATTGGTCAGTGTCTCCACGCCGTCGAACTCGCGCACCACGCTCCAGTCGCGGTTCCAGAACGACACGCTGGGCGGCTGGCTGGTGCCGGCTTGGTAGATCAGCCTCGACGACACCCGGGCGACGGTAAATTCATTGCTGGTCTCGCCCCAGCCCGCCCCCGCCTTTTCCGTGGTCATTCGGTAGACCCATTTGTCGCCGGCTTTCACATCAGGCTCGCCCCAGGATTGAGCATGCGCCGCCGCGCTCGCGCCAACGCACAGCGCCAGGAAAATCGTCTGTCTCACCGGATCACTTTCTTTAACCAGTCAGTCAGCGGGCATCATAATCAAGCCGGCGCGCGGACATATTAAAAGTCATTGAAATCATGTTAATAAACATAAAAAAAGCAGCCGGACCCGGCTGCTTGTGATCCTGCCCGGCGGCGCGCTACTTTTCCACCTGCGACACATCGCGCACCGCGCCGGTGTCGGCGCTGGTGGTCATCGCCGCGTAGGCGCGCAAGGCCGGGCTGACCGCCCTTTCGCGGCCCAGCGGCTTCCAGGCATTGCCGCCGCGCGCCTCCATCGCCGCGCGGCGTTGGGCCAGCGCGCTGTCCGCCACCGCCAGATGAATGCGGCGATTCGGGATGTCTATTTCTATGGTGTCGCCCTCTTCCGCCAGGCCGATGGCGCCGCCCTCCGCCGCTTCCGGCGAAGCATGGCCGATGGATAGGCCGGAGGTGCCGCCGGAGAAGCGGCCGTCGGTCAGCAAGGCGCAGGCCTTGCCCAGCCCCTTGGATTTGAGATAGGACGTGGGATACAGCATCTCCTGCATGCCTGGCCCGCCCTTGGGACCCTCGTAGCGGATGACCACGATGTCGCCGGCCACCACTTGGTCGGCGAGGATGGCCTCCACCGCCGCCTCCTGGCTTTCGAAAATGCGGGCACGGCCGGTGAACTTGAGGATGGATTCGTCGACGCCGGCGGTCTTCACGATGCAACCACGCTCGGCGATGTTGCCGTATAGCACCGCCAGGCCGCCATCCTGCGAATAGGCGTGGGCCTGGTCGCGGATGCAGCCCTCGGCGCGGTCGTCGTCCACGGTCGGATAGCGCATCGACTGCGAGAAGGCGATGGTGGTGGCCACCCCGCCCGGCGCCGCGCGGTAGAAGCGGCGCGCCTCGCTGTCCTCGCCCTGGCGCATCACGTCCCAGGCCTCCAGCGCGGCGGCGAGCGTCGCGCTGTGCACGGTGGGCACCTCGCGGTGGATCAGGCCGGCGCGGTCCAGCTCGGCCAGAATCGCCACCACCCCGCCGGCGCGGTGCACGTCTTCCATATGGTATTTCTGGGTGGCCGGCGCCACCTTGGACAGGCAGGGCACGCCGCGGCTGATGCGGTCGATGTCGGCCATCTTGAAGTCCACCCCGGCCTCGCTGGCCGCGGCCAGCAGGTGCAGCACGGTATTGGTGGAGCCGCCCATCGCCACGTCCAGGCTCATCGCGTTCTCGAACGCCCGCTTGCTGGCGATGCTGCGCGGCAGCACCGAGGCGTCTTCCTGCTCGTAGTAGCGCTTGGTGATCTCGACGATGACGCGGCCGGCCTTCAGGAACAGCTCCTTGCGGTCGGCATGGGTGGCCACCAGGCTGCCGTTGCCCGGCAGCGACAAGCCCAGCGCTTCGGTCAGGCAATTCATCGAATTGGCGGTGAACATGCCGGAGCAGGAGCCGCAGGTGGGACAGGCGGAGCGCTCCACGCGGTCGACGTCCTCGTCGGACACCGCGCTGTTGGCGGCCTCCACCATCGCGTCCACCAGATCCAGCTTGCGCACTTCGTTACCCCACTGCACCTTGCCGGCCTCCATCGGCCCGCCGGAGACGAACACCACCGGAATGTTGAGGCGCATGGCGGCCATCAGCATGCCGGGAGTGATCTTGTCGCAGTTGGAAATGCACACCAGCGCGTCGGCGCAATGGCCGTTGACCATGTATTCCACGCTGTCGGCGATCAGGTCGCGCGAAGGCAGGCTGTACAGCATGCCGCCGTGACCCATCGCGATGCCGTCGTCGATGGCGATGGTGTTGAATTCCTTGGCCACGCCGCCGGCTTTTTCGATTTCGCGCGCCACCAACTGGCCCATGTTCTGCAGATGGACGTGGCCGGGCACGAATTGGGTGAAGGAGTTGGCGATGGCGATGATGGGCTTGCCGAAGTCGGCGTCGGTCATTCCGGTGGCGCGCCACAGCGCGCGGGCACCCGCCATGTTGCGGCCGGCGGTGGAAGTACGGGAGCGGTATTGGGGCATGAGGCTTCCTTGAATGTTTGCAAATCCGGACTACGCTCCGTCACAACAGCCGGGTAGGCTGGAGCCGGCAGGCCTGCGGGTGCCCAATAGGCCTGCTGCTGAGCCGCCTCGCCGCGGATGAGCGGCGCGACGGCGGGGAACGCTTTCCGTATAATCTCCGTCAACATTTCTTTTACCGCAAACGCACATCACTGACAAATGCTGATTCATCCTCAGTTCGACCCGGTCGCCGTCCATATCGGCCCGCTGGCGGTCCACTGGTACGGTTTGATGTACCTGCTGGGCTTCACCCTGTTCCTCACCATGGGCAAATACCGCCTGAAAAGGGGCAATGACGTGCTCACCGTCGCCCAGTTGGACGACATGCTGATGTACGGCGCCGTCGGCGTGGTGCTGGGCGGCCGCCTGGGCGAGGTACTGTTCTACCAGCCCGGCTTCTACTTCAGTCATCCACTGGAGATCTTCATGGTGTGGAAGGGCGGCATGTCCTTCCACGGCGGTTTCATCGGCGTGCTGGTGGCGGTGGCGCTGTACGGCCGCAAGGTGGGGCGCACCTTCTGGCAGCTGACCGACTTCATCGCGCCGCTGGTGCCGCTGGGCCTGGCGGCCGGCCGCATCGGCAACTTCATCAACGGCGAGCTGTGGGGCCGGGTAGCCAGCCCGGACCTGCCATGGGCGATGCTGTTCCCGCAGGCGCGGATGGACGACATCGCCGAGGCGCAGCAGTCATCCGACCTGATGAACATGCTGATGCAGTACGGCGGCCTCACGCGCCACCCGTCGCAGTTGTACGAGTTCGCGCTGGAAGGCATCGTGCTGTTTTCCGCGCTGTGGCTGTACAGCGGCAAGCCGCGCGCGCGCGGCAAGGTGTCGGCGCTGTTCCTGATCGGCTACGGCCTGGCCCGCTTCATCAGCGAGTTCTTCCGCAATCCTGACGCCGGCATCTTCGGCAAGTCCGACGTGATCAGCATGGGCCAGTGGCTGAGCCTGCCGATGATCATCATCGGCGTCGCGCTGTTCGTGTTCTTCGGCAAGCGCAAGCCGGCCTGACCGGTTTGCCGCGAAGGGCAGAAGGCCAGGCATAGCCTGGCCTTTTCTCTTTCCGCCGCCGCGGCGCGCGCCCCGCCCCGAAAATTCAAAAATTGGAATATTGAATTAATTTTTAATAATTTCACGCTATTAGATAAAGCGGATAGCATGGTCGGCAAATCATCGCATTTCGAATGAACATAACAAGGCCCGCCATGAAAAAGACCCTCGCCCTAGCTATTGCGCTTGCCGCCGTCTCCACCTCGGTCCTGGCCGACCGCTTGGACGACATCAAGAAAGCTGGCGTGATCCGCGTCGCCGCCTTCGACAGCAACCCGCCCTTCGGCTTCCTGGATGCCAAAAGCCGCCAGATCGTCGGCCTGGACGTGGACGTCGCGCAATACATCGCCAAGAAGCTGGGCGTGAAGCTGCAACTGGTGGCCACCAACCCGGCCAACCGCGTGCCGCTCCTGGTGTCCGGCAAGGCCGACATCGTCGCCGCCAACTTCACCGTCACCGACGAGCGCAAGAAACAGGTGGACTTCAGCCTGCCCTACTTCGCCTCCGGCCAACAGTTCATCGTGCGCAAGGGCGCGCTGCAGAAGCCGGAACAGCTGGCCGGCCTGCGCGTAGGCGTTGACAAGGGCACCACCCAGGAAGTGTATCTGCGCGACAAATACCCGAAGACCACCGTGGTGGCCTACGACGACACCCCGCTGGCCTTCACCGCGCTGCGCAACGGCAACGTCCAGGCCATCAGCCAGGACGGCTCCAAGCTGGCCACGCTGCTGGCCAACGCGCCGGACAAGGCCAAGTACGAACTGGCGCCGTTCACGCTGACCCGCGAATACCAGGCCATCGGCCTGCCCAAGGGCGAAGCCCGTCTGGCCAAGGTAGTGAACGACAGCCTGCTGGAACTGGAAAAGTCCGGCCAGGCCGCCAGGATCTACGACCAGTGGTTCGGCCCCAAGACCAAGGCGCCGCTGCCGCGCGACTTCAAGATCGGCCAAGCCAGCTGAAGCCGGCCCGCCGTCGCCAGCAACCGCCGGACGTCCCCCCGGCGGTTTTTGCCTTTTCCGGATACGCAACAGGTAGCAAACCATGACTCCCCCCTCCTGGCTGGGCCACAACTGGCTGGAGCCGCATTACCTCTTCTGGCTGGCCAAGGGCGCCTTGCTCACCGGCTGGCTGTCGCTGCTGGTGATAGCCGCCGCCAGCCTGCTCGGTCTCGCGCTCACCGGGCTGCTGGACAGCCCTCTGCGCCCGTTGCGGCTAGGTGCCCAAGCGCTGGTCAGCCTGCACCGCAACACGCCACTGATGGTGCAGCTCTTGCTGTGGTATTTCGGCGTGTCCGGCCTGCTGCCGGACGAAGTGAAATTCTGGCTGAACGCCCCGCACGCGCTGGCGCTGCCCTTCGGCCTCGAGCTGCCGTGGCCTTCGTTTGAGTTTCTGGCGGCATTCACCGCGCTGACGCTGTACAGCGCCAGCTTCATCTGCGGCGAGTTGCAGGCGGGGCTCAACGCGGTGCCGCCAGGCCAGCGGCTGGCCGCGCGGGCGCTGGGCATGAAGGGCTGGCAGGTGCTGCGCTGGGTGGTGCTGCCGCAGGCCTGGCAGCTGGTGCGCCGGCCGCTTATCGGCCAGTACACCGCCATCGTCAAGAACACCTCGCTGACCATGGCCATCGGCCTGGCGGAGCTCTCTTACGCCTCCCGCCAGGTGGAAACCGAGACCCTGCTCGCCTTCCAGTCTTTCGCCGCCGCCACTGTGCTGTACCTGTTGCTGGTGCTGGCCACCCAATGGCTGGGACAGCGGCCGGAACCTGCCTGGAGGACGCTGCGATGATGCCGGCCGTGATCCGCGACAACCTGGACTACCTGCTGATAGGCAATCTCGCCAACGGCGAACCCGGCGGCCTGCTGCTGACGCTGGGCCTGAGCGCGGCAGCCGCGCTGCTGGCCAGCCTGCTGGGCCTGGGACTGGGCATCGCGCTCTTGACGGCGCCGACCGCTGTCCAACGGCTGCTGGGCGCGCTCACCGCGCTGCTGCGCGCCATTCCGGTGCTGATGCTGATCTTCTGGTGCTATTTCCTGCTGCCCCTGCTGTTCGGCGTCGACATCCCCGGCATGCTGACCGTGATCCTGGCGCTGGCGCTGATCCACTCGGCCTATCTGGGCCAAGCGGTATTGGCCGGTTTGCAGGCGGTGGGGCGCGGCCAGTGGCACGCCGGGCTGGCGCTGGGTTTTTCCCGCGGCCAGACGCTGCGCTGGCTGATCCTGCCGCAGGCCTTGCGCATCATGCTGCCATCCTTCGTCAACCAGTGGATCTCGCTGCTGAAGGACAGCTCGCTGGCCTACATCGTCGGCGTGGCCGAATTCACCTTTGTCGCCACCCAGGTCAACAACCGCGAACAGGTGTATCCGCTGGAAATCTTCTGCGCCATCGCCATCGGCTATCTGGCGCTGTGCGGGCTGTTGCAGTTTGGCGGCCATCTCGCCGGGCGTCGCTGGAAACGGCTGGCCTAGCCCCCCAGGTCTTCGCCGCCGCTGGCGATCGCCCGCGGGTACCAGAAGAAGCTGTCCTTGCGCACCCGCCGCAGATCCCTGGCGTCGGTCTCGTCGCGGTCGACATACACAAAGCCGTAGCGCTTCTGGTAGCCGTTGAGCCAGCTGAGGATGTCGGTGAGCGACCAGGCGCAATAGCCCAGCAGTTCCACTCCGTCGCGGATCTCTTGCCGGCAGGCCTGCAGATGGCTGCGCAGATAGGCGATGCGGTAATCGTCATGCACCCAGCTGCAGCGTATCGAACTCGCCCAGGCCGTTCTCGGTAATCAGTACCGGTAGCGCGTAGCGGCTGGTCCACCGCCACCTCGCCATCGCTGCCCTGGAAGGTGCGGCCCGGCTCGCGCGCGAAAACATCCCACACCGACGGCCCCTTGCCATCGGCGTCGAACCCGCCCTCCACCTGATAGGCGGCCGAGGCCGCGCCCCACAGGAAGTCATCGGGAAAGGGTTGCAGCCGTGAGTGCTGCATGAGCGTCTCCGCATTGGTGGCAATGGCGGTTGGTCGCCGCGTCCGGCGGCAAGTTCTGGCCGTGACGCCGCATTCGGCGCATGAAAAACCCCGCCGTGACTGCCGGCGGGGTGGTCTGCGCGGGACCGGAACTCAATCCAGATATTTGTTGAAGAACTTTTCCATCGCGCCGTAGGCGTCGAAGCGGTTTTCCTCGTTGTGGAAGCCGTGGCCCTCGTTGTCTTTGACCATGTACTCCACCGCCACGCCGCGCTTCTTCAGCGCGTCGACGATCTGGTTGGACTCGTTGATGTTGACGCGCGGGTCCTTCGCGCCCTGCAACACCAGCAGCGGCGCCTGGATGCGATCGACATGGAACACCGGCGAGCGCTCGCGCAGCAACGCCTTGTCCTTGTCCGGATTGCCCACCATCTCGTACATGGAATCCAGGAACGGCTTCCAGTACGGCGGGATGGTCTTCATGAAGGTGAACAGATTGGACACGCCGACATAGTCCACCGCGCAACGGTACAGCTCCGGCGTCTTGGTGATGCCCGCCAGCGTGGCGTAGCCGCCGTAGCTGCCGCCGTAGATGCAGACCTTCTTAGGATCGGCGATGCCCTCCTTCGTCAGCCAATTGACGCCGTCGCTGACGTCGTCCTGCATCTTGCCGCCCCACTCCTTGAACGAAGCCTCCCAGAAATTGCGGCCATAGCCGGTGGAGCCGCGGTAGTTCATCTGCAGCACCGCCCAGCCGCGGCTGGCGAAGAACTGCACTTCCGGATTGAAGCCCCAGCTGTCGCGCGCCCATGGTCCGCCGTGCGGGTTGATGATCACCGGCAGATTCTTGGCATCCTCCTTGCCGCGCGGCAAAGTCAGGTAGCCGTTGATGGTCAGGCCGTCGCGGCTCTGGTACTGCACCGGACGCATGCTGGCCATCTGCTCTTCCTTCAGCCACGGCGCCAACTCGGCCAGCAGCTCCAGCTTGTCGCTGCCCTGGTCGTACAGATAGCTGTTGCCGCGGGTGCGGTCGTTCCAGGCCCTGACCACGAAGCGGTTCTCGTCACGGTTGCTGGACACGATGTCCACCTGGTAGCCCGGCAGCCTGGCCTCCAGCTTGGAGAGCAGCGCCTCGCTCTTTTCGTCGAAACACTGGCGGCCCGGCTTGTCGGTTTCAAACTCTGCGCAGGTGATCACCTTGCGCTTGTGCGAGAAGCCCAGATCGCTCACATCCACGTCCTGGCGGGCATAGATTTCCTTCACCTCCTTGCCGGTCTTCGGGTCGTACTCGACGATGGCGGCCTTGTCGCGGCCCAGATTGCTAGCGGCGTAGAAACGCTGGTTGTCGAAAGTGAAGAACAGCGGCGAGAAATTCTCGCGGAAGTTGGTGGTCAGCAGCTTGCGGAACTTGCCGCCCGGCTCGTCGCGGTACAGCACGGTGTTGTTGACGCCGTCGGTCTCGGTGGCGATGCGGATGTTGCCGTCGTGGTCGGTGCCCCAGCTGGCCACCTTGCCCGGATTCTCCGCCTCCAGCTTCAATTCGCCGGTTTTCAGATTGACGCGGTAGACGTCGAAGATTTCCGGGTTGCGCTTGTTCAGCTGCACCAGCAGCTCGTCGTCGCGGTCAACCAGACCATCGACGATGTCGGCGCGCACGCCTGGGAAGGGCGTCAGATCGCGGGTTTCGCCGCTGGCGAGATCCACGCTGTACAGGTGGAAGTTCTCATCGCCGGCATTGTCCTTCACGTACACCAGCCGGTCGTTGCCCTTCCAGAAATAGCCGGACAGGTCTCGGTCCTTGATGGCGGTGACGCGCTGATCCGGTTTGCCCGAACGGCGCACCACGATGTTCTTGCGGCTTTCCCACGGTGACAGGAAGGCCACGCTCTGGCCATCCGGCGACAGGCTGAAGCCGCTCTGCTCCGAATTGCGGAAAAAGTCGCGCAACGGAATGTCCGCCGCCAGCACGGAACCGGACAGCAACGACGCCGCCAACGCGGTCAGAATTTGTTTCTGCATTATTTGTTTCCTCATCTCTTTGTATCCGCCGCCGGCCAACCGGCTTTCCAGACGGAACCACGATCATAGCCCTGGCCCGGCCGCATCACAATATGTCGAAGTCATTTCAATTATAACGCCAGCCATTGCGCCAAACGCCTTGATCTACAATGCAATAAACCCTCAGCACAAGCATGGGAGCGTTGCATGCACATCCGAATTCTGGGTGCTTCCGCCTGCGTGGGATATCCCGGCCAGACCACCTGCTTCCAGGTGGGCCAGGACACGCTGGTGGACTGCGGCACCGGCTGCGGCAGCCTGAGCACCGAAGACATGCTGGCCATACGCCGCGTGCTGCTCACCCACAGCCATATCGACCACTGCGCGCTGCTGCCCCTGCTCGCCCACGTCCACGCCAGCTACCGCGGCAGCGGCCTGGAGGTGTATGGACAGGAGGAAACGCTGAACATTCTGCATCAGCATGTTTTCAACGGCGAAATCTGGCCGGACTACACCTGCACGCCCTCGCAGGAATGCCCATGGCTGCGCATGATGCCGGTGCAGGTCGGCGATACCATTCCCCTCGTCGACGGCCTGGCCACCGCGCTGCCGGCCCAGCACCGCGTGCCGGCGATAGGCTGGCTGATAGAAGGTCCATGGCGGGCGCTGGCCTTCAGCGGCGACTCCGGTCCCTGCCCGGCTTTCTGGCACTGGGTGGGCGGCGTGCCATCGCTGACCGACGTGATCTGCGAAGTCACCTACAGCAACGACCGCCAGCATGAAGCCTGCGAGCAGAGCCAGATGGCGCCGGCCACGCTGGCGCCGCTGCTGGCCAATATGCCGGCCAACGTCCATCTCTGGATATCGCATGCCGACCCCTGCTGCCGCGACGCGCTGCTGCAGGAGCTGCAAGGCGGCGTGCCGGCCGGCCTGCGAGTTTATCCGCTGAAAGAAGGCACATTGATCGAGTTGTGAACCGCAGCCCGCCAGGAAGGATCGCCATGCAAGGTTATCAGCTGTCGTTTTTCACCCAGCAGGGACACCGCCACCATGGCGTGCCGCTGGCGGAGTGGCTTATGCAGGAGGCCCATCGCCTGGGAATCGGCGGCGCCACGCTGTTCTCCGCCAGCGAAGGCTTCGGCCAGGACCGGCGCATCCACGCCGCCCGCTTCTTCGAGCTGACCGATCAGCCCGAGGAGGTGACGATGGCGCTGAGCGGCCACGAGGCCGAGCGCTTGCTGGAACGGCTGCGCGAAGAAGGCGTCAAGGTGTTCTACGTCAAGACGCCGGTGGAGTACGGCATGCTGGGCGGGGACTGAAACCGCCGCCGCCCGGCACCCGCGTGCTTATACCTTGATGAAGGTGATGTCGGCCAGAGGCTCCACCGGCACCACCTTGCTGGCCACCGTGGCGAAATCGATGTCGGCCAGCCTCACGCCGGTGTACTGCATGCTGTCGTAGGTGCGCAGGCCGATCTCGCCGGTCGTCAAGCCCTTCACCACCGCCCACTGGGTATGGTCTTGCTCCTTGCCTTCGCGAATGGTGCCGCGCGGAATATCCACCGCGTTGAGCAAGTGGGTGGCCAGGGTATAGGCTTGCTGGACATCGGCCGGCGGGTCGGCGAACTGCTTCAGGTAGGCGGTGCGCACGAAGCGGGCCGGCGGGGTGGAATTGCCGGGCAGTCCGCTCAGCCCGCCGCCATGGCCGGGCGTCGACACCTTCAGGCTGCCGAACTCCTGCGGCTGTGGATCGTCCGGCGTCAGATTCAGGTAGTTGCCCAGATTGTCCAGATGCCAGGGAAACCACGGCGCATTGGTGCAGACGCCCACCGGATTGTTGTAGATCTTCTGCTGCCCGTCCTGAAACTCCACCACGATGGAGCGGCCGTCCTTGTCGACAATGGCCGCGTGCAGCGGCAGGGACTTGGCCAGCCAGTCCGGCAGCCAGAACTGCCGCGTCGGCAACTGCTCCCACACGTCCGCCACGCTGGCGCAATGGGCCAGCACCCAGTCAGCGAACAGCGGCGCCAGCACCGTCGTCTTCAGGCTGGCAAACTCCTGGTAGCGGGTATTCGGCAACCAGAGCAGGCTGACGCTCAGCCCGGCTTCATTCAGGCCGTCGGTGACGATGCGCTGGGAGATGCCCGGCAGCGGCAAGTTGACGGAACTGATCCCGACATAGCCGTAGCTGACGGTCCAGGCTTCGGCGTCGGCCATCTTCTGGAACTCCGCGCCGGCCCACACCGGCTGCGAGAATGACTCGCCGCGGCGCTGCACATAGAACGCCGGCAGCAATGGCTTGGCGAACTCCATCGAACGGCCCACTACGATCTGCTTGTCCTGCGACTGCAGTTGAAAATGCGTGCACATCTCCGGCCTCCCTCGGCATGCCCGCTCGAAACCGCCATAGCGGCGCCGTCGACGCGACAGGCAGCGGGACAAGGCATTTAGCAGAACGCGTCCCGCCGCCGAAGAAAACTGGCCGAAATCACGGGATTCAGAAGTTGACGTCGAAGCCGGCGTCGATTACCGCTGCCGCCAGCTCCTGCGGCGACACCACGGCCTCGTCGTAATCCACTTTCGCCCGCTTGTCCTCCAGGCTGACCTGCACCGCGCCGACGCCGGCCATGGTTTCCAGAATGCCGGTCACGCTCTTGACGCAGCCGCCGCAGGTCATGCCGTCTATGTTCAGAATCAGTTCAGCCATATCGTCTCCTTGAATTTGAAAA
Source organism: Chromobacterium sphagni (assembly GCF_001855555.1). Classification (GTDB taxonomy): domain Bacteria; phylum Pseudomonadota; class Gammaproteobacteria; order Burkholderiales; family Chromobacteriaceae; genus Chromobacterium; species Chromobacterium sphagni. Next base: position 375,569 of record NZ_MKCT01000017.1, on the reverse strand, counting down.
ATCCGCCGGCTCAGCGCCAGCGGCGCAACAACAGCGAATTGGATACCACAGATACCGAGCTGGCGGCCATCGCCGCGCCGGCGATCACCGGATTGAGCATGCCCAGCGCCGCCAGCGGAATGCCCAGCGCATTGTAGACAAAGGCGAACAGCAGATTCTGGCGGATCTTGGCCAGGCTGGCGCGCGACAGGCGGATCGCATCCACCGCGTGCCGCAGATCACCGTGCATCAGCGTGATGTCGGCTGCGGCGATCGCCACGTCGGAACCGGCCCCCATCGCCAGGCTGACATCCGCCGCCGCCAGCGCCGGCGCGTCGTTGACGCCGTCGCCCAGCATCGCCACCTTGCCGCCCTTGCCCTGCCAGTCCCTGACCACGCCGGCCTTGTCCTGCGGTTTCATGCCGGCGCGCCACTCGACGATCCCGGCCTGAGCCGCGATGCTGCGGGCAGTAGCCTCCTGGTCGCCGGTCAGCATCACCACCTTCACTCCCAAGGCCTGCAAATCCCTCACCGCGGCGGCGGAGCTGTCACGCAATGAATCAGCCAGCGCCAGCAGGCCTTGCGACTCGCCGTCCAGGCTCACCGCCACCACCGTGGCGCCCTCCGCCCGCCAGGACTGCGCCGCGGCGGGAAGCTCCACCCCCACCCACTCCGGCACGCCGACCCTGACCATGCCCACATCCGCCAGCGCCGCCTCCACCCCGTTGCCGACATCTGCGCGGAAGCTGGAGCAGGACAGCAGCGGCAGCTGCAACTCCTTGGCCCTCTGCAGCATGGCGTGGGCCAGAGGATGCTCGGAACCGGCCTCGGCGCTGGCCGCCAGCTGCACCAACCGCGCCTCGCTGCCACTCAGCGCCAACGCATGGCGCAAGGTCGGCCGGCCCTCGGTCAGAGTGCCGGTCTTGTCCACCAGCAGGACCGCCACCTTGCCGGCCAGCTCAAGCGCCGCGGCGTTACGGAACAGGATGCCGCGCCGCGCGCCGTTGCCCACGCCCACCATCACCGCGGTCGGCGTGGCCAGGCCCAGCGCGCACGGGCAGGCGATCACCAGCACCGCCACCGCGCGGATCAGCGCCTGCGCCCAGTCGCCGCCCATCCAGCCGGTGGCGAGGAAGGTCAGCAGGCTGAGCGCCGTCACCACCGGCACAAAGACGGCGGAAATCCTGTCGGCCAGCCGCTGGATCGGCGCCTTGCTGCCCTGGGCCGCCGCCACCATGCGCACGATCCCGGCCAGCTGGGTTTCGCTGCCGACGCCGGTTGCGCGCACCTTCAGCATGCCGTCCTGGTTGCGGGTGGCGGCACAAACCCTGTCGCCGGCCTGCTTCAGCACCGCGCGGCTCTCGCCGGTCAGCATGCTCTCGTCCAGCCAGGCTTCGCCCGACACCACCTCGCCATCCACCGGCAGATTGTCGCCATGGCGCACCACCACCACGTCGCCGCGCCGCAGGCTGTCCACCGCCACTTCCACCAATTGGCCATCGCGCTCCAGCCTGGCGGTCTTGGGCGCCAACTTCATCAGCGCGGCGATGGCCGCCGAGGTCTTGCCTTTGGCCCTGGCCTCCAGCAGCTTGCCCAGCAACACCAGCGTGATCACCGCCGCGCTGGCCTCGAAATACACATGCTGGCCGGGGATATCCCACAGCGTCACCGCCGCCGAAAGCAGCCAGGCCATGCTGGTGCCCAGCGCCACCAGCACGTCCATATTGGCGACGCCTCCCCTCAGCGCCTGCCAGGCGCCGCGGTAGAAACGCCAGCCGACGACGAACTGCACCGGCGTGGCCAGTGCCAGCTGCCACATCCTGGGCAGCCAGCCGTGATGGCCGCCGGCGAACATCACCGCCATCTCGATCATAAAAGGCAGGGTCAGCAAGGCGGAGACCGCAAACCAAGCCAGTTCGCCGCGGTAGCGCGCGGTGGCGGCGGCTTCGCCGCCATCGGCGCTTTGCAAAACCGGCTCGAAACCGGCGCGGCGCACCTCGGCCAGCAGGCGCTGTTGATCGATCAGGCCAGGCAAAAACTCTACGCGCGCCGACTCCGCGGCGAAATTGACAATCGCCTCCACCCCCGGCAGCCGGTTCAAGGCCTTTTCCAGCCGCGCGGAGCAGGCGGCGCAGCTCATGCCGCCTATATCCAGATTGAGCGCCTGGCGCGGCACGGTGAAACCGCAGCGGACAATGGCGTCCACCAGTTGCTGCGGACTGCTGCGTTCGGGATCGTAATGCAGTTGCGCGCTCTCGTTGGCGAAGCTGACCGACGCCTCGACGCCGTCCAGACGGTTAAGCTGTTTCTCGATGCGGGCGGCGCAGGCGGCGCAACTCATGCCGGCGACCGGCAAGGTAAGCAGGGACTGGGTCATCGTGTTCTCCTGTCGCCATTATATACCCCCCAAGGGTATTAAACGCAAACGGCGCGGCGCCCGGCGCTCTTTACCCCTGGCCCCTGCCGTGTTAACAAGATGACTGACGAGCAACAACAAGGTAGCCCCATGCCCCTGAAACGTTATGGCGCCGACTGTGCATTGATCGTGGTGGATGTGCAGAACAGCTTCTGTCCCGGCGGCGCGCTGGCCGTGCCCGGCGGCGACGAAGTGGTGCCGCTGATCAACCATCTGTCGCTGTTGTTTGAAAACGTGGTGCTGACCCAGGACTGGCACCCGGCGGGCCACATATCGTTCGCCGGCAGCCATCCCGGCAGCCAGCCCTTCCAGAGCGTCGAGCTGCCCTATGGCAGGCAGACGCTGTGGCCGGAGCACTGCGTGCAGGACAGCGTCGGTGCCGACTTCCACCCGAAACTGGAAATCCAGCACGCCCGCCTGATCGTGCGCAAGGGTTGCAACCCGCTGGTGGACAGCTATTCCGCCTTCGTCGAAGCCGACCGCGCCACCCGCACCGGCCTGGCCGGCTATCTGCAAGAACGCGGCGTCAAGCGCCTGTGGCTGGCGGGGCTGGCCACCGATTTCTGCGTGGCCTGGAGCGCCATCGACGCCTGCGCCGCCGGCTTCGACACCACCGTGATCGAAGACGCCTGCCGCGCGATAGACATCGACGGCTCCCTGTCCGACGCCTGGTTGCAAATGCGCCAGGCCGGCGTGAAGCGGCTGCGCTCGGACGAGGTGTAAGCGCAAAAAAGCCGGCGCTTGCCGGCTTTTTTCCATTATTGCGCGCTCAAATCCACCTCCGCCTCCAGAACCACCAGCCCATGCCGGCGGAAATGGCGGCCATCGCCAGCAGCACCAGATAGTAGCCATAGCGCCACTTCAGCTCCGGCATGTTCTCGAAATTCATCCCGTAGATGCCGGCGATCAGCGTCAACGGCATGAAGATCATGGTGATCACCGTCAGTACCCGCATCTGCAGGTTGAGCCGGTGCGACTGGGTGGACAGGTACAGGTCCATCATGTCGCCCACCATCTCGCGACTCATTTCCAGCGATTCGAGCACATGCACCACATGGTCGTAGGCATCGCGCAGATAGACGCGGGTATCGTCGGCGAAGCGCTCCTGCTCGCCGCGGTTCAGCGACAGCAGCACCTCGCGCAAGGGCATCAACGCGCGGCGCAGCTTCAGGCAGTCGCGCTTCAACCGCTGGATCTGGCGCAGCACGCCGTTGTCGCGCCCCTGCAAGAGCTGGCTGTCGGTGCGCTCCACCTTGTCGTTGAACTGGCCCAGCACGCCGAAGTAATCGTCGATGATGGCGTCCAGCAGCGAATAGGCGAGGTAGTCGGCGCCGCGCTTGCGCAAAGCGCCGCGGCCCTTGCGCAGCCGGTCCCTCACCTGCTCGAACACCCCTGTCGGCCGCTCCTGGAAGGTCAGCACGAAGCCGTCCCCCAACACCAGATACATCTGGTCGGACTGCAGCCGGCCGCCACCCTGGTAGTCGAACACCCGGCAGGCCAGGAACAGGTAGTCGTCGTACTCTTCCAGCTTGGGACGCTGGCGTGCGTTGAGTATGTCCTCCTGCACCAGCGGGTGCAGGCCGAAGCGCTCGCCCACCGCCTGGATCGCGTCGGCGTCGCTCAGGCCGTAGACGTTCAGCCACAGCACTTCGCCGCGCCGGCGGTAGCCGGCCAGATCGGCCAACGCCAGCGCCGCCCGCTCCAGGCAATCGTCGCCATCGTAGTCGAACAGCGACAAGTCGGTCGCCGCGTGCTTGGCTGCGCCCACCGACAACAAGCTGCCGGGCTGTTCGCCCAGCGTCGGCAGCCTCTCCTTCAGTTCCGGATGCCGCATCCGCCGCCTATTCCTGCACGATGTCGAGCTGGAAGCCGACGTTCTTCCACTGCCCCACTTCCTGGCGGAAACTACTGGCCGACAGAGGATTGTCGCTCAGCCAGCTCTTGCTCAGCGACAGGGTGAAGCCGCTGGCGTGCTGCTGCAAATCCAGCCGGGCCGGCAGCTCCACATTGATGCGGCTGCGGTAGAACAGCACCGCCAGCCGCAGCGCGACCACCGCCTGCCACAAAGCCGGCTGGCTGATGTACTGCGTCATCTTGCCCATGTCGCCGCGGTGGCCCAGCACGATGGCGGCCAGCGTCGCCTGCTCGCGCTTGGAAAAGCCGGGCATGTCGGCGTTCTGCAGGATATAGGTGGAGTGCTTGTGATAGGCGGTGTGGGCGATGGACAAGCCGATCTCGTGCAGCTTGGCCGCCCAGCACAAGCGCTTGAGCATGTCCTGGTCGACGTCCTCGCCGGCCACCATCCGGTACAGTTTCTCCGACAGCTGGTTAACGCGCTCGGCCTGCTGGGTGTCCACATGGTAGCGGCGCTTGAACAGCGCCACCGTGCTGTCGCGCATGTCCTTCTCGCGCTGGCGGCCCAGGAGGTCATACAACACGCCGTCGCGCAACGCGCCCTCGGTGACGATCATCTTCTCGACCTGCAGCTCCTCGAACACCGCGATCATGATGGCCAAGCCACCGGCCAGCACCGGCGCGCGGTCGGCCTTCAGGCCGTTGACCTTGACCGCGTCTATGCTGCCCTGCTCGATCAGGATGGCGCGCAGCCGCTCCATGCCAGCGAGCGTGATGTCGGCGCGGCTCCAATCGTTGATCTCCAGCACATCGCGCAGCGAGCGGGCGGTGCCGGAGGTTCCCACCGCGAGCTGCCACTCGCTGGGACGGTATTCATGGCGGATGCGCTGGATCTCATTGCGCGCCGCCAGCACCGCGTCGCGGAAGTTGCTGCGCGTCAACTTGCCATCCGGGAAAAAGCGCAGCGTGTAGCTGACGCAGCCCAGCGGCAGGCTTTCGGTGACCAACGCCTTGTAGTGGCTGCCGATGATGAACTCGGTGGAGCCGCCGCCGATGTCCACCACCATGCGGCGCTCCTTGGTGTCGGGGAGCGAATGGGCGGCGCCCAGGTAGATCAGCCGGGCCTCTTCGCGGCCGGCGATCACTTCTATCGGGAAACCCAGCTTCTCCTCGGCCTCGGCGATGAAGCCGGGCGCGTTCTTGGCCACCCGCAAGGTATTGGTGCCGACCACGCGCACCTGGGCCGGCACAAAGCCGCGCAAGCGCTCGCCGAAGCGGGCGAGGCAGGCCAGCGCCCGCTCGCGGGTGTCGTCGTTCAGGTATTTGTCGGCGGTCAGCCCGGCGCCGAGGCGCACGGTCTCCTTCATCACGTCCAGCGTGTACAGCTGGTCGTCCACTACGCGGGAGACCTGCAGCCTGAAACTGTTGGAGCCCAGATCGATAGTGGCAAGCACGGTGTGGGGGGGCGTGGCGTGTGTCAAAGACACCCCTTTTCTTGTTCGGTTGCGCCTGACGCTTTGGCGCGGGGCGAACGGAGCCCGGCGCGCGCGGCAAGCAAAATGGCGGTAACCGTGAAATGTTACCGCCATTTTGGCTCCAGCGTCATGTCCGAGACTCGCTCAATGTCCCAGCGTCTCGCGCTTCTTGTCTTCCAGCGTGGTGTGGCGGATGTCCTTGCCCTTCACCAGATAGACCACGTATTCGGAGATGTTCTTCGAGTGATCGCCGATGCGCTCTATCGCCTTGGACATGAACAGCGTGTCGATGGACATGCTGATGGTGCGCGGATCTTCCATCATGAAGGTGATCAGCTGGCGCAGCTCGGCGGCGAAGTTCTCATCCAGCCGCTGGTCTTCCTCGGCCAGTTCCAGCGCTGCGCTGGTGTCCAGCCGGGCAAAGGCGTCCAGCGCGCGGCGCAGCATCGCCAGCGCCGATTCGGCCATCTTCTGGATCTCGCGGAAGCGCGGCATCTGGAAGCGCTCGGACTGGTGGATGGTCTTGCCCATCCGCGCGATCTTCTGCGCCTCGTCGCCGATGCGCTCCAGGTCGGTGATGATCTTGATCACGGTGAAGACGATGCGCAGGTCGCTGGCCGCCGGCTGGCGGCGGGCGATGATGTGCAGACAGTCGTCGTCAATGCCCACCTCCATCGCGTTGACCAGCGCATCCTCGGCGATCACCTTGTCCAGGCGGACGATGTCGCCGGACATCAAGGCATCGATGGCCGACAGGATCTGCTGCTCCACCAGCCCGCCCATCTGCAGCACCCGGGTCCGGATGGTTTCCAGCTCCATGTCAAACTGCTTGGAAATATGTTCTGCCATGTTCGCCTCAAGGTCTTGCAGCTAAAAGAAAATGGTAAGACAAGCAGATGACAGCAGCGTGACACGCCGTCCTACCACGAATTTTCAGTCCGGCGCGCCGCTCAGCGCAGCACCTGCACCCCGCTCTGCCGGCCCAGCACCAGCACGTCGGCGCGGCGGCGGGCAAACAGGCCGCAGGTCACCACCCCGGCGATGTGGTTGATGGTTTCCTCCAGCTCCACCGGCTTCATGATCTGCAGGCCGTGCACGTCGATGATCACATTGCCGTTGTCGGTGACCACGCCCTGGCGCAGCTCGGGGTGGCCGCCCAGCTTCACCAGTTGGCGCGCGACGTAGCTGCGCGCCATCGGGATGACTTCGATCGGCAGCGGGAACGCCCCCAGCATGGCCACGTACTTGTTCTCGTCGGCGATGCAGACGAATTCGTCGGCCACGCCGGCCACGATCTTCTCCCGCGTCAGCGCCGCGCCGCCGCCCTTGATCATGTGCAAGTGATGGTTGATCTCGTCCGCGCCGTCGATGTAGACCGGCAGCTTTTCCACCTCGTTGAGGTCGAACACCGGGATGTGGTGGGCCTTGAGCCGGGCGGTGGAGGCCTCAGAGCTCGACACCGCGCCCTTGATGCGCCCCTTGATACCGGCCAGTTCCTCGATGAACAGGTTGACGGTGCTGCCGGTGCCCACCCCGATGATGGCGTCTTCCGGCACGAATTCCAGCGCTTTCTTGGCGACGGCGAGTTTCAATTGATCCTGGGTCAGCATGATAAGGCCTCCTGGCGAGTGTGAGGGCTCATGCCCGGCATGAGCGACGTTGCGCGATTATCCCACAAGCGGACCGCCATCGCATGCCGCCCGCAAACCGCCTTAAGCCGGCATCAACAGGCAGACCGCCTGCGCTTCTATCGCCTCGCAGCGGCCCAGGTAGCCCAGTTTCTCGTTGGTCTTGCCCTTGACGTTGACCGCGCCTACGTCCAATCCAAGGTCGGCGGCGATATGGGCGCGCATCGCGTCGATGTGCGGCGCCAGCTTGGGTTGCTGCGCGATCAGCGTGCTGTCCACATTGACCGGCCGCCAGCCGGCTGCCCGCACCCGGGCGACGGCCTCGCGCAGCAGCGCTCGGCTGTCCGCGCCCTTGAATTCGACGGCGGTATCCGGAAAATGGCGACCTATGTCGCCCAGCGCCGCCGCGCCCAGCAACGCGTCGGTAATCGCGTGCAGCAGCGCGTCGGCGTCGGAATGGCCCAACAGACCCTTGTCGTGCGGAATGACCACGCCGCCCAGGATCAGCGGCCGGCCCGCCACCAGTTGATGCACATCGTAGCCTTGTCCGATACGGAACATCTTATTCCTCGAATCTTGCAATCTATTGACCATCGCGCGCGGCCAGGATGGCGCGCGCCAGCGCCAGGTCGCGCGGATAGGTCACCTTGAAATTCTGCGCGTCGCCTTCCACCAGCAATGGTTTAAGGCCCGCGCGCTCGATGGCGGACGCCTCGTCGGTGATGTCGTCGGCCGGCTGGTCCCGCAAGGCGTTCGCCAGCAGCCCTGCGCGGAACATCTGCGGCGTCTGCGCCAGCCATAGGCCGTTGCGCGGCACGGTGGTGCCGACGTGGCCTTCGCTGTCGGCGCGCTTGACGGTGTCCGGCACCGGCAAAGCCAGCAAGCCGCCGACAGGATGCCCGGCCAGCGTGGCGATCAGACGCTCCACCGCCGCCACCGACACGCAGCAGCGCGCGGCGTCGTGCACCAGCACCCAGTCGTCGTCGCCGGAAGCCACCGCCGCCAGTCCGTGGCTCACGCTTTCGGCGCGGGTGGCGCCGCCGACGCGGTAGACGCGCAGCTTGGGCAGATCCCAGTTGAAATCGTCGAACCACTCGTCGTGCGGGGAAATCACCACCGCCACCTCGTCGATGGCGGACACCGCCGCCAGCGTGGCCAGCGTGTGCCACATCAGCGGCTTGCCGTTGAGCTGCAGGTACTGCTTGGGGCTGGCCGCGCCAAAACGGCTGCCGGAACCGGCCGCCGGCACCAGGGCGATGTATCTGGCCATGGTCAGCCTTCCGCCTGCGCCGGCTGCTCCAGGCTGCGCCACAAGCACGGCCCCTTCACCGCCTTGTCCAGCGCGTCCAGATAGGCCTGGTGCTCGGCCTGCTCCGCCTCGCTGGCGGCCAGCACCTTCAACGGCTTGCGCTCGAACTGGATGGCGCCGCCGGCGTCGCCGGGCAGCTCCACGTCGATGTCCATCGCCAGGCTCTCCTGGCCGCGCGTCATCCACAGGTACACTTCGGACAGCAGTTCGCAGTCCACCAGCGCGCCGTGCAGGGTACGGTTGGAGCGGTCTATCTCGAAACGGTCGCACAGCGCGTCCAGGCTGTTGCGCTTGCCCGGGAACATGTCGCGCGCCTCGCGCAGCGTGTCGATCACGCCGGCGCACAAGGCGCTTACCGGCTCCAGCCCCATCTTGGCGAACTCGGCGTTGAGAAAGCCCACGTCGAACGGCGCGTTGTGGATGATCAGCTCCGCCCCGCGCAGGAAATCGGCGATCTCCTGCCCCACCTGGCGGTACACCGGCTTGCCGGCAAGGAACTCCAACGAGATGCCGTGCACCCGCTGCGCGTCCGGATCGATGTCGCGCTCGGGATGGATGTAAAGATGCAAGTGCTTGCCGGTAAGCTTGCGGCCCACCATTTCCAGACCGGCGAACTCGACGATGCGGTGGCCTTGCTGCGGATCGAGACCGGTGGTTTCGGTATCGAGAATAATCTGTCTCATGCTGCTTCCCGCGGGCCGCGCCATGCTGCGCGGCCACAACTTGTCTTGCTCAGACCGACTCCACGCCCTTATTGGCGAGCTGGTCGGCTCTTTCGTTGAATTCGTGGCCGGCATGGCCCTTTACCCAGCGCCACTCCACCGCCAGATGGCGGTTGCGCTCGGCATCCAGCTCCTGCCACAGGTCGGCGTTCTTCACCGGCTCCTTGGCCGCGGTCCTCCAGCCACGCGCCTTCCAGCCGTGTATCCACTCGGAAATGCCTTTTTGCACATATTGCGAGTCGGTATAGACCACCACATTGCAGGGCCGGTTCAACGAGGCCAGCGCCCGGATCACCGCCATGATCTCCATCCGGTTGTTGGTGGTGCCGCGCTCGCCGCCGCAGATCTCCTTCTCCTTGCCCTTGTAGCGCAACAGGGCGCCCCAGCCCCCGGGACCGGGGTTGCCCTTGCAGGCGCCGTCGGTATAGATCTCGACCTTGTCTTCCGTAGTCATGCTGTCTCTAGTCAATGGCAGGACGGCGCGCCGTCCCGCTCGGTTGTATCGCGCCGCTTGTGGGTATGCTGGCGCTCGTTGCCCGCCACCACGCCCAGCGCGCCCTTGCTCTTGGCCTGCTTCTGCTTCCAGCTGGGGGTGATCAGCCGCATGCCGCGCTGGCGCTTGACCGCCTCGATGCCGTACACCCCGGCGGCCAGCGGCCACCAGCGCTCGCCCGCGCCCTCCATGAATCCGCAGCGGCACAGCCAGTCGCTGCGCGTGAACGGCGGCGCGTAGGCCATGAAGGCGGCGCCCTCCAGCTCGAGATCCAGCAGCGTCAGCCAGTCTCTCACCCGGAGCTGGGTCAGGAAGCTGCCGTTCCACGGCACCGACTCCCGCCCCTGGATCAGCCGCCGCACCCCCCATAGCGACAACGGATTGAAGCCGGTCAGAATCAAACGGCCCTCTGGCATCAGCACCCGATCCGCTTCGCGCAATACCTGATGCGGCTGGGTGGTAAAATCCAGCACATGGGGCATCACCAGCAGATCGAGGCTGCGGTTTTCAAACGGCAGGAAGGCCGGATCGCAACAGACGTCCACCGCGCCGCAATCCGCCACCCGGCATTGCCAGGGAATGCGGTTGCCGCGCAGGCAGTCAATTTCAGGCACGCCGACCTGCACCGCGTGGTAGCCGAACACATCCGCCACCACCCGCTCGAAATAGTCTTGCTCGCGCGCCAGCAGATAGCGGCCCAGCTCGGTGCCGGTCAGCCAGCCGCCAAACGAATTTTTCATTGAGGAAGGCCTTATGCCAGCCATGTTCAACGTCACCCCGATCGGGGCGTTCTCAGACAATTATATCTGGGTTTTGCAACAGGACGGTCGCGCAGTTGCCGTCGACCCGGGCGAAGCCGCCCCTCTGCTGCGTTTCCTCCAGCGGGAAAAACTGCGGCTCGACGCCATCCTGGTCACCCATCACCACGCCGACCATTGCGGCGGCTTAGCCGAACTGGCGCGGGCCTGGCCGGACGCCGTGGTCTACGGCCCCCCCGGAATCGCCGGCGTGACCAAGGAAGTAAAGGCAGGCGATACCGTACGCTTGCCGATGGGCGATGCGACGGTGCTGGCGGTTCCCGGCCACACCCTGGACCATCTGGCATACCGGATCGACGACGCCCTGTTTTGCGGCGACACGATGTTCGCCGCAGGCTGCGGCAGGGTGTTCGAGGGTACGCCGGCGCAATTGCTGGCTTCGCTGAAAAAACTGGCGCAACTGCCGCCATCGACCAAAGTTTACCCGGCCCACGAATACACGCTGTCCAATCTGCGCTTCGCCCTGGCCGCCGACCCTGCCAATCCGGTGCTGGCGGTGCGGCAAAGCCGCGACCAGGGACTGCGCGAGCGCGGCCAGCCCACCCTGCCCAGCACCATCGCCCTGGAACTCGCCAGCAACCCCTTTCTGCGCTGCGCGGAGCCGGCTATCCGCCAAAGCCTGCTGGCGCAAGGGGGACGCGAAGACGATGACGAAGCGGCCAGTTTCGCCCGTCTGCGAGCCTGGAAGGACGATTTTCGCTAAAAAAAGCCATGCCGGATAAGTAATTCCCCGCAGCCGCGCGCCAATCTCCTTCACACGCCGGAGAGATAGGCTATTAACAATGAAAGCACATGAAATTATTTGGTTTTTTCAATTGACACCCTATAAGTGCATGTTTAGGATCAGCCGGAATTAGAATTATGGGCCCGTCTGCATGAAACGCCTCACCCCGTTGGCACTAACCGTGTCCCTAGCATTGCTATCCGCATCGCCGGCCATCGCCGGCGCCGATCCTGCCGTCCGCGCTCCCGGCGTGGACGAAGCGTTGGCCGCCGGCCTGGACATGATGCTGCAAAACTCCAGCCTGTTGCGCAATGGCGACGACGTCTGGAAGCGGGCGCGGGAAGGCTTCAGGCTGGACGAGGTCAATGCCGACGTGGTGCGCCGCCAGGAGCGCTTCTACGCCAGCCGGCCCGAGTACTTCAAACGCACGCTGGACCGCAGCCGAAAATACCTGTTCCACATCATGAACGAAGTTGAGCGCCGCGGCATGCCGACCGAGATCGCGCTGCTGCCGATGGTGGAAAGCGCCTTCGTCCCCACCGCGCTGTCGCGCGTCCCCGCCTACATCTCCCCCACCGGTGCCTCCGGCCTGTGGCAGATCATGCCTGCCACTGGACGCCAGTACGGCCTGGAGCAGACCTGGTGGTACGACGGCCGCCGCGATGTGATGGAATCGACGCGCGCCGCGCTGGATTACCTGCAGAACCTCTACGCCCAGTTCGGCGACTGGAGCCTGGCGCTGGCAGCCTACAACTGGGGCGAAGGCAATGTAGCGCGCGCGCTGGCCAAGGCTCAGGCCGCCGGCCTGCCCCCAACCTACGAAAACATCCGCCTGCCTAACGAAACCCGCAACTACGTGCCCAAGCTGCTGGCGGTGCGCAACATCCTGCTGAATCCGGAAAAATACGGCATGCGGCTGGACAAGTTCCCCAACAAGCCCTATTTCGTCGCAGTTTCCACCGGCAAACACATGAACATCGACATCGCCGCCCGGTTGGCCGGCATCTCGGTGGCGGAATTCAAGGAACTCAACCCGGCCTTCAACCTGCCGGTGTACGCGTATAAGGCGGGACGACAGATGCTGCTTCCCGCCGGCAAGGCGGACAAATTCGAGGCGAACCTCGACAAATGGAGCAAGCCGCTGCTGACTTGGGAGGTTTACATTCCCAAGAGCGACGCCAATGCCAAAGACATAGCCAACGAGCACGGCATGAGCGCCAACCAGCTGCTGGCCGCCAACCGCCTGTCCGGCTCCACGCTGAAAGCCGGCCAACCGGTGCTGGTGGCGATGAACAAGGCGATGAACGACGGCCAGCCGGTGGAGTCCATAGATACCCCGCTGAACAGCGCCCCGGCAGGCGTCACCATGCTGGCTCAGGTCGACACCGCCGCGGCCGTCAGCACTCCGCCAGCGGCCACCCCAGCCGCAACCGTCGTCGCCATGGCGGACACCTCGGCAGCCGTGCCTGCCGCGCCGGAGGCAAAAATGGAGCCCGCTCCGACCGCCCAGACGGCAAGCGCCGGCGACAGCACCGTAGCCCAGGCCATCCGCATAGCCAGCGCGGCCAACATGGCAAGCAGCCAGGCCGACGCCCAGTCACTGGCCACCAGCGATCTGGATCGCTATACCGTCTCCGGCGGCGACACCCTGTACAGCATCGCCCGCCGCAACAATCTGAGCGTGGACGAGTTGAAAACCCTGAACCGCCTGGAAGGCAATATCGTGCAGGTGGGCCAAGAGCTGCAGCTGAAAACCATCGACCAGGGCGACGCCCAGCTGGCCAGCGCCGCCCCGTCCGACAACGGCGGCGATCCATCCCTGGTCAAGGTCAGCAACGCCAGCCCGGCCCCGTCCCGCCACTCCACCGAATACACGGTGCGGCGCGGCGACACGCTGTTCAGCATCGCCCGCCGTTTCGGCGTCAAACACAACGATATCCAGCGCATCAACGGCAGCCGCCAGGCCAACCACCTGCAGCCAGGACAGAAAGTGAAGATAGTCGGCCTGTAAACGCCGCCGTCGCACCGCCGCAAAACAAACGGCCCGGAAAATTCCGGGCCGTTCCGCATCTGCACGCGCCTACCGAGCCTGATTCGTCCCGCGGCCAACGCCGCGCATGCGCCGCACCAGGCTGCGCGCCGGCGGCGGCACGGCGATCAGCTGCGGCAGGGTCCGCTGCAGGTTCTGCCGCAACTCCTCCACCGTCAGCGTCAACTCCGCCACCAGCCAGTGGCAATGCGACGGCCACTGCATCCGCGCCGGATTGTCCGCCGCCGGCAGCGGCTGCTCCAGCAGCTGCGGCTGATTGAAGCGCAGCGCGTGCGCAGCGCGCAACAAGGCAAGCACGATGGCGCGCCGCGGCGACCCCTCCTCCACCAGTGCCGGCGTCGTCTCCGCCACCTCAGCCATCCGATCCAGCAAGGTCCACATGCCGCGCTGGCAGCGCTGCACCTGATCCAGCTGGCTGTGCGCCAGCGACGACTCCTGCGTCACCGCCGGCAGCAACCCGCGCATACGGATCAACCTGGCGTTGAACTGCTCCAGCGCGGCATCGCCCTCCACCGGCAGCCGGCGCGCAATGCGGTTGTACAGCAGCGCCGCCTCGCGCAGATTGTCCGCCAGCAGAAAACGCCAGCTGTCCATCGCCCGCAGCGGCAGAGTGGCCGCCGCCGCCATCCCGATCAGCGAGCCGAGCAATACATTGCAACTGCGCCACAAAGCCTCGACGATGGGCTCGTCGCCCAAGCCGCCGACAATCACCAGTGTGATGCCCGTCAGCAACGCCAGATAGCCGCCGCCGCCCTGCGCATGCCAGGTGCTGAAACCCACCACCACCAGCATCCACGCATAACAGGCGTAAGGCGACCAGCCATGCAGCACGATGGCCGCCAAACCTGCCAGCGCGCCCAGCAGCGAACCGCCCATCCGCTCCAGCGCCTTGCGCTGCACGCCGCCCCAGTGCGGCACCCCGCCCAGCACGATCAGGATGGTCACCAGCATCCAGCCGCCGTGCGGCATGCCGGTCCATACCGTCAGCAACAGGCCGAACAGAAACGCCAGCGCCACCCGCAGCACATGCACTTGGCGCGCATAGCGGTTCAGGTAATACGGCACCACCAGCACCCGCCACGGCAGCTTGTTCATCGCCTCACTCCGGATTGCGGCTGTCCAGCCAGATGGTGACCGGGCCATCGTTGACCAGGTCCACTTGCATGTCCGCGCCGAACACCCCCGTGGGCACCGGCTGGCCCAGCGTCGCCGCCAGTTCGGCGACGAAGCGCTCGAACAGCGGCTGCGAAACCTCGCCCCGCGCCGCGCGCGAATACGACGGCCGGTTGCCCTTTTTCACACTGGCGTACAGCGTGAACTGGCTGACTGCCAGCGCCTGGCAGCCGCTCTCCAGCAGCGAGCGGTTCATCACCCCGGTCTCGTCGTTGAAAATGCGCAACTGGCTGATCTTGCGCACCAGCCAGGCGATGTCCTCGGCGCCGTCCGCCTCCCCTACCCCCACCAGCAGCAGCAAGCCCGCGCCGATCTGCCCCGTCACCTCATTTGCCACCGTCACCGCCGCCTGGCTCACTCTCTGCACCAACACCCGCATCCGGATTGTCCTCATCGTCAAACACGATTCATTCTATCCAATCCGCCCTCCTCGCGCCGACCGGCGCGCCCGGATGCGGCGAGCTTGGGTACAATAGCCGGCTATTCACCAAAAGGATTTGCCGCATGTTGATGGTCATCTCGCCGGCCAAGACGCTGGACTACCAAACGCCCCCGGCCTCCGAGCAATTCAGCCAGCCCGCCCTGCTGAGCCACAGCGCCGAGCTGATAGGCGTGTTGCGCCGGAAAAGCCCGCTGGAAATCAGCCAGTTGATGAGCATCAGCGATGCGCTGGCCAACCTCAACGTCGGCCGCTACGCCGACTGGCGGCCGCCGTTCGCGCCCGACAACGCCAAGCAGGCGCTGTACGCCTTCATGGGCGATGTCTACGAAGGTCTGGACGCCGGCAGCCTGGACACCGACGCCACCGGCTATCTGCAACAGCGCCTGCGCATCCTGTCCGGCCTCTACGGCGTGCTGCGTCCGCTGGACCTGATGCAGGCCTACCGGCTGGAAATGGGCACCCGCCTTGCCAACCCGCGCGGCAAAAACCTGTACGAGTTCTGGGGCGATATCGTCACCGACGCACTGAACGCGCAACTGGCGGAGCTGGGACAGCACACCCTGGTCAACCTGGCGTCGGAGGAGTACTTCAAGTCGGTGAAGCCGAAGCGGCTGAACGCCGCCATCGTCACGCCGGTATTCCAGGACCGCAAGAATGGCCATTACAAGATCATCAGCTTCTACGCCAAGCGCGCGCGGGGGCTGATGGCGCGCTGGGCGGCGGAAAATCGGGTCAGGCAGCCGGAAGCGCTGCGCGATTTCGACAGCGCAGGCTATGCTTTCGACCCTGCCGCGTCCAGCGAACTGAGCTGGGTATTCCGCCGCGATCTGGAATGAGCGGCCGGTCTGGTCCGATAGCATTGGCATCAACAGCTTCGTCCCACAGGATGGCACCATGATCACCACCCGCCTGGCCGCTCCCGCCGACAGCGATGCCCTCGCCGAGCTGTTCTATCAAATGGACAAGCATTACTTCGGCGCGGAACGGGCCAAGCTCGACGCGTCGGCCCGCTATGTCGCCGCCAACCTGTTCCAGCCGCATTGCGGCGTGCAGACCATGCTGGCGGAGCGAGACGGACTGACGCTGGGCCTGGCCACCTTCTCCCTGCTCTATCCGGCGCCGGAGTACAGCGGCCAACTGTTCATGAAAGACCTGTTCACCTGCGAAGAGGCCCGCGGCAGCGGCGCAGGCAAAACCTTGCTGCAGGCGCTGGCCCGGCTGGCGCTGGAGCATGGCTGCCAACGGCTGGACTGGACCGCCGAGCGCGGCAATGCGGCAGCGTTGGCGTTTTATCGCCACATCGGCGCCAGCGTGGTGGAGGACAAAGTGTATTACCGCATCAGCGGCGCCGCATTGACAGCTTTCGCCCGGAATCATCCCGGCCAGCAGCAGGCGACACATAGCTAGCCAGGATCTCCCGCACATCTCGCAGCACGTCTCCGGCATGCAGAATGGCGGCATGAGATTGCGAATAACCCTGCATTCGGAATGCCTGCCGCTGCGCCTCGTCGCGCAACTGGCTGCTTAGGCCCCCGGCCGTCGCCCGGCTCCAGAATCCAAGGGCTTACGCCGAAAACCGAACAGCAGGAAATGCCGCGTAGCAGCCGGCAAAACTCTTGGTGCGCCGCTCTCCAGTTGAAAAAGCTGCCGCAAAAAACGCTGCCCGGCGTCAGATTGCGCCAACTGTCCACCACCCAAGGCGCATGACCACGCCCAGGCCGGCGCAGCCAGCGTCAGCAGAACGGGCATCAGTCCCGAGGCCTTTGAACGGGCTTCGGCGTCAGGCGGGAATTTGTCTACGGTTCCCGAGACAGTCCACTTCAGCAAAGCCTGGTAGTCAAAGGCACAGTACTGACTCCCACGGTCCGAATGCAGAATCACCTCTCCTGAAGGCTTGCGACGCGCCACCGCCATCGTCAGGGCAGCATGCACCAGTTCTTGCTGCATTCGGTGATGCATGGCCCAGCCCACTATCGCCCGGGAGTACAAGTCGAGTACCACCGCCAGGTACAGCCACCCCTCACTGGTCCGGATATAGGTCATATCCGACACCCAACGCTGATTGATGTCGCCACCAGCAGCAAATTGTCGCTGCAGCAGATTGGGCGCCACGGGTAGAAGGTGTGGACCACCACTGACGGATCGCCAACGTTTACGAGTTCTAACCCTGATACCGTTTCGCCGCATCAAGTCCGCGATGCGATGCCGCCCGCAGGCGAAGCCCTGTGCAAGAAGTTCGGCATGAATACGCCGATGGCCATAAATACCCTTGACCTCGGCATGCACCAGCCGGATTTCACGTAGTAGTTGTCGGTTCGCCATCTCTCGCGCCGAAGGTGGGCGGTGTAGCCAAGCATAGTAGCCACTGCGGGACACACGAAACAGTTGGCACATCGGGGCTACCGGGTAGCGGCCTGACAGAGCCTGAATCGCGCGGAATTTCACTTCGTGGGTTGCGAGAAGATGGCGAGCGCCTTTTTTAGGACATCGCGCTCCATGGTAACGCGGGCCAGCTCATCCCGCAGTCGCTTGAGCTCGGCGGCTTCACCGGTCTGTTTGCCTCGGCCGGGGAAGGCATCGGGTCCGGCGTCTTGGAGCTGACGCTTCCACTTGCCCAGCAGCGACTCGGTAATGTCGAAGGCTTGGGCAACATGCCGTAACGGGGTGCCGGCAAGTACCTGCTCAACCGCTTCGCGCTTGAGGGCCTCCGGGAAAGTACGTCTGGTCTTGATCATGAACACTGCTCCTTGGTGGGGATTATCCACCTTAAGTTAGTGTCCACGGGGATCGGGACAGACCAAACTCCGCCGAGTATCGCGAAGCCTACCAATGCGCCTTAAACGGTTTAAAAGAAGGCAGCGCGGGCGGCGCTGCGTTCTGCGTAGGCAATTCCCGAGATCCATCCAAGCTGGAAGAAAAAGCCTACGCCGATGCCGAGCGCGACTTTAAGCGGATGAAGAATGGCGGCACGACTGCGTCGCAAGGTGGTTGCGCCTTCCACCACGCCACCTGGATTGCCAATGGCACCCATGCCGATGGATTCGAGGAAGGCTTGCAGCAGATCACGAACCTGAAGGCCGCCGCCAACTTGGTTTTCATGCGCGATATGAAGTTTTACGACAGCCGCAATATGGAAATCCCCTGGAGCGTGGCGCAGAAATGGTTTTACAAGAAGGGGGATCGCGGCGTGATCTCGCCATTCGCAAAGAAGACCTGCAATAAGGCGCAGCTGACCGGCTGAAGCCTATCTAGCGGCCCGGTTGGCATCTGACCTGACGGTCTGTCCAAGCCGCGCAGCCAATCTTATTGACCCCTTATTGACGGCATAACACCCATCCTCAGCGCACCGAGGATGGGCGTGCTATTTCTTGGAGAAAGCATCATGAGACCACCTGCCTCACGGCAAGAACTCGCGCAATGGCTGCAACAGCCCTTCCAGTCCCATGCCAGTGCATTCAGCGACGAACAGCTGAACAAACTGCGTGACCGCATCGAAGAGCTGGTGAATTACGAAGCCGCAGTCGGCTTGATGGGCAAAAGCGGCGCCGGCAAGTCCAGCCTGTGCAATGCCCTGTTCGGGCAAGAAGTCGCCGAAGTCGATGACGTCGCGCCTTGCACCGTCGGCGCGTCCGAATACACCCTGGCCTACCAGAACGGCAAAGGCATCTCGCTGATTGATCTACCCGGCGTCGGTGAACGCCAGGATAAGGAAGCCACTTACGCCAAGCAGTATCAAGAGATGCTGCCGGAACTGGATCTGGTGCTGTGGCTGATCAAAGCGGATGATCGCGCCCTAAGCGTGGACGAGCAGTGCTATCAGCGCCTGATCCTGCCCTATCTGATCGAGCACGATATTCCATTGCCATTCGTGGTGAATCAGGTAGACAAGATCGAGCCGTGCCGGGAATGGGACTTCATCCACAGCATGCCTGGTCCGCAACAGCTGACCAACATCAGCCGCAAGCAGATGCAGATCAGCCAGCTGTTCAACGTGCCATTAACCCAGATCTTCATCACTTCCGCCATGGAAGGCTACGGCCTGCAGATCCTGATCGAGCAAATCATCCATAGGCTGCCCAAAGAAAAAAAGTGGAGCGTCACGCGAGAGACCCGCGCCGAGTACGTGACGCCTGCCATGCAGCGGGAATCCATAGATGGGCTGTGGGATACGATCAAAGAAGCCGCCAAGACGATCTTGCGCGAAACCTGGACCACGATCGCCAGTAGAGTGGAGAACTGGTTCAGCAAACTGTTCGGCTGGTAATAGAGAACAACAGGTAGCTTGAGGAAGGGGATGCTTGGCATCGCATCCAGCAGGAACCGCCTGCTGACCGCGTTGATTCACAGCGACCGAGACGGATCGAATCCGCTTACACAGCGGTTACACGGTCTGGAAAAGCAAAAAGGCCAACTTCGAAAAGTTGGCCTAAGTGCTTGCTTTATTTGGTTGCGGGGGCAGGATTCGAACCTACGACCTTCGGGTTATGAGCCCGACGAGCTACCAGACTGCTCCACCCCGCGTCTGAATTCTGTGTCTGCGCTGTGTTTCGTGCAGAGGAGCGAACTATATCCCTCAAGAGGGCTGACGTCAAGCTTTCAGCTGAAACTATTTTCAAATCCAGCGCAAGCCACTGTTCATACTCTTTAACAGATGCCGGCGGCAAAAACATAAGCCATCAACAAAAGACCGCTACATTAACAACGTGGTCGGCACCGAAGCGAAAGCAGCGGTGTCACGCAACCGGAATGTGGTCTGCCAACCGCTTCCGGACGCGGAACCGGCCTTGTGCATTTTGACGGGTGTTGCTGCCTGTAGGCGACTGCCAGCGCAGACAGATTACGGCAATACCTGTTCTCCTAAGTGTTCATCACGGAACTTCGGGCCGCCTTGTGCGGCCCATTTTTTTGCATTGCGCTCAGGAGAATCCAGATTGTACCCGGATTCAATATTCAATGCCAATCCAACACCACTTCAAGCCCCCGCCCCGGCCACCTCTTGCCCAGGCGACGGCTCCCTAGCCAACCGCCGCCTCAACAACCAGGTGGCGGCGCATAGCAGGCCCATCGCGCCATAACTGATCCAGGGCAGCAGCAGCAAGGAGCGCTCCACCGGCCAGTGCCAGGCCAGATAGCAACGCAACAGCATCTCCAGCACCAGGCCACAACCCCACACCGCGGTCATATTCCGCATACCGCGCCGGAAAGGCGATTGCGACCACAGCTGCTCGCAATGCCCACCCCCATCTTCCCGCTGCCGCTCAAGCGCCGTCCGGGCCAGATAGAACACCAACGGTCTGGGCAGCAGCATGGACAACAGGAAGGCTACGCCGAACAACCCGGACAGCAGCGATTCGCGCAACAGTAGCACCCGTTCCCCTCCGCCCAACACCATCGCCAGCAGCGACAAAACAATACCCAGCAAGACCATCATGCTCATGACATCGACGCGCCGACGATGCCACAGCTCCCAAACGCTCCATGCCATGGGAGGCGCGGAAGACAACAACAAGCCCGCCATCTCTCCCCGGTGAGGCTGCGCCCATCGGTAGCACAACCAAGGCAGCAGGAAATTGATCAGCAACTCAAGCAGCAATTGGACGCGTCTGGACATGGAGAAAGCTCTGAAAAAATAGTCAACCTGCTG
The DNA here is from genome assembly GCF_001855555.1 of Chromobacterium sphagni. GTDB lineage: Bacteria > Pseudomonadota > Gammaproteobacteria > Burkholderiales > Chromobacteriaceae > Chromobacterium > Chromobacterium sphagni. The sequence goes on along the minus strand of NZ_MKCT01000017.1, from coordinate 354,842 downwards.
ACTTTCCATGCCATTGTCAACATCAGCATCCAGCACGCCCCAGCCAAGCCACCGCTGCACGCGCCTCCCAGCTCGACCCGAAGGCGGATCGGACGAGCTGGCGGCAGAGGAAAAAGCGAAGCCCCGCATCGCGGGGCTTTGACTTGGCGCACGGCACAAGCGCCGCCGTAATATTCGGGATTGGAATCAGGCCGCAGCCTGGATGAATCCATTGGCGGGATACATGGCGCTTGCCAGTCCCAGCGCCGATCGGAAAGTCACTTCAAACATCTTGCCAACCTGTCGGATGCTGACCACTTCGTAGTGGACCACGCTACCGCTGTCCTTATGCTCGAAAACTTTGTAGCCTGGTTTCAATTGCGAGATTTTCATAATTCACGTCCTTTTTATTTTTTTCACTAAAAAACATACACATATCTGATATTAGTCGTTATGCCTGAAAAAAAGTTCCGCCGCAAGCGATGCCTCTCAGTCGCCTGCCCAAACTGTAGCAAGCCAGGATGACAAGGCCGTGACGGATGCGTGGCAGGCGCCTGGCGCCTGCGCGGTAAAGTAAAACCCCAGTTACCAATATGGTAGCCGGGGTCACGATAACCAAGTCTCATTAAACTACTTGGTAATACTACTTATTTGCCATGATCCAGATCAAGACCTAACGGTACGAAATACATCAACCAATGCGCATGCCCGCTTTGACGCCGGCATCCACGTCCAGCAAGTACAGGCCTTCGCCGTCATCGGTGCCGGAAGCGCAGACTATCATGCCCTGCGATACGCCGAAACGCATCTTGCGCTCGGCCAGGTTGGCCACCACGATCACATGGCGGCCAACCAGTTTTTCCGGCTCCTGATAGGCCTTGCGAATGCCGGAGAAAATATTGCGCTTTTCAAAGCCCAGGTCGACGGTGAACTGCAGCAGCTTGTCCGAGCCTTCGACGAAGTTGCACTCCAGCACCTTGCCTACGCGCAGGTCCACCTTGGCGAAGTCGTCGATCTTGATGGTTTCGGCCAGCGGCTCGTGGGCCGCAGCCGGGGCGTCTTGGGTAGCTTGCATGTTCTCTTTGTTCGCTTCTATCAGTTTGTCTATCGATGCCGGGTCCACGCGCTGCATCAGGTGCTGGTAGGCGTTGATCTTCTTGCCAAGCAACAAGGCCTGCGCATCGCCCCAGCAGAGCGGCGCTACGTCGAGGAAGGACTCGACGCCTTCGGCCAGCTTGGGCAGCACCGGCTTCAGGTAGATGGTCAGCAGGCGGAAAGCGTTGATCAGCACGGTGCAGACTTCCTGCAGCCGCGCGTCCCGCCCCTCGAGCTTGGCCAGCTCCCACGGCTTGTTGGCGTCGACATAGGCGTTGACCACGTCGGCCAGCGCCATGATGTCGCGCAGCGCCTTGGCGTACTCGCGCGCCTCGAACGCCGCCGCCAGCTCGTCGGCGGCCGCCTGCAGCCGGGCCAGGATCTCCATGTCGGACACGCTGCCGGCCAGCTGGCCGTCGAAGCGCTTGGCGATGAAGCCGGCGGAGCGGCTGGCGATGTTGACGAACTTGCCCACCAGGTCGGAGTTCACCCGCGCCACGAAGTCGTTCAGGTTGAGGTCGATGTCCTCGATGCGGCCGTTGAGCTTGGCGGCGATGTAGTAGCGCATCCACTCGGGATTCAGGCCGCAGTCCAGATAGCTCTTGGCCTGGATGAAGGTGCCGCGCGACTTGGACATCTTCTGGCCGTCCACGGTCAGGAAGCCGTGGGCGAACACGCCGGTCGGCGCGCGCAGGCCGGAATAGTTCAGCATCGCCGGCCAGAACAGCGCGTGGAAATACAGGATATCCTTGCCGATGAAGTGGTACATCTCGGTGTGGGAATCCTTGCCGAACCACTCGTCGAAGTTCAGGCCAGTGCGGTCGCACAGGTTCTTGAAGCTGGCCATATAGCCGATCGGCGCGTCCAGCCACACATAGAAATACTTGCCCGGCGCGTCGGGAATCTCGAAGCCGAAGTAAGGCGCGTCGCGGCTGATGTCCCAGTCCTGCAGGCCGCCCTCGATCCACTCGTTCATCTTGTTCAGCGATTCCGGCTGCAGATGCGGCTGGATCGCGCCATCGGCGCGTGCGCTGCTGCCGCTGGTCCACTGCTTCAGGAAATCGGCGCACTCGCCCAGACGGAAGAAGTAGTGCTCGGAGGTTTTCAGCACCGGCTTGGCGCCGGACACCGCCGAGTACGGGTTCTTGAGCTCGGTCGGGTTGTAGGTGGCGCCGCAGACTTCGCAGTTGTCGCCGTACTGATCCTTGGCGGAACACTTCGGGCACTCGCCCTTGACGAAGCGGTCCGGCAGGAACATCTGCTTTTCCGGATCGTAAAGCTGCTCGATGGTGCGCACGGCGATCTTGTCGTCGGCGCGCAGCGCCTTGTACACCTGGCTCGCCAGTTCCTTGTTTTCCGGACTGTTGGTGCTGTAGTAATTGTCGTGCCCAATCAGGAAGCCCTGCGAATCGGCGACATGCAGCGTGCGCACCTCGTCCACCAGCTGTTCCGGCGAAATGCCGCGCTTTTCGGCAGCCAGCATGATCGGAGCGCCATGGGTGTCGTCGGCGCAGACGTAATAGCACTCATGGCCGCGCATCTTCTGGAAGCGCACCCAGATGTCGGTCTGGATCTGTTCCAGCATATGGCCGAGGTGAATCGCGCCATTGGCGTAAGGCAGTGCGCTGGTCACCAGAATCTTGCGTTTGGTCATTCGGATCATTCCCTGGATTGGCAATCTCAAGCGATCGATTATAGAGACAGAACGGGCGAGCGGTCATCAGGCTTGCGCGCCCAAATATTGCCCCGCACAAAAGCGCAAGCCCGGAGCATGGGGCTTCCGGGCTTGCGACAGCGGATTCCGCGAAACTCAGGCGCCCTGGCTGGCGAGCTTGCCTTCTTCAACCGCCGGCGCCGCCCGCTCGGCCATGGCGATGCCGACCATCCGGCGCGCCACTACCACGTAGGCCAGCGAGAAGCTCAGCGCCACCACGGCGTAGCCGGCCAGACCGGCCGCCTGGTAGACCTGGCGGAACAGCTCGATGCCCAGCGCGTAGCCCGCCATCGACAGCATGCTCATGCTGGCGGAAATCGTGCCGCGGCCGGCCGCGTCGCTGGACATGAGCGCGAAGCGGTACAGCACGCCGAAGGCCAGGCCCTCGCCGAAGGCCATCAGAGTCATGCCGGCCGCCATCCAGTACTGCGGCGTGGCGGACAACATGATGCCGCCCGCCATCAGCAGCAAGCCGCCGACGATCGGCCACATGCCCACCAGCGCCGAGCGGCCCAGCGGCCAGCGGTCGGCCACCACCGCCAGCGCCAGGTTGCCGGCGATCAGGCCGCCGAACACCGGGATCTGCATCAGGCCATATTCCACGGCGCTCATGTGCAGATCGCGCACCAAAAGCACCGGCGACAGCGCGATCCAGCCCATCAGCGGCAGCGCCAACAGCGGAATGCACAGCGCCGACAGCACGAAGCGGCTCTGGCCGAACACCTTCAGGTAATCGCGGCCCATATTGGACAAGGGCAGCCTCTCATGGCTGGGCGCCACGGTTTCCGGCATCTTCCACATCAGGCCCAGCAAGGACAGCAGCGACAGGCCGGCGATGAACAGGAAGCCGCTGCGCCACGGCGCCAGCTCTAGCAGCGCGGCGCCGGCCAGCGGGCCGACCAGCGGCGCGATCAACGCCACATTAGCCATCAGCGCGGTGACGCGCACCGCCGCGCTCTCTTCAAACGACTCCTGCAGCGATGCGTAGCCGACGGCGTTGATGAAGCACAGACCGATGCCCTGCAGCACGCGCAGTGCGATAAAGGCTTCTATCGAGCTGACCAGATAAGTGGCCAGGCAGGTAATGGCGAAATAGCCGACGCCGAACAGCAGCACCGGGCGACGGCCGATGCGGTCGGACAGCGGGCCGGTCAGCCAGGCCAGCAGCGCGCCGCCGGCCAAAAAGGCGGTCATCGAAGCCGGCGCCCAGGCGGCGTCGACCATGAATTCGCGGGTGACGGACAGCATGGCCGGCTGAACCATGTCGTTGCAGATGTAGACGGCGAACTCGAACAGCACCAGGGCCAGCGGGAACAGCAGGTTGGACCAGGTGAGAGTGGCGTGTTTGGAGGACTGCATAAAGCGGGAGATGCCTTTCTTCAGCTTAAAGAACAGGGCCCGCGGCCTGACGGGGCCGAGCCTTTGGCGCTGCGGCAGCGCCGCAACTCGAGAAAAGCCGACAATTCTACTCTTTTCAATGACTTTCATCAAAAAAACTTGCCCCGCGCCGCGCATCCGGCCGCCCCTCCCCTGCCCTTTGCCTGCGTACAGGAGTAAGATGGCAGCCATCGGGCGCGGTGCGCCTCACGACAAATCCGACTAAAATACTCGGAAATCCTCAGCCGGAACGCAGCATGTTCTCCAAACTCACCCGTATGTTCGGCGCATCAGCCGACCAAGCCACGCAAAACGAAACCATGGCACAGCTCGAAACCCAGATCCTCGATACCCTCAAGCCGCTGATCGACGCCAATACCGGCAAGGGATACGTGGCGGCCAAGAACGTCAAGAACCTCCAGATCGGCGACAAGGCCATCAGCCTGGAGGTGGTGCTGGCCTACCCGGCCAACAGCCAGTTCGACGCGGTGCGCCAGCAGTTTGAAACCGCGCTGGCGCCGATCGCGGAAGGCCGCGCCGTAGAAGTGCGGGTGAGCAGCCAGATCGTCAGCCACTCCGCCCAGCGCGGCGTGCCGCTGCTGCAGGGCGTGAAGAACATCATCGCCGTCGCCTCCGGCAAAGGCGGCGTCGGCAAGTCCACCACCGCCGCCAATTTGGCGCTGGCGCTGGCGGCCGAAGGCGCGCGCGTCGGCTTGCTGGACGCCGACATCTACGGTCCGTCGCAACCATTGATGATGGGCCTGCAGGGCCAGCGCCCCGAGTCCGTCGACGGCAAACTGCGGCCGCTGGTCGGACACGGCATCCAGACCATGTCTATCGGCTACCTGGTGGACCCGGACCAGGCGATGGTATGGCGCGGCCCGATGGTGAGCCAGGCGCTGCAGCAATTGCTGAACGACACCCGCTGGGACGATCTGGACTACCTGGTGATAGACATGCCGCCGGGCACCGGCGACATCCAGCTGACGCTGTCGCAGAAAGTGCCGGTCACCGGCGCGCTGATCGTCACCACCCCGCAGGACATCGCGCTGCTGGACGCGCGCAAGGGCGTCACCATGTTCCAGAAGGTGAACGTGCCCATCTTGGGCCTGGTGGAGAACATGGCCATCCACATCTGCAGCCATTGCGGCCACGCCGAGCACATCTTCGGCGAAGGCGGCGCGGCCAGGATGGCCGCCGACTTCGGAGTCGAGCTGCTGGGTTCTCTGCCGCTAGAGCTGGCCATCCGCCTGGCGGTGGATGCCGGCAAGCCCAGCGTGGCGGCCGATCCGGCAGGCAAGCCGGCCGAGCTGTACCGCGCCATCGCCCGCCGCGTGGCGGTGAAGGTGGGCGAGAAAGCTCAGGACTTCTCCGGCAAATTTCCCAAGATCGTCATCCAGAACAACTGAGCGGCAACATGATTGCGATGTACGATTCCGGGCTTGGCGGCCTGTCGGTGTGGCGCGCGGTGCGCGCCGCGCTGCCCGCCTGGCCCATCACCTATCTGGCCGACCAGGCCTACTGCCCGTACGGCCAGCGCAGCAGGGACGAAATCATAGCCCGGGCGCTCAAGGTGGGGCACTACCTGGCCAGCCAGGGCGCCACCCTGCTGGTAGTGGCCTGCAACACCGCCACCACTGCCGCCATCACCGCAATGCGCGAGGAGTTTTCGCTGCCGATCGTCGGCATCGAACCCGCGATCAAACCCGCGGCGGCGATGAGCCGCACCGGCCGCATCGCGGTGCTGGCCACCGAATACACGCTGGCCAGCGATCGGGTCAAAACGCTGCTGGACGCGCACGCCGGCGACGTGGATGTGTTGCGCCGCGCCGGCCACGGCTGGGTAGAGCAGGTGGAGGCGGGAGAATTGTCCGGCGAGCGCACCCGCGCGCTGGTGCGCCGGGTAGTGGAACCGCTGCTGACCGAAAACATCGACCACATCGCGCTCGGCTGCACCCACTATCCGTTTCTAGCGCCGCTGATCCGCGAAGTCACCGGCGACGCGATCCAGCTGTACGACCCGGCCGAGGCCATCGCCCGCCGCGTCTGCGACCTGCTGCGACAGCATGGCCGTGACAGCCAGGGCGACAGCCACTACCGCTTCATCAGCACCGCCGACGGCAACGACATGGGGCTGCGCCTGCCGCGGCTGATAGGCCACAGCTACCCGGTAGAGTCGGTGCCTCTGGACTAACCCCCTTACCGAGGTCCCGCCCAAGCAGGCGTGGCCTCACCTTAGCAACCGGACCCGCAATGAAAACAAGACTGCTGTTATTGCTGCTGAGCGCGCTCAGCCTGCCGGCGTTCGCCGCCACCTCCTGTCGCGACGCCGCGGCCCAGGCCAACCGGCAGGTTGGCGGAAAACTGGACGCGGCCGAATTGGCCGACGCCCTGCAAAGCCTGAACCACGACGGCAGGCTGCCGGAAAAATTCGTCACCAAGCGCGCGGCCCAGGCCGCCGGCTGGCATCCGGGCCGCAGCCTGTGGAGCGTGCCGGCGCTGCGTGGCAAATCCATGGGCGGCGACCGTTTCGGCAACTACGAGAAGCAACTGCCCCAAGGCCAGTGGCAGGAGGCCGATCTGAACTACAAAGGCGGCAAGCGCGGCGCCAACCGGCTGGTATTCAGCCGCCAGGGACAGCGCTACGTCAGCGTCGACCACTACAACCGCTTCGTCGAGGTGGCGACATGCCGGTAACCGTGTGCGAACTACGCCATATCCTCAGCCTGCAACAGCTGTTCAATGAAATGAGCCGCCAACTGCGGCTGCCGCCCCATTTCGGCCGCAATCTGGATGCGTTGTACGACTGCCTGGCCAACGAAGTGCCAGGCCCGTATCAACTGATCTGGCGCGAAACCGCCGAGACGGAAAAAGCGCTGGGGGCCGACGTCTACGCCGCCGTGCTGGACATTCTGGAAACCGTGGCCGCAGAGCGCGGCGACGTCACACTGGACATCCACCGCTAGCCACGCGTTGTCGCCCCGCTACAAAAGCAGCCACAGGCTGCTTTTTTTGCCTCATGACCATGCCGACAATGGCATGTCAATGACAATCATCAAGGCAATTTAAATTCAAAAATCATTTAAAAACAACAAACACATTCGAATATGAACCACAATTATCGAAATCCCGCCAAGACAAGCCATCGCTAACTCACTATAATCGCTAACCTTCGGCCCGCCTCACCTGTCCGACAAGAACAGGCAAAAAACCCGGCAATCCCGGCTAAAACAATAAAGTAGCTCGGCCGCTACATGGCGAAGCATGCCGGACACACGGCAAGCACGCATGACCCCCTTAAAGTCAGATGTCATGTTGCGAAAAATGCGGCGCTCGTTTTGAAACGTCTCAAACTCAGGCAGGAACAACTCAATGAAGTCGAAAAAACTCACGGCCTTGATCCTGGTCGGAATGCTGCTGGGCATCTTGGTCGGCTACTTATTCCGTCAGTACGCCGGCACCGATGCCGCCGCCATCAAGACCTTTGTCGATGGCATGTCTATCCTCACCGACATTTTCCTGCGCCTGATCAAGATGATCATCGCGCCGCTGGTGATCGCCACCCTGGTGGTCGGCATCGCCAAGATGGGCGACGCCAAGTCGGTTGGCCGCATCGGCGGCAAGACCATGGGCTGGTTCATTGGCGCCTCGCTGGCGTCGCTGACCCTGGGCCTGATTATGGTCAACATCCTGAAGCCGGGCGTGGCGCTGAACCTGCCGTTGCCCGATCTGCACGCCGACTCCGGCATCAAGGCCAGCGCCATTTCGATGAAAGACTTCGTCACCCACGCCATCCCCAAGAGCGTGATTGAGGCGATGGCCGGCAATGAAATCCTGCAGATCGTGGTGTTCTCGGTGTTCTTCGGTAGCGCGATGGCCGCGCTGGGCGAACGCGCCAAGGCGCTGATCGACGTGATGGATGTGGTGGCCCACGTGATGCTGAAAGTCACCAGCTACGTGATGAACTTCGCGCCGCTGGCGGTATTCGGCGCCATCGCCGCCACCGTCGCCAAGGAAGGCCTGTCCATCCTGGCCACCTACGGCAAGTTCATGGCCCAGTTCTACCTGTCGGTAGGCATTCTATGGGCGCTGCTGATCGCCGTCGGCGTGCTGATCGTCGGCCCGCGCCTGCTGCATCTGATGGGCATGATCAAGGAACCGCTGCTGCTGTCGTTCACCACCGCCAGCTCGGAAGCCGCTTACCCGAAAACCCTGGAACAACTGGAACGCTTCGGCGTGTCCAACAAGATCGCCAGCTTCGTGCTGCCGATGGGCTACTCGTTCAACCTCGACGGTTCGATGATGTACTGCACCTTCGCAGTGATCTTCATCGCCCAGGCTTACGGCATAGACCTGACCCTGGCACAGGAAATCTCGATGCTGCTGATCCTGATGCTGACCTCCAAAGGCATGGCCGGCGTGCCGCGCGCGTCGCTGGTGGTGATCGCCGCCACGCTGTCGCAGTTCAACATTCCGGAAGCCGGCCTCTTGCTGCTGCTGGGCATCGACCACTTCCTGGACATGGGCCGCTCCGCCACCAATGTGGTGGGCAACTCCATCGCCACCGCCGTGGTGGCCAAATGGGAAGGCGAGCTGAAGCCCGGCAAGCACGCCTGAATCCGCCAGCCTCGCGCCAACAGAAACGCCACCCTCGCGGTGGCGTTTTTCATGCGCAGAATCCTGCAATTTGATATTGACAAGGCCTGCATCTGCAACTAGAATGCGTTTCTTGTCTGGCGCCGGAGAGGTGGCAGAGTGGTCGAATGTACCTGACTCGAAATCAGGCGTACGTGCGAGCGTACCGAGGGTTCGAATCCCTCCCTCTCCGCCAGCAACGCATCAAAGCCCTTGAGAAATCAAGGGCTTTTTTGTTTTGTCTGCCGCTTGTCCAAGGCCGCGCACACGGCTTGACGCTCGCTCACCCCGCGCCCGGCCAGGCCAGGGACGAGGCTCGCTCCCGGATCGATTGGACCGCGGGCGCGAAGGGAAGCTGGACCGCGCGCGCCAGCGGCAGCGCTTCGCGCAGGATCAAACCGGGCGGCGCGGCGGCGGTGGACTCGACGCAGAGCGACGCCGCATGCGAAGCCGACGGCGCCCAATGCCAGAAATGCCAACGGCGGGCGTCAGCGTCCCCGGAACGCTGCCGCGCATAAACAATCTCGCCCGGAGAGCGCGCAGAGAAGGAAATGCAGTCCAAAGGCGCGTTCAGTCCGCAGCCCAGCGCCTTAAGATAGGCTTCCTTCAAAGTCCAGAGCATCCAGAAATGATCCGCCCTGGCACTCCCCTCCAAGGCCGACAGCTCGCGCGCCTCTTCGCTGGAGAAATTGTCCCAGGCGATATCCAGCGCCGGCGGCCGCATGACGCTTTCCACATCCACCCCCAGCTCCCTTCCCGCCGCGACCGACAGAACCACCATGCCGTCGGTATGTGACAGATTGAAGCTCAGCCCCGCGCCCGCGGCGGATCCGCCCAGGCTGGGCTTGCCGTAAGGGCCGCGCTGAAAATCCAGTCGCGCGGGATCGACGCCCAACCTCTCCCCAAGCACCGTCCGCGCCAACGCGCGCGTCACCAGGTAGGCATGTCGGTCGCGCTCGAATACGAAGGCACGCCAGCGCACCCGCTCCTCGCCCGACAGCAAGGCCGCGTACGCTTCCAACAAAAAGGGATCGTGGCAACGCGCCAGAGGCGTCAGCCAGACCTGAATATCCTCAACCATCATCGGCACCCGCCCGCCTGAAAATGCGCATCGCCGAAATCGCAGTCGCCGGAATGCCGCAGAGCCGACAAGACTACTCCAGCCACAGAGGCGGGATCAAATGAAAACCCGCGGCGGCAAGCGCATGACATGCGGCAGCGCAGGATTCACCTCCTGCCAGATGGACGAGCCCGGCAACCTTCACGGCTTCGCCCCGCAAGAGGCAAAACCACACGCGCTCAGCTCAACAGCTGCCGCAACACATAAGGCAGAATGCCGCCGTGCAGGTAGTACTCCACTTCCACCGGGGTATCAATCCTCAGCAGCAGCTGCAATTGCCGGCTCCGGCCATCGCGGCTGCGTATGGTCAGCGTGACATCCTGCTGCGGCCGGATGCCGCCCTCCAGGCCGCTCAGGTCGAACTCCTCGTCTCCCTTCAGGCCGGCGGCGCTGTCCGCGCCCTTGAACTGCAGCGGCAGCACACCCATGCCCACTAGGTTGGAGCGGTGGATGCGCTCGAAGCTTCTGGCGACTACCGCCTTCACGCCCAGCAGCCGCGTGCCCTTGGCCGCCCAGTCGCGGCTGGAGCCGGTACCGTACTCCTCGCCGGCGAAAATCAGCGTCGGCGTGCCCGCCTTCTGGTATTCCATCGCCGCGTCGTAAATGAATTTCTGCGCGCCGTCCGGCTGGCTCAAGGTCAGGCCGCCCTCCACCGGCCGGCCGTCGGCGTCCGGCGGCAGCATCAGGTTGCGGATGCGCACATTGGCGAAGGTGCCGCGCATCATCACTTCATGGTGGCCGCGGCGCGAGCCGTAACTGTTGAAATCCACCGGCTTGATGCCCTGCTGCTGCAGATACAGGCCGGCCGGCGAGGCGGCCTTGATCGAACCAGCCGGGCTGATGTGGTCGGTGGTGACCGAATCGCCGAAGATGGCCAGCGCCCGCGCCCCCGTCACCTGGGGCACCGCCGCCGGCTGCATGGCGAAACCCTGGAAGAACGGCGGCTCGGCGATATAGCTGGAGACGTCCCAGCCGTACACTTGTCCCGTCGGCGCGGCGATGGCGCTCCATAGCGGATTGCCGCTGACGAAGTCCTGATACAGCCGGCGATAAGTGGCCGGATCGGTGGCCCGCAGCAGCGCATCCGCCACCTCCCGCTGGCTGGGCCAGATCTCGCGCAGATACACCGGCTGGCCGGTGTCGTCCGCGCCCAGCGGCTGCTGGTCCAGATCGATGTCCACCCGCCCGGCCAGCGCGAAAGCCACCACCAGCGGCGGGCTCATCAGGAAGTTGGCCTTGATCGCCGGGTGGATGCGCGCCTCAAAGTTGCGGTTGCCGGACAGCACCGCGGCGCAGATCAGGTCCTGGCCGGTGATTTCCGCCTCCAGCGCCGCATCCAGCGGCCCGGAGTTGCCGATACAGGTGGTGCAGCCGTAAGCCACCACCCGGAAACCCAGTTGCTCCAGCGGCGGCAGCAGTCCTGCCTTGGCGAGATAATCGGTGACCACCCGCGAACCGGGCGCCAGCGAAGTCTTGATATGCGGCGCCACCTTCAGGCCGCGCGCCGCCGCCTTCCGCGCCAGGATGCCGGCCGCCAGCATCACGCCGGGGTTGGAGGTATTGGTGCAGGAAGTGATGGCGGCGATCACTACCGAGCCGTGGTCCAGCGCGCCACCGGCCGCCGGCGCGGCGCCGGCCTTGCCGTAGCCGCCGCTCGATGCCGGCTGCGCCAGCAGTTCGGCGAACCGCTCTTTCAGTCCAGGCAGCGCGATGCGATCCTGCGGCCTCTTGGGCCCGGCCACGCAGGGAACCACGCCGGCCAGATCCAGTTCCAGCACGCGGCTGTAGTCGATATCCCCCGCCGCCGGCATGCCGAACAGCCCCTGCGCCTGGAAATAACGGCTGAACGCATCCACTTCCGCATCGCTGCGGCCGGTGGCGGCGAGATAAGCCGCCGCCTGCTCGTCCGGCGGAAAGAAACCCATGGTGGCTCCGTACTCCGGCGCCATATTGGCCAACGTGGCGCGGTCCGGCAGGGTCAGCGTGGCGGCGCCAGCGCCGAAGAACTCGACGAACTTGCCCACCACATTGGCCTTGCGCAGCATTTCCGTCACCGCCAGCACCAGGTCGGTGGCGGTGACGCCCTCGCGCAGCCTGCCGCTAAGGTTCACACCCACCACATCAGGCGTCAGCATGTACACCGGCTGCCCCAGCATGCCGGCCTCGGCCTCGATGCCCCCCACGCCCCAGCCCACCACGCCCAGCGCATTGATCATGGTGGTGTGCGAATCGGTGCCCACCAGCGTGTCCGGATAGTACACGCCGTCTTTCTGCAGCACGCCGCGCGCCAGGTATTCCAGATTCACCTGATGCACGATGCCTATCCCCGGCGGCACCACCCTGAAGGTGTCGAAGGCCTGCATCCCCCACTTGATGAAGCGGTAGCGCTCGGCATTGCGGTGGAACTCCAGCTGCATGTTCAGATCCAGCGCATTGCCTTCCCTGAAATAATCCACCTGCACCGAGTGGTCCACCACCAGATCCACCGGCACCAGCGGCTCGATGATCTTGGGCGGCTTGCCGAAGCGCTGCGCCACATTGCGCATCGCCGCCAGATCGCATAACAAGGGCACGCCGGTGAAATCCTGCAACACGATGCGCGCCACCACGAAGGGGATTTCCTCGCTGCGCGCGTCCTGCGGACGCCAGTTGGCCAGTTGCCGGACGTGGTCCTCGCCGATACGCTGGCCATCCAGATTGCGCAACAGCGACTCCAGCACGATGCGCAACGATACCGGCAGGCGGCGGACATCGCCGACGCCGAGTTCGGCCAAGGCCGGCAGGGAATGGAATCGGACGGTCTGGCCGGAGGCCAGCTGGAATTCGCGTAAACTGTCTTGGGCACGCAGGGACATGGTGGACTCCTGTAGACATCGACAAGCGGAATAGGCTCGGGCGGGATGCCGGATGCCGGCGTCAGGCCCTTCGAATCGAACACTTACCAGAATAGGCTAAGACTATGACTTCGGAATTCAGTTCAGGCTGCCGGGAGAAAGCCGCATGAACAAGACGCAACGCGTGGAAACAGATAGCTTCGGCCCCATCGACGTGGCCGACAGCGCGCTATGGGGCGCGCAGACCCAGCGTTCGCTGGAGCACTTCGCCATTTCCAGCGAAAAGATGCCGCAGGAACTGATACTGGCACTGGCGATGGTCAAGCGCGCCGGCGCGCTGACCAATATGGAGCTGGGGCTGCTGGACGGCGCCAAGGCGCAAGCCATCGTCACCGCCGCCGACGAAGTGCTGGCCGGCCGGCACGACGGACAGTTTCCTCTGTCGGTGTGGCAGACCGGCTCCGGAACCCAGAGCAATATGAACATGAACGAGGTGCTGGCCAACCGCGCGTCCGAGCTGCTGGGAGGCGAGCGCGGCATCCGGCGACTGGTCCACCCCAATGACGAAGTCAATCGCGGCCAGTCGTCGAACGACATCTTCCCCACCGCGATGCATGTGGCCGCGGCGCTGGGAATGGCGCGCCAATTGCTGCCCAGCCTGGCCGAACTGCGCCAGGCGCTTGAAGCCAAGTCCCGCGAGTTCGCCGGCATCGTCAAGATAGGCCGCACCCATCTGCAGGACGCCACTCCGCTGACGCTGGAACAGGAAGTCTCCGGCTGGGCCGCCCAGCTGCAATTGGCCGAGCAGGCGCTGCAAACCAGCCTGCCGGCGTTGTGCCAGCTGGCGGCGGGCGGCACCGCGGTCGGTACCGGCCTCAACACCCATCCGCAATTCGGCGCCCGGGTGGCCGAAGTGCTGGCCTTGCAGACCGGCCTGCCGTTTGCCGGCGCCGCCAACAAATTCGCCGCGCTGGCCGGCCATGAGCCGATGCTGGCCGCCCACGGCGCGCTGAAGACGCTGGCCGCCGCGCTGATGAAGATCGCCAACGACATCCGCTGGCTGGCCTCCGGTCCACGCTGCGGCCTGGGCGAGCTGACTCTGCCGGAAAACGAGCCGGGCAGCTCCATCATGCCCGGCAAGGTCAATCCAACCCAGTGCGAAGCCGTCACCATGCTGTGCTGCCAGGTGCTGGGCAACGACGTGGCCATCGGCATCGGCGCCGCCTCCGGCAATTTCGAACTGAACGTGTTCAAGCCGATGATCGCGCACAACTTCCTGCAAAGCCTGCGGCTGCTGTCCGACGGCATGGCCAGCCTGCGCGAGCACTGCATCGCCGGCATGCAGCCCAATCGCGCCCGCATCGCCCAGCTGCTGGAGCAATCGTTGATGCTGGTGACCGCGCTCAATCCGCATATCGGCTACGACAAGGCCGCCACCATCGCCAAGCACGCCCACCAGCATGGCGGCACGCTGAAGCAGGCGGCGCTGGAACTGGGCCACGTCACGGCGGAGCAGTTCGACGCCTGGGTCAAGCCGGAAAACATGGTATGAACGGCCTCACCGCCTGGCACGCCGGCTGAAGAGCGACTGGCAGGAACCGGAACGCCGCGTCTTTGCGCGGCGCATCCGGCGCCAGCCGCGGCAGAGATGGCAGATGCCCGCGACGGTCCCTGGCGCGGACGCCTCAGGCTTCGTAGCCGCGAGGATTGGCTTGCTGCCATCTCCAGCTGTCGCGGCACATGTCCTCCAGCGTGCGCTCGGCCTTCCAGCCCAGCACCCGCTCGGCCTTGCCCGGATCGGCATAGCAGCAGGCGATATCCCCGGCGCGGCGCTCCGCCAGTTGATAAGGAATGTCCCGCCCGCTGACGCGGCTGAATGTCTTGATCATGTCCAGCACCGAGCACCCCTGGCCGGTTCCCACATTGACCGTCAACACGCCGTCCACCGTTGCCAGCGCCTGCACCGCCTTGACGTGGGCAATCGCCAGATCGACGACATGGATATAGTCGCGCACGCCGGTGCCGTCCGGCGTCGGGTAGTCGCCGCCGAACACGCTGAGCCGCGCCAGCTTGCCCACCGCCACCTGGCTGATATAGGGCATCAGGTTGTTGGGCGTGCCGTTGGGGTCCTCGCCTATCCGTCCGCTGGCATGCGCCCCCACTGGATTGAAGTAGCGCAGCAGTCCGATCCGCCAACCTGGCTCGGAACGCGACAGATCCTCGAGAATCTCTTCCATCATGCGCTTGCTGCGGCCATAGGGATTGGTGATGACGCCAATCGGGAAGTCCTCGCGGATGGGGACTTCGGCGGGGTCGCCGTACACCGTGGCCGAGGAGCTGAAGACGATCTGCCGCACCGAAGCCCGCCGCATCGCCTCCAGCAGCGTCAGCGTGCCCACCACATTGTTCTCGTAATAGCGCAAGGGCTGGGCAACCGACTCGCCCACCGCCTTCAAAGCGGCAAAGTGGATCACCGCGTCGACCCGGTGCCGGGAGAAAATGCCGTCCAGCGCGGCCTGGTCTCGGACATCAGCCTCATGGAAAGCCAGCGTGCGGCCGGCCAGTTCCTGCACCCGGCGAATGGCCTCGAACTTGCTGTTGCAGAAATTGTCCACGGCAACGATATCAAAACCCGCCGCCAAAAGTTCGACGCAAGTATGCGATCCGATATAACCGGCGGCGCCGGTGACAAGAATAGTTGCGCTCATAATGATCTGTTCAATCCGTTTTTCAGGTGCGAAACGCCGCAGACATGCATCAAGCCAGGCATGCATGTCCGAAAGAGTGCCATCCAGGGAAACCATCAGCGGGCGAAGGGAAGGCCATCCGGCATGCGTGCCAAATGGTAACACACGAGTCCGGCAACGCCGGGAAGCGAGAACGGGCAGTCAGGCGGTTTCGCGCCAGACCAGATCCAGCGCCATCTTGCGGCCATCTATCCACACCGCATGCTCGCGGCAGCGCGGCGATTGCGACTCCCACAGCGTCAGGCCCAGCGTGGCGTAGCGGATGTCGTCCAGCCAACGGCGGACATCCGCCGCGGCAACGCCCGGCAGCGCCTCGGCTTCATCCGCCAGCGCATCGTACTCGCCGATCGCCTGGCGATGCAGCTCCAACAGCCGGCGTATGGCCTCCTCCGCGCTCAGGCCCTGGCCTTGCGTCAGCGCCAGCACCAAATTGATCTGCCCGCCGGCCAGATCCTTGCCCAGGCTGAACAGGTCGCTGCCGAGGCCGACCAGCAGATTGGACAATCTGGCCAGATGGCGCACCGCCGGCCGGGCGTGGAAACTGTCGGGGAATTCCTGATCGCAGGCGTCCTCCAGCAAACGCAGCGCGACATACATGCCTATGGTGGCGATGCGCAACTCCAGCTGCGCGGAAAAATCCGGCAACCGGCCCAAGCCATGCCACTGCCGCATCACATTGGCCTCCCGCGTCGCCGCCCGGCACCAGTCTGCCATGCCCTGGTTGAGCGCGCGCATCCAGCCGGCACTGCGGCGGCGGGCCAGATCGGCGAACAGCTGCCCCCAACCACGGTCGAAACGCGACATCTGCGCCGGCGAGTCGGGATCGGGCAAGCCGTGGGACCACATCCGCTGCAACCTCTCCACCTGGATGTCGTCCCATAACAGCCACAGCGCCATGAATTTTCCCACCAGCAGGGTCCGTTCCCGAGATAAGCGCGGAAAGGGCTGGCCGACGTAATTGCTCACGGAGAAACCCTGAACCCGCTCCAGCTCCGCCGCAGTGCACCCCAAGCCGGCAAACCAGTCCAGCACCTCCTGCTCCATCGCCGCCGCGCAAGGATTGCGTCCCGACGGCGCCCGCCAGTGCCCGGGAAAATGCAAGTCGAAGCGCAGCGTCGATCCGCAAGCCTCCAGCGCGCTGCGGGACCGCACTTCAATTTGCTGGCGCTGCGCCCCGCGCAGGGGTGGAAGGAAAACGGTCGGCATGGGATCACCCGGAGAAGGGGCCTTCTTGCAGCATACACAAGGAAAGGGCCTCTTCCCGCCGGATGCCGGCCGCTAGGTATTTGTACAAGCGCGGAGGAGACGAAGGAAGATGGCGGCTGTCCAGTCCCAGCAAATCGGGCGGCAGGCAAGCCTGGAAGGAACGCGGGCGCCGGGACGCGCGCCGGCCAGGCGTCAGATCGCCTCGACGTTATTGTGGACTTCGCTCTCGCGCAGCACCACCTGCGCCCACACCACCGAATCCAGATAGTACTGGTTGGCCAGCTCCAGATCGAAATCCAGCACCCTGACCAGCGCCTCTATCTGCACGTTGTCGCCGTGCTCGCAGGCCAGAGCCAGCGACAGATGGGAGGCGAAGATGCCCTTGTGCTCCACCACCGCCTCCCGGACCGTCAGCGGCAGCTCCATCGGGTCCAGCACATCGGGGAAGGGAATGTTGAGCAGCACGTCCAGCAAGGAAAACATGCCGGTGAGGAACAGGTGCTCCGACTCCAGCTTGTTGCCGCGATAGCCGCCCAGCTTTTCCATGAAGCGGGCGCGGATCAGCGACTTTTCCAGCAGCGAGACGGCGGTGCCATCCTCCTTGCGCGAGGTGAACAACAACATGGACAACCATTTGAACAGGGTTTCCCTACCCAGCAGCAGCAGGGTTTCCTCTATGGTCTGCACCTTGCGCGACAAGCCGTGGACCGGGGAGTTGATGAAGCGCAGCAACTTGAACAACAGCACCGAATCCAGCTTGAACTGCGCCTCGACCTCCTTCGGATCTGCATTGGTGCGCAATAGCCGCATGATCTGCAGCACGCGGGTCTGGCTGGTGTCCACCTTGCCGCCCTCCAGCGCGTGGGCGGTGGTGACGAAAGGGCCGTGGAACAAGGCGAAACGGTTATGACCCGGCGCGCGCAGGCAGACATCCAGGTCTTCGGCGGTGCCGACATTGCGCGCCATCCAGCGCGCGCCCGGATAACGCTTGGGCAATTGATCGAGGATGGGGGCCAGCACCCGGGTGGACGGCCCGGCGAAGTCCAGCACCATGAAGTCCACCCGGCTGAACAGGTCGGCCTGCAAGGCCGGGCTGAGGATGGACTGATCGTAGGACGCCGGCTCCACCGCGAAGCGCAGCCCCAGCTTCTGCAGATGATCAAGCTGCGTCAGCATGTGTTCGGCCACGATCACCCCGGGCACCACCTCCAGCACGAATATCACGCTGCCCGCCGGCATCTGGCGCAGCAGAGGCTCGTCCAGCGAGGTCATCGCGATATGGACGAAAGCGCGGCGATAGGCCAGCAGCCGGAACACGTCCATGTTCTGCAGCGTCGACAACAGCAAGCGGTCGAATTCCTGCTGCTTGCCCGCCTCGATATTGCGCTTGCCCTGGCGCACGAAGAAGTCGTAGGCCACCACCCTCTGCTGCCGGTCCATCACCGGCTGGTGCGAAACGAAGCCCAGGGTCGCCGGCAGGTCGGTCGGCACCTCCTCCGGCTCCGGCAGCGCCACTAGGACTCTTTCCGGCTTGACCTCAGGCCCCTGGACCGCTTCGTCTGTCGCCGTTTTCTTCAGGCGTCCGGCCAAGCCATCAATCAGACTTTTCAGCATGGTGCCATCCTATCTCGAACAGGCCTGGGCGATTTCCGGCCGGTATCTATAAATTCTAGCCGATATGCCCAGCAATTCTGGGCGTTTCCACCCGCACATCGTCGCATTGCGCGCGGTGGCGCAAAGCATGGTCGATCAGCACCAGCGCCAGCATCGCCTCGGCGATCGGCGTGGCGCGGATGCCGACGCAGGGGTCGTGGCGGCCGTGGGTTTCCATCGTCACCGCTTCGCCCTGCTTGTTGATCGAGCGGCGCGGCTGAGCGATGGACGAGGTGGGCTTGATGGCGATGGAAACGTCGATCTGCTGGCCGGTTGAGATGCCTCCCAGCATCCCGCCGGCGTGGTTGCTGGCGAAGCCCTCGGGCGTCAGCTCATCGCCATGCTCGCTGCCGCGCTGCGCCACGCAGCCGAAGCCGGCGCCGATCTCCACGCCCTTCACCGCGTTGATGCTCATCATCGCGTAGGCGATGTCGGCGTCCAGGCGGTCGAACACCGGCTCGCCCCAGCCCACCGGCACGTTGTCGGCGACCACGCGCAGCCGCGCGCCTATCGAATCCAGGCTCTTGCGGACGCTGTCCATATACTCCTCCAGCCGCGGCACGATGTCGGCGTCGGCGGCGAAGAAAGGGTTCTGATTGGTGTGCTCCCAGCTGGTGAACGGAATGGCCACTTCGCCGATCTGCGTCATGTGGCCGCGGATCACGATGCCGTGCTTCTCGTTCAGCCATTTCTTGGCGATGGCGCCAGCCGCCACCCGCACCGCGGTTTCACGCGCCGACGAGCGGCCGCCGCCGCGCGGATCGCGCACCCCATACTTATGCCAGTAGCAGTAGTCGGCGTGGCCGGGACGGAAAGTGTCGGCGATATTGCCGTAGTCCTTGCTGCGCTGGTCGGTGTTGCGGATCAACAGCGCGATCGGCGTGCCGGTGGTCTTGCCCTCGTACACCCCGGACAGGATTTCCACCGTGTCCGGCTCGCGGCGCTGGGTCACGTGGCGGCTGGTGCCGGGCTTGCGCCGGTCCAACTCCAGTTGTATGTCGGCCTCGGACAGCGCCAGCCCCGGAGGGCAGCCATCCACCACGCAGCCTATCGCCGGCCCATGGCTCTCGCCGAAAGAAGTTACCGTGAACAAGCGCCCCATGCTATTGCCAGACATCTGCTTTTCCCCTGCTCCATTGCGTATTGCAATCGATTCTAGCACGGCCCATCGCGGTGCATGCCCTTGCCGGCCATGCACCGGAATCAGGCGATGGCGGCCTGCGGATCGGCAAATCCGCCGGCAAGGCTGGCATTTTTTTTGCATACTCAAGCGATGCGGCATATCCGCCCTTCCACTCCGGCAAGGATAACAAGCGCACAGGAAAAGCCATCAACGCATCGACACAAGCATTGGCCCGCAAGCTGGGCGGCTGGCCGTTATCGGGCATCGCGGTGGGGTTGGTGATATCCGGCGAATACTTCGGCTGGAGCTACGGCGGGGTCGCCGCCGGCACGCTCGGCTTTCTCTGCACTTCGCGGTTCGTGGCGCGGATGCACGCCGCCTTCATTTTCCGTTTCACCGAGCTGACCACCGCCATCCCGCACCCCGGCAGCACCGGCGACTGGAGCAGGCTGGCCGATATCAACGACCCGCTGCCGCAGGCGATGAAGATGATAGTGGGCAAGCACAGCGGCTGGCTGCACATGCTGGTATGGCTGGGGCTGTTCGGCTTGGTGGCGTCGTTTCACGGCATCATCATCGGCTATTCGCGGCAGATCTTCGCGCTCGCGCGCGCCGGCCACCTGCCCAAGTGGCTGCCGGCGCTGGCGTTGATCTGCGCCATGGTCTGCCTGCTGGCCATGGCCTACAACAACCAGCTGCTGGCCGCGGTTTTTGCTGTTACGCTGTTGCTGGGCTTCGCCTATTTCCTGCTGACCGGCAAGCAGCGCGCGGCGGCGGACGGCGACGCCATGCTGGAGGGGCCGGCGGACGCCGCGGCGGCCCCGGCCTCCCAATCCGCACGAGCGCCGACATGAGCCACGCCATCACCATAGGACCGCGCCGTTACCGCTTCGCCGACCTGAAAACCCTGATGGCGCGCGCCAGCCCGCTGCGCTCCGGCGACCAACTGGCCGGCGTCGCCGCCGCCAGCGCCGAGGAGCGGGTGGCGGCGCAGATGTGCCTGGCCGAGCTGCCGCTGACGGTTTTCCTCAACGAGGCGCTGATCCCCTACGAGGAAGACGAAGTCACCCGGCTGATCCTGGACAGCCATGACACGGCCGCCTTCGCCGCCGTCTCCCACCTCACCGTCGGCGGTCTGCGCGACTGGCTGCTGTCCGACGCCGCCAACGCCGACAGCCTGGCCGCGCTGGCGCCGGGACTGACCCCTGAAATGGCGGCGGCCGCATCCAAGCTGATGCGCAATCAGGACCTGGTGCTGGCGGCGAAGAAATGCCGGGTGGTCACCGCCTTTCGCAACACCCAGGGCCTGCCCCGCCATATGGGAGTGCGGCTGCAACCCAACCACCCGGCAGACGATCCGCGCGCCATCGCCGCCGCCATGCTGGATGGCCTGCTGTACGGCGCCGGCGACGCGGTGGTGGGCATCAATCCGGCAGGCGACAGCCCGCAGGCCATCCACCAGCTGCTGGCGCTGCTGGACGAAGTCCGCCAGCGCTACGCGATACCCACCCAGAGCTGCGTGCTCACCCACGTCACCACCACGCTGCAGCTGATCCGCCAGGGCGCGCCGGTGGACCTGGTGTTCCAGTCGGTGGCCGGCACCGAAAAAGCCAATGCCGGCTTCGGCGTCAGCCTGGCGCTGCTGGACGAGGCGCATCAGGCCGCCCTGGAATTGAAACGCGGCGGCGTGGGCGACAACGTGATGTATTTCGAAACCGGCCAGGGCAGCGCGCTGTCGGCGGGCGCCCACTGGGACGTGGACCAGCAGACCTGCGAGGCGCGCGCCTACGCGGTGGCGCGCCGCTTCTCGCCCTTGCTGGTCAACACCGTGGTCGGCTTCATCGGCCCGGAATACCTGTACAACGGCAAGCAGATCATCCGCGCCGGCCTGGAAGACCATTTCTGCGGCAAGCTGCTGGGCCTGCCCATGGGCTGCGACATCTGCTACACCAACCACGCCGAAGCCGACCAGGATGACATGGACACCCTGCTGACCATGCTGGGCGCGGCCGGCGTGCACTTCATCATCGGCGTGCCCGGCGCCGACGACATCATGCTGGGCTACCAGAGCACCTCATTCCACGACGCGCTCTACCTGCGCCAGCTCATGGGCCTGAAACGCGCGCCGGAGTTCGACGACTGGCTGGAGGCGATGGAGATCACCCGCCATGGCCGGCTGTTGCCGCAAACCCGCCAGCAGAAGCTGCTGGCGATGATGGAGACCCTATGAGCCAGCCCGACAAGCATATCGTGACGGAAGACGGCTGGAGCGAGTTCTCGTCCCTCACCGCCGCCCGCATCGCGTTGGGCCGCGCCGGCAGCAGCCTCCCCAGCCGCGAGACGCTGCGCTTCGCGCTGGCCCACGCCCAGGCGCGCGACGCGGTGCACACCCCGCTGGACGACGCCGAACTGGCGCGCCAGCTCCAGGCGGATGGCCACCGCGTGCTGCTGGTCCACAGCGCCGCCGTCAACCGCGCCGAATACCTGCAACGACCGGACTTGGGCCGCCGGCTGGACGCCGTCAGCCGCGAGCGGTTGCTGGCGGAAACGCGCAAGGGCTGCGACCTGCTGCTGGTCCTGGCCGACGGCCTGTCCTCGCGCGCCGCCGCCCAGCATGCGCGGCCGCTGCTGATGGAGCTGCTGCCGCGGCTGAAGGAAATGGATTTGCAGATCGGTCCGCTGCTGCTTGCGCGCGAGGCGCGGGTGGCGCTGGCCGACGAGGCCGGGGAATGCCTTGAGGCGAAGATGACTGTGATGCTGATAGGCGAGCGGCCGGGCCTGAGTTCGCCCGACAGCCTGGGGCTGTACCTGACCGGCGCACCGCGGGTGGGCCGCAGCGACGCCGAGCGCAACTGCATCTCCAATGTGCGGCCGGATGGCCTGCCCTGTCCGCTGGCGGCGTTCAAGCTGGCCTGGCTGATCGCCGCCGCGCGCGGCGCGCAAACCGGCATCGCCCTGAAGGACAACAGCGCCGACGATCCGGGCTGGGCGGCGCTATTGGCGCGCCAGGCCCGACTGGCTCAGCGCTGAACCGCTACCACGGCAGGCTGCCGCGGCGGTACCAGCCGGTGACCGACAGCCGCTGCCGGCGCGCCGGCAGCACTTCATGCCAGAAACGGTCGGCAAGGAACAGCACCAGCGTGCCGGCTTCCGGTTCCACATCAACATGCTCGCCGCAATCGCCGTCCAGATACAGGCGTATCTGGCCGCCGCTGTCCGCCGGCCAGTTTTCGTTGAGGTAGAACACCGTGCTCAGCATGCGCGCGTCGTCGTCCTGGAAGCGGTCCAGATGCTTTTTATAGAAAGCGCCTTGCGGATAGACGGCGAAGTGCGACTCCAGCTCGGCCAGGCCCAGGTACAGGCCGCGGTTCACCGCCTGCATGATTTCATCCATCGCCGAATGGTAGGCCCGCACGGCCGGCAGCTCCGCCACCTGATCCAGCCACAACACGGAATCGGAACGGATCTCGGCGCGGCGCGCCTGGCCCCCGGCGCGGCCTGTTGCCGCCTGATGGAAGCGTCCCTCATCCCACACTTGCAGGCAGGCTTCGCGCAGATTACGCGCCAGCTCGCCGGGCAGCGCTTGCGGAATAACGACCCAGCCTTTTTCGGCCAGGGTGTCGAGTACGGCGTCGAGATCGAATTGCAACTGGGTCATGATGGTCGCGCTAAAAAAACGGGCTGACGCTTTCTACCACAAGCCGCGCCGCAAGGCCAATGCGCGGCGTCAAACTTCCGGCAGGCGGGTGCTCAAGCGGACAGCTGCGCGCGGTAGACCAGGATTTCGTCGCCATGCTCATCCCGCTCGCCATTCGGCAGGAAGCCACAGGCGCGGTAGAAGCCGTGGGCGCGGCCGGCAGGGTCGGGATTGGCCGCCAGCCACACCCGATCTTTGCAAACGGCGGCTATCGTCCGCTGCAGCAGGCCCTTGCCCGCCCCGCGTCCCTCATGCTGCGGCAACACCGCTAGCACCAGGATTTCGCCGGCACCGATGTCGGCCAGGCAGAAGCCGACGATGCGCTCCGCCGCCAGGCAAACCCAGCCTTTCACCGCTCCTGAGTCCAGCGCCTCGGCCATGCCTTGCGCGGTAATCCCCAGCGCAGCCAGTTGCTCGCGGCTGAGCGCGTTTTCGCGCGTGGCGGCGCGCACCTCGAACAGGGTGTCGATATCGTCGGAGCGAACCATGCGGAACATCATTCAACGCCACCTTGTCTTGTTTAAAGATCGAATGGCGATGGACCTCGGCCGCGGCCGACTAGTTTCCGGCGCGCCGTCAATAGTTCTCCGCCACTTTGTCGCGCCGTCCGGCCAGCCAGTCCAGCGCCAAGGGGAAATGGTCGCGCGGCGCGTCCGGGTGAGTCAGCAGCGACACGTGGTTGTAGTCGTGCAGATGGCCGGCGCGGCGCGACAGCAGATGCAGGCAGGACACATGCGGACCGGACTCGTCACGGAAGCGGCGCACATCGTCCGGATGGCCGCGGCAGGGGTCGTTGGCAGCGGCGAAGTACAAGGCCGGCGGCAGGCGGCTGGCGCGCGCGGCGGCGGCGTAGTCGAAGCCGTCGTCGCTATCCACCCAGGGCTTGGGCTGCGCCCACAGCATGCTTTGCAGATGGCTCTTGTCGCTCTCGTCGTCGGCGCCCAGCCGGATGCGGCGCGCCGGCAGGTAGCCGCAGGCGCGGATCAGCCAGCGCGAGGCGATGTTCCACATGAAATCCACCTCGACCAACTTGTTCAGGTTGCTCACCCGCACGCTGCGCTTGGTGCCGAAATAGACCAGGCTGGCCACCTCGGCCGCGATCTCCGGAAAGCGCACCAGGCAGCTCGTCATGTGCACGCCGCCCCAGGAATGGGCGATCCAGTGCAGCTTCTGGCTGCCGCTGCGCCTCTGGATGAAGGCGTGCAGTGCCGGCAGGTCCTCGCAGATGGTTTCGGTCTGGCCATGGCGCGAGGCGCGGCTGATCTTGGGAGTGCTGCGGCCCCGGCCACGCAGGTCGGCCACGTACACGTCGTAGCCGGCATCGGCCAGGTAATGCGCCAGCCCCTTGCCGGATTCGGTATAAAAGGTGCGCCCATTGGCCATCACCCCATGCACCATCAGCACCGGCTCGCCACCCCGGCGGCCGCAAACACGCTTCAGGTACAGCTGTTCGCCGTCGCCCACCGGCACAAACAGATCTTGCTGCAGTTTCTCCATGCTCTCCTCGCTGGGTCATGCCGTCGCCGTCTGCGCGGCGATTCAAGCAAACGCTTGATCATGACAAAGAACCCGGCAAGACGGAAGCGCCGCACGCGCCGACGGCCTGCCGCCGTTGCAAACGCAGCCGCTCGCTGTAAACCGCCAGCCCGACGCCAACCAGACACAACAAGGCCATGGCGGCAAACACCAGCATCGATGGTCCGTGCGCCAACAGCACGCCCACCAGCGCCGGCCCCAACGCGCTGCCCAGCGTGGCCAGGTTTTGCGCGCCGTAATAGCTGCCTTTCAACGCTTCCGGCGCAATGGCGTCGATGTACAAATACTCGGCCGGCACCAAAACGATTTCCCCCAGGGTGAACAAGGCGATCGCCGCGCACATCATGGGCAAGCTGTCCGCCCAGCCCAGCCACAGCATGCCGGCGCCGATCAGCAGGAAGCCGCCGATGATGGCGCGCAGCAAACGCTTAGGCTTCAGCAGCCGCCCCAGCGGATACTGCAGCACCACCACCACGATGGCGTTGCAGCTGATCAGCACCGACATCCAGCGCATCGCCTCGCTCTCCCCCATCCGCGTCAGCAGGTACAGCGGCAGATAACTGGAAAAACGGCCATATACCACATTGGCGCACAGGCTGCTGACTGTGAACCACACCAGCACCCGGTCGCCGCCCAGCGTGCGCAGCGTAGCGGCAAAGCCCTCCGGCATCGCGGACGGATCGCGCCCGGCATCCGGCAGCCGCGGCTGCGCCAACCAACCGGCCAGCGCCAGCAGCCCTCCCAGCCAGAACGGCGCCAGCTCGCGCCATGACAACAGGCCGCTGCACAGCATCGGCCCCAGCGCCCAGGCGACATTGGCCAGCGTGTAGCGCATGGAAAACGCCTTGCTGCGCTGTTCCTCCGCCGCCAGATCGCTCAAGATGGCCTTCACCGCTATGCCGTACACCACCATCGCCAGCTCTCCCGCCGCCAGCGCGGCAGTCACCAGCCAGAAACTGTGGCCGTACGGCAGCAGCAGGCTGCCTATTGCCATCAATACCGCCGCCGCCCCCAGCGCCGGCCCGCGCGGCAGCCGGTCCAGCCAATAACCGCCGTACAGGCCCAATAGCGCCGAGACCAGCAGCACCGCAGCCAACAGCGTGCCGGTAGCCTGCAGCGACAGCTGCAGTTGCTTGCCCAGCGTCAGCACCAGCAAAGGGGAGATCACCGCCCGCGACAGCGACAACAGAAAAGACGACAGCAGCACGCGGCGCAGCACCGGGGAACGTAATGACACGGCAACACCTTGAAGATAAAAGCAACGCATGGAGTATTGCCGAAAAAGCGGAATGTAAAAATGGATATAATCCACAATAAATACTTCCGCTTTTATTTCGAGACCGCCATGCGCCTGCAACAACAATACCAGCTGCTGTACCAAAACTTCGGCGGCGCGCCGGCCCAACCCGGCCTGCCGCAGCTGGCGGCGCTTTGGCAATGCAGCGAACGCAATGCCCGGCTGCAGCTGGCGCGGATGCGTGAACGAGGCTGGCTTGCCTGGCAGGCCGGCCGCGGGCGCGGCCACCACTCCACCCTGCAACTGCTGCAAAGCCCCGATCAGCTGGACTGGCAGCAATTGCAGCGGATGCTGGCACAAGGCCAGCTGGAGCAGGCGTTTTCGCGCTTGCCGCCGGTCAGGCAGGAACAATTGCTGGCCAGCATGCCCCTGCACCTGGGCGCCAGCGACAGCGGCCGCAGCCTGCGCATTCCGATTCCGCACGCGCCGCTGACGCTGGACCCGCAGCAGGTCAACTCCCGACTGGAGGCCCACCTGGTGCGGCAGATCTTCGATCGGCTGTGCCGCCACGACAAGCAGGGCCGGGAACTGCGGCCGGCGCTGGCCCACCACTGGGAAAGCGATGCCGCTGGCAGGCATTGGCGCTTCTGGCTGCGCCCCGGCCTGCGCTTCCACGATGGCTCCCCGCTGGACGCGGAAACCGCCGCCACCAGCCTGCTGCGGCTCAAGCGCTCCGACAACCCCTGCCACCCGCTTTACGCCCACCTGCGCGACATCGGCATCGACGATGCCTTGTCGTTCAGTTGCCGCCTGACCGAGGCGGACTACCTGTGGCCGCAGCGGCTAGCCTCCGCCAACGCCTCCATCGCGCCGCTGCGGCGCGGCGCCGACTTCGCGCGCATGCCAGTGGGCAGCGGCCCGTTCCGCGTCGAGCTGCACAGCCCGCAGCGGCTAAGGCTGGCCGCCTTCGAGCAACACTATCGCCAGCGAGCGCTGCTGGATGCGATAGAGCTATGGATCATCCCCCCTCCGGCCGAACAGGGCTTCCACCTGCGGCTGGAATACGGCAACCAGCGCGGCGCCACCATGCTGCAATCGGCCTGCACCTACTTGCTGCTGCGCCCCGGCAGCCCGCGCATACCCGACCGCCAGCGTCTGCCGCTGATGAGCTTCCTCGCCTCGCCGCATCCAGTGGCCGCCAACGCCGACCGCGCGCCGGCGCACGGCCTGCAACCAGGCTGGGCCCACCCGCGCCCGGCGGCGCACCAGCCGCCCCGTCTGCCAGCCCGGACGCTGACGCTGTTCCATTACGACCTGCCCTGCTTCCCGCCGCTGGCCGCCGCGCTGGCCGAACGGCTGTCTCTGCTGGGCATTACGCTGGACATCCGCTGCCTGCCGCGGCGCGAGTTCTTCGCCCCCGCCGCCTGGTCCTCTCAGGCCGACCTGATCCTGTGCAGCGAGCTGCTGCACGATGACCGCGACTTCGGCATGTTCGAATGGCTGAGCGGCTGCTGCACGCTGTCGCTTGGCCTGGCGGAAACGACCTTGGCCCGCCTGCGCGCGCAAATGCACAGCCTGCAGGCCGAGCCAGACTGCGCCGCGCGCCAGGATGGGTACCGCCGCGCCGGAGACTGGCTGGTTAGGGAGGGCTGGATGCTGCCGCTGTCGCACGAAACGCTGGGCCACGACGCCAGCCCGCAACTGGCGGGACTGCAACTGGGCGGCAACGGCTGGACCGACTTCGCCGGGCTGTGGTTGCGCGGCTGAATTGACCTCGATCAAATCCGGCCGCCGCCGCCTCTTGAATCCGGCGCGGCCAGCCCCTATCTCCGTAAACGGGACGGCAAACCCGCCGTAAGCCGATGAACTGAAAGGAGATTGAGATGAACATGCTGCCCACCCGACACAGTCTGTTTGACGAGATTTTCCGCGACTTCACCCCCGGTTTCCTCGTCAAGCCGCTGCATGGCGACGCGCTGCCGGCGCAGATCAAGATGGACATCAAGGAGACCGAACAGGCTTATCAGGTCGCGGCCGAACTGCCCGGTGTCGGCAAGGAGGACATCCAAGTCGAAATCGACGGCGCGCTGGTCACCATCAAGGCCGAGGTCAAACAATTCGATCAGGACCTTCAGGAGCAGCGGCCGCTGCGCAGCGAACGCTACTACGGCATGGTGTCGCGCAGCTTCCAGCTGCCGCAGGACATCGACCGCGAGACCGCGGCGGCGAGATTCGATAACGGCGTGCTGAATCTGACCCTGCCGAAGAAACGCAACGGCGGAACCGGTCGACGGCTGCGCATCGAATAAACGCCGCCACGCCATTGCGGCAACAAAAAACGCGCCGGCAAGCCGGCGCGTTTTTCATGTCGCCATCCATAACCTTAAGATCAGGCCAGAATCTTGGACACGATCTCGTAGACGTCTTTGGACAGCTCGGCCTGCTCCATCCGCTGCAGCTCGGCGCGCATCAGCGCCTGGCGGCCCGGCTCCAGCTTTTTCAGGCGGCGGAAGGCGCGGGTGAGGCCGCTGGCGCCCTGCGGGTTGATCGCGTCCAGCTCCAGGATGCGGTCGGCCAGGAAGCGGTAGCCGCTGCCGTCGGCAGCATGGAAATAAGCCATATTGCCACCGAAGGCGCCAAGCAGCGAACGCACCTTGTTGGGGTTCTTCATGCTGAAAGCCGGATGCTGCAACGCCGCCTGCACATGCTGCAGCGTCCCTGGCAGCTGGCTGCCGCCGATCAGGCCGAAGAACTTGTCCAGCACCAGCGCATCGTTCTGCCAGCGCGAAGCGAAAGCGGTGAAGCACTCGTCGCGCTCTTCGCCGTCGCGGTCGCGCAGCGCCAGCAGCGCGCCCATCTGGTCGGTCATATTGTCCGCCTCCAGGCACTGCTTGGCCGCCATCTCGGCCGGCCAGGCGTCGTCGAGGCGGTTCAGCATCCACAGCGCGCGGTTTTTCAGGCTGCGCCTGCCTGCCTCCTGCGGCTTGTAGTCGCGAGTGAGGTTCATTTCATATGCCTCGCGCCATTCGCCGCGCAAGGCCTGCGCCAGTTGGTCCAGCACAAAGTCGCGCACGCGGTGGATGATGGCCGGATCGGCCGCGTCGACCATTTCCAGGATTTCCGCCTCGGTCGGCAGCGTCAACATCAGCGCCTTGAAGGCCGGATCGGCGGCATGGTCCTTCAGCACCGCGCGGAAGGCGGCGACGAAGGTTTCCGACAGCTTCAGCTCGCGGCCGGCGCCGGCATCGGCGATCAGTTGCTTGAACAGGCGCTCGGCGAAGGTCTGGCCGGCCTCCCAGCGGCAGAAACTGTCGCTGTCGTTGGCCATCAGGAACACCAGCTGGTCGTCGCGCCAGTCGTACTCCAGCTTGACCGGGGCGGAGAAGCCGCGCAGCAGCGACGGCACCGGCTCGGCCGGAATGTCGACGAAGGTGAAGCTCTGCTCTGCGGCCTTGACGTTCAGCACGCGCGAAGCGCCCGCCGCCTCGGCCTCGCCCTCCAGGCGCAGCGGCAGGTCCTTGCCGTCGGCGCCCACCAGGCCCAGCGCCAGCGGAATGTGGAACGGCAGCTTGTGCTCCTGCCCCGGCGTGGCCGGGCAGCTTTGCTTGACGGTCAGGGTGTAGCTGCGCTCCGCCGGGCTGTAGCTGGAGCTCACGGCCAGGCGCGGCGTGCCGGCCTGGCTGTACCACAGCGCGAACTGCGTCAGATCGGCGTCGTTGGCGTCGGCCATTGCGGCGCGGAAGTCGTCGCAGGTGACGGCATGGCCGTCGTGGCGCTTGAAGTACAGGTCCATGCCCTTGCGGAAGCCATCGCGGCCCAGCAGGGTTTCGTACATCCGCACCACTTCCGCGCCCTTCTCGTACACGGTCATGGTGTAGAAGTTGTTCATCTCGATATAGCTGTCCGGGCGGATCGGGTGCGCGGTCGGGCCGGCGTCCTCCGGAAACTGGCTGGCGCGCAGACCTTTGACGTCCTCGATGCGCTTGACCGCGCGGCTGTTCATGTCGGCGCCGAATTCCTGATCGCGGTAGACGGTCAGGCCTTCCTTCAGACTCAGCTGGAACCAGTCGCGGCAGGTGACGCGGTTGCCGGTCCAGTTGTGGAAGTATTCGTGGCCGATCACCCGCTCGATGCCTTCGAAGTCGGTGTCGGTGGCGGTGTCCTGCCGCGCCAGCACATACTTGGTGTTGAAAATGTTGAGGCCCTTGTTCTCCATCGCGCCCATATTGAAGTCGCCGACCGCCACGATCATGTAGATGTCGAGGTCGTACTCCAGGCCAAAGCGCTCCTCGTCCCACTTCATCGAGTGCTTGACCGACTCCATCGCGTGCAGGGTCTTGTCCTGATCCGCAGGTTCGGTCCAGATTTCCAGCTGAACCTCGCGGCCGCGCATGGTGGTGAACTTGTCCTTCAAGGCCACCAGCTTGCCCGCCACCAGCGCGAACAGATAGGCCGGCTTGCGATACGGGTCCACCCATTTAACCCAGTGGCGCTTCTTGTCCACCATGCCTTCGCCTACCTTGTTGCCGTTGGACAGCAGCACCGGGTACTTCTGCCTGTCGGCCTTGATGGTGGTGGTGAACTTGGCCATCACGTCCGGACGGTCGAGATAGTAAGTGATCTTGCGGAAGCCTTCCGGCTCGCACTGGGTGAACAGGTTGCCGCTGGAAGCGTACAGCCCCATCAGGCTGGTATTGGCCGCAGGATCCAGCTCGGTCTCGATTTCCAGGATGAAGCTATCCGGCGCGCTGCGCACGGTCAGCACGTCGTCGGCCAGGCCGTAGCGGCTGTCGTCCAGACGGTCGCCGTCCAGCGTGACGCTCAGCAGCCGGGCGCTTCCCTCCAGCGTCAGATCGGCGGCCTGCGACTGGCCGTTGCGGGTGATCACTAGCCGCGAATGCACGCGGGTGGCGCTGTCCTCGATATCGAACACCAGATCGACGCGGTCGATCAGAAAGGCCGGAGCCTGATAGTCCTTGCGATACTTCACTTCTGGCTGCTGGGCCATGAAACCTCCTTTGGGCCGGCGTCCCCGCCGGTCTCTTTGATAGACCTTGCGGCGCCGGCCATGGCGCCGCATGCGTTTATTCTTGATTCCGGCCTCAGCGGCCGGCGATCCACTTGCCGCCTTGCGGCTGCAGCTTGAGGCGGCAGGTATCGGCATCGGCAGCCTGCAGCGTCAGCTCCAGCGTCAACAGCTCGTCGCGGCGGAAGGCGTGCAACTTCACCTTGTCGCCGGCGGCGTAGCGCGCCAGCTGCTTGTCCAGGTCATGCGCGCGCAGCCGGTCCAGCGCCACCACCACGTCGCCGCCGGACAGGCCGGCCTTCTGCGCGGCGCCGCCGTCGAACACCTGCGTCAGCTTGACGCCGGAAGCGTCCGCAACGGTTTTGGCGCCCAGGCTCAGCGGCGCCGGCTTGCCGGCGAAGGCGTCCACCACGCCGCCGCGGTCGGACGCGCCCTGCCCGGCTTCAAATTTCAACTCCACGCCCTGGCTTTGCAGCAACTCGGCCAGCGGCAGCTCCTGGGTGGAGCGCAGCGCCAGGTCGAAGAAGGGTTTGAGCTTGAGGCCGGTGGTCTCGATGGCGATCTTTTCCCACTCATCCTCTTCCAGACCCTTGCCGTCGGCCAGCCATTTGGCCCACAGCGCGCGCATCACGTCGTCCAGCGACTGTTTGCCCTCGCTGTCGCGGCGGATCAGCAAGTCCAGCGCCAGCGCCGCCAGCGAGCCCTTGGTGTAATAGCTGACGATGCTGTTGGGGCTGTTCTCGTCCTGGCGGTAGTACTTGGTCCAGGCTTCGAAGCTGGATTGCTCCAGCGTCTGCTTCAGTCTACCCGCGCCGCGTTGCACGCCGGTGATGGTTTCCGCCAGCAGGCCCAGGTAGCGCTTCTCGTCTATCAGGCCGCTGCGCACCAGCGCCAGGTCGTCGTAATAGGAGGTGATGCCCTCGAACGCCCACAGCAGGCGGGTATGGCCCTCCTGATTCAGGTCGTACGGCGCGAACGCCGCCGGCTTCATCCGCTTGACGTTCCAGCTGTGGAAGTATTCGTGGCTGATCAGGCCCAGCAGCTTCAGATAGCCGTCGCTGATCTCGGCGACGCCCGCCGCCGGCAGGTCGTCGCGGTTGGCCACCAGGGCGGTGGACGCGCGGTGCTCCAGCCCGCCGTAGACATCCTTGCCAACGAACAGCATGAACACGTAATGGTCGAACGGCGCCGGTTTGCCGAACATTTCGATCTGGTATTCGCAGATTTTCCTGGTGTCTTCGGCCAGACGCTTGAGATCGCCCTGGAAACGGCCGGAGACGACGAAATCGTGCGGCACGCCGCAAGCCTTGAAGCTGACCTTTTGGAAATCGCCCAGTTCCACCGGATGGTCTATCAGCTCGTCGTAGCAGGACGCCTGGTAGCGGCCGAAGCCGGACTTCTTCTTGACGTCCGCGGCGGGCAGGCTGGTGGCCACTTTCCAATCCGCATAAGACTTTCCTTCCGGCGCGTGGATGTCGACGCTGCAGACGTCGTTCTCGTAGCCCTCTGCCGCCAGGAACACGCTGGTGCCGTTGAAGAAGCCGCGCTCGCCGTCCAGATAGGCGCCGCGCACCGACAAATCATAGGCATACACCTGGTAGCTGAGCGTCAAGTCGCCTTTGACCGGCGCCGCCTGCCAGCGGTTTTTCGCCAGCTGCCGCACCTCCACCGGCTTGCCGGCCGAGCTGGCGGACAAGTTGATGATGTGCTTGGAGAACTCGCGGATCATATAACTGCCGGGAATCCACGTCGGCAAAAAAAACACCTGGCCGTTCTTGGCCGGGTGTGTCACGGTGAGGCTGACTTCAAATACATGCGCCTCCGGCGAAACGGGGAGCAGCGAATAATGCACGGGTAGGGACTGGGTCATGATCGGCCTGCAAGCGTTGCAAAACTTGATGATTCTAGCATTACCGCGGATTTCGCGGCGTCACTTGTGCCGCATTGATCCATATCAAGGAGCGTTGCCGATAGGCCAATACAATTGCATGAGTGGCAACATGAACTGTTCGCGTTGCTACCCTTGAAGTATCGCAAGTAAAGACATGCAGGAACCGATCCATGCCGGCTATGCAACTGGCTCGCAAATGGCAATTGATTTAGAATAACGGCATTGTTCGAGTGGAAATTTGGTGCTGTCGGAAAGGCTGGCGAAATGCTAATACAGACATCAAAGCCTATCAGTACAGGTCAAGCACCTGGTTCAACTTCTAATAGATCGGTTCCCCGCGGCTTGCTACCTGATTCTGCAGATTGGGATGCAAAAAGAAAGTTCAAGCCGCCATGGTTTGTCATGTTCTGAGTTAGCAACCTTGGAGAAAACCTTAAATGGAAACGCAATCCACTTATAACTATAAGGTGGTGCGCCAATTTGCCATCATGACCGTTGTTTGGGGCATAGTCGGCATGTTGGTGGGCGTCATCATTGCGGCCCAGCTGGTATGGCCCGAGCTCAATTTCGGGCCGTGGTTCCACTTTGGCCGTCTGCGCCCGCTGCACACCAACGCAGTCATCTTCGCCTTTGGCGGCTGCGGCCTGTTCGCCACTTCCTATTATGTAGTGCAGCGCACCTGTAACGTCCGCCTGATTTCCGACAAGCTGGCAGCCTTCACCTTCTGGGCCTGGCAGCTGGTCATCGTGCTAGCCGCCATCACCCTGCCGCTGGGCTTCACCTTCGGCAAGGAGTACGCCGAGCTGGAATGGCCGATCAAGCTGCTGATCGCCGTCACCTGGGTGGTGTACGCAATCGTGTTTTTCGGCACCATCGCCATCCGCAAGGTCAAGCACATCTATGTGGCAAACTGGTTCTACGGTGCCTTCATCCTGGCGGTGGCGCTGTTGCACATCGTCAACTCCGCTTTCGTGCCGGTGACGCTGTGGAAATCCTACTCGGTCTACTCCGGCGCCGTCGACGCCATGGTGCAATGGTGGTACGGCCACAACGCCGTGGGCTTCTTCCTGACCGCCGCCTTCCTCGGCATGATGTACTACTTCGTTCCCAAGCAGGCAGGCCGTCCGGTGTATTCCTACCGCCTGTCCGTGGTGCACTTCTGGGCGCTGATCTTCACCTATATGTGGGCTGGCCCGCACCACCTGCATTACACCGCCCTGCCGGACTGGACCCAATCGGTCGGCATGGTGTTCTCCCTGGTGCTGCTGGCGCCGTCTTGGGGCGGCATGATCAACGGCATCATGACGTTGTCCGGCGCATGGCACAAACTGCGCACCGACCCGGTGCTGAAGTTCCTGGTGGTGTCGCTGTCGTTCTACGGCATGTCCACCTTTGAAGGTCCGATGATGTCGATCAAGACCGTCAACGCGCTGTCCCACTACACCGACTGGACCATAGGCCACGTGCACTCCGGCGCGCTGGGCTGGGTGGGCTTCATCACCATCGGCTCCATGTACTACCTGATCCCGCGCCTGTTCGGCCGCGACACCATGCACAGCGTCAAGCTGATCGAGGCGCACTTCTGGCTGGCCACCGTCGGCGTGGTGCTGTACATCGCCGCGCTGTGGATCTCCGGCGTCACCCAGGGCCTGATGTGGCGCGCTCTGAACCCGGACGGCACGCTGACCTACGCCTTCGTCGAAGCGGTGAAAGCCACCTATCCCTACCACTTCGTGCGCTTCATCGGCGGCGCCCTGTACCTGTCCGGCATGTTGCTGATGGCCTACAACACCTTCCGCACCGTATCCTCCGGCCGCGCGGTGGACGCCAAGATTCCGGCCATTTCCGCACAAGCGCACTGAGGGGGCGAAAGACACAATCATGGACAAAATCCAGAAACTGATAGAAGAACACGTGGGCTGGCTGATCGTGCTCACCCTGCTGGTGGTGAGCGTGGCCGGCCTGGTGGAAATCCTGCCACTGGCCTTCCAGAAATCGGTCACCGAGCCGGTTGCCGGCGTCAAGCCCTACACCGCGCTGCAGCTGGCCGGCCGCGACATCTACGTGCGCGAAGGCTGCTACAACTGCCACTCGCAGATGATCCGCCCGTTCCGCGCTGAAACCGAACGCTACGGCCATTACTCGGTAGCCGGCGAATCGGTGTACGACCACCCGTTCCAATGGGGCTCCAAGCGCACCGGCCCCGACCTCGCCCGAGTCGGCGGCCGCTACTCCGACGAATGGCACCGCGTGCACCTGACCAATCCGCGCGACGTGGTGCCGGAATCGAACATGCCCGCCTTCCCGTGGCTGGCCAAGAACCTGGTCGACGCCGATGTGATGCCGCTGAAGATGGAAGCGCTGCGCAAGGTGGGCGTGCCGTACAGCGATAAGGAAATCGCCGAGGCCAAGGCCCAAATCGAAGGCAAATCCGAAATGGATGCGCTGGTCGCTTACCTGCAAGGCCTGGGCCTTGCGCTGAAGAATGTGCGCTGAGCCATGGACTGGGTTACGTTAGGACGTTCGCTGTTCACCGTGGTCTGCTTCGCGTTCTTCATCGTGGTGCTGATCATCGCCTACAGCAAACGCTCCAAAGGCCGCTATGAGGAGGCAGCCAACCTGCCTTTCCTTGACGACGACAAGGTGCAGGAAGCCGGAAAAGAGCAGGCTTCCAACGGAGCAAGAAAATGAATCAATACCTGAGTGACTTCTGGAGCATCTGGATTTCCGTGATCGTGCTGGGCGGCCTCGTCTGGCTCACTCTGCTGGTATTCACCCAGTCCAAGACCACGGTCAAGAAAGGGGAGGAAGTCGAGATCACCGGCCACGTATGGGACGGCGATCTGGCCGAGTACAACAATCCGCTGCCGTTCTGGTGGATGCTGATGTTCTACCTCACGCTGCTGATCGCCATCATCTACCTGGTGCTGTACCCGGGACTGGGCAACTTCAAGGGCCTGTTCGGCTGGACCTCCATCGACCAGTACAAGGTGGAGCGCAGCAAGGCCGAAGCCAAGTACCAGCCGCTGTACGACAAGTACCTGAAGCAGGACCTGAAGACGGTGGCCGCCGATTCCCAGGCACAGGAAATGGGCAAGCGCCTGTTCCAGACCTACTGCGTGCAGTGCCACGGCGCCGACGCGCGCGGCGCCAAGGGCTTCCCCAACCTGGTCAACCACGACTGGCTGTACGGCGGCGAGCCCAACACCATCAAGACCACCATCCTGCACGGCCGCCACGGCCAGATGCCGGCCTGGGGCGCGGTGCTGGGCGAGGAGAAGGTCAAGGACGTGGCCAACTATGTGCTGTCGATTTCCGCCAAAACGCGCAAGTTCGACGCCGAACGCGCCAGCCGCGGCAAGGAAACCTTCGCCACGCTGTGCTCGGCCTGTCACGGCCCGGACGGCAAGGGCAATCAGCAACTGGGCGCGCCCAATCTGACCCACCCCTCCGGCAGCTGGCTGTACGGCGGCACCGAGAAGACCATCATCGAAACCATCACCAACGGCCGCAACAACCAGATGCCGGCCTGGAAAGACTTCCTGGGCGAAGGCAAGGTCCATCTGCTGGCCGCCTACGTCTGGAGCCTGTCCAACAACCCCAAGGCTGAACAGTAAGGCCGGCCTTTGCGCCGCCCGCTCTGGCGGGCGGCGCTCTCCGCTCTCCCGCCCCACCCGCCAGAGGCTTTGGCAGAACCCATCGCCAGGTGAGTTTCGCCAAATCTTCTTCAGGAAAACGATATGTCAGACTCGTTGAAGAAAATTCCGATCAAGGTTGAAAACCAGGGCAAGGACACGGTAACCGTCCCGCTGTACGAATCGCAGCGGAAAATCTACCCGCGCGCGGTCAAGGGCCTGTTCAACAATTTCCGCATCCTGTTCGTGGTCGCCACCCAGCTGCTGTACCTTGGCCTGCCATGGCTACAATGGAACGGCCGCCAGGCGGTGTTCTTCGACATGGTGAACCGTAAGTTCTACCTGTTCGGCCTCACCGTCTGGCCGCAGGACTTTGTCTACCTGGCTGCACTGCTGATGTGCTGCGCCTTCGGACTGTTCACCTGGACCACCATCGCCGGCCGGCTGTGGTGCGGCTATTCCTGTCCGCAGACGGTGTACACCGAGATCATGCTGTGGATAGAACAATGGGTGGAAGGCGACCGCGGCAAGCGCATCAAGCTGGACGCCGCGCCGATGAGCCTGGCCAAGCTCAGGCTGAAAACCACCAAGCACGCGCTGATGCTGGCCTTCAGCCTGTGGACCGGCTTCACCCTGGTCGGCTATTTCACGCCGATACGCAGCCTGGTGGCGGCCATCCCCAGCTTCGGCTACGGTCCGTGGGAAACCTTCTGGATGTTCTTCTACGGTGGTTTCACCTATCTGTTCGCGGTATTCATGCGCGAGCAGGTGTGCAAGTACATGTGCCCGTACGCCCGCTTTCAGAGCGTGATGTTCGACGCCGACACCCTGATCATTTCCTATGACGAAGCCCGCGGCGAGGCGCGCGGCGCGCGCAAGAAGGGCGCCGACCCGAAAGAGCTGGGCCTTGGCGATTGCATCAACTGCAGCATCTGCGTGCAGGTATGCCCGGTCGGCATCGACATCCGCAACGGTCTGCAATACGAATGCATAGGCTGCGCCGCCTGCATCGACGCCTGCGACGACGTGATGGACAAGATGAATTACCCGCGCGGCCTGATCCGCTACACCACCGAGAACGCGCTGGAAGGCAAGTATCCGGAAAAGGACATTCCGTCTCGGCTAAGGCGGCCGCGGGTGGTGATGTACGTCCTGGTGCTGGCCATCGTGTTCAGCGCTGCCGTCACCTCTCTGGCGCTGCGCAAGCCATTCAAGGTGGACATCATCCGCGACCGCGCCTCGCTGGTGCGCGAAACCGACGAGGGCTGGCTGGAAAACACCTACATCATCAAGATCATCAACACCACGGAACAAAGCCAGCGATTCAGCATCACAGCCAATGGCCTGCCCGGCATCCGCGCCAAGGCGGAGCAGGCGGAAGTGCGCGTCGGCGCCACCGAAACCGAATCCGTCACCGTGCACGTGGAGGCCGACCCGCAATACGCGACCAAGGGCAGCCACCCCATCCGCTTCGTGATCGAATCCCTCAACCATCCTTCCCTGCGCGTGGAAGAAAAGTCCAGCTTCATCGGAGAGTAACGCATGCAGCACACCGCCCGCCCGCCCCGCCCCTGGTACAAGGAACCCTGGCCGTGGATTCTGTTCGGCATCCCGCTGGCGTCCATCATCGTCGGCATATTCTTCCTCGCCGCCGCCATCAAGTCGGACGACGGCCTGGTGACCGACGACTACTACAAAAAGGGCAAGGCCATCAATATGGAGCTGCGCCGCGACAAGGCGGCCGACCAGATGGGGCTGTCCGGACAACTGATGCTGGGCAGCGACGGCCGCAGCCTGCGGCTGGTCACCAGCAGCAAGGCGCGGCTGCCGGATACCATCTCGCTGCGCATGATCCACCCGGCGCAGGACGATTTCGACCTGGACGCCGAAATGACCATGGCCGGCCCCAATCTATACCAAGGCATCCTGCCCAAGGCCCCGGTCAACGCCAACCACTGGTATATCCAGTTGGAAGACCACGCCAAGACCTGGCGCATCCAGGGCGAATGGAAACCCGCCGACGGCCCGATGGTGCAGCTGGGCCAGCCGAGGCTGGAGCCGGCCGCCAACTAAGCCGACCATGAAGACGGCCCGCCGACTCGGGCCGCCTTCACTCAGGCCACCATGCGCACCCGGCTGAGTACGCAAGCTACACTAGCCGCGAACGGATGAGAGCCTGCCCAGCTGCGCCGATCCACAGTCAACCATGACTACCGCGCTGCGCTGCGCGCCGTTGAACGCTATCGGCTGCCTGGACGAGATGGACGTCTATCTGGCGCAGTGCGGCTGGATCGACTTTTCCAGCGTCTGGCTGGAGCCGGGCTAAACGCCTGGCGCAGCGTGGTACGCCAGCCACCAGCTTTCGCGGCAGGCGTTGTCGAAAGTCTTCTGCATCGGCGAAATGCCGGGCGACTCTCCCAACTCCAGCACCTGATAGCCGATCCAGCATTCGGCGCAAGCCAGTTCGCCGGGATAATCGTCCTGCTCCACGCTGCGCTGTATCACCACGCCGTTGGCGAAGCGGTAGACGCATTCCTCCAGACTCACTTCGCAATCGCGCTCGCGCCAGCGTCTGGCGTGTCGC
Source organism: Chromobacterium sphagni (assembly GCF_001855555.1). Classification (GTDB taxonomy): domain Bacteria; phylum Pseudomonadota; class Gammaproteobacteria; order Burkholderiales; family Chromobacteriaceae; genus Chromobacterium; species Chromobacterium sphagni. The sequence continues at coordinate 315,753 of NZ_MKCT01000017.1, read as the reverse complement.
TCGCGCCCGAGAATCCGCGGATTGTCGCCTCCCGCCAAAATGGCGTGCGCGTAAAGAGCCAAAGTCTCCATGACTTACTCCGCAATCGCGCAGATATCGGCCAGCATGGGCTGGGCGAGGCGGCGGTAATCGTCGCCGTTCAGCACAATGGAGGCGTCCAGCCGGCCGGCGTTGAAAGCAATCTCGCCGTAGCGCGCCAGCAACTGCCGGTCCACTACCAGCCGGATGGCGGGATCAAAGCTGAACGGCGGAATCGAACCGATCGCGCAGCCGGTGGCCTGCTCGGCGTCGGCCGCGTCGGCCAGCTTGACCTTGCGCGCGCCCACCGCCGCCGCCACCTTGTTGAAATCGACCCGCTCGTCGCCCGGCAGCACCGCCAGCACGAACTGGCCGGGCGCGTCCCTCACCCGGCACAGCATCGCCTTGGCGCCCTGCCCCACCTCGGTGCCGCGGATTTCCGCCACCTTGTGCGAATTGCCCTCAGCCGGATGCGCAATCACCCGGTAGCGGGCGCCTCCCTCCGCCAACAGCCGCTGCAAACGCTCAAACATGTCCATCCCCTTTCCTCTCCCGGCTATCGTCCGGACCACCCGATAAACATGACGCCGAGCCACCGCAAACACAAGCCGGCCGGCGCCGATATTTTGCCTGCCGCCAGCGCGGCGGCTAGATTGTTGTCCATGCTTCTACGGTGATGCCATCCTCATGGGCGGTGGGGTCGTCGGGCGTGAATATCCTGGAGCCGTGGACCAACCGCGTCAACAGCGGCCAGGTCAACAAACACGCCATCACCATGGCGGCGCAGAACGTCTTCAATACGATAGGCGACGGCGCCTTCAGTATGCGCATCCGCAAGCCGGCCTTCGGCAGCGGGACCGGGCGGGACGCTATGCCGGCCGGAGCCGCGCCATGAAATGGCGCAGTATCGGCGGCTCGTATTCAAACCTCAGGCCCCTGACCGCGCTGGCGCGCTTTTTCACCTCGATCAGGCAGTCGGCGATGTAATCCATATGGTCGTTGGTATACACCCGGCGCGGAATGGTCAGCCGCATCAACTCGAAAGGAGACGGCTCCTGCAGCCCGGTCTCGGGATTGCGCCCCAGCAGCAGGGAACCGATCTCCACCGCCCGTACCCCGCCCTCAAGGTACAGTTCGCACGCCAGCGCATGCGCCGGGAAACGCTCCGGCGGGATCTGCGGCAATAGCCGCGCGGCGTCGACGAACACCGCGTGGCCGCCGGTCGGATACTGGATAGGCACCCCGCCCTCGCGCAGCCTTTCGCCCAGATAAGCCACCTGGGCGATGCGGTAGCGCAGATAGTCTGTATCCAGTCCTTCCCGCAAGCCAATCGCCAGCGCCTCCATGTCCCGCCCCGCCAGCCCGCCGTAGGTGACAAAGCCTTCCATCGGCACGCAGTTCACCTGCACCGCGCGGAACAGCGCCTCGTCGTCCTTGAAACAGCACAGGCCGCCGATGTTCACCAGGCCGTCCTTCTTGGCCGACATGGTGAACATGTCGCCATGGGAGAACATCTCGCGCGCGATGGCGGCGATGTCGCCGCCGGCATAGGCCGGATCGCGTTCGCGGATGAACCAGGCGTTCTCGGCGAAGCGCGCGGCGTCGAGCACCAGCGGAATCCCATTGGCGCGCGCCAGTTCGCCGACAGCGCGGATATTGTCCATCGCCACCGGCTGGCCGCCGGCGCTGTTGCAGGTAATGGTGACGATGATCGCCGCCACATTGGCCGCGCCTTCCCGCGCAATGACGGCAGCCAGCCGCCGCAGGTCGAAATTGCCCTTCCAGTCGTAAGGCGTGGCGGTATCCAGCGCTTGGTCGGTCAGCACATTGGCGGCGCGGGCGCCGGCCATTTCGACATGGGCCTTGGTGGTGTCGAAATGGTAATTGGAAAGGAATAGCGGTTTGTCGCCACGGCAACGCTTCACCAGTTCCGGGAACAGTATCTGCTCTGCGCCGCGGCCCTGATGGGTGGGAATGGTGTGGGCGTAGCCGAACAGCTCCTGCACGGTATCGGCCAGATGGAAGAAGCTGCGGCTGCCGGCATAGGCCTCGTCGCCGGTCATCAGGCCCGCCCATTGCCGGTCCGACATCGCGCCGGTGCCGCTGTCGGTCAGCAGATCGATATACACGTCTTCGGATTTGAGCAGGAAGGGATTCCAACCCGCTTCCTCCAGGGCCTGGCGGCGGTATGGCGGCGTGGTCTGGCGGATGGGTTCCACCATCTTGATGCGGTAGGGCTCGGGTATGCGTCGTGCCATGGTTCGACTCCTGGTGCGCGCGCGGTCCGACTGGCCACAGGCGCGGCCGCGCCGGGAAGACGCAAACGTTCGCATTGCAATGGGTGCGGCAAGGAAGCGGAGCGGGGAAGGCGATCAGGCGTGGGGGAAATCGAACGTCAGGATGATGTCCAGCGTGTACCAGTTGGGGCGCGGGCCCCCGTGCGGGGTCTGCGCCGGGCAGGCATGGGACGGGATGTTCATCGCGGCACCTTGGAAGCCATTGGCGGGAGTCCGGCCCGAATGATGGCTACGGGCCTGTTTGTCAACATAGCGCTGCCCGGCGGAACATTCAACAGCGGAATATCGATACAAAAGACATATTGACCAATCAATTGTATACAGTAAACGATGAACATCATGAATAAAACGCATGGCAATCGGCAAAATCAACTATCAAAATTCATCAAAAAAACAAGGTAAATGCTCTAAATATTACAATGTAATTAATAATTCGCTAAAAAAATTTTCACATCTCAACATTTAGCCGATATGATCTTGCGCTGCCTACAAAATCCAAGGCATACATAAAAAACAACAACATCGCTCGTTAAGTGATGTCTCAAGTCACACAAGGAAAAATCTCTATGTCGACACAATCGCATCCCAGGGGGCTCTACCTGCTCTTTGTGACCGAGATGTGGGAGCGCTTCAGCTACTACGGCATGCGCGCCATCTTCGTGTTGTTCATGCTCAAGGCCCTGTTGTTCGACAAGGCCCACGCCGCCGACATCTACGGCACCTACACCGGCTTGGTGTTTTTCACTCCGCTGATCGGCGGCTACATCGCCGACCGCTACTGGGGCAACCGCCGCTCCATCCTGACTGGCGGCGTGCTGATGGCCATCGGCCAGTTCATGCTGTTCTTCTCCGGCTCTTTGCATGAGACTAATGTCGCCACCGCCTCCTGGCTGCTGTACGGCGGCCTGGGAATGCTGATCGCCGGCAACGGCCTGTTCAAGCCCAACATCTCGTCGATGGTGGGCCAGCTGTATGCGCCGGGCGACAAGCGCGTCGACTCCGCCTTCACCATCTTCTATATGGGCATCAACGCGGGTTCGCTGATCGCGCCGCTGGTTTGCGGCACGCTCGGCGATACCGGCAACCCTGCCGACTTCAAGTGGGGCTTCATGGCAGCCGGCTTCGGCATGCTCCTGTCCTTGGTCATCTTCAGTCTGTTCAAGAACAAGTATCTGGTGACGCCGACCGGCGCGCCTATCGGCCTGGCGCCCAAGCGCCATCACGACAGCGGCGAGAAAGTGGTGCACACGCCGCTGACCAGCGTCGAGAAGCAGCGGCTGGCGGTGATCCTGATCGTGTCCGCCTTCGTGATCTTCTTCTGGTCCGCCTTCGAACAGGCAGGCGCCTCGCTGACCTTCTTCGCCGAAGAACAGACCAACCGCAACCTGCTGGGCTTCACCGTGCCGGCATCCTACTTCCAGTCCATCAATCCGATCTCGGTGGTGATCTTCGCGCCGCTGTTCGCCTGGATCTGGACCAAGCTGGGCAACAAGGGCATGGAGCCGGCGTCGCCGACCAAAATGGCGCTGGGCCTGTTCTTCCTGGCCATCGGCTATCTGGTGATCGCCTTCGGCGTCGACGGCCTGCAGCCCGGCGTCAAGGTGAGCATGCTGTGGCTGGTCAGCCTGTACATGCTGCACACCTTCGGCGAGCTGTGCCTGTCGCCTATCGGCCTGTCGCTGGTGGTGAAACTGTCGCCTGCCCGCTTCACCGGCCTGATGATGGGGGTCTGGTTCCTCTCCTCCGCCGCAGCCAACAAGTTCGCCGGCACGCTGTCGGAACTGTATCCGGACCCGACCAAACCGGTGCCGCATTTCCTGGGCTACGCCATCAACAATCTGCACGACTTCTTCATGCTGTTCGTGCTGATGGCCGGCGCCAGCTCCCTGGTGCTGTTTGCGCTGGCCTCGGTGCTGAAAAAGATGATGCACGGCCGCCAATAAGCCCGCGCCGCTGCAGACAGAACGCCACCTCCTCCCCGAGGTGGCGTTTTTGCGTCCGCGCCGGGAAGACGCGGCCAGCGGTCTGTGATAGCCTTGCCGCGAACCGAACATTCAGCTTTGACAACAAGACTCTGCATGAAAAACGCTGCAACCTCCTCCTGGAAAAAAACCGCCGGCTATGTGCTGCTGACGCTGCTGGCCATCCGCCTGCTGGCGCTGTGGGCGATCCCGCTCACAGACACCACCGAGGCGCGCTACGCAGAAATCGCCCGCAAGATGCTGGAAACCGGCAACTGGGTGACGCCGCTGCACGACTACGGTGTGCCGTTCTGGGCCAAACCGCCGCTGTCCACCTGGCTGTCCGCCGCCAGCATGGGCTTGTTCGGCGTCAACGAGCTGGCCGCGCGCCTGCCCGCCCTGCTGCTGTCCTTGGCCGCGCTGTGGCTGACCGCTGGCCTGATGCGCCGCCGCCATGGCGGCGAAGCCGCGCTGGCGACCACGCTGCTATTGGGCGGCGGACTATTGTTCTACGGCGCGGCCGGCACGGTGATGACCGACCCCTCGCTGCTGTTTTGCGTCACGCTGAGCCAGGTGGCGTTCTGGCACGCGATGCAGGGCGGCGGCCGCGCCTGGCGCTACGCCTTCTTCGCCGGCCTGGGCCTGGGAATGCTGGCAAAGGGCCCGCTGGCGGTGGTGCTGGTGGGCATGCCCATCTTCTTCTGGGTACTGATCCACAACCAGTGGAAAGCCCTGTGGCGCGAGCTGCCGTGGATTTCCGGCACGCTGCTGGTTGTCGCCGTCGCGCTGCCCTGGTATGTCTGGGCGGAAATCCGCACGCCGGGCTTCCTCAACTACTTCATCATGGGCGAACACGTCAGCCGCTTCCTTGACTCCGGCTGGAAGGGCGACAAGTACGGCTTCGCCCACGCCACGCCGCGCGGCATGATCTGGCCGTACGCCTTCGGCGCCCTGTTCCCCTGGTCGCTGGCGATGCTGGTCTGGCTGGCCCGCAATGTCCGCCGCCTGCCGGCCCTGTGCCGCGGCGGCAGCGACGACGGCTGGCTGCTGTACCTCGCGCTGTGGACGCTGATGACGCTGCTGTTCTTCACTCTGTCCGGCAATATCATCTTCCCGTATTCGCTGCCGATGCTGCCCGGCGCCGCCCTGCTGATGGCGGAGCTATGGCAACGCGGCCGCGGTCCATCCTCCGGCTCCGCATTGCCCTGGCTGGCCATGGTCTCGGGCATCCTGATACTGGTGGCCGTCGGCCTGCAGTGGCACGACGGCGCGCGCTATTTCCGCACCCAGAAGCCGGTGATCGCCGCCTGGAAGCAACAGCAGCCTCAGTCCGACGCCATCCTGATCTACTGGGACAGCCGCCGCGAGTTCTCGGCCGAGTTCTACAGCCAAGGCAAGGTGCGCACCACCGCCAAGCCCGAGGCGTTGGCAGCGCTGCTGGCATCCCATCCAGGCAGCTTCATCGCCACCGAGCAGCGCGACTACGCCAGCCTGCCCGCGCCCATCGCCGCCGGTTACGCCAGGGTGGGCGAATTCGCGGTGATGAAGGACCACATGCTGCTGCTGCGCCCCGCCGGCAGCAACTGAACGCCCAGGACCTAACCATGACCGACACTCGCCAACCCGGCTTCGTCCCGCCCTATCTGCTTGAGCTGCACGCCGCCGAGCGTCCGCTCGACCCGCTGGTCAGCTGCATCATCCCGGCCTACAACGAGTCGGAAAACATCGTGCCGATGCTGGAGACGCTGCACCGGCTGCTGAAGCAGCACAATCTGCGCCACGAACTGGTGGTGGTGGACGACGGCAGCCGCGACGACACCGTGCCCAAGGTGCTGGAGGCCGGTCAACGGCTACCGGTGACGCTGATCCAGCTGTCGCGCAATTTCGGCAAGGAGATCGCCCTCACCGCCGGCATAGACAACATCGCCGGCGACGTGGCGGTGCTGATAGACGGCGACTTCCAGCACCCGCCGGAAATGGTGCCGGTGTTCCTGGAGAAGTGGCGCGAAGGCTACGACATGGTGTACAGCGTGCGCGCCAACCGCGACAACGAAACACTGGCCAAGCGCGCCTTCACCCGCGTGTTCTACGCGCTGCTCAACAGCGGCGCGCCGCTGAAGATTCCGGAAAACACCCAGGATTTCCGCGTGCTGGACCGCAGCATCCTGGATGCGCTGCGCCAGATGCCGGAGCGCAACCGCTTCATGAAGGGCCTGTACAACTGGGTGGGCTTCACCCAGCTGGCGATGGAAACCCAAACTCAGCAGCGCCGCGCCGGCAAGAGCAGCTTCAACTTCCGCAGCCTGCTCGGCCTGGGCCTGACCGGCCTGACCGCCTTCTCCAATATGCCGCTGCGCATCTGGACACTGGTCGGCTGCGTCATCTCGATGCTGTCGATAGGCTACGCCATCTGGGAGTTCATCCACACCATGCTGTACGGCAACCCGGTCAGCGGCTGGCCGACGCTGGCGGTGGCGGTCACCTTCCTGGGCGGCGTGCAATTGTTGTCGATAGGGATATTGGGCGAATACGTCGGCCGCATCTTCAACGAGGTGAAGGGCCGCCCCACCTATCTGATCAGCCGCATCAGCAAGCCACGGGATGGCCAGCGGGCATGACGCGGCAACTGTTCTGGTTCGGCGTGGTGGGGGTGTCGGCAATGCTGCTGCACTTCATGCTGGTGGCGCTGGTGATGGTGCCGCTGGGCCTGCCGCCGCTCCTCGCCAACGCGCTGGCCTTCCTGGCGGCGTTCCAGCTCAGCTACTGGGGCCATCGCCGTTTCACCTTCGAGGCAGGCCACGTGCCACACCGCCAGGCGCTGCCGCGCTTCTTCGGCGTGTCCTGCCTGAGCTTCTGCGTCAACGAGGCGATGTACTTCCTGCTGCTGCGCTTCAGCGCGCTGGATTACCGGCTGTCGCTGTGCATCGTGCTGTTCAGCGTGGCGGTGCTCACCTTCCTGCTGGGCAAGCTGTGGGCCTTCGCCTCCGCCCCTCAAACAAATTAACGCCTGGCATGCCGGATCACTAAACTTTCCGGCACGCCGCTGGTCGTACTGTTCATGACAAAACGATTGACACTCTGCGCCGACGACTTCGCCCAGTCCGGCAGCATCAGCGCCGGCATCCTGCAATTGCTGGACGCCGGGCGCCTGTCCGCCACCAGCGTGATGAGCCAGTCGCCGCACTGGCCGGCGCTGGCCGGCGATCTGAAAGCCCGCGCGCGCCGCGCCGACATCGGCCTGCACTTCAATCTGACCCACGGCTTCGACACGCCGGCCAAGCCGCTGTCGCACTGGTTGATGAAGAGCCAGTTGCGCCAGCTGTCGCAGCCGGCGTTGCGGGACGAGGCGCTATCGCAGATCGACCGCTTCGCCGAACACTTCGGCCAGCTGCCGGATTTTGTCGATGGCCACCAGCATGTGCACGCGCTGCCGGTGATACGCGACGCCTTGTTCGACGCCATTCTGCGGCGCTGGCCGCAGGGTCAGCGGCCCTATCTGCGCGCGCCGGACAAGCTGGGCCACCCCGGCGACAACCGGCTCAAGTCGCTGATCCTGCGCAGCGTCTGCATCAATTTCAACGAACAGGCGCAGGAGCACGGCTTCGCCACCGCGCCATGGTTCGGCGGCATGTATTCGCTCAGCCCGCAGGCCGACTTCGCCGGACTGATGCAGGCTTGGCTGGCCCGCGCGCCTGACCAGGCGCTGATCATGTGCCATCCCGGCCTGCCGGCGAGCGATGCCGAAGACCCGATCGCCGCCAGCCGCAGCCGCGAGTTCGACTACCTGATCAGCGACGCCTTCGGCGAGCACTGCCGCCGGCACCAGGTGGAAATCGGCCGCTTCCAGCCGGCCGCCGTCGCCGCCTGAGGCCGATCAGGCCCTGGGCCAGGACAGCTCCCACGGCGCTGACAGGGTGTCCAGCAGCTGCCGGCAGGCTGCGCCGGTGAAATGCTCCCCCTGCCGCGGCGGGCAGACGAAGCGGAAATCTTCGCCATCCAGGCTGAAACGCAGCGCGTAGGCGTGCAGATAGCCGCGGTCGGCCGCGCTGCCGCCATAGAGAACATCCCCGAGTATCGGCGCGCCCTGCGATTTGAGCGCCACCCGCAGCTGGTGGGTTTTGCCGGTGCGCGGCCGCAGCAGAAAGAGCCTCACGCCCGGCTGCAGCGAGTAGCTGAAAAACTGGGTGAGCGCCGGATTGTCCTGGCTGGCCAACAGGCGCCACGCCCCGCCGCGCCCCTTGGCCATGTCGCCGCTCACCCTGCCCTGCTTCTTCAGCGGCTTGCGGTCGGACAGCGCCAGATAGTATTTCTCCACCTCGCGGCCGGCCAGCGCCTCGCCCAACTGCCGCGCGGTTTCGGCCGAGCGCGCCACCAGAATCAGCCCGGACGTGATGCGGTCCAGCCGGTGCACCGGCCACAGCGCCGCGTCGCCCAGCCCGGCGCGCAGCGCATCCATCAGGCCGTCCTCCTCGCCTTCGCGGTGGAAGCCGACGCCGGCATGCTTGTCGACCAGGTAAAAGCGGGGATCTTGGTGTATCAGGGTATACATGGGAGGGGAAGGCGGAAAGGCAAACGCCGATTGTAGACCAGGCCCCGCCTCCGGAACAGGCCGGCGGCGGAGCCTCCCGGCCTAGCCTATGGCGTCCTTGCGCTGCTGCATCTCGATGCGCAGTTGCTTGCGCATTTCCGCGCCGCGGAAACGCCGCTGCTGGTCCGGCGTATCCAGCGCCAGGGGCGGCACCGCCACCGCCTTGCCGTCCTCGAACGCCACCATGGTGAAATAGCAGCTGTTGGTGTGCCGCAGGCTGCGCTGCTGGATGTTTTCCGCCACCACCTTGATGCCAACCTCCATCGAGGTGCGGCCGACATGGTTGACGCTGGCGAAGAAAGTCACCAGCTCGCCGACATGGATCGCCTGCTTGAACAGCACCTGATCCACCGACAAGGTCACCACATAGCGACCGGCGTAGCGGCTGGCGCAGGCGTAAGCCACCTGGTCCAGCAGCTTCAGCAGCACGCCGCCGTGCACGTTGCCGGAAAAATTGGCCATGTCCGGCGTCATCAATACCGACATCACCAGCTCGCGCTGTCCCTGCGCCTGTTCATTCATTTCGTTCTCCAGCATGATTTCCATGCGGACATTCTGCCACGCGCGCTGGAATAGCGGGCAAGCGCTTCTATACTGAAATGTTAGAAGGAAATCCGGCCATGTCCATTTCCAGCGTAGCCAGCGCCGGCGGCAGTTACGGCATCAGCATGCACGGCCCCAATTGCCAATGCCCTGCCTGCCAGCAATTGCGCGCCCAGGCGGCCAGCATCCCCACCACATCCAGCGGCGGCAACGATGGCTCCGGCAGCCAGGCCGTGGCCGGCGGCAGCGCCAGCGGCAAAAGCGGCAACGACGCCGGTTCAGGCTCCAGCGGCGGCAACGGCGCGCAGAACAGCAATCCCGCGACGCCCAAAACCCCGGACGGCAAGCCGCTGAACGCCGACCAGCAAAAACAGGTGGCAGAACTGAAGGCGCGCGACACCGACGTGCGCCGCCACGAAGCCGCCCACCAAGCGGCTGGCGGCGCGCTGGCGGGCGCGGCCAGCTTCACCTATGAACAGGGGCCTGATGGCAAGCAGTATGCGATAGGCGGCGAAGTCAGCATACGGGTCAGCCAGGGCAATACCCCGCAGGAAACCATCCAGAACGCCCAGACGGTGCGCACCGCGGCTCTGGCGCCGGTCGACCCGTCCGGCCAGGACCGCGCGGTGGCGGCGGAGGCCTCGCAGATGGAACAGCAGGCGCGGATGCAGCTGCTGCAGCAGCAAAGCGGCAACCCAAACCTCAGTCCGCTGCAGAAGGCCCAGCAGGCCAGCTCCCCGTCGGACAGCCAGACCAAGCCCGGACAGAACGTGGACACCTACGCCTGAATCCTCAGGCCTTCACCTTGCCGGCCAGCCGCAGGCCGTTGCCAATCACGATCAGGCTGGTGCCGACATCGGCGAACACCGCCATCCACAGACTGGCGATGCCCAGCATGGCCAAGACGAAAAACAGCAGCTTGATACCCAGCGCGATGGCGATATTGGCCTTCAGCACCCGCGCGGCGCGGCGCGCGTGAGAGATCAGGTCGGCCAGCCGTGACAGCTTGTCGTCCATCAGCGCCACGCCCGCCGTCTCCAGCGCGCTGTCGGAACCGGCCGCGCCCATCGCGATGCCCAGGTCGGCGCGGGCCAGCGCCGGCGCGTCGTTGACGCCGTCGCCCACCATCGCCACCTTGCCGCTCTGCTGCAGGCGCTCGATATGGCGCAACTTGTCCTGCGGCAGCAGGCCGCCGTGAGCCGCGCCGACGCCGGTCAGCCTGGCCACCGCCTGCGCCACCTGTGGGCTGTCGCCGCTGAGCATCACCGTCCCCACACCCATAGCGTTCAGCCGGGTGATGGTGGCGGCCGCTTCCGGCCGCACCTTGTCGGCCACTGCCAGCACGCCCAACGCCTGGTCGCCCTCCAGCAGCACCAGCGCGCCCTCGCCGGCCACCTCCAGCGCCTGCAGCGTCTGCTCCAGCAGCGGCGACAGCGCGCCCTGCTCGTCCGCCAGACGACGGCTGCCCAGCTGCAGATGGCGCCCCGCCACCTTGCCGCTGACGCCGCGTCCTATCAGTTCGCTCACCTCGCGGGATTCCGGCGCGCGGATGCCGCGCTGCGCGGCGGCATCCAACACCGCGCGGGCCAAGGGGTGGGTGGAATGGCTGTCCAGCGCCGCCGCCCAGGCCAGCACCGTGTTCTCGTCATTGCCCGCCAGCGGCATCACCCGCGTCAGGCTGGGCTGGCCCAGCGTCAGCGTGCCGGTCTTGTCCAGGCATACCGTGTCTATGCTCGCCGCCATCTCCAGTGGCGCGCCGCCCTTCACCAGCAGGCCATGGCGCGCGGCGGAAGCCAGCGCGCTCACCACCGTCACCGGGGTGGCGATCACCAGCGCGCACGGGCAGGCGATCACCAACATCACCAGCGCGCTGTAGATGGCCTGGTGCCAGAGCATGAAGCCCAGCGTCGGCGCCAGCAGCGCGAACAGGATGGCCAACGCCAGCACCACCGGAGTGTAGCCGGCGGCGAAGCGGTCGATGAAGCGCTGGGTGGGCGCCTTGCTGGCCTGCGCGTCGCGCACGGTGGCGATGATGCGCGACAGCACCGAGCCGGAAGCCGCGGCGCCGGTCTCCACCTCCACCACGCCGGCGCCGTTGATGCTGCCGGCAAATACCGTATCTCGCGGCCCCTTGTCCTTGGGCAGGCTCTCGCCGGTGATCGGCGCCTCGTCAAAGCTGCTGTGGCCGCTGACGATGCTGCCGTCCAGCGGCACCCGCTCGCCCGGACGTACGCGGATGCGGCTGCCCACCGCCACCTCGGCCGCCGCCACTTCGCGCCAGCCGTCGCCGCTGGCCACCCAGGCGGTTTCCGGCGCCAGCGCCATCAGCGCCCGCACCGCCTCGCCGGCGCGCGACAGCGACATCGCCTCCAGCCTTTCCGCGATGGAAAACAGGAACAACACCATCGCCGCTTCCGGCCACTGGCCGATCAGCATCGCGCCCATCACCGCCACCGACATCAGGAAATGGATGTTCAAGGTGCGGCTGGACAGCGCGATCCAGCCCTTTTTCAGGGTGGGAATGCCGCCCAGCAGGATGGATGCCAGCGCCAGGCCCGCCACCAGCGGCTGGCCGTCGCCCAGGCTCCAGGCCGCCCCCTCGGCAGCCGCCGCAGTCAGGCCGGACAGGACCAGCAGCAGGTTGGCGCGGCGCGAAGCCACCACCGGGGCCGCGGCCTGCTCGCCGCCAGCCAGCTCCACCGCCTGCATGCCCACCTTGGCGATGGCGCGCTTGACCTCGTCCAGGTGCGGCAGGTCGTGCTGCAACAGCAGCACCCGCTCGATGAAATTGAATTCCAGCGCCACCACGCCGTCGATGCCGGACAGCGCCTTCTCGATCAGCCTGGCTTCGGTCGGGCAGTCCATCGCCTGGATCTGCAGCCGCGAATGATGGGCGCCGGCGCCCTGGCCCAACTTCACCCGGCCGGGCAGGGCGGAACCGCTGCAGGACGCGGCGTGAGCATGGTCATGGCGGTGATCGTGCGCATGGCCATGGCGGTCTTCGCCATGCCCCCCCCGCAAGCGTGGCCATGCCGGTGCGCATCGGCCGGCGCCAGCCCCAGCTGGGACTCCGCCCGCACCGCGCAGCAATCTCCTCCGCCAGCTTTGTGTCCGGCGTGGTGTTCGTGCGGTTTCATCGGCTTGCGGTAACGCGTCGCGCTTGACATATGCGCCTCCATTGATAGTCTGGGCACATTGCACACCCTGAAGTGACTACAGGGTCAAGCGGATTGGATAGGGAGGCATCATGTTGATCGGAGAACTGTCGCGCCAGACCGGCTGCGAAGTGGAAACCATACGCTACTACGAGCGCGAGGGACTGCTGTCCGAGCCGCAGCGCTCCGCCTCCGGCTACCGCCGCTACACCGCGGAGCAGCTGGGCGAGTTGAACTTCATCCTGCACTGCCGCTCGCTGGGCATGTCGCTGGCCGACATCCGCAATCTGGCGGCGTTCAAGGCCGACCACCAGCACGACTGCGAAGACATCAACCAGCTGATAGACCAGCAGATCGCCAAGGTGCATCAGCAGGTGGAAGCGCTGCGGCTGCTGGAACAGCAGTTGTTGGCGCTGCGCGACAAATGCCACGACAGCCATCCGGCCGCCGATTGCGGCATTTTGCAGACACTAGTGGAAGCGGCCGAAGGCTCGCCCTGCGTCTGCCACACGCCGTTCGGCCAGGACAACCATGGCCACAGCCACGACTTCGACCACGCGGGCAAAAAAAATGGCCGACCCCACAAGGGCCGGCCCTAATCAACGCTCGTTTTGGGGAGGAGAAACCCACCGGCCACCACCCCACCGGTGGCCAGCTCACAACAAGAACCGTTAAATCCAATATCCAATCAAGGGCGCGGCGAACACCGTGGCCACGCCGGCCAGCATCATGGTGAGGCTGGCCACCACGCCCTCTTCCGCTCCCAGCTCAGCGGCCTTGGCGGTGCCGGCCGCATGGGCCGCAGCGCCGAACAAGGCGCCGCGGGCAAGCGTAGAACGCACAGGCAGCACCGCCAGCAGCAGCTGTCCCACCATCATGCCGAACACCCCGGTCACCACCACGAACAAGGCGGTGAGGTCGGACGAGCCGCCCAAGGTGTGCGAAGCCGCCAGCGCGAACGGCGTGCTGATCGAACGTGGCGCCAGGCTTTTCTGCGTCAGTTCGGACAGATCCAGCCAGCGCGCCAGCCACACTGAGCTAAACACCGCCACCGGCACCGCCGCCAACACGCCGCAGCCCAGCGACAGCCAATGCTTGCGGATCAGCGCGCGCTGCTCGTAGATCGGTATCGCGAAAGCCACCGTCGCCGGCCCCAACAACCAGGTCAACCAGCGGGTATCGGCGAAATAGGTGTGGTAGGGCACGCGGGCCAACACCACCAGGCCGATCACCAGCAGCGGCACCGCCAGTATCGGTGTGCTCCACCAGCTGCGGGTTCTCAGGTAATACTTTTTCACCAGCCCGTACAGCACCACTGTGAGTACGAACGAGACCAATGCAATTTCATGCTCCATGGACTTCCGCCTTCAGCTGCGCCTGGCGATTGCTGCGGCGGCGCCGCAACATCAGTTCCAGTCGGTAGCAGCGGTCCACCACCAGCGCAGTCACCGCCATCACCAGCACGGTGGACAGCGCGATCACCAGCACGATGCGCGGCCCGGAACTCAACACCAGCTGCGGATACTGCACCACCGCCACCACGGCGGGAATGAAGAACAGCAGCATCTCAGCCAGCAGCCAGCGCGCGCCGTGCTTGAACCATGTCAGCGGCAACAGGCGCGACCACAACCCGGCCAGCACCAACAGCATGCCCAGTACGCCGGCAGGCATGACGGGCAGGAAACGCTGGCTCAGCTGGCTGGCCGCCAGCCACACCAGACTCAGCAGCAACACCTGGCTGAAGGTCTGCAGCAAGGGCGCGAGGCGGTGAAACAGGCGGCTGGCCATGATCGGCTTCCATCAAAACTTAGGAGTTGTGCAAAGTATAACCAGCCGGCATTCATTCTAAAAATGAATTAAAATTATCGATATGATTCCAAATAGGAATGCACATGGACATCCGCGCGCTGCGTTACTTTGTCGAACTGGTGAAATGCCAAAGCTTCACCAAAGCCGCCGAGGCGCTGTTCGTCACCCAGCCCACCATCAGCAAGATGGTGAAGCAGCTGGAGGAGGAGCTGGGCATGCCGCTGATCCTGCGCGAAGGCCGCAGCTTCCGCCTGACCGACGCCGGCCGCGTCACCTACGAGCGCGGCCTGGACGTGCTGTCGGCGATGAACCAGCTCAAGCACGAGCTGGCCGACCTGGCCTCGCTCAGCAGCGGCGAGCTGGTGGTGGGTTTGCCGCCCATGGTGGGCGTGGCCTTCTTCGCGCCGGTGGTCAGCCATTTCCGCCGCCGCTACCCGCAGATCGAGCTGAAAATGGTGGAAGACGGCGCGCTGGGGATAGAAAGCCGCATCAGGAGCGGCGATCTGGAAATCGGCGTGGCGGTGCTGCCGGTGGACAGTCAGGTGTTCGACCACTACTCGGTGGTGCGCGACCCGCTGTGCCTGGTGGCGCCGGCCGGCTCGCGCTGGCATGGCCGCTCGCTGGTGCAGCTGACCGACATCGCCGACCAGCCGCTGGTGCTGTATCCGGACGACTTCACCCTCAGCCGCCGCATCGGCGACGCTTTCCGCGAGCTGGGCAAGCCGCTGAACATCGTCGGCCGCAGCGCGCACTGGGACTTCATCGTGGAGCTGGTGGCGGCCAATCTGGGCATCACCCTGCTGCCGCGCTGCATCGTCAGCCGCCTGAATCCGGAGCAATACGACGTGATCCCGCTGTACGACCCCAAGCTGTACTGGCATCTGGCGCTGATCTGGCAGCGCGGCGGCTACCTGTCGCACGCGGCGCGCGCTTGGCTGGCGTTGACGCGGGACGTGCTGGGCGGGCAGGAATAGGAAGAAATCGCGTCATTGGAAAAGCTAAATGGCTGGCATGGTCAGTCAGCCGCCACCAGTGCCCCGACCCGTGCCGGTAAACCGGGATTCTCGGGATGCGGCGGCCACCTAGGGTTGCAAGGGAGCTGACGGGACAGCTCCCTTGCCCGCCCGGCGGACGGAACCGCCGTGTAAATCATCGTCCGCGCAGCGAACTCCACCCTGGTTTGAAAACAGAACGAAAAATGCCCTGCACCCGAAATCGGTTAATGGCATGGCAATGCGTTAAACACTAGCAGCTCCGGCTCACCCTTGCGCCTTGACCACCCGCTGGCGGCGGCTTTCCGCCAGCACCATGCCGGACGACACCGACACGTTGAGGCTTTCCACAGTGCCGAACATCGGGATGGACACCAGCGCGTCGCAGTGCTCGCGGGTCAGCCTGCGCATGCCTTCGCCTTCCGCGCCCATCACCCAGGCCAGCGGACCGGCGGCTTCAAAATGGTAGAGGTCGGTATCGGCCTCCATGGTGGTGCCGGCGATCCACACACCGTGGTCCTTCAGTTCGCGCAGCGTGCGCGCCAAGTTGGTGACGGTGATGTAGGGCACCACTTCGGCGGCGCCGCAGGCCACCTTGGACACGGTGGCGTTCAGCGTGGCGGAGCGGTCCTTGGGCGCGATCACCGCGTGCACGCCCATCGCGTCGGCCACGCGCAGGCAAGCGCCCAGATTGTGCGGATCGGTGACGCCGTCCAGAATCAGCAGCAGCGGCGGCTCGGACAGGTTTTCCAGCACGTCGTCCAGATCCACGTAATTCATGCTGGCGTCTATCATCGCCACCACGCCCTGGTGGCGCGCGTTGCCGCTCATGCTGTCCAGCCGTTCCTTATCGACGATGTGCAGCTTGACTTTTTCCTCGCCCGCCTTGTCCAGCACCGCCTTGGCGCGGGCGTCGTGGCGGCCGCCGGCCAGCCAGATTTCCAGCAGGCTTTTCGGGTTCTGCCACAGGCGGGCGTTGATGGCGTGGAAGCCGTGTATCAGGCGTTTGTTGCTCATGGCGGGGGGTTCTCGATTCACAATCCCGCCATTTTAGCGCCAAGCCGGCCCCAGGCCCAGCTTCACGCCGGAATACCGGCCATCTCGTCCCGGCGCTGCCAGCCGAGCGCCAGCGCGGCGAAGTCCGCCGCCGGCAGCGGCCGGCTGAAATGGTAGCCCTGCAACGTGTGGCAGCCCTTGCTCTGCAGAAAAGCCGCCTGCTCCTCGCTCTCCACTCCTTCAGCCACCACGTGGAACTTCAGCTTCTTGGCCATCGCCAGTATCGCCTCGGCGATGGCGGCGTTGTCTTCGTCGGCCGGCAGGCCATCGACGAAAGACTGGTCTATCTTCAGCGTGTCCAGCGGGAAGCGCTTCAAATGAGACAGCGAGGAATAGCCGGTGCCGAAATCGTCGATCGACAGCCACACCCCCAGCGCCTTCAGTTCCGACAGCAGACTCACCGCCTCGCCCGGACTCTGCATGATCATGCTCTCGGTGATTTCCAGCTCCAACCGCTCCGCCGCCAGGCCGGCGGCCTGCAGCGCGCCGGCCACCTTGGCCGGCAGCGAGGGCTGGCCGAACTGGCGCGGCGACAGGTTCACCGCCAGCCTGGGCACCCTCACCCCCTCGAGATCCCAGGCCGCCAGCTGACGGCAGGCCTCGTGCAGCACCCAGTCGCCTATAGGCTTGATCAGGCCTGTTTCCTCCGCCAACCCGATGAAGCGCACCGGCGGCACCAGGCCCAGCTGCGGATGGCGCCAGCGGATCAGCGCCTCGGCGCCCTCCAGACTGCGGCTGTCCGCGCCCAGCTGCGGCTGGAAGTGCAGTTCGAACTCGCCGCGCTCCAGCGCCATGCGCAGACCGTTTTCCAGCAGCAGCCGCTCGAAGGTCTGGGTGTTCATGCCGATGTCGAAAAACTGGTAGGTGTTCTTGCCCGAATCCTTGGCGCGGTACATCGCCACGTCGGCGTTCTTCAGCAGGGTGCGCGCGTCCTGGCCGTCATGCGGGAACACGCTGATGCCTATGCTGCCGGTGATGAACACCTCGTGCGCCTCCAGGCTCAGCGGCCGGCCCAACTCGGCCAGGATGTCGCCGGCCATGTCGGCCAGCTGCTTGTGCTTGTCGAAGCCGGTCATCAGCAAGGTAAACTCGTCGCCGCCCAGCCGCGCCAGCAGGCCGCGCTCGCCAACCACCCGCGCCAGCCGCAGCGCGATCTCGCACAGCAGCTGGTCGCCGGCCTGGTGGCCGAAGGAGTCGTTGATCAGCTTGAAGCGGTCCAGATCGATGAACATCACCGCCAGTTGGCCGCCCTGGCTGGCCATTTGCGCCAGCGCCTCGTCCAGCCGCGCGGTGAGGCTGCTGCGGTTGGGCAGCCGGGTCAACGGGTCGTGGTTAGCCAGGAACTGTAGCCGCTCCTCGGCCTCCTTGCGCTGGGTGATGTCGGAGAACACCGCCACATAATTGGACAGCTGGCCGTCCTCGTCGCGTAGCGCGGAAATCGATAGCTCGGCCGGATACCATTCGCCGTTCTTGCGCCGGTCCTGCATCTCGCCCTGCCAGTGGCCCAGCGTGGCCAATGCCTGCTGCATCGCCTCCCGCTCCTGCTGCCCCAGGCTGAAGATGCGCGAAGGCTTGCCCAGCGTCTCGTCCTCGCTGTAGCCGGTGATGCGGGTGAAGGCGTCGTTGACGGCGATGATGCGGGCGCCGGCATCCAGGATCAGAATGCCTTCGGCCGAATTCTCGAACACCTTGGCCGCCAGCCTGAGGTTGGTATCGGCCAGCAGGCGCTCGGAGATATCCATCACCACGCCGATGATCGCCTTGCGCCCCTCCAGCTCGAACAGGCGGCTGTGCACCTCCATATCCACCAGCACGCCGTCCTTGCGCAGCGCGCGGGTGGAGTAGTGCATCACCGAGATATTGTCGCGGAAGCGGCGCAGCAGTTGCTGGCGCAGCCGGTTGGCCTCGCCCGGCATCAGCACCTGGCTCATGCTCATGCCCACCAGTTGCTCCTGCTCGTAACCCAGGATTTCGGCCAGCTTGGGATTGACGTAGACCAGCCGCTCGTCCTGCAGGATGTAGATGCCCACCAGCGACTGTTCCACCAGCGCCAAGTAGCGCTCCTCGGCTTCGCGCTTGGCTTTCTGCTCGCGCTTGCTCAAGGTGATGTCAGTGTCCACGCTGCCGACGCCGGCGGGCCGGCCATCGGCGTCGAACAGCGGAAACTTGGAAGCCAGCAGATAGGTCTCCAGGCCGTTCAGGCTGAAATGCTCCTCGAACTGGCGCGGCGACAGCAGGTTGAGCACCTGCTGGTCCTGCTCGCGTATCTGCGCGGCGTCGGCGGCGTCGAACACGTCCTCCGGCCGCCACCCCAGCAGCGACTGCGCGGACACCCCCACTCGGCGCGCGTAGGCGGCGTTCACCAGCAGGTAACGCCCGTCCATGTCCTTCAGCGACATCATGGTGGGGCTGTTGTTGACCAGCGACTCTATCCGCGCCTGAAAGGTCTTCAGCGCCGCTTCGTCAGTGCGGTGGCCGTCCATCAGGATCGCCACCAGCAGGCCGGAAACATTCAACGCCAGCGCCAGCAGCAGATCGGTGGAGGCGTTGCCCATGCCGGCATGCAGCGGCCAGCCGGGCGACAGCGCCGCCAACGACAAGGCCAGCGTCACCATGCCGGCGGTCAGCGCGGCGCCGCCCAGGCCGGTACGCCAGGCAGCCCACAGGATGAAGGGGAAATACAGCAGCTGGCTGGGAATGTTCAGCGCCGCGCCGCAAGACAGCTGCAGCGACACCCCGCCTGCCACCAGCGCCAGAATCAGCGCCAACTCGATGCGCAGCGCCGCCGCCATCCGCCGCGGCACAGGCCAGGCCAGCGGCGCGCACAAGAACAACGCGGAACTGACCGCCGCCCAGCACTGCCACGACCACGACCAAGGCGCCATTGCCTGCCCGCTGGCCAGCCAGGCATAACCGCCCAGCAGCAGGGCCACCAGCAAGGCCGGATAGGCGATCAGAGTCAGCAGCAGGCGGCGCAATTCGCCCGGTGTGGCGGGACGCGCGCGCGCGCGCAGCAGGCCGCCCAGGCGCAGGCCGGGCAGAAGCAAAAACAAGGAGCCGGCCAGCGCCAAGGCCCAGACCGGCGAGGCCAGCTCGCCCGCCAGCAACAGCGCCGCCAGCGGCCACCACCAGCTGCGCCGCGCGCCGCGCGCCAGCAGCTGCCAGCAGAACAAGCCATGCGGCGCAAAACTGGCCAGCGACAACATCGCCTGCGGACTGCGCGGCCACAAAGCCACGCAGGCGGCGAATCCCAGGAAAACCAGCAACTCCTCCACCCAAGGTGTGGTCCTCACGCTCCCATCCTTCATTTCTTGTCGTCCGGTTTTCCGGATCTTGCTGATAGCTGACGCATGACAGACGCCGGCGACGGCGCCTGGGGCTGCATTATTCTTTTTACTGATACCACATTGACATTACACTCTGTATTTCTTCATGCTGAAATAAGACAGACTTGAGCCAAAGGCATACGATAGCCGGGATTCCCTCCGCCCGCCAGCGTCCGATGCCAGGTAAAGCCCATGGGCATGGCTGGCGGACTGTTATAATCGCGACAAGCACAACCTCGTAAAGCCAGATCAAGTTGGATACGCTCCCGATCATTCCGCCCCCCGGCCAGAAAACCCGCAGCGCCCATCTGCCGGACGGGCTGGACAGCCAAACCATCGCCGCGCTGGCGCGCCAGCGCCAGCCCTTGCTGATTCTCACCGCCGACGCCCAGTCCGCGCAGCGCTTGCAGGCCGAGCTGCCGTTCTTCGCGCCCGAGCTATCCATCGCGCTGTTCCCCGACTGGGAAACCCTGCCCTACGACCATTTCTCGCCGCACGGCGAACTGGTCAGCGAGCGGCTGGCCACACTGTGGCAGATCCGCCAGCGCGAATGCCAGGTGGTGATCGCGCCGGTCAGCACCGTGCTGGGCCGGCTGGCCCCGGTGGGCTACCTGCTGGGCCGCACCTTCTTTCTCAAGGCCGGCCAGCAACTGGACGTGGAAAAGCTGCGCGGCGACATGGTCACCGCCGGCTACCAGCACGTCACCCAGGTAATGGCGCCGGGCGAGTTCTCGGTGCGCGGCGGCCTAGTCGACCTCTACCCGATGGGCTCGGCCCTGCCTTACCGGATAGACCTGTTCGACGCCGAAATCGACAGCCTGAAGACCTTCGACCCCGACAGCCAGCGCACGCTGTACCCGGTGCCGGAAATTCGCCTGCTGCCGGCGCGCGAATACCCGGCCGATGAGAGCGGCGTCACCGCCTTCCGCCAGCGCTACCGCGAGCGCATCGAGGGCGACCCCAGCAAGAGCCGCGTCTACAAGGACGTGTCGCAGGGGCTGTGGCCGGCCGGCATCGAATACTTCCTGCCGTTGTTCTTCGATGAAACCGCCACCCTGTTCGACTACTTGGGCGAGGACGCGCTGCTGGTGCTGCATCATGACGTGCAGGATGCCGCCGAAACCTTCTGGCGCGACGCCCAGGGTCGCTACGATATGGCGCGAGGCGACCTGGAACGCCCAATCCTGCCGCCGGCCGACCTCTTCCTGCGCCCGGACGAACTGATGGCCAGGCTCAAGCCCTATGCCCGCATCGAGCTGTCCTCCGACTGCGCCGCCGCCGGCAGCCTGGCCCTGCCCGACCTGGCGGTGGACCGCCGCTCCGACACGCCGCTGCATCGTCTGCAAAGCTATATCGCCCAAGGACAGCGCCGCATCCTGCTGGCGGCGGAAAGCCTGGGCCGGCGCGAAACCATGCTGGCCTTCCTGGCCGACAACGGCATCAAACCGACCCCGGTGGACAGTTGGGCCGACTTCGCCGGCGGCCAGACCGCGCTGGCGCTGACCGTTGCCCCGCTCTACTCCGGCTTCGCGATGCCGGACCCGGCCATCGCAGTGGTGACCGAAAGCGAGCTCTACCAGCACGTAGCGCGCAGCCACACCCGCCGCAAGCACAGCCGCAGCAGCTCCGACGCCATGCTGCGCGACCTGGCCGAGGTCAAGGCCGGCGACCCGGTGGTACACGAGGCGCACGGCATCGGCCGCTACGTCGGGCTGGTGACGATGGACTTGGGCGAGGGCGAAACCGAGCTGATGCAGCTGGAGTACGCCGACGGCGCCACGCTGTACGTGCCTGTGTCGCAATTGCAGCTGATCTCGCGCTACGCCGGCGGCGCCACCGACGACATCCAGCTACACAAGCTGGGCAACCCGGCCTGGGAAAAGGCCAAGAAGCGGGCGGCGGAGAAGGCGCGCGACACCGCCGCCGAGCTGCTCAACCTCTACGCCCAGCGCGCCGCGCGCGAGGGCCACAGCTTCACGCTGTCCCATGTCGACTACGCCGCCTTCGCCGCCGGCTTCGGCTTCGAGGAAACCGTGGACCAGGCCAGCGCCATCGAGGCGGTGATCCAGGACATGTGCTCCGGAAAACCCATGGACCGGCTGGTATGCGGCGACGTCGGCTTCGGCAAGACCGAAGTGGCGCTGCGCGCCGCCTTCGTCGCGGTGATGGGCAGCAAGCAGGTGGCGGTGCTGGTGCCCACCACCCTGTTGGCAGAACAGCACTTCCAGAACTTCTCCGACCGCTTCGCCGACTGGCCGGTGCGCATCGCCGAGCTGTCGCGCTTCAAAAGTGGCAAGGAAACCAAGCAGGCGCTGCAGGGCCTGGCGGAAGGCAGCGTCGACATCGTCATCGGCACCCACAAGCTGGTGCAGCCTGACATCCAGTTCAAGAACCTGGGCTTGGTCATCATCGACGAGGAACACCGCTTCGGCGTGCGGCAGAAGGAGCAGCTCAAGCGCCTGCGCGCCAACGTCGACGTGCTGACCCTCACCGCCACGCCGATTCCGCGCACGCTGTCGATGGCGCTGGAAGGCCTGCGCGACTTCTCCGCCATCACCACCGCGCCCTCGCGCCGGCTAGCGGTGAAAACCTTCGTCAGTCCCTTGAGCAACGGCGTGATCCGCGAAGCGGTGCTGCGGGAACTGAAGCGCGGCGGCCAGGTGTTCTTCCTGCACAACGAAGTCGACACTATAGAGAACATGCGCGAGAAGCTGACCGAGCTGATCCCGGAAGCGCGCATAGGCGTGGCCCACGGCCAGTTGCGCGAGCGCGAGCTGGAACAGGTGATGCGCGACTTCTTGCAGCAGCGCTTCAACCTGCTGCTGTGCTCCACCATCATCGAAACCGGCATCGACATCCCCAACGCCAACACCATCCTGATCAACCGCGCCGACAAATTCGGCCTGGCCCAGCTGCACCAGCTGCGCGGCCGCGTCGGCCGCTCGCACCACCAGGCTTACGCTTATCTGTTGACGCCGGACGGCATGACCCGCGACGCGCAGAAGCGGCTGGAGGCGATCCAGCTGTCCGGCGAGCTGGGCGCCGGTTTTTATCTGGCGATGCACGACCTGGAAATCCGCGGCGCCGGCGAAGTGCTGGGCGAGGGCCAGTCGGGCGAGATGCAGGAAGTGGGTTTCTCGCTGTTCACCGAGATGCTGAAGCAGGCGGTGCGCGACCTGAAAAAGGGCCGCGCACCCGACCTGGACGCGCCGCTGGGCGTCACCACCGAAATCAATCTGCACAGCCCGGCCTTGCTGCCGGATGCCTATTGCCCGGACGTGCATGAACGGCTGCTGATCTACAAGCGCCTGGCCAGTTGCGAGGCGGAGGGCGAGATCGACTCCATCCACGAGGAGCTGATAGACCGCTTCGGCCTGCCGCCGCAGAGCGTGAAAACGCTGATCGAGAGCCACCGGCTGCGGCTCGTCGCCAAGGAGCTGGGCGTGCAGAAGCTGGATGCCAGCGAGGTGGCGGTGCAGATCACCTTCATCAAGAACCCGCCGATAGACCCGGTGAAGATCATCCTGCTGATCCAGAGCAAGAAGAACTACCGCTTGGCCGGCCAGGACAAGCTGCGGGTGGAGCAGGCGCTGCCGGAAGTGGCGCAGCGGATCGTGAAGGTGAAGGAGGTGTTGAAGGAGTTGAGCGCGTAGGCGCGCTCAACTCCTTGATAAATGGCCAACTTCAAAAAAGTTGGCCATTTCATTTCCATTCAGTCATCTCCCTGGCTATCGTACAAATCAAACCCATGAAGATTCGTTCCTATTTCTTACGATCCTGAACGACTTAAAAGCAGCACGCGCCTTAAATACTTCCACATCACCAGATAAATCCCCGAGCGCTTCTACAACCTGAGATCGACTCACATTCGAATTCGCACCCACGATCACTTGAGCCAACTTCATCTCACTCGAAAATTTAGCAAAATAAAAATCACCATCCTTTTCATTCAGCTTGCAATACAATCTGTACTCTTCCTCATACTTCCATTGTGAAAACTTAAAAAACAATAGCTTTTGAACAAAATCCTGGCTCAAGCCCTCTGACCAAGGAAGTCTAGATCTAACATAATCCACTCCTTTAATAACATCATCTCCAATATCGAACCCAAGACACAGCCCCTGATGCTTATCGGCATAATGCCCCCACATCAAAGGACTTTTCCAGCTCTTACAAAAACAAAGCAAACCATGATTTTCCGAAAGCTGCGCCTTTACTTTCAGCACTGCATCTCGCCTTTCCCTACCCGACAATTCAACGCCCAAAAACTCGAACGGATCATTGAGATCCATTAACCTAGATATTTTTAGCCTACGACCTCTCAAATCATCCAATCCATAATTCTCATTTAAAAAATGATAAACTCGCACTTTATTATCCCTTGTAAAAACCTCACCCACAGCAAAGCTACTTATTAAAAATAGGATAGATAAAATTCATTATCAACCAGCAGGGATCCGCTTCGCGGATAATGATTTAGATGCCGGTTCCGCCCGGCGGGCAGGTGAGGGGGCTGAGCGGCCAGCCCCCTCACGACCCCAGGCCGCCCCTGCAGCCCGCGAAACCCCGACAAAAAACCGCTGGGCAAGGAGCCGCCGAAACTAGCCGCGCGCTACCGTCGCGCGGCGTCGAACAAGCGGCGGCTTAAAACCTTGCCCAGCGCTTTTTTGCCGGCACGTGCTGAAAGGGGAAGGGGCGCGTTGCTCACGCTCTACCTCTTGTCGGGCGGAAGCCCGGCCTTTCCGGACATTCCGCTATCCATAGCCTGACCTGGCTTTGCCCCTTGAATTTGCGTTGAGACCCATATGACGTACCCACTTCCAATCGCGTGAAACCGGGCCGACTCGCCCTTCCCCATCAGCGCAAGCCGCCTCCAAAGCCATTCCCAAGGTTTTAAGCCGCCCTTTGTTTGAGCGGGGCGACGGTAGCGCCCCGCGAGTTGGGCGGCGCCTTGGGAATGGCTTTGGAGGCGGGGTTTCGCCGCGCTGTCGGGGTCGCCTAGGGGTGTCGGGGAGCTGGCGAGACAGCTCCCCGACCTGCCCGGCGGGCAGCCCCGCCATCCAAATCATCATCCGCGCAGCGGATTCCTCAACCGCTCGACTTGGGCCAAACCAAGGCAAGCCCCCCACTCCAGAGCTACATTGGAATGGCCAGCGCAACAACGAGGAGTCCCCATGCCTCGCCACAACCCCGACGCGGATGATGACGACAAGCCGGTCCCGCTGTACCGGCAATACGAAAGCCAAGGCACGGTGCGGCAGATATCGTTCTACCTGTCCGACGAGATAGGCGCGGCCATCCACTACACCGACCTGCTGTACACGCTGCGCACCGCCAGCGCCACCGACATCGTGTTCCTGCACCTGAACACGCCGGGCGGCAACTTCGACACCGGCCTGCAGATCATCAACAACATGACCGCCAGCCAAGCCCACGTCGTCACTATCCTGGAAGCGCGCGCCTATTCCATGGGCGCGCTGATCTTCCTGGCCGGCGACGAGCTGATCGTGCACGACACCTGCCAGCTGATGTTCCACAACTACTCGTCCGCGCTGATAGGCAAGGGCAACGAGCAGCAGGCGCAGGTATTGGCCAGCGGCAAATGGTTTGAAAAGGTGATGCGCCACATCTGCCGCCCCTTCCTCACCGACGAGGAGCTGGACCACATCCTGAAGGGCGAGGACATCTGGCTAGACAGCGACAACATCCGCCGCCGGCTGGGCCATATCAAGAAAGGCGAGCCGGCCATCGCGCCGCGCAAACCGGCCAGGAGCCGGAAACCCGCGCCAAACACCGGCTAGCCGCAGGCTTGCCTTGCCTCGGGCTTGGTCGATAATCAAGACACACCGACTTGGGCCCGCCTGGATGAGCAACACCCTGAAGATCGCCTGCGCCGCGCTGCTCGCCTGCTGCGCCGCCCGCTACGGCCTTGCCGAAGCGAATGGCGGCGCGCTGACGCTGGCGAGCGGCGAATTTCCGCCCTACTCCAGCGAAAAACTGCCGCAGGGCGGCATCAGCGCGGCCATCGTGCGCGAAGCCTTCCTCGCGGCGGGAATGGCCGCGCCCAGGATAGCGTTCCTGCCGTGGAAACGCGGCTATTCGGAAACGGAACAGAATCGCTTCGCCGCCAGCTTTCCCTACGCCCGCGATGCCAACCGCGAAAAGCAGTTCCTGTTTTCCACCCCGTTGCATCTGGACCATTTTTCCTACATTGTCCGCCAAGGCGACGAAGATGCGGCGAAAGGCCGCTGGCGGGGCAAGCGGCTATGCTTGCCGCTGGGCTGGACCACCGCTTACATAGCCGCCGACGCCCGCAAATACCAGTGGCGGCTGGAGCGCCCGCCCACGCTGGACAACTGCCTGAAAATGCTGAACAGCAATATAGTGGACATGGTGTCGTGCAACGACTTCGTCGCCTCTTTCACCATCCGCCAGTTGTACGGTGAGCGCTCGCCCTTCGTCATCGCCAGCGTGGGCAGACAGCAGATCAGCGCGCTTTACCTGATCGTCAGCCGCCGCCGGCCCGACGCCAGCCAGCTGATCCGGCAATTCAACCAGGGCCTGGCCGCGCTGCATCGCAGCGGCCGTTACCAGCAACTGGTCCAGCAATCGCGCGACGCATCGTCCAGTCAATGAAACCGCTCGCCCACACTACCACCCGCGGTTGGCCGGCAATCTTGCTCAGCGGGCTGCTGGCCTGCCAAGACGCGCAGGCATCAGACCGCGTGCTTCGCGTGGTTTTCTCCTCCGGCCGACCGCCTTTTTCCTTTCATGACGCCAAGTTGGGCGACACCGGCATCGAGGTGGACCTAATGCGGGCGGCGCTGCAGCGGCTGGGCTATGCGATGAAGACCGCGATCGTCCCCAACTCGCGGCTGCTGCTGGCCGTTGCCGGCGGCCAGGCCGACATCGCCTCGGCGGTGCACGAACACGGCGCCGACGAAAAGGGCCTGTATTACTCGGACAACTTCATCGAATACCACAATGTCGCCATCGGCAAGCAGGACCGGCGGCTGGACATTCGCTCGCAGCTGGATCTGAGCGGACACAGCTTCGCCATCTGGCAACACGGCTGGCGCGATCTCGGCCCCACCTTCCAGGCCATCTACCAACCCGACCCGTCCGGCCGCTTCCGCTACAACTATCACGAGACGGCCAGCCAGGAAAACCAGTGCCGGATGTTCTGGGCCAACCGGGTGGAACTGCTGATCATCGACCGCACGGTATTCAGCTGGTTCCGCGACAAGCTGGCCAGCAGCCTGCCCACCGATGCGGCAGTGACGTATTACGACATCTTTCCCCAGAACACCGCTTTTCCCGCAGCCTTCCGCGATAAGACGCTGCGCGACCGCTTCAACCAGGCGCTGCGGCAACTGCGCCAAAGCGGCGACTACCCGCGCATCCTGGCGCGCTACCGGCTGGGAGGCTGAAGCGCCACGCCATGCCGATGGAATTGATGGCGGCCAGCTTTGTCTATATGCTTGACCAGTCATTCACGGAAGCCCCCTGAGCCATGCCGCTACGCAATATACGCATGCTGGTCCGCTATAGCGCCTGGGCCAATCAGCGCCTGCTGGCCTCGCTGTCATCGCTGCCGGAAACCGAACTGCTCAAACCGCGCGCCACCCTATTCGGCAGCATCCTCGGCACGCTCAACCACAATCTGGTGGTGGACCGCATCTGGCAGGGCCATCTGCTGGCGCGCCCGCACGGCTACGCCAGCCGCAGCACCGAACGCATCCCCGGCCTAGACGAACTGAGCCAGGACCAGAGCCAACTGGACCAGTGGTACGTCAACTATGCCGACAGCCTGGACGCGGCGGCCCACGACCAAGTCGTGGATTTCGCCTTTGTCGACGGCGGCCGCGGCAGCATGCGCCGTGGCGATATCCTGTTGCACATCGTCAACCACAAGAACTACCACCGCGGCTTCGTCGCCGACCTGCTGTACCAGGTGCCGGCCGCGCCGCCGGCGACCGACCTGCCGGTCTACCTGCGCGATGCCCACCTCGAGGCCGAAACCGCGCGCGCAGGCTAGCCCGCCGCCGCTTCGCGTTCCATTTCGACGCGGTTGCGCCCCTTGTGCTTGGCCTGGTAGAGCAGCACGTCCGCCTCCAGGAACAGGCTGGCCAGGTTGGCGTGCTCGTCGGCGCGCAGGCTGGCCACGCCTATGCTGGCACTGATCGACAGCGGGCAGGCGCCCACCACCGGCTTGAGATTGGCGATGGCGCGCCGCAAGCGGTCGGCCATATTGTAGGCCTCGATACGCGCGGTCTGCGGCAGCAGCGCCACGAATTCCTCGCCGCCATGCCGGCCCAGCAGATCGCCGTGGCGGGTCTCGCCGCGCAGGCAATCGGCCAGTTGGCGCAGCACCTCGTCGCCGGCCTGATGGCCGTGGCAATCGTTGATGCGCTTGAAATGATCCAGATCGATCAGCAGCAGCGCCAATGGCTCCCGCCTGGCATGCGCGCGCATAAACAGGCCTTCGGCCTTTTCATGGAAGGTGCGGTGGTTGTACAACCGGGTCAGGCCGTCTTGCTGCGCCTGCAGCTTGACCTGCAGCAGCAGCCGCTCATAACTGATGAACAGCATGCTGAGGCTGAAGCAGAAGGTGGTCCAGAACAGGCCCAGCGAAGTGAAGAGATTGAACATCGCGCAACGTTGGCCAAAACCCGGGTCCCCGGCATACCAGGCCACGCTCCAGCGGCAAGCGGCAATCGCCGTGATCGCCGCCGCCAACCCCAAGGCCAGCCTGTGGCCGGCGGGCGTGGCCTGGCGCCGCTGCCGCCACAACAGCCGGATGACCATGATCCAGTACAGCAGATGCGCGCCCGAAGTGACCATCACCCGGCGGCCATAGCCATCCATTCCCCCCCAGTAGACGAAGGCCAGCATCACCACCGCCACCGACAAGGCCGTGAAAGGCCAGCTGCAAGGCCGGCCAAACATCTGTTGCGTGGCGATCAGCGCCAGCGGATGGAACAGCAGCAGCAGCAAGGTATCCAACACCAGCATCGGCCAGGGCGCCAGCAATGGCGGCAGGTACGCCAGCAGGGTTCCGCCCGCGGCAATGGCTCCGCCGATTCCCAGCGTGAGCAGCGCGCGCTCCTTGCGGTTGTAAAACCAGAACAGCGCCACCACCCCGGTCAGCATCGCCGTGTAGCCGGTGGTGCTGAGCAAAGTTGCCTTGAAATCCAGAATGCTTTGTATGCTTTGTATGGTTTGATTTGACATGGAAGTCGGATGGAATGAAACGGCGCCCGCTCAGACAGCCTCAATCGCCGCGCCGACGGGATTGTCGGCCCGCGAAACGCAGACACCATAGCAGATAGCCACCGCTGTGCATGACGTCGGCGATGCCTTGCGCATGAAAAACCATGCGCCGTGGCATCGCCGCAACGCCGCTTGCGGCCAGTCTTCTTGCCCTTCCCCCCGCATATTGGATAAAATATCCACTTCCTTCAGATGTTTGCGCGCAATGTTCCATCCGCGCCAGCATCCATGCCAGCCACGCGGAGCGATCCGCTCGCCGCGCCAGCCAGCGTTTCCCCCAAGAACCAACATCCGGCCGTCCACAGGCGGACCGGCATAGCAGGAACCGATATGCGCCTTCGCCTTTTCCTGCTGCCGCTGGCGCTTTGCAGCGCGCAGCTGGCAGCCAAACCCCTGCCCTCCTACGATTTCGCGCTGCCGGCCAAACCGGCGGCCGCGCCCCGCATCAGCATGGAGGCCCCGGCCAAGCCGCTGCAAACCAAACCAGCCATGCCGTTGCCCAATCTAGACAGCCCGGCCGCGCTCTCCCCGCGCCAACAACAGGAAATGCTGCAGCGGCTGGACAAAGTGCAATCCCCGGCGCTGCCGGGCCAGACGCCGCGCGCGCCGTGGGACCGCTACCAGCCGCTGCCGCGCTTCGACCCCGCCACCGGCAAGCCGCGCGCCATCCCCATGCACGAGTTGCCCAGGCTGCCGGGCCGCTGAGCGCCGCCAGCCGCTGGCAAGCCGGAGCACCCGCTTGCGCTCAGGCGGAACCGCCAACGCGCGCCTGGCTTAACGGTTGAGCAAGGGCATCGCCTCGGCCGCGTAGCGCAGGCCGCTGACCTGGCCGCCGGCGAACAGCGCCGCCAGCCTGGCGGATTCCTCCTGGCTCAACACGACATTCAGCGCGCCCAGGTTGTCGTGCAGATTGGCCTGCTTGCGCGCGCCGGGGATGGCGACGATATCCTCGCCCTGCGCCAGCACCCAGGCCAGCGCCAGTTGCGCCGGGCTGCAGCCCTTGGCCGCCGCCAACTCCTTCACCCGTTCGACCAGTTGCAGATTGCGCTGGAAATTTTCGCCCTGGAAACGCGGATTGCCGCGGCGGAAGTCGTCCGGCGCGAAATCGTCCGGGCTCTTGATCGCGCCGGTGAGGAAGCCGCGGCCCAGCGGGCTGTAGGCCACCAGGCTGGTGCCCAGTTCGCGGCAGGCCGCCAACACGCCGTCTTCCGGATCACGCGTCCACAGCGAATATTCGCTTTGCAGCGCGTGGATCGGATGCACCGCCGCCGCGCGGCGCAGCGTGGCCGCCGACGCCTCGGACAGGCCCAGGTAGCGCACCTTGCCTTGGCGCACCAGTTCGGCCATCGCGCCCACGGTCTCCTCGATCGGCACCGCCGCATCGACCCGGTGCAGGTAGTAGAGGTCGATATGCTCCACGCCCAGCCGCCGCAGACTGCCTTCGCAGCTGGAGCGCACATAGTCGGGACGGCCGTTGACGCCCCGCCGCGCCGGATCGGCCGGGTCCATCACGATGCCGAACTTGGTTGCCAGCACCACTTCGCCGCGGCGGCGCGCCAGCACTTTGGCCAACAGTTCTTCATTGGTGTAGGGGCCGTACATGTCGGCGGTATCCAACAAATTGACGCCCAGGTCCAGCGCCGCATCCAGCGTGGCCAGCGATTCGGCGTCGTCGTGCGGGCCGTAGAAAGCGCTCATGCCCATGCAGCCCAGACCCAGCGCGGCAACTTGCGGGCCGTTGCGGCCCAGTGTGCGTTTTTGCATTGCCAAGACTCCTGTCGGTTGAAGTAGCGTCAGCATAGGCGATGGCAATGTGCGGATAAATGACCGAAAATGACAAACATTATTTAGTGGGACTTCACAGTGTCGCGCACGCAACATGACGCGCTGGCGGCCTTCAGCCGGATCGCCCGCCACAAGAGCTTCACCCGCGCCGGCGCCGAACTGGGCGTCAGCGCCTCGGCACTGAGCCAGAGCATGCGCCAGCTGGAAGACTCGCTGGGCGTGCGCCTGCTCACCCGCACCACCCGCCAGGTCACGCTGACCGAAGCCGGCGAGGCGTTGCTCGCCAGGCTGTCCCCGGCGCTGGACGAGATCGGCGCGGCGCTGGAAGAGGCCCGCCAGTCGCAGGGTCAACCGGCCGGACTGCTGCGGCTGACACTGCCGCACAGCGCGGCCCAACTGTTGTTCTACCCGCTGCTGGCCGACTTCCTGGCGAGCCACCCGCAATTGACACTGGAACTGGACGTCAACAATGGCCTGGTGGACATCGTCGCCCAGCGTTTCGACGCCGGCATACGCTTCGGCGAAACGCTGCAGCCTGGCATGCGCGCGCTGCAGATCAGCCAGCCGCTGCGCTTCATCGTAGCGGCCTCTCCCGATTATCTGGCTCGGCGCGGCGCGCCCGCCCGGCCGGATGATCTGGCCCGCCACGCCTGCATCGGCTACCGTTTCGGCGGCAACGGCCAGCAATACCGCTGGCAGTTTGTCCAGGACGGCCAGCCCTTGCAGCTGGCGCTGAGCGGACCGCTGATCGCCAACGACAATATGGCCATCCTGCATGCCGCAATGGGCGGCGCGGGCCTCGCCTATCTGGCCGAGCCCCTGGCTCGGCCTCAGATAGCCGCCGGCCGCCTGCAAGCGGTGCTGGACGCTTTCATGCCGCCGGCGGAGGCCTTCCATCTCTACTACCCACACCACCGCCAGCCGCCGGCCAAGTTGCGCGCGCTGATAGCCTTCCTGCGCGGGCGCGCCGGCCTGCCATGAACCGGCCGCCGAAATGAAAAAAGCCTACTCCCGGCGGGAACAGGCCGGGATCGGCCCCGCGGCGCTCAGCGGCCCTGCCGCGCCAGTTGCCCGGCGGCATCGCGCTTGTGGTAGCCCAGCAGGTAGTACGCCGCCACCAGGAACACCAGCCAGCCCGGGCCGACCATCAACGCCACCCGGGTGTCGGGGAAGTAGGCCATCAGGCCGATGACCAGCGCCAGGAAGCCCAGCGTCAGATAGGAACCGTACGGCCACAGCGGCATGCGGTGGCTGATCGCCGCCAGTTGCGCCGGCGACAGCGTGCGGCGGAAACGCAGCTGCGCCAACAGGATGATCAGCCAGGTCCACACCGCGCCGAAAGTGGAGATGGCGGTCAGCCAGGTGAACACCTCCTTGGGCGCCAGGTAGTTGAGCAGCACGCCCACCAGCAGCGCGGCGATAGACAACAGCAGCGCCGGCATCGGCACGCCGTTTTTCGACACGCGGGCGAACAGCGGCAGCGCCTGCTTCTGCTCCGCCAGGTTGAACAGCATGCGGCCGGTGCTGTAGATGCCGCTATTGCACGAAGACAAGGCGGCGGTCAGCACCACGAAGTTGATGATGCCGGCGGCTGCCGGGATGCCCAGGCTCTGGAACGTCATCACGAAGGGACTGCCGCGGGTGCCCAGCTCGTTCCACGGATAGATGGCCAGGATCACGAACAGCGCGCCGATGTAGAAGATCAGGATGCGCCAGAACACCGAATCCACCGCGCGCGCCAGCGCCTTTTTCGGATTCTTGGCCTCGCCGGCGGTCAGGCCCAGCATTTCCACGCCCAGGTAGGCGAACATCACCATCTGCAAGGACATCAGCACGCCGGTGAAGCCGTGCGGCATGAAACCGCCGTGCGCCCACAGATTGGAAATGCCGGTGGCCACGCCGTGGTTGCCGAAACCGAAGGCGATCATGGCGAAGCCGCCGGCTATCATCAATACGATGGTGACGATCTTGATCAGCGCGAACCAGAACTCGAACTCGCCGTAGGCCTTTACCGCGATCAGGTTGACGCCGCCCATCGCCAGCATCGCCGCCAGCACCCAGTACCAGGACGGCACATCCGGGAACCAGATGCCCATGTAGACGCCGACCGCGGTGATCTCCGCCATGCAGGTCACCAGCCACAGAAACCAGTAGTTCCAGCCGGTGAGGTAGCCGGCCAGCGGCCCCAGATAGTCTTGCGCGTAGCGGCTGAACGAGCCGGCTACCGGATTGTGGATGGCCATTTCGCCCAGCGCGCGCATGATCATGAAGATGGCCAGACCACCTATGCCGTAGGCCAGCATGATGGCCGGCCCCGCCATCTTGATGGCGGTGGCGGAACCGAGGAACAGGCCGACACCTATGGTTGCCCCCAGCGCCATCAGATTGATATGCCTCTCCTCCAGCCCCCGGTGCAGGGTCTGTTGCTCTCCCGACATACAGTGCTCCTTGTGTAAACGTTGAACTTCCGGCTATTGCTTGTGCTGTTGCGCCGGAATGACAAAGCATTTTACATAGATTCATATCGATATGAATATTTGAGCACTTTATTAAAATTAAAATGAATCAACTAGCATTCAAATTTCATAAAACAAACCCATATCAGCCATGATGCGCCGCAGTCGCCTCCTGCCCGGCGCGGCTCCAGGCCGTAAAAAAACCCGGAGCCAGGCTCCGGGTTGCGCTGCGGCATGCCAGGCCGGGATCAGGCCGTCTTGAGCTTGCCCTTGCCTTTAGCGACTTTCTCTTCCACCTCTTCCTCGCGCTCCCAGGCTTCGCGGTAGGCGCGGCCGTAATAGCTGTCCAGCAGCAACTGCTTCAATTCGCTGATCAGCGGGTAGCGCGGATTGGCGCCGGTGCACTGGTCGTCGAAGGCCGCCTCGGCCAGCGCGTCCAACTTGGCGAGGAAATCCGCCTCCGCCACGCCGGCGGCCTGGATCGACGCCGGGATGGCCAGCGTCCTCTTCATCTCGTCCACCCATTCGATCAGCTTCTCGACGCGGGCGTGGTCGCTATTGGCTTCCAGGCCCAGGTGGCGGGCGATCTCGGCGTAGCGCGCCACGCTCTTGGGGCGGTCGTACTGGCTGAAGGCGGTCTGCTTGGTCGGCACGTCGGCGGCGTTGTAGCGGATCACATTGCTGATCAGTAGCGCGTTGGCCAGGCCGTGCGCCAGGCCGAACTCGGCGCCGATCTTGTGCGCCATCGAATGGCAGACGCCGAGGAAGGCGTTGGCGAAGGCGATGCCGGCGATGGTGGCGGCGTTGTGCACCTGTTCGCGCGCCTTCGGGTCTCCCGCGCCGTTGCGGTACGACGACGGCAGGTAGTCCTTCAGCATCTTCAAGGCTTGCAAGGCCTGCGGATCGGAGTATTCGTTGGCCATCACCGACACATAGGCTTCCAGCGCGTGGGTGACGGCGTCGATGCCGCCGAAGGCGGTCAGCGACTTGGGCATGTCCATCACCAGATTGGCGTCGACGATGGCCATGTTCGGCGTCAGCTCGTAGTCGGCGATCGGATATTTCACGCCGGTCACTTCGTCGGTGACCACCGCGAACGGCGTCACTTCCGAGCCGGTGCCCGAGGTGGTCGGCACCGCCACCATCATCGCCTTCTGCCCCAGTTTCGGGAATTGGTAGATGCGCTTGCGGATGTCCATGAAGCGCAGCGCCAGATCGGCAAAGTGGACCTCCGGATGCTCGTACATCACCCACATGATCTTGGCCGCGTCCATCGGCGAGCCGCCGCCTATCGCCATGATCACATCCGGCTTGAAAGCGTGGGCCAGGTCGGCGCCCTTGCGCACCACCGCCAGCGTCGGGTCGGCCGGCACTTCGAAGAAGGTTTCCACTTCCAGGCCCATCTTCTTCAGCA
The DNA here is from genome assembly GCF_001855555.1 of Chromobacterium sphagni. GTDB lineage: Bacteria > Pseudomonadota > Gammaproteobacteria > Burkholderiales > Chromobacteriaceae > Chromobacterium > Chromobacterium sphagni. The sequence continues at coordinate 281,080 of NZ_MKCT01000017.1, read as the reverse complement.
GGCGGATCGGCTCGTCGACGAAGCCGTGCTCGAACAAGTACTGGCCGGTGACGATCAGGCAGCGCTTCCTACCGGCCAGGTCTTCCAGCGCCACCGGCAGGCAGCCGCGGCGGAAGTAGATGGACTTGGGCAGCTTGTGCCACAGCATGTTTTCAGCCCTCTTGGCGACGGTTTTCTTGTTGATCAGGTGTTTGGGGCCGACATTCTCGGAGATGGAGTTGCCGCCCCAGGAGCCGCAGCCCAAGGTCAGCGACGGCGCCAGGCTGAAGTTGTACAGATCGCCGATGCCGCCCTGGGACGACGGGGTGTTGATCAGGATGCGAGCTGTCTTCATCCGGTTGCCGAAGTAACGCACGCGTTCTTCCTGCAGATCCTGGTCGGTGTACAGCGCCGAGGTGTGGCCTATGCCGCCCATGGTCACCAGCGCCTCGGCCTTGTCGCAGGCGTCGATAAAATCCTTCGCCCGGTACATCGCCAGCGTCGGCGACAGTTTTTCGTGGGCGAAGGCTTCCTTCTCTGATACCTCGCTCACCTCGCCTATCAGCACCTTGGTGGTCGGCGGCACGTCGATGCCCGCCATCGCGGCGATTTTGGCCGCGCTCTGGCCAACGATGGCGGCGTTCAGGCTGCCGTCCTGCAGGATCACCTTGCGCACCGCCTCGACCTCGCTCCCCTTCAGGATGTAGCCGCCATGCTTGGAGAAGCGCTCGCGCACCGCGTCGTAGATTTCATCGACGATGATCACCGACTGCTCGGACGCGCACACCACGCCGTTGTCGAAAGTCTTGGACATCAGAATGGAGGCGACGGCGCGCTTGATGTCGGCGGTTTCGTCTATCACCGCCGGGGTATTGCCGGCGCCGACGCCGATGGCGGGCTTGCCGGAGGAGTAAGCGGCCTTGACCATGCCCGGACCGCCGGTGGCCAGGATCAGGTTGACGTCCGGGTGGTGCATCAGCTGGTTGGACAGCGCCACCGACGGCTCGTCTATCCAGCCTATGATGTCCTGCGGCGCGCCGGCGGCCACCGCGGCGTCCAGCACCAGGCGGGCGGCTTCGCAGGTGGAGCGGCGCGCGCGCGGGTGCGGCGAGAAGATGATGCCGTTGCGGGTCTTCAGCGAGATCAGCGCCTTGAAGATGGCGGTGGAGGTCGGGTTGGTGGTCGGCACGATGCCGCACAGCACGCCGATCGGCTCGGCGATGGTGAGGGTGCCGAAGGTGTCGTCCTCGGACAGCACGCCGCAGGTCTTCTCGTCCTTGTACTTGTTGTAGATGTACTCGGAGGCGAAGTGGTTCTTGATCACCTTGTCCTCCATCACCCCCATGCCGGTTTCGGCCACCGCCATCCGCGCCAGCGGGATGCGGGCGTCGGCGGCGGCCAGCGCGGCGCAGCGGAAGATATGGTCGACCTGCTCCTGGCTGAACTGCGCGAACGCCGTCTGCGCCTTTTTGACACGCGCCACCAGCGCGTCCAGCTCGATCTGATTGCTAACAGCCATGTTGTCTCTCCAGAACCAAATGAAATTGCCGGGCGCCGCGCGGTTTATTTCCAGCGCCATGTTTGCGAAAGTGAATGAATATGCGGAGAAAATCCCATTCCCCGCCGCAAAACGATGGCGGCGCCATCAAACCTTTGTAGCGAATCGATTACATCGCAGGCCACATGCCCTTATTAAAATCAAGGCTTTTGCATTGCCTACCCGCTGATTCGCTTGATTCGCCACCATGTTAATCCGTTTGCGGATATTCGATTTTGCGCATAGCCAAACAATTGCCGGTTTCCCAACGAAAAGAGCGCCGATTCGGCGCTCTTCAGATAGTCCAGACAGGAATCGCTGTAACGGCGGCGCTACCGCCCCATGAAACCGTACTTGAAATACTGGCCGCTGCGGCTCAGCTCACGGATGCGGACCGGATCGGTCTCGCCGTTGATATTGGTGATCACCAGCCGGCCGCGGCCCTGCTTCAGATCGTTGTTGAAATCGTAGTAGCCGCCCAGCACCGCCAGCCGGCCGGCCTCTACCTCGCCGGAGAACTTGAGGATCGAGCCTTCCACCTGGTTGTTGATGTTGATCAGCGCGCCGTTGGTGGCGTCGATGCCCTTGGGTATCTCGATATTGTCCAGTTCCTTCTGGATCGCAGGCTCCATCGCGCTGTAATCGCTGGCCGCCGCCTTGATCGCGCCGCAGCCGGAATGGCTGATGAACATCAGCAAGGGCGTGTGCAGGTGGCGCACGCCGTATTCGACCGAGCCCTCCGACGTGGCCAGCTGGTTGCCCAGATTGCTGATCACGAACAGCTCGCCGTCGGCGTCGCCGCCCAGCATGCCCACCTGGCCGCCGGGATTGGAGCAGGTCACCACCGTGGCCCTGGGCATCTGACGCTCGCCCAGCTTGGCGAGATAGCCCGGCGAATGCTTGGCGATATAGGCGCCGTTGGCCTTGAGTATGCTGCCGACCACGCTCTTCACCTGGCCGGTCTCGCCAGCCGCGGGCTTGGCCGCGGCATGCGCGACCTGTCTGGGCTTGGCGCGCGCCTTGCGGGCCGCGTGCGGCCTGCCGCCCGGCGCCGTCACCTCGGGACTGGGCTGGCTCAGATCCCGCGCCGGCGGCTTGCCCATCGGCACCGCGGGTTCCATTTTCTCCGCCGCTGCCGCATCAGCCTTGGCCGGAGCGCCTTTCTTGGCCGCCTCCATCTTCTTGCCCGCTTCCGCGGGCTTGCCGCCCGCGGCCGGCTTGACCTGAGTTCCGCTGGCCGGGGAGGATGGGGAAGGCATGGCCGCGGCCGGCCCTTCCGGCGTCTGGGCCGGCTTGCCCACCCGCAGCGGCAGCTTGATCACCTGCTGCACCTGGGGCTCCGCCGCTCCCGGCGCATCGTCCGCCCATGCCGACTGCAACGCCAGCAGCAGCGGCAACGCCATGCACGATCTGATATGCCGAGGCTTCATGCTCTGGTCCTTAAGGTCATCAAAGGAAATATTCATTCTATTCTGCATCATCGACTATAGCCGGAAAAGCCACCAGTCGGCATGCATGGACTCAAGCCTGCTTGCGCTGGCTCAGCCACACCCCGGCGAACACCAGCATCCCGGCCAGGCCCTGCCACGGCAGGAAGCGCTCGTCCAACAGCAGCCAGGCCAGCAGTACGGTGAATACCGGAATCAGATTGATGAAGGCGCCGGCGCGCGCCACCGGAATGCGCGACACCGCCCAGGTATACAGGCCATACGCGCCCAGCGTGATGGCCGCGCCCAGGTACAGCACCCACAGGCTGGGCAGCCAGTGGTAGTTGTCCGGCCAGCGCCCCCACGGCGTCAGCAGCAGCAGGCCGAACCAGGCGCAACCTATCAGCGTCTGGATGCCGGTGATGGCCAGCGGCGAATAGCGCGGCGACAGCCGCTTGGCGATCAGCACATAGCCGCTGGCGCAGATCATGGCGCAGAACTCCAGCGCGTTGCCCAGCACCGGATCGGACGCGCCCGGCCCGGCCCGGCTGCCGGCGCTAAGCCAGATCACTCCGGCAAAGGACAGAACGATGCCCAGCCACACCTGCCGGCCCTGCTTCTCGCGCAGGAACAGGCTGGCGCCTATCGCCATCAGCATAGGCAGCGTGGCAGTGATCACCCCGGCCTGCGAGGCGCTGGTATAGGTCAGGGCATTGGCCTCGAACAGGAAGTACAGGCAGGGCTCGGCCAGACCCATCGCCAGCAGCCAGCGCCAATCCCCGGCCTGATAGCGCCAGCGCACCCGGCCGCCCATCAACAACGGCAACAGGCACAGGCTGGCGATCACCATCCGGGCGAACAGCACCGCCAGCGGATGGTAGAAAACGAAGACATATTTGAGAACGATGAAGGAACTGGCCCACAACAGCATGGCCAGGCTCAGGGCGAGATAGGGCAAAGCGACTCCTAGACGGTTTCACGGGCCATCTGCGCGGCCCTAGTCGAGGAGGCATTGTTTCAGAAGATGATGACGGCTGTCGAATGCGGCTGGCGCCGGCGGCAGACCTGCAACTGCCACTCTCCCACTATCCGGCCAACTGAGCAGCGGCAGTTTCAGGCATACGCTCCAAGGTAGCCCACCAGAACAGCACGGCCAGCATGCTGACGCCAAAGCCTAACCCGCATACCCCCTGCCAGCCCAAGCAGGCGTATACGCTGGTCGCAGCAATCGCGCCCAGGCCGCTGCCCAATGAATAAAACAGCATATAACATGCCACTAGGCGGCTGTGCGCCGTCGTCGCCTCACGGAAAATCATGCCCTGGTTGACCACGTGAATCGCCTGCCCGCCCATGTCCAGCAGAATGATGCCAACAATCAGCGCCCACAAGCCATGCTCCATCCAGGCCAGCAGCGGCCAAGCAAACAGCATGCACAGCAACGCCGCCGCACTGGTCCGCTGACCCAAGCCAAGATCCGTCCAGCGCCCGGCCTTGGCAGCCGCCAGCGCGCCGACCAGCCCCACCAGGCCAAATGCGCCTATCGCCGTATGCGAGTAGCCAAATGGCTCAGCGCTCAGCGGCAGCGCCATCGCGCTCCAAAATATTCCCAGAATCGCAAACATCAGCAAGGCAAGCATGCCGCGTATCTGCAACCCCCGTTCCCGCCGCAACAATAGCCACATGGAATGCAGCAACATGGGATAAGACAACTCCATCCGCCTTGCCGGCCGCGGCGGCAACAATCGCGCCAGCAATAGCAGCATGGTCAGCGTCGCCCCTGCGGAAGCCAGATACACCGCGCGCCAACCAGCGAGATCGCTGATGCAACCGGCCAGCACCCGCGCCAGCAGCAATCCGACTACCACGCCTCCCTGCACGGTGCCCACCACTCTGCCGCGCCGCTCTGGCGCGGCCAACGTCGCGGAATAGGCAATCAGTCCCTGAGTCATCGCCGTGCCAAACAAGCCGGCCGCCGCCATGCCCAGCAATAGCAGCGTTGGGCTGGCGACCCAGACAATGAACAACAGCGTCAGCAACAGCAGCGCCAACTGCACCAGCAGCAAGCGCACCCGGTTCCACAAATCCCCCAGCGGCACTACCAGACAAAGCGCCAGCGCACAGCCAAGCTGCGTGGCGGTGACTATCCCGCCCGCCCCGGCCACGCTGATGCCCAAGTCGGCTCTGATCGTGTCCAGCAAGGGCTGCGCATAGTAGACATTGGCCACGCTCATGGCCGCGCATGCCGACATGACCATCAACAAAAAAGTAGCCGGTTGGCCTGCTTCGCCGTCCTCCTCACGCCGGCGGGAGAGCTTCGCGTTCAGGCTCATCATCCCTGCTCGGTCCAGGCCAATTGGCGGTGCAAGCCGCAGCGATCGGCCTGTATCCAGTATTCGACGATCTTGCCGTCCGCCACCCGGTAACAGGCGCTGTCTATCAGCGTCAACGGCCTGCCGCTGGCCGGATAGCCATCTATCTGGCCGGTATGATGGCCAAACTGAGTCCAGCGGGCGTAAGCGCGGTCGCCATTCACCAACAGCTCGTCTATCCGCAGCGTGAACTCGCCGAACAACTGGCGGAATTCGCGCACATGGTCGGCATAATTGGCCGGGCTGCGCGCCAGGACGCGCGGATTTTCCGACTCCAGCTGGTGGGCCGCCACCTGCTCCGCCAGGTAAATTCCCGCCGCGTCCGGATTGCGCCCGGACCTGACCTCCCGCAGGAAGCCCAGCACCACCTGCCGCGTGATATCGCTGTTCATCGTCTTTCTCCCGCCTGATTGCGTATTCGCTCCAATGCTTCCACTTCATCCCGGCAGGCCTGCCTGGCATGCAGCGTCATTCCCTGCCACCACCAGGCCAGCAGCCTTTTCAACCCACGGCGCAATAAGCTCATTGCCGGCTCCACTGTTCAATCATTTATCATGATCCGATCGTATTATGAATAATCGAATTGAAAAACCGCATTTGTCATGACAAACTGTTCATGAAATGAGAACAAATCACTTACCCGATGCCCAAGCGCTGCTGGCCTTCGACGCGCTGGTGCGTTGCGGCAGCTTCACCGCGGCCGCCGACGAGTTGCACTGCACCAAGAGCCGGATCAGCCAGTTGGTGAAAGCGCTGGAGCAGGACCTCGGCACAGTGCTGGTGCTGCGCAACACCCGCCGGGTAGCGCTGACCGAAACCGGACAGCGGCTGGCGGTGCACGCGCGCGAACTGCGCAGCCTGCTGGAACGCGCCCGCCTGGACGTCAACGAAGCCGAGGGCGAGGTCAGCGGTCCGCTGGTAATCAGCTCCATCACCTCCTTCGCCCAATACCTGCTCGCGCCCATCCTGGCCGAGCTGGCGGTGCTGCACCCCTGCCTGAAATTGAAGCTGCAAGTGGAAAACCGGCTGCAGGACCCTATCTCCGAAGGGCTGGACTTCTGCATCCGCACCCGCAACGTCCACGACGACGCGCTGGTGGCCAAACCACTGGGCTTCGTGCGCGAATGGGCGTTCGCCGCGCCGGACTATCTGGCCAAGGCGCCTCCGCTGAAGACGCCGGAAGACCTGAGCCATCACCGCATCCTGCTCGACACCAGCCGGCCCAAGCTGCGCGACGCGCCGGAATGGCTGCTGGAAAAGGACGGCGTGCAGAAGCAGGTGCGGATTCAACCGGTGCTCAGCAGCCACCAGTACGCGCCGCTATTGTCCGGCGCCATCGCCGGCAGCGGCATCGCCCTGCTGCCCCACTACGTGGCGATCGAACACCTGAAGTCCGGCCGGCTGACGCCGGTGCTGCCGGGCTGGAGCCACGACTGCTGGCCGGTGTTCCTGGTCTATCCCTACCGTCATCCGCTGCCGCGCAAATACGAGGCCTTCATCCAGCACGTGGTGCCGCGCATGCGCTCGCTGTTGCAAAGCGGCCTTGATCCAGACCAAGGCGGCGCCCCGCCGGCATGGTCAGAATGACGGCCATTCGCGCCGGCGCTGGCCCGGCCTGACAAGGAGAACCCAATGGAACACCGCGACATCGTCATCGTCGGCGGCGGCATGGTCGGCAGCGCGCTAGCCGCCGCCCTGGCCGGCCACGGCCTGTCCATCGCCGTGCTGGAACAGCAGGCGCCGCAGCCTTTCGACGCGGAACAGGAGCCCGATCTGCGGGTGTCGGCGATCAGCCCGGCTTCGGCGCAATTCCTGCGGCGCATCGGCGCCTGGGACAGGCTGCGGGCGATGCGCGCCGCGCCGTACCGGCTGATGCAAGTGTGGGAACAGCACGAGGCCGGCGGCACCCTGTTCGACGCCGCCGAAGCCGGCGTGGCGCAACTGGGCCATATCGTGGAAAACCGCGTGGTGCAGTTGGCCGCCACCGCCGCGCTGTTGGACAAGGGCGGCGTCGACTACCGCTGCCCGGCCGCAGTGGAGGACATTGTCTATCGGCCACAAGCCTCGCAAGTGACGCTGGCCGACGGCGGCCGGCTGCAGGCGCGGCTGTTGATCGCCGCCGACGGCGCCCACTCCCGGGTGCGCGAGGCGGCCGGCATCGCCGTCGCCAGCCGGGACTATCCGATGCACGCGCTGGTGCTCTCCTGCCGGATGGACAGCGGCCAACAGGACATCACCTGGCAGCGCTTCACGCCGGACGGGCCGCAGGCCTTCCTGCCGCTGGCGGGCGACGCCGCCTCGCTGGTGTGGTACCACCGCCCGGAAAGAATCCGCCAGCTGCTCGCGCTCGGCGACGACGAACTGATCGCCGCGGTCAGCCAGGCCTTCCCGCGCAAGCTGCCCGGCATCGTCCGCATCGCGGCGCGCGGCAGCTTCCCGCTGGTCCGCCGCCACGCGCAATGCTATGTCAAAGACGGCGTGGCGCTGGCCGGCGACGCCGCCCACACCATACATCCGCTGGCCGGCCAAGGCGTCAACCTCGGTTTCCAGGATGCGGCGGCGTTGGCCGCAACCATCCTGGCGGCCCACGGCAAGCGCGAAGACTGGGCCGGCGCGGCCGCGCTCGCGCGCTACCAGCGCGCCCGCAAACCGGCCAACCTGGCGATGCAGGCAGGCATGGACGCCTTCTGCTATGGTTTCTCCAACGATATCGCCCCGCTCAGGCTGCTGCGCGGCCTGGGCTTGCGACTGGCCAACCGGGCCGGGCCGCTCAAACGCGAGGCGATCCGTTACGCACTGGGACTGGGGCCGCAGCGCCGCTGACGCCTGAAACATCGAGGCCGTCGGCCATATCATCGCTTGCGGCGCCTGACGACGACATCCACCGAAAGCGGCCCCGATGAAACTCCCCCTGCTGACAGCCCTGCTGGTGCTGGGCCTGGCCTGCGGCGTCCGCGCCGAAGAACCGCTGGCGCGCGACCTGGGCGAAGAAGTGATCCTGCTGCCGGTGCGCCTGCCCGATGGCAACGGCCAGGCCAGCAGCCATGCCATGACCGTCACCCTCTACCGCCCCGTCGGAGCAGGCCCGCATCCGCTGGTGGTGATCAGCCACGGCCGCGCCACCACGCCGGCCGAGCGCGCCAGTCCGCCGCGGATCCGCATGCTGGAGGCCGCCCGCTATTTCGTGCGCAAGGGCTTCGTGGTGCTGGTGCCCACCCGGCTGGGCTACGGCTCCAGCGCCGGCGAGCTGGACCCGGAGGATTCCGGCCCCTGTCGGCGCAAGGACTACGCCGCCTCGCTGCGGCCGGCGGTGGCGGAAATCCTGGCGGCGCTGGACTACGGCCGCCGCCGGGACGATGTCGACAGCCAGCGCATGCTGCTGCTGGGGCAGTCGGTCGGCGGCATCAGCACGGTGGCCGCCGCCGCCGAGAATCCGCCCGGAGTGGTGGCCGCCATCAACTTTGCCGGCGGCGCCGGCGGCGACCCGGCCACCCATCCCGGCACGCCCTGCTCCGCACCGCAGTTGCAGCAACTGTTCGCCGACATGGGCAGCCAGACCCGCATACCGATGCTGTGGGTCTACACGCAGAACGACCGCTTCTTCGGCCCGGAATACTCGCAGAGCTGGGCCCGCGTCTACCGCGCCGGCGGCGCGCAGCTGGACTACCGGCTGCTGCCGGCCTTCGGCGACAACGGCCACCTGCTGTTCTCCCACGGCGCCGCCATCTGGATGCCGCTGCTGGAAGACTATCTGCGCGGGCTGGGCTTCCGCCAACCGGGCATCGCGCCGCGCCCTGCATCCAGCGGCTACGCCGCGCTGGACGACAGCGACCGTATCCCCTACCTCAAGCCCGACGACAGGCGCAACGGCTACGCCCGCTTCCTCTCCAGCCCCCTGCCGCGCGCCTTCGCCATCAGCCCCGACGGCCACTGGGGCTATGCCTACGGCAGCGACGCCACCGACCGGGCGCTGGGCTTCTGCCAGAACCGCAGTCCCAGCCCCTGCTCGCTGTACGCGGTGGATCAGGACGTGGTGTGGCCGGGCCGCAAACCCTGACTCCGCGCCAGCCCGCGGCTCAGGCCTCGCCCGGTTGCCGCCGCTTGGCGAAGTAACTGGCCGGCGAGTCGCCCAGGATGCGGCGGAACATGGCGATGAAATTGCTGGGCGCGGCGTAGCCCAGCGCATCGGACACGGCGGCGACGGAATCGCCGCCAGCCAGCAACTCCAGCGCATGGCTCAACTGCGCCTGCTGCCGCCACTGGACGAAGCTCATGCCGGTCTCCGCCGCGAACAGGCGGCGCGCGCTGCGGCCGGACAGGCCGGCATGGCTGGCCAGGACCTCCAGCGTCTCGGCGCCGCCCGGCTGTCCGATCACCCGCCGGGCGATCCTGAGCAAGCGCTCGTCCAGCGGCATCGGCAAATGCAGCGGCTCTGGCCGGGCCATGCGCAACTCATCCAGCAGCACCGCCGCCAGCCGTTGCTGCGCCTCGTCCAGGCTATGCTTGTCGTCCCAAGCCGCGGTCCGATGCACCACGGCGCCCAACAGCTCGCCGATGGCCACCACGCAGGGCGAGACGGGAAGACCGCCGCAGGCATCCGGCGCGATCAGCACTCCCCAGCCGCTCATCGCGCCGCGGATGGCCACCTTGTGGCTGACGCCCGGCGGTATCCAGCCGGCCCGGCCAGGCGGCAGCAGCCAGGAACCCTGCCGGGTGCGCACATGCACCAGGCCGTTGGCCACGCAAAACAGCTGGCCACGCGCATGCTGGTGCCAATCGTATTCCACAGTTCCCAGGCGAAACTCGCTGTCCGGTCCGGCATGGCCGGCATGGGCGACCAGCACCGGGCCGCCCAGGTAGTCGGAGTAATCGATATTGGCCACAACGTCGCGCGGCATGTTTGTCCGTTTATCAGTATTTTCTGTCCATACCATGCTATCAGCCCTTGCCGGTTCGCACCCACACTAAACGCACCTCAACAACACGCGGCTAGGAGACGGCAATGCCAGCGGATTTTCATGTAGCGATCATAGGCGCCGGCATCGGCGGCCTGAGTCTGGCCCAGAGCCTGAAACGCCTGGGTGTCCCGTTCACCGTATTCGAGAAAGACCCCGCGCTGGACAGCCGGACGCAGGGCTACCGCATCCGCATCGACGAAGCCGGCCGCGGCGCGCTGGCCGACTGCCTGCCGCCGGCGCTCTACCGCCTGTTCCGCCGGAGCTGCGCGCAAACCGGCCCGGCCGGCCGCTTTTTCGACACCCAGCTGCGGGAAACCGTTGGCCGGGCCGCGGAACACTGGCGTCCGGCCACCCAAACCGAGGACAGCGAGCATGACGGCGGCGATTTGAGAGTCCATCGCCAGACTCTGCGCGAAATCCTGCTATGCGGCATCGAAGCGCATGTGCAATTTGGCAAGGGCTTTGCCCGCTTCCGGCAACAAGGCGATAAGCTGGCCATCGATTTCGACGATGGGGCGTCCCGGCTGTGCGATGTGCTGGTGGCGGCCGATGGCGTCCACTCCCAGGTTCGGCGCCAGCTGGCGCCGAACGCCGCGCCAGCGGAAACCGGAGCGGTTTGCCTGTACGGCAAGACCTTGCTGACGCCAGCCAACCGGCAGCGGCTGGAGCCGCGCTTATGCGCCGGCCCGGCCGTGGTGTTCGCCGACGAGTGCGTGGTCGTGATCGACGCCATGACTTTCGCCGCCCCGCTGCCGGGACTGGCAACGCAAGCCGGACTCGCTGGCCGCTTCAGCGCGGTAGACGACTATCTGTACTGGGCCTTGTACTGCCCGCAAAGCATGTTCGCCCAGGCAACCCCAAACGGGGAAGCGGCGGCCGGAGCCGAGTGGGCCGCGCGCTTGGCCAGCGTGGCGCGGGACTGGCATCCGGATTTGCAGGCGGCGTTTCGCCTTGCCGAACCGGCCTCGCTGGCGCTGATGCGCGTGCGCAGCGGCAACGCAAACGCCAACTGGCCGGCCGGGCCGGTCACCGTGCTGGGCGACGCGATGCATGCGATGAGTCCGGCCGGCGGCCTGGGAGCCAATACCGCCTTGCGCGACGCGGCGGCGCTGGCGGCGCAGCTTGGCATCGCCGCCGCTGGGCAGCAGCCGCTAGCGGTCAGCCTGGCCAGCTACCAGAGCGGGCTGCGGGCGCGGGCGGCGGAGGCGATCCGCTTGTCGCAAGACGCCGAGGACCAGTTGCTGGAACGGCGGACCTTCAGCCCGCACTGACAGGAAGGGAAAACCAAACACATGAGGCGGCGTTCGGCCGTGGCCGCCGCCGGCAAACGGCGGCTGCGGCCGGCTCAATCCAGCATCGCGCCGGATTCGGATTTGGGCGAGCGGCCCAGCAACCCGGCCACCACCTGCTTGGGATCGTGGCCCTGGTACAACAGGCCGCACACCGCGGCGGTGATCGGCATGTCCACCTGCAAGCGCTCGGCCATGGTCAGCACCTCGCGGGCAGTGGCCACGCCTTCGGCGACATGGCCCAGCTCGTCCAGCACCTGCGGCAGGGGCTTGCCTTCGGCCAGCTTCAGTCCCACCTGGCGGTTGCGCGACAGCGCGCCGGTGCAAGTGAGGATCAAGTCGCCCATGCCGGACAAGCCCATCATGGTCTGCGGGCTGGCGCCCAGCGCCATGGCCAGGCGGGTGATCTCGGCCAGGCCGCGGGTGATCAGCGCCGCGCGGGCGTTGAGGCCGAAGTCCAGGCCGTCGGCGACGCCGGTGGCGATGGCCATCACGTTCTTCACCGCGCCGCCCACCTCCACCCCCACCAGGTCGTCGTTGGCGTACAGGCGCAGCAGCGGACTATGCAGCTCGCGCGCGACGCGGGCGGCGAAATCGCCGTCGTCGCTGGCGACGGTGACCGCCGCCGGCAGTCCCTGCGCCACTTCGCGGGCGAAGCTGGGACCGGACAACACGCCGCAAGGATGGTCGGCCGGCAATTCCTCCGCCACCACCTGGTGCGGCAGCAGGCTGGAGCCGGCTTCGAAACCCTTGCAGGCCCACAATACCGGCGGCAGGACCGGCAGCGCGGTCAACGCCTTCAGCGTCGGCCTCAGGCCCGCCATCGGGGTGACGATCAACACCAGCTCGGCATCCAGCAGGGCGCCCGCCAGATCGGCATTCAGCGTCAAGCTATCGGGAAACGGGCAGTCGGGCAGGTAGCGCCGATTGGCGCGGGCCTCGGCCATCTGCGCGATCTGCGCGGCGTCGCGCGCCCACAGCGTCACCTGATGGTGGCGGGAAAAAGCTATAGCCAGCGCGGTTCCCCAGGCGCCGGCTCCCAAAATCGCCAGTTTCATGCTAAGCCCTTATAAACCCCACAAGTCGGTAATACGAGCATAGCCGATGCTGCCGTCGCGGTGGCGCACCTTGGCCCAGCCGTCCTGCGGCGCTTCCATCAGTTCCAGCACGCCGTCCCTGGGCACGCTGTACAAGAGCCTGCCGTCTTCGCCGGCCCGGTCGCGCACGCCGGCCTGCGGCGACACCACCAGCAGCCAGCGCTGCTTGGACAAGGCGGCAGCGGGAATCCAGGCGATGCCGCCGGTGGCGTCGCGCACCCGCGCCCATTCCTTCTGGCTGGACAGCACTTCCACCGGATAATAGCGGCTGACCACGAACAGCTTCTTCGCGGACAGCGCCGGCGCCTCGTACAATGCGACGCCGGTTTCCTTGACCGAGCGGAATTCCAGGGCCTGGGCGGCCTGGGCCATGCCCAGGGCCAACAGCAGCGTGATGACGAGGCGCTTCATGCTCAACCTCAGGCGTTGCCGGCTTCGGCCAGCTGCGCACGCTGCTGCATGTACAGGGCTTCGAAGTTGATCGGGGCCAGCAGCACCGGCGGGAAGCCGGCGCGATTCACCACGCTGGACACCGCTTCGCGGGCGTAGGGGAACAAGATGTTCGGGCAAGCCACGCCCAGGATCGGGTCGAGGTCGTCGCCTGGCACGTTGCGGATCTGGAAGATGCCGGACTGGGCCACTTCGCACAGGAACATGGTCTTTTCCGGCAGCTTGGCGGTTACGGTGACCGTCAGCGTCACTTCGTAGAAACCGTCGTCCAATTGCTGGCCGGCGCTGGCCAGCTGCATATCGATTTCCGGCTGGGCCTGCTCCAGGAACACCTGCGGCGCGCCGGGCACCTCCAGCGACATGTCTTTCACATAGATTTTTTCGATGGAAAACGCCGGTTGCAGCTCTTGTTGTTCGCTCATTTTCTTTCTCACAAAAAACCGTCGCCATGACGGCCGAATTTTAATTGGGTACAACGGCGGGCATCATCGCATGAAAGCCGGCGTCGGCCAACCGGCGCGGCCCGCGCGCCGCTCAGTCCGCCAGCAGGGTATCCAGCTTGCCGGCGTGGTTCAGCGCCACCAGGTCGTCGCAGCCGCCGATATGGGTGTCGCCGATGAAGATCTGCGGCACGGTGCGGCGGCCGGTGATGGCCATCATCTTGTCGCGCTGCTCGGGGTCCAGGTCGATGCGGACTTCCTGGATGCCGCTCACGCCCTTGCTGGCCAGCAGTTGCTTGGCGCGCACGCAGTACGGGCATACCGCGGTGGTGTACATGGTAACCGGTTTCATATTCCTCGCCTGATTAAGGTCTGTCGGGGTCGATTATAGCCTGAGTCGGCGCCTTAGCGGTTTGCGCCGGATCGCGCCGCCGCCGGATCGAACGCCTGCACCAGATCGCCGACCACCGCGTCCAGCGCCTTGCCCATTTCCGCCGCGCGCGGGCTGTTGACAATGGCGACGATGGCAAGGCGGCGGCCATCGGCGGCCTGCCAGTAGCCGGCCAGCGCCTTCACGTCGCGCAAGGTGCCGGTCTTCATCCTGAGCCGCGGCCCCAGGTCGGCGAAGCGTTTCTTCAGCGTGCCATCCTCGCTGGCGATGGGCAGGCTGGCCAAGAACTCGCCGGCGTAAGGCCCGCGCGCGGCATCCAGCAGCACCTCGCCCAGCAGGCGGACGCTCACCCGCTCGCGCCGCGACAGGCCGGAGCCGTTTTCCAACTCCAGCAGATTCGCGTCGTCGATGCGCCTTTGCGCCAGTTGCTCCCGCAGCGCGCGCTCGGCGGCGGCGGCGGTGTCGCCGCCGCCGGCCTCTTTGCCCAGCGTCAGAAACAGGGTGCGCGCCATGGTGTTGTTGCTGTACTTGTTGATGTCGGCCAACGCCACCGCCAGCGGCTGCGACTGCCAGACCGCCAGCTCGCGCGCATTGTCCGGCGCCCGGCCCTGCGCCACCGTCAGCGGTCCGCTGCCGCCCAGCGCATGCCACAGCGCGGCAAAGTCCTGGCCGGCGAATTCGTCATGCTCCAGCACGTTGACGTAGGCGCGCGCGCCGTCGCAGGCGGCCGGCACACTGCCGGTCACACTGACATGGCGGCCATCGTTGCGGATGGCGACGAAGCGGCGCACGTCCGGGCAGGCCTCATCCCCGCCGGATTTGACATCCACCTGCAGATTGACACCCGGCAACGGCGGGTCCAGCGCCACCCGCGCGCCATGCCCGTCGTTGAAGAAGGTCAGCCAGGCCACTTTCAGATTGGTCAGATGGGTGTCCGGCCCCACCACGAAGGCCTTGCCGGCGTCGCCGTCGAAATCGTCGGCGCTGGCCAGCCGGCTGAACGCCCGCTTGTCCAGCAACAGCTTGCCGTCCAGCTGGCGCACGCCGCGCAGCCGCAGGTTGTACAGCAGGCTCAAGAGATTGCCGTTGTCGAAACGCGGATCGCCGCCGCCCAGCCAGTACAAATCGCCGCTGAGCGCATCGCCCCGCAGCGGCGCGGCCGACAGCAGCGCCGTCTTCCAGCGGTAGTCCGGCCCCAGCCGGTTCAGCGCCGCCCAGCCGGTGAGCAGCTTCATGGTGGAAGCCGGATTCACCGCCGCGTCGGCGCGATGCGCCGCCAAGGGCTGGCCCCCTTCCACAGCGGCGGCCCAGACGGCGATCTCGTCCGGCTTGAAGCCGTGCAAATCCAGCGCCAGGGCCAACTCCGGCGCGGCGTAAACCGCCAGCGCGGCCAGCAGCGTCAATTGTCTCGTCATCTTCATCTCATAACTCCTGCGGATCGACATCCAGCGACCAGCGCAGGCTGCGGCCATGCTGGCGCGCCAGCGGATCGAGCAAGGGCTGCAGCTGCGAGAGCAAGCGGTGCAGCGCGCCGCGCTGCACCGCCTCCAGCACCAGCTGCGCCCGCTCGCGCTGCGCCAGCCGCGCCATCAGCGCCGGCGCCGGGCCGGAAATCAGCACGCCCTCGGCCAGCGGCTCCAGCAGCGCGCGCGCCTGTTTGAGAAAGGCGGTGGCCTGCGCCAGTTCCGGGCTGTCGGCGCGCAGCAGCGCCTGGAACACGCTGGGCGGAAAACCGGCCTGGCGACGCTCCGCCAGCAAGCTGGCGGCGTAGCCGTCGAAATCGTGCGCCACCAGCGCCTGGTACAGCGGGTGGTCCGGCCACTGGGTCTGGACCAGCACCTCGCCCGGCGCCTCCGCGCGGCCGGCGCGGCCGGCCACCTGCATCAACTGCGAGAACAGCCGTTCCGACGCGCGGAAATCGGCGGAGTACAGGCCGCCGTCGGCGCCCAGCACCGTCACCAACGACAGCGTGCCGAAGTCGTGGCCCTTGGCCAGCATCTGGGTGCCGACCAGGATGTCCACCTCGCCGCCGTTTACCTTGCGGTACACCTCGTCCCAGGCGTCCTTGCGGCTGGTGGTGTCCCGGTCTATCCGCAGCACCCGCGCCTCGGGCAGCATGCGCTGCAGCGCCGCCTCCAGCCGCTGCGTGCCCTCCCCCAGCGGCTTGATATCGGGATCGCCGCAATCCGGGCAGGCGCGCGGCACCGGCTCCTCCCAGCCGCAATGGTGGCAGCGCAGCTTGCGCTCCAGCAAATGCACCACCAGCTTGGCCGAACAGTGCGGGCAACCGCTGGTCCAGCCGCAGGCGGTGCAGGCCACCACCGGGGCGAAGCCGCGGCGATTGATGAACACCAGGCTCATCTCGCGCCGCGCCAGCCGCGTTTTCAGCGCCTCGACCACCCCTTCGGCCAAGCCTTCCACCAGTTGCCGGCGCCGGGTATCCACCAGCCTGACATCCGGCAGTCTGGCGGCGCCGTGCGCGCGCTGCGACAGCACCAGCTTGCGGTAGCGGCCGGCCTCGACATTGGCCACCGTCTCCAGGCAGGGCGTGGCCGAGCCCAGCACGATGGAAATGCCGGCGCGGCGCGCGCGCCACACCGCCAGATCGCGCGCGTGGTAGCGCAGGCCGTCCTGCTGCTTGAACGAGCCATCGTGCTCCTCGTCCACCACGATCAGGCCCAGCCGCGGCAGCGGGGTGAACACCGACAATCGGGTGCCGATCACCACGTCGGCATCGCCGTGCCAGGCGTCCAGCCAACCGTGCATGCGCTCGCCTTCGGCTAGATGGCTGTGCTGCACCACGATGCGGCTGCCGGGAAAGCGTTCGAGGAAGCGGTTGATCAATTGCGGCGTCAGGTTGATTTCCGGCACCAGCACCAGCACCTGCCGCCGCGCCGCCAGGTGGCCGGCGATCAACTGCAGGTAGACCTCAGTCTTGCCGCTGCCGGTGACGCCGTGCAGCAGCCAGGGCTGAAAGCCCTGGCTGCTGCACAAGGCGTCCAGCGCCGCCCGCTGCTCGGCGTTGAGCGCCGGCGCTTCGCCCAGCACCAGAGGCGGACGCTCCGGCGTGATCCGCTCCGCCTTGTCCTCGGCCAGCCAGTCGGCCAGCAGCTTTCCGGCCTGCGGCGTCACCGCCTTGGCCTGCTCCAGCCGCAACGGCCCGTCCTGCAAGGCCTGCCACAACGCCAGCCGCGCGCGCTGCCGCGCTGGCGGAGCTTCAGCCAGACCCGCAGCGGTGAGCGCAAAGGGCCGTTGGTCGACCCGGCGCACATCGCGCGGCTCGCGCAGGCCGGTGGGCAGCGCGGTGAACAGCGTCGGCCCCAGCGGATGGTGGTAATAGCCGGCGGCAAAATCGACCAGCGCCAGAAACTCCTCCGGCAATGGCGGCAAGCCGTCGAGCACGGTTTCGATGCATCGCAACTTGGCCGCATCGATCTGGCTGACACCCTCCCCCGGTATCGGCGCGACAACTACGCCACATACCCGGCGATTTCCGAACGGAACGCAGACTCGCGCGCCACCCATGACGGGTGATTGAGTCAGGTAGCTGAACGTTCCGGGCAGCGGCAGATCCACCACCACCTGGACCAGATCCTTACCATCCATTTACATGCCTTCCTCAGGCAAACCCTGCTGCGACAAGGCTTTGCATCCGCTGTGCACAGATCTTGTGGATAACTTTGTGAACAACCTTGGTGATACCTGGCAAAAAGCCATGAAATCAGTGTTTCCGTTGGATTGCACAAAAATTAATCAAATGTAAAACTCTTTTATTTTCAACAACTTATAAAGTTGACTATTTTCCCCCGCACATGCTTGACAAGCGAGGCGCCAGCGACTAGGCGGTGTGCATAACTCCAGGAACACCAGCGTCGCCCGCTGTCAACACACATTTTTCGGGATGCAAATATCCATTTGGAAACAGAGCCGAAAGCGGCTCTGGCGGGCTCGGATACCCTGGCGGTCAACAAAGGCCGCAATAGGACAAGTGCAATAAAAACTTAAAAAAACCGGGATTTTTTCCGCGGATTCCCATCATGAAAATGACTGATTTGTTTAAACAAAAACAAGGAATCATTCAATATTCACGACAGGCACCAAGCTGGTGCGCCGCGCACCAGGCGATGCACCAGCTTGGCGGGAAACGTCACTGGCAATGATAAGGGCGCGACAACCGGTGCACGGCCTCGACCAGCGCGCCGGCATGAGCCGGATCGGCAAACTGCGAAATGCCGTGGCCCAGATTGAAGACGTGGCCGCTGCCGCTGCCATAGCCTTGCAGGATGCGCGCCGCTTCGCGCTCGATGGCGGCCGGCTCGGCGAACAGCGCGTTGGGGTCGAAGTTGCCCTGCAGCGCCACCTTGTCGCCGACGCGCGCGCGCGCCAGGCCGATATCGGCGGTCCAGTCCAGTCCGACGCAGTCGGCGCCGATGGCGGCGATGTCTTCCAGCCATTGGCCGCCGTTCTTGGTGAACACGATCACCGGCACGCGCCGGCCGTCGGACTCGCGCTTGAGGCCGGCGACAATGCGCTGCATATAGGCCAGCGAGAACTCCTTGTACGCGGCGTGGCTGAGCGCGCCGCCCCAGGTGTCGAAGATCTGCACCGCCTGCGCGCCGGCGTCGATCTGGGCGTTGAGGTAGGCGGTCACCGAGCGGGCGTTCATCTCCAGGATGTGGTGCAGCAGCTCCGGACGACTGTACAGCATGGCCTTGACGTGGCGGAAGTCGGCGGAGCCGCCGCCCTCGACCATATAGCAGGCCAGCGTGAACGGGCTGCCGGAAAAGCCGATCAGCGGCACGCGGCCGTTCAGCGCTTTGCGGATGCTGGCCACCGCGTCGAAAACGTATTGCAGCTTGTCCAGCGGCGCCGGCTGCAAGGTGCGGATGGCGGCTTCGTCGCGCAGCGGGCGCTCGAACCTGGGGCCCTCGCCCTCGGCGAAATACAGGCCCAGGCCCATCGCGTCCGGCACGGTCAGGATGTCGGAAAACAGGATGGCCGCGTCCAGCGGGAACCGCTCCAGCGGCTGCAGCGTCACTTCGGTGGCGAAATCCGGACTGGTGCACAGGCCCATGAAGCTGCCGGCGCGGGCGCGGCTGGCGCGGTACTCCGGCAGGTAGCGGCCGGCTTGGCGCATCATCCAGATCGGGGTGTATTCAACCGGCTCTTTCAAAAGGGCCCGCAGGAAAGTATCGTTGCTCAGCTGGGTCATGTCGGCACGCGCTATGGAGGTCAGCAGGCATTATACCCACCCCCGCCTCAGGGGCGAAACCACAGCTCGCGCCGCTGCAAGGGCGTGTCCTCCGGCAACAGCGGGTTGTCCAGCTCGATGATGGTGCGGCCGGACAGCTTGAGCTCGCGCAAGTGGTCGCCGTTGAAGGCCTTGAACAGCTGGTCGAAGCTGCCGTCGGCCACGCTCTTGTCCAACCCCTGGCGCAGCAGCCGCGCCAGGTCCGCGCGCTTGGGGGAGACGAAGAAATAAAAGGCGGTGGGATAGTGCAGCAGCAGATAAGGATCCAGCATCAGCCCCTTGCTGTTGGGCGACGCCAGTTCCTGTTTCACCTCGATCACGCTGCGCGGGAAATAGTCGTAGCGATGCTGGCGCAGCATGGAAAACAGATTGGGATAGTCGGGGCTGGTCAACACCGGCAGGCCGGCGTGCAGCAATATCTGGGTATCCGGCCAGTCCTGGCCCTGGCCGGCGCGGAAAGCTGTCAACTGCCGGCGGGTCTTGACGTTCTTGAACAGGTCGGGATGATCGGCGTTGATCAGCGACACCCGCCACCCGATCAGGCCCTTGTCCAGCGGCACCCTCACCGTCAGCAGCTTGCGCTCGCGCTCGCGGCTGGTCATGCCCCAGAACAGGTCCACGCGGCCATCGGCGCGCAGCATCTGCTCGGTGGCCCGGCCCTGGTTCATGTCGCGCGCCGCCTGCAGCACGCACTGCTGCCGCATCTGGCTGCACGCCAGCTGCAGCAGCGCCTGCATATAGGGCCAGTGCGGATCATTGTCGCCGGACACCAGCGCGTAGTTGATGTTCGTCCCGGCCGCCTGCGCCAACGCCCATGCCCCGC
Organism: Chromobacterium sphagni; assembly: GCF_001855555.1. GTDB lineage: Bacteria > Pseudomonadota > Gammaproteobacteria > Burkholderiales > Chromobacteriaceae > Chromobacterium > Chromobacterium sphagni. The sequence continues at coordinate 261,069 of NZ_MKCT01000017.1, read as the reverse complement.
ACAGCAGCAACAGACCGAGTGCTCTCGCCATATCAGAACCGTTCCGTGGTGGTAACGGTATTATGGCCGCGGATCACAACCAGCCCAAGCCGCCTATCAGCCCGCCCAGCAACAACAGCCACAGCGGATTCCAGTTGCGCCGCCAGGCGATCAGCGCCACCGCCAGGCTCAGCCCCCAGCCGGCGGCGTCGCGGTTGGCCGCCTGCAGCAGCAGACAGGCGCTGGCGCCCACCAACCCCACCGTCAGCGGCTGCAGCGCGCGCGCGATCAACTGCGTCAGCTCGCTGCCCTTGCGCTCGGCCCACCAGCGCGACACGTAGTAGCTGAGCAGCGACGACGGCAGGCACATGCCCAGCATGCTGACCAAGGCGCCTGCCATGCCGGCCACATGCCAGCCTATCAGGCTGACCACCAGCACATTGGGCCCCGGCGCGGCCTGCGCCAGCGCGAACAGCTCGGCAAACTGCGGCGCGCTCATCCAGCCCTGTTCCACCACCAGCCGCTGCAGCTCGGGCAGCAGCACATTGGCGCCGCCGACCGCCATCAGCGACAGCACGCCGAACTGCCACAACAACAGCAGCAGAATCATGGCGCGCTCCCTCGCCGCGTCAGCCAGGCCAGCCACAGCGTCAGCGGCAGCGCCGCCAGCAACACCCACGGCAGCGGCAGGCGCCAGACGGCGATGGCGGCAAACGTGCAGGCCATCACCGCGACGCTCCAGGCGTGGCGCTCCAGTCGCGACAAGAGCCGCAGCAGCATCGCCAGCAACAAGCCCGCCGCCGCAGCGGCCAGGCCATGCATCACCTGCTCCACCAGCGGCAGCTGGCGGTAGCGGCCATACAGCGTGCCCAACAGCAGCACGATGGCCATCGGCGCCAGCAGCAGGCCGGCCACCGCCAACATCGAGCCGGCCACGCCGTGAAAACGCGCGCCGACCGACACGGCCATATTGACGATATTGGGTCCGGGCAACACCTGGCACAGCCCGAGCTGTTCGGCGAAATCGGCCTCGGACAACCAGCGCCGCCGCTGCACCAGCATGCTGTGCGCCTGCGGCAGTACGCCGCCGAAACCGGTGATGCCGACGGAAAAGAAACCGGCAAACAGGTCGCGCCGGCGCGGTTTGATCAGTTCGGTGTTCATGCTTTGACACTACTCTTGGGCCAGGAACACTACAAACGAGAATTTCTGACAGGGGCGGTCAATAAAACTCACAGCGCGCCCAGGCGCTCGACGATGAAGTCGACGAAGACTCTCAGTTTCGGCAAAGGTTGGCGGTCCGCCGGGTAGATCAGGTGCATGGGTTTGGGCGGCGGCAGATAGCCATCCAGCAAAGACACTAGCCGGCCCGCCGCCACATCGTCGGCCAGCAGCGCCTCCGCCTGCAGCGCCAGCCCCGCGCCGGCCAGCGCCAGCTGCCGCAAGGCCTGGCCCTGGTTGCACTGGAAGCGGCTGGCGCCGATCTCCACGCCGTGCCGGCGGGCCAGCGCGTCCCAGCCGTCATCGCGCTGCCAGCGGCTGAAGCCCAGGCAGTCATGCCCCGCCAGCTCGGCCGGCGTACGCGGCACGCCGCGCGCCGCCAGATACGCCGGCGCAGCCGCCGCCATCATCCGGTAAGGCCGCAGCCGCCGCGCCACCAGGCCGGAATCGGCCAGCTGGCCAATGCGGAATACCGCGTCGTAGCCGTCCGCCACCAGATCGACCAACTGGTCGCTCAGCTCCAGCTCCACCCCGATCTCCGGATAGCGCGCCATGAATTCGGCCAATAGCGGCGCCAGGCGCAAGCTGCCAAACGTCACCGAAGCATTGAGCCGCAGCACGCCGCGCGGCTGTTGCCGCAGCAGCTCGGCGGCATCCTCGGCTGCCGCCAACTCAGCCAGGATGGCGCGGCAGCGCTGATAATAATGCTGCCCCAGTTCAGTCAGTTGCTGACGCCGGGTGGTGCGCACCAACAGCCGGCCGCCCAGGCGTTTTTCCAGAGCGGCGATATGCTTGCCGACCATGGGCTGGGACAGGCGATATGCCTCCGCCGCCGCGGTGAAGCTCCCCTTGTCCACCACGGCGACGAACAACTCCATACTGAGCAGCCTGTCCATGAGTTAGAAACTCCAGGTTATTAATCCTGTTCATCATAACGGATTAATCAAGAAGGAGAATCCCGGCACACTGCATCCATCGCCAACCGCAATGGAGACACACCATGAAAATCCTGATCGTAGGCGCCAGCGGCACGCTGGGCCGCGCCGTGCAGCAAGCGCTGTCCCATCACCAGATCCTTACCGCCGGCCGCAACAGCGGCGACTTGCGGGTGGACATCACCGACAGCGCCAGCGTGCGCTCGATGTTCGAACAGGCCGGCCGGCTGGACGCCATCGTCAGCGCCACCGGCAGCCTGCATTTCGGCCCGCTGCTGGAAACCACCGCCGCCAACTTCCGCATCGGCCTGGAAGACAAGCTGCTGGGCCAGATCGACCTGGCGCTGACCGGCCAGCACTACCTGAACGACGGCGGCTCCATCACGCTGACCAGCGGCATCGTCAGCCAGCAGCCCATCCGCCACGGCAGCAACGCCACCGCCGTCAACCGCGCGCTGGAAGGCTTCGCCGCCGCAGCCGCGCTGGAATTGACGCGAGGCCAACGCATCAATGTAGTCAGCCCGAATGTGCTACAGGAGTCGTGGGAAGGCTATGCCCCTACTTCCCCGGCTTCGAAGCGGTGCCCGCCGCCCGCGCCGCCTTGGCCTATGTGCGCAGCGTGGAAGGCATCGCCAACGGCCAGACGCTGACCGTGTGGTAAACCAAGGAAGGAAAGCTAGACATGAAAATACTGTTAGTCGGAGCGAAAGGAACCATAGGCCGTGCGGTTCAGCACGCCCTGTCCCGCCATCAAATCTTGTCGGCCGGTCGAGACAGCGGAGAACTCCACGCGGACATGACGCAGCCGGACAGCATTCGCGCACTATTCGAGCGCACAGGAAAGGTGGATGCCATCATCTGCGCGGCCGGCCTGCTGCATCTCGGCCCCTTGACGGAGATGTCGCCCGAGCAATTTCGCATCGGCTTGGACAATAAATTGATGGGCCAGGCAAACCTGGCTCTGATCGGCCAGCACTTCCTCAATGCCGGCGGCTCAATCACCTTGACCAGCGGCATGGGCAACGAAATCCCGATTCGGCATGGCAGCAACGCTTGCGCCGTCAATGCGGCAATAGAAGGCTTCGTCCGCGGTGCGGCCGTGGAGCTGACGGCGGGACTGCGCATCAACGCGGTGTGCCCCAACGTTCTGCAAGAATCGTGGGAGCCGCTGCAAAGCTATTTTCCGGGTTTTGAACCGGTGCCCGCCGCCCGAGTCGCCCTCGCCTATCAACGCAGCGTAGAGGGCGTCGAGACCGGGCAGGTGTTCAAGGTTTGGTGAGGGCACAATTCACCTGGGCATTGGCCGCAGCCCTCCTCTCGGAGTGGCGGTGGCTCATGCCCCACAATACCGCAACGTCAGATGCAGCAAAGGAAACGGCCTGCCGGCACCATCCGGCGCCGAACACGCCTGCCTATACTGCACTAGCCGCGCCCGACGCCTTGGGCGCGCAACGGCGGAGGGACGCGATGGGCAGGACATGGCTGGGCATGCTGGCATCGATATTGTGGTTGCAGACGGCGCACGCCGAACCGGTGCAGTCGTCCAGCCAGGCGATAGAACCATGGGGCGACGCCGCCAGCGGCGACGGCTTGGCGCCACGCTTCCTGCGCTGGCTGGCCGCGCAAAGCGGCCTGCAACTGCGCCAGGACATCCGGCCGCTGCCGCGGGTGGTGGAAGACCTCAAAAGCGGCCAGAACGCGCTGGCGCTGCTCACCGCGTCGCCGGAACGCGACGCCTTCGGCCTGGAGCTGTGCCGCCCCACCGCCATCCGGCTGTCAGTGATCTACCGCGGCACGGCGCTTAGCCGGGACAGCCTAAGGCAGCGTCCGGTGGGCATCCTGCGCGGTACCCACACTCTGGACCGCTTCATCGCCAGTTCCGGCGCGCAGCCGGTGCTGGTCGGCGATCTGCACCAGGGATTGCGCATGCTGCGCATCGGCCGGCTGGATGCGATGATGTGCGTGCGTCCCGACTGCGGCCGCACGCTGCGCGAAATTTCGTCACCCGGCGACCAGTGGTCCGAATTGCCGATCAGCCGCGAGCCGATGGCGGTGTACGTATCGCGCCTCAGCCCGTTGGCGCGCGACCGCGCGATGCTGGACAGGCTGCGGGCCGCCTGCGCCTCTCCGCAGGGGCAAAAAAAGATGGCGGAACTGCTGTCGGCCTACGATTGAAGCGGCCAGCAAAAAGCCCCGCCGGCCGCCTGTGCCAAGGCAGTTAAGCGGGGCTGGACATCAAGCGGGAGCGGCCTAGATATCGGCCTCCACCTCGTTGCCCTTGGCCTCCATCCAGCTGCGGCGGCTGGACGCCTCGCCCTTGCCCATCAGCATCACGAAAGTGTCCAGCGTCTGCTGCAGCTGGCCGTCGCGCACCCTCACCTGGCTCAGGCGGCGCGTGTCCGGATTCATGGTGGTATCCTTCAGCTGCTCCGGGTTCATCTCGCCCAGCCCCTTGAAGCGCGAAATGCCCCAGGCGCTCTCGCGCACGTTCTCGCTGCGCAGCCGGTCTAGGATCGCGGTCAATTCGCCCTCGTCCAGCGCGTACAGCTTGCGCGGCGGCCGGTTCTTGCCCTGGCCCGGCACGTCGACGCGAAACAGCGGCGGCTGCGCGATGTAGATGTTGCCGTTTTCCACCAGCCGCGGGAAATGGCGGAAGAACAGCGTCAGCAGCAGCACCTGAATGTGCGAGCCATCGACGTCGGCGTCGGACAGGATGGCGATTTTGCCGTAGCGCTGGCCGGACAGGTCGGGATGGTCGGCGGGGCCGTGCGGGTCTACCCCTATCGCCACCGAAATATCATGGATTTCGGCGTTGGAGAACAACTGGTCCCTGTCGGTCTCCCAGCTGTTGAGCACCTTGCCGCGCAAGGGCAGGATCGCCTGGTATTCCTTGTCGCGCGCCAGCTTGGCCGAACCGCCGGCGGAGTCGCCCTCCACCAGGAAAATCTCGTTGCGGTCGATGTCCTCGCTCTCACAATCGGTGAGTTTGCCCGGCAACACCGCCACACCGGATCCCTTCTTCTTCTCCACCTTCTTCACCGACTTCAGGCGGCTCTGCGCCTGGCGTATCGCCAGTTCGGCGATCTTCTTGCCGGCTTCCACATGCTGGTTCAGCCACAGCTCCACCGGGTCGCGCGCCAGGCCCGAAACCAGCTTCAAGGCGTCGCGGCTGGTCAGCTTGTCCTTGGTCTGGCCCTGGAACTGCGGGTCCAGCACGCGGGCGGACAACACGAAGCGCACCCGGCTCCACACATCCTCCGCCATCAGCTTGACGCCGCGCGGCAACAGGTTGTGGTGGTCGACGAAGCTCTTCACCGCATCGAACACGCCGGCGCGCAAGCCGGCCTCATGGGTGCCGCCGACCGGAGTGGGAATCAGGTTGACGTAGCTCTCGCCGCTGGCGCCGTCCTCGAACCAGGCCATCGCCCATTGCGCGCCCTCGCCTCTGGCGAACTGCTCGTGGTCGTCGCCGATATAGGCCTCGCCGGCGAACAGCGGCGCCACCGGCTCGTCGCCGTTGCACAGCTCGGCCAGGTAGCCCTTCAGACCTTCCGGGTACTGCCATACCCTCACTTCGTCGCCGCTGGGCTTTTCCACCGTCAGCGTCACCGCCACGCCGGGCAGCAGCACCGCCTTGGCGCGCAACAACCGCTCCAGCTCCTGCATCGAATAGCGCGGGCTTTCAAAATACTTGCCGTCCGGCCACACCCGCACGCGGGTGCCGCTGGTGCGGGCGCCGCAGTCGCCGACGCGGGCCAGCGGTTCGATCACGTCGCCGCCGGAAAACACCAGGCGGTGCACGCCGCCGTCGCGCTTGACCTCCACTTCCAGCCGGGTGGACAGCGCGTTGGTCACCGACACGCCGACGCCGTGCAGGCCGCCGGAGAAAGCGTAGGCACCGCCGTCCTTCTTGTTGAACTTGCCGCCGGCGTGCAGCCGGGTGAACACCAGTTCCACCACCGGCACGCCCTCCTGCGGGTGCAGGCCCACCGGAATGCCGCGGCCGTCGTCCTCCACCGTCAGCGAGCCGTCCTGATGCACCGTGACGGCGATCTTGCGCGCGTAGCCGCCCAACGCCTCGTCGGCGGCGTTGTCTATCACTTCCTGGCAGATATGGGTGGGGTCGGTGGTGCGGGTGTACATGCCGGGCCGCTCTTTGACCGGCTCCAGCCCTTTTAACACCCGTACCGAAGATTCGTCGTATTGTTGGCTCATATTCTTGGTCTTACTTTATCCGCGACTCGCGCCTGCGCCGCCCCGGACGGGACGGCGGAAAAAAAGACAGCGGGCATCGGCCCGCCGTATGGTTGCGCTGAAACGACGCCGCCGTCAATGCTCGCTCTGCGCGCCGATGCGCGCCAAATAGGCGTGGTGGCTCTCGACCCCGCGCAGGAAGCGCGACAACTCGGACAGCGCCCGTTCGTACACGTCGCGCTTGAACTCTATCACCGCGTCCACCGGCGCCCAGTAATCGTTCCAGCGCCAGCCGTCAAACTCCGGATGGCTGGTGGCGCGCAAGCAGACGTCGCTGTCGCGGCCGACCAGCCGCAACAGGAACCAGATCTGCTTCTGCCCCTTGTAACTGCCGCGCCATTCGCGGCGTACCCAGTTTATCGGCACCTCGTAGCGCATCCAGTCGCGCGTGCGCCCCATGATCTTCACGTGCTGAGGCAGCAAACCCACCTCCTCCAGCAGCTCGCGGTACATCGCGGCCTCCGGGCTCTCGCCCGGCTTGATGCCGCCCTGCGGAAACTGCCAAGAGTGCTCGCGCACGCGCTTGCCCCAGAACACCTCATTCCTGGAGTTGGTGAGGATGATTCCGACATTTGGGCGGTATCCGTCCCGGTCCAGCATGGAAAAAACCTGCAATTCGTCTAGTTACCAGAATTTTTGCACATTTCCGGCCGCCTTGCCATGCGCGCGGCCTTCCGCCACCCACAGTTTGGCCTTGAGCGGCGTTCCTTCCCCACCCGCTCTCTCCCCCAAACCGGTCAAACGGTGCTACGATGCGTCGATTGAACGTCATTCAACTGCGCATTCATGGCATTTCTGCTCAATCGACCCACGCTGTCCCGTCTATCCTGGCTGCCCCTGCAGCCGGAAGACTTCTCCACGCTGCTGCAAACCCGCGAATTCCGCCTGCAATTGCTGGCAGCCATCGCCGCGGCCACGCAACGCATCTATCTGTGCGCGTTGTATCTGGAGAATGAGGAAGCTGGCCGGGAGATCCTCGACGCCCTCTATCAGGCCAAGCAGCGCTGCCCAAGCCTGGACATCCGGATCATGGTGGACTGGCACCGCGCCCAGCGCGGCCGCATCGGCGAAGGCCAGTCGAATTGCAATGCCAGCTGGTACCGTGAAGAAGCCGCACGCCGCGAACTGGACATCCCGATCTACGGCGTGCCGGTGCAAACCCGCGAGCTGTTCGGCGTGCTGCACCTGAAAGGCTTCGTCATCGACGACACCGTTTATTACAGCGGCGCCAGCCTCAACAATGTCTATCTGCACAAGCAGGACAAATACCGCTTCGACCGCTATCACCTGATCCGCAGCCCGCAGCTGGCCGATGCGATGGCCGGCTTCATGGTCGAGCAGTTTTTCAACGATCCTGCGGTATTCCGCCTGGACAAGCCGACGCCCCCCACCCGCAGCATACGCAAGGAAATCCGCCAGCTGCGCGACAAGCTGGTGCACAGCCAATACCGGATGACCCACGGCGCAAGCGCCGAACAATTGAGCATCACCGCCATTGTCGGCATCGGCAAGGGCAACCGGCTCAACCGCGTCATCCTGGACGTCATCGCCAGCGCCGAGCACCACCTGTTCATCTGCACGCCCTACTTCAACTTCCCGCGCTCAGTGGTTCTGGAGATCAACCGCGCGCTGCGCCGCGGGGTGGAAATCGACATCGTCGTCGGCGACAAGACCGCCAACGACTTCTACATCCCGCCCGAACAGCCATTCCGCGTGATAGGCGCCCTGCCCTATCTGTACGAAATGAACCTGCGCCGCTTCGTCAAGCGCCAGCGCCAGTTCGTCAACCGCGGCGAGTTGCGCGTCCGCCTGTGGAAGGACGGCGACAACACCTACCATCTCAAGGGCATCTGGAGCGACCAGCGCTACATCCTGCTGACCGGCAACAACCTCAATCCGCGCGCCTTCCGCCTGGATCTGGAAAACGCGCTGCTGCTGCACGACCCGCAGCGGCAACTGCAGGCGCAAAGCCAGGCGGAACAGCAGAACATCCTGCGGCACACCACCTTGCTCGGGCACTACCGCCAACTGGAAGATGTCCGCCGCTATCCGGAGCAGATCAAGAAACTGCTGACCCGCCTCAGCCGGGTGCGGATAGACCGCATGCTGAACCTGATGCTATAGACGCCAAGCACGACACCGCGCCCCAGCCCCGCAGCCGCGGGGCTTTTTCATGCTGCGGCGCAATGCCGCAGCCTCCACACGCGCCATATGCTAAAACTACTAAGCACATGCACGCAGTGGAGTGGCATCATGATTACCGCCAAAGTCGAAACCCGCAGCCTAGCCATCAGCCACGACTACGCGGAAAAATGGCAGCAAGTGCTGGACCTGCTGGCCAGGATAGTCAGCATCCCTTCGGCGCTGATCATGCAAGTGCAACCGCCGCGCATCAAGGTCTTCCTCTCCAGCCACAGCGCCGACAACCCCTACGAAGAAGATGAAATGGCCGATCTGGGCACCGGGCTCTACTGCGAAACGGTAATGACTTCGCGCAGCGAACTGACCGTGCCCAATGCGCTGTCCGATCCCGACTGGTGCGACAACCCGGATATCAAACTGGGCATGATCTCTTATATGGGCATGCCGCTGATCTGGCCCAATCAGGACGTATTCGGCACTATCTGCGTCCTCGATCGCACGGAAAACGCCTACACCCCCACCTACAAGCAACTATTGGCCCAGTTCCGCGGCATGGTGGAGCGCGACCTCAGGCAGATATACAACGACAAGGCCCGCGCGCAGGAGGACGCCTTGCTGCGCGCCGACGAAGCCGAACGGGTGCGCCGCGAGTTCGAGCTGCTGCGCGCCGGCGAACAGAAGGCGCTGCGCGCGCTGCGCGAAAGCGAGGAGCGCTGGCACTTCGCGCTGGAAGGCGCCGGCGACGGCGTCTGGGACTGGAACATCGCCAATGGCGACATCTTCTTCTCCCCCCGCTGCCAGCAGTTGCTGGGGCTGACGCGGTCGGCGGAGATAGGCGACTTCAAGCTGTGGCAGACCGGCATCCATCCGGATGATCTGCCGACCGTGCTGGCCGACCTGGCCAGCTATCTGCGCCAGCCACAAGGTTCCTTCGTCACCGAACACCGCTTCCAAAAAGAACAGGACTGGATCTGGCTGCTGGGGCGCGGCATGGTGGTCAGTCATGACGCCCAGGGCCAGCCGCTGCGGATGATAGGCACCTACTCCGACATCAGCCTGCGCAAAGAAGCGGAATGGGAACTGCAGCAGTTGAACAGCCATCTGGAGGAACGCGTGGCCAGCCGCACCGCCGAACTGAAAAAAGCCATGCACCAGATCAGCATCGCCGAAAAGCAAACTGCTCTGGCCAGGATGGTGGCGGGCATGGCGCACGAGCTGAACACCCCGATCGGCAATATATTGCTGTGCTCCTCGCAGATACAGGCCGATGTGGACGGCATCACCCGAGCCGATGCCGAAAAGCTGTTATCGCGCAAAGGACTGCAGGACTTCCTGCAGAAAGCCGGAGAAACCTGCGAACTATTGCAACGCAATAGCGAACAGGCCGGCGACCTGATCGGCCGCTTCAAGCAAATCGCCGTAGACCAGCTTGACCAGCCCAAGCGTGTCTTCAGTCCCGGCCAGGTGATCGCGCAGCTGCTCAAGGCGCTGGTTCCACCAGAGCATCATCCCCATCTGCAAGTGGAGTTGCAGGCTCCATCCCATCTGATGATAGAAAACTACCCCAGCGCGCTGGAACAGCTGGTCTCCCATCTGGTGGCCAACTCGCTGACCCACGGCTTTGAAGAGCGCGGCCAGGGCACAATCAGCATCAGCATCAGCCAGTCGCTAGGCAACATCACGCTGCGCTACGAAGACGATGGCAAGGGTATCGCGCCGGAGTTGCACGGCAAGGTGTTCGACCCCTTCTTCACCACTCGCATGGGACAAGGCGGCGTTGGCCTGGGCTTGGCGATGGTGCACAACATCGTGCAGGTGATCCTGAAGGGCGAGATCCGGCTGGAAAGCGAACCCGGTCACCATACCGCGTTCATCATCACCTTTCCTGCGAGCGCCGCTTGAGACCCTTGCCTCCCACCCATCGGGGAACGGCGCCATCCATAGCGCCATCGGGAAGATGACAGGACGAAGCCGCGCTGCCTGCGCGAAGCATCATGAAGGGGAGAGAGCGGCTTTCAATGCGCCTGATTCGGCCGGCATCGGCCAAGCGGCACCGGGCTCGAGCTATCGCCGATCGTGGGTACCATCGCCGGACGCCAGCGGCCTCACCTCCTGCAGCAGTTGGTAGTCAACATGGTCGTTTTCCTCCTCGTCGGTATAGATCAGGTCCGCGAAAACATGATTCCAGCGGATGTCCAGATGAGAGAAGGTATGGCGCGCCACCATGGTCTGGATGGTGGTTTCGTCAATGCCGCTGATGGACAGGATCAGTTGCGCCTTGACCGCCGCCAGCGACTCGGCATCGCGCTGGTACAAGGGGCTGCGCTCGTCCAGCTTGTGCACCAGCGTCCAGCCCAGCACGAACATCGGGTGCTCATCTCGTACCAGCTCCAGATCATAAAGCTTGCGAAATGTCGTTCCCTCCGCCGTGATCTCCTGTTGCAACAGCCGCAGACGGGCGCTGGCGTCAATGATCACATTATTTCTGGCATTGGCGGCGCGCAACATCAGCACTGGCTCACCGTTCAGCGGCCTCACCACAAGCTGCCTGGTGAACACGATACGCGCTCTTGGCCGCGAAAAACGGGCAAAGGTGACGCCGGTAATCAGCGCAATGCTCATCATGCCAATGAAGATTTCCAGCATTGAAATCCAGTGGGTGTACAGGCTTTGCGGATGCATATCGCCGTAACCAACCGTGGCAAGGGTTTCCACGCTGAAGAAGAACGCTCCAAGAAAACCTTGCGGGAACTGGTTGGCGATGCCGCCTGGCTGCAGCTGATAGAACCCGGCGAACAACAGATTCAAGGCCACGAAGGCCAGCGCGATGAACAGGTAAAAATGCGGCCAGCTGATGGTCATGCAGTAATGATAGAGATCATGCAGCGAGTGCCGCGGCATGCTGTGGATGTACAGGCTGCGATCGCCCGCCATGATACGCCGCGCGGGCTTGCTGTTGCGAAAAGCCATCTGCCGCTACCTCGTTGAAGCCTGTAAATGGCTGATTTTGTGCGGGATGCGCTTCACGGTCAATGACAGGAATCTAAACGCCTAAGCCCCCCGCAGATCGCTCGCGGGGGCTTGGGTCAGGTATCAGGACATCGGTCTGGCGTGCGCCAAACGCAAAAACCCCAGCTCATTGAGCTGGGGTTCCGCTATCGGGCGTCTGGCGGTGTCCTACTTTCACATGGCGAATGCCACACTATCATCGGCGCTAAGGCGTTTCACGGTCCTGTTCGGGATGGGAAGGCGTGGGACCACCTCGCTATGGCCACCAGACATAAACTGGTACAAACTCAAGAAGCCTGAACTCGTCTCTCAACGCGTTCTGAATATTTTTTCGGGTACTCAATTGTGTCGCACTCACACTCCATCTTCGTCACTCAGTTTCCCAAGCCACTCAAATGATAGGATCAAGCCTCACGAGCAATTAGTATCGGTTAGCTTCACGCCTCACAGCGCTTCCACACCCGACCTATCAACGTCCTGGTCTCGAACGACTCTTCAGGGAGGTCTAGCCTCCAGGGAAGTCTCATCTTCAGGCGAGTTTCCCGCTTAGATGCTTTCAGCGGTTATCTCTTCCGAACTTAGCTACCCGGCGATGCCACTGGCGTGACAACCGGTACACCAGAGGTTCGTCCACTCCGGTCCTCTCGTACTAGGAGCAGCCCCCGTCAAACTTCCAACGCCCACTGCAGATAGGGACCAAACTGTCTCACGACGTTTTGAACCCAGCTCACGTACCACTTTAAATGGCGAACAGCCATACCCTTGGGACCGGCTACAGCCCCAGGATGTGATGAGCCGACATCGAGGTGCCAAACACCGCCGTCGATGTGAACTCTTGGGCGGTATCAGCCTGTTATCCCCGGAGTACCTTTTATCCGTTGAGCGATGGCCCTTCCATACAGAACCACCGGATCACTATGTCCTGCTTTCGCACCTGCTCGACTTGTCGGTCTCGCAGTTAAGCTACCTTTTGCCATTGCACTATCAGCACGATTTCCGACCGTACCTAGGTAACCTTCGAACTCCTCCGTTACACTTTGGGAGGAGACCGCCCCAGTCAAACTGCCTACCATGCACTGTCCCCAATCCGGATCACGGACCAAGGTTAGAACCTCAAAGGGGTCAGGGTGGTATTTCAAGGTTGGCTCCACCTGAACTAGCGTCCAGGCTTCATAGCCTCCCACCTATCCTACACAAACCACTTCAAAGTCCAATGCAAAGCTACAGTAAAGGTTCACGGGGTCTTTCCGTCTAGCAGCGGGTAGATTGCATCTTCACAAACACTTCAACTTCGCTGAGTCTCAGGAGGAGACAGTGTGGCCATCGTTACGCCATTCGTGCGGGTCGGAACTTACCCGACAAGGAATTTCGCTACCTTAGGACCGTTATAGTTACGGCCGCCGTTTACCGGGGCTTCGATCAAGAGCTTGCACCCCATCACTTAACCTTCCGGCACCGGGCAGGCGTCACACCGTATACGTCCACTTTCGTGTTGGCACAGTGCTGTGTTTTTGTTAAACAGTCGCAGCCACCGATTCTCTGCGACCTGTCATAGCTTCAGACGCGAAGTCTTACACCACAACAGGCATACCTTCTCCCGAAGTTACGGTATCAATTTGCCGAGTTCCTTCTCCTGAGTTCTCTCAAGCGCCTTAGAATTCTCATCCTGCCCACCTGTGTCGGTTTGCGGTACGGTTCTTGTGTAGCTGAAGCTTAGTGGCTTTTCCTGGAAGCGTGGTATCAGTCACTTCAGGTCCGTAGACCCTCGTTATCACGTCTCGGTGTTAAAGAAGAGCGGATTTGCCTACTCTTCACACCTACCGGCTTGAACAGACTATTCCAACAGTCTGCTGACCTAACCTTCTCCGTCCCCACATCGCACTACACAAAAGTACGGGAATTTTAACCCGTTTCCCATCGACTACGCTTTTCAGCCTCGCCTTAGGGGCCGACTCACCCTACGCCGATGAACGTTGCGTAGGAAACCTTGGGCTTTCGGCGAGCGGGCTTTTCACCCGCTTTATCGCTACTCATGTCAGCATTCGCACTTCTGATATCTCCAGCATGCCTCTCGACACACCTTCACAGACCTACAGAACGCTCCCCTACCACGGACACATTTGACTGTGCCCATCCGCAGCTTCGGTTATCAGTTTGAGCCCCGTTACATCTTCCGCGCAGGACGACTCGACCAGTGAGCTATTACGCTTTCTTTAAATGATGGCTGCTTCTAAGCCAACATCCTGGCTGTCTATGCCTTCCCACTTCGTTTACCACTTAACTGATCATTTGGGACCTTAGCTGGCGGTCTGGGTTGTTTCCCTCTTGACAATGGACGTTAGCACCCACTGTCTGTCTCCCATGCTGGCACTTTCCGGTATTCAGAGTTTGCCATGGTTTGGTAAATCGCAATGACCCCCTAGCCATAACAGTGCTTTACCCCCGGAAGTGATACATGAGGCACTACCTAAATAGTTTTCGGGGAGAACCAGCTATCTCCGAGTTTGTTTAGCCTTTCACCCCTATCCACAGCTCATCCCCTAGTTTTGCAACACTAGTGGGTTCGGACCTCCAGTGCGTGTTACCGCACCTTCATCCTGGCCATGGATAGATCACTCGGTTTCGGGTCTACACCCAGCGACTGATTCGCCCTATTCGGACTCGGTTTCCCTACGCCTCCCCTATTCGGTTAAGCTTGCCACTGAATGTAAGTCGCTGACCCATTATACAAAAGGTACGCAGTCACGGAACAAGTCCGCTCCCACTGTTTGTATGCATCCGGTTTCAGGTTCTATTTCACTCCCCTCCCGGGGTTCTTTTCGCCTTTCCCTCACGGTACTGGTTCACTATCGGTCGATCACGAGTATTTAGCCTTGGAGGATGGTCCCCCCATCTTCAAACAGGATTTCGCGTGTCCCGCCCTACTTTTCGTATGCTTAGTACCAAGAATGCGTTTTCGTGTACGGGGCTATCACCCACTACGGCGGTCCTTTCCATGAACCTTCCACTAACTCAATCTCTATCACATACAGGCTGTTCCGCGTTCGCTCGCCACTACTTACGGAATCTCGGTTGATTTCTTTTCCTTCAGCTACTTAGATGTTTCAGTTCGCTGAGTTCGCTTCCTCAGACCTATGTATTCAGTCTGGGATGACCCCTAAGGGCCGGGTTTCCCCATTCGGATATCGCGGGATCAAAGCTCTATTGCCAGCTCCCCCGCGCTTTTCGCAGGCTTACACGTCCTTCATCGCCTGTGATCGCCAAGGCATCCACCAGATGCACTTAGTCGCTTGACCCTATCATTTCAGTAACCTACGTCACTTCATGACAGAGCGTGTTTGCGCGACGACTGCACCGCCCCTTTTGATATGGCGACGCAGCCTTAGATACAATCAAATACCCAAGATGACGATTTGTCCGCGTACAGAATTAACTCTACGCTTTCATTTCGCCGTCTTATATATTCGGCTTCTTCAGTTTGTTAAAGATCGGGCGTTAAAATTACAACGCAAACAGAACCAAACTCTTCCGAGTTCGCTTGTGTTTGAGTTGTGGTGGAGGATGACGGGATCGAACCGACGACCCCCTGCTTGCAAAGCAGGTGCTCTCCCAACTGAGCTAATCCCCCAACTGGTGGGTCTGGTAGGACTCGAACCTACGACCCCTGCGTTATCAACACAGTGCTCTAACCAGCTGAGCTACAAACCCAGTAAACTTCTACGCCAGCCCCACAAGGAGCTGGCTGCCCTTAACAGAATAACCGATAGGCTGTAAGTACTTGACGATCGCCTTCTCTAGAAAGGAGGTGATCCAGCCGCAGGTTCCCCTACGGCTACCTTGTTACGACTTCACCCCAGTCATGAATCCCACCGTGGTAAGCGGCCTCCTTGCGGTTAGCCTACCCACTTCTGGTGAAACTCACTCCCATGGTGTGACGGGCGGTGTGTACAAGACCCGGGAACGTATTCACCGCAGCATGCTGATCTGCGATTACTAGCGATTCCGACTTCACGCACTCGAGTTGCAGAGTGCGATCCGGACTACGATCGGTTTTATGAGATTGGCACCACCTCGCGGCTTAGCGACCCTCTGTACCGACCATTGTATGACGTGTGAAGCCCTGCTCATAAGGGCCATGAGGACTTGACGTCATCCCCACCTTCCTCCGGTTTGTCACCGGCAGTCTCATTAGAGTGCCCAACTTAATGATGGCAACTAATGACAAGGGTTGCGCTCGTTGCGGGACTTAACCCAACATCTCACGACACGAGCTGACGACAGCCATGCAGCACCTGTGTTACGGCTCCCTTTCGGGCACCAAGCCATCTCTGGCAAGTTCCGTACATGTCAAGAGCAGGTAAGGTTTTTCGCGTTGCATCGAATTAATCCACATCATCCACCGCTTGTGCGGGTCCCCGTCAATTCCTTTGAGTTTTAACCTTGCGGCCGTACTCCCCAGGCGGTCAATTTCACGCGTTAGCTACGCTACCAAGGATTCAAACCCCCAACAGCTAATTGACATCGTTTAGGGCGTGGACTACCAGGGTATCTAATCCTGTTTGCTCCCCACGCTTTCGTGCATGAGCGTCAGTGTCATCCCAGGGGGCTGCCTTCGCCATCGGTATTCCTCCGCATCTCTACGCATTTCACTGCTACACGCGGAATTCTACCCCCCTCTGACGCACTCTAGTCTTGCAGTCTCCAATGCCGTTCCCAGGTTGAGCCCGGGGCTTTCACATCAGACTTGCAAAACCGCCTGCGCACGCTTTACGCCCAGTAATTCCGATTAACGCTTGCACCCTACGTATTACCGCGGCTGCTGGCACGTAGTTAGCCGGTGCTTATTCTTCCGGTACTGTCATCCCCGCCAGGTATTAACCAGCGGAATTTCCTCCCGAACAAAAGTCCTTTACAACCCGAAGGCCTTCTTCAGACACGCGGCATGGCTGGATCAGGCTTGCGCCCATTGTCCAAAATTCCCCACTGCTGCCTCCCGTAGGAGTCTGGGCCGTGTCTCAGTCCCAGTGTGGCGGATCATCCTCTCAGACCCGCTACTGATCGTCGCCTTGGTGAGCTCTTACCTCACCAACTAGCTAATCAGACATCGGCTGCTCGTATAACGTGAGGCCTTACGGTCCCCCACTTTCCCCCTCAGGGCGTATGCGGTATTAATCCGGCTTTCGCCGAGCTATCCCCCATTACACGGTACATTCCGATGCGTTACTCACCCGTTCGCCACTCGTCAGCGGAGCAAGCTCCCTGTTACCGTTCGACTTGCATGTGTAAAGCATGCCGCCAGCGTTCAATCTGAGCCAGGATCAAACTCTTCAGTTCAATCTCATAGCAAATTTTCTGGCACGCAAGTTCAAAGAAATAAAACAAGTATTTCTTGTCTCTTGCAGTGCAAGTTTTTGGCTTTCGCCAAGCACTTACACCTATCGGTTATTCGTTCTGTTAAAGAGCAGTGCCGGCCGCTTCGAACACCGCCGGAACCTGTTTCGTTCGGCTTGTTTCGTTCGCTGCGTCAGCTGAGGAGGCGAACTATACCGCCGCGCCCTATCCTCGTCAACACCTTTTGCCGGATGAAATGCAAAAAACCGGCACCCGCCCACCCAAGTCATTGATGTGCAATGAAACTGGGCTGGCATGAATTTCGCCGGCCAATGAAAAACGCCGCAGTCTGCGGCGTTTAGGCTAAAACCATCAGCGTTTCTTTCGCGCATCAAGGCTGCGCGGCAGCGGCCGGAGGCTGCAAATAAGGCAGGAAAGCGTCAACCACTTCCGACGCATCCGGCTTGGTGCGGGTCGCGATACTAACTACCTTGCTGGCGCCGGGGAGGATCAGGTATTTGTGGAAGTTCCACGAAGGCGCGTCATCGGTGGCGGCGATCAATGCCTTAAAGAAAGGTTGGGCATCGCTGCCGCGCACATGCCCCTTGCTGGCCATGGGAAAGGTGACGCCGTAATTAGCCTGGCAGAACTGGCCGATCTCGGCCGGTTTATCCAGCTCCTGAAAAAAGTCGTTACTGGGAAAGCCGACCACTACCAAGCCGCGCGGGCCATATTGCTTATATAGAGACTCCAACTGGGTGAACTGCGGCGTAAAGCCGCAGTGGCTGGCGGTGTTCACCACCAGCACAGGCCGATCGGCGTACTGGCAGAGGTTGATCTCGCCCCCCATCAATCCCGGCACCTTGTAGTCCAGCAGCGCCGGACAAGCCGCCGCCGCCATTTGGCTGGCCAACACCAGCGCAACACTCAGGATACGCATACCCGCCTCCCCGCGCCTTGCGGCGCCAGCATCAATGATGTTGCCAGCTTACTGCGGCTGAGCCTGAACTTCCAAGTCCTTCAGCTGCTGGATCAGCTGTTCCAATTGCCCGGCCGACAGCGCGCCCGCCTGATTGAACACCATGGCGCCGTCCTTGATGGCGATCAGCGTGGGAATGGAGCGGATCTTGAAATGGCTGGCCAGCGCCTGCTGCTCTTCGGTATTGATCTTGCCGAAGACGATGTCCGGGTGTTTTGCGGCAGCGGCCTCGAAAGTGGGGCCGAACATCTTGCACGGGCCGCACCACGGCGCCCAGAAATCCAACAGCGTGATGCCCTGCTGCGGGATAGTGCCGTTGAAGTTGTCTGCGTCGAGATTGAGGTAACTCATCTTGTATCCTTATCGGCAATGCGTGTTCATGACACTTTACAAGATGGGCGCTGGGGAGAATGGGCGCAAGAGGATGCGCCCATTGTATTTCATCATGCCCGCGATAGCGGATGCTTATCGCCGACGGGCATCAGCGCTTTTGCAGGCTCCAGCACTGATGGATCTTGCGGTTGCGGAAATCTTCCGGCACCGATTGCGCGCTCAAATCACGGATCAGATAGTCTTCATTCAGACGCTCGTCCAGCTCGAAGCTGCGCAGGTTGTTGGAGAAGTAAAGCTTGCCGCCCGGCGCCAGCAGCGCCATCGCGTAATCTATCAGCCAGACATGGTCGCGCTGCACATCCAAGATGTCCCGCATCTTCTTGGAGTTGGAAAAGGTCGGCGGGTCCATCACGATCAGGTCGAACCGCTTGCCCTCCTCCACCGCATCCTCCAGATACTGAAACGCGTCGGCGCGGATCAACTGATGGCGCGCCGGATCCAGGCCATTCAGCTCGAAATTGCGCCGCGACCAATCCTGATAGGTATTGGACATGTCCACTGTTTCCGAGCTGGCCGCCCCGCCGGCTCCGGCGTAGACGGTGAAGCTGCCGGTATAGGCGAACAGATTGAGAAAACGCTTGCCGGCGGCTTCCCCGCGCACCCGCTGGCGGGTATTGCGGTGGTCGAGAAACAGGCCGGTGTCCAGATAGCGGTCCAGATTGACGATGAAGCGTTGGCCAAACTCCTCGACGATGAAGTCATCGCCCTCGCGGCCCACTTTCTCGTACTGGCTGACGCCCTTCTGGCGGCGGCGGTTCTTCAGCGTCACGGCGGCGGCGGCAATGCCGGTAACCTGCTCGATGGCGGCCACCACCGCATCTATCCAGGCGCGGTATTCGTCGTCGGCCAGTTCCCAGCCGGTGTCGTACTCCTGCAGATGCACCTTGCCACCGTAGATGTCGACGGCGAAGGGAAACTGCGGCACATCCTTGTCGTAGGCGCGCCAGGCGTCCAGGCCCTGGCGGCGCGCCCATTTGGCGTAGTGCTTGTAATTCTTGGCCAGCCGGTTGGCAAATGCGCTGACATCCTGCATATCGAACCCTCAAATCCCGTAAAGCAAACGCGCCAGACTCGGCTGGCGCGGCATTCAATTCTAGTTCCGCATTATAGCGGTAAGCGCGGTCTCAGCCGTTGGAATACATCGCCAGCATCTTGCGGTACACCGGCTCCGGCAAATACTGGCGGATCACGCCCTCCCAGCCGCGCGGCCCCACCAGTCCCTTGACCATGGTCGACGAGACTTCCGCGTACTCGCGCGGCGGCAGCAGGAAGATGGTGGTGATATCCGGGTGCAGGTCGGAGTTGATGTAGCGCATGGTGCGCTCGTACTCGTAGTCGCTGGCGGTGCGAATGCCGCGCACGATGTAGTTGGCGCCCACGCTTTGCGCGTAGTTGACCAGAAACTGGTTCTCGAACACGTCAACCCTCAGCTTGCTGAAACCGACGGTGACTTCGCGCAGCAGCCCCACCCGCTGATCGACATCGAAGGTGCAGTGCTTGTCCGGGTTCACCCCGACCGCCACGATGAGTTCGTCGAACAGCTCCACGGCTTCGCGAATCATCCACAGGTGGCCATTGGTCACCGGGTCGAAACTTCCGGCATACACGGCTCTCTTCAATTGACGTTTTCCTTTGGATTTTGGCATGGGTTCCATGGCGAATGTAGCGTGCGGGGGGTGGATGGTAAAGGAATATTTGTGCGATGCGGCAAAATGGCGCCGCATCGCGCGGCCGGTCAAAAAACGGTCACAACTGGCAATTGATCATCCAGCCAATGCCGAATTTATCATTGAAGCAGCCAAAAAGCGCGCCCCAAAAGGTCTTGTTCAGCGGCACCGTCACCGTGCCGCCGGCGCTCAGCGCCGCGAATGCTTTCTCGGCCGCGGCGACATCCCCCTCCAGATTGATGGACAAGGTCACCTGCTGGCTGGACGCAAGCGGACGGCTGGTATCGGAGATCATCAGCACATTGCCGCCGAAAACCAGCCGCGCGTGCATGATCCAGTTCGGATCGGCATCGCCCATGCCCTCCACCTCCTTCGGCGCCTCAGAATAGCGCATCAGCATCGCGATTTCGCCATCCAGCGCCTGACAGTAGAAATTCAGCGCTTCTTCGGCCCGACCATTCAAACTCAGATAAGGATACAGATTCATGCTTTGCCTCCCTGCTGGTGATGGGGCGTCCAGTGTAACGCCGGTCTTACGCCATTAAAATAAAAAAGCCCGCCGCGCCGAGCGCGACGGGCCTGCTGTGCCGAAAACGGCCTCAGCCGTTGATTTCCTCTGCCCGATGACAGGCTATCATCCGCTGATCCAGCTCGCGCAGCTGCGGCACCTCCGCCTGGCAGCGCTCCTTGGCGTACGGACAACGTTTGTGGAAGGCGCAACCGGACGGCGGCTTGAGCGGGCTGGGCAGCTCGCCCTCGATCTTGATCTTGATGCGGCGGTCTTCCGGATGGATGGACGGCGTCGCCGACAACAACGCCTGAGTGTAAGGGTGCAACGGACGGCCGTAAACGCGGGCCTTGTCGCCCACCTCCACCGCGCGGCCCAGGTACATCACCATCAGCTCGTCCGCCACATGCTCCACCACCGCCAGATTGTGCGAGATGAACACATAGGCGGTGTTGAACTCTTCCTGCAGATCCATGAACAAATTGAGTACCTGCGCCTGGATCGAGACATCGAGCGCGGAAGTCGGCTCGTCCGCCACCACGATCTTGGGGTTGAGCATCATCGCGCGGGCGATGGCGATGCGCTGGCGCTGGCCGCCGGAGAACATGTGCGGGTAGCGGAAATAGTGCTCCGGGCGCAGGCCGACGCGGGTCATCATCGAGCGCACCTGATCCTCGCGCTCCTTGGCCGACAGATCGGTATTGATCAGCAGCGGCTCGGACAGCTGCGAGCCTATCTTCTGGCGCGGATTGAGCGAACCGTAAGGGTTCTGGAACACCATCTGCACCTTGCGCCGCATCGCTTTCAACTCCGCGCCGCCGGCGGTGGCCGCATCCAGGCCGTCGAGCAACAGCGAGCCGGAAGTCGGCGGTTCGATCAGCGTCAGCTGGCGCGCCAGCGTGGACTTGCCGCAGCCGGATTCGCCCACCACCGCCAGCGTACGGCCGGCGGACAATTCGAACGAGACGCCGCCCAGCGCCTTCACCTGCGCCTTGGGCTTGAACCAGCCCTGCGCCACATCGTAGTAGCGGGTCAGATCCCGCGCTTGCAAAACGCTAGTCATGCTGCTTCTCCTTGGCCAGCAGGGGGTAGTGGCAACGCACCGCGCCATTCGGCTGCGGAGTCAGCTGCGGCCGCTGGCTGCGGCAGTTTTCCTGCACATACGGGCAACGCGGCGACAACAGGCAGCCGCTGGGACGATCGTACTGGCCGGGCACGATGCCCGGCAGCGTGGCCAGCCGGTGCGCGCCCTTGCTGTGTTCCGGAATGGACGACAACAGCGCCTCGGTGTACGGATGCGCCGGCTGGCGGAAAATGCCGGGGACCCGGCCCACTTCGGCCGCCTGGCCCGCGTACATCACCACCAGCCGCTGCGCCACTTCCGCCACCACCGCCAGATCGTGGGTGATCAGGATCAGCGCCATGTTCTGGCTCTTCTGCAAGGACACCAGCAATTCCATGATCTGCGCCTGGATGGTGACATCGAGCGCGGTGGTCGGCTCGTCTGCGATCAACAGCTTGGGGCTGCAGGCGATAGCCATGGCGATGGCCACCCGCTGGCTCATGCCGCCGGACAGCTGGTGCGGATAGGCAGAGAGCCGAGTCGCCGCCGCCGGGATCTCCACCTGCTGCATCAGTTCCAGCGCGCGCGCCTTCAAGGCCGCGCCGCGCAGACCCTGGTGCACTTTCAGCACTTCCATGATCTGGTAGCCGACAGTGTAACTGGGATTCAGCGCCGTCATCGGGTCCTGGAAGATCATCGAGATGTCCTTGCCGACGATCTTGCGTCGGCCGCGCGCCGAAATGGTCAGCAGGTCTTTGCCGTCGAAGCTCAGCTCGTCGGCGACGATGCGGCCCTGCCCTTCCAGCAGGCCCATCATCGCCATCATGGTGACCGACTTGCCGGAGCCGGACTCGCCGACGATACCGACGATCTCGCCCTGCTCTACCGCCAGGTCCAGCCCTTCCACCGCGCGGAAGGGATTGTTCTCGGCGCCGAACTCCACCGAGAGGTTCTTGATTTGCAACAGACTCATATTTTTATCCTCAGGCGGCGCGCTTCAGCTTGGGATCCAGCGCGTCGCGCAGGCCGTCGCCCATCAGGTTGATCGCCAGCACCGACAGCAGAATGGTCAGGCCCGGCAGCGTCACCACCCACCAGGCGCTCTCGATGTAGTCGCGCGCGGACGCGAGCATGGTGCCCCATTCCGGCGTCGGCGGCTGCACGCCCAGGCCGAGGAAGCCCAGCGCGGCGATTTCAAGAATGGCGGAGGAAAAGCTCATGGTGGCGTGCACGATCAAGGGCGCCATGCAGTTGGGCAGCACGGTGACGAACATCAGCCGGAACAGGCCGGCGCCGGCCACGCGCGAGGCCACCACGTAGTCGCGGTTGAGCTCGGTCATCGCCGAGGCCCGCGTCAGGCGCACATAGGCCGGCAGCGACACGGTGGCGATGGCGATCATCGCGTTGGTCAGGCCGGGACCGAGGATGGCCATGATGGCCACCGCCAACAACAGCGACGGCAGCGCCATCATGATGTCCATCAGCCGCATGATGCTGGAGCCCAGCACCTTGGGGAAGAAGGCGGCCAACAGCCCCAGCACTACGCCGGGGACCAGCGCCATCAGCACCGACATCAGGCCGATGAACAAGGACAGCCGCGCGCCGTGGATCAACCGCGACAGGATATCGCGGCCCAGTTCGTCGGTGCCGAACAGGAACTGCAGGTTGCCGCCGGCTTGCCACGACGGCGGGGTCAGCAGGTGGTCGCGGTATTGTTCGATCGGACTGTACGGCGCCAGCACCGGCGCGAACAGCGCACAGGACACGATCACGATGACGAAGATCAGCCCGGCGACAGCGCCCTTGTTGTGGGCGAAGCCCTGCCAGAACTCCTTCAACGGCGACGGATAGGACAGCGCCAGGTCGACTGCCGGCGCGGCAGCCTGGTTTTGCGTTGCATTGCTCATGTTGGATTCCCGCTTACTTGGCATGACGGATGCGCGGATTGGCGATGCCGTACAGGATGTCGACGATGAAGTTGGTGACGATCACCAGCGTGGCCACCATCAGGATGCCGTTCTGCACCACCGGGTAGTCGCGGCGGGCGATGGCGTCGATCAGCCATTTGCCGACGCCGGGCCAGGAGAAGATGGTCTCGGTCAGCACCGCGCCGCCCATCAGCGTGCCCACCTGCAGGCCGATCACGGTCAGCACCGGGATCAGGGCGTTGCGCAAGGTGTGGATGAAGATCACCCGCGCCGGCGACAACCCCTTGGCGCGCGCGGTACGGACATAGTCCTCGCGCAGCACTTCCAGCATCGACGAGCGCGTCATCCGCGCGATCACCGCCAGCGGAATGGTGCCCAGCACGATGGACGGCAGGATCAGGTGCGACAGCGCGCTCCTGAAGGCGCCGGCATTGCCTTCCGGGTCGGCCATCTCGGCCAGGTAGCTGTCTATCAGCATAAAGCCGGTGCGCGGGTGGATGTCGAACATCAGATCCATCCGGCCCGACACCGGGGTCCAGCCCAGCTTGACCGAGAAGAACATGATCAGGATCAGGCCCCACCAGAAGATCGGCATGGAAAAGCCGGTCAGCGAGATGCCCATCACGCCGTGATCGAACAGCGAGCCGCGCTTGATCGCCGCCAGCACGCCGGCCAGCAGCCCCCAGACAATGGCGAACAGCAGCGCCGACAAGGCCAGCTCCAGCGTAGCCGGGAACAGGGTCTTGAATTCGGTCCAGACGCCCACCTTGGTCACCAGGGATTCGCCCAGATTGCCGTGCAGCAGGTTGACGACGTAGTCCAGATACTGCGCGTACAAGGGCTTGTCCAGCCCCAGGCGGTGCAACGCCTCGGCGTGCAGCTTGGGGTCGAGCGTGCGCTCGCCGACCATCACCTCAACCGGGTCGCCGGGAATCATGCGGATCAACCCGAAAGTCAGCAGGGTGATGCCGAAGAAGGTGGGCACCAGCAGGCCCAGCCTCCGCAGAATGAATGCAAACATGGATAAACTCTCCTGGACGCGGACGCGGCTTGAACGCCGCGCGCGCCATCTAACCCAGACATCGCGTGCAGGGAATCGACACAGGAGGAGAAATAGAGAATCGCCGTCTGGCGAAGAGAGAAAAACGGGTGCCGGGCAGCGGACAGGCAACTAAACCACCCACCAGCCTTAGCTGCAGCCACTGCCGCGGCGAGGGGAACAATATCAGCCTCCCCGGCCCTGCGGCTTGACGCAGGTCAAGCCGGCCTCAAGCCGGCTCCTTGCCCTCGCCTCCACTCCATTCCTGTGCAGATACTGCCATGTAGACGCCGGCGCCCTCTCTAGCGGACGGCTGCCTGCGCCTACACTTGTCTCAAAGCGGGGGGAGCGCGCTCCCCGCCGCCTCATGTGATTACGTCCTGCTCGGACCGCCTTACTTGACGCTGACGCCGTAGAAGGAGTTCAGGCCGAACGGGCTGACCTTGAAGCCCTGCACCGACTTCAGCATCGGCTGGTTGACGGTGGAGTGGGCGATGGCGGTGTAGGGCAGCTGCTGCTTCACGATCTCCTGCGCCTTCATGTACAGCTTGGTGCGCTCGGCGACGTTGGCGGTGCTCTTGCCCTTCTGGATCAGGTCTTCAAACGGCTTGTAGCACCACTTGGCGAAGTTGTTGCCGTTGAGCGCGTCGCAGCCCAGCTGGGTGCCCAGCCAGTTGTCCGGATCGCCGTTGTCGCCGGTCCAGCCGATCAGCATCGCGTCGTGCTCGCCGGCCTTGGCGCGCTTGATGTACTCGCCCCACTCGTAGGAGGTGATCTTGGCCTTGACGCCGATCTTGGCCCAGTCGGACTGGATCATTTCCGCCATCAGCTTGGCGTTGGGGTTGTACGGGCGCTGAACCGGCATCGCCCACAAGGTGATTTCAAAGCCGTTGGGATAGCCGGCCTTGGCCAGCAGCGCCTTGGCCTTGGCCACGTCGTAAGGCGCGTCCTTCAAGCTCTTGTTGTACGACCACTGGGTCGGCGGCATCGGATTGGTGGCCGCCTGGCCGGCGCCCTGGTACACCGCCTGCAGGATGGCCTTCTTGTTGATGGACATGTCCAGCGCCTGGCGCACTTCCAGCTTGTCCATCGGCTTGTGCTTGACGTTATAGGCGAGGTAGCCCAGGTTGAAGCCGGCCTGCGCGATCACGTTCATCTTGGGATCGGCCTTCATCGCGGCGATGTCGGTCGGTCGCGGGAAGGTGGTGATCTGGCACTCGCCAGCCTTCAGCTTCTGATAGCGCACCGAGGCGTCGGTGGTGATGGCGAACACCAGGTTGTCCACCTTGGGGCCGTCAGCCTTGTCCCAGTACTGCTTGTTGGCGGCGAAGCGAATCTGCGCGTCCTTCTGGTAGCGCTTGAAGATGAACGGGCCGGTGCCCACCGGCTGCTGGTTGATCAGCTGCGGCTTGCCGTCCTTCAGCAGCTTATCGGCGTATTCGCCCGACTGGATGGAGGCGAAGCTCATCGCCAGGTTCTGCACAAAGGCGGCGTCCACCTTCTTCAGCGCGAACTTGACGGTATACGGGTCCACCTTCTCCACCTTGACGATGTTCTCGTCCATGCCCATGTCGGAGAAGTACGGGAATTCGGTCGGGTAGGCCTTGCGGAACGGATTATTCTTGTCGATCATGCGGTTGAAGGTGAACAGCACGTCGTCTGCGTTGAAATCGCGCGTAGGCTTAAAGTAGTCGGTGGTCTGGAACTTGACGCCCTTGCGCAGGTGGAAGGTGTAGGACAGTCCGTCGGCGGCCACATCCCATTTCTCCGCCAGGCCCGGCACCACCTTGGTGCCGCCGCGCTGGAATTGCACCAGGCGGTTGAAGACGGTTTCCGCGGCGGCGTCGAAATCGGTGCCCGTGGTGTACTGGCCCGGGTCGAAGCCGGCCGGGCTACCCTCCGAGCAGAACACCAGAGTGCCGGCGGCATGCGCCGCCAATGAAGAACCCGCGATCGCGCCTGCAACCAGCAGCTTTTTGAAAGCTGGCATAATGTTTCCCTTTTCCTTTGTCCAGACTATTTACAGTCTTTTCTGATATTCAACCTGAGCCTTGTGACTTGGCTGGTGGGGGATACATTATGCACAGAGGGCGCTTTTGACAAGCGCCCTCTGGCTTTTTTATGGCGGCCGCAGCCATGACGGCTCCGAGCCGTGACAGCGGATTACTGCTTCTTCAACACCACGGAACCGACGGAATAGCCCGCGCCGAAAGAAGAGATGACGCCGACATCGCCCGCCTGAAGATCATGCGAATGCAGATGGAAGGCGATGATGGAGCCGGCCGAACTGGTGTTGGCATAACGATCCAGTATCACCGGCGCTTCGACATTGTCGGCGTCGCGCCCCAGCACCCGGCGGGCGATCAGCTGGTTCATCGCCAAATTGGCCTGGTGCAGCCAGAAACGGCGCACATCGGCGGCGCCGATCTGCAGGCTGTCCAGATGGCTGACAATGTGCTCGCCCACCATAGGGCAGACCTCCTTGAACACCTTGCGGCCCTGCTGGATAAACAACTTGTCCGGCTGGCCGATACCAGCCTCGTCGCAGCGGTTGAGGAAGCCGAAATTGTTGCGGATGTTGTTGGAGAACAGCGTGGCCAGCTTGCAGCCCAGCACCTCGAAACGCTGCGCCGAGGTCGCGGCGTCGGCGCGCTCCAGCACCACCGCGGTGCAGGCGTCGCCGAAGATGAAATGGCTGTCGCGGTCGCGGAAGTTCAGGTGGGCGGAGCAGATCTCGGGGTTAACCATCAGCACCGCGCGCGCCTGGCCGCTGGCAATGGCATTGACCGCGGTCTGGATGCCGAAGGTGGCCGACGAGCAGGCGACGTTCATATCGAACGCGTAGCCATTGATACCCAGCGCCTGCTGCACCTCCACCGCCATCGCCGGGTACGGCCGTTGCATATTGGAGCAGGCGACGATCACCATGTCGATGTCGGCGGCGAGACGCCCGGCCGCGGCCAGCGCCTCGCGCGCCGCATTGACAGCCATTTCGGCCTGCAGCGACAACTCGTCGTTGCCGCGCTCCGGCAGATGCGGCGTCATCCGCGTCGGATCGAGCACGCCGCTCTTGTCCATCAGAAAGCGCTGCTTGATGCCCGAGGCTTTTTCAATGAACTCCGCGCTGGACTCGGCCAGCTCAGCCACCGCGCCGGCGGCAATCGCCGCCTGGTTGGCGGCGTTGAATTCCCGGACATAGGCATTGAACGCCTCCACCAGCTCGGCATTGTTGACGGCATTGGGCGGGGTGAACAGGCCAGTCCCGCTGATAACAACCTTGTGCATGTTTTTATTCCTTTTCCACCCCCTGTTGCGGGAGCAAGCATGGCGGACAAGCGCCGGCGGACCAGGGTCCCGGACGGCTCGTCGATGCCGGAGCCGGCCCCATGCGGGACGACTCGGCCGAAGATTGCAGCGATTTTACACAAGCCCCCGCAAAAAGTAAGAAATCCATAGCCGGCAACAAGTTAAAGCTAGTAAAATATTCGGCTTTACTGCATCCGGTGGCAGGTGTGCCTGACAAATACTTGACTAATTTAGTCGGATATTAGGTATAATCTGGGACAGTACCACCCACCGGAACGAAAACCCATGCGCCTCACCACCAAAGGACGTTTTGCCGTCACTGCCATGCTGGATCTCGCCATGCGCGAGCAGGGCGGCCCAGTCACCCTGGCCGGCATCAGCGAACGCCAGAGCATCTCGTTGTCCTACCTGGAGCAGCTGTTCGGCAAGCTCCGGCGCGCCGAGTTGGTGGACAGCGTGCGCGGTCCCGGCGGCGGCTATACCCTAGCCAAGGAAACGCGCGAGATTTCGGTGGCCGACATCATCACCGCGGTCGACGAACCGGTGGACGCCACCCAGTGCGGCGGTCGCGAGAACTGCCGCGGCAGCCAGCGCTGCATGACGCATGACTTGTGGACCAACCTCAACGTCACCATATTCGACTACCTCTCCAAGGTAAGCCTTGCCAGCCTGGTCGCCGAACAGGCCGAGCAGCACGCCAAGGAGACCAGCGTGGTGCAGGACAAGCGCGACAGCTGTAGCACCCCTCACCTTGCCGCTGCCAGCCGAGCCCTGTAAGCGCCTGAACATCTTGTGGAGATTATGTAAATGAGCCAGCCCAAGCTACCGATCTATCTGGATTACTCGGCCACCACTCCGGTGGACCCGCGCGTCGCCGAAAAAATGATTCCCTACCTGACCGGGAAGTTCGGCAACCCCGCCTCCCGCAGCCACAGCTTCGGCTGGGAAGCGGAAGAAGCGGTCGAGAACGCGCGCGTCGAAGTAGCCCGGCTGATCGGTGCCGATCCCAAGGAAATCGTCTGGACCTCCGGCGCCACCGAGTCCGACAACCTGGCGATCAAGGGCGCCGCCCAGTTCTACAAGAGCAAGGGCAAACACCTGATCACCGTCAAGACCGAGCACAAGGCGGTGCTGGACACCTGTCGCGAACTGGAACGCCAGGGCTTCGAAGTCACTTATCTGGACGTGCAGGACAACGGCCTGATCGACCTGGAAAAATTCAAGGCCGCGATCCGCCCGGACACCATCGTGGTATCTGTGATGTACGTCAACAACGAGATCGGCGTGATCCAGGACATTCCGCAGATCGGCGAGATCTGCCGCGAGAAAGGCATCATCTTCCACGTTGACGCCACCCAGGCGCCGGGCAAGGTCAAGATCGACCTCGCCACGCTGAAAGTCGACCTGATGAGCCTGTCCGCGCACAAGGTGTACGGCCCCAAGGGCATAGGCGCGCTGTACGTGCGCCGCAAGCCGCGCGTGCGCCTGGAAGCGCAGATGCACGGCGGCGGCCATGAGCGCGGCTTCCGCTCCGGCACCCTCGCCAGCCATCAGATCGTCGGCATGGGCGAAGCCTTCCGCATCGCCCGCGAGGACATGGACAGCGAAAACGAGCGCATCCGCATGCTGCGCGACCGGCTGTGGAACGGCATCAAGGACATGGAAGAGGTCTACATCAACGGCGACATCGACCAGCGCGTGCCGCACAACCTAAATGTCAGCTTCAACTTCGTCGAAGGCGAAAGCCTGATCATGGCCATCAAGGATCTGGCCGTGTCCAGCGGCTCGGCCTGCACCTCGGCCTCGCTGGAGCCGTCCTACGTGCTGCGCGCGCTGGGACGCAACGACGAGATGGCGCACAGCTCCATCCGCTTCACCCTCGGCCGCTTCACCACCGAGGAAGAGATCGACTTCACCATCGCGCTGTTGAAGTCCAAGATCGGCAAGCTGCGCGAACTGTCGCCGTTGTGGGAGATGTTCAAGGACGGCGTCGACCTCAACAGCGTGCAGTGGGCTGCGCACTAATCCATCAAGATTGCCCGCGCCGCGCGGCGCGGGCTGGCAGGAGAAAATCATGGCATACAGCGACAAGGTAATGGATCACTACGAGAATCCGCGCAATGTGGGTTCCTTCGAAAAGGGCGACGACAGCATCGGCACCGGCATGGTCGGCGCGCCGGCCTGCGGCGACGTGATGAAGCTGCAGATCAAGGTGGGCGCCGACGGCGTGATTGAAGACGCCAAGTTCAAGACTTACGGCTGTGGCTCCGCCATCGCCTCCTCCTCCCTCGTCACCGAGTGGGTGAAGGGCAAGTCGCTGGACGAGGCGCTGACCATCAAGAACACCGCCATCGCCGAGGAACTGGCACTGCCGCCGGTGAAGATCCACTGCTCCATCCTGGCCGAAGACGCGATCAAGGCCGCGGTGGAAGACTATAAACAGAAGCACGGCAAGTAATCCGGGAACGGTTATGGCACTTACTCTCTCCGAACGCGCCGCCGCCCATATCAGCGCTTTTATCGCCAAGCGCGGCAAGGGCTTGGGCGTGCGCCTTGGCGTGAAGACCTCCGGCTGTTCCGGCATGGCCTACAAGCTGGAGTTCGTCGATGTCGCCAACGACGACGACCTGCGCTTCGACAGCCATGGCGTCTCCATCTTCACCGACGCCAAGAGCCTGGCCTATCTGGACGGCACCGAGCTGGACTACGGCAAGGAAGGCCTGAACGAGGGCTTCAAGTTCAACAACCCCAACGTCAAGAACGAGTGCGGTTGCGGCGAGAGCTTCAACGTCTGATCCCTGGCGCCGCGCCAGCCCCGGCGGAGCGTTGACGGCCAAGACGTCATCCTCCGCCTTGTTCTTTGGCGGAACGCAATGCATACCCGTCCTTCTGGAAGCCTGATGAACACCGATTTCAGCCAAGACTTCTTCAACCTGTTCGGCCTGCCGCGGCGTTTCGCCATCGACAGCCAACAGCTGGACGGCGCCTGGCGCGCCGCCGCCGCCCAGGTTCACCCCGACCGCTACGCCGCCAGCTCCGACGCCGAAAAACGCAGCGCGCTGATGCTGTCCACCCGCGTCAACGAAGCCTACCAGACGCTGAAATCGCCGTTGTCGCGCGCCCGCTACCTGCTGCTGCTGTCCGGCGTCGACACCCAGGAGGAAAGCAACACCGCGATGCCGGGCGACTTCCTGATGGCGCAGATGGAATGGCGCGAGGACATCGACGACGCCCGCCGCGACCTGGCCCGGCTGGAAACCCTGTCATCCCGGCTGCGCGGCGAGGTGAAATCGCTGCTGTCTACGCTGGAACAGGCGCTGGACAGCCGCGCCGACTTGGACGGCGCCACCGTTCTGGTGCGAAAATTGCGTTTCATGGAAAAGCTGGACCAGGAAATCGGCGACGCCATCGAAAGCCTGCTGGATTGATCCGGCTGCGACGCCGCCCCTGAGCAACGACACAAAGACCACCACGACATGGCTCTACTGCAAATCGCCGAACCCGGCCTCTCCGCCGCTCCGCACCAACACCGCCTGGCCGTAGGCATAGACCTGGGCACCACCAACTCGCTGGTGGCCACCGTCAAGAGCGGCTCCGCCGCCGTTCTGCCGGACGAGCACGGCCGCAGCCTGCTGCCATCGGTAGTGCGCTACGGCGCGGATGGCGTGCTGGCGGTGGGATACGAGGCGCAACGCGAACAGAACCGCGATCCGCACAACACCATCGTCTCGGTCAAGCGCTTCATGGGCCGCGGCCTGTCCGACCTGAAAGACATCGGCAGCCTGCCTTACCGCTTCGTCGACGCCCCCGGCATGCTGCAACTGCATACATGCGCCGGCGTCAAGAGCCCGGTGGAAGTGTCGTCCGACATCCTGCGCGCGCTGAAACAGCGCGCGGAAGACAGCCTGGGCGGCGAACTGACCGGCGCGGTGATCACCGTGCCGGCCTATTTCGACGACGCCCAGCGCCAGGCCACCAAGGACGCCGCCCGCCTGGCCGGCCTCAATGTGCTGCGCCTGCTCAACGAACCCACCGCCGCCGCCATCGCCTACGGCCTGGACAACGGCAGCGAGGGCACCTACGTGGTGTACGACCTGGGCGGCGGCACGCTGGACGTGTCCATCCTCAAGCTAAGCCGCGGCGTATTCGAAGTGCTGTCCACCAGCGGCGACTCGGCGCTGGGCGGCGACGACTTCGACCACCGCGTGTTCTGCTGGATGCTGGAATCCGCCGGCCTGTCAGGCCTGTCCGCCCACGACATGCGCCTGTTGCACACCCGCGCGCGCGAAGCCAAGGAAGCGCTGACCGACCACGCCGTCACCCGCATCACCGCCATCCTGTCCGACGGCCAGGCGCTGGACCTGGAGCTGGATCAGAAGCAGTTGCACCAGATCACCAAAACCCTGGTGGACAAGACCCTGCTGCCGGTGCGCAAGGCGTTGCGCGACGCCCGCATCGCACCGGAAGACGTCCAGGGCGTGGTGATGGTGGGCGGCGCCACCCGCATGCCGCATGTGCAGAAGGCCGTGGCCGACTTCTTCGGCCGGGTGCCGCTGACCAACCTCGATCCCGACAAGGTGGTGGCGCTGGGCGCCGCCATCCAGGCCAATGTGCTGGCCGGCAACAAGCAGGACGACGAGTGGCTGCTGCTGGACGTGCTGCCGCTGTCGCTGGGCATCGAGACCATGGGCGGCCTCACCGAAAAGATCATCCCGCGCAACAGCACCATTCCGGTGGCGCGCGCGCAGGACTTCACCACCTTCAAGGACGGCCAGACCGCGATGTCCATCCACGTGCTGCAGGGCGAGCGCGAACTGGTGTCCGATTGCCGCAGCCTGGCCAAATTCGTGCTGTCCGGCATTCCGCCGATGGTGGCGGGCGCGGCGCGCATCCGCATCACCTTCCAGGTGGACGCCGACGGCCTGCTGGCCGTCACCGCGCGCGAGCAGACCTCCGGCGTGGAAGCCAGCATCGAGGTGAAGCCGTCATACGGCCTGTCCGACGACGAAATCAGCCGCATGCTGACCGAGTCGATGGCCAACGTGCATGAAGACATCGAGGCGCGCAAGCTGCGCGAGGCCATCGTCGACGCCGAAAGCCTGCGCGACGCCACCCGCAACGCGCTGGCTCGGGACGGCGACCTGCTCGACGACGCCGAACAAGCCGCAGTGGCGGTCGCGGTGGACACCATCGAGCGAGCCATCGCCGACGGCGTCACCCGCCGCATCAACGAGGCCACCGCCGCGCTCAACCACGCCACCGAAACCTTCGCCGCCCGCCGCATGGACCGCAATATCCAACGCGCGTTGAAGGGCCACAAGATTACCGATCTGTAAGGATACGCCATGCCGCGCATCATCGTTTTGCCCCACGCCGACCTGTGTCCGGAAGGCGCCGTGATAGACAACGCCGAAACCGGCCAGAGCATCTGCGAGGTTCTGCTGGCCCACGACATCGAAATCGAGCACGCCTGTGAGCTGTCCTGCGCCTGCACCACCTGCCACTGCATCGTGCGCGAAGGCGGCGGCTCGCTGAACGAGGCCGACGAGCTGGAGGAAGACCTGCTGGACAAGGCCTGGGGCCTGGAAGCGCAATCGCGCCTGTCCTGCCAGGCCCTCGTCGCCGACGAGGACCTGGTGATCGAGATTCCGCGCTACACCATCAACCACGCCCGCGAGCACCACTGAGCCAGGAGAAGCGACATGAAATGGACCGACGTCAACGACATCGCCATCGAACTGGCCGATGCCCATCCCGAAGTGGACCCGAAAACCGTGCGCTTCGTCGACCTGCACAACTGGGTGGTGATGCTGCCCGGCTTTGACGACGACCATAGCCGCGGCGGCGAACGGGTGCTGGAGGCGATCCAGCAGGCCTGGATAGACGAAGCGGAATAATCCGCCGTTCCGCTCCCCAGCATGCCCCGCCCGCGCGGGGCATGCTGCTTTTTGCAAGCTACGCGGATGAAAAAGCGCGATGGCGGGGGTATGATCCAACAACCTGCGCCGGCAATGACGCCCGCCCGAGATACGGAGCCGCTATGTTCACCCTGGTCATCGGCAACAAGAATTACTCTTCATGGTCGCTGCGTCCCTGGCTGGTGCTGAAAATGCTGGACGAGCCATTCAATGAACAGCAGATAGACCTGTACTTGTCGGACAGCAAGGCCCGCATCCTCGCCGCCAACCCGGCAGGCAAGGTGCCGGTGCTGGTGGACGACAAGCTCAGGGTGTGGGATTCGCTGGCGATCTGCGAATACCTGGCGGAATGCTTCCCCGGCGCCCGCCTGTGGCCGGACGACGCCAGACTGCGCGCCGTCGCCCGCTCCATCGCGGCGGAAATCCACTCCGGCTTCGCCGCGCTGCGGCAGAGCCTGTCGATGGACATCTCGCTCAGGCAGATAGATTACGAAAGCTCGCCAGCGGTGGAGTCCGACATCGCGCGCATCATCTCGCTATGGGAAGAGCACCGGCAGCGGCATGCGGCCGACGGCGAGTTCCTGTTCGGCCGCTTCTCCATCGCCGATGCCTTTTTCGCGCCGATCTGCACCCGCTTCGAAACCTACAACGTCAAGCTGCCGCACGTCTCGCAGGCCTATGTCCGCCATATCCTGACCCTGCCGGCCATGCAGGAGTGGTATCGAGCCGCCCGCGAGGAAGGGCAACGGCAAGCTTAGTCAATTCTGTCGCAAATCGGGTGGAACAACGCGCCATAAGTCATTAGAATGGCGCGTTTTTTATCATTTCATTACACCAAGGAATCCCGACATGAGCACCCCCTTCATCATTGGCGTTGCCGGAGGTAGCGGCAGCGGCAAAACCACGGTTACCAACAAAGTGCTGGAAACCATTGGTTCCGAGATGGCGGCGGTGATCATCCAGGATTACTACTATCGCGACCAGAGCCACCTGACCTTCGAGCAGCGCCTGGGCACCAACTACGACCACCCTCAAGCTTTCGACTGGCCGCTGCTGATCTCTCACATCGACGACCTGCGCAACGGCCGCGCCATCGAAATGCCGGTGTACGACTTCGCCAACCACACCCGCTCCGACCGCACCGTCACCATCAACCCGGCGCCGGTGATCGTGATCGAAGGCCTGTTCCCGCTGTACGACGCCGCGCTGCGCGAAATGATGTCGCTGAAGATCTTCGTCGACACCGACTCCGACGTGCGCTTCATCCGCCGCCTCAAGCGCGACATCGCCGAGCGCGGCCGCACCATGGAAAACGTGATCGAGCAGTACCTGTCCACCGTGCGGCCCATGCACAACCAGTTCATCGAGCCGACCAAGCGCTTCGCCGACGTGATCCTGCCCCACGGCGCCAACGACCCGGCGGTGGACATCATCACCACCAAGGTGGCCAGCCTGATGGTGTAACCCTGTGTTTGGCACAGGCGACGCTCTGCGCCGCTTGTGTCCTCTCCCTGCTCCCATCTCCGGAACGCGCGTCCTGCCGCGCCAGACCGGAACTTTCCTGTCGCTCCCCGGCTCTGAACCGGCTCCCCGATGGCGTATGCCGTCAGCCCTGCTCAACCACCCCGTGATCGAAAGTGCCCATGCGCCCCGCCAAGCCACGCCTCCTCCCGCTACTGCCGTTTCTGATAGCCAGCCTGCTCTCCGCCGGCAGCCACGCCGCCTCCCGGGGCGATCCCGCCTTCGTCAAGCAAGCCGTGGATCAAACCATACAGCCGCTGATGGAAAGGCTCGCCATTCCCGGCATGGCGGTAGCCGTCACCATCGACGGCAAGCACTACCTCTACAACTATGGCCTGGCATCGAAGCAAGAGCACTTGCCGGTGACGGACAGCACCTTGTTCGAGATCGGCTCGCTCAGCAAGACCTTCACCGCCACGCTGGCGGCTTATGCCCAGGAACAGGGCAAGCTGTCGCTGGCCGACACCCCCGGAAAATACCTACCGGCCCTGCGCGGCAGCCCATTGGACCAGGCCAGCCTGTTGAACCTGGCCACGCAAACCTCCGGCCTGCCCCTGTTCGTGCCGGACAGCGTCAGCGACGACGACAAGCTGATGGACTACCTGAAACACTGGCAACCCAGCCAGCCGATAGGCAGCTACCGCGTCTACTCCAATCTGGGCATAGGCGCGCTCGGCATGATTTCGGCGCAAAGCCTGGGCATGCGCTACGCGGATGCGATAGAGAAGCGCCTGTTCCCCGCCCTGGGTTTGCGCCACAGCTACGTCGAGGTGCCGGCGGACAAAATGCCGGACTACGCCCAGGGCTATACCAAGCAGGATGCGCCGACCAGGATGAGCCCGGGAGTGCTGGCCGCCGAGGCCTATGGCCTGCGCGCCAGCGCCGCCGATCTGGCGCGCTTTTTGGACGCCAATATGCGGCAGGGCAAACTGGACAGCCAGTGGCAACGCGCCGTGGACGCCACCCATGTTCCATACTTCCAGGCCGGCGTGCTGACCCAGGACCTGATCTGGGAGCAGTACCCGTATCCGCTGCAATTGAAGCAACTGCTTGCCGGCAACGCGCCGGATTACATCTATCAAGGCATGCCGGCCCGCAAACTGCCACAGCCCCAGCCCGCCGCTGCCGATGTCCTGATCAACAAGACCGGCTCAACCAACGGCTTTTCCGCCTATGTCGCCTTCCTTCCCGCCCGCAAGCTGGGAGTGGTGATCTTGGCCAACAAGTCCTATCCGTTGGATGAGCGGGTCAGCGCCGGCTACCGGATACTCGGCAGGCTGGACGGGTCCGCCCCGTCCCCGCGCTGAGCCAGGCGGAACGGGCGCGGCCCGTTCCGGCTCCCCATTGACAGAAAGCCCGCGCAGGGTCAAGAATCGCCACGCCATCCGGCACAACCATCTGGAAACAAGCATGCACACCATCAAACCGCGCAATCCGCTGGCTTGCGCAGCCATCCTGAAGAAGGGCGGCGCGCACGCTCAGAGCCGCTCCGGCCAGCGTCGCGCGCAAAAACAGGCGCTATGGGCCGAACTGGAGCAAGACTGGGATCTTGAGCCAAACCACCGGCAATCCCACCATGCAACGGCCGCCGAACAAGACGCCGGCGAGGCGTTTTTGACTAGGCAAGCCGCAAAAGAAACAGGCCATCATCCGATGGCCTGTTTCTTTTGGGCGCATGCCGCCCGACAATTCAGCACAGTTCCTTTACACAACGGCACATGCCGCGCCGGTAAAATGACGGATTGCCTCATCGATGGAATCTCGCCATGAAATGGATCGCCACCACCCTGCTGCTATTGCTGCTTTCCGGCTGCGGCTCCTTCGGTCTCAAGAAACCGCAGGTCAGCCTCAGCAATATCGAACCGGGCAAAAGCACGCTGTTCGAACAGAACTTCACCGTCACCCTGCGCATCAACAACCCCAATCCGATACCGCTGAACGCCAGCGGGCTCAACTTCAAGCTGCTGCTGGGCGACGAGCAACTGGGGGAAGGCGCCAGCGCGCAGCAGCTGTCCATCCCGGCCCAGGGCGAGGGCCTGGTGGCGCTGCAGGTGCATACCTCGCTGGCCGCCTGGATCCGCCAATTGGCCAACTGGCAGAAACTGCCGGGGGGCAAGCTGAACTACGAAATCCGCGGCGAGCTGCAGGGCCTGAACGGCCTGGCCAACCTGCCGTTCAACAACAAGGGCGAATGGCAGCTGCCGGGCGCCGGCAAATGAGCGCTACTGGCGCGGCAAGGCCAGGCAGTTGTTGCCGTCGAAGCTGACGCTCAGCACTTCCTGGGTCTTCTTGTCCACCACAAAATTGGTGGTGCACTGGTAATGGATGCTGCCGCCGCCGCTGACGCCGCCATTCACCCAGCGGCCTGGGGTTTCCACCACCCGGGTCTGGCCGTTGCTGTCGGTGACGCTGAGCTTGGTGCCCGGCTCGAAGCGGGTGTTCTGCGTCAACGGCTGCTGCTCGGTGCTTTCCTTGTCATAGGTATAGAGCGTGTTGCCGTTGGGCATCTTCATGCTCTTGGTCGGCGCGCCCCAGGCTCCCAGCAGCTCGTTGATGTCGCGGCCCTGCCAGCGGTACACCTTCTGCGCATACCCCTCCTGGGTGGGAATCATCGAGCAGCCTGCCAGGCTCAGCAGCCATAGCGGTAACCACAGTTTGTTCATCGTCAGCCTTTTCTGATTAGCACGTTCTGCCATTTTCCCGCCTGAATAGCAAAAACGCCAGCACAGGGCTGGCGTCGGCGCGGGAAAAGCTCGCTTGTTTACAATTTGAAGCGGCTGAACGCTTCCTGCATGCTGCGCGCCACGCCGTCCAGCGTTTTCAGCGTCTGCTGCGCGCTCTGCAGGGCGGCGTCGGAATCCAGGATCTTGTTGTTGATCGACTCGGTGCTCTGCGCCATCGCGGTGGTGGCGTTGTGCTGCTCGCCGGTGGACAAGGCCACATCGCCGATCTTCTCCACCACCAGCTGCATCGCGCGAGTGATGTCCACCAGCCGGGCGCGCGCCTGCTCGGTCTGCTCCGCGCTGCTGTCCACCGCGCCTATGGTGCTGTGCATATTGCCCACCGCCTTGCCGGTTTCGGACAGGATGTTGTCCACCATCTTGCCGATTTCCACCGTGGCGGAGCCGGTGCGCTCGGCCAGCTTGCGCACTTCGTCGGCCACCACCGCGAAGCCGCGGCCCTGTTCGCCGGCGCGCGCCGCTTCGATCGCCGCGTTCAAGGCCAAGAGATTGGTCTGGTCGG
Organism: Chromobacterium sphagni; assembly: GCF_001855555.1. Classification (GTDB taxonomy): domain Bacteria; phylum Pseudomonadota; class Gammaproteobacteria; order Burkholderiales; family Chromobacteriaceae; genus Chromobacterium; species Chromobacterium sphagni. Next base: position 222,633 of record NZ_MKCT01000017.1, on the reverse strand, counting down.
CGATGTCGCGGATCACCCCGGTGATCTTGGAAATCTCCTGCGAGCGCTGCTCCAGCGAGGCCAGCAGGCCGGACAGCTCGCCCACCGACTGGCTGGTGCGCGCCATCGCGCCGCTGATGCGCTGCAGCTCCTCGGCGCTGGCCTGCGAATTGGCACCGGTGTCGCGCGCCAGCTCGTCGGTTTCGCGAGTGGCGTCGGCGATGTGGGAAATGCTTACCGTCACCTGCTCGATCGCCGCGGCGTTGGAACTGGAGATGTCGGCCAGCACATGCGAATCCTCGGCCAGCCGCTCCACGTCGCCTCCCACTGCGATCACGCCGTCGGCCAATTGCACCGCCTCACCGCGCAATTCGCGGAACAGGCTGTTCAGGCGGCCGACGAACTGGTTGAAGGCCTCGGCCATCTGCGCCACTTCATCCTCGCCGCTCGCGCTGATGCGGCGGGTCAGGTCGCCCTCGCCCTGGGCGATCTCGCGCAGCGCGTCGCGCACCTGCAGCAAGCCCTTGAGCAGGCGGCGCAGATAGGCGCCGGCCAGCAGCTGGGTCAGCGCCAGCACCGCCGCCAGCGCCAGCAGCATGTCCACCATCATCTGCCGCAGCGGAGCGTCCAAGAGCTCGCGGTCCACCACCACGCCCAGCACCCAGTCGCTGCCCGCCACCGAACTCAGGCGCAGCAGACGGCTGCTGCCTTCCAACTGCACCGTGGCCAGTTGCTGCTTGTCCAGCAGGCTGCCGATGCGGGCGGCGTCCATCTCCGGCATCAGCTCGGACAGCGGCTTGAGCGCGGTATCGGCCTTGGGATAGGCGATCAGCTTGCCGTCCTTTCCCATCAGGAACACGAAGCCGTTGCCCGGCAGCGACACCGACAGCACCGACTTCACCAGTTGGCCGATGGCGATGTCGCCGCCGACCACCTTGTTGCCGCCCGGCAGCGCCTGGGCCACGGTGATCACCAGATCCTTGATCGAAGCGCTGGCCGGCTGATACGGCGCGGTGACGATGGTCTGGCCGCTGGCCTTGGCCATCTTGAACCAGCCGCGCGAGGCCGGATCGTATTCAGGCGTCGGCTTCTGCTTGCCGGGAATGGAATAGACCATGCCCTTGGTGTCGCCATCGCCGACGAAGAGCTGGGTATAGCCGCCGGCTTCGGCCAGCTGCTGCAAGTAAAGAGTGGGATCGGCTTCGCCGCCATGGCGCAAGGCGCTGGCGATGATCTGCCTGCGCTGTTCCAGCCAGCTGGAGACAAAACGCTGCTGGCCGGTGATGGCCAGGTCGAGCTGGGTATCGACGCTGGAGGAAAGGTTGTCGCGGAACTTGAAATAAGCGCTGACGGCGGTGCTGCAGGTCGCCACCAGGATGGCTAGCGACAACAGCAGGGCAATCTTGCTACGGATGGATTTCATGGCAATCAGCTTCTCATCGACTGTTGCCAACCCGCTGAGCGCGAAGCAAGGGCCGAATTGCCCGGCCCTTCCCGCTACAAACCGCCCACGCATCGCGGGGCGGCAAGTCCATGCCTGGAGCTTGATTGACTGTCGTTTGGCGAGTTGGCGTTTTTTAAGACCGGGTGATTGTAAACAGCGCTTACAAATACCGCGATAGATTAAAACACAAATACTCGAACAGTCTGATTGTCATACCAATAATAGTTGTGCGACATGGCATTTTTGCCACACCCGCCTACGCGGACGCGGCAAGGCCGCCTGGTTTTTATAGCTTGAATCGGCCAAACGCTCCCTGCATGCTGCGCGCCAGCCGGTTCAGCGCTTCCAGCGTCTGCATCGCGCCTTGCAGCGCGGCATCGGAATCCAGGATCTGGTTGTTGATCGACTCGGTGCTCTGCGCCATCGCGGTGGTGGCGTTGTGCTGTTCGCTGGTGGACAGCGCGACGTCGCCGATCTTGTCTATCACCTGCTGCATCGCGTCGCTGATGGCGATCAGCCGGCCGCGCGCCTGGCTGGTCAGGTCCACGCTGGTATCCACCGCCGACACCGTGCGCTGCATATTGCCCACCGCCTTGCCGGTTTCGCCCAGGATGTTCTCCACCATCTGGCTGATTTCCACCGTCGCCTTGCCGGTGCGCTCGGCCAGCTTGCGCACCTCGTCGGCCACCACCGCGAAACCGCGGCCCTGTTCTCCGGCTCGCGCCGCCTCAATCGCCGCGTTCAGCGCCAGCAGATTGGTCTGGTCGGCGATGTCGCTGATCACATTGGTGATCTTGGAGATTTCCTGCGAGCGCTGCTCCAGCGAGGCCAACAGGCCGGACAGCTCGCCCACCGCCTGGCTGGTCTGCTCCATTTCCTTGCTGATGCGCTGCATGTCGCCGGCGCTCTCGCGCGAGTGCTCGCCGGTGTTGCGCGCCAGCGAATCGGTTTCGCGGGTGGCGTCGGCGATATGCGAGATGCTGACGGTCACCTGCTCGATCGCCGCGGCGTTGGAGCTGGAGATGTCTGCCAGGCGGTGCGAGTCGTTGGCCACCTGCTTCACCGCGCCGCCCACTTCGATCACGCCGTGCGCCAGTTGCTCGGCCTCGCCGCGCAGTTCGCGGAACATGCCGTTGAGGCGGCCGACGAACTGGTTGAACGCTTCGGCGGTCTGCGCCACTTCGTCTTCGCCGTGGATTTCGATGCGGCGGGTCAGATCGCCCTCGCCCTGCGAAATTTCACGCATCGCGTCGCGCACCTGGATCAGGCCGCGCAACAGTCGGGTCAGATAGCCGGAGCTCAAAGCCACCAGCACCAGCAGCACCACCGCCACGCCGCCGCTGATCAGCCAGATCAGCTGGGTCACCGGCGCCAGCACCGCCTCTTCATCCGCCGCCACGCCCAGCACCCAGTCGGTGCCCTCCACCTGGCGCAGGTCCACCAGGAAGGTTTTTCCGTCGATCTCCATCGGCGCCACGTCGCCGCTGGCCACCAGTTGCTGGAAGCGGCTGTCGTCCAGCGCCGGGATCAGTTCGCTGATCGACTTCAGCTCCTGGCCTGGCTTGGGATACGCGATCACCTTGCCTTGGCGGGTCAGCAGGAAGGCATGGCCGCCGCCCGCCAGCTTGATGTCCAGCACCGATTTCACCAGCTTGTCGATCAGGATGTCGCCGCCGACGACGATCTCCTGGCCCGGCGCCTTGTCGGCGATGGTGATCACCAGCTTGTCCTTGGTCTCCGGTTCGGAATCCTTGTACGGATCGGTGACGATCAGGCCGCCCTGGGCCTTGGCCTGCTGGTACCAGGGGCGCTGCGCCGGCTGGTAGTCGGCGCTGGGCTTCGCCCGGCCCGGCACCGAGTAGAACATTTCGCCGCTGTCGCCATGGCCGGCGTAAATGATGTTGAAGCCGCCGCCCTTGGCGATCTGCTGCAGATAGTAGCTGGCCTGCGGATCGCCGGCCTTGCCGAGGCTGGCGCTGATCAGGTTCTTGCGCACACCCAGCCATTCCGATACCAGCCCCCCTTGCAGCTGCAGCACCTGGGTGACTTCGCGCTTGGCTTCGTCGTAAGCGTGGTTGCGGATGTTCAGGCAGGCAATGATGGTGACGCTTAGGGTGGCAACCAGGATGGAGACCGCCGTCAGCAAGATGAGCTTGTGTCGGATGGAGCGCATAAGATGATTAGCCGATGCTGATAAAAGGGCTATTATCCGTCATGGCCAACAACATGCATCGTTAAAAATAACATTATATTTAAATAATCTTACCGTCTTTAAAGCAAATCCCGCAAAAAACAGCTGCAAACTACTCCTGCTCCCTGCCGGCCAAACCCGCGGATTGCTCTTGCACCAGCCTGTTGAAAAATTGCTGCAGCGGATCCGCATTGCGGCGCGGATGCCATAAATGCTCTATGCCGATCCGCAGATCGGCATCCGCCAGCCGCCGCATTTCCAGCGCATTGTCTCCCCGGCGCAACACGCCGGCTATCATGTCCGGCAGCACCGCCACCGCCGGCAGCCGCTCCAGGATCAACGGAATCGCCAACAGGCTGGCGGTGGAAGCGATCACCCGCCTTTGCCGCCCCTGGCCGCGCAGATAGTCGTCGACCAGGCTGGCGCTGTTGCCGGCGTAAGAGGTATGGATGTGCGGCGGGCGCGCCAGATCCTCCGCGCGCAGCGCGGCGGGCATATCGATCTGCGCTGCGTGGTAGAAGCAGACGAAGCGGCTGATAAACAACGGCTGCCGGCCCAGCCGGGCAGAAGCCTGCGGGAAATAGCCCAGCGCGCCGTCTATCCGTCCGTGCTCCAGCGCGCTCTCCACTTGGTCGGCCGGCATCGCCACCACCTGCAGGATCAATCCCGGCGCCTGCGCCTGCAGCGCGGCGATCAAAGCCGGCAGCAAGGCCGCCTCCAGCAAGTCCGGCATCGCCAGCCGGTACTCGGCCTGCAGCGCGGCGGGATCGAAGACCTGCGGCTGCAGCAGCCGCTGCCCCTGCTCCAGCCAGGCCTCCAGCGGCGCCAGCAGCGACTCCGCCAACGGCGTCAACAGCATGCGCCGGCCATGGCGGCACAGCAGCTCGTCGCCCGTCAGCGCCCGCAAGCGTTTGAGGATGTGGCTGACCGCCGGCTGCCCCAGGCACAGCCTGGCGGCGCTCAGGCTGACGCTGCGGGTGCTGAGCAGCGCATGCAGCGCCACCAGGCTGTTGAGGTCCAGCTTGCGCAGCTGGACGGCATCAATATTATTCACAGTAATATATTAGATGAAAAACATCGATTTTATTAAATAAATCGGGCTCTCTACACTGGGGCATCGCCATCGCCGAATGCCCGCCATGCCCCAGTCCTCCTCCGCCCGCCCTCTGCCGCAACTCCTCGCCATCGCGCTGATCGCCTGGCTGGAATTCCTGCAGAACGGCATGCTCAATTTTGCCTCCTCCCATGTGATGGGCGGCGTCGGCGCCGGACCGGAGGAATTCAGCCTAGCGGCGATGGCCTACGCGCTATGCGCGGTGGTGGCGCTGTTCAACCATCAATGGTGCGTCCAGCGCCTGGGTTCGCGCCGCCACCTGCAAATCTCGGTCGCCTTGTTCGGGCTGGGCGCGCTGATCGCCGGCAATGCGCAGACGCCGACCGCCTTCATCGCCGGACGGGCGGTGCAGGGCTTGGGAGGCGCGGCCTTCTTCACCGCCGCCCGGCTGGAAGTGGCCCAGCTACCGCCGGCCTGGCGCGCCGCCGGCCTGGTGGCCTTCGGCCAGGCGCTGCTGCTGGGTTCGGCGCTGGGCCCGCTGCTGGGAGGAATGATATTGCGCGCCGGCAACTGGCGCGGCATCTTCTGGGCCATCCTGCCCTGCCTGCCGGCCGCGCTGTGGGCCGCGCAGCGCCTGCCCCTGCGCCCGCCGGCGACATCCCGCCCCCGCTACCACTCTTCCGCCTTCATCTGGCTGATGGCGGCCGCTTTCCTGTTGCAATGGCTGATCCAGCAACTGCCCTATCAGTTGTTCGGCCATCCGCAACGGCTGCTGGGCCTGCTGCTGGCCGCCCTGGGCTGCTATGCCGTCCTGCGCCTGCGGCACCCCGGCCGCGCTTCGGACCGCGAGCACTGGCAGGCGCTGAAACAGCCGGCATACTTGCTTGGATTGCTGTGCTACAGCGGCTGCTACCTGCTGGTTTCGGCCAACAGCTACATCCTGCCGGCCATGGCCATCCAGGCGCTGGGTTTCGATGTGCCCGCCAGCGGCGCGCTGTTGGCCATCAGCTTCTTCGCCGGCATGGGCTTCGCCATGCTGTACGCCGGGCTGCTGCGCTCGCGCCGGCCGCCGGGCTTGGCGCCGACCATGCTGTGCGGCTGCCTGCTGCTGGCGCTGTACGGCTGGCTGATGAGCGGACTGAACGGCGAGGCCACCAAGCTGCGGCTGATGCTGATCCTGCTGCTCCACGGCGGCTTCATGTCGCTGTTCATCATGGCCACCGCGCAGCGCACCTTCCGCGACATCGCCCCCGCGGCGTTCGGCCATGCTTACCAGACCAAGAACATCGTGCGCCAGGTGTCCATCTCCGCCGGCATCGCGCTGGCCACGGTATTCATGCAGGCGCGCAACGCGCTGCATTACAGCCGTCTTGGCGAGAATTTTTCCTGGAATACGCCACAGTTTGTCGATGCTTTGCATCAATTGCGACAATTCATGCCCGATTTGAGCGATACTCAACGCTTGGGAGTGCTGGCCGGCGAACTCGCCCGGCAGGCCACGCTGCTGTCCTGCCTGGATTTCTTCCGGCTGGAAAGCTGGATCGCGCTCGGCCTTGCCGCCAGCGTGCCGCTTCTGCGCAAGCGGGTGTGAGCGCGGCCCCTCCCGACCATGTCCGAGTCATCAGGAAAAATCATCATGCGTAAAAGCGGCAGCCAATCGCCGACCTTTGACAAAATCATCGAAGCCAGCCTGCAGCTGTTCAACCAGGAGGGCGAACGGGTGATCACCACCAACCACATCGCCGAGCGGATGAACATCAGCACCGGCAAGCTCTACTATCACTTCCGCAACAAGGAAGAGATAGTCAACGAGCTGTACCAGCGCTACGTGAAGGGCATGGGGGAGCAGCTGTCCGCCGCCATCAACCATTGCAACTCGATAGAGGCGATGGTGGGCGCGATGGAGAAGACACTGCGCCACATCTGGAGTTTCCGCTTCCTGCCGCAAAGCCTGCCCAGCCTGTTCTGCGTCAACCCGGTGCTGGCGGAAAACCACCAGCAGATCTCACGCGGCCAGCTCAACAACAAGCTGGGCCAGCTGTTTGCCCGCCTGCGCGAACAGGGCATGTTGCAAGGCGACGACAGCCAGCTGCAACACCTGGTACAGCACTTCCAGATGGTGCAGACCGGCTGGGTCACCTCCATCCGCAACAGCGCCAGCGCAGCCGAGCTGGAGCGCATGGTGGAGGCCGGCTGCCGCAGCCTGATGTATCTGCTGTCGCCCTACGTCAGCCCGCGCTTCCAGCAGCCGTTCCAGCGCGCCTGCGCCCGCTTCGCCTGATCAGAACCCAATAAAAAACACCCCGAAGATCGCTCTTCGGGGTGTTTCGCATAGCCGGCCCGCTTCGCGGCGGGCCTGAGGCCGTGGCTTAGATCATGCCCTTGCTTTTCAGCAGTTCGAACATGGTTTTGCCGATTTCGGCCGGGCTGCGGGTATAGGCGATGCCTGCGCGCTCGAAAGCCTTGAACTTCTCTTCCGCGGTGCCCTTGCCGCCGGAGATGATGGCGCCGGCGTGGCCCATGCGCTTGCCCTTCGGCGCGGTGACGCCGGCGATGTAGCCGACTACCGGCTTGGTCACGTAGGATTTGGCGAACTCGGCCGCCTCTTCCTCGGCGGAACCGCCGATTTCGCCGATCATCACGATGGCGTCGGTGTCCGGATCATCCTGGAACAGACGCAAGGCATCGATGTGGCTGGTGCCCGGGATCGGATCGCCGCCGATGCCGATGCAGGTGGACTGGCCCAGGCCCAGCGCGGTGGTTTGCGCCACAGCCTCGTAGGTCAGGGTGCCGGAGCGGGACACGATGCCGATGCGGCCCGGATTGTGGATGTGCCACGGCATGATGCCGATCTTGCACTCGCCCGGGGTGATGATGCCGGGACAGTTCGGGCCGATCAGGCGGATGCCGGCTTCGTCGACGGCCTTCTTCACATACAGCATGTCCAGGGTGGGCACGCCTTCGGTGATGCAGACGATCAGCTTCACGCCGCTGTCGATGGCTTCCAAGATGGAATCCTTGGCGAAGGCCGCGGGCACGTAGATCACCGAGGCGTCGGCCTGGGTCTGACGCACGGCGTCCTTCATGGTGTTGAACACCGGCAGGCCCAGATGCTCGGCGCCGCCCTTGCCCGGAGTCACGCCGCCCACAACCTTGGTGCCGACCTTCAACGCCTGTTCGGCGTGGAAGGTGCCGTTCTTGCCGGTGAAGCCTTGCACCAGCACTTTGGTGTCTTTGTTTACCAATACGCTCATTTTGTATTCCTCAGCTCAGTGCGGGTCTCAGGCCACGGCCTTGACGGCGGCGACGATCTTCTCGGCAGCGTCGTTCAGACCCTGGGCGGAAGTCAGTTTCAGGCCGGATTCGTCCAGGATCTTGGCGCCCAGTTCGGCGTTGTTGCCTTCCAGACGCACCACCACCGGCACGGTCACGTTCACTTCCTTGACGGCAGCGATGATGGCCTCGGCGATCATGTCGCAGCGCACGATGCCGCCGAAGATGTTGATCAGCACGCCCTGCACCGAGGTGTCGGCCAGGATCAGCTTGAACGCCTCGATCACGCGCTCCTTGGTGGCGCCGCCGCCCACGTCCAGGAAGTTGGCCGGCTGGCCGCCCTTCAGCTTGATGATGTCCATGGTGGCCATCGCCAGGCCGGCGCCGTTCACCATGCAGCCGATATTGCCTTCCAGCGCCACGTAGTTCAGGTCGAATTCGGAAGCCTTCACTTCGCGTTCGTTCTCCTGGCTCTTGTCGCGTTGCGCCAAGAGTTCCGGGTGGCGATACAGCGCGTTGGAGTCCAGGTTGATCTTGCCGTCCACGCAGGCCAGCTCGCCGTTTTCGCGCAGCGCCAGCGGGTTCACTTCGAACAGCGCGAAGTCGTTTTCGACGAAGGCCTGGTAGGAACCCAGCATCAGCTTGCTGAAAGCGGCGATCTGCGCGCCGGACAGGCCCAGCGCGAAGGCGGCGTCGCGAGCCTGGAACGGCTGCATGCCCACCAGCGGATCCACTTCGATCTTGATGATCTTTTCCGGAGTTTCTTCGGCAACCTTTTCGATCTCCACGCCGCCTTCGGTGGAAACCATGAATACGACGCGCTGGCTGCCGCGATCCACCACGGCGCCCAGGTACAGTTCGCGCTGCACCGGGTACATGTCTTCGCACACCAGAACCGAATTCACCGGCTGGCCGGCGGCGTCGGTCTGATAGGTCACCAGGTTGGTGCCGATCAGGGTCTTGGCGACTTCGGCGGCTTCTTCGCGGCTCTTCACCACTTTCACGCCACCGGCCTTGCCGCGGCCGCCGGCGTGCACCTGGGCCTTGACGACGGCAAACTTGCCGCCCAGCTTGTCGTAAGCGGCAGCCGCTTCTTCCGGCGACTTGGCCAGAATGCCTTGTTGCACCGGCAGGCCGTAACGGCTCAGCAGCTCTTTCGCTTGGTATTCATGCAGGTTCATCTATGGTTTCCTTTCGGGGAAATGATGGCGGGCATGCGCCTCTGCCTCTATTCCTTGATCGCTTGCCAAACCTTGTTGGCGGGACCGGTCGCGAGCCCCCCGGCTCGGCGATCCGGCCCTATACCGGTCGGGTCGTGCGCATTGTACACGACCCGGCTCCCATCAACCGTGCAACGCGCGCTTGTCGGCGGCGAGCGCGGCTTCGTGGATCACTTCCGACAGCGACGGGTGGGCGTGGACAATGCGCGCCAGGTCTTCGCTGGCGGCCTTGAACTCCATCGACACCACGCCTTCGCTGACCAGCTCGGACACCATCGGGCCTATCATGTGCAGGCCCAGGATGCGGTCGGTCTTGGCGTCGGCCAAAATCTTCACCGTGCCCTGCGCCATGCCCAGGCCCAGCGCGCGGCCGTTGGCGCCGAAGCCGGAAGTGCCCTTCTTGTACTCCACGCCTTCCGCCTTCAACTGCTCTTCGGTCTTGCCGACCCAGGCGATTTCCGGCGAGGTGTAGATCACCCACGGAATCACGCCGAAATCGACATGCGGCTTCTGGCCGGCGATGCGCTCGGCCACCGCCACGCCCTCTTCCGACGCCTTGTGCGCCAGCATCGGGCCGCGCACCACGTCGCCGATCGCCCATACATTGGGCAGATTGGTGCGGCAGTGCTCGTCCACCGCGACGAAACCGCGCTCATCCAGCTGCAGGCCGACGGTCTCGGCGCCCAGGCCCTGGGTGTGCGGCACGCGGCCGATGGAGACGATCAGCTTGTCGAATTCCGCCTTGACCGCTTCGCCGTTCAGCTCGTAATTGACGACGACGCTCTTCTTGCCGGCCTTGATCTCGCCGATCTTGACGCCCAGCTTGATGTCCAGGCCGGTGTCGCGGGTCAGCGTCTTGAACGCTTCCTTGGCGATCTGCTGGTCGGCCGCCGCCAGAAAGGTCGGCATCGCTTCCAGGATGGTGACTTCCGCGCCCAGGCGCTTCCATACCGAACCCATTTCCAGGCCGATCACGCCGGCGCCGATCACGCCCAGGCGCTTGGGCACGGCGGTGAGCGCCAGCGCGCCCTCGTTGTCCAGCACCAGCTGGTTGTCGGTCGCCAGGCCCGGCAGCGCGCGCGGGCTGGAGCCGGTGGCCACGATCACGTGGGCGGCTTCCAGCGTGTCCACCACCGCGCCATTGTCGGTGACTTCGATCAGCCACTTGTCGCCCTGGCGGCCCTTGAAGGCGGCCAGGCCGTGCACATTGGCCACCTTGTTCTTCTTGAACAGGAAGCTGATGCCGGCGGCGTTCTTGGTGATGATGTCGGTCTTGCGGGCCAGCATCTGGCCCACGTCCATCTTGGCGCCGGAGACGCTGATGCCGTGCTTGGCGAAGTCGTGCTGCACCGCGTGGAAGTTTTCCGACGACTGCAGCAGCGCCTTGGACGGAATGCAGCCCACATTCAGGCAGGTGCCGCCCAGCGAGGCCTTGCCTTCCGGGTTCTTGAACGCGTCTACGCAGGCGGTATTGAAGCCCAGCTGGGCCGCGCGGATGGCGGCCACATAACCACCGGGGCCGCCGCCGATCACTACAACATCAAACTGTTGGCTCATGGGATTTCCCTTGAATCAGGCCTTGCTCACTTTGAACAGCAAGACCCCGAAAGCGATCATGAACAGAGCGATGACGATCTTGCCTACCCGGCTGTAGCCGTCCTCGCGCACGCCGCGCCGATGCTTCTTCCAGGTGAGGAAGAGCAGCACCACGCCGGCCAGTATCGAGGCGACGCCGTAAAACCAGTCAGGCAGATCCATTCATGCTCCGTTCTTGCAGATTCGGACAGGCCGGCTTGCGCCGGCCCGACGTGTTACAGGTCGAGAATCAGACGGGCCGGGTCCTCGATGGCGTCCTTGATCGCCACCAGGCTCAGCACCGCTTCGCGGCCGTCGATGATGCGGTGGTCGTAAGACTGGGCAAGATACATCATCGGGCGCACCACCACTTGACCGTTCTCAACCACGGCGCGCTCCTTGGTGGCGTGCATGCCCAGGATCGCCGATTGCGGCGGGTTGATGATGGGAGTGGACATCATCGAACCGAAGGTGCCGCCGTTGGAGATGGTGTAGGTGCCGCCAGTCAGCTCTTCAACGGTCAGCTTGCCCTCCTGGGCGCGCTTGCCGAATTCGGCGATCTGCTTCTCGATGTCGGCCAGGCTGAGCTGGTCGGCGTTGCGGATCACCGGCACCACCAGGCCGCGCGGGCTGCCCACCGCCACGCCAATGTCGAAGTAGCCGTGGTAGATGATGTTGTTGCCATCGACCGAAGCGTTGACGATGGGGTATTTCTTCAGCGCGGCGACCACGGCCTTGACGAAGAAGCCCATGAAGCCCAGCTTGATGCCGTGCTCTTTCTCGAAGCGGTCCTTGTACTTGGCGCGCAGATCCATCACCGGCTTCATGTTCACTTCATTGAAGGTGGTGAGGATGGCGTTGGTTTGCTGCGACATGATCAGGCGTTCGGCCACGCGCTGGCGCAGACGCGACATCGGCACGCTCTGTTCCGGACGGCCGGACAGGATGGAGGCCACGTTGACGGCGGACGGCGTGGACGACAGCGCCGCGCCGGCGGACGCGCCGATCACCGGGCCGGCTTGCGACGGCGCGGCCGGCTTGGCGGCGGCCTGCACGTCTTCCTTCAGCACGCGGCCGTCGCGACCGGAGCCGGCGACATTGGCCAGGTTCACGCCGGTTTCCGCGGCCAGCTTGGCGGCGGACGGCATGGCGGCTGCGCCGGCAACCGGGGCGGCGGCCTGCACCGGCGCCGGAGAGGCTGCGGGCGCCGGAGCCGCGGCGGCTGCCGGAGCGGCGTCGCCGGCCTTCGCGGCGGTGTCGATCTTGGCGATCAACTGGCCGGACACCACGGTGGCGCCGTCCTGCTCGATGATCTCAACCAGCACGCCGGCTTGCGGAGCCGGCAGTTCCAGCACCACCTTGTCGGTTTCCAGGTCGATCAGGTTTTCGTCGCGCTTGACGAATTCGCCGACCTTCTTGTGCCAGCTCATCAGCGTGGCTTCGGATACGGATTCCGGCAATTGCGGGACTTTGACTTCAATCAGCATGTTCTTCTCCATGGCGGGGCGGCGGCCATGCCGCCCCTGATCTTTCTCGTAGGCTCAGCGGGCTACCGACATTGCTTCTTCGACGAAGGCTTTCAGCTGGGCGACGTGCTTGCTCATATACCCCACCGCCGGCGAGGCCGACGACGGACGACCGGCGAACGACAGCTGCTGCTTGGCGGAAAGCAGGCCTTCCAGGCGGTGGCGGATCTGGTACCAGGCGCCCTGGTTGCGCGGCTCTTCCTGCACCCACATCACTTCCTTGGCCTGGGTGAAGCGCGCCAGCTCGGCGGCCACCTGCTCGGTCGGGAACGGGTACAACTGCTCGATGCGGACGATGGCGACCTCGTCCTCCAGGCCGCGCTCCTTGCGGCCGGCGGCGAGGTCGTAATACACCTGGCCGGCGCACAGCACCACGCGCTTCACCTTCTTCGGGTCCTGCACCGTCGCGTCGCCGATCACCGGGCGGAAGCTGCCGCTGGTGAAGGCTTCGATCGGGCTCATGGAATCCTTGAAGCGCAGCAGGCGCTTGGACAGGAAGATCACCAGCGGCTTGCGGTACGGACGCAGCACCTGGCGGCGCAGCATGTGGAACATCTGGCTGGCCTCGGACGGCATCACTACCTGCATATTGTGCTCGGCGCACAGCTGCAGCCAGCGCTCCAGGCGGGCGGAGGAGTGCTCCGGGCCCTGGCCGTCGTAGCCGTGCGGCAAGATGGTGGTCAAGCCGCACAGACGGCCCCACTTGGTCTCGCCGGAGGAGATGAACTGGTCGATGGCCACTTGGGCGCCGTTGGCGAAGTCGCCGAACTGGGCTTCCCAGATCACCAGCTGGTCCGGAGCGGAACAGGCGTAGCCGTACTCGTAGGCCAGCACCGCTTCCTCGTTCAGGATGGAGTCGATCACCAGGAAGTCGGCCTGGTTGTCGGACATATTGCGCAGCGGCACATAGGCGCCCTGGTCCCAGCTCTCGCGGTTCTGGTCGTGCAGCACCGAATGGCGGTGAGAGAAGGTGCCGCGGCCGGAGTCCTCGCCCGACAGGCGCACGCCGAAGCCGTTGGTCACCAGCGAAGCGTAAGCCAGCGTCTCGGCCATGCCCCAATCGACGTTCTGCTCGCCGGCGGCCATCGCCTTGCGCGCCGCCAACACTTTCTGCACGGTCGGATGCAGCTTGAAGCCGTCCGGTAGCGCGGTGAACTTGTCGGTCAGGCGCTGGATGTCGGCCTGCGGCAGCGAGGTGTCGGTGGGATGCGCCCAATGGGTGCCCAGATACTGGCTGAAGTCCAGCGCATGTTCGCGGCGGTAGTTGGTGAGCGCGGTCTGTTCGACGTGCTCGCCCTTGTCCAGCGCGTCGCGGTAGGCCTGGATCTGCGCGTCGGCCTCTTCGGACTTCAGCACGCCCTCCTGCACCAGACGCTCGGCGTACATGGCGCGCACGCCCTGATGCTTGGCGATCTTCTTGTACATCATCGGCTGGGTCAGGAAGGGATCGTCGCCCTCGTTGTGGCCCAGCTTGCGGTAGCAGACCAGATCGATGACCACGTCCTTCTTGAAGGTCATCCGGTAATCCAGCGCGGCCTGCATCACGTAGCAGACGGCTTCCGGATCATCGCCGTTCACGTGCAGGATAGGCGCTTCGATCATCTTGGCCACGTCGGTGCAATACATCGTAGAACGGATATCGCGGGTGTCCGAGGTGGTGAAGCCCACCTGGTTGTTGATGACGATGTGGATGGTGCCGCCGGTGCCGTAGCCGCGGGTCTGCGACAGGTTGAAGGTGCCCTGGTTGACGCCCAGGCCGCCGAAGGCGGAGTCGCCGTGGATCAGCACCGGCACCGCGGACTTGCGCTCCGCGTCCTTGCGGCGGTCCTGGCGGGCGCGCACCGAACCCTCGACCACCGGGTTGACGATTTCCAGGTGCGACGGGTTGAACGCCAGCGACACGTGCATCGGGCCGTCGGCGGTCGGGATGTCGGACGAGAAGCCCATGTGGTACTTCACGTCGCCGGAAGCCATCTGCTGGGCAGCCTTGCCTTCGAACTCGGCGAACAGGTCGCGCGGCTGCTTGCCCAGGGTGTTGACCAGCACGTTCAGGCGGCCGCGGTGGGCCATGCCGATGATCAGTTCCTGCACGCCCTGGGTGGTGGCGTTCTGGATCAAGTGGTCCAGCGCGGCGATGGCGGATTCGCCGCCTTCCAGCGAGAAACGCTTCTGGCCGACGTACTTGGTGTGCAGGTAGCGTTCCAGCGTCTCGGCCGCGGTGATCTGCTTGAGGATGCGCTGCTTCTTGGCCGAGTCATAGCGCGGCGTGGACAGGTCGCCCTCGAAACGCTTCTGCACCCAGTGCTTCTCGTCGGACTGGGTGATGTGCATGAACTCGACGCCGATATTGCCGCAGTAGGTCTGCTTCAGGCGCGCCAGGATGTCGGACAGCGGCAGCCTCTGCGGGCCCACCAGCGAGCCGACATTGAACTGCACCGCCATGTCGGCATCGGTCAGGCCGTGGGTGGCCGGGTCCAGTTCGCGCACGGTCTGCTGATCCATGCGTTTGAGCGGGTCCAGATTGGCCTGGCGCGAGCCCAGCACGCGGTAAGCCGAGATCAGCTTGAGCACGCCCACCTGCTTTTGCATCGCCTCCCAGTCGGCGGCGCTGCTGCGCGTGCCGGACTGGGGCTTCTTGGCCAGCTGGATGAACGACTCCTGGATAGGCTGGTGCGGCACGTCGCGCTCGGCGGCGCCCGGCGACTGGGCCAGCTTGTCGAAATAGTCGCGCCATTCTTGCGGAACGGCATTGGCGTCAGCGAGGTACTGTTCGTACAGCTCCTCGATGAACGGCGCATTCCCACCGAACAGGTAAGAATGGCTGTACATGGATTGCATCATGGTCTGGCTACCCTTTTGTCTTACGTTGCAGCATGGCTCAAAGCGCTTGGGCAAGGGCTGCCTTGCCCCAGCGCTCTGAAAAAAGGGCTGGCTGAAGCCCCCGCTCCAGCCAACCCCGCGTTCAGGCTGTCAGCGCTTGGCGACTTCCACGAAGTCGCGGCGCGGCGAACCGGTGTACAGCTGGCGCGGACGGCCGATCTTCATGCCCGGATCGGCGATCATCTCGCTCCAGTGGGCGATCCAGCCCACGGTGCGGGCCAGCGCGAAGATAGGCGTGAACATCGACACCGGGATGCCGATGGCCGACAGCACGATGCCGGAGTAGAAGTCCACGTTCGGATACAGCTTGCGCTCGATGAAGTACGGGTCGTTCAGCGCGATCTTCTCCAGCTCCATCGCCAGCTTGAACTTCGGGCTGTCGCCCAGGCCCAGTTCCTTCAGCACGTCGTCGCAGGTTTGCTTCATGATGGCGGCGCGCGGGTCCATGTTCTTGTACACGCGGTGGCCGAAGCCCATCAGCTTGTAGCGCTTGTCCTTCACGCCCTGCATGAAGTCGGCCACGTTCTCGACGCTGCCGATCTCGTCCAGCATCTTCAGCACGGCTTCGTTGGCGCCGCCGTGCGACGGGCCCCACAGGCAGGCGATGCCGGCGGCGATACATGCGAACGGGTTGGCGCCGGAGGAGCCCGCCAGACGCACGGTGGAAGTGGAGGCGTTTTGCTCGTGGTCGGCGTGCAGGGTGAAGATGCGGTCCATGGCGCGGGCCAGCACCGGATTCACCTTGTACTCTTCGCACGGGGTTGAGAACATCATGTGCAGGAAGTTTTCCGCGTAGGTCAGGCCGTTTTTCGGGTAGGAGAACGGCAGGCCCTTGTTGTAGCGGTAAGCCTGGGCGGCGATGGTCGGCAGCTTGGCGATCAGACGGTGCGCCGAAATGCGGCGGTGCTCCGGATTGGAGATGTCCAGCGAGTCATGGTAGAACGCCGACAGCGCGCCCACCACGCCCACCATCACCGCCATCGGATGCGCGTCGCGGCGGAAGCCCTTGAACAGGCTCATCAGCTGGTCGTGCAGCATGTTGTGACGCATCACGCCGCGCTCGAACTCCTTGTGCTGCGCCGCGGTCGGCAGCTCGCCGTTCAGCAGCAGGTAGCACACCTCCAGGTAGTCGCTCTTCTCGGCCAGTTGCTCGATCGGGTAGCCGCGGTAGTACAGGTGGCCCAGATCGCCATCTATGAAGGTGATGCCGGATTCGCAGCTGGCGGTCGCCAGGAAGCCCGGATCGAAGGTGAACATGCCGGTTTTGCCAAAGGAGCGGATGTCGACGACGTCCGGACCCAGCGTGCCCCCCAGGACCGGCAGGTCCATGGAGTCCTTACCCTCGTTGTAGCTGAGCGTGACTTTGCGATTAGTTTCCACAGCAATACTCCCAGTCGGTTTATATCGTTGTTGTTGGAGTGGTTTCAGGTTTCGGCCGTCACAGCGATCTGAGGATCACCACAATGGCCATCTCTTCCGGATCCTCGAGATCG
Source organism: Chromobacterium sphagni (assembly GCF_001855555.1). Taxonomy (GTDB): domain Bacteria; phylum Pseudomonadota; class Gammaproteobacteria; order Burkholderiales; family Chromobacteriaceae; genus Chromobacterium; species Chromobacterium sphagni. The sequence continues at coordinate 205,998 of NZ_MKCT01000017.1, read as the reverse complement.
GCCTTGCCGCTGACGATATCCAGAAAATCGGTGTCGGCCAGATCCAGCAGCCTGCGGTAGGCCTCGAACTCGGCCGGGGCCAGCCGTCCGAACGGGCCGGCGAGGAATTTCTCCAGCACCAGGTCCAGTTCGAGCAGCCCCCGGCGCGAGCGCCAGCGCATCCGTTTCAGCTCTATCGGATCGAAAGTCGTCATACCGCGCGCTTGACCATCAGGTCCTTGATCTTGCCGATGGCCTTGGTCGGATTCAGATTTTTCGGGCATACGTCCACGCAGTTCATGATGGTGTGGCAACGGAACAGGCGGTACGGGTCCTCCAGATTGTCCAGCCGCTCGCTGGTGGCTTCGTCGCGGGTGTCGGCGATGAAGCGGTAGGCGGCCAGCAGGCCGGCCGGGCCGACGAACTTGTCCGGATTCCACCAGAACGACGGGCAGGAGGTCGAGCAGCAGGCGCACAGGATGCACTCGTACAGGCCGTCCAGCTCCTTGCGGTCTTCCGGCGACTGGCGGCGCTCGCGTTCCGGCGGCGGCGTGTCGTTGATCACGTAAGGCTTGATCGAGTGGTACTGCTTGAAGAACTGCGCCATGTCGACGATCAGGTCGCGCACCACCGGCAGGCCCGGCAGCGGACGCAGCTCGATCGGCTGTTTCAGGCCGCGGAAGTCGGTCAGGCAGGCCAGGCCGTTCTTGCCGTTGATATTCATCGCGTCGGAGCCGCAGACGCCTTCGCGACAGGAGCGCCGGAACGACAGCGTGTCGTCCTTGGTCTTCAGCTTGACCAGCGCGTCCAAGAGCTTGTGCTCGGTCGCGTCCATCTCGATGCTGATGTCCTGCATGTACGGCTTGGCATCCTGGTCCGGGTTGTAACGGTAGATGCGGAATTTGATGGTATCGGTAGTCATCTCTGGTTCAACCCTTAGTAGGTGCGGGCCTTCAGCTTGATCGTGTCGACGGTCAGCGGCTTCATGTTCACCGGCTTGTATTCCAGACGGTTGCCGTCGCGGAACCACAGCGTGTGCTTCAGCCAGTTGACGTCGTCGCGGCCGTTGGGCGTAGCCTCGGTGTCCAGCGCGTCGTCGCGGACGTGGGCGCCGCGCGATTCGGTGCGGGCGTTGGCGGAAATCATGGTCGCCTTGGCCACTTCGATCAGGTTTTCCAGCTCCAGCGCCTCGATGCGCGCGGTGTTGAACACCTTGGACTTGTCGCCGATCTCGGTCCGCGCCACCATTTTTTCCACTTCCAGGATGCGCTCCACGCCCTCGGCCAGCATGTCCTTGAAGCGGAACACGCCGCAGTGGGTCTGCATGGTGCGCTGCAGTTCGGCGCGCGCCTCGTGCACCTGCACGCCGTCGGTCTGGTTGTCCAGGCGGGCGACGCGGGCGATGGAACGCTCGACATCGGCCTCGGCCAGGTCCGGCAGGTCCTCCGGCTGCTGCTTGATGAACTCGATCATCGAGTTGGCCGAGCTCTTGCCGAATACCAAGAGGTCCAGCAGCGAGTTGGTGCCCAAGCGGTTGGCGCCGTGCACCGAGGCGCAGGCCACTTCACCGGCTGCGTAGAAGCCGTGCACCGGCGCGCCGTGGATCACCACTTCGCCGTGGTAGTTGGTGGGAATGCCGCCCATCTGGTAATGGCAGGTCGGCACCACCGGGATCGGCGCCTTGATCGGGTCCACGCCAGCGAACTTGATCGAGATCTCGCGGATGCCCGGCAGCTTGGACATGATCACCTCGGGGTCGAGGTGGGTGATGTCCAGCAGCACGTGATCCTTGTTCGGGCCGCAACCGCGGCCTTCGTTGATCTCGGTCACCATCGCGCGCGACACCACGTCGCGGCTGGCCAGATCCTTGGCGTTGGGCGCGTAGCGCTCCATGAAACGCTCGCCCGCGCTATTACGCAGGATGCCGCCTTCGCCACGCACGCCTTCGGTGATCAGCACGCCCGCGCCGGCCACGCCGGTCGGGTGGAACTGCCAGAACTCCATATCCTCCAGCGGAATGCCGGCGCGCGCCGCCATGCCGATGCCGTCGCCGGTATTGATGAAGGCGTTGGTGGAGGAGGCGAAGATGCGGCCGGCGCCGCCAGTGGCGAACAGGGTGGCCTTGGCCTGGAACACGACGATTTCAGACGTTTCCATTTCCATCGCCACCACGCCCTGCACGCGGCCTTCGGCGTCGCGGATCAGGTCCAGCGCCATCCACTCGACGAAGAAGTGGGTGTTGGCGCGCACATTGCGCTGGTACAGCGCGTGCAGCATCGCGTGGCCGGTACGGTCGGCGGCGGCGCAGGCGCGGCGCACCGGCTTGCCTTCGCCGAAGTCGGACATGTGGCCGCCGAACGGACGCTGGTAGATGGTGCCGTCCGGATTGCGGTCGAACGGCATGCCGAAGTGCTCCAGCTCGACGACCACTTTCGGCGCCTCGCGGCACATGAATTCGATCGCGTCCTGGTCGCCCAGCCAGTCCGACCCCTTGACGGTGTCGTACATGTGCCAGTGCCAGTTGTCCGGCTCGGAGTTGCCGAGCGAGGCGGACACGCCGCCCTGGGCGGCCACGGTATGGGAACGGGTGGGGAAAACCTTGGACAGCACGGCGGTCTTCAGGCCGGCTTCCGACAATTGCAGCGCGGCGCGCATGCCGGCGCCGCCGGCGCCCACAACCACCGCATCAAAATGACGAACAGGTATGCCCATTACAGCCCCCAAACCACTTTAACGGAATAGATAAAACAGGAAACCAGCCATACGATGGTGAACATGTGCAGCGCCAGGCGGATGCCCACCGGCTTCACATAGTCCATCCACACGTCGCGGATGCCCACCCATACGTGCAGGAACAAGGCCAGCAGCGTGGTCTGGGTCAACACTTCCACCCAGGTGTGGCTGAACAGTTCTTTCCAGCCATCGTAGCCGGACGGCAGCGCCAGCAAAAACAGCGCCATCGCCACGGTGTAGATCACCATGACGACGGCGGTGACGCGCTGCATGATCCAGTCGCGCAGGCCGTAGCCGGCGCCGACAACGTTGCGGTTTACCATAGAGCGACTCCCCCCAGAACCACGGTCAGCACCAAGCTGACTACCAGCACGGTCTTGGCGGTCGCGCGGGCGGTCTCAAGTTCCAGACCTTTGTGAATATCGAGAAACAGGAAGCGGATGCCGGCACAGAAGTGATGCATATAGGCCCAGATCAGACCCAGCAGCACCAACTTCATCAACGGGTGCGACACCACGGCGCGGTAGGTTTCGAACGATTCGGCCGAGCTGAGCGAACCGTGCAGCAGATAGATCAATAGCGGGAGGGAAAAGAACAGCGCCACACCACTGACCCGGTGCAGGATGGAGACGAAGCCCGGCACGGGCAGTCTGATCCTGGCCAAGTCCAGATGCTTCGGTCTTTGCTTCTGCATAAGGCTTTCCTTGGATGTTTTTGTGACCACGAGGGTTACATGACGGACTGCCCACCACGGACCGCCCGCCTGGCCGGTTCTGCCCTTGTGTTCGGGCGATGCCTGCCAATACCTGGCATATTGCCGACAATTCATTTGCAATATGCGCCGGGGATTCTAACAAATCTCGGACTACCCCGTACTGCTTCCGGACCTATTTAATCTGCGTCAAACCGGCGACGCTTCAATCGTGCTTTACTGTATAAGCCAGCTGGTGCGTCAGGCAGTAGCGCTGCCGCCACTCCAGCGGCCTGCCGTCCATCGACTCCGACAAGCGCAACAGGCACAGCGCCGGCACATCTGCCACCATGCCGGTCACGCCCAGGAGCCCCGCCTCTTCCCGCGGCAGCATCTCGGCGCGGAACTGTTCGCTGCGCACCCGCAGCCGCACGCCGAAGCGCTGCTGCAAGGTGGCGTACACGCCGGCGGAGTTGCGCAGCCAGCGCGCCTCCATCCCTTCAAACGCCTCGGCCGGCAGCAGCACGTCGTCCAGTGCCACCGGCGCGCCGTGCCAGCGCCACAGCTGGCGAATTCTCAATAAAGGCGCTAAGCGCCGCAATTGCAACGCATCGGCGATGTCTTCGCTGGCATTCAGCCGCGACAGGCCGAGAAATTCGCGCGCCAGCTCGTCCGGCGGCTCGGAAAACAGGCCCGGCGTCAGCAGGACGGCGTCGCCCCAGTCGCCCGGCACCGGCGCCACATAGGTGCCGCGGCCCTGCTGCCGGTAAAGCAAGCCGGCGGACTCCAGCTCAGACAAGGCCTTGCGCACCGTACCCTGGCTCGCGCCCAGCTCGCCGGCCAGCTCCCATTCGCTGGGCAGCGCGTCGTGCGCCCGCCACTCGCCTTCGCCCATCCGCTGCAGCAGCAGCTGTTTGACTTGGACATAAAGCGGCTGTCTTTTCAGGGTATTGGCCGTCATGATCTGTGTTTTAACACCAAACAAATCAAGCGTAAAGGCAAGTCTTATATAAGACATAATACTTAAACGGCTGTTTGACTCCACATTCTTGACCAATTAGCCCAAATCGATAAACAGCCGTGATACACTTCCTGCCACACCTATACTGCAGAGCAACATCTGCAGCTCATTATCGGATACGTCAAAGGAGACTCCGCCAATGAAAGCCCCCGTTCGCGTTGCCGTAACCGGCGCTGCCGGCCAGATCGGCTATAGCCTGCTGTTCCGTATCGCCAGTGGCGAGATGCTGGGCAAGGACCAGCCGGTCGTTCTGCATCTGCTGGATCTGCCGCAAGCCCAAACCGCGCTGAAGGGCGTGATGATGGAGCTGGAAGACTGTGCCTTCCCGCTGTTGGCAGGCATGGTAGCCACCGACGACCCGAACGTGGCCTTCAAGGACGTGAAAGTGGCCCTGCTGGTCGGCGCCCGCCCGCGCAGCAAGGGCATGGAGCGCAAGGACCTGCTGGAAGCCAACGGCGCCATCTTCACCGTGCAGGGCAAGGCGCTGAACGACCACGCCGCCCGCGACGTCAAGGTGCTGGTGGTGGGCAACCCGGCCAACACCAACGCCTGGATCGCGATGAAGTCGGCTCCGGATCTGGACCCGAAAAACTTCACCGCGATGTTGCGTCTTGACCACAATCGCGCGCTGTCGCAAATCGCCGCCAAAACCGGCAAGCCGGTGGCCGCGATCGAGAAGCTGGCCGTGTGGGGCAACCACTCGCCGACCATGTACGCCGACTACCGCTTCGCCACCATCGATGGCCAATCGGTCAAGACCCTGATCAACGACGACGTGTGGAACCGCGACGTGTTCCTGCCCACCGTCGGCAAGCGCGGCGCCGCCATCATCGAAGCGCGCGGCCTGTCGTCCGCCGCCTCCGCCGCCAACGCCGCCATCGACCACATCCGCGACTGGGTGCTGGGCAGCAACGGCAAGTGGGTGACCATGGGCGTGCCGTCCGACGGCTCCTATGGCATCCCGGAAGGCGTGATGTACGGCGTACCGGTTGTGTGCGAAAATGGCGAATACAAACGAGTTGAAGGCTTGGAAATCGACGCGTTCAGCCGCGAGCGGATGGACCTGACCCTGGCCGAACTGGAAGAAGAGCGCGCAGCCATCGCTCACCTGTTTGGCTGATACCCGAGCCGGATCGAAGAAAGCGCACCGCAAGGTGCGCTTTTTGTCTTTGATCAAACCAGAATTTCATATTTGAATTTACTAATATCGACTGCCATTTGGAGTAGAGCATGATTGAAGTTGAAGTCCTGAACCAAATCGCGGCCAAGATCGAAGACCTGGCCGCCCGCGCCGCCGACATTCGGGGGTATCTTTGACTACGACGGTAAAAAAGACCGTCTGGAAGAAGTCTCCCGCCTGACCGAAGACCCGGATATCTGGAACGATCCCAAGCGGGCGCAGGATCTGGGCCGCGAGCGCAAACAGCTGGAAGACGTGGTGCTGGTGCTGGACGGCATCAACGCCACCCTCGCCGATAGCCGCGAACTGTTCGACATGGGCAAGAGCGAGGACGACGACGACACCATCTTCGCGGTGCAGGCCGATCTGGAAGATGTCGAGGCCAAGGTGGCCAAGATGGAATTCCGCCGCATGTTCCATGACCCGATGGACCCCAACAACTGCTTCCTGGACATCCAGGCCGGCGCCGGCGGCACCGAGGCCCAGGACTGGGCCGGCATGCTGCTGCGGATGTACACCCGCTACGCCGAGCGCAAGGGCTTCAAGGTGGACGTGTTGGAAGTGTCCGAAGGCGAAGTGGCCGGCATCAGCAGCGCCACGCTGAAGATCGAGGGCGAGTACGCCTACGGCCTGTTGCGCACCGAAGTGGGCGTGCACCGCCTGGTGCGCGTGTCGCCGTTCGACTCCAACGCCCGCCGCCACACCTCGTTCTCGTCGGTCTTCGTCTACCCGGAAGTGGACGACAGCTTCGAGATCGACATCAACCCGGCCGATCTGCGCGTGGACACCTATCGCGCATCCGGCGCCGGCGGCCAGCACATCAACAAGACCGACTCGGCGGTGCGGATCACCCACATCCCCACCAACACCGTGGTGCAGTGCCAGAACGACCGTTCCCAGCACCGCAACCGCGACGAGGCGATGCAGATGCTGCGCGCCAAGCTGTACGAGCTGGAACTGAAGAAGCGCAACGAAGCCAAGCAGGCGCTGGAAGACACCAAGACCGACGTGGGCTGGGGCCACCAGATCCGCTCCTACGTGTTCGACCAGTCCCGCATCAAGGATTTGCGCACCAGCCACGAGGTGGGCAACATCAAGGGCGTCATGGACGGCGACCTGGACGGCTTCATCGAAGCCAGCCTGAAGCACGGCGTCTAAGCCAAACCGGCCGGCTCCCCAGGGGGCCGGCCAAGCCGTTTTTATTGTTTTGCCGCAGGAAACCAACCCGGCACGGAGTCATCATGTCTGATCACGAACAAGCACAGGCGCAAAGCCAAGACGAAAACCAGATCATGGCGGAACGCCGCCTGAAACTGCAGGCGATCCGCGAAAAAGGGATCGCCTACCCCAACGACTTCAAACGCAGCCACTTTGCCAAACCGCTGCAGGACGACCACGCCGCTAAAGAAGCCGAAGCGCTGGAAGCCGAGAAAATCGAAGTCGCCGTCGCCGGCCGCATGATGCTTAAACGTGTGATGGGCAAAGCCAGCTTCGCCACCATGCAGGATGTCAGCGGCCGCATCCAGGCCTTCATCTCCCGCGACAACGTCGGCGAGGACATCTACGCCGACTTCAAGCGCTGGGACATGGGCGACATCATCGCCGTCAAGGGCCTGCTGTTCAAAACCAAGACTGGCGAACTGACCGTGCAGGCCACCGAAGTGCGCCTGTTGTCGAAGAACATCCGTCCGCTGCCGGAAAAATTCCACGGCATGACCGATCAGGAACAGAAATACCGCCAGCGCTACGCCGACCTGATCATGAGCGAGGAAAGCCGCGCAACCTTCATCAAGCGCTCCAGGATCGTGCAGAAGATCCGCGACGTGATGGTGGGCGAAGGCTATCTGGAAGTGGAAACCCCGATGATGCACCCCATCCCGGGCGGCGCCACCGCCAAGCCGTTCGTCACCCACCACAACGCGCTGGACATGCCGCTCTACCTGCGCGTGGCTCCGGAGCTGTACCTGAAGCGCCTGGTGGTGGGCGGCCTGGAGCGCGTGTTCGAGATCAACCGCAACTTCCGCAACGAGGGGATGAGCACGCGCCACAACCCCGAGTTCACCATGATCGAGTTCTACGAAGCCTACAGCGACTACCAGCGCATGATGGAGATGACAGAAACCATCATCCGCCAGTGCGCGCTGGTGTCCTGCGGCTCTACCACCGTGTCCTACCAGGGCAAGGAAGTGGACTTGGGCAAGCCGTTCGACCGCTTCACCATCGTCGGCGCGATCAAGCACTACAACCCGCAATACACCGACGAACAACTGTCCGACTCCGCCTGGGTAGCCAGCGAGATCAAGCGCCTGGGCGGCAAACTGCCGCCGGCGCCGGGCCTGGGCAGCCTGCAGCTGGCGCTGTTTGAGGAATGCGCGGAATCGCTGCTGTGGAACCCGACCTTCATCGTCGACTACCCGGTTGAAGTCTCCCCGCTGGCTCGCGGCTCCGACACCCAGCCGGGCCTGACGGAGCGTTTCGAGCTGTTCATCGTCGGCCGCGAGCACGCCAACGGCTACTCGGAGTTGAACGACCCGGAAGACCAGGCCGCGCGCTTCATGTCTCAGGTGGCCCAAAAGGACGCCGGCGACGACGAGGCGATGCACTACGACGCCGACTACATCCGCGCGATGGAATACGGCCTGCCGCCGACCGGCGGGTGTGGCATCGGCATCGACCGTTTGGTGATGTTGTTGACGGATGCGCCGTCGATTCGGGATGTGATCTTGTTCCCGCAGATGCGTCCGGAGTAAGATTTAGTCCAGACACTGGGCTGATGAGAAAGCCGCTCACTGCAAGGTGGGCGGCTTTTTTTCAGCCTTTAAACGCGGTCTATCTCCTATCTCATGTCGCCAATCAAATTTAACCGAATCTATTTTTACCTAGAGTACCGGGAATGACCAGTATCGCCAAAAAGAAGAAAACCCCAAATGCTGGAATAAGATTCAAAAGCACATAAAAGCCGCTTCTATCCATATCATGCCAGCGCTTGATTTTCAGTGTAAAAAAACTCCACATGAAAATACCAATGAATGGATATACCAAAAGCATCAAAACTGGGGAGATTGAATACAGCAACGGTATCAACACTGCAGTAAAAGTTGAAAAGGCCACAAAGAGCCCCAACAGGCCAAGCAAAAATGGCCATCGAGAAATACGGCCCCCAAAGCTAAACCAGAATCGAGTAAATTTTCTTTGTTCAAAGAAATAGTTTAAAGCATCTAGCATAGTGTTCTCGGAAAAATATTGTTATTCGCTCAGCTGATCAAACGTCGCCTCAAAATAGCTGAATGTATTGGAATGCGCCGGCCACGGACAACCGGTTTTAGTAGGAGTAACCCCCGGCCGCCAAACTATGGTGTGCTCGTCATTATCGCATACGCCATACCGCCTATGGTTAGACAATAGTCTAAACCTCTTCCCGACCACTCCATAGAAGCGATCAAGTACTACAACCCGCAATACACCGACGCGTAGCTGTCCGACTCCGCCTGGGTGGCCAGCGAGGTCAAGCGCCTGGGCGGCAAACTGCCGCCGGCGCCCGGCCTGGGCAGCCTGCAGCTGGCGCTGTTCGAAGAATGCGCCGAATCGCTGCTGTGGAACCCGACCTTCATCGTCGACTACCCGGTTGAAGTCTCCCCGCTGGCTCGCGGCTCCGACACCCAGCCGGGCCTGACGGAGCGTTTCGAGCTGTTCATCGTCGGCCGCGAGCACGCCAACGGCTACTCGGAGTTGAACGATCCGGAAGACCAGGCCGCGCGCTTCCAGGCGCAAGTCGCCCAGAAGGACGCCGGCGACGACGAGGCGATGCACTACGACGCCGACTACATCCGCGCGATGGAATACGGCCTGCCGCCGACCGGCGGTTGCGGCATCGGCATCGACCGTTTGGTGATGTTGTTGACGGATGCGCCGTCGATTCGGGATGTGATCTTGTTCCCGCAGATGCGTCCGGAGTAAGCTTTAGCAAGCTTACATTGGGCTAAAGAGAAAGCCGCTCACTGCAAGGTGGGCGGCTTTTTCTATCCCCCTGCCCCATACTCAACAGAAACCTTGCAGGTCAGCACTAGGCTGTCAGTGTCTGTGACTACGGCCACACTCAGTACGACAATCAAGTAACAATGGGTGCATCTGGTGAGTGCATTCATGCGTACCTTCCGCTATGATCACAAGACTCCTTGCAAATATCTCAACTTGAGATACGATGACGCCATGCGCCTGATCAGCAACAAAAAACTGCTCGATTTTTCAACTCATCATCCGAGTGCACGCATCCAATTGCAAGCATGGCGGCGCATCATCGAGAAGAACTCATTTGCAAACCATTCTGAACTTAAGAACACCTTCAATAGTGTCGATAAAGTAGATGAACTTTATGTTTTCAACATTGGAGGCAACAAGTATAGACTCATCGCATTTATCATGTTTAAAAAACAAACGCTATACGTAAAGCATATTTTAACTCATAGAGAATATGACCAAGGAGGCTGGAAATCATGAGCGCCTACCTTAAAAAAATTCAAACCGCGTGGGAAGTTTTTGCCAAAGAAACTCAAATCGGTCCGATTCGAGATGAGCAGCACTACGAATCAATGCTATCAAAACTCGAAGAATCTCTAACCAGTATTAATGGCGACGAAAACCACCCACTGTGGGAGCTTGCCGAGTTAATGAGTGAGCTTGTGCATTGCTATGAAACTGAGCATCATCCAATTCCCGAAGCTTCAGGAGTTGATGCTCTTCGCTTTCTTATGCAAGAGCATGGACTCTGCCAAGGTGATCTACCTGAAATTGGAAGCCAAGGTGTAGTATCTGAAATATTAAACGGTCACCGTGAACTCAACTTGCGCCAAGTGAAAAACTTAGCAGAACGTTTTGGTGTTAGCACTGATACTTTCATTAGCTAATAAAGTGCCTCTTGAGATGCTTCCATGACAGGAAGCATTTTTATTTAAATTTAACTATATACTGACAAGTCTAAGTTATACAAATCTTAAAATTTACACACAAGACATGCAAGTACGCCCTCTGTCCGTGGAAAACTACTAAATCTCCATTCCACGCAGCGCCGAGTAACTGATACTTTAAAATCTTGAGCTAGCTTCCGAGACCAGCTTGAACTGATAAACATAGATATGTCGGTTCGACTCAGCCAATAGGCATGGCCGCGCGAATTAATACTAAAAGCTCACAAAGAGAGGAAATATTATTCTCAAATATATTCTCTGTAAAATATTAGGATTAACATTATTCAAATCTCGCAACAGTCTCTCAGACAGCATCCCCACATTGTTTTACAATGATGACATTCCAATTGCCCCTCTAAAAAACCATGAAAAAGAATTGCTATCCATAATAAGGAAGCTTTCCCAGTCTACCTCCTCAGATGGAACCAGCCAGATCGACATTTCGATACTGATTACTGCAACATTCAAGCTCTCACTAACAAACCTGGAGAGGTTAGAGCGAACTATCCGCTGGGGCTTCTCTGAAATAATCGAAACACCCACGACACCTCACTCAAGTGCTGAAAAACCAATTAGCCGTCCTTTAAGCTGGTTGGATCTATGTCACGGAAGTGGGTTTCAGCGAGAAAAAGCTTTACGCGCTACACTTGGCCCCGCCCCCAATGCTTTTTTCTTTGCCATTGCCATGCGTCGGCTTAATGACTGGGCTCCCAAGGTTAGAGAGGCGGCCCGTGAAAGACTGTCCGCTATCGCAGAAAATACAAATCCAGAATTTGTCGCAGAAGTTCTATGTGCCACCTTGCCGCACTGGGTCTCTTGGGGACGCATAGAAGAGGAAGATAGGCAAGTTTTATTGGAAATTGCCTCTATCAATCAGGTGAGCGAATCTCTCAAAGAAAAAATCATGTCAGCCACATCAGGCCCAATGGCATCTGTACTAACACAGTTAGGCCGCAGGGATATATTTGATTTTCACCTCAACGATATTTCGAAAAAAGCCTTACAACCATCTGTTCGAGCAAAAGCCTATCGCTATTTACTGGAAGGAAAGATTACTTGGTGTGCAGGCAGAGAATGGCAATGGATTGATCAGCGCTACGGAAAAGGACGATTCAATCCCATACTATGTAATCGAGCCTTAACTGTCGTGACGCCATTCTTGGAGACATTACAGTCCGCTGCTGTCGATCGTTCGCCAATAGTCAGGCGCGTAGCTGGCGAAATTCTTATTTTCAATCTAGACAGACTCGGCGATGCAGCCTTTCCTCTTGCGGAACAACTGGCATCAGACTCTTCCCCATCTCTAGCTGAACGCGGACGATTTATTTTGCAAGAGTTGGAAAAATAAAATTGAATAGACCCGTTGAGCTTAACCACGAAAATCCCAACGTTTACCGAGCAATACAGATTGGTTTTGTGTCCGCTCCGCGGACAGATATTTTAGTGCCGGTTCCGCCCGGCAGGACGGGTCTATTTCTTTTGCTTCGCCAAAAGAAATGGACGAAAGTAAAGGCGACCCAACAGCGCTGCGAAACCCCGCCCCAAAGCTATTTTCAAGGAGCCGCCGGAACTAGCCGCGCGCGAGCGTCGCGCGGCGTCGAACAACCGGCGTCTTAAAACCTTGAAAATAGCTTCGGAGTCGGCTTGCGCTGATGGGATAGGGGCAAGTCGGTTCGGTTCTACTGAAACGGAAAAACTATACAACCATGAACCGTTATGGAACGATAAAGATTTTCCATCTAATCCTCATCCTCAATCACCACAACTAAAGCCTTTAGATTATTTTTTATAATCAAACAGCTATCGAATGTTGAATTTGTTGCAGGATCATAGCCTCCTGCCCAATTAAAATTATGCATTCCTTTTGTATTCGTTAAGAATCCAGCAGGATCAATTATTCTACTTAAAATTTTTCTCCAAAAAAATTCTGCCATCTTCATAGACATTAAATCTATTGAATGAGCCATATCATGGGTCATTAGATAAACAAACTGCTCCTTGGCCTCGACTTCACCAATTTTATGCAATTGAACTGATGAGTTAATTCCATGCATTGGAAACTGATTAAACAACCAACCTAGCTCATTTATCTGGCTCAGCGAATAAGTTTCGAATAACCGCACACAACCACAATTACGAGCGATATCAATTTTAGACTCAAGGCCAACAAGCTCCTCAAGGGGATTGAGCATTACTTTTAAATATCTCTTAGTTAATAACTAAACATAGCAGCGGACTAGCCAAGCCTTACAAGTTACACACCTTGCACGACTATTTATTCGCCTTGTCCAGCAGCCCGCCAAACATCTCCGGGTCTACCAAGTCTCTCAGCGCCACGCCCAAGGCGTCAGCCAGTGCGCCCATGTTGTCGATGGAGACATTGCGCTCGCCACGCTCGATCTCCGAAACATAGGTTCTGCTCATTCCCGCCTGCAAAGCCAATGCCTCCTGCGACACATCCTGCAGGCGTCTGGCAATCCGCAGGTTGCGGGCGAAAACCGCGCGGGCGGTTAAGGGTTTCGTTGTGTTTTCCATACCCCGATAGCATCAGCGCTTGCCAGCGCTCAAGCCACACGTTATGATTTGCAAAATGTTAACTATAAGTGACTTTTTGATAGTTATTGATATCTCCATGACACTCATTATGTGCTATGTCCTGCTTTGCCAGCCACACATGGAGGTGCTTATGCAGAAAATTCCCATTCCTTGATCTACAGCGCTTTGCCGCTGCCGCTCTGCCTTGACCACATCCAAAGCGTTCCAACCATCCACGACAACGCTCAATCAGAATGAGGGTTTTGCCATGCCTAGCATCACCCGCAGTTCCCCGCGCCTCGCGCTTTCCCTGAACAACCATCACCCCGCCCGCAGCCGCTGGCTGCTGCACAATCAAGTCCCCACCCATCCGCCCAGCCTGCTGGCCATGACCCGGCTGCATGAAGCCTTCGCCGCCTTGCAGGAGCAATTGACCGGCAAGGACCAAGCAAAGGTAAGAGAGCCGGCCGCGCGCGTGGCGCATCTGTGCCGCGACATCGAGCAGGCGGTGGTGGAGTCCATCTGCCACCTCGCCCACGGCCAGTTGGGTTTGCAATCGGTGATTGATCTGCTCGCTTGCCTGGGCGACGACGTCCGCCTGCCGTCCAGCCGCATCAAGGAATTGCTGGAGCCGCTGGATAAACGCATGGGCGAATCGCTGACTCTGCTCACCCGCGTTTTGTAAGCCGCGTTCCATAAAAGCCAACAGCCTGTCCGCTTCCCAGCGGCAGGCTATTTTTGATTTCGCGGAATGCCAAGGCGGTGCAATGCCCGGCTGGAAGGTAGTTACATCCAATCGTTTCAAGCCGGGTATTGCACCCTACTCTTACGACGTGCGCCTGCCATCCAGCCGCATCACGGAGTTGCTAGAGCCACTGGACAAACGCATGGGCGAATCGCTGACTCTGCTCACCCGCGTTTTGTAAGCCGCGTTCCATAAAAGCCAACAGCCTGTCCGCATCCCAGCGGCAGGCTGTTTTTGATTTCGCGGAATGCCAAGGCGGTGCAATGCCCGGCTGGAAGGTAGTTACATCCAATCGTTTCAAGCCGGGTATTGCACCCTACTCTTACGACGTCCGCTTGCCATCCAGCCGCATCACGGAGTTGCTGGCGCCGCTGGACAAACGCATGGGCGAGTCGCTGACGCTGCTCACCCGCGTGCTGTAAGCCCTGGGCTATACAAGCCAACAGCCTGCCCGCTTCCCAGCGGCAGGCTGTTTTTGATGTTGCGGTACACCGAGGCGGTACAATGCCCGCCACGAGGGTTGCCTCACCAGAATGTTTCTGGCCGGGTATTGCACCCTACGCTTGCCACATCCACCTGCCATCCAGCTGCATCAAGAATTACCGGACGCGGATGGGTAGCTTCTTGACCTTGCCGATCAGGGAGCGGCAAACCCTGTCAAGCGCGCCAACCTCGCCAGGCCGATTGGTCCGCATCGCTATCAGTTTGCGCGGCGCGTGGTGTAGCGCCAGGTGAAGCAGCCTTCGTGGTCGGCAAACAATTGCACGGTCTGGGCATCGGACGTGCGCAAACGCGCCCGCAATTTATCCAGCGGGAGCGCGGCCAGAGCGGGAGCCTCGACAGGCAGCGTCAAGGCGCGGACTATGGTTTCGCCGGTGAGTTCTTCTAATTTGCAGCGTATGCCGGCCTCGGCGGCTTCGCGCGCCGCGTCCAGCTCTGCGGTCTGGGTGCCGATGGCGGATTGCGCGTCCTGCAGAGACTTCAAGCCGGCATTGAGCTGGCTGAGTTGCTTGAGTTTCGGCGCAAGCTGTTCCGACATGCGTTTCCAGCTGGCTTGCTGTTCCGCCGATAATTGCAGTTCGCCTTTCTTGAGGCGGGCCGCCAGCCCGAAATAACGCTTGAGTTCCTCGGTTTCAGCCAGCGCCGCCCGCGCTTTTTGCATGATTTCAATCTTTTGCAGGCAATCTTGTTCTTGCTTTTGCAGGGCTTCTAGCTTGCGGGTGAAACCGGACAAATCCGGCAGCAAGATGGAAATCGCCGTTTCCTGATTCGCGCGCGCGCCAGCCTTGCCGATATGAAGCTGTTTGGCCGCGATGGCGCAGCCCATCGCGCGTTCGATATCGACATCCTCGGCCAGAATGACGCAGCAGCTTGCCTCGGCGATGCGCACTTTGCGGGCGATCACCAATGCATTTTCGGCGCGATTGAGCGTTATCTCGCCATGCTCGGCGCGCACTTGGGCATTGGATACCAGGCCCTCCACGCTGATCGGCCCGGCATCGTTCAGCAAGACGCCGCCCACTAGATTCTCTTTCAGCAGGATGCGTCCGCCGGTTGAGCGAACCGTGCCGTATACATTGTTGAACATGGTCAGGTTCTTGCCGGTGACGGTGCGGCGCTCCTGCACTTCGCCATGCTCTTCGTACTCATCGCCCTGCAGCGCCAAATCGCCGGTGGTGCGGACGCTGACCCCGTCGCGGTTGATGATTTTGTCGACAACCGATATCTGGTTGGTGGCGCTGTCTATGTTGAGGAAACCGTCATTGACCGCGACGATGCATTCATTGCCATCCTTGTCTATCCGCACCTCGGTGCCGGTGCCGCCCAGCGTGTCCAGCTCAAAGTCCCGGGCTTCGGCCGCGCTGATGAGGCCGCCATCGATGGCGCGTCCGGGCCGGCCGGGAATGCACGGCGTTTTCATCAGCAGCACGGTATTCGCTTTGATTTGCGGGTAGCGGTTCTGGAACTGCGTCAGATCGACGCGTCCATCGGCAAGCGTGCGTGGATGGTCATCGCGATGCATCGCCGTCGTCTGCTCCTTCACCCCGGCATCCACCCCGGGAACAGGCGGGCGCGGGCTGGCAATGCGGTAGCGGCCGGTCTTGCGCTGGGCGAGGATGTCGCCGATCGCCGCTTCGTTCAGTCCGAAGCGCACGCCCTGCTGCCACAGATAAGCGACCAGTTCGTCGAACTGCAGTTGGGTCGGGGCGGTGTAAACCTCTTCGCGGCTGCCGACAATGATGTCGTGGCCAGCCTGGTCCTTGCCGTAGACCGGCACCTCGACGCTCTGCGTCAGGTAAATCTGCTCGAACAGGTACTCTGCGCCCCCTTCCACCTCGGAAACTCCGCGGTAGAGCGAGCGCCGCTCTTCCGGGAAGGGCAGGATGGACTGCGCGATGCGTTGAGGCGGCGCGGAACCGACGTTGGCCGGGTCGAAGTCGTATGCATAGTGGCAAAGCTGCGAGTAATTGAGCCCGGATAGATAAAAGCCGGCCGCAAACAGCTGATCGATCGCTTGGAGACAGCCTCCAGCCGAAGCCAAGACGCCGGGCGCGATGAAAAGTCCATCGTCGCGGACCTGAAAGAAATCGGACAAAGTCAGTTGCTGGCTGGAATCGGACGGTCGGACTGTCCTGGAGGGCTGGGGTTTCGGGGGATCTGTCGTACTTGCCATGATCTCGCCTGCCTGGACTCTTCGCTGAGTATCCGTCGCGGCCCTGGGGTTGCACACAGCCGGCTGCGACCATCTGTTTGCTTGAAATTGAAAACCACTCCTGCTTTAGAAATGTAGCAAACTCTCGCCCGTTTTGCTGGCTTTGCGCCAGCGGCGCGCCCGGAATGCGGGTGCCTCGCCGCCGCATTCACGCCGCAAAATCCGCCAGGATCTGCCACAACCGCCGCTAGCCGCAACCTGCGCCCTGGCCGCTCTGCGCTTGCCCGCAGGCCAGCACCGCGGCCATGCTGCTTGGGCCGCTGCACGGCCTTGGCGCCAAGAACGGTCTCTGGCAGCATCGCGCCCGCCATTCACGATAATGACATTGTCTTGCTTTATAACCCTGTTGCGCGCCGCGCATCGATATCCCACATCCAACAAGGAGAAACTGCATGAACACATTCTTTTCACGGGCCCGCCGCACCGTGCCGGCAATCTTGCTGCTGCTGGCCGCCCACGCCAATGCGGCCACCGAAACCATCGTGATGATCCGCCACGGCGAAAAGCCGGATCAGGGCCTGGGGCAACTGACTTGCCAGGGCCTGAACCGCGCGCTGGCGCTGCCCAGGGTGCTGACCAGCGCCTTCGGCACGCCGGACGCCATCTTCGCGCCCGATCCCGCCACCCAGGTGTCGGACTCCGGCAGCAACTACTACTACGTGCGCCCGCTGGCCACGATAGAACCCACCGCAATCAGCCTGGGCATGCCGGTCAACACCGGCTACGGCTTCACTCAGACATCCGACTTGGCCGCCAAGCTGACCGGCGCCGGCTACGCCAACGCCACCGTGTTCGTCGCGTGGGAACACAAGAAGATCGTCACGCTGGCCAAGCAGATTTTTGCCGATCTCAAGCAGTCCGCCAATATTCCATCTTGGTCCGGATCGGACTTCGACAGCATCTACGTCATCACCATCAACGGCTCCGGCAGCCAGCGCAGCGCCTCGTTCTCCATCCAGACACAGGGCTTGAACGGCCAAAGCACCGTCTGCCCCGGCGCCAACTAAACGCCTGCCGGCCCGGCTCATCGGCAGCGGTTAGCTAAGCCTGCCAGCCGGGCTGGAGGGTGTGAACAAGTCAAAATCCACATGGCCGAAATAACAGTCCACCAAAAATGATATTGTCATTTATTCATAATAAACAGTAGCATCGCAAAGCTGTGAATCATCTGGTACCAACCCAACCACAAGGAATATGCGATGAAGAAACTATTGTGTGCGATGGCTGCCTGCTTGATGCTGTTCGGCTTGTCGGCCCAGGCCAAGTCCTTGGCCTCCGGCCAAACGCTGTCCCTCAACGACCGGATCTACTCGGACAATGGACAATACTTCCTCACTCTGCAGACAGACGGCAATCTGGTGTTTTACGGCCCCAGCGGCGCGCTGTGGGCTAGCAACACTGTCGGCAGCGGCGCCATCCGCGCCATGATGCAGCCCGATGGCCATTTCGTGCTCTACCGCCCCAACGGCGCGGTGGCATGGCAGCTCAACACCGGCTGGGCAGGCACCTTCCTCAATGTGCAGAGCGACGGCAACCTGGTGTTTTATCGCCTGAAGCCCGTCTGGGACAGCCATACCAGCGACCCGGCCACCATGCAAAATCTGCCCTCGCTGCAATTTACGCCGCCGGCGCATTTCGCGCCGGGCAGCAGCTACACTGTCGGCCAATACTTTCTGATCTTCCAGACCGATGGCAACCTGGTGCTGTACAAGAATGGCAGCCAGATTATCTGGTCCAGCGGCACGGCTGGGTCGGGCGCAACCGACATCTGGATGCAGGCCGACGGCAACTTCGTGATCTACACCAATGGCCGGCCGGTTTGGCAGTCCGGCACTGCCGGCACGCCCAATCCCTTCCTCGCCATGCAGGCGGACGGCAATCTGGTGGTCTATGGCCAACTGCCGGTATGGGACAGAAACAAGGGTCCGCTGCCGCAGGCTCGATAAGGCGGCGCGCGATTCAGGTTTAGCCAAGCGCGCGGCAATCCCGAAGGCGGAAACAACACTAGCCATCCTTGGCAAGCCGGACGGCGAACCAGCCGCCGCAGTAAAAAACAGCCAGTCCACCATGAGGTGGCCTGGCTGTTTCTCATTGCTTTGCCATCCAATTTGGATCACGTTTTATAGAAAATAGATACTGTAAGACCTAGCAGGGCACGACTCTCACTCCATCAACTATAGATTGATGGCAGGGCTCTCTACTAATCAACCACTGTCGTAGTTTTAGGAGAATCAGTCATGTCGTCCGTACCGCAAACCGGGAATTATATTTCCGCAGACAAGAATTTCACCTTCAAGATCACTTCGGCCAATCCGGCCAATGGCGTAATCACTGGGGTCTATCAAGCGAACTACAGCCCTATCGGTTCGTTCCATACCGAAGGCGACGTTGGCCATTACGGCTGGGTCTTCAACAAGGGACAAGGCAAGGATGGCGTAGCGCCGTTCAACCTGTCATTTGGCGGCAGCCAACGTCCGGACGGCCGCGCCTACAATATTGTCGACAGCTGGAACGGCGCCTACCTGACCAACAATACCATTTTGGCCGAAGGCTCCCGCGCCTTCGTCAATAGCGACGGCGTCATCCAAGTCGGCAGCCTGGGCACGCAGATCTTCACCCTGGCATAAGGGCATGGCGCGGGCGGGCCTCCGGGTCGCGCCCGCGCTCGGCAAAACACCCCCTCTCACATCCGCGCTTTTCCTGAACCCTGCTCTCCTTCCCTACCCAAGTTTTCCGCCGGCGAAACCGCTTGCGCCAGCCGAGAATCCGGAATTGGCGTTCCCACGCCTTGCCGCGCCGCAAGACACGCGATGCGCTGTAACCGCGACTGTCGGTCTTTTTCAGTGTGCTAGCGCTCCACATTATGTCTTTTGCATTAAAATGATCCATTCGACTCGACACCACCCGGCTTAAGCGCAATTCACGGTCAAGCCATGCCGGCAACGGCATGGCAGCCCGGCTACCGCCAGGAGTGTGCGCCGCCGCGCCTGCGCAAGGCGGGTATAACATCATCAATGGATAGAGGTGCAGAATGTGGAAGGATATTGTTGTCAGACCAGCGGAACAGAACGATTACCAAGCCTGGCGACCGCTGTGGGATGGCTATAACGCGTTTTACGGCAGGAGCGGCGAGACGGCGCTGTCGGAAGAGATTACCCGGCAGACCTGGGCGCGCTTTCATGATGACGCGGAGCCAGTCAACGCGCTGGTGGCCGAACATCAGGGGCGGATCATCGGCCTCGTCCATACCGTCATTCACCGCAGTACCACGCGGCTGGCCGATGTCTGTTATCTGCAGGATTTGTTCACCGTGCCGGAAGCCCGAGGGCAAGGCGTGGCGCGCGCGCTGATCAAGGCGGTCTACCAGCAAGCCACCGCGCGACAATGCAATCGGGTCTACTGGCAGACCCATGAAACCAACCAGACGGCGCGCGCGCTTTACGACAAGGTGGCGGAGAACAAAGGCTTCATCATCTACGGGCTGGAATTGCCCGCGTAACCGGCGAACACCATCGCGTGCGCAAGGCAAAGCCCGGCCGGATTGGCCGGGTTTATTTAATTGCGGTACCGGTTTATTTCCACCGCCCCATCCGTACCGCCAGGGCTGCCAGCGCCAGCAGAGCGGCCACTGCGGTGACGGCAAGCCAGCCCCACTGGGCCAGCAGCAAGCTGCCGCAAACCGCGCCGGCGGCCATGCCGATGAAGATGCTGACAAACAGCACGGCATTCAGGCGACTGCGGGCGCCGGGCTCGATGCCGTAGACGATGGTCTGATGCGCGATCAGCGAAGCCTGCACGCCCAGATCGAAACCGATGGTGCCAATGCCAAGCAGCCACAACTGCGCAGCTAGACTGAGCATCGGCGCCAGACACATGGCGGCGAAAGAAAGCGCGGTCAGGCCCGCTCCCAGCCGTGCCACCACCGCCGGACCGCGGCGGTCGGCCAGATGCCCGGCCATCGGCGCGGCAAGCGCCCCGGCGGCGCCGGCCAGGCCGAACGCGCCGGCGGCGGCGCTGCCCAGATGGAAAGGCGCGGCATGCAGCATCACCGCCAGCGTCGACCAGAAAGCGCTGAATCCCATCGACAGCAAGCCCTGGGCAAGCGCCGCCTGGCGCAGGTTGGCGTGCCGACGCAGCAAATCCCACAACGAAACCAGCAATTGTCGATATGGCAGCGTGGTGGTCGGGGCAAACTTCGGCAGCCAACGCCATGCCGAAACGCCGATCAGCGCCACCCCTGCGGCGGCGAGCATGAACATGCTGCGCCAGCCCCAATGCTCGGCCACCAGTCCGCTCACCACGCGGGACAGCAGAATCCCCATCAGCAGGCCGGTCATCACCGTGCCCACCACCTTGCCCCGGCGCTGCTCATGCGCCAGGCTGGCCGCCGCCGGCACAATGTCCTGAGCGACCGTGGCGGTCAGGCCGATGGCTAGGCTGGCGGCCAGCAGGCAAGCCAGCGAAGGCGCCAGGCTGCAAGCCAGCAGAGCCAGCACCAGCAGCACCGACTTCAGCAGAATGATGGCGCGCCGGTCGTGGCGGTCGCCCAGCGGCGCCAGCAACAGAATCCCCAGCGCGTAGCCAAGCTGGGTCAGCGTCGGCACAAAGCCTATCGCCCGACTGCTGGCGCCGATATCGGCAGCCAGGATGCCCAGCATCGGCTGGCTGTAGTACAGCGAAGCCACCGACAATCCGGCTCCGGCCGCCAGCAGAAAAGTCAGCGCCCTGCCTGGCTGGCCGGTACCGGCGGAAGTGGCGGCAGAAACTTGGTCATGCAATTTTTGGATGGAAGTCATGGCGGCGTGCCCCAGTTAACAAGTGCATGGAGTTTGCATTCCGCCGTGGGTAAAGGGTAGTAGGCCGACACGTAGATTTGTTATACATTTTACGTATGAAAAAACCCGTAATCGCCGATCTGCGCCCGCAACAGAGCGCTAGCCTACCGGCCAATGCCGGCGACCGCCTGGAACTGATGCAGACTTTCGTCCGCATCGTCGAAGCCGGCAATCTGTCAGCGGCCGCCCAACAACTGGGCACCACGCAACCAACGATCAGCCGCCGGCTGCAGACCCTGGAAAAGTCGCTGGGGATGAAATTGTTGCAACGCTCCACCCACAGCATGCGGCTGACCGACGACGGCGAGCGTTGCTTTGCCCGCGCCAAGGAATTGCTGGCCAACTGGGCGGCCTTCGAGTCCGATCTGAGAGGCGCCCGCGAAGAACCGGAAGGAATCTTGCGCGTGGTGGCGCCGCATGCCTTTGGCCAGGAGCGGCTGATCCATCCCCTGGCCGACTATCTGCGGCGCTATCCGCGCATGAAGGTGGAATGGCTGCTGCACGACGACAGCTCGATCCAGGATTTCATCGCCGCCGGCATCGACTGCGCCATCCAGGTGGGCGAGGTGACCGACTCGTCGCTAGTGGCCATCAAGCTGGCGGAAGTGCCGCGCATCGTGGTGGCGTCGCCGTCGCTGCTGCCGGACGGCGTCATTCCGCAAAGTCCCGCCCAGCTGGCCGGCCTGCCGTGGCTGGCGTTGCGAACCTATTACCGCCACGAAATCAGGCTGCGCCGGATAGACAGCGGCGAGGAGGCGCGCATTCCAATAGAGCCGCGCATGAGCACCGACAGCTTGTATGCGCTGAGGAGCGCGGCCGCGATGGGGCTGGGCGTGGGAGCGGGCTCGGCATGGGTGATGGCCGAGGATCTGGCGGCCGGACGCCTGGTCCAACTGGCGCCGGCCTGGCAGGCCTCTGCGCTGCCTGTCAGCCTGGTTTATCCCTACAGTCGCTTTTATCCGGCGCGGCTGCGCTGTTTTGTCGAAGTGATGCGCGCGGCGCTGCCGGATGCGATTCAGGCCGATAAAAAGCCTTAGCCCCCCAGGCGGCGTTTGTCGACAAGCCGGAAAACGGCAATGGCGGCCTGCCAAATTGAGAAAACGGCAGGCGGACAAAACCGTACTGAATTGGAAAAGGCCGACTCCGCCATGGCCTGGCTCTTGCTACCCGAATGCGCGCATCCGCGCAGACTGCGATCCGCACAGCGATCAAAGGCGTAGGCTTGCTTATCGCAGTCAAAACCCAATCAAACCCACGCCTCCGAAATTGATCAGACATGCCAAAAGCAAATAATGCAGAAAAAAATGGAAAATGTGCAGTGCAGAAAGATGGCCGCGCCTCGGCAAGAAAACCAAGCGCTGTGGCGCTGCGGAATCAACAGGAGGCAGGGCTGCGACGCCCTGCGTCTGAGGAACCAGGCTGCGCTGCTTGATGAAATCGGGGAGTGCCGCAGAAATTCTTTTCAAGAAACCATCGAATGAATTGCGGGAAAGCAATATCCTCGCCGCGGTTCGTCATTCTGAGTATTCATAAGCCAGTTGATAAAAACCATCTGGAAAATTAAAAAAATTCCCCTTAAATTCCACTCCGCCAAGACAGTTATCCCCCATCGAATAAATGGCCAAAATATCGCTCTGCATAAGTAGAATTACCAGTCAGGTCCCCATTTAGGATTAGTTTATTAACCAAAATGGCAATTGCCGCCCATCCATTCATGGACTAGAAAAATAGAATACCATGCTCGACAAAGACGGAGTCAAATGCCATGACCGTATCCAAAAAAATCTTGCTGCTCATTCTGCTTTCCATCCTGGCCTTGATAGGCATCAGTTCGTTCAGCCTTTACGTCCAATCAAAACTGGCTACCACCGCCACCAACTTCGCCACCAACGACTATCCCAGCCTGACCGCCATGGACAAGTTCAGCAATGCCGTCTCCTCGCTGCGCCTGGCTGGCCTGCAGGACTTGACCTCGGTGAACCCGGCCGACCAGGCCATAGCCAAAGCCAACGTCGAAAAGGAATACCAGGGCGCCAAAGCGGCTCTGGCCGAGTACGACAAGATGATCAACGACGATGTGGACCGCGGTCTCTACCGCAACGATGCCCAGTTGCTGGACAAGTATTACACCGCGCTGCAACCCATGCTGGCGGCAGCAGAGCACAGCGACATGGATGGCGCGCGCAAGATCAGGGCAAACAAGGTGACTCCTGTCGGCAACGAGCTGCGCCAGGCGATTGTGGCGCACATCGACTACAACCAGCGCTATGTCAACAAGGAGGTGGCCGATGCCCAATCCCTGATCGACTCATCGCGCAATATCAGCATCGGCGCCACCCTTCTCCTCACGCTGCTGCTGGGCTTCATCGGCGCGCGCAGCTTTCTGTCCATCACCCGGCCGCTGAACGAACTCAACAACGTGATGAACCAGATAGGCGAAAAGCTGGACTTCACGCTGCAAGTGAGAGTGCACAACCCCAATGACGAAATCGGCAATACCGCCACCACCTTCAACCAGTTGATGGACCGCCTGCGCCGCAGCCTGAGCCATATCTCGGAAAACTGCGGCAAGGTGTCCGGCTACACCTCGGACCTCGCCCGCACCGCCGGCAATGTGCTGACCGCCGCCCAGCAACAGAACGAGGCCTCCGCCGCCATCGCCGCCACCATGGAGCAGCTGACTGTCAGCATCAATCATGTGGGCGACCGCGCCGAGCACAGCAATGTCCAAACTGGCGAAGCCACTCGCCATGCCGGCAATGGCCAGCAGGTGATCGCCAAGACCGCGGAAGAAATTCGTTCCATCTCAAGCACCGTTGGCCATGCCAGCAACAGCCTGACCGAGCTGGAAGAGCAAAATGGCAGGATTGCCAGTTCGGTCAGCAGCATCAAGGACATTGCCGAACAAACCAATCTTTTGGCGCTCAACGCCGCCATTGAGGCGGCCAGGGCCGGCGAAACCGGCCGCGGCTTCGCCGTGGTGGCGGATGAGGTGCGCAAGCTGGCGGAACGCACCGCCACCCTCACCAGCGAGATCGACCAGGTGATCCGCGGCGTCACCGACACCTCGCGCAAGACCACCTCTCGCATGAGCGAAACCCAGCAGTTGGTTGAATCCGGCGTGATCCGCGCCGACGAAGCCATGGCAGCCATCGGCGAAATTGGCAAATCGTCCAATACCGCGCTGCAGATGGTGGGCGAGATCGCCGACTCCATCAGGGAACAGGCGATTGCCTGCAACACCATCGCCGGGCAGGTGGAGAAGATCTCCCAGATGGCCAACCAGTCGAGCACCGCGGCGAAAGAGACTGCGGACACCGCGCAATCCCTGGATGACGCCATGCAGACAATGAACAAAGTAGTTGCCCGCTATAAGCTGTAACCACAGACTCTTGCCGGGATGGTTTCAAGATTGCGGACAGCCCATGAATGAGCTAGCCGCTTTTGCTTCCCTCTCGGCAGGACGCTGCCGCTCCCATCCCCCATGCCGATGCGGAAAACGCTAGCAGCCATGATGAACGGGCATTGGTCTGGCCTGATCTCCGCCGATGCCAGAGTTGTCCAATGCTACTATTCACACTCGCGCCGCAACCGCACATCCGTCACTGCTGAAAAACCCTAAATCCATATACAATACGTTTACAAATTAATTTGGCATTTTTTTGCCGGAATGAGCATCAGGCTGCGCCATCCCGGCCCGTTCAACCCAGAAAGACCATCATGTCGCCGCAAGAAACCCAAGCACTGCAAAATTTCCTGAACCAACTGGTACAAACCCGTGGCGTGGCCAAAGACCCGCAAGCCAACGCCGCCATCACGCAGGCTGTGGCCGCGCAACCCGACGCCGCCTATCTGCTGGTGCTGCGCTGCATGCAGCAGGAACAGGCGCTGAATGCCGCCAAGGCGCAGATCGCCCAGGTGCAAAACGATCTGCAAGCCGCCCGCAGCGCTCCCCCGGCCACCGCTGGCGCGCCCGGCACTTTCCTTGACCCTAGCCCCGGCGCCGCCTGGAGTGGCGCGCCCGCCGCGCCGCGTCCGGCCGCCCCGGCTCCCGCCTACCAGCAGCCTGCGCCGGCTTACCCTCCGGCCGCGCCTGCCTACCAACAACCGGCTCCGGCATATCAGCCACCCGCGCCGGCCCAGCGTTCCGGTTTTCTGAGTGGCGGCGTCGGCAGCTTCCTCGGCAATGTAGCCACCACCGCCGCCGGCGTAGCGGCCGGCACCTTCCTGGTGCAAGGCATTGAAAGCCTGTTTGGCGGCAACGAGCACAGCGGCCACAGCGGCGGCGGCGGTTTTGACCATGGCTCAAGCCAAGGCTTTGCCGAACACGAAGCGCCGGTGGAGCAGTACATCACGGTCAACAACTACTACGAGTCCGACTCCGCCGGCGGCTACCAACAGGCATCCCAATCGCAGGACGACTACCCGTCGGTGTCCGACACTTCCGACGACACCGCGGATGACAACAGCGACTACGTCTAAGCGTCTGCGCAGGCTTGGCAGCGCACACCACGCTCAAGCCTGGCGATGACAGATCGGCCCCGCGCGGCTTGCCCGGGGCCGATCGCGTTTCCGCGCCGCGATGCGATGCGATGCCGGCAGGTGTGCGATCAGCAGGAGAATAACGGCGATCAGCAGCGAACGCGCGCCATGATTAACCGCCATCTCTTAGCCAGCCGACAACCGCGAGCGCGCCGGAGCCTGGCCATGGCGGAAACGCAGGCCCGATGCATAAGCGCAAGGCCGCTAAATGAAAAACCGCCGCATCCGCGACGGTTTTTCCATCCGGCGGCGCCTAGATCAGCCGCCACAGCGTGATGGCGGCGTCCGGCATCCAGCCCGGATTCGACTCATGCGCCTGCAGGCACTGGTAACGGCGGCCCTGGTAGCTGACGCCATCGCCCACCTGGTAGTAATGGCCGTTCCACCATTCCGGAAAATCCGGCTCGCCCCCTCCGCCTTCGGTATGCGCAACCACGCTGTTGCTAGGCAAAGATTCGCGGCCGGCCTCATCCAGCGCCGTCGCTTGGTAACGGTAATCCATACCGGGCCGCAAGCCGTTGTCGCGATAGCTGGTGGAAGTGGTCAAGCCCACTGCCTGGCCGTCGCGGTAGACACGGTATTGCGCCACGCCGACGGGCGCCTGCCAGTTCAGCGCGACAAAATCCTCGCCCGCTTCGCTTGCGCGCAGATTGCCCGGCGCGGCAGGACGCTCTCCCTCCGCTCCGCCTTCCAGCAACGGCGCGTAATCGGCGATGAAGCCCCAGTCGTACGATGCGCCGGCGGCATTGCGGCCACCGTCCCAGTTGACCGACCAGGTCATCAGGCCGCGGATCGGGTTGCCGGCCGCCTCCAGCCGGCTCAGCGCGCCGAACACCGCCTCTGGATCACGGACGAAGCCGGTGGCGGCGGCATCGACGTTGGCCGGCAGGCCGATGGCGAACTTGTCGGCCGGGATGCGCAGATAGCCGCGGGTGCCATGGATCAGGCTGTCGGTCAGGTAGTACAGGAAGTCTTCCTTGTGCTCGTCGTCGCTCTGCGCCAGCCACATGTTCAACTCGTCCACCCATACGCCGTCACCGCCCTGATTGTAGTATTGCGGAGCGATGAAATCGTAGTAGCCGTCCAGCGCCGCGAGATAGGCCGCATAGGCGCCGTCCGGCTTCAGGTAGGGAAACTCCGGCGCCATGCTGATGATGAAGTGCAGGCCCTGCGCCGCGTAGTGGTCCTTCACCCGCTTGAGCGCGGCCGGGATCACCGTGGCGTTGTCGGCGGCGGAAATCGCGCTCTGCTCCAGGTCGATGTCCAGCCCGTCGAAGCCGTAGGTTTCCACCAGCCGGATGATCTCTTCCGCCAGCGCGCCTTCCTGCCCGGCGTGCAGCTCGATATGAGCGTCGGCTCCGCCCAGCGAGATCAGCACCGACCGCTCCTGGCGGTTCAGCTCCGCCACCTGGGCGCGGAAGGCTTCGTCGCTCATATCGTACGGTTTGAAAGTCGGGATGCCGGCGCCCTTCATGAAAGCCACCGCTACCACGCCGTAATCCTCTGGGATGTCGGTGAGCGCCATATCCGCCGATTGTCCCCGTTGGTAGCCGTTGCCGGGCGACGATGGCCAGTTATGCCAGAAACCCATGATGAAACGGCCAGGAAGCTGCGGCATCGGCGATGCGTCGTCAGCCAGCGCGCGGCGCTCGGGTTTGGCGAATAGGTTCATGCATGACTCCTTTGCGAGTGGAAGGATCAAGGAACGGCTCCGGCCGGTTGCGGCTTCACCGCTGCCCTAACTGAGCCATCGGCATGGTATGGCCAGGACCGGAAAAGGGGTGCTGTCCCTTCAGCCAGCCACGACCGCTTTGCGATCCGCGCGCCGCCGGCATCGACACTAGCCGGTGGCTGGCAAAACCGGCCACATCTCGCTTATCCGGCCATGCTCGTATACCGCGATGTCGCCGAATTGCTGCAGCACCGCCTCGCTCTGGCGCGGGCGGAAGAACACCGTATCGTCCACCGCCAGCGCCTGGCGGCCGGAACCCAGCAGAACCTGCTGGTTGGATGAGGCGCCGTACAAGCCGCTGCCGCTCAGGCCCGGCGGCGAGACTGGGTCGGCCAACCAGTTGCCGCCATAAATGAAATAGCCGCGCCGGGCGTTGTCGTCCCAGGCGCGCAGCAGGCCGCCCAGCCATTCCACGCCGTAGGGCAGCTCGAATGGCGCTTGCGCCTTCAACACCGGCGCGGCGATGAAGCAGGCCGGCTGCAAGTCCGCCAGCATGGCGCTGTCGAAGCCGCTTGGCTTGACCATGGCCGAACCCAGCGCCACTTCGTTCTCCACGCCGGAACCGTCGTACAGCCGGTAGGTCGGCGAACCGCCGGCATTGAAACATGGCGTCTTGGCGCTGCCGAACACCCCTGGCCTGGCTCTCACCTCGTCGGCGAAAACCGCGTACCTCGCGCGCGCATGGGCGTGGGCCTGCTCGCGCAGGCCGGGCAGATTGGGAATTTTGGCGACGTGGGCGTCGTAGCCCATCAGTCCGGCCCATTGCAGCCGCGGTTCGGCCTGCACGATGTCGAGCATGCTCCGCATCGTCTCCAGGCTGGCGATGCCGCCGCGGTGCAGACCCACGTCTATCTCGAAATTGACTCGCAGCCGCAGATCCTGGCCGCGCGCCAGCTCGCGGTATTGCGCCAACCGCTGCGGGGTGTCCACCAGCCATTGCAGTTGCCGCTCAGGCTGGAAGCCGCGACCATCGAACTGACGGTAGAAAGCCAGCGCCGCCGGCGCCGGCAACGGCTTGCCCAGCAGGATGTCGCGATCCTGCCGCGCCATCGCCAACAGCTGCGGCAGGCTGAACAGCATCTGCCTTTGCGTGCCGGCAAGGCCCGCCACCTCTTCCAGCAAGGCCGGGCAAGGCAGCGACTTCACCACCACCCGCAGCGGCAGGCGGCCATTCAGATTGCGCAGAATCTGCCGCGCGTTGGCGTGCAGCCGCTCGCGGTCCAACACCAGCGTCGGCGTGCCGATGCCGGCCTGCCGCAACGCGGCGGACAATTTGCGGAAATAGCCGTCATGCGGACCGCCGCGCACCGCCGGCCGGAGAGCGTATGCCGCGGCGGCAAGCGCGCCCAAAGCGCAAGCGGCCAGCACTTGGCGCCGGTTCATGCGCGGATCCCGAATACCTGGCGCAGATGCGGATTGAGCAGGCGGCCCTTGGGATCGAACTGCCGCCGGAGCTGCAGAAAATCGTTCCAGCGCGGATACAGGGCGGCGAAATCGATAGCCCGGTGCGCATGCAGTTTGCCCCAATGCGGCCGGCCCTGGTATTTGCGGAAGATGGGCGCGATATCGCTCACCAGATAGTCGTAGGCTTCGCCCGCCGCGGCATGCACGGCGATGGAGCAGGAGTCGCGCTGGTAGAAGGGGCTGAGCCAGGCTTCGTCGGCCCCGACGAAGCGGAACTCCAGCGGGAAGAACACCTCGTTGCGCTGCTCAAGCTTGCGTATCACCTCGCGCACGCAGCGGATGCCGGCCTCGCGCGGCACATGGCATTCGGACTCGTTGAACGGAGTGGGCCGGGCGGTGGACAGCAGGCGCCAGGACTTGTCCAGCGCCAGCTCGGTCTGCGCCGGGTCTATCAGCTTTTGCGCCACCCAGCGCCGCAGGTCGGGCACGCGGCCCAGCCAGTCGCGCAGCCGGCGCAGTTCGCGCAACATGTCCTCGTCGTTCGACTCCGGGTGGGACACCGCGCCGCCGGCCCGGACGTCATGGGTGATCGCCGCCGCATAGCCGGTGAAGGGCAGGTAATAGAATTCGAAATTGCGATGCTGCCGCGCCAATTCCGGAGCCGCCTCCAGCAGCTGGGCCAACGGCCTCAACCAGACCTTGCGTTGCAGATAATAAGCCGGCACCACGCTGATGGTGGCCTGGGTGACCACTCCCAAGCTGCCCAGCGACACCCTGGCGGCCTGCAGCAGCTCCGGATCCCGGTCCCGGCTGAACTCCAGCGCCTCGCCCGCCGGCGTCAGCAGCCGCAGCGCCAACACATCGGCGTGCAAGGCTTGCAGCCGCGCGCCGGTGCCATGGGTGGCGGTGCTGATGGCGCCGGCGAAGGTCTGCACATCCACATCCGGCAGATTGCGCAGCGCCAGGCCTTGGCCATCCAGCTGCCGCGACAGCTGCGCCAGCCGGGTGCCCGCCAGCAGCGTGGCGGTCAATGCCGTCCTGTCTTGCGCCACCACGCCCGACATCCGGTCCAGCGACAGCAGCCGGCCCGCGGTGGGCACCAGCGGCGAAAACGAGTGCCCGGAGCCGACGCAACGCAAGGCGGCGTCGTTGCCGCGCAGCAGCGCCGCCAGCTCGGCCTCGTCCGCCGGCATCTCCAGCGCCAGCGCCTGGCAGCGGTTGATGCCGGTCCAGCTGCGCCAGCGGTAAGCGCTGGCGGATCCGGCGGCGGCTTGCGTCCCTCCCCGGCCGGCGATGCCGGCCAGCATCGCGGCGGAGCCCAGTTGCAGCCAGCGTCGGCGGGTCATCGCGAGTGGTTTCATTGATTGGCTCCGGTTGGCGCGCCGGCCATGAAGACGATCAGGCGTTCCAGTTCGTCGTCGCTGCAGTCATTGCAATAGCCTTGGGCCGGCATCGCCTGGAAACCGTCGCGGACATGCGCCAGCAAGGCCGGCATGCCTTGCCGCAGCCTGGGCTCCCAAGCGGGGGCAAAAGCGGTCAGCGGCGCCTGGCTGGCGGGCGCGCCATGGCAGATCAGACAGGAGCGCTGATATTTTTCCGCCAGCCCCGCGTCGCCGGGACGCAAGGCCTCGGCTTTTTGCATATCCGCCGCTTGCGGCCTGGCCTCCCGGCCGCCGCAGGCTGCCAGCCCCAGCGCAATGGGCAAACAGACCCACCACCACGCGCCAGTTCCTGCCCGGACGCGGCCTGCCGGCGCGCCGCTCCCGCGTTTTGCTCTGCAATGGATCCGCATATTTCGACTGGCTCGCTTTCCGTAACGGCCCGGCGCGGCGAAAACGGCTTCGCCATGAGCCTGGAGCAAAATATAACGCCGGTTTTTTCCGGATCGCCGCCGTCTTTATGACAGTAGATATTTACCCGCCAATGCCATCCAAAAGACCAACGCAATGCCGGCGAAGGCAAGAAGGGGACAGCGTCGACCACCCAGGGCGGCCGGCTTGACAGGATCGGGCGGGATAACCGCGCCGGATGTGAGAGAAAAACAACAGCAATCGTAAGTAGTGTTTCTTATCTTGCCATTGAGTAATTTTTTTCCAAGACGGGATTGACTATGGTTGGAACAGTCTTTTCAAATTCAATTTCCATTGAAACATTGTACGCGAGGTTCAAGTCCGGCATTGAACTCCAATAGACATTCTCATCGCTTGCCGCTGACGATAAAACTGTCCAAATTGAACTGCTTCAGTTGATGTCGCTTTGGCTCAGGCATATAGGCTTTTGCCAAAATATTTACTCGGCGCCGTTTTGTTTTTCAAACGGCAACGCCAAAAACTGACATGAATGCCCGCATTGCCGCTGGCAAAATCGCCATTTAAAACCAGCTTGATTGAATTAGCAAAGTGCCGCTTCCAATTAACTCCGCCATTCGGCAAACAGAATCCTATTCGGTTATCCGCCAGCTGCAAGCTTTGCTCCGCCATTCATGAACGGGATCGGGTGCCTGCCGCCATCGCCACGGCGTCGGCAGCCCTTCTCCGGCACTGTGGATCAACACCGAAATGGTAAAGGCCCCAGTCCGGCCCGGCGCTGCCGCGCCAGCCGGAAAACACCGGGCCATGACAGCGCCGCCATCTCCAGCCCGCCTTGCCCGGCTGGCTGCCGTGACTGGCGGTTGCGATGCCGCGCGGCCCGTTCCAGGCGCCGGCATCGCCTTCCGCGCCGGGCAGGTTCCGGCGCCAGCCCTGATGTCACCGGACTTTGCAGCATTTCAACCACTCAATGGAGAAGCAACCATGTCATCAGTCAACCAGTTCGCCTATGTTCCGAACACCAGCACCTACAAGTTCGCCTATGGCGGCGCCATCCCCAATATGGCGATCCGCAACATGCCAAGCGATACCAACTGGACGCGCTGGACCATGCTCAATGACGGCGAGTATTACCGGATGTATTTCTTCAAGGGCAGCAGCGCCAACACCTTGTACCAGGCCGCCTTCAACCCGGCCACCTCCTCCTATGAGTTCGGCTTCAACTCGATTCCGGAGTTGCAGATCACCGGCGCGCCGCCGGATGCCGACGCCAGCAGCCTGTCCATGCTCTACGACAGCAGCACCAGCACCTACCGGCTGTATCTGCGCCGGCTGGGCTCCCCCACCGTGCTCTACCAGTTCGGCTTCAACCGCGAAACCAACCACTACGAGTACGGCTACAACTCGATTCCCACCCTCAACGTCACCGGCGCGCCACCCGATACCGACTGGCACCGCTGGTCGATGCTGTTCGACGGCAGCAACTACCGGCTGTACGCCTTCAAGGTGGGCAGCACCGACACCTTCTACCAGTTCGCCTTCAACCGGCAGACCAACCATTACGAGTTTGGCTACGACTCGATACCGGAGCTGACTCTGGTCGGTACCCCCGCCAACAGCAATCTGACCAGCATGTCCATGCTGTTTGGCCAAGGTGATTACCGCTTCTACTTCCAGACGATCTGAGGCAGGCCAGCCACCGCGGCTGAAACGGCAAGGCAAACGGCGACAGCCGCCTTGCCGTTTCATCAAACAATCCCTGCCCGCCCCCCGCCAAGCCAGCACGCGAAAAACTTGCCGCCACCGCCGGCCATCCGGCAGCCGGCTATCCACACGCGGCAAGCGCCGCACCGATTCCATCGCTCAGGACAGATCGACGATCAGGGCACAATCATGTTTGTAAACGTATACAAATCGACATCACTGCTGTTGCAATCTTTGCGCTTGCGAAACAAAACGCTGCCATAGTCCGAACATACGTTTGCAACCCTGCATGCCAGAAAAGGACAGATAACATGAAACGCGTGATGACTGCCGCGGCGCTGATCGCCGCATCCCTGACCAGCATGCCCAGCCAGGCCGCCAATGTCGGCGTATCCATCAGCATTGGCCAGCCCGGCTTCTATGGCCAGATCGACATCGGCGGCTACCCGCCACCGCAAGTGGTCTATGCCCAACCCGTGATGGTGCAGCCGGTGCCGGTGGGCGTGCCTCCCATCTACCTGCGGGTGCCGCCGGAACACGCCCGCCACTGGAGCCGCTACTGCCGCCAGTACCATGCCTGCGGCCAGCGCGTGCTGTTCGTGAAAGACGACTGGTACAACCGGGTATATGTGCCGCATTACCAGCAACGCCACTTCGATCATCACGACCGCTACGATCATCGCGACCATCATGACGAGCGCCGCGACGAGCACCGCGACTACCCGCGCGACCGCTAAGCCGCGCCCAGCCTGATCTTCCCCAACCGGACAGCCGGCAAGCCCCTTGCCCCTGCCCGGTTTTCACGCCTCCCCGCCCCGCTTCATACAAATTAACCACCCTGAATTGGCAGCGGCGGCCAATACTCCTGGCCTTTCCGGACAGAAAAGGCCAGCGTCCCGGCAAAATGCCGTCAATCATGCCAAACTGCCTTGCGCGCATGCTTGGCTGCGACGTTTTGCCGCAGGCCGGGAGCCCGCCAAATGGCCATACTGCGGCGCGCCATGCCACTACAAGGAAAAACCATGCCTGCTCGCCATGCCTCCCTGCCGCGCCTGCTGCCCGCCCTCTTGATCGCCGCGTCGTCCGGCTCCGCGCTGGCCTGCGCCAGCTGCGGCTGCACCCTGAGCTCCGATTGGGAAAGCCAGGGCTTCACCACCCAGCCCGGCCTGAAAATGGACATCCGCTACGACTACCTGGACCAGAACCAGCTGCGCAGCGGCAGCGGCGCCATCACGCCGGCTGCGGCCAGCCAGTTGAGCCAGGGCAATCAGGAAGTGGAGCAATACACCCGCAACCAGTATCTGACGCTGGGCTTCGACTACACCTTCTCGGACGACTGGGGCGTGAATGTGCAGCTGCCCTACATCGACCGCAGCCACAGCACGCTGGGCACCGGCTCGGACGGCGCCAGTCCGGCCGACGGCGCCTACACCTCCAGCACTTCGGACCTGGGCGATGTGAAAGTGATAGGCCGCTACCAGGGCTTCGCCGCCGCGCGCAACTTCGGCCTGCTGTTCGGCCTCAAGCTACCCACCGGCAGCCACACCCAGGCCGGCATCTCCACCGACCCCAGCGCGCCCGGCGCGCCGGCCCCGATAGACCGTGGCCTGCAGCCCGGCACCGGCACCACCGACGCCATCGTCGGCGCCTATTACTTCGGCGACTTCAACCGCAGCTGGAGCTACTTCACCCAGGCCACGGTTCAAAGCGCGCTGGACTCGTCCGATCAGTATCGCCCCGGCACCGGAGTCAACCTCAATCTGGGCGTGCGCTACACCGGCTTCGCCGGCTGGATGCCGCAGCTGCAGATCAACGCCCGCTACGTCCAGCACGATGCCGGCAACAACGCCGACACCGTCAGCACCGGCGGCACCCTGGTCTACCTCAGCCCGGGCATCACCGCGCCGCTGAACCGGCAGATTTCGCTGTACGGCTTTGTGCAATTGCCGCTGTATCAGCACGTCAACGGCGTGCAGCTGGCGCCGCGCTACACCACGTCGATCGGGGCGCGCTTCTCGTTCTGAGCCTCAGCCGCGCAGCAGGCTGGCGGCCTCGCGCCGCTCGCGCTGCAGATAGGCGGCCAGCTCGTCGGCCGGCAACGGCATGCTGAACCAGAAGCCCTGCAACACATCGCAGCTCAGGCGGGTCAGCACATCCGCCTGTTCGCGGCTCTCCACTCCCTCGGCTATCACCTCCAGGCCCATGGCGTGGGCCAGGGAAATGATCATTTCCACCAGAGTCATCGCTTCCGGCTGCTGCTGCATGTCCCGGACAAAGGAACAGTCTATCTTCAGCGCCTGCACCGGCAGCCGGGCCAGATAGGCCAGCGATGAGTAGCCGGTGCCGAAGTCGTCGATGGCGATCGCCAGGCCAAGCTCGCGCGCCTGGCGCAGCTTGGCGATATTGCAGTCCATATCGTCCATCATCTGGCTTTCGGTGATTTCCAGCTCCAGGCCCATGTCGTCCGGATACAGCGCCAGCGCCGCCTGCAGCACCGACACGAAGTCCGCCTGCCTGAGCTGCAGCGGCGACACATTGACCGCAATCCTCGGCGCGTCCAGTCCGGCCGCCCTCCACGCATGGTAGTCGCGCGCCGCCTGGCGCAGCACCCAGGCGCCGACCTCGACGATCAGCCCCAGCTCTTCCAGCATGGGAATGAACTGCGCCGGCGGCACCAGGCCCAACTCCGGGCTTTGCCAGCGGATCAGCGCCTCCACGCCCACCACGCGGCTGCTGCCGGCATCCACCTTGGGCTGGTAATGCAGGACAAACTGCTCCTGCTCTATCGCCAGCCTGAGCTTGTTGGCCAGCGCCAGCGCCGCCACCGCCCGCTGCGTCATTTCCTGACGGTAGAACAGGAAGCGCTCCCCGGCCGCCTTGGCGCGCTTCAAAGCGGATTCGGCATGCTCCAGCAAGGTTGCCGCATCCTGGCCGTCGTCCGGATACATGGCGATGCCCAGCTTGGCGGACAACCTCAGATCGCTGCCCTCCACCGCATCCATAGTCGCGCCCAGGCAAGACTGCCGCACTTGTTCCACCCGTCTGGCGGCCTCCTCCTCATTGCCGGCATCGGGCAGTATCGCCGCGAACTGGTCGGCGCCGATGCGCGCCAGCAGGCTGTCGTCGGCAAAATACTGGACCAGCCTTGCGGTCAGCAGCCGGAGCAAATTGTCCCCGGTCTGGCGCCCAAATACATCGTTGACCGCCTTGAAATGCTCGATGTCCAAAAAGACCACCGCAAACCGGTCCCCCTTGCGCTCGGCCGCCGCCATCCGCAAGCCCAAGCGCTCCCCCAGCAGCGAGCGATTGGCCAGGCCGGTCAGGCTGTCGTAATAGGCCAGATAATCCAGCCGCTTTTCATTCTGGATGTGCTCCATGGCGAAAGCGATGTCGCCGCCCAGCTCGCGCAACAGGCTGATTTCCTGCTTGTCGAAAGCGCCGGCGTCGCCGGCGAACAAGGCCAGCACCGCCGCCGTCCTGTCGCCCACGGTAATCGGCAGACAGCACACCGCCCTCACGTTGAACTTTTCCAGATCTGCTCGCAGCGGATCAAGCGACGCGTCCGACTGCACATCATTGCACACCACCATCTCGCCCAGCCGCGCGGCGCGGCAGCCAGGCCGGTCGCGGAATGGCGAGTCGTCTCTGGCGCTCAGCTCTATCTTCTGGAAATAATCCCGCTCCACGCCGCAATCGGCGACAACACTGCCTTCCAGGCTGTCCGGGTCTATCGTTCCGACCCAGGCCATCCGGTAGGCGCCGGCCTCCACCGCGATGCGGCAGACGCCCTTGAACAGTTCATCCAGGTCGTGGCAACGCGCGATCAGGGTATTGATCCGGCTCAGCACCTCGTATACCCGGTTCAAACGCTCCACCCGCTCCCGCAGCAGCGATTGCTGCAGCCCTATGGCCAATTGCCGGGCATAGGCTTCGGCGATGTCCTGCTGTTCCGCGCTGAAGGCCCCCGGCTCCTTAGAGGCCAGGTTCAGCACGCCCAGCAAGGCGTTTTCCGCCAGCAGCGGGATGCGGATATAAGAGCCCATCCCCTGTTGCAGCAGCCGCTCCAAGGTAACCGAGCGTCGCGGCAATGCGGCCAGGTCGTCCACCCGGCAGACCTGGCCCTTCGCCAACAGCTCCAGATCGTCCAGGCCGTAGCTGTGCAAGCTCAGGCGCTGCCCCGGGTCGTAACTGGAGCCAGGGGAGCGCTCCACCGCCAACACCTTGGCGAAACGCTCCTCCCAGTCGATGATCATCGCCGTCGCGCCCCAGAACGGCACCAGCTTGCGCAGATGGCGCAAACCCACTTGCGCAATCTGGAAAGGATCGTGGGCGGCCAGGATCGCCCGGCTCAGATCGTTCAGCGATTCCAACTGCTGCAACTGGCGCGTCAGCTCCGCCAGCGTCCGTTCGCGCTCGCTGACGTCGCGCAAGATCACGCTGAACGACATCTCCCCCTTGATTTCCAATTGGGAAATGGAGGCCTCCAGATCAAAAACCTGGCCATTGGCCCGCACCCCCTGCACCTTCACTCTGCCCTGCCCCCCCATCATCCGGCTGGTCTTGCCGGTTCTGCCAAAAGCCTCCACCAGTTGACCATGCCGCTCGCGATGCTGGACAGGCAGCAAACGATCCAGCCGCTGGCCAAGCATGGCCTCTCGCGTCAGCCCGAACATGGCTTCGGCGGCGGGATTGAACAGGGTGATCCGCTGCTGCTGGTCTATGTTGATGATGCCATCCATCGCGGAGTGGATCATGCCGGCATAACGCGCCTCGCTGTCGCGCAGCCCCTGCTCCACCGCCTTTTGCTGCGTCAGGTTCTGGGTGATCTTGGTGAAGCCCAATAACTCGCCGTCCTCGCCGCGTATCGCGTACAAAATGGCCTTGGCCCAGAAACGGCTGCCGTCGCGGCGCACCCGCCAGCCTTCATGCTCATCCCGGCCAGTGCGCGCCGCGTGCTCCAATAAATGCTGCGGCACCTGATCCGCCCTATCCTCTTCGGTATAAAAACAGTCAAAACGGCGGCCTATGATTTCTTCGGCGGTATAACCCTTGATGCCCTGAGAGCCCAAGCTCCAGCTGAGCACCCTACCTTCCGGGTCCAGCCAGAAGAACGCATAATCGGTGGTGGCCTCCACCAGCAGCCGGAACTGGTATTCGCTTCTCTCCAGAGCCTTCTGCGCAAGGTATCCGGCGCTGACATTCAGCACCACGCCATGGATGTAGTCCGCTCCGGCGAAACTTATCTTCTTGAAGGAGATCAGGCCGTACAGGATGCCGCCGTCTGCGCGCGCCAGTTGCACCGGCGCGCCGCTTACCCGGCCACGGGCACGCAACTCTTCCAGCAACTGGTCTCGATCCGCCCGCGCTCTCCAGATGCCCAGTTCCAGGGTGGTGCGCCCCACCACCTCCTTCCGCTCCAGGCCGAACATTTCCAGGAAAGCATCGTTGACCTCCACAACCTTGCCGTCGCTTTGCCGGGAAATCGCCATCGCCACCGGACTGCCGGCAAACAGCGCGCGAAAGCGCTCGTCGCTTTGCTGCAGCTCGCACGACTGCGTCTGCAATTTCTGCAGCGAGGCCTGCAGCGTGGTTCGGACCCTTAGGCGTAGTTCGCTGAGCACGCTCAGGATCACCCCGTTCAACACCAGCAGGCTCAGCGGCAGGAACGCCTCGGCAGGGTGCTCGGTCGAGCCGGCGGTGTAGACGAACAGGTAGGCTAGGCAAGCGCTGGTCAGCCCGGTGGCGGTCAGTCCCGGCCCCAGTCCTCCCAACAGGGCGCTCAGGCTGATCGGAATCAGGAACAGCATCGTCATGTGATGCTGGGCAAAGGCCGGATGCAGGCTGAGCCGCACCGCCGCCGCCAGCAACGCGCCGGCCACCGCGAATCCATAGGCGAAACCGCGCCGCAGAGGCTGGCCGAAGCCTTCCACCACCGCATCGTCACCGCCCAAGCGGCGCAAACCATATATCAGCGCGGCGGAGGAAAGACCGACAAACAACGCATCCCAGGCCACAGTCAACCAGGTTTTCAGCCGCTCGCTTCCCATGTCCGCAAACAATAGATCGGGAACCGTCATCGCCAACAAGGCCAGCGCGGCATATGAGCTCGTGATCAGGATGGGGAGATATTTGGCCGACACCCGCAGCCAGAAGACCAGGCGGCCCAGCGCGGCAAGCTGGCCGGGCGGCGATCCGCGCAAGCCCAAAAACAGCAGCGAAGCGGACACAAACGTGAAAAAACTGTCCCAAGCCAGGCTGCCCGGAGAAACACCGCGGCCATCCTGCCTGCCCGCCAGCACATCCGGCACCACCACCCAGATCGTCGCGATCAGGATGTAGGCCAACACAATGATAAGGTTTAGGCGCTGCTTATGGGCTGCCATCGCGTCCCCTTGCGAGGTCCATCAGGCCGATGCTGCAGGCTTGGGATGGAATAAGGCTTGCCCGCCCGGAACGGCGGCGGCCGGCGCCATGAAATATTTATCAGTATGGCAAGTCGGCCGGGCAATGCTGCAAGATTTTGACAGGCGGCAGCCATCTCCCTAAAAGACAAAGACAAGGCCCGCGGGCGGGGCGCGCGGGCCGGAATGGAAAGGATGCGGGCAGGCTCAGCTTTGCGGCAGCAGGCTGTCGCGGGTCAGCAGGTCGGCGAAGTCGTCGGCGGCCAGCGGCTTGGCGATCAGGTAACCCTGGACGAAGTCGCAGCCCTCCTGCTCCAGAAACTGCCACTGCTCCATCGTTTCCACGCCTTCGGCCACCACCTGCATGTTCAGGTTCTTGGCCATATTGATGATGGCGCGGGCGATGGCGCTGTCGTCGGCGTCCTGCGGGATGTCGCGCACGAAGGAGCGGTCGATCTTCAGCTTGTCGGCTTTGAAGCGCTTGAGGTAGGACAGGCTGGAGTAGCCGGTGCCGAAATCGTCGATAGACAACCTCAGCCCCATGTTCTTCATATTGTCTATGGTCTGGATGGTGGCCTGGGCGTCTTCCATGATGATGCTCTCGGTCACCTCGATGTCCAGCGCATGGCCCGGCAGGCCGCTGGAGGCCAGCGCGTGCTGCAGCTGCTCGGCGAGGTCCGGCTGGCGGAACTGCAGCGCCGACAGGTTGATCGCCAGCGTCAGCTCCGGCAGGCCGGCGGTGCGCCAGGCCACCAGCTGGCGCGTGGCCTCGCGTATCACCCAGTTGCCTATCTGCACGATGAAGCCGCGCTCCTCCGCCACCTGGATGAAGCGCACCGGCCCCAACAAGCCCAGCGACGGATGGTTCCAGCGTATCAGCGCCTCGGCGCCGATGATGCGGCCGCTTTGCATCTCCACCTGCGGCTGGTAGTGCAGCACGAACTCGTCGCGCTCCAGCGCGAAGCGCAGCTGGCTCTCGATGGCCAGGATTTCGCGGGCGCGGGCGTTGAGGTCGGCGGTGTAGAACTTGTAGCTGTTGCGGCCGGACGATTTGGCGTGGTACATCGCCGCGTCGGCGTTGCGCACCAGGGTTTCGTAATCGCGGCCGTCGTCCGGGTAGACGCTGATGCCGATGGACGGGGTGATGGTGATCACGTGGTTGTGCAGCTCGATCGGATTGGCGAACACCTCGCGCACCCGCTCCGCCGCCAGCGCCGCCTCGCCCGGATCGGAAATCAGCGGCAGCAGCACGATGAATTCGTCGCCGCCCTGGCGCGCCAGCATCTCGCCCGGCCCCAGCACCGTGCGGATGCGGTCGGCCGCCACCTGCAGCAGCGTGTCGCCGGCGGAGTGGCCCAAGGATTCGTTGACGGTCTTGAAGCGGTCCAGGTCCAGCAGCAGCAACGCCAGCCGCTGGCCGTCGCGCACCGCGTTGTGGATGGCCAGCTCCACCCGGTCCTGCATGTGCATGCGGTTGGGCAGGCTGGTGAGCACGTCGAAGTGGGCCAGGAACTGGATGCGCTCGTCGGCCGCCTTGCGCTCGGTCAGGTCGCTGAAGATCGCCACGTAATGGGTGATCTCCTCCAGGCTGTTGCGCACCGCGTTGATCGCCAGCCATTCCGGGTACACCTCGCCATTCTTGCGGCGGTTCCACAGTTCTCCCTGCCAGGAGCCGTATTCGGCGATGGCCTGCCACATCTGGTCGTAGAAGGGCTGGTCATGGCGGCCGGAGGACAGGATGCTGGTCTTCTGCCCCAGCACCTCGTGCTGGGTGTAGCCGGTAATCTCGGTGAAGGCGCGGTTGACGCTGCGGATGCGGCGGTCGGCGTCGGTGATCATGATGCCTTCGACGGTGTTCTCGAACACCTTGGCCGCCAGTTGTACCCGCTCCTCGGCCGCGCGCTTTTCCGAGATGTCGCGCACCATGCGCCACACCGCGTTGATGCGGCCGAAGGCGTCGCGCATCGCCACCGTCTTCACGCTGACCGGCACCTGGTTGTCGAAGCGGTTGAGATAGGTGGCCTCGAATTCGTCGCAATAGCCGAAGCGCAGCACCTTGTTGTCGAGGTTGAAGCGCTCCAGCGCCTCGCTCTCCTCCGCCACCAGGCTCCAGAAGTTTTGCTGCTTGAGCTGGTCCAGGCTGTAGCACATCAGGTTGAGGAAGGCCGGGTTGGCGTCTATCACCTGGCCGTCCAGCGAGCTGATGACGATGCCGTCGAGATTGGACCAGAACAGTTCGCGGTACTTGTTCTCCGAGCGGCGCAGCGCGTCCTCCACCTCGCGGCGGCGGGCGATGTCCGCTTCCAGCGCCAGCGTCTTGGCGCGCAATTCGTCCACCAGGCGCTTGAGCTCGGAGCGGGTCCACTCCAGGTGGGTGCCCAACCGGCCCAGCTCGTCGCGGCGCGACCACTCGAACGGCGCATCCAGCCTCAGTTCCGCCAGCAGCCGCGCCTGCTCGGTCAACAGCCGCATCGGGCTGAGGAAGCGCGAGTGCAGAATGCTCATGATCAGCATGATGGACAGCACCAGCTGCGCCGCCAGGATCATCAGGATGTTCTTCACCTGGTTGCTCAGCGCGATGGCCAGGTTCTCGTTATCGAACTCCATCGTCACCTGGCCGATGGCCTCGCCGCGGTAGATCACCGGCTTTTCCACATAGGACACGCTGCCGATGCGGCGCTCGCTGCGCACCGCCGACAGGAACACCTGGTTGGACTGGGTATCCGTCACCCGGATGGAAATCACCCGCGGGTCTTCCATCACCGACGAGATCAGCGGATTGCCGGCCTGGCGGCTGAGGTTCCACAACGGCTCCTGCATGCCCAGCGCGACAATGTCGAGCAGACGGCGCTGGTCGGTGTCCAGCTGGGTAGTCAGATTGTCCTTCTGGATGTTGAAGCTGAGATAACTGATGATGGAGGCGGGAATCAGCAAGCCGAGTATCACGGCAATGAGAAACACATCCCTCAGATTCAGGCCAGAGCTGGCAGTGGATTTATCGTCTGCTTGTTGAGCCATGTCGCGCTAGTCTTTGTTCGCCGAAGAGTCGGAGATCGAATGCCCTGAGTTGAATTCGGTTGTGCAATCAGCAGTATACACCGGCAAAGACGGGCTTTTGGCCGGAATATTCACCAGTCATCCATCACCGTCATTTTCAAGCATATCCGCGGCATGTTCCTGGAAAATATTAAGGAATCAAAGCAGCACATTGCCTTGCCTGCCTGCTGGGCCTAAAATCCACGACACTTTTTGACCACGCATTCAGGATATGAGCCATGCCGCAGTCACGTTATGAAAAGATTATCTCCGCCCGCTGGATCATCACAGTGGAAGCTGACGGCGAAATCCTGGAAAACCACGCAATCGCGATCAAGGATGGCAGGATTGCCGCAATAGTTCCAGCGGCGCAGGCTGCGGCCTTGGACGCCGACGAACGGCTGGAATTGCCCGACCACGTGCTGATGCCGGGCCTGATCAACCTGCACGGCCACTCGGCGATGACGCTGCTGCGCGGCCTGGCCGACGACAAAGTGCTGCATGACTGGCTGAACAACCACATCTGGCCGGCCGAAGGCAAACACGTGCACGACGACTTCGTCTTCGACGGCGCGCTGCTGGCGATGGCGGAAATGATCCGCGGCGGCACCACCACCATCAACGACATGTACTTCTACAACGGCGCGATGGCGCGCGCCGGCCTGGCTTCCGGCATGCGCACCTTCGTCGGCTGTTCCATCCTGGAATTCCCGACCAATTACGCCAGCAACGCCGACGACTACATCAGCAAGAGCCTGGCCGAGCGCAGCCAGTTCCTGGGCGAAGAGCTGGTCACCTTCACCCTGGCCCCGCACGCGCCCTACACTGTAGCGGACGATACCTTCCGCAAGGTTGTGACGCTGGCCGAGCAAGAAGACATGCTGATCCACTGCCACATCCACGAAACCGCGGACGAGGTGAGCAACAGCGTCAAGGAGCACCATCAGCGTCCGCTGGCCCGCCTCAAGGAGCTGGGCCTGCTGTCGCCGCGGCTGATCGCCGCCCACATGGTGCACCTGAACGACGCCGAAATCGAACTGGCAGCCAGGCACGGCGTATCGGTGGCGCACAACCCGGCCTCCAATATGAAGCTGGCCTCCGGCATCGCCCCCATCCCCAAGATGCTGGCCGCCGGCATCGCGGTGGGCATAGGCACCGACGGCGCCGCCTCCAACAACAAGCTGGACATGCTGGCGGAAACCCGCCTGGCCGCGCTCCTGGCCAAGGTGGGCTCGCTGGATCCGACCTCGGTGCCGGCTGCCACCGCCATCCGCATGGCCACCCTCAACGGCGCGCGCGCGCTGGGCATCGCCGACAAGGTGGGCTCGGTCAAGGTGGGCAAGCAGGCCGACCTGATCGCCATCGACCTGTCGGCGCTGGAAACCGCCCCGGCCTTCGACCCGATCTCGCACGTGGTGTACGCCGCCGGCCGCGAGCAGGTCAGCCACGTCTGGGTCAAGGGCCGCGCCTTGATGGCCGGCCGCAAACTGGCCACACTGGACGAATCCAACCTGAAAGCCCGTGCCGACGACTGGCGCAACCGCATCCTGGCGAAGTGACACCATGAGCAATGTAGACGAACTCGAAATCGACAAATTCAGCCAGCTGGCGCACAAGTGGTGGGACAAGGACAGCGAATTCAAGCCGCTGCACGAGATCAACCCGCTACGGCTGGACTTCATCGACCGCCACGCGTCCATCGCCGGCAAGAAGGTGCTGGACGTGGGCTGCGGCGGCGGCATCCTGGCCGAGAGCATGGCCTTGCAGGGTGCCCAGGTAACCGGCATCGACCTGGCGAAAAAGTCGTTGAAGGTGGCGCAGCTGCACAGCCTGGAGTCCGGGGTCCCCATCGACTACCGCTGCGTGCCGGTGGAGGAGCTGGCCGCCGAGATGCCGGCCAGCTTCGACGTGGTCACCTGCATGGAAATGCTGGAGCATGTGCCCGATCCGCAAAGCGTGGTGCGCGCCTGCGCCGCGCTGGCGAAACCCGGCGGCTGGGTGTTCTTCTCCACGCTGAATCGCAACGCCAAGGCCTATCTGTTGGCGGTGGTGGGCGCGGAATACGTGCTCAACATGCTGCCGCGCGGCACGCATGAATACGCCCGCTTCATCAAGCCGTCGGAGCTGGGCCGGATGACTCGCCACGCCGGGCTGGAGCTGCACACGCTGAGCGGCATGGCCTACAACCCGCTCACCCGCATCTACTCGCTGAACGACGACACCGCCGTCAACTACCTGATGGCCACCCGCCTGCCGGCAGCCTGAGCCGCCGACGGCCCCTCCCCCCCAAGGCCCGGCCGTCCGCCGGGCCTTTTGCCTGCCCGCGCACCGATCTTGGCTTTTTCCACCCTCTGGCAGTCTTTTTCGCCAAAACCGTGCTCAACGGCAGAAAAAAGCCGCCCTA
Organism: Chromobacterium sphagni; assembly: GCF_001855555.1. Classification (GTDB taxonomy): domain Bacteria; phylum Pseudomonadota; class Gammaproteobacteria; order Burkholderiales; family Chromobacteriaceae; genus Chromobacterium; species Chromobacterium sphagni. The sequence goes on along the minus strand of NZ_MKCT01000017.1, from coordinate 161,571 downwards.
CCGGTCAACACAACATCAAAACATGCGTTTTAACCATCTGGTTGATATCATGGCCGCCCCAAGGCTGGGCGGCGTGATGCGCGCTCGGCGACATGGCAGTGTCGCGGACAAGCATGGCCGCTGCTTTTGGATACAAACCGGCTGACCAACAGAATATTGCCGGACAATCCGGCATTGCCATGCCGTACAATACTTATGAAAACGAAAAAACCGCTTTCCGGAGATGATTCATGACTTTCAAGGCCAACGACCTGCTGACCGAGCAGATCGCTCAATACTTAGGCACACAGATCATCCAGGGCGACATGAAGCCGGGCGAACGCATCCAGGAATTACGCATCGCCGCCGAACTGGAGGTCAGCCGCGGTTCGGTGCGCGAGGCCTTGCTTATCCTGCAGCGCCGCCACCTGGTGGACATCTTCCCGCGGCGCGGCGCGGTGGTGGCCAGCATCAGCGCGCGCGACGTGCGCGACTTCTTCGACCTGTGGTTCCTGCTGCTGGACCGCGTGGTGCAAAACCTGGCCGCCTGTTGGCAGAACGACGACCTGGCGCGCTTCATCGAGCTGATGGCGCAGCTGGAGGAGGACAACCGCCGCGACGAGCTGCAGGCCTTCTACGAGCACGGCATAGAGTTCCTGTCGGCGCTGTACCGCCACGCCGACAACCGCTACCTGACCGATACCCTGAACGACATGCTGCCGCTGACCCAGCGCTGCCTGTACGCGATACTGCGCGCCGGCAAGAGCCAGATGAACAGCACCTACCACTTCCTGGAAAGCCTGCTGAAAACGCTGATCGCCCGCGACACCAGCCGGCTCAAGCAGATGGTGGCGGTATTCGGCCAGGATTACAGCCAGTTGGCGCAAACCTCGGCCGAGGCGCTGGAGGGCAAGGGCTGAGCCGCATCGCCGCAGGCCCTTGCCGCTCGATCTTGCGCGCCGAGTCAGGGCGACGGCCAGCGGCGCTGCCCGTTCTCGTCGTACAAGGTCTCCGTCAGCACGCTGCCATTCAGCTCCAGGCGGATGAAACCGTTCAACACCCGCTCCGGATACTGGCTGTCGTCCGCCGAGCGCGTTTCCGCCCACGCCACCTGCGGCTTGCCGTTCAGAACGCTGGCCGGGCCGTAGGGAATGGCGCCGTGGCCGATGCAGCGTCCCAGCATGCCGTTGCGCGGCTGGTAGCAGATCACATTGTGCAGATGCCCCCAGTACCAGTAGTCCGGCACGCGCCCCAGCGCCGCCACCGCCTCGTCGTAGAGCGCGGTCGTCGCCGATCCGTCCATCGAATAGCCCGCATGGTGCGACAGTAGCATGATCCTGCCCTTCCAGCCGGCGGCCGTCTGCTTCAGCCAGGCTGCCTGCTCGTCGCCCAGCGCGCCGTCCATGTACAGCGCGTACTTGTCCGACCAATAAGCGGTGTCCAGGCCCACGATCAGCCAGTTGGCGTTGTACAGGCTGAAATAGCCGGTGCCCTGCTGCAGGGGAAAGCGCTGCGCCAGCTCCTGGTAGTAGCCCAGCGCGCCGTTGTACATCTCGTGGTTGGAGTTGAGCGAAAACTGGCCGCTCGCGCCCGCCGGCCAGCCGGAGAAATCGCGCGCCTCGTCCGGGCTGGAGCCGGCGTAATAGACGTCGCCCAGATGGATGGTGTAATCCGCCGGCTGCCCGGCCATCGCCGCCGCCACCTTGCCGGCGATATAGTCGCCGCTGCCCCAGTCGCCGGCGATGTTGAAGCTGACCTGGTTCGCAATGGCCAAACGGGCCGGCGTCGCCGCCCATGGGGCGCGGTTCTGCAGGCGCTCGAACCACGCCACCAGCGCCTCGCCCCATAGCGGGTCCAGCAACTCCCACTTGCGGCAGCCCAGCAGCGTGCCGTCGTCCATCACCCGCGTGGGCAACTCCGCCTCGGTGGTGGGAAGCGGCTTGCCGTCCAGCACGCCCTCCAGGATGGACAGGCCATGGGCAAACTCCCACGGAATGCAGGCCGGGGAGGTGGAGCCGCTGTTGATCACATCCCACACCTGATCGTGCACTTGCTGCAATCGCGCCAGCATCTGCTTCTTCTGCTGCAGGCTCTGCTCGGCATCGGCCAGATCGCTCTCGATCCGGCTCTTCCAGTCGTCAAACACGCTCATCGCACACCTCCTATGCTGCTCTCCAAACCCGCTACAGGGTCTTCATGTACTCGATCAGGTCCCACTTTTCGCCGTCGCTCAAGTGGATGCCGTATGCGTGGCCGGTATTGTGGTTGCCCGGCAAACGGGTATCGAACCTGAAGTAGCCGCCCCCGCTGGCGTCCGGTCCGCCGCTGGCAAAGCCCACATTGCGGGTGTCGAACACGCTGGAGCCGCGGTAGAACGTCTTGGGCCGCTTGTCCGGCGGCTGCAGCAGGTCCCATAGCGTCGGCACCGAGCCGTTGTGCAGATACGGCGCGCGCAGCCAGATGCCGTCGGTCGGCGTGTTGCTGTAGCTCTGCGTCTTGCGGTAAGCGCCGAAATCGAACGGCGCTTTCCTGAACTGGTGGAACTTGTCCACCAGGCCGACGGTGAAGGAATTGACGCGGTACGGGTCGGTGCCCAGCTCGTCCAGGCCCACCGTCACCTGGCCGGTGGCGACCTTGCCGAAGTCATGGCAACTGGCGCAGTTTTGCTCCCATAGCGTCCGCCCGCGCGCCACCCGCACCTGGTCGAGGCCGCCGAACGGCCACTTGGGCGGCTCGTGCGTCAGCAGCCAATCGGTCACGCGCTTGAACTCGGCCGGCAGCACCGACTGCGGCGTCGCCCCCACCGCCATCGCCGCGGCGTAGTTGCGCTCATGGATGTCGTTGTTGTTGCCGTCCCAGTGCAGGTACAACGATTCGCGCGGCTTCTGATTCCAGATCTGCGGCAGATCCACCGTGCCGATGGTGGAGTCATCCGGGAAGCCGAAGATCGCCATTTTGGTCGGATTGAAGGTATCGGTGCGGCCCGGCCCCTGCAGCGGCCGCAGCTTCTGCCAGGCGTACTGCTTCTCCTGCTTGAGGAAGGCCTGCTGGGTGGCCGGCACGATCAGAAAGCGGTAGAACAACTTCTCGATCGGCCCCAGATCGTAATGCCGCTCGATCGCGTCCATTACCTTGCCCTTGAAGTCAGGATCGCCGGCGCAGTCGTACAGGAACCACTGGAACGACTCCAGATCCAGCAGCGCCGCCGGCGCGGTGGGCACCGGCACCGGCACGTCGTCGGCGCTCTTGCGATACATGCCGGTGTGGCACAGCGCGCAGTTGGGCTCCACCGACGGATAGCCTATCTGGCGCTTGGCCAGGCCTATCGGCAAATCATGCCCGCCCTCGTAGATGAAGCCGAAAGTCTGCCAGCCGCTGCCCATCCTGGGCATGCGCTGCGCGCACACCTGCGGCAGCACCGCGAACACGTACAGAGGGATGCGGGCGTCCTGTCCCAGGCCGATGGCGGCGTATTTGAAATGCTCGACATCCGACTGCAGCGCAGGCTGCGGCACCTCGCGCAGCAGATTGGCCCACGTCTCGTAGCCGACGAAGGCCAACACCAGCACCACAACGATGGCGATCTTGCGGCAGGCGCCGGCAAAGCACTTGGCCAGGCAGCGCCACAAGCCGCACAGACCGGCGAGGATCAATGGCCACGGCCGCTGCTCCGCCGGCAGGCCGATGTACAGCAAGACGCCCAGAATCACGAACATCGCGCCGTCGGTGTACAACAGCGGCTGGAAGGCGTCCGGATAGCCGGAGGTCTGGATCAGGTAAATCCAGAACGCCACCGCAATCAACCGGGACAGCACGCACAGCCAGGAATACACCGGATAGCGCGCGGCGTTGATGCCGGCGGGCGCGTAGAACAGGCTGACGCCCACCAGCAGCATGCCGGCGTTCTGCAGCCACGGGTACACCGCCTGGCTGGGCAGGCCGAAACTGCTGTTCAGATAGTCCGGCCAGAACAGCGCCGGGATGGCGAACACCATATTGATGGCGATGCCGATCCAGATGAAGCGCTGGAACCAGCGTACGCCACATTCCGCGCAACGAATCTTGTCCATGGGAATGTCCTTGTGAAGACGGCGTCGAATGGCCTAGGCGCGACCGGGGCCGGCCAGCGGCCCCGGCGCTTTCGCCTCAGCCGCCTGCGGTCTTGTCCAGATGGGCGACGATGGCCGGGTAGACATCGGCCGCCGCGTTCTTGCCGAACATGCAGTCAATGTGCCCGTAGCCCGGCACCACCAGACGGCTGTAGCGCTCCGGTCCGAAACGCTCCACCAGCTTGTTGAACGTGCGCTCGGTGCTCTCCGGCAGATAGCACTCGTTCTGCCCGCCGCTGATGAACAAAATGGGCATTTGCAACCGGTCGAAGTGCGGCATGTAGATGTCCGCGCCGTCGAACGCCACCAGCCTCCCCTCGCGGCACATCCGCGCCAGGTGCTCCATGGTTCGCATATTCGCCACGCCGAACAGCTCGTGCAGATTGTCGTGCAGCGTCTCGTTCAGGGTTTCGTGGCGGTACAGCGGCGCGTACATGAAGGTGATGCGGTGGCAGACCGGGTTGTCGCAGTAGCCTTGCGCCTCCGCCAGCGCGTAGCCCTTCAGCGCGGTGTCGTACAGCTTCTCGAACCAGTTGGAGTCGGACGCGGTGTAGGCGGTCAACGATTGCACGCCCAGCTTGTCCAGCACCGAGGGCAGATGCAGGCCGGTCTTCACCTGGGTAGCCGCCGGCACCACGATGTCGGCGGCGATCTGCGAGCACACCACCGACCTCACCCCCTCCAGCCCGGCCAGCAGGGACATGAAGAAGGTGGTAGCGCCGTAGCAGTGCACCACGCACTGCACGTCGGCCGCGCCGGTGGCCTGCCGGATCTGCCGGATCGCCGCCGGATAGTCGTAGCGCGCCACCTGGTCGCCGTCCCACTGCCCCCGGCTGGCCTCCAGCAGGATGCTGACGCGGAAGTCCAGCAGCCACACGTCGTAGCCGCGCTGGTACAGGTACTCCAGCAGATTGGTGGAAATGGTGTCGGTGGAGAAGATATTGGAACCCACGCCCAGGCCGTGCACCAGCATCACCGGCCCCTTGTCGCCGCCCTGGTAGCGGGTGAGGCGCAGGTTGACGCCATCGTCGGTCGGAAAGAACAGCACTTCGGGCGCGCCGACATTGAGCGGACGCTTCTTGCGCGGCGCTGAGTCCGGGTTGAAATAGATGTTGGGCGCCAGCACGCCGCCATAACTCTCCCACAGCGCGCCGGCGAAATACTCGCCGAAGCGGGCCATCCGCTTCAGCCGTTCCGCCTCGCTGGAGACGTTGAGCACCTTGATCGTGGCCATCTGCCGCGCGAAGTCGGCCGGCGCGATGCGCAGCACGCCGCTGCCCACCACCTCGCCGCCGCCGTCGGCGCCGCGGCATACCGTGACGTACAGCGTGCTGGTATCGGACCACACGCTGAGCACGCTGTGATTGCTCGGCACCCACTTGAAGGCGTTGAAAAAATATTCGCCGCCGTCCTCGGCCATCAGCCGCATCTGGTAGTTCATGCGCCGCACGCCCACCTGCCCGGGAAACGTCTCGAACAGGTTGAACACGCCGTGGGTGACGGTCAGCGGCAACGGTGACAGCGCCGGCGCCTCCAGCGTGCCGACGATGGCGGCCGGATGGCTGGAGTCGGAAATCAGCCGGTCCAGATCGTCCGACGCCACGGTGACGGTAAAGCCCATCGTCGAGCCCGCGTCCTTGCCAGCCTGCCAGGCGGCCTGGTAGGCGGCCAGATCGGCGCCGGCCGGCTGGCGGTGGGCGGTGGAGAAGAAGCCCTTCATCGTCTCGGTGAACTCGATGCCCGGCTTGTCCGACTGCGGTTCGGCGCGGCGGGAAGCCGATGGCAGCGTATAGTCGATCTTCCAGCCGTGGTCGGCGGCCAGCAGCGCCATCGCCCGCTCGCTGAGCGCGGAAATGGTGAGCAACGGATTGACTGCCAGCGAAGTGGGAATCACCGAGCCGTCGGTCACGTACAGGCCGGAATAGACATCGCGCCCGCTCGTCCCGCTGAACACCTGACCCTTGTGGTTGACCACGCCCTGGCTGGCGTCCTCGCCCATCACGCAGCCGCCCAGCGGGTGCACGGTGATCAGGCTGTGCTTGAACAGATCGGTCCAGATCGGGTTGCGCACATAGATGCCGCCCAGCGCCCGGGTGGCCTCCTGCAGCCTGTCGTTGCCGATCTTGAAGTTGGGCTGCTCGCCCACGTTTGGCCAGTCGAGCCGCAGCTGGTCATGTCCGTCCAGCGCCATCGTCCCCGCGCCGTCGTCGTGGCTCATGATCAGATAGGTCTGCAAGCGGTTCATCGCGCCGTGGTAGGGCCCGCGCAGCGCGCTGTCGGCCTCGCGCGCGGCGTATTTCAGCTTGGCCAGCGCCCCGGCCTCCGCCGCCTGGCCCAGTTCGGCCGCCGCCGCGGCCATCGCCGGCGCCATCATGCCGCCGATGGCGCCGGGAATCGAGCCCTCCTCTATCACCATGCGCTTGCGCCAGTCGGTCTCGTCGCGCAGGTCGATGATGGAGGTGATACAAGGTCCCACCGGACCGACCTCCCTGGCCGAATGGCTGCCGAAGCCGATGCCGTTGATCCTGTCGTCGTTGTTGTAGCCGAAGCTCAGGATGTCGCCGTTGCCGCTCATATGCCTGCCCAGCTCTCCGGACAGCGAGAGACCTTGATCGCGCGAGCGCAGCAGAATCTCGGTGGAGCCCAGCGTGCCGGCGGACAGGATGACGATATCGGCCTTGACGAACAGCGTCGGCGCGTCGAATGCCTCCCGCCCGGTACCGACGTACTGGTAGTGCACGATCCAGCCGTCGCCGTCGCGTTGCAGGTAGCGCACCGACGCTTGGCAGAAGATTTCCGCGCCGTGGTTGCACGCGTCGGGCAGGTAGTTCATCAGCGTGGTGTTCTTGGCCTTGTTGTTGCAGCCGGAAACGCAGTCGCCGCAGTAGTTGCACGGTTGCTGCTCGACGCCGACGTGGTTGCGGCCGTCCGGCAGCGGCTCGAAGGTGACGTTGATCGGCGGCCGGTAGAAGCTGTGCTTGTCCTTGAGCCGCTCCGAGGATTTCTGGTTGGCCTGCAGCTTGGGCAATGCCGGCGCGGCGTCCGGGTAAGGATTGGGCCGCAGCATGTCCCGCGCCCGGAGGAAACCGTCTTTCAGCAGGGTGTCGGCGTGTTCCCGCAGCAGGCGCGGCCAGCGCGGGTCTTCGAACACCTGCGGCTCAGGCTGCAGCGAGACGTTGGCGTTGATCAGCGAGGTGCCGCCCAGGCCGCAGCCGACCATGACGTTCTGCTGCGGATTGACGTGCAGATCGTAGAGGCCGGTGCGCGAGCCCAGGTGGCCGTCCGGATGGTGCACCTGGAATTCCGGCGTGGCCTCGGCCAGCGTCGCCGGGTATTCGCCGGGGATGATCTCGCGTCCGCGCTCCAGCAGGCAGACGCTGCGGCCGGCCCGCGCCATCCGGGAAGCGGCGATGCCGCCGCCGTAGCCGGAACCGATCACCACGACTTCATAATGCGCCTTGATCTCGCTGATGGGGGTAGCAATGCGCGCCATTTTCGTGCTCCTGTACCGAATCGGACTTCAGGCCACGAATACCATGCAGAAGGCGCGGCGCAGCCAGGCTGCGCGAGCGCGATGCCGGCCAGGCCGGCAGCGTTATCGTTTTGTAACACCTAATATTCGCTCTAGATCAAAAAAATTCCCATATCAATAATTAATGCGCGACAAACGGCGCATGACATGCCAGGGCCGCAAAAAAAGCCGGGAGCGCATGCTCCCGGCCCGGCATCTGGCGCAACGGCAGGCCCGGACGGGCCCAACGCGCTCAGCGGCGCAGATACTCGACAAAGGCGTAGGCCAAGCCGCCGGCGCCCACCGCCGCCTCGCGCGCGGCTTCGCGCCAGTCTTCGGCGGCAAAGGCCGGAAAGTGCGCGTCGCCATCGAAAGGCTGGGCGATCTCGGTCAGGCACAGCTTGTCCGCCCGCGCCATCGCCTGGCGGTACAACTCGGCGCCGCCTATCAGGCACACCTCTTCCACGTCGCCCGCCAGCGCCAGCGCCTCGTCCAGCGAATGCGCCGCCTCGGCGCCTTCGGCGCGCCAGCCCTGCTGCCGCGTCACCACGATATTGCGCCGCCCTGGCAGCGGCCGGCCGATGGAATCCCAGGTCTTGCGGCCCATGACCACCGGTTTGCCCAGCGTCACCGCCTTGAAATGCTTCAGGTCTTCCGGCAAACGCCAGGGCAGGCGGTTCTCTATGCCTATGGTGCGGTTGGCGGCCATGGCGGCCACCAGCGTCAGCCGCGGTTTCTTGCTTGTCGTCATACCGCCACCGGTGCCTTGATGTGCGGATGCGGGTCGTAGCCTTCCAGCGCGAAGTCCTCGAAACGGAAGGCGAACAGGTCTCTGACCGCCGGATTGAGCTTCATTGTCGGCAGCGGACGCGGCTGGCGCGTTAATTGCAGCTGGGTCTGCTCCAGATGGTTGCTGTACAAGTGGGCGTCGCCCAGCGTGTGGACGAAGTCGCCGGCCTCCAAACCGCACACCTGCGCCACCATCATGGTCAGCAAGGCATAACTGGCGATATTGAACGGCACGCCCAGGAAGATGTCGGCCGAACGCTGGTACAACTGACAGGACAGCTTGCCGTCGGCCACGTAGAACTGGAACAGGCTGTGGCAGGGCGGCAGCGCCATCTGGTCCACCAGCGCCGGGTTCCACGCCGACACGATCAGCCGGCGCGAGTCCGGGTTCTTCTTGATCATGTCCAGGAGCTGGCTGATCTGGTCGATATGGCGGCCGTCCGGCGCCGGCCAGCTGCGCCACTGGTAGCCGTAGACCGGGCCGAGCTCGCCGTTTTCGTCGGCCCACTCGTCCCAGATCGACACGCCGTTTTCCTTCAGATAGCGGATATTGGTGTCGCCGGACAGAAACCACAGCAGTTCGTGGATAATGGAGCGCAGATGGCACTTCTTGGTGGTGACCAGCGGGAAACCGTCGGCCAGATTGAAGCGCATCTGGTAGCCGAACACCGAACGCGTGCCGGTGCCGGTGCGGTCGGCCTTGTCGTGGCCATGTTCCAGCACATGGCGCATCAGGTCGAGGTACTGTTGCATGTTGGCGATCCCATCGATAATCACTGTATTGTACCGCCTGCGCCGCGGACAGGCGAGGCGGCGATGCTGGCCGGAACGCCCCGGCATAGGCTACCATTCAGTTTAAAATCAAGACAAAAGCATTATTAAAGCGAGCCCATGGCAGAAGATTCCGACCTCGAACGCACCGAACCCGCGTCAGCCAAACGGCTTTCGATGGCGCGGGAAGACGGCAACATCCCCCGCTCGCGGGAGCTGTCGACGTTCGCCGTCACCATGGCGGGCGTATCGTTGCTGATGGTGCTGGGCGGCAAGATGGCCAGCTTTCTCGGCGACACCATGCGCCATTTGCTGACATTCGACCAGAGCACGGTGCAAAGCACCGAGCCGGTGCTGCTGCGCTTCAAGGAGGCGATCTTCGGCGCGCTGTGGCAGCTGGCGCCGTTCTTCGCCGGCCTGGCGCTGGTGGCGCTGTTCGTGCCCATGCTGATCGGCGGCTGGAACCTCACCCTGAAAGCGGTGGGTCCCAATTTCGGCAAACTCAATCCGCTGCCCGGCATCGGGCGGCTGTTCTCGCTGAACTCCGCCGCCGAGGGATTGAAGGCCATCCTGAAAAGCATGCTGATCGGCGGCATCGCCACCTGGTATATCTGGCGCGAACGGGGCGAGATCATCGGTCTGCTGGCGATGCCGCTCGAATCCGGCATACTGAAGATGACCGACATGATCATCCACACCTTCTTCATCGTCGCCTCGGCGATGATCCTGCTGGTGGCGCTGGATGTTCCTTACCAGCTGTGGACCTACTACAAGAAGCTGCGCATGACCAAGGAAGAGGTCAAGCAGGAATACAAGGAAGCGGAAGGCTCGCCGGAAGTGAAGGGCCGCATCCGCCAGATGCAGCGCGAAGCGGCGAGAAAGCGCATGATGCAGGAAGTGCCCAAGGCCAATGTAATCGTCACCAACCCGACCCACTTCGCGGTGGCGCTCAAGTACGACGAAGGCATGCGCGCGCCGCAGGTGATCGCCAAGGGCTCGCTGAAGCTGGCGGAGAAGATCATCGACACCGGCAAGGACTGCCGCGTGCCGGTGATGCGCTCGCCCAGCTTCGCCCGGGCGCTGTACTTCAACGCCGAACTCGGCGAGGACATCCCCGCGCCGCTGTACGCGGCGGCGGCCCAGGTGCTGGCCTACATATTCCAGCTGCAGCAGTACCAGGCGGTCGGCGGCATGGCGCCGGTGTTCCCGGACAAGCTCGAAGTGCCCGCCGAGCTTGACCCCTACAGCAAACGTCCGCAAGATTCGGCGCCTGAAGAAAGCCTATAAGCCAGCATGGACTCCATCCTACAGATCCTCAGAAGCCTCAAGATCTCCCAGCTCGCCGGGCCGCTGCTCATCATCCTGATCCTGACGATGATGGTGCTGCCGCTGCCGCCGGTGCTGCTGGACATCTTCTTCACCTTCAACATCGCGGTGTCGGTGATCGTGCTCTTGGTTGGGATCAACGTCAGGAAGCCGCTGGACTTCTCGTCCTTCCCGTCGGTGCTCTTGGTCACCACCCTGCTGCGGCTGTCGCTGAACGTCGCCTCCAGCCGGGTGGTGCTGCTGGAAGGCCATACCGGACCGGACGCCGCCGGCAAGGTGATCGAATCGTTCTCCCACTTTCTGGTGGGCGGCAACGTCGCCATCGGCATCGTGGTGTTCGTCATCATCACTATCATCAACTTCGTGGTGATCACCAAGGGCGCCGGCCGCATCGCCGAAGTGTCGGCCCGCTTCACCCTGGACGCGATGCCCGGCAAGCAGATGGCGATCGACGCCGACCTCAACGCCGGCCTGATCGGCGAGGACGAGGCCCGCAAGCGCCGCTCCACCATCGCCGAGGAAGCCAACTTCTTCGGCGCGATGGACGGCGCCTCCAAATTCGTCCGCGGCGACGCGATGGCCGGCATTATGATCATCCTGATAAACATCATCGGCGGCCTGATCGTCGGCGTGGTGCAACACGACCTGCCGGTGGGCCAGGCGGCCGAAACCTACACGCTGCTGACCATAGGCGATGGCTTGGTGGCGCAGATTCCGGCGCTGATCATCTCCACCGCCGCCGGCATCGTGGTGTCGCGCGTCGGCACCGATCAGGACATGTCGGAGCAGTTCCTGACCCAGCTGTTCACCAAGCCGCAGGTACTGTACATCACCTCGGCGGTGATAGGCATGATAGGCCTGATCCCCAATATGCCCCATCTGTCCTTCCTGCTGATCGCCGGCGCGCTGCTGGCGCTGGCCAGGACGATGGAGCAGCGGCACCAGCGCGAGCTGGCGCGCGAGCAGCAGGCGGCGCTGCCGCCGCCGGCGCCGGAACAGCAAGGCGCGGAAGTCAGCTGGAACGATGTCCAGCACGTGGACCAGCTAGGCATGGAAGTGGGCTACCGGCTGATTCCGCTGGTGGACCGCACCCAGGACGGCGAACTATTGCGCCGCATCCGCGGCATCCGCAAGAAGATCGCTCAGGATCTGGGCTTCCTGGTGCCGCCAGTGCACATCCGCGACAACCTGGAAATCAAGCCCAACGCCTACCGCATCCTGCTGAAAGGCGTGGAGCTGGGCAAGGGCGAGGCCTATATCGGCCAGTTCCTGGCGATCAACCCCGGCCGGGTGAGCAAGGAAATCGCCGGCAACGCCACCACCGACCCGGCCTTCGGCCTGCCGGCGGTGTGGATAGACGCCGGCAAGCGGGAAGAGGCGCAGTCGCTGGGCTATACCGTGGTGGACGCCAGCACCGTGGTCGCCACCCATATTTCCAATTTGCTGCAAACCCATGCGGCGGAGTTGCTGGGCCGCGAGGAAGTGCAGGCGCTGATCGACCATCAGGCCAAGGAGTCGCCGAAGCTGATCGAAGACCTGGTTCCCAAGGTGGTGCCGGTGGGCACGCTGCAAAAGGTGCTGCAGCAACTGCTGAACGACGGCATCCACATCCGCGACTTCCGCACCATCATAGAAACGCTGGCCGATCACCTCCCCGCCAATCAGGATGTGGACGAATTGACCAGCACCGTGCGCACCGCGCTGTCGCGGGTGATCGTGCAGCAGCTGTTCCCCGGCGAGGCGGAACTGCCGCTGATGACGCTGGAGCCGGCGCTGGAAAACGTCTTGATGCAGGCGGTGCAATCGAAGGCAGGCGGCGGCCTGGAGCCCGGCCTGGCGGAAAACCTGCTGTCGAGCGCCGCGCAACAGACCGAACAGGTGGAGATTCAGGGTTACAATCCGGTACTGCTGACCGCACCCGGTCTGCGGCCCCTGCTGGCGCGCTTTCTGCGCCGGGCATTGCCGCAACTGCGTGTGATTTCGCATAATGAGATCCCGGACAATAAATCCATTCGTATAATTGCGGTAATCGGCGGTAGCAAGGGCTAATCGACAATGGTGGTGAAAAAGTTCTTCGGGAAGACCACTCGAGACGCACTCAGGCAAGTTCGCGAAGAACTGGGGGCGGATGCCCTCATTTTGTCCAACCGCCCCACCATGGGCGGCGGGGTGGAAATCATGGCGGTGGCCGACGCCGACGTCGCCAACCTGGCCAGCACCCTGTCCACCTCCAGCAGCAAGCATCCGCCGCGCAACGCGCCGCCGGCGGTCAACCGCCCGCAGCAGCCCGCCCCCATCCCGCCCAACGGCAGCGCGGTGAACCGCGCCATCGCCCGCACCTACGCGATGCCGGTGGAGCCGCTGGAAAGCCCGGCGCCGCCGCGGCTGGAAAGCGCCAGGCCGCGGATGGAGCCGGTCTACTCCCCGCCGGAGCCGGCCCCGGCTCCCCTGCCCGCGCAGCCGGCCGCCGCGGCGGCCCGGTCTGTCAGCGCTCCGGCGACAGCGCAGCCGCGTCCGGTCGCGGCCCGGCCGCCGCAGGCGCAACCGTCCAATGGCGAGGAGCCGGAGCAGATGGCCCAGGAACTCAGGCAGATAGGCGACGAAATCAAACTGCTGCGCAGCCTGCTGCAAAGCCAGTTGGCCAGCTTCGCCTGGTCGGACATGGAAGGCAAGGCGCCAAACCGCATCGAGCTGTTCAAACACCTGCTGGCGATGGGATTCTCCGCCCAGCTGATCCGCCAGCTGATAGAAAAGATGCCGGCGCAGTACCAGGCCGAAGTCGCCGTCAAATGGGCGCGCTCGGCGCTGGTGCACAATCTGAAATGCGCGGACGCCGACAAGGAAGTGATGGACCGCGGCGGCATCTTCGCTCTGGTCGGCCCCACCGGCGTCGGCAAGACCACCACCGTGGCCAAGCTGGCGGCTCGCGCCACCATGCGCTTCGGCGCGCAGCACGTGGCGCTGATCACCACCGACAGCTACCGGATCGGCGCGCAGGACCAGCTGCGCATCTACGGCAAGATACTGGGCGTGCCGGTGTTCTCCATCCAGAACGAGGGCGATCTGCAGCTGACGCTGGCCGACCTGTCCAACCGCCACATCGTTTTCATCGACACCGTGGGCATGGGCCAGCGCGACGCTCGCGTGCTGGCGCAGATAGACATGCTGCGCACCGCCGGCCGGCCGATAGAACGGCTGCTGCTGTTGGCCGCCAATACCGACGGCCACACGCTGGAAGACGTGGTGCGGCGCTACCGCGGCGACGGCCTGGCCGGCTGCATCCTGTCCAAGATAGACGAGGCGGTGGCGCAGGGCCCCAGCCTGGACGTGATCATCCGCAACCGCCTCAAGCTCTATTTCATCACCAACGGCCAGCGGGTGCCGGAAGACCTGCACTCGGCCAACGCCGCCTTCCTGGTGGACCGCGCGATGCGCGCCCAGCAGATAGGCTCGCCGTTTTCGCTGCAGGCCGACGAGCTGCCCATCATGCAGGCGGCCCAGGCCGGATGGCTGTAAACGTCATGCAGGACCAAGCCGCCAGCCTCCGCCTGCTCGCCGCGCAACAGAACCGCGCGCCCAGCTTCGCCTTCATCGGCTCCGAGCACTCCGGCACCAGCACGCTGGTGACCGAGCTGTCGCTGGGCCTGGCCTACGCCGGGCTGCGGCCGCTGGTGGTAGACTGTTGCCTGGGACAGGTGCAGACGCGCCGTCTGGGCGTCCCATCCACCGCCACCCTGGAAAGCCAGGTGGTCAGCGTGGGCGGACTGGATGAAATGATGATCACCTCGCGCCAGGGGGTACAGCTGGTCAACCTTTACGCAAGGCCGGAACAGCGCGCGCTGTTCTCCACCCAGCTGTGGCTTAGGCTGGGCAGCGAGTTCGGCGCGCTGGAACGCGACGCCTCGGCGCTGCTGATCGACGTGCCCAACCCCGGCCTGGACGCCATCCCGGCCAGCGTGGCCGACAATCTGGTGCTGGTGCTGACGCCAGCGGCCGAGTCGCTGACCACCGCCTACGCCAACATCAAGCGGCTGGCCAGCCAGTATGGCCGCCAGCGCTTCAATGTGTTGATCAACCGCGCGCGCCACCTGGACGAGGCGCGCGAACTGTTCACCCGGCTGTCGGCGGTCACCGGCGAGTTTCTGACGGTTTCGCTGCGCTGGGTGGGCTTCGTGCCGCACGACAATACCGTGCGCCGCAGCCAGACGCTGCACCGCCCTCTGATGGAGGCCTTCCCCGACAGCGAAGCCGCCGCCGCGTTCTCGCAACTGGCGGCGGTGCTGCTGCACTGGGATGCGCCGGAGACCGCGCGCGACAGTACCGGATACATGGACTTGCTGATTGCCGCCTCGCGCGACTGGGCCGAGGCAGATGGAGCCAAACCCTTATGAGTATCCCGTCATTCCGCCGATCGGGCTATGCCAACGCGGCCCCCAGCGTCGAGATAGACGTGGAGGCCTACGCCCCGCTGGTACGCAAGCTGGCCAGCATCATGATCGCCCGCTTGCCGGCCTCGGTGGACTTGGGCGACCTGATCCAGGTGGGCATGATCGGCCTGATCGAAGCCGCGCGCCAGTTCGATCCGGCGCAGGGCGTGATGTTCGAAACCTTCGCCAGCCAGCGCATCCGCGGCGCGATGCTGGACGAACTCAGGCGAGAGGACTGGCTGCCGCGCCAGGCCAGGCGCAACGCCCGCCAGATAGAGGAAGCGATATCCCGGCTGGAACAGCAGCTGAGCCGGGCGCCGCTGGAATCGGAAATCGCCGCCGAACTCGGGATCGATCTGGATCAATACCAGGACATGCTGGGAGAATGCAAAGGCACCACCCTGCTACACTTCGAGGACTTCAGCGGCGACGATGGTGAAAACCCGCACAACCCGGTGGCCAATGTCGCCGACGAGGATTCGCCGGACCCGCTGGCCGCGCTCGCCGACGACAACTTCCGCCAGCATCTGATCAGCGCGATCAAGTTCCTGCCAGAACGCGACCAGCTGGTGATGGCGCTGTACTACGAACAGGAACTGAACCTGAAGGAAATCGGCGCGGTGCTCGGCGTGACCGAGTCCCGGGTCTGCCAGCTGCACAGCCAGGCCATCGCCCGGCTGCGGGCCAAACTGAAAGACTGGCTGTAAGGGAGGGCCCGGTTGACATGATGCCGGGCTTCAGACCAGCTCAATAACGGAAACACCTAGTGGACAAGATCAGTCTAATCGCCATCATCCTGGGCCTGACCGCCATCATCGCCGGCCAGGCCATAGAAGGGGGCAGCCTCGGTTCGCTGATGCAGCTGACCGCCTTCATGATAGTCATCGGCGGCACCGCCAGCGCGGTGATGCTGCAAAGCACGCCCAAACAGTTCATGGCCGGCCTGCGCATGGTCCGCTGGATCTTTCGTCCGCCCAATTTCGACCACGAGAAAATGATCCGCGAAGTGGTGAACTGGAGTCAGACCTCGCGCAAGGGCGGGCTGCTGGCGCTGGAAGGGGTGATCAACATGCAAAGGGACCCGTTCACCAAGAAGGCGTTGCAAATGCTGGTGGACGGCACCGAGCCGGACACGCTGCGCGCGGTGATGGACGTGGAGATCAGCATGTTCGAGCACGCCCGCAAACAGGCGGCACGCATCTGGGAATCGGCCGGCGGCTATTCGCCCACCATGGGCATTCTGGGCGCGGTGCTGGGCCTGATCCACGTGATGGAAAACCTGTCGGACCCGTCCAAGCTGGGCGGCGGCATCGCGGTGGCCTTCGTCGCCACCGTCTACGGCGTCGGCTCGGCCAACCTGTTTTTCCTGCCGGTGGGCAACAAACTCAAGCACCTGGTGGCGTCGGAGCTGGCGATGAAGGAGCTGGTGGTGGAAGGCATCGTCGCCATCGCCAACGGCGAAAACCCGCGCATCATCGAAAGCCGGCTGCGCGGCTTCCTGGCGATGCATGAATAAACCGGCGCAGCCCCGCCGGCCAATGAAAAAGGCAAGCCCGCGCGGCTTGCCTTTTTCCATCGCTACGCTGTCTTACAACTCGATCAGCTCCCGCTCCGGCCTGCGCAATTCGCTCTCCAGCAGCTTGTAGTAGTCCAGATCGAAAGCCGGCTCGCCGGTCAACTCGCCGCCATTGCGGCGCGATCCCAGGTAGCACCAGCGGTCGAACAGGTGCTGCACCACGTCGCCGCACACCTCGTCCCGCTCCACCACCGCCACCGCGGCCTCGAACGGCCATGGCTTGACCTTTAGCCGCTGCAGCGCCGACAGCAGCCGCAGATTGTGGCTGTCCGCGCCCTCCTTGCCGACGCAGGCGCCGCGGCAGCGCTGCAGGCTGTAGGCGTTGCAGGCCGCGCCCTTGCGGCTGGTCACCTGCTCCACCCCCAGCACCGCCTGGCACAAGCCTTGCGCCAGCGCGATCTGCGCCAGCGCCTTGCGCGCCTCGCGCGCGTTGCGGAACAGGCCGTACAAGTCTGTGGTGCGGCTGAAGTCCATGTCCTGCGCCGATACCGGCCGCAGCCGCACGAAGCCGTCCGCGTCGGTCTGCAATTGCAGCGAACAGGCCTCGCCCAGCATCCGCGCGCGCGGATTGTGCAGCGGCAGGTGGTAACGCAGCCATTGCAGCTCCTGCAGATGGGCGCCGAACTCGCCCAGGCTCTCCCGCCACTCCACCCTCGCCACCGGCTCGTCTATGCGCACCTCGTGGCTCTTATGGCCGGGTTTGGCCCTGGAGAAGTGGCCCAGCACCTTGCGGTACAGATTGGCGGCGCGACCGACATACAGCGCGCGGTCCTCCAGATCGAACAACACATACACACCGGCCGAATCCGGCAACTCCTCGATCTGCTGCTGCAGTTGCGGCGCCAGGTCGCTCAACTCGGCCGGCTGCGACAGCAGTTGCGCCGCCTCATGCGTCAGCCGCTCTTGCCCCAACTCGGCCGCGGCTATCTGCAGGAAGCGGTGCACCGCCTCGGCATCGGCCAGCGCGCGATGCCGCTCCGGCATCTCGATGTCGTGCCGCGCGATCAGGCTGTCCAGGCTGTGCTTGAAGTGCTGCGGATACAGCCGGCGCGACAGCTTGACCGTGCACAGCGTCTGCGTCTGGAAACGCAGGCCATGGCGGCGGAATTCATTTTTCAAAAAACCGTAATCGAAACGGGCGTTGTGCGCCAGCAGCAGGCGGCCCTGCAGCCGCGACAGCAGTTCGCCGGCCAGCGCGGCAAACGGCGGCGCCCCGGCCACCATCTCATTGCGGATGCCGGTCATGTTTTCGATGAAGGGCGGAATCGGCTGACCGGGATTGACCAGCCAGGACTGGCGCTCCACCCGCTCGCCATCGATCAGGATCATGCCCACCTCGGTGATGCGGTCGCGGCTGATATTGCCGCCTGTGGTTTCCAGGTCGACAATGGCGCAGGGCTGTTCAAACAAGGTATTCAATCTATTTAGTCGCTTTCAGTCGTGCAGCGTCGCTCGCCGAACATGCCATTTGCCTAATCATGTTGGAGCGCTGCGACAGCAATAGCAGGCCAGTTTACCGGCTTTGCAAAAAAAATCCTACGGGGTGTTGACAGCCCAAAACACCATCTGTAATATTCACCTCCTCGCAAGACACAACGTCTAGCGAGGCAGTGCACCCGTAGCTCAGTTGGATAGAGTATCTGGCTACGAACCAGAGGGTCGGGCGTTCGAATCGCTCCGGGTGCACCACAATTCAGCGTCCCTATAGTTTAGCGGTTAGAACACCGCCCTTTCACGGCGGTAGCCGGGGTTCGATTCCCCGTGGGGACGCCAAAGCTGCACCCGTAGCTCAGTTGGATAGAGTATCTGGCTACGAACCAGAGGGTCGGGCGTTCGAATCGCTCCGGGTGCACCACAGTTTAAGTCCCTATAGTTTAGCGGTTAGAACACCGCCCTTTCACGGCGGTAGCCGGGGTTCGATTCCCCGTGGGGACGCCAAATTCAAGAAAAAGCCCAGCATGCAGATGCTGGGCTTTTTCGCATTCGTCGCGCAAACATTGAAACAAGCCGCCCAGCGGCGGACGCCCGGGACTGGCAGTGCCCGACAACGACCCAAGCGCGTCAAAGCAACGGATAGAACAGATATTCACCCCGTTTTACCCCACTAAAACCAAAGGCTGAAGCATAGGCCCGCCACCGGCGCGACAACTGATCAACAGCAACGGCAGCACCGTGCGCCATGCCCGCCGCCAGGAATAAGGAGTCCGCCTGCCGCCGACGTTCTAGCAAAGACAATATATTCTAAAAGCATTAACTATGCTTATTTTGTTTAATACACAAAAATGACAAAGTGATACATTGTATTTTTCAAAGTTTCCACAGGACCAGCCTTGCCTGGAGACATTTCGTGAAAATACATAAACAATTTAACTCATATATCATTTATGCATTACTGAGCGGAGCCGCCTGGCCTGCGCTGGCCGACACTGCCAGCTCCGACAATAGCACCGCACTGGAACGCGTCACCGTCACCGGCTCGCGCATCTCCCGATCGGAGCAGAAAGGACCGACCAGCGTCACCGTAATCACCGGCACCGACATCGAAAAACAAGGCTACACCAATGTCTATGACGCGCTGAACAGCCTGCCCCAGAACACCGGCTTCACCCAGGGCGCGGACTTCGGCAACACCTTCACCCCAGCAGCCAATGCCATCAGCCTGCGCGGCCTGGGCCCCAATCACACGCTGACGCTGATCAACGGCCGCCGAGTCGCCGATTACCCGACTGCGTACGACGGCTCGGTCAATTTCGTCAATCTGGCCAACATTCCGGCCGCCATGATAGACCGGATAGAAATCCTCAACGGCGGCGCCTCCGCCATTTACGGCTCCGACGCCATCGCCGGCGTGGTCAACGTCATCCTGAAAAAGAAAACCGACGGCGTGGATGTCAACGTCAAGGTCGGCGCCAGCGAACACCATGGCGCCGAGAATGGCAGACTACAAATCAGCGGCGGCCACAGCTGGGATCAGCTCAGCCTGATCTACGGACTGGAACTGAGCCAGCGCAACGCCATCTGGAGCAATCAACGCGGCTTCATGGCCGACAACAGCTCGGATGGCTCCGCCCCCACCACCATCTGGTCCCGACAGGTCAAGCAAGGCCCGAACAAGGGGCAATACATAGGCGCCGGAAATTGCGGCGTCTTTGCCAGCCTGTTCAACAACAGCGTCCGGCCCTACGCGATCCACACCAAGACCGGCAACGGCGTGGTTTGCGCCAGCGGCCAGGCCAATCCGGACTACTGGACCATCCAGACCGCCAACCAAAGCCAGAACGGCTACCTGAGCGCCAACTACCAGCTCAACGACCACGCCGAACTGTTCAGCGATGCCCTGCTCGGCTTCAACCATACCGAAAACAACACCCGCGGTCCGGCATGGACCTCGCTGGGCGGCTCCAACCAATACTTCCTCAACCAGAACACCGGGCAGTACGAACAATGGACCAGGCGGCTAGCGCCGGAAGAAATCGGCGGCGCCACCACCTACAACCGCAAATGGGACGACCTGTCAGCCAACCTCACCTTCGGCATACGCGGCGATCTGCCCGGCACCAGCTGGAATTACGAAGCCGCGTACAATGCCTCGATCTACACCAGCCAGCAGACCGCACCGCGGCTGCTGGCCAACGTCGACAGCCTCTTCCTCGGTCCGCAACTGGGCACCGACAGCAACGGCATAGGCATCTACGCCCCCAACGCGGCGAATTTTGCCACCCCGATCACGACGGCGCAATTCAACAGCGTCCTCGGCAGAAGCGTGGAGCAGGACAAATCCTGGCTACAGGCGCTGAGCCTCAGCGGCAGCGGCGACCTGTTCAAACTGCCGGCAGGGGCGGTGAAGCTGGCCGGCGCGCTGGAATGGGGCAGCCAGGGCTTCAGCAACGATCCCGACACCCAACTAGGGCAAGGCGTGTTCTACCGCACCTCTCCCGGCAGCCACGCCGGCGGCACCCGCGCGCGCCAGGCCGCCGGCGCGGAGCTGCTCATTCCGCTTCACCCGCGCCTGAACGTCACCCTATCGGGCCGCTATGACCGCTTGGCCATCTCTGACAGCAGCGTCGGCAAGTTCACCTATGGCAGCGGCCTGGAATTCCGCCCGCTGGACACGCTGCTGCTGCGCGGCAACTACGCCACCAGCTTCCGCGCGCCGGACATGAACTACCTATTCCTGACGCAAAGCCGCGGCTACTACCCAGGCGTGACCGACTACTGGCGCTGCCTGCAAGCCGGCCAGCCCAACGCCACCTGCGACTACAAAGACCTGGCGGCCAACTTCGTCAAAAGCGGCAATCCGAACCTTAAGCCTGAAAACGGAAAATCCTACGGCTTCGGCTTCGTCTGGTCGCCCAGCACCGACGCCGACCTGTCGCTGGACTACTGGAATATCACCATCAACGACCTAGTGACCGACCTGGACCAGGACAAAATCCTGCACGATGAGGCGGATTGCCGCAGCGGCAAGCTGGACATCGACTCCAGCCTCTGCCAGGACGCGCTACGGCGGGTGCAGCGCAATCCGGCCAATGCCGTACTGGATCCGGGCGCCATCAACCAGATCCTGACCAATCCGATCAACGCAGCCAACGAACGCACCAGCGGCATAGACCTGAACGGCAAGCTGCGCTGGAAGACCGCGCGCTGGGGCCGCTTCCAGCTGCAGGCCAGCTACTCCCAGGTGCTGACCTTCACCTATCAGCAATTCGCCGGCGACCCCACTCAGGATAGGCTGCAGGACTTGAGCAATCACGACTGGCGCAACAAGCTGAGCGCCAGCCTGGGCTGGAATATCGGCAACTGGTCGTCCACGCTGCAACTGACGCGCTACGGCAAAGTGCCGAACAATGCCGAAAACGGCTACTTGACGCCCACCATCCTGGCCAATCTGAGCGTAGGCTATCAATTGAGCAAGCAAACTTCGCTAAGCCTGATCGTCAACAACCTGCAGGACTTCATCAAGAAGGACTACAGCGAGGGCTCGCCGTTCTACCCGGTAGGCACGTACCCGCCTTACGGCCGCCAGGTCTGGCTGGAACTGAATCACCACTTCTGAAGCGGTAGCGCTCGGAAAATGAAAAACGGGATGCCTAGCATCCCGTTTTTGCTGAATCGACACTTCCGCCATTTTCCATACGGAGTTCGGTTGAATTCGATAAGGTGGAAATAGAAAAAGCCCGACATTTTCATGTCGGGCTTTTTCTGAATCCTGGCGTCCCCACGGGGAATCGAACCCCGGCTACCGCCGTGAAAGGGCGGTGTTCTAACCGCTAAACTATAGGGACGTCTTGGTGCACCCGGAGCGATTCGAACGCCCGACCCTCTGGTTCGTAGCCAGATACTCTATCCAACTGAGCTACGGGTGCAGTTTCTGGCGGAGAAAGAGGGATTCGAACCCTCGATACAGGTTTAAGCCCGTATGCTTCCTTAGCAGGGAAGTGCCTTCGACCACTCGGCCATTTCTCCGTTCAGAGAGCGCCATACTAAATATGGCTGCTCTTGCTGTCAAGCATAAATGCAAAATTATTTATGCCGCCTGGTCCAGGCCGAAAACCTTATGCAAAACGCGAACCGCCAGCTCCAGGTATTTCTCGTCCACCAGCACCGAAACCTTGATCTCGGAAGTGGAGATCATCTGGATATTGATGCCCTCCTCCGCCAGCGTGCGGAACATGGTGGAGGCGATGCCGCAGTGCGAACGCATGCCGACGCCGACGATGGAAATCTTGGCCACCTTGTCGTCGGCGTCGATCTTGGCGGCGCCGATATGGGTTTGCACTTCGCGCAGGATGGTCAGCGTGCGCTGGAACTCGCCGCGCGGCACGGTGAAGGAGAAATCGGTGGTGCCGTTCTCGCCCACGTTCTGGATGATCATGTCCACTTCGATGTTGGCGTCGGCGATCGGTCCGAGGATCTGGTAGGCGATGCCCGGCTTGTCCGGCACGCCCTTGACATTGATGCGGGCCTCGTTGCGATCGAACGCGATGCCTGCCACTACCGCCTTTTCCATGCTTTCATCTTCCTCAAACGTGATCAGGGTGCCCTCGCCTTCGTCCTCGAAGCTGGAGAGCACGCGCAAACGTACCTTGTACTTGCCGGCGAACTCCACCGAGCGTATCTGCAATACCTTGGAGCCCAGCGACGCCATCTCGATCATCTCTTCGAAGGTGACCGTCTTCAGCCGGCGCGCTTCCGGCACCACGCGCGGGTCGGTGGTGTAGACGCCGTCGACGTCGGTGTAGATCTGGCACTCGTCGGCCTTCAACGCCGCCGCCAGCGCCACCGCCGAGGTGTCCGAGCCGCCGCGTCCCAGCGTGGTGATGTTGCCTTCCTCGTCTACCCCCTGGAAACCGGCGACGATAACCACGCGGCCGTCCTTCAAATCGCCGCGCATCACGGCTTCGTCAATCGACTGAATGCGAGCCTTGGTGTGCGCCTGGTCGGTCACCACCTTCACCTGCCAGCCGCAATAGCTCTTGGCCGGCACGCCGATTTCCTTCAGCGCCATCGCCAACAGGCCAATGGTGACCTGTTCGCCGGTGGAAACGATCACGTCCAGCTCACGCGGGTCCGGATAGTCCTGAATGTCCTTGGCCAGGGCGATCAGGCGATTGGTTTCGCCGCTCATCGCGGAAACCACCACCACCACATCATGTCCCTGAGCCTTCCATTTGGCGACGCGGCGGGCCACATTCTTGATGCGCTCGGTTGTCCCGACCGAGGTGCCGCCGTACTTCTGTACGATGAGTGCCATTACGTGCTTCTTGTTTCAAAATGGTTGAAATGTCGAACTTCGATTCTGACCACAGAATGTCGATAAATGCAAGGCTGAATTGGCAAGCCCGCGGCGGATTTCCCACGCACGAGCCCGGCCGCGCCTGGCATCCGCCATCCGGATAAGACAACTGACAGGCTGTTTGCATCCCCCCAGCGCAACGGCTACAAACAGAAAGAAGATTACGCATCCGACTGACGGGACCCATGCATGATTGCCCCTGTTCAACCCTGGCGCTGGATCCGGCTGGAAATCGGCCTGATCGTCAACGGGGGAATCCAGTACGCGCTGTTCATCGACCATCCCTTTTTCTGGCCCGCGCTGGGCCTGACCACCCTGCTGATCCTGCTGCTGCTGTTGTGGCCGTCCGTCCGGCCAGCGCCGTCCCCGCCGCAGCCGCAAGACAGCGACACCCAGGCACGCTACTGGCGCGACGTCGCCAGCCATGTCTACGCGCTGCTGCCGTTGTGGGCCGGACACATCGCACTGGGACGCGAACAGATAGACGACGCAGCCTGCCATCTCACTTCGCGCTTTGACGGCATGCTGCGCCAACTGGGCTATCAGGAACAGGATCAGGATGACGCGGCTCATGCCCGGGAACCAGCCGAAACCCGCCTCGCCAACGCGTTGGAGGAGGCGCCGCTACGGAATCGGCTGGCGCCGGTGCTGGAACAGTTGCGGCAGTCGGGCCTGCGGCTGGAAGCGCTGGCGCAGGAGACGCCCCATGGCCAGTCCGCGCGCGACGAGCAGATCGCCGGACAGGTCCGGCAGCTGCTGTTGCAGCTGGAACAAGTGAGCCAGGACCTCCAGGCTCCCCGGCCATCGAGGCGGGACGACGCCGCATCCGGCTTCAATCTGCAGACCACCGCGGAAGACGTGCTGATACACCTGC
Organism: Chromobacterium sphagni; assembly: GCF_001855555.1. Classification (GTDB taxonomy): domain Bacteria; phylum Pseudomonadota; class Gammaproteobacteria; order Burkholderiales; family Chromobacteriaceae; genus Chromobacterium; species Chromobacterium sphagni. The sequence continues at coordinate 137,413 of NZ_MKCT01000017.1, read as the reverse complement.
AGTTCCAGGATCGGGTCAGCCAGATACTGGCGCATGTCCAGAACGACATCTGGCAACTGGAAACCATGCTGCACGGGGCGCTGACCAGCGAAGACGACTTGCCGGCCCCCCCGGATACAGAGGCCTGGCTCAACGCCCTGAAAAACAGCTACACCACCCACGAGCAGCGCTCCCTGCACAACCGCGACGGCAGCAGCAGGCCGCCGGGGCCGAGCGATATCACCTTTTTCTGAATGACGGGAATGTAGCAGATGGCCAAAACCATATTGATAGTCGATGACTCCACCACCCTGCGCCAGGTGGTGAGGATGACCTTGGCCGGCGCCGGCTACGAGGTGCTGGAGGCGGGAAACGGCAAGGAAGCGCTGGACATGCTGGATGGACGCAAGATTCACCTGATCATCTCCGATGTCAACATGCCGCAGCTGGATGGCATCAGCCTGCTGAAGCACATCAAACAGCTGCCGCAATACAAGTTCACCCCAGTGATCATGCTGACCACCGAGTCGGCCGATGAGAAAAAACGCGAAGGCAAGGAAGCCGGCGCCAAGGCCTGGGTGATCAAGCCCTTCCAACCCCCGGTACTGCTGACGGCGGTTTCCAAACTGATCCTGCCCTAAACCGGAGCCGACATGCCGCTCTCGATCCGCGCCGGCAACGAGCAAACCATCTATCAGGCAGCAGAGCTGCTGGCACAGTTGCGGCAGGCGCTGCGCGGCGAAGAGGCGATCCTGCTGGACCTGTCAGCGGTGGAGGAGATCGATTGCGCCGGCGCCCAGGTCCTGGTCTGGCTGCTGCGCGAAGGTAGCCGGCTGGGGCTGCCGGTATCGCTGCATGCGCCCAGCAAGGCGGTGCGAGACTTCGTCCGGCTGATGGGACTGCAGCGCGACCTGCCGCTGGAAGCTCAAGGGGAGGACCATGGCCATGGATCTTGAACAGGCGCTGCAGACCTTTCTGGAGGAGTCGCGCGAATTGCTGGACGAAATGGAAACCATCCTGCTGGACGCGGAGGCGGAACACGCCGATGCCGAGCAATTGAACGCCCTGTTCCGCACCATGCACACCATCAAGGGCTCGGCCGGGCTGTTCGGGCTGGAGGAGATCGTCAACTTCACCCACCAGGCGGAAAACCTGCTCGACCAGCTGCGCGACGGCCACCTGAGCCTAAACGACGAACTGATCGGCCTGCTGCTGCGCTGCCACGACCATGTCAAGCTGATGGTGCAAGCGCTGGCGGCCAAGGAAGACCTGGCCGCGTTGCGCGACGAAGGGCTGCTGACGGCATTGCTGGATTATCTGGAGGAAGCGCCGCCGATGCAGCCGGCAGCCCTTCCGCCACAATCGTCAGGCCATTCGTCGCAGACCAACCGCTGGCTGCTGTCGCTGCGTTTCGGCCCGGACGTGCTGCGCAACGGCCTGGACCCGTCATCCTTCCTGCGCTACCTGGCCACCATAGGCCGCATCGAGCAGGTCCAGGCCATCTGCGCCGGCTTGCCGCCCGGCGACGCCTTCGATGCCGAAAGCAACTACCTGCGGTTTGAAGTGCTGTACTGCGCCGATTTCAGCGCCGACATCGCGGAGGCCGCGCTGCAGGAAGCCTTCGAATTCGTCCGTGAGGACAGCGAGCTGTACATCTGGCCGCTGGAAGCCGCCGCGCCGCATCTGCAGGAAAGCTGCGCCAGCGCGGCCGAGGAGGAGGCCGCCGCGGTGCGGCAGGCCTGGCAGCGATTCGGCGCGCTGCCGGACCGCGCTGTCGACGAAGATCCCAAGCTGGCGCCGCGGGAAGACAGCGAGCCGGCGGCCAGCGACGAGCCGGCGCCGCACGACCCTGCCGCGCAGAGCGGCGGCGAAACCCGCGGCAAGGCGATGGAAAGCCGCTTCATCAAGGTGGAGGCCGGCAAGCTGGACAGCCTGATCAACCTGATAGGCGAGCTGGTGATCGCCGGCGCGGCTGCCAATCTGATCGCCCGCCGCTCGCAGCAGACGCCGCTGGTGGAGGCGACGCTGACCATCGCCAATCTGATCGAACAGATCCGCGCCGGCACGCTGTCGATGCGCATGGTGCAGATAGGCGAGATTTTCCACCGTTTCCCGCGGGTGGCGCGCGACGTGTCGCGCGAACTGGGCAAGGATATCCAGCTGCACATCGTCGGGGCGGAAACCGAGTTGGACAAGTCAATGGTGGAAAAACTGGGCGATCCGCTGCTGCACATCGTGCGCAACGCCATCGATCACGGCATAGAATCGACGCAGGTCCGGCTGGAGCAGGGCAAGCCGGCCGCCGGCAACATCTGGCTCAACGCCTATCACGAGTCCGGCAGCGTAGTGATAGAAGTGGCCGACGACGGCCTTGGCCTGGATCGCGAACGCATCCTGGCCAAGGCGCGCGAACGCGGCCTGCTGCCGCCCGGCGACGAGCCGGCGGACAACATCGTGTTTCAGCAGATCTTCGCCGCCGGCTTCTCCACCGCGACGCAGGTGACCAGCCTGTCCGGCCGCGGCGTGGGCATGGATGTGGTCAAACGCGGCATCGAACAGCTGCACGGCTCGATAGACATCGACAGCGAACCAGGCCGCGGCACCACCTTCCGCATCCGCCTGCCGCTGACGCTGGCCATCATCGACGGCTTCCTGGTGGAAGTGGCCGCCTCCACCTTCGTGCTGCCGCTGGAGGCTGTGGTCGAATGCATAGAACTGCCGGCCGGCTTGCCGGCCAACGGCGTGCACGACTGCATCAACCTGCGCGGCGAGTTGCTGCCGCTGCTGCACCTGTCGTCGTTTTTCGAACTGCGCTCCCAAGCGGCGGCGCGCCGCAATGTAGTGGTGGTCCACTACGACGACCGCAAGGCCGGCCTGGTGGTGGACGCGCTGCAAGGCGAATTCCAGACCGTGATCAAGCCGCTGGGCGCGCTGTTCAGCACGCTCAAGGCCATCAGCGGCTCCACCATACTCGGCACCGGGGAGGTGGCGCTGATTCTGGACGTGCCCTCGCTGATCCGGCACGCCTGTCGCAAGGAATCTGAGCGCCTGTCCCCGCGCCCCGATGCCGCAGCCGCTGGCCGGCCTCCGCACCAGACACAGGGAAACACGCCATGACAGCCAAACCAGGCATGCGCGTCGCCACCAGGCAGGCGCTGGGCTATGGAGCAATCATATTCCTGCTGTTGCTTTGCATCGCCGTGTCGCTGCAAGGCTTCGACAACATCAACGGCGCCATCCGCGACATCACCCGCGTCAACAATGTCGAAGCCCATCTGGCCCATCAACTGCTGGAGCTCAACCAGCAACTCCGCCTCGAAATCCGCAACGCCCTGCTGGCCGGCAACCAGCCGGCGCTGGAGCGCGCCAGCCAGGATTTCGATGACGCGTTGCGCCGCTATCAGGAAACCGAGCAGAAGCTGGCGCTGATGTTCCAGCGCGAAACCAGCACCACCGCGCGCGAGCGCGAACTGATGGCCACCATCCAGAACAGCAGCCGCGCCGTGCACCAGGACTACCAGCAGGCGCTGGCGCAAACCGGGCAGCAGAAGCTCCGCGACGCGCGCGCGCTGCTCGTCGGCAAAGGCGGCAAGCTGAACCAGCAGCTCTCCGCGCTGGCGGACGTGGAAGACAAGTTGAACGAGGATCTGGCGCGGCAAAGCGAGGCCACCTATCTTTCCAGCCGCAACCGGATGCTGCTGCTGGCCACGCTGGCGGTCGTCTGCAGCCTGCTGATCGCCGCCGTCATCAGCCGCGACCTGCTGCGCACGCTGGGCGGCGAGCCGCAGGCGGTGGCCGGCATGATGCGGGAGGTCGCCAACGGCAACCTGCATTGCAGCATCGCGCTGCGGCCCGGCGATGAATCCAGCCTGGCGGCCTCCATCATGCAGACCGTCCAGACCCTGGGCGCCATCATAGGCGAGGTGAAAAACGGTTCGGAAAGCCTGTCAATCGCATCCCAGCACATCCACTCCACCTCGCAGATGCTGGCGCGCTCGGCCAGCGAGCAGGCTTCCGGCCTAGAGCAGACCTCGTCCTCGGTGGAGCAGATGTCGGCCTCGATCAACCAGACCAACGACAATGCCCGCCTGACGGAAAGCATGGCGGAAAAGGCCTCCAGGGAAGCCGCGCAGGGCGGTGAGGCGGTGCAGCAGACCATACGGGCGATGCGCGAGATCGCCGACAGGATCGGCGTCATCGACGACATCGCCTATCAGACCAACCTCTTGGCGCTGAACGCCGCCATCGAGGCCGCGCGCGCCGGCGAACACGGCAAGGGCTTCGCCGTGGTGGCTGCGGAAGTGAGGAAGCTGGCCGAGCGCAGCCAGGTGGCCGCGCAGGAAATCAGCGCGCTGGCGCGCAGCAGCGTCAACCTGGTGGACGAGGCCGGCGGCCTGCTGGAGGAGATCGTCCGCTCCAGCAGCCGCACCTCGGACCTGGTGCAGGAGATCGCCGCGGCGTCCAACGAACAATCCGGCGGCGTCGGCCAGATCAGTCTGGCGGTGCAGCAGTTGAACCAGACCACCCAGCAGAACGCCAGCGCCAGCGAGGAACTGGCCGCCACCGCCGAGGAAATGAACCGCCAGGCGGAAAACCTGCACGACCTGATCGGCTTCTTCCACCTTGGCGCCCTGCACGCCGGTCCCCAGACCCGCCCCCGGCCGCGCCGCAGCTCGCGCCTGCGGGCCGCGCCGAGCACGGCTTCATGCAGTTCTGAACCAGCGGAGACACCGACATGGCCGCACTGAACATCCTGCGCCGCGCCGACGGCGACGCGAGCCAGGAGGAAACGGCGGAAGTCAGGCAATTCCTGACGTTCCAACTGGCGGGGGAAACTTTCGCCATCGGCATCCTGCGGATACGGGAGATTCTCGAATACATCCCGCCGACCTCAGTACCCTTGATGCCGCCCTTCATCCGCGGCGTGATGAACCTGCGCGGCGCAGTGGTACCGGTAATAGACCTGTCGCTGCGCTTCGCCCGCGACCAAACCGTGGTCAACCGCCGCACCTGCATCGTCATCATGGAAGTGGAGCATGACGAGCAATGGCAGTTGGTCGGGATATTGGTGGACACCGTGCACGAAGTGCTGGCGATTCCCGACAGCGAGATCGAGCCGCCGCCGCAGTTCGGCAGCAAGATCCGCGTCGATTTCATCGATGGCATGGCCAGAATGGACAACCGCTTCGTGGTGCTGCTGAATGTCGACAAGGTGCTGTCGGTGGGAGAAATGGCGCTGCTGTCGGAGCTGGGCCAGCGAGAAGAGGCGGAGGAGGAATAATGGCGCCCCGGCAACCGGCGGAGAAACGCGGAGAGGCCAAATGAAGAACTGCACCATTCAGCGCCAGTTCATCGCGCTGACCGCTTGCCTGCTGCTCGGTCTGGGCATCCTGACCGCCACCGCCTGGCAAGGGCTGCGCACGGTGATGATCAACGGCGCCATGTACCATCAGGTAGTGATAGGCAAGGACTTCATCAACGATCTGGACCCGCCCACGCTGGAGCTGGAGGCCAGTTTCCTGCTGGTCAACCAGCTGCGCAATTCGCAGGATCCGTCCATCCGCCAGCAGCAACTCAATCAACTGCAAATCCAGCGCGACAAGTTTTTCGATGGCCTGAAAAAATGGGGAGCCAGCGACCTTCCGCCGGAGATGCGCAATATCCTGGCGCAAAAGGTGCAGCCAAGCGGCGAGGCCTTCTACCAGGAAATGGACAACCATTTCCTGCCGGCGCTGGACGCGCACGACCAACTGGCGATCAACCGCTCCTTCGACCACCTGGCCGCGCAATACGATCTCAATCACCAGGCTATCCAGCCTCTGATCGAGCAAACCGTACGCATGCAGCGGCAAACCGAAGGCGAAGCGCAGCGCATCACCAGCCAGACCTTCGGGTGGCTGGCCGGAGTCAGCCTGACAGTGGTGCTGCTGCTGGCGGGCTTCCTACTGCAGATCTACCGCCAATTGATCCGCCGGCTGGGCGGCGAGCCGCACGAAGTCGCCCGCTTCAGCCGCGAAGTGGCTGCTGGCCGGCTGGACATCGAACTCGGGCCGGCGCCGCCCGGCAGCCTCAGCGAGGCGATGCAGCAGATGTGCCTGCAGCTGCGCGCCATCATCGGCGAAGTGAAGAACAGCTCCAACGGCATCGCCAGCGCCGCGCAGCAGATCAGCTCCACCGCGCTGGCGCTGTCGCAGGGGCCAGCACCTCCGCCGCCGGCCTGCAGCAAAGTTCGGCCTCGATCGAGCAGGTGTCGGCGTCGATCAACCAGACTAGCGACAACTCCCGCACCACCGAGGCGATTGCCGAAAAAGCCTCCGACGAAGCCACCGAGGGCGGGCAGGCGGTGCAACAGACGGTGCTGGCGATGCGGCAAATCGCTGAACGGGTCGGCATCATCGACGAAATCGCCTACCAGACCAATCTTTTGGCGCTGAACGCCGCCATCGAGGCCGCCCGCGCGGGCAAGCACGGCGCCGGCTTCGCGGTGGTGGCCGCCGAAGTGCGCAAGCTGGCCGAGCGCAGCCAGGTGGCCGCGCAGGAAATCGGCGAACTGGCCGGGCGCAGCGTCACCGTGGCCGAACAGGCCGGGCGGCTGTTGAAGGAGATCGTCCGTTCCAGCGGGCGCACCGCCGACCTGGTGCAGGAAATCGCCGCCGCCACCAAGGAGCAGGCCGGCGGCATCGGCCAGATCAACCAGGCGATCCAGCACCTGAACCATTCCACCCAGCAAAACGCCGCAGCCAGCGAGGAACTGGCCTCTACCGCCGAGGAAATGACGCTGCAGGCCGACCGGCTGCAACAGGCGATGAGCTTCTTCCGGCTCGCCGCGGACGCCCAGAGCGGCGGCGCGCCCCCGCCCGCCTGCGCGCGGCCACCGCCGCAGCAGGCCGCGCCGCCGCTTCAGGATGAGTTCAACGACATGTTCCGTTTTTGAAAGCCGCCTCTTCGGCGCTGGCGCTGTACTAGATTGAAACATGTGCAAGTCGCCGGCAGACCGCCCGACCACGACAAGGAGCGCCAATACCATGGCACAGACTCCGCCGGCGCGCCCGGCGGCCGCCGCCGCGCCTGACAACCGTCCAACCGTTCCCGCAGCGGCCGAGCCTGCGGGCGACGCCGTATTTCTTCATCCCGGCGACTGGCATTTCGGCGGCAGCGGCACCCGCATCCGCACCCTGCTGGGCTCGTGCGTTTCCATCGTCCTGTGGCATCCGCAGGCCAGGGTGGGCGGCATGTGCCACTACCTGCTGGCCCAACGCAACAACCACGGCGGCGATGCGCTGTCCGGGCGCTACGGCGACGAGGCCATGCTGCTGCTGCTGCGCGAGATTCTGGCCTGCGGCCTGCCGCTGCAGGAATTTCACGCCCGGCTGATAGGCGGCGCGTCGATGCTGATCAGCCGCGAGCGCAAACTCAGCCACGACGTGCCGGCTCGCAACATCAGCCTAGCCCGTTCCATGGTGAAACAGCTGGGCCTGCGCCTGCAGGCCGAGGACCTGGGCGGCAACTGTCCGCGCCTGGTGTTGTTCGATGTCGCCAGCGGCAACGTCTGGATCAAGCAATCGCAAGAAACCGAGCTGGAATCGATCCCGCCCAAAAATACAAGGATGCGAACATGAGTATCAAGGTTCTGATCGTCGACGACTCCGCCGTGGTCCGGCAGGTGCTGAGCCAGGTGTTCACCGAAGCCAGCGGCATCGAAGTGATGGACGTCGCCAACGACCCCTATATGGCGATGGACAAGATGAAGCTGCACTGGCCGGACGTGGTGGTGCTGGATGTGGAAATGCCGCGCATGGACGGCATCACCTTCCTCAAACAGCTGATGGCCAGCCGCCCCACCCCGGTGGTGATCTGTTCGTCGCTGACGCAAAAGGGCACCGACATCAGCATGCAGGCGATGGCCGCCGGCGCGGTGGAGGTGATCGCCAAGCCGGTTTCCGGGGTCAAGGGCTTCCTGGAAGACAGCGCCAGCCAGCTGGTGATGGCGGTGCGCAGCGCCGCCGCCGCGCGGATGAACCGGGTGCGGGTGATGCCGTCGGCCAGTTACGGCGCCGGCTCGGGCAATCCACTGGAAACCCGCCCCAAGCTGTCGGCCGACGCCATCCTGGCCGCTCCCACCGGCAGCAATGTCTTCGCCACCACCGAGCGCATCATCGCCATCGGCACCTCCACCGGCGGCACCCAGGCGCTGGAAACCGTGCTGACCGTGCTGCCGCGCACCTGCCCCGGCCTGGCCATCGTCCAGCACATGCCGGAAAAATTCACCCGCTCCTTCGCCGAGCGCCTGAACAGCCTGTCGCAGATCGAAGTGAAGGAAGCCAGCAACGGCGACCGCATCCTGCCCGGCCGCGCGTTGATCGCTCCCGGCGGCAAGCACATGATGGTCAAGCGCAGCGGCGCCTTCTACCAGGTGGAGGTGGTGGACGGCCCGCTGGTCAGCCGCCACAAGCCGTCGGTGGACGTGCTGTTCCGCTCGGCCGCCAAGTTCGCCGGCAAGAACGCGCTGGGCATCATCATGACCGGCATGGGCGACGACGGCGCCAAGGGCCTGAAGGAAATGCACGACTGCGGCGCCAAGACCATCGCCCAGGACGAGGAAAGCTGCGTGGTGTTCGGCATGCCCAAGGAGGCGATCAAGCTGGGCGCAGCCGACGAGGTGATGGCGCTGGAAATGATTGCCAAGGCGATCTGCCGCTGAGCCGGGCGCGCCGGCTCAGGAGCTCAGCAAGACCAGAGCGGCGGCTCGTCCATCAGCGCGATCTGCTCGCGCAGCCCCAGTATCTGCTCTTCCCAGTAGCGCTGGCCGCCAAACCACGGGAAGGCCGCCGGGAAGGCCGGGTCATGCCAGCGCCGCGCCAGCCAGGCGCTATAGTGGATCAGCCGCAGCGTGCGCAGGCCTTCCAGCAGATACAGCTCGCGTTGGTCGAACTCACAGAAATCCTCGTAGCCGGCCAGCACCTCGGCCAGCTGCCGCGACTGCTCGTCGCGCTCGCCAGACAGCAGCATCCACAGGTCCTGCACCGCCGGCCCCATCCGGCTGTCGTCGAAGTCGACGAAATGCGGACCGGCGTCGGTCCACAGCAGATTGCCGACATGGCAGTCGCCGTGCAGGCGCAGCTGGCCCAGCTTGCCCGCCCGCTCGAAACAGCGCGCCACGCCGTCCAGCGCCTGCTCCAGCACGCCGCGGTAGACATGCTCCAGCTCGGGCGGCAGCCAGTTGCCCTGCAGCAGAAAATCCGCCGGCTCGCGGCCAAAGCTCAACTGATCCAGGGTCGGACGGTGGCTGTAGCCTGCCGTCCGTCCCAGCGCGTGGATGCGGCCCAGGAAGCGGCCTATCCATTGCAGCGTGTCCTGGCGGTCCAGCTCCGGCACCCGGCCGCCGCGGCGCTCGAACAGCGCGAAGCGGAATCCGCCATGATGGTGCAGGGTTTGTCCTTGCAGGCGCATCGGCGGCACCGCCGGAATTTCCCGTTCGGCCAACTGCCAGGAAAATTCGTGCTCCTCCAGAATAGCCTCGTCGCTCCAGCGCTCGGGCCGGTAAAACTTGGCCACCAGCGGCGCGCCTTCATCCATGCCTATCTGGTAGACGCGGTTTTCATAGCTGTTGAGCGCCAGCAAGCTGCCGCTGACGCGCAAATCCAGACTCTCGACCGCATCGAGAATGGCATCCGGCGTCAGCGTGGCGAAGGGAGGGGTCAAAGTGGTATCCATGTGCGGATTATACTCACAAGCGCCGCCCCCACCAGCACAACAGATCCGCCCCGCAGAGACAGCCGCTATCTGCTAAGCCTAAAGAAGAGACCGCCGCGCCGGGGAGAAAGACCATGAAACTGCATTACCCCCATCTTTCCTTCCACCTGGATGGCGACCAGCTGCTGCGCGGTCCCGAGCGCTGGGCCGACATCACGCTGCAAGGCTGGCAGATGCTGCTGGACCGGTCTGCGCGGCGACAGGCTTGGCGGCGCTTGCGCGAACACCGGCTGGGCGCGCGGCGCGCGCTGGCCAGCTTCGCCTGCTGGCTGAGCGGCAGCCTGGTCCTGGTCGGCTTGGCCTATCTGCTGTACCTGGTTTCCACCCGCTGGTAAAACCACTGCCCGCGCCATGGGCTCTGCGGCTCATTCTCGTTCTCATTGTCATTTACTTTTGCAATCAATTTTTAATGACCGATAGCAAAAACAATGAGAAAATGCAGGCCGACTCCCCGACAGGAAGCCCGCGATGACGCATCCGCACCACTCCGAAACAGCCGACAACACCGAACGCCAGCGGACAGCCCGCGTCAGCACCCTGGTCAGCGTGGTGGTCAATACGCTGCTGTCAGCACTGCAGATCATTGTCGGCGTCTGGGCCCACTCTTCCGCGCTGATCGCCGACGGCATTCATTCCCTGTCCGATCTGGTGTCCGACTTCGTGGTGCTGCTGGCGGGCCGCCACAGCGGCAAGGGTCCGGACAGCGACCACCAGTACGGCCACCAGCGCTATGAAAATGCCGCCTCCATGATACTGGGCCTGCTGCTGCTGGCAGTCGGCGGCGGCATGCTGTATACCGCAGCGAACAAATTCATCCATCCCGCCGACATTCCCTCGGTGCACTCGCTGGCGCTGTGGATTGCCGCGTTGGCGCTGATCGCCAAGGAAAGCCTGTTCCGCTACATGCTGGCCGCCGCGCAAAAAGTCCGCTCCAGCATGCTGGTGGCCAATGCTTGGCATGCGCGCTCCGATGCAGCCTCCTCGCTGGTGGTGGCCGCCGGCGTGGCAGGCAATCTGATGGGTTATCCGATACTGGACCCGGTGGCGGCGCTGGTGGTGGGCTTGCTGGTCGGCCGCATGGGCTGGCGCTTCGCCTGGAACGCGCTGCACGATCTGATGGACCGCGCCGCCAGCGAGGACGATATCGCCGCCATCCGCGCCACCCTGCTCGCCACTCCCGGCATCATCGGCATCCACGACCTGCGCACCCGCAAGATGGGCGATCTGATCCTGGTGGACGTGCATCTGGAGGTGGACGGCAACATCAATGTGTTCCAGGCCCATGCCATCACCGAAGACGCGCAGCAGCGCGTGTTGCAGAAGCACCGGGTGCTGGACGTGATGACCCATATCGATCCGGCCGAGCATTACCGCGCCGGCGGCATGTCCGCCGCAGGTTAGGTCCGCGCGGCGCAAGCCTAAGCGGGGCGCGGTTTCCGGCTGCGCCATCGGGCGCGGCGGACGACATTTTGTACGTAAACGAAGTTTTTACGTGCAACTTTTCGGCTATCGTCGTAGTCTACCCATACTATGACGATACCATTTCAATCCTCTCCGCGCTGGCTGCTGCATGCACTGCTGTTGTTGCCGCTGTTGTGGCAATTTGAAAACTACGCCGTCAGTCGCGCCCCGATCAACGGCAATCCCCAGCCCACCACCATCAGCACCTGGACCGAGCATTGGCCGGCCGATACCCCCTTCCTGCTGGTGCAGGAAGTGCGCGACCAGTTCCGCCACGCCGATGCCAAGCGCGACGCCGGCACCCCGGTGCGAGATATCGCCGCCATGCCGCTCCGTCCCGCCGACGCGAGCTGAGCGCGCACCGCCCCACAATGCAAAATGCCGGCCATAAGCCGGCATTTCATCAGTGACGAACATGCGCTACAACGGCGTACTCGGCCGCGGATTGCAGATCGGACAGCTCGGATTGCTGCAATGAATCGAGCTGTTGTGCACCAAGGCGCGCAGCTGGCTCAGCCGCTCGGCCTCTCCCAATGCGCGCTGCTTGTCCTGGATCAGGCTGGCGCTGCCGTGGCTGTCCAACGAAAGCGCGCTTGCCGACATCAGCATCGGCGCCGCTTGGCAGGCCGCACTGGCCCCCAGCATCATGCCGCCCGCGCCAAGCGCGTGAACCCATTTTCTTTTCATCATCGACTCTCCTTGACTGATCTTGTCATCGGCTGTCATGCCACGCCGGTTTCATCACCTAAGACTACGGGCTATCGGCAACCATTGCAGCCAAAACAAACCCCGCTGGCGGCGGGGTTTGTTAACAGGCTTAGCGGATGATTTCCACCTTGTAGCGCGGCGGCAGCAGCAGCGCCGGAATTTCACGCCTGGTCTTGCGGCTGCGGCGGGCTGGCCGAGCCTGCTTCAGACCCTCGCCATTGCCGGTCAGCGCCGGCGCGGCAGGAATTTCGCGCTCGCGCACCACCGGTTCGCGCATGGGCTCGCGCATGCTCTGCTCGCGCGCAGCCGGCTTCGGCCGCGCCGGCTGCGGCACCGGCATGAAACCATCGACATTCTGCGGGGTCAGCGTCTGGCGGGTCAGCTTCTCGATCGCCTCGTGCTGGCGGGTCTCATCCGGACTCATCAGGGAGATGGCCACGCCCTTGGCGCCGGCGCGGCCGGTGCGGCCGATGCGGTGCACATAGTCTTCCGGCGAATTGGGCATTTCATAGTTGACCACGTACGGCAGCTCGGAAATGTCCAGGCCGCGCGCCGCCACATCGGTGGCCACCAGCACGCGCAGTTCGCCATCCTTGAACGACGCCAGCGTCTCCAGCCGCGCGCCCTGGGTCTTGTCGCCATGGATGGCCTCGGCCTGCAGGCCGTCGCGCTTCAAATCGCGCGCCAGCTGGTCGGCGCTGATCTTGGTCTTGCAGAACACGATCACCTGGCTCATATCGCGCGAACGGATCAGATGCGCCAGCACCTGGCGCTTCTTGAACGCGTCAACCTTGAACACCAGCTGTTCCACCTGGTCGTTGGTGGCGTTCTGGCGCGCCACCTCTACCGTCTGCGGCGAACGCATGAAGTCGGCGGCCAGGCGCCTGATCTCCGGCGCGAAAGTCGCGGAGAACAGCAGGGTCTGGCGCTCCTTGGGCAGCATGCTCATGATCTTGCGGATATCCTGGATGAAGCCCATGTCCAGCATGCGGTCGGCTTCATCCAGCACCAGCACTTCCACCTTGCCCAGCTGCAGGTTCTTTTGCTGGATGTGGTCCAGCAAACGACCCGGCGTGGCGATCAGGATTTCCACGCCGCGGCGCAACTCTTGGGTCTGCGGGTCCATATTCATGCCGCCGTAGACGGTGGTGGCGCGCAGAGGCAGGTATTTGGTGTAGCTTTTTACGTTTTCGCCGATCTGGTCGGCCAGTTCGCGGGTAGGAGAAATCACCAGCGCGCGCACCGGATGCATCGCCGGCGAAACGCTGGTATTGGCAAATTTCTTCAGTCGTTCCAGGATGGGCAGCATGAAGGCCGCGGTCTTGCCGGTGCCGGTCTGGGCAGCGGCCAACAAGTCACGACCGGACAGCACCAGCGGGATCGCCTTCTCCTGGATCGGCGTCGGCTGGCTATAGCCCTGCTCCTCGATGGCGCGCAGGATCTCCGGCGACAGGCCGAGTTCGGAAAACAACATGTAACACACTCCTGCAATACGTAAGGGCACGTTGCGCCTGATGCGTCAACGCGCCCCGATGTTCATTAAGTAAACCGGCGGCAGATAAATCAAATGCCGCCCAAAGGGCGGCAACTCCATCGTCAGCCCATGCGGCTGGCCACGCTGATCAGCAGGGTGACGGCCAGCCACAGCAGGGCCGAACGCCACACCAAGCCTACCGCGCTTTTCAGATAGCTGGGATCGGCATCATCACCCAGGCCCAGCTCCGGCCGGTATTTCACCGAGTAATCCTGCCGCAGCGGATCGCCCAGCTTAACTCCCAAGGCTCCTGCCGCCGAAGCCAGCAGAATGCCGTTGGCGTAGTTGCCCCAGGTCCTCGCCTGCGAACGCCAGCAGTAGATCGCGTCTTCAAAATCGCCGACGATGGCGAAAGCGGCAGCGGTCAGCCTGACGGGCATCCAATCGAGCCAACCCGCCACTCTGGCGGCGAACAAACCGAACGGATCCTCTGCGGCGTTGCGGCTGCCCCACTTCTGATTCAGCATAGAACACAAGCGGTACAACAAAGCGCCCGACGGTCCCGGCAACAACACAAACCAGAACATGGTGCCGAATACATGACGGTAGCTGTCCAGAATGCCCTGCTCGATCGCCAGACGGGAAATCTCCTCCACCGACAGCTCAGCCGTCGGCAAACCGGTCCAGTTGGACAGCGCCAGTCTCGCATCCAGATCCCGGCCTTCGGCTAGCGCCTGCGATATCTCGGAAAAAGCGCTGGAGAAATGACGGAAGCCCATGGTGAGATACAACACCAGCACATTGAAGGCAAGCGCCAGCAGCGGGCTCACCGCCTTCAGTGAATAGAACAGTAGCAGGCTGAGCAGCAGCGCGGGCACGATGGCGACCAACCAGGCCAGCACGCCATGGCGCTCGGCGCCGGCATTCAGGTTGCGCTCAAGATGGTTGGCATATCGGGTAAACAACAACCACACCCGGTTACGATTGCCGAGCGGTCGCAGTTGCTCCAAAGCCAGAGCAAGAATCAGGGAAATCAGGGTCATGGTTTCTGGAGGTGATTTTCACGGGACCGCTGAGGAAGATACCATAAAGGCGGCGCCGCCGCCCACCGAATGATGCCGCCGCGCCCGATCCATGACAAAGGGCGCCGACAAGGCGCCCTTGGTTTGTCCTCTGCGGCGCCGTCTCAAGCGGAACCCAGGAGGCGGCGGCCGCTAACCACATCCGGCTGATTGCCGCCGCGGTCGTACCCCAGCGTGGCGGCGGCGGCGGTGCGCAGCACCAGCAGCGACTCCTCAATCACGGCCAGCTTCTCGCTGACGAAGCTGCCGTTCAGCTGATTGATGCTCTGCGCGCGGTTGACGGCGTCTTCCAGCCACGTCCACGCCTCGCAGGCAGGCGGCTTGTCCGCCAGCCAGATGTACAGGGTGTCGCGGTCGAGCACGCCCAAGGCCGACATAAGGCGACCGCGCGCGGCGGACTGCTGCGCCAGCTCGTCCAGCACGCCGCTCTTGCTGTCGGCCAATTCCTCCAGCTTGTGCTCCTCGCCCTGGATCAGCAGCGCCTGCTCCTGTTCCAGCAAGACGACAAGCCGGGACACCGAGTTGGCCTCGTCCCGGCACAGCTGTACGAACTCATCAATGACAGACATATTCCTGCTTCTTTGCGCTGCTTGTCCGTAAACGGATCAACCTCAACCCTGCAACAGTTCCTGAGCCGAGGAAATCAGCCCATCGGCGATCTTGTCCGGATTGATGCTGAAACTGCCGTTGGCGATGGCGGACTTGATCGACTCCACCTTGGCGGCGTCGAACGCCGGCTGCTGAGAGCTGGGATCGTTGCCGATGGCGCTCAGGCGGCTGGCGACGGAATTGATCTGCACACTGTCGCTGCTGCTGCCTGCGCTGCTGGTCGAACTGGACGGCGCACGGGCGGTGGTCTTGCTCTGGGTGCTGTAGGTTCCCGACAGCTTGCCCGAATTATCGATCTTCATGGCCTGGCCTTCCCGTAGCTAATCTCAACTGATCCTATTATCGACCGAAAAAACAATCTCTTGAACTATTTTCTCATCAAAAAATCACGGCCACGCTGCCATCGGCCTGCACCGTGCCGCGTACTACCCTGCCATTGCTCAACCTGACCGTCACCTGCTCGCCCTGCGCGGCGTTTCCCATCGCCATGCCTTCGGCTTCAGCGGCGAAGCCATCGCCCTGCGCCTGCACCTTCACCTGCTGGTTGCTGCGCACCAGATAAGGCGCCCGCACCATGAAACTTCGCAGCCAGGCCCCGCTCGGCGCCCCGGTCCTCATCACCTGGCCGATGGCCAGATTCAAGTCCACCAGCACATTGCTCGCCAACGCCGGATTGGCGATATCCACCAGCCTGACATCGGCGGCGCTGATCATTTCGCCGGCGGCCATCGGCCGGCTCAGGACCACTCCCAGTCGCTTCTCGTTGATGCTGACCGGAATCCGCAGCGACCACCCCAGATCCGGGCAGGACACCGCGACAAAAGTCGCGCCGGTGGTCACTCCCGGCGTCGCCCAATCCGCCTTGGGCCGGCTGCAGGCCGGCAAGGCCAGCCTTCTGTCCAACTGGCCCAACTTCCAGGTGGCAGCGCGCAACTCCAGTTCGTGTTTGAGAAACTGGTTTGCCAGCCATTCCAGTTGGGCAAGGTTCTGAACGCCATCGGCCCATGCCGGCATGGTAGCCAACAGACAGCAAAACCACAGAATTAATCTTCGCATGCTTTTATTTTAGCGCAAGCCGCCATGGCTGAGCGATGGCGATTGACAAGCATCGGCAACATTCGAATAATCGTTTGAATAGAGCTTAGACTCTTGACACTAAATAAGACGAAAACATAAATCGTTCGTCCGAGGAGAAACACAATGCGTAGTCGCTTGACCGCTCTCGCCCTGGCCACCGCCCTAGCCCTGCCGGCCGCCGCAAATGCTTACAGCAACATCTATTTCTTCGGCGACAGCCTGTCCGATGTCGGCGCCTTCGGCGGCCAATCGGGCCTGCCGGCCGGCGCCCGCTGGACCACCGGCAACGGCCCCAACTGGACTAATGTGCTCACCGGCCACTATGGCCTGCAATCGCTATCCAACAATCCGCTGAACGGCGCCACCAGCAACAGCGGCAACAATTATGCCCAAGGCGGGGCGGTTGCCCAGACCTATCAATCCATCACCCAGTTTCCCGGCACCACCGGCAGCAACGGCTCGGTTGAGCAATATGGCCCTGGCGGCACCTTGCTGATTCAGGAACTGCCGCAGCAAACCGCCGCCTACCTCGCCAGCACCGGCGGCAAGGCCGACCCGAACGCGCTGTACTCCGTCTGGATCGGCGGCAACGACATCGCGGCAGCCGCAGGCACCTTGACCAGCGACAGCTCAGGCACAGCTGCAGCCAGGCTCACCGCCACGTCCGCGGCCACCGCCAGCTCGGTGATCGGCCAGTTGCAAAGCGCCGGCGCCAAAACCATCATCGTACCCAACGTGCCCAGCCTGGCATCGACTCCGCTCACGCTTTATCAAATCGTTCAGGGCGTCGCCACCAAGGCCGGCACGGTCGGAGGCTTGTCCGGAGCCGCGCTAAACACTTATGTCAACAACGCTGTCAGCGCGGCATGGCAGGTGCTGAGCAGCGGCAACGCCACCCAAAGCAACCAGGCGACACTGACCCAGCAAGCCATCGCCGCCGCGAATGCCTCCATGGGCTTGCCGGACTCAATAACAACGCTGACCTCCACCTACAATGCCGCCCTTGGCGGCCTGCAGACCCTCAGCAGCCTCTACAACTCCCAGGTCGACAACGCCTTGCTGGGCAACAACCAGCAACACGGCATAGTCCGCGCCAACATCGCCGGCTTAATGACCGAAATCTCCGCCAACCCGGGCAAGTACGGCTTCACCAACATACTCGGTTCGGCCTGCGTCACCAGCGCCATTACCTGCTCGCAAGCCACCTACCCTCAAAGCTATGTATTCACTGATGGCCTACACCCCACTCCGGCCGCGCACCAGATCATCGGCGACTACGTCTACGGCCTGCTGCAGGCGCCTTACTACGCCGCGGCGCTGCCTGACTCAGCCCTGAACAACGCCCGCCAGCTGGGCGGCGCGCTGGACAGCCGCTACCAGGCCATCCGCTCGCAAAAGCGCGCGGTCGGCACCGTCAGCGCCTTTGTCGACGGCGCCTTCAGCGACGACAAGGTCGGCTACAGCGGTATGACGGCAAAACCCAAGGGCCAGTTGTACACCCTGGGTCTGGACTATCAGGCCAGCCCGGCGCTGAGCATAGGCCTGGCGATGTCCCGCCAGCAGGGCAAGACCGACATCACCAGCACCGGCACGCCGGGCAGCGTGGATGATCGCACCACACTGATGTCCGGCCTCGTCAGCTACAACCAGGACAAATTCTGGGTGGACGGCGACATTCACCTGGGTTCCGGCGATCTGGACACCAGCCGCGCCGTCATCCTGGGACCGACGCAGGTACAGATCAACGGCAGCAGCCGCCAGACCCAGTACGGCCTGCGTGTCGGCGGCGGCTATCGCCTGCAGTACGGCAACTTCACCACCGGTCCGGTCGCCGGCCTGGATTACGCCCATGTCAAGGTGGCCGGCTTCACCGAGCAGGGCGGCAACAGCAGCAGCATGGCCTTCGGCGGACAGAACGCCAGCTCGCTGGTGGGCCGCATCGGCTGGCAGTTGGATGCCGATGTCGGCAAGTTCAGTCCCTACGCCAAGGTGAGCTTCGCCCACGAATTCCAGCAGGACGACCGCAACATCACCGCCGGCCTGGCCACCACGGTCGGCGACTGGACTACCGATATCGGCAAGGCGGGCGCCAACTGGATGGAGTGGACCGCCGGGGTCAGCGCCAACTTCAACAAAACCGTCACCGCCTACGGCCAATTCTCGCTCACCAGCGGCCGCAGCGGCGGCAACCAGACCGGCGGCAACATCGGCGTGGCCGTATCGTTCTGATCCATATCTGCGCCATGCAAAACAGGCTCCGGATTCGGAGCCTGTTTTTTTATCTGCCGCTTAAGCTGCGGCGGAAGCGGATTATTCCAGCGACTGCTCGATATAGGCCTTTACCAAGCCGGCCTCCGCCGGCAGCACCGTCACCCGCTGCGGCAGGGCCTCCAGGCCCTCGAAGCCGGCCGGACGCGGCGGCTCGCGGTCCAGCGCCTCGCGTATGGCATCGGCGAACTTGGCCGGCAGCGCGGTTTCCAGGCAGACGATATTCTCGCCGGTGCGGCGCAGTTCGCGCGCCACCTTGATGCCGTCAGCGGTGTGGGTGTCCACCACCACGCCGTCCTCGGAGTCCAACTGGCGGATGGTGACCAGGCGGTCGGCATGCGCGCTCTTGCCGGAGACGAAGCCGAACTCGTCGCTCACCCGTCGCATCTGCTCCGCATCCAGCTGGAAACCTCGGCCAGCGTCCACCTCGGCCCACAGTTTGGCCACCGCCGCGCCATCGCTGCCCAGCAGATCGAACACAAAGCGCTCGAAATTGGACGCCTTGGAGATGTCCATGGACGGGCTGGAGGTCACCCAGGTATTGGCGCTGCCGCGCGGCGCGTAGCGGCCGCTCTTGAAGAACTCGTCCAGCACGTCGTTTTCGTTGGTGGCGACGATCAGCCGGTCGATCGGCAAGCCCATCCGCCGCGCGACGTGGCCGGCGCAGACATTGCCGAAGTTGCCGGACGGCACGCAGAAGCTCGCCTTCTCGTCGTTGCCGGCCGTAGCCTGGAAATAGCCTTTGAAGTAGTACACTACCTGGGCGACGATGCGCGCCCAATTGATGGAGTTGACGGTGCCTATCCTGTGACTCGCCTTGAAGGCATGGTCATTCTGCACAGCCTTCACGATGTCCTGGCAATCGTCGAACATGCCCTGGATGGCGATGTTATGGATGTTCCCGTCCTGCAGGCTGTACATCTGCGCGCGCTGGAAGGCGCTCATCTTGCCGTCCGGGCTCAGCATGAACACATTGATGCCGGCCTTGCCGCGCATCGCGTATTCGGCGGCGGAACCGGTGTCGCCCGACGTCGCCCCTAGGATATTCAGCGTTTCGCCTCGCCGCGCCAGCACATATTCGAACAGCTGGCCGAGGAACTGCATCGCCATGTCCTTGAAGGCCAGCGTCGGACCGTTGGACAATTCCAGGATGGCGATGCCGTCATGCAGGCGCTTGAGCGGCGTGATGGCCGCGCTGCCGAACAGCTCGGGCCGGTAGGCGCGCTGGACGATGCCCTTCAGGTCGGCGTCCGGGATGTCGTCGGCGAACAGGCGGATGATCTCGAACGCCAATTCGGCATAGCCCAGGCCGCGCCAGGCGTCGAGCTGTTCGCGGCTGATCTGCGGGTAGCGTTCCGGCAACAGCAGGCCGCCATCCGGCGCCAGGCCCAGCAACACGGTTTCGGAAAACGGCAGCGGCGCCATCGCGCCGCGAGTACTGATATATCGCATCAATGTTGTTCCAGGTATTGGCCGCAGGCGGCGGAGGCTTCCTTCAGCCGCTGCTTGCCGCGCGGATCGTCTTTCTTGATCTGGCCGGTGACCACCCCCATCACCTCTTCCGAAGTGAAGGTGCTGGCCAGCTTTTCGCTGGCGCACTGGCAATAGCGCTGCACCTGCTCGTTGCCGGGCAGGCCGACACCGTCCGAGGCCGGCGTGCGCTTGACGCAACCGCGCATCAGAAAGCCCTGCAGCAGCTGGTGCTGCCCCGGGCTGAGCGGCGTGGCCGCGGCGAAACCGGTGAACAATGCGGCGCACAGGCCGGCTTGCCAATACCTAGTCATTCAATTCTTCCATCCGCAAACGCACCACCTTGCCAGCCACGCTGTCCAGCGCCTCTATGCCGGCGATGGCATGGTTGATCGCTTTTTCCTGCACCCGGTGGGTGAGGATCACCACTTCGGCGGTGCCGTCGGACACCGATCCTTTCTGGATCAGCGCCTCGATCGAGATGCCGTTTTCCGCCAGCAGGCGGGTGATGTTGGCCAACACGCCGGCGCGGTCTATCGCGCCGATGCGCAGGTAATACGAGCTGGTCACCTCGGCTATCGGCAGGATGGGCAGGTCCTGCAGCTGATCCGGCTGGAAAGCCAGATGAGGCACGCGGTGCTCGGGGTCGGAGGTGAGCAGCCGGGTGATGTCGACGATGTCGGCCACCACCGCCGAGGCGGTGGGCAAGGCGCCGGCGCCGGCGCCGTAGTACAGCGTCGGCCCCAGCGCGTCGCCCTTGACCAGCACCGCGTTCATCACGCCGTCGACATTGGCGATCAGCCGGCTCTCCGGGATCAGCGTCGGATGCACGCGCAGCTCCACGCCCTTGTCGGTGCGGCGGGTCAGGCCCAGCAGTTTCACCCGGTAGCCCAGTTCCTCGGCGTAGCGGATGTCGCGGCCGTCGAGCTGGCTGATGCCTTCCAGATAGCACTGGTCGAACTGCATCGGGATGCCGAAGGCCAGCGCCGCCATGATGGTCAGCTTGTGGCCGGCGTCGTGGCCCTCGATGTCGAAAGTGGGGTCGGCCTCGGCGTAGCCCAGCTTCTGCGCCTCGGCCAGCACGTCGGCGAAGCTGGCGCCCTTGTCGCGCATCTCGGTCAGGATGAAGTTGGAGGTGCCGTTGATGATGCCGGCGATCCACTCGATGCGGTTGGCCGCCAAGCCCTCGCGCAGCGTCTTGATGATGGGAATGCCGCCGGCCACCGCCGCCTCGAACGCCACCATCACGCCTTTTTCCTGCGCGCAGGCGAAGATTTCGGTGCCGTGCAGCGCCAAGAGCTTCTTGTTAGCGGTGACCACATGCTTGCCGTTGGCGATCGCCTTCAGCACCAGTTCCTTGGCGATGGTGTCGCCGCCGATCAGCTCGACCACGATGTCGACGTCGGGGTTGTTGACCACTTCCAGCGCGTCGGCCACCACCGGCACATCCGGCCCCAGCACCGCCTGCGCGCGGGCGCGGTCGCGGTTGGCCGCCTGGATCAGGCGGATTTCGCGCCCGGCGCGGCGGGAAATCTCGCCGGCGTTGCGCTTGAGCACCGTGGCGGTGCCGCCGCCCACCGTGCCCACGCCCATCAGGCCGATATTGATCGGTTTCATATTATGTCTCCGTTTAGTCCCTTGATTCTTGTTCCGGCAAAAGGCCGTCTGGACAGGCGCGTCCTGTCCGGACGGTCCTCGGGCGGGGAAAGGCCCGCCGGCCTCCCCGCCGTCCGGCGCTTACACGGCGCTGCCGTGGCGCTTGCGGTAGTTTTCCAGGAAACGGGCGATGCGGCCGATGGCCTCCACCAGATCGTCCGTATTGGGAAGGAATACCACGCGGAAGTGATCCGGCGCAATCCAGTTGAAGCCGCTGCCCTGCACCAGCAGCACCTTCTCCTGCTGCAACAGTTCCAGGATGAACTGCTGGTCGTCGCCTATCGGATAGACCTTGGGATCGAGCCTGGGGAACAGATACAGCGCGCCCTGCGGCTTGACGCAGGATACGCCCGGAATTTCCGTCAGCAGCTTGTAGGCCAGGTCGCGCTGGCGCGCCAGCCGCCCGCCCGGCGACACCAGGTCTTCGATGCTCTGATAACCACCCAGCGCGGTCTGGATCGCATACTGCGACGGCACATTGGCGCACAGCCGCATCGAGGCCAGCATATTGAGGCCTTCGATATAGTCCCGGGCGTGCTTCTTCTCGCCGGACAGCACCATCCAGCCGGCGCGGTAGCCGCAGGCGCGGTAGTTCTTGGACAAGCCGTTGAAGGTCACCACGAACAAGTCAGGCGCCAGCGAGCCGATGGAGGTATGGCTGGCCGCGTCGTACAACACCTTGTCGTAGATTTCGTCGGCGTAGATGATCAGCTGGTGCGCTCGCGCCACTTCGACGATCTGCTGCAACAATGCCGGCGGATACACCGCGCCGGTGGGGTTGTTGGGGTTGATGATGACGATGGCGCGGGTGGATGGGGTGATCTTGGCCTGGATGTCGGCGATGCTGGGGAACCAGCCCTGCTCCTCGTCGCACAGGTAATGCACCGCCTTGCCGCCGGCCAGGCTCACCGCGGCGGTCCACAACGGGTAGTCCGGCGCCGGCACCAGCACTTCGTCGCCGTTGTCCAGCAGCGCCTGCATCGCCATCACGATCAGCTCGGACACGCCGTTGCCGACGATGATGTCGTCCATCGCCACATTCGGCAGATGCTTCTGCTGCGCGTAATGCATGATGGCCTTGCGCGCGGCGAACAGGCCCTTGGAGTCGGAATAGCCCGACGCCGCCGGCAGGTTGACGATCACGTCCTCGATGATCTCGTCCGGCGCGAAAAAGCCGAACGGCGCCGGATTGCCGATGTTCAGCTTGATGATGCGGTGGCCTTCGTCCTCCATCTTCTTGGCATGCTCGAGCACCGGGCCGCGGATGTCGTAACAGACGTTGGCGAGTTTCTGCGATTTATGTACGGGCTGCATGGCGGCGGCGACTTCCGTATCTGGCCGCCCGCCGGACGGGACGGCATGCTTGTGGCGGTGTGGTTGCTGTTTCATGGGATCTCTTTGTTCCGCCCGGCGGCTAAAGCCACATTCAGGGCGTGGTCGCTTGAGCCCCGGGTCTGGGTATAATCCTATCCCAATCTTTGGTGCACTGCACGAGCGCCGCCAGATGCGCCGCGCGGTGGCCGCAAACCACTGCCAAGGGAGCCATTCCGATGAAAATGCACCAGTCGCTGGGACAAGGCAAAAACCTGTTCACCGGCTACGGCGCCGGCCATGTGCTGATCAACGCCCAGCGCCACGACGGCAACCTGATCGTCAGTTCGGATCAGCTTGCCGCCTGGAGCGCGCCGGACTTCGCCAGCCTGGCCGCGGAGCACTTCGAGACGCTGCTGGCCTACCGCCCGGAAGTGGTGCTGTTCGGCTCGGGCGCAAGCCAGCGCTTCGTCCACCCGCGGCTGTACGCGGCGCTGACCCAGGCCGGCATCGGCGTGGAATGCATGGACACCCAGGCCGCCTGCCGCACCTTCAACATCCTGCTGGCGGAGGACCGCCGCGTGGTGGCGGCGCTGCTGGCGATCTAGGCCGCGCCCTGCCGCTGCGGCTTGCCGCCCTGGCGGTGGTAAGCCCACACCGCCGCCGCCGAAGCCAGCGCCACCAGCGAAAGCAGGCCGAACAAGGCCTGCTGATTCCAACCCAGGCCTATCAGCACTCCGCCCAACCCCGGGCCCAGCACCGAGCCGATGCGGCCCACCCCAAGGCTCCAGCCGACGCCGGTGGCCCGCAGAGCGGTGGGATAGGAGCTGGCCGCCAGCGCATTCACCGCCGGCTGACCGCCGATGATGGCGAAGCCGGTGCCGAACAGCAGGATGAACAGCCACAGCGCCTGCCCTTCGGTCCGCCCCAGCAGCCACAACCCTAGTGCCGCCGCCAGGAAACCGGCCAGCAGCACGCGGCGATAGCCGTCCCGATCTATCCAGAAGCCCATGCTCAAGGTGCCCAGCACGCCGCCCAACTGCAACATGCTGCCGGCCAGCAGCGCGTGCCGCATGGTCAGACCCTGCGCGCGCAGTAAGGACGGCATCCAGTTGGACAGGAAGTACAACACGATCAGGTTGAGAAAACTAAGCAGCCACAACAGCAGCGTGCGCCGCGCCAGCCCCTGGGCGAACAGCGCAGCCACCGGGCTGCTGGCGGACGGCTTTTCATCCAGCCACAGCCGGGCATCCGCCGGCAGTTCGGGCGCCATCTTGCGCAGCCAGCGCGCAGCCTGCGCCGCGCGGCCGCGCAGCAGCAAAAACTGCGCCGACTCCGGCAAGGCCCGCAGCATCGGCAACCACAACAGCAGCGGCAATACGCCGCCCGCCAGAAACACCGAGCGCCAGCCGTGGGCCGGAATCAGCCAGGCCGCCAACAAGCCGCCCAGCAAGGCGCCGGCGGTGAATCCGCAGGAGATCAGCATCATCAGGCTGGCGCGCCGCGCGGCCGGACTGTATTCGCCGGCCAGGGCCATCGCGTTGGGCATGATGCCGCCCAGGCCGATGCCCGTGAGCAAGCGCAGCAGCATCAATTGCGGCAGCGTCTGCGCCGCCGCCGTCGCCAGCATGCCGATGCCGAACAGCAGCGTGCAGGCGAGCAGCACCGGGCGGCGGCCGATGCGGTCGGCCAGCGCGCCGAACAGCAGCGCGCCCAGCAGCAGGCCGAACAGGCCGGCGCTGAACACCGGCCCCAACGCCGCCTTGGCGACGCCCCAGTCTTCCAGCAAGGCCGGCGCGACATAGCCCATCGCCTGCACGTCGAAACCGTCCAATATCATGCACAGTCCGCACAGCACCAGCAGCCGCAGCTGGAAACGCCCCAGCGGCCGCTGGTTCAGCCACTGCCCCACTTCTATCGATGCCGCCATATCCCCTCGCCGACTTATGCATACGTCAAGACAGCATCGGGGAAGCGGGAGGCCGGGTCAAGCTGCGGCGCAGCAAGGGGACGACAACTGAGAAGGTCTCGGACAAACGCTCAACTAGCCGCCGGAAACAGCGGGCCGCATTTCCCGCGTAGCCATATCAGCGTGGAGTCCGCTGCGCGGACGATGATTTTGATGGCGGTTCCGCCCGCCCGATGTGCCAGGGGGCTGCGCGGCCAGCCCCCTGGCACCCCCAGGCCGCCCCAACGGCCTGAGAAACCCCGGCAAACCATTCAAAACATTCATGCCATGGATGCAAGGATCTCGGCCCTCAAGCCGCGGCGCAGGCAGAAATTGCCCTCAATGCAGCTTCAACGCAGGCCTTGCGGCCCGGCGCAGCTTGTCGCCGATGAATAGCAGCACCGCCAGCATCCAGCCGTGCACCGCCGCCTGGTGCATCCGGTACAGCGAGGCGTAGATCAGCTTGGCGCCGCGCCCCTCCACATGGTAATCGCGCTTGGGGCCCACCAGCGCCGCCAGGCTGCCCACCGCGGTGTGCTTGCCCAGCGACACCATCATGCCCTGCGGCTTGAAGACAAACGGCCGCGCCGGCTTGTCGGCCAGGCGGCGCTCCAGCTCGTCGGCCAGATAGCGCGCCTGCTGGTGCGCCACCTGGGCGGTGGCGGCCAGGAAGCGGCCGCTGTCTCCGTCCGGCGCGGCGGCGCAATCGCCCATCGCGTACACGCAGTCGCCGCCGGCGCAATGCAGCCGGGCGTCCACCACCAGCTGGTTGACCCGGTTGACCTCCAGACCGTCCAGGCTGGCCAGCCAGCCCGGCGCCTTGACGCCGGCCGCCCACACCGTGATGTCGGCCTCGATCTTGCGGCCATCGCTCAGCGCCACGCCGTCGGCCTCCACCGCCGCCACCCGGCTGTTGCTCAGCACGCCTATGCGCTTGGCCGCCAGTTGCTCCTCGGCATAGGCGGAAAGCGACGGCGGCGCGGCGGCCAGGATGCGGTCGGCGCCTTCGATCACGCTGATCCTCACCCGCTCCGGCTGCAGCCGCGCGCCGTAATGGTGCAGCTCGCACATGGTATGGTTAAGCTCGGCCGCCAGTTCCACGCCGGTGGCGCCGCCGCCGACGATGGCGATGCTGAGCGCTTTGCCAGGCGCTGCGCCGTTGCTGCAGCGGAAAGCCTGCTCCAGCACGCGGTGGCGCAGTTTTTCGGCGTCGGCGGGAGTATTGAGGAACATCGCGTGTTCGGCCACCCCGGGGGTGCCGAAGTCATTGGCCTCGGCGCCCACCGCCAGCACCAGCCAGTCGTAACCGATTTCACGTTCCGGGCTGAGCGGCAGGCCGTCGCTGCCGGTTATCGCGGACAGCCTGATGGTGCGCCGCGCCTGATCCAGGCCCTGCATGTAGCCGAACTCGAAGTCGTAGCCGTTGCGGAAGGCGTGGGCGAAATAGTTGACCTCGTCCTCGCCGGTATTGAGCGCGCCGGTGGCCACCTCGTGCAGCAGCGGCTTCCAGATGTGGGTGGGCGAACCATCCACCAGCACCACCTGCGCGCGGTGGCGCGCTCCCAGCTTGCGTCCGAGCCGGGTGGCCAGCTCCAGCCCCCCGGCCCCGCCCCCGACGATGACGATGCGCGGCAAGGCCGCGTTGCGGCTTAACATAAGCAGCTCCTTATTAGCAGTGACTTTGATCAAGGTTACCGCATTTTTCCCGGCGCCAAGCTACCCGCGCGATAATTAGCACCATGCCATGGCAAGGTCATGCCAATCGGCTGATTTTGCGCCGTTCGCCGCCCCGGCCGCGCGACCGGACCGGAAAAGAAAAAACCGCCCATTCAATGCGGAATGGACGGTTTTCTCGCGGCGGGCATCGCCGGTCTACCACAGCACCTTGGCCAGCAATCCCGCCAGCAGGACGGCGATCAGCATCAGCAGGAAATTCTGCCGCTTCTGCTCGCGCATCAGCTGGATGTAGCCCTCCACCAGCAGTTCGGTGGTGCCGGAGCCCAGCGCCTCGTTCAGCTTGCGCGGCAAGGTCGGCAGCGTGGTGGCCCATTGCGGCGCCTCGTGCTTCAAGGTGCGCAGCAGGCCGCGCCAGCCCACTTGCTCGTTCATCCACTTGGTGAGGAAGGGCTTGGCGGTGTCCCACAAGTCCAGTTCCGGGTCCAACTGGCGGCCCAGGCCTTCAATGTTCAACAGCGTCTTCTGCAGCAGCACCAGCTGCGGCTGGATTTCCACGTTGAAACGGCGGCTGGTCTCGAACAGGCGCAGCAGCACCATGCCGAACGAGATCTGCGACAGCGGCTTCTCGAAAATAGGTTCGCACACCGTGCGCACCGCCGCCTCGAGCTCTTCCGCCCGGGTCTCCTTGGGCACCCAGCCGGACTCGATGTGGGCGGTGGCGACGCGGTGGTAGTCGCGGTTGAAGAAGGCGAGGAAATTCACCGCCAGATAGTGCTTGTCGGTGTCGGTGAGGCTGCCGACGATGCCGAAATCCAACGCGATATAGCGGCCGTCCGGCGCGACGAAAATATTGCCCGGATGCATGTCGGCGTGGAAAAAGCCGTGGCGGAACACCTGGGTGAAGAAAATCTCCACGCCGAAACGGGACAGCTTCTTCAGGTCGACTCCGGCCTCGCGCAGCCTGTCCACCTGGCCCACCGGGATGCCGTGCATCCACTCCAGCGTCAGCACGTCGCGGCTGGAATAGTCGTAGAACACTTCCGGCACGATCAGTTGCTGCGAACCCTTGAAGTTGCGCCGCAGCTGCGAGGCGTTGGCCGCCTCGTGCATCATGTCCAGTTCGTCGTGCAGGTATTTGTCGAACTCAGCCACCACCTCGCGCGGCTTCAGCCGCTTGCCGTCGGCGAACAGCTTCTCCACCCAGCCGGCCAGCGTGCGCATCAGCGACAAGTCCTGCTCGATCACCGGCAGGATGCCCGGGCGCAGCACCTTCACCGCCACTTCGCGGCCGCGGCCGCCATCCGGCTGCCTCAGCCAAGCCTTGTGCACCTGCGCCACCGAGGCGCTGGCCACCGGCGTCAGATTGAAATCGACATAGATTTGATCGAGCTTGCGCCCCAGGCTGGCCTCCACCACCTGCTGCGCCAATGCGCCGTCGAACGGTGGCACCCGGTCTTGCAGGCGCGCCAGCTCGTCGGCATATTCCGGCGGCAGCAGGTCGCGGCGCGTGGACAGCACCTGGCCGAACTTGACGAAGATCGGCCCCAGACTTTCCAGCGCCAGCCGCACCCGCTCGGGCAGCGGCGCGCTGACGTCGCGGCTCACCGGGCACAGGGCAAACAGCCTGTGCAAAAAGGCCAGTTTGGAGTGGCCCTCGAGGAAATCGTCCAGACCATAGCGGTACAGGGTGGCAACTATCTTCAGCGAACGCGATATCGACATAAAGTCCGTCAGGTCTGGGAATTCTGTTTATTGAGCGCGGCTTCCAGCCGCGCCAAGCGCTTGTCCAGCCGGCCGGCGTCATCGCGCAGATGGTCCACCTCGGCGACGAAGCGGCCCACCAGATGGCGGCTGGCCAGCACCGGCGCTTCCTCGCGCAGATGCTCCACCCAGTTTTCCGCCAGGCGGAAGGCCAGTTGGCCCTTGAAACCGAACAGGCCGCGCGCCAGGGTCTCGATCCGCTGCGCGGCGACGTCGCCGAACACCCGCGACAGGTCTTCGCCGGCATGCCAATGCAACTGGCCGACGATACGGCCCAGAGCGGTCGCCAGCTCGGTGTCGCCTTCCAGCGCGATGTCAGCCAGCTGCGGGGGCTGGCCGGACAACTGCGACAACAGCGCGCCATGGCGCAGCCTGAGCCTCGCCTCCGGCTCGCCCGCGCAGGCGGCCAGCCAGCCGTCATCGGTAATCACCCCGGCCACTTCCAACGGCGGCAAGACAATCGCCACCCGGCGACCAACGTGAGCCGCCAGTTCGGCGCGCCGCGCCGGATGCTGGTTCAGCAGATGGTTGAAGGCTGCTATCTGGATGGCCATCGCGCGCTCCCGGCTGAGGTCAGAACTTGAAGCCCTTGTGCAGCGCCACCACGCCGCCTGTCAGATTGTGGTAGTCGGCCTTGCCGCAACCAGCGTCCAGCATCATCTGCTTCAGGGTTTCCTGGTCCGGATGCATGCGGATGGATTCGGCCAGATACTGGTAGCTGTCGGCGTCGTTCGCCACCAGCTTGCCCATGATGGGCAGTGCCTTGAACGAGTAGAAGTCGTAAAACGGCGCCAGCGGCTTCCACACCTTGGAGAACTCCAGCACGAATAATTTGCCGCCCGGCTTCAGCACCCGGCACATTTCTTTCAGCGCCGCGTCCTTGTGGGTCATGTTGCGCAGGCCGAAAGCCACCGACACCGCGTCGAAGTAATTGTCCGGGAACGGCAGCTTCTCGGCGTCGGCCAGCGACACCGGCAGGATCACGCCCTCGTCCAGCAGGCGGTCGCGTCCGACGGTCAGCATCGAGCTGTTGATGTCGGTCAGCCAGACTTCGCCGGTCTTGCCGACGCGCTTGGCCCAGCCGCGCGCCAGGTCGCCGGTGCCACCGGCGATGTCCAGCACCTTGTCGCCGGCGCGCACGCCGGAAGTGGTGAGGGTGAAATGCTTCCAGACGCGGTGCAGGCCGCCCGACATCAGATCATTCATCACGTCGTACTTGCCGGCCACCGAATGGAACACCTCGGCCACCTTGCCGGCCTTCTCGCTTTCGTCGACGGTCTTGAAACCGAAATGCGTGCTCTTGTCCATGCTCACTCCCTGCTCGCGCCGGCGGCGGCGAGCTTATCCAGATATTGCTGCCAGTACTGGTCGCGCCTGGCGCCCAGCTCGTATAGATAGCTCCAGCTGTACAAGCCGCTGTCATGGCCATCGTCGAAAGTGATCTTCAGCGCGTAGTGGCCGATGGGTTCCAGCGCGGTGATGCCGACATGGCGCTTGCCCACCTGCAAGGTTTCCTGTCCGACGCCGTGGCCGCGCACTTCCGCCGACGGGGAGTGGACGCGCAGGTATTCGCACGGCAGCTCGAAGCGGGCGCCGTCGTCGAAGGCGATTTCCAGCACCCGGGACACGGCGTGCAGCTGGATTTCCATCGGCTGGGCAGCGTTGGGAACGGCTATGGACATGGCTTGCTTTCTGTTGGTTCGACTGCGTCAGACCGGACGGGCAGTGCCCCCCGGCGCCTTCATAAGGAAACCTTAGTCTTTTTTCTCCAACAGCATGGCGTCGCCATAGCTGAAGAAGCGGTATTGCTGTTCCACCGCATGACGGTAGGCCTGGCGAATCTCGTCGTAACCGGCGAACGCCGATACCAGCATCAGCAGCGTGGACTTGGGCAGATGGAAATTGGTCAGCAGGCGGTCCACCACGCGGAAGCGGTAACCTGGCGTGATGAAGATGTCGGTCTCGCCGCGGCCGGCCGCCAGGTCGCCGCCGCGCGCGGCGGACTCCAGCGCGCGCACGCTGGTGGTGCCCACCGCCACCACGCGGTTGCCGCGGGCGCGGACGCGGGCGATCGCGTCCACCGTCGCCTGCGGGATTTCGTAGATCTCGCTGTGCATCTTGTGCTCGGCCACATTCTCCACCTTCACCGGCAGAAAGGTGCCGGCGCCGACGTGCAGCGTGACGAAGGCGGTTTCCACGCCCTCGGCCTGCAGCTTGGCCAGCAGTTCGTCGGTGAAGTGCAGGCCGGCGGTAGGCGCCGCCACCGCGCCCTGCTCGCGGGCGTAGACGGTCTGGTAGCGCTCATCGTCGTCGCCTTCGGCGCTGCGCTCTATATAAGGCGGCAGCGGCAGCTTGCCGGAGGCCTCCAGAATGTCGAACAGCTTGTCCTCGGCCAGGAAGCGCAGTTTGAACAGCGAGCCCTGGCGCTCGACCATCTCCGCCTCCCAGCGGCCGGCGAAGATCAGCCGGCTGCCCGGTTTGGGCGATTTGGACGAGCGCACGTGCGCCAGCGCGGTGTGGTCGTCGAGCACGCGCTCGATCAGCGCCTCTATCTTGCCGCCGCTGGCCTTCTCGCCGAACAGCCGGGCGCGGATAACGCGAGTGTCGTTGAACACCAGAAGATCGCCGGCCTGCAATCTGGCAGGCAGATCGGCGAAAGTCTGGTCGGACAGGTTCATGCCGTCCACGTGCAGCAGGCGGCTGGCGCCGCGAACCGCGGGCGGATGCTGGGCAATCAATGCCTCAGGCAGGTGGTAATCGAAGTCGGAGAGCTGCATACGGGAACAATCATTCAGAATCGGCAAATTATACCCGCGCCAACCCGCCCGGCACAGTGCCGCGCATCATATCGTCGCTTGGGCAGGCTTGACCGACGCCGATATTCCATTTACATATTGCAAACATGCCACAATGATTTTCCCCTTAAAATCTAATGCTTTCACTCTAAAATCAGTGTTTGGCCGCGGCCAGCCTTGCCTAAACAACCGTTTTAAATTCCGCAAATGCTGGACATTTTGCGGCGAATTGCGGCAAACTCGCGGCCAAGATGAAAAACAGGAGTCAGGCTTTGAGCCGATCCATCCTCGTGCTGCACGGCCCTAACCTCAATCTGCTTGGGGCGCGGGAACCTCAACACTATGGCCGGGACACCCTTGACGACATCAATCAGCGCTTGGTCAAACAGGCCAAGTCGGCTGGTTTTGCCTTATCGGCGTTGCAGAGCAACGCCGAGCATGTATTGATAGAACGCATACACCAATGTCTGGATGACGGCACCGCCTTCATCCTGATCAATCCGGCGGCCTTCACCCACACCAGCGTCGCGCTGCGAGACGCGCTGGCCGGGGTCAAGCTGCCGTTCATTGAAGTACATCTATCCAACGTCCACGCCCGCGAGCCGTTCCGCCAGCATTCGTATTTTTCCGATCTGGCGGTCGGCGTCATCTGCGGGCTGGGCGCCCACGGTTACGAGCTGGCGCTTGCGCACGCCGTACGGCATCTTGCCGCGCAAGCCTGACCACCGTTACAGAACATCCCATTCTGAAGGATTGACAATGGACCTGCGTAAACTGAAGAAACTGATCGACTTGGTCGAAGAGTCCGGCATCGCCGAACTGGAAGTGACCGAGGGCGAAGAAAAAGTCCGTATCACCCGCGTATCCGCCAACCAGCAGGTTTACGCCCAACCGATGGCGCAGATGTACGCTGCGCCGTCGGCCGCGCCAGCCGCTGCGGCGGCTCCGGTTGCCGAAGCCGCAGCGCCCGCCGCCAGCGACAAGAACGCGATGAAGTCGCCGATGGTCGGCACCTTCTACCGCTCGCCGAGCCCCGGCTCCAAGTCCTTCGTCGAAGTGGGCCAGAGCGTCAACGCCGGCGATACCTTGTGCATCATCGAAGCGATGAAGCTGATGAACGAGATCGAAGCCGACCGTTCGGGCGTGGTGAAAGCCATCCTGGTGGAAGACGGCCAGCCGGTGGAATACGGCGAACCGCTGTTCGTCATCGAGTAAAGCACTCGGACGACATCGCGAGATTCAGGGCACGGCCAAGGTCTGTGCCCTTGTCGTTTGACGTGACAGCAACGGCCCCCAGGCGACACGCCTGGCCGGGGCCAGATCGCGGAGAAATTCCATGTTCGAAAAAATTCTGATCGCCAACCGTGGTGAAATCGCGCTGCGCATCCAGCGCGCCTGCCGTGAAATGGGCATCAAAACCGTGGTCGTGCACTCCGAAGCCGACCGCGAAGCCAAATACGTGAAGCTGGCCGACGAATCGGTCTGCATCGGCCCCGCGCCCAGCGGCAAGAGCTACCTCAACGTGCCGGCGCTGATCGCCGCCGCCGAGGTCACCGACTCCCAGGCCATCCATCCCGGCTACGGCTTCCTGTCGGAAAACGCCGACTTCGCCGAACGCGTCGAGCAGTCCGGCTTCGTCTTCATCGGCCCGCGCCCGGACACCATCCGCGAGATGGGCGACAAAGTGTCGGCCAAGAACGCGATGATCGCCGCCGGCGTACCCTGCGTGCCCGGTTCCGAAGGCGCGCTGCCGGACGATCCGGCGGAAATCGTCAAGATCGCCAAGAAAATCGGCTACCCGGTGATCATCAAGGCATCGGGCGGCGGCGGCGGACGCGGCATGCGCGTGGTGCACTCCGAAGGCGCGCTGATCAACTCGGTGCAGATGACCCGCACCGAAGCCGGCGCCGCTTTCGGCAATCCCACCGTATACATGGAGAAGTTCCTGCAGGAACCGCGCCATATCGAAATCCAGATCCTGGCCGACGAATACGGCAACGCCATTTACCTGGGCGAGCGCGACTGCTCGATGCAGCGCCGCCACCAGAAGATCATCGAGGAGGCGCCGGCCCCGGGCATCACCGACAAGCAACGGCAGAAGATAGGCGAAGCCTGCGCCGAAGCCTGCCGCCGCATCGGCTACCGCGGCGCCGGCACCTTTGAATTCCTGTACGAAAACAGCGAGTTCTACTTCATCGAGATGAACACCCGCGTGCAGGTGGAGCATCCGGTGACCGAAATGATCACCGGCGTGGACATCGTGCAGGAGCAGATCCGCATCGCCGCCGGCGAGAAACTGCGCTATAAGCAAAAAGACATCGTGCTGCACGGCCATGCAATGGAATGCCGCATCAATGCCGAGGATCCGTTCACCTTCATTCCGTCGCCAGGCAAGATAGAAAGCTATCACCCGGCCGGCGGCCCCGGCATCCGCATCGACTCGCACATCTACCAGGGCTACACCGTACCCTCGCACTACGATTCGATGGTGGGCAAGCTGATCGCCTACGGCGACACCCGCGAGCAGGCGATGGCGCGGATGCGCGTGGCGCTGTCGGAAATGGCGATTTCCGGCATCAAGACCAATATCCCGCTGCACCAGGAACTGTTCCTGGATGCGGCCTTCCAGCGCGGCGGCACCAGCATCCATTATCTGGAACACCGCCTGCAGCAGAAAAAAGGGGAAGCCTGATGGCATGGTTGCAAGCCACCATTGATTCCGACTCCGCCATCGCGGAAAAACTGGCCGACGCGCTGATGGACGCGGGCGCCTTGTCCACCGCGATCGAAGACGCCTGGGCCGGCACCGACCGCGAACAGCCGATCTTCGGCGAGCCGGGCGAACCGGTGGACCAGTTGTGGAGCCAGAGCCGCATCATCACCCTGTTCGACGAAAGCGCCGACGTGGCGCTGTTGATCGCCGCCGCGGCCAACGCTTGCCAGCTGGCGATGCCCGGCTACAAGGTGGAGCGGGTGGAGGAGCAGGACTGGGTGCGCCTGACGCAATCGCAGTTCGAACCGATCCGCATCTCCGACCGGCTGTGGATCACCCCGACCTGGCACGACGCGCCGGAGCCCAACGCAGTCAACCTGCAGCTGGACCCGGGCCTGGCTTTCGGCACCGGCAGCCACCCGACCACCCGGCTGTGCCTGCAATGGCTGGACAAGCAACTCAAGGGCGGCGAATCGGTGCTCGACTACGGCTGCGGCTCCGGCATCCTGGCCATTGCCGCGCTGAAGCTGGGCGCGGCCTCCGCCGTCGGCATCGACATCGATGCGCAGGCGGTGCGCTCCAGCCAGGACAATGCCGAGCAGAACGGCGTCAAGGCCGATTTCTTCCTGCCGGACCAGAATCCGCAAGCCGCCTACGACGTGGTGCTGGCCAACATCCTGGCCAATCCCCTGCGCATGCTCGGCGAGCTGCTGTCTAGCCATGTCAAAACCGGTGGTAGAATCGTTCTTTCCGGCATCCTCGCCGAACAGGCCGACGAACTGTCTGCCATCTACAACCAGTGGTTTGAGATGGATGCGCCGGTATTCGACGAAGGATGGACTCGATTGACAGGAACCCGACGCGCCACGGTATGACATATACGACACAGTGCCCCAACTGCCAGACCCGTTTCAAGGTCAATGACAGCCAGTTAGCCGCAGCCAATGGACTGGTGCGTTGCGGGCGCTGTTCACATGTGTTCAAGGCGCCGGATCATTTTGTCGTCACGCAGCCGGCGCCCGAGCCGGTTGCCGAGCCCTCCCCCGCTCCCGACCACGCCGCGCACGGCTCCGGACGCGACCCCATCGACGATTTCGAGCTGGAAGTGCCGGATTTCGATCCGCAAGACAACCATCCAGACCTCGCAATCGCAACCGATAGCCCGCTGACCGCCCCGTCCGCCGCCGCCATCCCGGCGACGCCGGCGGCCGAGCCGGAACCCGCCCAAGCGGAGCTGGAAGAGTTCCAGCGCGCGCTGGCGGAAGCCATGCAGAACCGCCAGATCACCACGCCCATCGGCAATCCGTTTGACGAGCCGCCACTGCCTGCTGCCGAGCCGGACGTCTTCGGCAGCCGCCGCCGCGCGGAAAGCCCGGCGGAAACCGAAGCCAAACCGCAGCGGCCGGCGATCGAGCCGCCATTGTTCACCGATGCCGACGCCGAGGAAGAGGAGGAAGCCGCCCACCACAAGCCGCCCAGCCCCTGGCTGAACGGCGTGCTGGCCATGCTGGCCGTGCTGGGCGTGCTGTTCCTGGCCGCGCAACTGATCTACATCAACCGCACCCGCATCGCGGCGGAAGTGCCGGAAATGCGCCCGGCACTGGAGAATATGTGCCGCGCGCTGGACTGCCAGGTGCCCTGGCCGACCGATATCGGGCTGATCCGCACCGAGTGGTCGGAACTGGCTTTCGTGCCGGACTACCCCAACCTGATCCAGCTGTCCGCCACGCTGAAGAACCACGCCCAGTACGCTCAAGCCTTCCCGATGCTGGAGGTGACGCTGAAGGACAGCGACGATCAGGTGCTGATCCGCAAGGTGTTCGCGCCCAAGGAATACCTGAAGCCGGACGACTTGAAGCCGGGCCGCTTCAACCCCAACAGCGAAGTGAAGATCACCATGCGGCTGGACGCCGGCAAGGTGCATGCGATGGGATACAGCCTGTACTGGTTCTATCCCTGAACATGAGGCGGCGCGGAAACGCGCCGCCCGGTGTCATTCATCCTCCGTCCGGAACGCAAACTCCTGAGTCAAGCTGACGTCCGGCGCACAACGGTATTCGCGCAGGGCCTTGTTGATCTCCGAGCGGAAACCGCTGCGATACTGCGGCGGAATCTGCCGGAACTCCGCACTCTCGATCCCAGCCACCGTGCCGTCGCCCCGGGTATGAAACCTCACTTTGACCACGCCGCCCACCTCGTCGCGCAGAGCTTTCAACGGGTAATCCGGCGCCTCTTGGTGAGCGCAGCCCGTTGCCGCGGCGCCCGCCGCCATGCCGGCGGCCAACAGGCCGGCCAGCCATATCGCTTTTCGCATATCCTTCTCCTTCCCATACCGTCCGGCGCAATCGCGGCGCCGGCTTCCTTTATAGGACTGATAAAGATATTTTCTATTAGAACATCAATATAGGCGCCGATCCGCGCAAGCCGCCGCCGCTGCTGCCGAAACCATCCAGCAAGATGCTGCATCCCCAGTCAGTTTCAGGGCCACAGAGATTGCCCGGCGGCAAGCCGCGCTAGCGTTCCTGAGCAAAGCGGAGGCGCTGCCAAAGGCTGATATTGGGCTTGCATTGGCATTCCGGCAGCAAGGCGAGAAGGACCGGACGGAAATCTTCGCGGTAATCTTCCGGAATCGTTGCGGAAAACTCCATCCCCACCAGGCTGCCATAGCGCCCAGCCGCATCTGTGCGAAATACTACCGTGGTGTCCCCCTACACCTTATCCATCTCGGCCCGTATCAGGTACACCGGCAGCGGGATATGCTGGCAATTCGCCTCCGGGCGGATGCCTGCAGGCTCAATCCCATCCAAATCGCCGCGAACAGCCAAAACCCGCGCATCGCCATTTCCCTCCTTTTAACATGTTCAAGTCATTACGCCGTCAGGCAAAGAATTCCGCCAGATAATCGACAAACACCCTGACCTTGCCCGGCACATGCCTGCGCACCGGGTAGACCACCGACAAGTCCAGGCAATGCCAGTGGTAATCCTGCAGGATGGCCACCAGGCCGCCATCGGCCAAGGCCTGCTCCACCAGGAAACGCGGCTGCAGCACAATGCCCATGCCGTTGATCGCCGCGTCGGTCAGCACATCGCCGTTATTGGCCTTCAGCGGCCCCTTCACCCGCACCTTGTCGCGGCTACCGTCCGGCGCCTGGTAATCCCAGACATTGGGCTGCGCCGTCAGCGCATACAACAGACACCGATGCGAAGCCAGCTCCGACGGGTGTGCTGGCGCGCCGTGGCGCGCGAGGTACGATGGCGCAGCCACCAAAAGATCGTCTATTTGCGCCAAGCGGCGCGCCACCAGTGTGGAGTCGCTGAGATTGGATACCCGTAAGGCCAGGTCGAAGCCCTCCTCCACCAGGTCCACCCGCCGGTCGTTTAGGCTCAGCTCCACCTCGATTTGCGGATGGCGCTGGTGGAAGCCGCCGATGATGCGGCCGAGGTAGCGCATGCCGAAGGACACCGGCGCCGACACCCGCAGGCGTCCCACCGGCTCGCTGGCGCCATGCGACAGCAGCGCGTCCAGTTCGTCCAATTCCGCCAGCAGGCTGCCGGCCTGCGACAGATAGGTCTCGCCCGCCTCGGTCAGCGACAGCTTGCGGGTGGTACGATGCATCAGCCGGGCGCCCAGCCGGTTCTCCAGCGACGCTACCAGCTTGGTCACCATCGCCCGCGACAATTCCAGCCGGTCGGCGGCGGCGGCGAAGCTGCCCAATTCCGCCACGCAGACAAAGGCGCGGATTTCGGAGAATCTGTCCATATTATTTCTTTAAGGTAAACAATAATTTTCAATATCAGATATTTATTGAATATAAAGCCGATGGTCAAATAGCGCCATACCAATCCCACCCGGAGCTTGCCATGAACCGCCTGCAAAACCCCAATATCGCCATCCTGCTGCTGCGGCTGTCGCTGGGCCTGATGTACCTCGCGCACGGCGCGCTCAAGCTGTTCGTGTTCACCCCGGCCGGCACCGCCGCCTACTTCGCCAGCCTGGGCCTGCCCGGCTTCTTCGGCTATGTCGCCATCGCGGTGGAAATCGGCGGCGGCCTGCTGCTGCTCGCCGGCGTCAAGGCGCGCTGGGTCGCCCTGCTGCTGATCCCTCAACTGCTGGGCGCCATCGCGCTGGTGCACGGCGCCAAGGGCTGGATGTTCACCAATGAGGGCGGCGGCTGGGAATATCCCGCCTTTCTGATCGCCAGCTCGCTTGCGCTGTTCCTGCTGGGTGAGCCGGCGCGTAATCCGGCAACAGCCAAAGCATAAGCCCTCCCGCCCCGCCACCTTCCGGCGGGGCTTTTCCTTTCAGGCTCCGCCGATTAGAGTTGCATTACAAAAATGCAACAGCGGCCTTTCCCCGCCTATCTTTCCCAAGCCCGCAAGAATCAAGCGCTATTTCCACGACTCGCGAACGGATGCTGCAACGCAGCAGCCAATCTGGACAATTCCGACTTGCACATTTTCTTGATTGCCATCAAGCTGCTGCGTAATTTGTCTGTAGTTTAACTACATATTAGGCAAGATACGCCTGTGCCCGGCCGCCGACGCCGCATGGCAACAGCCTGTATATAATTGTCGGAATCCTGTCAGGACAAGCCAAGCCTCAGGGTGTACCCTAGCGGGCCAAATGCCAGAACAAAACCAACCGGCTTGATTGACGCTCGTAATAAAACGACTGGAATTATCCACGAATTGAGGAGTTTCTCATGGGCACCACCGCACCAAGACTCGATGTTCTGGCCCCCCTTTCCGGGTGGCTGGTCCCCTTGGACAGCGTCCCGGACCCGGTGTTTGCCGGCAAGATGGTTGGCGACGGCGTCTCGCTCGATCCCACTTCCGGCAGCCTGCTGGCGCCGGTGGCAGGCGTGGTCAGCAATCTGCATTCCGCCCACCACGCGCTGACCATCACTACTGCCGAAGGCGTGGAAGTGATGGTGCACATCGGCATCGACACCGTGATGCTGAAGGGCGAAGGATTCTTCCCGCTGGTCGAGCAAGGCCAGCAAGTCAGCGCCGGCCAGGCCCTGATCGACTTCGACATCGATCAGGTGGGCCGCAACGCCGCAAGCCTGCTCACCCAGATCATCGTCACCAACGGCGAAAGCGTGCACAGCATGCAAGCGGCCCAAGGCATGGTGCATGCCGGCCGCGACGTGGTGCTGAGCCTGCAGCTGGCCAACGGCCAGGCGGTGGCGCAGCGTCAGGATGGCGAGCCGAAACTGTCGGCCGACATCGTCATCGGCAACCCAGCCGGCCTGCACGCCCGCCCCGCAGCGGTGTTCGCCAGCAAGGCCAAGAGCTTCTCCTCCGACATCCAGCTGCTCTTGGCCGACAAGGAGGCCAACGCCAAATCGGTGGTGGCCGTGATGGGTCTGGCCACCAAGCTGGGCGACGCGGTGCGCATCCGCGCCCACGGCGGCGACGCCGCTGCCGCCATCGCCGAACTGACCCAGCTGCTTAACGACCGCTGCGGCGAGAAGCCGGGGGAGGCGCCGCAAGCGCCGGCAGAAGCCCCCATCGCCATCCAACAGCAGGACAACGACAAGCAACTGGTGGGCGTGGGCGCCTCGCCTGGCATCGCCATCGGCCGCATCGTTCATCACCGCCTGCAGGAATTCGACGTGCCCGAGCAAGGCAAGGGCGGCAATATCGAGCAACAAAGCTTCGCCCGCGCCGCCGAGGAGGCGGCCGCCCAGATCGAGCTGGTCAAGGCGCAACTGTCCGACCCGGCCAAGCAGGCCATCCTCTCCATGCATCAGGAACTGCTGCAAGACCCCGACCTGCTGGCGCTGACCTACACCGGCCTGGCCGAAGGCAAGTCCGCCGGCTGGGCCTGGCGCGCCGCGTTCAGCGCCTACTCCGCCCGGCTGGAAGCCCAGGACAATCCGCTATTGCGCGAACGCGCCAACGACATCCGCGACGTCGGCCGCCGCGTGCTGGCGCTGCTGGCCGGCATCAAGCAGGCCGCGCTGGAACTGCCTGCCGGCTCCATCCTGATCGCCGAAGACTTGGCGCCGTCCGACACCGCGGCGCTGGACCCGTCCAAGGTGATGGGCTTCTGTACCCGCACCGGCGGCGCCACCAGCCATGTGGCCATCCTGGCGCGCTCGCTGGGCATCCCGGCGATCTGCGGCATCTCGCAAGCGGCGCTGAAGCTGCCGGAGGGCCGGCAGGTCATCCTAAACGGCAGCGAAGGCACGCTGGCCATTGCCCCGAATGCCGCCGAACTGGCCGCCGCCGAGCAGGAAATCGCCCGCCTGGCAGAGCGCCGCGCCGATGAGGCCAAGGGCTCGATGCAGCCGGCCGCCACCCGCGACGGCGTGCGAGTCGACGTAGTGGCCAATATCCGCAATGCCGCCGACGCGCGCGAAGCGGTGGCCAAGGGGGCCGAAGGCGTGGGTCTCTTGCGTTCGGAATTCCTGTTCGACAACCGCGACACCGCGCCGACCGAAGCCGAGCAAGCGGCGGAATACTGCGCGGTAGCCGAAGCGCTGGGCAAGGACCGTCCGCTGGTGGTGCGCACGCTGGACGTGGGCGGCGACAAGCCGCTGTCCTACCTGCCGCTGCCCAAGGAGGACAACCCCTTCCTCGGCCTGCGCGGCATCCGCGTCAGCCTGGACCGCCCGGATCTGCTGCGCACCCAGCTGCGCGCCATCCTGCAGGCCGCGCCGCTGACCCAGTTGCACATCATGTTCCCGATGGTGGCGTCGCTGGAAGAGCTTCGCGCCGCCAAGGCGGTGCTGGTGGAAGAACAACAGTCCTGCGGCCAGCATGACGTCAAGGTGGGGATCATGGTGGAAGTGCCGTCGGCCGCTGTGCTGGCGGCGCGCTTCGCGCCGGAAGTGGACTTCTTCTCCATCGGCACCAACGACCTCACCCAATACGTGCTGGCGATGGACCGCGGCCACCCGCAGCTGGCCAAGCAGGCCGACGCGCTGCATCCGGCGGTGCTCAACATGATTGCGATGACTTGTGACGGCGCCCGCGCCCACGGCAAATGGGTCGGCGTCTGCGGCGGCCTGGCTTCCGACGAGCGCGCCGCGCCGCTGCTGGTGGGCATGGGCGTATCGGAGCTGTCGGTCAGCACCCCCGCCGTCGCCTCGGTGAAAGCCACGCTGGCGCGCTGGAGCCTGGCCGAGTGCCAACAACTGGCCAACGATGTGCTGGCGCTGTCCACCGTGACCGACGTGCGCCACCATCTGAACCAACACGCTCGCTAAGGAATGAGTCCCGGCGCGGGACGCGCCGCAATGCCGGACGGGGAGACCGCCAGGGTGAACCTGGCGCCGTCCGCATCACGCTGGCGGCAAGGCCAGGCGACGGGGCTTGTATAGAGGGGGACGGCGTCACAGCCGCTCGACATTTCATAAGCATGTCAAAGCAGGATAATAATCATGTTTAGCTCAGCATTCGCTAACTTGCAGAAAGTGGGCAAGGCCCTGATGCTACCGGTGGCGGTACTGCCGGTGGCCGGTCTGCTGCTTGGTATCGGCGCGACCGACTTCCACACCCAGAACACTGTCATCCTGGCGATCCTGTCGCTGATGAAGCACTCCGGCGACGTGATCTTCGGCAACCTGCCGCTGATCTTCGCCGTGGGCGTGGCGCTGGGCTTCACCGAAAACGACGGCGTGGCGGCCATCGCCGCCGTGATCGGCCATCTGGTCACCACCGCCACCCTGGGCGTGATGGCCGGTCTGATGGGAATCAAGCCCGACACCATCATGGGCCTGCCGTCGATCCAGACCGGCGTGTTCGGCGGCATCCTGGCCGGCGGCCTGGCAGCATACATGTTCAACCGCTTCTACCGGATCAGCCTGCCCGAATACCTGGGCTTCTTCGCCGGCAAGCGTTTCGTGCCCATCATCACCGCCATCGGCGCCATCGCGCTGGGCGTGGTGCTGTCCTTCG
The DNA here is from genome assembly GCF_001855555.1 of Chromobacterium sphagni. Lineage (GTDB taxonomy): Bacteria > Pseudomonadota > Gammaproteobacteria > Burkholderiales > Chromobacteriaceae > Chromobacterium > Chromobacterium sphagni. The sequence continues at coordinate 95,761 of NZ_MKCT01000017.1, read as the reverse complement.
TCTGGCCTCCCATCGGCAACGGCATCAAGGCCTTCTCGATGTGGGCGGCTTACAGCAGCCCGGCGACCGCCGCCACCGTGTACGGCTTTGTCGAACGGATGCTGATCCCCTTCGGCCTGCACCACATCTGGAACGTGCCGTTCTTCTTTGAAATCGGCGCCTTCCCGGGAGCCAACGGCACCGTCATCCACGGCGACATAAACCGCTTCTTCGCCGGCGACCCGACCGCCGGCATCCTGTCCGGCGCCTTCCTGTTCAAGATGTTCGGCCTGCCCGCCGCGGCGGTCGCCATCTGGCACACCGCCAGGCCGGAAAACCGCGTCAAGGTCGGCGGCATCATGATCTCCGCCGCGCTGACCTCCTTCCTCACCGGCATCACCGAGCCGATCGAATTCGCCTTCCTGTTCGTCGCCCCGGTGCTGTACTTCATCCACGCTTGTCTGGCCGCGTCGGCGCAGTTCGTAGCCAACACGCTGGACATGCACATGGGTTTCACCTTCTCGCAAGGCGGCATCGACTTCCTGATGTTCAACCTGATCGGCGACAAGGCCAAACATGCCTGGTACGTGTTCATCCTCGGCCCGATCTACGCCGCGATCTACTACAGCGTGTTCCGCTTCGTCATCGTCAAGTTCAACCTGAAGACTCCGGGCCGCGAAGATGAAAGCAGCGAAGCCGGCGCGGCGGTCAGCGAAGACCAGCGCGCCCGCGAACTGGTGCTGGCCTTCGGCGGCCGCAGCAACATTCGCAGCCTGGACGCCTGCATCACCCGCCTGCGCATCTCGGTGCAGGACATCGCCAAGGTGGACCAGGCGCGCCTGAAGGGCATGGGCGCTTCCGGCGTGGTGGTGGTGGGCAGCGGCGTGCAGGCCATCTTCGGCCCGCGCTCGGAAAACCTGAAAACCGATATGGAAATCTACCTGCGCGGCGCCGGCGCCGATGCGGAAGTGAGCGTCGCTCCCGCCGCTCCGGCCCAGCCGGCTCCCTCCCTTGCGCCCGTAGCCCCCGCGGCGGCGCAAGCCGACGTCGGCGCGCTGAAGCAGGCGCTGGGCGGCAAGGCCAACCTCGCCAAGGTCGAAGCCATCGCCCACACCCGCCTACGGGTGGAACTGAAGGACGGCGCCCGCTTCGACGAGGCGGCGGCCCGCGCCGCCGGCGTGATGGCCGTGATGCAGCTTGCTCCGGGCACGCTGCACCTGATCGTCGGCGACCAGGCAAGCACGCTGGCGGCCGCGCTGCAAGCCTGACCCAAGCGGTAGCGCCGACAAAAACGCCAGCATTCCGCTGGCGTTTTTCTTTTCCCACGCGCCTCAGCGCGCCACCCGCAACCCGCCCTCCACCCCATGTCGGCTAAACAGCACCTGCCACAGCTGCAGGTCGCGCGCGCGGAACGCCCCGGCGCAAGCGCACAGGTAATAGCTGAACATGCGGTAGAAGCGCTCGGAATAGTTGGCCGCCAGTTGCGGCCAGGCCTGGACGAAGCGCTGCAGCCAGGCCATCAGCGTCAGGTCGTAGTCGGCGCCGAAGTTGTGCCAGTCCTCCATCAGCCAATAAGGCTCGCTGGCCTGGGCGATATGATGGACCGAGGGCAGGCAGCCGTTGGGAAAGATGTATTTCTCCGTCCACGGGTCCACCCGAGCGTCGGTCTGCTTCGAGCCGCAGGTATGCAGCAGGAACAGGCCGTCAGGCTTCAGATTGCGGGCGGCGATCTCGAAATAGGCCGAATAATTGCGCGGCCCGACATGCTCGAACATGCCGACGGAGGCGATGCGGTCTGCCTGCAAATGCAGATGGCGGTAATCCTGCAGCCGGATGTCGACGTCCAGCCCGGCGCAGCGCTGCTGCGCCAGCTGCAACTGCTGCCGGGAAATGGTGACGCCGGTGACCGACACGCCATAGTGGCGGGCGGCATAGGCCGACAGGCCGCCCCAGCCGCAGCCGATGTCCAACAGATGCATGCCGGGGGCCAGTCGCAGCTTGTCGCAGATCAGCTTGAGCTTGGCCTCCTGCGCCTCCTCCAGCGTGGACGCGTCCTTCCAATAGCCGCAGGAATACTGCATGTGCGGGTCCAGCATCGCCTCGAACAGATCATTGCCCAGGTCGTAATGCCGCTCGCCGACCCGGCGCGCGCGCCGCAGCGACTGCAGATTGACCAGGCGGGCGGCAAGCACATACAGGATGTCGCGCCAGCCGCGCGGCAGCCTGTGCTCCAGGCCGGCGCGCAGCGCGCGCTGGAAGAAGATGTCCAGCCGCTCGCACTCCCACCAGCCGTCCATATAGCTCTCCCCCAGCCCAGCGAGCCCTGCTGCAGCACGCGGCGGTAGAAACGGGGGTCGACGACGCGGATGTCGAAGGGCTGGCAACCGTTGATGGCGATGCCGGCCTGCGCCAGCATCTCGGCGATGATGGCATGGCCAGGCGCGCGCTCGACTGCGCTTTCGTTTTCAAGACAGGATGAATTCATGGCATCTCCCGGACGAACGCCATACGGCTTGGTGAACTCAATCAACGATCTCAAACAAAACTGCGCGGCTTCCTTCTTCCAGATTATCGCGCCCCGCCGCGCTTTGCCTAGCGGAGCGAGAGATTTACCAGCCGGCGCCTACAGCGCGAACAGTTCGCGCAAGTGCTGCGCCACGCCGGACTCGGCATTGCTGGCGATGCGGCGGGCGTCCGGCAGTTCGCCGCTGAGGCGCGGATGCGCGTTGCCCATCAGCCGCGGGTGGCCGGCGGCGCGCAGCAGCTCGACATCGTTCTGCCCGTCGCCAAAGGCCAGGCAATGCGCCGGGTCGATGCCCAGCCGCTGCAGCACCAGCCCCAGCGCATGGCCTTTGGACACGCCGGCGGCCATCACCTCCAGGCAGTTCTCCAGCGAGAAGGTGATGTAGAGCTGCGCGCCGAAGCGTTGCTGCAAGGCCTGTTCCACCCGCAGCAGATGGTCATGCTCGCCGATGTACAGCACCTTGCCCACGCCCACGCCGTCGTGCTCGGCCAGCTTGCTGATGCGGTACTGCAGGCCGGAATCGCGATGCATGTCCAGGAAATCCTGGCATGGCTGGTCGATCAGCCACTCGTCGTCCAGATAGAAATTGAGGATGGCGCCAACGGCGAACTCCGGCTGCGCCAGCGCGCGCGCCAGCTGCGGCGGAATGTCGTGGCTATGGATCAGCTTGCCGTCCGGATCGTGGATGCGGGCACCGTTGGAGGTGATCAGGTGGGCGCGCACGCCCAGCGCCTGGCGTATGCCCTTAACGTCCAGATGATGGCGGCCGGTGGCGAGGGCGAACTGCACTCCCCTGGCTTCCAGGGTCTGCAAAGTGGCGGCGGTGAGGGAATTGACGGCGTGGTGCTGGTCCAGCAGGGTGCCGTCGAGATCCGAGGCGATGAAACGGTAAGACATGCGAACTCCGGTGCGGCGGAAGTGGTTGATTATACGCTGATAGCGCTAACAGTCGGACCGCCTTGCGCGCGAATCGTTGCGCAAATGCCAATGCAGCCAATCCGCTTGCCGACCATTCCCACCAAGCGCGGACCCAGCGAACCATCGCCCGCCCCTTGCCATGAGCGAATTCTGGAAGCCGGCGTCGGCCGCATGCATAAGAATCGCCTAATTGACAAATGTATTTCCCGGACACCGCCGGGCAAGGATGCCGCTCCATGCAAGACCTTTCCGCCTTTCACCATTGCACCAGCGAATTGCTGCAACATCTGGGTTTCGCCGCACCGGTTCCGGCCTCCGGCCAGGAAGTGATCAGCCTGACGGTGGAACAACGCTTCAACGTCCACCTGGGCGCCATCGACCACGACAACTGGTTCATGCTGGCGGAACTGGGCGAATGCCCGCCCCAAAGCGAAGAAACGCTGCAGGCCCAGGCCTTGCGCGGCAACCAGCTGTGCGGGCAGGCCTGGCAACCGGTTGCCGCCCTGGACGCCGAACACCGGTTGTGCTGCTGGCTGCGCCTGCCATGCCGCGGCCTCGACCTGCCCCAGCTCGCCGCCGCCTTCGATGCGCTGGTCGCCCGCGCCGAGGCGCTGTTGCAGACGGCCGACGCGCCGCGTTGAGTCCTTTCGGAGCCGCGCCCGCTCGCCCGGCTCCGCCATAAGCCCGCAGGGCAATCCACTAAGAAAGAAGCAAGATGAGCACCATCCATACCGGCATCCACATGGCCCGGCCCAACCTTTGCCAACTTAACCAACTGAGCGGCGGCATCGACGCCGACACCGCCCGCATCGGCATCCGCAAGGACGGCAGCCTGGTGGTCTACACCGGGCGCTCCTACCTGCTGCATCCCGACCAGACGCGCCGCGCGCAACAATTCCTGCGCCAACATCAGTTGCTGGAGCCTCAGGAGCGGCCGCGCGACATCCGCCTCAACGATCTGGCGACCCGGCTGAATACCCGCGCCAACAGCCACACCAGCCCCAACGCCCAAGACCGGGCTCACCAGGCCGGCCCCAGCGCCAAGCCGCACCTGCGCTGGGCCGACCAGCAGGCGCCTCAGGCGCTAAGACAGGAAACCGCCACGCTGAGCCAGCGCCGCGGCCTGCAGCATCTGAAGCTGACGCAACCCGCCGCCGGCTCCCCGGATGGCCAAAAGGCCGCACTGGCCCGCGCGCTGGGCAGCAGCGACAACCGTACCGGCCTGTTCAACCAATTGCAGCAGCAGGCCGGGCCGGCCGCCAGCGGAGCGCCCTTCGTCGACGACCTGGCCAGCGCCCGCTTCCGCGACATCCCCACCGCCGCCGCCACCATGGTGCAGGCGCCGGACGGCGCCCGCCTGCCGGCCAACCGCGTGCAGGTGGATGGCGTCAATGTCGCCATCGCCAGCCAGTATCCCGGCGCCGGTCAGCTCGAAAGCTATTTCGCCATGCTGGCCGCCAACCGCACCCCGGTACTGGTGGTGCTGGCCTCCGACCACGACATCGCCGGCAGCCAGGGCAGCCGCAATCCGCTGCCGCCCTACTTTTCCCAAAGCGGCCAATACGGCAAGGTTGCCGTCGCCGCGCGGGAAAGCGGCCACACCCGGCTGGCCGGCGGCCTGGAAGTGCGCGCCTACCAGTTGGCCGTGCAGGATGGAGACAGCAAGAAAATCTCCATTCCGGTGCTGCATGTGCCCAACTGGGCAGACTTCGGCGCGCAAGGGGCCACCGCGCTCAAAGCGCTGGCCGAACACGTCAATACTGTGAAAGAGAAGCAGATTGGCGTCTACCAGCGCGGCAACAGCAGCGCGCTCAAGCATCGGGACAAGCTGCTGCCGGTGATCCACTGCCGCGCCGGCGTCGGCCGCACCGGCCAGTTGATCGCCGCGACTGAGCTGCTGAAGCCCGGCGTCTCCAGCCTGGAGTCCATCGTCGGCGACATGCGCCGCAGCCGCAATCACCTGATGGTCCAGACCTCGGAGCAATTGAACACGCTGGCGGATCTCGCCCGGCAACAAGGACGGGCCATCCTGCAGTCGGAACAGGCCAGTCCGGCGCGGGCCGAACCGATCTATGCCAACGACGCGCCGCCGCTGCCGCCGCGCTGAGTTGGGCGCCGATGGAAAAAAGCACGCCTGATGGCGTGCTTTTTTCTTGCCTCCGGCCGCTTGAAGCCGGCCTCCGCCAAATTGACAAAGACATAAGGGACGGCTAGCTTGACCCATTGGCACGAGCGCTCCCCGCCGGCGCGCCGCAAATCGCAAGGAAAACCCCCGTGAGCAATCGATACGGCCAGCTGTTCCGCACGCCGGGCGTCGCGGCGCTTGCGCTGGCCGGCTGGGTGGCCCGCCTGCCCGGCACGATGGTGGCTGTGGGCGTCATCACCATGCTGTCGCTGACTCGTAACAGCTACAGCCTAGCCGGCGCGGTCGCCGCCACTTTGACGCTGTCCTCAGCCCTACTTTCGCCGCAGGTATCGCGGCTGGCCGACCGCTATGGCCAAAGCCGGGTACTGCCTCCGGCCACCGGCATCGGCGCTTTCGCCCTGCTGGCGCTGGTCCTGTGCAACCACCTGAACGCGCCGCATTGGACGCTATACCTCTGCGCGGCCCCGGCGGGCTGCCTGCCCAGCATCCCGGCGATGACCCGGGCGCGCTGGACGCGCTTGCTGGAAGGCAAGGCGCTGCTGCCGACGGCGTTCGCGCTGGACAGCGTCTTGAGCGAGATCGCCTTCGTCATGGGGCCACCGCTGTCGATAGGCCTGTGCATGGTCTGGTTTCCCGAGGCCGGCCCGCTCTTGGCCGCGCTGCTTATCCTATTCAGCGTTTCCGCGCTGCTGCAGCAGAAAACCACCGAACCGCCGCCCCATCCCATCACGCCGGACAGCCGCCGTTCGGCGCTCTTTTTGCGGCCGGTGCCGACCTTGGCGCTGTTGATGGGAACACTGGGCGCCATCGCCGGCACCATTGATGTCGCTTCCGTGGCCTTCGCCAAGGCGCAGGGTTTGCCGTTCGCCGCCGGCTGGGTGCTGGCGCTGTACGCGCTGGGTTCCGGCATCGGCGGACTGGTCTTCGGCGCGCTCAAGCCGGCGATGCCGCTGGATAGGCTGCTGCTGTGCTGCTGCGCAGCCACCGCGGCCAGTTCGGCCTTGATCGCGCTGGCGCCGAATGTCGTTTGGCTGGCGGCGGTGATGTTGCTGTCGGGATTGTCCTTCGCGCCGACGCTGATCGTCGCGATGGAAATGGTGGAAAAGGCGGTTCCGCGCGCGCGCTTGACTGAAAGCCTGACCTGGCTGGTCACCGGCATCCAGCTGGGCGTGGCCGGCGGCGCCTCGCTGTGCGGCCTGGCAACCGACGCCTACGGCGCCCGGGCCGGGCTCAGCCTGGCGCTGGCGGCGGGAGTCTGCGCGCTGCTGATCGCCGCCGCCCTCCCTCGCGCGCGCCTATCCAAACACGCCGTCGAAGACTGAAAGCCGGCGCGGCCAGCCGCAATCACCTGGTGGTGCAGCCGCACGCCGGCCGATCCGGCCCATTTGCAAAACCGGACCTTCCTCAAGACGAAACAGGCCGCCAAGCCGATCTACGCCAACGATGCCCGGTAGCACCGTCCACGCTGGCAGTCTGCGTCCATGGGCCAATCAAATTGATAGCCGGCATAGCCATTTCGACAAAGAGCGCGTCGGTGGACGCGCTCTTTTCAATCAAACTGCCATACCTAGGATCAGCCTGGAGCCAACCGCCTTGCTACAATCGCAGCGTCTCCACAACTCAATTCTCGGCCCCTCTCCGCTTGACCATTTTCCAGAAGGAATCCAAATAAAAAGTCCGAGTCTTCTCGGCAATGGCATCCCACTGATCTTCAGGATGACTGAACCCTCTCGCAGAGTCAGCCCCGTCTCGAGCCTGCAAGCCGGACATCACTCCGTCCATGCCATAGAGATTGATCCAGCGGCGATCATAACGATAGGGCAAGCCACGCTCCCACTCCACCACCTTGGGAATCAGCTTCTTCAGCTTGGCCATGTCTTGAAAAGCATATACGTTGATCGGCGGGCCATAGCGGTTATTCAAAACTCCGACAGCCCCGGCAGCAGACGAGTCCGTGCATATATTGGCGTCAATCCGCGCCCGCAACTGGCCCGCATAGAACCAGAATGCGGCATCATCCTTTTCCCCTGCCGAAAACAGAATCCCGGATAGCGCATAAAGTACCGGAGGAGCGTAGCTTTCGGGATGAGCCTTGATAGCGGCGATCGCCGCCTCCCGCTTCCCGGCCGACCCGTTCTCAAGCCCCTGGACTACATCTCTAGAAATCGCGTATCGATCCGGGCATATTCGCCCTGCGGGGCCACTTCATAAACACCCGCAGAAGCCGGATGCATGCCAAACAAGCCGCAAACACCCATCATCAATACTCCGGACACCAGCATGCTGCGATTTACCGGCATGGTCTCATCCTTGCCAACATCTGGAGAAAAGCTCAAGACAGGCGGCTTTGCCCGCCCAGGTAATGGCGCCACCATTTTCATCAGCCCAAGACATTCACACCGCTCGCCGCCGCGGGATTTCACGATCCACCCGTCACGGCCTGCGGCACAACGCAAAACGCCCAGCAATTGCTTGCTGGGCGTCTGAATCTGGTGGCCAGTCGCGGAATCGAACCACGGACACGCGGATTTTCAATCCGCTGCTCTACCAACTGAGCTAACTGGCCTTGCTGTGGTGGCCAGTCGCGGAATCGAACCACGGACACGCGGATTTTCAATCCGCTGCTCTACCAACTGAGCTAACTGGCCACTTTTTCCTTCAGCGCTGCTGCGCCGTCAGAGCCACGCATTTAATCAGATGAAGCCCATTGCGTCAAGAAATAATTGCAGGAACATGCCTGGCAAAAGCCCGCGCAAAACAAAGCAGCCTGCCCGCCAAGGCGGACAGGCTGCGGGAACAAACACTTAGCTCACACCGCGTCGGGCTGCTTGGCCGGATGGGCATCGGCAAAGGCCGGCAGCGCGTCCAGCGCTTCGGCTATCCGCACGATGTGCGGATAAGGCGCCAGGTCGACAGCGAAACGGCGCGCGCTGAACACCTGCGGCAACAGGCAGACGTCGGCCAGCGTCGGCTCGTCGCCCGCCGCGTAGCGGGCAGGCGATGCCGCCAGCTGTTGCTCCAGCGCGTCGAAACCGGTGCGGATCCAGTGGCGGATCCACTCGGTCTTGCCATCCTCGCCGACGCCGAACTCCGCCTGCAAATGCTTGCCGACGCGCGGGTTCTGCAACGGGTGGATGTCGGCGGCGATCGCCAACGCAATCGAACGCGCGCGCGCCCTGGCCACCGGGTCCGACGGCAACAGCCGCGCGGTGTCCGGGTAGGCGTCGTCCAGATATTCGCAGATCGCCAGCGACTGGACGATTTTCACCCCGCCGTCGTCCAGCAGCGGCACCATGCCGTGCGGGTTGAGCGCCAGGTACTCGGCGCTCTTCTGCTCGCCCTTGAGCAGGTTGACCGGCCGCTGCCGGTACGCCAGCCCCTTCAGATTCAACGCGATGCGCACCCGGTAGGCGGCGCTGGAACGGAAGTAGCCGTACAGCACGCGTTCAGCCATGCTTGACAACCCTTTGCTCGATCGCGCCGAAAATGCTTTCGCCGGCTGCGTTCTTCATTTCGATGCGCACGCTGTCGCCAACCGTCATGAACGGGGTCTTCGGCGCGCCCTGCTCGATGGTTTCGATCATCCGCTGCTCGGCCAGGCAGCAGGAGCCCATCGCCCGGTCCTTGTTGGAGATGGTGCCGGAGCCGACCACGGAGCCGGCGACCAGTTCGCGGGTCCTGGAAACATGCGCCACCAGTTGCGGGAAGCTGAACTGCATTTCCACGCCGCAATTGGGCTTGCCGTAGAAGCCACCGTTGTAGTCCACCAGAAGCGGTAAATGCACCTTGCCTTCGCGCCAGGCATCGCCCAGTTCGTCCGGGGTGACCGCCACCGGCGAGAAGGCGGTGGCCGGCTTGCTCTGGAAGAAGCCAAAGCCCTTGGCCAGTTCCGGCGGGATCAGGTTGCGCAGCGTCACATCGTTGACCAGCATCAACAGACGGATATGCTTGGCGTCGGCAGGCGCGCCCAGCGGCACATCGCCGGTGATCACCGCCACTTCGCCCTCGAAATCCAGGCCCCAGGCCTCGTCGCGCAGCGGAATGTCGGCGGTGGGCGCGAGAAAAGCGTCGGAGCCGCCTTGGTACATCAGCGGGTCGACATAGAAGCTCTCCGGCACTTCGGCGCCGCGCGCCTTGCGCACCAGCTCGACATGGTTCAGGTAAGCGCTGCCATCGGCCCACTGGTAGGCGCGCGGCAACGGGCTGTGGCAACGCCTGGCATCGAAGGCGATCTCGTCCGGCACCTGGCCATGGTTCAGCGCGGCGTAGACTTCCTGCAGGCGCGGCTCGGCCAGCGCCCAGTTGTCCAGCGCGGCCTGCAGGGTAGCGGCGATGGCGGGCACCGCCACTGCGCGGGAGAGGTCACGGCTGACGACCAGCAGTTGGCCGTCGCGGGTGTGGTTTTGGTAGGTGGCTAATTTCATCTTGATGTTCTTTCTGCTTACGGCCGCTTCGGACCGTTCCTCGATATCAATGCTCGACCTGGCCTGAACGCGATGGCGTCGCGAGCAGGCCGAGGGAGAAGCGCAGCCACAATGGCGTCAGGCCTGCTTCGGCTTCCAGCTGTCGACATATCCCTGCCACTCCACGCTGGCGAGGCCAGGACCCTGCTCCAGCGCGTCGCGGGCGTCTATCATCACCGCCACTTCGTCGGTGAACTTCTTCGGCTCGGTCATCGCCTTGGCGAAGGCCTTCGGGTGCGGGCCGTGGGTAAAGCCGGCCGGGTGGAAGGTCAGCATGCCGGGCTTGATGTTGTCGCGGCTGAAGAAGTCGCCGGCATGGTAGAAGATCACTTCGTCGTAGTCGTCGTTGTTGTGATAGAACGGAACCTTGAGCGCGCCCGGATCGGACTCGATGGGCCGCGGCACAAAGGTGCACACCACGAAGCCGTCGGCGACGAAGGTGGTGTGCGCCGACGGCGGCAGGTGATAGCGGTGGCTCATCAGCGGACGGATGTCGCGCCAGTTGATGCGCGCCACCGCGTTATTGCCGTGCCAGCCGATGGCGTCCAGCGGATTGAACGGGTAGGTGACGGTGGACAGTGCGCCGCGGCGCTTGATCACCACCTGCCATTCGTCCTCTGTCTGCTGCGCGCGGAAGGCGTCGTCTATCGCCGGCACGTCCAGCATCGCCTCGTCGAAAATGGCGTGCGGGCCCACCAGGCCTTTTTCCGGCAGCTGGTAGCCGCCGTTGCTGGTTTCAATCAGCAGCATGGTGGTGGGCGCCGCCGGCTCGATGCGCCAGCTGGTCGAGCGCGGCACCAGAATGTAGTCGCCGTCGCGGTAGCTGAGGTGGCCGTAGTCGCAGAACAGCTCGCCGCTGCCGGCGTGGATGAACAGCAGGTCGTCGCCGTCGGCGTTGCGGAACAGCTGGGTCATCGCCTTGTCGCAGCGCCAGATCCGCAGCTTGCATTGATTATTGTGCAACACCAGCGGCGCGTCCCACGGCGCCGGCGTGCCGTGCGGCAGCTCGTTCAGGTCGAAGGCGCGCGGACGCAGCGGGCCTTCCCAGTTGCTCCAGCCGGTGGGCGGATGCTTGTGGTGCAGGTGGGTGGCCGGACCGAAGAAGCCGCTGCGGCCCACTTCGCGCTCGTAGATGGCCTCGGCCGGGAAGTCGGCGTGCGCCTGGCGCGAGAAAGTGCCCTCACGGTGCGGAAAACTGATCCATTTACGCATGATGAATGTCCTGATCGATAAAGCATCGAAACCCATGGCGGCGGGAAAACCGGCTTCCATGGGCAAGCACTCTAAACCAGGCCGGGGCAACCCCGGCCTGGCGGCAACCGGCTATCAGTCACCCTTCAGCACGCCGCGGCGGATCTGGTCTTCCTCGATGGACTCGAACAAGGCCTTGAAGTTGCCTTCGCCGAAGCCCTCGTTGCCCTTGCGCTGGATGATCTCGAAGAAGATCGGGCCGATCACGGTTTCGGTGAAGATCTGCAGCAAGATGCCTTCAACCGGCGCGCCGTCGATCAGGATGTGGTTCCTCTGCAGGCGGGCCACGTCTTCGCCGTGATCCGGCACGCGGCTGTCCACCTTGGCGTAATAGGTGTCCGGCGTATCCAGGAAGCGGGTGCCGCGCGCGCGCAGCGTTTCCACCGTGGCGTAGATGTCGTCGGTGGTCAGCGCGATGTGCTGGATGCCTTCGCCGTTGTACTGGCGCAGGAATTCCTCGATCTGGCTCTTATCGTCGGACGATTCGTTGATCGGGATGCGGATCTTGCCGCAGGGGCTGGTCATCGCCTTGGACACCAGGCCGGTCAGCTTGCCTTCGATGTCGAAGTAGCGGATCTCGCGGAAGTTGGCGATACCGGTGTAGAAGTCGGCCCAAGTCGCCATATTGCCACGGCTGACGTTATGGGTCAGGTGGTCGATCAGGGTCAGGCCGACGCCGGCCGGATGCTGGTCCACGCCCTCCAGCGGCACGAAGTCGATCTCGTAGATGTCCTTGCCCTTGCCGTAGCGGTCGACGAAGTACAGCGCGGAGCCGCCTATGCCCTGCACCGCCGGGATGTTCAGCTCCATCGCGCCGACCGGGCGCTGATAGGGCTTGGCGCCGTGCGACAGCGCATACTCGTACGCCTTGGCGGCGTCCTTGACGCGCCAGGCCATCGCACAAGCCGACGGGCCGTGCGCCTTGGCGAACTCGCTGGCCGGCTGGCTGCGTTCGGCGTTCAGGATGAAGTTGATGTCGCCCTGGCGATACAGACGCACGTCCTTGCTGCGGTGGCGAGCGACCTCGGTGAAGCCCAGCGACAGGAACAGCTGGTTCAGCTTCTCCACGCCATCGGCGTCGGGAGCGGTGTATTCGACGAACTCAAAACCGTCGGTGGCTAGCGGATTTTGCAGCATGGCTTCCATTTTCATCAGTTTCTCCTCTGTTATAGGCCGGCGCAGGAATTTTCTTGCACCGACAATCGACTCGGCTTGAGCGCTACTTGTAAACGTCTGCAGGCGGACCGCGTTATGTAAGCAGGCCGCCCTCCCTCCCGCGATGCGGGCGGATGGCAGTTCGACAGGGCGGGAAGAGACAGAGAGAGGAAAACCGCGGTTCACGCGGGAACACGTGAACAGGCGCCGACCGCCGATGGCGGCACGGCAAGCTCTCCTCCGAACGAATCGTTATCTGCTGTCACACACCATCGACATGCACCGGCAGTCTGATGCTGCCGTTTGCTTGATTTAGGCTTTTTATTCTATGGAAAGCTGGCAGCAATTATCTTGCTAAATGGCTTACTTTGAGCAATATTGAAGAATAAAATGTCTCAACATACCGATAATCAGGAGAAAATATGCCAAGTCTCACATTAGACAAGACAGACTTGCGTATTCTGGCCGAACTACAGCATGACGGCAGGTTGACCAACGTCGAGCTGGCCGAACGCGTAGCCCTGTCCCCGTCGCCCTGCCTGCGCCGGCTGAAACAGCTGGAAGAGTCTGGCGTCATCCGCCAGTACGTCGCCCTGCTCGATCCTGCGCATATCGGTTTGGGCCTGCAGGCCTGGGTGCGAGTTACGCTGGAGAAACGCGGCAATCTGCATCTGCAAAGCTTCATCGAGGCGGTGCAGAACTGGCCGGAGGTGATCAACTGCTTCGCCATGACCGGCGAGATGGACTACCTGCTGCAGGTTTACTTCGAAGACATGGAGCACTTCTCGCGCTTCGTGATGGACGAGCTGTTGCAGCATCCGGGCGTCGAGGATGTGAAGTCCAGCTTCGTGCTAAAGGAGATCAAGCGCACCACCGCGCTGCCGCTGGGACAGCTGCGCAGCATGTGAGAGCTTGCAAAACGCAATGAGAAATGGCCCGCGAGGGCCATTTCTCATGGTGGGCGCCGCAGGAGGCTCAGTGCCCCTGCTGCTGCGCGGTGGTGCTGGACAGCAGCTTGTCGGTATAGGCGATGGCCGCCGCCGACAGCAGGAAGGCCAGATGCAGGAACAGCTGCCACTTGATGGTGTGCTCGTCTATCCGGCTGGCGTTGATGAAGGTCTGCAGCAGGTGGATCGACGAAATGCTGATGATGGCCATCGACAGCTTTACCTTCAGCACCGAGGCGTTGACGTGGTCCAGCCACTCCGGCTGGTCCGGATGGCTGTCGATGCGCAGCCTGGAGACGAAGGTTTCGTAGCCTCCCACCGTCACCATCACCAGCAGGTTGGCGATCATCACCACGTCGATCAGACCCAGCACCGCCAGCATGATGTCGGTCTCGGTCATGTGATCCAGCCCAAGCAGCAGTTCCCACAGCTGGGCGAGGAATTTCCAGGCGTAGACGCCCTGCACCACGATCAGGCCCAGGTAGATGGGCAGTTGCAGCCAACGGCTGCTGAAAATGACCTGGCCCAGCAACGATTTCCTGGGCTCGGTTCCGCTAATTCTGTTTTCTTGCATGAGGCTTCCTGATGTTGCAAGCCGCGGGCGCCCGCTTCGAGCGCCCGCCGGCCGTCACAGGCCCAGCCTCTGCCAGATGGTGGAGACCAGTCCTGCCTGGTTCAAAGTGTAGAAATGCAGGCCGGGCGCGCCGCCCTGCAGCAGGCGGTCGCACAGCTCGGTCACCACGTCCAGCCCCAGCGCGCGGATGGACGCGGTGTCGTCATAATAGGCCTGCATCCGCTGCCTGAGCCAGCGCGGCACTTCCGCCCCGCACATGTCGGAGAAGCGGCACAGCTGGCCGAAATTGGAGATCGGCATGATACCCGGCACCACCGGAATGTCCACCCCGCGGGCGCGGACCTCGTCGACAAAACGGAAATAGCTGTCGGCGTTGAAGAAATACTGGGTCATCGCCGAATCGGCGCCGGCCCGCACCTTGCGGACGAAATTGTTGATGTCGTCCTCGGCCGAACGTGCCTGCGGATGGAACTCAGGATAGGCCGCCACCTCGATGTGGAAGTGGCCGCCGTGCTGTTCGCGGATGAAAGACACCAACTCGTTGGCGTAGCGGAACTCGCCGGCCGCCACCATGCCGGACGGGATGTCGCCGCGCAGCGCCACCAGATGGCGGATGCCGTTGTTGCGGTATTCGTCCAGGATGGCAGCGATGTTTTCCCGGGTGGAGCCGATGCAGGACAGATGCGGCGCCGCCGCCTGGCCTTCGCTGCGGATCTCCAGCACGGTGGACAGCGTGCCGTCGCGGGTAGTTCCGCCGGCGCCGAAAGTCACCGAGAAAAACTGCGGCTTGAACTGCGCGAGCTGCTGGCGGGTGGTGCGCAGCTTGGCGATGCCCTCCGGCGTCTTGGGCGGGAAAAACTCGAAACTGAAGGTGCGTGGCGTCTGCGTCATCGTGATCCTCTCTATCGCCCTGGCTATCTTGTCGTCGCCGGCCTCGATGTGCCTGGCTGCTTTATCCTGGTCCGAAAAAAACGGACAGCTCCATTCTAGGGGGGCTGTCCGTTGCGCCTTGGTTCAAAAATCAATAACGATAGTGATCCGGCTTATAAGGACCCTGCTTGGGCACGCTGATGTAGGCCGACTGCTGATCGGACAGCTCGGTCAGGCGGGCGCCGATGCGCGCCAGGTGCAGCCGCGCCACCTTTTCATCCAGATGCTTGGGCAGCACATACACTTTCTTGTCGTAGTTCTGGCCGTTGGCGAACAGCTCGATCTGCGCCAGCACCTGGTTGGTGAAGCTGTTGGACATCACGAAGCTGGGGTGGCCGGTGGCGCAGCCCAGATTCACCAAGCGGCCCTCGGCCAGCAGGATCACGCGCTTGCCGTCCGGGAAGATAATGTGGTCCACCTGCGGCTTGATGTTTTCCCACCGGTGCTGGCGCAGGCTGGCGACTTCGATTTCGCTGTCGAAGTGGCCAATATTGCAGACGATGGCGTTATTGCGCATCTTCTTCATGTGCTCGTGGGTGATCACGCCGACGTTGCCGGTGGCGGTGACGAAGATGTCGGCCTCGCCGGCCACCTCGTCCATCCGCACCACGCGGTAGCCTTCCATCGCAGCCTGCAGCGCGCAGATCGGGTCAATCTCGGTTACCCATACCGTGGCGCCCAGGCCGCGCAGGCTTTGCGCGCAGCCCTTGCCCACATCGCCGTAACCCAGCACCACCGCCACCTTGCCGGCGATCATCACGTCGGTGGCGCGCTTGATGCCGTCAACCAGCGATTCGCGGCAGCCGTACAGATTGTCGAACTTGGACTTGGTGACGGAATCGTTGACATTGATCGCCGGGAACGGCAGGTGGCCGTCCTTTTGCATCTGGTACAGGCGGTGCACGCCGGTGGTGGTTTCCTCGGTCACGCCCTGGATGTGAACCAGGCGCTTGGAATACCAGCGCGGATCGATGGCCAGGTGGCGCTTGATCGAGGCGAACAGCGCGGTCTCTTCCTCGTTGGTGGCGTGAGCGATCACGCCGATGTCCTGCTCGGCCTTGCTGCCCAGCAGCAGCAGCAGGGTGGCGTCGCCGCCGTCGTCCAGAATCATGTTGGCCGGTTGCCCTTCCGGCCACTCGAAGATCTTGTGGCTGAACTCCCAGTATTCGTCCAGGCTTTCACCCTTGAAGGCGAATACCGGGATGCCGGCGGCGGCGATGGCGGCGGCGGCGTGGTCCTGAGTGGAGAAGATATTGCACGACGCCCAGCGCACTTCGGCGCCCAGCGCGGTCAGGGTCTCGATCAGCACCGCGGTCTGCACCGTCATGTGCAGGCTGCCGGCGATACGGGCGCCGCGCAGCGGCTGGCTGGCGCGGTATTCGTCGCGGGTCGCCATCAGACCGGGCATTTCGGTCTCGGCGATATTCAGTTCCTTGCGACCCCAGTCGGCAAGCTTGATGTCAGCTACGTGAAAATCGGAAAAATCAGCCATCGTGAGCAATCCTTGTTCACGCGGCCGGGAGGGATAGGGCTCACCCGCCATCCCGTACCCGCCACGGTCATGAGTCAGGTGAGCGCCGTTTTGTCGCAGACTTTCGTCTCCACGCCTCCCGAGCCTGGGGATGCGGCTCAATCTTGAACCGATCCTCGCAGCGCTCCTCGGGATGCGAAGTAATTATACCTAGTCATACGCGAAAGGATAGGACAAGTCATGCCTAGGCGATAAACTGGCCGTCTTTTCATCGTTCGTCAGACCATGTCCTTCGCATTCACCCCGTTGGCCGCCCTGTCGGGCCTGGCGGCGCTGCTCTCCGCCGCCATCAGCATCATCGCCTGGAACCGCAGGCAATTCGCCGGGGTGCGCTAGCTGGCGCTATTGATGGCTGCAGTCGCCTTCTGGGCCGGCGGCGCCATGTGCGAACTATCGGCCACCAGCTTAGCCGCCAAGATATTCTGGTCCAAGGTGGAATACATCGGCACTCTCGGCACCCCGGTGTTGTTCCTGCTGCTGGCGCTGGATTACAACCACATCGACCTGATGCGCCGCCGCTACTGGCTGGCTACCCTGTTCGCCATCCCCCTGACCTGCCTGCTGCTAGCCGCCGGCAACGAATACCATCATCTGGTCTGGACCAGCTACCGGCCCAGCCCCTCCGGCTACAACCTGCTGATCTACGGCCACGGGCCGGTGTTCTGGCTGGGCGTGGCCGGCTATTCCTATCTGATGATGCTGCTGGGAAGCCTGCTGCTGATCCGCTCGCTGCACTACTATCCGGCGCATTTCCGCGGACAGTCCATTACCCTGATGCTTAGCGCGGTCGCCCCGTGGCTGGGAAATATTCTCTACCTGAGCGGCGCCTTCCCGCTGCGGGGACTCGACCCCACGCCGCACTCCTTCGCCTTCACCGGCATGGTGTTCGCCATAGATCTGCTCTACCTGCGCCAGCTTTATCTGGTGCCGGTGGCGCGCACCCGCGCCTTCGAAGCGATGGGCGACGGCATTGTGGTGGTGGATCAACAGTTGCGCATCCTCGATATCAATCCCTCCGGCGCGCGAATGCTGGGCAAACCGGCGCGGCAGCTGCAAGGCAACGCGCTGCCCGCGCCCTGGCTGGGCGGTGCCATGCTGGAGAAGGAAAGCCGGCACCTTGAGCTGATGGTGCCGGACAGCGGCATCATTCTGGACATACGCGCTTACAGGGCAGGCAGCCCAGCCATACCCGCATGCTGGTGATGCGCGACATTACCCAGCGGCGCGAAGCGGAGGACGCGCTGAAAAGCGCCAATCAGCAGTTGATAGAACGGCTGGCGCAAATCGAGCAACTTCAGGCGGCGCTGCGCCAGCAGACGCTGCGCGATCCGCTGACCGGCCTGTTCAACCGCCGTTATCTGGATGAGACCTTCGCGCGCGAAAGCCGCCGCGCCGAACGCGACAACCGGCCGATAGCGGTGGCGATGATAGATCTGGACAACTTCAAGCGCATCAACGACAGCCATGGCCACCAGGTGGGCGACCAGGTGTTGCAGGCGCTGGCGCGGCTGCTGCAACGGGAATGCCGCGCCGCCGACATCGTCTGCCGGCTTGGCGGCGAGGAATTTTTGGTGTTGCTGCCCGGCAGCGACGCCGAGCAGGCGCAGTTGCGCGTCGAACACTGGCGCGACAGCTTTTCACGGCTAAGCCATTCCGGCCAGGAGCAGCGCTTCCATACCAGCTTCTCCTGCGGCATCGCCGCGCTGCCGCGCCACGGCCGGACACTGGCGCAGTTATACCACCATGCCGACAAGGCGCTGTACCAGGCCAAGGCCGCCGGCAAAAACTGCAGCGTGCGCGCCGCCGTCTGAGCGCCTGAACCGCGCCGCCTTGAACGGCGGAAACGAAAAAACCGCCGAAACCGGCGGTTTTTATTTTGCGGAATCGCGCTTACAGCCCGGCGTCGGCGCGCAGCGCCTCCACCTTGTCGGTGCGCTCCCAGCTGAACTCCGGCTCTTCGCGGCCGAAGTGGCCGTAAGCGGCGGTCTTGCCGTAGATCGGACGCAGCAGGTCCAGCATCTGGATGATGCCTTTCGGACGCAGGTCGAAATGCTTCTTCACCAATTCCACGATCTTTTCGTTCGGGATCTTGTTGGTGCCGAAGGTATCCACCGCGATCGAGGTCGGTTCGGCCACGCCAATGGCGTACGACACCTGGATCTGGCACTGGCGCGCCAGGCCGGCGGCGACAATGTTCTTGGCGACGTAGCGGCCAGCGTAGGCGGCGGAACGGTCAACCTTGGACGGATCCTTGCCGGAGAACGCGCCGCCGCCGTGCGGAGCCGCGCCGCCGTAGGTGTCGACGATGATCTTGCGGCCAGTCAGCCCGCAGTCGCCCATCGGGCCGCCGATGACGAAGCGGCCAGTCGGGTTGATCAGAAACTTGGTTTCCGCGGTGATCATTTCCGGCGGCAGCACCGGCTTGATGATGTCTTCGATCACCGCCTCGGTCAGCGTCTTGTGGTCGATGTCCGGGCTGTGCTGAGTGGACAGCACCACGGTGTCGATGCGCTTGGGCAGGCCGGTGGCGCCATCGTAAACGCAGGTGATCTGGCTCTTGGCGTCCGGGCGCAGCCACGGCAGGCGGCCATCCTTGCGCAGTTCCGCCTGGCGCTGCACCAGACGGTGCGCGTAGTAGATCGGGAACGGCATCAGCGTCGGGGTTTCGTCGCAAGCGTAGCCAAACATCAAGCCCTGGTCGCCGGCGCCTTGGTTCAGATCCAGGCCCTCGCCCTCGTTCACGCCCTGGGCGATATCCGGAGACTGCTTGTCGTAGCAGGCCATCACCGCGCAACCGCGGAAATCGAAGCCCAGCTCCGAGTCGTCGTAACCGATGCGCTTGATGGTTTCGCGCGCGATCTTGATATAGTCGACATTGGCGCTGGTGGTGATTTCACCGGCCAGCACCACCAATCCGGTATTGACCAGAGTCTCGGCCGCTACCCGGGCGTGCTTGTCCTCGCGCAGGATGGCGTCGAGGATGGCGTCGGATATCTGGTCGGCGACCTTGTCCGGGTGACCTTCGGATACGGATTCCGAGGTAAACAGGTATTCACTCATTTATTCTGCGTTCCCAAAAAATACAAAACCTTGTGATGATAAAATAGGTCGCTTTGAGACCAAGACTGCGCTTTCATATGTCCAAGCTAGTCCATCTACTGCTGTCTTTCCTGGCGCACCTGCCCCTATCCTGGCTACAAGGTTTGGGTGCCGTTCTAGGACGACTGACTTATCATGCTTCTCCGCGCTTCGCCATGCGGCTGCGAGAGAATTTAAGTTCTAGTAAAATCTTCGAAAAGTATCAGGTTTTACCACGTGAAGTCAAACGCAGCGCCGCGGAAACCGGCAAGGGCGCGCTGGAGCTGGCCATCGCCTGGTGCCGCAGCCCGGAAGACATCGCCGCCATGGTCAAAGTCTGCCATGGCTGGGAATATGTCGAACAGGCGCTGATTGATGATCATGGCATAGTTTTTGTCACTCCGCACCTGGGAAGCTACGACATAGCCGGCCGCTACATCAGTTCGCGCCTGCCTTTTCCGCTGACCGCCATGTATCGCCCGCCCAAGCTGACCTGGCTGGAACCGGTGATGCAGGCCGGACGCGCCCGCGGCAAGGGCAAGACCGCGCCGGCCACCTCAGCCGGCGTACGAGTGCTGATGAAAGCGCTGAAATCGGGCGAGGCCACCATCATCCTGCCCGACCAGGTGCCGGGCAACGGCGAGGGCATATGGGCGCCCTTCTTCGGTCAGCCGGCCTACACCATGACGCTGGTGCCGCGCCTGGCGCAGATGAGCCGCGTCACCACGCTGTTCTTCGTCGGCGAACGCCTGCCTAAGGGCCAGGGCTTCGCCGTCCATATCGAGCCGCTGGCGCAACCGTTCAGCGGCGACAAGAACGCCGACTGCGCGCAGATGAACGCCCAAGTGGAAAACCTGATCCGACGCTTCCCCAGCCAATACCTGTGGAGCTACAACCGTTACAAATGCCCGGCCGGCGTCATCCGGCCAGACAATCAACAAGGACAAGCATGAAACTCGCTTTCGCCCTGCTCTGGCTGATCCGCCTGCTGCCGATGCCGGTCATCGGCCTGCTGGCCCGCGGCCTTGGCAATCTGGCCTACCTGCTGGCCCGCGGCCGCCGCCGCGTCGGCCTGATCAACCTCAGGCTATGTTTTCCGCAGATGCCGATGTCCGAACGGCGCCGGCTGATCCGCAAGAACTGCCAGCACATGATGCGGATGGTGCTGGAATATGGCGTGGTGTGGTGGAGTTCCGCCCAGCGCATAGACCAGCTGGTCACCATCAAGAACCTGCATTACGTCACCGACCTGCGCGATCAAGGCGAAGACGTGATCCTGTTCTATCCGCACTTCGTCGGCTTCGAGATGTGCGTGTACGCGCTCAACCAGTACATTCCGCTGGTCAGCGTCTATTCGCACCAGAAGAACGACACGCTGGACCGCCAGATCTACGCCGGCCGCCAACGCTACGACAACGCCTACATCGTGTCGCGCCAGGAGGGCTTGCGCCCCATCATCAAGGCGATGCGCAAGGACCATGCGCCCTTCCTCTACCTGCCGGACCAGGACTTCGGCGTACGCGACTCGGTGTTCGTCGACTTCTTCGGCGTCAAAGCCGCCACCATCACCGGCCTGTCGCGCATCAGCAAACTGGCGCGCGCCAAGGTGGTGCCGGCCATCGCCCGCCGCGTCGGCGACCGCTTCGAGCTGGAGTTCTACCCGGCATGGGACCACTATCCCAGCGAGGACGTCGAAGCGGATACCCGCCGCATGAACGCCTTCCTGGAGGAACGCATCCGCGAAATCCCCGACCAGTATTTCTGGCTGCACAAACGCTTCAAGAACCGCCCGCAAGGCGAAGCCCGCTTCTACTGAGCTCGCGCTCCCGGCCGGGCCCCGCGCCCGGCCGTCCTCCCCATCACCGTTCGCCAACCATTACGCAACAATGTTTCACAGGCATTGCGCTATATTGTTAATCTTTTTTCAATTCAATTACATACCAAGCTACTGGAGACAATCCATGCGTATCAAGCATATCGCCCCGGCGCTGCTGACCGCCGCCATGCTGGCCGGCTGCGCCACCGAAAGCTCCCAGACCCTGGCCGTCGCGCAAGTCGCCAGCGCCGGCAAGCCCTACAGCGGCGCGCGCGCGCCGATCGCAGTCGGCAAGTTCGACAACCGCTCCAGCTTCATGCGCGGCATCTTCTCCGACGGCGTCGACCATCTGGGCAGCCAGGCCAAGACCATCCTGATCACCGATCTGCAGCAGACCAACCGCTTCAATGTGCTAGACCGCGACAATATGCAGGAAATCAAGCAGGAAGCCGGCCTGAAGCAGCAGGCGCAGAAGCTGAAGGGCGCCGACTACGTGGTCACCGGCGACGTCACCGAGTTCGGCCGCAAGGAAGTGGGCGACCAGCAGCTGTTCGGCATCCTCGGCCGCGGCAAGCAGCAGATCGCCTACGCCAAGGTCAGCCTCAACGTGGTCAACACCCTGACCTCGGAAGTGGTGTACTCCGCCCAGGGAGCCGGCGAGTACAGCCTGTCGAACCGCGAAATCGTCGGCTTCGGCGGCACCGCCAGCTACGACTCCACGCTTAACGGCAAGGTACTGGACCTGGCGGTGCGCGAGGCGGTGAACAATCTGGTCAACGGCATAGACTCCGGCGCCTGGCAGCCCGGCAAGTAATCACCCTCAGCGATAGAGACAATGAACACTAAGAAGATAAAACAATACAGCGGCATGCTGGCCTTGCTGGCCGGCACAGCTGTGCTGAGCGCCTGCGGCACCGCCCCCCAAACCTTGTACCAATGGGAAGGCTATCAGCCGCAGGTCTACAGCTATCTGAAAAGCGACGGCGCCGACGCGCAGAAGCAGATTGACGCGATGGAGCTAGGCCTGCAGAAAATCGAGGCCAAGGGCAATATGCCGCCGCCGGGCTACCACGCCCACCTCGGCCTGCTGTACGCCTCGGCCGGCAAGCCTGACCAGATGGTTCAGGAACTGCAGACCGAAAAGAAACTGTTCCCGGAGTCGGCCGCCTACATGGATTTCCTGCTGGCCAAGCTGAAGAAATAAGGAAAAACCATGTTCAAGCACCTTGCAAAAATCGGCGCCGCCGCCGCGCTCGCCATCCTGGCCACCGGCTGCGCCGCTCCGGTGAAGCGCGATTACACCGCCTACAAGCAAAGCCGTCCGCGCTCCATCCTGATCCTGCCGCCGCTCAACGAGTCGCCCGACGTCAACGCCACCAACGGCATGCTGTCGCAGATGAGCTATCCGCTGGCCGAGGCCGGCTACTATGTGCTGCCGGTGACGCTGGTCAGCGAAACCTTCAAGCAGAACGGCCTGACCATGGCCAACGACATCCAGCAGGTGCCGCCGGCCAAGCTGCGCCAGATTTTCGGCGCCGACGCCGCGCTGTACGCCACCGTCAACCGTTACGGCGTGCATTACAGCGTGCTGGACAGCGTGGCGGAAGTCTCGGTCAAGGCCAGGCTGGTGGACCTGAAGACCGGTCAGGAAATCTGGGCCGGCAGCGCCTACGGCAACAATGCCGCCAACAACAACTCCGGCGGCGGCCTGATCGGCATGCTGGTCAGCGCCGCGATCAAGCAAATCGTCAACAGCGCCAGCGACGCCACCTACCCGGTGGCAGGCATGACCAGCAATATGCTGCTGTCCGGCGGACAGGCCAACGGCGTGCTGTACGGCCCGCGCTCGCCGCGCTACGGCACCGACTAAGCCTTGCCGCCATGCGCAAGAAAGCCGTCCGGCATCCGCCGGGCGGTTTTTTTTACGCCGCGCTCACCAGCCGGGCATCAGGAAAGGCTGGCCGCAGCTGTCTTCGTACTCGCCGTCCGGCGTGTTGACGAAGGCATCCGCCTTGGGAAAATCTTCCAGCTTGTCCGCCCGCAGCGTGAACCAGACCTGGGTCAGCACATTGCGCTGCCGCCCGTCCTTGCCGCACTGCAACTGCAGCGAACGGACCTGGTTGGTGCCGAAGGCCTTGGAGAACTCCGCCGCCAGCTCCTCGCGGCTGCGCGTCTGGCCGGCCTGCGCCAGCAGGTAGGCGCCGAAGCCGCTGTCGACGACGGCCTGGCGCATATTCATCGCCGCGCCGAAAAATTCGCTGGCGCCGAAGCCGAAGCACTGCACGTGCTTGACGTACTCATGAGTGTACAAATCGTCCTTCAACTGCGGCATCACCTCCCACAGCTGCTCTCTCAGTTCGGGCGGAGGCAAGGGGATGGCCAGCGTGTGGGGGAAGAAGCCGCAACCCTTGGCCCACCACTGCTGCACCGGCACGCCCTGCTGGATCAGGCTTTGCGGCAGCGACGGCCACAGTCCGTGCAGGCCGATCAGCTGCTGTTTGGGCTGATCGGGCAGGCAGCCGTCGCCGGTCGCGCAGAAGCCTGGTTGCCAGGTCAGCGCGTAAGTGTAGTGGATGAAATCGCCGTGCCTGGCGGGCTGCAGCGGTTTGGCCTGGGCCGCTCCGGCCAGCAGCAGAACGGAAATAAGGCAACGCAGGAATTTGAGCATGATGGTTGTGGATAAGATTGACCCGCATCGCGTGCGGGCGGCGCGCACAAGGCATGCCAATGTCAACCCACCGCCGCAAAAAAGCAAGCACCGCAACAAATCTAAATAAAAAAAGCACTGCGCATGCAGTGCTTTTTCAGAACCACCGGCGGCGGCTACTGCCCCGGCTTGCGCCAGAAGTAACGGTAGACGAAGCCCGGGAAGCCCGCCACCAGGAACAACGCGAAGGTGGTGACGTAAAACTGCCAGTTCTGCTCGTGCACCGGCATCTGCCGCGCCTCCAGCAACCTGGCCAGGCCCCCCACCAGAAGAAACAGCACCGCCAGCTCCAGCGCCTGCCAGCCGAAATGCTTGCGCGCCACCTTGACGAAACCGGCCACGCGGGTGGTGGCGAAGGGCAGGTTGGCGGCCGCCACGGCCAGCAGGAGCAGGATGGTGATGCTGGTTTGCATGCGCCTTATCCCGTCAGATCAGGGTCAGCGACTGACGCATCGCCTGCAGGCAGAGCTCCAGCACCGATTCCGGCATCACGCCCACCGCCAGCAGCGCCAGCGCATTGATCGACAGCACCAGCTTCATGTCGCCGCGGACCACGATCGGGCTATTGTCGACGGCATCATCGAAGTAGATGGCCTTGACCACGCGCAGGTAGTAGAAGGCGCCGATCACCGACATCAATACCGCGAACACCGCCAGCTTGACCATGCCGACGTCCAGGATGGCCTTGATCACCACGAACTTGGCGTAGAAACCCACCAGCGGCGGGATGCCTGCCATCGAGAACATGGCCAGCAGCATCAGCAGCGCGTACCAGCTGTTGCGGCTATTCAGGCCCTTCAGGTCGTCGATGTTCTCGCATTCGAAGCCCTTGCGCGACAGCGCCAGGATGATGCCGAAGCCGACCATGGACATCGCCACGTAGACCACGGCGTAGAACAGCGCCGCCGAATAGCCCTGCTGGGTTCCGGCCAGCACGCCCAGGAGCAAAAAGCCCATGTGCGAGATGGTGGAATAGGCCAGCATGCGCTTGATGTTGGTCTGCACGATGGCGGTGATGTTGCCGATGGCCATCGACAGCACGGCCACGATCACCAGCATCGCCTGCCAGTCGCCGACCAGCACGTCCAGCCCCTGGGCCAGGATGCGCAGCACGAACACGAAGGCCGCCAGCTTGGGCGCCGCGCCCACCATCAGCGTCACCGAAGTCGGCGACCCCTGGTAGACGTCGGGCACCCACATGTGGAACGGCACCGCGCCCAGCTTGAAGCTGAGGCCGGCGACGATGAACACCAGGCCGAAGATCAACAGCAGGCCATTGGCCGAGTGCGACTTGATGGACTTGGCCACGCCGGCCAGCTCCAGCGTGCCGGTGGCGCCGTAGATCATCGAGATGCCATACAGCAGCAGGCCGGAAGCCAGCGCGCCCAGCACGAAGTACTTCATCGCCGATTCGGTGGCGGCCACCGAATCGCGTTGCAGCGCGATCAGCGAGTACAGCGCTAGCGACAGCAGCTCCAGGCCCATGTACAGGCTGAGGAAGTGCGACGCCGACACCATCAGGTTCATGCCGAGCAGCGCGAACAGCGCCAGCGAGAAGTACTCGCCCTTGTACAGGCCACGGTCGGCGGTGTACTGGCGGCTGTAGACCAGCACCATGGCAGTGACGCCGTACATCGCCAGCTTGACCAGGTTGGCCAGCGGATCGGCGACGTACATGCCGGAGAAAGTGGTCACCGGATACGGGGTAAACGTGTATACCTGCACCGCCGCCGTGCCGACCAAGGTCAGCAGCGTCAGGCCGTAGGTGATGCCGCGCTTTTCATCGGGGATGAAAAGATCCAGCATCAACACCACCAGCAGCGCGCCGATCAGGAACAGCTCAGGCATGGCGGGTATCAGGTTGAGATCAGCCCAATTCATTGTGTTTATTCCTTCCGCCCTTACAGCTTGGTCTGCGCAACATGCGCGATCAGGTCATTGACCGCCAGGTGCATCTTGGAAACAAAAGCCTGCGGATACAGGCCCATGCCCAGCACCATCAGCGCCAGGATGGCCAGCACCAGGAACTCGCGCTTGTTGACGTCCTTCAACGCCGCGACGTGGTCGTTGGCCACGTCGCCGAAGATCACGCGCTTGTACATCCACAGCGTGTAAGCGGCGCCGAAGATCAGCGTGGTGGCGGCCAGCGCGGCGTACCAGAAGTTCACCTGCACCGCGCCCATGATCACCATGAACTCGCCGACGAAGCCGGAAGTGGCCGGCAGGCCGGAGTTGGCCATCGCGAACAGCATCATGAAAGCTGCGAAGATGGGCATCTTGTTGGCCACGCCGCCGTAGTCGGCGATGTTGCGGCTGTGCACGCGGTCGTACATCACGCCGATGCAGAAGAACATCGCGGCAGAAACGAAGCCGTGCGACACCATCTGCACCAGCGCGCCTTCAACCGCCCACTGGTTCAATTCGGAACCGGTGAACATGAACAGGCCCAGGGTGACGAAGCCCATGTGCGAGATGGACGAGTAGGCCACCAGCTTCTTCATGTCAGACTGCACCAGCGCCACCAGGCCGATGTAGACCACCGCCACCAGCGACAGGCCGACGATGATGGGCGCCAGTTCGCGCGAGGCGTCCGGCAGGATGGGCAGCGCGAACCGCAGGAAGCCGTAAGCGCCGATCTTCAGCGTGATCGCCGCCAGCACCATCGAACCGCCGGTCGGCGCTTCCACGTGGGCGTCCGGCAGCCAAGTGTGCACCGGCCACATCGGCACCTTCACCGCGAACGACAGGAAGAACGCGCCGAACAGCAACAGCTGCGCGGTCAGCGGGATCTTGGCGATGGCGTGGAAGGACTGGATATCGAAGCTCTTGCCGGCCAGGAAATACAGGTAGATCAGCGCCACCAGCATCAGCAGCGAGCCCAGCAGCGTGTACAGGAAGAACTTGATCGACGCGTAAACGCGGCGCGGACCACCCCAGACGCCGATGATCAGGTACATCGGAATCAGCATGCCTTCGAAGAAGACGTAGAACAGGATGGCGTCCAGCGCGGCGAAGGCGCCGTTGATCAGGCCCGACATGATCAGGAAGGCGGCCATGTACTGCGCGACGCGCTTCTGGATCACTTGCCAGCCGGCGATCACCACCAACAGCGTGGTGAAGCTGTTGAGCACCACGAACAGCATCGAGATGCCGTCCACGCCCAGGTGGTAGTTGATGCCAAGCGCGGCGATCCACGGCTTCATCTCGACATACTGCATGCCGCCGTTGAGGTTGTTGAATTCGGTGAACAGCGGCACCGACAGCAGGAAGCCCGCCAGGGCCCCCGCCACGGCCAGCCAGCGCGCCAGCGGCGCGCGCTGGTCGCCGCCGGTGGCCAGCACCACGAGGCCGGCCAGTATCGGCGTCCAGATCACCAGACTTAACAGATTTGTGAACATAATCAAACCTATATTGTTATTTCAATCCCGAAGCCCGGACTCAGCGCAAGATCAGCGGCAGGAACCACCAGGTCATCAGGCCCAGCACCCCGATGATCATCGCGGTGGCGTAGCTGTAGATGAAACCGGTCTGCAGACGGCGGGTGACGGCGGAAACGCAACCCACCAGCAAGCCGTCGATCAGCAGCATGTCGCCGATCTTCCAGAAGAAGGTGCCCAGCGCGCGCGAGCCCTTGGCGAACACGGCGAAGTAGATCTCGTCCAGGTAGTACTTGTTCTCCAGCAGCTTGTTGACCGGGGCGCACTTCTCCTTGATGGCGGCCGGAATATGCGGCGCCTTCATGTAGAAGTACCAGGCGGTAACCACGCCGGCCAGCGCCAGCAAGAACGGCAGGCTGGTGAACGAGTGCAGGCCCATGGCCACGGCGCCGTGGAACTCGTGCGCCAGTTCTTCCATCGCCGGGTGCGCTTCGTTGTTGACGAACAGCGCGCCCTTGAAGAAGTCGCCGTAGACCAGCTTGTCGATGCCGAAGAAGCCGACCAGCACCGACGGGATGGCCAGCAGCACCAGCGGCAGGGTCACCACCCACGGGCTTTCGTGCGGCTTGTCGTTCGGGCCCAGGCCGTGGTGGTGGTCGTGCGACTCCTCTTCGTCCTCATGGTCGCCATGGTGCGCGTGCTGCGAACCATGGTTCTCCATCCAGCGCTCCCTGCCGTGAAACACCAGGAAGTACATGCGGAAAGAGTAGAAGGCGGTGACGAACACGCCGGCGATCACGGCGAAGTAGGCGAAGCCGGCCGCGGACAGATGCGAAGCGGCGATCGCCTCGATGATCGAGTCCTTGGAGTAGAAGCCGGAGAAGAACGGCGTGCCGATCAGCGCCAGCGAACCCAGCAGCGAGGTGATCCAGGTGATGGGCATGTACTTGCGCAGGCCGCCCATATTGCGCATGTCCTGATCATGGTGCATGCCGATGATCACCGAGCCGGCCGCCAGGAACAGCAGCGCCTTGAAGAAGGCGTGGGTCATCACATGGAACATCGCGATCGGGTAGGCCGACGCGCCCAGCGCCACGGTCATGTAACCCAGCTGCGACAGCGTGGAGTAGGCCACCACGCGCTTGATGTCGTTCTGCACGATGCCGAGGAAGCCCATGAACAGCGCGGTGATCGAGCCTGCCACCAGCACCACGTTCAGCGCGGTGTCGGACATCTCGAACAACGGGCTCATCCGCGACACCATGAAGATGCCGGCCGTCACCATGGTGGCGGCATGGATCAGCGCGGAGATCGGGGTCGGACCTTCCATCGAGTCAGGCAGCCACACATGCAGCGGGAACTGCGCCGACTTGCCCATCGCGCCAATGAACAGCAGGATGCAGGTGACGGTCAGCAGCGACCACTCGTGGCCCGGGATGATGGTGACGGTCTTGTGCGCCAGCGCCGGAGCGGCGGCGAACACGTCGCTGTAGTTCAGCGAACCGCCGAAGTAGGCCAGCACCATGCCGATACCGAGCAGGAAACCGAAATCGCCGACCCGGTTGACCAGGAAGGCCTTCAGGTTGGCGTAGATCGCCGTCGGGCGTTTGAACCAGAAACCGATCAGCAGGTAGGACACCAGGCCCACAGCTTCCCAGCCGAAGAACAGCTGGACGAAGTTGTTGCTCATCACCAGCATCAGCATCGAGAAGGTGAACAGCGAGATATAGCTGAAGAAGCGCTGGTAGCCCGGGTCTTCCTGCATATAGCCAATGGTGTAGATATGCACCATCAGCGACACGCTGGTGACCACCACCAGCATGATCGCGGTCAGCGAATCCACCAGGAAGCCTACCGAGAACTCATAGCCCCCGACCGTCAGCCAGGTGTAAACCGGTCCGTTGAAAACCTCCGCCGATCCATTGAGGAACGACAGAAGCACCTTGAGCGACAGCGCGGCGGAAACCGCCACGCCGGCTATCGTCACGACGTGCGAAGCGCGCCGTCCGATCGCCCATCCAAACAGGCCTGCAATGATGGAACCCGCCAGCGGAGCGAGTGCAATCAGCAGGTATAAGCTCTTCATATCCATGCTTTTGTGCTTTGTAAAGGTTCCGGTTTGCCTTAGCCCTTGAGGCTGCCCAAGTCTTCAACGTTGATGCTCTGCAGGTTGCGGAACAGCACCACCAGGATCGCCAGACCAATGGCGGACTCGGCGGCGGCAACCGTCAGGATGAAGAATACGAAGATCTGGCCTGCCGAATCCGACAGGTAATGCGAGAACGCGATGAAGTTGAAATTCACCGCCAGCAGCATCAGCTCGATGGCCATCAGCAGCACGATCAGGTTTTTCCGGTTCAGGAAAATCCCCAGCACGCTGATGGCGAACAGGATGGCGGCCAGCACCAGAAAGTGAGTCAGTGTCAGCACGTTTCCTCCCTTGTGGTTGATTGGCCGTCAGGCCTGTTGCTCACCGGAATCGGCCGCGGCCTCTTCCACTTGTTTTACGGCGTCCATCTTGACGATGCGGACGCGGTCTTCACGACGGACTTTCACCTGGATCGCCGGATCGATGGCCTTGCTGTCCTTGCGCGCGCGCATGGTCAGGCCGATGGCGGCCACCATGGCCAACAGCAGCACCACCGCCGCGATTTCAAACGGCAGCAGGTAGGTGGTGTACAGCTGATGGCCCAACACCTTGACGTTGCTGTAGTCGGCGGCCAGCGGCGCAGCGGCCTTGAACTCGCCCAGGCCTGCGGCCGGACTCATCAGGATCAGCGCCATCTCGAACACCATGATCAAACCGACGGTGGCGGCCACCGGCAGGTTCTTCCAGAAGCCTTCGCGCAGCTTCTCGATATTGATGTCCAGCATCATCACCACGAACAGGAACAGCACCATCACCGCGCCGACGTAGACCAGCACCAGGGTGATCGCCAGGAACTCCGCCTCCAGCAGCAGCCAGTGGCCGGCGCTGGTGAAGAAGGCCAGCACCAGATACAGCACCGCGTGCACCGGGTTCTTGGCCGTCACCACGCGCAGCGCGGCGAAAATCAGGATGGCGGACAGAACGTAGAAAATTACCGTTGTAAGGTTCATGGCCTCCCCTTAGCGATACTTGGCATCGGCTGCCTTGTTGGCAGCGATCTCGGCCTCGTACTTGTCGCCAATCGCCAGCAGCATCGGCTTGGTGTAGTAGAGGTCGCCACGTTTTTCACCGTGGTATTCGAAGATGTGGGTTTCCACAATCGCATCCACCGGACAGGCTTCCTCGCAGAAGCCGCAGAAGATGCACTTGGTCAGGTCGATGTCGTAGCGCGAAGTGCGGCGGGTGCCGTCATCGCGCTGCTCCGATTCGATGCTGATGGCCAATGCCGGGCACACCGCCTCGCACAGCTTGCAGGCGATGCAGCGCTCTTCGCCGTTAGCGTAGCGGCGCTGCGCGTGCAGGCCGCGGAAACGCGGCGAGATCGGCGTCTTCTCTTCCGGGAACTGCACGGTGATCTTGCGGGCGAAGAAGTAGCGGCCAGTGACCATCAGGCCCTTGACCAACTCCACCAGCAGGAAGGTCTTGAAAAAGTTGCGGATCGAATTCATTTTTTCACCTATCCCCTGTCTCAGTGCCAAATCGACAGCGGGGTAAACATCCACACGCCCACCACCAGAATCCAAACCAGGGTCACCGGAATGAACACCTTCCAGCCCAGGCGCATGATCTGGTCATAGCGGTAGCGCGGGAAAGTGGCGCGGAACCACAGGAAGCAGAACAGCACCAGCGACACCTTGATCGCCAGCCAGTGGAAACCGCCGGCGCCCAGCAGCGCCCACGACGCCGGGAACGGCGACAGCCAGCCACCCAGGAACAGGATGGAGGTCAGCGCGGCGACCAGGATCATGTTGGCGTATTCGGCCAGGAAGAAGATGGCGAAGGCCATGCCCGAGTATTCCACGTGGAAACCGGCGACGATTTCCGATTCGCCTTCCGCCACGTCGAACGGCGCGCGGTTGGTCTCGGCCACGCCGGAGATCAGGTAGACGATGAACAGCGGGAACAGCGGGATCCAGTTCCAGGACAGCAGCGAGCCGCCGCCCATGCCGAACGACTGCTGCTTGACGATGTCGACCAGGTTCAGGCTGCCGGACACCATCAAGACGCCCACCAGCGCGAAGCCCATCGCCAGCTCGTAGGACACGATCTGGGCGGCGGAGCGCATCGCGCCCAGGAAAGAGTACTTCGAGTTGCCCGCCCAGCCGGCGATGATCACACCGTAAACGCCCATCGAGGTCAACGCCAGGATGTACAACAGCGAGGCGTTGACGTTGGCCACCACCAGGTTCTCGGTGAACGGAATCACCGCCCAGGCCGCCAGCGCGGGGCCGATGGCCAGCACCGGCGCCAGCAGGAACAGACCCTTGCTGGAGTTGGTGGGGAGGATGATTTCCTTCATCAGCAGCTTGACCGCGTCGGCGATAGGCTGCAGCAGGCCGAAATAACCGACCCGGTTTGGGCCGATCCGGATCTGCATGTAGCCGATCACCTTGCGCTCGGCCAGCGTCAGGTAGGCGACGCAACCCAACATCGGCAATACGATGGCGACAATCTTCAGCAGGGTCCACACCACGAGCCCCGCGTCATTGCCAAGAATACCTTGCAAGAACTCCATGGTTTACCCCTGCTTGATCTCGATAGCGTCGAACATGCCGCCAAGCAGCAGCGTAGCTGCGTGCGCGGAGGCAACCCGTAACACATCGGCCGGCAGGCTGTCGTCGGCTTCCACCTTGACGCGCGCCTCGCCCTCGCCCTGCTTGAGCAGCGCGGTGCTGTCGGCGGCGATGCCCAGTTTCTGCAGCAGGCTGCTGTGCGCGCGCGCCACCGGGGATTTGGCCTCGTTGGTGGCTTGCAGCGACGGCGCGCGGCGGCAGATGGCGTCAGACTGGTACATCGGCACTTCGCCGACGCGGACGATGCCGGAGGCGATAGCCGGCTTGGCCACGACCGCGGACAGCGCGTTGTTCAGCGCGGCGGCCAGGTCGCCCTTGGCGAACTCGGCGCGCACTTCCTCGACGCTGTTGTAGTCGAAGCCCGGCAGGCTCAGCATATTGCCCAGCACGCGCAGCACCTTCCAGGCCGGGCGGGTTTCGCCCAGCGGCCTCACCACGCCGTTGAAGGTCTGCAGCTTGCCTTCCATGTTGACGAAGGAGCCAGCGGTTTCCGAGAACGGCGCGATCGGCAGCAGCACGTCGGCGTAATCCAGCAGGCCCTGGCCCTTGTAGGCGGTCAGCGCGATCACGGTGGCGGCCTGCTTCATCGCGGCCACGGCGGCCTGGCTGTTGTAGCTGTCGAACTCCACTTCGGTGTTCAACAGCACATAGGCCTTGCGCGGCTTGGCGATCATCGCGGCGGCGTTGTCGCCGGCGTTGACGGCCGCGCCCAGCGCGCCGCGGGTCGGCAGCGCGCCCGCCAGTTCGGCGCCGACGCTGTTGGCGGCCTCGGCCAGCACGCCGAAACGCGCGCCCGACAGGCGGGCAATTTCCTGCGCCAGCGACAGCAACTGGCCGTAGGCCGGATGATGCTGGGCGACATTGCCCAACACCACGGCGGCCGATTCGGCGGCGCTCAGGCTCTCGGCGATGCGACGGGATTCTGCGGAAACATCCACGGCGGACAGATCGATGGCGGTTTCGCCGGACTTGATTTCCACCACGGCCTTCAGCACCTGCGACAGCGCGTTCACCAATGCCAGCGGCGACACGATCAGCTTGCCGTTGATCTTGGTCAGCAGATTGTCGTCGGCGACGTGGATGATGTTCAGCTCATTGCCCTGCTTCACCGCGGCGCGCAGGCGCGCTGCCAGCAGCGGCTGTTCCTTGCGCAGCGTGGAGCCCACCACCAGAACGGACTTGGCGGCGGCCAGCTCGACGATGGAGGAACCCAGCCACTCAGCGCCCTGCTTCAGGCTGTCGGCGGCGAAATCGCTGCGGCGCAGGCGGTAGTCGATGCTGTTGACGCCGAAGGCGCGCGCCAGCTTCTGGGCCAGGAACAGTTCTTCGGTGGTGGAATGCGGGCTAGTCAGGAAGCCGATGGCGTCCTTGCCGTGATCGGCGGACACGCCGTTCAGGCCCTTGACCACGTATTCCAGCGCGGTTTCCCAGTCGGTATCGTGCCACTTGCCGTCGAACTTGATCATCGGCTTGGTCAGACGCTCGGCGCTGTTCAGGCCTTCATACGAGAAGCGGTCGCGGTCGGCGATCCAGCATTCGTTGATGGCTTCGTTCTCCAGCGGCAGCACGCGCATCACTTCGTTCTGCTTGACCTGCACCACCAGATTGGAGCCCAGGCCGTCGTGCGGGCTGACCGACTTGCGGCGCGACAGCTCCCAGGCGCGGGTGCTGTAGCGGAACGGCTTGGAGGTCAGCGCGCCCACCGGGCACAGATCGATCACGTTGCCGGAGATTTCCGAATCCACGGTCTTGCCCAGGAAGGGCAGGATTTCCGAGAATTCGCTGCGGTTGGCCATGCCGATTTCCTGGAAGCCGCCCACTTCTTCAGTGAAGCGGACGCAGCGCGTGCAGTGGATGCAGCGCGACATTTCCTCGGCGGAAACCAGCGGGCCCATGTCCTTGCCCACCACCACGCGCTTCTCTTCCTCGTAACGCGAGGTCGAGTTGCCATAGCCTACCGCCAGATCCTGCAGCTGGCATTCGCCGCCTTGGTCGCAGATCGGGCAATCCAGCGGGTGGTTGATCAGCAGGAACTCCATCACGCCCTGCTGGGCCTTCTTGGCCAACGGCGAGGCGGTATGGACCTTCATGCCGTCGGTCACGGGAGTGGCGCAGGCCGGCAGCGGCTTGGGCGCCTTTTCCACTTCCACCAGGCACATGCGGCAGTTGGCCGCGATGGATAGCTTCTTGTGGTAGCAGAAGTGCGGAATATAGGTGCCCACCGAGTGGGCAGCCTCGATGACGGTGCTGCCCTGCGGCACCGTCAGTTTCTTACCGTCGATTTCGATTTCAAGCATCGCTCAACACCATTTGTGATCCACCAAGGTCTTTCCGTGTTCGATCGCGTACTCGAACTCTGCGCGGAAATGCTTGGTGAAACTGCGAACCGGGAACACCGCGGCGTCGGCCAGCGCGCAGATGGTGCGGCCGGCCATGTTGTTGCCTACGGAATCCAGAAGCTCCAGATCGCCGGCACGGCCCTGGCCGCCCGCGATGCGATGGATCACCTTGTACAGCCAGCCGGTGCCTTCGCGGCACGGCGTGCACTGGCCGCAGGATTCCTCGTGATAGAAGTAGGCCAGACGCTCCAGCGCCTTGATCATGCACACGTCTTCATTCATTACGATGACAGCGCCGGAGCCGAGCATGGAGCCGGCCTTGGCGATGCTGTCGTAATCCATCGTGCATTGCATCATCACGTCGCCCGGCAGCACCGGCGCGGACGAACCGCCCGGGATCACCGCCTTCAGCTTCTTGCCGTCCTTCATGCCGCCGGCCATTTCCAGCAGCACCGAGAACGGGGTGCCCAGCGGAATCTCGTAATTGCCCGGACGATTGACGTGGCCGGACACCGAGAACAGCTTGGTGCCGCCGTTGTTGGGCTTGCCTGCCTCCAGGAACTTCTGCGCGCCGTCGCGAATGATGAACGGCACCGAGGCGAAGGACTCGGTGTTGTTGATCGTGGTCGGCTTGCCGTAGAGGCCGAAGCTGGCCGGGAACGGCGGCTTGAAGCGCGGTTGGCCCTTCTTGCCTTCCAGCGATTCCAGCAGCGCGGTTTCCTCGCCGCAGATGTAGGCGCCATAGCCGTGGTGCGCGAACAGGTCGAAACTGAAGCCGGAGCCCAGGATGTTCTCGCCCAGCAAGCCGGCCTTGCGCGCCTCGTCCAGCGCCTCTTCGAACAACACGTAGTCCTCGAAGATTTCGCCGTGGATGTAGTTGTAGCCAGCCTTGGTGCCCATCGCGTAACCGGCGATGATCATGCCTTCAATCAGCGAGTGCGGATTGTAGCGGATGATGTCGCGGTCCTTGAAGGTGCCCGGCTCGCCCTCGTCGGTGTTGCAGACGACGTACTTGTCGCCGGGGAACGAGCGCGGCATGAAGCTCCACTTAAGGCCGGTGGGGAAACCCGCGCCGCCGCGGCCGCGCAGGCCGGAGTTCTTCACTTCGGCGATCACGTCCTCTTGCGCCATCTTGCGCTCGAGGATGCTGCGCAGCGCCTGGTAGCCGCCGCGGGCCACATAGGCGTCCAGCCGCCAGCAGTCGGGCTGGCTGGTATCGACGCCGTCGAAAATTACGCCATTGACGAAGACTGCCATTATTTCAACTCCGCCAGTTTTTTATCGATTGCTTCGGGCGTCATGAAACTGCACATCTTGTGGTTGTTCACCAGCAAGACCGGCGCGTCGCCGCAGGCGCCCATGCACTCGCCTTCCAGCAAGGTGTACTTGCCGTCGGAGCTGGTCTCGCCGATGGCGATGCCCAGCTTCTGCGAGATGTACTGCGCGGCGTTGACGCCGCCGGACAGCGCACAGGGCAGGTTGGTGCAGACGGTGATCTTGTACTGGCCCACCGGCTTCATGTCGTACATGTTGTAGAAGGTCGCCACTTCGTAGGCCGCCACCGGGGCGATGCCCAGGTAGTTGGCGACGAACTCGATCAGCTCGGTGCTGAGGCAGCGTTCTTCCGGCGTCCTGCCGCTGGCGCGGCGCTCATCCAGCGCAATGCGCAGCGCGCCCATGACGGCCGAGCGCTTCTGGTCTGCGGGATATTTGGCGACCTCGCGGTCGATCAAGGCTAACGATTGTGCGGACAGCATCAGCGGTCAATCTCCCCAAATACGATGTCCTGGGTACCAATGATGGCGACGACGTCGGCGATCATGTGGCCCTTGGCCATCTCGTCCAGCGCCGCCAGGTGGGCATAACCCGGCGCGCGGATCTTCAGGCGGTACGGCTTGTTGGCGCCATCGGATACCAGATAGACGCCGAACTCGCCCTTCGGGTGTTCGGTGCCCACGTAAGCCTCGCCTTCCGGCACGTGCATGCCTTCGGTGAACAGCTTGAAGTGGTGGATCAGGTCTTCCATATTGGACTTCATGCCTTCGCGCGAAGGCGGAGCCACCTTATGGTTGTCCGTGATCACCGGGCCGGGGTTGGCGCGCAGCCAGGCCACGCACTGCTGGATGATGCGGTTGGACTGGCGCATCTCTTCCACCCGCACCAGGTAGCGGTCGTAGCAGTCGCCCTTCACGCCCACCGGCACGTCGAAGTCCATCTTGTCGTAGACGTCGTACGGCTGGGTCTTGCGCAGATCCCAGGCGATGCCGGAACCGCGCAGCATCGGACCGGTCATACCGAGGTTCAGCGCGCGTTCGGGGCTCACCACGCCGATGCCGACGGTACGCTGCTTCCAGATGCGGTTGTCGGTCAGCAACGTTTCATACTCATCGATGTAGCCGGGGAATCGCTCGGTGAAATCGCTGATGAAG
Source organism: Chromobacterium sphagni (assembly GCF_001855555.1). Taxonomy (GTDB): domain Bacteria; phylum Pseudomonadota; class Gammaproteobacteria; order Burkholderiales; family Chromobacteriaceae; genus Chromobacterium; species Chromobacterium sphagni. The sequence goes on along the minus strand of NZ_MKCT01000017.1, from coordinate 58,875 downwards.
TCCAGCATCGAACCCTTGCGGCCTTCATTCAGGCGCGCCAGCTCCTTGGCGTTCTTGATCTTGGACACGGTGTACTGCGGCATCGAATCCGGCAAGTCTCGATAGACGCCGCCCGGACGGAAGTAGGCGGCGTGCATGCGCGCGCCGGATACCGCCTCGTAGCAGTCCATCAGATCCTCGCGCTCGCGGAACGCGTACAGGAACATGGTCATCGCGCCGATGTCCAGCGCATGGGCGCCGATCCACAGCAGATGGTTGAGCACGCGGGTCACTTCGGCGAACATCACGCGGATGTACTGCGCGCGCTCCGGCACCTCGATGCCCATCAGCTTCTCGATGGTCAGGCAGTAGGCGTGCTCGTTGCACATCATCGACACGTAGTCGAGACGGTCCATATAGGGCAGCGACTGGATGAAGGTCTTGTGCTCGGCCAGCTTCTCGGTGCCGCGGTGCAACAGGCCGATGTGCGGGTCGGCGCGCTGGACGACTTCGCCGTCCAGCTCCAGCACCAGACGCAGCACGCCGTGCGCCGCCGGGTGTTGCGGGCCGAAGTTGAGGGTGTAGTTACGGATTTCAGCCACCGTAGTTCTCCTCGCGAATGATGCGCGGAGTGATTTCGCGCGGCTCGATGGTAACGGGCTGGTAGATCACACGCTGCTGGGTCGGGTCATAACGCATCTCGACGTGGCCGGACAGCGGGAAATCCTTGCGGAACGGGTGGCCGACGAAACCGTAGTCGGTCAGCAGGCGGCGCAGGTCGGGGTGGCCTTCGAACACGATGCCGTACAAGTCGAACGCTTCGCGCTCGAACCAGTTGGCCGCGTTCCAGACACCATTGACCGACGGGACGACCGGGAAGGAATCGTCTTCGGCGAAGACGCGCAGGCGGATGCGGTGGTTCTGCTTGACCGACAACAGGTGGTAGACCACGGCGAAGCGCGGACCGTCCCACGGTTCGTCGCGGTAGGCGCTGTAGTCCATGCCGCACAGATCGATGCACTGTTCGAAAGCGAGCTCGGCGTGGTCGCGCAGCGTGACGGCCACGGCAGACAGATCCGCCGCCTTGCACACGATGGTCAGCTCATCCAGGGCCAGCGTGCTGCGCACGAGCTTGTCGCCAAGCGCCTCGGCAACGACCGACCCCAACGCTTCCATTTTCTTGGAGGCCATAAGTTTCTACCTTAGCGGGCGATGGTATTGGTACGTTTGATCTTGTTCTGCAGCTGGATGATGCCGTACAGCAGCGCCTCGGCCGTCGGAGGACAGCCTGGCACATAGACATCGACCGGCACGATGCGGTCGCAGCCGCGAACTACAGAATAGGAATAATGGTAATACCCGCCGCCGTTGGCACAGGACCCCATGGAAATCACCCAGCGCGGCTCGGCCATCTGGTCGTAGACCTTGCGCAGCGCCGGCGCCATCTTGTTGCACAGCGTGCCGGCGACGATCATCAGGTCGGACTGGCGGGGGCTGGGTCTGAACACGACGCCGAAGCGGTCCAGGTCATAACGCGCCGCGCCGGCGTGCATCATTTCGACCGCACAACAGGCCAGACCGAAGGTCATCGGCCACAGCGAACCGGTTCGGGTATAGTTGATAAGTTTGTCGGCCGTCGTCGTGACGAAGCCTTTCTCCAGAATCCCTTCTACTCCCATTCCAGAGCTCCCTTCTTCCACATGTAGACGAAGCCGAGCGTCAGCACGGCCAGAAACTCGATCATCACGCCAAGACCATAAACGCCCAAGTCCTTCAGCACCACGGCCCAAGGAAACAGGAAGGCAATTTCCAGGTCGAACAGGATGAAGAGAATGGCAATCAGGTAATAGCGGACGTCAAACTTCATGCGGGCATCTTCGAAGGCCTCGAAGCCGCATTCGTATGGAGAAAGTTTCTCAGAGTCGGGACGATTTGGCGCCAGCAGCTTGCCCAGAAAGATAGGGCCCACGCCGACCAAAAGTCCGACAATGACAAACATCAGAATGGGAAAGTAGTTTTGCAGCATTTCCCGTACACCCCCAAAAAAAGAGGGGTCACCCCCCCTAGGCTCCAAATAAAACAGGCCACCGGAGTCCCGGTGGCCTGTTTTTGAATGGTGGTGCCGACAGTGAGACTCGAACTCACACAGCTTTCGCCACTACCCCCTCAAGATAGCGTGTCTACCAATTTCACCATGTCGGCACAGCAAAGCTATAAATTGTCACTCCGGGATTTTGGAAGCTGTGCCCGAAGCTTTGTTATTAGGCGCGCCTGCCGGGATTTGCGGCGCAACCTGTTCAATCTTTCCCGCCATGACGCCGAGATTATCCTTCCCACCCCCGGAAAGGAAAGCCAGCGCCATGGAGGCGGAGAAGAACACCACCGCAGCTACAGCGGTCGTTCTACTCAGAAAATTCGCGGAACCAGACGCGCCGAACAGACTGCCGGATGATCCGCTACCAAACGCCGCACCCATATCGGCACCCTTGCCGTGCTGCATCAGAACAAGGACGATGATACTCACTGCGGACAGGAGGTTTACAATCCAAATAAGCGTCTTGAGAAGTTCCATACTATATCATTTTTCCTGCGGCTTGGCAAATCACTCTGAATGAACGGGCGTCCAGAGAGGCCCCTCCGACCAATGCTCCGTCGACGTGTTTCGTCGCCAGAATGGACTCGGCGTTCTCTGCTTTGACACTGCCGCCGTAGAGGACGCGAATCTTAGCCGAGCCCCCGGCCTTTTGCAAGCACCAATTTTTGATGAATGCATGGATTTCGGCGATCTGCTCCAGAGTGGCAACCTTGCCGGTGCCTATGGCCCATACCGGCTCATAAGCGACGACGTATTCATCACCATGGTCGATGTCGGCCAGAAGCGCAAGCTGCCGGCGCACCACTTCCATATAATCGCCCGCCTCGCGCTGCTCCAGCGTCTCGCCGACGCACAATACCGGTACCAGGCCGGCGGCGATGGCATGGCGCATCTTCTTCAGCAGCGCCTCGTTGCTCTCGGCGAAATACTGGCGGCGTTCGGAATGGCCGACCAGCGCGTAGCGGCAGCCGGCATCCGCCAGCATCGCGGCGCTCACCTCGCCGGTGAAGGCGCCGTCGGCGTCGAAGCGGCTGACGTCCTGCGCCGACAGCGCGATGCCGCTGCCCTTCAGCTGCTCGGCCAGCTCAGCCAGATAGACCGCCGGCGCGGCGATGGCCACCCCCTCGCGATTGGTGTCCCGATCCGCCAGCAGCTCGGCCGCCAGCTGGCGGGCGCTGTCGCCGCGGGTGTTCATCTTCCAGTTGCCAATCACCAGCTTGCCGGACATCTGTCTCTCCACCGTATGTGTTGTTGCGACGGATTATACCCTGCCCACCGGACCGCACCAACGTCTTCAGGTCAAGCATTTACGACTTGTAATATTACTGCAAGATTTCAGCTATACGATGGCGGCAATCACAACAGCAGTCTCATTACATCGTTCGGGAGTTAAGCATGAAACAATCTGTACGTCTGGCAGCGGCTCTTGGTTCCGTGCTGATCGCAGGTTCGGTCTACGCAGCCGACATCACCGGCGCCGGCGCGACCTTTCCCTATCCGCTGTACGCCAAGTGGGCCGCCACCTACAAGGGCAACACCGGCAACAACATGAACTACCAGTCCATCGGTTCCGGCGGCGGCATCAAGCAGATCCAGTCCAAGACTGTCGATTTCGGCGCCTCCGACATGCCGCTGAAGCCCGAAGAGCTGGAAAAGTCCGGCCTGACCCAATTCCCGACCGTAATGGGCGGCGTGGTGCCGGTGTACAACATCCCGGGCATCGCCGCCGGCCAGATCAAGTTCACCGGCCCGCTGCTGGCCGACATCTACATGGGCAAGATCGCCAAGTGGAACGACGCCGCAATCGCCAAGCTGAATCCTGGCGTCAAGCTGCCTGACCAGCGCATTTCCGTGGTGCGCCGCTCCGACGGCTCCGGCACCACTTTCATCTTCACCAACTACCTGTCCAAGGTTTCGCCGGAATGGGCGAAGGACGTCGGCTCCAACACCGCCGTCAGCTGGAAGGGCAGCTCGGTCGGCGGCAAGGGCAACGAAGGCGTGGCCAACTACGTGTCGCGCATCAAGGGCTCGATCGGCTACGTCGAGTACGCCTACGCCAAGCAGAACAAGCTGAGCTACGGCCTGCTGCAGAACCAGGCCGGTGCCTTCGTCAAGCCGGAAGAAGCCTCGTTCAAGGCCGCCGCCGCCAACGCCGACTGGAAAAAGGCCCAGGGTTTCTACCTGCTGCTGACCAACCAGCCCGGCAAGCAGAGCTGGCCGATCGCCGGCGCCACCTTCATCCTGATGCACAAGAAGCAGGACAAGCCGGCTCAGGCCACCGAAGTGCTGAAGTACTTCGACTGGGCTTACAAGAACGGCGACAAGACCGCGCAGGAGTTGGACTACATCCCGATGCCGGACAACGTCAAGACCATCATTCGCTCCAGCTGGAAGCAGATCACCGACGGCAGCGGCAAGACTGTCTGGAACTGACAAGCTGAAGTTATACTGATCGTCACCCAGGCCGGGGAGAGTGAGCTCTCTCCGGCCTTGTGTCTGAACCATCAAGAATCGACACATGCAAAAACTGAGCAATGAGCAGCAGCTGACCTACCAGATGTTGCTGGACAAGCTGTTCCGCATCACCACCCGCTGCTTCGCCTTCCTGGTGCTGGCGCTGTTGGTGGCTATCCTCATTTCGCTGCTGATCGGCGCGATGCCCAGCATCAAGGGCTTCGGCTGGGGCTTCCTGTTCAATACCGACTGGGATCCCGTACAGAACAAATTCGGCGCGGTGGTGCCCATCTTCGGCACCCTGGCCACCTCCGTCATCGCCCTGCTGATCGGCGTGCCGGTCAGCTTCGGCATCGCGCTGTTCCTGACCGAACTGTGCCCCACCTGGTTGAAGCGCCCGCTGGGCATCGCCATCGAGCTGTTGGCCGGCATCCCGTCCATCATCTACGGCATGTGGGGCTTGTTCGTGTTCGCGCCCTTCTTCTCCGACCACATCCAGCCCTGGCTGATCGAAAATCTGGGCGATCTGCCGCTGCTGGGTTTCTTGTTTCAGGGCGCGCCGATGGGCATTGGCATGTTCACTGCCGGCCTGATCCTGGCCATCATGGTGATTCCCTTCATCGCCTCGGTGATGCGCGATGTGTTCGAGGTGGTGCCTGTGATGCTCAAGGAATCGGCCTATGGCCTGGGCTCCACCACCTGGGAGGTGGTGCGCTACATCGTGCTGCCCTACACCAAGACCGGCGTGGTCGGCGGCATCATGCTGGGCCTCGGCCGCGCGCTGGGCGAAACCATGGCGGTGACCTTCGTCATCGGCAACTCCACCCGTTTCACCACCAGCCTGTTCGAGCCGGGCAATTCCATCGCCTCGTCGCTGGCCAACGAGTTCGCCGAAGCCAACGGCGACCTATACATGGGCTCGCTGATCGAACTGGGCCTGATCCTGTTCTTCATCACCTTTGTCGTGCTGTCCTGCTCCAAGCTGTTGCTGCTGCGCCTGAAGAAGCAGGAAGGCCAGCCTTCCTGATATGAAAGACGCCTCCTCCATGAGCCAAAGTTCCATGAGCCAAGCCCTCCAGCGCGCGCCTGTCAGCCTGAAACAGGACAGTCTCACCTACCGCCGCCGCCGCGTGGTCAACCGCCTGACCATGGCCGGCTCGATGTTCACCATGGTGTTCGGCCTATTCTGGCTGTTCTGGATTCTGGCCACCCTGCTGCAATACGGCTTGTCCGGCATAGACTGGCGCGTGTTCACCGAAAGCACCCCGCCGCCGGGCAGCACCGGCGGCCTGGCCAACGCCATCTACGGCAGCCTGGTGATGACCGGCTTCGGCACGCTGTTCGGCACGCCGATCGGCATCCTGGCCGGCATCTACCTGGCCGAATACGGCCAGCGCGGCTGGCTGGCGCCGGCCACCCGCTTCATCAACGACATCCTGCTGTCGGCGCCGTCCATCGTGATCGGCCTGTTCGTCTACGAAGTGTACGTGGTGTCGGTAGGGCATTTCTCCGGCTGGGCCGGCTCGGTGGCGCTGGCCATCCTGGTGATCCCGGTGGTGGTGCGTACCACCGAGAACATGCTGCGCCTGGTGCCCAACAGCCTGCGCGAGGCGGCCATCGCGCTGGGCGCGCCGCAATGGAAGGTGATTCTCACCGTCACGCTGCGCTCGGCCAAGGCCGGCGTGCTGACCGGCATCCTGCTGGCGGTGGCGCGCATCTCCGGCGAAACCGCGCCGCTGCTGTTCACCGCGCTGAACAACCAGTTCTTCAACAGCAATATGAACCAGCCGATGGCCAACCTGCCGATCGTGATCTTCCAGTTCGCCATGAGCCCCTACGAGGACTGGCACAAACTGGCGTGGGCGGGTTCGCTGCTGATCACCTTCAGCGTGCTGACCCTGAACATCGTCGCCCGCTGGATGGGCGGCAGCAAAAATCAATCGAATTAAGGCATGACAACCATGGCTAGCCCCTCTACCAAGCTCGAGGTCCGCAACCTCAATTTCTTCTACGGCAACTTCCACGCGCTGAAAAACATCCAGCTGGAAATCGCCCCGCACAAGGTCACCGCCTTCATCGGCCCGTCCGGCTGCGGCAAGTCCACGCTGCTGCGCACCTTCAACCGCATGTACGAGCTCTACCCCGGCCTGCGCGCCGAGGGCGACATCATGCTGGACGGCCAGAACATCCTGGCGCGCGACATCGACGTCAACTTGCTGCGCGCCAAGGTGGGCATGGTGTTCCAGAAGCCCACCCCGTTTCCGATGTCGATCTACGACAACATCACCTTCGGCGTGAAGCTGTACGAGAAACTATCCAAGGGCGAGATGGAAGACCGAGTGGAATGGGCGCTGCGCAAGGCCGCGCTGTGGGACGAGGTGAAGGACAAGCTCAAGCAGTCCGGCCACTCGCTGTCCGGCGGCCAGCAACAGCGCTTGTGCATCGCCCGCGCGGTGGCCTCCAAGCCGGAAGTGCTGCTGCTGGACGAACCGACTTCGGCGCTGGACCCGATTTCCACCGCCCACATCGAAGAGCTGATTCATGAACTGAAGGAGGACTACACCATCGCCATCGTCACGCACAATATGCAGCAGGCGGCGCGGGTGTCCGACTTCACCGCCTATATGTATCTGGGCGAGCTGGTGGAGTTCGGCAAGACCGACACCATCTTCACCACCCCGCAGCAGAAGGCGACCGAAGACTACATCACCGGCAAGTTCGGCTGACCCCTTCCCGCCGCCGCGGCTGGCGCGCATGACAAATATCGATGCCGCCAGCCGCGCACCATATATCAAAGCCAGCACGCGATGCCGATGACATGATGAAAAATCATGGACTTAACTGGCTTGCCCGCCGATGCTGTCAAGCTGATTTTGCCGTTTTCGCAGGCAAAACCACAGGGTTTATTTTTTTTTTATAAACACTTGACGCCATTGGCCTGGAACCCAACAATCCCGCCTTTACGATTATCGCAGACTCGCCATGCTGGACCTGTTCTCCGGGCTCGACACCCATGTAGCCATCACTTTGATGCTTTCGCTGGGCTTCGTGCTCGCATTTGAGTTCATCAACGGTTTTCACGATACCGCCAACGCCGTCGCCACCGTCATCTACACCCAGTCGATGAAGCCGCGCCTTGCCGTGTTCTATTCCGGCATCTGCAACTTCCTCGGCGTGATGAGCGGCGGACTGGCCGTGGCCTACGCCATCGTCCACCTGCTGCCGGTTGACTTGCTGATCTCGGTCAACACCACCCGCGGCATGTCGATGGTGTTCGCGCTGTTGGCCGCCGCCATCATCTGGAACCTGGGCACCTGGTATCTGGGCCTGCCGGCATCCAGCAGCCACACGCTGATCGGCGCCATCCTGGGCGTCGGCGTGGCCAACAGCCTGATCAACCACACTTCGCTGTCCCATGGCATCAACTGGGGCAAGGCGGTGGATGTCGGCGCCTCGCTGCTGGTTTCGCCGGTGGTCGGCGCGGTGGTCGCGGGCCTGATCGTCATCCTGCTGCGACGCTTCCGTCCGCACAGCAATGTGCACAAGACGCCATACCAGCGCCAGCAGGTCGAAGGCCGCAAGCATCCGCCGTTCTGGACCCGCTTCATGCTGATCGTGTCGGCGATGGGCGTCAGCTTCGCCCACGGCTCCAACGACGGCCAGAAGGGCGTCGGCCTGATCATGCTGGTGCTGATCGGAATCGTGCCGGCGAAGTTCGTGCTGAACCTGGACAGCACGCCCTACCAGCTGGAGCGCACCCGCGACGCGGCGCAGCACCTGCAGCAGTTCTACCAGCGCCATGAGGCGGACCTGTCGCACATCATCGTCAAGTCCACCAGCACCAGCCAGTACGAGTGCCACCCGCAGCAGACCGTCGCCACCGCTCAGAAACTGCTGGCCCTGATGGGCGATGGCTCCGACTACCACCAGATCAGCGCTTCGCAGCGCTGGGACGTGCGCACCCAACTGTTGTGCCTGGACGACGCCGCCAAGAAGGCGTCCACCCTGCCCAACCTCACTTCCGACGACAGGCAGCTGCTGGACAATCTGCGCAAGGATCTGACCACCACCACCGAATACGCGCCGACCTGGGTGATCGTCGCCGTCGCCCTGTCGCTGGGCATCGGCACCATGATAGGCTGGAAGCGCGTAGTGAAGACCGTCGGCGAAGGCATAGGCAAGAAGGACATGACCTACGCCCAGGGCGTGGCGGCGCAGACCACCGCGGCCGTCTCCATCGGCCTGGCCAGCTGGTTCGGCTTCCCGGTGTCCACCACCCACGTGCTGTCCAGCGGCGTGGCCGGCACCATGGTGGCCGACAAGGCCGGCCTGCAGATGGGCACCGTGCGCTCGATCGCGCTGGCCTGGCTGTTCACCCTGCCCGCCTCGATGGCGCTGGCCGGCGGCCTGTACTACCTGTCGGCGCAGTGGTTCTGATACCTGCTGCCCGCAATGAAAAAAGCCACCGCTCGCGGTGGCTTTTTTCATGCTTGATCTGGGTCAAGGGAAAGGCTGGCTGCGCTTGAGCCTTTAATTCACACATTGCTAATATGTGCTGGCTTCATTAATGGTTTCTTTTGTTTGCAGCAATCCTCCCTCACCGCCGCGATTTCCCCCAATCGCGGCGGATTTTTTACGCTTTGAGAAACTGCTCCTTGCCGGCCAGCCAGCGCTCCAGGTGCGCGTCGGCCGCCTGCGGCCAGCGCTCCAGCAATTGCGGCGCCAAGTCCCGCGCCGCCTCCAGCAGCTGCTGGTCCTGCTCCAGGTCGGCGAAGCGCAGCATCGGCAAGCCGCTCTGGCGCGCGCCCAGGAATTCGCCCGGACCGCGGATCTGCAAATCCTGGCGGGCGATCTCGAAACCGTCGACATTCTCGTAGATCACCTTCAACCTGGCTTTGGCCAGATCGGACAGCGGGCTGTCGAACAGCAGCACGCATACGCTCCTGGCGCTGCCGCGCCCTACCCGGCCGCGCAACTGGTGCAGCTGGGCCAGGCCCATCCTCTCCGCGTGCTCGATCACCATCAGGCTGGCGTTGGGCACGTCCACCCCTACCTCTATCACCGTGGTGGCCACCAGCACGTCCAGCTCGCCACCGGCGAAAGCCGCCATCACCACCGCCTTTTCCGCCGCCTTCATCCTGCCGTGCACCAGGCCGATGCGGCGGCCTGGCAGGTCCTGCTGCAGCTGCTGGTGGCTATCCACCGCGGTCTGCAGTTGCAGGGCTTCAGATTCCTCGATCAACGGACACACCCAGTAGGCCTGCTGTCCCTCGGCACAGGTGCGCTCCACCAGGCCCACCACCTCGGGACGGCGCGGGTTGCCTATCAGCTTGGTGACGATAGGGGTGCGCCCGGGCGGCAGCTCGTCTATCACCGACACGTCCAGATCGGCGTAGAAGCTCATCGCCAGCGTGCGCGGGATGGGCGTGGCCGACATCATCAGCTGGTGCGGCTCCTCGCCCTTGCCTTGCAGCGCCAGCCGCTGGCCGACGCCGAAGCGGTGCTGCTCGTCGACGATCGCCAGCCCCAGCCTCTCGAAGCGCACATCGTCCTGGAACAGCGCATGGGTACCCACTGCCAGCCGGCAACGACCGGCGGCGATCTCCTCCAGCGCCTGCGCCTTGGCCTTTTTCCTCAGGCTGCCGGACAGCCAGGCCACGCCGATTCCCAGCGGCGCCAGCCAGCCGGACAATTTGAGATAATGCTGCTCGGCCAGGATTTCGGTCGGCGCCATCAGCGCCACCTGATAGCCCGCCTCGATGGCGGACAAGGCCGCTAGCGCGGCGACTATGGTCTTGCCGCTGCCCACATCGCCCTGCAGCAGCCGGTGCATCGGATGCGGCAGTGCCAGATCGGCGCGGATATCCTCCAGCACCCGGCGCTGCGCGGCGGTGAGCTGGAACGGCAGGTTCTGCAGCAGGCGGGCGCTCAGACTGCCATCGCCGACGATGCGCGGCGCGCTGCCCTGCCGGCGCGCGCGGTAGGCCAGCCGCATAGACAGCTGCTGCGCCAGCAGCTCGTCGAACTTCAGCCGCTGCCAGGCCGGCAGCCGCGGATCGGCCAATTGCTGCGCCGACCATTCCGGCGGCGGCTGGTGTAGCAGGCGGATCGCCTCGGCGAACGGCTGCAAGGCCAGCGGCTCCAGGAGCGGCGGTGGCAACACCTCGCCCAATTGCTGCAAACGCAGCTCGCCATGCACCAGCTTGCGCAGCATCGGCTGGGTCAGGCCGTTCACCGTGGGATAGACCGGGGTGAGGCTTTCCGCCAGCGGCGCGCCTTCGCGCACTTCGCGCGTTTTGGGGTGGACCATCTCGTCGCCCAGGAAACCGCGGCGGATTTCCCCCAGCGCGCGCACGCGGCTGCCTTCGGCGAACTGCTTGATCTGGCTGGGATAGAAATGGATGAAGCGCAGCAACAGCACGCCGCTGCCGTCCTCGATCTGCACCCGCAGCTGCTTGCGCGGCTTGAAGCTGACCTCGTGCGAGACGACGGCGCCCTCCACCAGCACCGGCTGGCCATAGGGCGCGTCGGCGATAGGATAAAGATGGGTTTCGTCCTCGTAGCGCAGCGGCAGGTGCAGCACCAGGTCGAAGCGGCGGCGTATGCCCAGCTTCTCCAGCTTTTTGGCCAGCGCAGCCGGCACCGTGGGCGGCTGGTTGGCAAGATCGGTCGGCGGAGTCATGAGGGCAGATTGTACTCAAGAATGCAAAAGGCGGAAGCGGCTTGACGCCGGCTTCCGCCCAGTCCGTTCAGACAGAGCGCTGCCGCTTACTGCTGACGTTCCCAAACCTGACTGCGGAAAAAGGGACCGATATAGCCGCGCACGCGCAGCTTCTTGCCGTCTTCCATCAGCTTGGCGCCGGAGGTGTAGATTTTGCCGGACTTGGGATCGAGGATCTGGCCGTCGCTCCACTCGTCGCCCTGCTTCTTCAGGCCCCACAGGATCTGCATGCCATTGACCGGCTTGCCCTTGTTGGCGCCGTCGCACTTGTCGCATACCGCTTCCGGATGCAGGTAGAGCTTGATCACCTTGCCGGTCAGCTCGCCGTTGGGGCCTTCGTTGATCTGCACCAGCGCCTTGGCCTGGTGGGTTTCGTCGTCTATGGTCTTCCACAGGCCGGCGGCGCTGCCAGCCAGAGCCAATTGGCTGGCCAGGCCCAGCGCGGTAGCCAGGCAAGCGGCTTTGGCGATTCGAATCATGATGTTTTCCTCGTTCATTTGTTATGAAACAACAGTTTGGAGCAGCGGCTCTAGGATGCCAACAGCAGGCCGCATCGTCAAGCCGCCGCGCCGTCACAATTTGAACTCGCCCCGCCCCATAGGCCATGTCCGGCCGCCCACCCGCACCTGCCCGGCGGCGTCGATATCCAGGTAAAGCCTGTTTGGCCGGTCTATCGCCTCCCCCTGCTCCAGTCGCCAGGACAAGGGCGCAAGGCCGTTCAGCACGCACCAGCCGCCCAGGTTGGCGCAGGCGCTGCCGGTGCCCGGGTCCTCGATCACCGCACCCTGCTGCTCAAAAAACAGCCGCACGGCGGCGACGCCGTCCTGCTGATGCCAGACGTAGGCGACGCTGCGTCCCGGGCGCAGGGTGGCGTGGCGGCGGAACAAGGCCGGATCGGGCTGCGCGCGCAATACCGCCTCGCGGCTGGCCAGGCCGATCAACAGTTGCTCGCTGCCGGCGTTCAGCCATTGCGGATCCTGCGCGATGTCGCTCGGCGACAGGCCCAGCATCACGGCCGCCTGTTCACGGCCACAATCCGCCGGCCGCGCAGTGGCGGCCGGCGCGCTCAGGCGGAACAGGCCGTCCCGATACAGGATGGGGATCAGGCCGGAACGGGTGCGCAGCGCGAAGCTGTCGCCGACCTCGCCGCGCGCGTGCAGCACCGCCGCGCTGCCCAGCGTGGGGTGGCCGGCGAACGGCAATTCATAATTTGGCGTGAAAATACGCAGGCTGGCCGCGGCTTCGCTATCGCCGGGGAGCAGGAACACGGTTTCCGACAGGTTGAACTGGCGGGCGATCAGTTGCATGTCCGCGTCGGACAGGCCGGCAGCATCCGGGAACACCGCCAGCGGATTGCCGCCGAAACGTTGTTCGGCAAATACATTGACAAGCTCGAAACGGTAAGTCGGCATCAATCGTCCTTATATAAATGGCATGCCCGATCCTGCATCTGATCCTCCACCTTGGCAAGTCTGAGCTTCAAGCGATCCAACTCCTTGACTGCCTGTCCCTGATACAGGCTTTGCCGCAGTGATGCCTGCTTGTCCGCCAGCCTCTGGCAATGTTGCCGTTCCACCAGCCATTTCTTGCGGCCCGCCTGCCGTTCGCGCTGCGCCGCCTTTTCCTCAGCCTGGCGCGCCTTGTCGCGCTTGCCGGCCCAATCTTGCAACTCTTTGCCATACTGCTGCCGCGACGCGCGCTGCCTCGCCTCCTGTTCGATCACACTCAATGACTGGCGCCCATCCATCTCCAGCCTGCTGCTGCCGACTGGGCATGGTTGCTGGCTATAGCTGGTCCGTCCGTCGCCATCGCGGCATTTGAAAATCTGCGCCTGGCAGACGGCGGCGGACAACAACAGACAAACCGGCAGTAAACCCTTCATTGCGCACTCCCCGTCGATTCATTTGCCGCAACATGCCAAATCCGGCCGGATCCGGCCACTGTCAACAAGATCACCGACTCGCGGCGCCCGCATGCCGCCCCCCCATACCCGCAAAAAAGCCCCGGGCGCAAACCCGGGGCTTTTTCATTCGATGCGGTTGAAACTTACAGCACCATCACCGCTTCGGCCTCCACCAGCACGCCCTTGGGCAAGCTGGCCACGCCGACGGCGGCCCGCGCCGGGTAAGGCTGGCTGAAGTACTGCGCCATGATTTCGTTGAAAGTGGCGAAGTTGGACAGGTCGGTCAGGTAGGCGTTGAGCTTGACGATCTGGTCCAGGCTGCCGCCGGCGGCTTCGCACACCGCTTTCATGTTCTTGAATACCTGGTGGGTTTCGGCAGCGAAGCCGCCTTCCACCACGGCCATGCTGGCCGGGTCCAGCGGGATCTGGCCGGACAGGTAAACGGTGTTGCCTGCCTTGACGGCCTGCGAGTAAGCGCCGATGGCGGCCGGAGCCTTGTCGGTGTGGATGATTTCCTTAGCCATTATTCATCTCCTTCTTTCAGGAACAGGGTGAGCAGATCGTTGAGAAAACGTTGGCCCTTCAACGTGGGCCGGATGATGGCCGCGTCGCGCAGCAGCAGGCCTTGCGCCTCGGCTTCGGCCAACTGGCGCTGGATCGACAGCAGCGGCAGGGCAGTGCGCTCCTGGAACAGCCGGCTCTCGAAGCCGCCGGTCAGGCGCAGCAGGTTCATCATGAATTCGAACGGCAGGTCGGCGCGGGCGACGCGCTGCTCGCTCTGCAGCGGCATGCCCTCCGCCACCGCGCGGATATAGGCCGCCGGCTGCTTGTGCCGCATCTGGCGCGCGATGCCCTGGTGGCTGCTGATCTTGCCGTGGGCCCCGGCGCCGATGCCGACGTAGTCGCCGAACTGCCAGTAGTTGAGGTTGTGGCGGCTGTGGCGGCCGGGCTTGGCGAAAGCCGAGGTTTCGTAGTGCTCGAAGCCGGCCACTGCCAGTCGCGACTCCAGCGCCTCCTGCATGTCGGCCGACGTCTCGTCGTCCGGCAGGTTCTTCGGCGTCTGCGCCGCGAACAGGGTATTGGGCTCTATCGTCAGGTGGTAGGCCGACAGGTGGGTAATGCCGTAGGACAGCGCGATATCGAGGTCGGACAGCGCCTCATCCAGTGTCTGGCCCGGCAGCGCGTACATCAGGTCCAGGTTGACGTTGTCAAAGTGGGTCAGCGCGATTTCCACCGCGCGCTTCGCCTCGTCGCCGTCATGAATGCGGCCCAGCGATTTGAGATGCCGGGGGTTGAAGCTTTGGATGCCGATGGACAAGCGGTTGATGCCGGCCTCGCGGTAGCCGCGGAAGCGGTCTATCTCGAAGGTGCCGGGATTGGCCTCCATCGTGATCTCGGCATCCGGATGCAGCTTCATCCGCGCGCGGACGCCGGCCAGCAATACATCCATCGCCTGCGGACTGAACAGGCTGGGCGTGCCGCCGCCCATGAAGATGCTGGTCAAGGGCCGGCCCCATACCGCCGGCAGGCTGAATTCCAGATCGCGCAACAACGTATCCACGTACGCCATCTCGTCGAAGCCGCTCTTGGGCTCGTGCGAGTTGAAGTCGCAGTACGGGCACTTGCGTATGCACCATGGGAAATGGATATACAGCGCCAGCGGCGGCAGTTCGCGCAGGCCGCCCTTCAGCGCCGACAGGTCCACCACGCTCATGCCAGCGCCTTCAGCTTGGCCAGCAGCGCCGCCAGCGCCTGGCCGCGGTGGCTGACGCGGTTCTTCTCCGCCGCGTCGAGCTCGGCCACGCTGCAGCCGTGGCTGGGCAGATGGAAATAGGGATCGTAGCCGAAGCCGCCGTCGCCGGCCGGCCGCTCGCTCACCTCGCCCAGCCAGATGCCGTCCGCCACCAATGGCTGCGGATCGTCGGCGTGGCGCACCAACACCAGCACGCAGTAATACCAGGCGCGGCGGTTGGCCTCGCCCTCGAGCTTCTCCACCAAGAGCGCGTTGTTGCGCGCGTCGGACTTCGGTTCGCCGGCGAAGCGGGCGGAAAACACCCCGGGCGCGCCGCCCAGCGCTTCCACGCAGATGCCGGAATCGTCGGCCAGCGCCGGCAGGCCGGTGAGGCGGCTGGCATGGCGCGCCTTCTCCAGCGCGTTCTCCAGGAAGGTGTGGTAGGGCTCCGGGCATTCCGGCACATCGAAATCGCGCTGCGGTCGCACCGTGATGCCAAGCTCGGCGAACAGCGCGCCGAACTCCTTCAGCTTGCCTGCATTGTTGCTGGCGAGAACCAGTTGATCGAACATTGTATTCATCTTTCCTGACTAGGCCGCCAGCTTAGCGGCTGACCTTCACTTCCGTCCACATCCGCGCCATCAAGCGGCGCTCCTGCGGCGTCAATTCGCGCAATACCGTCCACTTTTTCGCCTGTTCCGGGCTGGGATTGATCACTGGATGGCTTTTCAGGTCGGCGCGGAAGTAAGGGCTGGCCGTGGCCACCGGGTTGGTGGCGCCGTTGAGGTTGGTGAGCTGGGCGGCGTTTTTGCCGTCCAGCATGAAATTGATGAACTGGTGAGCCAGGTCCGGCCGCCTGGCGCCGGCCAGTATCGCCATTGTATCCACGCCCAGCTCGTTGCCTTCGCGCTGCGGCACATTGCCGATATGAAACGGCCGCCTGGCCAGGCGCGCGTCTTCGCCGGCCTGGAAGAATTCGCTGGAGTAGCCCAGCGCCACCCAGATATTGCCCACCGCCAGCTGTTTCAGGTAGCTGGCGTTGGAGAAGGCCGCCCAGTACGGCTTGGCCTTGCGGATCACGTCGCGCGCGGCGCGCATGTCGGCTTCGCTGGCCCGGTTCGGGTCTTTGCCCAGATAGAACAGCGCGGCGGCGAACACCTCGCGCGAGCTGTCCAGCACCGTCACCTTGCCCTTGATCTTCCGCAGCGCCGCGGGATCGAAGATCACCGACCAGCTGCCGGGATCGACGCCCAGCTGCTTGAGCTTTTCCACGTTGTAGCCGACCGAGGTCAGCGTCAGCACGGTGGGAACGGTGTAGCGGTTGCCCGGATCATAGGCCTGCAAGCGGTAGGCCGGCGCGACGTTCTGCAGATTGGGAATCTTGCCGTGATCGAGAGCTTGCAGCAGCTTCTGTTTGGTCATCGCCTGGATCACGAAGCTGGACGGGAACACCATGTCGTAGCCCTTGGCGCCGGCGGCCAGCTTGGCCAGCATTTCCTCGTTGTCACCGTAGTAGTCCTGCACCACGCGGCAGCCGCAACGCTTCTCGAACTGGCGCACGATGTTGTCGGACAGCGAGCCGCTCCAATTGTAGATGTGCAGCACGTCATCGGGACCCGCCTGGGCCAGGCCGGACGACAGAGACAAAGCCAGCATCAACTTCTGCAATTTCTTCACTTGGGATTCACCTCCAGACAGTCATGCCGGGCATGACAACAAAGACAAAGGGCGGCCCGGGCCGCCCAAAACGGCCGCAGGACGCTCCGGCGGCTCGCGATGGCAACGCGGGCTAAGCGCGGCGGCCCTGCAGCGTCGCCTGCAGCGCCTGGCTAAGCAGGCCGGCGTCGGCGCCGTCCAGCAGCTTGGCGTCGGACAGCATGCGGCGCCAGTTGCGCGCGCCCGGCATGCCCTGGAACAGGCCCAGGATGTGGCGGGCGATGTGGCGCAGATGGCTGCCGTCGCCCAGGCGGGCGCTGACATAGGGCAGCATGGCATCCACCACCCGCTCGCGTTCCGGCGCCGCCGCCTGCTCGCCGTAGAACAGCGCGTCCCAATCGGCCATCAGCCACGGGTTGTGATAGGCCTCGCGCCCCACCATCACCCCGTCGACGTGCTTCAGATGCTCGGCGATTTCGGCATTGGTCTTCACTCCGCCGTTGAGCAGGATTTCCAGCTCCGGCCGCTCACGCTTCAGCCGGTAGACGTAGTCGTACTTCAAGGGCGGGATTTCGCGGTTTTCCTTGGGGCTGAGGCCCTTCAGGATGGCGTTGCGGGCATGGACGATGAAGGTGCGGCAACCGGCGTCGGCCACCACATCGACGAATTCGCGCAAGTAGTCGTAATGCTCGACCTGGTCGATGCCGATGCGGTGCTTGACGGTGACGTCGATGTCCACCGCGTCGCGCATCGCCTTGACGCAGTCCGCCACCAATTGCGGCTCGGCCATCAGGCAGGCGCCGAAAGCGCCTTTCTGCACTCTTTCAGACGGGCAGCCGACGTTGAGGTTCACTTCGTCGTAGCCCCATTGCTGCGCCAGGCGCGCGCAGCGCGCCAGCTCGGCCGGCTCGCTGCCGCCCAGTTGCAGCGCGACCGGGTGCTCGGCGTCGTCGAAGCGCAGGTGGCGCGCCACGTCGCCGTGCAGCAGCGCGCCGGTGGTCACCATCTCGGTGTACAGCCAGGCGTTGCGAGTGATCTGGCGGGCGAAGTAGCGGTAGTGGCGGTCGGTCCAGTCCAGCATCGGCGCCACGCTCATGCGTCGGGACGGTCTATTCCCGTGAGATTCTTGACTGGCGCGGGTTTCAGCGCCATTTGGTGCAGTCTTGTTTACGTTCATTCCGGCTGATTTCCGCCTATTTCCGTCACGCCGGTGCTACACAAAGTGCGACTTTCAGGAGCTATGGCACCACTCGCTCTCATTGCGTAGTGCCTGCCTTCCCGTCTTCAAGGCGGCGTTGACTAAGCATTTGAATAAACGAAGAATTATCCCCCTTACCCCACGCCGGGGTCAAGTTTGGCAAGCAGACATCTGTCAATCATGCAGTGGCGGATCACCCCGCTTGCGGGACATCCGCTGTGGCGCGAAATATACAGGGAAAGCCGAGAGTGCCCCGGCAATGTCAACGCAGCGTAGATATCAGCCTACAGAGTCCAGCCCATTAATCTTCGGTCTCCACGAGGACACCGCAAAAATCTACGCATGTCCGTCGTCAGTAAAATCACACGGCCCTGAATCTTACAGAACTTAAGTCCGATAAGACCACGATTTATCCAGACCTCCCTATGCATTCATACTAGCATCTTTGAAAAATGGGTCATGCCCGTCAAGACGTTGACACTGTGCCTCGATCTCAGCTGGCCATCGAGGGATTTTGCTGAAATGCATGGCAATCATACGGCCTGGATAGAATATATAGTAAAAAAGAATGAATGCATTGAGATAGCTACCTAGAGAGGCAGCGATGCGCTCAAAACTGAATGCTAGCGTTTCTTTCTTGTCTTTGATCGGCAGGCAGCCGCTAATCACATCCGAGACGCTGGCAGGGCCTTCTTCCATGTAGCGGCGGATAAACTCCCAATACCCCTTCGCTCTCTCCCGTCCCCAGCTCCCCATTGCGCATGCCGGCAGCCCAAACGTTTCGCGCACTGTTACGCCATCCTCATCCAGAACATGGCCAACCATATCCCACATCCCGTAGGTGACGGGAATCTGGGTAAAAAATATTTTCTCCCACTTCGCACTCAGCACAGTGCCATCCTGACGAAAAACATGAACCATGCGTGTTTTGCGATTAAATCGGATGGGATAGTGGGTGTAGTTGATTTCTTTCTTTGTTACTCTCCAAGTGTACCACGCAAAAAGTATTAGTATTGGATTCACTATAAAGACATACCAACCCTCAGCATTTCCTGATGCTATCGCGGATAGGCCATAATAAAACCCAGTTAACAATCCGAACATAGTAAACGCAGCCTGAGTTATCCAGGCTGTAGTCAAGGCCCCCTTGTCAAAAAAATACTTATCAACCACCTCTAGCCAGTTAGAGTTAATCTCGATAACCGAAAGCTGATGATAAAGCTCAGTATTTAGGTTCTCTTTTTGCTTTAATTGACGATCGCGCTCATCAATCGAAAGTGGCCTACTAACTGCGTACGGAGTGGCCTGTCCAGTAAATTCCATATTATCCCGCCACGGCTAATTCTAATTGCTTTTGCTCTTCGTCTGGTGTTTTATACGTTCGCCCACCCCAATACCCATTTTCCAGCCAGGCTTGAACTTTATTGTCCTTGAATAGTTCAATCAGCAAAGCAACTCCAATCAGTGCAATAATGGCGACCCAGCCAATAAATGGAAATACACTAGCGAGTGCCATATATGCAACTATCACTCCCAGCCCCATTGACATTAGGTATAAAAAACCCATCCCAATCTTTCCCGACCTAAATGAGTTAAGCGCATTCTTCCCATCCCAAAATGCCATGATGGCTCCGCCAATGAATCCACCTAATCGTCCAAGGCCGCTAAGTAGACTTCCAAACTTACCCAAACCCTCGGCAAATTTTGGCACCCAGGTCGCGGATTTTTTCAGACCTTGTCCAGCCATATCGACGATGGTCCCAGCAAGTGCAGTTGTGCCTGC
The DNA here is from genome assembly GCF_001855555.1 of Chromobacterium sphagni. Taxonomy (GTDB): domain Bacteria; phylum Pseudomonadota; class Gammaproteobacteria; order Burkholderiales; family Chromobacteriaceae; genus Chromobacterium; species Chromobacterium sphagni. The sequence goes on along the minus strand of NZ_MKCT01000017.1, from coordinate 39,354 downwards.
ACGCAAACGCCAGCCAGCCTCTTTTGCCTCGTGGCTCATCGCACCTTGTTCATCTTGTCCCAGCTTGTCCAAAGCGGCCCACTGCCAAATGGCTGCCAGCAGTCCGCCGGCGAAAGGTATCGCTCCCTTGGCGCTGGAGAGTGCCGCGCGCCACTCGCCCATGACGATATTATCCAGCTGAGCCGAAGTATGGATACTGCCTGCCAGCCATTTAGCCTGCTGTGAAGGGGTCAGACCGTTGGGCATCCCTCTGACTTGCTTGGGATCGAGCAAGAGAGTAAACATCTTCTTTTCGGTTCCTTCCAACGGCACGCCGGCTGCTTGCAGATTGCGCAGCTGTGCGCTGACAGCGCGTTCCATCTCGCGCGGATTCATCGCCTTGCCGCTTTGCTTGACCAATTCCTTGATCAGCCGAGTACGGAAAGCTTTTTTACTACCGGTGACTTCAATCTGCACAAAAAACTTACGGCTGTGCATTGCCATTGCGGTCCAGAGCGGCCGCGCCACTTTGTTGGATATGCCATCGAACAGTTTGATCAAGGGCGCGCTGATTGTCAGCAGATAGGCATTCAGGCTGGTATCGCCGTGCGCAATTTTCTCGGCCACGCCGCCCTGGAAGCCGATGTAGGCGTCTGCGGGGAAGATGCGCGGATCAATGCTTTGTGCCCCGACGGCCTTTTTAACTTGGTCTTTCAGCGATTTTTGATTGAGCACAGCGGCGTTAAGCAGGAAGTTTTCCGGTTCAAAGCTGCCTGATAGCAATTGCGAAAGGTAGTCCAGGCAAAGCTTCTTGTCTTGCGCGCCGGAAACGACCAGATTGGCTGCCCGCGTGTAGGCCTCTCCGCTATCCAGATCGTCTTCATCATAATTGCACTGGAAGGATTGTTTGATGTCCTGACAAGCTAGCCAACCAAGATAAGCCTTGGCCAGCGGCTGGATGGTGTTCTGATCGAACTTTTGGCTTTCCGCTTCAAACTTCTCCTGCCAGGCCTGCATAGCGGGCTCGTTGAACTTGGCCCGGTATTTGTCCCAGGCCAGCTTTTGGGCACACTTGGCTTCGGCTGGCGTGACGGTACGCAGGGCATCGTACTGGGCATCTCTGCGCTTTCTGGCGCTGGATGAGAACAGCACAGAGAGGTCGGGCTGCGAGAGGTAGTCATTGGATAGTTCTTCTGCCGCCTGATGCTCGGCTTCCAGCGCCTGATCTTCCACAGCCGTCTTGATCTGGCTGATGGCCATGCTGGCCATCAGCGGGTGCTTGTTTTCCTTCTTGTTGGCGAAAGCGCTAGCGTGATGAATCATCAGGGCGGAAAGCTCCGCGGCGATGCCGACCGGATCGCTCAGCACGACGATGAAGCCTTTGCCGGGGGCGAGTTTTTCTGCCTCCGCAATCAGCCGCTCGGCGCGGCCTTTTCTGCTGGCGAGCGGGATGGGAGAGAAGCCCACTACCTTGTCCAGAGCCGCTTTATCCAGCGCATATTCCGCGATTTTGCTGCCTGCATCCTTGATGGGCAGGCGATGCTTGGCATCGACACTGGCGCTGTATGCTTTGACGTCTACGCAGCGCATGTGTTTCTTGCGATAGTCTGCGCTGTCATGACGCTTGCGCACGGCTTCCGTCCATTGGCCGTCCGAAAACGCCAGCCAGACCTTGGTGGCGCGCTTGGCATCGGGGATGGTGATGCAACTGGCGATGGCGCGGTGCCCTTCATCCGTACAACTGAACGGTTTTTTCGGTAGAACCAGCGGCTGCCCCTTGGCTTGGGTGCTGGTCTTGAAGAAATAGCCATCCTCGGTGACAAAATAGTCATCCCAGCGTTTGCGTGCCTCATCGTAAACATAGAGGTAGCCACTGCGGAGCGTTCTCAGCGTGTATTGACTGCTCGCATCGGGCAGCGCCACCATGGGTTTGTTGGCTACCGCCGGCGCGTTGGCATTCGGAAGGGCAACCGCATACCGGGCCGGGAAAATCGGTACGCCGCGCTTATCGCAGTATTCGCAACTGGGGTTGGTGCTCATGTTTTCTCGTTTGGGTATGCGTTATTCAATAGCGGAAGCTTGGATTACGGCCCACTGCTCGTCTGTGAGCAGCGCAAGGCAATCCACCACCGTGCTGTCTTCACGCTCTTCCGGGCTTTGCGCCATCCAGCCGGCGATCTCGCGCTGGATCAACGGGTGTGAATCAAACGGATCACCGTAACGAATGCCGTAACAGGCAAAGGCCACTTGGTCCTCAAGCCGGCCCAGTTGGTACAAGTGTTGCCCCCGTTGAACCAGGCTATCCACTCGCGCCGCGCGGCTGATGGCGCTTTCCCAGTCCAGGCAGTCAGTTTGCGCGAATGCGCGATTCACTGCGCCGATTCTCAACAGCCGCTCCCAATCGATGGCTGGCGCGGTAGGTTGGGCTGAGTTGAACGCGGGGGGCGTCATCAAGGCCCAGCGGCCATACAGATTGCTTGCCCATAGGTTGACCGGACCATACAAACCGATCATGGCCGGGGCATTGAGTACGCGCGGCAGTTGCGACCAGACTCTGCCGTCAAAAATTCTCAGCCAGGATTTCTGCCCTTGATGGACCAACACCTGGGCCTGACATAGATGGCGAGCCATTGCGACCGGGGCAACGGCTGCCGACAGGAGCGCGCTGAGCGGCGCTGGTTCATCGTCTTGCTGGGCGTTTTCCAGTTGGGTGAACAAGGCGCTTCGGTCATCGGGCTTGAGCGCCGATAGATTCAACAAGGAAGGCATCAGCCCTTCGTTGTCTTCGAAGCCCCTGGGCGTAAGCAAGATCCACGGCCAGTCATCAGGCAGTTCGACCCTTTGCTCTGCAGAGGCAATGGCAAAATTGAATGGACCCAATTGGCCTTGAGTCAGAAATGCGCCAGACAGCGGTTGCCAGTTTTGTTGATGCATTGCGCTCTCCCCTAGACCTTACGCTGCCGGGACAACGGCGTCGCCGCCAGCGGCTGCCGCTCGGGCACGCATCTCGCACATTTTGACTTTCAGCTCGGGCATCGGGGCGTTCAGGCTGGCAGGGCCGGACAAGTCATGGCTTGCGCCTTTCACGCTGACTGTGCCCGGCGCATGCACCTCGATATTGCCATCGGCAATCCGGAAATAGGCGCCGCCGGCCGTCAGCAGGATTTCCTTCTGGGCCTTGACCTCAATCCGATCTTTGCAGGAGGTGATAGTCACATCCTTGTCCGCCGTGATTTCTATCGCATCGCTCTGCGCCTGAACCTGCACTTTGCCCTTGGCAGCAATCAGCTTCACTGCCACCTTGTCTTTCACCCCGGCCACGAACAGGCTGATGTGCTGGCCGACATTGTGCAGCCAGCGTCGTCCCGTGCTGTGGTTGGCATCGCGCTGAGCGACCAAGTTGAGATTAGTGCCGGCTGAGACGGTTTGGCTTTGCTCGGTGACGCTGGCGATGCCGGCCGGGCCGGACAGAATGAGTAGCGACTGTTGGCCGGCTTGTTCCTTGGCGGTTTTGCCGTCTTTGTCGGTGTTGCTGCCGGCTTCCCAAGCCTTGAGGGCATCCAGATGATGCATCAGATGACCATCAGGCTGCTTGCTGCCTTTGGCGTTGTGGCTGATCTCTTCAGGACCCGTTTCCATTGTGTCGGCGAGCTGGCCGGTAGCGGTTTCCGCCAGCGCCTGACTCAGCGCGACGGCGGACTGCAACTGGCTTTGCGCATGCTCGCGCGCCAGCTGTTTGCCGCCGGCGCCGTTCTGCGCTTCGGTCGACAAGAGCAGACCATGCGCGGCGCGGATGGCGCCGTGCTGGTCGGTGCGCAATTCGAAGCCTTCGCCGCGCGGCTGGGCCTTGCCGTTGCTGCGCGGGTGGGTGAGGAAGCCTTGGTTCAGCTGGGTCTTGCCGGATTCGGAGCTGAGTTTGGCGCGCACTTCGCCGGGTGTGTCGTCAAACAGCAGCTCGTTGTAGCCACCGCCCTGGTGTTCTTTCGATTTAATGCCGGACAGCTTTTTGTTGGCGGGGAGCGCGCCAGCACCGCTGAAGTCGGGCGTCGGGTGGCTGCCGTTGTAGAACACGCCGGTCACCAGCGGGCGGTCGATGTCGCCTTCGATGAAGTCGACCAGCACTTCCTGGCCGATGCGCGGGATGAACTGGTGGCCGAAACCAGCCCCGGCGCTAGGCATGGCTACGCGCAGCCAGCAGCTGGATTTGTCGTCGAGGTTGGCGCCGAAGGTTGTATGCTCCTCTGGCCGTTGCCAGTGGAATTGCACCTTGATGCGGCCCTGGCCGTCGGTGTAGATCTCGTCAGCGGCTTGGTCCGTCGGTTCTGCCGAGCCGACCACGGTGGCGGTCTGCACGCCGCGCGATTTGGGCTTGGCCAGCGCGGTGCCGGCATAGGCCGGGGTCAACGGAATGCCGCGGCGCTGAGTCTGCAGGGCGGTGGTGAACGGGGCGGCGTCGGTTTGGGCGCCGACGTGCTGGGCCAGATCCTTCGGCAGGTTGTTGCGCACCTGGAAGCGCTGGCCGGTGACCACGAATTCGCGGTGTTGCGGGCTATCAGTTTCATGTGCCGGATGGTCGTCCAGGTGGAACCATTGGCCCGGCTGCAGGCCGCGCACGGTGCCGCTAGCGCTGAAGGACTTGGCCTGCTGATCATGCGCCTGCTGGCGCAGCTGGGCGTAGCGGCCCAGCTGTTCATCGTCGCCGGCGTAATACAGGCCCGGCGCGTCGTATTGGGTCAGGCTGCTCTGCAGCGACTGGCCGGCCTGGCCTTGTTCGATGCGGCTGCCGTCTTCGCTGTGCTGGGTGGAGACGGGCTTGTAGTCGTAGCTGGCCAGCGCCACGCTGCTGGGCACGATCTGACGGGCGGCTTGCCATTCGGTCAGGCCGTCTTCGTCTTCGGTGGCGTCGGCGCGGTGGAAGCGCACGCGGCTCAAGGGAGCGGCCGGCAGGCTGTGCGGGTCATCGAACACCGCCAGCTGCACCTGCGGGCCATCGTCGTCTTGATGGAGGAAGCGCCAGGCGTAGCCTTCCTCGTGCATCAGGCGCACGATGAACTCGTAATCGCTCTCGCGGTATTGCAGGCAATAGCTGCGCGGCTGGGCTGGCTGTACCTGGATGGACAAGGTCTGCACGCGAGCGAAGGCCGGGTTGCTCTGCTGATGTTCGCTCAGGATCTGCTGGATGATGTCCGGCACCGTCAGGTCCTGGAACACGCGCGAAGTGCGACGGTGACGCAGCAGCGCGAACGGCGGCTCGATGGTCAGCTCGTACTTGGCGAAGCCGCCATCGGCGCCGGCCAGTCTAGCCTCGCTCACCACGCCGCAACGGATGGATTCGCCGCCCACCGCATCCTCGATGCCGATGCGCGCCGGCTGGCCCAGCAGCGACTTCAGTTCGATATGAGTATCCGACGACAGGCAAGTCAGCGTGTAGCGGTAAGGTTGGGACAGACCCTCTTCGGCCTGCAGGCTAAGCGGCAGCAGCTGCTCGGCGGCGATCTGCCCGGTACCCAGCTGCAAAGTCAATACCCGTCGATCTTGGCCAAAGGCGGAGGCGAAACTGGCCAGCAGTGCGTTCAAATCCATCCGATTCCCAAATAAAAATACCCTCCAAAGAGGGTATGTCATTGAACTAAAAGGGGATAAGGATTTTATGATGCCCTGCAAGCATCAACAAGCTGGTCTCGTCAGAAAGTCGACAAACCTACACTAAAGTACAGGTGAAAACTCATTTAATGTCACTTCCTTGAAAGAGAACATGCTGCACCTGCCTACCTGCCAGGACAGGCCAAAGTAGCGTACTCAAGCGTACCGGAAGCTGGCGCCAACCGTTGAAGCATACCAGTGTTACCATCCAAGCCATGCCTAACCCATGAGCAGGTCCTACTATGTACGACGAAAATGACTTGATTGAATCCCCGTTGCAACAGCAATACACCGTCGAGGGCAAGACCGTAGAAGTGTGTATTTACCGCTTGCCTGACACGGGATGGACGCTCGAAATTGTGGATGAGTACAACAATTCCATCGTCTTCGACGGCGAGTTTGAGTCCGACCAAAAAGCATTCGATCTTTTCCTGAAAGAAGTGGAACAGGAAGGAATCGAATCGATGATAGGCCCACGACCGGGCGCATCATTGCACTAACACAGCATCTGTATCCGATGGCGAACGACTGCATTGGGCGATAACGCGTTTCATTGCGCAACAAGCATGATAATCCGGAATGACAAAGCCGCCTTGGTGTCCCAGGCGGCTTTGTCATTCGGTGCATTCGACAGTGCTACAGCGCAAAAACAACAACGCCAATCAATTGAAATTTATTGGATTTTACGACCAGTAGCGCCGATCCAGCATAGGCGTCACGCTCATGCGCCGGGACGGTCTATTCCCGTGAGATTCTTGACTGGCGCGGGTTTCAGCGCCATTTTGTGCAGTCTTGTTTACGTTCATTCCGGCTGATTTCCGCCTATTTCCGTCCCGCCGGTGCTACACCAAGTGCGACTTTCAGGAGCTATGGCACCATTCGCTCTCATTGTGTAGCGCCTGCTTTTTACCCCCAAGGCGGCGTTGACTAAGCATTTGAATAAACGAAGAATTATCCCCCTTACACCGCGCGGGGGTCAAGTTTGGCAAGCAGACGGCTTTGTTGCATAACCCTGCCGCCAGCTGCGGTATGCTAAGTCAATGAACACCGCAGCACCCCAGAGCAAGAAGCCCAAGCAACGCTACGCAACCACCAACTGGCATGAGTACGACGCGGCCCTGACCGCACGCGGATCGCTGCTGGTCTGGCTCGATAAAGACATGCAATGGCTGACCCTCCCTGCCAACCGGCAACAACGGCCGATCAGCCACATACACCGACGCTGCCATCCAGTTCTGTCTCAGCATTAAATGCCTGTTCAATCTGCCGTTGCGGCAGGCTCTGGGTATGGTGCAAAGTCTGCTGCAATTAGCTGGGCTCGACTGGCTGGTGCCGGATCACTCCACCGCATGCCGTCGCCAGCGCACCTTGCAGGTCCGGATCGGCTATCGCCGCAGCTAAGGGTCCGCTGCATCTGCTGATCGATAGCACCGGCATCCCGTTTCTCGGCGAAGGCGAGTGGGAAACGCAAAAAGCACGGTGCCGAATATCGTCGTCAGTGGCGCAAGGCACACCTGGGCATTGACGCCGAAACATTGGAAATCCGAGCTATCGAGGTGACTGGCAAGGGTGTGGGAGACGCATCGATACTGCCGGAGTTGTGAATGCAGCTGGCGGATGAGCCCGTTGCCACGGCGACGCTGGATGGCGCTTATGACACTCAGGGTTGTTGCGCAGCGCTGTTTGGCCTAGGAATCATGCCGGTGATCCCGCCGCGCAAAAACGCCAAGCCGTGGAAGTCGAAAATCACTGGCAGCGAGGTGGGCAATGCAGCGATCGCGGCATGCAAGCGCTTGGGATGTCGAATCTGGAAACGCTGGAGCGGATATCACCGCCGCAGTCTGGCGGAAACGAAGATGCACTGTTTCACGCGACTGGGTAGCCGAGTGATGGCGCGCACCTTTGATCGACAGGTGACGGAACTTCAAGTGCGTGCGGCGCTATTGAACCGCTTTACCGCCCTGGGCTGCCCGAAGACCGTGGCCGTGGCAGCGATGGGCTAAAGAAAGGGAAGGCTCGCTCTTAGCTGGGGTTATGCAACAAAGCCACTGCTGGGTGAAAGGGTGACAGCCCGGCGCTTCGATGGCCAAGTGGCAGAGCTGCAAGTGCGTGCCGCCATCTTGAACCGCTTCAGCATGCTGGGCCGTCCGCGCACGGTGGCTGTGGCATAAATCTGTTTGGGGAAAGGGGAAGCTCGCCCTGTCCAGGATTTATGCAACAGCGCCGTCAAACACCCGTCCTCTCCAATGAAGTGGCAGGTTCTGGATGCCCGTTTCGCTTGCCGTTCGACCGCAAGACACGGCGCATGGATAAATAGCAAGCATGAACAACGCCGCCATCCGACCAAGTCAGACTCAATGCCTGCGAGCCAGGAAAGCATCAGATTTTATTCTGTATGAATATTTTGTGCGGTGCAGTATTATTCAGCGGTTCTTCGGCCTACCTCGACAAACCCAAGAAAGCAGCAGCATGGCAACAGAATCTAGCGATGCACACCTAGCGGACGTTTTCGCGTGGACCATGTCCAAGGACTTCCCCAGCGGGCATCAGGTCGGCAAACACAGCCATTGCGAAGGACAATTGATTTTCGCCGCCACCGGCGTGATGGAATTGTCTACCAGTACCGGCCTGTGGCTGGTGCCGCCCCAGCGCGGCATCTGGATGCCGCCAAACGTGGAACACAGCATGCGGGCGCGCGGCCTAGTGTCTTTGCGCACATTGTATATCCAATCTGCCCACTATCTGGAGCAGTTGCCTCGCACGCCCAAAGCTGTCGCCATCTCGCCGCTTATGCGAGAGATCATCATCCGCCTGATGCGCACCCGCAGCATTCTGCATTCCAATCAGCGGGAGGAGCGTTTGCTGGATTTACTGCTCAGCGAGATCGAATGGTCTACGGAGGCGGCCCTGCCTTTGCCGCCGCTAAACGACCACCGCTTGCAACGCATATGTTCGACGATACTGAACAATCCGGGCGACCGCCGCAACCTGAATGAATGGGCCGAGTTAGTGGGCGCATCCAGCCGTACCCTGGCGCGGCTGTTCCAACAAGAGCTGGGCGTGTCCTATCTATACTGGCGCCAACAAGTCTGCGCGATATCCGCTTTGCCGCGGCTGAGCGCCGGCGAACCGATCACCCTGATCGCGTCCGATATGGGTTATGACACTCCGAGCGCATTCTCCTCGATGTTCCGCCGCATCATGAATAGGGCTCCCAGCCAGTATTTCTCCTGAGCGGTACCGCCAACTCTCCGCTGCCAAAGCATTTCCTCGTCATCGCGGCAGAGCCCCTGCGCGCTCTGCCTACCGCGCCGCCGACTCCCATCCTGTCTTATTTGAAGCAATGATTGTCTGCTTTCAAGAAGCACGGTGCAAACTATTCGAATATGATATATGAATAAATAAACTTTTTATGCTAGGCCTAATACATGTCTAACGCTATGTATAATCACAAGAAGTACTGGCTGCTCATCTTGGCGGCAACCTTCTTGTTCGGCTCAACGTTCCCCTCTTCCAAAATCGTGCTCTCGGAAATGCCGCCGCTATGGGCCGCCGTATTCCGCTTTCTTGCCGCCTCCGCCGGCATCATCCCCATCCTGCTATGGCAGCGCATCCGCTACCGGCATACCTTTGTCCGCCATCGCCCCTGGGGCGTTCTGGCTCTGATCGGCTTGCTGCAGACGGCCGGCTCAATGGGCTTTCTCAATCTTGGCCTGAGAATCACCACACCGGCCAAAGCCGCCATTCTAATGGCGTGCACACCGCTGATCGTGGCCCTGATGTCCCGGCTGGTATTGAAAGAAAAAATCCACCCGCTGGCAGCCGTCGGTCTGATCATTGCTTTTTTCGGCGTAGCCATGTGCATCGGACTCAACAAACTGGACGGCTTTGGCGCCGGCGACGCGCTGGTATTGTGCGGCGCGGCCTGCTGGGCGGCCTCCACCTTGGTGATCAAGCGCAGCCGCATCGCCGTTAACGTCTGGGTGCTGACTTACTGGCAAATGCTGGTGGGCTCCGCCTGCCTGGCGCTATTGGCTTACGCCAGCGGCGAAGCCCTGGCCTTCCCTCATACCGACAAGACACTCATGGCTTTCCTGTGGCTGGCGCTGCCTGCCACTACCGGAGCCATGGCCTTGTGGTTCATGGCCTTGGAGCTGGGCGGCGCGGTGCGCACCAGCGGTTTCCTGTTTCTATCGCCATTATTCGCCACGCTAATTTCCTTTGCCGCTTTCGGTTATTCACTGTCGCTGCACGAACTGGCGGGCGGGGTGCTGATCGGCATCGGGATTTATCTGGTGTCCAAGCGCCCGGACTCCGCGGGACAGCCACGAGCGGTCCCCGCCCACAACAAGACCTGACCCCTCGCTCATAACCATTCCCCTATTTTTTAACCGAGCTTTCCCACCATGCAAAAACTCATCATCATCGCCGCCATCAATGGCGGCATCACCAGCCGGCAAAAAAATCCGGCGGTGCCGTTCTCGCCGGAGGAAATCGCCCAGGCGGCTTACGACTGCTGGAACGCCGGCGCATCGGTAGCTCACATCCACGCCCGCAATCCGGACGGCACACCCAGCTATGACGCGGAAATCTACGGCGAGATCGTCCACCGCATCCGCGAGCGCTGCGACATCCTGATCAATCTGAGCACTTCCGGCCTGAATCTGCCGCCGCACCTGGAGAAGAAAGAGGCCTGGAATCATCTGCAATTCCGTCCAGACATCGCCTCCTTCAACTGCGGCTCGGTCAACCATGGCAGCAAACCCTTTATCAATCCGCCAGAACTGGCCCGGGCGCTGGCGCTGGATATCCGCGAATACCACGCCAAGCCGGAAATCGAGGTCTACCACCAGGGCATCATCGGCGAGGCGCTGAAATTGCAAGAAGATGGCTATTTGACTGGTCCGCTGTGCTTCAGCTTCGCAATGGGCATACAAGGCGGCGCGGCCGCCACTTGCAAGAACCTGTTGCATTTCGTGGAGAGCATCCCCCAGGACAGCGTGTGGTCGGCGCTAGGCATCGGCAAACACCAACTGGCGATCAATCTCCACACCATGCTGCTGGGCGGCCATGTGCGCACCGGCCTGGAAGACAACGTTTATTACCGCTATGGCGAACTGGCCCGCGACAACGCTCAGTTGGTGGAACGCTTGGCGCGGCTGGCCGGAGAAGTCGGCCGCGACGTCGCCTCTCCTGCTGAAGCCAAACAGATCTTGGGCATCCGGTAATACCTCATCATCAAGGACTGACTTCCATGAACGCAACCGCTCAAACCCCGCATAAAGAGCACGACCTGGAAATCTACGGCGCGCCGCTGAACCAGGCCAAGCTTGCCGTAGTGCTGCTGCATGGCCGCCGCCAGAGCGCCCAGGAGGCCTACAAGAACGGTGAGGCCATCGGCTTGGCCGATGTCGCCTACATCCTGCCGATCGCCAAGGGCTTAACCTGGTATCCCCACAGCTTCATGGCGCCGCTGGACAGCAATCAGCCTTCGCTGGACCAGGCGCTGGACTGCGTCAGCGCCACCATCGAGGAGTTGCGCAGCTACGGCTTCGCCGACCGCCAGATCGTACTGATGGGCTTTTCCCAGGGCGCCTGCTTGGCGACCGAGTACATCTACCGCCGCCCGGCCTCGTTTGGCGGACTGATAGCCTTCTCCGGCGGTCTGTTCGGCCCCGAGGGCGTGGAGTGGGGAACGCCACCCGACAACTGGATTTCCCGGCGTTCTTCGGCACCAGCGATTGCGACAGCTGGATGCCGCTGGAGCGCATCGAGCACACCGCACAAGCCTTCCGCCGCGCCGGCGCCGAGGTGGATTTCCGCGTGTATCCGGGCATGCCGCACCATGTTTGCGCCGACGAGATTGACGCCGCTCGCGGCTTGCTGTCCACCCTGTTGCAACCGCAAGTCAGCCTGAGCTGAAAGGAAACCATGATGACCGACGCTTTCATCTGCGACGCTGTGCGCACTCCCATTGGCCGCTTTGGCGGCGCGTTGTCCGGAGTGCGCGCCGACGATCTGGCGGCGATCCCGCTGCGCGCCCTGCTCGAACGCAACCCGGGGCTAGACCCGGCGGCGATCGACGAGGTGATCCTGGGCTGCGCCAACCAAGCCGGCGAGGACAACCGCAATGTGGCCCGCATGAGTTTGCTGCTGGCAGGTTATCCGGAAACGGTCCCGGGCCTGACCGTCAACCGCCTGTGCGCGTCCGGCCTGGACGCGGTGGCGCTGGCGGCGCGCGGCATCAAATCCGGCGAAGCCGAATTGTTGATCGCAGGCGGCGTGGAATCGATGTCGCGCGCGCCGTTCGTAATGCCGAAGTCGGAAAAGGCCTTCGGCCGCGACATGCAGATTTACGACACTACCATCGGCTGGCGCTTTGTCAACCCGGCCATGGAGAGCCGGTATGGCGTGGACACCATGCCGGCCACCGCGGAGAATGTGGCGCGCGATTTCAATGTCAGCCGCCAGGATCAGGACGCCTTCGCGCTGCGCAGCCAACAGCGTTATTTCGCGGCGCTGGAAACCGGATTCTTCGCAAGCGAAGTCATTCCGGTACCGATTCCGCGCCGCAAGCAGGACCCACTGATCGTGGACCGCGACGAGCACCCGCGCCAAACCTCGCTGGAAGAGCTGACTAAGCTAAAAGCGCTATTCGGCCCCGACTCCAGCATCACCGCCGGCAATGCTTCCGGCGTCAATGACGGAGCGGCGGCGATGATCATCGCCTCGGCCACAGCGGCACAACGCCATGGCCTGCGTCCGCGCGCGCGGGTGGTGGCATCCGCCAGCTCCGGCATCGCGCCGCGCATCATGGGCGCAGGTCCGATCGAGGCCAGCCTCAAGGCGCTGCGCAAAGCCGGGCTGCGCATCGAAGACATCGATGTCATTGAGCTGAACGAGGCCTTTGCCGCCCAGGCATTGGCGGTCACACGAGCGCTAGGGCTTCAGGATGATTGCGCAAGAGTGAACCCGAATGGCGGCGCCATCGCGCTGGGCCATCCTCTGGGGATGAGCGGCAGCCGACTGGCGCTGACCGCGACCGCCCAACTGCAAGCCACCGGCGGACGCTATGCCCTATGCACCATGTGCGTGGGCGTGGGTCAAGGCCTGGCCATCGTGCTGGAGCGCGTTTGACCCCATAGGCCTACGGCGTTGGCGGCGGCAAGCCGCCAACGCCGTAAACGCCGTAAACGGCACGCAACAGGACATCCACGCAAACGAGCGCATTCAAACAAATCGTCGCCGGCTCCGGCACCGAATAGTAGGAATGGATCAAGCGCGGAAGCGCACACACGCCGCCCCAACGGCATTGCTTGCTGCGCAGGCGCAGGCCTTGCCAAAGGACTCACAGCAAGGCTGCCGCGGAACGCGCCGCCATATTCCGAGCCCGCGCCGCCTCCTGTCAGATTGAGCATCGCAAAGCCGGACAGGCGGTCACTCAACCGCGTCTCGCCGTAAGCCATCGCGTTGCGGCTGCGATCGTCCAGATTGAAGGTCCACTCCAGCCGCCAGTAACGGTTCAGCTCCTGTGGATTGCTCTGCAGGCTGGCCCACAGGTAATGGCGGTTGCGCAGCGATGCCTGGCCGTCCGACGGCAATGGCACCCAGCCCGTCGGACGGCCGCTGCCATTGAACAGATATTCGGCGGACAACACCTGCCCGCTTTCCCGGGTATAGCTGGCTCCGGCCAACCAGCGAGAGCCGGCCTGCGGCGCGGCGACGCCCTGCGTGGAAGGCGGTGTCTGGCCGCGCTGGCTGGAGGCCTCTGCATACAACAGCCAGGCATCGTCAGGCGTGTACTGGGCGAAACAGCCCCAGAACGGCCCCAGGCCCTGGCTGCGCGGCTGGCTGACAATCAAGCTGAACAAGGTGCTGTCGCCCTGGCGATCCCGCTTGAACAACATGGTTTGCAATTGCCGCGGCGGGGCCAGCGTGCGGGTATCGGAAACATAGGCGGAAGTCAGCCGCCAGGCTCCCTGGCTGTGGGTCCAGCGCGCCAGGTCTATGCCCGGCGTATCCGCCAACGGATTGGTCTTGCCGCTATCGAAGTAGAACGGGTTGCTGGGCGAACGGAAAGTGGCCGGTCCCCAGCTGAAGCGCTCCCGCCCCGCCAACCACTGCTCGCCGCCGCTGGCATAGCTCAGATAGCCCTGATTGAGGCCAAGCTGGCCGTCGTTGCCGCAGCCGGAGCAGTCCAGCTGCGCTTTCCACGCCGGCGTCGCCGCCGGCCTCGACCTCGGCCAGCCGCAGGCTCGCGCGGCAATGAGGGCATCGCAATATCTCAAGCAACTTGGGCTTCATGGCTTCCATCCTGCATTCTGTCAGACAACTTCAAATTGGCGGCCACCGAGCTTCCCGCCGTTCCATAGCGGGAGTCCAGCGCGTATCCGGTAGACAAGCGCAACGTGCGTTCGATGTCGGGCAGCACGATGCCTGCTGCGGCCAGTTCGCGCTGGGTGGCTGCGCAATCGAAATCCCGCTCCGAGTCGAGATAGGGCCGGTAGGTGCGCTGCAGCAGCTTGAGCGGGCTGAGGTGGTAGCGCTGCAATTCGGCCAGCGTCGCCAGCGCCTCCAATTCGCCGTGACGATACCGCCGCGGCTGACGGACTCCGCCGCCGCGCTCGGCCAGCACCTGGTACATCAAACCGAAAATGCGCTCGAAACTCAGACTCTGCGACAGGCCCGCAGTCAAGTGATAGACGCGGCCGGCCGCCTCGGGACGCTCGCTCAGATGCAGCATCGCGTCGCACACGTAACCGGTGGGCACCAGATCAGGCCGGCGCCAGGATCAGCCAACAGCACCGGCATCCGGTCGCGCTCCGCCAGCTTGAGGAATTCGTAGTAGCCGAAGAACTTGCGAATACGGCCGCTCCGAGATTCGCCGATGATCTGGCTTGGCCGGTAAATCGTCAGCGCAATCTCATCCATCGCCGCCGCAGCCATCTCCTCGCCCTCCAGCTTGGACTGCTCGTAGGCATTCCAGAACGCCTGGCCGCAGTTGCGCTCGGACTCGGTCAACCACCCCTGCCGCCAGCCGGCGACATAGGCGGTGGACACGTAGTTGGGCCGGAAGCCCGGCTTGCCGCGCCAGGCACAGGCGCGGCAGAAGGCGAGCACCTCTCGGGAGCTATCCACATTGGCGGCGCGCGACTCGGCCAGCGGCAGAGCGAAATCGACGCTGGCCGCCAGATGGAGCACTTGGTAGACTTCGCCGGCCAACTGCCGCCAGAGCTCCGGCTCCAAACCGAAACGCGGCAGACTGACGTCGCCGCGCAGAGCCTGGGCAGCAACTCCCCGCCCAGGCTGCGCCAGGCAACGGATTGAATGCCCGCACCCGGCCTGGAAACGAAATATGGCGCGGGCCGATGAAGGCGCCGCGCCATGCGAATCCGCCGTACGCCGCCAATAGCCGGGCGGCGGGGACTTTACTCGGTCTTGACGTCCAGCAGCTCCTGCAGCTGGCTGAGGGTGCCGCTATCCTTCACCACATGCTGCAGCCACTCCTCCAGGCTCATCTCGGCCCAGCGCGCGGCCCGTTCCGCCAGCAGCGACACCGGGCTGTGCGGCTCGTTGTGGCGGAAGTAGCGCGCCACTTCGCCCAGCATGCGCACCGCTTCCTCGCGGCTGCGGATCTGGCCGTTGAACGTGCTGGCGGGGGCGGCGCTGTACGCCGGGCTGGGGGCGGCTTGGCTCACGGTGCGGCTTTCCTCTGCGGGCTGCGGCTGCGGGGCGGCGGCCGGCTTGTTGACGGCAAACTGCTGGCGGTAGCGCAGCACCAGGTCCTGGCAGGCGTAGATGGCGTTACGAATATCGGCCAGGCTGGGGGCGGCGGCGCCGAAGCGCTGGTCCGCCAGCGCGTCCAGCGCCTCATAGGCGGTCAGCGCGCTCACCAGCTCCTCGGCCTTGGCCTGGAACCAGCCGTGGCCGGACTGGGCAGCGGCTTTCTCGAACGCTTCGCCGCTGAGCTTGCCTTCGGCGATGGCGGCCTCACGGGCCGCGCTGTCCTTCAAGCCCAGGTTCTCCACCTCGCGCGACTGCTGCCACTGGTTCCAGCTGTAAGCACCGAACTCCGGCTTGATCAGCGGGACATTGCGCAGCGCGCCGCCCAGCTGCTGGTTCAGCCATTCCAGCTTGGCCACCCGCTCGTCCAGATCGTGCGGGTCAAGCTCCGGGAAGCCGTTTTCCCAATACTGCCCCAGCCAGCCATTGACCAGCGCCAAGCCGCGCGCCAGGCCGGCCACGCCGTTGACCTGCACCTGGGCCTCGGCATACCAGGCCAACAGTTGCAGGTCCTTGCTCTTGTTCTGCAGCGCGTCCTCGCACAGCCGCACCACCTGCGGCCATTCCGCCGTTTTCAGCGCCTGTTCCCAGTCGCCCTGCGACAGCGACGGGTCGTCGCTGCGACGCGCCTCGCGGATCTGGTCGAAGATGGCGGAATAGGCCAGGTCTTCGCCGGCCGGAGCGTGGACGCTTACCGGCTGCAACAGATGTTCGATATTGTATTCCATGATTCTGTCTTCGTTTCCGGGGCCATGCCCCAATACAGGGAGCTAAGCCTTGCCGACTTGCGGCAGGGTGGAAATCAGGGTGGCGCCGCAGCTGACCTTGTGGCCGTCCAGCGCCACCGCCTTGCCGCCCACCAGCCAGCCGCCGTCGCCTTCGACGATGGTGCAGTTGACGTGGCCGTCCTTGGGACAGGTGACAGAGTCGCCGATGCAGGCCACCTGCTTGCCGAACAGCGTGGTGCAGGACGCGGCGCTCACCACCTTGCCGCCATGGTCGGTGGGGTCGCCCAAACGGATTGCCGCCTTCATGCCGTGCTCTCCTCTGCAGGCGGCCTGGCCAGCGCCAGCGACACCTGATCGTGATGGAACTGGGTGATGACGGCCGGCGCCTGCAGCCGCGCGCTGTGGCTCACCGCGGTGGCGGCCAGCAGCATGGACGTAGCCGCGCCGGCATCGCCCCATTCGCGCACCACATTGCTGGCCTCGTCTATCGGGTGCAATTCGACCTCATGCCGCGACAAAGCGGTGGCGATGGCCGCCAGCCGCACGCCGCCGACGTCGATCTGGCCGCTGTTGTGGCACAGCCAAGCCAGGCCGGCCGCCTGCCGCGTGTCCGGCTTGGCCTCTTCCGGGCTGAACGGATAATCCAGCAGCGCGGCGTTGACCAGCGCGTTGTCCAGCACCGGCTGCAGCTGGCGCGCCAGTTGCAGCGCCTTGTCCTGCGCCAAGCTTGCCGAACTGGACTGCGCCATCACCGCCAGCAGCGGCAGCTGCGCCAGGCTGGCCTGGCGGCTGGCCGGCACCGCGCCCCAGCCGGCGGCCGGACCGGAGAACTCCTTCTCCCAGTAGGGCTGATAGGGATCGGCGCCCTCTTCCGCCAGCATCGCCTGCGGAACCGGCAGACCGTCGCGCAGGAACAGCATCGCCACCACCGCCATGCCGGGCTCGCCGTGCCAGCGGCGGTGCGCCTGCAGCGCCGGGTCCGACGCTCCCCAATCCTCGTCGTCATCCTGCTGCGCCAGCGGCGCGTCGGCGGCCACCACCACCACGCCCGGCAATTCCGGGTCTTGCTGCAGCGCCTGCAGCACGCGGTCGGCGATCGGCCCGCTGCCCGGCAGAAAGCGGCAATCGCCGGACACGTGGCAATCCGCGCCCAGGGCCTCGGCCGCCGCGGCCTGTTTGAGCGCCTTGGCCCGCGTCAACTGCTCCACGCCGGACACCAGCGGCATCGTCTCCAGATACAGCGGCAACCAGGCCCCGCCCGGCGCCTCGGCGTACAAGCTGGACAACATCTCCGCCAGATAGGGTTCCAGCGCGTCCAGCGCCTCGCCCGGCTTCACGTCGTCCGCACCCAGCGCCTGCCAGTAGCTGCCGTCGGCGGTCTCGGCCAACCAGGCCGGTTCGTCTTTGGCCGGCAGCGCCGCCGCCCACAGCCAGCGGCAGCCGACCGCGCGCTGTCGCTCCGCCAGCGCGGCCATATGCTGCGCGCGCGCGGCCTCGCGCTGGCCGTCGCGCTCGCTCTGCGCCAGCGCCTCCTGCCGCTGCGCTTCGGCCTGGGCCCGTTTTTCCTTCAGATGCGCCCACAGCTTGATGCCGACGCTCAACAGCATCGGCGGCCCCAGGTGCAGCAACAAAATCGCGGACGGGCTGATGCGTTGCCAGCTCACCGGCAGCACCAGCCACAGCAGGCCCCACCAGCCTATGGTGAGGCCGCCGAACAGGCCCAACATTCTCCACATGTGGATAACTCCTTAGCTCAGTCGCACTTTCACCTGCTCGCCCTTAAGCGAGACGGCGATCTTCTTCACCGGCCGGCCAGCGGCCATCCGCGACAGCAGGTCGCTGGAAATCTGCGCCAACAACGTGCGGGTGAGGATGGCGTCGGCATTGCGCGCGCCGCTGTCCACATCCAGGCAGCGCGCCGCCATCTGCTCGGCCAGTTCCTCCGGGAACTCAACCTGCGCGCCGTGGTTGTCGGCGATGCGCCGGCGGATCTTGTCCAGTTTGAGGCCGACGATGGCGCGCAGCACCTCGTCGCTGATCGGGAAATAGGGCACGATGGTCAGGCGGCCCAGGAAAGCCG
This sequence comes from Chromobacterium sphagni, assembly GCF_001855555.1. Classification (GTDB taxonomy): domain Bacteria; phylum Pseudomonadota; class Gammaproteobacteria; order Burkholderiales; family Chromobacteriaceae; genus Chromobacterium; species Chromobacterium sphagni. The sequence goes on along the minus strand of NZ_MKCT01000017.1, from coordinate 21,141 downwards.
GCTTGAAGGTCTTCTGCAATGTCGGCCGCAGGATTTCCACCAGGTCTTCCGCGGTCGGGTCGCGGTTGACGTCCTCCACCGTCACCCCATGCTCGCAGGCGCGCATCACCAGGTCGGTGCCGGCGTTCGAGGTCAGCAGGATGATGGTGTTCTTGAAATCCACCTCGCGGCCTTCGCTGTCTTCCAGCACGCCCTTGTCGAACACCTGGAAGAACAGCTCCAGCACATCCGGATGCGCTTTCTCCACCTCATCCAGCAACACCACCGAGTAGGGCTTGCGCCGCACCGCCTCGGTCAGCACGCCGCCCTCGCCGTAGCCGACATAGCCCGGCGGCGAGCCTTTCAGGCCGGACACGCTGTGCGCTTCCTGATACTCAGACATATTGATGGTGATCAGATTGCGCTCGCCGCCATACAGCGACTCGGCCAGCGCCAGCGCGGTTTCGGTCTTGCCGACGCCGGACGGGCCCACCAGCAGGAACACGCCCTTGGGCTTGCCCGGGTCCTCCAGGCCGGCCTTGGCGATCTGCACCCGCTCGGCGATCTGCTCCAGCGCGTGGTCCTGGCCGATGACGCGCTCGCCCAACAGCTGCGCCAGCTTCCGCACCTGCTCCAGCTCGTTGCTGACCATGCGGCCCAGCGGAATGCCGGTCCAGCCGGAAATCACGTCGGCGATCACGCTTTCGTCCACGCATTCAAACGCCAGCGGCTGCGCCTTTTGCAGCTCGCGCAGCGCCTTGCGCTTGGCCTGCAGCGGGCTGATCTTCTTGCCCTTGGTCGACTTGGCCTCGTCCTTTTGCGCCTTCAGTCCGTCGATTTCGGCCACCAGCTTCCGCTGCGCCTCCCAAGCCTCATGCAGCTGTTCCAGGTCGGCCTGCAGCTCCTTGCGCTGGGCGTCCAGCTCGGCGATACGCTCGGCGTGGCCCTCCTCGCGCTTGAGCGCCGCCACTTCGCGGTCGATGTTGGCGATCAGCACCGACACGTCCTCTATCGGTCCGGGCTTGCCGGCGCGCGACAACGCCACCCGGGCGCAGGCGGTGTCCAGCACACTGATGGCCTTGTCCGGCAACTGGCGACCGGCAATGTAGCGGCTGGACAGGTGCACGGCGGCGGCCACCGCCTCGTTGAGGATTTCCACCTGGTGGTGGTCGGCCATCGCGTGGGTGAGGCCGCGCACCATCTGCACCGCGATCTCCGGTGCCGGCTCCTCCACCTTCACCACCTGGAAGCGACGCGCCAGCGCGGCGTCCTTCTCGAAATACTTCTTGTATTCCGCCCAGGTGGTGGCGGCGATGGTGCGCAGCTCGCCGCGCGCCAGCGCCGGCTTGAGCAGGTTGGCGGCGTCATTCTGGCCGGCTGCGCCGCCGGCGCCGATCAGGGTGTGCGCCTCGTCGATGAACAGGATGATGGGCGCCGGGCTGGCCTTCACCTCGTCTATCACCTGGCGCAGGCGGTTTTCGAACTCGCCCTTGACGCTGGCGCCCGCCTGCAGCAAACCCAGATCCAGCGTGCGCAGCGTAACGCCGGCCAGCACCGGCGGCACCTCGCCCAGCACGATCTTGCGCGCCAGGCCTTCCACCACCGCGGTCTTGCCGACCCCGGGCTCGCCGGTGAGGATGGGGTTGTTCTGCCGGCGGCGCATCAGGATGTCTATCATCTGGCGGATTTCGACGTCGCGGCCCAGGATGGGGTCGATTTTGCCGGCGCGCGCCTGGGCGGTGAGATCTATTGTGTACTTGTCCAGCCCCGGGCTGCCGCGGCGCAACTGCGGCGCCTGGGCCTCCGCCTCGGCGTCGTCATCCTGCGCTTCAGCAGCCTGGGCATTGGCCGCCGCCTCACCGCCGTGCTTGCGTAGCGCGACGTAGGCGCCCTGCAGCCTGCCGGCGTCCTGGCGCGCCAGCGCGGCCGAGCCGGACTGCAGCGCGCCGCGCAAGGCGTCGTCGCTCCACAGCGCCAGCAGCAGGTCCAGCGTGGACACCTGGTCCTGGCCGTATTCGGCGCTGGCCGACAGCCAGGCCTTTTCCAGCCACTTGGGCAGCCAGGCCGACAGCACCGGGTTGCGGGTGTTGCCGCTGCGGAAGGCGTCCAGCGCGGCGTCCAGCTCGCGCTCCACCCGCGGCAGGTCGGCGTCCAGAGCCTGCAGCGCGGCCAGCGCGGCGTTGTTGTCCTGGCCGAACATCGCCAGCAGCACATGCTCGATCTCGATCTCGAAATGGGTGCGGGCCAGCGCGCGGCTGGCGGCCTGCTCGATGGCCTGGCGCGCGGTGGGCGTCAACCGGTCTATCAGGGATTTCAGCGATACGGACATATGCTTCCAATACTAAAAATTAAGGGGATTCTTTGAATGCTTCGTCGTTTGCCGCCGGCGCCGGCAACTGCTGGGCCAGCCAGGCGCGCACCTCGGCGCAGCCGCCCTCGTCCAGGTCCGCCAGCATGGCTTCATGCCAATCCAGCAACTGCTTGTCGTCCAGGCACTGCCGCAACAAGGGCCAGCTGTTTTCCAGGAACACATGGAAAAACGGCACGCCGCGCTGGTGCAGGAACATGTCGTCGGTGATCTTCAGCTGGCGGTACAGCTCGCGCAGCCAGGCCAAATACGGCAGCGTTTCCCGCGCATGGCCGGCCTGGGCCAACGCGGAAATGAAATTGACGTAGGCCGACGCGCAGGGCACCTCGCGGCTGGCATGGTTCAGTTGGTCGAACTTCATCAGCCACGTCTTGCCGCGCGCCACGTCTCCCGCCATCACCGAACTGGTGGCCAGCTGCAGCGCGTTGTGGGCGCCAGGCTCCAGTTCGAACAACTTGTGCCTGCAGGAAAACGCCGTCGCCCACTGGCCCTGGCGGCTGCGCCAGCCGCAAGGCCTGCTGCCATTGCTCCTGCTGCAAAGCGGCCACCGCGGCCTGCAGCTCAGGCGGCGTATCCGGTTTTTCCACTCGCAGGGCAGGCGCGGGTTTGCGCCCCAGCAAGCGCGACAAAATGCTCATTGCGTGCCTTTCCACTCAGTTCAACAGGGTGTAGCGCATATCGTCGGGGTGGCGCTCCGGCATGCCCAGCCAGCCGTCTCCGCCCAGGCGCAGCGAGGCGGCGCCCAATACCGCCGGCGCCACGTCGCGCTTGTCCAGCACCAGGCACACCTCCACCGCCAGCGCGTGGCCCAGCGCGAACTGCATCAGCGCGCGCAGCGCCTGGGCGCCGTCGGCGTGCGGCTGCAGCGCGTCGAACTCGGCGCGCCTGAGCGGCCCCAGCCGCAGCTTGAGCTTGGTCTGCCTGTCCCAGATGCGCTCGCCGGCAAATGCGGAAAAACCCAGCTCGCAGCCGTCCAGGCCCAGCTGGCTCTGCTCCGCCTGCGGCACCGCCAGCCATTGGCCGACAAACTGCTCCAGGCAGGCCTCGACGCCGAAAAAGCCTTCCACCAGCGTCGTCAACGCCTGCGCCGACATCGGCTTCTGGCTGAGCAGGCCGGCGAAGTAGACGAACATGCGCTCGTCCAGCCGCGCGCCCGGCCCCATCTGCTGGCGCAGCTGCGACAAGCCCACTCCGCCCAGGTCCAGCAAGTTGCGGGTGAAGCCGTCGCGCTCGCCGGCCTCCACGTTCACCCAGCTGCGGTACTTGCACCAGGCCTCGTAGAACAGCGCGCCGGCGCGGTGGCTGAACAGGTCGAAAAAAGCGTGCATGGTGCTGTCGCGGTGGCGCAGCTTGCGTTCCAGCAACAGCTCGGTGTACGCGGTGGGCAGCGCGCCGCTCGGGCCGGTCAGGCCGAGGAAGCTGATGGTCATCTCGTCCGGGCCGCCGCCGTCCTCTTCCGCCGGCCGATACTGGGTCAGCTCGCTGGCGGGAAACGACAACGACGCCAGCGTGCGGAAACGCAGCGTGTCCGGCAGCCGGCTGCGGCGGACGCCGGGACGCTTGCGCGCGGCCAGGCCCAGCAGGCGCACCGCCTGGAAGAAGCCGAACTGGCTGGCGTCGCGCGCCAGCTCCTGCCTCAGATCACGAGGGCTTCGCCGGCTCGGGCTGGCCATACCACCTCCTCGTTCTGCTGCACGGTTTCCACCCGCAAGCGGGTGAAGCTGTTTGGCGCGCAGTACAGCGCGAAGAAACGCTCCAGGATGGAAGCGAACAGATACACGCTGCCGCCGACATAATAATCCGCGTCCAGTTTCAGGCGGATTTCGCTACCGCGCACAAAGCCGGCGAAATCGCGCCCGCTGACGCGTGTCACTGCCGCCTCGCTGTGGATGCCCGCTATGCCCTGGATCTGCCGCACGTTCACAGGCGAGGCGGTGAGATTGTACAAGGCCAGCATTTCCTGCAAGGCGCCCACGCCGGAATCGACGATGGACATATAGTTGAGCGACAGATGCGAAATCAGCCGCCACTGCACCGCGCGCCCCAGCGGGCTGCGCTGGCTGGCGGACGGCTTGCGCAGCAACCGCACCCGCTTCACCACCGAATGCCCCGGCAAGGAAAAATCGGTGCGCTGCGCGGCCTGGCTGCCGCCAAACGGAATCTGCTCCGGCAAATCGCGGTTGCTGCAAAGCAGGTCCAGGCTCAGCACCTCGGCCGCCGGCCGCACCATATTGAACTGCAGGTCCACCAGGTGCAGCTCCAGGTCGGTGCCCTTGTCGCCGGCGCGCGGCGAGCCTTCGCGGCTGGTGTGCCAGTAGAAGCGCGGCGCCTGCTGTTCGCCGCCGTGGCGGGTGGCATAGAACGGCGGCACTTCCTCGCTGCTCTCGCCGTCGCCGGATTTTTCCACCCGCACCACGCGGCGGATCTGGATGACCTCGTAGGCCTGCTGCTTGCGCGAATCCGCCAGCACCGCGTAGCCGGCCTTCTGGTGGCTGACGCGGATGGGTTCGGCGGGATGGTGGAACAGATTGACGATGGGCGCGCAACCCAGCTTCAAGTGATGCGCCTGCAACTGGCTTTGCAGGCGGTGATGGCGTTCGCTGTCCGGGTAGTCCGCCAGCACCAGCTGCAGCACCAGCTTCTCGCCCTGCAGCTGCGACGCCGCCTTGCCCAGCTCGGCAATGTCCAGGAACAGGAATTTTTCCGGGTAGCAGAAGTATTCGGTCAACAAGCGGTAGCCCATGAACGAGCGCTCATCGTACTCCAGCATGCCCTCGTCGCGGCCGAAACCCACCGGACGGATGGCAGAGGCCGGCAGCACCACATTCCTGGCCGGATCCTCGCTGCCGTCGCCTGCGCGGATGCGCAGCACCTTGGACAGCATCAGCTCGTACAACAGGTGCATCAGCGCCGGCTCGCCGTCCAGGAAGAAGCGCAAGGACTCCAGGCCGATGTCGCCGACCGCCAGGCCGCCGTGGGTGTGGAATTCCAGCGTCAACAAGGCCGCCGCATCCGGCGCCAGCTGGCGCAGATAGGGCGAGCCGCTGGTCAGCTCCAGCTTGGCGCTGTGCAGCGACAGCGGATACAGGTCGACCGGATAGGCGCTGCGGAACTTGCACACCACCCCGCCGATAGCCGGCGCATGCACTGGCTGGCCGCGCTCCACCCGATAGCGCTTGGCGATCTCCGGCCGCGCCGGATCGCACTCGAACTGCACGATGGTGGCCGACGGGATAGGCTGCAGATAATGCGGATACAGCACATCGAGGAAGCTCTCCGCCACCTCGGGATATTCGTCGTCCAGCTTCTTATGGATGCGGGACGCCAGCAGCGCGAACGATTCGATCAGCCGCTCGGTGTGAGGATCGGCGCACTGGTCGCCTTCCATCTGCAGCCGGCCGGCGATCTTGGGATAGCGACGCGCGAACTCGCCGGACAGCTCGCGCAGCTGGCCGAGTTCGCGTTCGTAGTAGGGGAGAAGAGATTCAAGCATCGTCTGGGCAAATATTATCAGTGGGTAGCGGCTAATACGCCGACAGCCAAGGGGAACATCACAATCCCGCCCAACACTAAGACACCATCAACAGCAAGCGTCACAGGGGTCAGCAATATGATCGCCCGTTTCAAACCTGGCGAGTGGTGCTCCGCCACGCGAATTGTATAGGGTTGATTAAACTTGCCGATACTTGCGGGCATCTCAAATCCTTTCGCAGAGTAACGCGTGCCATGGGCATGGTAAGTTTTTTTCCAACTGCCAGGGTAGTTATCGTATTGGAATTTTTCATCGAGCAGCGACTTGCGCTCTGTATCCGAGACTTCCCCCGTTAAAGTCAGATTGACATAGCCATCCACCTTGTTTTTGGTGGATACCGAAAAATAATCGAAAGATGCTTGCAATCTCGGCTTTAATGAAGATTTCAACAGCAATGGCAAATTGCCCAGATCATCCATTACATAGTGATAATCCTTGCCCAGCACCACCAAGTTTTTTCCATCGGCGGTAACAAAAAAGCCTTGCGCATTTTCATCGTAATAAACAATATTATCAGCCTGGCTCTGTTTGAACAAAGCCGGGGTGGCGCAAGCGCTGAGCGCTAAGGCCGGAAGCGCCATCATAAAATTACGTCGATTCATATCCACCTGTTATTTATTCTTCAACTCATGCAACCTGAGCATCAAATGCATTGAATCCGCGTCTGGTCAGCAAAACATTATCTGCCCCGGCATACACTTTGCGATAACGCAGATAACCGGCGCCTACGCTGAATGGCTCCTGCCCGCCTGTCACGCCCTTGGGAACCTGTTTGCGGCCAGATTCCACATATAACTTGACCCAACCTTTTTCCTCTTCCGATAAGGTATTTGGGTCCTGATGCGACATTTTCTCCAGCATGGCCAAAATTTCTGGCTCTTCCTTGCCGGTTAGCCGGAACCAGGCATAGGAATCATGCACGTAATACTGGAACAGACGGCTGGCGGCCGGTTTCAGCAATGAAGATTGCTCGCCCTTTTCCAGCTCCGGCCAAATGTCCTTGAACTCGGCCCAGTCTTTGACCACCTTGGGATCAAGCGTCGGCGGGTAGTAAGCCTTTCTGATCTTGCCAATCTGCTCCATCTCGCCACTGCTCCAACGCTTGTAATAGCTGAGATGTTCGGCCAGCCTGACGTTGCCGCCCAGCAAGTCGTTGACGTCCGTGTTGGACGCGTTTTGCAGATTGTCGAAATGCGCGCGCAAGGACGCATCGTCCTGCTTGTCCACCCAGCTCAAGCGCCAGGCGATGTAGGGCAAATACAAATCCTTCAGCAAGCTCTTGTACGCTTTTTCCGGCGCGGGCTTGCCGGCCTCGACGCCGAGCGTGGCGAGATAGGCGTTGAAGTCGGCTATCAATTTTGGGTCCACCTGCATGCGCAGTTGGGCGGCAGGTTTGGCCTTTTCCGCCTTCAGCGGCACGCCGGCCAGCCGCGCCTTGCGGTACATCACCGCCAAGGGAATCCGCGATAGCATGTCACTGCCTTTGTCGGACACGCCACGCCCCTGCTCCTTGGGCAGATAGCCGCCGCCCACATCCGAATGCACGCCGGGAAACATGATCTCTTCGCCGCCCGGGGGCGCGCCCGCACCCATTTCGATCGAGTCCAGCGGGAAGCTGCGGCGGATTTCATGTGCCGCCACAAGATGCACACAGGGCATGCCCATGGGCACCCGCAGCGAGGTCTCCGCGTCCGCCCATTCCGCATGGCCGTCGAACAACAGCGTGGACGAGGCCAGGCCCACCGATGCCACGGTATCGAAGATGCCCAAAAAGTCGAACTTCACCGGGAAGCCGCCCAGAGTCATCTGCCCCGGCTGGTCGGTCAATTCCGCATCCAGCTGGCACAGGCGCTGCATCCAGTTGCTGAAGCAGCGCGCCTTGGTGGCGCCGCGCGAAAAGCCGAATGCGGACAGATGGATATTCCCCACCTCGCCCTTGGACATATTGGCCGGCTTCTCGCCCGGCGCATGCATGAAATCCTTGATCGAGCCGTGCAGCAGCTTCAGTTGCGCGCGCAGCAGATCGTAGGTGCTCTGCTTGCCCTGCTCCATTTCGCGCGCGGTCAGCCAGCGCTCTTTCTTCAAGTGCCAGCCGGTAATCACCAGTTGTTTGCTCAGTGCAGCGATCTTGCCCTTGTCCAGCAGCTCCTGCCCGACAAAATAGCGGTTGAGATTATTGATCGCCTGCATCAAGGCCCAGACGATGCGCTCATGGCCAAACAAGGCGGAGGCGGCGCCAAAGGTGGCATCCATGCCCTTTCCGCTGTCATTGACTTGCGGAAACGGCGTGCCTACGCCCGGAATATACACTTTGAAGAAGTGCGGATAATCTTCATTCCCGTCCAAAGGCAGTTCTTCTTTGACCACCCCCGGCACAGCCTGACCTGGGTAAGTATCGTACAAGCGCGCCACATTGGAAAACCCCTCGTTTTCGGTGCACAGGTTATAGTTATTGCGTGTGCCATCGAAGAAAAAACCGAAAAACAGATTGAAATCGCAGCTGGCGTTTGGATTACCTACTGGGGGAAGTTCCCTCTGCTCATATTTTCTTATTGCCGCCCGATCCAAACTATCAAAAAAAACTTCATATTGACTCGGATCATGGCTTGTGATTGGTATATTACCACAGAGCTTCGTCACGGCCGCCCTCCCAATCTATTGATTTGATCCTGAACAGAATCAATGGCATCTTGGTATTTTTCCCGATTCGCACTATCTTTCTTAATCTGCGCTTGGAAATCAGCAAGATCTTTAGTCAAAAGTCTCATTTCCTGATCCCATAATTGGCGACGGTACTCCAGAGAAGGCTTCGGCCAGCCCTTGATCGCACCCGGCCAATTTGCATTCGTGGGGTCGTAACGGCTGACCACCAACGCCACCTTGTCGTCCGGCAGCAATTGCACCCACACCGTGCCGACATCGCTGGCCTCATAACGTGGCACATCCACAGTGCGTAGCTGCAATGGAATTCTCTCCTTATCCCATTCCGCAGCGGTCTTAGCCTTGGTTTCATCCTTGGTCTGGACTATCAATTGCATGCCTGGCTGCCATTTGGCCGGCAGATTGACGCAGCACATGATGCCGCCCGCACCGTATGGGCCAATCATTTCCGCCGCTTCCGCCTGCTTGGGCGTTTGCGGCTGCGCCACCGCCACCCAGTCGTAGCCCTTGCCGCTGTAATTCACCACCGTCATCGACGCGCCCAACTGGCCACCCATACCGGCGCAAGCGCTCAGCGCCGTGCAACACAACAGTAGCCAGACCATTCTTTTCATCACGATACCCACCTGAGTCTCCTGTTTTTCAAATCTAGCCTGCTGCCTCCGCGATCATTGACTTGCGGAAACGGCGTGCCTACACCCGGAATATACACTCTGAAAAAGTGGGGATAATCCTCATTCCCGTCCAGAGGCAGTGCTTCTTTGACCACCCCGGCACAGCCTTACCTGGGTAAGTGTCGTACAAGCGCGCCACATTGGAAAACCCCTCGTTTTCGGTGCAGAGGTTATAGTTATTGCGCGTGCCGTCGAAGAAAAAACCGAAAAACAGATTAAAATCGCAGCTGGCGTTTGGGTTACCTACTGGGGGAAGTTCCCGCTTTTCGAACTGCCTTAACTTTGGAATATCTTTTACTGGATCAAAAAATTTCGCGGCATTTGTAGGATCCGACCACGAAGTATCATATAAGCTTGCTAGCGCTGTCATTTCAATGCCCTCTCAAGCTTATCAATATTTATCTTAATATCATTTATTGTTTCTTGCATAGCAGGCCTATCCTTATTATTCACCTTCGGATCCTGTATAGCCTGCTGCATAACTTTTAATAATTCTGTTTCTCTTTTCAAATCTTCTGCCCAGATTTTCCTTTTATACTCTAAAGAAGGCTTCGGCCAGCCCTTGATCGCACCCGGCCAATTCGCATTCGATGGATCGTAACGGCTGACCACCAACGCCACCTTGTCGTCCGGCAGCAATTGCACCCATACCGTGCCGACATCGCTGGCCTCATAACGTGGCACATCCACAGTGCGTAGCTGTAATGGAATTCTCTCCTTATCCCATTCCGCAGCGGTCTTAGCCTTGGTTTCATCCTTGGTCTGGACTATCAATTGCATGCCCGGCTGCCATTGGGCTGGCAGGTTGACGCAGCACATGATGCCGCCCGCGCCGTATGGGCCAATCATTTCCGCCGCTTCCGCCTGCTTGGGCGTTTGCGGCTGCGCCACCGCCACCCAGTCGTAGCCCTTGCCGCTGTAATTCACCACCGTCATCGACGTGCCCAGCTGGCCGCCCATGCCGGCGCAGGCGCTAAGCATTAGGCAAGCCAGCGAGGGAACCATCCAGCGGCAACACCTCGCTTGCGTCAGGCTCATTGGTCTGCCGGCACACGCTCCAGCGCCAGATCCATGCCCGGCATTACCAGCAAGTAATCCGTGCGCATCACGTGGCTGCGCCCATTGGCGCTTTGCAGTTCGGTGCCCTTGGCGATATGGAACAGCGCGATCCGGTCGCCCACCAGTGCGGTGGAGCGGATGGCCGGCGCATCAGCATCTGGCGTCCAGCCCAGCCACTGCGCCAGGTATTTGCCATCCTTTTGCAGCTCCGCCTTTTGCGGCTCTCCGCTGCCCATCAGGCCTTTAACATTCAACCAATAACCGCCATCGCGCTTTTCCACGGTCACCAAGCGCGCCGGCTTGCCGTCATCGCCATAAATCTGCTGCATCTCGCCCGAGGGCTGCAACACATAATCCCCAACAAACTCATCCGCCATGGCAGACAGCGGCAGCAACGCCAACACCAAAGCCAAACACTTGCCGATTCGACCCAACATGCCCTATCCCCTCAAATTGAACGCTGCGGGATCCCGCAACGCATCCAGACAACATTGATAACGTTCATCCGGCGCATCCACGCCATTCTTGTCGGCCTGCGACAAGGCTTGCTCGACAGCAGGATGGCAATCCGCCAGCACCTCAGGCCGTATCGCGCGATGGAATTGCATGTGATACAACGTTTCATCCGCCTCCCCTGCGCGAATCAATGCCAGGGTTTGCTCGGCATTCAATACCGCCTTCTCTGCCAGAGGCAGCGCCTCTCGCGGCATGGCCAAGGTTTCCCAAGCGCCGAAACGCGTGGGAACGACACACAAGACCGCCGGGCCAAAAAACTGACCGCGCTGTTCATCATCCAGCACGCCCACGATGTCTACCAGGCGGCGGGTATCTGGAAAACGCAGGTTGAAATGCTGGTCATCCGCCTTCACCACACACCACGGCAGCAAACGCGCCGCCAACTCGGGCAAGCTTTCCGGGGTGCGCCACACGCTGACCATAGGCATGCCATCACACTGCATCAGAAAACGCTGTATCTGCGCGTACCGCAGTTCTTCCCACTGCACCAATAACGGCGACGCGGACATCAACTGTTCATCGCCATCATCGCTTTGGGTAAACACGCTGAGCCATGGCATGCCGCTAAGACGAATATGTTTGAGCAAGCCAGGATTGAGCGCGCCATCAAACAGCAAATATTGCTGCAAGTTCTCGCTTAACGACGCGTCTTGCTGCAACAGGGTTGCCAGCGCCTCGGTATCAAAAGAATGGATCAGCTTCATCATTGCACCTTGCTGAATGCGGAACCGGCTTTGGCGCTACGCAACAGGCACTCCAAACAGATATCCTTGGGAAACTGCGGTAAGGGAGGACTCATGCTCGCCGGCCCGCTCCAATCATGGCTGGCCCCCTTGAAGCTGACGGTGCCCGGCGCGTGCAGCTCGATCTTGCCGTCCTTGATGCGCACATAAGCGCCGCCGCTGGTCAGCAGGATTTCCTTCTTGGCGTTGAAGTGGATTTTCTGTTTGACCGAGGTGATGGCGACATCCTGATCCGCCGTGATCTCCATCGCGTCGCTCTGCGCCTGGATCTGCACCTTGCCCTTGGCCGCGATCAGCTTCAGCGCCACCTTGTCTTTCACCCCGGCCACGAACAGGCTGATGTGCTGGCCGACGTTGTGCAGCCAGCGTCGCCCCGTCGTGTGGTTGGCATCGCGCTGGGCGACGAGGTTCAGGTTGCTGCCGGCGAATAGCGTCTGGCTTTGCTCGGTCAGGGAGGCGATGCCGGCCGGGCCGGACAGCACCAGCAGCGGCTGTCGGCCGGCTTGCTCTTTCGCCGTTTTGCCGTCTTTGTCGGTATTGCTGCCGGCTTCCCAGGCCTTCAGCGCGTCGACGTGGTGTTGCAGGTGGCCGTCCGGCTTTTTGCCGGTTTTGGCGTTGTCCGGGCCGATTTCGTCGGGGCCGGTTTCCATCGTATCCGCCAGCTGGCCAGTGGCGGTTTCGGCCAGCGCCTGGCTGAGGGAGAGGGCGGCGTCGAGCTGGCTCTGGGCGTGCTCGCGCGCCAGCTGTTTGCCCCCAGCGCCGTTCTGCGCTTCGGTGGACAGCAGCAGGCCGTGCGCGGCGCGGATGGCGCCGTGCTGGTCGGTTCTGAGCTCGAAGCCTTCGCCGCGCGGCGTCGCCTTGCCGTTGCTGCGCGGCTGGGTCAGGAAGCCCTGGTTCAGTTGGGTCTTGCCGGATTCGGAACTGAGTTTGGCGCGCACTTCGCCGGGGGTATCGTCGAACAGCAGCTCGTTGTAGCCGCCGCCCTGGTGTTCTTTGCTCTTGATGCCGGACAGCGTCTTGTTGGCGGGGAGCGAGCCGGCGCCGCTGAAGTCGGGCGTCGGGTGGCTGCCGTTGTACAGCACGCCGGTGATCACCGGCCGGTCGATGTCGCCTTCGATGAAGTCGACCAGCACTTCCTGACCAATGCGCGGGATGAACTGGTGGCCCCAGCCGGCGCCGGCGCTGGGCATGGCGACGCGCAGCCAGCATGACGACTTGTCGTCGAGTCCGGCGCCGATGGTCGGGTGTTCGTCCGGCCGCTGCCAGTGGAACTGCACCTTGATGCGGCCCTGTTGGTCGGTGTGGACGTCTTCGCCCGGCGGACCGACCACGGTGGCGGTCTGCACGCCCAGGCTGGTCGGCTTGGCCTGCGCGGTGTGGGCGTAGGCCGGGGTCAGCGGAATGCCTCGGCGCTGGGCCTGGAGCGTGGTGGCGAACGGCGCGGCCTGGGCGCCGGCGGTCACGGCGGCGTCGCTCTCCAGCCCCAGGGCCAGCAGCCCGGGCGCGGACTGGTTCAACTGGCGGGTGAGGTCGGCCGGCAGGTTGTTCTGGGCGCGCAAGGTCTGGCCGGTGACCACGAATTCGCGCTGTTCGGCACTGTCGGCCTGGTGCGCCGGGTGGTCGTCGAGGCGGAACCACTGGCCGGCGGTCAGGCCGCGGACCGAGCCTGTGCCTTCGAATTGTTTGGCCTGCAGATCGTGCGCCTGCTGGCGCAGCTGGGCGTAGCGGGACAGCTGGTCGGCGTCGCCGGCGTAATACAGGCCCTGGGCGTCGTAGTCCTGCAGGCTGGATTGCAGCGCGCCGCCGCCCTGGCCCTGGTCGATCTGGCTGCTGTCGCCGGTGTGCCGGGTGGACACCGGCTGGTAGTCGAAGCTGGCCAGCGCCACCTGGCCGGGCACAATCTGGCGGCTGCTGTTCCAGCCGGTGAGGCCGTCCTCCTCTTCGGTGGCGTCACTGCGGTGGAAGCGCACGCGTTCGAGCGGGGCGGGCGGCAGGCTGTAGGCGTCGTCGAACACCACCAGCTTGACCTGGGGACTGTCGCCGTCGATATGCTCGAAGCGCCAGGCGTAGCCTTCCTCGTGCAGCAGGCGGACGATGAAGTCGTAGTCGCTCTCGCGGTATTGCAGGCAGTAGCTGCGCGGCGACGCCGGGCCCGCCTGGATCTGCAGCGCCTGCCCCCGGGCGAAGGCGGGGTTGGCGGCCTGGTGTTCCCGCAGGATCTGCTGGACGATGTCCGGCACCGTCAGGTCCTGGAACACCCGCGAAGTGCGGCGGTGGCGCAGCAGCGCGAACGGCGGCTCCACCGTGAGGCCATACTTGGCGAAACCGCCGTCCGAGCCTAGCAGCCGCGCTTGCGAGACCACGCCGCAGCGCACCGTCTCCACGCCCTGGGCGTCGGCGATGCCGATGCGGGCCGGCTGGCCGAGCAGGGTCTTGAGTTCGATGGCGCCATCGGGCGACAGGCAGGTCAGGGTGAAGCGGTACGGTTTGGACACCCCTTCCTCGCCGTCCAGGCTTTGCGGCAGCAACTGCTCGGCCGCGATGTGGCCGTCGCCCAGGCCGAGGGTGAGCAGGCGGTGGTCCTGGCTGAAGGCGGAGGCGAAGCTGGCGAGGAGGTCCATGGATATTCTTGTTTGAATCGATAGTGATAAGGCTGAAAACTGCGGCCGCGCCGGCTATCGCTTGCCAGGCTGATGGGGCGATAACAGCGGTGCGGCTTCAATGCGGATCCGCCGCGATCAGTTGCTCACCAGCAGGCGCACGCCGTGCAGCGGACGCTCGGTGTCGAAGCGCACGGTGATCTTGCTGGACGGGATGTCTGCCATCAGCAGGTACTGTCTTACCGCGGCGGCGCGCGCCTGGGCGGCGGCCTTGGCATTGCCGATATCATTGCGGTAGCAGTGGCCGCGGATGATGATGGACTTGGCGGTTTTCAGATCGGGCAGCAGCAGATCCAATTGGGCTTCGCCCACCGGGGTCAGCTTGCCGTTCATCTTTTCGAACGGGATCAGCGTGGAGTCGGCGGCGTAGTTGGCGGCAGCGGCCTTGGCTATTTCGGACTTGGCCTGCTCGGCGGCGGCGGCAGCCTGTTTTTCGGCCTGTTGAGCCGCTGTGGGCACCGTCTGGCAAGCACTACACAGCACGGCGATAGCCACGGTAATCAACAAACGTTTCATAGCTACACTTCCCCAAGTGACAATAAAAGACTTAAAACCCGCCCAGGTCCGGGCGGGTTCACATTCCGCAGGCGGAATCAGGCGATAACTTTGTTCGCGGTCAGGTCCCAACCGGCGCTGACGTTGCCGCCACCGGCGCCGTCGGCGCGCTTCTGCTGGGTGTAGGTCCACTTGATCTTGCCGTAGCTGAAGCTCACCTTTTCCGACGGGAAGCCGGAATCGGTGGCGGAACCTTGCGGCTCAACCTTGGCGATCAGGACTTGCTCCATCTTGATCTCCATGTACTTCACCTTGTCGCCGCCGGCGCGGCACAGCTCGATGGTGATGTCCTTGATGTGCTTGCCAGTGCAGCAAGCCTCATAGATCTTTGGGCTGGCTTTGTCCAGGAAGTGGGTGATTTCGTACACCGCGTGGTTCACGCGCTCGGCGGTTGCGCCGCCGGCGGTGCTGGCCGAAGCCTGGGCCGGCTGTTCCAGCTTGTGTGCGAACGACTGGATTTCGATCCAGTCTTTGTGTTTGTCGTCGCCGCTCTCACCAGGAATGCCATCAATTTTCAGGAATGCATCAAAAGCCATTAGTACTTCTCCTTACGAAGGGTCGAAAAATGGGGGGATTTCACCCCCTAGCTAGCAAAGCGTCAGCCCGCCGGTTGCGGCAACTCGGCTACCAGACGCAATGAAATGGTCAGTTCATCCAGCTGGAAGTGCGGACGCAGGAAGGCGGCGGCGCGGTAGACCCCGGGCTTGCCCGGCACTTCCACCACGTCCACGCGCGCTTCGCGCAGCGGATACTTGGCCTTGGCCTCCTGGCTGGCGGAATCGTCCAGCAGCACGTACTGGGCCAGCCAGGTGTTCAGGTAGTCCTGCACGTTCTGGCGCGAGGCGAAACTGCCGATCTTGTCGCGCATGATGGACTTCATGTAATGCGCGATGCGGGATACCGCGAAGATGTAGGGCAGCTGGGTGGACAGGCGCGCGTTGGCGTTGGCCGAATCGGTGTTGTAGGTTTTGGCCTTCTGCACCGACTGGCCGCCGAAGAAGGCCGCGTAGTCGGTGTTCTTGCAGTGCACCAGCGAGATCAGACCCAGGTCGGACAGCAGCTTTTCGGTGCGGTCGGTGATCGCCACTTCGGTGGGGCACTTCAGCGCCACTTCGCCGTCGTCGGTCTTGAAGGTGTGGGCCGGCAGGCCTTCCACCAGACCGCCGCCCTCGACGCCGCGGATGGCCGCCAGCCAGCCGTACTGGGCGAAGGCGTCGGTCAGGCGCGCAGCGTAGGCGTAGGCGGCGTTGGTCCACAGGTATTTGTCGTGGTTGCTGCCGTCGACGTTTTCCTCGAAGTCGAAATCCTCCACCGGCACGTTGTCGCGGCCATAGGGCAGGCGGCCCAGCACGTGCGGCAGCACCAGGCCGACGTAGCGGGAGTCTTCCGACTCGCGGAACGACTTCCACTTGGCGTATTCGACGGTGTCGAAGATCTTGGCCAGATCGCGCGGCTTGCCGATGTCGGCGAAGGTCTCCAGGCCGAACAGGCCGGGCGCGGCGGCGGTGATCAGCGGCGCGTGGGCGGAGGCGGCCACGTGCGACAGCTCGTCCATCAGATAGAAGTCTTCCGGATGGCGGGTGAATTCGTAGTCGCCCACCAGCGCGGCGTAAGGCGCGCCGCCGAAGGTGCCGTACTCTTCCTCGTAGATCTTCTTGAACAGCGCGCTCTGGTCGAATTCGGCCGCGGCCTTGAAGTCCTTGACCAGATCCTTCTTGGACGCGTTGAGCACCTTGATCTTCAGCTGGGTGCTGGTTTCCGACTCCATCACCAGATACTTCAGGCCGCGCCAGGACGCTTCCAGCTTCTGGAAGTCGCCGTGGTGCATCACATTGTTCAGTTGGTCCGAGATCAGTTGGTCGATCTCGGCGATGCGGGCGTCGATGCTGGCGGACAGGTCGCGCGATACCGTCACGCTGCCTTTCAGCACCTGGTCCACCAGTTCGCCGATCAGATCGCGGGTGTGGCTTTTTTCGCTGTCGTTGGTGGCGATGCGGCTTTGCTCGATGATGCTGTCGAGCAGGCTGCCGCCCACCGCCGCAGCCGGGGCCGCCTGTTGTTGCAGTTCCGCGCTCACTGTTCGCCTCCTTCCTGCTTGCCGCTGCGCTCGCCGATCTGGCGCAGTTTTTCGGTGTCGCGCACCACTTCGTCCAGCAGCTCTTCCAGCTTGTCGTTGCCGGCCAGCTTGTTGCGCAGGTCGGCCAGACGGGTGCGCGCTTCCAGCAACTGGTTCAGCGGATCGATCTGGCGCACCACGTTCTGCGGTTCGAAATCGGCCAGACTTTCAAAATTCAGCTCCACCGACAGCTGGCTGCCGTCGTCCTTCAGCGCGTTGTCGACTTTCATCGCCAGTCGCGGCGCCATGCCTTTCAGCACTTCGTCGAAGTTGTCGCGGTCGATCTGGACGAATTTGCGCTCCTTCATCTTCGGCAGCGGCTCCTTGCTGTGGCCGGAGTAGTCGCCCAGCACGCCCAGCACGAAGGGCAGTTCCTTGGTTTCGATCGCGTCGCCAATCTCCACGTCGTAGGTGATCTGCACGCGCGGCGGACGTACCCTCGACAGTTTTTTCTGAGTGCTTTCTTTACCCATGGCTTTTCTCTAGATGTTCAAAAGGTTCAAAAATGACTACGCGATATTGCGCGAAAGACTGGTTAAAACAGTCCGCAGCTGTGCCAAAGACAGGCCCGGATCGTTCAGTTGCCGGCCCAGCACATAGGCCGCCTCGGCATAGGCCTGATGGCTGCGCCACGGCGCCTTGGCGTCGTTGATGTCAACGACGAACTTGGCGTCCAGCGGCGCGCCCCAGCATTGGCTGGCGATCTGCTCGTTCAGGCCGGCCGGCAGCAGCACCAGGAAATGGCCTTCCGGCCGGCGCAGGATCAGGCATTGCTCCTGCGCGTCGCCATTGTCGAAAGTGGCGGCGTGGTACAGCGCCAGCCAGGTGACGGCGGCCAGCACGTTCTCGCCCTCGACCGCCGGCAGCGGCAGGAAGTATGCCTGCACCGGCAGGCTGTCGCGGAACTTGCGCAGCAGGCGGTGGTGGAACACGAAAGCCAGTAGCACCGACTCCAGATCGCCGTCGCCCATTTCGCGCAGGCCGTTCGCCAACGCCGATGCCGGCGTCACTGCCAGGTGTTTTTCCAACAGCTGCTGCGCCAGGTCGATGTCGGCCGCCGACGAGGCGCCGAAGCGCAGCTGCTCCTCCAGAAACTGCTTGCAGGCCAGCATTTCCACCGAATTGTCGATGGCGTTGGCCAGTTGATCCTTCAAGCCGGTGAAGAACAGCTCATTGGCCAGCAGCAGGATGGCGGTCGGCGGCAGCGCGTTGTCTATCGCCACCAGCGACGCCGCCACCAGCGGATAGCTGCGACCGCCCTCGTCGCGGCTGGGCTGGATCACGCCCAGCGACAGCCAGTTCTGGTCGCGGCTTTGCAACACGAACGAAGTGGCCGGCATCGCCAGGTAGCGGCGGGTGGCACCCTCGTCGAACGCCATCCGCTGCAGGCTTTGCGCCAGCAACTGGTCCAGCTGCATGGCCGCCGGATGGGTGGCATTGACCCGCACGAAATCCGCCCGCCGCGGCAATTTGCCGAAAATGCAGAACTGCGGTGGCACCTCCAGGGTGCGCTTGAAATTGAACGCCATGCCGCTCATCTCCAATTACAACGTCACGCGTTCAGGCAACGTCAGTTTGTAAAGCCGGTTCAACTGCAGCGGATTGACGCCGCCCAGCATGCGGAAATTGAAACGTACCGTCTGCGCCTCGGCGCCGCTGCCCTTGGGCAGGGTCCAGCTCAACTGGGAGGAGCCGTCCGCACCGTCGCCGACCTTGGCGCTGGACAACAGGCGCATCAGGCCCATGCGGCCCTGCTGGTTGCCCACCACAGTGCTGGCGCCGGCGTAGTTCACCACCTGGATGCGCGCGCCTTCGCCGCCGCCGCTGCCTGGCCAGTTGAACGGCTGCCACGGCTGCGGACCGTTGCGGTAGCGCAGCTCCTGGCCGTCTATCGTCAGCACGGTTTCGGACAGGCCGGGCGTCGGCAGCGGCTGCAGTTCGAAGCGGCTGTTCTCGCCATCCTGCAGCTGGCTGCTGGCCAGCGCCATCAGCCGGCCGACGCCGTTGAGGAACTCCGGATTGAAGCGCACACCCTGGTTGCCCCAGGCGCGCGGCACCAGGGCGTCGCCCTTCTTCTGCACCAGGCCGTTCAGGTATTTGTTGACGAACTTGTCCAGCGTGCCGTCATTGGCCTTGACGAAGCGGTTGATGTCCGCCACCGAAGCGCTGCTGCTGGAGTCGCTGAACGGGTATTTGCCGGCCAACTGCTTCCACTGCGGCAGCACTTCATTGGCCCAGGCCTGGTTGATGTCCTGCGCCACCGGGCCCAGCAGTGCTGTGTACGACTGCGACAGCGGACGCACCAGCATCGGACGCACCATTTCGATGGTGTCGGCGCTGGCGCCGTTGAGCAGTGTGTTATCGACGTAGGACAGGGTGTCGCCCAGCTCGGAGCCGGAACCGTTCAACGTGGACTGCAGCGCGGCGCGCGCCTGCGGGCCTGGCTCGTCGGTGGTGGCGATGGCCGCCATCTTTACTTTCAGCTTGGCCAACTGGTCCAGGTAGCCGTTGATCGGCGGATTGTCGCCCTTCACCAGGGCGGCCACGCCGGCGAACTGCGCGCCCACTACGCCGAACTGCTTTTCGCTCTTGGCATCGGTGGCACCGTCGCCGCCCTTGAACAGCTCGGTGGTTTTCTCCAGCACCGAGCGCTTGGCGGTCTCCAGCGAGCGGTTCAGCTCGGACGGATTGTCCCAGGCGGTTTCCTGCGCGGCGCGCGCCAGGATCAGCCTGATCGGCGAATTCTGCTTGTCGGCCAAGCGGGTCATAGCGGAAGCGGACTGCGCCGGATTGGTGATGTCGCGCACCACCACACCTTGCAGGAACTTGTGCCAGGCGGCGATGTACTGGGAGCGGTACAGCGCCTCCAGCGCGGCGCGGTTCTTCTCCACGTCGCCATCCTTGCCCAGATTGTCCTGGGTGCTGGAAGCCAGCACCCAGTCGTCGCTGCGGATTTCGCCGCGGCTGGCCTCGTCGATGGCGCCGCGCACGTAGTTGTTCCACGCTTCGCGGGTATAGGCGCCCTCCACCATCTGGCTGCTGGCCATGATGTCCATGTCGCGGTTGTCCAGGATGCGGGCCACCGTCAACGGCGCGAAACGGGTATTGGCGCGCGCCTTGATCTCGCTGAACACGCGCTCCTGCGCCGACAGCCGCTTGAATGAGCCGCGCAGCACGTCGCGGGCATCGGCCACCACCTTGACGTCGTTGTCGATCAGCGGCAGGTCAGACTCCTTGATCTGGCTGACGTAGAATGCCACCAGCTTCTCAGCCTGGCCCATCACCTCGTTGACCGGATACTCGCCGCGCTGGCTTTCCAGCCACGGCCGCCAATAGCGCGGCAGCTGGTCGGCCAGCTGCGCCTCTTCCATCCGGCGCTGATCGTGCAGCATCAGGTAAGTTTTCAGCGCGTTGTAGCCGACATCCAGCTGCTGCGGGTTCTGCGGTTTGCCGGCGGATTCGCCGCCGATGGCCGGCGCAGAGGCGTCCAGCTTGGCGGTGGTGGCGCGCTGCGGCAGCTCCAGCGCGCTCAGATTGATGTTGGGCAGGCCGCCGTGCGGCTTGGGCCGCGACTTGTACTGTTTGATCGGCTTGGCTTCGGGTTTGGGTTCAGGCTTGGGCTGCGGCTTCGGCGGTTCGCTGACCGCAACCGGCTGCGGCGCGCCGGGCTTGAGCGAGGCCAGCGTGGTTTCCAGGTTTTTCTGCACCGGGCGCAGCATCACGTCCTTCAGGCCAGCGAAGTAGGCCTTGCGCAGATTGCGCTCCAGTTCGCCGCCCTGATACAGGCCCATGCCGATTTGCCACGGCTCGCCGTTGCGGCGGTAGTTCTGCAACTCCTCGAGGCGGCGCTGCAGGATCAACAGGCCGTTCAGGCGGTCGTACAACTGGCCGGATGCGGCCAGCTTCTGCGCCTGCGCGCGTTCGGTGTTGACCTGGGCGATCAGCTGCTGGTTGCCGACGAAGGACCAGGTCCACAGGCCAGCCACCGCAGCCAGGCTCGCTACGCCGGCTATCATGCCGGCTAGGCGCCAGCGGCTGCCGCTGGGCTTGGTCTGCTGGAAGATCAGGTGCTGGTCGGGGAACAGCACTTCGCGGAACAGGCCGCGCAGGAAGTAGCTGTACGAAGCCGGCGCCTGATGCTTGTCCAGCGAGCCGGCGGCCAGGTCGAACTGGCCCTGAACGCGGCCGGCCGGTGACGATGCCGGCACGCCTTCCTGCAAAGCGCTGGTGAAATAGAAGCCGCGCAGCAAGGGGCGGAATGGTAAGGGTCTCCTCGAA
>NZ_MKCT01000016.1 GCF_001855555.1 Chromobacterium sphagni | reverse complement strand
CGCTCGCCATAGGTTGGGCGCGACGGGAAGGCGTCCACATGCAGGCGGCTGTCGTCCTTGCGCCAGGAGGTTTTGCGGTCTTCCACCCGCACCAGGCGCAGGCTGGTGGGCGCCGGGCGCACCTTGCCCTGATATTCGGGCAGCACCTGGGCCAGCAGATCGGCCGCCGCCCGCTGGTAGCGCGAGATCAGCGCCCGTACCGCCCTCTCCTTGTCCGCGCCGCCCAGCACGCCGTGCAGCGCGCCGTTGCCCGGCTCCAGGCTGATGTTCTTGCGCTTGGGATCGGACAGGGCCGGATCGAGCAGCGCCTGCTCGGCCGCGCTCAGGGTGAAGCCGAAATCGGGCACATGCAGCACGGCGCCCGCCTCCAGTTTTTGCACCAGCGCGCGCTCCCCTCCCGCCACGCTCACGATACGTTCACCCATGATTCCCTCCTTGATCCTGATCGATAAAATGCGCCCGGCGCGGCGGGCGGACGCTTTGCCGCGTCGCACAAGCCCGCAAGGGTACACCAAACTCATGCCCCGGGCATCCGCCGGGCGGTGCCTTCGCGCAAGATCCTTGATTTCCATCACAAAACCATGCGCATATCGCCAAATGTAAAATCCCTACAGCCAGCCGGGCGATTCGCCATAATAAACAATTGTTTATGCTGATTTTTTTGCCGGATTCTGGCAAAATAGCCGGCTGCCCGAATTAGACGTGATCGCATGACAACTCCGCAAGCCGCCGCCAAACCGATTTCCTCCTACCGCAAGTACTGGGCCAGCCGTTTCGGCACCGCCCCGTTCCTGCCGATGACCCGCGCCGAAATGGACCAGCTGGGTTGGGACTCCTGCGACATCATCCTGGTGTCCGGGGACTGCTATATCGACCATCCCAGCTTCGGCATGGCGCTGGTGGGCCGCTTGCTGGAAGTGCAGGGCTTCCGCGTCGGCATCATCGCCCAGCCGGACTGGCACAGCGCCGACGCGTTCCGCGAACTGGGCAGACCGAACCTGTTCTTCGGCGTCACCGCCGGCAATATGGATTCGATGATCAACCGCTACACCGCCGACCGCCGCGCCCGCTCCGACGACGCCTACACCCCCAACGCCGAGCCCAACAAGCGCCCGGACCGCGCCGTCACCGTCTACGCGCAGCGCTGCCGCGAAGCCTACCCCGGCGTCGGCGTGATGATAGGCAGCATCGAAGCGTCGCTGCGCCGCATCGCCCACTACGACTACTGGAGCGACAAGGTGCGGCCGTCGGTGCTGGTCAACTCCAAGGCCGACATCCTCTTGTACGGCAACGCCGAGCGCGCGCTGGTGGAGATCGCCCATCGCGCCTCCCGCGGCGAAAAGCTGTCGGAGATGCGCGACATCCGCGGCACCGCCTTCATCGTGCCGCAGGGCTGGCGCCCGGACGAGGAGTGGCAGGAGATGGACTCCAGCGTGGTCGACCTGCCCGGCCGCGTCGATCCGCACCTGAACCCATACGAAGAGATTCCGGAACAGGCGGCCAAGGCCACCGCCGGCATCGACCCCAGCAAGCCGCAGGTGATACGCATAGAATCGCGCGAGGAGCGCCTGGCCAAGCGCCGCGCCGAGCGCGCCAAGACCGTGATCCGGATTCCGGCGTTCGAGGCCGTTGCCCACGATCCGGTGCTGTACGCCCACGCCAGCCGCACCCTGCACCTGGAATCCAACCCGGGCAACGCCCGCGCGCTGGTGCAGACGCACGGCGAGCGCGACGTGTGGCTGACTCCGCCGCCCATTCCGCTCACCACCGAGGAAATGGATTTCGTCTACGGCCTGCCCTACGCCCGCAACCCGCACCCGGCCTACGGCGACGCCCACATCCCGGCCTGGGAGATGATCAAGTATTCGGTCAACATCATGCGCGGCTGTTTCGGCGGCTGCACCTTCTGCTCCATCACCGAGCACGAGGGCCGCATCATCCAGAGCCGCTCGGAAGAGTCGATCCTGCACGAGATCGAGGAAATCCGCGACAAGACGCCGGGCTTCACCGGCCACATCTCCGACCTGGGCGGCCCGACGGCGAACATGTACCGCCTCAGCTGCAAGGACCCGAAGATCGAGAGCTCCTGTAGAAAACTGTCCTGCGTGTACCCGGACATCTGCGAGAACCTCAATACCGACCACAGCCACCTGATCCAGCTGTACCGCAAGGCGCGCGCCTTGCCGGGAGTGAAGAAGATCAACATCCAGTCCGGCCTGCGCTACGATCTGGCGGTGCGTTCGCCCGAATACATCAAGGAGCTGGTGCAGCACCATGTCGGCGGCTATCTGAAGATCGCGCCGGAGCACACCGAGGACGGCCCGCTGTCCAAGATGATGAAGCCGGGCATGGGCGCCTACGACAAGTTCAAAGAGCTGTTCGAGCGCTTTTCCCGCCAGGCCGGCAAGGAACAGTATCTGATTCCGTACTTCATCGCGGCCCACCCCGGCACCAGCGACGAGGACATGATGAATCTGGCGCTGTGGCTGAAGAAGAACAACTTCCGCCTGGACCAGGTGCAGACCTTCACCCCGACGCCGATGGCGATGGCCACCACCATGTGGCACACCCGCCGCAACCCGCTCAAGCGCCTGTCGCGCAGCTCGGAAAAGGTCGACGTGGTGCGCGACGGCTACCGCCGCAAGCTGCACAAGGCCTTCCTGCGCTATCATCATCCCGACAACTGGCAGATCATCCACGACGCGCTGATCCAGATGGGCCGCGCCGACCTGATCGGCCACAGCAAACACTGCCTGATTCCGCCGACGCCGCCTGGCGACAAGGCCGCCGCGGTGCGCCACCGCATGGGCGCGCCGGCCGCGCGCGGCAAGACGCCGGGACAGCAACGCGCTCCAGCCCACGCTCAAGCGCGCGGCAAACCGGCCGCCGGCGGCGCCAAGCCATACTCGGGCAAGCCGGCCGCCGCCAAAACCAGCGGCGGCAAGCCTGGAGGCAAAACCGGCCGCAGCCGTTAAGCGCCGACCAAGCCGCCCGATGGGCGGCTTTTCGCTGTCCTCCGTCTTGCGCTCCTCCCGCCGGAAAGTTGAGCAAGAAAAGGCGCAAAGAAAAATTCAAGAGCCTGGCCGCACGGGATTAGGATATCGTCATGGACATTCAGACCCTGCGCCAGCGACGCCGGCATTGCCGCCACCGTCCAGACGAGCCCTGTCCTGATCAGCCGTCCGGCAGCGGACGCGCCAAGAACACGGTAAACAACAAGGATTTCACCATGATCCGCATCGCCTTCGACCACAGCTACGCCCGCGACCTGCCCGGCGCCTACGAGCCAACACAGCCGGACACGCCGCTGTCGCCGAAGCTGCTGTATTGGAACGCCGCGCTGGCGGCCGAGCTGGGCCTGGACACCGCCAATGCCGGCGAGGCGGAGCTAGCCGCCGTCTTCTCCGGCGCGGCGCTGCCGGACGGCGCGCAAACCATAGCACAGGCTTACGCCGGCCACCAGTTCGGCGGCCTGTCGCCGGCGCTGGGCGACGGCCGCGCCATGCTGCTGGGCGAAGTGATCGACACCGCCGGCCAACGCCGCGACATCGCCTTCAAGGGCAGCGGCCCGACGCCGTTTTCGCGCCGCGGCGACGGCAAGGCGGCGGTGGGGCCGATGCTGCGCGAACTGATCCTGGGCGAGGCGATGCAGGCTCTTGGCATCCCCACCACCCGCGCGCTGGCGGTGGCGGCCACCGGCGAAACCGTGCACCGCGAGCGGCCACTGCCCGGCGCGGTGCTGACCCGCGTCGCCGCCAGCCATCTGCGCGTCGGCACCTTTCAGTACTTCGCCATCCGCGGCGAGCGCGACATGCTGCAAAAACTGGCCGACTACACCATAGCCCGCCACTACCCCCAGCTCGCCGGCGCAGACAAGCGCTACCTGGAACTGCTGCAGGCTGTGAGCGAGCGCCAGGCCGAACTGATCGCGCGCTGGATGCACGCCGGCTTCATCCACGGCGTGATGAACACCGACAATATGGCCTTGTCCGGCGAAACCATAGACTACGGCCCCTGCGCCTTCATGGACGCGCACCACCCGGACACCGTGTTCAGCTCGATAGACCGCAACGGCCGCTACGCTTACAGCAACCAGCCGGCCATCGCGCAATGGAATCTGGCCCGCCTCGCCGAAACCCTGCTGCCGCTGATCGCGCCGGACGACCCGGCCAGCGCGGTCCCCGCCGCCACCGCGGCGATAGAAGGCTTCTCCGAGCGCTACCGCGAACACTGGCTGGCCCAGGCTCGCCTCAAGCTGGGCCTGATCGACGCGAAGGAAGGCGACATGGAGCTGGCCGAAGACTGGCTGACGCTGCTGGCCGCCCAAGGCGTCGACCACACGCTGGCCTGGCGCTATCTGGCCGACGCCGCCGAAGGCCGGCGCGCGCCGCTGGCCGCGCTGTTCCCCACCCCGGAGGAGCTGGAGCCGTGGCTGCTGCAATGGCTGACGCGCCTCGCCATCAAGACGCGCCGCGCCGTCGACGTCGCCGCTGCAATGCGCAGGCACAGTCCGCTCTACATCCCGCGCAACCATCTGGTCGAGGAAGCGCTGGACGCCGCCAGCGAACGCGGCGACATGGATTCGACCCTGAAACTGCTGGAGGCGCTGCGCGATCCTTTCACCGAACGGGAAGGACTGCAGCGCTACGCTCTGCCGGCCGCGCCGGAAGTGGCGGAAGGGTATCGGACGTTTTGCGGGACCTGAGCAATCAGGAGCCAGGTTTCCTCTGCAACGCCTCCAAAGCGAACAAAGGGCAAGCCGAATGGCTCGCCCTTTCGCTGCTGCGATGATGGCAGACCGGCTGTCGCCCCCTGCCGCAAAACATGCCGTGCCGCCGCCAGGCGCACCTCACTCCAGCATTTTTCCAGCACAGAATCGTCCATCATGAAGCCGTTGCCGATATCGAACACCGCTTCCTCCCGCAACCAGAAGCCGCGCCGCTCGTAAACCGCGATGGCGCCGGAGTTGTGTCTGTTGACGGTCGGCATCAGCGCATTGCCGCCCGTGGCGCGGGCGGTGGCCGCCACCTCGTCCATCATCCATCCCCCCCCCAAGCGCTGGCCATGCATCTCTTGCAGCAGGTAGAGCTGCTCCAGCTTCAGCAGCCGCAACCAGCAGTCCGCCGCATCCAGATAAGTTCGCAGCTTGTCAGGGGCTTAGCGGCCGGCCAGCATGTACTCGATCTGCTCGATGCTGATCATGGCGATGAAATGGCGGCGCCAGATCGCGCCGGCCAGCTCGGCCAGCGCCGAAAAACCATCGGGCGAAAGAGGATCAAAGCTAACGGCGGCCTCCATCGATGCGCGCCCCCAGGGACAGGATTGGCGATTGGAAAAAACCGCGCGGCAAAACCATCGGCCACGCCGGCCTTTTCTCCAAGGCAAGACGGCATGATCCCGGCCCGCGTCAGCCATGCCGGAGGCCATAGGCGCCATCGAGTCGATTCAGCATAGCGCCCGCTTATCCCGCGAAACCGACCATTCATAGCCATGCATCCTCCCGGCCATCGTCTGGGATTGCAAAACCCCAACTACCAAGGCATAAAGATTAGGTACCCGTCGCGGAGCGCCCATGGCCGCCACCCTGAAACTGTCGCAATTGATCAGCGCGCTAAGCTACGCGCTGGACATCACCGAAGGCCAGCCGGAGGGACATTGCGTGCGCAGCTGCTGGATAGGGATGCACATCGGCCGCGCCATCGGGCTGGAGGCGCAGCAGCTGTGGGACCTGTACTACGCCATCCTGCTGAAAGACCTGGGCTGCAGCAGCAACGCCGCCCGCATCAGCGAGCTCTATCTCGCCGACGACCGCAGCTTCAAGCAGGAATTCAAGCTGGTGGGCACCAGCCTGCCGCAGGTGCTGGGCTTCGTCTTCAACAACACCGGCACCCATGCCGACGGCTGGCGCCAGCGCGCGGCCTCCATCTTCAATGTGCTGCGACACGGCAAGGAAATGGCGGACGAGCTGATCAACACCCGCTGCCACCGCGGCGCGGACATCGCCCGCCAGCTGCGCTTCAATGAAAACGTGGCGCTCGGCATCCAGAACCTGGACGAACACTGGGATGGCTCCGGCAGACCGCTCGGCCTGAGCGGCGAGGCCATTCCGCTGAATGCCCGCATCACGCTGCTGGCCCAGGTGATCGACGTGCTGCACGCCACCCATGGCCGCGGCACCGCGCGGAACGAGGCGGCGAACCGAGCCGGCAGCTGGTTCGATCCTGAGCTGATACAGGCTTTCCGCAGCATAAGCCAGGATGAGGACTTCTGGCGCCAGCTGGAGGCCGACGACATCGAACAGGCAGTGCTGGCGCTGGAGCCTTCGCAATGCGAGGTGCCGCTGGACGAGGACTATCTGGACGAAATCGCCGAAGGATTCGGTCTGGTGGTGGACTCCAAAAGCCCGTTCACCGCCGGCCACAGCCTGCGCGTGGGACATTACGCCGACCGCATCGCCGCGTATCTGGAGATAGAGCCGACCCGTCGGCGCTGGCTCAAGCGCGGCGCGCTGCTGCACGACGTGGGCAAGCTGGGCGTCAGCAACACCATTCTGGACAAGCCCGGCAAACTGACGCCCAACGAATGGGTGGCGATGAAACGCCACGCCGGCTACACCGAGGCCATCCTCAGCCGCATAGAATCTTTCGAAGAGCTGGCGCGCATGGCCGGCGCCCACCACGAACGGCTGGACGGCGGCGGCTATCCGCGCGGCCTGACAGCCGACGCCATCGCGCTGGAGACCCGCATCATCACCACCGCGGACATCTTCGACGCCATCAACGCCGAGCGCCCCTACCACCCGCCAACCCCCATCCCGCACACGCTGGACATCATGCGCCAATATCTGGGCTGCGCCATCGATCCGGCCTGTTTCGCCGCGCTGGAACACGTGCTGCATGCCGAGGGCGCGGTAACGTAACGCTGTCCGACAGGCGGCACGCCCTCAGGCAAAATCATTGATGCGCGCAGCAGGTGCCAGTTGCAGCGCCGGCTGCGCGTCCGGATGGCTGCGGCTCCAGCCCTGATAGTCCTTCCAGGCCTGCGCCAGCTTCTGGCTGACATTGGCGTCGCCGTCCAGCGGCGTCAACTCCACCCCGATGCGCTGCAGCGTACGGAAGATCCCGTCCACATCCTGCCGGCTGCGGAACTCCGGCTGGGCACTGTCGCCGCTGCGCGCGCCCTGCCGCTCCACCTGCGCCCAGACATTGAACGCCGCCAGGTCGCTGGCCTGCTGCAAACCGCCGTCGGCCACCGCCTGCACCCTATCGTCGCCCTGCAGCGCCTGATGCAAGCCGGCCAGCCGGTCCAGCACCGCCTGGGCCTGCTGGTCGTTGCGGGCGCGCCCCGCCACGTTCGCCAGATCCGCCATGCCTTGCGCCGTCCGGTATTGCGGAACGATGCCATGCTGCTGGGCATCGGCAAGCCAGCTCAGATCGCGACGGTAATAGCCGATCGTGTCCACCATGCCGCGCTGAGTCAAGGGCAGCAATGAATCCGCATCGTCCTGCGACAACGCGCCATTGCCCTGCAGCAACTGACCCAGCTGCTTCACCTGGTCCACGGAAGCATTGGCGACATCGAAGCCCTTGAGCAGCTGCAGCATGGGCAGGCTCATGCCATACTGCGCCTGCAGCTGAGCGCCCTGGACCAGCGCCTGAGCCTGCCTCTTCATGGAGGCAGGAGTGGCGGGTTGCGCCGCGGCGGCCGGCGCTTCGGTTGGCTCGGGCTTGGACGGGTCCGCCGCCTTGTCCGCTGCTGCTTGCAAGTCTATCTGCAGCTTGCCGTCCGGGTGCTGCGCCCGCCAGGCCTGATAAGCGCTCCAGGCTTGAGCCATCGGATCGCCGGCCCCGACCTTGTCGTCCGCCGGCGGCAGCTTGACGCCCAGCCGCTGCAGGGTATTCATGACCGCGTCCGCGGTTTTCTGATCATAAGTTGCAGGGGGCTGGCCCGGCTCCGCCCCTTGTTGCTCAATGCGCGTCCAGTCGTTGAAGCGCTTGAGTTCCAGCGCCTGGCTCATGCTGTCGGAAGCGGCAGCCTGCACGCTGCCGTCGCCTTGCAGCGCGTCGTGTATGCCGGCCAGCTTCTCCAGCGCCTCCCGCACCCGCGCGTTCGTCTTCAACGGGAAATCGGCCAAGCGCATTGTGATTTCGCCGGCCTTGACGCTGGCCATCGCGTCGTCGCGGCGCTTGGCGAAAATTTCCAGCGCATTGCTGTCGCCCGCGGTGTTCCAGCCTTTGGACTCGATGTCGCTGCTGATGGCGCCGGCCACGTCGCCGGCCATGTCTCCCTGTGCAAGCATTACCTCGCTCAAGGCATCCAGGTCCTTGCCCGACATATTGCGCACATCGTATTGCTTCAAGAGCTGCAGCGTCTGCATGCTCAGGCCATAACGCGATTCCGGCGAGCCCACCTCCAGGCCCTTGCTGTCCAGCAACGGCGCCGGCGCATCGTTTCCGGCCGCAGTCGCCGCCCCCGCCACCCGCACGCCAGCCCAAGCGGGCCGCATTGCCACCTGCGGCTGCAAATTTATGGGAAACCCTCCGCTCACCGCCATTTCACGCCTTTCGCACCATGTTCTCTCAATGCGATATCGTCAAATGCCACTGAATATTTAATGTGAATATTCAACTTTTAGGCAGGAGCGTTCTGATTACGACAAAAACTGGCAACTTAATACGAATCCAGAAACGCAACCGCTCCATTCATGCCATTCAAGCCAGCGTCAGCGCGCCCAGGCTGGCGGCCACGACCAACAGCACTCCCAGCATCTGCGCCGGCGCGATCGCCTGCGCCAGCAGCAGATAGCCTGCCAACGCCGCAATGGCCGGCTCGGCGCTGCTCAGGATGCCGAAGGACGCCGCCGGCATCAGCCGCAAGGCGCTGATCTCAAGCACATAGGGCAGCAAGGGCATCAGCAGCGCCAGCTCCGCCACCGCGGCCAATTGCCGCGGGCTGGGCAGCGCATGGCCGGCCAGCCCGAACGGCGCAGACAGCAAGGCGGCGGCCAATAGCGCCGCCGTCAAGCCGTCCAGCCCCCGAAACACCTGCCCCGCCCGCTTCATCAGCACGATGTACCCGCCCCAGCAGGCCGCCGCCGCCGCGGCAAACGCCAGTCCCGCCG
The DNA here is from genome assembly GCF_001855555.1 of Chromobacterium sphagni. Taxonomy (GTDB): domain Bacteria; phylum Pseudomonadota; class Gammaproteobacteria; order Burkholderiales; family Chromobacteriaceae; genus Chromobacterium; species Chromobacterium sphagni. The sequence continues at coordinate 52,621 of NZ_MKCT01000016.1, read as the reverse complement.
CATCGGCCTGCCATTGCCCCTGATGCCTGGCCAGCAACAGCACGCCCAGCAGAGCCAGCAAGGGCCAAGCCAGATCCAGCCGGCGGCGCGCGCCAGCCACCGCCACCAGCAAGGGCCCCAGGAAATTGACGGCCACCGTCAGCCCCAGCGGCATGCTGCGCAGCGCGGCGAAGAAGCACAACATCATGCCGGCCATCGCCCCGCCCAAGCCCAGGATCAAGCCGCGATGCCCGCGCGCCAATTCCCGCAGCGGCGGACGCACCAGCGCCGCCAGCAAGACCGCCGCGCAACTCAGCCGCAGCCATGTCAGGCTGAACGGGCCGAGCTCCCGCATCGCCGGCACCGACCAGGCCGACCCCAATTGCACGCAAGCCATGGACAACAGGCCCAGCGCCGCGCCCAGCGCCAGCCGGGAAAGCCGTGCGGCCGCTTCGCCGCGTTGGGCCGGCGCGGGCAAACGGCGGGCTAAAGGGGGTAACATGGGCTCAGTAAGTGACGAACTCGCCGCGCAGCCGTCTTTTCATGTCGCGGTGGCGCGCCAGCGACTCCGGCGCCAGATGCTCGCCGCCGCGGTGTATCCATGCCGCCTCGCCGACCTCGGCCTGAGCGCGGCCGATGATGGCGTTGACATCGCGTTCGCCCTCGATGATCTGCCTCAGGATGGGCAGCACGCAGCCCATGTCGGCGGTGACCACCGCTATCTTGGCCGCCCTGGCGGCGTCAGGACCGTTCACGCCTATCGACAGCGGCGCTCGCCGCAGCATCTGCACATCGTTGCCGCCGTCGCCCATGGCGACCAGCGCGCCATCACGCAGCGAGCGGCCAAGATTCAAGGCTATCGCAGCCTTGGCGCGGTCGCCCACCATCGCGCAGGCTTCGATGATCTCGCCCAGCAGGGTGGACGCGGTCCGGCCACGCCGTTCCGCCGGATCGTAGGAAATGCCGAGCTCGTCGCGGCAATGCTTGAGGAAGCGCGCCCGCAGCAGACGCCGGCCGGCATCGGACAGGCGCCGCGAACGCTCGCCATGCCGGCTGTGTATTTCCGAGTAGCCGTCGATGATGGCGAAGGCGTCGTCCAGATAGCGGCAGACCATCCCGATTTCATCATCCCAGCGCCGCCTCCCCTGCAACAGCTCGCGGGTCTCGTTCAAGGGAAACGGCGAGCCGATAATGCGCTCCCGCGCCAGCAGCCCGTTGCGCTCGACCAGATTGCGATATGGCTGTTGCGGCGCGGTGGTGATGCCCACCACTGGCATGCCCCGGCGCTCCAGCTCGCGGACCAGTTCGGCCGCGCCGGGGGTGGCCGCGCTGCCGCGCGCCAGTCCGTCCAGATACGCGTAGTCAACGCCGCTGGCCAGCAGCATCGGCAAGGCGAGAATGGTGTCGGTCCCTTCCTGCACCCAGGTATAGCGGCACCCCGGCGGCCCGCCGCCGACACGGCGCAACGGCCGGCGCAGACCTATGGTGGTTTCGGTAAAGGCGGCATAGCCTTCCTGATACAGGATCTGGCCATAGGATGGCACGGCCTCGATGGCGCCGTGGCGGGGCCGGACCCTGGCCGACAGCGCCTCGGCGATGAAGTCGCCCAAAAACAGCGGCCCCTCGACATCGCTGCCCAGCACGCCGGCGGCGCCGCGCAACTCCGGCAGCGCCGTCAGCGCCCGCAAGCTCCGGTCGCCCAGCAGATACTGCATGTCCTTGCCTATCATCGCACCTGCCTCCCGCCGCCTCTGGGAAATACAGCCACCCGCCGTCATCTGATTTTCATGCGGACAGAACGGACAAGATGGATTTCACCCAGATATAGGCCGGCGGCATCGGAGCGGCAACAGGCAATCGCCCGCCTACGGTTTGCACCTAGCGCAAACACCGGCCATGCGCGGCGGCAAGAAGATGCGGAATCCCGTTCACAGCCGGATCATGCCGCTTGTATACTGCCCGCCTGGCCGATACCGGCGATGTCCATGGAACCATTGGCGGGAAGCATCCGCCCAATCCCGTTCCAGGCTGAAAATGGCCAACGCCGCCCCACCTCTTTTCAACAGCGCGAACCGCATGCACTTCATCTTCGACATAGACGGCACCATCTGCTTCAACGGCAGCAGCATCAGCCCAGCCATCCAGCGCGCGCTGGCAGAGCTGGAGCGGCAAGGGCACCAGATAGGCTTCGCCTCCGCCCGCCCCTACCGCGACATCCTGCACCTGCTGGACCCGAGCTTTCACGACGGCCTGTTCGTCGGCTCCAACGGCGCGATGACCTACCACCGCGGCGAACTGACCGCCATCAGCCTGCTGGCCGACGACACGCTGCAACAGCTGTTTGCGCTGGCGGAACAGCACGCCGCATCCTATCTGGTGGACCTAGCCTGGCATTACCATTACCAAGGCGAACCCGACCACCCCTTCATGGCGCTGGTGGACCCGCAGCGCCGCGCCAGGCATGTGCCGCGCGGCGAGATTCATCAGCCGGTGAAGCTGCTGGTAACCGAATGCGCCGATGGCGATGGCCTGAAACAGGCGCTGAGCAGCCGCGACGACATCCATATCCACCACCACTCAGACCAGCAGATCGTCGACATCACCGCCGCCGGCGTCAGCAAGATGAGCGCCCTGCGCCGCCATGGCATCGAGGCGGAACAGCTGGTCTGCTTCGGCAACGACAGCAACGACCTGTCCATGTTTGCCGCCGCCAGGCATTCCGTGCTGATCGGCGGCCATCCGCAATTGCTGCGGCACGCCACCGAACAGCTGGAGCGCGGCGAGGACATCGAAACCCGGCTGATCGGCGCCATGCGCCGCCTCGGCGAGCGCTACGCCGTCCAGTGATCGCGCCGATAGCGCCGCGACCGATTTGGCAGGCCCTGCGATGGGCGGCGTATACTGCAGGCATACCCAACCATGAAGCCAAGCCATGATTCTGGTCCACACTCCCAACCCGAAGGAAGTCGCCACCTATCTCGAACTGTTCCGCGCCGCCATGCCGGAACAACTTTTCGTCGACGTCAACGAAGCCTGCCTGAATGCCGTCCGCTACCTGATCGTTTGGGGCGTGCCCGACGGGCTGATCGCCAGCCTGCCGCGGTTGGAAGCCATTTTCGCGCTGGGCGCCGGCGTGGACAAGCTGCTAGGCCGGGCCGACCTGCCGGACGGCATGCCGCTATACCGGCTGCTCGACAGCGGCATGGCCGGCCAGATGACCGAATACGTCCGTTACGGCGTGCTGGGCTATCAGCGCAATATGGATGTCTACCGCCGCCAGCAGGCGGCCGGACAGTGGCGGATGCTGGCCCCCAGGCCGCCTGCCGACGTGCATGTCGGCATCCTGGGGCTGGGCGAGATCGGCACGGCGGTAGCCAAGGCGCTGGTCCGCGACGGCTATCCGGTAAGCGGCTGGAGCCGCAGTCCCAAGCATATCCACAGCGTGCACAGCCTGCATGGCGAGTCCGGCCTGGAAAAATTGCTGGAGACCAGCCAGGTGGTGGCCTGCCTGCTGCCATCCACGCCGCAGACCCGCGGCCTGCTGAACGGCGAGCGGCTGTCGCTGATGCAACCCGGCTCAATGCTGATCAACGCCGGCCGCGGCGACCTGGTGGATCAGAACGCGCTGCTGGCCCTGCTGAACAACGGCCACCTGCGCTGCGCCCAACTGGACGTGTTCGCCGTCGAGCCCCTGCCCCACGGCCACCCGCTCTGGCATCACCCGTCCGTTACCGTCACTCCGCACATTGCCGCCATCACGCTGCGCCAGGAGGCGGTGGCGCAGATTGTCGGCAAACTGCGGCAACTGGCGCGCGGCGAAGAGGCCGACGGTCGCGTGCAGCGCCAGCAAGGCTACTGAGCCTCCAGGCAGGAGGCTTCCGGTCGCCTGCGGTTCTCTCCCCCCGACACCCTGCCGGCTGGCAAAATGGACAGCGATCGTGACGCAATCAGGCGGCCGCCATCGGAAAATCCATAAATTTCAATGTCATTTTAATTTAAATAATAAAATGATATTTGCTAATCAAAAAGGCCAGTAGCCACTGCTACAGCCGGTTTATATGATCGCCCCATTTCAATGCTGCAACGCAACAAAAGGGAATGAAATGGCCGACATCATCCACTCCACCCGCGTGCTGCCCGCCAAGCTGGAGCCGGCGCAAAAAGAGAAATTGGCCCGCGAATTGTTCCAGGTGCACGATGCCATCTTCGCCGGCACCGACTTCGACACCTTCAACGCCATGATCTTCTCCCCGCCCGCCGAGCACAGCAGCCTGCTGCTGCACCGCGACGCGAGCCGGCGCCTGGTCGGCTACTGTACGATGCACCGCTTCCGCCGCCAGATCGGCGGCCGCACTTGCAGCGTGCTGCGCATCCAGTCTGGCCTGTACAAGGAATACCGCGGCAAAAACAGCAATTTCTCCTTCATGATGCTTCAGGTGCTGTACAACTGGCTGAGCCACCCCTTGCACCCCATGTATTTCTTCGGCGTGATGCTGCACCCTTCCAGCTACGGCGTGCTGCACAAGTTCGCCCGCGGGTTCTGGCCGGCGCCTGGCCAGGACGAGCGCCACCCGCTGGCGGCCAAGGCATGCGAGCTTTTCGCCAGCTTCAACATCAATCCGGTTTCTCCCGAACGGCCCTTCATCGCCAATCTGGGCATCCTGACGCGCGACAGCAAGGACGACCACCAGTTCTGGCAGCGCTCCACCAAGCCGTCCGACCGCTTCTTCCTCAGCATGAACCCCGGCTACCGCCTGGGCGACGGACTGCTGGCGCTGGTGCCGCTGTCGCCGGTTTCCGTGGCGCACGCGGTATTCCGCTGGCTGCGCATCCGCAAACAGAAACGCGGGCAAGTCTGACCCGCCATCGGCCGGGAGACGACCCTCCCGGCCCCAATCCCACACCGCGCCAGCGCAGGCTCGAATCCGGTCGCGGAATGTCCCCGTCCAGCTGCATTACCGACCGCAGGCGGACAGGCGGCGACGGCGATCCTGCCGCCGGACCGACGCGCGACAGCTTGATTTTTGGCGGCGCAGGCAGTCGAACAGCCGGGGATGAGACAGGGGGTAGGCGCATCGCGATGCCTTTTTCCCAAGGAATTATTATGCCAAAAGCATAAATAGGCCAAATCAAACCAGAGAATCGACATGTGCGCAAGACCCGCCAATGTGGTGAATGTCAGCGAGGTTGAAGAAAAGGATCATCAGGAGGGCGCGCACTGGGGCGGCGGTTACAAACCGCTGACACCGGCGATGGAGGATCGCAAGGGCCGACTGGGAGTCAATCTCACCCGTCTGCCGCCGGGCCATGCCGGCTGCCCCTTCCACAGCCACGCGCTGGAGGACGAGGTGTTCTACATCCTGTCCGGACGCGGCGTGTTCCGCTACGGCGACGATATCTGCGAGGTAGGCCCCGGCGATTGCCTGTCCTGTCCCGCCGGCACCGGCATCGCCCACCAGCTGGCCAACCCGTTTGACCAGGATCTGGTCTACCTGGGCATGGGGCCCAACCACGCCAGTGAAGTGTGCTTCTACCCGGACAGCGGCAAGGTGCTGGTGCGCAGCCTGCGCCAGGTGGGCTATCTGCGCGAGGCCCCGTATATGGACGGCGAGCCGGAGCTGCCGAAGATTTTCGAACTGCTGAAGTAGACGCTACATCGCCTTGAACTGGCCGGCGAAGCTGCGGCTGAGCGGCAGCCTCTCGCCGCCGTCCTTCAATTGGACGAAGCTGCGTCCCAGCATGTCCTGCTCTATGCCCTGCACCGCCGCGAGCCGCACGATCAAGCCGCGGTGGATCTGGACGAACTGGCCGGGGTCCAGCCGCGCCGCCAGTTCCTTCAGCGGCGTGCGGATCAGCTGGGTTTCTCCGACCAGCACCAATTCGGTGTACTTGTCGCTGGCCTTGAAATACAGCACCTCGTCCACCGGGATCAGCCGCTTGCTGTTGCCCAGCCCGGCGGTGATCCAGTTGAGCCAGCCTCGGGCCTCCATCCTGGCCGGCTGCGGCGCTTTTTCCGGCGCCGGCAGCTGGCTCTGCAGCCGGGCGATGCAACGCAGCAGGCGGACATCGTCCAGCGGCTTCATCAAGTAGTCCGCCGCCTCGGCCTCGAATGCCTGCAACGCGAACTGGTCGTAGGCTGTAACGAACACCACCCGGCAGCCGGACACGCTTTTCGCCACGGCCATGCCGTCCACGCCAGGCATGCGTATGTCGAGAAAGGCGAAGTCCGGCCGCAGCCGGTTGATGTCGGCCAACGCCGTCACGCCGTCGTGCGCGACCGCGACGATCTCCAACTGCGGCCACAGCCTGTACAAGGCGTTTTGCAGCGCGGCGGCAAGCAAGGCTTCATCGTCGGCGATCAGCGCGGTGGGCATGGAGACTTCCTGTCGGGCAAAGAATGATTATGCAAGCGGCAATACCAGTTCGGCCAGCACACCATGCGGCTGGCGCGGCATCAGCCGCAATTGCGCCGCCGGGCCGTACAGCGCCGCCAGCCGTTCGCGGATATTGGCCAAGCCGACGCCGGGCGGCGAGGATTCGGCGATTCCCACTCCGCTGTCGCTGACGCCCAGGCGCAGAAACTTGTCCTGGCGCTCGGCGAAGATCGCCAGCTCGCCGCCGGTCACGCTGGGCTCCAGGCCGTGCCTGAGCGCGTTTTCCACCAAAGGCTGCAGCAACAGCGGCGGCAAGGGCAGCGCTTTCAGCGCCTCGTCCACTTCCAGCTTCACTTGCAGCCGCTCGCCCATGCGGATGGCGGCGATGTCCAACAGGGCCGACACCAACTCCAGCTCCTGCCCCAGCGTGCCGCCGGCGTTGCGGCTGCGCGCCAGGCTGGCGCGCAGATAGGTATTGAGATGCCCCAACATGCTGGAGGCGCGGGGCGGATCCATCTCGATCAGGCTTTGCACGTTGGCCAGGGTGTTGAACAGGAAATGCGGCTCGATCTGCGCCTGCAGCAGCGCCAATTGGGCGGCGGTCTGGGCTTCGCGGCTTTCCGCCTCGCGCCGGCGCGTGGCTTCCAGCTCGCCCGCCAGCGCCTGCGAGCGGTAGTACAGCATGCTGACGGCCATGGCGAAGGTCACCACCAGAAATGTCGGCAGCAAAAACAGATACGCTCGCTCCGGCACGCGGAAGGCGCGCGCCAACACGTCGAAAGCGCCCAGCCAGGCCGCCAGCTTGAAACCGAAAGGCACGCTGAACAACAGCACCGCCAGATAGACGACGATTCGGCTAAGCTTGAGCCAGCCGCCAAGCAGGCTGCCGGTCAGCCAGCAGCTATAGCCGATGCAAAACGAAATCAGCAGGTTGTCGTACAGCATCCCCAACCGCCAAGCGAGGAAAAAAACAGGGCGATAGCCAGGTTGATCGCGCTGCAGACGGCAAGCTCGCGCAATTCGCCGGACCAGCGTTGGTATGCACTCATGATTTCACCTCAGTGGAAATAATCGAACACCAGCTGCCATGCCTGCTTCGCCGGCCCGGCGCCATACTGGCTCAAGGCGCCGCCGTCGAAGCGCTGCCACTGCAGCGCCAGATCCACCGGGCCCAGATGATAGCGCGCCTCGGCCCAGTTCATCCCGCTATGATCCACCAGGCTGACGCCGCGCATGGCGGTCAGGTCCAGATTGTCCGCCAGCGCGTCCTGCCAACTGGCGCGCAACAGCGCGCCGCGCCGGGTGAGCAAGGCCGTGCTGGTGGCCATGCGCATGCGATACAAGCCATAGAACGGACTCTCCTGCAGTTGCCGCCAACTGGCCGAATCCGGCGCGCCGCCATCGTACTCGCCTTCCAGCGTAAGGCTCAGCTTATTGCCGCCGGTCCAGGTGAGGCCGCTCGCCAGCCGGTTGCTCCAGCCATCGCCCTCCTGCCCCAGCCATTGCCGCCATTGCGGCGCCTGCCTGCCGCCGGCCCACTCGATGTAGGCCACGGTGGAGTCGCCCAGCACCCGCGACAGATTGAAACCCAGTTGCGGCGAGCACCCCTGCTCCTGCAACAGCAACCATTGCGGGTTCAGCGCTTCGGTAAAGCGGTAGCTGTAGACCAGCAGCGCCCGCTCGCGCGGATTGCTGGCGCCGAAATCCAGGCTCATGCCATTGCCGCTGGGGCCATCGGCCAGCTTGGGCGACCAGATCGCCGTCAGCGAGGCATTGTCCCACAGCCGCTGCCAGCGCAGCATGGCGTTGCCCAGCCGGTTCTCCCGCAAGCTGGCCTGATCGGCCGACACCACCGAGCGCACCGTGCCCTCGCCCAGAAAGTCGGTCGGGTTGTAACCGACCCCCACGCCGTAACGGGTGTTGACGCGGCCAATGTCCAGCATGCTGGCGCCGCCGAACTCGCGGCTGAGATAAGCCTCTTTCAGCGTGTCGACGCCATGGCTGCGGCCCGGCGCATCGGCGAAGTTCTGGTCCAGGCGATTGGACAACACCGCGCGCCAATCCGGATCCAGCCGCCCGTCCCAACGGATGTCAAACGACAAGCGCTGGCCGCCCGGCGCGCCCGGACTGGCGATGGCCGCCGCCTCCAGCAGCAGTTTCAAATCGCGAGGTTTCTCCGCCGGCAACTGGGTCTGGTCGGCCAATTGCAGCGCCGCCGCGTCGTCGTCGGCGCTGGCCGCCCCTGACAGCAGGCCGGCCAGCGCCAGCAGCCTTCCCAAGCGCCGCATCGCTCACTCCGCCCGGAAACGCGGCAGATAGTCGCGCTGCAGCCAGGCCTCCGGCACCTCGCGCCAGGCAAAATCGCTGTTGCGCAACACCGTCACCCACTTGGGATTGAGACCGTCTATGATCACCGTCTCGGTGGGACGCTCCTGGCCCAGCACCTGCTGGTAGGCCCGGTAATAGGCGGTTTTCAGCAGGCCGCCGCTTTCGGCGTAGAACCTGGCCTTGCGGCTGCGGTAGCCCGCCGTGTCCACCCACAGCTCTATCGCGTGGTAGGTGACGCCGGCGTTGCGCGCGGTCAAGCGCAGCTTGTAGCAATGGCGCGCCTGGCGGTCGCCGTCCAGGATGTCCTCCTCGCCCGCCAGCGCGGCGCGGTAGTCCAGCGCCAGGTTCACCGTCACCACGTCGCCGTTGGAGGCCTGGCCCAGCAGGCGCTGCTGCGGAGAGATCGGCACGCTGGCCTTGCTGGCCGGGTCGTAAAACCACAGGTCGTTGCCGTTCTTCAGCATCAGCTTGCCGGCGTCGCGCGCCGGGTTGACAAAGCGCAGCAAACTGCGGAACTGGCCGTTGTTCGGGTCGGCGCGCGAATACACCGCCAGCGCGCTGCGCTCGTTCTCCTTGCCATCCTTGTAGCCCACCAGCGACACGATCAGGCCGAAGGACTTGCCCGGATTGCGCACCGCGTCGCTGTTCGCCAGTATTGTCTGCGCATCCGGCGCGGCCTGAGCCAAGCCGGCGAGCAGCGCCCATGCCGCCATCCACATCTTGTTCATGTCCATCTCCTCAAGCGTGGCGCAGAGCGTCCACGATCACCGCCCGGGCGGCGCGCCGCGCCGGCCACCAGGCCGACAAAGTCGCCATCAGCACCAGCCCCAGCGCGGTGGCGAGCATCATGCTGGTCTCGCCCCACAGCCGCACCATGATGGGCGACGGGTCCACCTGGCCAGGCGGCAGCCAGGTCAGGCCGGCGTGGTTGATCACCTGGGCCAGCAGCAGCGCCAGCGCGATGCCGGCCACGCTGCCCAGCAGGCCCAGCATCACGCCCTCGCACAGGAACAGGCGCTGGATGCCGCCGCGGCGCAGCCCCATCGCCCGCAGCGTGCCAATTTCCACCGTGCGCTCCAGCACCACCATATTCATGGTGTTGGCGATGGTGAACAGCGCCACGCAGCCGATCAGGATGGACAGGAAACCGAAGATGGTGCCGAACATGCCGGTGATCTGGCCGTATTGCGGCTGCAGCGTGGCAAAGTCGTAGGCGACCAACGGCTGGTCTTTCAAACTGGCGGCGAACAGCTGCCGCAACCGCGCCTGCGCCGCCGGAATCTGGCTGCTGTGCTTCAATTGCAGCGCGATGGCGGTGACGCGCGGCTCGCCGCCGCCATAGACCAGGCGCTGCGCGGCGGCCAGATGCATACTGACGTACATGTCGTCCAGCTCCTTCACCCCCATGCTCTGCGCCTTCACCACGGTCAGCCGCGCCACATTCGGCGCGCCGGCGGCGGTGGCAGCCAGCAGTTCTATGCGGTTGTCGGCCAGCGCCTGCGGCGCGGCGTCGGACAGCGCCCGCAGATCGGCCGGCATGGCGTTGCCGCCGCCGGCGGCCTTGACCGGCGCGCTGCAGCCCTTCACTTTCAGCGCGTCGCACAATTGCAGCACCCGCGCCACGCCCACCCCTATCACCGCCGCGTCCGGCGCGGTGCCGGTCAGGGCTATGGTCTTGGGCTTGTCGCCGAAATGGTAATCGTCCCAGCGCCGCATCCGGTTCTGCCCGGCCACCTCGCTGCCCTGGGCGATGACGGTGCGCGAGGCGCCGGCGGCGTAATGGCCGGCTATGCCGCCCAGCGACAACGTCGGCGTCGCCGCCGTCAGCATCGGTTTCAATATCGGATCGTTCTCCACCACCCGCATCACGCGCCGGTAGTCGCGGATGCCGTAGGCGGCCGGATTGCCGTTGCCGTAAAGAAAATAATCGCGGTGCTGGATCTGCAAATGGCCGCCGCTGCGGACGAAGCCGGTCTGCAGGCCATATTGCACGGTGCGGTTGTAGCCGCCGAACAAGAGCAGCGCCACCACGCCCACCACCATGGTGCCCAGCGTGGCCAGCGTGCGGCGGCGGTTGCGCAGCAGATTGCGCCAGGCCAGTTTCAGGGTGTTCATGCCATCTCCTTGCGCAATTGCGCGTCGGCGCGGCTGACGCGGCCGTCGCGCACCTGATAGTGGTCGTCAGCGGCGGCGATCACCTGCGGATCATGCGAGGAAAACACCACCGTCAACTGGTATTGCCGCTGCAGATCGCGCAGCAGCGCCAGGATGCCGGCGCCGGTCTGGCTGTCCAGATTGGCGGTGGGCTCATCCGCCAGCACCAGCGAAGGCCGGTGCGCCAGCGCGCGGGCGATCGCCACCCGCTGGCGCTGGCCGCCGGACAGCTGGCCGGGCCGCTGCCGCGCCTTGTCGGCCAGGCCTACCGCGTCCAACAAGGCCATCGCCCGCGCCTTACGCTCTGCTGCCGACACCCTGGCCAGCAGCAAGGGATATTCGACGTTCTCATACGCCGACAGCACCGGCAGCAAGTTGAAGTTCTGGAAAATGAAGCCGATGTGGCGGGCGCGGAAATCGCTGAGCGCGTCGTCATCCAGCCGGGCGATGTCCTGTCCCGCCACCAGGATGGTCCCGCTGTCGGGCTGATCCACCCCGCCGATCAGATTCAGCAGCGTGGTCTTGCCGCTGCCCGATGGCCCGGACAGCACGGTGAAACAGGCCGGCCTGACCGCCAGCTCGACATCCTGCAGCGCCGGCACCGTCACCTGGTCCAGCCGGTAATGCTTGCAAACCTGATGCATCTGCACTGACCACATCGACTCTCTCCCTGGATGGACACCACGCCGCCACTGTAAACCAGCCGGAATGCGTTTGTAATATTTTGCGATGAAACGCCACCCGTCGGCGCGAGACGCGCCTGGCCAGCGCCAGCCGCATCGTGGCGCGCGCGCACGACGAATCGGTGGAGATCAGCCAGCACAGCAGCCGGTGGCTCTGGCTCTGGCGCCGCACGGCAGCGCCGAGCTGCCGGCCAGCTATTCACACAGCAACCGCATGCGCCGCGCCGAATACGAAAGGCTGAAGCAGGAGCCGCAGATCGAGCTGTTGAAAGTGCAGAGTTGGGTGAAGGAAAGCGGGCAGAAAATCGTCATCCTGTTCGAAGGCCGCGACGCCGCCGGCAAGGGCGGCACCATCAAGCGCTGCATCCCCATCTGCCCAGCGCCGGCGAGATCGTGTTCTTCGACCGCTCCTGGTACAACCGCGCCGGAATGGAGCGGGTGATGGGCTTCTGCGACGCCCGTCAATACCTGGAATTCATGCGCCAGACGCCGCAGTTGGAGCGGATGCTGGTCAACAGCGGCATCAAGCCGTTCAAGTTCTGGTTTCGGTCAGCCGCGAGGAGCAGTTGCGCCGCTTCATCTCGCGCCGCGACGATCCGCCCAAGCACTGGAAGCTGTCGCCCATCGACATCCTGTCGCTCGACAAGTGCGGCGACTACACCGCCGCCAAGCAGGCGATGTCCTTCCACAGCCACAGCGGCGACGCGCCGTGGACGGTGGAGAAATCCGACGGCAAGAAGCGCGCCCGGTTGGGCGGCATCCGCTACTTCCTGTCGCGGCTGGACTATCCGGGCAAGGACCGGCGCGTGGCGCGCGCCCAACCCGCTGATAGTGGGCGAACCCGGCGATATGTCGGGTCAGGAAGAGCGGGACTCGCTCTCCTTTTGACCCCGCCTCTCCCCGCGCCGATGACGCCACCGGATCAGACCACCCGCCGCTGGCGGCCATCCGGTGATTGCCTGAAGACTTGGGAAACCGTATATTCGCTTTAAATAAGAATTTATACGTACTAGTCCGGTTTCGTGCAGCACTCGAATCAACCAGCAGCCTCGCAGGTAATTGTCATGAGTCACGCGCAACAACAATGGGGACGCCTGAGTACCCGAATCATCCTGGTCGCGGCCGGCGCCATCAGCATCGCCTTCGCCGCCATGATCGCCCTGATCGCCCATCTCAACTACAGCGCCGCGATAAACACCGGCTACCAGCTGGCGTCGGAACAGGCCGGCAGCTACGCCAAGGATGCCGAAAACACGCTGTCGCAGGGCTTCCTGCTGCCGCAGCACCTGGCCGACGCCATCGCCGGCGTCAAGCGCGGCGGCAAGCCCGACCGCAAGCAAGCCGACAACATCATCCTGCAGCTGCTGGACCACGCGCCGCAATCGATAGGCCTGTGGATGCTGTGGGAGCCCAACGCCTTCGATGGCGACGACAACGCCTTCCGCCTGGACTGGCCGCGCCACGACCCCACCGGCCGCTACGAGCCCTACATCACCAAGAACCCGCAGGGCAAGGCGCAGATGGACGTGATGATGTCGGCCGACCGCATCAAGGACTTCCCCAAGTTCAAGGACCACCCGGAAAGCTATCAGCCCGACTACGAAAAGCCGGGCTGGGGCGACTTCTACTACGTGCCCAAACAGCGTGGCCGCGACACCATCACCGAACCCTACCCCTACGAGGTGCAGGGCAAGAAAGTGCTGGAAAGCTCGCTGGCGGTAGTGATAAAGGACGACGCCGGCAAGATGCTCGGCGTGTCGGCCACCGACGTGGCTCTGGACCAGCTGCAGAAATCCTTCGGCCAGATCCGCCTGTACCAGACCGGCTTCATCCGCATCCTGTCCGAGGGCGGCACCTACGTGGTCCACCCGCAGGCCGAGCAACTGGGCAAGGCCGTGGCCAAGGACGACGCGCTGGCCGGCCACCTGGCGGACATCAAGAAAGGCGAAGACTTCGTCTATGAAGACGGCGGCTTCACCCACTTCTTCCACCCGATCAAGATAGCCGACACCGGACAGTTCTGGACCCTGGGCATCAGCGTTCCCACCTCCGCCATCACCGACGGCGCCCGCAAGGAAATGCTGACTGCCATCGCCATCGGCGCGCTGGCGCTGGCGCTGATCCTGCTGCTGTTGACCATCGTCATCCGCACCCAGACCCGCCCGCTCAAGCACCTGGCCGAAACCATGGAGCAACTGGCCGAGGGCGGCGGCGACCTCACCACCCGCATCGCCATCGCCAACCGCGACGAGATAGGCCGCACCGCCAGCGCCTTCAACCGCCTGCTGGACAGCCTGCGCGACATGTTCGTCAACGTGCGCGAACAAAGCCGCCAGTTGTCCGACGCCGCCGCACGGCTGAGCGGATCTGCCACCCAGGTGCACGACGCCTCCGCCCAGCAGTCGGATGCCGCCACCGCCAGCGCCGCCAGCGTGGAGCAGGTGACGGTGGGCGCGCAGCACATAGCCAGCACCGCCCAGCAAGCCGGCGACATCGCGCGCGAAACAGGCGAGATGACCGAACAGAGCGTGGCCAAGGTCAAGCGCGTCACCAGCGAGATCCAGCGCATGACCGACAGCATGCACGAGCTGGCGGACAGGATGAGCGGCCTGGGCGAGCGCTCCAACGAAGTCACCACCATCGTCGGCGTGATCAAAGACATCGCCGACCAGACCAATCTGTTGGCGCTGAACGCGGCGATCGAAGCCGCGCGCGCCGGCGAACTGGGCCGCGGCTTCGCGGTAGTGGCCGATGAGGTGCGCAACCTGGCCGGCCGCACCGCCGAAGCCACCATCCAGATCACCCGCATCGTTGAAGCCATCAGCAGCGAAACCCGCCAGGCGGTCGGCGACGTGCAACGCAGCAGCCAGCAGGTGGATCTGAGCGTGGGCATCGCCGAGGAAGCCAACCAGGCGATGCGCGAGGTGCAGGGCTACAACCAGCAGTTGGTAACCAGCATCGTCGACATCGCCGCCGCCACCCGCGAGCAATCCAGCGCCAGCCTGGAGATCGCGCAGAATGTCGAGCGCATCAGCAGCATGGCGCAGAACAACAACCAAGTGGTGAGCGAGGTCAGCCAGGCGGTGCGCCAGCTGCGCGAGCTATCCAGCGGACTGGAGCAGCTGGTCAGCCACTTCAAGCTGTAAGCGGCCCTCCCGCCCTTCCCCAGGCCCGGCTCAGCCGGGCCTTTTCATTGCCGCCAAGCCGTCAGATGCCCGCCGCGCGCAAGGCCAGCAGCGCAGCGAAGCCCAGCAGGATAAAACCACAACCGGCATCCAGCATGCGCCCGCCGCGCGCGCCCAGCCTCGCCAACAAAGCGCCGCCGCCATAGGCCAACATCAGCCACCATGCGGCGGAGCCGCAAAACACCCCGGCGGCGATGGCCAGCTGCTGCGCGCCGCTGACCGCCAGGCCGCCGGACAAGCCGGCCGCCACCGCGACGAAGGACAGAATGGTCATCGGATTGCTCAAAGTCAGCAACAGCGTGCCGATGTAGGCGCGCCACAGCCCGGCAGCGCCCTCCTCCCGCCTCGCCGGCCCAGGC
The DNA here is from genome assembly GCF_001855555.1 of Chromobacterium sphagni. GTDB lineage: Bacteria > Pseudomonadota > Gammaproteobacteria > Burkholderiales > Chromobacteriaceae > Chromobacterium > Chromobacterium sphagni. Next base: position 37,559 of record NZ_MKCT01000016.1, on the reverse strand, counting down.
GCCGGACGCCGCAGCGTGGCCACGCCCATCCAGGCCAGCAGCAGACAGCCGGCCCAAGCCAGCGGCCGCGCCAGCTGGCCGGCAAAATGCGCCGCCACGCTGCTGCCGGCCACTCCCGCCAACGCAAACAACCCATCGGCGCTAGCCGCCCCCAGGCCGGTGGCCAAACCCAAGCGCGGTCCGCCGCGCAGGGTGCGGCTGATGCACAGCAGGCCTATCGGTCCCACCGGCGCCGCAATCGCCAAGCCTATCCAGGCCGCTTGCCAGAACATGTTTTTCTCCCCCGTTGACCATGCCATACTGTGCCGCCATGCCGCGCCGATGCACATGCGCTATTTTCGCCCAGCAGCTATTCTGGCCTTGAAAACCAAAGCCAAATGGCAAAAGGAGTTTACGAATGGAAGTGGACGCCAAATCCTGGGCGATTCTGGCCGTGCTGCAGGCCAATGCCCGCCAGTCGCTGACCGAACTGGCGCAGACGGTGGGCCTGTCGGTGCCGGCGGTATCGGAAAGAGTGAAGCGGCTGGAAGAAGCCGGGGTGATACGCGGCTACCACGCCCGGGTGGCGCCGCTGCGCGCCGGCTATGCGCTGTCCGCGCTGGTGGGGATCACCGTGCCGCAGCCGGACAAGAAGACGCTGCTGGCGCGCCTGGAAGCGATGCCGGAAGTGATGGAGTGCCACCACGTCACCGGCGTCGATTCCTACATCTTCCGCCTGCTGGCGCGCGACGTCGGCCATCTGGAGCAATTGGTGGCCCAGCTCAACGATCTGGGGGAAACCCGCACCTCCATCATTCTGTCCACGCCGCTGCAAGGAAGGCCGGTTTTGCCCCCCAAATAGCCAGCCGTCAAAAATGAATAACAGCTATAGAAAAACATTTTTCAAAATTACCACATTCCGCCTGCTCTTTTTGACATGAATTCAACCGTGACCTGGCGGCTTATTCATTTTCTGAATCCGCCAATATTGCTTTAACAGCGAAAAATCCATAGCATCCACTGCCGATGCCTATCGCATCGCAAGGGCCGATTCGTCAGCCCCATGTATTAACCAACACAAACCAATTTGCACTTCCGTGCCGCATCCATTTTGGTCAACCGATTAAAAGGAGTCGCATCATGGCAAACAGCACTCTTCTCCCCAATCAATTCCTTGGCGTCAATCAGTTTTTGCAATCCGCCAGCGGGGCCTTTCAACTGATTCTGCAAAGCGATGGCAATCTGGTTTTGTACCGGATGACCAATCATCATCCGCTATGGGCTTCCAACACCAATGGCAAGGACGCCATGCGCGCCATCATGCAGACTGACGGCAACTTCGTGCTCTACGATTTCCATGGCAAGGCGCTGTGGGCAACCGGCACCAACGGCAAACCCGGCTCCTTCATTACCATGCAGGATGATGGCAATCTGGTGATCTACGAACCCAAGATACCGGTCTGGGCATCCAATACCGCACAGTAAAACCGGTCTCCCCAGTTGAGGAGCAGGCCACGCCAAACGGTGTGGCCATCAACCCGGCCCTTGCCACTCTGCAATAACTTTTGGATAGTCCATAATTCTCCAAGCAGGCATCCCACTCACTGAATCGCCGCATTACTGCAGAAAATTCCGCCACGCTATAATCCAAAAAATTGCGTTATACGCTAGAATAATCGCCAGTTCCCTACTTTCCTTTTCCTTACCTAAACACATATCTGGACTCTCAAGATTAAGACCGCTAAAAAAAACCTATATTCTGCGCAATGACGCACATGGCAGATCAGCGACTTACAAACGGCCGCCTGAGGTTTTTTTAGCGACTCCAAACATACATCTAAAATCAGTCACCACAATAACTTGGGCGTCATCAGTCCCGAGAACTTTGAGCGGGCTTTGGCGTGAGGCGGGAATTTTTCTACTGTTCCCGGAACCGTCCACGCGTCAGTGTGGGTAATCTGTGGCCGATTTCGAAAGGGGAAAGAGTTCAGCCAGACATCCTCAGAAACGACAATCGGCGCATCCCCGATGGGAATGCGCCGATCTTCAATACCAAACTACGATCAGGCTGATGCCGCCCGTTCAACGCGCGGACATGATCTCTGGCAAAACAGCCCTACTTGGCTGGGCTGGCTATTAGCGCCAACCCTCTCTAATCCTCCGAATCAAAGCAACAGTCAACATGTCGTAAACTTCTGCGGAGTTTGTATCGGATGGAACAAACTGTGCCAAGGAAACAAAATACTTCGCCTCAGTTTTTTTGGTTAACCAGAGCCAAGCCTGTTTTTACTTGCGAAAGAACCTAATCGCTCCCCACCTTGGGAATTTCCCCTTCTTTTATTGGAAGTGGGCAGACTGTGATATCAACTTCCCGCTCGATTAGTTGAATAGCAAGAAAGTTGTGCGATGGGCCTGTAATGCGTACTACTTTGTAAATACCATTAGAGCCGTTAACAAAAACATGCAGAACAAGTTGGCACCAAGCCTTGTCAGACCGGCATGAAACGCCAACTTGTCACCCAGAAGCTTTGGAAATCGTTACAACCGCTGCTTCCCATGCCACCTCGTCGTCGTGGTAAGGGCCGTCCCCGTTTGGATGATCGGTCCGCTCTGAACGGCATCCTATTTGCCCTCACCACGGGTATCCCATGGTGAGAACAAACAAGAATGTCATTGAGGGCTGCAAAATCATCCAGCCGTGACCGCCCGCCCCGGTGGGAGCGAGATGGCGGAGGGAGTGGCGGCTGCAATGACTTCCAGAGCTTCTGACTGACGACTTTCCGTTTCATCTCCGCCAGATGCGGCATCAAGAGGTTTTGTTAGCGGGTCTAAACTGGACTCAAAGCCCCAGCTTCACCTGGTGGTGGCGCAGCCAGTTATCCAGCCCCAGCGCCATTTCCAGGCCAGCGCGCTCCGGCGCCGAACTGACCGCGCCATATGGCTTGTCCAGCAGACTTCGGACGGCGGTCCGGTCCAGCAGGGATGAAGCCGGCGCGACCGAGTCGTCCAGCACTCTGGCCAGCCCTTCGCGCAGCGCGCGCTCATAGGCCGGGTCCTGCGTGGCCGGATACGGGCTCTTGACGCGTTGGACAATGGAATCCGGCAACACATCCTTGCCGGCGGCGCGCAGCAGGCTCTTCTCGCGGCCATCGAAGTTCTTCATGCTCCACGGCGCGTTGAACACGTATTCCACCAGCCGGTGATCGCAGAACGGCACCCTCACCTCCAGTCCCACCGCCATGCTCATCCGGTCCTTGCGGTCCAGCAGCGCCTGCACGAAGCGGGTCAGGTGCATGTGGCTGATCTCGCGCATCCGCTTTTCCTTGGCGTTGTCCGTGGCCAGCGTCGGCACCTCGGCCAGCGCTTGGGCGTAGCTGTCGCGGCGGAAGCGCGGCATGTCCAGCTGCCGCAGCAGCTCAGGCGCGATAAGCGACTGGCCGTCGAAGAAGGAGCCCGCGTTGCCGCTCAACCAGGGGAAGGTGTCGGCCGCCACCGCGGCCGCGTCGTGGAACCAGCGATAGCCGCCGAACACCTCGTCGGCCGACTCCCCGGACAGCGCCACCGTGGATTGGCCGCGGATCGCCTCGAACAGCTTGTACAGCGACGGCAGCATGTCGCCCCAGTAGGCTGGCGGCAAATCCTGCGCGCCCAGCACTGCCGCGCGCAGCGCCGGGTCGGCCAGTTCGCGGCTCTCCAGCAGGATTTCCTGATGCTCGGTGCCGGCATGGGCGGCCAGATCGCGCACGAAGGGCGCGTCCGGCGAGCCGCGCAGATAGTCGGAGGTAAACTCGATGCCATGATTGACGAAGTCCACCGAGAACGAGCGCACCCTGCCCTTGCCTTGCATGGCGGTGCTCCTGGCCGCCAGCGCGGTGATCACCGACGAGTCCAGCCCGCCGGACAGCAGCGTGCACAGCGGCACGTCGGCGATGATCTGACGCTCGACGATGTCATCCAGAAGCTCGCGCACGGTGCGGATGGTGGTGGGCAGGTCGTCGCCGTGTTCGCGCGCCTCTAGCTGCCAGTAGCGGTGCTTGCGCAAGCCGGCGCGGTCAACAGTGATGGTTTGGCCCGGCCGCACCTCGCGCATGCCGGCGAACACCGCCGCCTCCGGCGTCTTCACCAGGTCCAGCATTTCGCGCAGGCCGTCCGCGGTCACCAGGCGCTGCGCTTCCGGATGCGCGAGGATGGCCTTGGGCTCGGAGCCGAACAGCACGCCGTCGGCGGTCGGATAGTAATACAGCGGCTTCACCCCCATGCGGTCGCGCACCAGCAGCAGCCGCTGCTGGCGCGTGTCCCAGATGGCGAACGCGTACATGCCGTTGAGTCGACCGGTCAGCGCTTCGCCCCATTGCAGGTAGGCGCGCAGCACCACTTCGGTGTCGCTGCGGGTGCGGAAGGCGTGGCCCAGGCCGATCAGCTCGCTGCGCAGCTCCTGGAAGTTGTACACCTCGCCGGTGTACACCAGGCAGGCCAGCGCCTTGCCGTCCGCCTCGGCCAGCATCGGCTGGCTGCCGCCCTCCAGATCGATGATGGACAGGCGGCGGTGGCCCAGCGCCGCATGGTGGTCCAGCCACACCCCTTCGGCGTCCGGCCCGCGCAGCCGCATGGTGCGCGTCATGTTGTCGATGACTTCGCGGTATTCCCTGACATCCCGCTCAAAACTGATCCAGCCTGCGATTCCGCACATTTTGGCTCTCCTCCGTGGATGGAATCCATAGCGAACATCCATGCCGGCAAGGGCATCGCCATGAATGAAAAAGTATTTTAGTGAACGGGAGAGTTCGGGATATGCCAGGCGGCGCGCCGCGCGCGGAACCACCGGCTAAAACTGGTAATAAGAATGGGTTGTTGACGTATTTTTGCAGCCATCCGCCCACTCCGGCGGACGGCTGCAGACGGATCAGGAGGCCTGGCGGCAAGCCTTGTCGGGCGGCGCGTACTGCTTGCCGGCCTCCAGCGGCTGCGCCAACGGCGAAGACCAGGTCTGCTCGTGCAGCGCGGCGATGCGGGCGGCCATCGCCGGATTGCGCAGCACCACTTCCAGATTGCGCGACTTGTCCATATAGCCGCCGCTCCAGTTGCTGGTGCCCACCCAGGCGATCCTGCCGTCTATCGCCATGGTCTTGCTATGGATCACCCGCGCGAACGGGATGCAGGAGCCGTCGCGCGGAATGGTAACGTAGCGCACCTCCATGCCGGGCAACACCGCCAGGCTTTTCAGGTAATCAACCCCCGGCTTTTCCAGATTCCAGTCCGACACCATCAGCTTCACCTTCACTCCGCGCGCCAGCGCGCCGCGGATGGCGTTGTCGAACACCGGGTAGTAGCTGCGCGGCTTGCCGAAGCTCAGCGGCGCGTAGTCCAGCAGCTGGATGCGCACTTCCTGCGTCGCTTCCGCCATCAGCCGAGGCAGCGCGGTTTCGGAATCGCCGACGCCGTCCGGGTTATAGGCATTGGGGCTGGCCAGCAGCACCGCCGGCTGGCGCAGGTCCGCCGGCAGGATAGCGCTGCGCAGCGGCTCCGTCTTGCCGCCGGCGGCGAGCGTTTGCTGCGCGGCCCAGTCCTGCTCGAAAATAGCCTGCATCCGGCCGGCCATGACCGCATCGTCCACCTTCAAACCGGTTTCATGGATGTGTTGCAGCGAGCGCCAGTCGAAATTCTGGCTGCCGACATAAGCCTGCCTGCCATCCACCACGATGAACTTGGCGTGGATGATGCCGTTGCCGGTGATCTGGTTGTAATCGAGCTGACGGTATTGCAGATTTGGGATGCGCTTGAGACGCTCTATGGTGGCTGGATTGCTGGCGAACATGCCCTTCTTTTCCATCAGGAAGCGGATCTTGACCCCGCGCCGTCCCGCCGCCTCGAGCCTGTCCATCACCTGGTCGAGCTTACCGCCCGCCTCGCCCGCCACGTAGAACTGTTCCAGCGCGATCTGCTTCCGGGCCGAGTCGAACAATTCGTCCCATACCGTGGCCGGGTCGCGCAAATCCGGCGTATCCAGGCCGGCGTGCTGCGGAGCGGTATGCACCAGTTCAAAGCCGGGGATGGTGAAATCGGCGTGGGCCAGCGTGGACGACACTACCAGGGCTAGCGGCCAGCAGCGGCTGCGCATTGCGGCTTCCTTTGCAAAATCGCGAATGATGACATTATCATGTTAAGGAAGTATGAACCGCACATCCCAGCCCCGCGCCGGCCGGGCAAAACAACAAGGCCGCTCCTGCCGGAGCGGCCCGTCCGCATCTCAAATCAGCGCTCAGCGCAATGACAACAGCGCCAGCACCCGGTAGCGGCTGATGCCCAGCAAGGCCGGCACCAGTTGCTGCAAATGGCCGAAATCGCCGCTCTGGTTGAGGCGGGCGTTGAAGTCGCTGACAAAGGCGTCGGCCCAGCTCGGCTCGTCCTGTTTCGCCAGCTGGCTGATGGACTGGCGCGCCTCGGCGATGGCGCCGTTGATGGTGGAGCGCGTCTGCTGCAGTTGGGCGATAGCGCGCAGCACGCCTTGCAGCGTCTGCCGCACCTGGGCATGGTCGTCCACCTGCCACTGGCCCGGCGCCAGCGCCGGCGGCTCGGCGTCCAGCGCCAAGGGTTGCGGTACCCCGCCTGGAAAGCGCACCCCGCCGCCGCGAACGACAAGGTCGTTTTGCAGCCGGCTCCAGTCCTGTTCGCTGCAACTGAAGCCCAAGCGGCCATGATCGTCCAGCTCGCAGCGCACGCCGGCCGGCCCCAAAGCCTGATTGAGCCGGCGCAGGATGTCTTCGCGGCCGACGCCGGCGCCCACCTGCACCGCGCTGGGCGGCGCGCCGCCGCCGGTGGAAAACACCAGGGTTTCCGATTGACCCTGGCTCAGGCTGTCCAGATCCAGGCCGCGCGCGGCGAACAGCTGGCGCGATGGCGCGCCGAGGCTCAGCCTAAGCTGGCCGTCCAGGCTGCCGACGCTGTCGTCCCGCCTTTGCTGCCAAGCCTGCTGCAGCTGGTCGCGCTGCTCGGCCAGGCCATCGCAGTCCACCCGGCGCTGAGTCAGCTGCTGGCTGAGGCTGCCCTTGAAGTTTTCCAGCTGCCGCAGCATGTCGTCGACGAAACCTTGCGCGCACTGCGCGGCGCTGAGCTGCTCGTTGAGCTGGGTGCTGTAGCGCCAGCCCGACGCCGAGGCGGCGGACGGCTGGGCGCTGGCCAGCGCGGGGCGGCCGCCGGCACCGGCGCGGCCGCTTGCCGGCGCGATGGCCGATCCATTCTTGCTCCAGCGCCTGTCCGCGCTGGGGTGGTTGACCGAGGTAAGCGTGCTGGACATGGCGGCGGACTCAGATCACGTCGAACAGGGTCAGCTGGCTGACCTTGCCGTAGGCCTTCTGGCTGGCCTGCAAGGCCATCGACAGATTGTTCATGTCCATATAGGCGGTGCCGTAGTCCAGGCTGCCCAGTTCCAGAATGTTCTGCTGGTTGGCCAGGCTAAGGCTGTTGTGGTTGCCATCCAGCGTCTGCAAAACGTTCTGCGAGCCGCCCAGTTCGGAAATGCGGCCGCTGACATCGCCTAGTGCGCTGTCCACGCCGTCCATCACCCCGCGGATGGTGGCGCCGACGGCGGGGTCCTTGTTGTCCAGCGTCGGGCTTTGCAGCGTGGCGATCGCCTTGTCCAACTGGTTGAGCAAGGCGGCCATCGGCTGCAGCGTGACATTGGACGGCTGAGTCACGCCCTCGCCCACCGTCACCTGCTGGCTGTCGGTGTTGCCGGCGAAGCTGTAGCGGCTGCCTGCCGGCTGAGTATTGTCCACCGCGATGGCGGCGGTATTGATGGCGCTGCCGGAAAACATGTAGCGCCCTTCGCTGTCCTTGGTGTTGGCGGCGAACAGGATGCTGTCACGCAGGCTGATCAGCGGCGATGCCATCGCCTTCAAATCCTCCGCCGGCGGCTGGTTGGCGGCCGCCACCAGGATGTCGCGCGCGTCGCGCAGGTTGGCGCTGATGCCGTCGAGCAAGGCTTCGTTCTTGGACAGCTGCGACTTGAGCGCGCCGATATTGTCGCGGTACTGGCTCAAGGACGCCTCCTCGCGCTGCAGGCGCAGCAGGCGCACGCTGGCGATGGGATTTTCCGAGGCCACCAGCATACTCTTGCCGCTGGACATCTTCTGCAGCAGCTCGGCCATGCTGGAACTGCTGTTCTGCATGGCCAGTCGCAGAGTGGACTGGTACTGGTTGCTGGAGATACGCATGCTTGTCCTTACAGGATGGCCAGGGTGCTTTCGAACAGCTGGTTGGCCACCGAAATCACTTTCATATTGGCCTGGTACATCTTCTGGTATTCGATCAGGTTGACCGCTTCTTCGTCGCGGTTGACGCCGCTGGTGCCCTGCCAATTCTTCTCGGCCTCGGCCCGGATCACGTTGGCGGTGTCCAGGCCGGACTTGTTCTGCTGGCTGGAAATGGCCAGGTGGCCGATCATCTGCGAATAGGCGTCGCCCAGCGTCACCTGGCCGACGCCGGCCAGCGGGAAAGCCTGCTGCTTGATCGCCAGGATGGCCCGCAGATTATCGTTGTTGCCCGGCTTGGCCGGATCGGCGGAAAAACCCAGGTCGGCCGCCGCGATGCCGGTGGTTTGCAGCAAACCGTGGGCGGCGCCGGCATCGTACTGGAACAGCGGCTTGCCCGGTTGGCCGTTCAGGTCGTAGCCCTTGGCCAACTGAGCGTTGACGCGGCTCGCCAGCTCGCCGGCCAGCGCGCGCACCTGGGTCTGGATAGGGCGCAGATTGTCGGCTTCGAACTGGTTGAGTCCGCCCAGCTGGCCGCCCAGACCGCTGCCGGGAATGGAATACTTCTCGGTGCCGAAGGCCAGCTTCAGCTGCTGGCTGCCATCGGGCTGGCCTTCGCTGTCCAGCGTGGCGGCGCTGTTGCCGGCGACCAGCGGCAGGCCGTTCTTCAGGCTGACGCTCTTGCTGCCGTCCGGCTGGGCCACCACCCGCACCTCCACCAGCGACGACAGCGAGTCGATCTGGCGGTCGCGCTCGTCCTCCAGGCCGGAGGTGTTGATGCCCTGCGCCCTGGCCGACATCAGCTTGTCGTTGAGGGTGGCCAGGTTGGCGGCGGCGCTGTTGATCTGGGTCAGCGTGGCATGGCGCTGTTCGGCGATGGCCGCCAGCTGCGAGCCGAGCACGCCGTCCAGGTTGTTGAAGCGCTGCGCCAGCGAGCCGGCCTCGCGCACCACCTGGTCGCGCATGGTGTTGGAGTCCAGGCTGGCGGCGTTGAGCGCGGCGAAGAACTTGTCGAAACCGGCCGACAGGCTGCTGCCGTCGCTGCCCATCACCTGCTCCAGCTGGCTGAAGTAAGGCTGGGCGGCGGACTGCTCGCCGACGCTGGAGCCTGCCTGCCACTGCAGCAGGTTCTTGTAGTCGTCGCTGAAGCGGCGCACGCTGCCGACCGCCACGCCATAGCCGGCGCTGTCGGGGTCGCCGGTGCCCGGCGCCTGGGTGGTCAACACCACGCCCTGGCGCGAATAGCCCGGAGTCATCGCGTTGGCGATATTCTGGCTGGCCGTATTGAGCGCGACCTGTGCGGCCTGCGCGCCGGACAGCGCGTTGTTGATCATGCGCATGGTTTGGCTGTCATCACTTGTTCAGGGGAAACATCGGTGTGGCGAAAGCGGCCAGCCCCTGGTCATGGCCATGGTCATAGCCTTGGCCTTGGCCTTGGCCTTGGCCTTGACTGTCACTGGCGACGGCCGCGCCCTCCGGCTTAACGGGAATATTCCCATTCGCCGGCAGCAGCTGCGCCAGGATGGCGTTGGCGACGCCGAAAACGCGCTGGCGCGCCAGCTGGTCGGCCAGCGCGCCGTCAGCCAGGTCCAGCATGTCGCCGTTGATCGAGTTGGCGAACACGCTGTCTTCGCCCGCCACTTCGCGGGTGGTCTTGCGCATCTGCTTGAACATTTCGCGCACGAACTGCGCTTCGAACTGTTCGGCGGCCTTTTCCGCCTTCTTGCGGTATTCGGCGCTGGCCGGCGCCACCGGGGCGTCGCCGCCGGAAGGCAGGTTCTGGTTTTGCAGATCGTTGCTCAACATCGGCTGTTTCCTTAAATCACTATCAGTTCGCCGTCGATGGCGCCGGCCTGGTCCAGCGCCTGCAGAATGGCCATGACGTCGTCCGGCGTGGCCCCGGTGCGGTTGACCGCGTCGATGATGGCGCGCAGGCTGGCGCCGGCCGGCCACTTGAACATCCGCCCCGCCCCTGTTCCACGTTGACGCTGGAATTGGGCACCACCTTGGTGTCGCCGTTGCTGAACGGCCCCGGCTGGCTGACCATCGGGTTTTCCGAGATCACCACCCGCAGGCTGCCGTGCGACACCGCCGCCGCGCGCACGGTGACGCCTTCGCTGATCACCACGGTGCCGGTGCGCGAGTTGAACACCACGCGCGGCAGCTCGGCGCCGACATTGACGTTGAGCCGCTCCAGCCTGGCGACGAAGGCCACCCGCTCGGTGGGATCGATCGGCGCCTTCACTTCAATCGTAGTGGCGTTGCGGGTGCTGGCGATCTTGCCGTAACTCTGGTTGATGGCCTTGACCACATTGCTGGCAGTCTCAAAACTGGGGCGGCGCAGGCTGAGGCGGATCGAGTCGCCCTGCTCGAAATCGCTGGGAATCTCGCGCTCTATGCTGGCGCCGTTGGGAATGCGCCCGGCGGTGGGGGTGTTGACGGTGACGCTGGAGCCGCTCTTGCCCTGCGCCGACAGCCCGCCTATCACCACGCTGCCCTGGGCCAGCGCGTACACCTCGCCGTTGGCCGCCTTCAATTGGGTCAGCAGCAGGGTGCCGCCGCGCAGGCTCTTGGCGTCGCCCAGCGACGACACCGTCACATCTATGGTCTGGCCGCGGCTGTAGCCGGGCGGCAGGCTGGCGCTGACCATCACCGCCGCCACGTTCTTGACGCGGGTGTCGGTCTTCTCCGGCATCTTCAGGCCGAACTGCTTGAGCATGTTGGCGACCGACTGGCCGGAGAACTTCACCTGCGAGTTGTCGCCGGTGCCGTCCAAGCCCACTACGATGCCGTAGCCTATCAGCTGGTTGTCGCGGATGCCCTCGACATTGACCATCTGGCGCAACGGCAAGGCGAAGGCGGCCAGCGGGCAGGCCGCCAGCAAAACAACCGCCAGCAGGCGGCGGAAAAACGCTAGTTTCATGACGGACCTTAAAACGGCATCAGCGGGCTGGTGAAGAACTTCATCAGCCAGCCGGCATTGTTGGCGTCGGCCAGCGCGCCGGTGCCGGAATAGCCGATGCGGGCGTTAGCGATGCGCAGCGAGGAGACGCGGTTGTCGGTGTCGATGTCTTCCACCCGCACGTAGCCGGCCAGCCGCAGCGTTTCCTCGCCCTGGTTGAGCGCCAGCTGTTTCTCGCCCTTCACCTGCAGCAAGCCGTTGGCCAGCACCTTGTGCACCACCACGGTCAAGGAGCCGGCCAGCGCGTTCTGCTGGGTGGAGGTGGACGAGCCGTTGAAGTCGCGGCTGGCGTCTATGCCCACCTGGGCGTTGAACGTGGTATTGCCCAGCAGCGACGGAGCCACCTTGGCGCCGGATTTCTTGCCGAAGCTGGTGCCGGCCTGTTTGCTGGCCTGGGTGGTTTCCTCCAGCACCACGGTCAGCACGTCGCCGGGACGGAAGGCGTGGTTGTCCGAAGTGAGCGACAAGGCGCCCGCAGGGGTGAACACACCGCCGCCGCGGCTGGTCTGGACCTGCTGCCGCAGCAGGTCCGGCAACGGGTCCGGCTCCGGCTGCGGCGGCTGGAACTGGGCGCAGGCCGCCAGCAGCAAGACCGCCAGCGGCGCAAGGCGGATCAGCCTCATCGCACCGCCTGACCCAGCTGCTGCAGCATATTGTCGGCGGCCGACAACACCTTGGTGTTCATTTCATAGGTGCGCTGCGCGGCGATCATGTCCACCATCTCCTCCACCACCTGCACGTTGGAGCCTTCCAGACTGCCCTGCTTGAGCTTGCCCAGCGCGTCGGTGCCCGGATTGCCGGTGGTGGGGTTGCCGCTGGCGGCGGTTTCCTGGAACAGGTTGTCGCCCAGCGCCAACAGGCCGGTGGGATTAATGAAGTTGGCCAGCGTGACCTGGCCGATGTCGGTGGGTGTGGAGCCGCTGCCCTCGGTCACCGACACCGCGCCGGTCTCGCTGATCGAGACCTTGGTGGCGGTGGCTGGAATGGTGATCTCCGGTTCCAGCGGCAGGCCCTGGGCGTTCACCAGCTGGCCGTTGGCGTTCAGCTGCAGCTGGCCGGCGCGGGTGTAGCCGGTTTCGCCATTGCTCATCTTCACCTGCAGAAAACCCTGACCGACGATGGCCACGTCCAGCGACTGGCCGGTGGTGGTGAGATTGCCCTCGGTGAACACCTTCTGGCTGCCCACCAGCCGGGTGCCGTTGCCCAGTTGCACGCCGGACGGCGAGACGTTGTTGTCGTCCACCTTGCTGCCCGGCTGCTTGTCCACCTGGTAGAACAGGTCTTCGAACACCATGCGGTCGCGCTTGAAGCCGGTGGTGTTGACGTTGGCCAGGTTGTTGGCGATGGCGGTCAGGCGCGCGTCCTGCGCCTGGATGCCGGTTTTGCTGATCCACAATGCCGGGTTCATGCTGAATTCTCCAAATCGGTGTGGTTGGCGCTTACGCGCGCACCAGGCGGTTGCCCGCCTCGTTCATGTCGCTGGCGGCGTTGAACAGCTTCATCTGCATTTCGAAATTGCGGTTGAGCGTCATGGTGGCCACCATCTCCTCCACCGCGGACACATTGCTGCGCTCCAGATGGCCGCCTTGCACGGTGACGGTGTCGTCGGCGGCCAGCGGCCGGCCCTGGCGGCTGACGATCAGGCCGTCGGCGCTCTTGCCCACCTCGCGCGGATCGGGCTTGACCAGCTTGAGCTTGTCCACCGGCTGCATTTCGGTGTCGCCGGGATTGAGCACGGAAATGGTGCCATCGGCCGCCACACTCACCTTGGTGTAGCCTTCCGGCAGCGTGATGGCGCCGCCGTCGCCCAGCACCGGGTGGCCGTTGACGCTGAGCGCGCCGTCCGGCCCCACCACCATGCTGCCGGCGCGGGTGTAGGCCTCGCTGCCGTCGGCGGCGGAAATGGCCATGAAGCCGTCGCCCTGCAAGGCGATGTCCAGATCGCGACCGGTCTCCACCACCGCGCCGTTGCGGCTGTCCAACACGGTCGGCGCGTTCTGGCTCAGCAGGCGGGCGTCGTAGCCGTAGCCCGGCACCGCCTGGCTGGTGGCGGCGTCGATGTCGGCGCGAAAACCGCCGGTCTCGGCGTTGGCCAGGTTGTTGGCGTGGATCTGCTGCGCCTTCAACATGCGGTCGGCGCCGCTCATCGCGGTGTAGATCAGCGCGTCCATGCCTTACACCGCCTGCATCAGCGCTTGCATCGCCTGGTTTTCCGCCGAGATCACCTTGGTGTTGGCCTGGTAGTTGCGCTGCGCGGTCATTAGGCTGACCAGTTCGGCGGTGACGTCGACATTGGACTGCTCCAGCGAGCCGGTGGCCAGCTTGCCGGCCATGCTGCTGCCGGCGGTGGAGAACAGCGGCGCGCCGGAGCCGGCCGACTCCTGCCAACTGGTCTGCGAGCCGGCGGTCAGCGCGTTCTCGTTGGCGAAATTGGCGATGGCCAGCTGCGCCACCGTCATCTTCTGGTCATTGCTGTAGCTGACGATCACTTCGCCGTTCTCGCCCAGGCTGACGCCGGTGCGCGCGCCCGGCGCGTAGCCATTGCTGGCGCTGCGGCTGGTGCTGGCCTCGCCGGCGAACTGGGTGGTGCCGGTATAGTCCACCGCCACGCTCAGCGGGGAAGCTCCGGCCGGAGAGCCCAGATTCAGGGCTACGGTCGCCGCCGGCGCGGTCAGCTTGCCGTTGGTGTCGAACTTGAGGTCGGTGGTGGTGGCCAGCGGATTGCCGTCCAGCACGTAGTGCACGGTGACGGTGCTGTCCGCGGTCTTGCAGAAGTACTGCGTCAGGTTGTGCTTGTTGCCCAGCGAGTCGTAGACGTTGGACACGTTGGAATAGTTGAAGCTCTGATTGGTGCCCTTGTCGAACGGGATGGTCTGCACCGCCCAGCCGGAGGACATGTTGCCGGTGTACTGCAGCGAGTCGCTGGGCTTGGCCGGGATGTTGCCGGTAGGGATCTGGATGTCGCCGATCGCGCCCAGCGCGCCGGCGTCGGACTTGGCATAGCCCTGCATGCGGCCGCCGTAGTTGTCCACCAGATAGCCGTCCTTGTCGGTGTTGAAGATGCCGACCCGGCTGTAGGTCATCGCGCCGGCGACGCTCTTGGACACGAAGAAGCCGCGGCCGTCGATGGCGGCGTCCAGCGCGCGCCCGGTGGACACCACGCCGCCGCTGCGGCCGATGTTCTGGTTGTTGGCGTTGGCGTTGACGCCCATCGCCTGGCTGCCGGCGTAGGCAGAGGCGAAGGTGACCCGGCCGGACTTGAAGCCGTAGGTGCCGGAGTTGGAGATGTTGTCGCTGATGCTGCCCAGCTGGTTGTTGACGGCGTTGATGCCTGACAGAGCGATTTCAAAACTCATGGTGGTCTCCGGAACGGGCTTTAAGCGGAACTGCCGGGCTTGCCCAGCAAGGCGGATATGGAAGAGGACGGAAAGTCGCCCAGGCCTGCCAGCGTGATGGTCGGCTCGCCGCCGTTGACCGGCAGGCGCACGCCGCTGACCGCGGCCTGCAACTCCAGCAGGCCGGCCTTTTTCGACGCGGTGGAGAGTTCCACCTGGTAGTCCCCGGCGACAAGGCCGTAGTCGGCCAGCTTGACGCTGAAATCGGACGCGCCGGCGGCGCGCTTGCCCAGATCGACCAGGGTGCGCTTGCCGGCGGCGTCGGTCAGCGTCAGCGTGGCGTGCTCCTCGGCGCCAGATAGGGTGACGCGGCCGGACAGACTGCCCTGGCCGTCGCTGCGGATGCGGTCGGTCTGCACCAGCATGTTCTTGCCCACCTGCGCGCCTAGCGCCACGCCCTGCAGCTCGCGCAGCATCGCGCCCTGGCTCTGCAACTGGCTCAGCATGCCCTGGGTGGACTGCATCTGGCTCATCTGCGCCAGCTGGCTGACGAACTGCGACGGATCGGCCGGGTCCAGCGGACTCTGGTTGCGGATTTGCGCCAGCAGCAGCGTCATGAACATGTCGTTGCCGCCGCCGCTCTGGCCGGCGGCCGGAGCCACACCCTGCCCGCCCGCTTGCTGGCCGTTGCCGCCCGCGGCGAACGGCTTCGATTGCGCCTGATCCACGCTCATGCGTTGTCTCCCAGCTTCAGCAGGTCCTGCTGCATGCTTTTCACTTTGGACAGCACCTCGACGTTGGTCTGGAAAGCGCGGCTGGCCGACAGCATGTCGGTCATCTCTTCCACCGCGTTGACATTGCTGTAGAAAACATTGCCGCTGGCGTCGGCCAGCGGATTGCCCGGCTCGTGCGCCTTGCGCACCGGCTCTTGGTTCTGCACCACGTCCAGCACCTGCACGCCCATGCCCTCGCCCTGCATCTGGCTGCTGAATACCGGCTTGCGGCCGTGATAGGCCGCCTGTTCGGTGCCGGCGGCGGTGTCGGCGTTGGCCAGATTGCTGGCCACCGTGTTGAGACGCACGGTCTGCGCGGTCATCGCCGAGCCGGCGATGCGCGAGATATCCCGGAATGACATGCTTGCTTACCCCGCGATGACTTTGGCCAAGCCATGCAGCTTCATATTGATGAAGGTGAGGCTGGTCTGGAATTCGGAAACGTTCTGCGAGAACTCGGCCTGCTCAACGCCCAGCTCGACGGTGTTGCCGTCGCGCGAGGGATGGTTCGGCAGCCGGTACATCAAATCGCCGCCGCCGTCATCCAGCGCCATGGAAGAATCGGCGCCTGACGATGCCAGCGCCGCCTTGAAATCGATGTCACGCGCCTGATAACCCGGGGTGTTCTCGTTGGCGAGATTCGACGCCAGCACCCGGGTCCGCTCCGCCCGCAGCCGCAAGGCCTCGGGGTGGACGCTCAGGGCCTTGTCCAGATGCATGCCCATTGCCTTGACCCTATCAGTTCACTACCATGTTCAAGCTATTGACTAGAAATAGCCTTTCTATTGGAAAGCGATACTAATAAGCGAGCCCGGCATCGTATACGCAACAATTACCACGCGGTTTGTAATGGCAAAATTCACGAAACCACGATACACACAGGCATGGCCGCTGCTCGGCCTGCTGCTCTCCCTGCCCGTTCAGGCCGGCAACTCCGCCGAACAAGCCGTCCGGCAGCACGCCGTCCAGCTGATCCAACAACGGCTGTCCGACGCCGGGCTGGGCCAGGCCGACATCCGCCTGCAACTGCTGCCGCCGCGCGATCTGCCGGCCTGCGTCCAAGCCTGGCGGGTGGAGGCAACGGACAGCCGCGCCTTCAGCCGCATGCGCTTCAGCGTCGGCTGTCCGGACAAGGACTGGAGCGGCGACTACATCGTCCGCGCCAGCGTCAACGCCAGGGTGGCCAGCGCCGCGCGCGACCTGCCCGCCGGCGCGCCGCTGCAGAAAGAGGACATCGCCTGGAGCCAGCGTCCGGTCAGCGAGCCGGCCGACCTGTTCGGTGCATCCAGCCCGCCGCTCGGCCTGGCGGCGCGCGCGGCCCTCAGCCAGGGCCAACTGCTGCGCCGCAAGCAGCTGCAGGCGCCGCTGCTGGTGAAGCGCGGCGGCGAAGTGCGCATCGTCGCCCGCCAGGACGGCATAGAGGTCAGCAACGCCGGCGAGGCGCTGGCCAACGGCCGCAAAGGCGAGGTGATCCGGGTGCGCAACGTCGCCAGCGGCAAAGTGATCAGCGCCCGCGTCGGCGCCGACGGCGAGGTGGAGGCCATGGACTGAGCGCGCGGCCAGGTCATGGTGTATATCTCCGGAAGACGCCTACCGCAAAGGAGAGACCATGAAGATTCTGCCCGTCGTCCTGCTGCTCGCCCCGATGCTGGCCTGCGCCGCGCCCGGCGCCTCCGCCCCGCACGGCCAGGCCCGCTTCGGCGAAATGAAGGCCAAGCTGCTACAGGAGCACGCCCAGCGCATCCAGATTCTGCAGACCAGCCAAAGCTGCATCCAGGCGGCGCAGACGCCGCAGGCGCTCAAGAGCTGCATGGAAACCCAGCGCCAACAGATGCAGGCGCTGCGCCCCGGACAATAAGCCCCCCACGCGCCAGCTGGCGGCCGTTGCCGCCGGCGCGCAATTCCCCTCTCCGGGAATTAGCTAATCCGAATCTTTCATTTCACAACGATCGTCAATGTCGATACATTTTGCATATTCCATTATGTATTTTGTATCCAGAAAGATGATGCCAGCCACACTCCGCCACCACTCCCCGCCTCGCCACTGTTCCCGGCTGCCCGGCTGATTTATCCGCGCAATCCGGGCAGGACCGCCTTTCCCGAATAACAAAGAAAGCTTTTTCCATGATGAAACACACCCTGCTGCTGGCCGGGCTGGGCGCCGCTTTGCCTTTCGCCACCCTCGCCTCCGACGCCACCTCCCAGGACAATTCGCTGGAGCGCGTCACCGTCACCGGCTCCAATATCCGCGCCAGCTCGAAGGCCAAGACCAATCCGGTGCAGGTGATCAGCGCCGCCGACATCGCCGCCAGCGGCAAGAGCAGTCTGCCCGACGTGCTGCGCTCGCTGGCGGTGAACAGCGGCAACAGCTTCAACGAGCAGTACACCGGCAGCTTCTCCGCCGGCACCGCCGGCATCTCGCTGCGCGGCCTGGGCCAGCGCAACACGCTGATTCTGGTCAACGGCAAGCGGGTGTCCAACTACGCCACCGCTCAGGAATTGCAGGAAACCTTCGTCGACCTGAACTCGCTGCCGCTCAAGGCGGTGAAGCGGATAGAAATCCTCAAGGACGGCGCATCCGCCATCTACGGCTCGGACGCCATCGCCGGCGTGGTCAACATCATCCTCTACTCCGACTATCAGGGCGCCGAGCTGGGCGCCAGCGTCAGCCGCGACGCCAGCACCGGCCAGAACGAACGCCAGTTCAATCTGCTGGCCGGCAAGGGCGATCTGGGCCAGGACGGCTACAACCTCTGGTTCTCCTTCGACGCGCAAAAGCGCGACCGGCTGGACCAGACCGACGTTTCCTGGCTGAAGGACAACGACTTCCGCGGCCAACCGGGCGGATCGCTGGTGCGCAACGTCACCAACTACTACAACGGCAACCCGGTCCAGCGCTTTCCCAACGCCATCGGCCCGCTGCAGGACACCGACTACGGTGCGCTGAACCCCGGCAAGAGCGGCCGGGTATGGGCCTACAATCCGGCGCAATACACCACGCTGATGCCGGGCATAGAGCGCTACCATGCCGCGCTGCATGGCAGCTACCGGCTGGACGCCGTCACCGAGGCTTATGCCGAATTCCTATACGGCGCCAGCCACAGCAACCAGATCTTCGGGCCGCCGCTGTCCGTCACCAGCTCGCTGCGCGCCTGGAACGCCGCCACCCAATCGCTGACGTCCATCAGCAATGTGCTGCCGGCCGGCAACCCCAGCAATCCCAACGCCGGCCCCACTCCGATCAGCGCCACCCTGTTCGACCTGGGCCAACGCGACAAGACCGACAGCGTGTCGTTCCGCCGCCTGCTGGCGGGAGTGAAAGGCAGCGGCGACAAATGGGACTGGGACGTGTCGGGCCTGTATTCCGACAGCCGGCTGCGCGAGTACGCGTACAACTTCGTCAACCGCTACGCCTATGAGAAGCTGCTGGCCAGCGGCGGCTACAACTTCATCGATCCGGCGCAGAACAGCGCGGCGACGAAGGACAGCCTGCTGATCAACACCCTGCGGCCGGCCTGGTACCGCACCGCCAGTTTCGACGCCACCGCCAGCACCGAGCTGGCGCAGTTGCCGGCTGGACCGCTGGGCTTCGCCGCCGGCTACCAGCTGCGGCGCGAGATGATGAACGCCGGCACCTCGGCCGCAGTGACCAGCGGCACCGAATTGCGCCCGGCGCTGGACCTGATCAACGGCGCCCGCAACGTGCAGGCCGCCTACTCCGAGCTGAGCGTGCCGCTGCTGAAAAGCCTCAGCCTGAGCGCCGCCGCCCGCGCCGACCACTACAGCGACTTCGGCAGCGCCTTCTCGCCCAAGCTGGGGCTGCGCTATCAGCCGCTGCAAAGCCTGACCCTGCGCGGCTCGCTGTCCAAAGGCTTCCGCGCGCCGTCGCTGCCGGAAATCACCCACAGCACCGCGGTCAGCTACGGCAGCGTGCAGGACCCTTACGATCCGATCACCCCCAACCAGAGCATAGGCTACACCCACCTGGTGGTGGCCAATCCAGCCATCAAGCCGGAACACTCCACCAACGCCAACCTGGGCCTGGTGCTGTCGCCGACCGCGGACAGCAGCATCGCCATCGACTATTACCGGATCCGCCAGAAAGACGTGATTGGCCTGGAAGACGTCGACAATCTGGTGCGCAACCCCGGCGCCTACCCCGGCCAAGTCGTACGCGACAGCCAGGGCCGGCTGCAGACCATCACCCAGCAGTTCACCAACCTGGGGAACCGCGAAACCTCGGGCTTCGACCTGGACCTGAGGCAAAGCTGGAAGCTGGCCGGCGGCCGGCTGACACTGGCCGCGCAGTGGAGCCGCCTGCTGTCCTTCCGCCAGCCGCTGCAACAGGGCGGCGCGCTGCAGGAAGGCGCCGGCAGCAACCTGCTGGGCGCGCTGCCGCGCTGGAAAGGCCAGACGTCGGCCAGCTGGGACAATCACGACTGGTCGTCCACCCTGACCTGGTTCCACACTGACGGCTACACCCAGGCCTTCAGCAGCGGCGCGGACGACCAGAGCCGGGTGGGCAGCTCCAACACCTTCAACCTTAGCGCCAGCTACAAGGGCGTCAAACGCGTCACGCTGACCGCCGCCGTGCAGAATCTGGCCAACCGCCGGTCGCCTTGGGATTCGCATGCCGGAATCTATTACGACTCCAGCCAGTACGACCCCACCGGACGCACCTTCACGCTGGGCGTGCAATACAAGCTGGACTGATCCCCTCCCGTCCCGGCAAGAAAAACGGCGACCATGCACGCATGGTCGCCGTTCGTCGTTCTTACGCAATATCAGTGGAAAATAATCCGTAAATTTACTTATGCTGAATTAGTCTGTAAAAGTCAGTTGCTTCGATTATGGTTTCGTCAACAACAGCTCGCGACAAGGATATTCTCCATGGCCTTTTTCAACCGCAAACTCAGCCAGAACCTTGAACAGACTAGGCAGGAGCTGGACAAAGCGCGCAATATGCTGAGCGCCATCGAGCGTTCGATGGCGCTCATCGAATTTTCCAGTTCGGGCACCATCATCCACGCCAATGCCAGTTTCCTGCAGACCATGGGCTACCGCAGCGAAGAGATCGTCGGCCAGCATCACCGCATCTTCTGCCCCTCCAGCTACGCCAACAGCCCGGCCTACCACAACTTCTGGCAGCAGCTTGCTCGCGGCGAATTCCAATCCGGCCGCTTCCTGCGCCTGCGCAAAGACGCCAGCGAGGTCTGGCTGGAGGCGAACTACTCGCCGATCATGGACGCGTCCGGCAAAGTGACCGGCGTGATCAAGGTCGCCACCGACATCACCCGCCAAGTCGAGGCGGAACAGGACAGCAAGGCTTTGCGCACCGCGATAGACCAGTCGATGGCGCGGATCGAATTCGACCTGCAGGGCAATATCCTCGACGCCAACGACAACTTCCTGCAAGTGTTCGGCTACGGCAAGAACGAGGTCATAGGCAAGCACCACCAGATGCTTTGCGAAGCCGCCTATGCGCACAGCCCGGAATACGCCGAGCTGTGGAAACAGCTCAGGCAGGGGCGCTTCCTGCAAGGCCAGTTCCGCCGCATCGACAAGAACGGCCAACTGATCTGGCTGCAAGCCACCTACAATCCGGTGCTGGACCCCACCGGCCGGCCGGTGCGGGTGGTGAAATTCGCCACCGACATCAGCGAACAAATGCAGCGGCTGCAACAACAGGCGGAAAACGCCCAATCCGCGGTGCAGGCCTCGGAAAACACCGAACAGCTGTCGATCCAGGGCAGCAGCGTGCTGGAGCAGGCCACCACCGAAATCAGCCGGGTGGCCGACAGCGTGGAGAACTCGTCCACCATCCTGTCCAAACTGGGCAACAGCTCCAGCCAGATCGGCTCCATCGTCAACACCATCAGCGACATCGCCGACCAGACCAACCTGCTGGCCTTGAACGCCGCCATCGAGGCTGCCCGCGCCGGCGAAACCGGCCGCGGCTTCGCGGTGGTGGCCGACGAGGTGAGAAAGCTGGCGGAGCGTACCAGCCAGTCCACCGGCCAGATCTCCGGCATCGTCAAGAGCATTCAGGATGACTCGCGCTCGGCGATCGAAGCCATGGGGCAGATGCAGACGCTGACCCACAGCAGCCTGCAACTGGCGGATCAGGCGCGCGGCGCGATTTCCGAAATCCGCAGCGGCGCCCGCGACGTGGTGCAAGTGGTGCGGGAAGTCTCGGAGCTGCTGCAGCAAAGTTGAGCGGCGGCAGCCCAGCCTCCCGGCCAGGCGCCGCCTCGATGCCGGCCTAGCGGCCCAGGCCCAGCGCCTCGCGCACGTCGCACATGGTCGCGCGCGCCACTTTCTCGGCGCGGGCGTTGCCGTCGGCAAGTATCTCCGCCACCAGTCCGGGATTGGCCAGATATTTCTCGGCGCGCTCGAACATCGGCTGCTGCTCGCGCACCACGGCGTCTATCACCGGCTGCTTGCAGTCCAGGCAGCCGATGCCGGCGCTGGTACAGCCCGCCTTGACCCATGCCTTGGTCTCATCGTTGCTGTACACCTCGTGCAGCTGCCAAACAGGGCAACGGCTCGGGGTGCCCGGATCGGTGCGGCGCACCCGCGCCGGGTCGGTCGGCATGCCGCGGATCTTCTTGCTCACCGTCTCCGGCGCCTCGCGCATGGTGATGGTGTTGCCGTAGGACTTGGACATCTTCTGGCCGTCGAGGCCGGGCATCTTGGAGGCGGCGGTCAGCTTGGCCTCGCACTCCGGCAGGATGGTCTTGCCCTTGTTCTCCAGCCATCCCGCCAGACGCTCGCGGTCGGCGCCGCCCAGATTCTGGCTGGCGGCCAGGATCGCGCGCGCCGCTTCCAGCGCCTCCGCGTTGCCGTCCTGCAGATAGGCGGTGCGCAACCGGTCGAACTCTTTGCCGGCCTTGCCTATTTTCTTCGCCGCCGCGCGCGCCAGCTCCTCGAAATTGGGCTCGCGGCCGAACATGTGGTTGAAGCGGCGAGCCACTTCGCGGGTCAGCTCGATGTGCGGCACCTGGTCTTCGCCCACCGGCACCAGACCGGCCTTGTACACCAGGATGTCCGCGGCCTGCAGCAAGGGATAGCCCAGGAAGCCGTAGGTGGTCAGATCCTTGTGGCTGAGCTTCTCCATCTGGTCTTTATAGGTGGGCACCCGCTCCAGCCAGCCCAGCGGCGTCACCATCGACAGCGCCAGATGCAGCTCGGCGTGCTGCGGCACGCGCGACTGCACGAAAATGGTGGATTTTTCCGGATCGACGCCGGAGGCTAGCCAGTCGATCACCATTTCATTGATGGACTTGCCGATGATGGAGACGTCGTCGAAGTTGGTGGTCAGCGCGTGCCAGTCGGCCACCATGAAGAAGCATTCGTGACTGTGCTGCAACTCCACCCAGTTCTTGATCACGCCGTGGTAGTGGCCAAGGTGCAGGCTGCCGGTGGGGCGCATGCCGGAAAGAATGCGGTTGGCGAACATACTATTTTGCTCTCATTGGCGCGGGGCGCGCAAAACCGCCAGCATCGCCCGGCGGCAGGACTGGCCCCGCGGAAGGTTTTAGAAAAACATTCGGATCAAATCATACATCAAGCCGTAAAACGGCTGCAGGATGATCCCGAGCTTGCCGGTGGCCAGCAGCAACAGCAGAACCCACATGCCGTAGCGCTCGGTCTGCGCATACCGCCAGGCCCAGCCGGGCGGCAGCAGGCTCTCGACGATGCGGCCGCCGTCCAGCGGCAGGATGGGCAGCAGGTTGAGCAGCATCAGCGAGATGTTGATGGCTATGCCGGCCTTGCTCATCAACAGCAGCGGCTCGCTGTAGGCGGTGTGGCTGTACAGCGCCAGCTTCAGCAGGCCCACCCACAGGAATACCATGGCGAAGTTGGCCAGCGGCCCGGCTGCGGCCACCCAGCGGCTGTGCTGGCGCGGCTTGCGCAGCGCGCTGAAATTCACCGGCACCGGCTTGGCCCAGCCGAAGATAAAGCCGCCCATCATCAGCGACAGCAACGGCAGCAGCACGGTGCCGACCGGGTCGATGTGCTTGAGCGGATTGAGCGTCATCCGCCCCAGCATGTAGGCGGTGTTGTCGCCGAAGCGGCGCGCCGCGTAAGCGTGCGCCGCCTCATGCAGCGTGATAGCGAACAGCACCGGCAAGGCATAGATGGCTATCTGCTGGACCAGCTGGTTGAAATCGACCATGGGCTCTCCTCTCCTTGCCGCCCGCCGTCGAAATGACGGCGCGCCGGCAGTTTGACCAACCCGAGCGGCCGGTCAGCCGCCGCTCAGAATGCCACCACCCCCACGATCAACTGGAAAATCAGCTGAACCAGCGGCAGCAGCACCTTGCCCAGGATGCCGCTGAACATCAGCAGCAGCAGTATCCAGAAGCTGTAGGGCTCGACCTTGGAAAATTGCCAGGCGGCGCGCTGCGGCAGCAGCGCCTGCAGAATCACCCCGCCCGGCAGCGGCGGCAGCGGAATCAGGGTGAAGATCATCAGCGCCACGTTGATCTTGACGCCCACCAGCGCCATCAGCGCCAGCGGCTCGCCAAAATAGTCGGGCACATGGCTGGACGCCAGGATCAGCACCGCCCACAACAGCGCCATCGCCAGATTGGCCAGCGGTGTCACCAGTGCCACCTTGGCCAATGCGGTGCGCGGCTTGCGCATGGCGCCGGCGTTGAGCTGCAGCGACTTGGGCCAGCCGATGATGAAGCCGCCCAGCGCCACGCCCACCAGCGGCAGCAGGATGGAGCCCACCGGATCGATGTGCGCCAGCGGGCTGAAAGTGCGGCGGCCGGTCATGAAGGCGGTGCGGTCGCCCAGGTGGTCGGCCATATAGGCCTGCGCGCCGGCCGGCACGGTGATGGCGAAAAGGATGGGCAGGATGGAGATCGCCAGTTGCTGAATCAATGAAAGTGACTGCATAGTTTTCCGAAGATTGAAGAATGAATCAAAGACCGAAGGGCGCCAGCGCGCCCTTTCCCTGGCGCACCAGTTCCACGCCGTCGGTCATGTCGATGACGGTGGTGGGCTCGGTTCCGCACCAGCCGCCGTCTATCACCGCGTCCACCAGATGCTCCAACCGCTCGCGGATTTCATAGGGGTCGGACAGCGGCTCGGCATCGCCCGGCAGCATCAGGGTACAGGACAATATCGGTTCGCCCAGATCTTCCAGCAAGGCCAGCGCCACCTTGTGGTCCGGCACCCTCAGGCCTATGGTGGAGCGCTTGGGGTGCAGGGTGCGGCGCGGCACTTCGCGGCTGGCCTGCAGGATGAAGGTGTAGCTGCCGGGCGTCGCGCTCTTGAGCAGGCGGAACTGGCTGTTGTCCACCCGGGCGTAATTGGCCAGTTCGGACAGGTCGTGGCAGACCAGCGTCATCAGGCGCTGCTTCAGATCCAGGCCGCGGATCTGCAGGATGCGCTCCATCGCCGCCTTGTCGCCCAGCGCGCAGCCCAGCGCGTAACAGGAGTCGGTGGGGTAGGCGATCACCCCTCCCTCGCGCAGGATTTTCACCGCCTCGCGGATCAGCCGCGCCTGCGGATTGTCAGGATGGATCACGAAAAACTGGGCCATGATGGTGTCCTTGTCAGGCCGCCGGCCTGATGATGCGCGCGCTCAGCGCCTGCCAGACGGGCCGGCACAGCGGCGGCAGCGCTTCGGTGTAGCCGACGTCGCGCCCGCCTTCTCCCGGCGCGTGGAAGTCGCTGCCGCTGCTGGCATACAACTGGTGCCGTTCGGCGTGCAGCGCGAATTTGTGCATGTCGTCCAGGCTGTGGCTGCCGCAGGCCACCTCGACTCCTTCTCCGCCCGCCGCCTTGAAGTCCAGGATCAGCCGCTCGATCAGCGTGCGACCCATGTCGTAACGGCCGGGATGGGCGATCACCGCCATGCCGCCGGCGCCGGTGATCCAGCCCACCGCATCCTCCAGGCCGGCCCAGTCGTGGGCGACGTAGCCGGGCTTGCCCGGCGTCAGGAATTTGCGGAACACGGTGCGCACATCCTTGACCGCGCCCGAGTCCACCAGATGGCGGGCGAAATGGGTGCGGCCTATCATGTCCGGATTGTCGCACCAGCGCATCGCGCCTTCGAAGGCTCCGGCGATGCCGGCGGCCGCCAACGACTCGCCCATCTGCCGCGCCCGCTCCACCCGGCCGTCGCGGATGCGCTGCAGACCGGCGGCCAAGGGCGGAAAACCGGGGTCTATGCCCAGTCCGACGATGTGGACGGTATGCCGACCCCAGGTGACCGACACCTCGACGCCGTTGAGGAAATCGATGCCGTGCCCCGCCGCCGCCGCCGCCGCCTCGGCCAGACCGGCGGTGCAGTCGTGATCGGTCAGCGCCAGCAGGCTGGGCGCGCGCGCGGCGGCGCGGTCTATCACCTCGGTGGGCGACAGCGCGCCGTCCGAGACGCGGGAATGAAAATGCAGATCAATGCCGGCCATCAGCCTCTCCTGCCTGAGCCCGCCGCAGCGCCTCGCGCTGCCGCCAGGCGGCCAGCCGCGTGCGGTATTCGCGCAACTCCTGCTGGTAAATATCCAGGATGCACGGATCGCAGCCGCTGCCGCAGCACATGTCGTCGTCCACCTCGAACGGCGGCTCCGGCATGGCGTCCGTTGCGTCATCCATCTCAGACGGCCTCGACCTGGATATGGAAACCATCGCCGCTCACCTGCTGGCCGGCGCGGATCTTGCAGGTCTTGCGCAGTTCCTGCGCGCCATCCACCTGCACATTGCCCTCGGCGATGAAGTGCTTGGCCTCGCCGCCGGACTGGCAGACATTGCAGGCCTTGAGCAGATCGCACAAGGCGATGTATTCGCTGTTGAGCCGGAACGTTTCTTTCATTTTGCACACCTATTCTGGACAGGCTTGTGAGCGGCCTGTGGACAAGGCCGCCAAGCCCTTAATCTGTCTGATCTTTTTTTCGTCGCCCATTTTTTAGGCAGCTCTTGCCGGCTATCCACGCCGCCGACGGACAAGGCTGTGGAGTCGTTGTGGACAAGCGCGGCAAACCGCTGATTCCACAACCGCTTTTTCATTCGCTTATTTTTTAGGCAGCCAGCAGCGGCAAAAGTGCCTGCCCCGCCCGCTCCAGCCTTTCCTCCGGTCCGCCCGCCAGTTCGACGGCGGCGATCCCCATGTCGGCCAATTCCCGCCGGTGCAGATCCAGCAGCCAGTCGCGCTGGGTGGGATGGCTGCGCAGCGGATCGGCTTGCCACGGCATGTCCGGCCGGGTCAGCAAGGTAAGCGCGTAATCCTGCGGCCGGTACAGCCGCAGCAACGCGGGAGATGCCCGGCCGAAAGCCACTTCCGCCCAGATCTTGCAGGTAAGCACGGTGGTGTCGCACAACAGGATGTCGGCGCCGCAGGCTGCCCGCGCCTCCGCCGTCAACTGGCCCGCGGCTATCGCCTCAATGTCCGCCATGCTGGAAATATAAGGCCGATCGGCATAATAGGCACGCGAGTATTCCGCCACCCAGGCGGCGCGCCGGCCTTCCCGCCTCAAACGCTCGGCCCACGCCTCAGCCAGCGTGCTCTTGCCGCTGGACTCCGGGCCGACTATCGCCACCCGGATCGGCCCGCCGACCTGACTCTGCCGCATCTTCCACACATCCTGTCCGCGGCCGCCGGCAGACGCCGCCAGCAGTCACCGGAACCGAGCCGGCCATTATACCCCGGCGCGCCCAGCTTTCCCGGATTTTCACAGCTTGCGGGGACAGGGCTGTGAGCTGACTGTGGACAAGCCAGACAAGCCATTGAACTATCAGGCCATTCGCCGCGCTGACTGTTTTTTAAGCAAGCGGGAACTTTTTCCCCAATGCCGGTGCAAAGCCGTGTGGGCGCATTGTGGATAGGTGAGGCAAACCACTGAACTGCAAGCGCAAAACAGCACTGCCTGTTTTTTAAGCGGAATCGACCATGCCCGCAGCCGGCGGAATCCCCACTTGCGGTACACAATCCTGTGCGCGACATGTGGACAAACGGGGCAAGTGGCTGATTTGACGCCGACTCCCGCCCTCCGCCTATTTTTTAATCGCCACGCGGCAAACCACCCCCGCGCCATCGGCGCGAGAACCTTCGCCTTTCCCCACACCAGCAGTGCAAAGCCATGTGGACGCGCTGTGGAAAAGCCCGCCAAGTCGTTGAAGCCTGAAGATAAAAAAGGGCTGCCCATTTTTTAGGCAACCCTGCTGAAGCATGGTCAGGCGTCAGGCGCTCATCTCGCCGCGCAGCGGCCTCCGCAGCCTGAGGGCCAGTTCCGCCGGCGCATGTCCGGCGGACAGCAGCACCTGCAGCTTGGCCAGCGCCGCCTCCGGCGTCAGGTCGGCGCCGGGCAGCGCACCGGCGCGCGCCAGCGGCTGGCTGGCGGCATAAGCCCCCACCTCCACGCCGCCCCGCACCACCTGGGTCAGGGTCAGCACCGGGCAGCCGCGTTCGGCCATCGCCTTGATGCCAGCCAATAAGGCGGGATCGGCGGGCGCATTGCCGCTGCCGTAAGCGAGCAGGATGGCGCCATCCAGGCCGCCTTGCTGCAGAATCTGGCCAGCCAGCGCGCCGCCATGGCCCGGCGTCAGCATCAGCGCCGCCAGCTTCAGATTTTCATCCACTCGCAGCTCGCGCCGCTCTCCTTCGCCTGGCAACCAGCGCTGGCGATGCCAATGGGCATGGATGGCGAACTCGGCCAATGGCTGGTCGTTGGGGCTGGCGAAACCAGCGAAGCGCTCCACGTCCAGCTTGCGCGCGCGGCAACCGCGCAGCAGCAGCCGGTCGAAAGCCACCGCCACTTCATGCAGATCCGGCTGGCAGGCCGCCTCCAGCGCATCGGCCAGATTGGCCCAGCCGTCGGAACGCGGATGCACCAGCGGCAGTTGGGCGCCGGTCAGCACCACCGGCTTCTTCCAGCCTTGCAAGGCGAAGGCCAGCACACTGGCGGTATAAGCCATGGTATCGGTGCCATGAATCACGACGAAGCCGTCATAGGCGTCGTAGCGCGCGGCAAGGGCATCGATGATCTGGTTCCACTGCCGGGGAGCGAGGGAGGAGGAATCTATCAGATGCTCGAATTCGACAATGTCGAACTCCAGGCCCGGGCGGGCGAAACGCTGCAGCAGGCGCGGCAGCAGGCCTGGCACGGGCGCCAGGCCTTCCGGAGTGTGGTCCATGCCTATGGTACCGCCGGTGTAGAGCGCCAGAATTCGGCTCATTTTAGAATACTCCATCAGGCTTTATTATCCGCCCGATGGTAACGCAAGCCCAATCTGCCGTCACATGCCGGCGGCCGGCCGGGACTCAGCGCAGCGCGTCGGACACCGCGTAGTCGATGGCGCGCCGCGCCTCGTCTATGTGATGGACGATGTCACGCTGCAAGGAGCGCAGGTAGGGGTCGTCTTCATGATGGGTAGCGTCCTGGCGGGCCTTGTCCAGCAGCACCTTGGCCTGGTGGAAGCGATCTTCCGGCCTCCAGCGCGCGTCCGGCGGCATGCGGTCATCCACGTTCTTGCCGTCGTCGATGGCGGCGTCGCGCATCTTGCGCAAGGCCTTGTTGATCTCGTCCACCGCATGGCGCTCGTCATTCATCACCCGCGGATAGTCCGGACGGGCCAGCAGATCGCGCGCGGTGCGCAGATCGGTCATTGCGTGCAGATAGTAGGGGTGCTCCTCGGGATGCCACTGGTGCTGCTGCCAGGTCCAGGCATCGCCATCGCGCCAGCCGTCGGCCAAAGCCTGGCTGCTCAGAACCGCATTGCCGGCCGCGGCCACCATCAACATCATCAGTATTCCGGACAATTTCATCTTGCTCTCCTTGTAAGACCGGGTATCGGGCTTGCGCTCAGCGCAAAGCGTCGTCGATGGCCTGCTGTACCGCATGGTGCGCGGCATCGACATGGTGCAGGATGCGGTGCTGCAGATCGCGCACCCACGGGTCGTCCTCTTGATGGCTGGCGTCGCGGCGAGCCGAGCCAAGCAATTCCAGCGCCTTGTGGAAACGGTCGGTGGGACTCAGGCGCGCGTCGGGCTGCTCGTAGCGCCAGGGCTGCTTGCCGTCTTCGAAAGCCGCACGCTGCATCTCACCCAGCGCGGCGTCGATCTCGGCCACCGCGTGGCGCTCGTCCTCCATGATTTGCGGATAATCCTGCCGCGCCAGATAGGCCCTGGCCTGGCGCAGATCGCTCATTGCATGCAGGTAATATGGATGCTCGGCTGGGCGCCAGTCGCGCGGCATTTCTAGCCGCACCGTCGCCGGCTGATACGCCACCTGGGCGCGCGGCGGCGTCACCACGCAGGCGCTCAGGCTGGCGGCGGCGATCAGCGGCCCCAGCCACTTGATGCCAGCATTTTTCAATTTCATTCCTTTTCTCCTCAACGATTCTTCGCCATGCCACGGCCTTCCCGGCTATGGCTGCGCGGCGGCAATTCTGTCCCGGCATCCACCCGGGCCTGACGACAGCATTACACCGAGCCGGTCCGTCTTCAGCAGGATTTAGGTTTCCGCATGTAAGC
This sequence comes from Chromobacterium sphagni, assembly GCF_001855555.1. GTDB lineage: Bacteria > Pseudomonadota > Gammaproteobacteria > Burkholderiales > Chromobacteriaceae > Chromobacterium > Chromobacterium sphagni. The sequence goes on along the minus strand of NZ_MKCT01000016.1, from coordinate 7,776 downwards.
ATTTGTAGCCGCCAGGGGCATAAAACATATCCGTTTTAGTTAAAGATTTTCTCTGCGGCTTACTTTGTGAGTTTTCATTAAGAAACCAGAATATCTGCCATGCGATGATTCCAGTGCGGAAAAGTGACAGACAGTCTGTCTGCCTGTCACTTTTTTAGGAATTAAATCTAAAAGTTGACTTTTATTAAACAAACCACATTGTCCACATGCTAAAAGCATTATTGTTATAAAAACATAAGACCATAGGCTTTCAGCAGCTAACCGCAACGGTTTCTGACCCTAGGTTGCTGCGGAAATACTGGATGCGGGAGGAAGCTGGCGGGCCTTCCCATTCAGTAAAAAGCGAACAACCTGCCAGACCAATCATTCAGCAAGGTGCTTCATGTCCTTACACCGCAATCACGACATTCAGGCCCTGCAGGGCCAGACATTGACCATACACGTCAACAACCAGCCGGTTGCCGCCGCAGCCGGCGAAACCGTGCTCAGCGTGCTGAACGCTGTCGGCCTGCGCCAGCTCAGCCGCAACGACAACCAGCAGATTGCCGGCTCCTACTGCGGCATGGGCGTCTGCCATTGCTGCCAGGTGCGCATCGACGGCCGCCACAAGCGCCGCGCCTGCCAGACCGTGGTGCAGCCCGGCATGCGGGTGGAAACCGCCGGCAACCGCCTGAACACGGAGGGCCTGAAATGAACGGCAAACCGGTAATCGTCGGCGGCGGCCCGGCCGGCATGTCCGCTGCGATGGAGCTGGCGCGCCATGGCGTGCACAGCATCCTGCTGGACGAGGCCTCCCGCTTGGGCGGGGTGGTCTACCGCGGCCCGCTGCGCCAGGGCGTGGTGCTGGATTATCTGGGAGAGCGCTACCGCGACAATATGCAGGCGCTGCACCGCGAGTTCGAACAATTCCGCCCGCAGATCGACATCCGCCTGAACACCCGCGTCGTCGGCGGCGACGGCGGCCAATTGTTCGCCCTCTCGCCGGATGAGTGGGTACAACCGGTACCCTACTCGCAGCTGCTGCTCTCCGCGGGATGCCACGAACGCAGCGTGCCCTTCCCCGGCTGGACCCTGCCCGGCGTGATCATGCTGGGCGGCCTGCAGCTGCAAATCAAGAGCGGCGTGGTCAAGCCGTTGGGCCGCACCGCGCTGGCAGGCACCGGCCCGCTGCTGCCGCTGGTGGCCTGCCAGTTGCACCGCGCCGGCGCCGAAATCGCCGGCGTCTATGAAGCCTGCGCCTTCGGCCGGCTGGCCAAGGAGGCCATCGTCCTGCTCAACCAGCCGCAGTTGTTCCTGGACGGCCTGAGCATGGTGGCTTACCTGAAGCGCCACGGCATCCCGCTGCATTACGGCTGGGGCATCGTAGAGGGCAGCGGCTCGGCCGAGCTGCAAGAAATCACCGTCGCGCCCTATGACGCCGACTGGAACGCCGACCTGTCGCAGCAGCGCCGCCTGCCGGCGCAGACCCTGGCCGTGGGTTACGGCTTCATCCCGCGCACCCAGTTGACCCAGCAGATGGGCCTGGAGCACCAGTACCACGACGATGGCTTCCTCAAGCCGGTCAACGACGACTGGCAACGCAGCAGCCAGCCTCACATCCACTTGGCCGGCGACATCGGCGGCCTGAGGGGCGGCGAGGCGGCGATGCTGTCCGGCCGCATCGCCGCGCTGTCCATTCTTTGGCAGCGCCACATCCTCAGCGAACAGCAAGCCATGCAGCAGCGCCGCGCCTGCCTGGACCAGTTGGCAGCGATCCTGCGCTTCCGCGTCGGCATAGACCGCTTCACCCGCCGCGGCGCCGGCCAGTTGGCGCTGCCCCGGCCGGACACGGTGATCTGCCGTTGCGAGCACGCCACCCGCCAGGACATAGATAACGCGCTGGAGCAAGGCGTGAACGACCTGATCAGCCTGAAGATGCGCACCCGCGTCAGCATGGGCGACTGCCAGGGCAAGATGTGCGTCGGCTATTGCAGCGACAGGCTGCGCGAACACACCGGCAAGAAGGACGTGGGCTGGATCCGGCCGCGCTTCCCGCTGGACCCGCTGCCGTTCTCGGCTTTCCAGTCCATGGCCACCCAACAGACGGAAGAGGTTTGACATGAAGCAGTACGATATCGTGATCGCCGGCGGCGGCGTCATCGGCGCCTCCTGCGCCTACCAGCTGTCCAAACGCGGCAACCTGAAAATCGCCCTGATAGACGCCAAACGGCCGGGCAACGCCTCGCGCGCCTCGGCCGGCGGCCTGTGGGCGATAGGCGAATCAGTCGGCCTGGGCTGCGGCGTGATCTTCTTCCGCATGACCTCCGCCAAACACAAGCGCGAGGCCGCCGGCTCGGCCGTGACGGTCAGCGCCAGCGCGCCGCACATCCTGCCGCAAAGCTTCTTCGACTTCGCGCTGGCCTCCAACGCGCTGTATCCTGCGCTGCACCAGGAGCTGCTGGCCAAGCATGGAATGGACTTCAAGTTCGAGGAGACCGGACTGAAGTTCGTCATCTACGACGAGGAAGACCAACTGTACGCCGAGCATATCGCCGCGCAGATTCCCCACCTTTCCAGCCAGGTGCGCTGGCTGGACCAGGCGCAGCTGCGCGAGAACGAGCCCTATATCAGCCACAGCGCCCAAGGCGCGCTGGAATTCCTGTGCGACCACCAAGTCAGCCCCTTCCGCCTGACCGACGCCTACACCGAGGCGGCGCGGCAGAACGGCGTGGACATCTACTTCAACACCAACGTCACCGGCGTGCTCCGCCAGGGCAGCCGCGTCGTCGGCGTGCGCACCGCCGAGGCCGGCGAATTTTCTTGCGGCACGCTGATCAACGCCGGCGGCTCATGGGCGGACGAGCTGTGCCAGTGGGCCACCGGCACGTCCATCCCGGTGAAGCCGGTGAAAGGCCAGATCGTGTTGTCGGAGAAAATGCCCAAGCTCTTGCGCGGCTGCATCACCACCAGCGACTGCTACATCGCGCAGAAGGACAACGGCGAAATCCTGATCGGCAGCACCACCGAGGACAAGGGATACGACATAAGCACCACTTATCCCGAGATCAACGGCCTGGTGCAGGGCGCGGTGCGCTGCCTGCCGGAACTGAAGAACATCAACATCAAGCGCTGCTGGGCCGGCCTGCGCCCCGGCACGCCGGACGAGTTGCCGATATTGGGGCCGGTGGACGGCGTGGAAGGCTATCTGAACGCTTGCGGCCACTTCCGCACCGGCATCCTCACCTCGGCCATCACCGGCGTGCTGCTGGACAAGCTGGCTCACCACGAGGCATTGCCGCTGGACATCCGCCCTTTCCTGGCCAGCCGCTTCGACCGCCAGAACGCGGAGGCGCCGCTCGAACCGGCCCACGCCTGAGCCCGCTCCGGCCGCCGCGGCCTGGCGCCGCGGCGGCTTTTTCTTCCGACTCGCCGCCACTTGTCCAGCACTGAAACCATTTTGTCATATTACTGACGTGTATTTGTCATCAATCCCTCATACCATCGCATAAGTTTTGATAAGCCAATGGCCAATGAAGGGGAGCAATGATGAAGAACAAACTGGGTTACGCCGCCGTAGTCGGCGCGCTGAGCATGATCGCCAACTCCGCTTTGGCGGACAATCTGGCCGCGCTGGTGCAGGCCGCCAAGAAGGAAGGCGAACTGACCGTGATCGGCCTGCCGCACGACTGGTGCGGCTACGGCAACGTGATCGCCGGCTTCAAGGCCAAATACGGCATCAAGGTGAACGAACTGAACCCGGACGCCGGCTCCGCCGACGAGCTAGAGGCCATCAAGGCCAACAAGAACAACAAGGGCCCGCAAACGCCGGATGTGATCGACGTCGGCCTGTCCTTCGGCCCGCAGGCAAAGGCCCAGGGCCTGCTGCAGCCTTACAAGGTATCCACCTGGAAATCCATCCCCGACAACGCCAAGGACAAGGAAGGCTACTGGTATGGCGACTACTACGGCGTGCTGACCTTCCAGGTCAACAAGGACCTGATCAGCAAGGCTCCGGCCGACTGGGCCGACCTCTTGAAGCCCGAATTCAAGAACGCCGTGGCGCTGGCCGGCGACCCGCGCGCCGCTAACCAGGCCATCCAGGGCGTATTCGCCGCCGGCCTGTCGCAGGCCAAGGGCGACGTGAACAAGTCCGCCGACGCCGGCCTGAAGTTCTTCTCGCAATTGAACAAGAACGGCAACTTCGTGCCGGTGATCGGCAAGGCCGCCTCGCTGGCCCAGGGCACCACCCCCATCATCGTGCGCTGGGACTACAACGCGCTGGCCGACCGCGACACCCTGAAGGGCAACCCCAAGGTTGAAGTGATCGTGCCGAAGACCGGCGTGGTGGCCGGCGTCTACGCGCAAGGCATCAACGCCTACGCACCGCACCCCAACGCCGCCAAGCTGTGGATGGAATACCTGTACTCCGACGAAGGCCAAGTGGCCTGGCTGAAGGGCTATTGCCATCCGATCCGCTTCAACGACCTGACCGCCAAGAAGAAGATTCCGGCTGATCTGATGAGCAAGCTGCCGGACGCCGCCGCCTACAAGAAAGCGGTGTTCCCCACCATAGAGCAGCAGGAAAGCTACAAGGCCGGCATCACCAAGCAGTGGGACAGCGTGGTGGGAAGCAGCGTCAAGTAAGCCTGATCCAGCAGCATCGTATCGGGCCGCCGAAGGCGGCCCTTTTACCTGGCAAGAGAAAACACATCGATGGCCGCATCATCCGACACCATGTCCCCTCCCCGCACCAGCCTCTCCAGCAATAAGCCGCAACGCAGCGCCATCCTGTCCTGGCTGGGCGTGGCGCCCTTCCTGCTGTTCGCGCTGTTGTTCCTGATCCTGCCCACCGCCATGCTGATGGTGGGTGCCTTCCAGGACGCGCAAGGCAACTTCACGCTGGGCAACATCATCCGCCTGTTCGAGCCCAATATCCTCAGCGCCTACCGCATCAGCCTCGAGATCAGCGCCGCCTCCGCCGCGCTCGGCACCGCGCTGGGTCTGCTGCTGGCGCTGGCGGCCATCCGCGGCGGCCTGCCCGGCTGGATCCGCCCGACGCTGACCACCTTTTCCGGGGTGGCGTCCAACTTCGCCGGCATCCCGCTGGCCTTCGCCTTCCTGTCCACGCTGGGCCGGATGGGTCTGGTCACCATGCTGCTGCGCAAATATCTGGACTTCGACCTGTACGGCAGCGGCTTCACCATCCTCAGCTTCGCCGGCCTCACCCTCACCTATCTGTACTTCCAGATTCCGCTGATGGTGCTGATCATCGCCCCGGCGGTGGAGGGCCTGAAAGACGAATGGCGCGAAGCCTGCGAAAGCCTGGGCGGCTCGCCGCTGGCCTACTGGCGCCACATCGCGCTGCCGGTGCTATGGCCCAGCCTGGTGGGCGCGGCGCTGCTACTGTTCGCCAACGCCTTCGGCGCGGTGGCCACCGCCTACGCGCTGACCGGCAGCTCTCTCAACATCGTCACCATCCTGCTGTACGCCCAGATCCACGGCGACGTGCTGCACGACCAGAACCTGGGTTACGCGCTGGCTTTGGGCATGGTTCTGATCACCGGCAGCGCCAATGCCGGCTACATCTGGCTGCGCAAGCGCAGCCACCGGGAGTCCGCATGAAAACCACCGCTACTTCGCGCCTGGGCGCCTGGATCGCCATCCTGCTGGGAGGCGGCTACTTCCTGCTGCCGCTGCTGGCCACTTTTGAATTCAGCCTGAAGATGCGCCGCGAGGGCTACAGCTTCGAAGCCTACAAGGTGGTGCTGACCGACCCCGGCTTCCAGCAGAGCTTCGGCTATTCCGCCGTGCTGGCGCTGCTGACCATCCTGGTCGGCATCCTGCTGGTGGTGCCCACGGCGTTCTGGGTCCAGCTCAAGCTGCCCAGGCTGCGCCCGCTGATCGAGTTCATCACCCTGCTCCCGCTGGTGATCCCGGCCATCGTGCTGGTGTTCGGCTACCTGCGCCTCTACGGCAGCGGCGGCTGGCTGCCGCTGACCGGCAACGAGCGCGGCACCGACCTGTTGCTGGTGTTCGGCTACGTGACGCTGGCCATGCCCTATCTGTACCGCTCGGTAGACACCGGCCTCGCGGCGATAGACGTGCGCTCGCTGACCGAGGCGGCGCAAAGCCTGGGCAGCGGCTGGTTCGACATCTTGCGCCTGGTGATCTTCCCCAATCTGAAAACCGCCATCCTGTCCGGCGCCTTCCTGACCTTCGCCATCGTCATCGGCGAGTTCACGCTGGCCAGCCTGCTGGCGCGCCCGGCCTTCGGCCCCTATCTGCAGCTGATCGGCGCCAACCGCGCCTACGAGCCGGCCGCGCTGGCCATCATCGCCTTCCTGGTCACCTGGGCGGCGATGGGCCTGATGCAGGTGGTCAGCCGCAACCGCGCCGCCCTGGCGGCCGACCAACACTAAGCTCCCGCTACGGAACCATCATGGCATATCTGCAGATCAAGCATCTGAACAAGCAATTCGGCCAGCAGGCCGTGGTACACGATTTCAACATGCGGGTGGAGGCCGGCGAGTTCGTCACCTTCCTCGGCCCGTCCGGCTGCGGCAAGACCACCGTGCTGCGCATGATCGCCGGCTTCGAAAGCCCGAGCGGCGGCAGCATTACCCTGCAGGGCGAGGACATCACCCGGCTGTCGCCGCAAAAGCGCGGCATCGGCATGGTGTTCCAGAGTTACGCGCTGTTCCCCAATATGGACGTGGCGGCCAATATCGCCTTCGGTCTGAAAATGCAGAAGCGCTCGGCCGACGAGATCCGCCGCAAGGTGGCGGAAGTGATCGCGCTGGTGGAATTGAACGGCCGCGAGCGCCACTACCCGCACCAATTGTCCGGCGGCCAACGCCAGCGCGTCGCCCTGGCGCGCGCGCTGGTGGTGGAGCCGCGCATCCTGCTGCTGGACGAGCCGCTGTCGGCGCTGGACGCCCGCATCCGCAGAAACCTGCGCGAGCAGATCCGCGACATCCAGCGCCGCTTGGGCCTGACCACCATCTTCGTCACTCACGATCAGGAAGAGGCGCTGACCATGTCCGACCGCATCTTCGTGATGAACCAGGGCAAGGTGGAGCAGGAGGGGGCGGCGGAAACCATCTACACCCAGCCGGCCACCGAGTTCGTCGCCCGCTTCATGGGCAACTACAACCTGCTGTCCGCGCAGCAGAGCCATGCGCTGCTGGGTCTGGAAATCCAGGGCCACCTGGCGATACGCCCCGAATCCATCCAGCTGGTGGGGCATGAGCACGGCGGCGAAGACACGCTGCCGGCGGTGATCCGCCAACACCAGTTGCTGGGCAGCATCATCCGCTACCAGGTGGACGCCGGCGGCACCATGCTGCAGGTGGACCGGCTCAACCGCAACGCCGGCGACCTGCTGTCCAGCGGCACCCAGGTGCGGCTGCAAATCTCCCGCGACGACTTGCGCGAAGTGCGCTGAGCGCGGGCCAAACCGCCGCAGATGCCATCCCGACCGCGCTCGGCCGGTCGGGATTTTTACATCCGGGCCGCATCATGCGGCGCCGCGCAGGCTAGGCCTGCCTGCCATCCGGCCCTTGCTGGAAGTACTGCATCTGCCGGCGCAGGCTGTCGGCCCGCATCGCCACCTCCTGCGCCGCCGCCGACAATTGCTCGCTGGCGGCGGCATTGCCCTGCGACAACTGATTGACGCGCTGCATCGCCTCGTTGATGCCGCCCACCCGGTGCGCCTGGGTGGTGGCCTCCTGCGAGATGCCCCGCACCAGCTCCAGCGTGCGGCGGCTGGATTCGACGATGTCGCTCAGCTGCTGGCCG
>NZ_MKCT01000015.1 GCF_001855555.1 Chromobacterium sphagni | reverse complement strand
GTCACCCGTTACCAGCAGTACTATCTGGGCGTGCCGGTATGGGGCGAAGCGGTAGTGGAGGAGACGCGTGCCGGCCAGCCGGCGAAATTGAGCGGCAACTATATCGCCGGGATCCAGGCCGATCTGGCCTCGGCGCAGCCGACTGTGAAGCGCGACGCCGCGCTGGCCCAGGCCAAGGCCTTGACCGCGAATGGCTATCCTACGCGCAACGAGCAGGCCGACCTGGCGGTACGCTTGAACGAGAGCAACGTGGCGCAGCTGGTGTATCTGGTTTCCTTTGTGGTGGAGAGCGGCAAGGGCCCCAGCCGTCCCAATTTCATCATCGATGCGCATAACGGGCAGGTGCTGCAACGCTGGGAGGGGCTGGCCCATGCGGAGGCGGGCGGGCCCGGCGGCAACGCCGGCACCGGAAAGTACTTCTATGGCAAGGACTATGGCCCGCTGATCGTCACCAGCGATTGCCGAATGGATAGCGGCGACGTGGCGACCGTCAATCTGGCGGGTGGGACCAGCGGCAGCGTGCCGTTCAAGTTTGCCTGCCCCACGAATGACTATGGGGAAGTCAACGGCGGCTATTCGCCGTTGAACGATGCGCATTTCTTCGGCAATACCGTGGTGAAAATGCACAAGGACTGGTTCGGCTCCGCGCCCCTGCGGCAAAAACTGTATGTCAAAGCGCATTATGGCCATGGATCCGAGGCGGTATTCTGGGATGGCCAGGCGTTGTATGTCGGTGATGGCTCGCGCCGGTTCTACCCGCTGGCGGTGCTGGACGTGATCGCGCACGAGGTGCACCACGGGTTCACCGAGCAGAATTCCGGTCTGGCCTACAAGGGACAGTCGGGCGGCATCAACGAGGCGTTCTCCGACATGGCCGGCGAAGCCGCGGAGTACTACCTGAGGGGACGGAACGACTGGCTGGTCGGCGCGGAAATTTTCAAGAAGGGCGGCGCGCTGCGCTATTTCGCCGACCCGAGCCGGGATGGCCGTTCGATCAGCCACGCCAAGGACTATCGCGACGGCATGGATGTCCACTATTCCAGCGGCGTGTACAACAAGGCGTTCTATCTGCTCGCCACCCGTCCGGGCTGGAACACCCGCAAGGCGTTCGAGGTGTTCGCCGACGCCAACCGTCTGTACTGGACCAGCACTTCGACGTTCAATGACGCCGCCTGCGGTGTGATGCGGGCGGCAGAGGCGCGCGGCTACCGCCGGATCGACGTCGTCCAGTCTTTCGCCGGCGTCGGGGTGGCTTGCGCCGCCTGAGTCAAGGGCCGAGGCGAACCGGAGGGTTCCAGGCGGCGGTCGAAGAGATTCGGCCGCCGTTGTTCTTCGTCCATCTATGGCCCCGCCTCGCCGTTGGGCTGGCCGAGATCAGCGCGCGGCCTGCTCCAGGCTGGCCAATAGTTCCGCCAGCCGTTTTTCCAGCGCGTCTAGGCTGCGGGGCGGCAGCGCCGCCAGGATCGCGTGTTCATTGGCGACGTGCGCTTCCAGCGCCCGCTCCACCAATTCGAATCCGGCCGCGCTCAAGCGCACCAGCGTGCTGCGCGCGTCCTGAGCGCTTGCCTCGCGCGCAATCCAGCCCTTTCCCTCCAATACTTTCAGCCTGTGGGTCATGGTGCCCGATGTGACCATCAGCGACGAGAACAGCTCGGTCGGCGCCAGGCAGTAGGGCGCGCCGCTGCGCCGCAGCGTGGCCAGCACGTCGAACTCCCAGCTGCTGAGCCCGTATTGGCAGAACACGCTGTCCAGTCTTTGCCCCAGCAGCGCGGCGCAGCGGCTGATCCGGCCTATCACCGCCATCGGGCTGGCGTCCAGATCCGGCCGCTCGCGCCGCCATTGCGCCAGGATGGTGTCCACCGCATCCGGGGTTCCTGGTTCTTCCATTGCGCTATCCTTTTCTTGAATTCAAGATGAATTTGCCTTGAATTCAAGGTAAATGTTATCTTGAATTCAAGCTAAGTATCTGCCGATTATATTCGGGATGGAAAGGACTGCCCATAATGTCTTCCGCAAAATCGACAAGCAATTGGCGCGATGTGGCGCTGACTGCGCTGGCCCCCGCGGTCTGGGGTTCCACCTATATCGTGACCACCCAGCTGTTGCCGCCGGATCGGCCGTTCACCGCGGCGCTGCTGCGGGTGCTGCCGGCCGGCCTGCTGCTGGTTCTGGCCGGACGCTGGCTACCGCGGCGCGGCGACTGGGGGAAGTTGTTGCGGTTGTCTGCGTTGAACATCGGCGCGTTTCAGGCGCTGCTGTTTGTCGCCGCTTACCGCCTGCCCGGCGGCCTGGCCGCGGTGGTGGGGGCCATCCAGCCATTGCTGGTGATGGGTTTGGCCTGGGGGCTGGATCGCAACCGTCCCGGAGGCTGGCCGCTGGCGGCCAGCCTGACAGGGATCGCCGGCATGGCTGCGCTGTTGCTGTCGCCGGGTTCGGCCTGGGACGGGCTAGGCGTGCTGGCGGCGCTGGGCGGCGCGGTTTGCATGGCTTGCGGCACCTTCCTTACCCGCCGCTGGCGGCTGGCGGCGCCGATAACAGCGCTGACCGGCTGGCAGTTGTTGTTGGGCGGCTTGATGTTGCTGCCTTTGGCCTGGCGGCTGGATGCGCCGTTGCCGGCATTGGGCGCTGTCCAGATCGCCGCTTACGGCTATCTGTCGCTGTTTGGCGCGCTGCTGGCCTATCTGCTGTGGTTCCGCGGCATTGCCCGGCTGTCGCCGGTGGCGGTGTCGTCGCTGGGGCTGCTCAGCCCGCTGACCGCGGTGCTGCTGGGCTGGCTGTTGTTGGGACAAGCCTTGTCGCCGCTGTCGCTGCTGGGCCTGGTGACGGTGCTCGCCAGCGTGCTTGTGGTGCAATGGAATATGGCGGCGGCCGTGCCGGCCAGGCAGTTCTGAACCCGGGCCCGATGCCGGCAGTTTTGCCGCCGCTTGCCGGTGCCTGGGCGGCGTAACCGGCCAGCCGGCGGTGCTGTTGCCGGGCGGGTCAGGAAGCGTTGTCCGCCAGCCAGCGCGCCATCTGCAGCACGTCCTGGAAATGGCCGTCCAGGCAGATGGCGTTCTGCTTGCGTCCTTCCAGTTTGAAGCCATGGCGTTGATACAGGCGCTGCGCGCGCAAGTTGTCGGCGTGGACGGTCAGCTCCACCCGGCGGTAACCGCGCTGCCTGGCGACTGCCAGCGTATTCTCCAGCAGCCAGCCGCCCAGTCCCATGCCGCGGTGGCTGGGCAACAGGCCGATGCCCAGCACGCCGCCATGGCGGTAAAACGGGCTGGCGTGCGGCTGGATGTCGCACCAGCCGACCACCTGGTCGCCATCCAACAGCAGCAGGTGCGGGGCGTTCTGTTCCAACTGCCGGCTGACATAGGCGGCGGATTGCGCTTGCGAGAATTCCGGATACGCCAGATAGCGGCGTTCGCGCGCCACACTGTCGGTCAGCCGCCAGAAAACGGCGGCGTCATCGGGGATGAGGTGGCGCAGGCTGAGCGGCGCGGTATACGGGCTGGGCATGGCGGCATAGTCTTGCGGAACGGCCGGCCATTCTGCCCAACGGCAAATGACATTGCAATAGCCGGGCGCGATTCAGGCGGTGGCTTCGCCGCTGGCGATGACCTGGCGGCAATGGCGCTCCAGCGTGCCGATTTCATCCAGCACCGCGTCGATGTCTTGGCGCTGCGATTCCAGCTGGCGGCGGCGCGCCAGCAGCAGGTCCAGCAGCTTCTGCGACTGGCTGGCCTCATCGTGGGCCAACTGGTACAAGTCGATGATTTCGCGGATTTCCGCCAGCGACAGGCCGATGCGCTTGCCGCGCAAGATCAGCTTCAGGCGCGCGCGGTCGCGGCGCGAGAACAGGCGCTGGCGGCCGTCGCGCTGAGGTTCTATCAGCCCTTGCTCTTCGTAGAAGCGAATGGTGCGCAGGGTGACGTCAAATTCTTGCGCCAGATCGGAGATGGTGAAAAATTCGGCTTGGTTCATATGTTTTCCTTCAGGCGGCGATTGTAGCGTTTTTCCCACGCCAGCTGATGAAAGCTTGATTTACGTTTACGTAATCGTCAACCTGTGTTTTTCGCCACGAAACAGGGAGCCGCAGATGCAGCAGGCCAGCTATGCCCAGGGAGCCGGCAGTCCGCCGCTGTTGGAGTTGACCATAGGACGTTTCTTCGACCAGGCCTGCGCGCGTCATGGCGAGCGGCCGGCCCTGCTCGCGCGCCAGCAGGGCATTCGCTGGAGCTACGCCGAGTTGCGGCAACGGGTGGACAGCCTGGCCTGCGGCCTGTTGCGGCTGGGTCTGCAACCGGGGGAGCGGGTGGGCATCTGGTCGCAGAACCGCGCCGAATGGGTGCTGATGCAGTTCGCCAGCGCCAAAGCCGGCCTAGTGCTGGTCAACATCAATCCGGCCTACCGCCGCGCGGAGCTGGAATACGCGCTGAACAAGACGGCTTGCCGCGCGCTGGTGTTGTCGCCCAGTTTCAAGAGCAGCGACTACGTGGAAATGATGCGGCAGCTGGCGCCGGAGCTGGACCATTGCCAGCCGGGCCGGCTGCAAGCCGCGCGGGCGCCGGATTTGCGCTGGGTGGTGCGCATCGGCCAGCAGGCGCTGCCAGGCATGCTGCCGTTTTCCGCGCTGCTGGCCGAGCCGGAGAGCGGGGAGCTTGCGGCCTTGCAGGCCTTGGGCGAGACCCTGCAGTTCGACGAGGCGGTCAACATCCAGTTCACCTCCGGCACCACCGGCCAGCCCAAAGGCGCCACGCTGTCGCACCGCAACATCCTCAACAACGCCTGGTTTGTCGGCGCGGCGATGCGCCTGAGCGAGGAGGACCGGCTGTGCATTCCGGTGCCGCTCTACCATTGCTTCGGCATGGTGATGGGCACGCTGTGTTGCCTGTGCCACGGCGCGGCGATGGTGTTGCCCGCTGAAGGCTTCGATGCGCTGGCGGTGCTGGAAACGGTGGCGGAAGAGCGTTGCACCGCTTTGCACGGCGTGCCCACCATGTTCATTTCCCTGCTGGAGCACCCGCGCTTCGCCGAATTCGACCTCTCCAGCCTGCGCACCGGCATCATGGCCGGCAGCCCTTGCCCGGTGGAAGTGATGAAGCGGGTGCTGGCGCAGCTGCACATGGCCGAAGTGACGATCTGCTACGGCATGACCGAAACCAGCCCGGTCAGCCTGCAAAGCGCCGTCGACACGCCTTTGGCGCAAAAGGTGGGCACGGTGGGTTTCGTCCATCCGCATGTGGAAGTGAAGATCGTCGATGCCGAAGGCCGCGCCGTGCCGCGCGGACAAAGCGGCGAGCTGTGCGTGCGCGGCTATTCGGTGATGCTGGGCTATTGGAACGACGAGGCGATCAGCCGCGAAGCGATAGACGCCGACGGCTGGATGCACAGCGGCGATCTGGCCGAGATGCATGAGGATGGTTCGGTCAATATCGTCGGACGACTGAAGGACATGGTGATACGCGGCGGCGAGAACATCTACCCGCGCGAGATAGAAGAATTTCTCTACCGTCATCCCAAGATACTGGAGGTGCAGGCGGTCGGCGTGCCGGATGCGCGTTACGGCGAGGAACTGTGCGTGTGGATACGGCTGCGCGACGGCGAAACGGCGACGGCGGAGGAGATCCGCGCCTTTTGCCAGGGCGAGATCGCCCATTACAAGATCCCGCGCTACATCGAGTTTGTCGATGGATTTCCGATGACTGTCACCGGCAAGATCCAGAAGTACCAGATGAGGCGGCAGATGCTGGAAAAGCTGGGTCTGCCGGATGTCCAAACGGCCTGATTCCGGACAAACGGGGCAGCAAAATGCCGGCTAGAACAGCGCTTTTGGCTTACAATGCGCCCAGACCTGATTCACCTTGAGGAATACATCATGACCGTTACCGCTTTCAACGATGCCGACCTGGCCCGTCTCGAAACGCTGTTGACCCCGTTGTCTGCCAGCGGCAGCACCATGCGCCCGGACGAAGTGCAAGGTTTCTTTGCCGCGTTGGTCAGCGGGCCGGACGAGGTCGATACTGATTTCTGGCTGCCGGAAGTGTTGGGCGACGCGCCGGCTTTCGCCAATCAGGCTGATGAAGCCGAACTGAAGTCCCTGCTGCAGAAGCTGTTCGACACCACCCGCGACGTTCTGGCCGCCGGCGAAGAGCTGGACATGATCCTGTACGCGGAAGAGGACAGCGAGGAAGAGGGCGAGCCCGACTACTGGCCGTGGACAAACGCCTACCTGTACGCGCTGGACCTGGTCGATACCGACTGGTTCGAAGTGGCGGAAGAGGATGAAGGCTTTGAAAGCCTGATGATGCCGATGCTGGTGCTGGGCGGCGCTTTCGAAGAGGAGGACGGCGAAGACCTGCTGACCTTCACCGACGAGGAAGTGGAAGGCTACAAGGAAGAGCTGACCGATTCCCTGCACGCGGTGTTCGCCTACTGGCGCGCCAAGGGACAGGCTCCCTCCACCGTGCGTCGCGAAGGCGACAAGGTGGGCCGCAACGACGCGTGCCCGTGCGGCAGCGGCAAGAAGTACAAGGCCTGCTGCGGCAGCAACTGAGCGGTAAGCCTGATGGCGTGAAAGGCGGACTGGGGTCCGCCTTTTTTCATTTGCCGCCGCATCCGTGGCCGCCGATGCGCCAGTTTTCGGATGGGAGCGGATTTTTTGCCGTGAAGATGTTTTTGTCATGACATTTTGGCTGGATGGCATGCCGGCTTTGGCGCAGCTGCCTGGCTGAAACAGGAAAAAATCATGAATCCCGCTCTCGTCTTCGATTATCACAATCCCACTCGCTTACGCTTCGGTGCCGGCAAGCTGGCCCAGCTTTCCTCGCTGCTGCCGCGCGAGGCCCGCATCCTGCTGCTGTATGGCGGCGGATCGATCAAGCGCAATGGCATCTATGACCAGTTGCGGCAAGCCTTGCAAGGGCTTGACTGGGCCGAGTTCGGCGGCGTGGCGCCCAACCCTTCGCAGGAGGCGCTGGCCGGCGCGGTGGCGCAGATCCGCGAACAGCAGCGCGATTTCATCCTGGCGGTGGGCGGCGGCTCGGTCATTGACGCCGCCAAATACCTGGCCGCGGCGGCGCTGTACGACGGCGACGGTTGGGACCTGGTATCCGGCAGGACGCCGGTGACGGCGGCGCTGCCGCTGGGAGCGGTGTTGACGCTGGCGGCCACCGGCTCCGAGGGCAACGGCACCTCGGTGATTTCCCGCTTGTCCAGCCAGGAAAAGCTGTCTTTCCGTTCGCCGCTGTTGCGCCCGAGCTTCGCCATTCTCGACCCGGATACGCTGGCAACCTTGCCGGACCGGCAACTGGCCAACGGTGTGGTGGACGCCTTTGTCCATGCCTGCGAACAATATTTGACCTATCCGGTGGGCGCATTGGTGCAGGATGGCTGCGCCGAGGCCGTGCTGCGCGCGCTATACCAGCTGGCCTGCCGTTTCGATGAGCGCCATACGCCGGACTGGCGCCAGAACATGATGTGGGCGGCCAATCAGGCGCTGTCAGGCTCCATCGGCCTGGGCGTGCCGCAGGACTGGGCCAGCCATGGCATCGGCGGGTGTTGACCGCGCTGTACGGCATCGACCATGGCCGTACCCTGTCCATCGTGCAGCCGTCGTTGTTGCGCGAGTCCTGTTTGGACAAGGCCGCCAAGTTGCGGCAGGTGGGCGCGCGGGTGTTCGACGCGCCAGAGCTGGCGGCGGAAGAGGTGATAGAGCGGATAGTGGGGATGTACCGCGGGCTGGGCATGCCGGTGCGTCTGAGCGAGGCGGGAGTGTCGGACGCGGCGGCGGCGGAGAGCGTGCTGGCGCTGATGCGGCGGGCTGGCCAATTGCAGCTGGGGGAGCGGGGCATTCTGGATGAGGCGCGCATCGGCCGCATCGTGCGGGCGTTCTGCCGCTGATTGTTCTGCCGAGGCGCCGGGAGGCGGGGCTTGGCGGCGCCGTCTATGGGCAGATTTCGTCCGCGGCGGCTCAGTCCAGGCCGAAACGTTCGCGCAGCAGCTGGCCCGTCAGCTGGCACAGGGCTTGCAGATGGCCTGCCGTAGCCGGCGGGCAGGCATTCAGCTGGCGCAGCACTTGGCAGGTTTCCTGGTAGCCGCGTTCCAGTCCGGCCTGCGCCATCGGGATGAAGATTTTTTGCGCGTCCTGCGCCGCTAGCTGGGGGTGGCTGCCGCGGTAGTGCTCAAACAAGGCGACGATGCCCAGGAGCAGGTGCCGGCTGTGGCTACCGTCGGGGATGGCGCCCGCCTGCAGCTGCGCGGGGTCCACATCCAGGCCGGCCAACTGGGCGATCTGGTCCATCGTGGCGCTGTAAAGCAGCGCCGCCGCCTGCCTGCCATGGCTCAGGCTGATGTCGGCGCTGTCGTCCATCTGCTGGCCGCCGCCGCCATGGCCCTGGAAATGGGCAAGGGCATGCACGCCGCGCGCGCCGCCAGTCCCTCCCGCGCGCGGATGGACGCCGCCTATCGGCGCGACGATGATTTCGTCATTAATTGCCATTGCCCGTTTTCCCCTCGCTTACCATTCAGCTGCCGGCGCTGTCGCTGGCGGCGGATTGCGACGACTGCGTGCTGGCGGACTGGTTCTGCTGCAGGAAGGCGTCCAGGCCTTGTTCCACCAGATCGTGGGTCTGCTGGATGCCGCTGGCCACGTCGCCGTTGAAGACATTGAGGCTCTTGAGCACGCCGGTGGCCTCCTGATAGCCTTGCTCGAAGCCCTGGCGGATCAGGCCGACGAAGTTTTGCGCCTGCTGATCGGAACTCAATTCCGGATGCTGCTGCTTGTACAGGGCGAACAGGCTGGTGGCGCCGTCCAGGATGCGCTTGGAGGTGGCTTGCGGCGAGTTGTCGTCGTCGCTCTGGCCGCTTTGCTGTACCGAGATGCTCACTTGGGTGCTGCTGATCTGGAGCGAGCCGCTGTTTTGCTGTCCGTTCTGCTTGGCGGCGTCGGCGTTGAGAATCTGGTTGATATTGGTGATGGAGGCTTGGAACAGCAGGGTCTGCGATTGCTTGCCGCTGCTGATGGACACGCTCAAGGATTCCACCAGCACCGAGTTGAGTTGGTTGCGCGCGTCCTGCGGGCTGTAGCCGCTGGTCTGGTTAGCGCTGCTGCTCTGGCCGGTCTGGGACGTGTTCAAGGATGATATCGACATCACGGACTCCTGTCGGCGCGCCGTTGCTGTCTGGTGCGCTGTGGCGGGTTGAGAAGACAACGTAAGTATGATCATGATTTCGGCCGCGGCGCGGAAAACTTGGGGCTGGACGACGAAACTTAGGTAGTTTTGCGCAAGAAAAAGACACAGGCCGCCTTTCCGGGCGGAAAGGCGGCCTGCGGCGCAGCCGTGCGGCTTAGAAGGCGAAGTGTTCGTCTTCCAGCGTCATCAGCGGCTTGGCGCCGGACTTGATGCTGGCTTTCAGCGCCTCCGCTTCCGGCAGCAGCTTGGCGTAATAGAAGCGGGCGGTGCAGATCTTGGCGTTGTAGAAGGCGTCATCGCCCTGGCCGAGCTTGGCGAACGACACCTCGGCCATCCGCGCCCACAGCCAGGCGTAGGCCAGGTGGCCGATCAGGCGCAGGTAGTCGCTGGCGGCGGCGCCGGCTTCGTCGCGGTTCTGCATGCTGGCCATGCCCACGCCCATTGTGATTTCGCCGACTTCCTTCAGCAACTTGGACAGCGGCGCGACGAATTCCGCCAGCTTGTCGTCGCCTTCGCGGGCCTGGCAGAACGTATGGATCAGCTTGGTGAACTTGCGCAGCTTGGCGCCCTGGTCCAGCAGCACCTTGCGGCCCAGCAGGTCCATCGCCTGGATGCCGTTGGTGCCTTCGTAGATCTGCGAGATACGGCAGTCGCGCACCAGCTGCTCCATGCCCCATTCGCGGATGTAGCCATGGCCGCCGAACACCTGCATGCCCATATTGGCGGCGGTGTAGCCGTTGTCGGTCATGAAGGCCTTGGCCACCGGGGTGAGCAGGGCCACCAGATCGGCGGCGTCTGCGCGGGCGGAAGCCTGCGGATGCTTGTCTTCAATGTCCAGTTGCAGCGCCAGCAGGGCGGTCAGCGCGCGGCCGGCCTCGGTATAGGCCTTTTGCGTCAGCAGCATGCGGCGCACGTCGGGATGGACGATGATGGGGTCGGCCGCCTTGTCCGGGAATTTGGCGCCGGCCAGCGCGCGCATCTGCAGGCGCTCGCGGGCGTAGGCCAGCGCGCCCTGGAACGAAGCTTCGCCTATGCCCAGGCCCTGCATGCCGCAGCCGAGGCGGGCGGCGTTCATCATGGTGAACATGCAGGACAGGCCTTTGTTGGGTTCGCCTATCAGCCAGCCTTTGGCGCCATCCAGGTTGATCACCGCGGTGGCGTTGGCCTTGATGCCCATTTTGTGTTCCAGGCTGCCGCAGGACACGGCGTTGCGGCTGCCGTCCTGATGGAACTTGGGCACAATGAACAACGAGATGCCCTTTACGTCCTTGGGCGCGTCCGGCAGGCGCGCCAGCACTAGGTGGATGATGTTGTCGGACAGGTCGTGCTCGCCGGCCGAGATGAAGATCTTGGTGCCGGTGATGTGGTAGCTGCCGTCGCCGTTGGGCTCGGCCTTGGACTTGAGCAGACCCAGGTCGGTGCCGCAGTGCGGCTCGGTCAGACACATGGTGCCAGTCCAGCTGCCGTCCACCAGCTTGGGCAGGTAAGCCGCTTTCTGTTCTTCCGTGCCGTGGGCGTGGATGGCGGAGTATGCGCCGTGGGACAGGCCGGGGTACATCGACCAAGCGACATTGGCCGAACACTGCATCTCCATCACCGGGAAGGCCAGGCTCTTGGGCATGCCCTGGCCGCCGTAGGCCGGGTCGCAGTCCAGCGCCGGGAAGCCGAGCTCGCAGTATTGCCGGTAGGCTTCCTTGAAGCCGGCCGGCGTGGTGACCGATTTGGTGGCGCTGTCGTACTGGCAGCCTTCCTCGTCCGCGTGTCGGTTGAGCGGCGCGAGCTCGGACTCGCAAAACTGGGCCGCCGCCTCCAGATAGGAACTGAAGATGTCTTGCGTGGCCTCTTCGTAGCCGGGGAGGGCGGGGATGACGTCCTGTACCTTGATCAACTCGTTGAGAACAAAGTCGAAGTCGCGCAGCGGTGCTTTGTAGACAGGCATTCGGTTTCTCCGGTGGGTTGGTGCGGCCTGGTGCGTGCCAGGGCGATACGTTTTATGATGACCCCTGACCTGGGGCGGGTTAATTCAAACGTTTGTTTAAATTATTCTCGGCCTTTTGACAACAAATTGCGTTGTGGCGGCGCCGAAGGTGTGGCTTTACGGCAACGTTGCGGTATGAAAATGGAATGACCTGGCTCAAGCGAAAAATGCGGCAATTCGCCGAACGGCGCCACCAGTGGTTCGCCAGGCCGGGCATGCGCCGCCTGGCGCCATATCTGGATCGGCCCGCCTACTGGTCGTTCAATCGCCGCAAGGTGGCGATGGGGGTGGCCGTCGGCCTGTATTCCGGCGTGATGCCCGGTTTCACCCAGAAGGCCACCGCGCTGGCGCTGGCGCTGCTGCTGCGGGTCAATCTGCCGGCGGCGATGGTGGTTTCTCTGTACAGCAATCCATTGACGGTGTTGCCGCTTTATTATCTAGCCTACTGTTATGGCAAATGGTTGCTGGGCGATGCCGCCGCCGCAGCGCTGGCGGCGCCTCCCAGCCTGGCGGGGCTGGGATTGACCGCTTGGCTGCTGGGAACCGCGCGCTGGCTGGCGGATATGGGCTGGCCGCTGCTGGTGGGCATGCCGGCTCTCGGCCTGACTCTGGGCGCGGCGGGCTATCTGGCTACGCGGGTGTTGTGGCGTTGGGCGGTTGTCAGCGCTTGGAACAATCGAAAGGCGAAATGTGGATCTGCTTGAAAAAAAATTGACGTCGGAGCTGGTGTATCAGGGCAGCTTCCTCAACGTGCACAAGGACCAGGTGGCCCTGCCGGACGGCAAGGAGGCGCAACGGGAATACATCGTCCATCCCGGCGCGGTGGCGATACTGGCGCTGACCCCGCAGCGCGAGCTGGTGCTCGAGCGCCAGTACCGCTACCCGGCCGGTCGCGAGTTCATCGAGATTCCGGCCGGCAAGATCGATTCCGGCGAGCCGCCGGAGGCGACCGCGAGGCGGGAGCTGCTGGAGGAAACCGGTTATCGCGCCGCCAACTGGACTTATTTGGGCACCGCCCACCCCTGCATCGGCTATTCCAATGAAAAAAATCAGTTATTACCTGGCGCAAGACCTTATTCTTAGCGAAAGGCGACTGGACGAGGGCGAGTTTCTGGAAGTGCTGACCTTGCCGCTGGATACGGCAATGGACATGGCGCTGACCGGCGGGATCTGCGACAGCAAATCGATAGTCGGCCTGCATTGGCTGGCGGCTTATTTGAGCGGGAGGATGCGGGGTGTCCCGATTTGACGCGTATTACGACCGCCGGCGTGGCCGGCGCGTCAGCATGGGGTGCAAGGCTCGCATCAAGTCGCTGTTGAGCGGCCAGACCTACTACGGCGAGTGCGTGGACCTATCGGTGGACGGCATGGCCCTGCGCTCCGCCTTTGTGCCGCAATATGGCGAGAAGCTAAACGTGATCGTGCTGGTTCCCGGCGTCGGAGGGGTGCCGGGAAAGCCTTTCGAGGCCGAGGTGGAGGTCAAGCGCTGCAATGAAGTGCAGCGTGGGCACATATACGAAATCGGCGTCCGCATTCTGCTCAGAAAAAGCTGACAAGTTATTGTAATCTCAGATTTTTATATCCAATTATTCCTACCGGCATTACAAGAATTTACTAAGCTTCATCAATTGTTACAAAATTCTGTATTTAAAAATCCCTATTGATTCAACAACTTTTCCGACGCAACGCAAGCAGTACTGGTGGATTCCGGTTTTTGCCGGCTTTTGTCCGGTCATTTCGTGCTGCTATGCTATACCCAAAAAAGAACCGGAGACAAAGTCAGTACTCTAATTCAGCAAGGGGAACGGCCTAATGCGATGTGCATCGCGCCCAAGCCCCTGCTACCAGCCAGGAGAGAGTCATGCACCCGGATATCTTCAGTCACTACGCAGTGCGCTACGACAAAACCCGCGAGGAAGAGTACACGATCCAGGAGTATCTGGAACTGTGCAAGCACGACTCCGGTGCCTACGCCACTGCCGCAGAGCGCATGCTGGCCGCCATCGGCGAGCCGGAGCTGGTGGACACCCGCCACGATTCCCGCTTGTCGCGCATCTTCTCCAACAAGGTCATCAAGGTCTATCCCGCTTTCCGCGACTTCTACGGCACCGAGGAAGTCATCGAGCAGGTAGTCGCCTACTTCCGCCATGCCGCCCAGGGGCTGGAGGAGAAGAAGCAGATTCTCTACCTGCTGGGACCTGTCGGCGGCGGCAAGTCCTCCATCGCCGAAAAGCTGAAAGAGCTGATGGAGCTGGTGCCGTTCTATTGCCTGAAAGGCAGTCCGGTCAACGAGTCTCCGCTGTCGCTGTTCAATTACGATGAAGACGGCCTCATCCTGGAAGAGCAGTACCATATTCCGCGCCGCTACCTGAAGGGCATCCCCAGCCCGTGGGCAGTGAAGCGGCTGCACGAGTTCAACGGCGACATCGGCCAGTTCCGCGTGGTCAAGCGCTACCCGTCTGTGCTGAAGCAGATCGCGGTGGCCAAGACCGAGCCAGGCGACGAGAACAACCAGGACATCAGCTCGTTGGTGGGCAAGGTGGATATCCGCAAGCTGGAAAAATACGCGCAGGATGATCCCGACGCCTACAGCTACTCCGGCGGCCTGTGCCTGGCCAATCAGGGCCTGCTGGAATTCGTCGAAATGTTCAAGGCGCCGATCAAGGTGCTGCACCCGCTGCTGACGGCCACCCAGGAAGGCAACTTCAAGGGCACCGAGGGCTTCGGCGCGATTCCGTTCGAGGGCATCATCCTGGCGCACTCCAACGAGAGCGAGTGGAAGCAGTTCCGCAACAACAAGAACAACGAAGCCTTCCTCGACCGCATCTACATCGTCAAGGTGCCGTACTGCCTGCGCGTCAACGAGGAAATCAAGATCTACGACAAGCTGATCCGCAACTCCTCGCTGGGCAAGGCGCCGTGCGCGCCGGGCACGTTGAAGATGATGGGCCAGTTCGCCGTGCTGTCGCGGCTGAAGGAGCCGGAGAACTCCAGCCTGTACAGCAAGATGCAGGTGTACGACGGCGAAAACCTGAAGGACACCGACCCCAAGGCCAAGTCGCTGCAGGAGTACCGCGACTATGCCGGCGTGGACGAGGGCATGAGCGGCCTCTCCACCCGCTTCGCCTACAAGATCCTGTCCAAGGTGTTCAACTTCGATCACAGCGAGGTGGCGGCCAATCCGGTGCATCTGCTGTACGTGATCGAACAGCAGGTGGAGCGCGAGCAGTTCCCAGCGGAAACCGAGCAGAAATATCTGACCTTCCTCAAGGAGTATCTGGCGCCGAAATACGTCGAATTCATCGGCAAGGAAATCCAGACCGCGTATCTGGAAAGTTATTCCGAATATGGCCAGAACATATTCGACCGCTACGTGACCTTCGCTGATTACTGGATTCAGGATCAGGAGTACCGCGACCAGGATACCGGCGAGATATTCGACCGCACTTCGCTGAATGCGGAACTGGAAAAGATCGAGAAACCCGCCGGAATTTCCAATCCAAAGGATTTCCGCAACGAGATTGTCAACTTCGTGTTGCGGGCGCGAGCCAACAACGGCGGCAAGAATCCGACCTGGACCAGTTACGAGAAGCTGCGCACGGTGATAGAGAAGAAGATGTTCTCCAACACCGAGGAGTTGTTGCCGGTCATCTCCTTCAACGCCAAGGCCAGCGCGGAGGACGCCAAGAAGCACGAGGACTTCGTCAACCGGATGGTGGAGAAGGGCTATACCGCCAAGCAGGTGCGTCTGTTGTGCGAATGGTATCTGCGGGTGCGCAAATCGTCATAAGCCGCCGTAGCCTCCCCGGCCCGGAGGGCGGGGGAGGCGGGAGTGCCCAGCGATTCCGGCTGGGTGGCAAGGAGACACAACCGCGCGCGGTCTTGGGCAGCGGGTTCCGACCGAACCGGCTGCCTGCGATTGCGCGCTAGAGAGGTGGCTATGTCCCACATCATAGACAGACGCCTCAACGGCAAGAACAAGTCGGCGGTCAATCGTGAACGCTTTCTTCGCCGTTTCAAGGCGCAAATCAAGGAAGCCGTCTCCAAGGCGATCAAGGGGCGGAGCATTACCGATATCGAAAGCGGGGAAAAGGTCTCGATTCCGGTAAAGGACATTTCCGAACCCAATTTCCATCACGGCAAGGGCGGGGTGTGGGAAAACATCCATCCCGGCAATGAGGAATTCATCAAGGGAGACCGCGTGCCGCGGCCGCAGGGCGGGGCCGGCGGCGGTGGCAGCAAGGCCAGCCAGGATGGCGAGGGCGAAGACGATTTCGTGTTCCAGCTGTCGCGGGAAGAGTTCATGAACGTGTTCTTCGACGATCTGGCCTTGCCCAATCTGATCAAGACCCAGCTGGTGGGAATTGAAGAACTGAAAACCGTGCGCGCCGGCTACACCAACGACGGCACGCCAGCCAACATCAATATCGTCCGTTCGCTACGCGGCGCGCTGGCGCGGCGGGTGGCGATGGCGGCGCCGACGCTGTCCAGCCTGGACGACGCCGAGGAAGAACTGGACACGTTGATCGAGCTGGACGACGACAACGCGCTGGATGTGCGCGAGAAGCGCCAGCGCATCCACCAGATGCGCGAGCGCCTGGCCAGCATTCCCTTCATCGACCCTTTCGATCTGCGCTACAACAACCGGGTCAAGCAACCCAAGCCGACCAGCCAGGCGGTGATGTTCTGCATCATGGACGTGTCCGGCTCGATGGACGAGCAGAAGAAGGACATGGCCAAGCGTTTCTTCATCCTGCTGTACATGTTTCTGCAGCGAAACTACGAGAAGATCGAAGTGGTGTTCATCCGCCATCATACTAGCGCGGTGGAGGTCAACGAGCAGGACTTCTTCCATTCGCGCGAGAGCGGCGGCACGGTGGTGTCGTCGGCGCTGAACTTGATGAGCGACATCATCCACAAGCGTTATGCCAGCAGCGAATGGAACATCTATGCCGCCCAGGCGTCGGACGGCGACAACTGGGACAGTGATTCGGCCAACTGCGGCCACATCCTGGAGGAAAACCTGCTGCCGTACTGTCAGTACTTCGCCTACATCGAGATCACCGAAGGCGAGCCGCAGAACCTGTGGTACGAGTACCTTAAGGTCAAAGCGCAATGCCCGCAGTTCGCGATGCAGAAAATCCGCTCGGCGTCGGACATTTACCCGGTATTCCGGGAGCTGTTCAAGCGCCAGCCGGTCAATGGGAGGGTCAGCGCATGAAACGGGCGAGCAAAGGGGCAAGCGCCATGACGCCGATTTCCACCGGGTCTGAATGGACCTTCGATCTGATCGGCGAATACGACAGGCAGATCCGCACCATCGCGGTGGACGAGTTCAAGCTGGATGTCTATCCCAACCAGCTGGAGGTGATCACCGCCGAGCAGATGATGGATGCCTATGCCGCGGTGGGCATGCCGGTGAATTATCATCATTGGAGCTACGGCAAGCATTTCGTCTCCACCGAGAAAAGCTACAAGCGCGGCCAGATGGGCTTGGCCTACGAGATCGTCATCAACTCCAACCCCTGCATCGCCTATCTGATGGAGGAAAACTCGATGACGATGCAGGCGTTGGTGATCGCCCACGCCGCCTATGGCCACAATAGCTTCTTCAAGGGCAACTACCTGTTCCGCTCCTGGACCGACGCCGCGGCCATCATCGACTACCTGGTGTTTGCCAAGAGCTATATCAGCAAGTGCGAGGAGCGCTACGGCATAGATGAGGTGGAGGAGCTGCTGGATTCCTGCCATGCGCTGATGAATTACGGCGTCGACCGCTACAAGCGGCCGCAGAAGCTGTCGCTGGCCAAGGAGCAGGCCAAGCAGGAGGAGCGCGAACAGTATCTGCAGATGCAGGTCAACGATTTGTGGCGCACCATCCCTAAGCGCGACAAGGACGACAGCGGCAAGGCCGCGCCGCGTTTTCCGTTGGAGCCGCAGGAAAACCTGTTGTACTTCATCGAGAAATCGGCGCCATTGCTGGAGCCCTGGCAGCGCGAGGTGGTGCGCATCGTGCGCAAGGTGGCGCAGTATTTTTATCCGCAGCGGCAGACCCAGGTGATGAACGAGGGCTGGGCCACCTTCTGGCATTACACCATTCTCAATCGCCTGTACGACAAGGGCATGGTGACGGACGGCGCGATGCTGGAATTCCTGCAAAGCCACACCAATGTGGTGACGCAGCCGCCGGTGACGGCGCGCTGGTATACCGGCATCAATCCCTACGCGCTGGGCTTCTCGATGTATCGGGACATCAAGCGCATCTGCGAGCAGCCCACCGACGAGGACCGCGCCTGGTTCCCCGACTTGGCCGGCAGCGATTGGCGGGAATCGCTGGAGTTCGCGATGCGCAACTTCAAGGATGAAAGCTTCATCTCGCAGTATCTGTCGCCCAAGCTGATCCGCGATTTCCGCTTCTTCGCCATCCGCGACGACGACAAGGACGACAAGCTGGAGATATCCAGCATCCACGACGAAGAAGGCTACCGCGATATCCGCAGCAAGCTGGCCGAGCAGTACAATCTGGGTTCGCGCGAGCCCAATATCCAGGTGTGGTCGGTCAATGTGCGCGGCGACCGCAGCCTGACGCTGCGCCACACCATGCATAACCGCCGTCCGCTGGAGGAGCAGAGCGCGCAGGAAGTGCTCAAGCATGTCTGCAGGCTGTGGGGCTTCGATGTGCGCCTGGAGAGCGTGGACGGCAGCGGCGAGGTCAAGCAATTGTATGAGGTGCAGGCGGCGCGAGACCCCGCGCAGGTTTGATCGCCGCAGCGGCGGGGCATATAAATCGGGTAGCGCTTGGCTGCCCGATTTTTTATTTGTTTCCCAAACGTGACGGTTTCCCGCAGATGAAGGCGAGATTTCAGGCGGTGCCGGCCACCGGCGACATGGTGCAGCGCGAGCGGTCTTCAAAGTTGCAGTTCGGCAGGCCCCAAGCATGGGTGTAGAGCATTTGGCCGTTGGCTTCCAGCCGGATGGTGATTTCCTGGCGGAATTGCTCGCTCAGGCTGCGCGGCGCGCTGGCGAATACCACTTCCAGGGTGCCGTGGCCGCCCTCCGCCAGGCGCACGGCCGGGTGGGGCAGGATAAAGGGCAACTCCTCCATTACCGGCCACAGGCACATGGTGCCGTCGGGCAGATAGCCCAGCAAGGTGGTTTCGCGATGCAGGATTTCGCCATGGATGCCGCTGGCGCTGTAATGCAGCAGCAGGGCTCTTTGGCCTGGCAGCGCCTGCCAGTGCAGGCAGCCGGTGAAGGTTTGGTCTTCGTGGTTGATGCCTTCGCCACAAAACTGATTGGGAAGCGATTGCAAAGCGGCAAGCAGCGGCATATTCAATCTTCCAGTCGCAAATGCGAGACGGTCAGGATGGCAGGTTTGCCGCCGGAACGCAATATGGATCAGCCCGGCGGCGGCAGTGGGCCGGGTAGGGGATGAAGGCCCGCCAGGGCTGGTCGGGATGGGTCAGCTCGGCCAGCCGGACGCCGTATACCGCCTCCAGCCGCTCGAGCTGCATCATCTCTTGATTGCCGCCGTAGCCCGCCGCCCGCCCGTTGTCGAGCAGCAGCACCTTGTCGGCGTGTCGCAGAGCCAGGTTGAGGTCGTGCACCACGGCCAGGCCGCCGATGCCCAGGCGATGGCACAGTCGCCGCACCTGGGACATCAGTTCGTCGGCTACCGCGAAATCCAGCGCGGCGGTGGGTTCGTCCAGCAGCAGGTAGCGTTCGGGCTGCGGCGACAGCAGCAACTGGCATAACGCGCGCGCCAGTTGTAGCCGCTGCCTTTCGCCGCCGGACAGCTCGGCCAGGGGGCGGCGCGCCAGCGGCTGGCCGCCGGTTAATTCCAGCGCCTGGCCGATGGCCTGGCGGATCTGGCTGGCATGCGCGCCGGCATAGCGGTAGGCGCCGGCGGCGACCAGCTCTTCGCCGACCCAGCCCGCGGGTGTGACCGGATGCTGCTCGACCACCGCGCGCCAACTGGCCAGTCCGGCGGCCGGCATGGCGCGGAGCGCCTGGCCGGCAAGGTGGATTTCTCCAGAATCGGGCTGCCACAAGCCGGACAGCAGCTTGAGCAGGCTGCTTTTGCCCGCGCCGTTGGGGCCCAGCGCGATCAGCAATTCGCCGGGCTGCAAGGCCAGGCTGATGTCGGTGAGCAGACGCCTGCCGTTGCGGTCCAGCGTCAGGTGGTCTGCTTCAAGCATGGCGCGGCTCCTGTCGGCGTAGCAGCCACAGGAAGAAGGGCGCGCCCAGCAGGCTGGTGATGACTCCCACCGGCAGTTCCGCCGGGGCGAGCAGGCCGCGCGCCAGCCAGTCCGAGGCGACGGCTAGCCAGGCGCCCAGCAGGGGGCCGGCGATCAGCAGCCGGCGCGAGTCGCTGCCCAGCAACTGGCGGGCCAGGTGTGGCGCCATCAGGCCGATGAAACCTATCATGCCGCAACCGGAAACGACCAGGCCGGTGGCCAGCGCCGCCAGCATCACCACCTGCCATTCCTGCCGGCGGACTGCGAACCCCAGATGAAAGGCGGCGCTTTCGCCGAGCTGCAATGCGTTGAGGAAGCGCCACTGCCGGAACAGCGCCAGCCAGATCGGCGGGGCGGCCAGCAGCAATAGCAAGGCCAGCGGCCACTCCACGCCGGCGAAGCTGCCCATCAGCCAGAAAGTGACGACGCGCAGCGATCCGTCGGGCAGCATGGTGATCAGCAGGGTCAGCAGGCTCCCCAGCAAGGTGCTGACCGCCAGCCCGCTCAGGATCAAGCGGTTGCCGTCCTGGTCGGCGCCCAGCAGCCGCACTAGCAGCAAGGCCGCAATGCCGCCGCCAAAGGCCGCGGCGGCGACGCCGTACAGACCGGCGCCCAGGCTTAGCGCCAGGGCGGAAGCCAGTGCCGCGCCGCTGTTGATCCCTATCAGGCCGGGCTCGGCCAGCGGATTGCGAAAGCGCGCCTGCATGGCGGCGCCGGCGCTGGCCAGCAGGGCGCCTGCGCTGGCCGACGCCAGCAGCCGCGGCAGGCGCAACTCCACCAGCAATTGCCATTCCAGCGCCGGCTGCGGTTGCAGCCGCCATAAACTGGCAAGCAGCAGATTGCTGTGATGTAGCAGGGACGCGATGCAAGTCAGCGCGAAGAGGACCAGCAGGGTGAAGGTCAGCGTGAGCGTGCGCATGGGGGAAGAGGGAGGGGAGCGGCCCCCTCCGTTGGATCAGCGCAGGCCAAGCACGTCCTGCATGTCGAACAGGCCGTGCGGCTTGTCGGACAGCCAGCGGGCGGCGCGTACCGCGCCATTGGCGAAGGTGGCGCGGCTGGAGGCCTTGTGGCTGATCTCCACCCGCTCGCCCAGCGCGGCGAACAGCGCGGTGTGATCGCCAACGATGTCGCCGCCGCGGACGGTGGCGAAGCCGATGGCCTTGGGATCGCGCTCGCCGGTGACGCCTTCGCGGCCGTAGACCGCGCATTGCTTGAGGTCGCGGCCCAGCGCGTCGGCGATCACCTCGCCCATGCGCAAGGCGGTGCCGGACGGCGCGTCCACCTTGAAGCGGTGGTGGGCCTCGGTGATTTCGATGTCGTAGCCTTCGTTCAACACGCGGGCGGCCATGTCCAGCAACTTGAAGGTGAGGTTGACGCCTATGCTGAAGTTGGATGCGAACACAATGGCGATCTTGTCGGCGGCGGCGCGGATGGCGGTCTTGCCGACGTCGTCGAAGCCGGTGGTGCCGACGATCATCTGCACTTTGTGCTCAACGCAGGCGATCATGTGTTCCAGCGTGCCTTCCGGGCGGGTGAAATCTATCACCACATCTGCGCCGGCCAGCGCGGCGATGAAGTCGGAGCTGATGCTGACGCCGCTCTGCCGGCCGCAGAACAGGCCGGCGTCCTGGCCGATGAAGCCGGAGTCGGAACGCTCTATCGCCGCGTGCAGGCGGGTGCCGGGCGTGCTCAGCACCGATTCGATCAGTACCCGGCCCATGCGGCCGGACGCGCCGACGATCACGATGTTCTGCACGCTCATGGCTTCTTCGCTTCCTGCGCCGGCATGGAGGCATCCAGCTGTTTGGCCGGCGGAGCGGGCTGGGCGGCGCCTTCGACTCGCTCGAGCACATCGCCTTTGAAGTAGACGGTAAGCAGCTTGTCGCTGGAACTGTCCAGCTTGCCTTGCTTGATGTCGCTATACTTGTAGTCCCAGCGGTCGGCGTGGAAAGCGTCGGTCAGCAGCGGGGTGCCCAGCAGGAAGCGCACTTGCGAGCGTGTCATGCCCGGCTTCAGCTTGGCGACAGCGTCCTGGGTCACGTAGTTGCCCTGCTGGATTTCCACCTTGTGGGTCCAGTCGAGCGGGTTCATCGAACTGCAGCCGGAGACGGCGATGACGGCGGCGAAAATCAGGGCGCGCATGATACTCCGATTGACTCAAATGTTTATGAGGCTGTAATTAGGCAAAGCCGTCAAAAGGCTTTATCATGATTCGAAATCGACCCACTTTATATCACGATGAGCAAAGCCAGTCACCTCAAAGATATCGGCCTGAAAGCCACCGGCCCGCGTCTGAAAATCCTCGACCTGTTCGAGGAGGCAGACTCCGGCCACATGTCCGCTGAAGACGTTTATCGCAAGCTGCTTGCGGAGAACATCGACATCGGTCTCGCCACCATTTACCGGGTGCTGACCCAGTTCGAGCAAGCCGGCATTCTGGTGCGTCACCACTTTGAGACCGGCAAGGCGGTGTACGAACTGAATCAGGGCGGTCACCACGACCACATGGTCTGCGTCAGCTGTGGCAAGGTGGTGGAATTCTTCGATCCCGAGATCGAGGCGCTGCAGGACCGCATCGCTGAGCAGCAGGGTTTCCGCATCGTCGACCACGCGCTGTACATGTATGGCGAGTGCCCGGACTGCCTGGCCAAGGGCGGCCGCCGCGGATGATTCCCTGGCTCGGTCCCGAGCCTGTCTTCCCGCCGGTAGCGCAGGCCCTGAGTCATCCGAACGGCTTGTTGGCCGCCGGCGGAGACTTGTCCCCCGGGCGCATCCTCAGCGCCTACTCCGAAGGCATTTTCCCCTGGTTTTCCCATGGCGAGCCTATTTTATGGTGGTCTCCGGCACCGCGGATGGTGTTGTACCCCGGGCAGTTGAAAGTCAGCCGTTCGCTGGGCAAGGCCCTGCGCAAGCTCGATTACGAAATCCGGCTGGACAGCGCTTTTGTCGAGGTGATGCAAGGCTGCTCCCAGCCGCGTCCGGGGCAGGACGGCACCTGGATCGTGCCGGAGATGGTGGCCGCCTACTGTCGGCTGCATGCGCTGGGTTATGCGCACAGTTTTGAAACCTGGATGGACGGAGAGCTGGTCGGCGGCCTTTACGGCATCGCCATCGGCCGCATGTTCTATGGCGAGTCGATGTTTGCGCGCCGGACCGACGCCTCCAAGCTGGCCTTCGTGCACATGGTGCGCCATCTGGCGGGCCAGGGCGTGGAAATGATTGACTGCCAGATGCATACCGCGCATCTGGAGAGCCTGGGCGCATGTCTGGTGCCGCGCGATGTTTTTCTTGCTACTCTGAAGGAGAAGATCCGGCAGCCGCAGCCTAGTCAAATGTGGGACTACCATTACCGCCATGAGTCATCGTGAAGCCGGCCAGGTCGCGGCCATCCATTTCTACGCCACCGCGCCTTATCCATGCAGCTATCTGTCGGGACGCCAGGCCCGTTCCCAGGTCGCCATTCCGGCCGAGGCGATAGACAGCGGCGTTTACAGCCAGTTGGTGAGGCTGGGGTTCCGCCGCAGCGGGCTGTATACCTATCGTCCCTATTGCGATGCCTGTCAGGCCTGCATCCCGGTGCGGTTGCCGGTGGAGCAGTTCCATCCCAACCGCACGCAGCGCAAGGTGTGGCGGCGCGGTGGCGGGCTGACGGCCAGATGGCTGCCGTTGGCGTTCGATGCCGAGCATTACGCGTTGTACCGGCTGTACCAGCAGACGCGTCACGCCGGCGGCGGCATGTCTGACGACGACGCGCAGCAATACTCCGAATTCATCCTGAAGAGCGGTGTGGACAGCCAACTGGCCGAGTTCCGCCTGAACGGCGAGTTGAAGATGGTGAGCCTGGTGGACCGGCTGGCGGATGGCCTGTCGGCGGTCTACACCTTTTACGACCCGGCCGACGCGCATATGAGCCTCGGCGTGTTCAATGTGCTGTGGCAGGTGGAGCAGGCGCGCCAGATGGGGTTGAGTTATGTCTACCTTGGCTACTGGATAGCGGATTGCCGCAAGATGGCCTACAAGGCCGACTACCGGCCGCTGCAGGCGCTGCAGGGCGGACGATGGCAGGGCTTGTCCGATCAGGCTTGAGCCAAGCTGGACGTAAAACAGGCCGCCCTTGGGCGGCCTGTCTATTGTGGCGCTGGCTTAGTAAGGCACGACTCGGTCGTTGCCGCCGCCGCTCAGTACTTTCACGCGCTGGTTGGGGCTGAAGGGGATGTCCGCTTCCTGCACGATGGAGATCACCCGTCCGGTATCCAGCTTGACGGTGATTTCCAGTGCATTCTTGCCCAGCGCCTCTTGGGCGGCCTTGGCGCCGTAGCCGCCGGCCAGCGCGCCGACGATGCCGCCGGCGATCTGCCCCTTGCCACCGCCGATATTGCTGCCGGCCAGGCCGCCCAGCGCGGCGCCGCCCAGGGTCAGCAGTTCATTGTTCTGGCCTTCCATCTTGACATTCTGCGCCGAGATCACGGTGCCGAACTGCACGGTCTGCGCCTGGCGCATTTGACCCTTGGAGTAGACGGCGGCGGAGTCGGAGGTTGCGCATCCGCTGAGCGCGCCGGCGCTCAGCAGGGCGATTACGATCATGCGGCTGAGGGTTGTCTTCATTTTTTGCTCCATTCTTTCTCATGTGCGAGCTTGTAGATACTGGGCTGCCGCCTTGGCGCATTCGCCGACCAGTTCCGGCCCGCGGTAAATCAGGCCGCTGTACAGCTGCACCAGGCTGGCTCCGGCTTCCAGTTTTTCGACGGCGTCGTTGCCGGACAGGATGCCGCCCACTCCTATGATAGGCAGCGCGCCGTCAAGTTCCTTGGCCAGTTTGCGAATCAGCGCGGTGGAGCGGTTGCGCACCGGCGCGCCGGACAGGCCGCCGGCTTCATTTTCCAGCGGATGGCCGGCGATTTCGTGGCGCGACAGCGTGGTATTGGTGGCGATGACGCCGTCTAGCGCATGCTGCCGCAGCAGGCGGGCGATCTCGGCGATCTGCTCGTCGTCCAGGTCCGGCGCGATTTTCACCGCCAGCGGCACGTAGCGGCCATGACTGTCCGCCAGTTGTTGCTGGCGCTGCTTCAATGCGGCCAGCAGCTTGCCCAATTCGTCGCCCTGTTGCAGTTGGCGCAGGTTCTTGGTGTTGGGGGAGGAGATGTTGACGGCGACGTAGCTGGCGTGGGCGTAAACCTGGTCCAGGCAGCTCAGGTAGTCGTTCACCGCGCTTTCTATCGGCGTGATGGCATTCTTGCCGATATTGATGCCCAGCATGCCCTTGAATTTGCAACGGCGCACATTGTCCAGCAGCGCGGCCACGCCATGGTTGTTGAAGCCCATGCGGTTGATGATGGCTTCGTGTTCGGGCAGTCTGAACAGGCGGGGCTTGGGGTTGCCGTCCTGGGGGCGGGGGGTGATAGTGCCGATCTCGATGAAGCCGAAGCCCAGATCGGCCAGCGCGTCGATGTGGCCGCCGTTCTTGTCCAGGCCGGCGGCCAGACCGACGGCGTTGGGGAAGGTCAGGCCCATTGCCTTTACCGGCTGGCGGACTGCGGGGCCGCCGGCCAGCGATCCCAGATGCAGCCGGTGCGCGCGGTCTAGCAGCTTGAGCGTCTGCTCGTGGGCGGTTTCCGCGTCGAACTTGAACAGCAGGGGGCGCAGCAGCGGGTACAGCATGGCATTCTCCGGGCAGACAAATGCCCGGCATTATAACCGGGCATTTCGGCGGCGGCGCGAGCTATTTACAGGATCTGG
Organism: Chromobacterium sphagni; assembly: GCF_001855555.1. Taxonomy (GTDB): domain Bacteria; phylum Pseudomonadota; class Gammaproteobacteria; order Burkholderiales; family Chromobacteriaceae; genus Chromobacterium; species Chromobacterium sphagni. The sequence goes on along the minus strand of NZ_MKCT01000015.1, from coordinate 9,496 downwards.
CAGGCGTCGTCGAAGTTGAAGCGCGGCGAGCGTGGGAACAGCTTATCGGCTTCTCCGTAGCCCAGGTTGATCAGGAAATTGGACTTGAAGCGGCCATCCGGGAAGAAGGCGGCGTCCACCGCGGCGTTGTCGAAGCCCGACATCGGGCCGCAGTCCAGGCCCAGCGAGCGGGCGGCCAGGATCAGGTAGGCGCCTTGCAGCGTGCCGTTGCGGAAGGCGGTGGTCTGGATCAGAGCCTCGTTACCGGCAAACCAGCTCTTGGCGTCGGCATGCGGGAACAGCTTGGGCAGGTGGTCGTAGAACTGGAGGTCGTGGGCGACGATCACGCATACCGGGGCGGCCATGGTCTTGTCCACGTTGCCCGGTGCCAGGCAAGGCTTGAGTTTTTGCTTGGCGGCTTCGCCCTTGACGAAGACGAAGCGGCCCGGCGAGCAATTGGCGCTGGTGGGGCATTGCTTGAGCAGGTCGAACAGCTGACGCAGCACTTCGTCCTCTACCGGGCGCGGCTGCCAGTGGCTGTGGGTGCGGGCATTCAGGAACAGTTGTTCCAGCGTGGCATGAGAGATGGGAGTGCTCATGGTTTTACCTCGGTTGGGGTGGGGGGTATTGTCTGGGCGGCTGCCGCATCCATCGGCGCGCCGGAGGCGTCATTGGCCTGCACCGAGATGGTGACGCGGCGGTTCCGGGCGCGGCCATCGGTGGTGGCGTTGTCGGCAACCGCCAGATTGGCGCCGTGGCCGACTGCTACCATGCGGCTGGCTTCTATGCCGTTTTCCTGGAACAGCCGCACCACGCCGCCGGCGCGGGCGGCCGACAGTTCCCAATTGGATGGGAAGGAGGGGGTGCGGATCGGCACATCGTCGGTGAAGCCTTCCACCTTGATGGAGTTGTCCACGCCAGACAGCAGCTTGGCCATGCTGGACATCAGCGGCAGCGATTGTTGGTTGGGCACCGCCTGGCCGACCGCGAACAGCGCGCTGTCGCGGATGTCGATGTTGATGCCCTGGTTGCTCTGGGTGATGGTGACTTCGCCGCTCTGGACCAGTGGACCGAGCACCTTGGCCAGGTTCTGCGTCAACTGGCCCAGCTTGGCGGCCTCCTCCACGTGGTGGTCCGCCTTGATGCTCTTGGAGATGGGCTTGGTCTGCGGGATTTCTATCATGGTGTTGGCGCCGCCGTTGGGCGGGGAGGTCTGCACCGTGACCACCGTGCCGCTGCGGAAGGCGTCCATGATGGCGGACGACATCACGCGGTATTTGCCTTCGTTCAGCGACGAGATGGCGTACATCACGACGAAGAAGGCGAACAGCAGGGTGATGAAGTCGGCGTAGGAAACCAGCCAGCGTTCATGGTTTTCATGTTCTTCCTCTTGCCGCTTGCGCCTGGATGCCATGTCAGCCTCCGCTGCCTAGAACAGTTCGGTATTGAACAGCGACTTGACCCCGCCGGCGAATTGCACGCCTATGCGGCGGGCCACGCGGCTGGAGAAGTCGTCCTGCTGGGTATAGTCGACGGTCTTGTCCGCCTTGATCACGTCGCGCGCCACCGACGGCACGGTGCCCAGGCCGTCGGCCAGCCCCAGGGGAATGGCCTTCTCGCCCAGCCATACCATGCCGCTGAACATCTGCGGATCATTCTGCAGGCGTTTGCCGCGGCCGTCGCGCACCGCCTGGATGAACTGCTGGTGGATGTCGTCCAGCAACTGCTGGCGTATCGCTTCGTGCTTGGGGTTGACCGGCGAGAACGGGTCGCCCATCGCCTTGTTTTCCCCGGCGGTTTTCAGCCGTCGCTCGATGCCCAGCTTGTCCATGGCGCCGGTGAAGCCGAAGCCGTCGGACAGTACGCCGATGGAGCCGACGATGCTGGCCTTGTCGACGAAGATCTTGTCGGCGGCGGCGGCGATGTAGTAGCAGCCTGATGCGCAGACCTCGCTGACCACCACGTAGACCGGGGTGGGCGGATGCAGCTTTTTCAGGCGGCGGATTTCATCGTAGACCATGCCGGACAGCACCGGGCTGCCGCCGGGGCTGTTGGCCTCGATGATGATGCCCTTGGTATTGCGGTCGCGGAAGGCCTGGTCCAGCGCTTCCACCAGCTTCTCGCCGCTGTCGTTGTCGTTGCTGATCACGCCGTCCAGCTTGATCACCGCGCTGTGGCCGCTGCCGCCGGCCAGGCCGGAGCCGGTTTTGTCTTCATGGCGCATGAACAGGCTGACGACAATGACGCCTATGATCATAAGCCATGCCAGGCGGAAGAAGATCTTCCACTGGCGTGCGCGGCGTTGCTCCACCAGGGCTGCGGTGGCCAGCTTTTCCAGCAATTGACGTTCCCAGTTGGGGGTGTCGCTCATGATAGGGTGTGCTCCGCGAGAATTCCAAAAGTCTAGCAAAAATCAGTCAGGCATGACATTCAGCCAGACTTGGCCGTTTTGTTCAATGACTTCCAGCTGGGTAAGCGACTGGCCGCGGCAGGGGCCCCAGCTGCAATAGCCGGTGTCCGGATGATAGCGGGCGCCGTGCATGCTGCAGATCAGGTAGTGGCCGGTCAGGTCGAACATCTTGCCGTCCTCCAGGTCCAGCTCCACCGGAATGTGGCGACAGCGGTTGAGGTAGGCGTGGACTTTGCCCTGGTAGCGGATGGCGAAGGCCGGCAGGCGGCTGCCGTCCGGCTGTTCGATTTCAAAGCGGTGGGCGGGACCGCTGTCCAGCAGGTTGGCGGCCGGGCAGATCAGGCAAGTCTTGGCAGCAGCCATGCGCCGAGCTCGGTCAACGAGTGGACGATGATCAGGGGTTGGCCGTGCTGCAGTTGCTCGCCGGCGTGCGCGCCATGGCTGATGCCGACGCCGTGGCAGCGCGCGTTGCCGGCCATCAGCAGGTCGTGGCTGGTATCGCCCACCATCAGCGTGCGGCCGCTCTCCACGCCGAAGCGCGCGGTCAGTTGCAGCAGCATGTCCGGATGCGGTTTGGAGTGGCACTCATCCACGGTGCGGGTGGCGTCGAACAATTCGGCGATGCCGGCGGCGGCCAGCGCCCGGTCGAGGCCTGCGCGGCTGCTGCCGGTGGCGATGGCGACGAAGACGCCGCTGCCGCGTATCGCCAGCAGGATTTCCCGCGTTCCTTCGAACAGCGTGACCTGATCCAGATTGGTCTGGTAGTGGCGCCGGAAGGCGTCGACCAGCGCCGGCAGCCGGTCCGATCCGACCTTCGGGCAGGCGCGCAGCAGGGCGCTGTCCAGCCGCAGGCCTATCACGTGGCTGGCGGTTTCGCGGTCGGGAACCGGAAGGTCCAGCTCTCGGCAGGCTTGCTGGATGGCCTCCACAATGTGGCCGGTGGAGTCCATCAGCGTGCCATCCCAGTCGAATACCACCAGGTCGAACTCTCGCATCAGTGCGGCTCCAGGGTTTTCAGGAACTTGGCCAGCTCCGGCGGCAGCGGCGCCTCCAGTTTCAGAGTGGCGCCGGTCAGCGGATGGGGCAGGGTCAGGCTCTTGGCATGCAAGAACATCCGCTTCAGGCCGCGTTTGGCCAACTCCTTGTTCAGCGGGAAGTCGCCGTATTTCTCGTCGCCGGCGATGGCGCAGCCGTTGGCCAGCATGTGCACCCGTATCTGGTGGGTGCGGCCGGTGCGCAGATGCGCTTCCATCAGCGTAAATTCAGTGTAGCGCTGTTGGATGGCGAAGTTGGTGTGAGCGTACTGGCCGTCCTCCGCCACCTTGACGCGGCGTTCGCCGTCGGCGGTATGGTATTTGAACAGCGGCAGCCTCACTTGCTTGACGTTTTCCGGCCAGTGGCCGAGCGCCAGCGCCAGGTAGCGCTTGTCCGGCACGTTGTCGCGCATCATGTCGTGCAGGCGGGTCAGCGCGGAGCGCTTCTTGGCCAGCATCAAGAGGCCGGAGGTCTCGCGGTCCAGGCGATGCACCAGCTCCAGATAGCGCCAGTCAGGGTGAGCCTGGCGCAGTTGCTCGATCACGCCGAAGGACACGCCGCTGCCGCCGTGCACCGCCACGCCGGCCGGCTTGTCGATCACCAGCATCGCATCGTCTTCGTACACGACGGGGAAGGTGGCTGCGGGCACGTTCTTCTCGGCGCGTTCGGCGACGCGGATCGGCGGAATGCGCAGCTGGTCGCCGGCCGCCACGCGGTAGCTGGCGTCGACGCGGCCCTTGTTCACCCGCACCTCGCCGGAGCGCAGGATGCGGTAGATATGGCTCTTGGGGACGCCCTTGAGCAGGCGTTGCAGGTAGTTGTCCAGCCGTTGGCCGGCATCTTCTGCGTCCACTTCAAGGAAGGTTACGGAATCTTTGCGAATGTCTGTCATATTGCTTATACTTGTGGCGCTGCCCAGCTGTGCCGAGCACGGCGCGGCAGCGGATCGGAAAGCAAGGTCACGGCCTGTTCTGCGTGATGCTGCTGCGGAAATCCGAAGCGGCCGGCAGGGCCTGTGTCCTGACCTGATGCCGATCATCCACGGCCGCAGCCAAGGTTAACTCGCTCACCGAAAAGTAGCGATGGTAATGCATTTATACGCATAACGCACTCACGAGTATTCCGTTTCCTGATGCTAAGCCAGTCAGGGAATTTTGCAGCGAAGTTTGACCCGGCATGTCAGCCGTCCTGTCGATGTTTGTCCTGCCTGGTAGGCAGGATCGGTTATCAAGCCGATGTGCCGTTTGCGCACAGAGTTGACGGGCTGCATGTGACCCAATCAGGAAGTAGGCTTGTCAACAAACCTGTTTTTCTCGATCTTTACGTCGACACTTCTTTCGGAAAGCGCCCATCGATAGTCACTGGGCCGTCAAATACTGGCTGCATCCTTGCGTGAGTGCCGCGCAAGGAATGTAAATGAAACGTATGTTGTTCAACGCGACGCAAGCTGAAGAGCTGCGCGTCGCCATCGTCGACGGGCAGAAGCTTGTCGATCTGGATATCGAAACCGTAGGCAAGGAGCAGCGCAAGGGCAATATCTACAAGGGTGTGATCACCCGTATCGAGCCCTCGCTGGAAGCGTGCTTTGTCGATTACGGCACCGAACGCCATGGCTTCCTGCCGTTCAAGGAAGTGTCCCGCTCCTATTTTCAGGGCTATGACGGCGGTCGTCCGCGTATCCAGGACGTGTTGCGCGAAGGCATGGAGGTGGTGGTGCAGGTGGAGAAGGACGAGCGCGGCAACAAGGGCGCCGCTCTGACCACCTATATCAGCCTGGCTGGCCGCTATCTGGTTCTGATGCCCAACAATCCGCGCGGCGGCGGCGTTTCGCGCCGCATCGAGGGCGAGGAGCGCCAGGAGCTGAAAGACCTGCTGTCGCAGCTGGAAGTGTCGCACGGCATGAGCCTGATCGCCCGCACCGCCGGCATCGGCCGCAATCTGGAAGAGCTGCAGTGGGATCTGGGCTACCTGATGCAACTGTGGCGAGCCATCGATGGCGCCGCCGGCGCGCAGTCCGCGCCTTTCCTGATTTTGCAGGAAGGCAGCCTGGTGATCCGCGCCATTCGCGATTATTTCCATCCTGACATCGGCGAAGTGCTGATCGACACCGATGAGATCCACGACCAGGCCCGCCAGTTCATGAGCCATGTCATGCCCAACATGCTGTCGCGTGTGAAGCTGTACAAGGACCATGTGCCGCTGTTCTCCCGTTTCCAGATCGAACACCAGATCGAAACCGCCTTCTCGCGCAGCGTGCAGCTGCCGTCCGGCGGCGCCATCGTGATCGACCATACCGAAGCGCTGGTTTCGGTGGACGTCAACTCGGCGCGCGCCACCAAGGGCGCGGACATCGAGGAAACCGCGGTCCGCACCAACCTGGAAGCCGCGGAGGAGATCGCCCGTCAACTGCGTCTGCGCGACCTGGGCGGCCTGGTTGTGATCGACTTCATCGATATGGAAAACGCCAAGAACCAGCGCGATGTGGAAAACCGCCTGCGCGATGTTCTGAAGCATGATCGCGCCCGCGTGCAGATGGGCAAGCTGTCCCGCTTCGGCCTGCTGGAGCTGTCGCGCCAGCGTCTGCAGCCGTCGTTGGGCGAGACCAGCCATGAGCCATGTCCGCGTTGCCATGGCATCGGCTTCATCCGCGGCACCGAGTCGTCGGCGCTGCACATCCTGCGCATCATTCAGGAAGAGGCGATGAAGGAAAATACCGGCGCGGTGCATGCGCAGGTGCCGGTGGATGTGGCCACCTTCCTGCTCAACGAAAAGCGCGCCGAGATCCATTCGATCGAAGAGCGTCTGGACGTCGATGTAGTGCTGATCCCCAACATCCATTTGGAAACCCCGCATTACAAGATCGTGCGCGTGCGCCACGACGACATGGCCGAACTGGGCGAGGCGCCTAGCTACAGCCGCGTGGAAGTGCAGGAAGAGGATGTGATCACCAACTTCGGCCAGGAAAAGCCGAAGGTGGAGCGCCAGGAAGCCGCGGTCAAGGGCATCACGCCGCAGCAACCGGCTCCGACCGTTGCCGCGCCGATAGCCGCCAAGCCGGTGGTCGAGGCAGGTTTGTTCGCTGGGCTGGTGTCCTGGGTCAAGGGCCTGTTCGCCGAACCGGAGAAGGCGCCGGAACCGGAAGCCAAGAAAAAGCCGGCTCCGGCTTCCCGTGAACAGCGCGGCAACCGCCAGCGCAATCAGGAGCGCCGCACCGGCGGTCAGGCGCGTCGTGATCACGAGCAGCGCCAGGATGACGGCAGGCAGCGTCGCCAGGATGAACGCGGCGAGCGCAAGGATGTTGAGCGCAGCGAGCGTGGCGAACGCAAGGAAGCGCAAGGCCGCGAGCGCGAAGAGCGCAACGAGCAACCGCGCGAGGTACGCGAACCGCGCGAGCCGCGCGGCAACCGCCGCCGCGAACCGCGCGAGCCGCGCGAAGCGAAGGAAGTGCGCGAACAGCCGGTGCGTGAAGAGCGCGTGAGCGACAAGGCCGAGAAACTGGACAAGCCGGAACCGCGCCGCCGTCAGGCGCCGGTGGCTGCTCCGGTGGAAGCCGAGAAGCCGATGCAGGAAGAGCTGCGCTTGGATAGCGAGGCAGAACAGGCGGAACAGGCCGAGTTGCAGGAACGCGGCGAGCGCCGTCGCCGCCGCAGCCGCCGTGATCGCCGCCGCGATGCGCCGGAAGGTTCGGCGGTGGAGGCGGGCGCGGAAGCTCCGGTTGCCGATGCCGCTGGTGTGGCTGCAGTTGCCGCTGTTGCTGCGATTGCAGTGGATGCGGTTATTGAAGCCCAGCCGGTCGCCCAGCCGGAAGCCGATCAGCAAGCCAAGCCTGTTGTCGAGCAGGAGGCTGCCCCGGTAGCGGAAGAAGCTGTTGTCGTGCAAGAGCAGATCCAGCAGCCGGAGCCGGTCTTGGTTGCCGAGTCTGTGGCTGTGATTGCGGCCGAGCCGCAAGCCGAGCCGGTGGTGGTGTCTGCCACGGTGGTGGTGGAAGCTCGTGCCGAGCCGGAGTCGGCCGCGCCGATCGCCGAAGCTGTGGTGGCGGATGTCGTGACCGAGGCGCAGCCGGAAGTCTCCGACGTGGTTGCAGCAGTCGTTGAAGCGCAGCCCGCTGCGCTTGAGCAAGTGGCTGCGGTAGCCGAGCCTGTGCTTGCGCCGCGCGTGGTGGAAGTTGCGCCGGAGACGACGGAAGCGAAGCCCCAGGATTTGGGCGGGCTGGTGATGATTGCTACCAAACCGGCAGTCGAGCAGGCTCAGGCGGTGGTCGAGCCCGAGCTGCAGCAGGGGCCGCGCCGTCGCGATGTGGTGGCCGGCTCCGCAAGCGACGCCCCGGCGCCGCTGCAACTGGTGCAGGTGGAAACCCGCAACGATTGATGGATAGGGTCCAGGCAAAAGGCCGGCAACGGCTTTTTGCTGCGTATCCCATGTCGGGTGTTGACAGGTTTTTGAGAGAAGGGTATTATGCTTCTCTCTAAATGTTCCCTGATAGCTCAGTCGGTAGAGCGACGGACTGTTAATCCGCAGGTCGCAGGTTCGAGCCCTGCTCGGGGAGCCAAAAAATCAAGAAAAGCCCGTACAGCAATGTGCGGGCTTTTTGCATTTCAGCCGGCGGCGGCCGGCATGGCATTATGATGGCGCTGCGGGGCGATGCTGGGCTCGAGATGCGCCAACATGATGTCCCGCACCGCCGTGGCGGGGATCATGTCGCCAGACAGACTATCTGGTTCGGAACTGATCAGCAGCGGACCATCGCTTGGCTTGTCCGTCGGCCTGCCGTGCGATCCCTGCACCAGCGAGCCGTCCAGCGAAATCACATTCAATAGGCTGCGTTGCCCCAGCTTGCGTTTCAGCAGCGTCCAGGCAATGCGCAGCTTGGGCAACGGCAGTTTCGGGTCGAGGAACAGCTCCACCGGGTCGTAGCCGGGCTTGCGGTGGATGTCCACGGTACGGGCGAAGTCCGGGGCCTTGGCCTGGTCCAGCCAGTAATAGTAGCTGAACCAGCGGTCAACCCGGCTGATGGCGACCAGTTCGCCCGAACGGGGATGGTTGAGTCCGTACAGCTGCTTTCCCGCCTCGTCCAGCACCATCTCCACGCCGTCCAATTGCCGCAATAACGCTTTCACTTCGTCTACCAACTCCGGCCGGCGGACATAGATATGGGCGATCTGGTGGTCGGCCAGCGCAAACGCGGCCGAGGCGCCGCAATCCAGCTTGTCCTCCCCTTGCTCCTCCCTGACTTGCAGCCAGCCGGCCTGCCGCAGCGCGCGGTTGATGGCGATGTCGCCGCGCACCGGCGTGACGCCGTACTCGGATAGCGCCAGGATGCGGCTGCCGTCCTGGCGCGCGGCGGCGATCAATTCCGCGCACAGCTGATCCACTGCCGCCACTTCCCGAGGGATTTGCGGATGATCAGGTCCCAGCTTCTGCAGGCTGTAGTCGAGATGGGGCAGGTAGACCAGGGTCAGCTTGGGTTGGCGGCTGCGGTAGAGGTGTAGCGCGCAATCGGCGATCCAGCGGCTGGAGCGGATGTCGCTGGCCGGGCCCCAGAAATGGAACAGAGGAAAATCCCCCAGCGCTGGCGCAGCTCCTGATGCAACGCCGCCGGAGCGCTGTAGAAATCGGGAATCTTGCGGCCATCGGCCTTGTAGATCGGCCGCGGCGTGACGCTCCACTCCACGTCGGCGTACATGTTGTACCACCAGAACAATTGCGCACAGCTGAAGTCCTGATGGCGCCGCCGCGCCTCATGCCATACTTTTTCGCCCTGGATCAGCGCGTTGCTCTGCCGCCAGAACAGCGGCTCGGCCAGCTCCCTGGAATACCAGCCATTGGCCACGCAACCATGCTGTCTGGGCGGTGCGCCGGTGAGAAAGGTGGCTTGAACCGGGCAGGTGAGGGCGGGGGTGATGGTAGCCAGCGGCCGCATGCAGCCGTCCCTGGCCAACTGGCTGAGCGCCGGCGCGTATTGCAGCAGCCTGGGTGTCAGTCCGACGATATTGAGCACGATGGCGCGCGGCATGGTATGGCCTATTGATCGAGGGTGTCGACTTGCGGTTGCTGGCCGCGCAGCACGGAATT
>NZ_MKCT01000014.1 GCF_001855555.1 Chromobacterium sphagni | reverse complement strand
GGCGGCGCAACTACATAGCTGCGTTAAAGATCGCCGAGCTAGAGCTCTCTGGACGTCCCAACTTGGATCGGATGTTGGAGTTGTTGTCTTGGATGCGCGACGATTTCATGATTGCAGGACCTGCGGCTTTACTTGCCTGTATCTACTTCGCACCTAATTCGCCACCTCGCAAAGGTCTTTTCAAACACCTTCGCTCTCCCAATAGAGTGCGCGCCATCGAAGGCGTACAAAACGCTGCCTGGGACTTGACGCACCTGAGCGAGACGATCAGAAGGGTGAATAAAGCTAACAACAGTTCGATTCGCCTGCTCTTCGCCAGTTTCGATGCGGGGCTTCGTAGGCTAGCTGAGCTCTTATTCACTCTCGCGGCGGACGAGTTCTCAGAGGGGGTGTTGATTGACGCGTTAGTTCCGTACTGGAACCAGGCACACGCCGAACGGATTGCGAAATCATTGGCCGAGCTATTGGCTCATATCGATGATGAAGGCCGCAAGCAGCGGCAAGCAAATTCGTCTATGTCAATCGATGAAATGATTTGGTACGGCGAGCAGCTTCTCTTATCTGCGGAAGGGCTTTCCTAAGTCCATTATTCGCACCCCTCCGACTGCTGATTCTTAGCCGAAAGGGTGTGCCGGCGAGTCGATGTGGTAATTTTGTTAGCTTGGGTGGATTGGAGCTGGGACCGCACAACCGATAAAGCATGGCGCGGTGGATCCGCATCGCCGCAAGGCTCTACGCGATATTCAAAACACGATCCGGAGAAACCACAATGAGTGCGCAAACGCTTTTGCTCTCCCTATTCCGCTACAAAGCCTGGGCCGATGAAGGGCTGACTGCCGGCTTGACCGCGGTTGGCGAACGGTCCGCACACGCCGAGTTCCGCACGGCGATCCGCATCCTCAATCACGCCCATATCGTCGACCGAATTTTCGCCGCGAATCTGCAACTGACGCCGCACGCCTATGCCGCGACCGATCCCGACGAAGCGCCGAAACCGGACAGCCTGTTCAAGGCCGTCAAGAAAACCGATCAATGGTATATCGGCTATATTGCGCGCCTAGACGAGGCGGAGCTCGCGGCGATGATCGAGTTTCCCTTTAGCGACGGAATGCCGGGGCGGATGTCTCGCGAGGAGATGCTTGGCCATATCATCGCCCACGGCGGATACCATCGCGGCGAAATCGGCCGAATCATGACGCAACTCACCCGCTCGTCGCCGCGCGACACCTTCACCGGCTACCTTCACGAAACGGAGCCCGCGCGCCGCGAACGGATGCGCTGACTGGCGCCGCTCCCGGCCAGGATAATCGGCGACTCCCAGACCGGCGCGCGGCGCAATCCAGATCCGGGCTCCCGCCCGGCCATAAAAAACCCGAGCGATCCGGCTCAGGCTTTTTACCATTACGTTGCGCGGCGTGCGGCCGGGCTTCAGACTTCCCAGTATTCCTTTTCCCGCCCCTGCGAACCGGGGTTGAGCTGCTCGCGCAGGCGGCGCAGTTTTTCCGCCTCGCCGCGCACGCGGAACCAGCTGCCCTCTTCCTCGGCGCGCTCTTCCAGCACCTGGCAGTGGCTGTAGATTTCACCACGCAGCTGCTGCGCCGACCACGGCAGCAGCAGTTCGTCTTCCACCAGGTCCTGCTGGAAGAAGGATACGATGGCGGCGCGCAGGCTGGACACTTCCTCGGGACGGCGCGCGCTCATCACCACGCAGCCCGGGTAGCGTTGCTGCAGTTCGGCGGTCCAGTCAAGCTGCGCGGCCTCGTCGCCGACATGGTCAATCTTGTTGAACACGCGGATGCGCGGCACCTCATCGGCGCCGATTTCGCGCAGCACCTCGTCGGTCACTTCCAGCTGGCGCTCGAAGCCGGGGTCGCTGGCGTCGATCACATGCAGCAGCAGCGACGCATCCAGCGCTTCTTCCAGCGTGGACTTGAACGAAGCCACCAGGCCGTGAGGCAGATTCTTGATGAAGCCCACGGTATCGCTGACCAGCACGCGCGGCACGCTTTCCGGGTAGATGGCGCGCACCGTGGTGTCCAACGTGGCGAACAGCTTGTTGGCCACCAGGACTTCGCTGCCGGTCAGCGCCCGCATCAGCGTCGACTTGCCGGCATTGGTGTAGCCCACCAGCGACACCCCGGCCAGGCCCTGGCCTTGGCGCTCCAGGCGGCGCGCGCGCTGGGTCTTGCGCTCCAGTTCCATCGCGACGATTTCGCGTTGCAGCTCGGCGATGCGGTCGCGCACCTTGCGGCGGTCCAGTTCGGTATGCGATTCGCCCGCGCCTCGACCGCCCATGCCGCTGCGCTGACGGCCCTGCGGACCGGCCAGCTTGGCGGCTTCGCGCAGGCGCGGCGCCATATAGCCGAGACGGGCGATTTCCACCTGGGCCCGCGCCGCGCGCGAGCGGGCGTTGCGATGGAAAATCTCCAGGATGACCATGGTGCGGTCCATCACTTCGCAACCGACGGCCAGTTCCAGATTGCGCGCCTGCGACGGCGAGATTTCATGGTCCACCAGCAACACGTCGATTTCTACCGCGCCGGAGTCCAGCGCCTGCGGAATGTCTTCCAGTTCGTCATTGCGGATGCCGCGGTTGACGAACATGTTGATTTCTTCCAGCTTGCCCACGCCCAGATAGGCGGTGCGGTCGAAGCTGTTGCGCTTCTGGACAAAGGTCTGCACCACCTGGAAACCCAAAGTCTTGGCCAGTTCGCTCAACTCGGTGAGCGAGGCCTCGAACTCGACATCGCTGACATCCGGCAGCTGGACCGAGGCGACAAGGGCGTAGCGGGGCTTCTCTTTGACTTCTGTTTGCATGTGCAGATTTGCTTTATTTTAGTGACGAACCAGGATATTACTCGCAAATGGCGCTTCCCGCTGGCAAGTTGAACGGCTGAACCGCCATGTACTCCTTGACCGCGCGGCTGGCGCGGCCGATACTCCTGCCGCCTCCGGCCTCAAAGCCCTCACTCTTTACTCTATCCCCATTCATGCCATTCACCTCTCTGGGCCTGCAGCCCGACCTGGCCCAGGCCGCCTCAAGCCAGGGCTACATTGCCCCCACCGCCATCCAGAGCGCGGCCATTCCCGCCATCCTGCGAGGCAGCGATGTGCTGGCCACCGCGCAGACAGGATCCGGAAAAACCGCAGCCTTTTGCCTGCCGCTGCTGCAGCAATGGCTGGTAAACCGCCAGACATCGCCGCGCCAGCCCCAGGCGCTGATCCTGCTGCCCACCCGCGAGCTGGCGGCGCAGGTCGGCGCCATCCTGCGCGATCTGGCCCAGGGCCTGCCGCGGCGCGCGAAGGTGGCCGTGGTCTTCGGCGGCGTCTCCATCAAGCCGCAGATGATGGCTCTGCGCGGCGGCGCCGACATTGTGGTGGCCACGCCCGGCCGCTTGCTGGATCTGGTCGCGCACAATGCGCTGAAGCTCTCCTCCGTCAACGCGCTGGTGCTGGACGAGGCTGACCGGCTGCTTGATCTGGGCTTCGCCGAAGAACTGGGCAGCCTGCTGTCCTTGCTGCCACCTTATCGGCAAAACCTGATGTTCTCCGCCACCTTTCCGCCCGCCGTGCGCGCGCTGGCGGAGCAGTTATTGCGCCAGCCGCTGCGCATAGACATTGAGCAGACCGCAGCCACCGCGCCGGATATCCGCCAGCGCGCCATCGAGGTGGACGCCTCCCAGCGCACCATGCTGCTGCGCCATCTGCTGCAGACCCATGATTGGGACCGGGTGCTGGTGTTCGTCGCCAGCCGGCAGGCGGCCGACCGGGTGGCAGGCAAGCTGCAGCGCGCCGGCATCCGCGCCGCGGCGCTGCATGGCGATTGCGGCCAGGGACAGCGCGGCCAGGTGCTGGCCGATCTCAAGACCGGACAGTTGCAAGTCCTGGTGGCTACCGACGTGGCCGCCCGCGGCATAGACATCGCCCGCCTGCCGGTGGTGGTGAACTACGACCTGCCGCGCTCGCCGGTGGACTACACCCACCGCATCGGCCGCACCGGCCGGGCCGGCGCCAGCGGCGAGGCGATCAGCTTCGTCAGCGCCGACTGCGCCGCCCATTTCCGATTGATAGAAAAGCGCCAGCGGCTGCGCTTGCCGCGCGAACGGATTGCCGGTTTCGAACCGGCCATCACCGCCCCCGCAGCCGTGGAGCAGGTCGGCAACGGCGGCGTCAAAGGCAAACGCAAGAGCAAGAAAGACAAGCTGCGCGAAGCCGCCGCCAGGCAGCAGGCGGACGACAGCCAGGGCTAGCCAGGGCGGCCGCGCTCAGCCAACTCCGTCATCCGGGCAACCCGCATCCAGCGGCCGCCTGGAAACCTGACTGCGCCATGGCCCCTCCGGCTGCGACTGGCAACCCCACCACCGACTGCGTCGTCTCCTTGGCAGCCACCGCAATCAAGAGGCCGCCGCAGGATCCAGCCGACTCTGGCCACGCTCGAGCAGAGCCGGGCGCCTGGAACCCAATGCCCATCCATCCCATCCCGGTTTCCAGGCAAACATTCCCAACCCATTTCTGGCGGCGGTCATTTTCAATTTCCGTTTGAAACTATTACGCCCCAGCCTGGCTTACCAAGCCTGGCCTGCCGTCCTAGACTCCGTTCTGTCGCCAATCCACGCCAATGCGATCCGGCATGCAGCCGCTGCCATCGCCTCATCCCTCCTCAGACACGGAAAGATTTACATGAATATGACCCTCAAGACCCACGCCGCCGCATCCATCACTCGCGAGGCGGCCCTGTTGCTGAGCGAAGCCGCGCGGGAGGCCGCCGCCAACCTGGGCATAGAGGTGGCCATTGCCGTCAGCGACGCGGCCGGCCACCTGAAAGCATTCGAGCGCGCGGACCGCGCGCCTTTCCTCACCGCAGAAGTGGCCATCGACAAGGCCTGGACCGCCGCCTCGTTCGGCGTGGGCACCCATGTCTGGAACCAGATACTCGACAACAGCCAAGTGGCCCAACTGGCGCATCGGCCGCGACTGGTGGCGGTAGGCGGCGGCTATCCCATCCTGCTTGACGGCGCGGTGGTCGGCGGGATCGGCGTTTCGGGCGGAAATGCCCTGCAAGATCAGCAGGTCTGCGAAACCGCCTTGTCCGCCGCCGGCTTCGCTTTGGCGCGCTGACGCAAATTGCTCGGCCGCGTCACAACGTTTCGCCCCGGACGCGGCATGGCCAAAGGCTCTACGCGCGGCTGGCCATGCCGCCGATGTCCAGCCAGTCGGCGCTAACGCATCGGCGGACTTATCGGTCCGACGGAGCAGGCAGACCTCCCCTGCACCAAGGAGGCAGGCCAGACGGGGAGGGAAAATTTGGCTGCTAAAACGTAGTTACTGACCTAACGATCAGTCGATGCCGGCGCTATAGGATTTGAACTTCGCGCCAACGCTGAATATGATGTCATATAGGGCATCCGCCCACTACATGGATAGGAATAGATAAGCAATGGCAACTGGTACCGTTAAGTGGTTCAACGATGCAAAAGGTTTTGGCTTCATCACTCCGGACGAAGGCGGCGACGATCTGTTCGCACACTTTTCCGCGATCAACTCCGGCGGCTTCAAGTCGTTGAAGGAAGGCCAGCGAGTGAGCTTCGATGTGATCTCCGGCCCCAAAGGCAAGCAAGCCTCGAACATCCTGCCGCAATAAGCGCGCAGCGATCCGCATGAAAAAAACCGGCGATTGCCGGTTTTTGTTTTTCAGCAAGGGAACCCTCGCGCCGTGATCACCGAACCCGGCCCTTGACTTCGGCCCTGTCCAATTGCCGGGATAGTCGGCTCGCCATGGTTGCCGCCAGATAGGCGCCGCGCTCAGCGCGGTGATCCAGAAGCTGGTGGGCCAGCCGGCGCAATAGGCCAGCGCGATGCCGGACCAGGTTTCACCAAGAGCCAGAACGGCGGCGAGCGCCACGCCGCATCCCAGCCGCGGCGTCAGTTTCTGCGCGGCGGCGGCCGGCCCACCATCAGGGTGAAGACCAGCAGCACGCCGACGATCTGGATGCATTCCGCGATGGCCAGCGCCACGATGGCGAGAAACAGCATCGAAACCGTGCGCAGCGACACGCCCTTGGCCTCGGCCAGCTCCGGATGCAGACGAACACCAGCGGCCGGGGTGAGCAGCAGGCAGGCCGCGCCTAGGCCGGCCAGCGCCCACAGCGTGGCGGTATCCACCCCCAGCACATTGCCGAACAGCAGGGCTGTGGCCTGGGTGGCGTAGGCGGTGAAGAAGTGCAGGAACAGCATGCCCAGGCCCAGCGCCAGCGACAGAACGGTGCCGATGGCGATGTCGCTGCCTTGCAGCTTTTCCCCCATCGCGCCATGGTGACGCTGCCCAGCACGGTGACCAGGGGCAGCCCCCAGATCGGCGACAGCCCAATCAGCGCGTGCCCGGCGAAGGTCTGGCCGCGCATCACCAGAAAGAAGCCCGCCACGCAGGCCAGCAGCGCCACGATGCCGCCGGCGATGAAGGCGTTCAGCATGAAATCGTATTCAAACATCGTGACAGTGCTCTTTCTGGTCCACTTCGATCTCCCCAGCCATCACGAAGATACGGTTCTTCATCCGTACCACGTTTATGGCGGAACCGTACAGCCGCGACAGCACCGGCCGGGTGATCACCTCGTCCACGGTGCCCAGCGCGCCTGCCCGCGGCCCAGGTACAACACCTGGTCTATGGCGCCCAGCAGGGAGTTGAGCTCGTGGGCGCTGAACAGCACGGTGATGCCGAAATCCTGCTGGATGCGCCGCACCAACTCCACCACGCCATGCTGATGGCGCGGGTCCAGGCTGATCAGGGGCGCGTCCAGCAGCAACCGCTGGCGCTCGCCGCCGGAGGTTTCCGGCAGCGGCCGCCGCGCCAGTTCGAAGGCATCCACGGTTTCCAGCGCCCACGCCACCTCGCGCCGGGCGGCCTTGTCCAGGGTAGGCTGGCCACAGCGGTGGCCGTTGCAGGCGCTGGCGACAAAATCCCAGCCGCGCAACCGCATACTACCGACGTTGCTGCGCAGCTGCGGGATGTAGCCTATGGCCGGATTGCCGCGGCCAGCGGGCTGGCCCTGCACCCGGATACCGCCGCCGGCAGGCGGAATCAGGCCCAGAACGGCGCGCATCAGCGTGGTCTTGCCGATGCCGTTGGGACCCAGCACGCCGACGAACAGGCCCTGGCTTATCTCCAGGCTGACGTCCGACAAGACCGTCCTGCCGTGGAGGGAGACGGTCGCCCGCTGCAGTGACAGCGCGCTCACGGCTTGGCGCGCGCCAAGGCCAGGCTCAGCGCGTCCAACTGGCCGGTCATCCAGTCCTGGTTCGGCCGCGCGCCGCCGTTTGCGCTGTTGCTGCTCAAGGGCACGCAGTGGCCGGGCAACGCATGGCAAACGGCAACCCTGTACCGCCGGGCGCTCACACGGAGTCTGGCCATTGTGCGGCCCGCCACTCGTCAAGCCCGCGCGCATAGTCGTCCAGCCAGCGCGCTCCATCGACAGCCGGCAGCGTGCCGTTTGCCTGCAAAGACTGCTCCAGCCGCTCGGCCAGCTCGGCCAGCCCCGCGACTCCGGCAGTCAGCGCGGCGCCGCGCAAGCGGTGCGCGCGGTGTCGCGCCTGGATCCAGTTTTCTTGCTCAAGCGCCTGCTTCAAGTTCGCCAGGTCCGCGTGGCTCGACTCATAAAACAGCTGTCCCCATTGTGCGGCGGCGGCCGGCGGCGGCATCTCCAACGCCTCCTCGTCAGCATCGGAGTCCGTCCACATGTCCAGCACGTCGGCCAGTTCGCGAATGCGCAAGGGCTTGGTCAGGATGCCGTCCATCCCGCTTGCCAAACACTGATTCTGATGAGCCGGATCCGTTGCCGCGGAAATGGCGATGACGGGGATGTGGCTTAAGCCGCCCGCGGCTTCCCATTGGCGAATCCTTTGCGCCGTCTCGTAGCCGTCCATGCCCGGCATGTAGCAATCCAGCAGGATCACGTCGAAATGCATGCCCTCGTCCAGCAGCAGCAAGGCTGCCGGGCCGTTGTCGACCACGGTTGCCAGATAACCCAGCTCCTGCAGCTGCTGCCCGATCACCGCCTGGTTCATCGGCTGGTCTTCGACCAACAGCACCCGTCCTTTGCCGGAAGTGGCCGCCGGAGCGCCAGCCGGCGCGGCCTCGGGCGCAAGCGGCGGCGTCTCCTTGTCGGCCAACTGCACCGGCAGCGTCACGCTGATGGTGGTGCCCACGCCCAATTCGCTGTCAAGCAGGATGCTGCCGCCCATCAGCTCGACCAACTGCTTGCAGATGCTCAAGCCCAGCCCGCTTCCGCCGTAGCGGCGGGTGGTTGAGCTGTCCACCTGGGTAAAGGCGGTGAACAGCCGCGCTTGCTGCGGCTTGTCGATGCCGATGCCGCTGTCCCTGACGGTAATCAGCAGCTTGCCGCGCCCTCCTTCTACTTGATCCAGATGCAACAGCAAAGCCACCTCGCCCCGCTCGGTGAACTTGACGGCATTGGACAACAGATTGGACAAGATTTGCCGCATCCGTAGCGGATCCAGCATCACCGCCGCCTGGTCCAGCCCCGCAAGGGTCAAAGACCAGCCAAGCCCCTTGCTTTCCGCCTTCAGCCGGTTGCTGTCCGCCACTCCCTGCGCCAGCAAGGCCAGGTCGACCGGCGCCAGCTCCAGCTGCACGCCGCGGGCCCCCATTCTGGACACGTCCAGCACATCGTCCAGCAGCTCCAGCAGATTGGTGGCCGAGGAGTTGGCCAGGCTGGAAAGCTCCCGCTGGCGCGGCGTCTGCGGCGTGCGCTGCAACAGCTCGATGGCCGCCAGCACCGCATTCATCGGCGTGCGGATCTCATGGCTCATCACCGCCAGGAACATCGACTTCGCCGCCTCGCTGGCCTCGGCAGCCCGCTGCGATCTGCGCGCCCGGAGCACCCAATACCCCAACAACAACAACAGCGTGCTCAAACCGATCAGGGTATTCGAGTAATAGCGGACAATCGCCCGCCAGGACGGCGCGCCCAACCTCAAGTTCTCGACCCAGTAGTCGTACATTTTGCCGGTGTCTTCGGCAGTGAGTTGCGCCAGCGACTTATCGATGATGGCGCGCAGTTCCGGATGGCGCTTGGACACGCCCATGCTGATGACCGCATACATTTCAGGGATGGTGCCGGCCAGGCTCAAGGTCTCCATGTATTTGCGCTCCATGATGGGCTCCAGCACCACATCGCTGCCCACCGCCGCATAGGCTTTGCCGCTCGCCACCGCCTCAAGCTCGTCTTCGGGATCGCTGGTCAATATCAGGCGTATGCCGGGGAAGTGCTCGCGCAGGTAGTTTTCATAACCGCCGCCGCCTTTTACCGCCACGGTCTTGCCGGCCAATACCGCGGGATCAAACACCATGGGCTTGTCCGGCGTCGTGACGATGACGGTGGTTCTGGCCAGATAAGGCACGGTCAGCAGTATCGCTTGCCGGCGCCCTTCCGAGATGAGACGCGACGAGACCATGGTGGCCAGAAAGACCCGGTCCTCCTTCATCTGCGGCAACGCATCCCTCCAGTTGCGGGCGGCCACCATCTTGAACTTCAAGCCGCTGATCCTCGAAATGGCTTCCAGATAGTCTCGGGTCAGGCCCTGGTGCTTGCCATCCTCAACATATTCGATCGGCCAATAGGGATCGACGGTGTACGGCACCACCGGATGCTGGCGCATCCATTGCCGCTCTTCCGGACTGAACGCCACTCCAGCGGGCGCCGCGGATGCCAGCGGTCCCCATACCGCCGCCACCATCAATACTGTTCTCCACATCTCAATCATCCACCTTGCAAGCATCCACTGTTTTATGCCATCGCTGCCGGAAAAGACAGCGGCTGACGTCGGCAAGCCGCGAGCATGCCAGAGATGGGCATGCCTGGTAACACCCTGTTTCTTTTGAGAATAGTCTCATGGAGGCCGGCAACACCTTCCTCAATAATGCCAACCTTCGGAACGAGCCCTGTCCGGGAGCGCATTGTTTTTTCATTGCCGCGGCGGAGCTCCCAATCCTGGAGAGTTGCGATGAAACCTATCTTGTCAGCCTGTTTGCTGATCAGCCTGGCCGCGCCGGTCCACGCAGCGCCGGCCATCAATATCGGCGCCATGTACGAGTACCTGGACGCGGACGCCGGCACCCTGCTCAAGCGGGTGCGCAATAGCGGCGACAGCACCGCTTTCGTGAAAGTGGCGGTAGCGGAGATCGTGTATGGCCAGGATGGCCAGCCCAATGAATTGCCGGTCGGCACAGAACAATTGAGCCTGGGCCAGATCAACGGCCTGATCGCGAGTCCGGCGCGGCTGATCGTGCCTGCAGGCGGCATGCAGGCCAGCCGCCTGCTGTATCTGGGACCGCGCGATCAGGAGCGCTATTTCCGGGTGCGTTTCTCCCCGGTGCTGCCAGACAAGCAAAACGCGTTCGACATCGGCGACGCCGCCGCCAGGCAATACCAGGACTCGCTCAGCGCCGGCGTCAACGTGCTGACCGGTTATGGCGCCATCGTCATCGTCAGGCCGAAAACGCCGCATTACGACACGCAATTGCAGGACGGCGCCAACAGCTACACCGTGCGCAACAACGGCAACAGCACCGTCATCCTGGATGCGTTCTACGACTGCGCCGCAGCCGGCAAAACCTGCGATACCCCGACCAAGCACCACGTGCTGCCCCACAGCAGCAAGAGCTTCATCAAGGTCGACGGTCATGGCTACAAGTTCGAACTGATCGAGGGCAGCAGCCGGCAGGCAGTCGCCTTCGGCCAATGACTCAACCCCGCTGCAATTTTTCACTCTGACGATAAGGAGACCCATCATGTCCACCCAGAAACTTCTGATCGGCGCCGCGCTCTCGGCAGCCATGCTGTCCTACGCCGCCATGGCGGAGCAGCAGCCGCTGCAGATCAGCGTCACGGCCAACATCCCGACCGACAGTTTTTACGTGCAGCCGCTGGCGGACTGGCATTTGAAGGACCAAACCCTGTCCTGGGACCCCCGCCGCGAAGTCCTGAAACCAGTCAACAACATGCTGGACATGAAAAGCACGATAGGCGCGATCCAGGGCTATCTGGAAGCCCCGGCCGAACTGTATGGCAGCGGCAGCGACAAGATTCCCATGGTCGTCGAAATCAATGACCAGCCGATGAAAGTCGGCGTCGCCAAGAAAGCGCAGATCCTGACGGCCACCCAGGCCAAAGACATCAGCCGCGTCAACCTGAACATCTCCGCGCCCAAACCGGAAGCGGGCTTCAAGCCTGGCCGCTACTCCGGCAGCGTCAACCTGATGTTCGAGAGCGTTGCGCCCACCCAGGGCAACTGATCGCCATGTAGCTCGCTCTGCCACTCAACAGGGGCGTGGATACGCCCCTCTTTCTTTTTCTGGTCAGTCCCATGTTCTCCCTTGCCCGTCGTGTCGCGGCCTTGGCCGCCTTATTCCGTTGCGCCTATTGCCTGGCCGGCGCCCCGGCGCCGGCCATCAACGGCCAATTGCCGTTGCTGGCGCAGGCGGCCAGCCTGCCGGCCGAATTCCGCGACCATTTCTTCGAGGTACCGCTGGCCGCCCGCGTGGAAAAAGACGGGCAAGCGCTGGGCGACGCGATGGTGCTGCTCACACGCGAGGGCACCGTGCAACTGCTGAGCTTCACCGATGCCGGCGACAGCCAGCAGCCCGCCGCCGAGCGGCAAAAGTGGGCCGAGGCGCTCAGCCGCCCCCTTGCGCTGGGCGACTGCCAGAGCAACTGTCCGCTCGGACTGCTGGCCATCCATTACAGCCTGGAAAACTCGCAACTGTCGCTGCTAACCAACGCCGCCAGTCGGCAACAGGCTGCCGCGCGTTATCACGCGCTGCCGCCTGGCGGCAGCCAGGGGCTGATTCTCGGCAACCACCTCAATCTCGCCGGCGGCGGCGGGCAAAATCTGTCCGGCCGCTACGCGATGGATCTGCAAGGCAGCTTGGGCTACTGGAGCGCATTGGGCAGTCTGCAACTGGAACGCGGCGGCGATGGCCAACTGCGCCAAAGCCTGTCGCAACTGTATGCCCAGTGCGAACTGGACGGCCATTTCATCCGCGTGGGCCTGTTCAACCCCGACGGTCAGGGGCTGCTGCGCCAACTCGGCACCCAGGGCAAGCGCGCCGATGCCACGATCGGGGTAATGGCGGGCAGCTCGGACGCTTTGCTGGCGGACAGCATGCACCCCAGCCTGTATCCGGTGTACGTCACCGCCAACCGCGAAGCCACGGTGGAAATCTACCGCAACGGCGTGTTGATCAATAGCCAGCTGGTATCCCCGGGGCTGCAGTTGCTGAACACCCTCAACCTGCCTGCCGGCATTTATCCGGTAGAGGTGCGTTTGCTGGAGGACGGCGTCCAGGTGTCGCGCAGCGAAGAACTGATCTACAAGCCCAGCCAATGGAGCAATCCGGAGCAACGCTGGCGCTACAGCGCGTTTGCCGGCCAGCAGCGCGGCCTGTTTGGCGACGATGCTCAATCCGCCGACGGCAGCCTGGCCATCGGCGGCAGCCTCAACTACCTGCTGCACCCGCGGGCGGTGCTGGGCCTGTCGGCGCAGCAAATCGGCGGACAGCGCCAGTTCGGCGCCGCGCTGGATTGGGACCTCGGCGACAGCGTCAAGCTGTACGCCAACCTGTTCCACACCACCGGCTATGGCAGCGGCTTCGATGTCCAGTCGATGTGGAGCTATAGCCAGGGCAGCGTCGTGCTCAGCCACAGCCGCAGCCAACTGAGCACAGGCGGCAGTGACGGCAGCGGCGCGTTCTGGCTGATGGCCAGTCGCAGCGCGCTCGCCATCAGCCACCGCCTGAGCGACAACAGCAGCCTGACCGCCCGGCTGTCGCACAGCGCCAATGGCGGCCTAAGCCTGGACCTTGGCCTGGATCGCCGGCACAAGCTGTTTGGCAACGAAGCCACCTGGCGCGTATCCGCCTTCGACCGCGCTACCGCCGGCAGCCCACGCAATCGGGGCGTGGAATTGTCGCTGAACATGAGCCTGGGCCGGGAAAACCGCAGCTACAACGCCAGCGTGGGCAGCCGCAGCGGCAGCCAGGGCGGGCGCGACCATTACGCCAGCGTTTCGGTGCAGCAAAGCCTGGACAACAGCTGGTTGAGCGGAGTCGCCGCCACGGCCAGCGCCGACGGCTATGGCCTGGGCCTGAGCGGCAACGCCCAGTTCCAACACCCCTTGCTGCGCGGCGACGCCTATCTGCAGCGTTCCTCGCTGAACGGCCGGCTCAGCGGCGGCCTCAATCTAGAAAACACCGTGGCCATCGGCGGCGGCGGCGTCGCGGCCAGCGGCGATGCGGCCGCCTTTGGCTCCGATACCGGGCTGATCGTCGATGTCGAATCCGACCTGCCCGCGGTGGCGCTGCGGGCCGACGACAGCCAGGGAGGGAGCGTGCGGCTGCATCCTGGACGCAACTTCATTCCGGTCACCGCGTACAAGGCCGGCAGCGTGCAGTTCGACTTTGCCGGAAGCAGCGCGCCAGCGGTGGCGATCCAGCCCGCCAGCCACAACTATCACCTGAACAAGGGCGGCGTGGCCTACCTGCAGGTTCGGGTGCTGAAGACAGTCACCGTACTGGGTCGCTTGCTCAACGCTGCAGGCCAGCCGCTGCGCGGCGCCCAGGTGATCAATCACGCCGGCCGCACTCTCAGCGAGGCCGACGGCTTCTTCAGCATCGAGATGAGCGAGAGCGCGCCGACGCTGGAAATCCGCCACCAGGCGGCCACGGCTTGCCAGTTCCGGCTTGATCCCGGACAGCCGCGCCGGGAGAGCGACACATTGCTGGCTGGCGAGTTGCGTTGCCGCTGAGCCTCGCCCCAGCGGCCCCTTCGAAGGTGAGCAAGTTTGAGAATGGTCTGATGGAGCGCGGGCATTTGCCCGCGCAACAATATGCCTTTGGCCCAACACGGCCAGACGGCAATCTGAAAGGATAAACCGAGATGATAATGAAGCTGAGACCCGACCCGCCTCGCGCTGCGGCTTATTTGCGCCGCTTATGGCTAGCCATCCTGCTCTGTCTCCCGCTTAGCCAGCCGGCGGCGGCGGCGGAAGCCACGGTATATGCAGAACTGAATGCATCCTTGTTCAAGCCGGGCCAGAACCAATTCGGCAACAAAGTTCCATTGCCTCCGGGAGGCTGTTCACGGCCGGGCAGCGGCTGCAGCACCTCTTATTATGGCGTAGAGGCCAATCTGGGAACCATAAAAAAGCAGATCAACCGGAGCAGCTCAGACCCTAAACACCATATCTATCAGGCAATCGATACAACGTATAAAGAGATAAAACTTTATTCCGGTCCAAACGAGGCAGTCGTCAAATTCAGAATCACTGCGTTTTCAGAAAACTACCAGAAGAATCACTATGGCGGTTCTTTGTATGAAGAATTAAATTTTGGCAATATGATTGGCAGCTGTCAACAAGTGCAAGGGTACAACACCACGGCAAACTATCAATTTGAATGGAGCCATCCGCAGGGACAAAAAAGTGTTTGTTACAAAAGAGTTGCCACAAACAACCATTATATCAATATTTCTTCGTCACACTTCAAATATGAACTGATTGCGCTGAACCCAACCGGACTCGACAATGGCACTTATTATGGCGAAGTGACTTATACCGTTGGCGATGGACAGCAAGTGGATCTCGGCCATGCTGATTATGGCGGCAACCGCTCCTTGACCATCAAGATAGCGGCCACGGTAAAGAACGAGTTTCAGGTCAGATTTCCTGCCGGTTCGGAGCGCGCAGCGCTGGAGCCGGCAGGCGGCTGGCAAAGTTGGTTACAACAAGGCAGCGTGCCCGCCAAACTCAGCCGGGATCTGGGATTCAGCCTGTCCAGCTCGGCCCGGTTCAGCATGCATTTGTTTTGCCAATACTACAGCGGCGGTGGCTGCGCATTGCGCCGGGACAATGGTGGCGGCGAGGTGCCGATACAGGTTGCGGTCAGCATGCCTGGCGTGCATTCGAGCCAGGGAGGAGCGCCGGCAAGCCGGTATCCGCTCGGCATGTCTCGCAGAGAATTCCAACCCTCGGGCCAGGTCTCGACCAGCGCGGCGCAATTGCATTTCGAAATGCAACGCTCGGACATGGCCGCCATTGTCCGGCAACCCGGCGCGCGCTATCGCGGCGATGTCACCGTCGTTTTCGACGCCAGCCTGTAGGAGCGCCGGATGATGATGAAGCGGACGATGCTGCCGTTCTGCGCGCTATTGGCCGCGCTGGCGGGAAGCGCTCACGCCGAACCGGTTGAACACAGGGTCAGCGTGGAAGTGCAAGTGCCAAATGAAGTGTTCTATGTCACGGCTGTCGGCGGCTGGACCGGCGCGGCCCAGCTGCTGCAGTGGGATAGGGCCGGTCGCCGCTTGCAGCCATTGCAGCAATGGCTGGAAATGAGAAGCACCATGGGTTCGATTACCGTCAAGGTTGACGGCGAGACGGTCTTGGCCGACGGCGAACAAAAGATCCCGCTGCACATTAAGCTGGACAGCGGTCAGCGACGCTGCGAAGTGTTTCGCCATGATGGCGGCGCCTCGGCCGACTGCCTGGTGCTGAACGCCGCCGAGGCGGCTTCAAACCGGCGGGTCAGTCTGGAAATCATTCCCAGCCATCCCGCCGGCGGCTATCAGCCAGGCGTCTATCACGGCGTGATCAATCTACTGTTTGAAAGCGCGCTGTAGGCCGGCAATGGCCATCGATGGATGCAGCCGCGGGAGCCGCATTGCCGTGGCCCGGCAACAGACATATAAAGAAACAGCCCCTCCATGCAGCGTCGTGATCTCCAATGACCCTCCTGAAGCCCCCCCTGCGCCTGATGCTGCTGGACGATCATGCGGTTGTGCTGCAAGGCTTGAGTTATCGGCTGTCGCAAGAGCCCGACTTCGCCATTGTCGGCGCGCATGCCAGCAGCAAATCGCTGCTGTCGGCGCTACGGAAACAAACAACGGATGTCATTGTGCTGGACTACTCCTTGCAGCCGGAAGATATCGATGGGCTCAACCTGATCCGCGCGCTGACCACCCGTTTTCCGCAAACCGCCGTTCTCATCATGTCAGCGCACTACAACACCGCCACCGTGGCGCTGGCTCTGCGCGGCGGGGCACGCGGCTTTGTCGGCAAGCAGCAGGATCTGGACGAGTTGGTGACGGCCATCCGGACGCTGGCCCAGGGGCAGGTCTACCTCAATCCGGCCATGGCGACGGAGCTGGCCAGCGCCATGCAGGCCGAGAGCGTGCCGGCCCCAGGCAGCCGGCACGCGTCCGCCGCGATCGGGGCCATGATCCGCCTGTCGGAGCTGTCGCCGAAGGAGCAGGAGGTGATCCGCTGCTTCATGGAGGGCATGACGGTCAGCCAGATTGCCGAGAAGTTCGCCCGCAGCATCAAGACCATCAGCGGGCAAAAACAGACTGCGATGAGAAAGCTGGGGCTGAAGGCCGACCACGAGCTGTATATCCTGCGAGATGAGCTGAACCAGCCCTAGCATCGGCTCTTGCCAAGCGCTTGGCAACCGGCGCAGCCTGGCTACGCCGGCTCCGGCAGGCCATGGGCGGCCCGCGCCTTCCGGCATTGCTCCGACCCCTCCTCCACCTGCCGGCAGGCGCCGGGGCGCAGCGGGTAAATGCCGCACGACACCTCCCGCCCCAGCTCGCCCCGCAAGGCGGCGCAGCGCGGCGCATGCGACCAGGTACCGCGCATGCAGCGGGTCCAGTCGTTGACTTTTTCGGTGAGATGGCTGGGAACCAGGCCGCCGCCGTCATCGGCTTCGGCCCAATAGAAGGAGACGCGGAAATGGGCGCAGCAGGCGCCGCAAGACTGACAGGAATTGCTTTTTTCACTCATGGCAAGCAAGAAAAACAGTTGGATCACGCCCCATCGCCAAGGGCAAAAATGCGATCCGGGTATTCTGTCAGAGCGGCGAACACGCCTCAAGTAAAACTATTTTGATGCCCCGGACACGGTCTGGCCCAGGCTCTCCAGCCACTGCGCGGCGCCCAGTCCGGCCGCCCGGCCGCTGGCGAAACAGGCCGTCAGCAGATAACCGCCGGTGGGCGCTTCCCAGTCCAGCATTTCGCCGGCGCAGAACACGCCTGGCAGCGCGGTCAGCATCTGATTGCCGTCCAGCGCGGCAAAGCTCACCCCGCCGGCGGTGCTGATCGCCTCGTCCATTGGCCGCGCCGCCGTCAGCGTCAACGGCAGGCGCTTGATCGCCGCCGCCAGCGTCGGCAGGTGCTGGAAGCCGTCCTTGTCCAGGCATTCGCGCAACAGGCCTGCGCGCACGCCCTTGAGATTCAGCCGGCTTTGCAGATGGCTGGACAAGGAGCGCGAACCGCGCGGATGGGTCACCTCCGCCAAGACCCTGGCCTCGTCCCAAGCCGGGATCAGGTCCAGATGACAGGTGGCGCGGCCATTGCGGCCGATTTCGTCGCGCAGCAGCGCCGAGCAGGCGTAGATCAGACTGCCTTCGATGCCGCTCTCGGTCACCACGCACTCGCCCACGCGCTGGAACACCCGGCCTTCATCGTCGCTGAAGGACAGGCCTACCGCCTTCACCGGCTCGCCGGCGAACTTCTCCGCGAAATGCGCACTCCAGTCCACATCGAAACCGCAATTGGACGGCAGCAACGGCGCGGTGGCCACGCCCTTTTCCGCCAGCCACGGCAGCCAGCGGCCGTCCGAGCCCAGCTTCTTCCAGCTGCCGCCGCCCAGCGCCAATAGCAGCGCGTCGGCCTTGACCGCCAGTTCGCCGTCCGGCGTCGCGAAGCTCAAACTGCCGTCCGCCAGCCAGCCTTGCCAACGGTGGCGGACATGGAAACGCACGCCGGCCTCGCGCAGCCGCGACAACCAGGCGCGCAATAGCGGCGCGGCCTTCATCTCGCGCGGAAACACCCGGCCGGAGCTGCCGACGAAGGTTTCCACCCCCAGGCCGTGCGCCCAGCCGCGCAAGGCGTCGGCGTCGAATCCGGCCAGCAAGCGCTCCATCTCGGCCTGGCGCCCGCCATAACGGCCGACAAATGCCGGATAGGGTTCGGAATGGGTGAGGTTGAGGCCGCCGATGCCGGCCAACAGGAACTTGCGGCCCAGGGAAGGCATGGCGTCGTACACATCCACCTGGATGCCGCGCCCGGCCAAGGCCTCGGCCGCCATCAGTCCCGCCGGCCCGCCGCCGATAATGGCGACGCCGCGCCCTGCCTTTTCGCTCATGTCCATTCCCCAAGCCGCTGAATCTGTTTCGTTTTCACAATAGACCTCGCCGCCGCAACCGGCCGCGAGGGCGCGATTGTTGCAGAAATTCCCGCCAAACCCAAGCGTTCCGTCCCGCCGGCGCGATATTCCCGGATGTTGGCAAGACTTATCCGCGCATTGTTTGATCCAAGCCAGATGCCCGATTCGGCCGCCCCACTAGAATTCCTACGGCATAGCCCCGTCCGCATTGCGGCGGCGGCAACAATAGACAAAGGAGAGGGGCGGCGCGCCGCCCCGAGCAAGACCATGAGAAAATTTTCCGACTGGCCGATCTGGCTGCGGCTGACAGGCGCCATCTGGAGCTGCCTGATCGTGGCATGGGGCGGACTGATCGCCTGGGAAACCCAGGCCAGCCGCCAGATAGCCGTGGAGCAGGCCAAGGATCTGGCCCACAGCATGAACGAAATGACGCTGGCCGGCCTGACCGGCATGATGATCACCGGCACCGTCGGCCAGCGCGACGTGTTTCTCGACCAGATCCGCGAACTGTCCGCCGTGCGCGACCTGCGGGTGATACGCGGCGACGCCGTCAGCAAGCAGTTCGGTCCCGGCAACGCCGGCGACAAGGCCAAGCCCGGCGATGACGTGGAGCGCGCCGCGCTGCGGGACGGCAAGCCGCACATTCAGATCGAATCCACGCCGCAGTTGGGCGAGCACCTGCGCGTGGTCTACCCCGCCATCGCCTCCGGCAACTACCTGGGCAAGAACTGCCTGTCCTGTCACCAGGTGGCGGACAAGACCCCGCTGGGCGTGGTCAGCATGCGCATATCATTGGAAAAACCCTATGCCGCGGTGGACAGCTTCCGCACCCAAAGCATCCTGTTCGCGCTGTTCGCCTCCTTGCCCATGCTGGCGGTGGTGTATCTGTTCATCCGCCGCTTCGTCACCCGGCCGTTGCAGGAAATGTCGGCCGGGCTGTCGGAACTGGCCAAGGGAGAAGGCGACCTCACCCGCCGCCTGCCAGCCGCGCATAAGGACGAAATCGGCATCACCGCCAGCCACTTCAACCGCATGCTCGGCACCGTGGCCGACCTGGTGCGCCAAGTGAGCGACTCCGCCAACGCGGTGGCGCAGTCATCGCGCCGGCTGTCTAGCGGCGCCAACCAGTTGGCGGCCAGCTCGCACCGGCAGAACAGCCAGTCACAAGCCGCCGCGGAGGCGGTGGAGCAACTGGCCTCGCACATCGGCGAGATCGCCGGCAAGGCGGAGCATGTCAGCGATGGCGCCGAGGAAAGCCTGCAGAGATCGGAACAGGGCCGGCTGAGCCTGCAGCAACTGCAGCAGGAAGTGGGACAAGTGCAGGACGCGGTGCAATTGATGGCGCAGGCCGAAAGCGACCTCGCCAACTCCACCGCCATCATCACCAGCATGACCCGCGAGGTGCGCGAAATTGCCGAGCAGACCAATCTGCTGGCACTCAACGCCGCCATCGAGGCGGCGCGCGCCGGCGAGCAGGGCCGCGGCTTCGCCGTGGTGGCGGACGAGGTGCGCAAGCTGGCGGAGAAATCGGCCAAATCCGCCAGCGAAATCGACACCGTCACCAGCTCGCTGAACGGCAAGACCCACGCGGTGCGCCAGGCGGTGGCCGCCAGCCTGCAATCGCTGGACGCCAGCCGCCAGTCCGCCGACAGCGTGGCCAGCGTGCTGGCCGCCGCCAACCAGTCTGTCGCCGCCGTGCGCGGCGGGCTGAAACAGATCGTCGAGGTCACCGAACAGCAGCGCCGCACCAGCCAGATGGTGAACGAGAACATCGACGCCATCGCCGGCATGGCGCGCACCAACGACGCCGACATCCAGCAGACGGTGGGTGCGGCCGAAGAGCTGGAAACGCTGGCCAAGCGGCTGACCGATTCGGTCTCCCGCTTCAGGGTGTGAGAGGATAGGCCGGCAAAAACGGCGGCATCTGATAAAACTAGATAGAAAGTCCCCAGCGCCCGGCTCCGCCGGGCTTTTTTCACACAAAATGCGCCGGGCATTTGGCCGCAAGCCTCACTGCTGTTACACTGCCCAGCCTTTAGCCAACCGCGCCAAGTCATTGTGAAACCAGCTGCTTTTTCCACCCTGCCCCTGCCCGCCCCCCTGTTGTCCAACCTGGACAGCCTGGGCTACCACCAGATGACCGCCATCCAGGCCGCCAGCCTGCCCGCCATTCTGGAAGGCCGCGACCTGATTGCTCAGGCCAAGACCGGCAGCGGCAAGACGGCTGCGTTTGGACTTGGCCTGCTGGCCAGCCTCAATCCGCGCTGGTTCGGCGTGCAGGCGCTGGTGATGTGCCCGACGCGCGAACTGGCCGACCAGGTGGCGCAGGAAATCCGCCGCCTGGCGCGCGCCATCGACAACATCAAGGTAGTGACGCTGACCGGCGGCTCGCCGATGGGCCCGCAGATAGGCTCGCTGGAACACGGTGCCCACATCGTGGTGGGCACGCCGGGCCGGCTGCAGGACCACCTGTTCCGCGAAACGCTGAACCTCGCCGGCGTGAAGACGCTGGTGCTGGACGAGGCCGACCGCATGATAGACATGGGTTTCATCGAGGAAATCGTCGGCATCGTCCGCGCCTGCCCGAAAACCCGCCAGACCATGCTGTTCTCCGCCACCTATCCGGAAGACATCCGCAAGGCCAGCGCGCAATTCCTGAAAAACCCAGTGGAAGTGAAGGTGGAGTCGCTGCACAAGGCCGACCACATTGAGCAGTGGTTCTACAAGGTGAAGCCGGAAACCCGGCTGGAGACGGTCAGCCGCATCCTCAAGCACCTGCGCCCCACTTCGGCGCTAGCCTTCTGCAACACCCGCGAGCGTTGCAAGGAACTGGTGCGGGAACTGCAGGAACAGGGCTTCAACGCGCTGACCCTGCACGGCGATCTGGAGCAGCGCGAGCGCGACCAGATCCTGCTGCGCTTCGCCAACAAGAGCGCCACCGTGCTGGTGGCCACCGACGTGGCGGCGCGCGGCCTGGACATCAAGGAACTGGACGTGGTGATCAACGTCGACGTCACCCACGATCCGGAAATCCACATCCACCGCATCGGCCGCACCGGCCGCGGCGATCAGCACGGCCTGGCGCTGACGCTGGCCACCGACAGCGAGGCCAAGCGCCTGGTGCAGATCGAAAACTACCAGCAGGCCGACCTGACCTGGGCCGACGTGGAAGAGCTGACCCCGGCCCCGGGCGGCCCGCTGCTGCCGCCGATGGTGACGCTGGAAATCGCCGGCGGCAAGCGCGAGAAACTGCGCCCGGGCGATCTCTTGGGCGCCCTCACCGGCGAAGCCGGTTTCACCGGCAGCCAGATCGGCAAGATCAATATCTTCGAATTCGCCAGCTTCGTCGCGCTGGAGCGCAGCATCGCCGAGGCGGCGATGGCCAAGCTGTCGCAAGGCAAGATCAAGGGCAAGCAGTTCAAGATGCGTTTGATCGGCTGATCCCAGCCCTCCCCGGCGTCAAAAAGGCCACCCGCTCCCGGATGGCCTTTTTTGCGTCGCCGCATCTCAGAACGGCTTATCCCCCAGTATCGTCGCCCGATGCATCACCCGCCTCGCCGGGCGATAGTCGTCCATCGCGTAGTGGGTGGTGCAGCGGTTGTCCCAGAAGGCCACGTCGCCCTCCTGCCAG
Source organism: Chromobacterium sphagni (assembly GCF_001855555.1). Classification (GTDB taxonomy): domain Bacteria; phylum Pseudomonadota; class Gammaproteobacteria; order Burkholderiales; family Chromobacteriaceae; genus Chromobacterium; species Chromobacterium sphagni. The sequence goes on along the minus strand of NZ_MKCT01000014.1, from coordinate 20,302 downwards.
CGCCAGCGCACGCTGAACTCAGGCCGCGCCTGGTGAGCGAACAGGAATTGCAGCAGCGCCCGGCTCTCGGCCTCCGGCAACTCGTTGATCTCGCTGGTGAAGCCCTCGTTGACGAACAGCGCCTTGCGGCCGCTTTCCGGGTGGATGCGCGCCACCGGGTGGCTGAGCGGCGGGTGCTGCCGCCGCGCCTCCTCCCAGCGCTGGCGGTCGGCCGGGCTTTGGCCGTAGCGCTTGAGCGGGAAGGAGCGGGTGAAGTCATGCGTGGCGGTCAGCCCGTCAAGCAACGCCCGCATCCGCTCCGACAAGGCCTCCCAGGCGGCGGTGCCGCTGGCCCAAAGGGTGTCGCCGCCGAACTCCGGCAACTGCCGCGCCGCCAGCACCGCGCCCAGCGGCGGGGTTTCGATGAAAGTGACGTCGGTATGCCAGATGGCGTTGTCTTGCAAATCCACCGCCTCGGTGTCCAGCACCATGATCTGGCGCGCGTCCGGATGCTGCGGATATATAGGATGGGTGTGCAGATCGCCGAAACGGACGGCGAAATTGCGCTGCTGCAACGGCGTGATGTCCTGGCCGCGGAAAAACAATACCTGGTGCCGCAGCAAGGCGTCGCGGATCTCGCGGTGCAGACTGTCGCTCAGAGGCCGGGCCAGGTCCACGCCCTCCACGATGGCGCCCAGCGCCGGGCTGAGGCGGGTCAACTGCAAACTCATTTCTCACTCCTTTTAATTGTTATGGCCATGCCAAGGCGCCAGACGGCGCTGGATGGCGCGCAGACCCAATTCCAACACGAAGGCGACGACGGCGATCACCAGGATGCCCAGCACCACCACGTCGGTAACCAGGAACTGCGCGGCCGACTGCACCATGAAGCCCAGCCCGCGGGTAGCCGCCACCAGCTCCGCCGCCACCAGGGTGGACCAGCCGGCGCCCAGGCCGATGCGGATGCCGGTGAGGATCTCCGGCAAGGCTTCCGGCAGCACCACCAGCCGCAGCAACTGGCCGCGCCCGGCTCCCAGGCTTTGGGCGGCGCGCAGCCGGTTGCGGCTGACCTGGGCCACGCCGTGGCAGGTGGCGATCACCACCGGGGCCAGGATGGCCAGGAAGATCAGCAGCACCTTGGACAGTTCACCGATGCCGAACCAGATCACGATCAGCGGCAAGTAGGCCAGCGGCGGCACCGGCCGGTAGGCTTCTATGACAGGATCAAGCAAGCCGCGTGCCAGAGGGCTGATGCCCATCAGCGCGCCCAACGGTATTCCCAGCGCCGCCGCCGCCAGCAAGGCCAGCACGATTCGCTGCAGGCTGGCCGCCAGATGCTGCCACAAGGTGGCATCCATGAAGCCCTGTCCAGCCACCAGCCGCAGCTTGAGCAGCACCGCCTCCGGCGCGGGCAGGAACAAGGGCGCGATCCAGCCACTGTGCGCCAGCAGCCACCAGCCGCCCAGCAGCAGCAGGAAGCTGCCCGCGCTGAGCCAGGCCCGTGCCGGCAATCCGCCGCGTGCGGCCGGCCTGGCATCGGGCCGGGACGCCATGGTCAACAGTTCCCGCTCGGCCGCGGTTTCAATGCCATTCATGCCGCGCTCCCCTCTGGCAGGCGCTGCGCGAACAAAGCCGCCAGCAACTGCTCGCGCAATTCGATGAAAACCGGATCGGACTTGATGGACCTGGCCGGCTCGCCGTCGCGGTAACGCCGGCTGAACGGCAGCCGCAGCCGCTCGACGATGCGGCCGGGGCCCGGCGACATCAGCACCAACTCGGTAGCAAGGAACAATGCCTCTTCGATATCGTGGGTAATCAGGAAGATGCGGCGGCCGGACTGCCGCCATACCTTGAGCAGCAGCTCCTGCATCTGCTCGCGGGTGAAGGCGTCCAGCGCGCCGAAAGGCTCGTCCAGCAGCAGCGCCCGCGATGGGCTGGCCAGCGCCCGGGCAATGCCCACCCGCTGCTTCTGGCCGCCGGACAATTGCCAAACCTGGCGATCACCCGCTTCGGCCAGGTCCACCTGCCGCAGCACCTCGTCGGCGCGCGCCCGCCTGTCCGGCTTGGCCGCGCCCTGCAGACGCAGGCCGAAAGCCACGTTGTCGCGCACGTTCAACCAGGGCAGCAGCGCATCATGCTGGAACACCACCGCGCGGTCGGCGCCGGGCCGGCGGACGGGCTTGCCGTCGAAGCTGACCGCGCCGCCGCTGGGCTGGACGAAGCCGGCGAACAGATTGAGTAAGGTGGTCTTACCGCAGCCGGACGGCCCCAGCGCCACCGTCAGATCGTCCGGGCCGATATCCAGCGTCACCTCGGACAGCGCCGGCTGCGCCTGGCCCGGATAACGCACCGACACCCTGTGGACCGACAGGCTCATCGCTTACCTCGCGGTCTTGACGAAACGGTTGGTCACGTACGGACCATAATCGGCCTGCAGCGCATCCACCTTGCCCTGCGCCTTGAGGAAGGCCGCGGTCTTGCCCACCGCCTGCACAAACGGCGACTGCAGCAGCGCGGCCTGCTCGTCGCGGCTCAGGAAGCGGTTGCCGCGCAGGCCGGCCACCACGTCCGGCACCGCCGCGCCGGTCAGCCGGCCAATCTTGGCGATATTGTCGGCATTGGCGATGAAGGCCTGGGGATTGGCCAGGTACTGGCCGATGGCGTCCAGCGACACCTTGGCGAAGCGAGAGACGAATTCCGGATGCTTGGCGGCGAAGTCCTGGCGCACCACCCAGATATCGTAAGTCGGCGCGCCCCACTCAGCCACCTGGCGCGAAGTGGCCAACACCTTGCCGCCGGCCTTCAGCTTGCCCAGCGCCGGGTCCCAAACATAGGCGGCGTCGATGTCGCCGCGTTGCCAGGCGGCGGTGATCTCGCCTGGACGCAGATTGAGCACGTTCACCTTGGCGGCGTCGATATTCCAGTGCTTGAGCGCGGCCAGCAGACTGTAATGGGTGGTGGAGACGAAGGGCACCGCCACCTTCTTGCCCACCAGATCCTGCGGCTTGGCGATCCCGCTGCCTGAGCGCGCCACCAGCGCCTCGGCGCTGCCGATCTCGTCCGCCACCAGAAAGGTCTGGATAGCCAAGCCGCGGCTGGCGGCGGCGGCCAGCGGGCTGGAACCGATATTGCCGATGGCCACGTCGCCTGAGGCCAGCGCGGCGATCAGTTCCGCCCCGCTTTCAAACTTGCGCCAATGAATCCGGCTACCGGTGGCTTTTTCATAGGCGCCGTCGGCCTGCGGAATCTTGGTTGGGTCGATGCCGGTCTGGTAGCCGATGGTGACGATATCAGCGGCCGACGCCGCGCCGGCCAGCAGCAGGGCGGCGGAAAGAAACAGACGGGAAAGCAAGCGCGGTTTTGCCATGATGGTATCCACTGGTAAGGTTGCAAACGCCAAACCAATCTAACAAGCACCATCGATGAAGCTAAGCAATTAATCCTGGTTTGCTTATCAGGTTCTTGCAGAAAAACCGGACGCCAAAATGAAAACAGGGCCATGCGGCCCTGTCCGGTCTTCCCCGACCCTCTTGTGTCTCACACCTGGTATTGCGCCACCGTCTTCTGGATGTGGCCGGCCTGCTCCTTCAACTGCTGCGCGGAACTGGCCGAGTCGGACGAGGCCTTGGAGTTGGCCTCGGCCATCTGGGCGATCTGCTCCACTTTCTGCGCGATGGTGTTGCTGGCGCTGCCCTGCTCGACGATGCTGTCAGATATCTCCGCCACCAGCTGCACGCCCTGCGCGGAGTTGGTCTTGATCTGCTGGATGGCCTCGCTGGCGCCGCGCGCCTTCTCCGCCTCCATGTTCACCCGCTCCACCACCTGCTGCATGCCGTTCACCGCCGCCTGCGTGCCCTGCTGCATCTTGTCTATCACGCCGGATATCTCGGTGGTGGAGCTGGCGGTGCGCTCGGCCAGCTTGCGCACCTCGTCCGCCACCACCGCGAAGCCGCGGCCCATCTCGCCGGCCCGCGCCGCCTCGATCGCCGCGTTCAGCGCCAGTAAATTAGTCTGGTCGGCAATGTCCTTGATCACCCCCAGCACCGTGGCGATGGTGTCGCTGTCTTCCCGCAGCCGGCCTATGCGCTCGGCGGCGCCGTGGATAGACTCCGCCACCGCGCTGATGCCGTCCACCGTGCCCATCACCACCCGGCTGCCGCGGTCGGCTATCTCGCCGGCCTCGCGCGCCTGCAGATTGGCCTCGCGCGCGCGGTCGGCCACATGGTTGATGCTCACCGTCACCTGCTCCACCGCCGCCGCCATCGCCGACGCCGACTCGCTCTGCTGCACCGAGCTATGGGCGATATGGCCCGACGAATCCGCCATATGGACAATGGCGCTTTCCATGGTGCTGACGCTATGGCGTATTTCCTGGAAGCTCTGCTGCAAGCGGCTCATCAACTCGTTGAAGGCGGTGGCCATCTTGCCGATCTCGTCCATCCTCTGCACCGGCGCCCGCAGCCGGAAGTCCAGCGAGGTGCGCACCGACTGCATGGTGCCCAATATCTGCGCCAGGCTGCTGCGGATATTGAAATAGAGCTGGGCGCTCAACAGGCCGCAAACTAGGATAGCCGCCGCGATGAGCGCGGTGGACTGCCAGATTGCGCCCTGGTAGGCCGTGTCGTTATCCTTGCTCAAGCCTTCCGCCAATGTGTAGTTGAACTCGATATGGTCGATCAGAGCCTGATTCAAGGCCTTGGCTTCCGCCGCCATGTCGCCGGTCATCAGCTTGTCCGCGCCGGCCACATCGTTGGCCTGCGCCAGCTGCAAATATTTTTCGCGCTGCTGCCGGTACAGCTTCATGTCGTCGCGGTCCACCTGCAAAAGCTTGCGGTCATCGTCGTTGGAAATCAGGTCTTTTTCATACTTGTTCAAGGCCGCGTCGAAGCGCTTGTCGATATCCACCAGCGATGCCATCTGAGCGGACTTCGCGGCCGGATCGGACAAGGCCACGCTGCGAGCCAGCGTCAGCCTCACCTCGGCCAGCGCCTCCTTGGCATCATCCAGAGTATGAATACTAGGAAAGGTATTGACCTTCATATAGTCAAAACGCTCATTCGCTTGCTTTAGTTGCCAGACGCCCTGAAAACCGAGCAGCAGCATGGCGATTAGAGCCAATACGGTAGTCAACAGCAATCTCTTGGTAATCGTCATGTCAGCCCTCACTCTTCCAGCCCATATCCCCGATGCGGGGTACGAGAATTTACTTAGGATATTTATAGACCCCATCTCCCGACAAACAACAAACTCGCTTGCATAAAATGCAAAAGTATTTTGCCAGGCCAGGATTCGCCCGCTCCCATACCCCGCTGATTTTCCAATGCAAACCTTTTCCCGCCGCCGCAAAGACAGTAGAATTCGGCGCTTTCGGGCCCGCCGGCCAAAATCAGGCCGCGGGCGGACATGATCTGGGTTCCCTCACCCCATTCAGCAAAAAGGCTAGAAATCGATGTTTTCCTTTACCCGCCACCAGCGCCTGGCCGCGCTGCTTTGGCTGTCGCTGTTCCATATCGCCATCATCGCGTCCAGCAATTACCTGGTGCAATTGCCCATCACTGTCTTCGGCTTCCGCACCACCTGGGGCGCGTTCACCTTTCCGTTCATCTTCCTGGCCACCGACCTGACCGTGCGCATCTTCGGCGCGCCGCTGGCCCGCCGCATCATCTTGGCGGCGATGGTGCCGGCGCTGGCCATCTCCTATCTGGTATCCACGCTGTTCTATCAGGGCAGCTGGCAAGGCGCGCAGGCGCTGCAGCACTTCAACCTGTTCGTCGCCCGCATCGCGGTGGCCAGCTTCGCCGCCTACGCGCTGGGCCAGATCCTGGACGTGCAGGTGTTCAACCGCCTGCGCCAGCTCAAGGCCTGGTGGGTGGCCCCGGCGTCGGCCATGCTGCTGGGCAATGTCAGCGACACCCTGTCGTTCTTCTTCATCGCCTTCTACAAGAGCAGCGACCCCTTCATGGCCGCCAACTGGGTGGAAATCGCGCTGGTGGACTACAGCTTCAAGATCCTGATCTGCCTGGCCTTCTTCCTGCCGATATACGGCGTGGCGCTGAAGATGATACTCAAGCGCCTGCTGCGAAACGGCGCGGCCGAGCAAGCGCAGCCCGCCTGATTGCCCGATGCGGATGCGAAAACGGCCAGCCCTGCAGGACTGGCCGTTTTCCATGCCGGGGAGCGGGTGGCTTACGGTCGCATCGCCTCCAGCACCTTGGCGCTGTCGACGATCTGCACGAACTTGACGATCTTGCCGTCCTTCAAGGTGTAGACATGGGCGAATGACGCGCTGAAACTCTTGCCGGTGGCGCGGTAGGTGCCGTGGTAGAAGCCCTGGGCGATGATGTTGTCGCCGGCGTCGTAATAGCTGTCCACCGCGGCGCGGTAGCCATCCCATTCGCCGCCCAAACGCTTGAACACGTTCTCGACTATGCTCTGTGCCCCGACATAGGTGCCGGCATAGGGGAAACCGGCCGCCTCGGTCCACTCCGCGTCCGGCGCCAGCGCCGCCAGCAGATTGCGGCCGTTGTCCTCGGAATCGCCTTCGTAAGTGGCGCGGACGATGTCCAGATTGCTGCGTGGGGTCATGAGGCTTCCTTCGGGAAAACAAGAATTGTTGTCAAATATAGCCAAAGACCGGCCAATTCAAGCCCTGCCCGCCCCGGCATGCCCTCTCCCGCGGCGGGCGCCTGAATCGGCATATCCATATTCAATGCCATCTCTGCCGGCGCGCCGCATCAGCCGTATACTAGCCGCATTGCGCGCGCCTTGACGCGCGCGGTCTCCAGACAGGCTCGAAAACCCATGACCTCCTCCTCAGCCCCCCGCCTCTCCATGCTGGAGCTGGCTCCCATCGTCGCCGGCGGCAGCGCGGCCCAAGCGCTGCAAAACAGCGTGCAACTGGCGCAATATGTCGAACAACTGGGCTACACCCGCTTCTGGGTGGCCGAGCACCACAATATGGCCGGCGTGGCCAGCTCCGCCACCGCAGTGCTGCTGGGCCAGATCGCTGCCCACACCCGCAGCATACGGGTGGGCTCCGGCGGCATCATGCTGCCCAACCACGCCCCGCTGGTAGTGGCGGAACAGTTCGGCACCCTGGCCACGATGTTCCCAGGCCGCATAGACCTGGGCCTGGGCCGCGCCCCCGGCACCGACCCGCTCACCGCGCGCGCGCTGCGCCGCGACCGCCTGGGCGGCGGCGACGACTTCCCGCAGCAGGTGGCGGAACTGCGCGGCTATCTGGGGCCGGAGCACGCCGGCCAACAAGTGCGCGCCATCCCCGGCGGCGGCACCAATGTGCCGGTGTGGATCCTGGGCTCCAGCTTGTTCGGCGCGCAGTTGGCGGCGCAGCAGGGCCTGCCCTTCGCGTTTGCCGCCCACTTCGCCCCGGCCCAACTGCACGAGGCGCTGGCAATGTACCGCCGCCTGTTCCAGCCCTCCGCCTGCCTGAGCGAACCCTACGCGATGGCCTGCATCCCGGTGCTGGCGGCGGACAGCGACGAAAAGGCCCTGCGCCTGGCCACCACCCTCTATCAGAAATTCCTCAACCTGATCCGCGGCGACCGCCAACCGCTGCCGCCGCCGGTGGACAGCATGGACGGCCTGTGGAACCCGCGCGAGGAGTTCTCGGTGCGCCACGACTGGCTGGGCGCCGCCGTCTTCGGCGGAGCGGAAACGGTGAAAGCCGGGCTGCAGAAACTGCTGGATGAGACCGGCGTCAACGAAATCATGCTGTCCACCGACTGCCACGACTTCACGGAGCGCATGCGCTCTTGCGAGATCGTCGCGGGACTTCTGCCTGAGTTGCGGACGACGCGGATGGAAGCGGCAACCGGCTAGGCTCCCGCCATATGCGCAAACGGGACCGCGCCAACCATTCAAACAGCATGCAGGCCATTGATATTCCAAATAAAACCCCATGCATCACAGGGTGGCATAGCCGCCGGCTCTGCGTTACCCTAGCATCCGGCAGCCGATCCAAACTGAGGTCGCCATTGACGGCGATGCCGCTGGCGCTCAAGCGCCTTGCACACCCTCGCCCGGCGGCCGTTACAATAAAGATCAGAGATAAGCGACACCTCGCGGTGCCCGACAACAACCCGGACCCGATCCGGGACTTTCCCTTAGAGAAGCATTACCATGGCAATCAGTGTTTTCGACCTGTTCAAGATCGGCATCGGCCCCTCCAGCTCCCATACCGTGGGACCGATGCGCGCCGCCCGTCAATTCATCGCCCGCCTGGAAAAGGACGGCCTGCTTGAGGCCACCTCCCGTGTCCAGTCCGAGATGTTCGGCTCGCTGGGCGCCACCGGCAAAGGCCACGGCACCGATGTGGCGGTGCTCTTGGGCCTGCAGGGCGAGCTGCCGGATCTGGTCGATACCGATGCCGTGGACGGCATGCTGGCCGCCATCCGCGCACAGCGCAAACTGAAACTGCTGGGCAAACGCGAAATCGACTTCGTCGAGGCCGAGCACCTGGTGCTGCACAAGAAGAAAACCCTGCCCTACCACCCCAACGGCATGATCTTCGAAGCCTTCGACGCGGCGGGCCAAAGCCTGTCCAAGCGCGCCTACTACTCGGTGGGCGGCGGCTTCGTGGTGGACGAGGCGGCGATCGACGCCGGCTTCGCGCCGCCGGGCGTCACCGAACTCAAGCACCCGTTCAAGAGCGGCGCCGAGCTCCTGGCGCTGTGCCAGCGCCACGGCAAGAGCATCAGCCAGATCATGCTGGAGAACGAGCTGTCCTGGCGCACCGAAGAGGAAGTGCGCGCCGGCCTGCTCAATATCTGGAACGTGATGCAGGCCTGCGTCAAGCGCGGCTGCGAGCGCGAAGGCATTCTGCCCGGCGGCATGAAAGTGAAGCGCCGCGCCGCCGACATGCACAAGAAGCTGCTGGCTTCGCCGGAAGCCGCGATGCGCGATCCGCTGACCGTGATGGACTGGGTCAATCTGTACGCGCTGGCGGTAAATGAAGAAAACGCCGCCGGAGGACGCGTAGTGACTGCGCCCACCAACGGCGCGGCCGGCATCATCCCGGCGGTGATGCACTACTACGCCCGCTTCATCCCCGGCGCCAACGACGACGGCATCGTGCGCTTCCTGCTGACCGCCGGCGCCATCGGCATCCTGTTCAAGCTCAACGCCTCCATCTCCGGCGCGGAGGTCGGCTGCCAGGGCGAGGTGGGCTCTGCCTGCTCGATGGCTGCGGGCGCGTTGTGCGAAGTGACCGGCGGCACGCCGGAACAGGTGGAAAACGCAGCGGAGATAGGCATGGAGCACAATCTGGGCCTGACCTGCGACCCGGTGGGAGGCCTGGTGCAAGTGCCGTGCATCGAGCGCAACGCGATGGCGTCGGTCAAGGCGATCAACGCCTCGCGCATGGCGCTGCGCGGCGACGGCCAGCATTTCGTGTCGCTGGACCGCGTGATCAAGACCATGCGCGACACCGGCATGGACATGAGCACCAAGTACAAGGAAACCGCGCGCGGCGGCCTGGCGATCAACGTGATCGAGGTGCCGGTCAACATCGTCGAATGCTGATCCCGCGCCATTAGAAACAGGCGGCCGTGAATTGTCACGACCGCCTGTTTTCTTGCTGGCATGCTTGCCGTCCAACTGGCACACTGGTAGCAGTATCCCAAGCCATCAGAGCCCTATCCGTGCCGTTACTTGAAATCGAAACTGCCCGTCTGCGTCTGCGGCCGCTGCAAGAACACGACGACGCCTTCATTCTCGAGTTGCTGAACGAGCCCGCCTTTATCGCCAATATCGGCGACAAAGACGTCCACGACCTGGCTGGCGCCCGCAACTACATCGAGAAAGGCCCGCAGGCCAGCTACCGCCAGCATGGCCACGGCCTGCTGCTGGTGGAACTGCAGGAGGACTCCTCCCCGGTCGGCATCTGCGGCCTGGTCAAGCGCGACAGCCTGCCGCATCCGGACATAGGCTATGCCTTTCTGCAGCGTCACTGGGGACAGGGCTACGCCTGCGAGGCCGGCGCGGCCTGTCTGGAACATGCCAGCGCCCGCTTGAGCATAGACTACGTGGTGGGCATCACCTCGCCGCACAATCTTGGCTCGATCCGCGTGCTGGAAAAACTGGGCCTGCAGTACGACCGCACGCTGGAGCTGCCCGGCATCAACGGCCCCAGCCTGTACTACATCCCCGCCAAAACCAGTGCGGAGAAAGAATAAGCGCTCCCAAAGGCAGCGCTTATCGCCGTCAGGTCGTTCAGTTTCGGCAGGCATCACATCAAACAGGGTCAAACCATCGGGCTGAGTGCCGCGCAAGTGCACTTCACGGGCATTGCCGGATGCGCCCAGCACCGGGAGTGGACTGCAGCTGGGCGCGGCGCGGACGCCCCCCACTAAGCTAAAGATATTTACGCTCATCGCAGACGTGTACACCTCGACAACATCGATGGGAAAAGCCAGAGGATTGACACTCCAGCTGATCGGCACGCTGTTTTGCGAAGCCGCAAGACTGCCTCCCGGTGCCAGGAAACTGCCGACCACACTGGTGGCCAGCATATTCCATTGCGTACGGGTTCCTGCGCCGGCCAGCACCACCGGCGTAGGATTTACCACGGAGCAGCTGCCCAACACCGAAGCGCTGCTGTCATAGGCGGTGAACAGGCAGGTTGATAACGGCGGCACCTCAGCGCTAAGCGCCGGCGGCGTAATAACGATGATGACGAACCGGAAGACACGCCGCCGCAAGCAGCCAGGCCCAACGCCATGGCCAGCGATACCGCCAGCGGCACGATCTGTTGCTTGAATGCTGTTTTTTTCATGACGACTCCCTGATTAGCACGCCCCGTCCAGCGCTGGCCACACACCGCAAACGTTGAGCCCGCTCCAAACGGGGGAAGCTAACCGATAGAATCTTGCCTGAACGCCGCGCGCAACGCAGTCTCGCAACCGACCGGGTAGAACCGACACTATCCATTTGATTTTTAATGAATTAAATGCAAAAAACCGGGCGCAAGGCCCGGTTTTGATCTGCAAACGGATGTAAAACCTATACCGACAGATACGACGACTGCTTCAGCCCGCGGCAGAATTCGGCGAAGAACTGGCTGCGCTCCTCTGGACTCAGATCGCATTCGCGGGTCTTGGCCTCATAGCGGTTGAGCAGATCTTCCGGCGACAGGTGCACGTAGCGCAGCATGTCTTCGATGGTGTCGTGCTCCTCCACCCCTGAGAACTCCAGCTCGCCCCCCTGGCGGACATAGACGTTGACCGAGTCGGTGTCGCCGAACAGATTGTGCATGTCGCCCAGGATTTCCTGGTAGGCGCCGACCAGGAACACCGCGATCAGGTACTCGTCGCCCTGCCTCACCTCGTGCACCGACATGCTGTTCTCGATGCTCTGCTGGTCGACGTAGTGCTTGAGCTTGCCGTCCGAGTCGCAGGTCAGATCCTGCAGCACCGCGCGGCGCGTCGGCTGTTCGGCCAGACGGTGCACCGGCATGATGGGCAGCACCTGGTCGATGGCCCAGGTGTCCGGCAGGCTCTGGAACACCGAGAAGTTGCAGAAGTACTTGTCGGCCAGACGGTCGGTCAGCTCGTCGTACACCTGGCGCTGCGAACGCTGACTGGCTTGCAGCTGGGTGTGCAGGCGGCGGCACAAGGTGGCGTGCACTTCTTCGGCCAGCGCCTTTTCCTTCAGCGACAGCCGGCCTTCGGCGTACATATCGCTCACTTCCGACACGCAATGGCTGGCGCGGTAGTAGATTTCGGTGACCAGCTCCTCGTCGTTGAGGCTGGCCAGCTCCAGCAGCTTGCGCAGCGGCAGCGACAACGAATCGACATCGTCGATCTTGCCGACGCTGTCCGGCAGGCGCTCGACATCGGTGACGTTCATCAGCAGCACCGCGTGGTGCGCGGTCATCGCGCGGCCGGATTCGGACAGGATGCGCGGATGCGGAATGCCATTCTCGGCGCAGAACTCGGACAACATGGAGACGATCACATGGGCGTACTCGTCCATGTCGTAGTTGATCGAACTGTCATTGCGCGAGTGGGTGCCGTCATAGTCCACACCCAGGCCGCCGCCCACGTCTACGTGGTCAACCGGCAGGCCCAGCGCGCGCAGCTCCGCGAAATAACGGATCGCCTCGCGGAAGCCCAAACGGTAGTCGGCGATATTGGCAATCTGCGAACCCATGTGGAAATGCATCAGGCGCACGCAGTCGGCCATGCCGGCGGCGGTCAGCTTGTCCACCGCCGAGATCAGTTGGCCGGCGGACAGGCCGAACTTGCCTTTCTCTCCGCCGGTGTCCGACCACTTGCTGGAAGCCAGGGACGACAGGCGCACGCGCAGGCCCAGATTGGGACGCACACCGAGCTTCTTCGACTCTTCGATCACCAGCTCGACTTCGGACTCCTTCTCGATGACGATGAACACCTGGTGGCCCAGGCGCTCGCCTATCAGCGCGAGGCGGATGAATTCGCGGTCCTTGTAGCCGTTGCAAACGATGGTGCAGCCCTTGGGCGCCAGCGCCAGCACCGCCATCAGTTCCGGCTTGGAACCAGCCTCCAGACCGATGGAGACTTCCGGCGTGGCGATGATGCTCTTGACCACCGCTTCTTGCTGGTTGACCTTGATCGGGTAGATGGCGGTATAGCGGTTGCCATAGCCTTGCTCGGCGATGGCCTTGTTGAATGCGCCGCACAGTCGGCTGACGCGGTCTTGCAGAATGTCGGGGAAGCGTACCAAGAGCGGCAGATCCAGCCCCTTGGCGCCCAGCTCGTGCACCAGGCGGTGCAGATCGATTTCCTTTTGCTGGCGGACATTGGGGCGCACGACGATATTGCCATTGTCCCCGACGTCGAAATAACCAGCCCCCCAATGCCGGATGCCGTACAGGCTCCGGCTATCAGCCACAGACCAAGCCATGAGTTTTCCTCTCAGAACTTATGATGGATAACCCCGCTCCTTAGTGCACGGCTTTCGGGCTCTACAGCTTTTATGTGGGCCTGGGATGTCGGAGCGAAACAGAGTGAATTGTAGATGTTGCAAAGCGCAAACGAGCGCGGATTGTAACAACATCTCGCTGATTGACAAGTAAAAAAATGCACCCGTTCCAACACGTCCAATTTAATTCACGAAGCCCTGCCGCAGCCATGATTTGCATGATGAAAATTCCAGGCAAACAAAACAATGAATTGCATGCCTGACATCCCGCCGCGCATGACATCCGGCACCTGCCTACGCCCTTCCCGCTGTGCAAGATTTTCAACAAAAACCGCCGCGCTTCATCATATACGCAACATCGGAAAGGGAGCCGCGCGCGGCCCGGACATGACGCCCCGCTGAGCAAAAGATTACAATCAGCCATCCGCCACTGCCGCCAGCGCCGCCATGACCCAAGCCAGCCGTTTCCTGCAACACGCCCTCCACTCCGTCAATGATGCAAACGACAGCTGGAGCCCGCCCTCCGGCCTTGCCTCGCGCTGGCTTGCCGCCGGCTGCGTGGAAATCGGCACCGCCAGGCCGGAGGCCGACTCCGTGTTGCTGTCTTGCGGCGTTCACGGCAACGAAACGGCCCCCATTGAAGTGGTTGACGCCATCCTGGCCGACATCGCCGATGGCAAACTGCCCCTGAACTGCCGCCTGCTGGTGATGTTCGCCAATCTTGCAGCCATGCGTGATGGTGTACGCTACCGCGACTACGATATGAACCGGCTGTTCAACGGCGCCCACGGCAAATACGCCGAACTGGCCGAAGCCCGCCGCGCCGCAGAACTGGAAGCCCTGGCCAGCGGCTTCTTCTCCCAGGCGCGCGCGCGTCGCTTGCACTACGACCTGCACACCGCCATCCGGGGTTCGGTGTTTGAGAAGTTCGCCATCTACCCCTATCTTCACCAGCGTCCCCACAACCGGCAGCAGCTAGCCTGGCTGCAGCAGTGCGGCATAGAGGCGACGCTGCTGCACAGCCAGCCAGCCAACACTTTCAGCTACTTCACCAGCCAGCGCTGCCAGGCCGACGCCTTCACGCTGGAGCTGGGCAAAGCGCGGCCGTTCGGCCAGAACGACCTGACGCGCTTTGCCGGCATAGACCAGGCGCTGCGCCGACTGTTGTCCGCGCCGGAAGCGCCGGCCCTCGGCTATCAGCCGGATGCCATGCCGCTGTTCCGCGCCAAGTACGATCTGGTCAAGCACAGCGAGGCCTTCGTGCTGCATCTGGCGGACAGCGTCGAAAACTTCACACTGCTGCCGGACGGCATGCTGATCGCCGAGGACGGCGACACCCGCTACCTTGCCGCCGGCGGCGAAGAACGCATCCTGTTCCCCAATCCCTCGGTCAAGCCCGGGCTGCGCGCCGGCATCGTGGTGGAACCCGCCCGCCTGGACTGAGCGGGAAAAACAAAAGGGCCGCGTCCGCGGCCCTTTTGGCGACCCCCGTCTCCCAGTCAGCCCGATATGTAATTGAACAGGGATAGCTGCGACACCTGGGCGTAAGTCTTCTGGGTGTACTGCAGCGAAGTCTGGGTCATGGTGAAGTTGGAAATCGCCTGCGCCATATCCAGATTCTGCAAATCGCCGATACTGGTGTTGTACTGCAGATTGAGACTGGTGCTCATGCTCTGCAGATTGGCGTTTTCCTGTTCGCGCGCGCCGATCGACGCCAGGCTGGTGGTCATCTGCTGGGAGGCATCCGTAATCTGGTTGGTGATGCTGCTCAGTTGGGCCGTATAGTTGGCGGGCTTGGGATTTTGCCCCAGCAGGTTGTACAGATTGATCAACGAATCAAACGCGCCGGTGCCGCTGCCGCCCGGGGTGCCGAAAACCGCATTGCCCGGGTCCGAGATGGTCATGACCCGCGACGCGCTGATCTGCACGCTGCGCTGGCCATTGTCGCCGTTGTAGGTCACCGGCGTCGCCGAGCCTAGATTGACAGAAAACGGCGCAGTGCTCACCTGATTACCGCTGAACAGATAGCTGCCATTGCCATCGGTGGCGTTGGCATAGCCGGTCAGTTCGGAAATGCCCTCCTTCACCGTCTGCTGAATCGCCTGCAACTGAGTGGTCGACAACGAGCCGTCGCCGGCATGAATCGCCTGGCTCTTCATCGCGTTCATCAGATTCACGGCGCTGTTCAGCGTGGTATCGGACAAGGACAACCAGGACTGCACCGACTGGGTGTTGGTCTTGTACTGGTCGTTCTGACCGCTGGAAGTGTTGAGCAACTGAATGCGCGCCGCCGCCACGGGGTCGTCCGCCGGCGTCACCACCCGCTTCTGATTGTCGATCTGCATATTCAGCTGCACCAGCTGAGCCTGCAGATTCGACATATTGTTCACACCGGACTGATACAGGGTAGATGAACTGATGCGCATCTCCGCTCTCCTCGAGATGATATTCAGGACATTATGTTGATGATGCTGGTGAACGTGCTCTGGGCAATCTGTATCACCTTGCTGCAAGCCTGATAGGACTGCTGGTATTTGATCAGGTTGGCCGCCTCCTGATCCAGGTTCACGCCAGTCAGATTCGAAT
The DNA here is from genome assembly GCF_001855555.1 of Chromobacterium sphagni. Taxonomy (GTDB): domain Bacteria; phylum Pseudomonadota; class Gammaproteobacteria; order Burkholderiales; family Chromobacteriaceae; genus Chromobacterium; species Chromobacterium sphagni. The sequence continues at coordinate 4,819 of NZ_MKCT01000014.1, read as the reverse complement.
TGGTCGTGGTCGCCTGCTGCAGCGTGTTCTGCGCCGCAGTGTTTTGCAAACCCACGGAGTAAGTCTGGTTGCCCACCGAGGCCACCGTGGAGGCGTAATAAGTCTGGTACGACTGCCCGTTGACCAGCGCGATGTTCTGTTGTGCGGTCAATTGCAACAGATTGCTGTTGTCACCCGATGCTTTCAGACTTGCGGATCCCGCCACTGCGGGCCCGACCGAGAATGTCTGCCCCGGATCTGGCGAGCCTGACAGTTGGAAGCCGATCCCCACGTCCACCGGCGGAGTGGCCGTGGTCTGCAACTTGTAGGCATTGGGCTGGCCAGTGACGGGCACCACATTATACGGCCCGCCGCCGTTGGTCCCGGCAATGGTGGCCGTCATCGACACCGGCGCGGCCGATGCGGTGATGGTCATATTGGTGAGCCCACTGGACGGGTGGCTGGTGATGGCCGGAAAAACCGGCGGCGAACTATTGATGCTTCCGGCGTAGGTGCCCGGCAAGCTGGACCACACCGCGCTCATCGTCACGCCGCTGGTGCCGCCGGACGTGCCGGCGGGCACCAGATTGGAGGCCGTGGCCAGCAGTTTGGGATCACCCATTATCGTCTGGAACTGCCCGGCGGCATACTGCGGTTGGCTGGCATAGGGGACAGATCTTTGAAGATGGGCCCGCCAGGCTGGCCGTTGTAGTCCATTCCCAGCGAATTCTGATAGTTCATCGCCGCGGCGAAGTTGATCGCCATCGTCCCCAACTGCGTCTGGGTCTGCAGCAGCGCGCCGTCGCGGAAATTCAGCAAACCGCCCAACTGGCCGCTATTGAGAATAGAGTCCGGCAGAATGGTCAGGGTATTGTTCGCATTAGTGAAACCCACCTGCAGATTGGTGGGGTCGGCCGGATTGGCCTGCGTCGCCAGTTGATTCACCGTGCCGCCGGTCACCAGCGTCTGGCCGCTGCCAATGGACACGGTATAGCTGCCGTCGCTCTGGACCGAGGCGGTCGCGCCTACCATCTGATTGAGCTGCAGCATGGCCTGATCGCGCTGATCCAGCAAGGTGTTCGGTTGCGGCGCCTGGGGATTGCCGCCGGTGGCGGCGCCGATTTGCTGGTTTAGTTTGGCGATTTGCTGGGCCAAGGCATTGATGCCTTGCACCGTGGTGCCAATCTGGCCATTCACGCCTTGCTGGAGCTGCACCAGTTGCGTATTAAGCGAAGTGATCGAGCTAGACATAGCCTGCGCCATGCTCAACACGTTCTGGCGGCTGGGCAGCGATGACGGCTGCTGCGACAAGGTCTGCATCGCGCCGAAGAACGACTGGATCGACGGGCTCGGACTCTGCGTGGAGTTGGCGATGGTGTTGTTGATCTGGTTCAACTGCTGCAGTTGGGTGCTGTAGTAGCTGCTGTTGTTCTGGGCGCTTTGCACCTGGTTCGACAAAAACTGGCTGTAGGTGCGCAACACATTGGTCACGTCGACGCCCTGCCCCAGGAAGCCGAAGCCGGCATTTTGCGGCTGGCGGCCTGCCTGCGTGATGTATTCGGCGTTATAGCCGGGAGTGGACGCGTTGGAGATATTATTGCTGGTCACCGACAACGCGTTCTGCGCAGCATTCAAGCCGCTCAGGCCTATACCGAAAATATCAGCTCCGACGATTGCCATGATTTCCCTCTACATTCTCTATCTCTATCGGCAGACTCAGCCGGAACTTGATCAAGCCTTGGCCACTTGCTGCGCCAGGCTGGCGGCGACATCAACCAATTTGCGCGCATAGCGCGGATCGGTGGCGTAGCCACCAGCCTGCAGACCCTGGGCGAAGCCATACATGTTCTGCCCCTGGTTCAGCACGTTCTTGTAGCGCGACGACCCCTTGAGCACCTTGGCGTAATCCGAAAACGCATCGGCATAGGAATCGTAGGAGCGGAAGGTTTCCATTCTTTTCTGCGCCACGCCGCCGCTGTACTCGGTGGTCATCACCGTGGCGGTCTTGCCCTGCCAGTCCGATCCGGCCTTGATGCCGAACAGGTTGTGGCTGTCCGAGCCGTCGGAATTGCGAATCGCCCGCTTGCCCCAGCCGCTCTCCAACGCCGCATGCGCCACCACGCACTCCGGCGCCACGCCCAGCTGCTGCGCGGCGGCGCGGGCATGCGGCAACAAGCTGCTGGCAAAGGCCCGCCCGGTTCCCATCGGCAGGGTGGCCGCCTGAGGCTCGGTTGCCGCGGCGGCGGCTCCCGGCGCGACTTGCGCGTTGCGGTAGGCCTGCAACATGCGCTGCCCAACCGGCTGCGCCGCCAGAGACGGGCCGGAACTGCTCAGGGCATGCATTTTCGCCTCATCCGGACTGAAGCCGGACTGCTTGGCGATCTGCCGGTAGATCATGTCGCCCAAACCCAAGCCGCCGTTGGCGCTCATCGCCTGCACCAGCTGCTGGTCCGCCATGCTGCGATAGGTATCCATGCCGTTCGACTCTTCCGAGTCGTCGAACTTGGTTTCACGCATGGTCTTCAGCATGGTGTTCATCAGCAAAGCCTCGAACTGCGATGCCGTTTCGCGCGCAGCGGCCTTGGGGTCGCTATTGGCCTTGGCTTTCAGGCTGCGCATATGGCTCGGGTCGATGGCCAGCTGGCGGCTGAGCGCATCCTGCGGCATGGTGGGTTGGAATTTGGCAGTCATGTATCACTCCTTGCCAATTGAACAGCAATAATCATGCCAACTTCCGAACCCAGAGAATCAGATGATCTGCAAGTCAGCCTTCAACGAGCCGGCCGACTTCATCGCCTGCAGGATGGAAATCAGATCCTGCGGCGTCGCGCCCAGCGCGTTGAGCGCGTTGACCACCTGCGACAGATTGGCGCCGCCCTTCAGCCCCACCACCTTGCCGCCAGTGCTGTTGATCACGATATCCGCCTGATTGGTGACGGTGGTCTTGCCGCCGGACAGCGGATTGGGCTGGCTGACCTGCGGCGTATTGGTGACGGTGACCGACAGGTTGCCATGCGACACCGCGCAGGAGGACAGCGTGACCGCCTGGTTCATCACGATGGAGCCGGTGCGGGCGTTGATGATGACCAGGGGGGAAACATCTGCCGGGTCGACGGCAATATTTTCCATCCGCGACAGGAACTGCACCCGCTGGTTGCTATCGAACGGCGCCCTCACTTCGATCAAGCGTCCGTCGACCGCCCTGGCGGTATCGGCGCCGAAGATCTTGTTGATCGCCTGCACCGCGCGATTGGCGGTGGTGAAGTCCGCCTCCTGCAACTCCAGATGGATGAACTCGCCGTCACCCAGCGCGGTCTGCACCTCCCGCTCCACCGTAGCCCCCGACGGAATGCGTCCGACGCTCAACTGATTGATCTGGGTGGAGCTGCCGCCGGCCGACGCGCCCGCGCCGCCCACCACCACATTGCCCTGCGCCATCGCGTAGATCTGGCCGTCGGCGCCTTTCAGCGGCGACAGCAGCAAGGTGCCGCCACGCAGGCTCTTGGCGTCGCCTATCGACGACGCCGTCACATCTATCGCCTGCCCCCGCTTGGCGAAAGCCGGCAAAGTGGCGGTCAGCGACACCGCGGCGACATTCTTCGGATCGATCTTGGTGCCGGGAGGCACCTGCACGCCAAGCTGATTGAGCATATTGATCATCGCCTGGCCGGTGAACGGCGAAGAGGTGACCTTGTCGCCGCTGCCATCCAGACCGACCACCAGGCCGTAACCTATCAGCTGGTTGGGACGCACGCCGCCGATATTGGCGATATCCTTCAAGCGCTGCGCCGACAGCGCCGGCAAGGACGCCAGCAGCAGGCCAAGCAGCAAAATCCACTTTTTCATCATTCCACCTCTATGCCGCCCGCCGATCAGATCGGCAAAAACGACATGAAAATCTTCGACAACCAACCCGGCTCATTGTAGAGGCGGTTGTTGCCCTTGGTCTGCTGCTCCACCCGGGCATCGGCGATCTTCAGAGAAGACACCGTGCGGTCCGGCGTGACATCGCGCGGATTCACCACGCCGGACAGGCGGATGGATTCGGTGTCGCTGTTGATGCGCACCTGCTTCTCGCCGCTGACTTCCAGATTGCCGTTGGCCAGCACGTTTATCACCGTAACGGTGATGGAACTGACAAAGCTGGTAGCCACCTGGTTGTTGCCCTTGCCGGTATTGTTGGACGAACCGGAACTGTTGAAGTTGGTGCCGCCCAGGCCGCCCGCCAGGCCGCTGGGCAGGAAAGGAATCTTGACGCCGGCGGTGATGTTGGAGGTCAGCGCAGAAGTCCGGGTATCGGTGGTCTGTTCCGACGCCGATGTCGACGAGTTCTCCTGGATCATCACCTGCAAGGTGTCGCCCACCTGCACCGGCATGCCGTCCTGAAACAGCGGCCGGTAGCTGGCCGCCTGGAAGATCGCGCCATTGCTGGGGATACCCACCGGCCGCGGCTGCGGCCGCGCCGTGGTTGGCAGCGTCACCAGCGGCGGCTCCTGCACCGCGCAGCCGGTCAGCGCCGTCAGGATGGCCAGAATCGCCAGATTGGTTTTCATTGCCGTCGCTCCCATCGCCATGGCGGCAGGCTGCCGCCAACGCTGATTACATATTGCTCAGTTTCTGCAGCATCTGGTCGGCAGTAGTCACCGCGCGCGAGTTCATCTCAAACGAGCGCTGAGCGGTGATCATATTGACCAGCTCCTCCGTCACATTGACGTTGGACGACTCCAGAAAGCCCGACTGGATGGAGCCGCGGCTGTCGGTCTGCGGATTGCCGTCCTGCGGATCGCCGGAGGCTGCCGTCTGCAGATACAGGTTGCTGCCCAGGCTTTGCAAGCCTTGC
>NZ_MKCT01000013.1 GCF_001855555.1 Chromobacterium sphagni | reverse complement strand
AGCTCTCGCTTCTGCGATGTCCAGCCTGCCGCTTTGCGTGAAGAAGCGGATGGGGTTGCGCCAGACTATGGTTCGATGTCGCGTTCGCTGATGCCGGCCTGGCGGAAGGCGTGAACGGTTTTGGGGACTTTCAGCGGATCGCTGATGCCCCAGTCGGCGGCGCTGTTGATGATGATGCGCTCGCTGCCGTATTGCTGTACCAGTGCCACCATCCTGGGCTCGCTCATTTTGGTGTTGGGGTAGATTGAGTGGCCTGCCCAACAGCCGCTGTCCAGCACCCGCGGCAGGGTTTCCTCGGTGTTGTGGTCGATCAGCACCATTTCCTCGGCAATGCCGCTGTCGCGCACCAGATCCAGGCTGCGGATGGTGCCGGCTTTCTTGTCGCGGTGCGGGGTATGCACCAGCACTGGCAACTGGTGCTTGATGGCCAGCTCCAGCTGCAGTTGGAAGTAGCGTTCTTCCGCCGCGGTTTCATCGTCGAATCCTATCTCGCCCACCGCCACCACGCCGTCCTTGTCCAGGTAGCGGTCCAGCAACGCGATCACGCCATCGGCGACATCGGCGTTGTTGGTTTCCTTCGGGTTGAGGCCCAGCGTGCAAAAGTGGCGGATGCCGAATTGGCTGGCGCGGAAGCGTTCCCAGCCCAGCAACGACAGGAAATAATCTTCGAAGGTGCCGACATGGGTGCGCGGCTGGCCCATCCAGAAGGCGGGCTCGACGATGGCGTGTATGCCTTCGCGGCGCATGGCCTGGTAGTCGTCGGTGGTGCGCGAACTCATGTGGATGTGCGGATCAAACATTTTCATGGCAGCTTCCTTTCAGGATCAGGTAAATGTCGTCGGGTAGGTCGGACTGGGTGGCTCGCCGCTCGCTGGCCAGGTCTGCCGCCATCTGGCGCAACTGGGGGGTCAGGCGTTGCTGCAGCCCGTGGATTCGCGATAGCGGGGTGCGGGTGAACAAGGCCTTGAGCACCATCTGGTTGAAGTTCAATTCCGGGAAAAAGCGCGCCGGATAGCTGTTTTCGCAGGCGATGGCTTCAAAGCATCCCTGGATGTGGCTGCGGCAGGCGTCGACGGCTAAGGTCAGGTGGCGTTCGGGATCGGGCAGCAGTGGCAAGGCGCGCAGCAGGCTTTGCTGTTCGCTGGCGTCGCCGCCCCGGTACAGGCGGAGCAACCATTGATCCGCCTGCGCGCGGTCCATTCCGGGCAGGGTCCGCAGCAGCAACAGCAGCCGGCCTATGTCGCCGGCTTGCCAATCCTGCTGCGCGACGGCTCCGGCGCGCAGTAGTTCCTCCTGCAGTTGCTGCGGCAGCTGGATCAGCGGTTTCAGACTGCGGGCGCTGGTGCTGTAAAGCTGCTGCAGCGCATCGGTGTCCGGCAGCGACGCCAGCGCGGGAGGCAATTTTTCCAGCCATTGCCGGGGCGTCTTCGCGGTGAGGGGGCCGATGGTCCGTTCGATTTGCTGCTGGATGATGTCGCTGAGCATGGCAGGCTCCAGGTCGGGCGCGCAGTCAGGTACCCGCGATGCGTTGTTGGAACTGTGTGGTGAGAAGGAAGGCGAGCGCGCCGGCCAGCGCCCATGACGGCATGTCGTGCGCCGCCATCAGCAGGGCGTCGCTCAGCGAGATGCCGGCTATCAGCCCCCCTACCGCTGTGCGGATGTCGCGCTGGCGACGGAACATCGCCAGCCAGACGCAGCGTCCCACCCAGAGCAGAAACAGGCCGAGGCAGATCAGCAACGGCCAGCTTGGCGGTCCCAGCGGCAGGCATAGCAGCGGGGCGGCCAGGCCCAGCAGGGGGAGCAGCCGCTGGATGCGGCCCTGGTTTTCATGCTTGGCGGCGTAGGTCAGGCCTATCAGATAGGCCAGAAGCACGCTGGCGCCCAGCCAGACGGGAGGGGGAAGCCGGCCCCCGGTCACCGCCAGCGCGGAGGTGATGTAGACCAGCGCGCGGCAGAGCCCCATGATCAGCGGACTGAAAGCGTTCCGCTTGTGGTGCAGATCGTACAGCAGCACGCAGCCGGCCAGCAGCAGCCCCGCAATCAAGGATGCCCGGCCCATGCAGGCGAGCAGCGATATGCCGGCGCCCAGCATGGCGAAACCGCTGGCGAATACCGCCAAGGGGCTGACCTGCCCGGAGGGAATCGGCCGTTCCGGCCGTTCGACCGCGTCGATGCGGCGGTCGAAGGCGTCGTTGAGGAACATGCCGGCAGTGTAGATCAGCGATAGCGCCAACAGCAGCAGCAACAGGGTGGCGGGCGGCGGCAGCTGGCCGGACAGCGCGGCGCCGGCGGCGACATTGCTCCATACCGTAGGCAGGTTGGATATCCGTCCCAGTCGCGATGCGACGCGCCAGTTGATCATTGTAGCTGCTCCTTCACCCATTTCAATTCGCGGCATATCGCATCGACCAGGTTGCCGTCCCGGAATGCCGGCGGCAGCACGTGCCAGCTGTAGGTTTCCACTTCTAGGTGGCTGGTCAGCGCTTGGCGGCGATGGCGTGCCAGCACTTGCCGCACGCAGTCCTGGGTGCTGGAGAAGTCGCCCAACTGCCGGGTCCACAGCGGCACGTGGAAATGGATGCGCCATTCGGCGCCATAGGCTTGTTCCAGGTATTCCAGCGCGGCAGGCAGGTCGTCGAAGCGTCTCAGCCCGGATGGCGTGCGCTGCACCACCTGGTGCAGATAGTGGTCTTCGGCGAACGAGCGGAGTTGGGCGCGATGGGAGGGTTGGACCCTGTCCAGCTTGAGGCCGGCGCTCAGTTGCAGCTTCACCAGGGCGATGCCGGCGGAGCTCAACTGCTGCAGGCTGGCTTCGATGTCTTCAAACTCCACGGCGGCGTGGCAGCAGTCCAGACAAACGCCGAGATGGCGCCGCAGCAACGTTTCCGCATGATTCGGCGGGCATTGGCATAGCTCCGCCAGACGGCGCAGCGCCTGCGGGGTGAGCAGATGCCGTTGGAAGAAGCCGATGGCGTCGGCGGTGGTTTCCAGCAGGCATTCCGGTTCCGGCTCCAGCGCCAGGCGGATGCAGCGGCCGCTTTCCATATGCAGTCGATGCAGGATGGCAGCATGTTGCAGCAGTTGTTCGGCTATGGGCTGCGCGTCCTGGGCCGGATGGTCCAGATGCGCGGCATAGGCGCCGGGCAGCGTGCTGATGCTGCCGTCGATGTCCGGCGGCAATAGCCGGCAGAGCAGCCGCGCCAGCCGGTTGCTGTATGCCAGGCGTTCCGGGTGGCGCCAGTCTGGCAGATAGACCCGGCGTTTGGTGCCCGCGCCATGAAATTGGCCATAGGGGAAGCCGTTGAGGGTGAAGACGTACAGCTGGTGGCGCGATAGAAACTGGATGAATTCCGGCAGCCGCTCCGGCTGATCTTCCAATTGCCGCGCGGCCAGCTCTGACAGGCGCAGGCCCACGCCGAAGGGCATGCCGGGCGAGGCCTGCGCCCTGATTTCCGGCAGGTATTTGCCCAGCGCCGCGCGCGTCTCCTCCCAGCTGTCTCCGGGATGGATATTGGTGCAGTAGCACAGGTGGCCCAGGTCGGCCGCCGGCGTTTCGGCGGTGGCGAGCCTCATGCGCAGGCCTCTGGGATGCCGTGCTTGAGCCAGCTTATGCTGCTTGCCAGCAGCGGCTTGTCGATCTGATGAACCTCCACGCCATGGCCCAGATCCTGCAGCAGGGTGATGGTCAGTTCGCCGCCCAGATGTTCGCGGAATTCGTCCAGGCCGCTCAGCAGCTGGTATTGGCCCTGGCCGTCGCGCAATTCCAGCAGCGGGGTCCAGAGCGTGAAGCCCAGTTTTTCCAGCAATAGGCATAGCTGATTGGCGGCTTGGACCGGCAGCAGCCCGCACAGGACCGCGTAACAGGTGTCCAGCGCCATGCCGATGGCTACCGCCTCGCCGTGGCTGAGCTGGTATTTGCTCATGGACTCCAGCTTGTGGGCCGCCCAGTGGCCGAAATCCAGCGGCCTGGCGCTGCCGAATTCGAATGGGTCGCCGGCGCCGGCGATGTGCCGCAGATGCAGCTCCGCGCAGCGGCGTATCATCCATTGGCAGGCTTCGTCTTCGCCCTGGCGCAAGGCCATGGCGTGTTCCTGCAGCCAGCGGAAGAAGTCTATGTCGCGGATGGCAGCCACCTTCACCGCCTCGGCCATGCCGGAAATCCGGGCGCGCACGGGGAGGGTGAGGATGAAGTCGTAGTCATTTATCACGGCATGGGGCGGCGTGAAGCTGCCCAGGAAGTTTTTGCTGCCGAAGGCGTTGACAGCGGTTTTGACGCCTACGCCAGAGTCGTTCTGCGCCAGCACCGTGGTGGGGACGCGGATGGTGCGGATGCCGCGGTGGGCGGTGGCGGCGGCGAAGCCCGCCATATCCAGCAGCGCGCCACCGCCGACGATGACGACGTAGCTGTGGCGGTCGATATGCTCGTCATGCAGCCATTGTTGCAACGCCTCCAGCATGGCGGGGTGGTTCTTGACCAGTTCGCCGCCGGGCAGCACGCGCGGCGGGGCGGCTAGTTGCAGTCGGTCGCGGTGATGGTCTGCGTAGCGTTCGAAGTCGGTTGCCAGGTCTGGGTGGTGCCGGGCGACGCCTTGGTCGATGATCACGACAAAGCGGTGCCGGATGTGGGGTTCGTGCCGGCAGATGGCGTGGCGCAGCGTGTGGTTGTCCGCTTGCAGCAGCTTGCGGGTGAACAGCACCGGATATTCGAAGGAAACGCTGAAACGCTGATGCACCGCGTCGCAGGGAAGGTCCTCGGTCTGCTGGCTATTGTCCAGTTCTGGCATATGGCGCGCGCTCCGGAGTGGAAGGGACAGGCTGGGGCTTAGTCGTAGCCCATGCCGTTCTGCACATTGCGATAGACGAAGGCCAGTCCGATCGGAGGCTTGTTGGTTTGGCCGCTTTCATTGCCAAGCAGCATGGAGGGGTTCATCAGGCTGGCCGACAGCACCTTCAGATCGAACATCAGGCCGATGGCGGCGTCCATCTGCCCCGGTTCACCGTTGAAGGCGCGGTGCAAGCTGTTGAGCAGGCTGCTGTAGCTGTAGGCGAAACGCTCTATCAGCGTGCGCTCCTGGCTGTTTTCCGGGTAGTCCTCCGGCTTGGGTGTGGGAGGCATCGGCCATACGCCTTCCGGATTGAACGGGATGGGCTTGCCGCCGAAACAGTAGCCGTCGCCTTCGGGACAGGGCGTGATGCCGCGCTGATGGACGATGGACTCGAACTTGTAGTAGTGGGCCAGGTCCTGCAGCTTCTCTGGCGCATTGGGGTCCTGGTAGGGCATGGAGTGGGTGCCTTCGCCCTGGGTGATGATCACGTCTATCGCCGCCTGGGCGCTGTCCACGTCGGTGATAGGAAACAGCACCTTGGGCGGGAAGTAGCCCAGCACTTGTTGTTCCAGCTGGCCGAATTGCAACTGATCCCGCAGCTCGTCCAGCTTGAGCTTGATGCTGTCGTAGAACTCGCCGATGGTGTGGAACTGCGGCCCCGCCTGGCCTGCCGCGTATAGGCGCCGCAACTCGTGGATCGGTATCGGATCGGTTGGCTCCTCTATCGCCATGAAAGTGTCGCGCGCCAGTTCCAGGCTGAAGGCCTCGATGCCGACGATCAGGTCGTTACCGATGCTCATTGGCAGCGGGCCGGGGTATTTGGGGATGAAGCCCGGCGTATTGATGCGTGGATGGCCGCCTATGGCGATCAGGATGTTGGCGGAGATGGTCATGTGCAGCATCTCTTCCATCACGATGCCGTGGATCAGCTGGGAGATTTCGCGATTGGTGGTCGGTTTCAGCGACAGCATCGCCGTCAGATAGGGCGGGATGGTGCTGTGTTCCAGCTCTATTGCCTTCTGCAGATAGAAGTGAAGCTGCGCCGGCGTGGTGACGTTGAGCAGGTCCTGGATGAATTTCGGGTCGATCTTGAACATGGCAGGTCCTCTATTTGGTCGTTTGCTGGCTGGGGGATTCGGCGACTCGGGCCTGTCGCTGCTGGTGGGCCTCTTTCTCCCGCAGTTCTATCTCGATGATTTCCGGTTCCGGCTGTCCTGCCTGGGTTTGTTGTGCTTCCTGTTCTGGGGGCATCGCGCTCAACCAGGAGAGCAGCATTTCGCGCTTGGCGTCGGACAGGTCGCGCGACACCGGCATGTAGTTGGGGTCGGTCGGCGGTAGCGAGAACGCCAGCAGCAGCGCCCGGCGGTGGGTTCGGACCGATTCGTAGTTGCCCAGGTCCACCAGATGGCGGCTCATGATCGGATACAGGTTGCCGTATTGCTGCAGGATGGGCTGGATGTCGCGCTCCCAAGTCGGCTGCTGCGGCACTTCCACCTTGTTGAAGACCAGCAGGCTGACGAAATTCCAGTAGCTGCAGTATGGCCCGCCGGGCGCGGTCTCCATCCGGCCGGCGCGGGTGCCCGGCGGCGGCTGGAAATCGTAGCTGAGCGCGTACAGCTGGCCGTCTATATAGCCGCGAGGCGCTTCGCCCAGCGGCGGCGATGCCAGCAGCGTCAGCGTGCCCTTGCCGTAGAAGTCGGTTTCTACCTGATCCGGCACATGCAGGCTGGCCTCGGGAAAGCCCACTTGCGGTGTGTGCACCGGGGGCGTCAGCGAATTGTCTCCCATGCCGGTGCCGCCCATTGGATTGCTGTTGGGATTGCCTGGCGGCAACTGCCAGACGTACAGGCTGGTGGCCAGCGGCTTGCCGAATTGGCTGGCATAGAAATCCACCGGCTGCGGCTGGTCCGGGTTCAGGCGGAACACATGGCCGTCGGCCCGCGCATACTGCCCATTGGCGGCTTCGTAGGTGAGTACCGGGTAGTTGCCGCTGCTTTGTTGCGGCCCAAGCAGCAGCAGCGGGCGCTGTTGCAGATAGGAGGCGATGCGCTTCTTGTTGTCGGCGTCGTCGGCGCTGTCCCCGGCACCGACGGCGTAACAGAAGCCCTGGATGCCGGCGGTGCGGGTGTACCAGCCCTCATGCAGATAGTCGACCGTGCCTAGCGGGGCGAACTGGCTGGCAGACACGCTTTTCGGAATGGCATCTACGCTGTCTATCAGCAGCGCCAGCGTCAGCGTGCCGATATTGTGTAGCTGGCCGGTGGCGTTGGTGATGGGCAGCGCCAGGCCGAAATCGGCGTAAAGGGTTTGCTGTTCGGCGCGATTGACGCACTGGAAGCCATAAACCCCGCCCAGCGGCTGGGTGGGGAAGGGCGCGCCGTTCGGCGTGGTGGGTTGCAGCGGGGTGGTCAGATGGCGGCCCATCACGAAATGCTTGGGCTCCTTGCTGCGGCAGGGACCGATGCTGCCGCTGAGCAGGCCCATGGTGAAGCGCTGGCTCTGGTTGTCGCGGGTATAGCCGTATAGATTGAAGTTGATCGACAACAGGCCTTCCTCGCTGGCCGCGCGCAGCGCCTCCAGCACCGGCGAGCCGGTACCGTCTTGCCAGGCCACGTCGTGCAGGATGGACTGGTAGCTGGCGGCCATGGGTTGTTCCCACTGGCTTTGTTGGTTGAGTTGGCGCCGCCACAGGTTCATCAATGCCACCGGCAGCAGATCGCCGCAAAACAGCGCGCGTTCGGTCGGGCTCGCCAGCCGTACTTGCACGCCCCACAGCTGGGAGACGTACTGCATTTGCGGGTCCAGATCGACGATCTTGCCCGGCGCCTGCCGGTCGGCGTTTTCCACCCGCAGGCCGATCACCGGGTCTTGCTCCGGGCTGGTGAGCAGTTGATCGCCCAGCTGAGCCCCGGTGATCTTGCATTCTATGAAGCGGAAGATGCCGGTGCCTTCCGGATTCCAGTAGCCTTCCGCGCCTTCCGGCCCGTCGCCCGGGTAATGTTGTTGCTGATATTCCGGGCGGAAAGCTTCGTTGTCGTAATAACGGACGTCGTTGTTGACGGTGGACGGATCCGCCTGGAATACGCCGGTGAAGTTGATGCGCGGGGCGTCTAGATAACTCATGCCTGTTCCTTCGGAGGAGGGGGTTGGTTAAGCCGGGACCCTCAGCCAGAATAGGGGGGGCTTGTCATGACATGCAAATTGCCTGGACTGTACTTTGGTGCAGGTGGAAGCTTTTCCGCGGCAAGCCAGGACCGTAATCCACCTGCTAATGCATATGGTATTTTTGTTCTGACAGGAACCAAGTGGATCCGATTCGCCCTAATATGGCACCCCTTTGACTTTCACGATGCCGGGCAGCCACGCCCGGCTTGATCCGCATCCGAATGGCTTTCATCGAATCCCTGAATCAATCGTTGTTCCTGCTGATCAACGCCACGCCTGAAACCGCGCCGCTGGCCATCAAGGCAGCTACCTTCATCGCCAAGGACCTGTTGTTGCTGCTGCCGGTGCTGCTCGGCTCGATCTGGCTGTGGGGTCGTCCCGCGTTGCGGGATACCGTGCTGAAGTCTTGCCTGCTGACGGGCGTCGCCTTGCTCGGCAACTGGCTTATCGGCCTTGTCTGGCCCCATCCCCGGCCGTTTGCCATGCCGATCGGCCACGCCTTCCTGCTGCATGACGCCACGCCGTCCTTCCCCAGCAATCACGGCACCATTTTCGCTATGATGGCGCTGTGCTGGTGGTTCAGTCCGGCGTGGGGCTGGGGCTGGGTGCTGGCCATCGTTGGCGCCGCGGTGGCTTGGGCGCGGGTTTTTCTTGGCGTGCATTTCCCCCTCGATATGCTGGGCGCCTTGCTGGTGTCCATCTTCTGGTACGCTGTCTTGTCGCCGGCATGGGCGCGGCAGAACCGGGCGCCGACCGCGGCGCTGGAGTCGCTGTACCGTCGCCTGCTGGCCAAACCTATCGCAGCCGGGCTGATCAGGCGCTGAATCTGACAGCGGCAAGATGTTTTCCGGCTGGCATGCTACGGGAACCTTCATGCCGCGCTTCTTCCGACAGTTTTTGTCTCCCGGCCCGCGCAGCGACAGGCCGGCCATTCCTGCAGGCGTTTGGGTGCTCGGCGCGGTCAGCCTGCTGATGGATGTTTCGTCGGAGCTGGCGCACAGCCTGCTGCCCTTGTTTCTGGCCGGCATGCTGGGCGTGCCGATGTTGACGATAGGCTTGATCGAGGGCGTCGCCGAAGCCACCGCGCTGATCTGCAAGGTGTTTTCCGGCGCGCTCAGCGACTGGCTGGGGCGGCGCAAGCCGCTGGTATTGCTCGGCTATGGTCTGGCCGCGCTATCCAAGCCACTGTTCCCGTTGGCCCATTCGGCTTCCACCGTGCTGTTGGCGCGCTTTGTCGACCGCATGGGCAAGGGCATCCGCGGCGCGCCGCGCGATGCGCTGATCGCCGAAATCACTCCTCCCGCCATCCGCGGCGCCAGTTTCGGCCTGCGCCAGAGCATGGACACCACCGGCGCGCTGCTGGGACCGCTGCTGGCGATCGCCCTGATGTATCTCTACCGCGACGACATTCGCAGTGTTTTGTGGTGGTCGTTGTTGCCGGCAGGGCTGGCGGTGTTCGCCATCGTTTTCTGGGTGCGGGAGCCGATTGCGTCCGGCGTGCGCGTCAGCCGGCCGCTGGCGTTGTCCCACGCGGCGCTGCGGCGGTTTCCCGCCGCATTCTGGGGCGTGGTGCTGTTGGGGGCGGTGTTCACCCTGGCCCGCTTCAGCGAGGCTTTTCTGGTGCTGCGCGGCTCGCAGCTGGGTTTGCCGCTGGCCTGGGCGCCGCTGTCGATGGCGGCGATGTCGGCCAGCTACGCGTTGAGCGCCTATCCGCTGGGCTGGTTGTCCGACCACGTCCGCCGCGGTCATCTGCTGCAGCTTTCCCTGTCGATCCTGATTCTGGCCGACCTGGCCTTGGGCCTGGCTTCCGGCGTGCCTTTGCTGCTGCTCGGCGCGTTGCTGTGGGGGCTGCACCTGGGCTGCAGCCAGGGTTTGCTATCGGCGCTGGTGGCGGATCATGTGCCTACGGGGCTGGAAGGCTCGGCCTTCGGTCTGTTCAATCTGTTTGCCGGAGCGGCAACCTTGCTGGCCAGCGCGGTGGCCGGCGGCGTCTGGCAATGGCTGGGCGCAGAGGCCACATTCTACGGCGGCGCAGGGTTTGCCGTGCTGGCCTTGCTGCTGTCGGCCGGGCTTGGCAAAAACCTGGATGCGGGATGCGATTGATGCCGGACAGCTTGCCTGTTTTTTAAGCACACGTCTGTCGTGGATGATGGTAAAGTAATCTGAAAGTTATTTACTTATACCAATTTGTTTTGTGTCGGTGGAATGAGCATGTCAGAACGTGAAGCAAGTCTGTGGCCTGAGTTCGTCAAGGCCCTGAAGCAGGAGGTGGTGCCGGCGCTGGGCTGTACCGAGCCGATCTCGCTGGCGCTGGCCGCGGCGATGGCCGCCCGCCAGTTGGGCAGGACGCCGGAGCGCATCGATGCGCTGGTGTCGCCTAATCTGATGAAGAACGGCATGGCCGTCACCGTGCCCGGCACCGGGACCCTGGGTCTGGCTATCGCGGCGGCGGTGGGCGCGCTGGGCGGCGACCCGGACGGCAAGCTGGAGGTGCTGAAAGGCCTGACGGTGGAGCAGGTGGCGGCCGGCAAGCAGATGATAGCCGATGGCAGGATCAATCTGGGCGTAGCCAATGTGTCCAATCTGCTGTACGCCGAGGCCTGTGTCTGGCACGGCGACGAGTGCGCCCGGGTGGCGATTGCCGACGCCCACACCAATGTGGTGCGCATCGAGCGCAACGGCGAGATATTGCTGGAGGTGGACCCGGCCAACGCCAAGCCGTTGGAAAATTATGATCTGGGCGATGCCACCGCGAGCGACGTCTACGACTTCGCCACCCGCGCGCCGTATGAAATGATCGCCTTCATCCATCAGGCGGCGGTGCTCAACAGCGCGCTGGCGGACGAGGGCATGGGCGGCAAATACGGCCTGCACATCGGCGCCACCCTGCAGCGCCAGGTCGAGGCCGGCCTGTTGTCCGAAGGCCTGCTCACCCGCATCCTGACCCGCACCACCGCCGCGTCGGACGCGCGCATGGGCGGCGCCACGCTGCCGGCGATGAGTAACTCCGGCTCCGGCAACCAGGGTATCGCCGCTACCATGCCGGTGGTGGTGGTGGCCGAGCATCTGAAGGTTGACCAGGAGACGCTGGTGCGCGCGCTGGCGCTGTCGCACCTGATCGCCGTCTATATCCACATCCGCCTGCCCAAGCTGTCGGCGCTGTGCGCGGTCACCACCGCGTCTATGGGCGCGGGCGCGGGCATGGCCTATCTGCTGGACGGCAGCTACTCGGCGGTGAGCATGGCGATTTCCAGCATGATAGGCGATCTGGCCGGCATGATCTGCGACGGCGCGTCCAATAGCTGCGCGATGAAGGTGTCCACCTCGGCCGGCTCCGCCTACAAGGCGGTGCTGATGGCGCTGGACGGCACCCGCGTCACCGGCAACGAGGGCATCGTCGCCCACGACGTCGACCAGTCGATCGAGAACCTGGGCCGGCTGGCCAGCCGCGGCATGGTGGAGACCGACACCCAGATCCTGCAGATCATGATGCACAAGCGTTGAGCCGGCGTGTTCCAACGAAGAAGGCCCGGCATCGCCGGGCCTTTTTGCTTGCGGCGCGGGGCACCTATTCCTGCGTCGCCGGGCTCAGCGCCTGGCGCACGCTCTTTTCGTTCAGCGCCGGCGCGCACAGTTCGATGAAACGGTAGGCGTAGCTGCGCAGGTAATGGCCGCGGCGAATGGCGATGCGGCTGGTCTGCTGGCCGAACAAGGGCTCGCCGGCCACCACCTGCACGCCGTGGTCGCGCAGCGGGTCCACCGCCATCGAGGCGACGATGCCGACCCCTAGCTCCAGTTCGACGTAGGTCTTGATCACGTCGGCGTCCAGCGCCGCCATCACGATGTCCGGCGCCAGGCCGGCCTCGGCGAAGGCGCTGTCGATGCGGGCGCGGCCGGTGAAACCGTGGTGGTAGGTGACCAGCGGGTATTCCGCCAGCGTCTCCAGCGTCAGCTGCTGGCTGTGCAGCGGATGCTCCGGCGGGGCGATCACGCAGTGGTTCCAGCTGTAGTAGGGGAAGGATACCAGTTCCGAAACCTCCGTCACCGCCTCGGTGGCGATGCCGATGTCGGCGTCGCCGGCCAGCAGCAGGCGCACCAGCTCGTCCGGGCTGGCCTGGTGCAGTACCAGGTGCACGCGCGGGAAGGCGCGCTTGAAGGCGGTGACCACCTGCGGCAAGGCGTAGCGCGCCTGGGTATGGGTGGTGGCGATGGTTAGTTGCCCTTCGTCGCGCAGGCTGAACTGCTCGGCCAGGCGCTTGATGTTGCCTGCGTCCAGCAGCATGCGTTCCACGATGGTCAACAGCTCCTTGCCGGGGTCGGTCAGGCCGAGGAAACGCTTGCCCTTGCGGATGAACAGCTCCACGCCCAGTTCGTCCTCCAGATCCTTGATGTGCTTGCTGACGCCGGATTGCGAGGTGAACAGCGCGTTGGCGACTTCGGTCAGGTTGAAGCCTTGGCGCACGGTTTCGCGAATGATGCGCAGTTGCTGGAAATTCATGCTTCACCTGCCTGTGTCGTGGTGGCGAAAACCTTGGCGCTGCGCGCTTGCAGTCGCACCGGTTGGCCGGCCGCCAGGCTGGAGAGCAGCGGGTCGTCGGCTGGCAATTCGGCGTCGAATTGCTGGCCGGCCAGTTCGTCGCGGCCTTCCAGCTCTATTCGCGACAGAGCGCCCAGCGTCAGGATGCGTTGCACCTGGGCCGGCAGGCCCGCGCCATGGGCGTCGGGCAGGATGGCCAGCTCATGCGGGCGGACGAAGGCCTGCGCCTCCCGGCCTGGCGCCAGCTGGTGTTCTGCATCGAGCAGTGACGAGCCGACGATGATGCCGCCTGCGCGGCTGTGACCGGAAAAACGGTTGGCGCTGCCGAGGAAGCCATAGACGAAGGCGCTGGCCGGCTGGCGGTAGACCTCGGCCGGCGCGCCTATCTGTTCGACCTTGCCGTGGTTCATCAGCACTACCCGGTCGGCCACTTCCAGCGCCTCTTCCTGATCGTGGGTGACGAAGATGGAGGTGATGTGCAGCTCGTCGTGCAGCTTGCGCAGCCAGCGGCGCAATTCCTTGCGCACCTTGGCGTCCAGCGCGCCGAATGGTTCGTCCAGCAGCAGCACCCGCGGCTCCACCGCCAGCGCGCGCGCCAGGGCGATGCGCTGGCGCTGGCCGCCGGACAATTGCGCGGGGAAGCGGTCGGCCAGCCAGTCCAGCTGCACCAGATCCAGCAACTGGTGCACCTTGCGCGCGATCCCGGCTTCGGACGGACGTTCCTTGCGCGGCTTCATCCGCAGGCCGAATGCGACGTTGTCGAACACGCTCATGTGGCGGAACAAGGCGTAGTGCTGGAACACGAAGCCCACCTGGCGCTCGCGCACATGGGTGGCGGAGGCGTCGGCGCCGTCCAGCAGCACCTGGCCGCCATCGGCCTGTTCCAGGCCGGCGATGATGCGCAACAGCGTGGTCTTGCCGCAGCCGGACGGGCCCAGCAGCGCCACCAGCTCGCCGCTGGGGAAGTCCAGGCTGACGTCGTCCAGCGCGGTGAAGGCGCCGAAGGCCTTGCGGATATGGTTTACCTGTATGCTCATCTCAGTCTTCCTTGACGCTGCGCCATTCCACCCAGCTTTTCAGCGCCAGCGTGATCAGGGCCAGCATGGCCAGCAAGGACGCCACGGCGAAAGCCGCGGCGAAATTGTATTCGTTGTACAGAATTTCGACGTGCAGCGGCAGCGTGTTGGTTTCGCCGCGGATATGGCCGGACACCACCGACACCGCGCCGAACTCTCCCATGGCGCGGGCATTGCTCAGGATAATGCCGTATAGCAGCGCCCAGCGCACATTAGGCAGGGTGACATGCCACAGCACCTGCCAGCCGCGCGCGCCCAGCACCACCGCCGCTTCTTCCTCTTCGCGGCCTTGCGCCTCCAAAAGCGGAATCAGCTCGCGGGCGACGAAGGGCACGGTGACGAACAGCGTGGCCAGCACGATGCCGGGCACCGAGAAGATCACTTTCAGGCCGTATTCGGCCAGCCATTCTCCCAGCCAGCCGTGGTTGCCGAACACCAGCACGAAGATCAGGCCGGCCACCACCGGCGACACCGAAACGGCAGGTCTATCAGCGTGATCAACAGCTGCTTGCCGCGGAAGTCGAAGCGGGTGACCGCCCAGGCAGCGGCCACGCCGAACACCAGGTTGAGCGGCACCGAAACGCCGGCGGCCAGCAGCGTGAGCCGCACCGCCGCCAGCGCGTCCGGTTCGGCCAGCGCGTCGGCATAGGTTTTCCAGCCCTTGGCCAGCGCCTCGACGAACACCACGATCAGCGGCAACAGCAGGAAGACGGCGAAGAAACCCAACGCCAGCGTCAGTATCGCGCATTTCACCGCGCGCGACTCGCGGGTGGCCTGGCGGCTTTCCAGCAGCCCAGCCTTGTCGCGCGCCGGCAAGGCGTGGGTGGCGGCGCCGGCCATTACCGGCCTCCCGCGCGGCCATGGCGGCGCGCGCTCCACCACTGCAGGCCGTTGATGGCCAGCAGCAGCAGAAAGGACGCCAGCAGCATCACCGACGCGATGGCGGTGGCGCCGGCGTAATCGAATTGTTCCAGCTTGCTGATGATCATCAGCGGGGTGATTTCCGACACCATCGGGATGTTGCCGGCGATGAAGATCACCGAGCCGTATTCGCCCACTGCGCGGGCGAAGGCCAGCGCGAAGCCGGTGAGCAATGCTGGTTGCAGCGTGGGCAGGATCACGTGGCGGAACACCTGCCAGCGTTGCGCGCCCAGGCAGGCGGCGGCTTCCTCCAGTTCGGTCTCCAGATCTTCCAGCACCGGCTGCACCGTGCGCACGACGAAGGGCAGGCCGATGAAGACCAGCGCCACCAGCACGCCCAACGGGCCGAAGGCCACTTTCAGCCCCAGCGGCTCCAGATACTGCCCCAGCCAGCCGTTGCCGGCGTACAGCGCGGTAAGGGCGATGCCGGCCACCGCGGTCGGCAGCGCGAAGGGCAGGTCCACCAGCGCGTCGATCAGCCGTTTGCCGGGAAAGCGGTAGCGCACCAGCGACCAGGCCAGCAGCAGGCCGAACAGCGTGTTGACGGCGGCTGCCAGCAGCGCCATGCCGAAGCTCAGCCGGTACGAGGCCAGCACCCGCGGCGCGGTGGCGGCCTGCCAGAAGCTGTCCCACGGCTGGCTGCCGGCGCGCAGGATCACGGCGGACAGCGGAATCAGCACCAGCAGCGACAGATAGCTCAGCGTGAAGCCCAGCGACAGGCCGAAGCCCGGCAATACGCGCGGCGGCCGGGCGGCCGGAGGGAGGCAAGACTGGCGGGCATGGTGGATTCCATTTCATATAACCGAATAGACGATATCTGTGCCAGCTTTATTCTGAAAATAAGTATTTATTCAATGCTTATGCAATATTGTGCAAAGCGGCGCGGCGGCAAAACAAACCGCCCGGCGTTGGCGGCGGGCGGTTGCTTGAGTGGGCGCGGGCTTAGCGGGCGATGATCTGGTCGAACACCCCGCCATCGGCAAAGTGCGTTTTCTGCGCCTTCTGCCAGCCGCCGAACACCTGGTCTATGGTGAACAGCTTCACCTGGCTGAACTGGCCGGCGTACTTGGCCGCCACCTGCGGGTCGCGCGGGCGGTAGTAGTGCTTGGCGGCCAGGTTCTGGCCCTCCGGCTGTACAGGTACTTGAGATAGGCCTCGGCCACCTTGCGGGTGCCGCGCTTGTCCACCACCTTGTCCACCACGCTGACCGGCGGTTCTGCCAGGATGGAAATGGACGGGGTGACGATGTCGAACTTGTCCGGCCCCAGCTCGCGGGTGGCGAGATAAGCCTCGTTCTCCCACGACAGCAGCACGTCGCCGATGCCGCGTTGGGTGAAGGTGATCAGCGAGCCGCGCGCGCCGGAGTCCAGCACCTTCACATTGCCGTACAGCTTCTTGACGAAGTCCTTGGCCTTGGCGTCGTTGCCACCCGGCTGCTTCAGCGCGTAGCCCCAGGCCGCCAGATAGTTCCAGCGCGCGCCGCCGCCGGTCTTGGGATTGGGGTCACCACTTCCACGCCGGGCTTCACCAGGTCGTTCCAGTCCTTGATGTGCTTGGGATTGCCTTTGCGCACCAGGAACACGATGGTGGATGAGTAGGGCGAAGAATTATTGGGCAGGCGCTGCTGCCAGTTGGGGCGATGGATTTGGCCTGGCTGCTGATTTCGTCGATGTCGTAGGCCAGCGCCAGCGTCACCACGTCGGCGTCCAGCCCGTCTATCACCGAGCGCGCCTGCTTGCCGGAGCCGCCGTGCGATTGCTTGACGGTGACGGTTTCTCCGCTCTTGGCCTTCCAGTATTTGGCGAAGGAGGCGTTGAATTCCTGATACAGCTCGCGCGTCGGGTCGTAGGAGACATTGAGCAGGGTGACCTCGGCGAAGGCGGAGGCGCTGCCGGCAAGCAGCAGGGCGAGGGCGAGTCGATGCAATGGGCGCAGGCGCATGGCGGTTCCTGTTATGGATTCTGAACGATGGCCACACTGTAGAGTCCGGCTTGTCGGGATCGGAACCAAGAAAATCTGCAATGCAAATGCATATTTCAGCAAAAGACGGTATTTCAGCAAAGCTGATAGCCTTATCAGGAAACAATATATTCCAGCGTCAAACCCGGGCCTATATTAGCGCCAGTCCAACTCATCCGGTCCCGGCCATGAAACGATTCAAGCCCGCCAAACAATTGCCTGCCGGCTTCTCGCCCGCGATGCTGGCCGCCTGCCAGCAATTTTTGCAGCGGGAGGGCGTGTCTGCCAGGCTGCAGTGGAACGAGCAGGAGGTTTTCGCCAGCTTCGACGGCTGGTGGCTGAGCAGCAGTTTCATTCCGCAGGCGCGGCTGCGCGACGGACGCTGTCAATTGCTGCAATACGCGGCGCGGCTGCGCATCTTCGGCCAGTTTGGCCAGGCTTTGCCGGCCAACTGGCTGTTCGCGATGAATTACGCCGAGAGCAAGGCGGTGGCGCTGCTCAAGCTGATCCGCGCTCTGCACCTGGTCAACCACCTGGGCCGCAACGGCCGCCATCTGCCTTTGCGCATCGATGTCGATCCGCGGATCTGCCACGCCTACAGCGACCGCATCGTCGACTTCACCGCGCGGCTGCTGGAGGTGCTGGAGTTCCCCGCCAGCCAGGCGCCCTTGCTGCTGTTCCTCAACGGCAAGACCAGCGAGCTGGGCCTGTCGCTGTTGCGGCGCTACCGCCAGCACGGCCATAAGCTGGGCCTGGGCGATTTCGGCGAATGCCGGGAGGATTTGCTGCGGCTGTGGCGGTTGGAGCCGGATTTCCTGACGCTGGCGCCGCGCTTCATGGGCCGCGCCATCATGTATCCGCAGGTGCGCGACCGGCTGCTGCAACTGGTGCCGCAACTGGTGGAGCAGGGCTACGCGCTGGCGGTGGAGGACATCGTCTGCCAGAACATGCTGGGCCTGGCGCAGCAGATGGGAGCGGAACATCTGTCCGGGCCTTTGCTGTCGGAGCGTTTGCGCTTGCAAAAAGCCGCGCAGGCTGTGGATTTGAATGTCATTAATGTTTAAACTGTGGCCATTCTAAAGAAATTTCATGCGCGTCCCGGCGGGGCGGCATGACTGGCCGGGGGCCTGTATGACAAAGATGCTGATAGGGGTGTTGGCGGCCGCGGGCTTGTCCGGCTGCGTGATCGGCAATGGCGATGGCTATCGCGGCGCGGCGCAATTGCAGAGGATGACGGAGCAGGCGGTGAAAACCTGCGGCCAGGGCAAGGTCAAGTCGGTCAGCTACGGCAGCTTTACTTGCGCGGCTGCGGATGCCGGAGCGGTGAAATAAATGTTGGCGCCGCCGGCGCGTTGTCGGCTTGACGGCGCGGGCGGCAGGAGAATGTCTTGATCGTCGTGCGCTTGTTGCAAGCCGCTGACGCCGGGGCCTACCGCCAGATTCGTCTGGCCGCCGCCGCCGATGCGCCGGCGGCTATTGG
The DNA here is from genome assembly GCF_001855555.1 of Chromobacterium sphagni. Classification (GTDB taxonomy): domain Bacteria; phylum Pseudomonadota; class Gammaproteobacteria; order Burkholderiales; family Chromobacteriaceae; genus Chromobacterium; species Chromobacterium sphagni. Next base: position 42,328 of record NZ_MKCT01000013.1, on the reverse strand, counting down.
TTTCAACCAGGATGAAATCGCCGCGCTGAGTCTGGATGATATCCGCAGCCAGATCGCGCCCGGAGCGTCGCAGGCGGTGTTCGGCGCGTTTGACGGCGTGACGCTGGTGGCCGTGGCGGCCCTGCGACGCCAGGCGCGCGCCAAACTATGTCACCGCGCGCTGGTGCAGGGCGTGTTCACCTTGCCGGCTTACCGCGGGCAGGGCATTGCCCGTCTGCTGATGCGGGCGATGCAGGAGCGGGCGCGCACCTGGCCGGGGCTGTTGTGGCTCAGCCTGGCGGTGCATGCCGGAAACGAGGCCGCTTCGTCGCTGTACCGTTCCTGCGGTTTTTGCCGCGTCGGCAGGGTGCCGGACGCGGTGCGGGTGGGCGACGATTTTGTCGATGAGGAGCTGATGGAGTGTCGGATCGATAGCGCTGCCGTTGACGCTAGAGCGCCGGCGGATGCTTGCGGCGGCGGTTACCAATTGCTGGAGGCCGTGCCGGATGCCGCCACTTACCGGCATTTGCGCGAGGCTGCCGGCTTAAGCCCCAAAACCGAAGAGGCCGCCCGCCGCGGCTTGGCCGGCACCCTGTTCGCGGTGCTGGTCCGAGAAGGGGGTGAAACCATCGGCATGGGCCGGGTGATAGGCGATGGCGGCAGTTTCTACCAGGTGGTGGACATCGCGGTCTTGCCCGGGCATCAGGGCAAGGGGCTGGGCAAGCGCATCATGGCCGCGATCAGTGGCTATATCGAGCGCGAGGCGCCGCCTAGCGCCTACATCAGCCTGATCGCCGACGGCGACGCGCAGCATCTGTATTCCCAGTACGGCTTCGTCCACACCGCGCCCAAGTCGGTGGGCATGGCCATGTTAAAGCACTGATTCCGCCAGCCGGCGGCGTTCTTTGCAAGGCCATGACGATGATCAAGCCGCATCTGATGTTCGGCCCGCAAGGTGCCGGCAAGTCCACCCACACTCGCGGCGCCGGTCAGGCGGTGCATCTGGTGATAGATGACTGGATGGGACAGTTGTATGGCCCGGATCTGCCACAGCCGCTGGATTTCTTCTGGGTAATGGCGAGGGTGGCGCGGCGCAATGCCGCCAGGGGCCAGACTTTTGCCTTTGAAGTGACGCCGGCGATGTTCGCGACGATGGAGGCGCAGTTCGAGCCGGCCACCGCCGACGAGTTTGCCATGGCCGAGATAGTCGTTACCGACCAAGTGTAAGGCCGCCCACTGTCAATCCTGCCGTCCGTCCGGCTTCATTCCCGCATAGCACAACTTCACCGCCGCCTGGATGCGGGCGCGCGTCTTGTCGTCCATGCCTGGCGGCGCCAGTCCCAGCGCCATCTGCCGCAGCGGCTCCGCTATGGTCATCGCCAGCAGCAGGCCCGCAGTGGTCTCCGTATCGTCGAATCGCAGCCGTCCGCGGCGGCGCTGCCGTTCCAGCCAGTCGGCCAGCAAGGCGGTGCTATGGCGGATGCCATGTTCGGTATAGGCGGCCAGCGCCTGTTCGCGTCCCGGAAAGTCATTGATCAATAGCCTGAACATCCCTACTGCCTGTTGCGACAGCACGCGGCCGGCAATAGTGGCCAGCAGGATTTCCAGAGTTTGCTGCAGGTTGTCCGGGTCTGCCGCCGGAGCTTGCAGCGCGGCGGCGAAGGCTTCGGTCCAATTGTCGATGATGGCGGCCAGCAATTCCTCGCTGTTGGCGGCAAAGCGGTAAACCGTCTTTTTGGCCACTTTGGCTTGCTTGGCCACCGCCTCCATGGTGGCGGCGTGATAACCCTTATCCAGCAGCAGCTGGGCAGCGGCTTCCAATACCTGCTGTTTCATTTCTTGCTCGGGAGCGGCGGGGCGGCCTCTGGGGCGCGCCGCGGCGTTGTCCGGCTGCGAGACCTGTTTTCTGATTGACATCGTGCGCATGCTCGCTCAATATGGAAACGTATTGTGTTTCTTAATTAAAGTGTGCGGCGGAGGTGCCTGGCTGCTGGCCAGGCATGGAGGCTTCAGAGGCCGCCATGGTGTTGAGCCGCTTATCAAGCGCAAGGAGTGTACTGTGAATACTATGGAACACGCATGTTCAGTTGTGTCCGGCCTGCATGACGATATGTTGTCGCCGGCACCGATGCCGTTGGAAATGGGCATTCAGCGCCTGCCGGACGGCCGTTTGCAGGTGGCGGCGCGGACAGAGCTGCCGAACTGCGCCGGCAGGATGCTTGACTGGTGGTTCAAGTTCTTCGATACCACCCAGCATATCCGTTGGTGGCATCCGCACGACCATCACACCTTGCATGGCTGGGACGCCAGCAGGGAAAAGGGAGTGAGTTTCATTGGCGCGACCGTCCGCGCGGTGGAGTCGTTGGGCGAAATTCCGCCGGTGGCGGCGGTGCTGAAGTTTCATGATCCCAAGCTATTCTTCACCGACGCGGCGCTGGCGAACGCATGGAAGCGGCGCGAGGTGTCGGGGCTGGTGTGCGCGCGCATCGCATTCGGCGACGAGCCGAGGCTGGACGCCAGCGGCGACCCTTTGGATGGCGAGATGATCCATCTGGCGCGGGATACCTCCCATGGCGCGGTGCTGCGCAGCCGTTTCGTGCTGGGAGCGTCCGGCCAAAGGGTGCCGGACATGCTGGGGTTGGAGCTGATGCGGCATTGCTACAACGAATTCAGCTGCCTGGCGCGCTTCCTGCCTTCGCTCTACTACGGCGAGCACGCCAATGGCGAGAAGGGCCCGCTGGCCTGGTGACGCAATCAAAGGCCGCCTCGGCGCAATGCCCGCGGCGAGGCAGTTTGGCGATTGCCGACGCTTGTCAGGCTTGGGCGCGCTGATTGGCCAGATGCCCGGCCATCAGCGGCCAGATCCACTCGACCTGGTCCAGACTCCAGCCGCCGTCCTTGGCGGCCTCGTCCAGCCGGCGCAGTTGCAGGATGTCGGCCAGGTCCGGCAGTTGCGAGAACGCGTCCGCCTCTTCGGCCGTCATCGGTCCGCCCTGGTAGTCCAGCGTGGCGGCGCTGGCCGGCGACAACTGCGCCAGGTATTGCGGATCGGCTGCGCACAGATAGCGCTTGGCCGGCACGTGCATCGCCACCAGATGCGCGACCCGCGGCGAAAAGCCCAGTTCCAGCAGGTAGTCGCGCCCCAGCCGGTCGTGCGCCATCGCGCCGTAGCCGCCCATGCTCCGGCAGCCGTCATGCTCCAGCAGGTGGCCGATGTCGTGCAGGAAGGCGGCCAGCGCGATTTCATCGTCGCAGCCCCAGTCGCGCGCCAGCGTGGCGGCCTGGACCGCGTGGTCCAGCTGGGTGACCGCTTCGCCATAATGCCGCTGGCCGTGGCTGAGCAGCAACTGGCGGACGGCGCGGATGCTGTGGTCCATCAGAACACCCTCCGTCCGGCTTTCCACACTTGCCGCACCAGCGGGACGTCGCCATGCAGGCGCGCTTCTACCAGGTCGGCGCGCTGGCCGACGGCGATGCGACCGCGGTCGTGCAGGCCCACCGCGCGCGCCGGGTTGACGGTGACGGTGGCGATGGCGTGGTCCAGGCTCCAGCCGGCCTCGCGTTCCAGCAAGTAGGCGGCGTGCAGCAGGCTGGCCGGCACGTAATCGGACGACAGGATGTCCAGGAGGCCGCGGCGCGCCAGTTCCAGAGCGGCCACATTGCCGGAGTGCGAGCCGCCGCGCACCACATTGGGCGCGCCCATCACGGTTTGCACGCCGTGCGCGCGGGCGGCCTGGGCCGCCTCCAGCGTGGTGGGGAATTCCGAGATCGCCACGCCGTCGCGCAGCGCCTCGGCGATATGGCCGGCGTCGGTGTCGTCGTGGCTGGCCAGCGCGATGCCGCGCGTGCGCGCCATCTCCACTACCGCCTGCTTGTGCCGCGCCGCGTACTCGGCCTGCTTGGCGCGGCGCTCGTCAACCGCGGCGAGGAAGGTGTCTTCGGTCCAGCCCACCTTTTTCTTGCCGTAGTACTTCTTGTATTGCTCCAGGTCTCGGTACTGGCGCTGGCCTGGAGTGTGGTCCATCACCGATACCAGCTTCACCGCCGGGTGGCCGATCAGCGGTTCCAGTTCTTGCAACAGCTGCGGGAAGGCCAGTTCGCAGCGCAGGTGGAACAGGTGCTCGGCGCGCAGCGCGTCGCCGCGCATGCCCTGGTCTATCGCGGCGAAGGAGCTGTGCAGCGTGTCCAGCCGCACGCTTTCGCCCTCCAGGTCGCCCACCGCCAGCGCGTCCAGCACCGTGGTGATGCCGGCGGCCACGCATTGCGCGTCGTGGGTGATCACCGCCGGCAGTATCGGCCACAGCACGCCGTTGCGCGGCATCAGGTGCTTTTCCAGATTGTCGGTGTGGATTTCGGTGAGGCCCGGCAGCAGGTCGGCGCCGGCCAGGTCTTCTCCTTGTCCGGCGGGCAGCGGCTGTTGATGGATGGCGCTGATCACGCCGTTGTCGATTTCCAGCGCGCCGCGCTCGATGACGCCGTCGGCCAGAATCAGGCGGGCGTGGTTGAATATCTGTTTCATGCGGTGGTTTCCTGTGCGACGGCCAGCGGCACGTCGAAAATGCGGTCGGCGACGGCGTCGCGGGTGGATTCGTCGTGGAAGATGCCCACCAGCGCCGCGCCGCGCTGCTTCGCCTCGCGCATCAATTCTATAACCACCTGGCGGTTGGCGGCGTCCAGCGAGGCGGTGGGTTCGTCCAGCAGCAGGATGGGGCGCGGCGCGATCATGCCGTGCGCGATGTTGACGCGCTGCTGCTCGCCGCCGGAGAAGGTTGCCGGGGGCAGGCTCCACAGCCGCTCGGCGATGTTCAGCCGCGCCAGCCATGCGCCGGCGCTTCGCCTGGCCTCGTTCTCGGCCGCGCCCCATTCCAGCAGCGGCTCGGCCACGATGTCCAGCGCCGACACCCGCGGGATCACCCGCAGGAACTGGCTGACATAGCCCAGCGTATGGCGGCGCACTTCGGCGATTTCATGCGGCAGCGCGCGGGCCATGTCCACCCAGCCGCCGTGGTGGCGGATGCGGATGCTGCCTCGCTGCACCAGGTAGTTGGCGTACAGCGCCTTGAGCAGGGTGCTCTTGCCGGCGCCGGACGGGCCGGCCAGCGCCACGCACTCGCCGGCGGCAACCTGCAGTGAGATGTCGGCCAGCACCGGCAATCTCAGTTCGTCCTGCTGGTGCAGGACGAAGGTTTTGGACAGTTGGGATGCGTCTATCAGTAGCGTCATGATTTCAGGCCTGCAGGATGGAGGACACCAGGAGCTGGCTGTAGGGGTGCTGCGGATCGTCCAGGATCTGGTCGGTGAGGCCGGCTTCCACCACGCGGCCCCGCTGCATCACCAGCGTGCGCTGCGCCAGCAGCCGCGCCACGCCCAGATCGTGGGTGACCATGATCACGGCGATGCCGGTGTCGTGCACCAGGCGGCGGGTGAGATCGAGGAAGCGCGCCTGCACCGACACGTCCAGCCCGCCGGTGGGCTCGTCCATGAACACCAGCCGCGGCCGGGTGACCAGGTTGCGGGCGATCTGCAGCCGCTGCTGCATGCCGCCGGAGAAGGCGCTGGGCCTGTCGTCCAGCCGTTCGCGGCTGATCTCCACCTTTTCCAGCCAGTCGCCGGCGGTTTGCCGCAGCCGGCCGTAGTGGCGCTCGCCCAGCGCCATCAGCCGCTCGCTGACGTTGGCGCCGGCGGAGACGTTCATGCGCAGGCCGTCGCGGGCGTGCTGAGTGACGAAGCCCCATTCGCTGCGCGCCAGGCGGCGGCGCTCGGCTTCGGCCAGCTTGGTCAATTCGTGGCTGCGGCCATCGCGGTCGCGAAAGCGCACGCTGCCGGCGTCCGCCGCCAGCCGGCCGGCCAGCGTGGACAGCAGCGTGGATTTGCCGGAGCCGGATTCGCCGACTATGCACAGCACTTCGCCTTGGTACAGATCGAAATCGATGCCGAAGCAGCCCTGGCCGTTGCCGTAGTCCTTGGCCAGGCCGCTGACGGAAAGTATGGCCTGATTCATTGCGCGTTCTCCTGGCCTTGCCGGCGGTCCTGGCAGTAATCGGTGTCGGAGCAGACGTAGGTCCGGCTGCCGGCGTCGTCGGTGACGATCTCGTCCAGGTAGCTTGCGTCCGAGGCGCACAGCGCGCAGCGGTGCTGCCAGCTTTGCGCCTCGAACGGGTGGTCGTCGAAGGCCAGGCTTTCCACCCGGGTATGGGGCGGTATCGCGTACAGGCGCTTCTCGCGGCCGGCGCCGAACAGCAGCAGCGCCGGGCTTCTGTCCAGCTTGGGGTTGTCGAACTTGGGTATCGGCGATGGCGAGGCCAGATACCTGCTGTTCACCAGCACCGGGTAGTCGTAGCTGGTGGCGATGTGGCCGAAGCGGGCGATGTCCTCGTACAGCTTGACGTGCATCAGGCCGTATTCCTGGTGGGCGTGCAGCTTGCGGGTTTCCACCTCGCTGGCTTCCAGCGTGCGCAGCGGTTCCGGCTCCGGAACCTGGAACACCATGATCTGGCCGGCCGCCAGCGGCGTTTCCGGAATGCGGTGGCGGGTCTGGATCACGCTGGCCTCGACGGTGCGGCTAGTGGTTGCCACGCCGGCGACGCGGGCGAAGAAGCGGCGGATGTTGACGGCGTTGGTGGTGTCGTCGGCGCCCTGGTCTATCACCTTGAGCACGTCGTCGCGGCCTATGATGCTGGCGGTCAGCTGGATGCCGCCGGTGCCCCAGCCGTAGGGCAGCGGCATTTCGCGGCTGCCGAACGGCACCTGGTAGCCGGGGATGGCCACCGCCTTCAACAGCCCGCGGCGCAGCATGCGCTTGGTGTTTTCGTCCAGAAAGCCGAAGTTGTACTGCCACTGGCCGTGGTTGCGGACTTCAGTCATGGGTTGGCTCCTGAGGGTTCTGCGCGCGCAGCGCGCGGATCAGCGACAGCTCGGCCTGGAAGTCGACGTAATGCGGCAGCTTCAGATGCTGGACGAAGCCGGAGGCCTCGACGTTGTCGCTGTGGCACAGAGCGAATTCCGCTTGCTGGGCCGGGGCGTGGGCGGCTTCGCCCAGTTCTTCCGCGCGCAGGCTGCGGTCCACCAGCGCCATCGCCATCGCCTTGCGCTCGGCCTCGCCGAAGCTGAGGCCGTAGCCGCGGGTGAATTGCGGCGGCGCGCGCTTGCTGCCGCCGAACTGGTTGATCATCTGGCATTCGGTCAGCGTGATCTCGCCGATGTCTATCTCGAAGCCCAGCTCTTCAGGGCAGACGAAGACGCTGACCTCGCCCATGCGGATCTCGCCGGCGAAGGGATGGCTTTCGGCGTAGCCGCGCTGGGTGGAGTAGGCCAGGCCCAGCAGCCAGCCTTCGTCGCCGCGCGCCAGGTTCTGCAGCCGCGCCGGGCGGCCGGCCGGGAACATCAGCGGTTCGCGGGTCAGGTCTACCGGATCCGGGTCGCCGGCCGGAGGCAGGTCGGCTTCGATCAGTCCTTCGCGGTCCAGCACCTCCAGCACGCAGGGCAGCGCGTCCGGCAGCGGCGCGGCGGCACGCGCCGGCTGAGCCGGAACGGACGGCTCTGCCAGGGAAAAGTCCAGCAGGCGCTGGGTGTAGTCGGCGGTGGGGCCGAGGATCTGGCCGCCAGGCACGTCCTTGAAAGTGCCGGACACGCGGCGGCGCACCCGCATCGCGGCGGTGTCCAGCGGCAGGCTGCTGGCGAAGCGCGGCAGCGTGGTGCGGAAGGCGCGCAGCAGGAAGATGGCTTCCATGCTGTCGCCGGCCGCCTGTTTCAGCGCCAGCGCCGCCAGTTCCTCGTCGTACAGCGAGCCTTCCTGCATCACCCGCGCCACCGCCAGCCGCATCTGCTGGCGGATTTGGGCAAGCGTCAATTCCGGCACGGACTCGTCGCCGCGGCGCGCGGCGGCCAGCAAGTCCCAGGAGCGGGCGATGGCGGTTTCTCCGCCCTTTACGGCAACGTACATGTCAGCCCTCCTTGATGACGGCGCTGCGCGGCAGGCCGGCCAGCTGGGTGTCGGTGATCAGCAGCGCGTCCACGCCCAGCGGGAAGCGCGCGTGGTTGCTTTGCCATTGGCGCCAGAAGCCTGGAGAAGCGCCATCGATGCCGAAGCGGCGCGGCGTCTGGAAGCCGGGGCCGCTGCCTTCCACTTGGTCTTGATTGAAACCGGCGGTTTCGATCAGCAAGGTGGCGGAGCGGTCAGGGTATTCGGCGCTGCCGGCCTTGAGGCTGGCCAGGTCGGGCAGCGGCATGCCCTGGGCGACGACGATGAAATCGGCCTGTTCCGGCAAATCCACCAGCCGCATGCCGGTGTGAAAGCGCAGGCTGGCGACGGTGTCGTCCGGCAGCGCCGGCAGCCAGACGCCGACATCCTGGTCCAGCAGCGTGTACAGCAGGGCGGCGGTGCCGGCCTTGAGGCCGGGCAGGGCCGGCGGCAGGATGGACAGCGTCTGCGGCAGCATAGGTTCGGCCAGGGCGGCAAGCGCGTGGCGGAAGATCTGCTGGGCGTGGGCGACGGGATCGGCAAAAGCGGCGCGCATGGTCATTCCCCCCGCACCATGGTGAAAAACTCCACCTTGCTGGCGGCGGCCTCGCGCGCGGCGCTTTCGCGGCGCGCCGCCAGTTCGGCTTCCAGGGGCGTTATCCATAAGCTCAGCAGCCGCTGCCGCTGTTGCGGGTCTTGCAACAGCGCGTCGGCCTGGGCGATCAGTTCGGCGTGGAGGCCGTCGCTGCCGCGCACCCAGCCGTGGCCCAGCCGGCCGGCTATCTGGCAGCTGGCGCGGCTGACGGCCGCTTCGCCCAGATTGAAGCGGGCGCCGGTCCCGCCGCTGCGGCCCTGCAGCATCACCAGCCCGGTTTCGGCGCGGCGCAGCCACTGGCAATGCTCGGCCGGCGGCAGGGCGGGAGACAGCAGGCTTTCCAGCCGCGGACGCGGGCTGTTGGCCAGCACGGAGAGCCAGCGTTGTCTTGTCGGGGTGTCCATCGTATGCCTCATGGTTCAAGAAAGATTCATATAAACGTATAGACGTATGCATGATAATGGCGCTCAACCAAGGACAAACAGCATGCGGCGATGAAGTTTTTGTGACGTTTTGACGGCGTGACTAGACCTTTGCCGGTGCAGGACAACAGGGAGGGTTGCGATGATAGAAAGAGGTTCCGGCGTCGCCGTCTGGCGGCAGATAGAAGACAGCCTGGCGGCCGAAATCGCCAGCGGAGCATTGCAGGCCGGCGCGCAGCTGCCGACGGAGCTGCAACTGGCGGAACGCTTCGCCGTCAACCGCCACACCATACGCCGCGCGGTGGCCACGCTGGTGGAGCGCGGCCTGTTGCGGGTGGAGCAGGGGCGCGGCACCTTCGTGCAGGACAACGCCATCGACTACGCCATCAGCAGGCGCACCCGCTTCTCCCAGAACATGGCGCGGCAGAACCTCAGCTCCGACATAGATGTCTTGCTGAGCGACACGGTGCCAGCCAACGCCGAACTGGCGGCCTTGCTGGAGGTGGCGGTGGGCGACGAGCTGTTCCGCATCAAGACGCTCAGCCGGGTGGAGACGCGGGTGGTGGACTGCGCCACGCTGTTCTTCCCGGCGGCGCGCTTCGCCGGCCTGCCGCAGGTCTACCAGCGGCAGCGCTCGGTGACGCGCACGCTGCGCGAGTTCGGCGTCAACGACTACACCCGCCGCTTCACCCGCGTCACCGCCCGTCTGCCGGATGGCGAGACGGTGGATTATCTGGGCATACCCAAGAACCGGCCGGTATTGCATGTGAAGTCGCTGAACGTCGATCCGGACGGCAGGCCGGTGCAGTACGGCATCACCTGCTTCAACGGCGATCTGGTGCAACTGGTGATGGAGGACGACTGATGCGCTACGCGCTGTATTACGCGCCCAGGCCGGATTCCGCGCTGTGGCGCGCCGGCAGTCGCTGGCTGGGCCGGGACGCCGCCGCCGGCCAGCCTCTGGCGCCACCGGTTCTGGATGGCGTTCCGCCGTTCACGCAGGCGGATATCACCCGCGACGCCGCCCGCTACGGTTGGCACGCCACCTTGAAGGCGCCGTTTGAGTTGAGCCCGGCGGCGGACGAGGCGCGGCTGATCGACAGCGTCTCCCAACTGGCCGCGCGCTTCACCCCTTTCGCGTTGGCGCTGCGGGTGGACTGGCTGGACGATTTTCTGGCGCTGCGGCCGAGCGCGGCGCCGGCCGAGCTGGAGGAGCTGGCCGCCGTCTGCACCGTGGCGCTGGATCCATGGGCCGACCGCGGCCGGCCGCCCAAGCCGCGGCAGGGGCTGGACGCGCGCCAACAGGCTCTGTGCCGGCGCTGGGGCTATCCCTATGTGTTCGAGCAGTTCCGCTTCCACCTGACGCTGACCGCGGCGCTGGCGCGCGATTCAGGTTTGGCCGCCAGCCTGGAGGCGGCGGCGCGGCGGCACTTTGCCGGGCTGGAGCCGGCCCTGGTCGACGGCATCGCCTTGTTTGTCGAGAGAGAGCAGGGCGGGCCGTTCCGCTATCTCGCCCACTGCGGCTTTGACGGCGAGGTGGAGCGCTATGGCTGCTGAAGCGGGAACGCTGTGGTATGTGATCGGCCCCTCCGGAGCGGGCAAGGACAGCCTGCTGGCCTATGTCAGGCAGCGGCTGCCGGCGGACGGCAGGCTGATGTTCGCCCACCGCTACATCACCCGTCCGGCCGATGCCGGCGGCGAGAATCACGTGGCGCTGAGCCTGGAGGAGTTTGACCAGCGCGAGCGCGCCGGCTGTTTCGCGCTGGCCTGGCGGCGCAACGGTCTGGCCTACGGCCTGGGCGTGGAGGCGGCGCTGTGGCTGCGGCAGGGGCTGGACGTGGTGGTCAATGGCTCGCGCTCGTCGCTGCCGCTGGCGGCCCAGCGCTTTCCCTCCTTGCGGCCCTTGTGGATCACCGCCAGTCCGGCGGTGCTGGCCTCCCGGCTGGCGGCGCGCGGCCGCGAGCCGGCCGAGGCGATTGCGCGCCGGCTGGAGGAGGCGCGGGCGTTCACGCCGCCGGAGGGCTGCGCGGTGCTGGTCAACGACGGCGGGTTGGCTGAGGCGGGGGAGCGGCTGCTGGATCTGCTGGATCTGCTGGGGCTGCGGGCGTCGGAGCGGTGAACCGGGCCGCTAGATGGCAGCCCGGCCATGCGCTTCAGCTGTCCAGCACGAAGCGGCGCATCTGGTTCTACAGCGTGTTGCTCACTTCCAGCAACTGAGTGCTGTTCTGCCTGGCGCCCTGCGTGGCATGCAGGCTTTCGTCGGCCGACTGGGCGATGGTGGCGACGCTGTGCGCGATCACCTGGCTTTCGCTCACCTGTTCGGCGATATTCGCTACCAGCCGGTCCAGTTCGCTGGCGGTTTCGGTGGCGCCTTCTTTCAGCTCGGTCAGCGGTTCGACGATTTCGCGGATCATGTCCACGCCGCGCGCCATTTCCTTTTGCCCCTGTTCTATCTGCACCATCGCCTCGGTGGTCTGATTGTCTATCGCCGAGATCACGTCGTTGATTTCGCGCGTGGCCTTGGCGGTGCGGTCGGCCAGCCGGCGCACCTCGTCGGCCACCACGGCGAAGCCGCGGCCCAATTCGCCGGCGCGCGCGGCCTCGATGGCGGCGTTCAGCGCCAGCATATTGGTCTGGTCGGCGATGTCTGTCACCGCCTCTATCATGTCGCGCATCGAATTGGCGCGCTGGCGCAAGGCGTCCATCGCCGCCGCGCTGCCCTGGATCTGGCCGGCGATCGCCGTGATCTCGCTGGAGGCGGTCTGGATCAGGCTTTGTCCGCGCTGGGCCAGCGCGGCGGCGCTCTTGGCGCGGTCCTGCGCCTGGATGGCGGTATGCGCGGCGCTATGCAGCTTGCCGGCGAATGCCTCCACCACGGCGTTGATCTGATGGATTTCCACCTGTTGCCGCTCCACTCCGCTCGCCACCTCCACCGCGCCCGAGCGGGTGGAAGCCGCGGTGTCGGCGACGATATTGGCGGAGTGGCGCAATTCCTGCACCAGCGCCGCCAGATGCGCCTGCATCTGCGACATCCGGCCTAGCATCAGCGAGGTTTCGTCCCTGCCGCGGATGCTCACCTTGCTGCGCAAATCGCCCTGGGCCATCGCGCCCATCACCGCCACGCTGTGCTCCAGCGGCCCGGTGATGCTGCGGGTGACGCTCCAGGACAGCAGCAGGCCGGCTGCGACGGCGACGGCGCTGAAGATCAAGAGCAGCAGTCGGGTATCGCCCATCAGGGACAGCACGCCGGCCAGTTCGCTGTTCATGTCGCCCTGCTGGGTGGCGGAGAGCGCGGTGGTGGCGGCCAGCAGCTGCTGCAGCGCCGGCCGGGTCTGGCTGGCGTACTGCCGCGCCAGCGCCGCGGGGTCGTTCGATTCCACCAAATCCACCGTATCGCTGAAGGCGGCGCTGTAGCGGGCGCGCAGATCGGACAGCTGTTGCAGGGGGGGCGCCTGCTCCGGCGTCCAGGGCAGCGCCTTCAGGCGCTGGAAGGCCTCGTTGGCATGGCGGTTGGCCTCGTCCATCGCGGCGTAAAGCGGGACGCGCTGCGGCTGGTCAGGGGTGGAGATGATCTGCAGCAGCAGCAGGGCGGCGTTTTGCGAGTGGCGGTCCAACTCCGCCGCCACCTGCAGCTTGCTGGCGTCGTTGCCGACGATATGCCGGGTGCTGCCCTCGATGCGCGACAGGCCGTTCCAGACGCTGGCGCTGACCGCCAGCAGGATGGCCAGCAGCACCATGAAGGAAACGGCCAGGCGCGGCCCGACTTTGATGTTTTGCAGCAGGCTCATGGCGAAGATGCCTCGGATGTCGGAAACCGGTTGGTCGGCGCCGCTGCGCCGATATGTCAGCATAGTGCGCCTTGTCCTCCCTGTCCGCTTGGCTACCGCATCAATCGTCCAGCGCTTGCCGGTTTCATGGCACTAAGCCCGGTGCTAGGCCGCAGTGTCTCTCCTGGCGGAATATCGCCCAGCAACGCCGCCGCCAGCTGTTGCGGCAGATTGTGGAACAGATGGAAGGCGCTGGTGGCGCGCGGATTGCACTCCAGCACGTCGCAGCTGCCATTGGCGGTTTTGATGAAGTCGAAGGCCACCTGGCCGCTGGTGGCAGGCATGGGCGGTAGCTGCGGCGCTCGCCCCCTGGAACATAACGCTGCGCGGCCCAAGGCTGGACCAGGGTAGGGCGTATTCTGCCCAGCGCCTTTTGGCTGGAGCGCGGCAGGGTTTGGCTGGCAAGACGGGAGTAAGCGGGTTTGAAGATCCAGCCGGGGGAGGCCCGCAACAGCCGGGCAACCGCGTCTGGCGATTCCAGCAGCCTGGTTTCCGGAGCCGGAGCGGGCCAGTCGGCGGTCATTCTGGCGAAACTGAGTTTGTGATGTAGCTGGCGCAGGGTGGCCAGGCTGTCGCGCCAGTGCGCCAGGTAGAACACCTCCTCGCAGATCGGCAGGATCAGGTCGACCGCCTGGTTTTCCACCAGTTTTTGCAGCGCAGCTCGCCAGTTTTGGGAATTGGCGCGGGGCTCGGGCAGCCGGATATCGGCGTCAACCGCGCCGCTGAAACGGCTCGCCGGCCAGCGCAGAGAGTCCGCCGCGCTTACCCGCCAGCCGGTGGCGCGAAAGGCGCGGGCCCATTTCAGGCATGCGGCGGAGCGCGCGCCCAGTATCAGGACATGTTGTGCGGAGCAAGTCGGAGGATTGCGTGGAAAAGGGCATGAACGAGCGGCGGTTTTATTTTAATGATTTTGCTGTGGACAATTTGAATTCAATTTCATGGCCCGCATCCGGCTATTGTCCGCAGGCTGCCTAGGCATTGGCCAAGGCGGGACGGCGCAGGAAAATGCATAGTTTTCGGCCAGCGGACTTCCAGGATGGATATCGGCTTTCGCCGGGGGAGGCGCGCGGTTTCCGGAAGCATCCGTTAGCGGCGGGCGGTTGCAACCACGCTCTGGCCTGTCTTTGCCGATCGCTCGGTGTGTTTTCGGGCGAGCGGCGGCAATATGCGGCGGGTTTCATATGCGGATGATTTCGCTGCCGCTGTGGCCGCTTTTCTTGACGTGGTACATCGCCTGGTCCGCGGCTTGCAGCAGGCTGTCCGAGGTGCTCAGCCCATCGCCCAACGCAATGCCGATGGAAATGCCCAAAGTACAGGCGTTGCCGGCTATCAGGAAGGGAGCGTCGAATACGGCGATGCATTTCTGGGCGACGGTATTGGCGATTTCCTCGGCGTTGTCGTCCAGGTCGCTGAGCAGCAGCACGAATTCGTCGCCGCCTATGCGCGCCAGCGTGTCGGTTTGGCGCACGACATTGGACAGGCGTTGCGCCACCTGCCACAGCACCTTGTCGCCGGCCCTGTGGCCCAGATTGTCGTTGATGAGCTTGAAGCCATCCAGATCCATGAACAGCAGCGCTACGCCGCAGCGCTTGCGCTGCGCCTGCGCCAGCGCCATGTGCAGGCGATCGGATAGCAGCGAACGATTGGGCAGGCCGGTCAGAGAATCGTGATGCGCCATGCGGGCCAGTTCCTCCTGCTGATCGTTGAGCTTGTGTAGCAGGCGGTTGAAGGCCGCGATCAGATGGCCCACCTCGTCATTGCGCTGGATGGGCATCGGCTCCATCGGCAGTTCGCCCCGGGTCATGCGGTCGGCGTGGCGCGCGGCCAGGAACAGCGGCCGCAGCACGATGTACAGGCCGCCGCCGCAGATCACGGTGAAGGCCGCCAACGCGGCGATGGTGTTGCGCAGCGTGAAGCTCTTGACGCGCTCCACGGTGGCGAAGGCCTCGCTGCTGGGCAGGCGGGCCACCACGAACCAGCCGGCGCGGGGAACGGACGCGATGGCGCTGACTTCTTCCTCCCCCTTGGCGTTGGTCGTGATGCCGGCGCCGCGGAAGCCCGCCATCGCCTTGTCGTGCAAGGGGTTGACGCCAGGTGGCGGCAAGGGCTGCAGTATCATGTCCGGTTGCGAGGAGGAGACGAACTGGCGGTCGCGCGGCGAGATCAGCAGGAAGCTGTCGATATGGTTGCCAATATGGGTATGTTGCAGCAGATCGAGAAAGTTGGGCGCCGCCAGCGCGGTGACGCCCACCAGCGCTGCTTTCACTTTCTTGTCCGCGCCGAGTATGGGCGCCGCGATCGGCAGCACCGGCACCCTGGATATGCGGCCCACCACGGCCCGGCCGATATAGGGCTGGCCGCGCAGCGCCGCGCGGATGTAGTCGCGGTCGCCGTAGCCGACGATCAGCCGGTCGGGCCTGGGAGGGTAGTCGGCGATGGCGCGGCCGTCTGGCCCCACCACGAATAGTCCGACGGAAAATAGCGGCTGGTACTGGTAATGCTCCTTCAACCAGTTGCGCAATTGCGGCGGGCGATTCAGCAGCTCGGGAGGTAGCACCATGGCCAAGTGGATCAGCAGATCCTCTCTTTGTGAAATCTTGTCGTTGATGTCGCGCGCGACGTAGTTGGCCAGCATCAACTGCTGGCTTTCCACCACTTTGCCCAGGTCCTCATAAAGGAAGTTGCTCAACGCGTAATAGCGCGTGAAGGAACCGGTGAGGACGACCAGCATCGCCAGCGCCATCAGACGGATGGCGATGCTGTCAAGAATGCGGCCCAAGATCATGCTTTCTTCTGCTCAATCCCATTCTGTCATAGTAGTTGATGCGGTTTGATTTTCAGGGTTGTTGCGCCAGGACCCGGCCGCGGTTTCTGGGGCCGGGCGGTTTTCCGCGAATTGGTCTAGTGCGGCAAAACAAGATTCACCTGGATTTCACCGGCGAGTCATCGAAGCCCCTTACCGTGGCGGCTGTGATTTCAGCAGGCGCAGTGTGTAGGCAAATTTGTCTATACGTCTAAACAAAGGAGCATCGTCATGAAGAAGCAGATGGCAGTCGCAGTCGGTCTGGCCGTGTCCGGACTGTTGTCCCCGCTGGCTTACGCCAAAACCACGCTGACGGTGTACACCGCGCTGGAGGCCGACCAGGTCAAGGATTACAAGGAGGCGTTCGAGAAGGTCAATCCGGACATCGAAATCCGCTGGGTGCGCGAGTCCACCGGCATCATCACCGCCAAGCTGCTGTCGGAAAAGAACCGTCCTCAGGCCGACGCGGTGTGGGGGCTGGCGGCCACCAGCCTGATGATCCTGGACCAGCAGGGCATGTTGCAGGCTTACGCGCCTAAGGGCGTGGAAAAGCTCAGCCCGCAGTTCGTCGACAAGGCCAGGCCGCCGAAGTGGACCGGCATGGACGTGTGGGCCGCCACCATCTGTTTCAACACGGTGGAAGCCGCCAAAAAGAACCTGCCCAGGCCGGAGAGCTGGGCCGATTTGCTCAAGCCGGTCTACAAAGGCCAGATCGTGATGCCGCACCCGGCCTCGTCCGGCACCGGCTACCTGGATGTGTCCGCCTGGCTGCAGATGATGGGCGAGAAACAAGGCTGGGACTATATGGACAAGCTGCACGTCAACATGGCGCAGTACGTCCATTCCGGCTCCAAGCCATGCAAGATGGCCGCCACCGGCGAATTCCCCATAGGCATCTCGTTTGAATACCGCGGCGCCGAGCTGAAGGCGCAAGGCGCGCCGATAGACCTGATCTACCCCAAGGAAGGCCTGGGCTGGGATCTGGAAGCCACCGCCATCATCAAGGGCACCCGGAATCTGGAGGCCGCCAAGAAGCTGGCCGATTTCTCGGCCAGCCTGCCGGCGATGCAGCAGTACGAGAAGAACTACGCGGTGCTGGCGATGCCTGGCGTGGCCAAGCAGAACCCGTACATTCCGGTCGACTACGCCAAGCGCCTGTCGAAGAACAATTTCTCCTGGGCGGCGAAAAACCGCGACGCCATCCTGCAGGAATGGTCGCGCCGCTATGAAAGCAAGGCGGCGGCCAAGAACTGAACCTGGCGCAAGCCGGAGCCGTCCGCCGAGCAGCGGGCGGCTTTTCGATATTCAAGCAAGATGGAGTTCCCGATGAAACCGGTCGATAGCCTGCAAGGCCTGTCCGATCACCTGTCCATCCATAGCCTGAGCCGCCGCTTTGGCGGCTTCGCCGCTCTGGACGCGGTGTCCCTGTCGATACGCAGGGGCGAGTTCGTCTGTCTGCTGGGGCCGTCCGGCTGCGGCAAGACCACGCTGCTTAGGCTGATCGCCGGGCTGGACATGCCGGATGGCGGCAGCATCCACCTGCTGGGCCGCGACATCACCCGCGAGGCGCCGGCCAGGCGTGACTACGGCATCGTGTTCCAGAGCTACGCGCTGTTTCCCAACCTCACCGTGGCCGACAACATCGCCTACGGCCTGACCCCGCGTCGCGACAAGGCGCGCCACGGCCAGCGCGTGCGCGAGCTGCTGGACATCGTCGGGCTGCCGGGCGCCGAGCTGAAATATCCGTCGCAGCTGTCCGGCGGACAGCAACAGCGGGTGGCGCTGGCGCGGGCGCTGGCCACCTCGCCGGGCTTGCTGCTGCTGGACGAGCCCTTGTCGGCGCTGGACGCGCGGGTGCGCGACAGGCTGCGAGACGAACTGAAAGGCCTGCAGAAACGGCTGGGCGTCACCACGCTGATGGTGACCCATGACCAGGAAGAGGCGCTGGCGATTGCCGACCGGGTGGTGGTGATGAACGCCGGGCGCATCGAGCAGGTGGGCACCCCGGCCGAGATCTACCGCCAGCCGGCCAGCCGCTTCGTGGCGGACTTCGTCGGCGACGCCAACTGGCTGCCGGCGCAACGCAAGTCCAGCCATGAGGCGAGCATAGGCAACTGCGTGCTCAAGCTGCAGCAGCCGCTGCCGGACGGCGCGTCGCTGACGCTGTTCCTGAGGCCGGAGGACATCATCGTCAAGGCGCGTTGGGAGCCGGCGGCCAACGTGCTGCTGGCGCGGGTGGAGGATGTCAGCTTCGGCGGCGCGATGACCCGTATCCGGCTGCAGCCGCAGGGCATGCCGGGGCAGACGCTGCGCGCCGAGGTATGCCCATCCATGCTGCAGCGCCAGCCGCTGGTGCCGGGCGAGATCGTGCCGGTGGAATTGCCGGCCGCGCTGTTGCGCGCCTATGTGCGGGAGGCGGCATGTTGAGCCTGGCTTTGCGATTGACTCGCCGCGCCGGCTGGCGCGCGGACGGTGAAAGCCAGCTGGCCGCCTTGCTGGTGTGGTCGCTGGCCGCCTTGCTGACGCTGGCGTTGGGCCTGCCCTTGCTGTTCATCCTGGGCAAGGCCGTCACCACCATGGACGGCGGCTTTGCCGGCCTCGTCAACTTCTCCCAGGTGCTGAACTCCCCCGGTCTGATGCGCGCCGCCTGGCACAGCCTGCTGCTGGCGCTGACCGTCAGCGCGCTGGTGCTGCCGCTGGCGTTTGCTTTCGGCTGGTGTTTGAACCGCAGCCGGGCCTGGGGCGCGGCCTGTTCCGCCAGATCGCCTTGTCGCCGTTGCTGGCGCCATCGCTGATGCCGGCCATCTCGCTGGTGTACCTGTTCGGCAACCAGGGCCTGCTCAAGAGCTGGCTGGGCGGTGCCGGCATCTACGGTTTTTGGGGCGTGGCGCTGGGTGAGGCCTTTTATACCTTTCCCTACGCGCTGCTGATCATCGCCACCGCGCTGGCGTCGGCGGACGCGCGGCTGTACGAGGCGGCCAGGGCGCTGGGCGCCGGCGCGTGGCGGCAGTTCTTCACCATCACTCTGCCGGGCGCGCGCTATGGCCTGGTGTCAGCGGCGCTGGTGGTGTTCACGCTGGTGATCACCGACTTCGGCGTGCCCAAGGTGGTGGGCGGCGACTACAACGTGCTGGCGGTGGAAGCCTTCAAGCAGGTGGTGGGCCAGCAGAACTTCCCGCGCGGCGCGGTGGTGGGGCTGATGCTGCTGTTGCCGGCGGTGCTGTCCTTCTTCATCGAGCGCGCCATGGCGCGGCGGCAGCAGGCGGCGCTGACCGCGCGGGCCGTGCTGTTTGCTCCTGGCCGCAACCTGCCCAGGGATATCGCCGCGGTCGCGCTGCTGGCGGCGGTATCGGCGGCGCTGCTGGCCTTGCTGGGCGTGGGGGTGGCGGCATCCTTCATCAAGTACTGGCCGTACGATTTGTCGTTCACGCTGGCGCATTACCAGTTCGACAATGTCGACGGCGGCGGCTGGGGCGCCTATTTCAACAGCCTGAAGCTGGGCGGCGCCACCGCGCTGCTGGGAGCCGTGCTGGTATTCCTGGGGGCATATGTCTGCGAAAAGCAACAAGCTGCGCCCTTGGGCCGCAGCCTGCTGCGCTTCTTCGCCATGCTGCCGATGGCGGTGCCGGGCCTGGTACTGGGCCTGGGCTATGTGTTCTTCTTCAATCATCCGGCCAATCCGCTCAACGCGCTGTACGGCGGCATGACGCTGATGGTGATTTGCAGCATCGCCCATTTCTACACCACCGCCCATCTCACCGTGGCTACCGCGCTGGGGCAGCTGGATGGCGAGTTCGAGGCGGTGGCGGCATCGCTCAAGGTGCCGTTCTGGACCACGCTGCGCCGGGTGACGCTGCCGGTGTGCCTGCCGGCGCTGCTGGATGTGGCGCGCTTCCTGTTCGTGTCGGCGATGACCACGCTGTCGGCGCTGATCTTCATCATCAGCCCGGAAAACAGCCTGGCGGCGGTGTCGATCATCACCATGGACGATGCCGGCGACACCGCGGCGGCGGCGGCGATGGCCACCTTGATCGTCGTCACTTCCGGCGGGGTGTCCTTGCTGTCGCTGGCGCTGGAGAAGTGCTTGGGCAAACGCCATCGGCACTGGCGCGGCCAGGGCTAGCGCGGCCGCACCAACGGGGCGGCGATTCTTTTGCCAAGCGGCGGTGGCGGGCTATATCTGAATGGAATGATCTGCTTCTTTTGCATTGTCCATCTGGGTCGGGGCCGGGTTCCCGCTCGCCTGGCCCCGCCGGGGAGGCTCCATGATCAACCTGCTTCCATGCCTGATCCGCGCAGCCATGCTGCCGCTGCTGTTGTCGCTTGCGGCCTGCGGCAATCTGGACAGCGGCAAGTTCGCCGCGCTGCGCGACGCGGCCCGCCAGATAGACGGCAGCGCCGCCTCCAGCTTCGCCGCGCTGGAACAATCCGCCCGCGACAGCGCGGTGCTGTCCGCGCCGGACCGCAAGGTCGGCCTAGAGGGATTTCCGCTGGTGAACGCCGAAGGGCAGCCGTATGACCTGTCCGGCCAGCTGGGCAAGGTGGAGGCGTCGCTGGACCTGTTGGCCAGCTACGCCGCGGCGCTGGCGCAGCTGGCCGGGGCCGGCGGCGCGGCGGATATCGACAAGTCGTCGCAAGACCTGTCGGCCAGCCTGCGGCGGCTGCAGGGCAGCGGCCTGAGCGTATCGACAGCCAATGGGCTGGCAAGCGCGGTGGACGCCTTCGGCCATGCGCGGCTGATGGCCCAGCGCAAGTCAAGCCTGCGCGCGGTGATGGACCAGGCTCAGCCCGGCCTTGAGGTGCTGGCGCTGGAAATGCAGCGCGTGCAGCAGGACCTGCAGTTGTATTTGACCGATATCAGCCTGCGCTATCTGCGCGCGGTCGACAAGGACGGTTTCAGGCCGGCCTATGGCAGCTGGGCGCGTTATCAGGGTGATCTGCAGGTGGCGGCGCAACTGGCGGATTTCGACCGGCAGCGCCGCGCGCTGGATGCCATTGGCAAGGAGATGCGGGCATTTCCGGATTTGCACCGGCAACTGAGGCAAAGCCTGGACGATTCCGGCAAGCGCATCGACCGCCTGCGCGAGTTTGTCGACGAGGCCAAGCGCCTGCGCAGCCTGTACCGGGCGCTGCCCAGCCAATAGTCCAAGGAGCGCGTGATGGATAGTCATGATCTGGCCGAGTTGCTAACCGGGCTGGCCTCCCGGTTCAATAACCTTATGATAGCCACCACCGGGGAGACCAGCCGGCAGTGCGGCGATCTGCAAGACAAGTTGGCCGGGCAGGCGATGGCTGCCATCGCCTGCGATCTGGACCATGCCGCCAGCGCCTACGCCGATGCGGTGGCGGCATTGCGGGGGGCCTCGCAGGCGGCCGACGATGCCGAAAAAGCGCTGGCGGCCAGCGGCAAGTCGATAGAGTTTGTGGCCAAGGCGATACAGCTTGCGTCGCGGGCGTCCGTTTTGGCGGCGTCGGTGCTGGCCTGAACGGGGAGTCGTCGGCGGGCTGGAAACCGCGATGAGGGCGGCCAGCCTGGCTCGCCGTTCACCAATTCGCGGCGTTGGCGTCCTTCAGGGATGCGCTAGTTTCTTTAACAAGCTTTTCCTTCCTTTCTAAAGCGCGGCGGCTGTCCGATATTGAGGAAAAGCCGGTGGGAAATCCGACGGCCGAGCAGTGGTGTCCGGTACAGCCAGCAATATTCTCCAGTTCATGCTGCAAGGGGGCGGCCTCCTGGCCGACATGTCATGATAGATACTTCGGAAGCCAAACTCGGATTGGGCAAAGGCAAACCGTCTTCTTCTACATGGTGGGCGCTGATCGGCCTGTTGATCGCACTGTTCGGCCTGGCGCTCTCACTATTCCTCAACGAGGTGCATACCTCGCGGTTCCAGGCGATGTTCTTCAGCCGGGCCGCCCGCCACGCCACGTTCGCGGTTGAACCGGGGCGCAGCAAGGACATGCGCTTTCCCGAGCATGGCGGCCCCTATGACCAGCGCATGGGGTATTCCGACCTCCCGCACTATCTGGAGCGGCTGCAGAGCCGCGGATTCGCCATTGCCGAACAGGCCCGCCAGTCGCCGGACATGATACGGCTGGCAGACAGCGGCGTGACGGGGCCTTTACTGCCGCTGGGGCTGTTCCCGCCGTACCGGGAAAAGGACCAGTCCGGCCTGATGCTTTACGATGGCTATGGCCGGCCCATGTACCAGTCTCTCTACCCGCAGCGGGTGTATCGGGATTTCGACTCGCTGCCGCGCCTGCTGGTTTCCGGCCTGCTCTACATCGAAAACCACGCGCTGCTGGACGACAGCAATCCGCAGCAGAACCCGGCGGTGGAATGGTCGCGTTTCGGCAAGGCGCTGGCGGACGAGGGGCTGCATTTTCTGCATCCCGGCTATCATTCCGCCGGCGCCAGCACGCTGGCCACCCAGATCGAGAAATTCCGCCACTCGCCCGGCGGCCGCACCGGCTCGCCCAAGGAAAAATTGCGCCAGATGCTGTCGGCCTCGGTGCGCGCCTACCGCAGCGGCGAGGATACCAGCGCCGCCCGGCGCCAACTGGTGGTGGAGTATCTGAACACGGTGCCGCTGGCGGCGCGCGCCGGCTTCGGCGAAATCTCCGGCATGGGCGACGGCATGTGGGCCTGGTACGGACGCTCATTCGACGAGGTGAACCGCACGCTGGCCAGCAATACTCCGCTGTCGGTGGACGAGCAGGCAACCGTGTTCAAGGAGGCGCTCAGCCTGATGATTTCGCAGCGCAGCCCCTCGTTCTTCCTCAATGGCGACATGAAGCTGCTGGAAGGGCTGACCGATTCCTATCTGCGGCTGATGGCCAAGGACAAGGTGATCACGCCGGAATTGCGCGATGCCGCGTTGGGGGTCTCGTTGCGGCAGCAGAGGGAGAGGGTCAATCTGGCCAACAAGTCGCAGGTGGAGCGCAAGGGCGCCAACGCGGTGCGGGTGAAGCTGGCCGGTCTGCTGGGCATACCGCGCATGTACGACCTCGACCATCTGGACCTGACCGTCAACAGCACGCTGGATTCGCAGCTGCAGCAGGCGGTAACCGACAAGCTGCTCAAGCTGCGCGATCCCGACTACGCCAAGTCGGTGGGATTGGGCGACAAGTTCTTGCTGCAACAGGGCTCGCCCGGCGGGGTGACCTACAGCTTCACCCTGATAGAGCGCACGCCAACCGGCAATATGGTGCGGGTGCAGGCGGACAACTTCGACCAGCCTTTCGACATCAACGAAGGCACCAAGCTGGACTTGGGCTCCACCGCCAAACTGCGCACGCTGGTGACGTATCTGGAGGTCATCGCCGATCTGCACCGGCAGTATTCGGGCATGAGCCAGGATGAGCTGGCCGGCATCCGGCCGACCGAGCATGAGTCGGTGCTGCGGCGCTGGGCGATAGACTATCTGAGACAGAACGATGACCGCAGTTTGTCTGCGATGTTGGCGGCCTCGATGGAGCGCAAGTACAGCGCGAGTCCAGGAGAAAGCTTTTTCACCGGCGGCGGCCGGCACACCTTCGAGAATTTCGAGAAGAGCGACAACGGCCGCATCCTGACGCTGCGCGAGGCGACGCAGCATTCGGTCAACCTGGTTTACATCCGCTTGATGCGCGATGTCGCGCACTACTACATGTATTCGCCGAGCAACGACTCCCAGGTGCTCGGCGATCCCGCCAATCCGTTGCGGCGCGAATACCTGCAACGCTTCGCCGACCGCGAAGGCAAGACCTTCATGGCCGGTTTCTACCGCAAGTACCGTGGCAAGGATGCCGAGCAGATCGACGCGCAGGTGGTGGAGAAGGCCCGCCGCAGCGCCAAGCGGCTGGCGGTGATTTTCCGCAGCGTCCATCCGCAGGCCGGCCAGCCTGAAATGGCGGCCTTCATCGCCAAATACCTGACGCCGCCGGCCAAGCTGGAGGAGAAGACGTTGGCCAAGCTGTACGACGAGATGGGGCCGGACCGTTTCAACCTGGCCGATCGCGGCTACCTGGCGGGCATCCACCCGCTGGAATTGTGGATGGTGGCCTACCTGCATGCCCATCCTGATGCGGGCTGGTCGGAAATGGTGCAGGCCAGCACCGCCCAGCGCCAGGAAGTGTACCAATGGCTGTTCAACAGCAAGCACAAGGGCGGCCAGGATAACCGTATTCGCCAGATCCAGGAGATAGACGCTTTCCGCCAGATCCACGCCGCCTGGAAGCGGATGGGTTATCCCTTCGATTCACTGGTGCCATCCTACGCCACCGCGCTTGGCGCTTCGGCCGATAGGCCGGCGGCCTTGGCCGAGTTGATGGGCATCATTTCCAATGACGGCGTCCGTCTGCCTACGGTTTACATCGACAAACTGCGTTTCGCATCGGCTACGCCGTACGACACCACCCTGGCCCAGGGCCAGGCCCGCGGCGTGAGGGTGCTGCCGCCGGAAATTCCGCAGCTGGTGCGCCAGGTATTGTCCGAAGTGGTGGACAAGGGCACCGCCCACCGCGCGGCCGGAGCCTTCGACCACAATGGCGAGCATGTGTTGATCGGCGGCAAAACCGGCACCGGCGACAACCGCTTCAAGACCTTCTCCCGCGGCGGCGGCCTCACCTCCGCCCGCGTGGTCAGCCGCTCCGGCGCTTTCGTGTTCTATATCGGCGACCACTACTTCGGCACCATCGTCGCCTATGTGGCCGGCCCCAAGGCGGCCGACTACAAGTTCACCAGCGCCTTGCCGGTGCAGGTGCTCAAGGTGCTGGCGCCCACGCTGGCGCCGCGGCTGGACCTGGTTGCGCGCGGCACTAGCCAGGGCGCGGACAGCGTGGCGGAAGGCATGCCCGATATCGGAGGACTATCGCCCGGAAGGCCGTTGTGCCTGGTGTCCAGCCTGGGCGGCGTGTGCGACTTGCTGAAGCCGCCGGCGGTGGGCGCTTTGCCTAAGCGGCAGGAGGCGGAGTGGAAGATAGGAGGATAGGCAAGGCGGTTGACGAAGCGTGGGCGCTATATGCGAGTGCGTGGATGTCAGCTTGGAACGAATTGCAATATGAAGGGCTGAAAATTATTTTTGGCTGGATTGATATGTGTTTTTAGCATCCAGCTCCGTCAGATTTTATCTGCTTGTTAAAGTTGGAAATTGATTCCCACATGCCTTTTATGCATGGATTTTCAGATTTGGCGCAATTATGTTTCATTTAACATATTCACATTGCGAATATTGTTATGCTATTATCTTACTGGATAGAATTGATCGGTAGCGAACATTCTGTCTATCTACCCCTTTGCAGCCGCCGCGACGCGGCTTTTTTTTATCTTTAAGTTTCCCGAATTCCTGATCCATCGACATTGGGAAAATGATCGGTGATTATCGCCGGGCGGATAAGATGACTCGCCGGCGCTGTTGCCGATTGAGTACTGTGTGTACTGATGGCTTCGCCAGTGGGCTTTGGGCATGGTGAAAAAGAGCGGGCGTCTGGTTTGAGGCGGGATCATTCATCTTGCGTGGATGGCAATGTCCGGCGGGCATAGGCTCTTGCCAGCGCGTCGGGTGAATGCCGCCCCTCCGGAGAAGGGGCGGACTGGGACGGAGGAAGGAGGCGCGTCAGACGGCTCCAATCGGCTTTCTTCGCTCGACAGTGGTTCAGCACCCCATGCTGTGGCAGCCGTATAGCCGTTAGGCGCTCAGGCCGGCAGCGGGGAATGAAAAAGGCCCGCATCTTTCATCAACGCGGGCCTCGATCTACAAAACAAGCAAGTAGGTTTTAAAACGGTCAGCGGAAGCGAATGCAAGAAAATTTCTTTTTATGTCAATGATTTATAAGACAAAATCTTTATGGATAGGTTAGTGTGTAAATATTATTTATGTAAAGTATATTGCCAATATCCCAAGCCTTGACCTCATTTGCACCGCTGAGCGGTGCATTTGGCTGCCGTTGGTAATGACGACTAGACGAATTTGGCCGCGCAGGCCGAAAGCGTCGATCTGGCGCAATACCGCGTCGACTGCGGCGGGAAACTGTGGGGAAAAGGTCGGCTCGCCGTTGCCGGCGAGCGCAATGTCGCTCAAACGGCGCATGTCGGGCGTGACATGGCGCAGCATGAAGTCGCCGTGCAAAATATCCTGCAACATGGCGGTCAACTCGCGTTCTAGTTGTGCGGCGTCCACCGGCGCCGGCGCGCCGTAAGTTGGGTACTTGGCAATAGACGCAGTGCTAGTTGCAGGGGTTGTCGGGGCATCAAGTTGATGCCGATCGACACCCAGCCGGCACGATGCGACACCACCAGGTAGACGAATTGGAAACCGTCGAAGGCCAGGTCATGGTCTTGCGGGGGCAGTTGTTTGTCGGCGGGCTGAATCTGCTTGTCTGGAAGGCGCATGTCGCCGTCAGATAGGAATGGGACGACCTACGGATGGCGCACACAACAACTGACCTAAATATCAGTCAACTCGCTTCTGTGGCTTAAAACCCGCCGGTAACGCGCTTCCGTATTGAGCGCACCAACGTTCTAACCGTTTATGCCCGCCCGCCCTTTTCCACGCGGCGCGACACCGAAAATGCATAATCTATTGATTTGAAATGTATTTTTGTGAGAAATATATCTTTTATCTACAACGTCCTTGTTTTTCGGAACCGCCGCTTTCGCAATTCAAACACTTGATTTAGTTGTTATGCGTAGTCAATAGTCATATTGCATTTCTGTTTTTTAGAAAAACAAAAATGCACGGACAACCACGCCGTCCGGCCATTCAACGAATCAAGTGGAGAATCCCATGACCCGTTCGTCAAAGACGATCAAAGCTGCCTTGTTGTTCTCTCTCGCCGCCTTTGCCGCTCTGTCCGCAGCCGCACCCGGTCCGAACAACCAAACCGCACCGTCGCAAGCCGCCGGTTCGGACGTTTCTTACGTTGCTTGCTATTTCAACAATAACAACAACGTCACCTGGAAATGGGGATTGACGCCGGCTAACGACTGGTATTCGTTCTCCGGGGCGTGGTTCAAGACTCCTTACACCAAGTTGGAGAAATTCCGCGCCAAGAACGCCACCCATAGCGATCTGCGCGATGCCTGCGAGAATGCCAAGAAGTACTACAAGGTCGAGGGCGAGCTTTTCGCCCTATTCGCGGCAACCAGCAATACCGGCTCGAATTACCCGATTTTGCTTGCCAACAACGTCGAGCTTTATCCGCAGTACTAATCCTTTCGTCCTCGGTGGGGCGGACGGCTGCCCGCCCACCCCACCTTCCGGTGCATCGCGCCCTGCCGCCGGCCCCGTTGCCCTAAGTAAAGGATTCGTCATGGTCGCCTCGACGCTGCCGCAGGTAAAAAACATTGTGTTCCTGATGCTGGAGAACCGCGCTCTCGACAACGTACTCGGTTGGCTTTACAGCGCCACGTCCGCGGACATGCCGTCGTCCGCGCCGCAGCATGTCTATCCTCCGGGGAGTTCACCCCTGTTCGACGGGCTCGCGCTGGGGCGGGACAGCAATCCCGCCTACACCTGGCGCGGCGATGTGCAGCCGTACCCGGTCGTACCGGTGCCGGACAACCTAGGCGCTGACCAAGACCGCGTTCCGGCGTACGACCCCTACGAGGAAATGCGGGCCAACGCGCGCTGGAATGGTGTGTTCAACCAGTTGTTCGGCAATCAGGACATCATCGGCGGTTTGCCGATGGAATGCCAGGCGCCCACGATGCAGGGCTTCTTACAGGATTACTACGCTTGGTACATGCGCGGCTGGCAAGGGCTCGATATCTTGTGGGCTTATACCCCGGCGCAGTTGCCGGTCATCAATGGACTAGCCCGGGGGTTCGCGGTCAGCGACCGCTGGTTTTCCTCCGTACCGACGCAGACCAACCCCAACCGTGCCTTCTCCTTGTGTGGTACCTCGCTGGGGCGGGAGAGCAATGCGTTTCTCGCCATCGAGCAGTTCGACACGCCGACGGTGTTCAATTACTTGGCGCAAGCGGGCAAGAGCTGGGGGTTGTATTACACCAGCCAATGGATGGGCCGGTCTTATACTCAGTACACCTTCCCGCAGATTGCCCAGGCCGGCGGCAATTCGGAAATCGGCAATCTGACGACCTTCTTTTCCCGCGCCCAGGCCGGCACGCTGCCGGACTTCACTTATCTTGAGCCCGTCTGGGGCTATGGCAAAGGCGAACATTACACGCAAGGCACCGACTATCATCCACCAACCCACGTCAACCCCTGCGAGCAGTTCCTGCAGCAGGTTTACCAGGCGGTCCGCTCGGGGCCACAATGGCAGGATATGTTGCTGATCGTGACATTCGACGAACACGGTGGCACTTACGACCATGTCACGCCGCCCTGGGGGGCAATCAATCCGGATGGTCGGATCGGGGTGGACGGTTTTAAATTCAATTTGTTCGGCGCCCGGGTGCCGACATTGTTGATCTCGCCGTTCGTCAAACCGTCTACGGTATTTCGCGCGCCCGCCGGCAGCCGCTATCCGTTCGATCACACCTCATTGATTAAAACGCTTTTGCAATGGGCCCAGGTGGATCTTTCGGCGGTTTCGATGGGGAGGCGCATGCCCGAGGCACCGACCTTCGAAGCTGTCCTGGCGCGAGAGCACGTCAACGAGGCACCTGTGGCACCGCTCTCCCCCGTGCCCACGCTCAATGCCATGCTGCCGGCGATGCCGGGCGGCCCGCTCAACGCGCTATTCGAAGGGGTGGATTTTGTCGCCGTCAAGTCCCTGCTCGCCCATGCGCACATGGAGGATATTCTGGCTGAGCTTGCGCGCTATCGCCGCGACCCGCGACAGTTCGAAGACGAATTGATCCGGGCCGCCGCGTCGACGACGCGGCGATAGTCGGCGGGCGATGCCGTGCTTGGCACGCCGATAGGGCTCAACTCCTCCTGGTTTAGGAACTGACGTTTGGCTGCCCGCTCGTCGAGTTGGATACCATGCTCGGTAAAGAAAGTGTAAGCAAGGGCTAAGGTGGAGAGCCGTTGGCGGATGCTGCTGACTTTCAGGCCCTTGAGCCGGAACTGGGTCAGGACGTAACGGGTTGCTAGGGGAGCCGGTAGTCCGAGGGGGCCTCCGGACACGAGCAGGGGAATGTGCTCACCGGACTGCATCCGTACTTCTCGAATGGAAAACGTGGTCGCCGCACTTCTCTTGACTCGTCAGATGACAGGAATTTACGACAGCAGCACTTCCGGTGATGTGAATTTTTGACGTAAAGAAAAAGACCGGAAAAACCAAGTGCAATCTACTGATTACACAGAGTATTTCCAGTCTAATTTAACACCCTAACATGTGGTTCCGGTCAAACGGTAAGCGGAACCGGATACCAGCAAGTTGTTCTTCGGGCCGCTTGCCGGTGGGGGCAGGGGAGTGCTGAGCGCGCCATTCGGCGCGGCAAACACCGCGTTGATCTTGCAAAGGCGAGCGGTGCAGGACGGGTTTGGGAGCTGGCATTCAAGCCGCGTTGGCTTGTCGCGGAAGTCGGCCCATTCCATAAATTATGCAAATAAAATATACATTGAATAATTAAGATGAGATATGGCTATAATTGGCGATCAATGCCATAACGCCAGCATTCTTGCGGACCTGCCAGGTCTGCGCCGGGCATCCCGCTGCACCGCCATGCCCGTGGCAATAGGTGCGATGCCAATGGGGCCGCACGGGCTGATGCCTGGGCGCCGGGGTATTGATACCAATCCGTTCACCATCCTGACAACACTGCTCGGCGACAAGGGACTGACATGAAAGACCTCACTCAGGGGCCGCTGCTTCGTCACATATTGACGATGGCGATACCTATTGCGATCGGCATGATTTTCCAGACGCTTTATTATCTGATCGATCTGTACTTCATTGGCGGATTGGGCGCCAACGCGCTGGCCGGCGTCGGCGCCGCGGGCAATGCGACCTTTTTGGTCCTCGCGCTGACCCAGGTGCTTGGCGTAGGCACGGTGGCGCTGATTTCCCAGGCGGTCGGCCGCAAGGACAAGGAAGAGGCCAACATCATCTTCAACCAGTCGCTTACGTTGGCGTTGGTGTGCGGCTTGGCCGTGCTGTTGCTGGGTTATTCCCTGGCCCGGACCTATATGGGCACGGTTTCCTCCGACGCGGAAACCATAGCTGCCGGTCTGGTTTATCTGAACTGGTATATGCCCGGACTCGCGCTGCAATTCGCCCTGGTGGCGATGGGCTCGGCATTGCGCGGCACCGGGATTGTCCAGCCCACGCTGATCGTCCAGTTGCTGAGCGTCATCATCAACGCCTTTCTGGCTCCTATCCTGATCGCCGGCTGGCTGACCCATCATCCGATGGGCGTGGCCGGAGCGGGCCTGGCCAGCACGCTTGCGTTGCTGGCGGGGGTGCTGGCCTTGGGGATTTACTTTCGCCGTCTCGAACACTATGTCGGGTTTGATCGCAAGCTATTGGCGCCCAGGTGGCGCGACTGGGGCCGCATGCTGTCGATCGGCCTGCCGGCCGGCGGGGAGTATGCGCTGATGTTCGTGTTTTCCGCGATCATCTACTGGGCGATCCGCGATTTCGGCGCGGACGCGCAGGCCGCTTTCGGCGCGAGCTCGCGCCTGGTGCAGGGCTTGATCCTGCCTGCGATGGCCGTGGCCTTCGCGGCCGGCCCCATCGTCGGGCAGAACTTCGGTGCCGGCCTGGCGAATAGGGTCCGCGCTTGTTTCGGCGCCGCGATGCTGCTGATCAGCATGCTGATGGTGCCGCTGGCCTTGTTTGTCTATTGGCGGGCGGAGGGACTGATCGGCTACTTTGCCAAGGATCCGGAGGTCATCGGTCTTGGCGTGCAGTTTCTGCACATCGTCTGCTGGGGCTTTATCGCCCAGGGCGCGATCTTCACATGTTCCAGCGTGTTCCAGGGCCTGGGCAATACTCAGCCGGCGCTGCAGAGCTCCGCCGTGCGCTTGTTCACCTTCGCCATGCCCATCGTATGGCTGTCGACGCAAAGCGGCTTCCGTATCGAACTGGTCTGGTACTTCTCGCTCGGCAGCACGTTCATTCAGGCCTTGGTCAGCCTGCTGTTGTTGCGCCGGCAATTCGCCCACCGCCTGATACCGGCGATCGCATCGTGAGTTGATTCCCGGTTCCGGAAAGGAGGAGCTTAGTGTCAAAGCCCAAGATCGCCTTTATGTTCTCTGGACAGGGATCGCAGTATTTCCAGATGGGACAGCGGCTTTATCAGCGGCAGCGGGTGTTCCGCCACTGGATGGATCGTCTGGACGGCACGGTGCGGCAGTCCGTCGGCCTGTCGGTCGTCGACGCCCTCTACCATCAACAACGGGGCAAGGCCGATAGTTTCGATCGCACCCTGCTGAGCCACCCGGCGATTTTCATGGTCGAATACTCGCTGGCGCAGGCGCTGCTGGCCGAGCAGCTTGAGCCCGACATCCTGATCGGCGCCAGCCTGGGCACATTCGTGGCGGCGGCCGTCGCCGGTTGCGTCGATTGCGATCAGGCGCTGACGATGTTGCTTAGCCATGCCCAGGTGCTGGAGGCGCATTGCGAGCGCGGCGCGATGATCGCGGTGCTGGCCAATGCGCGCTTGTACGACGAGTTGGGGCTGAGCTCCTACGGCGAGCTGGCCGCGATCAACTTCGACTCTCATTTCGTGATATCCACCTCCATGTCCGGCGCGCTGGAGGTGGAGCGGATCTTGAATGGCCGGAACGTGCTGTTCCAGCGGCTGCCGGTTTCATTTGCGTTTCATTCCGCCTGGCTTGAGACGGCCGAACGCTGGCTCGATACCCATCTGCAGACGATGCCTATGGCCAAGGCGCGGATTCCCATCGCTTGCTGCATGCGCGCCGGCCTGGTGGAGTCCGTGGCTGGCGATCATCTACCGATGGTGATGCGCAAGCCCATCCAGTTCCAGAAAACCATCGAATATCTGGAAACGACGGGACCGTACGAATATGTCGACGTGGGGCCGTCGGGCACCTTGGCCACATTCGTAAAGTACGTTTATCCGCCGGGATCAACGCAGTCCCGGACTCATGTCATGCTGACTCCGTTTGACCGCGATCTGGAAAACTTTTCCGCGGTGGTCGAGACGCTGGCCGCGCATCGGTCCTTTGCCATTTGAGCTCGGTCGATGGGCGCGTGGGTCGATGCTTTCCGCCGGCAGTCCGGGGCCGGAGAGCCCATGGCTGACTGGCGTGGCATCGATCTGTGGTGCGCATTTCCGGGCCGCATCGCGGATGCCGCGCTATTGCGCGAATATCATGGCCTATTGAGCGAAACGGAGCGGGCGCGGCAGCGGCGGCTGTATTTCGAGCGAGACAGGCATCGCTTTCTGGTCACACGGGTTCTGGTGCGGATGGTGTTGTCGAAATACGCGCCGCTAGAGCCGACGCAATGGCTGTTCAGCGCGAACCGGCACGGAAGGCCGGAGATCGCCAATCCCGAGCCGGGGGCCAGGTCGATTGTGTTCAATGTCAGCCATTCGATGGATTTGATCATGCTGGGCGTGACGCGAGGCCGGGCGCTGGGCCTGGATGTCGAGGGCGTGCGCGAGCAGGCGGCGTCCCTGGGCATCGCGGAGCGCTTCTTCGCCCCGGACGAGGCGCGGGAGTTGCACGCGCAGCCTGCCCATCACCGGCAGCGGCGCTTCTTCGAGTACTGGACCTTGAAAGAGTCGTACATCAAGGCGCGCGGCATGGGGCTGTCCATTCCGCTGGACCACTTCAGTTTTCATTTTCCGGGCGACAGCGGGATACGGCTGGCCATGCGCGCCGATCAGCAGGACTGGGCGGCGCGCTGGCATTTCTGGCAATTCGGCCTTGAACGGGACTACCTGACTGCGGTGTGCGCCGAGAGCATGCCTGGCGGTCCGCCGTCCCTGTCGGTTAGGACCATCGTGCCGATGGTGTCGGAGCGGCGGCAGGACTGGCGCTTGCTGAGATCGACCGAGGCCTAGCGCCGCGCCGAAGCCGAAGGCCGGCTTGTGTCCGGCGTCGGCGCGTCGTTTCGGTCTACAGGCCCGCTTTGGCCGGATGCACTTCGTTTAATTCAAAGTAGCCGTTATAGCCCTCGAGATAGATGGCCGCGCGATGTCCGAACAGAGGCAAGGCCTTGCTGCGGGTGATCAAGATCTGGTCGTAGGAGGCCACTTCCACCTGGGTGCCGACGGGATGGTGCAAATTCCATTCGTCGATCTGCCGGTGCAAGGCCGCCTGTTCGGCCTCTCGGTCATAGTGCGGCGAGGAGGGGGCCACAGCGATGGCGGCGGGCTGTTCGGCAGTGGACGGCGCATGCTGGCGGATCGCGCCGATCAGGCGTGTCAGCACCTGGCCGACACCCAGCTCATGGAACGCTGTCTCGCCCTGATCCAGCAAATAGCGGATCGATTTGGTCCACTGAACCGAATGCGTGATCTGGGCCGCCAGATTGGACTGGATGTCGCCGGGCCGATAGGGCAAGCCGTCGACATTGGAAATGACCGGGATAGACAGCGGAGAAAATGAGAAACCCCGCAGATAGGCTTCAAACTCGCGCTTGGCTGGCTCCATATAGCGCGAGTGAAAGGCGCCGCTGGTGTTCAATGGCACATAGCGGACGGGACCGTTTTCAAAAAACGCGGCGGCGCGTTCGATATCTTCGCTCAGGCCGGAAAGAATGGTCTGCGTCGGCGCATTGAGGTTGGCGATGTCGATGGTGGAGAGCCCGTTGGCGCTCAGCCGCTCGCGCACGTCGGCTTCCGTCATGCCGATGACTGCCGCCATGCCGCCTTTCGGCGCCGAACTCATCAGCGCGCCGCGTTTGCCGACCAGCTTCAGCCCGTCCGAGAAGCTCATGGCGCCGGCCGCTTCGAGGGCGTTGTATTCGCCCAGGCTGTGCCCGGCCAGATAGTTCGGCTTGTCGCCTGCCTCCTGCTGTTTCTTCCGGTAGGAGAGCGCATTGACCACGTACAGGGCGGGCTGGGTAAAGCGGGTGTCGTTCAATTGCTGATGCGGATCCTCGACACAGAGCTGCTTGATCGAATAGCCGAGCAGCTGGCTCGCCGTTTCGGTCAGCTCCGGGAACAGATCGAACAAGTCCGCTCCCATGCCCTTGAACTGGGAACCTTGTCCCGGAAAGACATATACACTCATCTGCCTATCTCCTAATCGCGGTATGGAATGATTGGATACGTGTCCGCCGCCGCTTTGTCGGCGCTTTCCTGGCGGTCATGTGGCCAGCGGCATGGTGCTGCCTATTCTCTCGGCGATATGCGCAGCCGTCCGTAACAGGGCCGTGTCCTGTTCGCGCCGGCCAACCACCTGGATGCCGATGGGCAGGCCGTTCCGATCCCGGCCTATTGGAATCGCCACGCTTGGGCAGCCCAGGAAATTGGCGAGAAATGCAAACCCGCCGGTGGCGTGCCAATAGCTGTAGCGCTTGGACTTGCCGCGGTGACGGATAGGAATCGGGCGACCCGATTTCTGATGATGGAAGGCGGCAGTCGGGGTGGCCGGTAGCGCCCAGCAATCGAATTGCTGGGCAAAGCGATCGAATAGATCGACTTGTTCCCGCTGATCCGCCTTCAGTTTTTTGTAGTTGGCCTCGATGCCGCCGCTGAACACGGAGCGGGCGGATTCGAAAAGCCAGAACAGTTTGTGCAATCCCGGACTGCTCTCCCTGGGGGAGAACTCGTACATATTCAACATGAAGTATTTAAAATTCAGGAAGTGCAAATCGAGGGGGGGCTCGACTTTCTCGACACTCGCGCCGCTGTCGCTCAGGGTTCGGTATGCCGCTTCCAGCGCCGACGAAACCTCGTCGTCCATCAACTGGCGCGGGAATTCGCCGGTCCAGGCTATCCGGGGCGCATGTTGGGGGGCGGCGTCAATGCCGTAGGGTTCGCCGGACAATATCGAATAGCTCAGTGCCAGATCACGCACCGAGCGCGCAATGGCGCCGACCACGGTCAGGCTGTCTTCCCGCGCGGGATCGCCCAACGGCGGGATCAGGCCATCGCGCGCTATTTTCCCGATCGACGGCTTGAAGCCGTAGACCCCGCAATAGCTTGCCGGGACGCGGATGCTGCCGCCGCTATCGCTGCCTAGGCCTAGCGGCGAGAGGCCTAGCGCGACCGCGGCGGCTTCCCCGCCGGAACTGCCGCCCGCGGTGCGGCCGGCCTCCCATGGATTGCCGGTGGTGCCGAAAATATCGTTCCTGGTTTGAAGATCGCTGCAGAGGGGGGCGCAGTTCGACTTGCCGATGACGATGGCGCCGGCGTTCTTGAGGCGGGCGACGGCGTCTGCGTCGCGGTCCGGCACCGAGTCGCGCAGCGGCGCGTAGCCGGCCGTGGTCCGCAGGCCGGCGGTTCTGAATGAGTCCTTGACCGTGATCGGCACGCCATGCAACGGCCCCCAGCTCTGGCCCCGGGCCTGCGCCAGGTCCGCCTCGCGCGCGCGCTGCAGCGCCCGCGGACGGTCCAGGGAGACGAGGGCGTTGTACTTGCCGTTCAGCCGGTCTATTCGCTCGAACAGCGATTGCACGGCCTCCTCGGAAGTGCACGTCCCTTTCCGTATAGCTTCCGCCAGGGCGGTGGCGTCAAGCTGGGCGACATCGTTTGCGAGTTCCATGAAATCCTCTAGCTGTGGCTGAGATACCGGATTGCCTCATCGATGCAGGAGACGAAGAAGACCTGCTTGCCCCGGTTGCTTTCCACGATGAAGTCGCGCAGGCTGCTGCTGGTGTATTTCGAGAAATTGCCGATGATGGCGATTTTTTGCCGGTAGTTGACGAACATCTGCAATAACTCTCCGGCCAGACCGGTTTTGAGCTGGAAGAAATCGGGATGCAGGCAGGCTTCCTCCACCGCGATCCCGGTCAGATTGCCGTGTCCGTGTCCCATCATCACATCCAGCGCGTCCTGCCTGGTCTTGATTGGCGCGTCGGTGGAGAGCACGTGCGCCACACGGATTGAATCGCGCTCTATCAATTTGATTTCCATTCAATGTGTCCATTGTTGAGGTGGATAGTCTTGCGGCCGGACGATCTCGTCGCCAAGCTCCCGGTCGATATGGCGCTGGAAGGCTTCGGCGCCCAGCGCCTGTTCCATCTGCAACAGCCGTTCGCGCAATGGTTGTATATGAGGAGCCGAGCCGGCCTGTATCGCGCGCGTCCACAGTTTGCAGTAGTGGGGGATGGCCGCGGCGTAATTTTCCTGCTGGAAATGGATGTCGGCTTGCAGTCCGTCCAGCGCGTCGCCGAACAGCTTCGCTTCCTTCATCGTCTTGAGCCGGTCAAGCGCGGCCTGGGCATCGGGCGAGGCGTGGCGCGCGGTGCGTGACAGCGCGATGTCGAACAGCTGCTGGGCGTGCAGTCCGGGCGGAGCGTCCTGGTAGGGGATGTCATTGAGTATGCGCTCCTCCAGGCTCAGCGCCTGCTCATGCATGCCCGATTCGACATGGCAGCGCACCAGGGCCTTCAGCGTTTGTATCACTTTGAGCCAGGCCGAGTGCCGGGTATAGATGGACAGCGCGAGCTGGTTGACGGCGATGGCCGCTGGCCAGTCCTGTCTTTGCTGATAATGCAGGTCGAGGAAGGCAGTCGCCTGCTGAAACAGCGGCGCCT
Source organism: Chromobacterium sphagni (assembly GCF_001855555.1). GTDB lineage: Bacteria > Pseudomonadota > Gammaproteobacteria > Burkholderiales > Chromobacteriaceae > Chromobacterium > Chromobacterium sphagni. The sequence goes on along the minus strand of NZ_MKCT01000013.1, from coordinate 6,174 downwards.
GCCTCCTGTCGATCGCTTCCGCTTCCGCTTCCGCCTCCGCCTGTGCGTCGAGCCAGGCCTGCCAGTAGCCGGCGGCCTGCCTCAGGCATGGGCTGGTTTGCGCCTCCTTGGCCGCAAGCGTGCTCAGCGCCAGCGTCAGCCAGGCCAGGGCGGCTTCTGTCGGGGGCGGCTCGTAGGGCCGCAATATGTCCGTGGAGCGCTCCAGCAGTTTCAGCGACCATTCCGCGCTTTCCTCGCCCAACTGCGCTTGCCGCATCAATTGCTCGAGGGCGTGCTTGCTGCTCAGGAACTGGCGATAGTCATGTGCGAACCATAGTTTTTCAAGATGCAGCGCCCAATGCCTGCGGTTCATCAGCAGATAATGGGCAAGCGGGGGATTCTGCTGGCCGTTCAGGTGATTGCTCAACAGACGGACGCCTTCGCAGAGCGCCTGGCTGAAGAAAAGGCTGGCGCCTGCCACCGCGCCGAGCTTGTCCTGCTCCCGCCGTTTTTGTCGTAAAAAGGCTTGGCAGCGGGCATCGATCTGTCTGCCATGAGGCAGCCGAGTCAGAAAACCTTGTCGTTCCCATTGCGCGATGATCTGGGAGAACACCGCCGCCGGGTCGCCGACGAGGGCAAGCAGCTTCTTCGCCGGCTCGAAGGGCTCTTTCTGGTCGATCGCCACCATCAGCAGCTCGAGCAGCAAGCCATCCACTTCAGCGCACAGCAGCAGCAGCGTCTGCCATGGCGCCGACAGGCACGACCATTGCCATTGATAAAACGCCGCCACGACGGAGCCCTGTCGCGGCATGCGCCGTTCAAGCTCCTGGGCCAGCTCCGATGCGGCGGACGTCTCCAGCAACGGCAGCGCGTGCTTGATCAGGAAGGGGTTGCCTCGGCAGGCCGCGAGCAGGGCTGGCCAGCCGTCGTCGTCGTCGCGGCCGCTTAGCCGGCGGTTGCGCAATTGCTCCGTGGCCAGCATGTCCGCTTCCTGCGGCAGCAGGGGCCGCAACGGAATGTCGACGACGGACGGTCCGGTTTGAGCGTGGCCGTCTTGATGGCTCTGGATGAGGATGTGTCCATCTTCCAGCAAGGTTTCGATGAACTGTTCCAGCGTCTGCCGGTCGGCCCGTTCCAGCGGCCCGGCCTCGGCTGTCAGAGCCGGCAGGCCATCCAGGACGAAGCAGCAACGCAGGCTTTTCAGCGCCATTCTGGCCTGAGGCAGCTGGTCTCGGCTCAGCTCGAGAACCGGCGCGATCATTTCCAGCATGTTGTCGACGGTGTAGCTTTCGTTGCCGAAGTCGAAATAGAAGGCGAAGTCTATGCAGCCCCGCTGGGACAGATATAGCGCGATGCGATGCGCTTGATGGGTTTTGCCGATTCCGGCCGGGCCGGTGAGGGCCAGCGACCGCCTGGATAGCTTGAGCGCGTGCAGGATGGACAACGCCGCGCCGCCGCCCGCCAGCTCAGCCAGCGGGGGCAGCAGCGAGGACTTGAAGCCCATCAGTCGCTGGCGGGCCTGGACCAGGGTTTGCGATTCCGCCAGCGGCGCGCTGGTCTGCGGCGATTCGAAGAAGCCGAGGGATTGGCCGCCGTAATGGACGATCAACGGCCATGCCGGCGGCGCCGAACCTTGCGATGCGAAACGAGATGCGCGCTCAGGCGAGGACAGGCTGGCTCTGGCGGCGGTGACGGCGCGCTCCAGGGACAAGCCGGCGGCCAGACCTTGGTAGATCTGGCTGAAGCAATGGCCGCTGGTCCAGGGATCGGCCGAACCGGCCGTGCCCAGCACATTGCCCAGGCCGGCATGGCTGGCGGCGGCGGCCGCCGCGCTCAGGCCGGCGGCGACCGGCGCGGGTTGGCCGTCGCGGAAGCAGGCGCGGATATCCAGGCACAGCATGGCGGCGTTCTGCCGCCGCAGCAGCCGGGCGAGATCGGCGATGCCGAGGCGCTGTTCGGCGCCGCTCGCGTCCCGCAGCTGAAGGCAGGCCTGCTCGCCGTCCAGGATGATGTCGCCGTCGTAGTGGGCGATATGGACGGGTTGGGACGGGTCGCTCAATCGTTGCTGCAATCGCTCCCGGCTGCTTGCCGGGAAAATTTCATAGTCGATGGCGCCTTCGGTGGTGAAGGCCACCGCGCTGGATTCCAGCGCGGTGTCGGCGGCGGGCGCGGCCGTTCTCGATGCGATGTGCAGTATGCGCAGCGGCGCGGGCGGCGCTGCTTTCGCCACCTGGGGCGTGCCCAGCTGCCGGTTCAGCTCGGCTACCGCGTCCGGCACGGGCGCGACCACTTTCAAGCCATATTCCCGTTCCGCGTATTCCTTCGGGTGGCCTGGGCCGCGGAAACGGCGGATGAAGGCCTGAGCGTGCAATGCCAGCGGGGCCTGGCCGGTCGGCAGTCTCAGCAGCTCCCAGGGTTGGGCCAGAAAACCGGGGCGGGCTGATTCTATCAGCACCGAGAGCTGGGCGGCGTCCTGCTGGCCGATGGCGGCCAGCGCCTCGTTCAATGCGGGATGTTCGCCTGCCAGGCGACTGCCGAAGTCTGTGCCCGAGGCGAGCAGCGCTTCGGCGGCAGGGGCCGCTTGTCTGGCGGCGAAGTGCCGCTCCAGCGCCTGCCGGGCCTGCTCGGCGATGGCCGCGATGTCGCCGCCGGTGACGCAGTGGACGCGGACGGCGGCGTTTTCAAACGAGATTTCTATGGCGTCGCCGCGATCATCGGCGGCGGGCTTGTCCGTGATTTTCAATAGCATAGTGTTTCCGGTGGATGGGCTGCGTCACTGGCCGAACAGCGTCTGGATTCGAGTCTTGACTTCTTCGTGATGAAAGGTCTGATCGTGCATTTCCACCTCCTGGTCCGCGATGGCCGGGAGGCGCCGCCGCAGGTCGGCGACCAGATGGTTTTTCAGTATCACCAGCGAGCGGCGAGGTTTTTCCGCAAGCTGTCGCGCCAGATCGTGGGCGTAGGACAGCACTTCGCTTCTGGGGAGGACGGGGAAGGGAATGCCGCGTTGAGTCAGTTCCGCTCCGCGGAAATTGCCGGCCGCCATCAGCATTTCCTGGGCTAGCGGCAGTCCCAGCTTCTCTCTGAGGATCAGCGTGGAGCCGAAGCCCGGCGTGAAGCCGTATTTCATGAAGTTGGTGGTGTAGACGCTTTCGCGGCTCATGACGACGAAGTCGGAGAACAAACCCAGCACGAAGCCGCCCCCGATGCCATGCCCCTGCATGGCGGCGATCACCGGAACCTCGCAGGCGAGCGGGAGGTTGTAGATCGGCGTGTCGGTGAATTTCCCCTTGCCGCCGGAAAGACTCAGCAGGCCCTCTTGTGTGCCGCCGGAACAGAAATAGGTGTCGTAGCCTGTCAGAACGACCACCTTGCATTCCGGATCGGCGGCGATGTCGCGGAACGCGTCCATCAGTCCGGTGCAGATGCCGGGTGAGAAGGTGTTCTTGTGTTCCCTGTCTTCCAGCGTGATCTGCACGATGGATGGGGAGACATGGGTGCAGTGGACGACGGTGGCGCTCATGCTAGGCGGACTCCCATGGGAAAATGCCATGTTCGACGTAGCGCACGATGCTGGCGATATTGCGCGGATCGGAAAACACCACTTTATTGGCGGCCAGCGCCAGCGGTTTGTCGGCGGCCAGCGACCGGCTTAGTTCGCTGGAAAAGCGCTTGTAGCGGGCGATGGCGGTCTTGTCCAGGCGCCGGAGCCGGGACAGATGGCGGCGCAGCAGCGCTTCGCTATTGGCCTCGCTGGCGTCGATCAGCCCCCAGGCCGTGGCCTGGGCGGCGTCTATCGGATGGGTCGACAGCGTCATGTAGTGCGCTTTTTGCCAACCGATGCGGCGGGCCAGAAAGGGCAGCACGCAGGCCGGCATCAGCCCGAACAGCAGCTCGGACAGACTGAACGCGGCGCTGTCGTCGGCCAGCGCGATGTCGCTGGCCGCTACAAAGCCTATGCCTCCGGCGTTGGCCTTGCCGCGCACGTGTGCGATGACGATATAAGGTCCGGACGCCAGTCGCAGCCACAATTCGTACAAGGGTTCGGGGCCTGCCGCGGCTTGTCCGGCGGCGGGCTGGCCGTTGGCGGCCCGGATCGCGGCGAAGTCGGCGCCGAAGCAGAATACCTCCGGCAGGCCCTCGATCACCACGATGGTGATCGACTCTTCGCAAGCATCCAGCACATCGGAGATGTCGGCGATCAATTGGGCATTGATGGTGTTTTGCGCCTCGGGCCGATGCAGCTGCAGAACGCAGATCGGATGCTGGTAGCGCACTCGCAAGGTCTGATAACGGGCCTCGGCGGTCATGACGCCCACTCGTACTGGCGGTGGAAGTCCTTGATTTCTTTGAGGATAAGGTGCTTGGCGCCGTTTTTCTGCCGGCGGGCGCCCGGTATGGCGCCGTCGTCTACCTTGACATTGCGGGTGCCGAACTTGATCTGGCTGTTGCCGCGCAGCAGATAGTCGTACTCCTCCATCGACAGTCGATGCCGCTCTCCGAGCCGTTGTTCGATTTTCAGCTGCTTGAGCGTGGACTGGCTTTCATGGCGGACGATGCCGCTCAGAAACTCCGAACAGCAGCCGGAACCGTAGGAAAAGTAGCCGATGCGGGCCGGGTTGCGGAAATCGCCGTGATCTATGGTGCTGGCGAGCGACAGCAGGGCGGTGGCGCCCATGATGTTGCCGACGCGACGGCAATATGTCAGGCCGGGCGCGACCCGCTGTTCGAAGTCTTCCTCGATCGCGGCCGGTTTGGCGCCGGTCATCTTGCGCATCATGGTGCGGTGCGCGCCCTTGACCATGCCGCCGAAAGGCGTGTGGAAAGACAGGTACTGGAAGGAGCGGGCGTAGTCGACGTCGTGCACTCGCTTCTTGTATTCCAGGAACGCGTTCTCGCAACAGTCCAGATAGGACAGAAGCGACAGGTCGGCGTTGCCGGCCTCCAGGTCCGGGGCGGGGCGGCAGGTGTCCATGACCTCGTAGCCATAGTAGCCGCTGGCCCCGACATCGATCTGGAAAACCTGCGGTCGGTCGCTGACCAGCATGGCGACCGCTCCGGCGCCGGCGCTCGGCTCCGCGAACGACCATTCCTCGGCCGGCTCATTGTCGCCGTCGGCGATCATGTAGCGGGAAATGTCGGTGGCCACCACCAGGGCCTTGGCTCCCGGGGAAACTTGCGACAGGATGAAGTTCACTGCCATTTGCAGGCCGGCTGTGCCCGAATAGCAGGCCTGCTTGATTTCGAACAGCCGGCAGTTCTTGCTCAGTCCAAGGTAGTGGTGCAGATAGGTGCTGATCGACTTGCCGAAATCGACTCCGGATTCCGAGCAGGTGATCAGCATTTCGATGCGGCTTTTTTCCTGCTCGGAAAGCGCGTCGACGATGGGGCGGGCGGCGTTGGCGCCGAATGTCACCGGATCCTCGTAGGGGAGGGCGACTGATTTCTCGCTCATCAGCAGCGCCTGGAACCGCGCGCTGTCGAGCTTGCGTCTTTGCGCTAGCGCGTTTACATCCAGGCACGCGGTTCCGCCGAATACATTCATTGCTTCTATGCCAACCGACATCATGAAATAGTTCTCCCGGCAATCTTTAGGAATAGGACCGCAGGCAAAGCGCGGTATTGATGCCGCCGAATCCCATGCTCAGCGTCAGCGCGGTGTCGATGGCGCTGGCCACGCTGCGTTCGCGCACCCAGTTCAGCGATGGCGCGATTGGATCGACCAGGTTCTTGGTCGGATGCAGCCGTCCCGCCTTCATCTGCAGCAGGGTGGCGACGATTTCGACGGCGCCGGCGGCGCTCAGGCCGTGGCCGACTATCGACTTGGTCGCGTTGAGGTAGGCGTGGGAAAGTCCGCAGGACTGGATGGCCCTGAGCTCGGTCTCGTCGCCCAGCGGCGCGCCAGTGCCGTGGGTGTTGACATAGTCGATGTCTATTGCAGCGCGGCCGGCGCGCTGCAGCGCCATCCGGATCGCGCGCGCCTCGCCTTCCGGCGACGGATCGGGCTGCCGGTTGGCGTCCATCGCCACTCCCCAGCCCGCCAGCCGGGCATAGGGAACGGCGCCGCGCCGTTGCGCCGACGCCTCGGACTCGACCACCACCACGCCGCAGCACTCGCCGTAGATGAAGCCGTCGCGGTCGCGGTCGAAGGGCCGGCAGGCAAGCTCGGGCTGCTCGGCGAAGCGGTCCGACCCC
>NZ_MKCT01000012.1 GCF_001855555.1 Chromobacterium sphagni | reverse complement strand
CGCGCCGATCAGGCTGACATCGCGACGCCCTCCACCATCTGCAGCCGCTTCTTCAGCACATTCTCCGCCCAACTGCTCAGCTCGCGCGGCCGGGTCTGGCTGGAAGTCAGCGCCAGCGACAGCATCGGCTTGTCGTTGGGGTCCACCTGCGACACCGACGGCGTGCCGATCTCGCGGCGGAATGGCCCTGCACGCCGGCCACCTTGTCGCGCACGTTCTGCACCGCGACGACGGGGTCGACCGACAACTCGAACTCCGCCACCACCACCGAGTTGCCCTCGGAGGAATAGGAGCGGATTTCCTTGATGCCGCTGACGGTGTTGAGCGCCTCCTCCAGCGGCTTGCTCACTTCGCTTCCACCACTTCGGGCGAAGCGCCGGAATAACTGGTATCGACAACCGCCATCGGCAAGCGGACGTCCGGCATTTCCTCCACCGCAACTTTTGCCAGGAAAACAGCCCCAGCACCATCAGCGTCATCATCACACGGCGGCGAAGTACGGATTGCGTACGCTAACTCGGGTCAACCACATGGTCCGCCCCTCAGGCCTGGCCGCCAGGCAGGCCGACTGCGTCGCCCACTTGCTGCCCAAAGTTTCGCCCACAATCACATGGGTGCCGGCGGCGATGCCGCCCACCGCCACCTGGCGCTCGTTTTCGGCGCGCAGCTGCAACGTAACCGGTCGCTTCGCCAACCGGCCTTTTTCCGCCACCATCACCCAGGGCTGGCTGTCGATATCGCGCACCGCGGACAGCGGCACCACCACCTGGTCTTTCACTTCGCGCAGCACCACGCCGCCCTTGGCGAATTGGCCGACCTTCAACTGGCCGGATGGGTTCTGCACCGGAATGAAAAGTGAAGCTGCGGGTGCCGGGGATGGCCACCGGATTGATGCGCACCACTTCGCCATGCTGCAAGTCGCTGCGGCCATCCACGCTGAAGCTAGCGCCCATGCCCACCTTAGCCTGCGCGACCAGGCGCGAGGGCACGGTAGCGGCGATCTCAGCACCGACAGGTTTGGCGATGGAAACAGCTTCATATTGCGGCTGGCCGCCTCGCCCGGATTGACCTTGCGCTCGAACACCACGCCGTCTATCGGCGACTTGACCTGGGTATCCTGTAGCAGGCGCTTGGCGCGCGCCACTTGCGAAGCCTGGGCGCGCAGCTCGCCCTCCTTCACCCGGTAATCGCTTTCCAGCTCGTCATAGGCTATCTGGGAGATGAAGCCCTTGCCCAACAGCTCGCGCTGCTTGTCCAGCTTGACCTTGGCCAGCCGCAGCCGCGACTTGGTGTTATCCAATTGGGCGTTCTGCTCTTCCACCGACTGGCCCAGCGCCTCGGCGTCCAGCACCGCCAGCACCTGACCGCGCCGCACCGCCTCGCCCTCGCGCACCTCACCTCGCGCACATTGGCGTCCACCTCCGCCGCCACCGCACTGCTGCTCAGGGCAGTCAGGGAGCCGGTGAAAGGAATAGTGGCCGCCAGCGGCTGGATTTGCGCCTTGATCACATCGGCACTGGACAAGCTGCGCGCCACCGGCGCCGACGCATTCTTGCCGGAGGCGTGCTTATCGGCGCCATCGCTCTTGCTGCAAGCGGCAAGCGGCAAAGGAGAAGGGCTATCAGACAAAGACGTGTGTTCATGTGTGTTTTATTCCCGCTGCAGGCATCGCGGCCAGCATCCGGTTTGGCATTTATTGGGACAGTCGGAGGATAACACCCCTCCGCGACGGAACAGGCGGCCCAACTGCAGCCGCCTGTTCCCAATCATGCCACAAGACAATGGCTATTTGAATGTCATCTCACAAACTGTTCCGACCCGACGATGCCCAGCTTCGTCAATCCCAGACGCTGCGACTCCGCCAACACCATCGCCACCGGCGCATAACTCGCGTCCTTGTTCGGCTTGATGTGCAACTCCGGCTGCGGCACCGCCTTGCCCGCCGCCGACAGCTTCGCCTCCAGCTGATCCCGACCCGCCAACCTCTCGCCGTTCCACATCACCGCGTTGTCCGGCGCTATGTCGATCTGCACCACCACCGGCTTCTCCAACGGCTTCGACGGCGTGTTCACCGGCATGTCCAGCTTCACCGCGTGCGTCTGGATCGGTATCGTGATGATCAGCATGATCAGCATCACCAACATCACGTCTATCAGCGGCGTGGTGTTGATTTCCATCATCAGGTCGTCTTCGCCCGACGAACCCACATTCATCGCCATCTCTATTCTCCTAGTTCCGCGCCGGCGGCTCGGTGATGAACGCGATCTTCACGATACCCGCCTGCTGCACCGCCAGCACGATCCGGCCGATCGGCGCATACTTCGCCTCCGCGTCGCCTCGAATGTGCACTTCCGGTTGCGGGGTCTTCTTCGCTTCCTTCACCAGCCGCGCCAGCAGTTCTTCCTGGCTCTTCATCGGCAGCGTGTTCCAGTAAATCGTGTTGTGGGTGTCCACTCCCAGCACGATGTTTTCCGGCTTGGTCTGCGTCGGAATGTTCTGCTCTTTCGGCAGCGTCATCTTCACCGTCTGCGTCACCACCGGCACGGTGATCAGGAAGATGATCAACAGCACCAGCATCACATCCACCAATGGCGTGGTGTTGATCGCCGACAGCACTTGATCCTCTTCCGCCCTGCCGTGGCCAAAGCGTTTGTAACGGGCCATGGCGATTTACCGGGTCGGGTTGTTCAGCAGGCTGGCGTGCAGACGTCCGGAGACCACGCGCACGTTGTCCAGCACTAGCTTGTTGCGGCGCACCAGCCAGTTGTATCCCAGCACCGCCGGCACCGCCACCGCCAGACCGATCGCGGTCATGATCAGCGCTTCGCCCACCGGACCCGCCACTTTATCGATCGAGGCCTGGCCCGAGGTGCCGATCTTCACCAGCGCGTGGTAGATGCCCCATACCGTGCCGAACAGGCCGACGAACGGCGCCGTCGAACCCACGGTGGCGATCACCGACAGGCCGTTCTGCATATGGTGACTGGCCGAATCCACCGCGTCGGAGATCGCCATCGACACCCAGGTGTTCAGATCCACGCGATTGGACAGCTCGCCCTTGTGTTCGCCGGCGGCTTCGATGCCGGCCTGCGCCACCGCGCTGTACATGCCTTCGTCGGCCAGTTCGCTGGCCGCTTTTTGCAGGTCCACGCCGTGGTGGCCCAGCAGTTCGTGTCCCTGCTTGATCAGGCGACGTTGTTCCAGCAGCTTGACGATGCCCACATACCAGGTGGAGGCGGACATAATCAGCAGAATGATCAGGGTGCCGCGCGCGACGAAGTCGCCTTGCGACCACAGCGCGTCGATGCCGTACGGGTTGTCGGTGACGGTTTCCGCCGCCAGCGCCGGCAGCGCGGTCAATGCCGCAGCCGCAGTCAGTACCTTGCCCAGCAGAGCGCGAGTGATTTTAGCCATGGTATTTACTCCTTTGTGTCTTGAGATGCCCTGGTCTTAGGAGCCAGAGTCGAGTTTGAAACCAAATTCCTGTTTCAGCTGGGAATTGGCCTGGCAGGTGTAGCCTTGCAATGCGGCGGTGATCGCCGACTTGAAGCTGCTGCGGTAGCGCGGCGGAATGCCGCCGTCGAAACCAATATTGCTGATGCCGCTGAACTTGCCGTCCGCGCCGACGCCGAACACCACCGTCACCACGCCCTGGACTTCGTCTTCCTGGGCCTTGCTCGGGTATTCCGGCGCTTCCAGATGGCTGCAGTTGGCCTTCGCCGAGATCGGACCCTTCGGCGCTTCCACCGCGGGCGCCGGCGTCGGCGCCGGTTGCGGCTTCGGATCCGACGTCACCGACTGGATCGCGTTCGCCGACTGCACCACCGGCGGCGGATTCACCACCGGCGGCACGTAAGCCTGCGGTTTCGGCGCCGCTGTCGGCTGCACCACTTTCTCGATCTTCGGCGGCGGCGGAGGGGGCGGCGGCGGCGGTTCGCTGATCACCGCCACTTCCACCTTCTGCTGGATCACCTTGACCACGCCCTGCGCCAGTCCGGTCACCAGCGCGTAGATCAGCACGGCATGGAATATGATCACCCCCGCCAAGCCGGCGAATCGTCGCCGGGGCGGAGGTCCTCCCACTCCTTTAGCTGTGATACTCGTCATATGGTTTACCCATTCCTTCAAAACCGGCGAGCCGGCCGCTTCGTCCTCATGAGCCGAACTGGCCATGCCCGCCGACGGATTACAACATCAAGATGCGGTGGAGCCGCATCCACTTGTTACCTACCGCTATGGGCTCGGCACCCATGACAGAATGCTATACCTATCGATTAAATACAATAGGCATAGGCTACAGTTTGTAGGATGTCTTGATAAAGAAGGCGCGGCCCACCGGATCGGTCAGCACCGGGTCAAACCCGTACTGGAACGACTTGGTCTGGTTGCTGAACGGCGGCTGCTGATCGAACAGGTTTTTCACCCCGGCAGTCAACGTCAGCCTCTTCTTCCAGACATAGCTGCCCGACAGGTTCCAGTTGGAATAGGAACGAACGCTGTGATTTTCATCATTCGGATTCATGTCGGTATACCCGGAGGAATAGTTCTGCACCAGCGTGCCCCCCCACGACCCTCTGGACCAATTGAATGCCAGACTATGCTTCCAACGCAATGTCGGCAGCATGATGTTCTGATACCAACCACCCAGGGGGCTGAAATAGGCGCCGCCGTTCTCCAACTGCTGCACGTATTTGGAGGTGTAGGTCCCATCCAGATTGATGCCGAAGTCGCCAAGAGATGTTCTGGGCAAGCGGAACGCCAGACTGACATCCACGCCGGCGGCACTCAGGTTCCCCAAATTCTCGGTCGGCGTCTTGACATAATCCAGGGAACCATCCGGATTACGCACAAAACGGTCGGCATACTTGCTTGGATTCGCGAAAATGGCTCCGGGATCCAGTGTGCCTATGCTGTTTTGCACCATGGTCCACCAGAAATCGGCGCTGGCGGTCACCGACTTCACCGGCTCGATCACCAAGCCAAATGTCAGCGAGGAGGCTTTTTCCGCTGCCAAGCTTCGGCTACCGCCCTGCAGCACCATGAATTGCTGATTGCAATCTTGGGGTTTGTTGCCGCCATTTGCCGGAACCCCGCCTGGGCAGCGCACTGGATCGTTGAACTTGTCGGCGCTATAGGTTTGGGAGTCCGGCATGAATACGTCGTAGAGCGAAGGCGCACGAAAGCCCTTGCTGGCAGAGCCGCGGAACAACACGTTCTCCACCGGCTGGTACTTGAAGGCGACTTTGGGATTGAAGGAATTGCCAAAATCGTTGTAATGGTCGAAACGAGTCGCCACCTGGAAATCCAAGCCCTTCAACACAGGAATTTCAGCCTCGGCATACAATGCCGAAACATTGCGCTGACCCGAAGTGGACTGGGAGTTGGCGATGCCAGAGCCGATTGCGTTCCTCGCCACGGCCTGGATCTGGCTGTCCAGCTTTTCATGGCGCACCTCGGCGCCGATCGCGGTTGCCAGCATGCCGGCCGGCAAGGCGATGATCTCCTTGCTGGCCTTGAAGTCCGCCAGAGCGGTCGTGTACTTGGCGATCCAGCCATCGCCGGACAGCTTCACACTGTCCCACGCGCCGGGATCGGAAGGGCCAAACGGATTGATGATGCCATTCTTGAACGCATTGCGTATCAAGGTTTCATTGGCGTAGCCGCTTTGGTAATTGATAGTGGTCTTGTTTTCCGAGTAGATGGCTCCAGTCCGGTAATCCCAACCGCCCAGCAAGCCCTCGGCATTGAACGCGACCCGCTGCGTGTCGGACGTGCTCTTGGTGGTGCGCGGCCCCAGCGGAACCGAACGCGCGTTCAAGACCACCGGGCTGCCATCCGTCGGCGTGCCATTCGGCAAGGTGGTCGGGTAATACTTGTCACCTGCCGTCAACGTAACGATCTTGGCCAGGGGAGTCGGTGATATCTGGGTTGTGCTGATATTGCGGGCGCCCATGTACTGCAAGGACAAGGTGTGGTCGCCAATCTGCTTGGTCGCTTTGGCCGTGGCCGTCCACTGCTCTACCTCCGGCGTCAGGTCCATAAACAGAGTGGACATCTCTCCGCAAGAATTGCCGTCCAGCGGTTGGGCATAGGGCGGCTGGCAATTCGGCGCGGCAGGATTGTAGCCCACTCCCTTATAGATGAAGTTTGAGGGGAATACCGAACCGCTGAGATTGTCAGCCGTCAGGTTTTTATAAGCGTAATCCCGCTGCAAGGTAGTAATGCGCTGAGTCTTTTGATAGGCCAGCGAACCATAGACATTCCAGCCATCCTCAGCCAAATTGCCAACGCCGCCAATCAGACTGAGGTTGCCTGTATTCCCTCCCTTGTGTTCGGTGGAAACCATCTCCCCGCCGATCGTCAGCCCGGAAAACGATTTCTTGGTGATGAAATTGATCACACCGCCAATGGCATCGGTGCCATAAATCGCGGACGCGCCATCACGCAGCACTTCGATGCGCTCGATGACCGACAACGGTATCGCATTCAAATCAGTCGCATAGCCGCTGATAGCCTGGCTCGCCACTCTGCGTCCATCCAGCAAAACCAATGTGTACTGGGAGCCCAGCCCTCGCAGGCTGGCATAGGACGCACCGCCACTCACTGACTGCACCGAGGACGCTGAAACCAGGCCCGACTGGTTGCTTGCCAATGAATTAACCACCTGCTCGACCGTGGTAAAACCCTGTTTTGTGGCCTCCTCGGTGCGGATGATGGTCACCGGCAGAGCCTTCTCCTGTTTAATGCTGCGCTTGATGTTGGAGCCGGTCACTTCAACCCGATCCAGCTCTCCGCTGCCCTCAGCAAGCGCCTGCGGCGCATGCGCGCCAATGCCTATCAACGCCAGCGCCACCGCTAGCTGTGTTCTTTTCATCACGGAACTCTCCTTCACTCTATTTCCCAAGCCCTGTCTGCCAATTCGCATGCTGGCCTTACAGGAGGTGCGGACCATGCCCAATGCATGAGCAGGTCTTGTTTCGAGTGTGTGAAGAATTCACTAAAATCGTCAATATTTGTAAAGATGCGTCACGGTCTGTCATAAAAAACATGCCTGAATATCCCCGCTCTCAAGCCAGCGCCACGCCACTCAAATGACATGAAAAGGTGGAGGCGAGCAAAAAATCCCTGGCAACTGGCTCACACAGCCATCAGCAGATCATCAATATGCATAACGTCGCCTTCCAAACATCAGATGTCGTTATTAGTGAAGTTTTGTTGTTTTTTTACAAAAATAACTGCCACAGGCTCATATGAAAATTTATGACTTCCTTATTAAATGAGTAATTCTCATCAATGTCATGAGTGCGAACGGATGGCCAGCTTACAGTTCCGCCCCTTCCATGCTTACCCGATACCTGAACCACAAACAAAAACCGGCCCACCCGGGCCGGTTTTCACTTCGGATAAACGACGCTTCAGGCCGGTGCCAGCGCCGCGCTCCAACCCTGCGGAATCGCTCCCAGCAACTTCTTGGTGTAGCTGTCCTGCGGCGAACGGTAGATCACGTCCGCGTCCGCCTGCTCCACCACCTGCCCCTTGTTCATCACCAGCACCTGGTCCGAGATGTGCTTCACCACCGCCAGATCATGCGAAATGAACAGATAGGACAGCTTGAACTCGTCCTGCAGGTCCTGCAGCAAATTCAGCACCTGCGCCTGCACCGACACGTCCAAGGCCGACACCGATTCGTCGCAGATCAGCACTTCCGGCTTCAGCGTCAGGCAGCGCGCGATCGCGATGCGCTGGCGCTGGCCGCCCGAGAACTCGTGCGGGTACTTGGCCAGCGCGCCCGCCGGCAGCCCCACCTTGTCCAGCAGCTCCTGCGCCAGCTTGCGCCGCCCGCCGCCATCCTGGCCGATACCGTGCAGCAACATCGGCTCGGTCAGGATCTGCTCCACCGTGAAGCGGGGGTTCAACGACGCGTACGGGTTCTGGAAGATGATCTGGATGCGCCGCTTGTAGGCGTGGAACGCCTTGGCGCTCATCCCCATCAGGTCCTGGCCGTGGAACAGCGCCTTGCCCGCCGTCGCCTGGTGCAGCCGCACCAGCGTCAGGCCCACCGTGGTCTTGCCGGAACCGGACTCGCCGACGATGCCCAGCGTCTTGCCGCGCGCCAGCTTGAACGACACGTCCTTCACCGCGTGGAACTGGCGCTTGCCGAACAGGCCTTCACGGATGTCGAAGCTCTTGCACAGCCCTTGCACGTCCAGCACGATTTCGTCGCCGGCGGCATAGCCGCGTGTCCTTTCGGCCGGCTCCACATAGCCGCCCGGCCGCAGGAAGTCGTCGATCACCGCCAGCCGCTCGGGGCGGCGGTCCAGGTGCGGCCGGCACGACAGCAGCGCCTTGGTGTAGGCGTCCTGCGGGTTTTCGAAGATCTGCTTCACCGTGCCCTGCTCGCGGATTTCGCCGTGGCGCATCACGATCACTTCGTCGGCGAATTCGCCCACCACCCCCAGGTCGTGGGTGATGAACAGCACCGACATGCCATGCTTCTTCTGCAGGTCGGCAATCAGTTGCAGGATCTGCTTCTGGATGGTGACGTCCAGCGCGGTGGTCGGCTCGTCGGCGATCAGGAGCTTGGGTTCGCAGGCGATGGCGATGGCGATCATCACCCGCTGCTGCTGGCCGCCGGACAGCTCGTGCGGGTAGGCCTTCACCCGCTTCTCCGGCTCGGGCAGGCCCACTTCGCGCAGCAGCTCCACCGCGCGCTTCCACGCCGCGGAGCGCGACAGGCCGGCGTGCAGCGTCAGCGTCTCGACGATCTGCTCGCCGACGCTGAATACCGGATTGAGCGAGCTCATCGGCTCCTGGAAGATCATCGCGATGTCCTTGCCGCGCAGCCGGCGCAGCTCCCCGCGCGACAATTGCAGCAGGTTGCGGCCCTGGAACAGCAGCTCGGACGCTGGGTCGATCTCGCTGGCCTGCGGCGGCAGCAGCTGCATGATGGCCATCGAGGTGACCGACTTGCCGGAGCCGGACTCGCCCACCAGCGCCACGGTGCGGTGGGCGGGAATGTCGAAGCTGACGCCCTTGAGCGCCTCGAAGCGGCCGCCGTCTTCCTGGCGGAAGCGCACCTTCAGGTTGCGCACGGATAGCAGGGTTTCTGTGTTATTCATTTTGCAGTTCTCCTCTTGCCGCCGCTTACTTGGCCACCGCGCGCGGATCCAGCGCGTCGCGCAGCGCATCCACCAGCAGGCTGAAAGCCGTCACCAGCACCGACATCGCAATCGTCACCGCCAGCATCTGCCACCAGTAGCCCTGGATCAGTTCGCTCGGCGCCTCGGCCAGCATCGAGCCCAGGCTCACTTCGCGCACGCCCACGCCGAAGCCAAGGAAAGACAGGATGGCTTCATACTTGATCAAGGCCACGGTCAGCAGCGAAAACTGCACCAGCAGCAGGTGGGAGATATTGGGCAGGATGTGGATGAACATCTTGCGGCCGCTGCCGGCGCCGATGGCGTCGGCGGCCTGCACGTACTCGCGGCCTTTCAGCTTCAGGTATTCCGCGCGCACCAAACGGTAGGTGCCGGTCCAACTGGTCAGCGCCATCACCGAGATGATGGTGGTGATGCCGCGGCCGGACACCGCGGCAAACGACAGCAGCAGCAGCATGTCCGGCACCGAGGTGAAGATGCTGTAGAACCAGTTGAGGAAGTCATCCGCCTTGCCGCCGAAATAACCGGACACCGCGCCCAGCGCGCAACCGATCAGCAGTGAGAACACCGCGCCGAACACGCCGACAAACAGCGAGGTGGATGTGCCCTTCAGCGTCTTCTGAATCACATCCCGACCTTGCAGGTCACCGCCGAATGGCAGGCGCTCCAGCCTGGCCGGACTGTGATCAACGTATTCGCCGACATGTTTTTCCGCAGCCGCCAACTCCTTGCCGATAGGATCTTCAGCCTGGCTCAGCGCGATAACCGGCGCAGCGGCAAGCTGTTTCGCCGCCGGCTCCGGCGGCAGCACATCATCCGGAGATTCCTGAACCCAGTTCGGCGGCGCATAAGGCACGCCGACCTCGTCCGCCCAATGGCCACCCACCAGGTTCAGCCCGCCGCCAATGCCGATGACCAGATAAACCAGCACCACCCACAGCGAGGCCAAGCCCACCTTGTTGCGCTTCAATCTTTGCCAGCCCAGCGCCCACAGGCTGCGGGACGGCGCTGCCGGCGCGGCGCCGGCGGTATTCTGCAATGTCGTCATTTGTCTCTCCCGCTCACTTCAGCTGCACGCGTGGGTCAATCCACTTGTAGACCAGGTCTCCCAGCAGATTGAATACCATGGTGGCGATGGCGATATAGATGGTGATGGCCTTGATCACCGGAAAGTCGCTCTTGTTGACCGCCTGGATCACCTCGTTGCCCATGCCGGGAATGCCGAAGAAGCTCTCCAGCACCAGCGCGCCCAGCAGCAGATAAGGCAGCGACATCATCAGGCTGGTGACCACCGGGATCATCGCGTTGCGCAGCACATGCTTGAGCATGATGCGGCTCTCCGACAGCCCTTTGGCGCGCGCGGTGCGGACGTAGTCCTGCCCCAGCTCTTCGACAAAGAAGCTGCGGTAGAAACGGATGTCCGGCCCCAGCGACACCATCAGTCCCATCAGCAGCGGCAGCGGCACATACAGGAATAGATTGGTCCAGAAGGAATCCCCCAGCCGCGCACCGGAAACAGGCCCAGCTTGAAGCCCAGAAAGAACTGGCCGGCGATGATGTAGATCAGCGCGCTGATCGACATGGCGATGGTGCAGGAGATGGTGACGATATGGTCGGTGAGGCCGCCGCGGAAATAGGCGACCAGCGCCGCCAACGGAATGGCGATCAGCATGTCGACCACCAGCATGGCACTGGTCAGCGTCAGCGACGGCCCGATACGGCTGCCGATGACGTCGGATACCGGCTGTTGGGTGGACCAGGAAGTGCCAAAATCAAAGGTGGCCACCTGTTTGACAAACAGCCAGAACTGCTCGGGCAGGGACTTGTCCAGGCCAAGTTGGGCGCGGATATGGGCCAACACATCGGCGGACAGGTGCTTGCCGGCGAGCACCAGCGAAGGATCGCCGCCCACCAGGGTGAACAAGACGAAAACCAGCAGCATCACCCCGAACAGAGTCGGGATCATTTGCAACAGCCGGCGGATGATGAATGCGGACATAGTGTTCTCCTCTCTTGCCGCTTATTTCTGCACGTCAAGGAAGCGCCAGATGGCGTTGAAGTTGGGATGCACCTTGAAACCGCGCACCCAGGGCTGGGCCACGCCGTTGGTGTAGCGGATGTCGCTGAAGACCCATGGCGTATCCGCCACCACCAGCTTGTTCATCTGATCGTACAGGCGGTTGCGCTCCGGCCCATCCGGCAGGACTCGCGACTTCACATACAGGCTGTCGTAGCGGCTTGACTGATAGCAGGCATAATTGGAGCCGCCGGTGTTCGGGCCATACAACAACTGCATGAAGTCATCGCCATCCGGATAATCCGCGCCCCATGCGCCGCCAGCCAGGCCATACTTGCATTCGCGCAGCGCCTTGACCTGCTCGTTCCACTGCATCACGCGGAAGTTGATCCTCAGCTTGATGCGGTCAAACGCCTTTTGCCAGTACTCGTTCCACTGCTTGTCTATCGCGGTGGGGCCGGTCAGATAGTCGACGGTGAAAGGCTTGCCATCCGGGCGGTTGCGGTAGCCGTCCGCGCCGATCTTGTAACCGAACTGGTCCAGCAGGGCATTGGCCAGCGCGGGGTTGTAAGGATAGGCGGCGCGGAAATCCGGGTTATGCCCGGAAACATTTGGCGGAATGATGTATTGCACCGGCAACGCCTGGCCGCGCCGGATGTCGCGTATGGTTTCACTCTGATCGAAAGCCATGGCGATGGCGCGACGCAAGGCGATTCTATCCTTGCCGTAGCCGCCCACCACCGGGTCTTGCATATTGAAGGCATAGAAGGTGATGCCTTCTTCCAGGCTGCGGCTCAGCTGCACGCCCTTGTCCCGCAACTCCGCCCTCAGCTCCGCGCGCGTTGAATCCTTCGGGTCCAGACGCAAAACCTGTCGGATCAACGGCTGGGGAATGCTGGGATTGCCGCTCAGCACATCCAGCTCTCCGCTCTTGAACGCAAGCCAGGTTGGCTGCTCCTCCTCGATCACCGAAATGTCGATGCGGTCGATCTGCGGATAGCGCTTGCCATTCATCTGGCTGGCGATCTTGCGGCCCAGCGCGTCGCTTCCCGCCTGGTAGCGGAAGGTTTCCTGGCGGAAATTGGGATTGCGCACCAGGGTCATGTGATTGCCCGGTTTCCACTCCGACAACATATAGGGGCCGGTGCCCACCGGATGGGCGTTGGTATTGTCGCCATAGGCCTCGATGACTTCGCGCGCCTGGCCTTCGACCCAACTGCCGGCCAAAACATAGGGCAGCGACGGGAACGGTTCCTTGAACCTCAGTTGCAGGGTATAGCGGTCCAGCGTTTTGACACCCTCCACCACCGTGTCGTAGTTCAGCCCGCCCTTGCCGGCCTTTTTCACCAACTCGTCCAGCCCGACCAGTTTGCCGGTGAAAGTGTCGCTTATCGGCGAAGCCACCAGAGGGTCGGACAGACGCTTGATGGTGTAGACATAGTCGGCGGCGGTCAGCTCGCGCTTCTTGCCCTTGAAGGCCGGATCCGGCGCGAAATAGATGCCCTTCTTCAAATGGAAGGTGTAGGTCTTGCCACCGTCGCTGACGGTGGGCATCGAAGTCACCACGTTGGGGATGACCTTTACCGGCCGCGCCAGGTAGTCGAAGGTCAGCAGCGGATCATAGATATGCTCGATCACCGCCGCGGAATAGACGTCCGAAATCTTGGCCGGATCGAAACCCGTCTCCGGCGCGTTGAAAGTGGCATGCAGCACCTTCTCCGCGGCTGCCGCATGAAGCGGCGCCATGCTCCCCCAGACCATCAGTGCCGCCACAATGGGCTTTCTCAGGCACATAGTCGTTTCTCCTTTGTTTTTTTCGTCGGAGCCGGTCGGCGAGGAAGCTGTCGATCTGATGTCGCATGGCACTCCCCTCGCCGCCTGCCACCTGCTGCACAAGCTTGTTAACACAAACCAAACACTGCCAGAACCTTAACGATTGACATCGGGCAGGGCTGACAGCATCGTAAAATAAAAGCCTGAACATGAAATCGCCATGAACGGACAGACCGAAACCATCGACATCAAGACCATCTGTCGGCAACATGGCCTGAGCCAACGCCCAGACTGCGAGGAAACGAAAATGAAGACCGTCACCACCATCTTGCTGCTGGCAGCCAGCCTGCTGGCCGGCTGCGCCACCCAGCAGGGCTATGCCCAGAAGGTCAACCATTGGCAAGGACGCGACGTCAACGAACTGCTGGCTGCCTGGGGCACGCCCACCAGCCAGATGACCATGCCCAATGGCAAGCAGCTTTATACCTACCGCAGCGCTTACAGCCAGGACATGCCTATCCAGGGCGGCGGCTTCTACCACCCCTGGGGCATCAACGGCGGTGGTTCGGTCTACTACAGCTGCACCACCAACTTTGTCGCCGACCCGGCCAGCCATACGGTTGAATCGGTCAGTTTCGACGGCAACGACTGCATCGCGCCCGTACGCAAATGAACTTGGCATCATGACAGACGCCAGCCAAGCCGGCGCCTGTCTTACTTACCGCTTTCAGCCTTCAATACCAGCGGTTCTTTCTTCCTCCCGCCCAGGAGCCTGCGGATGCGGACGCGCAGGCTGTCCAGATAGGTGTAGACCACCGGTACCACGATCAGCGTCAGCAAGGTGGAAGTCGCCAGGCCGCCGATGATGGCGTGCGCCATCGGCCGGTTGGTTTCCGAGCCATCGCCGGTGCCCAGAGCCAGCGGCAACATGCCGAAGATCATCGCCAGGCTGGTCATCATGATGGGCCGCAGCCTCACCCGCCCCGCCTCCGCTATCGCCGCGGTCCGCTCCATGCCCTCTTCCCGGCAACGGTTGATGAAATCCACCAGCAGAATGCCGTTCTTGGCCACCAGGCCCATCAACATGATGATGCCGATGATGGAGAACATGTTCAGCGTGGAACCCCACAGGAACAGCGCGACAAACACCCCGCCGAAAGCCAGCGGCAACGCCACCATGATGGTCACCGGCATGGTAAAGCTGCGGAACTGCGCCGCCAGAATCAGATAGATGAAAATGACCCCCAGCCCCAGCGCCCGCAGCGCGTTGCCGATGGTTTCGTCCATGTCCTTTTGCTGGCCGCGCCGCACCAACTGCACATCCTGCGGCAGCTGCATGCTCTCCAGCAGCTTGTTGACATCGGACATCGCCGAACTGACGTCGCGGCCCTCGACGTTGGCCATGATGCTGATCTCGCGCATCATATTGGTGCGCTTGATCTGGCGCGGACTGATGCCCTGCCGGGTTTCAATCAGCGACGACAGCGGCACCATCTGCGACGCGCCGTTCTCATCGCGGTTGCCCGCCACTTTCAGCTGATCCAGCAATTCCTGGCGGCGCTCGTCCTTGGGCACGCGCAGCCGCACATCGTAATTGTCGCCGTCCGGCGCCTCCCAGGTGGTCACCACATTGCCGGCCAGCAGCATCGACAACAGATTGCCCACCCGGTTGAGATCCACGCCCAACCCAAGCGCGGCATCGCGCTTCAGGCTGAGGCTGATTGAGGGGTCGCCTTCGGTCAGGTTGGATTCAATGTCCTTCACGCCCTTGAGCTTGGGAAGCCTGGCCATGATGTCGCGCGACACCCGGTCCAGCTCGACCAGATTGGAACCGCGCAGGCCGATGAAAATCGGCTTGCCCTGCTGCTCGTCATTGGCCACCGCCTTGATCAGCACGCCGGCCACCGGCTGCACCCGCTTGCGCGCGTCGGCGATCACGTCGTTCAGGCTGCGCTTGCGCAGATGCTTGTCGCCGATGTCGAGCGTCAGCGTGCCATCGTTCTTGCCGGCGCCGAAATTGCCCGCGCCCACATCCAGCGAAACCGTGCGGATTTCCTTGATGCCCGACAGCGCCTGCGCCAGCTCCCGGCCCTTGACGGTGGTGTATTCCAGCGAGGAACCCGGGGCGGTCTGGTAGATCACGTTGAACTTGCCGCTGTCGCGCACCGGAATAAACTCGCCGCCTATCATCGGCACCAGCAGAAAGCTGCCGGCCGTAACGCCCAAGGCCAGCAGCAGCACGGTCTTGCGATGTCCCAGCACCCAGTGGATCACCCTGACATAGCGTTCGGACAAGCCATCCAGCGACGACTCGAACCAGTCCAGCATCCTCCCCAGCGGGCCGCGGTGCTTGTCGCCGTGATGATGCGGATCGTGCCAGATCGACGACAGCATCGGGTCCAGCGAAAAACTGACGAACATCGAGATCAGCACCGCCACCGCCACCGTCAGGCCGAACTGGTGGAAGAAGCGGCCGATGATGCCGCTCATGAAGCCTACCGGCAGGAACACCGCCACCACGGTCAGCGTGGTGGCCAGCACCGCCAGGCCGATTTCATTGGTGCCGTCGAGCGCCGCCTGGTAATGGCTTTTCCCAAGCGCGGCGTGGCGGACGATGTTCTCGCGCACCACGATGGCGTCGTCTATCAACAGGCCGATGGACAGGGACAGCGCCAGCAGCGTCAGGATGTTCAGCGTGAAACCCATCAACTGCATGGCGAACAGCGTGCCCACCAGCGCCACCGGCAGCGTCAGGCCGGTGATCACCGTGCTGCGCCAGCTGCCCAAAAACAGGAACACGATCAGAATGGTGAGGCCGGCGCCCTCCAGCAACATGGACTCCACGCTGTCCAGCGCCTTTTTGACGTCTTCGGCCGAATCATAGGTGTAGCGCAATACCGTTCCGGCCGGCATGCGCGGCTTGAACTCCTGCAGCAGCTTCTTCACGCCGGCAGCCACCGCCACCTCGTTGGCACCGCGCGCCGCCTTGATGTCTATGCCCAGACCTGGCTGGCCGTCGATCAAGGACACGCTGTCCTGCTCGGCCTCGGTATCGGCCACGGTGGCGATGTCGTCCAGCCGGATCGGCGTGCCGTTGCGGTAGCCTACGGCCAGCGCGGCGAAGTCGTCGGCGGACTTGAGCTTGCCCGACACCCGGATCGCCCATTCCTTGTGCGCGGTGGACACGTTGCCGGCCGGGAAATCCTGGTTGGCCGCCTTGATGGCGTCGGCTACATCGCTGAGCGACAGCCCCGAACCCTCCAGCCGCACCGGATCGATGTCGATGCGTATCTCGCGCTTCACCGCGCCGATCAGGCTGACATCGCCGACGCCCTCCACCATCTGCAGCCGCTTCTTCAGCACATTCTCCGCCCAACTGCTCAGCTCGCGCGGCCGGGTCTGGCTGGAAGTCAGCGCCAGCGACAGCATCGGCTTGTCGTTGGGGTCCACCTGCGACACCGACGGCGTGCCGATCTCGCGGCGGAACTGGCCCTGCACGCCGGCCACCTTGTCGCGCACGTTCTGCACCGCGACGACGGGGTCGACCGACAACTCGAACTCCGCCACCACCACCGAGTTGCCCTCGGAGGAATAGGAGCGGATTTCCTTGATGCCGCTGACGGTGTTGAGCGCCTCCTCCAGCGGCTTGCTCACTTCGCTTTCCACCACTTCGGGCGAAGCGCCGGAATAACTGGTATCGACAACCGCCATCGGCAAGCGGACGTCCGGCATTTCCTCCACCGCCAACTTTTGCCAGGAAAACAGCCCCAGCACCATCAGCGTCATCATCAACACGGCGGCGAAGTACGGATTGCGTACGCTAACTCGGGTCAACCACATGGTCCGCCCCTCAGGCCTGGCCGCCAGGCAGGCCGACTGCGTCGCCCACCTTGCTGCCCAAAAGTTCGCCCACAATCACATGGGTGCCGGCGGCGATGCCGCCCACCGCCACCTGGCGCTCGTTTTCGGCGCGCAGCTGCAACGTAACCGGTCGCTTCGCCAACCGGCCTTTTTCCGCCACCATCACCCAGGGCTGGCTGTCGATATCGCGCACCGCGGACAGCGGCACCACCACCTGGTCTTTCACTTCGCGCAGCACCACGCCGCCCTTGGCGAATTGGCCGACCTTCAACTGGCCGGATGGGTTCTGCACCCGGATGAACAAGGTGAAGCTGCGGGTGCCGGGGATGGCCACCGGATTGATGCGCACCACTTCGCCATGCTGCAAGTCGCTGCGGCCATCCACGCTGAAGCTAGCGCCCATGCCCACCTTAGCCTGCGCGACCAGGCGCGAGGGCACGGTAGCGGCGATCTCAAGCACCGACAGGTTGGCGATGGAAAACAGCTTCATATTGCGGCTGGCCGCCTCGCCCGGATTGACCTTGCGCTCGAACACCACGCCGTCTATCGGCGACTTGACCTGGGTATCCTGTAGCAGGCGCTTGGCGCGCGCCACTTGCGAAGCCTGGGCGCGCAGCTCGCCCTCCTTCACCCGGTAATCGCTTTCCAGCTCGTCATAGGCTATCTGGGAGATGAAGCCCTTGCCCAACAGCTCGCGCTGCTTGTCCAGCTTGACCTTGGCCAGCCGCAGCCGCGACTTGGTGTTATCCAATTGGGCGTTCTGCTCTTCCACCGACTGGCCCAGCGCCTCGGCGTCCAGCACCGCCAGCACCTGACCGCGCCGCACCGCCTCGCCCTCGCGCACCCTCACCTCGCGCACATTGGCGTCCACCTCCGCCGCCACCGCACTGCTGCTCAGGGCAGTCAGGGAGCCGGTGAAAGGAATAGTGGCCGCCAGCGGCTGGATTTGCGCCTTGATCACATCGGCACTGGACAAGCTGCGCGCCACCGGCGCCGACGCATTCTTGCCGGAGGCGTGCTTATCGGCGCCATCGCTCTTGCTGCAAGCGGCAAGCGGCAAAAGGAGAAGGGCTATCAGACAAAGACGTGTGTTCATGTGTGTTTTATTCCCGCTGCAGGCATCGCGGCCAGCATCCGGTTTGGCATTTATTGGGACAGTCGGAGGATAACACCCCTCCGCGACGGAACAGGCGGCCCAACTGCAGCCGCCTGTTCCCAATCATGCCACAAGACAATGGCTATTTGAATGTCATCTCACAAACTGTTCCGACCCGACGATGCCCAGCTTCGTCAATCCCAGACGCTGCGACTCCGCCAACACCATCGCCACCGGCGCATAACTCGCGTCCTTGTTCGGCTTGATGTGCAACTCCGGCTGCGGCACCGCCTTGCCCGCCGCCGACAGCTTCGCCTCCAGCTGATCCCGACCCGCCAACCTCTCGCCGTTCCACATCACCGCGTTGTCCGGCGCTATGTCGATCTGCACCACCACCGGCTTCTCCAACGGCTTCGACGGCGTGTTCACCGGCATGTCCAGCTTCACCGCGTGCGTCTGGATCGGTATCGTGATGATCAGCATGATCAGCATCACCAACATCACGTCTATCAGCGGCGTGGTGTTGATTTCCATCATCAGGTCGTCTTCGCCCGACGAACCCACATTCATCGCCATCTCTATTCTCCTAGTTCCGCGCCGGCGGCTCGGTGATGAACGCGATCTTCACGATACCCGCCTGCTGCACCGCCAGCACGATCCGGCCGATCGGCGCATACTTCGCCTCCGCGTCGCCTCGAATGTGCACTTCCGGTTGCGGGGTCTTCTTCGCTTCCTTCACCAGCCGCGCCAGCAGTTCTTCCTGGCTCTTCATCGGCAGCGTGTTCCAGTAAATCGTGTTGTGGGTGTCCACTCCCAGCACGATGTTTTCCGGCTTGGTCTGCGTCGGAATGTTCTGCTCTTTCGGCAGCGTCATCTTCACCGTCTGCGTCACCACCGGCACGGTGATCAGGAAGATGATCAACAGCACCAGCATCACATCCACCAATGGCGTGGTGTTGATCGCCGACAGCACTTGATCCTCTTCCGCCCTGCCGTGGCCAAAGCGTTTGTAACGGGCCATGGCGATTTACCGGGTCGGGTTGTTCAGCAGGCTGGCGTGCAGACGTCCGGAGACCACGCGCACGTTGTCCAGCACTAGCTTGTTGCGGCGCACCAGCCAGTTGTATCCCAGCACCGCCGGCACCGCCACCGCCAGACCGATCGCGGTCATGATCAGCGCTTCGCCCACCGGACCCGCCACTTTATCGATCGAGGCCTGGCCCGAGGTGCCGATCTTCACCAGCGCGTGGTAGATGCCCCATACCGTGCCGAACAGGCCGACGAACGGCGCCGTCGAACCCACGGTGGCGATCACCGACAGGCCGTTCTGCATATGGTGACTGGCCGAATCCACCGCGTCGGAGATCGCCATCGACACCCAGGTGTTCAGATCCACGCGATTGGACAGCTCGCCCTTGTGTTCGCCGGCGGCTTCGATGCCGGCCTGCGCCACCGCGCTGTACATGCCTTCGTCGGCCAGTTCGCTGGCCGCTTTTTGCAGGTCCACGCCGTGGTGGCCCAGCAGTTCGTGTCCCTGCTTGATCAGGCGACGTTGTTCCAGCAGCTTGACGATGCCCACATACCAGGTGGAGGCGGACATAATCAGCAGAATGATCAGGGTGCCGCGCGCGACGAAGTCGCCTTGCGACCACAGCGCGTCGATGCCGTACGGGTTGTCGGTGACGGTTTCCGCCGCCAGCGCCGGCAGCGCGGTCAATGCCGCAGCCGCAGTCAGTACCTTGCCCAGCAGAGCGCGAGTGATTTTAGCCATGGTATTTACTCCTTTGTGTCTTGAGATGCCCTGGTCTTAGGAGCCAGAGTCGAGTTTGAAACCAAATTCCTGTTTCAGCTGGGAATTGGCCTGGCAGGTGTAGCCTTGCAATGCGGCGGTGATCGCCGACTTGAAGCTGCTGCGGTAGCGCGGCGGAATGCCGCCGTCGAAACCAATATTGCTGATGCCGCTGAACTTGCCGTCCGCGCCGACGCCGAACACCACCGTCACCACGCCCTGGACTTCGTCTTCCTGGGCCTTGCTCGGGTATTCCGGCGCTTCCAGATGGCTGCAGTTGGCCTTCGCCGAGATCGGACCCTTCGGCGCTTCCACCGCGGGCGCCGGCGTCGGCGCCGGTTGCGGCTTCGGATCCGACGTCACCGACTGGATCGCGTTCGCCGACTGCACCACCGGCGGCGGATTCACCACCGGCGGCACGTAAGCCTGCGGTTTCGGCGCCGCTGTCGGCTGCACCACTTTCTCGATCTTCGGCGGCGGCGGAGGGGGCGGCGGCGGCGGTTCGCTGATCACCGCCACTTCCACCTTCTGCTGGATCACCTTGACCACGCCCTGCGCCAGTCCGGTCACCAGCGCGTAGATCAGCAGAGCATGGAACACGATCACGCCGATCAGGCCGGCGCTGCGCCGGTTTCTCAGACTAGGGTTGCCTTTTATGGGAATACTTGCCATGTCTTTTCACATGTCCTTCCACTGCGTTGGTGACCGGCATGATTAGCCCTGCCGGCCATCCGATTTACAACCCGGGGTGAACCCTCACTCCGTCTCGCAATCTCTACGCATGAATCTGCCCGCCTCCGCCAGTCTAAGCCAGCGAGGCGGGCATTCGTGCTCCAATTACATCTTGTAGTTGGCCTTCAGGAAGTAGGCGCGGCCCACTTGATCGGCGAAGCGCGCGTCATAGTTGGCCTGGAACAGGTAGGTCTGATTGCTGTAAGGCGGCAACTGGTCAAACAGATTGCGAACGCCCGCGGTCAGCGTCAGATGCTTGTTCCATTCGTAGCTGCCGGACAGGTTCCAAGTCGAGTACGGCTTCACGAAGTGCTGGGTGCCATCCGGGTTGAGATGCTGGTCGGTGTATCCCGACTTGTAGCTCTCGGACAGCACCGAACTCCACGGTCCCAGCGACCAGTTAAAAGTCAGCGTATGCTGCCAACGGAAGGTCGGCTCGTTCAGCGTGGTCGGATATTGGCCCAGATTGCTGTAGTACTGGCCATTTGCCACGATCTGATAGTCGCTCTTGGCGAGGTAGGTACCAGCCAGTTCGATGCCGAAGTTACCGTAATTGGTCTTCGGCAGCGTCCAGCGGAAGTCCAGATCCACGCCTGCCGAGCTGGAGTTGCCCATGTTCATGGTGGTAGCCTGCCCCACCAAGTTGCCATTGCTGTCATAAGACAACAGGTTGGCGTATTGCGGCGTGAACAGGGTCGCTTCCGGCAAGGTGCCAATCTGGTCCTTGATGGTCACCCACCAGAAATCGGCACTCGCGGTAATGCTCTTGGTGGGTTGAATCACCATGCCAAACGACAGCGAGGAAGACTTCTCCGGCTTCAGGTGCGTATTGCCACCAGTCATCATGTAGCGCTGGATCTGGGTGCACGACGAGGACATGCTGGGGCAAGTCAGCGGATTGGCGTAATTATTGCCGGTCAGCTGTTCCTGATTGGGCGTGTACATATCGTACAACGACGGCGCGCGGAAACCGGTGCTGGCGGACGAGCGGAACAGCACCTGCGGCGTCATTTCATAGCGCAAAGACACTTGCGGATTAACGGTATCGCCGACATCGTTGTAATGGTCATACCGCACTGCTACCTTACCATCCAGATTCTTGATGATAGGAATGTCAGCTTCGCCGAACAGGGCATCCACCGTACGATTGCCCTGAGTGTTCTTGGACAGCGTCATGCCAGGCCCAAGCGCATCATTGGTAATGGGGTAGTTGAAATTGTGGGTGAGCGTATCGTGGCGGGTTTCGCCGCCGAACGCCACGGCCAACATGCCGGCCGGCAACTGGTAGATCTCCTTGCTCAAGGAGAAGTCCGCGCCGACCGAAGTGTACTTGCCATCATCGAGATGACCGGTCAGACCGATCTTGCTCCAGACGCTGGGGTCAGTGGCCATGCCGGTGGTCAGGCTGATCTGATTGTTCAGATAAGCATTGGTCAACTCGTTGATGCCGGTGAAACCGCTTACCAACTCCTCGGTAGCATAGCTTTCCGAGTACCCTACGCCGGTACGATAGTCCCAACCTGCCACCAGTCCTTCCAGATTCACCTGCAGCTTCTGGGTAGTGCTCACCGCCTCAGTGTTACGGTCACCCAGCGGGATGGTCCGCAATGCAGGCAGAATCGGATTGGAGCCGCTGTTGATGCCTTGCGTGCCGCTAGGAAGCTGCACATCGCCAAAGGTCGGCGTAGGCGCGGACAAGGAGTTGGTCTTGGTGCGCGTGATGTTATAAGTCACCGACAATTCATGATTGTCGCCGATGCGCAGCGTGCCCTTGGCCAAACCGGAAATCTGCTCCGTTTCCGGCTGAATACCAACCATGGACGACGGATACATCACGCAGTAACCGCCCTTGGCCGTGGCGCCATAGCAGTTAGGATAAGAACTCGGTCCAATCAGCGTGTTGCCGCCGTCGATAGAATAGTTGCCCGGATAGCTGTTAACGCTGGGCTTGGTCGTCGGCAGGATGGCGGAAGCGAATGCCCGCTGATTGGCCATCACGGGATCGGTTTTGTGGTAATTCACCGTCGCATAGACGTTGAAGCCATCCTTGGCGAGGCTGCCATAGCCGTAAGAGCCTTCCAGATTTTTCTCATTGCCCCCCGAACGTTGCGGGGTCAGGAAATCCCCGCCCAAGGTCAGGCCTTGCACGCTCTTCTTGGTGACAAAGTTGATTACGCCACCTACCGCGTCACTACCATAAATCGCAGCCGCGCCGTCCGGCAGCACTTCCACACGCTCAATGGAGCTCAGCGGAATGGAGTTCAGGTCGGCTGCGGTGCCGTCAAATGGATGATAGGCGATGCGGCGGCCATCCAACAGCACCAGCGTGTATTGCTGGCCCAAACCGCGCAGGTTGGCAAAGGCGGCGCCACCGGTCGACTGGCCGACGCTGGAGTTGGCGCCGATATTAGACTGGTTGGACGACAGTGCATTGACCACCTGTTCCACCGTAGTCAGGCCTTGCTTGGCCAGGTCATCCACTTTCACTGTGGTCAACTCGGTGGCTTTTTCATCTTTCAGCCGCTTGATGTGCGAGCCGATTACATCGACACGCTGCAAGGACGCATCGGAATCATCAGCATAAGCCGCCGCAGTCGTCATGCTACCGATCAGCGAAAGCGCCACTACCAGTGTTTTTCTCTTGTAATTCATGATTTCTCCAAATCCCTTTTTGTAGATGTGTCGTCCATTCGCCTCGTGGGCACATGGCTCTATGTTTTGTTCATACCGAGGAGATGCGTTTTGAGTGTGAAAGTTTGTAATGACTAACGTCAACAACCATTTACTTTCATGATTCCAACAAGAAAAGAAGCGGACATTTTCTTTTTTGGTTGAAACAAACCGTCACAATTCATGCACCATGAATTGCAATGGAATTCCACCCTACAAACCGCAAACAAGTCACAATTAGTCACAAATACACATAAAAACATATACTCCAATACAGAATTCCCCTCCCCTATTTGTTGCTTTTTTGCATTTTTCCTTCGGATTCTGTTGTGTTTTTCACAAATACCTCCCTGCTATTTCTTCATCAATCATCAGCTTTACTCATTGAATCCATGAGCAATCCTGAATAACCAATTTTCCCCAAAAACAGAACAAATGCTCTATTTCGTCATTTAACGAAATGCTTAATCTTTCAAAATGGATAATTCTTGTATTTTTCATTAATAACCCATGCCAATTATGAATTTGTGTTAAATCCATTTGGCATTTTCACTGCGTTTAATCTATTGCGAAATAGTCGTATGAAATTACGACATGCCTCCGCAAGCCGGAGGATGTTTCAAGACGAAGGGTGCGGACACAATTCGCAATACAAACCCCGTCTCTATCAGGGAAAGACATACCGTCAGTCCCTGCACTCAACTGCAAAGAGGAGAAATTTGCATGTTTGCAAAACAGCACGCTATCGCATTGATCGTATCTGGCTTGTTTGCCCTGGGCGCCCAGGCAGCTGAACCTTGGGTCGCTACCGCCACCCAGGCCCACCCGGTACTCGGCACTCTGGCCGCCAACGCCAGCGTGCAAAGCGCGGGCGAAGTCGCCGCAGGCCAGTCCGTTCACGTAGCCGTGACGCTGAAAGTCCGCAACAAGGCTCAACTGGATGCGCTGACCAGCAACCTGCTGGCCGGCACCAGCCACAAAACCCTGAGCCATGCCGAATTCATGGCCCAATACGCGCCGACTCAGGCCCAGGTGCAACAGGTTGTCGCCCACCTGCAGAAGAGCGGCTTCCGCAACATCAAGGTTGCCGCCAACCGCATGCTGGTTAGCGCCGACGGCAGCGCCGCCAGCGCCAAGACCGCCTTCAACGCCACCCTGCACCACTTCAATGTGAATGGCCGCAACACCTTCGCCAACGTGACCGCCGCCCAAGTGCCGCAATCGCTGGGCAACGTCGTTCTGGCGGTGCACGGCCTGCAAAACGTTCACACCTTCCATACAACCCTGCAAAAAGCCGGGGTGAAGACCCTGGCCTCAGCCAAAACCAACGCCGCCAGCGGCCACAACCCGACCGATTTCCCGCTGATCTACAACGCCAGCAGCCTGCCGCCGGCCAGCAACACCACCGTGGGCATCATCTCCGAAGGCGACCTGACCCAGACGCTGCAAGACCTGCAGCAGTTTGAAGACTCCGCCGGCTACAGCTACGTTCAGACCAATGTGGTCAACGCCGGCGACGCATCGTCTGACACGGATGGCATCGGCGAGTGGAACCTGGACAGCCAGGACATCCTGGCCGCCGCCGGCGGCGCGCTGCAGCAGCTGAACTTCTACGTCGCCACCTCGATGACCAATGCCGACATCACCGCCGCCTACAACTCCGCAGTCAGCGATGGTTCCGCCAAGGTGATCAACGTGTCGCTGGGCGAATGCGAAAGCGACGCGCAGAGCGACGGCACCGTCGCCTCCGACGACCAGATCTTCCAGACCGCGGTGGCTCAGGGCCAGACCTTCTCGGTGTCCACCGGCGACTCGGGTTCGGCTGAATGCAGCGGCCCCGGCCAGAGCTACCCGGCGACGTCGCCGTACGTGATCGCTGTGGGTGGCACCACGCTGTACACCAGCGGCACCAAGTACACGTCGGAATCGGTGTGGAACGGCGGCGGCGGCGGCCCCAGCGTTGTCGAAGCGGCACCGGCTTGGCAAACCAAGGCAGGCGTGCTGACCACCTCGAAGACCAAGCGCGGCGTGCCGGATGTGTCGTTTGACGCCGACCCGCAAAGCGGCGCGCTGGTCATCGTTCAGGGCAGCAACCAGCAAATCGGCGGCACCAGCCTGGCCGCACCGCTGTTCTCCGGCTTCTGGGCTCGCATCCAATCCGCCAACGGCAATAAGCTGGTATCGCCGAACACCGCCTTCTATCAGTACTTCAAGGCGAATACCGGCCTGTACCATGACGTGACTTCCGGCAACAACGGCGGCTATAAAGCCGCCAAAGGTTGGGACTACGCCACCGGTTGGGGCAGCCTGAACGTTTCCGCGCTGAACACCTTCATCAGCAGCCACTCCGGCTTCTGATCCAGGCATTTCAGCTAAGCTGACCAGCCCCGGGCCCGCCCGGGGTTTTTTACATTTTTTCTTTTCAAACTCGTCTTGCTGCTGCCGAAACAATGGCTAACAGTTGCCGGCAGCGCTGACACCACAGCGTCATACCTATCAAATAGTTACAGATAAACCGGGTAATTTAAGAGTAAATACTTTACAAATAAGGAGGCTCTCGCTATCTAGTAAAAACCCGTAGCGCAACGGACTAATCTTCGAAGTGTTCGGCGGGTTTCAATCAGGAGAGATGGGATGTCGGTGAAAAATCAAATCCTTACAATGCTGCTAGGCAGCGTGATCAGCATCGGCGCGCAGGCTGCCGGCGGTTGGGCCGCCACCAGCACCCTGCCCCACCCGGTACAGCAACTGATTCCCGGCGCCTCGGATAACGGCGAAATCGCCAACGGCGAGCTGGTCCACATCGCCGTCAGCTTGGCGGTGCGCAACAAGGCCGGGCTGGACTCGCTGACCAGCAGCATCCTGTCCGGCCAGGGGCAGCCTATCAGCGACGCCCAGTTCATGGCGCAATACGCGCCCAGCGCCTCCCAGGTGCAGCAAGTGGTAAGCCATCTGCAGCAGAACGGTTTCCGCAATATCAGCGTCTCTCCCAACAACTTGCTGATCACGGCCGACGGCAGCGCCGCCACCGTCTACAGCGCCTTCCAGACCAAGCTGCACCGCTATAGCGTCAACGGTCGCCAGGCGGTGGCCAACGTCGCCGCGGCCCAGGTGCCGGCCAGCCTGGCCAGCATCGTGCTGGCGGTGCACGGCCTGCAGAATGTCCACCAATTCCACACCGCCTTCCACGCGCAGGCCGTCGCCAAGACCAGCGTCGGCGTGATGGCGCACAAACCCGCCGACTTCGCTTCCATCTATAACGCCGCCAGTCTGCCGGCGGCCAAGAACAGCGTGGCCGGCATCATTGCCGAAGGCAATCTGAACCAGACGGTGGCCGATCTCGGCAGCTTCGCCAGGAGCGCCGGCTTCGCCGCGCCCAGCATCGCCATCGTCAATGCCGGCGCGCCCAGCGGCGACACCTCCGGCATCATCGAATGGAATCTGGACAGCCAGACCATACTCGCCGCCAGCGGCGGCGCGCTGAAACAGCTGCAATTCTACGTGGCGCCGTCGATGAGCAATGCCGACATCGCCGCGGCGATCAACGCGGCGGTGACGGCCAACAGCGCCAAGGTGGTGAATGTCTCGCTGGGCGAGTGCGAACTGAGCGCGCAGTACTCCGGCATGACCGCCAGCGTGGACCAGATGCTGCAGGCCGCCGTGGCACATGGCCAGACCTTCTCCGTTTCCAGCGGCGACGCCGGTTCCTATGAGTGCGGCGGCGGCACCGCCTATCAAAGCTATCCGGCGGTGTCGCCCTACGTGATCGCAGTCGGCGGCACCACGCTGACCACCAGCGGCAACACCGTCTACAGCAGCGAGAAAACCTGGAGCGGCGGCGGCGGCGGCGCCAGCTATACCGAGGCCGCACCCGCCTGGCAGACCAGCGCCGGCGTGCTGACCACCAACAAAACCAGGCGCGGCGTGCCGGACATCGCCTTCGACGCCGACCCCAACAGCGGCGAGCTGGTTCTGGTGGCCGGCAGCACCTATCAGGTTGGCGGCACCAGCCTGGCCGCGCCGCTGTTCACTGGTTTCTGGAACCGCATCCAGTCGGCCAACGGCAACAAGCTGACCTCCCCCGCCACCGCCATCTACAAGTACTTCAAGGCCAACCCGTCGCTGTATCACGACGTGGCCAGCGGCAGCAACGGCGCCTACAAGGCGGCCAACGGCTGGGATTACACCACCGGCTGGGGCAGCCTGAACGTGGCCAGTCTCAACAACTTCATCGGCAAGACCGCAGGGTTTTGAGCCGGCCGTCACCTCCGCCAGACAACGCCCCGCCCAGCCGGGGCGTTTGCTTTGCTACCGCGACAACATAAGATGTCCGCATCGCTTCAACCGATAGCCAGACCATGAAACCCAACCTCGCCGTCAGCCTGCTGCACCAGTGCCAATACGCCACGCTTGCCACCCAATCCCTGAAATACCCAGGCTACCCTTACGCCACCACGGTGCAGTTTTTCTGCGACGAGCGCCAGCGGCCGGTATTTCTCGCCAGCGCGCTGGCCGAGCACAGCAAAAATCTGCTGGCCGACCAGCGGGTCAGCCTGTCGCTGCTGACGCCCGGCCAGCCCGCCGCCCAATCCGCTACCCGGCTGACCATATTGGGCGATGCCGAACGCTTCGAGCCTGAAGCGCTTTTGCGCCGGCGGCTGCTGCGCTATCTGCCGGAAGCTGAAGAATGGCTGGCGCTGGATTTCATGTTCTTCCGCCTGCCGCCGGCCAGGCAGCGGCTGATTGTCGGCCTTGGCCAGATGGGCTGGATAGACGAGAGCGCATGGTCACAGTTGCCGGCGCTGTCGCTGCGGGATGAACAAGCCCTGCTGGAGCAGGCGCAAGCCGGACTGCCCGCCGCCATCCGCCTGCTCGGCTGCGACTGCTTCGGCGCGGATTACCTGCAAGACGGCGCATACCGCCGCGTCGACTGGAGCCGGCCCTTGCAAGACCGCGGCGAGTTGCTGAACCAGCTCAAGCGACTGTCCGGCGCCTGATTCCGCCATGAAAAAGCCCACCGCATGCGGTGGGCTTGGGCCTGGCGCCGGCAGAGGCTTACATCGCCTCCAGCACCTTGATGCCAAGCAGGTCCAGGCCGGTTTTCAGGGTCTTGGCGGTCAGCGCCGCCAGTTGCAGGCGGCTGGCGCGCACTTCGCCCTCGCTCTTCAGGATCGGGCAGGCCTCGTAGAAGCGCGAGAACAGCGTGGCGATCTGGTACAGGTACTGCGACAGGTAGTGCGGGTAGCAGCTATCGGCCACCGACAACAGCGTGTCCTCGAACTGCGCCAGCGCGGCGGCCAGCTGCTTCTCGGCCGGCTCTGTGATCACGACGCGGGCGTTGGCGTCGTAATCCTCGGCCTTGCGGAACACGCTCTGCACCCGGGTGTAGGCGTACTGCAGATACGGCGCGGTATTGCCTTCGAACGCCAGCATGGTGTCCCAGTTGAAGATGTAATCGCTCATGCGGTTCTTGGACAGGTCGGCGTAACGCACCGCGCCTATGCCCACCGCGGCGGCGATTTCGCGCTTCTCGGCTTCGGGCAGGTCGGGATTCTTCTCCGCCACCAGCGCATAGGCGCGCTCTTCCGCTTCCTGCAGCAGTTCGATCAGCTTGACGGTGCCGCCGGAGCGGGTCTTGAACGGCTTGCCGTCGTCGCCCATCATCACGCCGAAGCCGACATGCTCCAGCTTCATTTCCTCCGGCGCGAAGCCGGCCTTACGGCAGATGCTGAACATCTGGGCGAAGTGCTGGCTCTGGCGGGCGTCCACCACGT
Organism: Chromobacterium sphagni; assembly: GCF_001855555.1. GTDB lineage: Bacteria > Pseudomonadota > Gammaproteobacteria > Burkholderiales > Chromobacteriaceae > Chromobacterium > Chromobacterium sphagni. The sequence continues at coordinate 4,009 of NZ_MKCT01000012.1, read as the reverse complement.
AGATCACGCGGTCCAGGCCCAGGGTCTTGTGGCGGTAGCGCACCGCGCCCAGGTCGGTGGTGGTGTACAGATAGCCGCCGTCCTTCTTCTGGATGATCACGCCCATGGGCTGGTCTTCCTGGGTGCGGAACTCTTCCAGGAACACCACCTGCGCGCCTTCGCTCTCGGTCAAGAGGCCCGCCGCGCGCAGTTCCTTGACGATGACCGGCAGGTCGTCGTTGTACGAGGACTCGCCGCGCACGTGCTCGCGCTTGAGGTTGACGTTGAGCTTGTCGTACACCGCCTGGCAGTGCTCGAGAGATATCTCGACGAACTGCCTCCACAGCCTCAGCACTTCCTGATCGCCGCCTTGCAGCTTCACCACGTAGTCGCGGGCGCGGTCGGCGAACTCTTCGCTCTCGTCGAAGCGGATCTTGGCGTTGCGGTAGAAGGTTTCCAGATCAGACAATTCCAACGCGGCATTGCCGTCCTGGCTGGTTTCCACCAGATAGGCGGTGAGCATGCCGAACTGGGTACCCCAGTCGCCGACGTGGTTGGCGCGCACCACTTCGTGGCCAAGGTACTCCATCACCCGTGCCAGCGCGTCGCCGATGATGGACGAACGCAGGTGGCCGACGTGCATTTCCTTGGCCAGATTGGGCGACGAGTATTCCACCATCACGCGCTGCGGCTTCAACGGCGCGAGACCCAGCTTGTCGTCTTTCAGGGCGGCTTCGCTTCGTCGGGCAAGATATTCAGGGGCTAGATGAATATTGATGAAACCCGGTCCGGCGATTTCCACCTTGTCGGCGATGCCGGCAAGATCCAGCGCCGCCACCACTTTTTCGGCCAGCGCGCGCGGATTGGTTTTCAATGCCTTGGCGGCGCCCATCACGCCGTTGGCCTGGTAGTCGCCAAAATCCGGCTTGGACGCCGGCTGGATCACGGCCGGCGCGTCCGGCGCGCCCGCTGCTGCCAGCGCCGCCTGCACCCGTTCGTTGATCAGTTGATGAATTGTCATTGGTAGCCCCACGAAATGCCGCGAAAACGAAAACGCGTCTTCGCTTCTGAAAATAAACTTGTGTTTGATTGTATGCGCCTAAGCCTGCAGCGGCAATGCTTGCCGCCCCCGCCCGCCGCGGAAAATGCCTGTTGCTTGATCTAGCGCGGCCGCAGCCAGAAAGTCTCGCCCAGCGCGGGTACGGCGAAGTCGGCCGGCGCAATGCCGTATTTCTCCAACTCCGCCGCCAAATCCAGCGGCGGCTGGTGCAAGGCCTCGTCGGTCAGCGCGAAAGTACCCCAATGCACCGCCAGCGCGCGGCGCGGCTTCATGATGCGGAAAATCTGCACCGCCTCGGCCGGGTCGATGTGCTGCGCCTGCAGAAACCAGCGCGGCTGATAGGCTCCTATCGGCAACAATGCCAGGTCCAGAGGACCGATGCGCTTGGAAACCAGGGCGAAGAGTTCGGGATGATACCCGGTATCGCCCGGATACCAAAGCTGCAAACCATCGCCCCTCACCGCGAAGCCGCCCCATAGCGCGCGGTTGCGGTCGCCGAACACCCAACGCTTGCTCCAGTGCTGGGCCGGCGTCAGCACCGCTTCCACTCCGCCCAGCTTGAAGCTCTCCCACCAATCCAGTTGATGGATATGCCCGGCCGGCACGCCGGCGCGCAGCAAGGTGGGCGCCACGCCCAAAGGCACGACGAACTGCGGCGCGCCGCTGGTTTGCCGCGCCAGTTGACGGACCGCGTGGAAATCTAGATGGTCGTAATGATTGTGGGTGATCATCACCAGATCGATGGCAGGCAACTCGTCAAGCGTCAGCGCCGGCGGCAGCAGGCGCCTGGGGCCTGCCCACTGCAGCGGCGAAGCACGCGCCGACCACACGGGGTCCAGCAGCAGATTCAATCCGGCCAACTGGATGAAACCGCTGGCGTGGCCTATCCAGGTATACGACGGCCGGCTGCGGTTGGCGGCCAGGGCCGCGGCATCCGGCGCTTGCCGGCGGATGTCCTGCAGCCGGTGCGCGACCGCCGGCATCCGCCAGCGCTGCCAGTTCCAGCGCAGCAGATCGGCAAAGCGCGGCTGCTTGAACGGATACAGGTTTTGGTAGCCGTCCACGCCATGGTGGGAACGGGCGGCGTCGGCGCGGTAGCGCGGCAATGGCCAATGCGGCAGCAGTTTACGGAACATGCGCATACTCGTGGCGAAAACAATGCCGCCATTCTGCCGCAGACGGATGGCCGCTCCAAATAAAAAGCGGCGGGTCTCCCCGCCGCCGGCTGTCCCGCATCCCGCCTCAGAAGGTGTAGACCGCCTGCGCGCCCAATAGATCGTTGCTCTTGCGGAAGCTGCCGTCGTTGCGCAGGAACACGCTTTCGCTGGCCCAGTCGTGGCGGTATTCCAGCTTCAGCGTCAGCTGGTCGGTGGGGAAGAACAGCAGATCGGCGGTCAGCGCCTGGCGATTGGCGCCCTTGCAGTTGGTGGCCCCGCTGGCCAGGCAGGCTTGCGACACGCCAAAAGCGTTGGTGCCGTCATAGCCGCTGGCGTTCAGCGCGATGCCGCCGCCGCCGCCGCCGTTCTTGCTGTCGTTCAGGTAGTCGTAACGCAGCGTGGCGCCCATCTTGCCCACCATGTCGGTCATCCACTTGCGGTGGCCCAGCAGCGACACGCCGTACCATTGAGCGCTGCCGCCGTTCCAGGCCGCGTTCTGCTGCTGGCCATAGTCCAGTTCGGCGTTGTACAGCACGTCGCCCAGCGTGTAGCTGGCGTCGGCCTCTGTGAAAAAATAGTTGGAATAGGGATTGGCGGAAGTGCACTGATAGCCGTAGCCGGTATTGCCGGCCAGGCAGCCATTGGTGGCGGGCACCGGGCTGGTGGCTGACTGCGCCGCGCTGGTCAGCAGCGTCTGCCGGCCGGCGTTGAACGACCACCCCAGATCCAGCGCGCTGCTCCAGGTGTAATCCAGCCGCGCGGTCACCGTCGGCGTGTTGTTGCTCTTGACCTGCGGATTGCCGGTTGCCGTGTTGGTGCCGGTATTGGCCAGATTGGCGTGGGTGCGGTACTGCTCGTTGGCCAGCAGGAATTTCCACGCCCACACGTCGTGGCTCCAGGCGAAGCCGGCGCCGACGTAGCTGCCTGGATCGCTGAAGTCGTACAACAGGCCGTGGGTCAGCGTCACCATCTGGTTGGACTGCTGCACCTCGTAGCCGCCGAAGCTGTTCATCAGCCCGGCATTCACCGACCAGGTGTCGGACAAGGGAAAGTTGATCACCGCGGTGTTGATGATGTTGTTGCCGCTGCCGCCGTCCAGCAGCGTGTTGCCGGAACCGCGGTTGGGCATGATGCTGATCTCGGCGCTGGGAGCGGTGGGGCCGACACCGAAGGTCTTCTTGATATCCAGGTACACGTCGCCGAAGGTGCTGTTGCTATAAGCGTAGGTGTTCTGGTGATTGAGGAACTGGAATCCCGAGCTGTTGTTGCCGCGATTGTAGATATAAGTGGGATCCAGGTAGCCGGTGATGCTGAGGCCGGCGATCGGTCCCTCGTTAGCGGCGGTGTTGAGCCGATCCACCTTCAGCTCCATGCCGGCCACCCTTTCCTTCAGCTCGGCGTTGGCGTCCTCCGCGCCAGCCGCCGCCGAGGCCGCCGGCACCGGCTTCTCCGCCGAGGCGGCTTCCACCGCCTTTTGCAGTTCCTGCATCTGCGCCTGCAGCTTTTGCATCTGCGCCTTCAGCTTGGCGATCTCGTCCGCCTTGGCGTCCGCCAGCGCCATACCGGGCAGCGCCGCAATCAATGCACTGATCAGTACCCTCTTCATCGTCATTTCTCCTTGTGTGAACCTGCCTGCCGATCGCACTGCGCACCGCCCATCTCAGCCGTTGGCGAAAGCCAGCCGCATCTCCCTTTCCCGCTTGCGCGTCATCGCACTCATATAGATATTGGCCGCCACCACCCCCACCGACACCAGCGCGATGAACAGGGTGGCCAGCGCGTTCATTTCCGGATTCAGGCCCAGCCGCACCCG
>NZ_MKCT01000011.1 GCF_001855555.1 Chromobacterium sphagni | reverse complement strand
GCCGGTGCCCTTGAACTCTTCATAGATCACGTCGTCCATGCGGCTGCCGTGTCGATCAGCGCGGTGGCGATGATGGTCAGGCTGCCGCCTTCCTCCACGTTGCGGGCGGCGCCGAAGAAGCGCTTCGGGCGCTGCAGCGCGTTGGCGTCCACGCCGCCGGTCAGCACCTTGCCGGAAGCCGGCACCACGGTGTTGTAGGCGCGAGCCAGACGGGTGACCGAGTCCAGCAGGATCACCACGTCCTTCTTGTGCTCGACCAGGCGCTTGGCCTTCTCGATCACCATCTCGGCTACCTGCACGTGGCGGGTCGCCGGCTCGTCGAAGGTGGAAGACACCACTTCGCCGCGCACCGAGCGCTGCATTTCGGTCACTTCTTCCGGACGCTCGTCGATCAGCAGCACAATCAGCACCGCGTCGGGGTGATTGGCGGTGATGGCGTGGGCGATATGCTGCAGCATCACGGTCTTGCCGGACTTCGGCGGCGCCACCAGCAAGGCGCGCTGGCCGCGGCCGATCGGAGCGATCAGATCGATGATGCGGCCGGTGATGTTTTCCTCGGCGCGGATATCGCGTTCAAGCTTGAATTGTTCGGTGGGGAAAAGCGGGGTGAGGTTTTCAAACAGGATCTTGTGTTTGGAATTCTCGGGCGCCTCGCCGTTTACCTTGTCCACCTTGACCAGCGCGAAGTATCGCTCGCCATCCTTCGGGGTGCGGATTTCGCCCTCGATGGAATCGCCGGTGTGCAGGTTGAAACGGCGAATCTGCGAAGGGCTGACATAGATGTCGTCCGGCCCCGCCAGATACGAAGTATCCGGACTGCGCAGAAAGCCAAAGCCGTCCGGCAACACTTCCAGCGTACCCTCGCCGAAGATGCTCTCGCCTTTCTTGGCCTGGTTTTTCAAAAGCGCGAAAATCAGATCCTGCTTGCGCAGCCGACTGGCCCCGTCTATCTCGTTGGAAATTGCCATTTCAACGAGTTCGGAAACGTGAAGATGTTTGAGATCAGATAAGTGCATAGCGGTCGTGAGGTCGACTCGGTAACATTAGGCGGAACGCTAATTTGAGGGTGTGGAAGTGGGAACGAAACGGGCGGCTTTTTTATGCCACCCGTCTTGAAGATTGTGCGTGGAGAATAGACGCTTTAGATGTTGCTGTCAACGAAGGCTGTCAGCTGGCTCTTGGTGAGCGCGCCTACCTTGGTGGACACGACCTGGCCGTCCTTGAAGATCATCAGGGTGGGGATGCCGCGGATGCCGAATTTCGGCGGCGTCTGCTGATTCTGGTCGATGTCGAGCTTGGCCACTTTCAGACGGCCTTCGTACAGCTTGGAGACTTCGTCCAGGATCGGGGCGATCATCTTGCACGGGCCGCACCACTCAGCCCAGTAGTCAACCAGCACCGGCAGATCGGATTGCAGAACTTCCTGTTCGAAAGAGTTATCGCTTACATGGTGGATGAGATCGCTCATGATTTCCTCGCTTATGGATTCAAGCCTGCTTAATTCCCGATGGTAACAAGCGGCAGCGCCTCCGGCAACCGGATAGGCCAAGATTGGCATCCCCGCGCCCGAAGGGGTTTTCAGCCGGCCATCGGGGCCGGCCGCGCCGCGGCCCCAATCGACATGCGCGGAAAATCGCCATCATTCGGTATAATGCCCCACTGTTTACATGAGAAGGACTCCAAATGGGCTTTCTGCAAGGCAAAAAAATTCTGATCACCGGCATGATCTCCAATCGCTCCATCGCCTACGGCATTGCCCAAGCCTGTCACCGGCAAGGCGCCGAACTGGCGTTCACCTATGTGGTGGACAAGCTGGAGGATCGTGTGCGTGAAATGGCGGCCGACTTCGGCTCCAAGCTGGTATTCCGCTGCGATGTGCAGAACGACGACGAGATCAACCAGTTGTTCGTCAACCTGGCCAAGGAATGGGACGGCCTGGACGGCCTGGTGCATTCGATCGGCTTCGCGCCGCGCGAAGCGCTGGAAGGAGACTTTCTGGATTCGCTCAGCCGCGAAGCTTTCCAGATCGCCCACGATGTATCGTCCTACAGCTTCCCGGCGCTGGCCAAGGCCGCGCGACCGATGATGCAGGGCCGCAAAGCCTCGCTGCTCACCCTGTCCTACTTGGGCGCGGTGCGGGCCATCCCCAACTACAACGTGATGGGCCTGGCCAAGGCCAGCCTGGAGGCGTCGGTGCGTTTCATGGCCGCCAGCCTGGGCAAGGAAGGCATCCGCGTCAACGGCATCTCCGCCGGCCCTATCAAGACCCTGGCCGCTTCCGGCATCTCCGGCTTCTCGAAGCTGCTGAACATGGCGTCGAGCCAGGCCTGTCTGCGCCGCAACGTGACCACCGAAGAGGTGGGCAACGCCGCGGCCTTCATGCTGTCCGACCTGTCGTCCGGCATCACCGGCGAAATCACCTACGTCGACGCCGGCTACAGCGTCAACGCGCTGAACGTGCCGGAATAATTTGTCCAGCGGCGGATTTGCGCCCGGCTTCCACTGCCGGCAGACCGTATTCCCGATCAAAAGCCCCGGACGCCTCCGGGGCTTTTTGGTTTGCGCCGGGAGCTTTCGGCTCGGACTTGCCGTCTGGCCGAGAGCGTGTCAAACGTCTGTCAAATCCGCAGGTCCCGATTCGCAGGTTTCCAGAAATATCCGGACTTGCTTCTCCGCCTCATCGCGAGTGAGGCCATAGCGCATCTGCACCAGGCTGATCAGTCCATGGAAATCGCTTTTGGCGCTGGCGGGCACAATCTCCTTGGATATCGGATGAGGACTGGCATCGGCTTGGATTCCCTCAACGGAATTGACCATGGTGATGACTCCCCGAACACGGCGACGCCCCAAAAGCTGTCGCACCGTGAAAGAGTGAATCCCCGTCGGCGCAGAGTATGTACGCCATCGCACCCATAAAGAATAAAACCTGCAAATTCATATGGCAGCCGTGTTTCGCCATGGCGGAAACGATGGATTGGCTCGACAGTTAATTTCTGGCCTCCAACTCGCGAATTTCGCTGATATTGGTAAAGGTTATTACAATGCCGTCTATCACATTTTCCTGGGTGCGGTAAGGCATGATTCGCGCGCGGTACCATTGGCCATCCGTTGCACGGATCAGCTTGTCCTGGAAGGCCAGCGTGCAAATCACCGCCTGGGCATCCTGGCTCAGCCCGGGATAATCAAGGCTATTGGCAATATCCGACAACGGCCGGCCAATATCGCTTTGGATCAGCTTGAACAGCGTGGTGACATGTGAGGTAAAGCGCCTGATCTTCAGCTCGCCATCGAGGAAAATGGTTGCGATTTCGGTGCTGTTCAACAAATTCATCAGGTCGTTTCTGGCCTCGGACAAATCTTCCATTTTGGACTGCAGTTCGGCATTCACCGTCTGCAGCTCTTCATTCATCGATTGCATTTCTTCTTTCGAGGTCGTCAGCTCCTCATTGGTCGATTGCAGCTCCTCGTTCATCGATTGCAATTCCTCATTGGCCGACTTCAACTCCTCCATCGAGCAACGCATCTCCTCATCCATTGACTGCAATGCTTCGCGAGCCTGCAAAAGATCCCGTTCCAGTTGCTGATGCTCATCTCGGGAAACGGTTGCGCTCCTTCTTCTTTTCGACTTGTTCTGCACAACATCGTGGAACACGATCAACACTTGGCCGCGCAGCGTTTCCGGCGCCTGGATCGCATGCACGGTCACATCCACCACCTTGCTGCTATTGCCTTCTTCAATCGTAATGCCTTTGACCTGAAGGGGCAGCGGACTCTGCAAGGCTCTTTTCACCACTCCGGTCAAGGCTTCCCGCAAGCCTGGCCGGGCCATTGCGTGGATATTGATATTGACCTTCCCTGCCGCCGGCTCCAGGTAGGAGCCGGTGCGGCCGCTGATGTACATGATGTCTCCGTCAGGATTGACCAGAACAGCCGCCGGCGCATAATTCTGCTGGATCAGTTGATCTATCTGCGGACCTATGCTTTCAGCCTCAGAAGTTTCCTTGGAGGGCGTAGGCGTGGCATTCATATTGTTTTTCTCCAACGATTTGCTCGGGAATGTCAATTCCGACGAGGACAGCATTTGATCTAGACGCAGAAATAATCGACACTTGCTTTTTATCGGAGAGAAGAGCTGGGATAGCTGCCCGGGAGACTCTGCATTGCCAAGCATCAGGATCCCGTCCGGATTCAAGGCATAATGAAACAGCAACAGCAGTCTTTTCTGCAGTTTTGCGTCGAAATATATCAAAAGGTTTCTGCAAGACAGAATATCCAGCTTGGTGAATGGTGGATCCGAAATGACATTTTGCGTGGCGAATACGATGCAGTCGCGAATTTCCTTCTTTATCCGATATCCATCATCTTCCTCTATGAAGTATCGCTCCAGATACTCCAAAGGAATATCGCTTTTTATTTTCTTGCTGAAAAACCCTTTTCTGGCTCGGTGAATGGCGTCGGGATCCAGATCGGTCGCATACACTTGCAGTGAAAACTCCGCATCCGAATCGAGCAGCCTTGCCGCCTCTTTGAAAGAAATGACCAGAGAATAGGCCTCTTCGCCGCTTGAGCAACCCGCCACCCAGGCGCGCAGCTTCCTCCCCTCGGGATAGCGGGAGAAAAATGCGGGGAAAGCATCGTCGTGCAAGCACTTCCAGATTTCAGGATCGCGGAAAAAATTGGTTACCCCTATCAGCAATTCCTTGTAAAGCAGGGCAAGCTCTTGAGGATTGGCATTCAGATAGCGCGCATAATCGGCAATGTCATCCATTTTATGCAGGGCAATCCGTCTTTCAATTCGTCTTGTCAGGGTATTGATCTTGTAAAGCGAAAAATCGGCATGGCAGTGTTCATGCAGCAGCGCGATGATCTTGCGAAAGTATTCCTGATTGTCCAGCACGATGCCTAATGGGTATTCAGTCTTGTTCATTGAATATTTCAGCCAATGAATGAGCAGCGCCGGCAGTTGCTCCGGCGGAGCGATGATCTGCACGGCTCCGGTGGCGATGGCCGAAAGCGGCATGCTGTCGAACCCGGCAGTGGCAGGCTCCTGGGCAAGGCACAAGCCGCCTTTCTTGCGAATGGAGAACAATCCCTGAGTGCCATCGCCTCCCATGCCGGAAAGAACAATGCCAACTGCCTGTTCCCGCAGCGCTTCCGACAGCGTCTGAAAGAAATAGTCGATGGGCAGCCGCAGTCCCACGCTCTGCTCGGCGCTCAGACTCAAACGACCGTTCGCCACGGAAACGTTTTGCCGCGGCGGCGCAACGTAAACATGGTCGGGCAGGATTTGCAAATTGTCCGCCGCCTCCAGCACAAGCATCGGGGTGTTGTGTTGCAGGATATCCGCCAGCATGCTGATATGCGTCGGCGTGGGGGCCAGATGCTGGACAACGATGAATGCCAGCCCGCTCTTTTCCGGAACGTGGGCCAGGAATTTCTTCAGCGCCTCCAGTCCTCCGGCAGAGCATCCGATGCCGACAATCGGGAAACCAATCGAACCCAAACCCGCACTCGGCTCCGGGGTGGACTGTGGCGATACTACCTGCGGAATGGAACTCATCGATCCACCATCATCAATACTATGTACCTGTTATTGTTCAATCGAGTGGCTAAGCATCTCGGCTTCGGCATGCTTGATCTTGTCGTAATCGGTCAAGATCAGGCGCAAGGCCACGCCGGTTCCGACCAAGTACTTTCTTTCGCAGTCCACATGCACCATCCGCGGAGTCGGCCGCGGTGAGTTCAGTGCCAGGATGATGCTTTTCCCTGCATGCTCCTTGGCATAGAGCGCGCTTTCGAAAAACAGCAGCCAGCGCTTTTGATCAGCGCCTGATATCAGACGGTTGACCGACATGCCAATGAGATTGATCTTGTCGGCGCCAAGAATATCGCAGGCTGGCTTGTTGATCTCGGTGATTATCCCTTTCGAGTCTGTCGAAATGAAACCGGCGGCAGCGGCTTCGTAAAGATCGGCATACTGGTCACGCATGAATTCCACCAATGCGTTGTTGTTTTGCAGTTCGATGATTTGCGCCTCCAATTCGATCTTATGAACCAGAAGCTCATGCATCAGGAACCCAGCGGGCTCGGCAGTGGAACTCTCAGAAAACAAACCCGCTACCATCGCTTCGGCATTTTCCCGCTGCAATGTCCGTTTTTTCATCCAGCTCGATGAATTGCTCATTGAATGGATATGCCTTTGAAAATCATGCATGAATGAGAGCCAGCCAAATCCGTCTGGAGATGGACGTGAACATGTTGCCCGGTGGTCGAGGAAATGCGGCGGCCGTTGAAAACATGCGCTACAGGAGGCCTGCCCAGCATGGACCATGCGGGGATTTGGCTACCCCGGCCCTGAAGGATGGTGTGTTTGTAGCTCGCTTTACAATTATAAGCCAGCCCTGCATAGATATCATACCTGCAAGTCTTGAGGCATGATAGATCGGATCAATGGACGCGCGGGCTCAAGCGCGTAAAGCCACCCGAGCGGGTGCGGCGGGCGACGCGTTGGCCGGCGAATGGCGGGGCATCTCCCCAACATTGCCGGCGCCACGCCGCGCAGGCCGGAATCGCACCGCGTCAGGCCAGGTTTCGCAGCGTCCGCTCACGCTCCCATTGCCGGGTTTTGGCCTGTGCGACAAAGGCGGCGACATTGTCGGCCGCGACAACTCCGGCATCGGGCTGGATACCCGCCCTCTGCAATAACAGCAAACCGCCGCCATCGACCCCCAACGCTTTCAGATGGGCGAAAGCGTCGCGCGCAAAGTCGATGGCGGCCGCTTCGCAAGACAGCCGCTCCGCGGCGTCCTCCGCCAGCACGAGCGCCACCGCGTCGAAAAACGCCGACGGCATGCCGGCCAGCGGGCCATCAATCCTCAGCAAGGAGCCATCGGACAATCTGATTTGGCCGATCCTGGCCGCCACCACCCTGACTTCGGCTCCGGACTCGCTCGCCGCCAGGCGCAGCGCTTCGATCGTCCGGCCATCGCTTCCGTCCGCCGCCAAGATTCCGACCCGCCTCCCCTCAAGGCTGTCCTTCATCTTGCCTATGGTCTGCAAGGCCGGCGACGGCGGGTAGTCGCGCACCGGCTCGGTAGCATGGGGCAGCATCGGCAACACCACGAAGCCCAGGCCGCTGGCCACCCGCCGCGCCAGTTCCTCATCGATATGGCGCAAATGGCCCACTACCGCCTGCCGCACATGCGCGTGCCCGACCTTGGACAGTTCAAACACCAGCGCAGAGGCGATATGGGCCTGCTCGTAGCACATCTGGCTGCGATAGAACTGGCGGGCCTGGCTATAGTGATCGGCAAAGCTGCCAGCGCGGATCCGCCCTTTGTCGCCGCTCTCGCTGACCTCCGCGGTCTGGAATCCCCTGGAGAACGACTCACGCGCCGAGTCGCCTTCCAACGTGCTGGGCTCATACGCCACCCTGCCGCGCGGCACCGACGCCTGCATGCGGCCGTCGCGCTGTTGATTGGCAAACGGGCACTGCGGCGCATTGACCGGAATCTGATGGAAATTGACCGAGCCCAGCCGCGACAATTGGGTATCCAGATAGGAGAACAGCCTGCCCTGCAGCAGGGGATCGTTGGAGAAGTCGATTCCCGGCACCAGATGCGATGGACAGAAGGCGATCTGCTCGGTTTCCGCGAAGAAATTGTCGGGCCAGCGGTCCAGCACCAGGCGGCCGACCGGCTGCAGCGGAACCAGCTCCTCGGGAATCAATTTGGTGGCGTCGAGGTGGTCGAAGGGAAACTGGTCGGCCTCCTCCTGGCTAAACAACTGCACCGAAAACTCCCACTCCGGGAAATGGCCGGTGGAAATCGCCTCGAACAGATCGCGGCGATGGAAGTCGGGGTCGGCGCCGGCGATCTTGCAGGCCTCGTCCCAGGTTGTCGATTGCAAGCCGAGTTTGGGCCGCCAATGGAACTTGACGAAGGTGGACTGGCCGGCGGCGTTGATCAGCCTGAAGCTGTGGATGCCGAAGCCTTCCATCATGCGCAGCGAGCGCGGCAATGTGCGGTCCGACATGATCCACATCACCATATGCATGGCCTCCGGCGTCAGGGAAATGAAGTCCCAGAAGGTGTCATGCGCGGTGGCCGCCTGCGGGAAACCGCGATCCGGCTCCATTTTGACGGCGTGGATGAGGTCGGGGAACTTGATCGCGTCCTGAATGAAGAAAACGGGAATATTATTGCCAACCAGATCCCAGTTGCCTTGCCGGGTATAGAACTTGATGGCGAAGCCGCGCACATCGCGGGGAGTGTCGGCGGAGCCGGAGCCGCCGGCCACGGTGGACATGCGGGCGAACAGCGGCGTCCTCTCCCCCACCTCGGTCAGGATCTTTGCCGTGGTATAGGGCTTGAGCGAATGGCTCAGCTCGAAATAGCCATGGGCGCCGGAACCCCGCGCGTGCACGATGCGCTCCGGGATGCGCTCATGGTCGAAATGGCTGATCTTCTCGCGCAGGATGAAGTCCTCCAATAGCGAGGGACCGCGCAGATTGGCGCGCAGCGAGTTCTGATTGTCGGAAACCGGCAGCCCCTGATTGGTCTTCAGCACCGGATGCGCCCTTTGCGCATATTGATGCAGTTCGCCGCCATCGCCCTGGTATCCGTCCGGCGAGACCTCCGCCGAGGGTATCTGTTTGCTCATATTCGCTCACCTGATCGCTGCCGGTTGAATCGTGGCCTGCCCGCTGCCTGCATCGGCCTGACCAGGGAAACGCGCGCAAACCGATCAATCTGCCCGCCAGCCGGTGCGTATCTTTGCCTGATTTGGAGCGGGAGGCTCCGTTTACGTGTCCGGCGGCATGTTCAGTCGTACCCGCCGCCGCTGTCGCCATCGATAGCCTGGCTTGCGCCAGGCGACGGTTTCTGCTTGGATTCGAGACCCATCTGCTCCACGTTCAACACCCAACGCTTACGCGCCGCATCGAACATGAAGGCGCGCCATGGCGCGTTGAACAGCGTCTCGCCAATATCCGGATTGCCTATCGACAGCACCGCATGCGCGACGCGGCCGCTTTGCCTGTCCAGCATGATCTCCTTGATCACGCCCACGAGTTCGTTCTGCTGGCTGTAGATATCGCTGCCGATCAGCGCATCGGCGCCCACCAGCTCGGGCGCGGTCACGGCGCCGGACTTGCCCCTTGGCCGGCATATGCCATAAACATCCCGCTCCGTGTAGTCCATGTCTGTCTCCTTGCTGCCGCCGCCTCGCCAATGCCGCCTTCGGCGTCAAGACCACGCTAACCAGGCCAGGCATCTGGCGTCTGTGCGGTAGCGCGCTTTGCCGTAGTGAAACACCCTTCCTGCGCGTTTGAGTGCGACAACGTACAGACCCTAGACGACGACCGCCGCTAAAACGGCACATGCCGACACTGGGGCGCAGCCGGCACGCATGCACCGCCCCCTCCACCACAAGAAGGAAGATCATGAACCACATCACCACCACAGATGGCGTCCGCCTGCATGTCAAAACCTGGGGCGAAGGGCGGCCCGTGATCATGGCGCATGGCTGGCCGCTGTCCGCGGACAGCTTTGACGACCTGGCCATGGCCATCGCCGATGCCGGCATGCGCGCGATCTTTTACGACCGCCGCGGCTTCGGTCGCTCGGACCAGCCCTGGAGCGGATACGACTACGACACCCTCGCCGACGACTTGGCGGCGGTGGTAGAACAAATGTCCGCGCAGGACGCCGCATTGCTGGGCTTCTCGATGGGCGGCGGTGAGGTGGCCCGCTACCTGGCGCGCCATGGCGACCGGCGGATTACGCAGGCAGTGCTGATTTCCTCCATCCTGCCCTTCCTGCTGAAAACCGACGATAACCCCCATGGCGTCGAACAATATGTGTTCGATCAGATGTCCGCCGATATCGAGGCCGACCGCACCCAATTCTGGAGCGGCTTCTTCAAGGATTTCTTCGGCATCGGCCTGGTGTCCCACCTGGTAAGCAAGGAACTGATCGACTGGTGCCGCAGTATGGCGATGCAGGCCGGCCTACGGCCCGCCCTCGCCTGCATCCAGGCCTTTTCCAGCACCGACTTCCGCCGCGACCTGGCCGACTTCACCATGCCGACGCTGATCATCCACGGCAACGCCGACAAGATCGTTCCCTTCGACAAGAGCAGCCGCCGGACCGCCAACGAGATCGCCCAGGCCACCTTGATCGAATACGACAATGCGCCGCACGGGGTGCTCTTCAGCCACAAGGACCGGCTGATCAAAGATGTCGTCGGCTTTCTGCGCGAAGGCCCCAAACGGACATGCCAGGCCGAGGCATAGCCGCCTCGCGCGCAAGGCCCGGAAAGGGGACGCGGACGCATCTCGCAAAAACGCAAAAACGCAGCCGTCAACGATAGCCGCATGCCTCGACTCCCACCCTTCGCAAGAAGCCTGGCCGCAACAGGCCGACCGGCGCACCGGAGATCATCATGACCACGCTGATTGAACAGCAGGCCGCCACCGGACAAGGCGGCGTCCACAGCAGCGCCAGCGGGCATCCGCTGAGCGCCAGTTGCAGAATCGCGGCGATTTACCCCGGCAGGGAAGAAGCGGACGACATCCGCCGGCAGCTGATCGCCGACGGGATTGCCGCCAGCCAGGTCGATATCGTGCATTCTCCGCCGCCGGCAGGCGTCGCCGGCCCCGACCATCAGGCCATCAGAAGCATGCTGGCCGCTCATGTCGGCGACACGATGCTGGGAAGCGGCGCAGGCATCGCCGGCACCATCGTGCTGTGGGCGCCGGACCTCGCTCTGTTCGTCACCAGCCAGGCAGTGGCCCCGCTCGCGGCGCTGGGTTGGTTCTCCAGCCTGGGCGGTCTGCTGAGAGCCGTCACCGGAGCCGAGAGCAACGCCCCGCTGAATGGCCCGCAGCGCGCGCAGGGCCGGTTTTCCGAATTGATGATGGATGCCGTGCGGACAGGCGACGCGGTGCTGATCGTGCAAACCCGGGGCATCGCCGAAAGAGAGTGGGTCAAAAAACGGATTGGCGAGTCGCTGTCCGCTTCCGCTCCGGCGGCTGGCGAATCCGCGGCGCGAAACCCGCCGCGATAAGGAATATGGAGGCCGCGCTCAGCCTCAGGCAACCAGCCCGAACAAGCCGCCCGCGCCTGCGGTCAAGACCATCGCCAGCGCGCCCCAGAACGTGACGCGCATGGCGCCCGTCCAAACATCCGCGCCGCCAAACCAGGCGGCCAGGCCGCCCAGCAGAGCCAGAAACAACAACGATGCCCCTGCGACACAGGGCACCAGGCTTGCCGAAGAAGACCATGCCGCCGCCGCGATGGGCAAGGATGCCCCGACGGTGAAGCTGGCCGCCGAGGCCAGCGCGGCCTGCAGCGGACGCGCGCTGAACGCCTCCACGATCCCCAGCTCGTCGCGGGCATGCGCGTCCAGCGCGTCATGCGCCATCAATTGCACGGCGACCTGCCGCGCCAACTCCGGATCCAGGCCGCGGCGGACGTAGATCGCCGCCAGCTCATTATGTTCGGCCTCTTCGTTCGCCTTCAGCTCTTTCCGTTCCACTTCCAGTTCGGCCCGCTCGATATCCGCCTGCGAATGCACCGATACGTACTCGCCGGTGGCCATCGACATCGCCCCGGCCACCAGACCGGCCGCTCCGGCGATCAATACATTGCCGTGGCTGCCATTCGCGGCGGCGACTCCGACAATCAGGCTGGAAATGGAAACGATGCCGTCATTAGCGCCCAACACCGCGGCGCGCAGCCAGCCTATCCGGCTGGTGCGGTGCCGCTCCCGGTGGCCTTGCAGCATGCTCTGCCTCCTGTGCGAGTAGCCTGCCGACGATTGCCGGCATCGCCACAGCCTCATGATAGCTGTTGCCGGCAGCGGCCAGATTGCCGCGGCGCGAAATCCGGTGTATCACTAAACCCGCCCCCAAACCACCCGACAAGACTCCATACATGCCCGACGACCACCAGCTTGCCGCCGACATCGCCGCCCGGGCGGCCACGCTGCTGAACCTGCTGCGGCAAGGAAACACCGCCGGCGACCAGGCGCTGGGCGCGCTGGCCGACGCCAAGTCCGACGCGCTGATATCGCACCTGCTGCGCGAGGCCCGGCCCGACGACGGCCTGCTGTCGGAAGAGTCGGCGCCGGACAATCGCAGGCTGGACCAGCGGCGGGTCTGGATCATCGATCCGCTGGACGGCACCCGCGAATACAGCGAACAGGACCGCGACCGCAGCGATTGGGCGGTGCATGTGGCGCTGACCGAAGACGGCCGGCCGACGGCCTGCGCCGTGGCGCTACCCGCCCTGGGGCTACTGTTCTCCACCGCGGCTGCGGCGCTGGCGGATGCACCGCCGGAACCAGTCAGGATTCTGGTCAGCCGCAGCCGGCCGCCGGCCATTGCCGGGCGCGTAGCTCAGATACTGGATGCGGAACTGATTCCCATGGGCTCGGCCGGCGCCAAGGCGATGGCCGTGCTGCGCGGCGAGGCCCACGCCTATCTGCACAGCGGCGGGCAATACGAATGGGACTCCTGCGCGCCGGTCGGCGTGGCGCTGGCCGCCGGCCTGCACGCCTCGCGCCTGGACGGCGGCCCCTGCCGCTACAACCAGGCCGACCCGTTCATGCCGGACCTGCTGATCTGCCGGCGCGAGCTGGCGCCGACGCTGCTGTCGGCCATCGCCCAGGCCTTGCGCGAATCGCTCGAACCATGAGTCAGCCGGACGCCGGCGGATTGGCAGCCAGCAGCTTCTTCAGCGCCTCCATCGAATAGTAGAAAGCCTGGTCGAACTGATCGATCAGGCTGGCCGCCGTCGATAGATCCGCCGCCCGCCCCAGTTGCTCCAGCGTGGCGCACAGCGACGCCAGCGGCAAGGCGCCCACGCTGCTGGCGCTGTTCTTCAGCGAATGCGCGGTGCGGAACAAGGCTCCGCCATCGCCGCTCTTCACCGCCTCGTGGACCGCGACATGAATGCCCGGGCACTCCTGCAGCCAGGCTTCCAGCATTCTGGGCAGCAGCCCGGCGCGGATGTCGCGGATGGACGCCAACACTTGCGGATCGATCCAGTCGCCATTGGCCCCATGGGCCTCGCCCGAGCTCCCTTCCGGCTCCGGCTCGCCTCCCGGCGCGAGCCAGCGTTTCAGCGTCGCCGCCAATTCCCGCTGGGTGAAAGGCTTGGCCAGATAATCGTCCATGCCGGCCTGCAGGCAACGCTCCTTGTCGCCCAGACCGGCGTTGGCGGTCAGCGCCACGATGACCAGATGCGCATCCCCTCCCTGCTCGCTGAGGCGTATGGCCTGGGTAGTCTGCCAACCGTCCATCACCGGCATCTCGCAGTCCATCAGCGCCAGGTCGAAGCTTTCTTCGTCAAGCAGCCTGAGCGCCTCCTCGCCGTTGCCGGCCAGCCTGGCGCTGCAACCCATGTTCTGCAGCATCGCCAGCGCCATTTCCTGGTTGACCAGATTGTCCTCCACCAGCAGCACATGCCCATTCAAAGCCCTGGCCATCCGCTGCTCGCTAGCAAGCTCGCTGCCGGCGGGCCTGGCGCCGGGCTCGTGCGCCTGGATCAGCGCGTTGTACAGGTCGGAGCGCCGCACCGGCTTGGTCAGCACCTGCCGCGCCAGGCTGGCGGCGTCGTTCAATTGCTGGAAATCGTCGGCCGCCGAGCTGAGGATGATGGCGGGCGGCATCGCCTCGCCCAATTGCTGGCGGGCGCGGGACAGGAACATCAGGCCATCCATCTCGGGCATCATCATGTCGGACAGGATCAGATCGAACGCCTGCCCGCCCTCCCTCTCCGCCAACCGCTCCAACGCAAGCAGCGGGCTGAGCACGGCGCACACCCGGCAATGCCAGTCCGCCAGCTGCCGTTCCAGTATTTCCAGATTGGTGGCGTTGTCGTCGACGATCAGCACATGCAGCCGACTCAGCCGCTCCGCCGGCTGGTGGGGCTGGGTCTGCGGACCGCGCGGCAGGCGCAGTTGGAAATGAAACTCGGTGCCCACGCCCGGCTGGCTGGAAAGATCGATGCGGCTGCCCATCATGCCGATCAGGCGCTGCGAGATCACCAGGCCCAGGCCGGTGCCGCCAAAGCGGCGCGTGGTGGAGCTGTCGGCCTGAGTGAAGGGCTGGAACAACCGGCACTGCTGCTCCGGCGTGATGCCTATGCCGGTATCCTCCACGCTGATCCGGCAAACCGTTTCCTGTTCATCCTCCGCCGCCAGTTCCACCCGGACCACCACCTGTCCCGACGCGGTGAACTTGATCGCGTTGCCGATCAGGTTGGTCAGCACCTGCCCCAGCCGTTTGCTGTCTCCTATCACGTCCACCGATGCCGTCGGCTGCGCGCACAACAGTTCCAGCCCCTTGCCGTAAGCCACCGGCGCCAACCGTTCGACAATCTCCTCCACCAGCAGGCTCAGGCTGAACGGCTGCCGGTCCAGCTCGAACTTGCCGGCCTCTATCTTGGAAAAATCCAGGATGTCGCTGATGATGCTGAGCAGGCTTTCGCCGGAACGGTGCACCACATTGACATAGTGCAGCTGGCGCTGGTCCAGCCTGGTGCTCAGCAGCAGGTCGGCCATGCCTATCACGCCATTGAGCGGCGTGCGGATTTCATGGCTCATCACCGCCAGGAATTCGCTCTTGGCCCGGTTGGCGGCCTCGGCCGCGTCGCGCGTTTCGGCCAGCGCCACCGATTGCCGTTGCAGTTCGTCCAGCGCCAGCTGCAGCTGCCCGTTGGCCTCCTGCAGCGCCTGGCTGCGCTTCTGCAGCGCGGCCTCGCGGTCGTGCAGGGTCTGGTACAGCCGCACCCGGTTCAGCAGCAGGTTGTCGTCCAACGGCTTCATCAAGTAATCCACCGCCCCCAGGCCATAGCCGCGGCCGATGAACTCCTCAGCCTTGAAGATGGCGGTGACGAAGACGATGGGAATGCCGCGGGTGCGCTCGGTCATCTGCAAATGGCTGGCGGTCTCGAAGCCGTCCATGCCCGGCATCTGCACATCCAGCAGAATCAGATCGATATCGTGTTCCAGCGTCCTGAGCAGCGCCTCCTCGCCCGAGCCCGCCTCCAACACTTCGCAATCGCGCAGGCGGGACAGCAGCGCCCGAAGCGTGACCCGGTTGCTTTCATTGTCGTCCACCACCAGGATGGCAAATGGCCCGCTCATGCCGCGGCGCTCCGGCTGACGCGGTAGATGTAGCTGCCGCTGCGGCAGGGCTCAAAACCTTCGTCCAGCGCCAGCCGGTGCAACCCGTCCTGCGGCCCCAGCGCCAGGAAGCCCTCGGCGTGCAGCGAGCGGGCGAAGCGGCGCAGCACCTGGCGCTGCAGCTCTGCATCGAAATAGATCAATACATTGCGGCACAGGATCAGCTGAAATTCGTTGAAGATGCCCTCGTCCGTCAGCGAATGGCGGTGGAACAGGATGCGCTGCCGCAATCTGTCGTCTATCGCCAGAAACCGCCCGTTGCCGGACAGGTAGGCATCGAACAAGCGGGGACCGCCGCTGGCCAGGTAATGCTCGCGATTGACAGCCAGCGGACCGCTGGGGAACAAGCCGCTGGAGCCCAGCTCCAGCAGATAGGGATTGAGGTCGGTGGCGAACAGGTGGCTGCGGTCCAACAGGCCCAGCTCGTCCAGTATGATGGCCAGCGAATACGCCTCTTCGCCGGTGGAGCAGCCGGCCGACCACAGCTTGATCATCGGGAAGCTGGCCAGATAAGGCAGAACCTCCTCGCGCAGCTGCCTGAGCTGCGCCGGATGGCGGAAAAAACTGGTGACGCCCACCGGTAGCTCGGCGCACAGCCGCTCGAACAGCGCGGCGTCGGACAGCACCGCGCGCTGAAACTCGGCGAAATTGCGCAGATTGAACTGCGTCATCAGGTTGAGGATGCGCCGTTGCAGGCTTTCGCGCTGGTAATGGCGGAAATCGTAGCCGTAATGGCTGACCAGCGCCTGCAGGAACAGCTCCAGCAGTTTCCCCTCCGGCCTGGCCTCATCGCCGGCCATCGTCGCAACCACGGCGCTGGCGATGGCCGGCAGCTTCATGATGAAATCGTAATGGCTGGCGTTGCGGGCGGCATCCGGCATCACCCGCGCCGGCGCGCATTCGTCGCCGTCCTCGACGATCACGCAGGAGCCGGCGGCGCGCAATGCGGCGCAGCCGTCGACACCGTCATGGCCATAGCCGCACAGCAGCACCGCCAGCACGCCGTCGCCGTACTCGCCGGCCAGCGATTCGAACAACGCGTCTATCGACGGACGGGCAAACTGGATCTGCCGGTCGCGGGTCAGGTAGACAAAACCATGCGCCACCCGCATGTGGTGGCCGGGCGGCGCCACGTACAGCGTGCCGGGCCGCACCGGCTCCATGTGCTGCGGCATCAGCACGCTGTACTCGGTGCGTGTCTTCAATAGCTGATCCAGCAGATTGATCTGGTTTTCCTGCACATGCTGGGCGACGAACACCACCGCGTCCGACAGCGGCAGATGCTCGACGATGCTCAGGATGCGCTCCAGGCTCAACGCGGAGCCGGCCAAGGCCAGCGCCCGCAGCGGTGGCCTCTCCTCGGAGGCCGGCGGCTGGCTGGACACTTGGCTCACCGGCAAGCCCAGCCGCATCAGGCTATGCGCCAGCAACGCGTGATAGGCGATGATCTTCAAGCGCCCTCCCGCGTCCAGCCTGGCGGCAAACGCCACCATCAGCTCCGCCGCCAGCAGATCGGCATCGTAGAAGCTCAGCTCCAGCATGTCCTCCGGCGCGCCGCGCAGCAGCTCCAGCAAGGCGGCGCGGTCCTCGGCGGCGCCCAGCTTGCCCAAGATGGCCACCCGGCACAGCTCCCCCTGCCGCTGAACATTGACGCTCATGCCTTCCGCCCCCCGCACCACTGCGCCACCCTGGCGACCAGCACATCGTAATCCACCGGTTTGGACAGGTAGTCGTCGGCGCCGGTAGCCAGTATCTTTTCCCGCTCCGCCGGCAAGGCCTTGGCGGTGATCGCCACCACCGGAATGCCGGCCAGGGCAGGATCGGCGCGGATGGCGGCGATCGCCTGGTAGCCGTCCATTTCCGGCATCATGATGTCCATCAGCACCAGATCCACCTTTTGCTGCGGCAGGAATTCCAGCGCGCGCCGACCGTTGACAGCGGAAAACAGCTTGGCGCCGTGCCGCTCCAACGCGGCGGTGATCACGAACAGATTGCGCGGATCGTCATCCACCACCAGTATCTGCCGGCCGGACAACAACTTGCCGTCGCCGCTGGCCGGCGGCGTCTTCAGCGCCGCATGCTGCCTGGGCACGTCCTGCAAAAAGCGTTCCACATTCTCCATCAACCGCTGGCCGGCCTGCGGCGTCTTGACGATCACGCAATCGGAATAGGCGCGCAGCGCCGCCTCCTCCTCGTCGCTGGGATGGCTGCCGGCGTAGAACACCAGCGAAATGGCGGGATCGGCTTCGCGCAGCGCCGCCGCGATCGCCAGCGCGTCGGCCACCGGGTCCGCTCCCAGATCGACGATGGCCAGCTGGCAGGGTTCCTGCCGCAACAGCGACGCCCAGTCGGCGCCGGGCGCGGCAGCCACGACGGCGCCGCCGCCCTTGCCGAGCAGCGACTGCACTTCCGCGCCATCGATGCCGCCATTCTCCACCACCAGGATGCGCTCGCCGCCTTTGCTGCCCACCGCGCGGATCAGCGTCGCCTCCGCCGCCGCCAACAGATGGTCGTCGGCGGGCTTGCTGAGGAAACCGATGGCGCCCTGTTGCAGCAGCGCCTCGTCGCGGTCGCGCGCGGAGACGATGTACACAGGCAGATTGGCTAGCGCGGGACGGGTCTTGATCTCGTGCAGCACCTGGCTGCCGTCCATGTCCGGCAGCCCCAGGTCCAGCAGGATGCCGTGCGGACGGTACTGGCCGGCCAGCGCCAGCCCGCTGGCCCCGTCATGGGCCACCAGGGTCTTGTAGCCCAGCCTCCGGTTCATGCTCACCAGCATCTGGCCGAATACCGGGTCGTCGTCTATCAGCAAGATGATGCGGTCGCCGGAGCGCACCGTCTCCCTATCGTCCCTAGGCGCGTCCAGGGACGCGCGCGCTTCGGACGGGCGGCGCGCCGGCGCTTCGGCGGCCTCTACGGCGTCTGGCAGCAGCACGATGAATTCGCTGCCCTCGCCCGGCACGCTCTGCAACTCGATGGTGCCGCCCAGCATTTGGGCGAAGCGCAGGCTGATGGTCAGGCCCAGGCCGGTGCCGCCGAACTCGCGCGAGGTGGAGCCGTCCGCCTGCTGGAAGGCCTCGAAGATCACGTTGCGCTTTTCCTCCGGTATGCCGATGCCGGTGTCGCGCACGCTCAGCCGGATGGGCATCGGCTGGTCCGGATGATGGCTCAGGCTGAAGGTGACGCTGCCCTTGCGGGTGAACTTGATGGCGTTGGTCAGCAGATTGCGCAGGATCTGCGACAGCTTGTCGGGATCGGAGACGAATTCGCGCTGCAGCGCGTCCTCGACGACGAAACTCAGGCCCTTGTCGCGAGCCACATGCTCGAACATGCCCTGCAGTTCGCTGCACAAGTCTTTGCTGCGCACCGGCGACAGGTGCACATCCATGCGGCCCGCCTCCACCTTGGACAGGTCCAGCACGTCGTTGATCAGGCGCAGCAGGTCCTCGCCGGAGCGGTGTATCACCTGCGCCCACTTCAGCGCCTCGCCTGCGACCTTGCCGTCTTCGTCGCTGACCATCATCTTCGACAGCAGGATGATGGAGTTGAGCGGCGTGCGCAGCTCGTGCGACATATTGGCGAGGAACTCCGACTTGTACTGGCTGGCCTGATCCAGCTGCTTGGCCTTGGCTTCCTGCTGGCGGCGCGAGGTCTCCAGCTCCAGATTCTGCTGCTCCAGCTGCTGCTGCGACTCCTCCATCTGCGCATTGGTCTGCTGCAGCTCCTCGGTCTGCTGGCGCAAGAGTTGCTGCGCCTCCTCCATCTGGGCGTTGGTCTGCTGCATCTCCTCGGCTTGCTGCTGCAACTGCTGCTGCTGCTCCTCCATCCTGGCGTTGCTCTCGCGCAGCTGTTCGCTCTGCTGGCGCATTTCCTTCTCCGACGCCTCGCTGGCGACCAGCAGCTTGCGAATATGGACGCGCTGCTCGGCGACAAACAGGAAAGACGCCAGCATGCCGCCCACATTGGCCAGGAATTCCTGCTTCTTGTCGTCGAAACGCTCGAAACTAGACAGCTCGATCACGCCGACCAGCTCCTTTTCATGCAGCAGCGGATAGGTATAGGTGTAGCGCGGCAGCGCCATCATGGTGCCGGTAATGATGGGGGCCACCTCCTCCGCCGCCACCTCCAGGATGATGGGCTTTCGCTCGCGCGCCACCTGCCCCACCGCGCCCTCGCCCAGCGCGAAGCTGGCGCCGATGTGATTGCGTTCGGTATACATATAGCTGCCGATCAGCACCAGCGCCTGCTCGGCCTCCTGGTACAGGTAGAACACGCCGCGGCCGGCATCCAGATAGCGGCCTATCATGCCGATGGCGGAATCGGCCAACTGCTCGGTGGTCAGATCGCCGGTCAGCGCGGTGGATATCTGGCTGTAGCCGTCCTTCAGCCAGTTGCGGCGTTCGTCCTCGGCGCGGGCGCCGCGCAGCATGCGTATCATCTCGTTGATGGCGATGCCCAGCCTGTCCTTTTGCGACACCAGCTTCACTTCCTCGCTCAGGTCGCCCTGGCCGATGGCGTAGGCGCGGTTGGCCAGTTGCTCCAGCGTTTCCATCAGGATCTTGATCCTGGCCATCAGGCTGTTGGTATCGCCGGGCTTGAGCGTGATCTCGCTGGACAGATCGCCCTCCGCCAGCTTGGCGGCGATCAGGGCCGCCTCGCTGGGCTCGCCGCCCAATTGGCCCAGGATGGAGCGGCTGGTCCAGTAGCCCAGCAGCGCGATGACCCCCAGCATGATGGCGCAGATCACCAGCGTCAGCTGGATGGCGTTGCGCTTGGTCGCCACCGCCTCGTCGGAAAATTTCTTGGCGATCAAAATGTTGTAGTCGATATGCTCGTCTATCAGCTTCAGCATCTGGTCGGATAGCGGATCCATCGCCAATACCATGTCGCGCGCCTTGACCATGTTCTGTCCGTCCTTGCCAGCCTCAGCCAGCATGGCGTCAAGCCTGGCCTGATACTGCGCCCACACCGGCTTTTCCTTCTCCAGATCGGTCTTGTCGGTTTCATCGGCGAAACAGTTGGTGCCGAAACAGCCATCGATTTCGTAATTGCGGATTGCCTTGCTGACATTGTTCCTGGCGATCTGGATCTGCAGCTCGACCTGAGTCCGATCTTTCTTGTCGGTGGCATAGACGTGGCGGCTGGCCTGGACGCAAAGCTCCTGAAAACTGCGCCGCAAATTCCCAAGCACCCTCAGGCTGGGCACGGCGTTGACATTGCCGAAATTGGCGCCATCGTAGACCCGCTCCATCAGAAACTGCTCCAAACCGGTCAACAGGGCCAGCCCCAACAGAGCCGTGGCCACCAACAGCGCCATATTCTTGCCGACAGTGAGTTTCATGCCTTCCCTCCAATGGAGCCGACAACTGGATATTGATGTTGCAGTTTAGACAATTAGCGAAACTACTAAGACCTCAAAAACAAACTAGACTGGAGGAGGCGGTAAGAACCGCAATTAATGGAGGGGACGGATGCCGGTGCCAGGCGAAATTCTGGTGGTAGACGACACCATGACAACCCTGATGATGCTCTTGGCATTGTTATCCACCGAGGGCTATCAGGTCAGCTCCGCGCAAAGCGGGACCGAGGCGCTGGAGTCGGTGCGCAAGCATCCTCCGGACCTGATCCTGCTGGACTTCAGCATGCCGGACATGGATGGGCTGGAGGTATGCCGCCAGCTCAAGGTCAACTCGCGCACCCGGGATATCCCCGTGCTGTTCCTCAGTTCGATAACCGATACCCAGACCAAGGTGGACGGTTTCGCCGCCGGCGCGGTCGACTTCATCATCAAGCCGTTCGAACGCAACGAGCTGCTGGCGCGCGTCAATACCCACCTGGACCTGGCCCGGCTGAAAAAGCGCCTGAGCAAGCTGGTGGACGAAAAAACCGAGTCGTTGCGCCTGAGCGAGCAGCGCTTCCGCTCACTGATCGAACAGGCGCCGGAAGCCATCATGGTGTACGACCTGGACACCAGCCTGTTCGTCGACGCCAACCGCCAGGCGGAAATCCTGACCGGACGATCGCTGCAGACCCTGATAGGCATGACGCCGGTGGCCTTGTACTCGACGGAACAGCCGGATGGCCTGCCCACGCCGGAAAGCGTGCGCCTGCACGGCTCCCGGGCGATACAGGGCGAAGTGCAGATATTCGAACGCATCATTGCCCGGCCCGACGGCACCACCATTCCCTGCGAAGTGAGGCTGAGCAAGCTGCCCAGCGAAACCGGCCGTCTGCTCCGAGTCAGCTACATCGACATTTCCGCCCGTCTCGCCGCGCAGGAAAAGATCAACCATCTGGCCTATTTCGACATGCTGACCGGCCTGCTCAACCAGAGCGGCTTGTTGGAAAAGCTCGACACGCTGACCGCCATCCACAAGGAAGCCGGGCTGCCGGCCTTCGCCGTGCTGCTGGTCGATCTGGGCGATTTCAAATTCATCAACGATGTCTACGGCAACCGCGTCGGCGACCTGCTGCTGTGCGACGTGGCCGAGCGCTTGAAGAGGCTGGTGGGCGCCGGCGGCCATGTCGCGCGCCAGGGCGGCATCGAATTCGTGGTGCTGCTCACCGACATCCAGGATCGCGAAACGGCCGAGGACTCCGCAGCCCGGATGCTGGCCGTCCTGGCCGAACCCTTCACCATCGATGAAATGGTGCTGAATCTCAGCGCCAGCATAGGCGTCAGCCTGGGTCCGGAGCATGGCGACACCGGCCAGGAGCTGCTGTGCAACGCCGACATGGCCCTATTCCAGGCCAAGCAGCGCGGCATACGCCGGCTGCAGATATACGAAGCCGCGCTCGGCCAGCAAATGCGGGAGCGGGTGGAACTGGAAAAGGAGCTGCGCGACGCCATAGCAAAAGATCAGCTGGTGCTGCACTACCAGCCGCAGATAGCGCTCTCCACCGGACAGGTGGTGGGCGTGGAAGCGCTGGTGCGCTGGCAGCACCCGCAAAAGGGCATGATTTCGCCGGCCAACTTCATCCCCATCGCGGAACAGTCCGGCCTGATCCTGCCGCTGGGCCGCTGGGTGCTGCAGGAAGCCTGCCGCCAGCTGAATATCTGGCAGGAAAAAACATCGACCTGCGCATGGCGGTGAACCTGAGCGTGGCCCAGTTCACCGATCAGGATCTGCCGGACTTCGTCGCCGGCGTGCTGAAGGAGACCGGCGTGCCGGCGCACAAGCTGGAACTGGAAATCACCGAGTCCTGCACCATGCTGTCGCCGCAGCAATCGATCCGGATGATGCAGCAATTCCGCGCCATGGGCATACACAGCTCGATAGACGACTTCGGCACCGGCCACTCATCGCTGGCCTACCTCACCCGCCTCCCGCTGGACACGCTGAAGATAGACCAGTCCTTCATCAAGAACATCTCCAGCGACGAGAAGGACACCGCGCTGTGCGACACCATCGCCTACCTCGCCCACCGCATGGGCCTGCAGGTGGTGGCCGAAGGCGTGGAAACCCAGCAGCAGCTGACTTTCCTCACCAGCATCCATGTCGACGTGGTGCAGGGCTACCTGCTGTGCCGGCCGCTGCCGGCGCAGCAGCTTGAGGACTTCATCCGACAAAGGCCGGACTCGCCTCCCCAGGCCGGGATCGAGTATTTCTGACGCAGCTCAGCCCAGCGCTTGCGGCGGCAAACAGTCTTTGAGCGGCTCCAGGTCCAGATGTTTTTCCAGCATGTCCACCAGCTGGTTGATATGCGCCTCGCGCAGCGCCGGGTAGTCCAGCGCTTCCGGCTCGGCCAGGCCGGCCCAGCGCAGGATGGCGCGGCAGGCTTCGGGATGGTCGAACAGGCCGTGCAGATAACTGGCCATGATCTGGCCGTCGTCGGACAGCGCGCCATCCGCAACGCCATCGTCGAACGTCAGCGCCGGACGTTGCAACGCCGGGCCGCGGGTGACCCCCATGTGGATTTCGTAGCCGGCGACGGCGGTCCCGTCCAATGCCAGCCTGCCGCGCCTGCGGGCGAGGCGCTTCTGCGCCGCCAGCGTGGTTTCCATCGGCAGCCATCCCAGGCCGTCGCAGCTGCCGGCCTCGCCCTCCAGCCCGTCCGGATCGTGCAGCTTCTCGCCCAGCATCTGCAGGCCGCCGCAGATGCCCAGCAGCTTGCCGCCGTAGCGCAGGTGGCGGCGGATCGCCTCCTCCCAGCCGTAATGGCGCAGCCAGGCCAGATCGGCCATCACGCTTTTGCTGCCGGGCAGGATGATCAGGTCGGCCGGCGGAACCGGCTCGCCGGCCTTCACCAGCAGCAGCTCCACTTGCGGGTGCAGCCGCAGCGGATCGAAATCGGTATGGTTGCTGATGCACGGCATGGCGGGCACCGCCACCCTGAGGCTCCGGCCATCGGCCTTGGCGCGGGACGGCAGGTCCAGGCGCAGGCTGTCCTCGGCTTCGATATGCAGACCGTGCAGATAGGGCAGCACGCCCAGCACCGGTTTGCCGGTGCGCTGCTGCAGCCAATCGATGCCCGACTGCAATAGTTTGACGTCGCCGCGGAAGCGGTTGATCACCAGGCCTGCCACCCGGTCTTGCTCACTGGCGGACAACAATTCCAGCGTGCCCACCAGGTGGGCGAACACGCCGCCGCGCTCGATGTCGGCCACCAGGATCACCGGGCAGTCCACCGCCTCGGCGAAACCCATATTGGCGATGTCGCCGTCGCGCAGATTGATCTCGGCCGGGCTGCCGGCGCCCTCCGCCACCACGCACTGGTACTGTTCGGCCAGCCGCCGGTGCGACTCCAACACCGCCTGCATCGCTTTGGGTTTGAAGTCGTGATAGCTTTTGGCCTCCATATTGCCGATGGCGCGGCCTTGGATGACGATTTGCGAGCCGGTGCTGCCATTGGGCTTGAGCAGCACCGGGTTCATGTCGGTATGCGGCTCCACGCCGCAGGCCAACGCCTGCACCGCCTGCGAGCGGCCGATCTCGCCGCCGTCCGCCGTCACTGCGCTATTGAGCGCCATGTTCTGCGGCTTGAACGGCGCCACCCGCACGCCTCGTCGCGCCAGCAAGCGGCACAGGCCGGTGGCCAGCGTGCTCTTGCCGGCGTCCGAGGTGGCGCCTTGGATCATGATGGTTTTAGCGGTCATGGCGGTCTCCTAGCGCGTATTTTCCGGGAAGCGCCCTCTATAGCACCGCCGGCATCCTGCGGCAATCCACAATCGTGCGCCACTCGGCTCCTCGGATACAGCGTCAGCCGCAATCCGCCGGCCAGCTGGAAAAACACCGCTGCGCCATGCTCGAACTCTGTACCCACGATGCCTTCACTCTTCAGCCCCTCGCGGTAAAAACGCAACAGGCCAAATAGACGTCGCCCGGGGTCAATAGCGTGACGCCTGGCTTCATCTCCCCTCGGGCTCAACGGCCCTTGAAGCTTGGCGTCTGCTTGTCGAGAAAGGCGCGGGTGCCGATGCGGAAGTCTTCGGACTGCGCCGCCAGGCCGAAGTAATCGGCGCCCAGCCGCGCCGACTCGTCCTCCGTCAGACTGAGACCGCGATGGATCGCCTCCCAGCTCAGCCGCACCGCCGTCGGCGACTGGGCCAATATTCCGCGCAGCAGCTTTTCCGACTCCGCCGGCAAATCCTGCGGCGCCACCACCCGGTTGACCAGGCCCAGTCGGCAGGCCTCTTCGGCGTCCATCAGTCTGCCGGTCAACAGCAACTCCGCCGCGCGGCCCTTGCCTATCAGCCGCGGCAGCCGGGTGGTGCCGCCAAAACCGGCCACCGCGCCTATGCTCACCTCCGGGTGGCCGAAGCGCGCATCCTCGGCCGCCAGCCGCAGCGTGCAGGCCTCGGCGATCTCCAGCCCGCCGCCCAGCGCGTCCCCGTTGACCGCGGCCAGCACCACCTTGCCCAGCGTCTCGATCCGACTGGTCACCGCCACCGCCAGCCGCGCCAGCTCCCGCACTTCGGCCGGCGCAGCCTGATTGAGAAAACGGATATCCGCCCCGGCTGAAAACGCCCGGCCATGGCCGGTGATGATCACCGCCCCGGCCGCCTCGTCCACCGCCGCCAACTCCAGCGCGGCCAGCAACTGGCGCAGCAGCGGCCGGTTCATCGCATTCAGGCAATCCGGCCGGTTCAGCACAATCCGGACAATGCCGTCCTCCACCTGGTAACGCACCACATCCTGCTCGAACATGTCGCCTCCTTTGCCAGTGACAGCGCGGCCGATGCCGCGCCGGCGATGCTCTCCAGCCCGCCAAACCGCGCGCTGCCATGTCCAGCCGCTTGCGGCATCAAGCTTGGAACCGGGGAAAATGCCCGCAGCAGGCTTCAGCCGCAGGCAAGCCATCCATCAGACGCCAGCGCGCAATTGCTTCTGCAGGCACGCCGGGCACAGACAATCGCTGGCAGCCTCGCTGGGCGACAGCTGCCGCGGCAGCTCGGCGCACCAGCAGCCGCCCGCCTCGCCGCCGGCGCCGCAGGTAAAGCCGTTGCCGCAGCGCGGACAGGTCTTGGCCTGCACCGGCATAGGCAAGGCCAGCAGCCGTTCCCACACCTGCTTCTTTTGATCCGCGCTGAAGGCCGACCAGCCGGCGATCTCGCCCAGCGTGCGGCGGCAGCCGGTACAGACCTGCCCGCCGTCGTCCAGCCGGCACACGCCTATGCAGGGCGAAGGCAGCGCGCTTTGTTTTGCTTCTTGAGTCACAAACATTCCCGGCTAATATTGCTCACGCCGGCATGCTAACGCGTCCCGAGCCATCTGTCTGCGGCTTTGCGCCCGCCGGCGGCAGACGCAAAAACGGCGCGAGCTCTCGCGCCGTTTCCTTGCCGGACAAAACCCGGATTACTTGGCTGCGGATGCGTCCTTGGCCGCGCCGCCGCCGACGGTTTCCAGCACTTTCCACTGGCCGTTTTCCACCTTGTAGACGGTGATGCCGCCGTCTTTCAGGTCGCCCTTGTCATCATAGGTCCAATTGCCGGAGGTCACGCCATGGTGGGTGATCTTGGCCAGCACCGGCAGGTAGACCTTGGGATCGGCCGAGTTGGCGTCCTTCATTGCCTGGATCAGCGTGCGGGTGGCGTCGTAGCCGTACGGCGAGTAGGTGGCCACGTCGGACTTGAAGCGGGCCTTGTAGCGCGATTCGTAGTCCTTGCCGCCTGGCATCTGCTCCAGCGGCAGGCCGGCCAGCGAAGCGATGGTGCCGTCGGCTTCTTTGCCCGCCAGCTGCAGGAAGGTCGGGGTCTTGGTCATTTCGCCGGAGATCAGCGGAGCCTTGATGCCCAGGCGCTTCATCTGCTTGGTCATCGGCGCGGACTGCGCGTCGGCGCCGCCGTAGAACACCGCATCCGGGCTCACGCCTTTGATCGAGGTGAGGATGGCGGTGAAGTCGGTGGCCTTGTCATTGGTGAATTCGCGCTTCACCACCTCGCCGCCGGCGGCGCGGGCCGACTTCTCGAATTCGTCGGCCAGGCCCTGGCCGTAGGCGGTGCGGTCGTCGACGATGACGATCTTCTTCGCCTTCAGGTTCTGCACCACGAACTTGCCCATCACGCCGCCCTGCTGGGTGTCGGAGGTCATCGAACGGAAGGTGTTCTTGAAGCCTTGCGCAGTGAATACCGGCGAGGTGGCCATCGCGATCATCGGGATGCCGGCGTCGGAGTAGATTTTGGAGGCCGGGATCGCGGTGCCGGAATTGAAGTGGCCGATGATGCCGGCGACTTTCTCGTCGACGAACTTCTGCGCCAGCTGGGTGGCGGTTTTCGGATCAGCCTGGTCGTCCTGGGCATCCAGTTCGAAGGTGACCGGCTTGCCGGCGATGGTCGGCTTGTCGGCGTTGGCGTCTTCGATCGCCAGGGTCACGCCGTTCTTGTATTCCTCGCCGTAGTGCGACTGCGGGCCGGTCAACGGCGCGGCGAAGCCGATCTTGATCACGTCGCCGCCAGCGCTCGCCTGGGCCGGAGCCGAAGCGGCGCCTGCCGGAGCGGCTTCTTCCTTCTTGCCGCAGGCGGACAGGGCAACAGCGGCGGCAACCGCCAGAGTCAGGGTAGACAGCTTGGATACTTGCATCTTTTAAGTTCCTCTCTTGCTTCAACACAACCAGCCAACGGCCGGCTCCAGTCTTGCTCTTAAAGTAAAAACTCTGGCCGCATTATTTCAACGCGGCCAGAGCCTGGCAAGTTGATTATTCGCTCATGCTCATCAGGCTGGCGTTGCCGCCCGCCGCCGTGGTGTTGACGCTGACCGCGCGCTCCACCACCAGCCGGTGAATATTGTAGCCTCGCGCGTCGCGCAGGATCAGCGGCACCAGCGCGCCATCGCGGTCCGCCAGCCTGCGGCGGGCATCCTGCTCGCCCTCTCCGGCAAACAGCACCGCGTCGACGTCGGCCGCCAGCACGTCAGCCGCCAGCTCGACATGGCCGGCAAGCAGCGACGCCAGCTTGTCGCCCGCGCCGCCCCTGGCCACCACCGCGCGGTTGCCGCCGGCGAACGCCGCCGCCAGCTGCTCGGCCAAAGCCGCCTCATCCGGCGCCACGCAGCCCACCTTGCCGCGCGCGGCGAACTGCAGCGTGTTGTTCTCGCCGGTCGGTCCCGGCAGGCTGACGCCGTGCGCCAGCGGACTGTCCTTGCGGACTGTGGCGATAAACGCATCCAGCGCCAGGCCTTGCGCCTTGGCAGCGGCAGCCAACGCATCCAGGGCGTCCAGCTTGGCATCCTGCTTGTCGGCCGCCAGGCTGGGCTGCCAGGCGGCGCGGCTCAGGCGGTACAGGTAGAACGGGCCGCCGGCCTTGGGGCCGGTGCCGGACTTGCCTTCGCCGCCGAACGGCTGCACGCCCACCACCGCGCCGACAATGTTGCGGTTGACGTAAACATTGCCCACCTTGATGCGCGCGCAGATATCGGCGATGGTTTCGTCGATGCGGCTGTGTATGCCATGGGTCAGGCCATAGCCGGTGGCGTTGATCTCGGCCACCACCTTGTCGATGTCGCCGGCGGCGAAGCGCAACACGTGCAGCACCGGGCCGAACACTTCGCGCTTCAGTTCGGACAGGTTGTCGATCTCGAACAGCGTCGGCGTCACGAAAGTGCCGCCCTCGCATTCAGCGGACAGCCGGGTCTGGTGCACCGCTCGCGCGCTCTGCTTCATCTTGTCGATGTGCGCCAGCAGGCCGGCCTGCGCCTCGGCGTCTATCACCGGGCCGACATCGGTGGTGAGCTTGGCCGGGTTGCCCACGGTCAATTCGTCCATCGCGCCCTTGATCATCGCGATCACCTTGTCGGCGATGTCGTGCTGCAGATACAGCACGCGCAGCGCCGAACAGCGCTGGCCGGCGGAATCAAACGCCGAACTGAGCACATCGGCCACCACCTGCTCCGGCAGCGCCGAGCTGTCCATGATCATCGCGTTCATGCCGCCGGTTTCCGCCACCAGCACGGTGTCTTCGCCGCGCTTGGCCAGCGTGCGGTTGATGATCTGCGCCACCTCGGTGGAGCCGGTGAAGATCACGCCCTGTACCCGCGCATCGCCGGTCAACGCCGCTCCCACCACTTCGCCGCGGCCCGGCAACAACTGCAGCGCCGCGCGCGGCACGCCGGCCTGGTGCAGCAGGCGCACGGCGTAGGCGGCGATCAGGCTGGTCTGCTCGGCCGGCTTGGCCAGCACGGTGTTGCCGGCGGCCAGCGAGGCGACCACTTCGCCGATGAAGATCGCCAGCGGGAAGTTCCATGGACTGATGCACACCACCGGACCCAACGGCTGGTGGCTGGCGTTGTCGAACTCAGCAATGATCTGCGCGGCGTAATAGCGGCAAAAGTCTACCGCCTCGCGCACTTCGGCGATGGCGTTGTTCAGCGTCTTGCCGGCCTCGCGCACCGCCAGGCCCATCAGAGCCGGCATATGGCTTTCCATCAGATCAGCCATGCGGTTCAGGCAGGCGGCGCGCTCCGCCACCGGAGTCGCGGCCCAGACAGAGGCATAGCTTGCCGATTGCGCAAGGGCGCGCTCCACGTCGGCGGCAGTGGCTTCTATCACCTTGCCGACGATGTCGCTATGGTCGGCCGGGTTGCGCACTTCCTGAAGCTGGCCATCGGCAATGTCGCCATCGCCCAGCATCGGGAAGGCTGCCCAGCGTTGCTGCTCGGATGCCTGCAGGCCCAGTTGCAACGTGGCCAGCACATGCTCGCTGGACAGGTCCAGGCCCTTGGAGTTGTGGCGGCCGGCGCCGTACAGTTCGTCTGGCAGCGCGATCTTGCCGTGCGGCATGCCGGCATGGCTGGCCGCCTCGGCCACCGGGTCGGTCACCAGTTCCTCAATCGACACGCTCTCGTCAACGATGCGGTTGACGAAGGAGGAGTTGGCGCCGTTTTCCAGCAGGCGGCGCACTAGGTAGGCCAGCAGCGTTTCGTGCGAACCCACCGGCGCGTAGATGCGGCAGGCCTTGCCCAGCTTGGCTTTGCCCACCACCTGGTCGTACAGGGTCTCGCCCATGCCGTGCAGGCACTGGAACTCATAATCCAGGCCGGTAGCCAAATTGTAGATCGCGGACAGGCTGTAGGCATTGTGGGTGGCGAACTGCGGGTAAATGGCGTCCTGCGCGGCCAGCAGCTTCTTGGCGCAGGCAAGGTAGGACACGTCGGTATACACCTTGCGGGTATATACCGGGTAGCCCGGCAGGCCGTCCACCTGGGCGCGCTTGATCTCGGCGTCCCAATAAGCGCCCTTCACCAGCCGCACCATGAAGCGGTGGCCGGTGCGGCGCGCCAGATCGATCAGGAAATCGATTACAAACGGACAGCGCTTCTGGTAAGCCTGCACCACGATGCCTATGCCTTCGAAGTCTTTCAAATCGGGATCATTGGCCAGCGCCTCCACCAGGTCCATCGAAATTTCCAGGCGGTCGGCTTCTTCGGCGTCGATATTCAGGCCGATATTGTATTGCTTGGCCAGCAGGAATAGATCCTTCAGGCGCGGCAGCAGCTCGGTCATCATCCGCTCGTGCTTGAGGCGGCTGTAGCGTGGATGGATGGCCGACAATTTCACCGAAATGCCAGGGCCTTCGTAGATGCCGCGGCCGTTGGACTCCTTGCCGATGGCGTGGATGGCTGTGACGTAGTCTTTCAAGTAGCGCTGCGCGTCGGCCTCGGTCATCGCCGCCTCGCCCAGCATGTCGTAGCTGAAGCGGTAGCCGCGCGCTTCGCGCTCGCGGCCGTTGGCCAAGGCCTGCTCTATGGTTTCGCCGGTGACGAACTGCTTGCCCAGCATGCGCATCGCCATGTCCACGCCCTTGCGGATCAGCGGTTCGCCGCCCTTGGCGATCAAGCGGGTCATAGCCGAAGACAGGCCGTTGGCGCTATGCGAAGCGACTAGTTTGCCGGTCACCAGCAGGCCCCAGGCGGCGGCATTGACGAACAGCGACGAGCTGTTGCCCAGGTGGGCTTTCCAGTCGCCGCGGGAAATCTTGTCGCGGATCAGCTTATCCGCGGTGGCGCGGTCGGGGATGCGCAGCAGGGCTTCGGCCAGGCACATCAATGCAATTCCTTCGCTGCTGTCCAGAGAGAACTCGTGCATCAAAGCATCCACACCGCTGGCTCGGGTGCGTTCGCGACGCACCTCGGTCACCAAACGGCGCGCCAGCTCCTGCACCGACTTCACCTGTTCCGGACTCATCGCCGCCTGCGACAGCAAGGCTTGCACGCACTCGCGCTCGTCGCGCCGATAGGCGGCGGTGATCGCATCGCGCAAAGCTGTCTGATGATGAGCAAAGGCTTCAAATTGCATGGGTTTCTCCGAATATTGTTTGCAGTCCCGGCCTCGCGTCCGGGTGAGCGGACTATTGTATACAAGGGCGGTCAATCTTGTTGGACAATATAAAATATTCTTTAGCACTTAACCGCTATCAAAATCAGCGTGCGCAAGGGCTGCAGCCTAACCCCCACCATGCCTTATTCACCCCCGCCGCATATGGAAATCAACAGAAGCCTGTACAGCCAGAGTACAGAGACCTGCCTCGCCATTTCGCCAGGTAAGGTATGAAAATTTGATAGCGAATGAATACTGTCTTAAAAAGACAAACCGCCCTAGCCAATTTGGTCTGAGCATAAAATTTCCGCCATGCAGAATGCGACAAACCGACACTGGAACGACAAAAACGCCAAAAGCCCCAGGCGATTGCCTGGGGCTTGAATGGGGAATCTGGCGATGTCCTACTTTCACATGGCGAATGCCACACTATCATCGGCGCTAAGACGTTTCACGGTCCTGTTCGGAATGGGAAGGCGTGGTACCATCTCGCTATTGTCACCAGACAAAACGGTAACGCTACTGCGTAATGCTTTCGGCTTTTTACGAAGCGCAACACCAAGTCATCGGCTTGGCGTTAGAAATTGGGCGTCTGGCGGTGTCCTACTTTCACATGGCGAATGCCACACTATCATCGGCGCTAAGGCGTTTCACGGTCCTGTTCGGGATGGGAAGGCGTGGGACCACCTCGCTATGGCCACCAGACATAAACTGGTACAAACTCAAGAAGCCTGAACTCGTCTCTCAACGCGTTCTGAATATTTTTTCGGGTACTCAATTGTGTCGCACTCACACTCCATCTTCGTCACTCAGTTTCCCAAGCCACTCAAATGATAGGATCAAGCCTCACGAGCAATTAGTATCGGTTAGCTTCACGCCTCACAGCGCTTCCACACCCGACCTATCAACGTCCTGGTCTCGAACGACTCTTCAGGGAGGTCTAGCCTCCAGGGAAGTCTCATCTTCAGGCGAGTTTCCCGCTTAGATGCTTTCAGCGGTTATCTCTTCCGAACTTAGCTACCCGGCGATGCCACTGGCGTGACAACCGGTACACCAGAGGTTCGTCCACTCCGGTCCTCTCGTACTAGGAGCAGCCCCCGTCAAACTTCCAACGCCCACTGCAGATAGGGACCAAACTGTCTCACGACGTTTTGAACCCAGCTCACGTACCACTTTAAATGGCGAACAGCCATACCCTTGGGACCGGCTACAGCCCCAGGATGTGATGAGCCGACATCGAGGTGCCAAACACCGCCGTCGATGTGAACTCTTGGGCGGTATCAGCCTGTTATCCCCGGAGTACCTTTTATCCGTTGAGCGATGGCCCTTCCATACAGAACCACCGGATCACTATGTCCTGCTTTCGCACCTGCTCGACTTGTCGGTCTCGCAGTTAAGCTACCTTTTGCCATTGCACTATCAGCACGATTTCCGACCGTACCTAGGTAACCTTCGAACTCCTCCGTTACACTTTGGGAGGAGACCGCCCCAGTCAAACTGCCTACCATGCACTGTCCCCAATCCGGATCACGGACCAAGGTTAGAACCTCAAAGGGGTCAGGGTGGTATTTCAAGGTTGGCTCCACCTGAACTAGCGTCCAGGCTTCATAGCCTCCCACCTATCCTACACAAACCACTTCAAAGTCCAATGCAAAGCTACAGTAAAGGTTCACGGGGTCTTTCCGTCTAGCAGCGGGTAGATTGCATCTTCACAAACACTTCAACTTCGCTGAGTCTCAGGAGGAGACAGTGTGGCCATCGTTACGCCATTCGTGCGGGTCGGAACTTACCCGACAAGGAATTTCGCTACCTTAGGACCGTTATAGTTACGGCCGCCGTTTACCGGGGCTTCGATCAAGAGCTTGCACCCCATCACTTAACCTTCCGGCACCGGGCAGGCGTCACACCGTATACGTCCACTTTCGTGTTGGCACAGTGCTGTGTTTTTGTTAAACAGTCGCAGCCACCGATTCTCTGCGACCTGTCATAGCTTCAGACGCGAAGTCTTACACCACAACAGGCATACCTTCTCCCGAAGTTACGGTATCAATTTGCCGAGTTCCTTCTCCTGAGTTCTCTCAAGCGCCTTAGAATTCTCATCCTGCCCACCTGTGTCGGTTTGCGGTACGGTTCTTGTGTAGCTGAAGCTTAGTGGCTTTTCCTGGAAGCGTGGTATCAGTCACTTCAGGTCCGTAGACCCTCGTTATCACGTCTCGGTGTTTAAAGAAGAGCGGATTGCCTACTCTTCACACCTACCGGCTTGAACAGACTATTCCAACAGTCTGCTGACCTAACCTTCTCCGTCCCACATCGCACTACACAAAAGTACGGGAATTTTAACCCGTTTCCCATCGACTACGCTTTTCAGCCTCGCCTTAGGGGCCGACTCACCCTACGCCGATGAACGTTGCGTAGGAAACCTTGGGCTTTTCGGCGAGCGGGCTTTTCACCCGCTTTATCGCTACTCATGTCAGCATTCGCACTTCTGATATCTCCAGCATGCCTCTCGACACACCTTCACAGACCTACAGAACGCTCCCCTACCACGGACACATTTGACTGTGCCCATCCGCAGCTTCGGTTATCAGTTTGAGCCCCGTTACATCTTCCGCGCAGGACGACTCGACCAGTGAGCTATTACGCTTTCTTTAAATGATGGCTGCTTCTAAGCCAACATCCTGGCTGTCTATGCCTTCCCACTTCGTTTACCACTTAACTGATCATTTGGGACCTTAGCTGGCGGTCTGGGTTGTTTCCCTCTTGACAATGGACGTTAGCACCCACTGTCTGTCTCCCATGCTGGCACTTTCCGGTATTCAGAGTTTGCCATGGTTTGGTAAATCGCAATGACCCCCTAGCCATAACAGTGCTTTACCCCCGGAAGTGATACATGA
>NZ_MKCT01000010.1 GCF_001855555.1 Chromobacterium sphagni | reverse complement strand
GGCCGGCCGGCTACCGTCGCGCCGTGGTGGATCTGCTGGCCGGGGGCGTGCTGCTGCTGGTCATCGTCTTGCAATTCATCCCGCTGCACTGATCGAGGTTTCAGCCATGAACGCCATCAACGAACACTTCGCCCGCAACGTCATGCCATTTTGGGCGAGCTCTGCCGATCACCCAAGCCGGAAACCCCGCGCGAGCAAGCCATACGCCTGGTGGGCGCCGCCCTTGATCGTCGCCATGCGGAGCGGCGCGCAAGCGCGGGGTCGGCAGCTCTGTTGCAGGAGCAGTTGCTGAACTTGGCGCAATTGGAGGCGATGAAGGACATTCAAGACGCGCTCAAGACCATGGCGGTGGCGGAGCGCGCCATCAATCAGCTAATCGCCATGCATCGCCTGCCATTGCGGGCCATGGTGCTGACGCAGCCGGGCTGGATGATGCATGAAATGGATATCGCGCTCAGCCACAGCGACCTGGCTGAAGCCAAGCTACTGCGCGGCGGCCTGCCGCTGCATGCCGAGCCGCTGTCCGTTGCGGCTACTGGCCGCGAGGAGCAAGCCGCGTGACAGCCGTTTCCCGCCTCCCGGTACTGGAGCGTTTCCCGCGCCACCTGGGCCGCGCCATTGGCCGCGAGTGGCGCAAGCGCCGCAGCCGCCCGCTGGAGCTGGCGCAGGGTCAAGCCGACCCGCGGCAGGCCGACGCCGACGCCTGGCTGCGAGAGTTGACCCGCTTCATGCCGCGCAACGCGCTGCCGCTGGGCGCCTGCGAGATGGAGCTGGTGGAGTTTGCCAAGCAACGCGCTTTCGAGGCTGACCAGCTGATTGGCCGCGGCGCGGATGTGATCCAGCTTGAACGCTACTGCCGCAGCTTTGGCGTGGAGCCGCCGCGCGGCAAGTCCGACACCGGCCGCGCCGCGCGGGTGGCGTGCAGCCTGTGGTGGCGCCGGGCCTTGCGCCGGACCAATGCGCGCCGCAGCGAGCAACTGGCCATCCAGTTTGGCCTGGTGCATAAGCGCCATGGCCTGTACGCCAGCCATGACGCCATCGCCCGCCGCGGCGAGCAGAAGCGCCGCAACCGCGGCTTGCTGGAGGCGCTGACCGCCATCAACGAGCTGGGCCAGGAATACACGCTGGCGCAGCTGGCCGAACTCAGCACCAGCAACCCCATCATCCGCCGCGCCGAACTGATGGTGCGCATCGCCGGTTTCGAGTACATCGCCGTCGGCCTGGAGATGGCCGGCGAGTTCATCACCATCACCGCGCCCAGCAAGTACCACCCGCGCCATGCCAAGAGCGGCAAGCGCAACGCCAAGTACGCCGGCTTCACCCCTATTGACACCCGCGACTACCTGGGCGGCGTGTGGTCACGCATCAACGCCGCGCTGGCCCGCGCCGGCATCAAGATTTTTGGCTTCCGCGTGGCGGAGCCGCACCACGACGGCACGCCGCACATGCACGGCCTGTTTTTCATGCCGCCGGAGGAGGTGAAGCCCTTCCGCGCCATCGTCGCCCGCTACGCCGTGCGCGAAGACCGCGACGAGCTGGGCCTGCGCTATATGCAGACCAAATCGGAAGCCATGGCCGCCGCCCGCGCGCTACGCGCCGAAGGCGCCAAGGGCAAGCTGGCCGACATCGCCGCCCGCGTCGGCATCGAGGCGGATTTCTGGAGCCAGCCGCCGCGCTGGGTGTGGAAAGGCATCACGGCACGGGTGAAGTTCGAAGCTATCGACTGGAACAAGGGTTCCGCCGCCGGCTACATCGCCAAGTACATCGCCAAGAACGTGGACGGTGCCAAGCATGACGGCAGCAGCATTGGCGAGGACTTCGAAGCGCAGGATTTCACCGGCCTGGCCGGCCAGGACGATGGCGACAGCCGCGACCAGTCCGCCGCCACGGACGCCACCGTAACCGCGCGCCGGGTGGACGCCTGGGCCAGCCATTGGGGCATCCGCCAATTCCAGCAAGTGGGCGGCCCGCCGGTGGGGGTGTGGCGCGAGCTGCGCCGCTGGGAGTGGGCCGGCGCCGAGGATGTGCTGATGCATGCCGCCATTGCCGCCGACACCGGCAATTGGGGCCGCTTCGTCACCTGATGGGCGGCCATGAAGCCAAGCGCCGCGACATGCCGCTGCAAGTGGCGCGGGATTCGGAGCCCGCCATCAACCGCTACGGCGAAGCAGGGCAAAAGCGCGTGTTCGGCGTGGTGGAACAGGCTTCCGGCCAGCTTGCCATGACACGGCCGCACGAATGGCAGATCAGCCGCAAGGCGCCGGGTTTGGATGTTGAGGGAAGCGCAGCTTCCCCTTGGACTCGTGTCAATAACTCTACGGAAATCGCAGTGCCCCGCTGGGGCCGATTGCCGACGAACACCGCTTCACCCTGGCCGATGCGATGCGAGAGGCCCAGCAGGCCGATGGCGACGACGAGTGGCTAACCGCCGAGCAACTGGCCGCGCGCCAGGAATTCGAGGCTCAGCAGCGCCACCTGGCGGCCTTCCCGGAGTTTGCCCGCCAATGGGCGATGGACGATGTGGAGCGCCACCGCCTGGCCGCCAAGCGCCAGCGCGAAGAAAGCCGCGAGCGCGTGCGCCTGCAACGCGTCAACCGCCGGCTGGCCGCCAGCCTGGGCATACCGGCGGGCCGCGGCCTGGAAGTCATCGCCCAGGTTCGGGCCCAGGCCGACGCCGACCGGCGCCAGGCTGAGCGCCCTGCCCGCCCAGGCCCGCAGCCCTGGAGCGCGTACGCCCCGGCATCCCCGTTTCCCAGCAGCTCGCCCAGGCCACCGCCCGCGCGCGGCAATGGATCAATCAAACCCAAGCAGGCCGCCTGTGAGCGGCAAAAACCAAAAGGAGCAACCGCGATGAACGCAACCACGACCCACGAGCAAACCAGCCTCTACACCCAGCTGCTGCTGGACGCGCAAAGCGAGTTCCGCGCCACGGTAGACAGGATCAACAGCCAGATGCGGAACATCAACCGCGCCGAGCGCATGGCCCGCCGGCTGCGTGACATCGAGCTGGACCAGCACCCAGGCCGGCGCGGGCTTCGTGCCCTACCTCGTGCTGCGCCTGCCCATCGACCTGCTGCCGCTGCAGCGCTACGTGGTGACGCTGGCCGGCAACGGCCTAGAACGCCGGCTTGTCGCCAACGGCCGCGACAGCCAAGGCCGGGACCGTTTCCAGATCCTGGCCACCGGCGAAGAACGCACCAGCCTGGAACTGGTGGTGGAAGGCATCTGATCAATCGGCCGCACAGCGGCCATAGGCGAGCGGCCGGCCCATCCCATCAACTTGGGCGCCGTCCTCTGAAAACCGGCAAGGCCGCTCACCTATGGCCGCCAGCAGAACAAGAAAGGAACTGTGATGAAAGAGACGCTGAATCTAGATGAAGCCGCCGAGCTGATGAACATCGGCACCGAAACCGCCCGCGAGCTGGCGGACAAGGGTGTGCTGCCAGGCTGCAAGGTTGGTGTGGCATGGGTGTTTCTGCGCGATGACGTGCTGGGCTACTTGCGCGATGAAGTGCGGCGGCAGACCAATCAGCGGATTGCCAAGGCGGAAGCCAACAAAACATTGGGTGGAGAGGGTAAGTTGCCGCGGGTAAAAACTGGTGTCAACAATTCGGGGGTGCGTGGAAGCCGACGCAAGGAATTACCGATCTGGAGGTGACAGAATTTCAAAATTCTTAACAGAAAATATTACAAATTCAACAACTCATCGAAATGCATAACCATTTTAAGCTCATCACCAACAACCAACTCAGGAGAGGTCAAATCAATCACCTGACAGCCAACACTACCATATTTTGTCAACATGATCAACGCTTAGCGTTGGATAAGGGAAGAGTGTAACCTCAAATTCTTTTCCATCTAGATAATAATCCATATCAGGAATAGGCAAAGGCAATTGATAAATTTCACCAGCAAAAATTATGACAAACTGGAGATATGGAACCATATCTCCGTGATGCTTACGCTTTAACAAATAATAAGAAATTACATCATATTTGACCGGCCCCGTGAGTGACTGCTTAATTATTTTCAACGGCTTATAATAAACTTGATGCCTTTCCTGCACTATCCAATCGCAGAGATGTCTTAAATGAAGGAGTTCATTTTTAGGCAACACTGCGATCGCCATCTTGACAAAACACTTAAAAACAGCCATTGGGACATATGGCAAGCGAGGGACGTAATCGTTATTGTTTTTTGATCAAGATCACGAGTAACATTTCCCTCTTCCCTACTGGATCTTATATCAATAGAGGAGTGATCAGCAGAAATCTCCAATGTACCATTTGGTGGCTTATACTTAGGTATCTTATTTCTACCTCGAATTCGCCTTCAAAGTTCTTGCTACGCCCATATAATTAGCCAAGTCATCTTCAATTATTCGGCTGAATAATTCATTACAAGAATCGCACTCATCACTAGAAAATAACGAATTATTTCCAATAAACCCGGGAAATGCATGCGCTTCTGTTTTAAAACAAACATCAGGACTTTTTTTTCCACAATAACGACACACCCCACTTTCAATTGAAGGAATAACTACTTTCCTTCCTTTTACAAGAAAGCCACGTTCGATAGTTAAATATAAACTATCTATCTTTTCCTTTCGCTTCAAACCAATTTGATCCATTTTTTCACCATAGCAATTGAGCAAGGTCTGACCCACGTAAATTTGCATATCTTGAAAGCATGCGCGGGTCTTTATGGCCAGTAATCTTTGCAATTTGCAAATCTGAAAGTTGAGTCCGTTCAAAAATACGGCTAGTAGCTTCATGCCGCAGATCGTGAAAACCAAAATCCTCGCAGCCTGCCGCCTCGAAGATGCGCGCGTACTGGCGAGAGAGTAGCGCAGTGGTCTTCTTCAGCACAATCGCGCTGTCATTACATCCCACCACGGGAACAGCCGCCCGCCCTCAAACTGCCAGCCTTCCATGCCGCGCTCGCCGGCCGCCACCTGGCGCCGGTAGCGCGCCATCGTTTCCAGCGCCACCGATGTCAGCGGCACCTGGCGCTTGTCGCCGTTCTTGGTCTTTTCCAGAAAGATGGTGCGCTTGCCCTCGTCCACCTGATCCAGCCCCAGCGTGTACATCTCGCGCAGGCGCATGCCGGTTTCCAAGGCCAAATCGAACAGGAACTCCAGCGCGCCTTGCCAGCGCAGCGCCAGGGCGCGCTGGCGGCCGGCTGGTTTCTCACCCGCCATGATTTTGCGCACCGCCTCTTCCTCGTGCGGCGCCAGCCGCCTATCGCGCCATTCGTCCACCGGCACCTGCACCACCTGCCCTTGTGGCGCCGTGGCGCGCAATACCGCGGCGTCGGCGTCGTTATACGTGGCATAGCGCTTGGGCAGCAGGCGCAGCGGGTTGGTGACGAAGGTGGAGTTGGGCTTGCGGGTGAGGTGGTCGAAACAGCGGGCCAGCGAGCCAACATAATGGCGGATGGTAGAGGGCGAGAGTTGCGCCTCCTGCTTCAAGGCACGCACCCAGGCTTCCGCCCAGCTGTAATTGACCGTGCGCAGCTCCACGCCGCCCACTTTGCCCATCAAGGTGGCCAGCACCGGCTTGTCAGACTCCGCCACCGGCACACTCACCAGGTAATCGCGCAGCGCGTCGCCAATGGTGGCCAGGTCCGGCTTTTCGTGCAGCAGCTCGGGCGGTACGATGCCGCGGTCCAGCAGCGCCTCCAAGCGGGAGCAGTAGTTGTCGCCCTCTTCTTCACGCTCGAACGTGAACGACACCGGGCGCGGCAATACGCCCTTGCGCCGGACGATGAACTCCCAGGAACCGCTGGGCCGTTGTCGCTTGGTAGCCATTAAAAACTCGCGTAGAGGGCAAAAACTATAGTCTACGCGTGGTTAGGCTGATTTTTCGAGTGGTTAGGGGCTGAAAATTGCGGAAAACTGGCCGTTTTCCTGTGGTTGACAGCTAAGAAATAGGCAAAGAAAAACCCCGTAAGTCTTTGACTTACGGGGGTTTTATTTGGAGGCGGGGGTCGGAATCGAACCGGCGTAGACGGATTTGCAATCCGTACCATTTTGTTTAAAAACAATAAATTAAAAGCAAAACCACTCTAAAAACCACCCCGCCTTAATTGTGTTCCCTA
>NZ_MKCT01000009.1 GCF_001855555.1 Chromobacterium sphagni | reverse complement strand
TACACCCTAAGCGTTTCCTCAAGAATCTGATAAAAAATCC
This sequence comes from Chromobacterium sphagni, assembly GCF_001855555.1. Taxonomy (GTDB): domain Bacteria; phylum Pseudomonadota; class Gammaproteobacteria; order Burkholderiales; family Chromobacteriaceae; genus Chromobacterium; species Chromobacterium sphagni. The sequence continues at coordinate 63,742 of NZ_MKCT01000009.1, read as the reverse complement.
TAGCAGCATTTTCGGTCGCGGGACCAGCCAAGATGCAAAGCAGTGTCCTGTTGATTCTATTTTTCCCTTACCAGTATTGACACGCTGGCTGCCCTATTTGAATGGTTTTAAACGTGTTTCTCTAGGTGAGTCGGATGCGACTGCTCCATTGATGTATGGCCCTGTGGTCTTGGCGCGCTTAATTAAAAAACTAAAACCAGATCTTATCCATTCCTTGGAGTTTCAGCATTGTGGATATAATGTGTTGAAGGCTAAGGAGATTCATGGCCCAGGCTTCCCAAAGTGGTTGGCAACCAATTGGGGGAGTGATATTTACTACTACCGCCAATTCGAAGCGCATCGTAGCCAAATTTCAAGACTGCTGCGTAATCTGGATTACTATTCTTGCGAATGTGTTCGCGATGTGGAAATGGCGAAAGAGCTTGGATTGCAGGCTGAAGTTATGCCTGTTATGCCCAATACGGGTGGGCTCAATCTTGATTTGGTAAATAGCCTGCGTTCGATTCATCCTGTTGCGCAGCGTAAAATCCTAATGGTCAAAGGATACCAACACTTTGCAGGGAGAGCGTTGACTGCGCTGGATGCTTTGGAGCGCTGTGTTGTGGAACTGAAAGGTTATCAAGTGGTTGTCTTTTCTGCGTCGCCGGAAATATTCGGTCGGGTGGAAGAGCTGCGCGATTTTGTGGGTATTGATATTAAAGTTTTGCCTCATGCAAGCCACGATGTGGTGCTTCGCATGTTCAGCCGGGCCAGAGCATACCTAGGTGTCAGTGTTTCTGATGCGATTAGCACCTCCATGCTTGAGGCTATGGCAATGGGGGCTTTCCCAATCCAGACGAATACTTCGTGCTGTAGTGAGTGGATTACGTGTGGGAAAAGCGGCTTTGAGATTCCGGTCGATGATCCTGAGGCAATCGCCATCCGCTTGAAAAGAGTTCTGGCCGATGATGAACTGGTTGAGAGCGCTGCCGCAATCAACTGGGTAACGGTGCAGGAGCGTCTAGATCAAAAAGTACTCAAAGAAAAAGCCGCGGGATTCTACAGAACAATTTTTTCGAAAGAGGTGTAATTAGCGATGGCTGTTGCACCTTCTCGCAAACTTGTTATCCATGCCCCCAACGTTCATCAAGGCGGCGGCATGGTTTTGCTCAAAGCCTTACTCGCTTCGGGCAGTCTTTTGCTTGAGAGGGGCTTTTTTGACATAAGGGCCAAGCAGTTTTTTCAGACCATTTCGAGGGGGCAGTTTTACTACGTCAGGCCCTCTTTATTTTCGAGATTAATTACGGAAATTCGCTTGTGGTGGCTTGTTAAACCTGGCGATGTGGTGCTTTGTTTTCATGGGCTTCCTCCTATTCTTCCGCTAGCTGGCCGCGTTGTCGTATTTGTTCAAAACCGGATTTTAGTTGAGAGCGATAGTTTGGATGGTTATCCATTTAAAACCAAGATACGCCTTATCCTGGAAAGGTTTTGGCTGCGCGCGACAAGCTCACACGCGCAACGCTATATTGTTCAAACTTGTTCTATGGCGGCCTCTTTAAAGTCTAAGCTTGGGCGGGGGGTTGAAGTTTACATCACGCCATTTGCATCATTATGTAACAGCTCCTGTTCGGATACGGCTGAGCCTGTCAAGATTGAATTTGATTTTTCTTATGTGGCAAGCGGGGACCCACATAAGAATCACATCAGATTGATTGAGGCTTGGAAGTTATTGGCTGAGGCGGGAATAAAACCATCGCTTGCCTTGACTGTAGACCCGGTCCGTTACCCTTCTATCCATAGCTTTATTTCCCAAGCAATTGCTAGGTATTCGTTGAGAATTGTCAACTTTGGCGAGTTGCCACAGCCAAGCATAGTTAACTTATACCGAGCTTCTTCGGCGTTAATCTACCCTTCTACGATTGAATCATTTGGTTTGCCGCTATTGGAAGCTGCGCATTGTGGTTTGCCTATTCTGGCGGCTGAACTCGATTATGTACGAGATGTTGTAGAGCCTGTTGAGACATTTGATCCGTGTTCCCCCGTTTCTATTGCACGCGCTGTTCGTAGATTTATTGAAAGCCCAGAGCCGACGGCGGATATTTACTCTCCAGACGACTTTCTGGACGAGGTTTTCAGATGAAAGTGTTGATTTGGTCGCAGTATTTTTGGCCAGAAAATTTTCTTATTAATAAATTGGCAACCCAGCTTGCTGGTGATGATGTTGAGATAACTGTCGTTACCGGTAAACCAAATTATCCTGATGGAAATATTCTGCCTGGATATTCGATATTGGGAATACAACGAGAAGATTATTCTGGTATCGAGGTCATTCGTATTCCGCTGCTTCCCAGGGGCAGTGGTTCCGCGATAGGTTTAATACTGAACTACCTGTCGTTTATCTTTTCGGGATATCTTATGGCGCCGTTTGCGCTGCGTGGGCGCGAGTTTGATGCTGTGTTTGTATACGCGCCATCGCCGTTGTTGCAAGCCCTGCCCGCAGTATTTATTTCCTGGTTGAAGCGCGCAAAGTTGGCAGTTTGGGTGCAAGACCTTTGGCCTGAGTCTCTATGGACAACCGGGTTTGTTAGAAATCGTTTTTTGTTGAAACTGGTCGAATACGTGGTACGCTATATTTATCGCTACTCTGACTCTGTCCTGATTCAATCACATGCATTCAGAGATCCGGTTGCGCGGCTTGTGAGCGATAAAAGCAAGATTCGCTATTTTCCCAATTTCTGTGAAGATTTGAAGAAATCTTTTTTTGATTCGGAAAGCCCGGGAAGCATAGCGGCAGAAATGCATCGGCACTTTTCGGTGGTTTTTGCTGGTAATATCGGAACTGTGCAGTCTTGCGAGACTATCATTGCCGCAGCGAAATTACTGAAAGAGAATTCGGCTATTAAATTTTACCTTGTAGGTAGTGGTAGCCGCTCTGCCTTTATTCAGTCAGAGGTGGAGAGTGAGCAGCTTGATAATGTAATTTTAACTGGTCGTTTATCACAAGAAAATATGCCGCCGATTTTTTCTGCGGCATCTATTTTACTTGTTACCCTTAAAGATGACTCTGCGCTTTCAACAACAATACCAAGTAAGCTGCAGAGCTACCTATCCGCTGGAAAGCCTATAGTCGCTAGCTTAAATGGCGAACCTGCTAGAATAGTAGAGGAGGCTGGTGCCGGGATTGTTTGTCCAGCAGAGAGCCCCGAGTTATTGGCTCAAGCAGTACTCAAATTCTATCAAATGCCTGTGGATGAGCGCGAGCGATTTGGCACTAATGCGCGGATATATTTCAAAAAACACTTTGATCAGGAAACGCGCGTCAAAGAGCTTGAGGAGCATTTTAGAGAGTTGATGTGCGGTTGACGTATTGAGAGCCGCTAACAAAAATTGTAGAAGTTCAGACTTGATCTGACAGTCTCCGTTTTGACGGCGCCTGATTGTCAGATCAAGTCAGCTTGTCGACCTTTCCCTCCATTCCGATTTGCCTTCGATGAAGGTCTGCAACGGCGTGCGGCCGGAGCACATCTTTCCCTGGTGGGTTCGTTCTTTATTGTAGTAGAACAGCCAGGCATCCAGATCCGCCTGCAGCTCATCGAGCGCCAGATAAAGCTTCTTGCGAAACGCCACTTGGTAGAACTCCTGCAGGATTGTTTTGTGGAAGCGCCCGCAGATACCGTTTGTCTGCGGATGCCGTGCCTTGGCGACGTCCCCCCGGTATTGAGTAGCACGTGACTTTAGAGTCCAATCCATCACGACACGGAGATTGGACATGAAGAAACGATTCACCGGAGAACAGATCATCGGCTTCCTGCGCGAAGCGGACGCGGGAATGCCTATTGCCGAGCTGTGCCGTAAGCACGCCTTCTCGGAAGCCAGCTATTACCTCTGGCGCAGCAAGTTTGGCGGGATGAAGGTCTCGGAGGCCAAGCGTCTCAAGGAGCTGGAGACCGAGAATGCGCGCCTAAAGAAACTCCTGGCCGAGACCATGCTCGAGAACGAGATTGCCAAAGAGGCCTTGCGAAAAAAGTGGTGAGCGCACCGTCACGGCGGGAGTTGGTGCGCCATCTCGTGGACAAAGGGCTCAGTGAGCGTCGATCGCTGCGTCTGGCCGGCATGAGTCCCAGTTCATTCCGCTACCAGCCCGCCACTAACCGCAATGCCGCCTTGAAAGCGAAGATCATCGTGCTGGCAGATCGACACCGGCGCTACGGCGCCGGCATGATCTATTTGAAGCTGCGGCAGAGCGGCATGGTGGTCAATCACAAGCGCGTGGATCGGCTCTATGCCGAGGCGGGTCTGCAAATTCGCAAGCGGAAGCGCAAGAAGATCCCGGTGGCGGATCGTCACCCGTTGGCACGCCCGCTGGCTGCCAATCAGGTCTGGTCGATGGATTTCGTGTTCGACCGGACGGCAGAGGGGCGTGCCATCAAGAATCTGACCGTGGTCGATGATGCCACGCATGAGGCAGTGACCATTGTTCCGGAGCGCGCGATGAGCGGTATGCATCTCACACGCATCCTCGACCAACTGGCGCAGACGCGCGGCTTGCCCAAAGCGGTCAGGACCGATAATGGTAAAGAATTTTGCAGCCGTGCCATGTTGACCTGGGCGCATGCCCGTGGGGTTCAGCTGTTTCTCATCGAGCCGGGGAAGCCCAATCAGAACGCTTATATCGAATCGTTTAACGGGCGCTTCCGCGATGAGTGCTTGAACGAGCACTGGTTCACCAGTTTGCGGCATGCGCAGGTCGTCATCGAAGCTTGGCGGCGGGAATACAACGACGAAAGGCCCAAGAAATCCCTTGGTGGTTTGACGCCGGCAGCTTACGCCAAATCATTCGCTGAAACATCAGGTAAATTAGCCCCGGACTCTAAAGCCCTCTGCTACTGAAAACTGGGGGACGTCGCCACCTTCCGGCAAGGCCTGACTGTCAGATCAAGTCTGAACTTCTACACAAAAATCCTGGTGCTGCGTTGCGCCGACTTTTTGTACTGCTTGTATTGTCTGCATCGGCGCACCTTGCCTCAGGCATGGAACGGAATTTTGTTAGCCGCTCTGAGTCAGTCTCTGCTGCAGCATTTCAATCTGGTGGTGAGTCAACTTAACTTATCGAGTATTTTTGATTTCTATAATCCCCCTTGCATTTTTCGCAGGGGGGGGCTTTTTATGTACCTACTCTTGAAATTTGCTTGTCTTTGATAATGATATTTTCATATATATTTTTTCTCCGTTTTCTTCGTAATAAGCAAAGCCCTTGCTCCCAAAGGTTCTAGCTTTTAGCTTATTGATCAAGTCTTTGGCTAGATACACTTTGTCTAATTCTACAAGATCCAATCCTTCAACTTCTTTCTTTGAATGATAAACAGCTTGGGACTCATCTTGCAGCATAGGTGTGATTCTGCCTTGCTTGATGTCTGGCCATTTTTCCTTAAATAATTTGACAATTTCGAATTGCAGCTTATCATATATGTCTTTGGCAGTATCAAGTGCTTGAATTGGCACTTCTTTCTGTGCCCAAATCGCTCCGGTATCGGCGCCATCTTCTATTTTGTGCAAGGTGACGCCCGTCTTGCTGCCATCGATCAAGCTGTGGACATGAGGAAACCATCCACGATTGATCGGCAGCAGCGCAGGATGGAAATTGACGGTTATGGGAGATGCACTAAACACCTCCTTGTCTAGTAACCATGGCCAATAAACGGTCACAATGGCATCGAAATCCTGACTTCTAAACCATTGGACATGCTCCGGATCTGTCAGGATATCTCGGCCTGTAAATGTCCGGTCTTGGGGTATGTTCAATGCGTGTACAATTTTCTGGTCATTTTCTTTTTGTTCACCACTAAGGTACAAGGCGCTGATTGTGTCTGTTGTCACGCAATTTGCAAAGTATTGTGCTATGTGGAGGCCGGGTGCGTGATTTGCAAATAGAGCAATCTTGAAATTTTTTTTCATGATTCAACCTCATGGTTAGTGGTGATGAATAAGAACAACGATAATTGAACGAAATTTATCCGTGTGATTGCACTGTAACCCTAGTTTTATATCAATTGAATCTTTGCTTTTTGGTGCGATCTGGATGCGATAGTATGGTTTGGCTCATTTATTTCTTTTTGATATATCCTGCTGAGCAGGAGTAGAATCGCGAAGCTGGGGAAAGAAAAGATGAATGGAGTAAAAATACCTTGTAATAATCCCAGTGTCAGGAAAATATCCACCCCCAGCGCGGGGATGGCAATGAGAAAGAGAGACAAGCCAAATAGCCCATATTGTGAAAGGATATTCAAGTAATCGCTTTCGGACGTCCGCATTGTGCCAAACAATGCACTGCCGAGTGAGGCGTTGAATGAGCCCCATATCATCTGGATGTTGTCCAGGCGGTCGCTGAAGGTGCTGATGGTTTCCGCGTTGCTGTTGAATAGATTGATGAATTGTTCAATCTTGAATGAGATGAAATCGCTGATGGAATTGGCGGCTATCGCTGCTGGCAGCACCAGCAGCAAGAGCCGCGGTGACAATGCGATCATGCAAATCAGGTAGGCGATCAGTGCGCTTAGCGAACCTGTCAGTAGTACGAGGATCGAGCAGATCATGAAGTGTAGAAAATCAGCGATTTTTCGGTTTTTACGCAGTTGCATGAAGTGATACAGTGCAAAGCCAGATAAGATGATGCCGGCGTTATTCGGTCCACCGTAGGTTGCTACAATTCGCAACGTTCCATCGTAGGAATGAGGTGAGACGACAACCCCAATAATTTCAAGTAGAGCCGTGAGATAGCCGATGCAACTGACTATGCCGATGTGGCGTTTCCAGTTGACGGCGCGAATGTCAATTTTCAGGCAGATCGCGATACAGGCGATGAAGGTAACGGCATTGGTGATGGTGACGATATCCGGAGTCGAGAATATGCAGTAAATCGAGAAAATCAGCGGGGAGATGAATTTCTTGTCGAGGGTGAGCCGTGCCAGCAACAACTGAATCAGCAGCGCTAGCAGGATGATGCGCAATAACTTGAACCACATCGGGGTATTTTCTCCGACTGCGCCATAGCTGCCCCATTGCATGACGGTTGCCGGATACCAGTACAGGCAGACGAAGTAGAAATAGAAGGTCGCAGTTTTTCTCATGGTGCGAGTTCCTGATCTGGGCCGCTGTGCGGCATTACAGTTTAAAGCCGGCGTGCTGTTCGATGGCGAATTGCAAACGTCTGCCCAGCGCGAAGCCGATGCGGGCATAGGAACCGAAGATCAGAATGTAGCTAGTCAGCAGCCATGGCATGGCCTTGTGGGTTAGTTTGAGCTTTCTGAGCTCATGGAAAAGATCCAGCGTGGCGATCCGGCCTTGCGTCGGCATCATTTCGAAGATGTGGTAGGCCTGTCGGCTGGCGAGCTCATTGCGAATGTAAGGATAAATGTTCGATCCGTTAACCTTGTCGATGTCCGCTGCGATGACCAGCAAGCCCTGCCACATTTTGGCGCGGCCCTTGGGTCTGTACGACCCAGGAATATGGGTGTCCTTTTCACTGTCCGCGGCACCGAACAGTGGCGGATTGCCAGCGCGGCCTCCGACGATGGCGGAGGCGATATAGCCGATGCCATCGTTCAGATAGGCGATGCAGGCAAGATAGAATTGATAGTACAGGTAGCCGTCGTATTTCTCGGTTGCCAAACCCGATGCCCACTGGCGATTGATCACCAGACCGCCGACGAAGCCGCATAGCCGGAAAACGATGTTCGGGTCGGAGTTGTTGGGTTTGATGACGCTGTCGACGGTGCGTATCCAGGTGGTGTTGATGATGTTTTGAGGCTGCTCGGAGAAGCGACTGAAGGTGCGTGAAATGAAATTCACTTGCGGATGGTGCTGCACAAACGTGCGTATTTTAGGGATGGCCTCTTGGAACAGGACATCATCGTCGCCAAGGATCAGCACGTAGTCTGAGGTGGACGATGCGATGATTTTGCGGATATTGCCGTCATAGCCGAGATTGTCTTCATTTTCGATGTAGTTCAGCGCGCAGATGCTGGCGGCGAACCGCGGACGCATGGTTTCGATCATGGTGCGGATCTCCACGCGCCTCGGCGACTTGTCTTCGCAGATCAGCAACTCATCGGGAAGGACATCGGCGTTAAGGACCGAATCGATCAACTGCTTCAGTTCATCGGGGCGCGAATAGGCTGGTACTGCGACGGTTATTGTATTCATTGTGCTTGCCTGAAATAGTGTATGACTTTGGCCGGGTTGCCGGCGATCAGCGCCGGCTCGTCTGTTTGCAATCTGACGACCGCATTGGCCGCGATGACGGAGCCGGAATGGATACGGCAGCCGGCCAGGATGACTGCGCCGTCGCAGATCCAGCAATTGGCGCCGATGTCGATCGCTGCGATATTGGCAAGCGCACGCTGTCCTGGAGGTACTTGCAACGATGCGGGATCCGGCCTGCCTGCGCCATGTGAGTGGTCGCCGATGTAGATGCGGCTGCCCAGCAGGCAATTCTCGCCGATGACGATGCGGGTAGCCGCGCTGATATGGACGGCGTCGGACAAGCTGGTTCCGGAGCGCAGTTCCAGTAGGGGCGTGAACTGCTGGCTGCCGTAACGGTCGACGGCTTCCAGCCAACAGAAGTCGCCGATAGATACTTTATTACCAAGGTGGATGTTCTCCACACCGTACACCTTGTTCATCCGGCCCATCCGGAAAAAACGCAATCCGGTCAGGAAGTGAAACCAGTAGGGCCGCAGCCTGGGAAGGGCGCGCCTGAGGAAACGGGACAAGGGCAGATAGATTCGCTTCATGTCGTCAGGGGCTGATCAGTATGTGTTGGCGCGCCTTCTTTTCCAGCATGTTTTCCATGTTGGAAATAATGGTCGCCACTTCGATCGCGTCCAGGCACTTGACCGTTGAAAACTGGCAACGGGTCGGGACTATTCCGAGATAGTTCTTCAAGCACGGCCTGCACGGCAGGTCCGTTTCGATGCCGCGTGACTCCGGGTTGATCGATCCCCATTTTCGAAACAGGCTGGGACCGAAGATGGCCAGCATCGGCGTGGACTGGCTTTCCGCAACGTGAAGCAGGCCACCGTCGTTGCCCAGCAGCAGATCGGCGACATGGCGGAATAGCCAGGCCCATTCCAGCAAGTTCAATGTTCCAATTAGATTGTATACATTTGGATGCTGGAGCTGGAAATGCGGCTTCAGCGCCAACTCTTCAGGCCCTCCCGCGATCACGAAGATGTGGCGGTTGCAGGTCTGTTCGATGATGGCGAGGTATTTTTCGATGCCCAAGCGCCGAAACGAGGCGTTCAAACTGGAGCCGGCGTACAGGACCACTACCGGCAATTGGTGCTTCTTGATCTCTGCGGCCAAGTGTTGCAAAGACTGGGAGGGGATGAAGTTATCCAGCAGTTCAGGTAGATAGAAGCCACGGCTAGGCGCCGCGGGCACGCCATAATGCTCCATTGCCCGCTCGGCCAGTTTGTGAAACAGCACTTTTTCATTGAGCTGCGGATCGTATGGAATGGCGAGGGAGAAGGTTTTGCCTTTTAGCGAGGTGATAAAGCCTGCGCTGATTTTCCCGCCGCAGGAGAGCAGTTCGGATAGGTGGTAGTACTGATCGAAGTCCATCACGATATCGTATTTGCGTATCGCGTAGAACAATTTAGGCAACCAGACCAGCAATGCGCGGGCATGGGTGGGAACGATCAGGGTATCGTGCAGGAACGGCAAATTCTTGAACAGGTTTGGATTGGAGCGGTCGGTGGTCAGCCAGTCTATCTTGGCGTCGGGAAAGGCAGCGGCCAAGCGCCTTGCGACCGGGAGCAGGCAGAATGCATCGCCCATCGCAGAAAGCTTGATCAGCAATATCCGGCGCGGAGGGTGCGACGGTGGTTTGGCGCGGTTGCGCGGCAACCTCATGATCGCGGCGGATAGCAGCTTGTCCAGGAATTTCAGGGTCTGTAATTTCATGTCAGGCCAGCTTTCCGCTCGTCAGGATGAGTCTGGTTTTTGCCAATACTTGCTCGGTAGAGATGGCTTGCATGCAGATATTGTTTAAACATGAGTACATGGGTGAGCGCGCGCCTTCCAGCGAGCTGTAGCACGGAGAGCACCCGGTTTTGCCGCTGAGCTGATGCCATGGCCCGCCCAGAGGCAGGAAGGCATCGGCGGGGGTCGGGCCGTACAGGCCGATCAGTGGTACCCGCAGCGCGGCGGCGATATACAGCAAGGCGCTGTCGTTGCCTATGTAGAGCCTCGATTGGCGAATGGCTTGCGCCGCTTCGTGCAAATTCAGGCGGTTTACCAGATTGATGGTCTGCTGGCCGCAGGCGCCGGCGATGACTTCGCAGATTTCCTTGTCCTTGTCGCCGCTGCCTAGCAACACGACAGGCCGGTCCAGTTCTTTTATCAGCTGGATATAGTTGCCGGCCGGCCATATCTTGTTGTCGGCCGGCGCATGTGGATTGCCGCCGCCAGGATTGATTGCGATGTAGTCGCGTGGCAGCCCGGCAAATTTCCTCTCATCCACTTTTTCTGGCGCCGGATGGAATTCCAGACGATCCGGCATCCTGTCGATCAGGCCGGCTTGTCGCAATAGTCGGGCCTCCTGCAGCGTGCGGTTGCCCTGCATTGAGAATGCCTGCGCATGCTGCAGCAGGTTGAACCGCGGAGCCGTGAAGCCGACTAGCTTGCCGATGGCGGCCGCTTTGCATAATAGCTGGAACAAGGCATTTCGGTGCAGGATGACGGCGATGTCATAGCTACCGATCAAAAGCCGCCACCATAGTCGCTGCAGAGTCAGGGCGTCTTTCAAGTGATTGCCGGATGGGACCATATCGATGACGATCTGTTTATCGATATGCGGGTTGCTTTCCGATGCCCCCGCGCATTGCCTCATCACCAGGTGGTGAACTTCGCATCCGGGGTTCGCCTCCTTGATCAGTCGAAACAATGGACTGGTGGCGAGGATATCCCCCAGGGCTGATAGCTTTATGACCAGTATTTTCATGAAAATATGTATCCTGCTGGCCGATTGCGTATGGATATCATGCCTGCTGAAGAACGTTTTTTCTAAAGCGGCAGATAATTTTAACGCACAGCTTGGAAAGGAAGTTCTGGTATATCAGCAGTGGCCTAACGAGCCAGCGGTAGGTGAGCAACTCTCCAAATGCCTGGTCGAATGCAGTTTTGGGATTCTCATGTTTGAAGTTGCCGCGATTGCCATAAAAAAAGCTGGCCAAGAACCACATCGACGAACTCAGGATGGCCTTCTTCAATCGTGGCTGGCCAGGCAGAAAGGTATCTACCAATAATTTTAGATTGATACCGAAAACCTCAAACAGCTTATAGCCAGTGGTATTGTTGGGCTCGGCCGCAATGAGGCAGGCCTGGCTGCTGGCAAAATTTTTTCCCTGTTTCAGCAAAGGCAGCACCCAGGCCAGTTGGGGAATAAAGGTTCCATAGCGGATATTGGAGCAGAGCATGTCATCCGCCATGGCTTGCTGTTTATTGAATATGATCCCAGAGATGAATGTGAAGTAAATCCCAATTTTATGGGAAAACTCCATATTGGAGGTGTAATAGGAGACCGCTTGGCTTCTTGGTTTTTTCTGTGCGATGGCGTCTTTTGTGCAAGGCTCGCTTTTCAGATAAAGTAGGGCCAGTTGCTGGCTTTTCAATGTATCGATGATGGTGTCCACGGTCTGGTCATAGACGTACTCGTCATCGCCCAATATCCAACCATATATACCATTTACATGCTCGAATGCGCGAACCGCGTTGGCGTCTGCGCCAATATTGCTCTCATTTCGGATGTAATTTAGAGCATGGCCAGCCTGGATATAGCTATCGCACAACATAGGGGTCTGATCTGTGGAGGCGTTGTCTATAATGAAAATGCTGATTAGACCGTGATGGTGTGAGAGCGCTGGCAACAGGTCATCCAAGAGTCTTTTCAAATAGGATGCACGGTTGAATGTAGGAATGCATATTGATAATAACGGCTTGCTCATTTTATTGTCCCGCCATTTTTCTGTTATTGAAGTTAGTATAAATATAGCTGGAGTATCCTACACCTACAGTTCCGCAAATGATGGCGTAGATGGCAAGCATTTCCCTGATTGAATAATGCTGGATTAGATAATAGCTGGAGCTGGAAATCAGGGTTGCTAGCAGAATGGCATGTTTCAAATAGGGCTCTATTTTGTGGGCGCGGATATAGGCGGCCTGAAGAAATACGATGTGGCAGGCTTGTGCTGCGAGCAACAGCCATAGAATGTCGATGGGATCCAGCAGGCGACTGGTGAGGGTGAACTGGTAATGGCGCATTGCCAGCAGCAGGCTGAAAAACAGACTGTGCAGGGCTAGCAGAACGGCGATGGATTGTAAGCTGCTCTTGCGGAACAGCGACAGCAACTCTTCGGGGCGGCGGCTGGCGATTAGCACGCCGAAGCCGGGCAGCTTGGTGGTTAGCCAGGCGCTGGCTACCGTGGACATGGTGGTGACGACGCTGAGCGACATGCCCAACTGACCGGCGGCCTCGGTGCTCTGGTAGCGGAAGGCCAGCGGCGTGAACAACTGGGATATGAAATAGCCGCTGAGCCAGCTCAGCGCGATGCGCCATTGCATCGGCCAGATTTCTTGACGCCACGATATCTGGCTGCAGTCCCTGTGATGCAAATTTTGCATCAGAGTCTTGAAGAAGACGCCATAGTTTTTGATGAGCCAGTAAAATCCTACGCCGGCAGTGGCGATGGAAATCGCGGCGGCGGTGTACAGCTTGCCGCCATTCAGCAGCAGCAACCAGCCGCTGCTGTAGGCGACAATGGATTGCATCAGGCGCAGCGCGCTGATATTGGCGACCAGTCCGCTGCCTTCGAATAGGGCGAGCAGAGGGCTGAGAAAGAGATTGAGCGTGGCGCCCATGGTCAGCAGCATCCAGGGTAGATGCCAGTCGACGCCGGATTGTCTGGCGGAGCTGTTGAAAAAATAGAAGCCGGCGGTGTTGAGCAGGAAAACGGTGAGCAACGAGATCACGCCGTACCATTTGATGGCCAGCTTGAACAGCGACAGCAAGCGCTGGCGAGCCTGTGGGTCGCCGGTGAGGTCGCCGCCGCGCCAGTGTAGCTTGGCCATTTCGTGGCTGGCGAACTGGGCAATAATGCCGCTGAAACCCAGCTCGAAAAAGATCTGCAGGGCCAGAATGCTGGAGAAGGTGTAGTAGTAGCCCTGCTCCGCCTTGCTCATCGTGATGGAGATCAGATAAAGCGTGGCGAACCCCGCCAGCAGGGTCCAGCCGCGATTGAGCAATACGTATAGAATTGCCCGATCAAGGCCGAATGCCTTTTTCAGCGCCAGTATCACTATAGTCCGCCCAGTTTGTTGAGGGTTTTCTGGTTAGCCACCTGACCGAATATCTCCGATGACAGCGCGCGGCTGCGTATCCTGCCGGTCAGGCCGGCAGGCGCGGCGGCTTCCATCAGCCAACTGCCGAAGCCGGCGTCGTGAATATGGTCCTCCACTGTTACGACCTCGTCCCAATCCGACAGCTGTTGCTGTTGTTTCGACTTGGCGGCCATGCCCCACAGCGGCATCGTGTAGAGTGAGTGGCCGGCGAAGGCGGGAGTGTCCAGCCATGCGATGGCGCTGGCGACTGCGGCGCCGGTGGACAACAGGGTGGATGAGCCGTCGCGTTGCATGATGGGCAGCCACTGGCCCGGCGCGACATCCGGCACCTGCTGGTGCAGGCAGGGCTCGCCGGCCTTGCCGAGGCGCAGGTAGGATGGGCCGGGATGGCTGGCTAGGTAGCGCAGGCAGGCGCGCACTTCCATCGGATCGCCGGGCGCGGCGATGGTCATATTGGGCATCATCCGTATCAGGCCGTAGTCCTGCACCGCGTGGTGGGAATAGCCGAGATTGCCGTAGGCCAGGCCGCCGCCGACGCTGACCACGGTAACCGCTAGATTATGGTAGTCGACATCGTTGCGTATCTGCTCGGCGCAGCGGAATGTAGGGAAGTTGGCGATGCTGTAGGCGAAGACGTGGCAGCCCTCGGAGGCCATTCCGGCCGCCATGCCCATCATGTTCTGCTCGGCGATGCCGGCATTGATGAAACGATCGGGAAACCGTTCGGCAAACGGCTCCACCACCGCATAGCCGAGATCGCCGACCATCAGCACGATATTGGAATTGACTGCGGCGAGTTTGACCAGCTCATCGATGAAGGCGTTACGCATGCTGCGCTCCCAGTTCTTCCAGCGCCTGTTGCAACTGCTGCTTGTCCGGGCTGCGGTAATGCCAGTCCACGCTGTTTTCCATGAAACTGACGCCTTTGCCTTTAACGGTATGGGCGAGTAATACCGAGGGCTGGCCCCTTACTGCGGCGATGGCGCGGAGGACCTGGTCCAGCGTCTGATGGTCATGGCCGTCGGCCTCGAATACCCGGCAACCGAAGGCTTCCAGTTTCTGGGCCAACGGTTCCAGATTTAGCGTGGCGCGGACCGTGGTGAGGCTCTGCAGATTATTGCAGTCGATGATGGCCGCCACATTGTCTAGCCGGTGATGGGAAGCGAACATCAGCGCTTCCCAGTTGCTGCCCTCATCCATTTCGCCATCGCCCAACAGCACGTAGTTTTGCCAGGTCTGCCCGCGCATCCTGGCGGCCATGGCTTTGCCCACCGCGAACGGCAGGCCATGGCCCAGCGAGCCGGTGGAGAACTCGACGCCGTTCACCTTGTGGCTAATGTGGTTCATCAGCGGCGAGAAGTCCTGACCGTAGCTGGCAATCTCTTCTGGGCTCAGCGCGCCGATGGCGGCGAGGACGGCGTAAACCGCGACGCAGGCGTGACCCTTGCTGAGAATGAAGCGGTCGCGCAGCGGATCCCGTGCGGCGGCGGGGTCGAAGCGCAGGTGATTGCGGTACAGCACGGCCAGGATGTCGGCTATCGATAGCGCGCTGCCGATGTGCGATGCCCGCGCGTCATGCACCATCTGCAATGCGGTGGCGCGGATGGCGCGCGCCAGGGCGATGGAGTTCTCCATTGCGCTTATCCCAGCAGGATGCTGCGGATATGCTTGCAGGCGTAGGCCACTTCGTCGCGGCTCAGGCAGACGCCGCTAGGCAGGTTGATCGCCTGCAGGCCGACATGCATTGCGGTGGACTGCGGAGGTTGCTCCCTGGGCCAGATCGGGTACTGACTGATGGCGGGGAAAACCGGCCTGGAGTCTATGTTTCTGGTTTTCAGCTGTTGCATCAGCGCATCGCGGCCGATGCGCGCATCTTTGTCCAGCAGGATGCTGCTCATCCAATAGATGCTGCGGGCGCCTTCCACCTCCTGGTTCAGGCTGATGTGCGGCACGCCTTCGAGTCCCTCCTGATACCACTCGAAGATGCGGCGCTTCATCTCGATCAACTCGTCCACGCGCTCCAATTGGCCGAGCCCGAGCGCAGCCTGGATATTGGACATCTTGAACTTGACGCCGTCCTCGTCGATCCAGAAGGTGCGGGACGGGTTGCGGCCCTGGTCCCAGATCTTGTAGGCCTTGGCGTACAGGTCGTCGTCGTTGGTGACCAGCATGCCGCCTTCGCCGGTGACCATCAGTTTGGCGCCCTGAAAGCTGAAGGCGGCGAAATCGCCGAAACTGCCGCAGCGTTTTCCTTGCCATTCGGCGCCGATCGCCGGCGCGGCGTCCTCGACCACCTTGAGGCCGTATTGCCTGGCCACCGCCAGAATATTGCTCATGCGGGCGGGGTGGCCGTACATGTGCACGGCGACAATGGCCTTGGTCTTGCCGGTGATCAGGGTCTCCACCGAGCGGGCGTCGATGTTCCAGGTATCCAGCTCGATGTCGGCGAACACCGGAATGGCGCCGACGTAGCGCACCGCGTTGGCGGTGGCCACCCAGGTTTGGTCGGGGACGATCACTTCGTCGCCGGGGCCGATGTCCAGCGCCATCAGCGCGATCTGCAGCGCGCCGGTGCAGCTGGAGGTGGCTAGCGCGTGCTTGACGCCTACGTATTCGGCGAAGCTCTTCTCAAAACGGCTGAGGTATCTGGACCAATTGCCGTTCCAGCCGCTGAGGGCGGCGTCGAAGGCGTAGACGGCCTCCTTGGCGGAGATCGATGGGCCGGCGGTGAGGATCAGTTTTTCACCCACCTCGTGCGCCGGGGCCTTGTACACCATGCGCATGAAATGTTTGCTGGCGGTCTCCGTCGGCAGCGCTTCGCGGTAGTTGACGCGATCGCCGTCTTTCACCGCGACCAGCGGGATGCTGGACTCCGCGACGAAGTGGTTCTTCTTGTAGAACGCGATGGCATCGTGATCGTCGTTCATCGCACGCAGGAAGAAGCCGTTGACGTTGATGGTTTTCCTGGCCCATTCGATCAGGGCGGTCATGGCTCTGGCGAATATGTCCGGTCCGGCATCGGCGACGCCGCGCACCACGTTGTCGATCTCGAACATCATGTCGGAGTTGTGGCAGCCGCTGAAGCCCAGATGGCCCAAGGTTTGGCCGGTGGGACTCACCACCAGGAACAGCATCCTGTCCTTGACCGCCAACAGCTCTTGGTCCAGCCAGTCTCGGGTGCTTTCCTCGCTGGCGGTGAACTGGTTTGGATAGGCCGCCACATTGCGGTTGCGCCATTCGGTCAGCAGACGCAAGAGAGTGGCATCCCGCTTGTGCATTTCGCATACCGGCAGCAGGCAGCCGCCGCCTGCAACCGGTATCGCGCGCAGATAGGCTTCCTGGATATTGACCGCCTGCTTCAGGAAGGAGAAGTTTTCGCTTACCGCCAAGCTGTAGACAGAGAGTCTGGTCTTTTCCATTGCCTGCTCCTTAGAAATTCACTCCGATGATGGTTTCCAGCTTGTCGACTGCATAGTCGAGCATGTCGCGCGTCAGTCCCGGGTGCACGCCGATCCAGAAGGTATGGTTCATGATCAGGTCGGTATTGGCCAGCTCACCGTGCACACGATAGTTCTGGCCCTGCATATAGGGCTGGCGTGTCAGGTTGCCGGCGAACAGCAGGCGGGTGCCGATCTTGTATTCGTCCAGATACTTGAGCAGCTCTACCCGCTCGATGCCGCTATCCGGCCGGATGGTGATGGGGAAGCCGAACCAGGAGGGATTGGCGTGCTCGGTGGCTTTGGGAAGAATGATGAATTCCTCACAGGACCGCAGCCGCTCGCTGAGGTAGTCGAAATTGCTGCGCCGCGCGGCGATGAAGTGTTCCAGCTTGCCCAGCTGCGCCAGCGCGCAGGCGGCTTGCATATCGGTGATCTTCAGGTTGTAGCCCAAGTGGCTATAGGTGTATTTATGGTCGTAGCCGTGCGGCAGGCTGCCCAGCTGCCAGTTGAAGCGTTTGCCGCAGGTGTTGTCGCAGCCGGGGGCGCAGTAGCAGTCGCGACCCCAGTCGCGGAAGGATTCGATGATCTTTTTCAGTTGATCGTTGTTGGTGAAGACCGCGCCGCCTTCTCCCATGGTGATGTGGTGTGCGGGGTAGAAGCTGAGGGTGCCGATGTCGCCGAAGCTGCCGACCAGCTGGCCATCGTAGGTGGAGCCCAGCGCGTCGCAGCAATCCTCGATCAGCCAGAGATTGTGCCGGTTGCAGATGTCGCGCACTATCCGCAGGTTGTACGGGTTGCCAAGGGTATGGGCCAGCATGATGGCCTTTGTCTTGCTGGTGATCGCCGACTCGATCAGCTCGGCCTTGATGTTGTAGGTGGGGATGTCGACATCGACCAGCACCGGCACCGCGCCGAACTGGATGATGGGATTGACTGTGGTGGGGAAGCCGGCGGCCACGCCTATCACTTCGTCGCCCTTGCGGATGGCGCGTTCCCCCAGTTGCGGCGAGGTCAGCGCGGAGAAAGCCAGCAGATTGGCGGAGGAGCCGGAATTCGTGGTCAGCAGGTGCTTGACGCCGAGGAAGTCGGCCAACTGCTTCTCGAACTGCGTGTTGAAGCGGCCGGTGGTGAGCCAGCCGTCCAGAGACGCTTCAACCATGTGTTGCAGCTCGGCCGAGTCGATGACCTTGCCGGACGGCGGGATTACGGTCTGGCCGGGGACGAATGGCTTGGGGGCCAGCGCGATTTCCGCGTACTCGGCGACCAACTGGGCAATTTGTTGGCGAAGTTGTTGGGTTTTTTCCATATCTCATCCAAATTCGGTGAAGACGCGCGCCGTTGGCGCGGCGCGCGGAATATATCGTGTCATTCCGCGGTGGCGGTTTCCTGATAGGCATGGATCTGTTGCAGGCAGACCGAGCGCATGTCGGCGTCGGCCAGGTGTTGCCGATGCCAGTCGCAAATGCGCTGCAGGGTGTCCCGCAACGACCAGCGCGGCTGCCAGCCCAGGCCCTGCCTGGCTTTGGCGCAATCCAGCCGCAGGTAGTGCGCTTCGTGGGCGCTGTTGGCATCGCGCTGTACCTGGTAGCCGCTGCCTTGGCCCCATTGCCGAGTCAGTTGCGCGGCGATCCACTCCACCGGGCGGGCATCGCGCTCGTAAGGGCCGAAATTCCAGCCGCTAGCGAAATCTTGCCCTTGCTGGTGCAGCTTTTCCGCCAGCAGCAGGTAACCGGCCAGTGGTTCCAGCACATGTTGCCATGGCCGGATGGCTTCCGGATTGCGGATGACCAGCGCTTCGCCGGCGGCGATGGCGCGGATGAAGTCCGGAATCAGCCTGTCTTGCGCCCAGTCGCCGCCGCCGATGACATTACCGGCCCGGGCGGTGGCCAGCGCCACGCCATGTCGCGGATGGCTGGCCTGATTGAAGAACGAGTTGCGGTAAGCGTTTGCCACTAGCTCCGCGCAGCCCTTGCTGCTGCTGTATGGGTCGTAACCTCCCATCGCCTCGTTCTCGCGATATGCCCATGGCCATTCGCGGTTTTCATAGCACTTGTCGCTGGTGACGCATACCACGGCGCGCACTGATGACGTTGTCCGCACCGCCTCAAGCAGATTGACGGTGCCCATTACATTGGCGGCGTAGGTGCCCACCGGGTCGACGTAGGAGCGGCGCACCAGCGCTTGCGCCGCCAAGTGGAACACGATATCCGGCCGGGCGCGGTCCATTTCCGCGCGCAAACGGTCAAGGTCGCGGATGTCGGCGATGACCGAGGCCTGCATGGCTTCGGCCACCCCGGCGATGCTGAACAAATTGGGTTCGGTGGCGGGCTCCAGCGAGTAGCCGGTGATCTCGGCGCCGAGCGATTGCAGCCACAGGGTCAGCCAACTACCTTTGAAGCCGGTGTGCCCGGTAAGAAATACC
Organism: Chromobacterium sphagni; assembly: GCF_001855555.1. GTDB lineage: Bacteria > Pseudomonadota > Gammaproteobacteria > Burkholderiales > Chromobacteriaceae > Chromobacterium > Chromobacterium sphagni. The sequence continues at coordinate 44,503 of NZ_MKCT01000009.1, read as the reverse complement.
CGTTTGTTTTTCCAGAAATTACTGTTCATTCCCATACTTTCCACGGAGCTTGGCCGGTTTTCCACAGATCTTCCAGATGCTGTTTGTCGCGCAGGGTGTCCATCGGCTGCCAGAAACCGTCATGGGCGAAGGAAGTCAACTGGCCATTTCGGGCCAGCGATTCCAACGGCTCCCGCTCCCACACGGTGGAGTCATCCTGGATCAGGTCGATGACCGACGGCGACAGCACGAAGAAGCCGCCGTTGATCATGCCGCCATCGCCTTTCGGCTTCTCCTGGAAGGTCGAGACCAGATTGTCCTTGATATCCAGCACTCCGAAACGGGCGGGGGGGTGGACCGCCGCCAGGGTGGCGCTGGCACCGTAGGTTTTATGAAAATCGATCAAGCGACCGATATGGATGTCCGCGACCCCATCGCCATAGGTGAAGCAGAACGCGTCCTCGTTTTGCAGATATTTCTTCACCCGCTTCAGCCGTCCGCCAGTCATCGTGTGCTCGCCGGTATCCACTAGAGTGACGCGCCATGGTTCAGCATAGCGTTGGTGCACCTCCATGAAGTTGTTCGACATGTCGAAGGTGACATCCGACATGTGCAGGAAGTAGTTGGCGAAATACTCCTTGATGACGTAGCCCTTGTAGCCGCAGCAAATGATGAAGTCATTTATTCCGTAGTGGGAATAGATTTTCATGATGTGCCATAGGATGGGTTTGCCGCCGATTTCCACCATTGGCTTGGGCCGGCCGGCGGTTTCTTCACTGATGCGGGTACCTAGTCCGCCTGCAAGAATAACGGCTTTCATTTCAATATTTCCTCCTCGGCAAATTTTGCAAGAGACGGATGGACTAAGGTTGGTTGAACCGTATGTTGATTAGTGCTTGCGTTTTTCATCTTGTCAATGCAACAGCCCGGAGCCTCGCAGTATGACTGGCTGAGGTGGTCCGCTCCAAATAGGGAATGAAGGCCAACGCGTGGTTGCTTGAGCGTTTGTGTCGGCAGCCTTGGGGTCGGGCAAGACAGGATGGGGTCGGATGTCAATTGTCAGTGGGCGGTAACAATTTGCATCGAAACCGAATGATAGCCCATGCATGATTTTTGGGCATGAGTAGAGAGTCTTCGAGCATCCTGTCGAAGAATGGGCGTGGCTGATCGGCATGGCTGAAAATCCCCCTGTGTCATATACAAGAATCCAAATCTTGGTTTTGTTGCCTCTTGGGGCAACAGATCGTCGGGACCTGCCCGTTATATTTGCGTCCAGTAGCTGTATCGTAACTGTCGCCGTCATGACCCGTCGATGAGACAGTCCCTGTCCGGTTTATCCTCCAAACATGGCGGTGGTGAACCTGCGGCATCGTGGGACGTAAGCACAGCTACCTAGTTAAATTTATAGCATCAACTATGCAATTTGCTTTGTAAATCTTGTTCTCGATGATTGGATAGTGCCTGTCTTTAAGACCTGAATGTGTAATAGCTTGATCGTGGTTGCTGCTAGAGGTTTCGTATCATGTTTCTGCAGAAGTAGGGTTTGGTTTATTCGGCAATGCTGATTAACAGCTGCTGCTATGTATTGTGTAAGGCTGCGCTAGTATGGTCTGCTTGTGAAAAAATCAAGGTTTCCTCTTGCACTAGCCAAGGTCCGGTGTTTTCAAATGGCTGACTATTTTTCAGTAGACTATGATTTGTTTGCCAGTGCAATTTTCCTGTGTCGAAACGATTTGTTGATAATCGTAGTGATTCCTAGTTTCGTGATTTCTAGTTTTCTATAGCAACACCTGCTGGAATTTTCCGTGCCGGCACCAGTTTTTCTGGTTTTTATTATTGCTTTGCGCCGATTTTTTAATGTGCAGGTTTGCGATGTGTCGATGAGTTGGCTTGTTTTTTATTTCGGTTTTCAGTCATCTTGCCTAGTCAGATGCTAAGCTTGATGATTGTCGATTGAGGAGTTTTTCAAAGCTCTGGCGTGCTGTGAATTAATTTGGATCACTAACTTTTTGCATATGTTTGAATGCCAGTTTGATATGGTTAATTTGCATGCTAAATCTTAATTGTAAGCCATCATGTATGATCAATGTGGCACGGCAAAAATCGCTGTATAAGCTGCTCGTTTTTTCAAATGCAATACATGTTTAGGTTGGCGTGAAGCGAATGAAATTAGCTGCCGCCAGACTGGTGCTATCTTGAAGATAGTTATTTCTTTTTTGCGGCGGCGTTGGGTTAAAACAAAACAGTTGCATGCTGCAAGAGTGACTGAATTGTTTTAATTTTATATTGAATTATCTTGGTGCGTAGCTGAATCTATTTTGGCTATTATCTAGCTCTATAGGGCCGAGTAATTATAGTCTGTTTTTCAGATAAGCCAATTTTGGCCATGTGGTTTCTCTCCGTGGAGTTGTGGAAATTACCGGTTGATAACTATTTTGGATGGATTTTTATGGTACATCATCAAGTAAGAATTTTATGTACAGGTCTTTGTCATTTTACTTTAGGTGCGTGCAATATTTTGTGAAGGCAGCGGTCGTTTCTACTGTGGTTTGGTCTGGATGTGGCATTGAATTTCTAGATTTTTTAAGTTTATGTGATTTTTTGATTGTTTTGTGTTGTTTTCTGGTGATTTTTTATTTCAAACTGGCATGGTGGGTCGATCGGTGAGGCTGATCTTCTTGTCAGTTTTCAACATGAAAGGACGATCGTTCATACGGTATGAGTAAGAAATCGTATTTAAGAAATTTTACTTGGACTATATTGAAAAACGTGCATCTGACATGCTGGTAAGTTGTGTTGTTGTGAATTTTTCATGCTTTGATGATTGTGTTTTCCACTCTGGTCTGGAGTTTGTGGTTTGAATGGTCCTGCGTGCATGGCTGTGATGCAGGCCATATGTATTGAGGTGGGAAGGGTAGCCATGCCGCACAAATCTGAGCTTGAACAGCTTTTGCGTTAGCGCTTGGGTAGTGGCCGCCTAGGTAGCTGCCTATCGTGGCTTTCTCAATCAAACCAGTTGGCGGGAATTATGCTGAAAATCCTGATAATTTCAACTTTTCTGTCACTGTTTGTTGCGATGTTCCTGATTCATTTCAGCCATCTGCATGAGCGTTTTACACTGGATCACGACCTTGGTGGCGTGCAGAAATTTCATGCACTTCCAGTGCCCAGAGTTGGAGGACTGCCGTTGGCGGCAGGATTACTGGCTGGTTGTGGTGTATTGGCCTGGTCGTTGGATGAAGGAAGGGCATTGCTATTTTTTTGGGTGGGAGTGCCAGCTTTCATTGCCGGTTTGGTTGAGGACATGACTAAGAAGGTGGGGCCGCTGCCTCGTCTATTCGCTACTTTTGCCGCTGCCGGTTTGGGCTATTTTGTTCTTGGGGCTGGCTTGCATCGGGTAGATATTCCTTTCATTGATAGTTTTTTGGTTAATGTCCCCTTGGTTTCCTTTTTATTCACGGTGATTGCCGTTGGGGGAGTGGCCCACGCGGTGAATATCATTGATGGATACAATGGACTGTCCGGTGTGGTGGCTGTTTTTATTTTCCTTGCCATGGCTTATGTGGCATTCAAAGTTCAGGACGTGATGTTGCTGGGCGTCTGCTTCGCGATGATCGGAGCGCTGTCTGGATTCTTGTTCTGGAATTTCCCGCGCGGGCTGATTTTTGCCGGCGATGGCGGCGCGTATCTGCTGGGCTTCATGATTGCGGAGGTCGCGGTGCTGTTGGTGGGCAGGCATCCGCAAGTTTCGCCATGGTTTCCTTTGCTTTGCGTGATTTATCCGGTGTTCGAAACGCTGTATTCGATCTATCGCAAGAAATTCCTGCGCGGGATATCGCCTGGCATGCCGGACGGCCTGCATCTGCATATGCTGGTCTACAAGCGCCTTGTCCGCTGGATGGTGGGTTCCAAGGACGCGGGGCATCTGACTTTACGCAACAGCCTGACTTCGCCCTATCTGTGGGCGCTGTCCTGCATCTCGGTGGTCCCCGCGATGCTGTTCTGGCGCCACACCTATGTGCTGATGGGCTTCTGCCTGTTGTTCACTGTAGCGTACGTTTCGCTGTACCGGATGATCATCCGCTTCCGTACGCCGCGCTGGCTGGTGCTGCGCCGCTCTACCTCCTCCCGCTGATCTTTTGTCAAGAGGGGTGCTGCCCCTCTTGAAAAGCCTCGGTGTCGTCCCTATTATTAGCACTCGCAAGCCACGAGTGCTAAACCTCTCGTGTGCAACCTGAATATTCTGGTTTTCAACTCTCAAACAGCTACTGCATTAGGAGAGATCTAATGGCAATCCGTCCCCTGCACGACCGTGTTGTTATCAAGCGCCTCGAGGCTGAAGAAAAGACCGCTTCCGGCATCGTTCTGCCGGGCAGCGCGGCTGAGAAGCCGGACATGGGCGAGGTTCTGGCCGTCGGCAACGGCAAGATCCTGGAGAATGGCGAACGCCGTTCGTTGGAGCTGAAGGTTGGCGACAAAGTGATTTTTGGCAAGTACTCCGGTCAGACCGTCAAGGTCGACGGCGATGAAGTCCTCGTGATGCGCGAGGAAGACGTAATGGGCATCGTCGAGTAATCCGACCCTTACCTGCACTTCACATTACAGAATTCTGGAGAGTTAAAGAATGGCTGCTAAAGACGTTAAATTTGGTGATTCCGCTCGTGCCAAGATGGTTGCCGGTGTCAATGTTCTGGCGGATGCCGTCAAAGTGACCCTGGGCCCGAAAGGCCGCAACGTGGTACTGGACCGCTCCTTCGGCGCGCCGACCATCACCAAGGACGGCGTGTCTGTTGCCAAGGAAATCGAACTGAAGGACAAGTTCGAGAACATGGGCGCGCAGATGGTGAAGGAAGTGGCTTCCAAGACTTCCGACGTGGCCGGCGACGGCACGACCACCGCTACTGTGCTGGCTCAGGCCATCGTGCAGGAAGGCATGAAGTATGTTGCCGCCGGCATGAATCCGATGGACCTGAAGCGCGGCATCGACAAGGCCGTGATTTCGCTGGTAGGCGAGATCGCCAAGATCGCCAAGCCGTGCGCGACTTCCAAGGAAATCGCCCAAGTAGGCTCCATTTCCGCCAACTCCGACGCCGACATCGGCGAAATCATCGCCAATGCGATGGAAAAGGTCGGCAAGGAAGGCGTGATCACCGTTGAAGACGGCAAGAGCCTGAACAACGAGCTGGACGTGGTAGAAGGCATGCAGTTCGACCGCGGCTACCTGTCCCCGTACTTCATCAACAATCAGGACAAGCAGATTGCCGCGCTGGACAATCCCTTCGTGCTGCTGTTCGACAAGAAGATTTCCAACATCCGCGACCTGCTGCCGGTACTGGAGCAAGTGGCCAAGTCGGGCCGCCCGCTGCTGATCATCGCCGAAGACGTCGAAGGCGAAGCGCTGGCTACCCTGGTGGTCAACACCATCCGCGGCATCCTGAAGGTGGTTGCGGTCAAGGCTCCGGGCTTTGGCGACCGTCGCAAGGCCATGCTGCAGGATATCGCCGTGCTGACTGGTGGTACCGTTATCGCTGAAGAGCTGGGCCTGACCCTGGAAAAAGCCACGCTGGAGATGCTGGGCCAAGCCAAGCGCATCGAAGTGGGCAAGGAAAACACCATCATCATCGATGGCGCCGGCGAAGCTGCCGTGATCCAGTCGCGCGTGGGTGAAATCCGCAAGCAGATCGAAGAAGCTTCTTCCGACTACGACCGTGAAAAACTGCAAGAGCGCGTGGCCAAGCTGGCCGGCGGTGTTGCCGTGATCAAGGTTGGCGCGGCTACCGAAGTGGAAATGAAAGAGAAGAAGGCCCGCGTTGAAGACGCGCTGCACGCGACCCGTGCCGCCGTTGAAGAAGGCGTGGTTGCCGGCGGCGGCGTAGCCCTGCTGCGTGCCCGTGCTTCGCTGGAAAACCTGAAGACCGACAACGTCGAGCAAGAAGCTGGCGTCAAGATCGTGCTGCGCGCCATCGAGGCTCCGCTGCGTCAGATCGTCAAGAACGCCGGCGACGAGCCGTCGGTTGTGGTCAACAAGGTGCTGGAAGGCAAGGGTAACTTCGGTTACAACGCTGCTACCGGCGAATACGGCGACATGCTGGAAATGGGCGTGCTGGACCCGGCCAAGGTGACCCGCTCCGCGCTGCAGCACGCGGCTTCGGTAGCCGGCCTGATGCTGACCACCGACTGCATGATCGCAGAGCTGCCGGAAGACAAGCCGGCTGCTGGCGGCATGCCGGACATGGGTGGCATGGGCGGCATGGGCGGCATGATGTAAGCCCAGCCTTCCAGGCTTGAATAGCAAACCCCGCTTCGGCGGGGTTTTTGTTTTTTCGGCTTGAATGTCGCATGCGTCTGGCAAAATAAGCTGAATAGCTGATATTGAAAGGAGAGAAAAATGTTGTTGAGCGAAATGCAGGGTTTGCTGGATGGCTGGCTGGAGCCGTGGCGCTACAAGGACTACGCGCCCAATGGCTTGCAGGTGGAGGGGCGGGCCGAGGTGGGCAAAGTGGTGACCGGCGTGACGGCGTCGCAGGCCTTGATCGATGCCGCGGCGGCGCGGGGTGCCGACGCCATCTTGGTGCACCACGGCTATTTCTGGAAAGGCGAGGACGCGCGCATTTGCGGCATGAAGAAGCAAAGAATCCGCACCCTGCTGCAGCATGACATCAGCCTGTTGGCCTACCATCTGCCGCTGGACGGGCATCTGGAACTGGGCAACAACGCCTGTCTGGGCCAGGCGCTGGGGCTGGCGGCGCAAGGGCAGGCGGGAGAGCAGGGCCTGCTGTGGCATGGCGACTGGACCGGCGCGGGCGATGCGCAGGCGTTTGCCGGCCACGTTTCCGCCAGGCTGGGGAGGGCGGCGCAGTTGCTGGGGCGGCCGTACAAGCCGGTGCGCAAGGTCGCCTGGTGCACCGGCGGCGCGCAGGGTTTCTTCGCCGATGCCGTCGCGCTCGGGGTGGATGCCTTCATTACCGGCGAGGCATCCGAACAGAATTACCACATGGCGATGGAGAGCGATGTCGCATTTATCGCAGCGGGACATCATGCCACGGAACGCTTTGGGATCAAGGCGCTGGGCGAGCGTTTGATGCAGGTCTCTGGCATAAACGTCGAATTTATTGACGTCTTCAATCCTGTTTAAGCATCTTGCTGGCGTCAAGGTCAATTTATTTGCATAGAAGCTTCAAGTCCCTACTAGTAATCGGGTAAAATCTGGCGGTTTAGGGCTCGATTTCCACGATTGAGGATGACTGTAATGAGTGAACAGCAAGTCGATACGGGGCGCCGTCGGTTTTTGACGATCGCTTCCAGCGCTGTTGGGGGTGTTGCGGTGGTCGGCGCGGCTACGCCATTTTTCCTGAGTTTCTTCCCGTCCGAGCGGGCCAAAGCCGCCGGCGCGCCGGTCGAAGTCGACATAGGCAAGATCGAGGCGGGGCAGAAGATCAATGTCGAATGGCGCGGCAAGCCGGTGTGGATTCTCAACCGCACGCCGGAGCAGTTGAAAAACCTGCCGAAGAACGACCCCAAGCTGGTCGACCCGCAGTCGGAAGTGGACCAGCAACCGAAGTACTGCCAGAACGAGCACCGCTCGATCAAACCCGAATATCTGGTGGCTGTAGGCATCTGCACCCATCTTGGCTGTTCGCCAACCTTCCGGCCCGATCTCGCGCCCGCGGATCTGGGGCCGGAGTGGCTGGGCGGCTTCTACTGCCCCTGTCATGGTTCCAAGTTCGACCTCGCCGCCCGGGTATTCAAGGGAGTGCCGGCTCCGAAGAACCTGGAAATTCCCCCGCACAAATATATGTCCGACACCCGCCTGCTGATTGGCGACGACAAATAAGCTGAGGGCGAAAAATGAACAAAGCACAAAAGCTGCTCAACTGGGTGGACGAGCGTTTTCCGCTGACAGCCCTGTGGGAAAGCCAATGGGGCAAGTATGTCGCCCCCAAGAATTTCAATTTCTGGTACTTCTTCGGTTCGCTGGCGATGCTGGTGCTGGTGCTGCAGATCGTCACCGGAATCTTCCTCACCATGAACTACAAGCCGGACGCCACGCTGAACGGCGCCGGCATCCCGGTGGCCTTCGCCTCGGTCGAATACATCATGCGCGACGTGGCCGGCGGCTGGATCATTCGCTACATGCACTCCACCGGCGCCTCGATGTTCTTCGTGGTGGTGTATCTGCACATGTTCCGCGGCCTGATCTACGGCTCTTACAAGCAGCCGCGCGAGTTGGTGTGGGTGTTCGGCACGCTGATCTTCCTGTGCCTGATGGCAGAGGCCTTCATGGGCTACCTGCTGCCCTGGGGACAGATGTCGTTCTGGGGCGCGCAGGTGATCGTCAACCTGTTCGGCTCCATCCCGGTGATCGGACCGGATTTGTCGCTATGGATTCGCGGCGACTTCGTGGTGTCGGACGCCACGTTGAACCGCTTCTTCGCGCTGCATGTGATTGCGGTGCCGCTGGTGCTGTTGGCGCTGGTGGTCGCCCACCTGATGGCGCTGCACGAAGTGGGCTCCAACAATCCTGACGGCGTCGAGATCAAGCAGCAGCCGAAGGACCCGGACACCGGCTTGTATCTGGACGGCATCTACTCCCATCCGTACTACTCGATCAAGGACATTCTGGGTGTGGTGGTGTTCATGATCGTGTTCTCCGCCATCGTGTTCTTCCTGCCGGAAATGGGCGGCTACTTCCTGGAGCACCCCAACTTCGACCAGGCGGATCCGCTGAAGACGCCGCCGCACATCGCGCCGGTATGGTACTTCACGCCGTTCTACGCCATCCTGCGCGCCATTCCGTCGTTTGCCGGCACCCAGGTGTGGGGCGTGCTGGCGATGGGCGCGGCGGTGGTGCTGATCGCCTTCCTGCCGTGGCTGGACCGTTCGCCGATCAAGTCCATCCGCTACCGCGGCCCCAAGTTCAAGGTGGCGTTGGTGCTATTCATCGTCGCCTTCATCGGTCTGGGCATTCTCGGCGCGATGCCGCCGACCGCTGTGCGCACGATGATTTCGCAGATATTGTCGGCGGTCTATTTCGCCTTTTTCCTGGGCATGCCGTTCTACACCAAGAACGATATCGGCAGCATTCCGGTGCCGGACCGCGTCACCGACACCAATGCCAAGCGGCAGATCCAGTTCGTGGTGCTGGTGTTGTTGACCGTGTTCCTGGCGGCGCTGTTCGCCATGAACGTGTAAGCAAGGGGAAAGGACTCATGAAAAACAAAATCCGTCACCTGATCGCGGCCCTGGCGCTGATGCTGCCCTTTGCGGCCCCCGCGCTGGCCAACGAGGGCGGCCCCGCGCTGGATAAGGCCGACATCAATATCCAGGACACCGAAAGCCTGCAGCGCGGCGCGCAGATCTTCGTCAACTACTGCCTGTCCTGCCATTCGGCCAGCATGTTGCGCTACAACCGGCTGGAGGACATCGGCCTCACGGAAGAGCAGATCAAGGCCAACCTGCTGCCGGAAGGCGCCAAGATCGGCGACCAGATGAACATCTCAATGGACAAGAAGGACGCCAAGGCCTGGTTCGGCGCCACCCCGCCCGATCTGTCGCTGATCGCCCGCTCGCGCGGCGCCGACTATCTGTACAGCTATCTGCGCGGCTTCTATCGCGATCCTACCCGCCCCACCGGCTGGAACAATCTGGTGTTCGACAAGGTAGGCATGCCGCACATCTTCTGGGAATGGCAGGGCGAGCAGCAGTTGAAGACCGAGAAGGACGCGGAAGGCAACGAGGTGCACAAGCTGCAGCTGGTCAAGGCCGGCACGCTGACCAAGCTGGAGAACGGCAAGGCCAATACCGTGGAGTACGACAGGCGGATGACCGATCTGACCAACTTCCTGGTGTTCATGGGCGAGCCGGCGCAGGTGCAGCGCCAGCAGATCGGCTATGTGGTGCTGATGTTCCTGGGCCTGCTGCTGTTCCCGCTGGTCTACCTGTTGAAGAAGGAGTACTGGCGCGACGTGCATTGAGCCGGTTGCGATCGAATGAGAAAGGCGGAAGCGATTCCGCCTTTTTTTCTTTTATAATCATGATGTTGTATTGAAATGCTGGCAAATGGGGGCGGGAAGGTGCTAGAATGCGCTGCTACATCAATTCAATGTTAGTCAAGGATTATTTCCGCCATGATGACCCTCTACTCCGGAATCACCTGCCCGTTCAGTCAGCGCTGCCGTATCGTGCTCTTCGAGAAGGGCATGGATTTCGAAATCATCGATGTGGATATCCATAACAAGCCGGAAGATCTGGCTGTGATGAACCCGTACAACGAAGTGCCGGTTCTGGTGGAGCGCGATCTGATCCTGCACGAATCCAACATCATCAACGAATACATCGACGAGCGCTTCCCCCACCCGCAGCTGATGCCGGCCGATCCGGTGATGCGCGCTCGCGCCCGCCTGTTCCTGCATCGTTTCGAGAACGAGCTGTTCATTTACGTGAAGACGCTGGAAGCCGGCGCTACCGGCAAGGAAGCCACCAAGGCGCGCGAAGCGATCCGCGACGGCCTGACCACCATCGCCCCCATCTTCTCCAAGCAGAAATTCATGCTGGGCGACGACTTCTCGATGATAGACGTGGCCATCGCCCCGCTGATGTGGCGCCTGGAGCACTACAACATCGATCTGGGCAAGAGCGCTGCGCCTATCCTGAAATACGCCGAACGCATTTTCCAGCGCCAGTCCTTCATCGACTCGCTGACTCCGTCCGAAAAGGCCATGCGCAAGTAAGGTGACGCGATGAGCTCCAGCACCAAGCCGTACATGATCCGCGCGCTGCACCAGTGGTGCGGCGACAACGGCTATACCCCCTACGTCGTGGTGTGGGTCAATGACCGTACCGATGTGCCGCTCGAGTACGTAAAGAACAACGAGATCGTGCTGAATATCGCCGACGGCGCCACCAAGAACCTGCGCATCGACAACGACTGGCTGTCGTTCTCGGCCCGCTTCGGCGGCGTGTCGCGCGACATCTGGGTGCCGATCGGCAATGTGATGTCGATTTTCGCCAGGGAAACCGGTGAAGGAATGGGTTTCGATGTCGAGCCGGTCGCCGAGGTCGAGTCCGGCTCCAAGCCGGCGGAGGCCGACGGCCAGCCGGCTCCGGAAGGCGACGATCCGGGGCCGAACCGCCCCAGCGGCCGCCCCAGCCTGCGCATCGTCAAGTAAGCCTGCATCCGTCACCAGTCAAACCGGCCGCCGCGCCGGTTTTTTCTTGTGCGATCCGCAAAAAAAACGGGGCACAAGTGCCCCGCAAGTCCCTTACACAACAATCGTTGCTCTGCCGGCGGCTTATTCCACCCGCTCGCCGTGCAGCACCACGTCCAGTCCTTCGCGTTCTTCGTCTTCCGCCACGCGCAGGCCGACCGCCAGATTCACCAGTTTCAGCAGGATGAAGGTGACGACGCCGCAGTAGACGATGGTGACGCCGACGCCCAATGCCTGGGTGGCCAGGCTGCCGTCGGCGCCGCCGATGTCCTTCACTGCGAACACGCCGGTCAGCAACGCGCCCAGGATGCCGCCGACGCCGTGCACTCCGAAGGCGTCCAGCGAGTCGTCATAGCCCAGCATGTGTTTCAGGCCGGTGGCGCCCCAGAAGCACACCACGCCGGCGGCCAGGCCGATGATCAGAGCGCCCTTGACGTCGACGAAGCCCGCGGCCGGCGTGATGGCCACCAGGCCGGCTACCGCGCCGGAAGCGATGCCCAATACCGAAGGCTTCTTCTTGGTGATCCATTCGGCGAACATCCAGGCCAGCGCAGCCATCGCGGTGGCGACCTGGGTGGTGACCATCGCCATGCCGGCGCGACCGTCGGCGGCGCCGGCGGAACCGGCGTTGAAGCCGAACCAGCCCACCCACAGCATGGAGGCGCCGACCAGGGTCAGGATCAGGTTATGCGGAGGCATCGCTTCCTTGCCGAAACCCACGCGTTTGCCCAGCACCAGCGCGGTCACCAGGCCGGCCACGCCGGCATTGATGTGAACCACGGTGCCGCCGGCGAAGTCCAGCACGCCCTTGTCGCCCATCCAGCCGCCGGGCGCCCAAACCCAGTGCGCCACCGGCACGTAGACCAGCAGCGACCACAGCGCCATGAAGATCAGCATCGCCGAGAACTTCATCCGCTCGGCGAAGGCGCCGGTGATCAGCGCCGGCGTGATGATGGCGAAGGTCATCTGGAAGGTCATGAACACCGATTCCGGGATGGTGCCCGCCAGCGGGTGCACCGCCAGCTTGCCGGCATCCTTCATGAATACCATGCCGTCCAGCATGAAGCGGGAGAGGTCGCCGATATAGGGCGTGCCGACGGTAAAGGCCAGGCTGTAGCCGATCACGGTCCACAGGATGGTGACCAGGGCGGTGATTGCGAAGCTTTGCATCAGCGTGGCCAGCACATTCTTCTTGCGCACCATGCCGCCGTAGAAAAGCGCCAGGCCGGGAATGGTCATGAACAGCACCAGGGCGGTGGAGGTCAGCATCCAGGCGGTATCGCCGGAGTTGATCACCTTGACCGCGGCCACCGCTGGGCCGGCCGGCGCATCGGCCAGAGCGGGCAGCGACAGGGCGGCAAGGCCGGAAGTCATTGCAGCGAGTGTCTTTTTCATTATGGTTTCCCCAGTTTGCAGACGGTTCAGACCGCGTCGGCGCCGGTTTCCCCGGTGCGGATGCGGATCACCTGTTCCAGCTCATAGACGAAGATCTTGCCATCGCCGATCTTGCCGGTGCGGGCGGACTTCTCGATGGCTTCCACCACCTGATCGAGCAGGGCGTCGTCGATGGCGATTTCCAGCTTCACCTTGGGCAGGAAGTCCACGACGTACTCCGCGCCGCGATAGAGTTCGGTATGGCCTTTCTGGCGGCCAAAGCCCTTTACCTCGGATACGGTGATGCCTTGCACGCCGATGGCGGACAGGGCTTCTCGGACTTCGTCAAGCTTGAATGGCTTGATCACGGCGGTAACGAGTTTCATGGCGGTTCCTTCTCGGACGATCAAGTGAGGGACAACATTGGCTGCATCACGGATACGCATGAATCGTGCCAGGGCCTGGCGGGCGTTCTCTGAATTGTGGTGCACTGCAAAATGGACTGCTCTGGCCATTCAGGCACTTTCCTTGTGCGCATTGCCTGTTTAATCTGCACTGTTTTGGTGCGATGCTGCGCTGCGCCATGCCGGAGGGGTGCGGTGGCGATGTCCGGCAGACAAGTGGTATGGGACGAGGATGCCCATGGGGACAGGAAAGCGCGAGCCGCGCGCGGCTTTTTGCTACACTCGCTTTAAGTTACGACACACGCAGGAGTGATCACCATGTTGAGCCAGAAACTGTTTGAAGAAATCAGCGCCAAGATCAGCGAAACCATCGCCGCCAGCCCGGCCAAGGATCTGGAAAAGAACGTGAAGGCCATGATGGCTTCCACCTTTTCCAGGATGGATTTGGTGACGCGCGAAGAATTCGATGTCCAGCAGGCGGTGCTGGCCCGCACCCGCGAACAACTGGCCGCGCTGGAGGCCCGCTTGGCCAGGGTGGAAGCGGCGGCCTTCCCCAACGAGGCCGCGGCCCGCGTGGAGGAGCAGTCGGAACTCGGCCACTCCTGAGCCGTCATGACGCTGGCGCTGGTGGCGAGCAGGGCCCTGTCCGGGCTGGATGCCCCGGAGGTTGCCGTCGAGGTGCACCTCGCCAATGGGCTGCCGGCCTTCAATATCGTTGGTCTGCCCGATACCGAGGTGAAGGAAAGCCGCGACCGCGTGCGCGCGGCCATCCTGACTTCCGGCTTTGAATTCCCCGCCCGCAAGATCACCGTCAATCTTGCGCCGGCGGATCTGCCCAAGGATTCCGGCCGCTTCGACCTGCCCATCGCCATCGGCATCCTGCTGGCTTCGGGCCAGGTGCAGAACCCGGACATTTCCCGTTACGAGTTTGCCGGCGAGCTGGCGTTGAGCGGCGCCTTGAGGCCGGTGCGCGGCGCGTTGGCGATGGCTTGCCAGTGCCATGCAGCGGGGCGCGCCTTCATCCTGCCGGCGGCCAGCGCGGTCGAGGCGGCGGTGCTGGCGGACGCCAGCATCTACGCCGTGCAGTCCTTGCTTGAGGCCTGCGCCTTTCTCAACGGCCTGCAGCCCTTGCAGCCCTTCGTCGCGGATGGCGGGCGCGATTGGCCGAACTATCCCGATCTTCAGGATGTCAAAGGCCAGACGGTTGCCCGCGGTGCGCTGGAAATTGCGGCGGCGGGGGGCCACAGCCTGCTATTGATGGGGCCTCCCGGCACCGGCAAGTCGATGTTGGCCGCGCGGCTGCCCGGCCTGCTGCCGCCCTTGTCGGAGCAGGAGGCGCTGGAGTCCGCTGCGCTGCTGTCGTTGGGGTCGCAGGGTTTTCTCGCGGCCAGGTGGCGGGTGCGGCCGTTCCGGGCCCCGCACCACACCGCGTCGGCGGTGGCGCTGGTGGGCGGCGGCAGCGACCCCAGGCCCGGTGAGATCAGCCTGGCGCATCATGGCGTGCTGTTTCTCGACGAGCTGCCGGAATTTGACCGCCGGGTGCTGGAGGTGTTGCGCGAACCGATGGAGAGCGGCGTGATCCATATCTCGCGCGCGGCGCGCCAGGCCAGTTTCCCGGCCCGGTTCCAGCTGGTGGCGGCGATGAATCCCTGCCCCTGCGGTTACCATGGCCATCCTTCGGGCCGTTGCCAGTGCACGCCCGAGCAGGTGGGGCGATATCGGGGTAAAATCTCCGGTCCCTTGCTGGACCGGATAGATCTGCATGTCGAGGTGCCGGCATTGAGCGCGGCGGAACTGCAGTCGGCGAGTCCGGGCGAAAACAGCGAGCGGGTGCGGGCCAGGGTGCATGCGGCCAGACAATGTCAGCTGGAGCGCCAGGGCGGCTTGAACTCGGCTTTGCAGGGGCTGCCGCTGGAACAGCATTGCCAGGCCGATGCGGACGCTCTGGCCGTGCTGGGCAAGGCCTTGCAGCAGCTTGGCTTGTCGGCGCGCGCGTATCATCGGATACTGCGGGTTTCGCGCACCATCGCCGATTTGCAGGGCGAGGCGAAGATAGGCCGTAACCATGTATTGCAGGCGATTCAGCTCCGGCGCGTGATGCAGGGCAATGCCTGATAGAATTCTCAATCCAACCCGGATGGCATGCTTGCCGTCCGTTTGACATAGCGGTAGTGGTGAATGGCTAATCGAGATCTGAAAAACTCCCCCCGTCCCTCGCGTGGACGCAGCAATTCGTCTTCGTCGCGCAGCGGCGGCGGCGGCATGATGGCGGGCATCATCATCGGCCTGATCGTTGGTGTGGCGGTGGCGGTGGGATTGGCAATGTATCTCAATCGTTCGCCGGCGCCGTTCCAGGCCAAGGGCGAACACAAGCCGGACGCCGCCTCGCAGGCGCCGACCGAACTTTTGGCGCCGGGAACCCGCATTTCCGATGCCGCTTCCGCCACTGCGCCGACCACGCCGCCGGCTGCGCAGCAACAGCCGCCGCAGGCGACGCTGGACTCCACCGACACCGTGCCTCTGCCGCCGCCGGCGGTTGCGCATGAGGCCAAGCCGAAGCCGGCCGCGCAAGCCAAAAGCGCAAAAGACGACCAGCGCTTCGATTTCTACAAGATTCTGCCTGGCCAGGTGGACGCGGTGACGTCCGATGCCAAAGGCAACCGCGCTGCGGAACCTTCCCCCTCGACGCCTGCCAAAAAAGTTTATCTGCAGTTGGGCGCATTCCAGAACCAGGACGATGCGGACAACCTGAAAGCCAAACTGGCGTTGTTGGGAGTGGAGGCCAAGATCCAGTCCGTCAATGTGCCGGACAAGGGCATGGTGCACCGGGTGCGAGTGGGGCCGCTCGTCCGCCAGGATGAGGTGGACCGCATCCGTGCTCAGTTGAAACAGGACGGCATCAACGCCAATGTGGTGAAGGCCGAATAGTCGCTATCTCAAAATACGGGAAAACAAGATGAAGAAATGGTTGCTGATGGTGTTGCTGGCGGTGAGCGGCATGGCGAATGCCGCCATCGAACTGGGCAAGGATTACACGCTGTTGAGCACGCCGCAGCCGGTGGCCAATCCCAAGAAGGTGGAAGTGATCGAGTTCTTTTCCTACCATTGCATCCACTGCTATGACGATGATCCGGCTTTCCAGTCCTGGGCCAGCAAGTTGCCGGCTGATGTGAGCTTCCGCAAGGAACAGATCGTCTGGCAAAAGTCGATGGAAGGCTTCGCGCGGATGTTCGCCACTTTCAACGCCACCGGCACTTTCGACAAACTGCATCGCGCGGCCTTCGACGCCCAGATCAAGCAAAGAGTCGATCTGTCCGATTCCAAGCAGTTCGCCAGCTGGATCAAGCAGCAGAAGGGCGTGGACAGCGGCAAGTTGCTGCAAACCTACAATTCCTTCGGCATCAACGCGCAGGTGGCCCGCGCGACCAAGATCACCCGCGATTACCAGATACAGGGCACCCCCACTGTCATCGTCAACGGCAAGTATGTGGTGGTGACCAGCACGCCGGATCGCATGATCCAGGTGATGAACGAGTTGATCGCCAAGGCCCGCAGCGAGAAGAAGTAAGCGGGCTTTGCAGGGAAGGGGGCGGCGCCGGCCGCCTTTTTTATTGCTGGCGATAATTTGCAGATATTTTTAAAAAACAATTGACGTATTTGAAAAATCTATTTAATATTCAATCTCTCTGACGCGGGGTGGAGCAGTCTGGTAGCTCGTCGGGCTCATAACCCGAAGGTCGTAGGTTCGAATCCTGCCCCCGCAACCAAATATTAAGCAAAAGGCCAACTTCTTAGAAGTTGGCCTTTTGCTTTTCCAGATTTTGTGGCGGCGGTTAAGCGAGTTATCTCCTTGTCGGTCGCTGCCGATTCCTGAGCTCGGGCTACTTGTTCCCCAGGCCGCGCTACCACTCCTCATCGCTGGCTCATAGGCTTCTTGTCCACAAGCAGAACGTCTTGCTGGGTCAATTTTTCACGGCAATGCGCAGCCTGCATCTTGGCACATTGATGATCGCATCAATCATTTAATGACATAAAACAATAATTTAATATTTTTAATGACAATAAAATGTTGAATGTAATTTTTTATTGTGATAATGTATGTCAATTGAATTTTTAATGTGATGGACCGCCTCCATTGGCGGCAGTCAGTCAGGAGAAATCATGTTGCAAGAAATGTCTGATGTGACGTTGGTGCGTCGTGACGATATTCCGTCTATGCGCACGGTGGTGGTGGATGGCATCGAGCATTGGCTGGGACACGTCAAGGACTTCACCAAGAACGCCTCATTGACGCAGTTTCTCCCGAAGGACAATCGCATCTCCATGGCTTGGGTAAGGCTGGAGGCTGGCGAGCGTCTGGATGAGCATATTCATCCGGTAGAGTCGATGATTCTCATGTGCGAAGGCGGAGCTCGCACTTTGGGCGATGTGCGAGAAACGATGAATGCCGGCGATATCCTGCTCGTTCCGCCGGGCAAGCTGCATGGCTTCATCGGCATGCCGCCCAATGGTTTTTGGGGGTTGTCCATCCAGTTCGATTCGCGCGGATTGTATGAGGACATCACCGACCCCTGGGCGACATTCACGTCCGAGTTGGATCAGCGCCATGGCAATGACAATGTGGTTGAGAAGTTGCTGCGCAAGAACGAAGAATATATGGAGCGCTTTGATAAGCACCGTTTGTTTGCCATGGTGCGCAATGGCCTGCTGGATGATGAGGGCATAAGGCGGCGCTTCCTGGACTGTTTCCAGGTATGGTCGAACTATTTTCAGAAAATGGTGCTGACACGCGCCATCACGTCGAAGCAAAAGGGTTTTGAGGAGCTGGCGTGGTTGCATCTCTATGAGGAACTGGGACACAACCAGGATTTGGCGAAGAGCCGCGACGATTTGCAAACTATATTCGATCCGTTGCTGGAGGCCACCTGTTCTTGGTTTGCGTCCAAGATGGAACATATCGGCGAAGCGGAAAAAGTAGTGCTCAGCCATGTCGTCGTCGAGGCGTCCGCCACTTTCTTCTACAAGCATGTGCAGCCAGCATTGGCCCAGAGCGAGGTGAAGGGGCATTTTGACGTTCATTCGGTGGTGGATGATGGCCATGTCGAAATGGGATATGCCTTTTTAAGGAAGCTGTCTATCGACGACGGATCCGCGTTGTTTGAAGTCCAGCACCAAGGCTGGGCCATGCTGATGGCAGTTATGGCGCGTATCGCGGATTTGACCGTGCATAATGCCGGCGGAGCCGCCGCGACCAACGCAGAACAGGATAGCCGCCATGCCATCGCTGATGCAGTGGCCATCTGAGGGCGCGCGCCGCGTGCCTGCGGCCGTCTATACCGATCAGGCGCTTTATGAGCGTGAGCAGGAGCGCATCTTCCGCGGGCGAACTTGGAATTATGTGGGTTTGGCCGCGGAAGTGGCTCAACCCGGTGATTTCATCCAAAGCCATGTTGGCAGCACGTCGGTGGTGCTGGTGCGCGACCGCGAAGGTGCTTTGCGCGTGTTCGTCAATCGCTGCACGCATCGCAATGCTCAGGTCTGTCATGAACCGCGTGGCCATGCCAAGGTGTTTACCTGTCCTTACCATCAATGGTCGTTCAGCTTGGATGGGCGGCTGGTCGGCATTCCGTTCCGGCGCGGCATCAATGGCAAAGGCGGCATGTCCGCTTGTTTCAAGGCCGATGAGCATGGGCTCGAGCAACTGAAGGTGGCGGAGCGCAATGGGGTGGTATTCGCCAGTTTTTCCGAGGATGTGGAGCCGCTGGAGGAGTACCTGGGGCCGACCATCCTAGCTTATCTCGATCGTGTCTGTGATGGCAGGCCATTGCGAGTGATTGGCACCATGCGACACCGCGTGGAGGCAAACTGGAAGCTGCAGATCGAAAACCTGAAAGACCCGTTTCATGCGGCCTTGCTGCATTCGTTTTTCGTCACCTTCGGCATTTGGCGTTCCGATCAGGAAACGGCAGTCAAAATCGATGAGCTTGGCCGCAGCAGCGTGCTGGTGTCTACCGCCAGTTTCAAGCGCGCCACCCAGGAGGCCGTAGAGCAGCGTCCGTCCGCCGGCGGCGATTTTCAGCTGGAGGATGCCCGTATCATCGCGCATCAGCGCGAATACGAGGATGGCACCGGTGCCATCCTCACCATCTGGCCCAATTTGATCGTTTTGCAACAATTGAATTGTCTGGCCATGCGCCATGTGCGTCCCGATGGACCGAACGCCTGCGTTAAAACCTGGACATTTTTCGGCTATGAGTCGGATACGCCCGAGTTGCTGGAGAAGCGGCTGTTGCAGGCCAATATGCTGGGGCCGTCGGGGTTGGTCACGATAGATGACAACGAGGTGTTGGCCATTTCGCAAGCCGGCGCCCGCAGCGCACCCGATTCGGCGGCGGTGCTGGAGGCCGGGGAGGGAACGAGAAGCGCGGACCACATGCTGACTGAATCCGCGATTCGTGCCTTCTATCAATATTATCAAAAAATCATGGAATGACAGGTGTATGACAATACCGTCAGATCGTTACTTGCTTGCCGCAGAGGTCGAGTATCTGTACGCGCATTATTGCGAAGCGCTGGATGAAGGGCGGATTGATCACTGGCCGAGCTTTTTCGTGGATGCAAGCCTGTATCGGATTACCACGCGCGACAATCTGGAACGGGACATGCCATTGAGCCTGGTTTTGTGCAAGGGGCAGGCAATGATCCGCGACCGCGCGCTGGCGTTGCAAAAAACCGTGATGTACCGCAATCGGTGCCAGCGCCGCATGTTGAGCGGCATTCGCGTGGTGGACGGCGATGTGGATGGCGAGGGAATGAAAACGCGCGCGTCTTTTCTGGTGTATGAGAGCGTGGGCGACGAACCGACCCGGTTGTTGGCAAGTGGTTGTGCCCACGATGTCGTAGTGAGGCAAGCGGGCGCGCTGAAGTTCAAGCAACGGTTGCTGGTGATCGATGCATCGGTGATGCCGGATTCGCTGGTATTCCCCATTTGAGCCGGCGGCGCGGTTTACAGGACGCGCCTTGCTGGACCTTAAGTTTGCAAAGAGGACTTTCCCCATGTCGTATCTGCCTCTGGAAGGGGTGGTGGTATTGGATTTGACGCGCCACCGCGCAGGACCGGTGACTTCCCGTTTGCTGGGAGATTTTGGTGCCACCGTCGTCAAGATCGACGCTCCCGCGGATTTGGGCGACAGCATGGGCGGCAGCCGGGAAGGTTTTGATTATCAAAATCTTCACCGAAACAAGATGAGTTTGTCCCTCAACCTGAAAAGCGAAGAGGGGAGAGCCATTTTCTACGAGCTAGTACGCAAGGCGGATGTGGTGTTGGAAAATTTCCGCCCGGAAGTCAAGCATCGGCTGGGCGTTGCCTATGAGACGGTGCGGGAGGTCAATCCCCGCATCGTCTACGGCAGCATTTCCGGCTTTGGTCAAAAGGGGCCATATCAGACGCTGCCTGCGGTGGATCAGACCATACAGGGCATGTCCGGCTTCATGTCCGTCACCGGCTTCCCAGGGCAGCCTCCTGTGCGCGCCGGAGCCGCGGTTGCCGACATCAGTGCCGGCATGGTGCTGTCCCAGGGGGTATTGATGGCGCTTTATCACCGCGAGCGCACCGGAGAGGGCCAGTGGGTGCATACCTCCTTGCTCGAATCGCTGGTCTCGATGCTGGATTTCCAGGTAGTGCGCTATTTGAGCACCGGTGAGTCGCCGCATGCTGCCGGCAATGATCATCCCACCTTGATGCCGACCGGCCTGTTCCCCACTCTGGACGGCCATGTCAACATCGCGGCGGCGGAAGATCAGAAGTTCCGCGCGTTGTGCGAGGTGTTGGGCATTCCGGAGCTCGCCTTTGAGCCGTTGTATGCGGATACGGCCCTGCGGTCCGTCAACCGGAAGGGGCTGTGCGAGATATTGTCGAGCAAGACGCGCGAGTACAGCAGCGCGGCGTTGCAACAGAAACTGAATGCTGCAGGAATTCCCTGCGGACCGATGTTCACGATCGCCCAGACCATGGAGGACGCGCAAATGCAATCGCTGCGTATGACCGAGGAAGGGCAGCATCCGCGTTTGGGCACCGTGCCTTTGCTTGGGCAGCCTTTGCATCTGGAGGGTTGCGGTGGCCGGCCAGAGGTTCGTTTTACCGCGCCTGACCATGGCGAGCATACCGATCGGATTCTGTCTGAGTGGTTGGGGATGGAGGCTTCCCGCATTAAGGATCTGCATCGGCAGGGCGTGGTGTGAGTGTCCGAGGCGGCCCGTTTCGGATCGCCGCGCCAACAGTTCAATTGCGATAGGAGCTTTCTCGTGTCCAATAGTGGTTCCGCTGTGCAGCAAACGGGTGCCGCAAGCAATATCTTTGTCGCGCTGGCTTTGTTGTGGCTGGCCGGCGCAGGCTTGCGTTTGACCATTCTGGCACCACCGCCGGTCATTTCTTTCATTCATGACGATCTGGGGCTGTCCGAGACGCAAATCGGCTTGCTGTCCGGCATTCCGGCCGCGCTGTTCGCCTGCGCGGCGGTGCCAGGATCGCTATTGATCGCCCGTTTTGGCGCATTCTCGACACTGATCATTGGTCTGCTGGTGACCGCGGCAGGCTCCATTCTGCGGGGGGCCGCACCGACAGCTTCCTGGCTGTATGCGGCGACCGCGGTCACCGGATTGGGTGTGGCTTTCATGCAGCCAGCCATGCCTTCGCTGGTGCGTGCCTGGGCGCCAAAGCGCATCGCGTTCGCCACGGCTGTTTATATAAACGGCTTGTTGATGGGCGAAGTGTTGCCGGTTGCGTTGACGCTGTCAGTCGTATTGCCGCTGGTCGGCAGCTGGCGCTTGGATTTTGCCGTGTGGGGCGCGGCTTGCGCGATTATCGCGGCGCTGATGTTCGTGTTCGCTCCCTCGTCCGACGCGCCGGCGCCGTCCACGCCGCGAAAATGGTGGCCTGATTGGCGCAACACGTTGGTTTGGCGGCTTGGCCTGATGATGGGATGCATCAACGCCACATATTTTTCCACCAATTTCTTCATCCCCCGATTCTTGCACGCCATCGGGCACGAGAGCGTGACCGGGCTGGCATTGACGGCGCTCAATCTTGGACAGATACCGGCCTCTATCCTCCTGTTGATGTTTGGCCGCGGACTGGAGCGTCGCACTTGGCCCTATGTCGGTTGCGGGCTGCTGTGTTTGCTAGCAGTGTTTTCTATCGTGCTGGGTAATGACTTGATGGTGGTGAGCGGCGCGGCGGCCGTCGGTTTTGCCTCCGCCATAGTGTTGATCATGATGCTGGCGCTGCCGCCGCAGTTGGCCGCATCGGATGATGTGCACCGAACCACTTCGGCCATGTTGACGATTGGCTACTCGTGCGCAGTCATCATCCCGGTTGTCAGCGGGCTGGCGTGGGATATTGCGGGCCGGCCGGCCATGGCGTTTGCACCGATCATCCTGTGTGCGTTGTCGCTGATTGTGATTGCCGCGACTACCTGCCCTCGTTTGGCCGCGGCGACCGCTCCGCTTGTCGGCGCAGGGCTTTCCTCTCATCCGTAAAAAAGAAAGCAATGATATGGTTAATGAAAGCAAGCTGGAGCAGAGCCTTCCCTTTCAGGTGCGCCGACTGAGCCGGTACTTTGTCGCAGAGGTGACCGGAGTGGACCTGAGCCAACCTTTGAGTCCGTCCTGTGCCCAAGCGCTGGCGGATACATTGGCCGAGCATGAGGTGCTTGTGTTCCCCAATCAGGATCTATCCCGCGAAGACCTGATGCGGTTTGGGCGGTACTTTGGCGAATTGACGGTGCATCCTTTTGCTGAAAACGACGAGAAGGTTCCGGAGTTGATCGTTTTCGATAATCAGGAAGGCAATCCTCCGGTGTTGACGGATCGTTGGCACTCTGACGAAACCTACCGTGAATGCCCGCCTTTGGGCACCATGCTCTATTCCAAGATTGTGCCGGAAATCGGCGGCGATACCTGCTTTTCCAGCATGAGCGCCGCTTATGAAGCGCTGTCCGAGCGCATGCAGCAATTCTTGTCGGGTCTGGAGGCAGTGCACGATTTCGCCTCGTTCAAGTATCTGTTCCCCGATACCGAAGAGGGCAAGCGCCAGCTGCGTGGCTGCGAAGAGCGCTTCCCGCCTATGAGCCATCCGGTGGTGCGCGTGCATCCGGTGACCGGGAAAAAGGCCTTGTTCGTCAATCCGCACTATACCCGCTTCATCAAGGGCATGGAGGAGAGGGAAAGCCGCGAGTTGCTGGATAGGCTGTTCCGCGCCACCTCTGTGCTGGAATACCAGTACCGCCATCACTGGCAGCCCAATACGGTTGTCTTCTGGGATAACCGTTCGGTGCAGCATGCTGCAGTACACGATTATTACCCGCAACGCAGGTTTATGGAGCGCGTGACGGTCAAAGGAGATCGTCCATTTGGCGCCGAGCCTGCTGCCAAGGCTGAGGAGTTGCGCAAGTTCAAGGTCGCTCAATATGACCATAACGATGCGCGCAGGGCTATTAGGCAGTTTGAGCGCGATCAAGAACCTCAGATTTCCTGATACCGCGTTGCGTTGGCGCGGATTGGTCCTGAAACGACAGTCTGCGCCGATTGTATTTCTTATGTCCGAAGATGGGCGAGATCAATATGCCGACCATTATTTTTGAAAATCCTCCAGAAAACCCGCAGACAGCACAGATAGCTGAAGGCACCTCATTGGCGAGTGCGTGCGATGTCTCGGGGGCGCCGGTTCCATTCCACTGTCGGCGCGGCAACTGCGGAACGTGTCGGGTTGCCGTGCTGGACGGGGCTGAGATGCTGGCGGTGGCTGATGCCCATGAGCGAAGCGTGCTGGCGGTATTTGGATTGTCTGCGCCAGCGCATCGACTCGCATGCCAAGTGCAAATGCTAGAAGGCGCGGGACAGATACGACTGCGTCCGCATGCGCCGCGCATGCCGCGTGCGAAGCTGTTGCGGGTGCCGCTTGTGCTGGACGCCAGGTCCGGGGGGTTCGTCGCGGATCTGTGCGATGAGCGCACCGGGGCAATCGTGATTTCTGGCATGTCGGAGCTTCAGGAGGAAGCGGTGGTGGTGGTTGAGTTCCAGGCAAGGGGGGAGGACCGTTCGCGCGAGGTGATCGCCCGCATTGTCGGCTACGAGGCCAGTGCAATCCCAAACGGATATGATGTCGCGCTTGAGCTTCTTGAACATGACGCGCTGTTAACCGAGTTGTTCCAGGCGCATGCGCCGGCAACATCCAATGGATATTAATATGCATACGGGCGGGCTTCCTACAACCTGTATCCGGCAGGAGACATCATCATGGATTTGAAAGGCTCGGTCGATCTACAACATCTTATCGATAGCCGACGGTTTTCACCCTATCAATGGCTGTTGTTGACGTTGTGTTTCTTGATTGTCGTTCTGGATGGTTTTGATACTGCCGCAATCGGCTATATTGCGCCGTCGCTCATCACCGATTGGGGCGTTACGCGTCAAGCGTTGGCTCCTGTGATCAGCGCAGCGTTGTTCGGCCTAGCAGCAGGAGCCATTTTCGCCGGCCCCTTGGCTGACCGTTTCGGACGAAGAATGGTGCTGATCGTATCGGTCCTGTTTTTTGGCGGCTGGAATCTCGTTACGGCAACCGCTGACTCCATCCAGTTGCTGACGGCTTATCGTTTTGCTACAGGCTTGGGCTTGGGAGCGGCCATGTCTAATGGGTTGACACTGATTGCGGAGTTCGCGCCAAGTAAAAGGCGTGCGCTGCTAATGAGCATCGTGTTCTGTGGCTTTCCCGCGGGCGCGGCTTTGGGCGGATTGTTTGCGTCATGGCTGATCCCCGCCTACGGCTGGCGCAGTGTCTTGCTGGTGGGGGGCTGGGCGCCTTTGGTTCTTGCGGGCTTGCTGCTGCTGTGGCTACCTGAGTCTGTGCGTTATATGCTGATGAGCGGCAAGCCGATGGAAAAAGTGTTTCGGACGATGGCGCGCGTCATGCAGGATCCATTGCACGGCATACAGCGACTCACCTGTGTAGAGGATAAGCCAGTCTCTGGGCATTCGGCCATCGGCCAGATCTTGTCGAGAGATTATCTGTTGGGCTCGCTGATGCTATGGCTGACTTATTTTATGGGTTTGCTGATTTTCTACTTGCTGACCGGGTGGATGCCCTTGTTGATGAAAGACGCTGGCTTCACCACCAGCAAGGCGGTGTTGTTGACGGCGCTTTTCCCATTGGGCGGCGCCATTGGCACGGTGATTGCCGGTTGGCTGATGGACAAGCTCAATCCCCGGCGTGTCGTGATGACAACCTTTCTATTGACTGGGGTTTTGCTGTTCTCCGTAGGAAGAGCGCATGATCTAGAGCTGTTAAGCCTGTTGATTTTCCTGGCTGGCGGCACGATGAATGCCGGGCAAACTTCCATGGGCTTCCTGGCTGCCGATTTCTACCCTACGCATTGCCGCGCCACAGGCATGTCCTGGATGTTGGGATTTGGCCGATTTGGCGGTATTTTCGGGGCTTTGATTGGCGCCGAGCTAATGAGCTGGCAATTGGGTTTTTCCGGTTTTTTTGGTCTGCTGGCTATCCCCGCGATGATTGCTGTGTTGGCTTTGGCCGTGCTGCAGGCCAATTACGCGCGTAGAGGAGCCGGCAAGATCATGATGTCTGAAGGCTGATGGCGAGATGCTAGAAAACTCCCACGCAATGGCTTGTCGAGAGATCACGTGCAAACTGGCCATTATCGGTGCCGGGCCATCTGGATTATTGCTTGGCCAGCTGTTGCAGCAGGCCGGCATCGATAACGTCATTCTTGAAAAGAAAAGCGCAGAATACGTGCAAGGCCGCATCCGGGCCGGAGTGTTGGAGCAAGGGACGGTGGATCTGTTGCGAGAGGCTGGGGTAGGGCATCGCATCGACATGGAGGGCATTGTCCATGAAGGTTTGGAGCTGGTGTTTGACTCATCGCGCGATCGTATCGATCTAAAGAGGTTGACTGGTGACGGTTCGGTGATGATCTATGGCCAAACCGAAGTGACGCGAGACCTGATGGAGGCTCGGCGCGCAAGCGGCGGTGCGAGCTTTTATGAGGCCGAGCATGTTCAATTGCATGATGTCACGGGAGTGCAGCCATACGTGACGTTCACGCATGAGGGCCAGCCATTTAGATTAGCGTGCGAGTACATCGCGGGATGCGATGGCTATCACGGCATGTCGCGTCATTGCATTCCAAAGGAAATCTTGACCGAGTATGAGCGCGTCTATCCATTCAACTGGCTAGGCTTGTTGTCGGATACGCCGCCTGTGCATCACGAATTGGTCTATGTCAATCATGAGCGCGGCTTTGCCTTGTGCAGCCAGCGCTCCGCCTCGCGCAGCCGTTATTATTTGCAAGTGCCGCTTACCGACAGGTTGGACGATTGGCCGGACTCCAGGTTTTGGGACGAGTTGAAAAGGCGGTTGCCTCAAAGCTTGGCGGAGCGCCTGATTATTGGCGCATCATTAGAGAAAAGCATTACTCCGCTGCGCAGCTACGTGGCGGAGCCGATGCAATATGGAAAATTGTTCCTGGTGGGCGATGCTGCGCATATCGTCCCCCCCACCGGTGCCAAAGGACTGAATCTGGCAGCCAGCGATGTCTGCACCCTATACCGTATTCTGAAAAAGGCTTACCACGAAAACCGAGTGGATCTGATTGGGCGATATTCCGACATTGCCTTGCGTCGGGTATGGAAAGCCACTCGTTTTTCATGGTTTATGACCTCGCTGCTGCATACGTCCGTCACCCCGGATCATGCAGCTTTTGAGAGAAAGATGCAGCGGGCTGAATTTGATTACTATATGAATTCGGCTGCGGGGCTTAAATCCATTGCTGAAAATTATATAGGTCTGCCATATGATCTTGTTGAGTAAGCTTCAAGGTCTGCATAGTCGCGGATGATGCCAGCGTTTTCTGCCGCTGCTTTTCGGCACAGCATTGGCGTGATATGAACCAGGGCCGCGGTGGGGGGGTAAAGCCACTGAGCCAACCCCTGGCTGGGAGTCGAAGCGTTAGCCGGCGTTGACGGAGTTTATTCACTCGATTGGCATTTTCAAAATCTGCATAAGCGGGAGCGGCTGCGCTGGGGTCGTATTCCCGCATGAGTGCGAGTCTGCCTGGAGCCCGCTGGTAAAAATAGTTTAAGCTCTTCTATTGACGTAAATGTAAAGTTAATTTATGATGCATTTCTCTGACGCGGGGTGGAGCAGTCTGGTAGCTCGTCGGGCTCATAACCCGAAGGTCGTAGGTTCGAATCCTGCCCCCGCAACCAAGTTTCAGAAAAAAGCCGAATCGACAACGATTCGGCTTTTTTGCGTCTGCTCGGGATGGGCGATGATCGAGCGGACAGCCACTCGGTTGTTATTGGAATATTGTTGCGTCATTCCATGGCTTCTCATGGGAAAGTTGTGCGAATTTCGCGCAATTTTTCAGCGATATTTTTACTGGCGGCGCAATGAATTGTTCTGTGGTATGCAAATCCATTTTTGTGAGGATATTTTTTGTAACAATTTGCAACACATGGTTTGCGCGGATCACGTTAAGCACATTGTCCTAAACCATTGTCTCTGCTACAGATTTGCCGATTCCTCGTTATT
This sequence comes from Chromobacterium sphagni, assembly GCF_001855555.1. Taxonomy (GTDB): domain Bacteria; phylum Pseudomonadota; class Gammaproteobacteria; order Burkholderiales; family Chromobacteriaceae; genus Chromobacterium; species Chromobacterium sphagni. The sequence continues at coordinate 16,934 of NZ_MKCT01000009.1, read as the reverse complement.
GACCAGGATCAATCGTGTTGCATATCCGGTGGGGGGAGGGTTTGATCCTGATCAAGGCTCTTGAAATATCAGGCAAAACTGTTTTTAATACGCCCGCCCGGTGCATGTCGCCGGGCAGATGTTGTGTTGCCGAACCCCTGTCTTCCCGCGCCTTCGCCGGCGTTTCACTCGGACAGTAAGCGTTCTGCCGTCACGTCATCGCCCGGAAGCGATTGTGGAGTCGCTTCCAATCCGGAGTGTATCCGCCGTGGAAACGGATGCGCGCCGTTCACTCGTGGAATCCGCGAGCCCTGAAAGTCTGTTGTTTTGCCCGGCTCCGCCGGCCTCGACCCGCAAGGGAGGAGGAGGAGGCCCGGCGCGAACATTTCGCTGGCGTTGGAGCATGGCTCGCAACGCCTGTTGCGCATCGGCGCGTTGAAGGATTTTTAACCCGAAAAGTCGTAAGATGAGAAACCATAGACCCTCCCGCCTGATGTGGGGGCTCTCTCCTGTGGTGGTTGCCCTGCTTTCGGGATGCCAAGGCGGCATTCTCGATCCCAAGGGCCATATCGCCGCAGAGCAGAAGTCCCTGATCATTACGGCAACCGCGCTGATGCTGCTGGTGGTGATCCCGGTAATCGTAATGACCCTGGTATTCGCCTGGAAGTACCGCGCCAGCAACAAGGACGCCGCTTACGAACCGAAATGGTCGCACTCGACCAAGATCGAGATCGTGGTCTGGCTGATTCCCTGCGTCATCATCGCCTTCCTGGCGACGCTGACCTGGAAGAGCACGCACGAGCTGGATCCCTACCGTCCGCTGCAATCGGACAAGAAGGCGATCGAGGTTCAGGTGGTGGCCCTCAACTGGAAATGGTTGTTCATCTATCCGGAACAGCAGATCGCTTCCGTCAACGAGCTGGTGTTCCCGACCGACGTGCCGGTGAATTTCAAGATCACTTCCGACGCGGCGATGAATGCTTTCTTCATCCCACAGCTGGGTGGCCAGATCTACGCGATGGCCGGCATGCAGACCCAGTTGCACCTGGTCGCCAACGAGCCGGGCACCTACAAGGGTTTCTCCTCCAACTATAGCGGCGCCGGCTTCTCCGGCATGAAGTTCAATGCCATCGCCACCAAGACCCCGGCCGAGTTCGACGCTTGGGTAGCCAAGGCGAAAGCTTCTGGCCAAACCTTGGACGCGCCGGCCTACCTGCAGTTGCTCAAGCCTAGCGAGAACAACCCGGTGGCCCACTACGCTTCAACCACGCCTTACCTGTTTGAAGCCGTCGTGCACAAGTACATGGCCGGTCGTCCGTCGCTGGCCGACAGCGATGACGCCATCAAGCTGGCCAAAATGACCAAAGAACTGTGCGCAGCCATCACCCCGCCGGTTGTCAAGGAGTAACGATTGATGTGGTTAGGTAAACTGACTCTGGACGCGATTCCGTACCACGAGCCCATCATCATGGGGGCGCTGTCCGGCGCCGGCCTGATGGGCATCGTGCTGTTCGCGTTGATCACCAAGTTCGGCAAGTGGGGCTATCTCTGGAAAGAGTGGATCACTTCGGTTGATCACAAGAAAATCGGCGTGATGTATATCATCGTCGCCATGATCATGCTGCTGCGCGGCTTCGCCGACGCGCTGATGATGCGTACCCAGCTGGCGGTGGCCACTGGCGGCAGCCACGGCATTTTTCCGCCGGAACACTACGACCAGATCTTCACCGCCCACGGCGTGATCATGATCATCTTCATGGCCATGCCGTTCATGACTGGCCTGATGAACATCGTGGTGCCGCTGCAGATCGGCGCGCGCGACGTGGCTTTCCCCTTCCTGAACTCGCTGAGCTTCTGGCTGCTGGTTTCGGCGGTGATCCTGGTCAACCTGTCGCTGGGCGTGGGCAATTTCGCCCGCACCGGCTGGGTGGCCTATCCGCCGCTGGCCGAGCTGGGCTTCAGTCCTGACGTCGGGGTGGATTACTACACCTGGGCCTTGCAGATATCGGGCATCGGGACGACGCTGACCGCGATCAACTTCCTGGTGACCGTGATCAAGATGCGCGCCCCGGGCATGAAGCTGATGGACATGCCGATCTTTACCTGGACCTGCACCTGGGCCAACGTGCTGATCGCCACCTCGTTCCCGATTCTGACCGGCGCGCTGGCGATGCTGAGCCTGGACCGCTATCTGGGCTTCCACTTCTTCACCGCGGAAGCCGGCGGCAACGCCATGATGTACCTGAACTTGTTCTGGGCTTGGGGCCACCCCGAGGTTTACATCCTGGTTCTGCCGGCATTCGGCATCTTCTCGGAAGTGGTTTCCACCTTCTCCGGTAAGCGCCTGTTCGGCCACAAGTCGATGATCTACGCCAGCGGCGCGATCTCGGTGCTGGGCTTCATGGTATGGCTGCACCACTTCTTCACCATGGGCTCCGGCGCCAATGTGAACGCCTTCTTCGGCATCGCCACCATGATCATCTCGATCCCGACCGGCGTGAAGCTGTTCAACTGGCTGTTCACCATCTACAAGGGCCGCCTGCGCTTTGAAACCCCGATCCTGTGGACGCTGGGCTTCATCGTCACCTTCTCCATCGGCGGGATGACTGGTGTGCTGCTGGCTGTGCCGGGCGCCGACTATGTGCTGCACAACAGCCTGTTCCTGATCGCCCACTTCCATAACACCATCATCGGCGGCGCGGTGTTCGGCTATCTCGCCGGCGTGTCGTTCTGGTTCCCGAAGGTATTCGGCTTCAAGCTGAATGCCAAGCTGGGCAAGGCTTCGTTCTGGTTCTGGCAGCTCGGCTTCATGTTCGCCTTCATGCCGCTGTACGTGCTGGGCTTCCTGGGCATGACCCGCCGACTGAACCACACCGACAACCCGGCCTGGGAGCCGTGGCTGTACATCGCCGCCTTCGGCGCGGTGCTGATCGCCATCGGCATCGGCTGCCAGCTGCTGCAGATCGCTGTCAGCATCCGCGACCGCAAGAAGCTGGTGGACGAGACCGGCGACCCGTGGAACGGCCATACCCTGGAATGGTCCACTTCCTCGCCGGCGCCGTTCTACAACTTCGCCAAGCTGCCGCAAGTGCATGACATCGACGCCTTCACCGACATGAAGGAAAAGGGCATCGCTTACGCCGTGCCGAAGTCGTACGAGCCGATCCATATGCCGCGCAACACCGCTGTAGGCCTGTACATCGGCGGTTTCACCACCGTACTGGGCTTCGCGCTGATCTGGCATATCTGGTGGATGGCCATCGTCGGCCTGGTGGGCATCGTCGGCTGCATGCTGGTGCGCGCCTACGACAACGACCTGGACTACTACGTGCCGGCGGAAGAAGTGGAAGCCATCGAGCGCGCCCGCTTCGAGAAGCTGGGCATAGATGTGGACAACTACACCGAGCGTGATCAGACCAAGCCGAAGAAGGCTGCGCGTCCGACCACCACCGTGTAAGAGGCTGGATCAAACATGACGACTTATGTAGAGCAAGCGCACGACGCGCATGACGACCATGAGCACCACGACAGCGGTTCGCAGACCGTGCTGGGCTTCTGGTTCTATCTGATGACCGACTGCATCCTGTTCGCGACGGCGTTCGCGGCGTACGCAGTGCTGTTCCGCAATGTGGCGGGCGGCATTTCCGGCAAGGAAATCTTCGAGCTGCCGTACGTGCTGGTGGAGACTGCGGCGCTGCTGCTGTCTTCCATCACCTACGGTTTCGCGATGATCGCTGGCCACAAGGGCAACAAATCGGCAGTGCTGGGCTGGCTGGCGGTGACTTTCCTGTTCGGCGCCGCGTTCATCGGCCTGGAAATCAATGAATTCCACCACCTGATCGCCGAGGGCCACGGCCCGCAGACCAGCGCCTTCCTGTCGGCATTCTTCGGCCTGGTGGGCCTGCATGGCCTGCACGTGACCGCAGGCCTGCTGTGGATGGGCGTGATGATGCTGGAGGTGGCCAAAACCGGCCTGACCGGCCGCGCCATGACCCGCCTGAACTGCCTGTCGCTGTTCTGGCACTTCCTGGACATCGTGTGGATCTGCGTGTTCACCGTTGTGTATCTGAAAGGAGCCATGTGATGAGCCAAGCGCATGCGCACAACAGCCACGGCAGCGTGAAAAGCTACGCCATCGGCTTCCTGCTGTCGGTGATCCTCACCGCCATCCCGTTCTGGATGGTGATGAGCGGCGCGCTGACCAAGCAGGCCACTTTCATCGGCATCTTCGCGTTCGCGGTGGTGCAGATCATCGTGCACCTGAAGTATTTCCTGCATCTGGACTTCAGCAAGGAAGGCAAGCTCAACAGCATCTCCTTCCTGTTCACCGGCATGGTGATCGTGCTGCTGGTGGGCCTGTCGATCTGGATCATCTACACCGCCGACGCGCTGATGATGCGCTGAGTGAGAACGCCTTGAAGCTCAAGCGTTATTTTCAGGTCACCAAGCCGGGCATCATCTTCGGCAATCTGATCTCGGCCGCCGGCGGTTTCCTGCTGGCGGCGCAGGGTCCGGTTGACTGGCTGCTGCTGCTGGCCACGGTGGCCGGCTTGTCGCTGGTGGTGGCCTCCGGCTGCGCCATCAACAACTGCATAGACCAGGACATCGACGCCAAGATGGCCCGCACCCAGAAACGGGTGCTGGTCACCGGCGCGATGAGCACCAAGGCCGCGCTGACGCACGGCCTGGTGCTCGGCCTGGCCGGCTTCTACACGCTGTGGCGCTGGACCAATCCGCTGGCCTTCGCCTGTGTGATGTTCGGCTTCATCATCTATGTGGGCGTGTATAGCCTGTACATGAAGCGCAACTCGGTGTATGGCACCCTGGTGGGCAGCCTGTCCGGCGCGGTGCCGCCGGTGGCCGGCTACTGCGCCGTCACCGGCCGCTTCGACATGGGCGCCTTGATCCTGCTGGTGATGTTCAGCCTGTGGCAGATGCCGCACTCCTACGCCATCGCCATCTTCCGCTTCAAGGACTATGAAGCGGCCGGTATCCCGGTGCTGCCGGTGGTCAAGGGCATCTCCAAGGCCAAGCAGCAGATCGTGCTGTACATCCTGGCCTTCGCGGTGGCGACCGTGATGCTGGTGCTGGGCGGCTATGCCGGCTACGGCTACCTGGCGGTGGCTTGCGCCACCAGCCTGTGGTGGCTGAAGATGGCGCTGTCGGGCTACAGGCGGGAAACCGACGATCGCGCCTGGGCGCGGCAGGTGTTCTTCTTCTCCATCATCACCATCACGTCTCTTTCCGTGATGATGGCGTTGGACGGGCAGACGCCCAAGCCGGGCGGCAGGGTGGTGATGACCGCGGACGCCGGCAGCTACCGCTAGATCGATACCGTTCCATGCCAAACGGGGAGCAGCTTGCGCTGCTCCCCGTTTTTGTTTGGCCGCCGGCAAGCCGGCTAGGCAGGCCTGCCGGTCATGGTTTCTTCAGCGCGGCGCGCATCGCGGCCTGGCGCTTGGCCGGCAGCTTGCCGACATAGTCGATGGCCTGATGGCCATATTTGTCGGTATCGGTCAGCGAGGCGCCTTGGGCCACCAGATAGGCGGCTATGGCGGGCGTGGAGTCCAGCACCGCAGCCATCAGCACGGTGATTTCGCTGGTGCGGGTGGCGGCGTTGACGTCGGCGCCCTTGGCTACCAGATCTTGGACTATGCCCAGATCCTTGCTGGACACCGCGTAGAACAGCGGGGTGTTGCCATCGTAGCCGTCGACGTTGGCGTTGGCGCCGGCTTGCAGCAGTGCCTCTACAGCTGCGCGGTTCTTCGCATCGATGGCGTAGACCAGCGGGGTCTTGGAAACGTCGTCAAGCGACTGCTCGAGGTCGCAGTGCTTGCTGTGGATATAGTCGGCGACAGCCTGCGCGCCTGCCTGGCGAACCAGCGCCTGCCAGTCATCCTTGTCGCAGGCGGCCAGCGCGTGCTGCGTCAGCAGCAACGCGCCTATGCCGATCAGGAATTTGATTCTCATCTCAGAAGCTCCGGAAAGTTTTCACCCAGGTATCGTAAGGACGGCTGCGCTGAGGCGGAAAATAGGTCCACGGCGTGTAGTGCAGTTTGGCGTATTCAGAGGCGGTGCGCGGCGTGTACCGATAGCCTTCCTTCATCGCCACGACCTCGTCCTCGCTGACTGAGGCCCCGCCGCTGCCCACCGCTGCGACTTCGTGGGAATTGGGGTCGAAGTTGATTTTGAACGAAGAGAGCTTTTTCTTGCCGTCGTCGAACTGTTTGCGATAGGTCTGGGCCGACTTGTTGATCGACTGCTCTACGCCCATGGATGTTGGATCGCCGCCGGGGCCGACGCCCATCAGCTTGTTGTAGCGGCCGTTCTTGGCCCAGCCCTGTTCCTGCTTCATCGTCGCCAGCAGCACCTTGGGGTTCAGCTTGTAGTTTTGAGCCGCCTTGTAAAGCAGCTCATCAGCCTTGTAGGTATCCACCAGCACTGGATTGTTGTTCTTGAGGATGCTGGTGATCTGTTCCAGCGTCAGCGCGTTGCAGTCCTCGAATTCATCATCCGGTATCGGCGTTTCCAGCGGGTTGCGATTCTTGGGCACCTCTATCTTGGAAACCGGCTTGCGTTGTTTGTTGTGATGCTTGTGGCTTTTGGCTTGGGTGTTCGTTATTTCGGGTTGGCTCTGCTCCGCGTCCGGGCGCGCCAGGCCGTCGCACAGCACTTTGGGACTGATGACGCACATATATTTGTGGAATGCGCTTTCCTTGGCCTGCACCGGAGGCAGTTGCTTGCTGTCGCCCACTGGGCCCTGCAGCTTGACATTGATCTTGTCTTTGGGATCGTGGCCGTACAGCGCGCCGGTGTCGCCGTCGTGATCGGTCTTGCCGCTGATAGTCTGGTCGCCATGGCGGATTTCATACCAGACATTGATCATAGGCTGCAGGATGCGATCCAGAAATTTGACTTGGATCTTGGTTTCATCGGCGATCTGGTGGCCGTCGACCAAGGCATAGACCACGGGCCGCTTGCCATCGGTCGACGGCTTGGCGATAAGCTCGTTGTTGATGGTGCCTGCCAGGCTGTAGTCCTGCTCGAGGATTTTCAACAGCCGGATATAGTTGTCCAGGCCTTTTACCGTCTGGCAGCCTTCGCTCCAGTTGCTGGTGCGGTTGTTGGGGCCTTCTCCGCCGTAATGGATGTTGTGCTCGTTGGTCGCGGTGGGCGCATCCGGCTTGTCCGGATTGAAGTCGTACTCGGGCGCTTTGGCGCTGCCAGTGTTCTGGGCGTGGAAGGCAAGTCCTTTGACGATGCGCAGCGCCCGATAGTTGTGGCGTTGGGCAAAGCGATGCGTCTGCTCCATTTCCTCCAGGCTGGCATGCGAGTGATAGGACGACATCTTGTGATTGCCCAGCCGGTACTGGTACAGGCCGTTGATCAGCACCCGGCCTGCCAGTTGCCCGTTGCTTTTGCTGTAAGGCTCGGTGTTGAAGTCGAATTCGGCCACCTTCTTCTGGCCGGACGCGTTTTTATAGACGACGAACAGCGTGTCGTCGAATACCTTGTTGCTATCCTTGACTACCTTGCCTTTGGCGAACCCCCGCGCGCCTATCAGGTTGATCCTGCCGCTGTCGGTTTCAAAGGAGAAGCCGGCGACGTTGTTTTTGCCGTTGGCGGCGGCATGGTGCTCGAACACACGCTGCAGGATGTCGTACTTCTGCTCTTCGGTATATTTGCCGAAGTCGAAATCCTGGTATTTTTCTAGCGGATCGCCCATTGTGCCTCCTGGCTGCCGGTAGGCCCGTACACGCTCAACTGGTAGCCGCTATTGGCCGGGGTGAACTGCAACCGAGAGTAGGCGAAAAAGAAATAGGCACTGTCCTGCGGTTGCAGATAGGCCTTGCCGAGGCCATCGGTGCGGTTTGCCAGAAATGCCTGGGTCAGCGTCAGACCGGATAGCGCCCGCAGTTCGCCACGCGAGTTCTTGCTCAGGATCAGTTCGTTGTTCGCCACGTCGGCGGCTGCCAGGCGCATGCGTTTCATGCCGTTCTGGCGGGTGGAGTGGGCGTCGCGCAAGGCCGTGGTGAGCGGCACCTGATATTCCTGCGTGGCTGGGTCCTTGCGGGTGAAAATGATGTCGTCTATGCCCTGGTCGGCCTGGCCTTGCTGCAGTTTCGGCGCGGGGCCAGCGCATGGATGGTTCTGCAGCCGGGGCCAGGCGTTCTTGTCGGTGTAGGAGAGACAGTATTGGTTCTCGCTCAGACTATGTGCGGCGGCATCCAGATTGTGAGCGATGTACTGCGATAAGCCATATTCAGGCGAATTCCGACTGGCCTGTCGATCCAGCAGCCTGAGTTTGCTGATGGCGGTGTCGGTATATTTGGCGCCGGCTTCGATGGAGGGGATCTCCAGAGTGATCTTGGCGACTTTGGCTCCGCTGGCGTTGAGCAGCAGCAGGCGCTCGGAGGTGTTCAGGGCATTGTCCGACTTGCCGGTGATTCTATCCTCAGACGGATCGTTGAAAGCCACGGTTTTCAGTTCTTTTTGCAACTGAGGAAACGAGTATTCCCGCGCGTGGTAGGCCAGCGAGAAGCGGCGCGTTTCAAATGGCTTGTCTTCATGCGGGCGGTACAGGCTGACCAACACGCTCTTGGGCGAGGCGTTCTGGAACTGGGTGGCGGCCGACTTGAGGTATCCGGGAGTCAGGGCGATGGCGAACAGCGAGCTCGGCTGAGCCAGCGTCAGCGTCAAGACTGCGGGATTTTTGATTTCAGAGGAGCGAGGATATCGTTCTTCGGCATGGAACACCCAGGCTTTGGCCGGATCCGGATCGAAAAGATTCTTCGCTGAATACTGGTTGGGTGCCGCTCCGGCCAGCGTCTGGCTGGAGTGGATTTGCAGCGTATTCCAGCCCAGCGCCGCGGTGGTGTCTTCCGGCTGGTTGGCCGCGCCGGCGCGAAAGGCGGGCAGCGCGAGCGCGCCAATCAGGACAAGAGCATATCGTTGATTCATTAAAGGATTTCCCATTCGCCCGACCCGATCAGGGCCTTGATGTTGTTGATGCCTGGCAGGTGGATGCGCTCGGTTTGGCCGCTGCCGTCCAGGGCGCCGCTCGCGAGTTTTTTGCCAGTGTCGGCGGAGTAGTAAACGTATTTCTTGCCGCTGAGTTCTGGGTGCGCTTGGGTAAGCAATTGGGCATCGATCTGCTCGGTGCAGACGATCTTTTTGTACTGCGGTTGTGCCCAGTCCATGCGGGCAGGTCCGTCCAGCGTGTGGCTGGCGCCTTTCACCGTCACCTGGCCCGGCGCATGGACTTCGATATTGCCGCCCTTGATTCGGATATAGGCTCCACCTGCGGTCAGCAGGATTTCGTCGCCAGCATTGACAATTATCTTGTCCTTGCAGGAGGTGATGGCGACATCCTGATCCGCCGTGATCTCCATCGCGTCGCTCTGCGCCTGGATCTGCACCTTGCCCTTGGCCGCGATCAGCTTCAGCGCCACCTTGTCTTTCACCCCGGCCACGAACAGGCTGATGTGCTGGCCGACGTTGTGCAGCCAGCGTCGCCCCGTCGTGTGGTTGGCATCGCGCTGGGCGACGAGGTTCAGGTTGCTGCCGGCGAATAGCGTCTGGCTTTGCTCGGTCAGGGAGGCGATGCCGGCCGGGCCGGACAGCACCAGCAGCGGCTGTCGGCCGGCTTGCTCTTTCGCCGTTTTGCCGTCTTTGTCGGTATTGCTGCCGGCTTCCCAGGCCTTCAGCGCGTCGACGTGGTGTTGCAGGTGGCCGTCCGGCTTTTTGCCGGTTTTGGCGTTGTCCGGGCCGATTTCGTCGGGGCCGGTTTCCATCGTATCCGCCAGCTGGCCAGTGGCGGTTTCGGCCAGCGCCTGGCTGAGGGAGAGGGCGGCGTCGAGCTGGCTCTGGGCGTGCTCGCGCGCCAGCTGTTTGCCCCCAGCGCCGTTCTGCGCTTCGGTGGACAGCAGCAGGCCGTGCGCGGCGCGGATGGCGCCGTGCTGGTCGGTTCTGAGCTCGAAGCCTTCGCCGCGCGGCGTCGCCTTGCCGTTGCTGCGCGGCTGGGTCAGGAAGCCCTGGTTCAGTTGGGTCTTGCCGGATTCGGAACTGAGTTTGGCGCGCACTTCGCCGGGGGTATCGTCGAACAGCAGCTCGTTGTAGCCGCCGCCCTGGTGTTCTTTGCTCTTGATGCCGGACAGCGTCTTGTTGGCGGGGAGCGAGCCGGCGCCGCTGAAGTCGGGCGTCGGGTGGCTGCCGTTGTACAGCACGCCGGTGATCACCGGCCGGTCGATGTCGCCTTCGATGAAGTCGACCAGCACTTCCTGACCAATGCGCGGGATGAACTGGTGGCCCCAGCCGGCGCCGGCGCTGGGCATGGCGACGCGCAGCCAGCATGACGACTTGTCGTCGAGTCCGGCGCCGATGGTCGGGTGTTCGTCCGGCCGCTGCCAGTGGAACTGCACCTTGATGCGGCCCTGTTGGTCGGTGTGGACGTCTTCGCCCGGCGGACCGACCACGGTGGCGGTCTGCACGCCCAGGCTGGTCGGCTTGGCCTGCGCGGTGTGGGCGTAGGCCGGGGTCAGCGGAATGCCTCGGCGCTGGGCCTGGAGCGTGGTGGCGAACGGCGCGGCCTGGGCGCCGGCGGTCACGGCGGCGTCGCTCTCCAGCCCCAGGGCCAGCAGCCCGGGCGCGGACTGGTTCAACTGGCGGGTGAGGTCGGCCGGCAGGTTGTTCTGGGCGCGCAAGGTCTGGCCGGTGACCACGAATTCGCGCTGTTCGGCACTGTCGGCCTGGTGCGCCGGGTGGTCGTCGAGGCGGAACCACTGGCCGGCGGTCAGGCCGCGGACCGAGCCTGTGCCTTCGAATTGTTTGGCCTGCAGATCGTGCGCCTGCTGGCGCAGCTGGGCGTAGCGGGACAGCTGGTCGGCGTCGCCGGCGTAATACAGGCCCTGGGCGTCGTAGTCCTGCAGGCTGGATTGCAGCGCGCCGCCGCCCTGGCCCTGGTCGATCTGGCTGCTGTCGCCGGTGTGCCGGGTGGACACCGGCTGGTAGTCGAAGCTGGCCAGCGCCACCTGGCCGGGCACAATCTGGCGGCTGCTGTTCCAGCCGGTGAGGCCGTCCTCCTCTTCGGTGGCGTCACTGCGGTGGAAGCGCACGCGTTCGAGCGGGGCGGGCGGCAGGCTGTAGGCGTCGTCGAACACCACCAGCTTGACCTGGGGACTGTCGCCGTCGATATGCTCGAAGCGCCAGGCGTAGCCTTCCTCGTGCAGCAGGCGGACGATGAAGTCGTAGTCGCTCTCGCGGTATTGCAGGCAGTAGCTGCGCGGCGACGCCGGGCCCGCCTGGATCTGCAGCGCCTGCCCCCGGGCGAAGGCGGGGTTGGCGGCCTGGTGTTCCCGCAGGATCTGCTGGACGATGTCCGGCACCGTCAGGTCCTGGAACACCCGCGAAGTGCGGCGGTGGCGCAGCAGCGCGAACGGCGGCTCCACCGTGAGGCCATACTTGGCGAAACCGCCGTCCGAGCCTAGCAGCCGCGCTTGCGAGACCACGCCGCAGCGCACCGTCTCCACGCCCTGGGCGTCGGCGATGCCGATGCGGGCCGGCTGGCCGAGCAGGGTCTTGAGTTCGATGGCGCCATCGGGCGACAGGCAGGTCAGGGTGAAGCGGTACGGTTTGGACACCCCTTCCTCGCCGTCCAGGCTTTGCGGCAGCAACTGCTCGGCCGCGATGTGGCCGTCGCCCAGGCCGAGGGTGAGCAGGCGGTGGTCCTGGCTGAAGGCGGAGGCGAAGCTGGCTAGCAGGCTGGATATGTCCATGATCGAACCGATAAGAGGCTGTTAGTCAGCCGTGTACTTTGTATACGTTGGAGGACAGCTGCAGCGTGGCGTCAAAGGTCACCGGCGGGCGGTGCGGGTGCACCTTGAGCACGGCGTCGACGCGGAAGCGCAGATGGCGTTCCATCTCGCGGGGGGCATCCAGATTGACGCGTACCCGCGACAACCTGGGTTCGTGCAGTTCTATCGAGCGGCGCAGTTGCTCGCGCAGCACTTCGCGGTCGTCGGGGTTGAGCAGGCTGATGCCGGACAAGTCGGGAATGCCGTAGCTGAGCAGGCTGTCGCGCGAGAGCGGGAAGGATTCGAACAGTTCGTCCTGCGGCATCAGCCGGGTGTTGAGCAAGGCTTCCAGATCGCGCGCCAACGCCTGCTTGAACTGCGACAGTTCAAACAGGCTGATGGCTTCGGTGTGGCTCAGGTCGGGCGCGTCGTCCAGCAGCCTGTCCAGCACCGAAGGCAGGATTTGCGCGTGGCGGTTGCCGCTCATAGCCCGAATACGGAGGCAGCCTGGCGGGCCAGCATCCAGCGGAAGGCGACGAAGATGCCGGCGCCGACGATGGCCAGCAGCGCGAAGTACAGCCACAGCGGCAACTCATGGCGGACAAAGGCCTGGAAGCGCTGCGGCAGCTGCCAGTTGGGCGCGAACTCGGCCTTGCCGCCCCGGATCTGCTGGATTTCCTGGCTCAGCTTGTGGATCAGATAGCCCAGCTTCTCTTCGCCTTCCAGCAGGTATTTGCCCTGGAAGCCCAGCAGCAGGCAGGTGTAGAACACTTCCAGCGCCTCGATGTTTTCCGCGGGCGCATTGCGCAATTGTTCGAGGCGATTGAAGAAGCCTTCGCCGGCCAGGTGCTCGCCGAACAGGCGCAACTGCAAGGGCATCCGTTCCCATTCGTCGCGCAGCGCGAAGTCGGACGACAGGATGATTTCGTCCATCAGCGCGCAGAAAGCGTATTTGGCGTGGGAGATGGCGTTGCCATCCTTGCCGAAGTTGCGGGCGTTGCGTTCGAACTGGCTGAGGAAGTGGTCGACGCGGCGGTTGAACTCCACCGCGCTGCTGGGGGCGTTGCCTTCCTTCAGCAGGAACAGCAGGTAGATGCCGTCCTCCAGCATCTCGCGCAGGCTGGGCGCGGCGGGGGCGGCGACGGCCATGGCGCGTTCCGCGGTTTGGGTGCTTGCTTGGTTCATGTCGGTATTAGCGGAAGACCGCGATCAGTTCGATGGAAATATTGGCCAGGGTTTGCGGCACGTAGATGCAGACGCTGCGCGATTGCAGCATGCGGCTGTAGATCTCGCTGCCCGGCTCCAGCGCGAAATAGTGGTTACCCACCCGCACCGGAATGGCCGACGGCGTTTGCGCCGAATGGACCAGGCCGACGCCGCGCATCGCCGAGTTGAGAATGCGCTCGACGTCGTCCGGCGCGCCGATCTTGAGCTTGAGCGGCACGTTGTCGAGGATATGGCTGGCCGGCTGGTCGCTTTGCACCGATAGGTAGAAGTCGACGTTGTCCAGCAGCCGGTCGCTCTCCAGCCGGCCGATATGGAAGGACGGCCGCGGCGAATGCAGCGGGATCACCTTGTAGCGGGCCGACACCACGGTTTCCAGCAGTTCGCGGATCTGCAGGTCCAGCTGCGGGAACACCTGGTGCAGCTGCTCGTGGCGGTAGGCCGGGATGTCCGACAAGGTATACAGGGTGGCGAAGGTTTGCAGCTCGCCGCAGAACTCGGCCAGCGCCATGTACAGCTCTTCCGGGTGCAGCGGCTGGCATTGCGACAGGTGGCGCAGGCGGGCGAAATTGCGGTTGACGGTGTGCAGCAGCCAGAACGAGCTGATGTCGGCCGAGCCGAACTCCATCACGCTCTTGGCGCGTTCGCGGTGGGCGCCGGACAGCGCCTGGCTCTTCACCAGCAGGATGTCCAGCAACCGGCGCAACATCTGCATCATCTCGCTGGAGCCTTCGATCGCCAGCAGCGGCGGCAGGAAGTCCTTGCCGACGCCCCATTGGCCGGTGGCGTCTTTTTCCAGCCGGCACAGCGGGATGGCATCGTAGCCATCGCGGTTTTCCTCTTCCAGCATCAGCTTGATGTCCAGCTGCAGGGTGGAGAGGTCGGCTGCCAGCGCCTGGGTGTACAGGTCGGACACTTCGCTGTGATCGCTGTGGAAGCGGGTGGGGCGGGCGCTGGCCTCGCCGCTGCGGCTATTGCCGCCATAGGGCTGCAGTTGCGCCAGGCAGGCGTACAGCGTGGTCTTGATGCCGAGCTGCGGCATGGCGGTCAGGTCGCGGCTCAACGGCAGCGGCGCGTGGCTGGGCGCCTGGTACAGCGCGCCGTCGCGGAACAGCGCGGTCAACTCGTCGACGCGGACGATGCCGCCTCTGAGCGCGGCCTCGTCCAGTGTCAGCTTTTGAATGCCCCAGACATGGCGATGCGTCAGCTGCAACAGGCTGGATTGAGTCTGCTCCTGGAATAGCGCCTGTTGCTGAAAATGCTGCGGGCGAAGAAACATGCCTTCGCCCCATAATATTCTTTGTGCATGAAGCATTGCTGCTTGAACCTTGGCTTGGTTTTGAAATGATGCCCGCTATTCTAGTTGCGCGCGGCGGAACAATCGACTGCGCCGGTATTGGGTTGGTCCGGCAATGGAATGGCTTCAGGTTTGATCGCCTTTAAATAGCAGTCGTCGACTTTGAATTTAAGATCCTTGCTGCGGACTCTGCCGGCGTCGTAAAGCAGACGCCAGAAATGGGGATTCGGCTGACGGAAATAGCCGATCACGCCAACATAATTGGCATCTTCCAGAACCGTCATATCCAGTTCCTGCTTACCGCCCGGAACAAATATCAACTCCTTGCTGGATAATACCGAAGCGCCGATCACATCTGAAATTGGTTTGCCACTGGCCAAAAGGTCAGGTGTGAGTAATTTGAATCCTTGATCCGACTTCAGCTGGTAAACCTGTACTACGACGGACAATGATTTGCCATGTTTGTCGCGATTCAGCGCAGCGCTGGCCTCACTGCTCAGCGTGATATTCTTCGGACCCGCGCAGCCGCTGAGCAAGGGCAGCGCCAGCGCTGCGATCATCAAGCAAGTTTTTTGCCAGTGCTTAGTTAAATCCATATAATCGACACCTGAAATAAGACGACATCCAACGGTTAATTCTAAAGATTTTGCTTGTCTCTGCTTGTGAGCGCCTTGTCAAATTAGACGCCGGCACTTGACTTCTTTACAAATCAAATCAAGCATATCGCGTAATTTGCTGGTTCATCAATCGTTTGTATCAAAAATTCCAATGACGTTAATCGTGCCACTGGTGGTGGCTTGCATCGTATTGCTTTTGTTTTGGCTTGGTTGGCGATATTTCCTTGGCGGAGCAAGGCTCCAAGTCGAGCAGGCACCGATTGCGATCCCGTCGAATCCGACCTTCGTTCCGGTGGAGGACATCCGGTCCGATGCGGCTCCGTCGCGTTTGCCCGGCGCGGCATCCGCCGCGCGCGGATGGTTGCAAAACCGCTGGTTGCTGTGGATGGTCCCGCTGCTGTCCTTGTCACTGGTGGGAGGAGTTGTGGCAATTACGCTGCACTTTGGCGGCTACCATCAGGATTCGAAGTTCATCCCGAATGAATATGCTCATGGCAATCAGATCAGGCAGGCGCTGCTTGAGGAAAAGCTGGTTCCGCCTCCACCGTTGCCGCCCGAGGCTTTCATAGACGCGGTGGCGGAAAAGCCGTCTCTGGCTTTGGACAAGGCCGACCGCGACTGGAGCAAGATGGACCCCGCTTTCGTGCAGGACGTGTTGCGGGTGATGGAGAAAATGAAGGCGCGCGGCTTCCCGATGGTGCTGCTGGAGGGATTCCGCAGCGCCGAACGGCAGAACCGGCTGGCCGGCGGCAGCGTCAAGGTTACCCAGGCCAAGGGTGGGGAGAGCAAGCACCAATATGGACTGGCCGCAGATCTGGCGCCGGTCCGCAACGGCAAGGTGGTGATCTCGGAACGGGATCCGTGGGCAATGCAGGCCTATACCGCGCTGGGCGAGGAGTCGAAGGCCGCCGGCTTGGGATGGGGCGGGGTGTGGAGCTTCCGCGACTACGGCCACGTCGAACGCGCAGGCTCCTTGCGAGCCTTGCTGGCGCACAAGAACAAATAATTGTCTTTTGGCTTTTAAGGGAAGGTGAATTCGGTGTTTAACAAAGGTTGGCTACGCAATGCCAAGGTGGCGTCCGCCATCGGGTTCTTGATCCTGATCGCCCTGATCTGGTGGCTAGGGCCCTGGCTGGGGCTCAAGTCGCTGGAAGCGCGCTTGGGATGGATCGTCGTGGTGATGATCGTATGGGTGCTGGCCTTGCTGATCGGCCAGGTGCTGGCGCGCCGCGCCGGCGGCTTGCTGGAGGGGATGCTGCGGCGCCAGGCGGACGAGGCGGTGATCAACGCCAGCGCTGACAAGCGCGCCGAGGTCACCCTGCTGCGCCAGCGCATGCTGGGCGCGATCGACACCCTGAAGAAATCCAATATCGGCACCGCGCGCGGCAGCGCGGCGCTGTACGAGTTGCCTTGGTACATGATCATCGGGCATCCGGCGGCGGGCAAAAGTTCCGCCATTCTGCAATCCGGCCTGAGCTTCCCCTTCAGCGACAAGAGCGGCATCCAGGGCGTGGGCGGCACCCGCAACTGCGACTGGTTCTTCTCCACCGAGGGCGTGCTGCTGGACACCGCAGGCCGCTATGCCACCGAGAGCGAAGACCGCGGCGAATGGCTGGCCTTCCTCAAGCTGCTCAAGCAATACCGTTCCAAGGCGCCGGTCAACGGCATCATGGTGGCGATCAGCCTGCCGGAGCTGGCGCAGCACAATAGCGAGGGCTTCGTCCTGTACGCCCGCCAGGTGCGCGAGCGCATCCACGAGGTGTGCAACACCTTTGGCCTGATGGTGCCCATCTACCTGGTGTTCACCAAGCTTGATCTGCTGGGTGGTTTTGCCCAGTTCTTCAACGAGGCTGGCGAAGAGGCGCGCTCCCGCGTCTGGGGCGCCACGCTGTCGGCTGACCAGGGCACCGGTTTCGACGCCTCCGCCGTGGTGTCGCAGCAGTTCGATCAGCTGTACCGCGGCCTGGTGCAGGCCGGCGAGGAAAAGCTGTCGCAGGCGCGCGGCGATGCGGTGAAGTCGGCCCA
>NZ_MKCT01000008.1 GCF_001855555.1 Chromobacterium sphagni | reverse complement strand
ATGCACGAGGCCGATGAACAAGTGCACCTGCTGCTGCGGGGCATCGAGTCGATGTCCACCGGCTTCCTGATCGCCGACGCCCGCATGCCGGAGCTCCCCACCGTGTTCGTCAACGACGGCGTCAGCCGGATAACCGGCTATTCGAAAGGCGAGATCCACGAAAAGCATTACCGCTTCTGGCAGGACGACGACAACGACCCCGCCACCATCCAGGTGCTGGAGCATGCCATTACCCATGCGAAGCCGGTTTCGGTGCTGCTGCACAACCGGCGCAAGGACGGCAGCCGCTTCTGGAACAACATGTCGCTGACGCCGATCTACGACAGCCACAACCTGCTCACCCACTTCGTGGCCGAAGTGCACGACATCAGCTCGCAGATCGAGGCCGCGGAAGCGATGCGGCTCAACGAGCAGCGCTGGCGCGAGGCGCTGGAATCCACCGGCATGGGAGTGTTCGAATATAATGTGCAGAGCGGCGAAATCCACTTTTCCCCCAGCTGGCTGGCCCAGCTGGGCTATCAGCCGGAAATGATCAACGGCCCCAGCAGCCAGTGGAACGCGCTGATCCATCCCGACGACATCCCTTCGCGCAACCAAAGCATGCGCGCGCTGCTGTCCGGCCAGACGCCCTTCGTCGAAACCCGCTACCGGGTGCGCCGGCATGACGGCAAATACTGCTGGGTGCTGAACAAGAGCGCGATGCTGGAGCAGGACGGCGTCGCGCCCTCCGCGCTGATCCGGGGCACCATCAGCGACATCAGCCTGCAGAAGGAAGCCGAAGCCTTCCTGGTGGACCAGCAGGCCCGGCTGTCGCAGCTGGTCGCCGAGCGCACCACCGAGCTGGAGTACGCGTTGAACGAAGCGCGTTCGGCCGACCAGCTGAAAGACGAGTTCATCGCCAATATGAGCCACGAGATCCGCACGCCGATGAACGCCATCATCGGCTTCGCCGAACTGGCGCTGGCCACCAGCCTCAGCCAGCAGCAGCGCGACTACCTGCAAAACGTGCGCGAAGCCGCCAAGTCGCTGCTGGGCATCATCAACGACATCCTGGACTTTTCCAAATACCGCTCCGGCCGCTTCACGCTGGACATCCACCCCTGCCGGCTGGACGACATCTGCCGCAGCTCGCTGTCGCTGATCGAACCGCTGATCGACCAGAAACGGCTGCAACTGTCCGCGGACTGGCCGGACGGCTTCCGCCACGGCTATCTGGGCGACGCGCTGCGGCTGAAGCAGATCCTGACCAATCTGCTGTCCAACGCGGTGAAGTTCACCGAGCGCGGCTTCGTCAGCCTGCAGGGCCTCTGCCTGGACGACTCTCCGCAATTCAGCCGCTGCCTGTTCATCATCAGCGACAGCGGGATAGGCATGGACGCCGAAACCCGCTCCGGCCTGTTCAGCCAGTTCATGCAGGCCGACGCCACCACCACGCGCCGCTTCGGCGGCACCGGCCTGGGACTGGCCATCTGCCATCAGTTGGTGGAAGCGATGCATGGCAGCATTCGGGTGATCAGCGCGCCCGGCGAGGGGTCGGTCTTCACCGTGGAACTGCCGTTGGAAAAATCCGATCAGCAGATCCACGCCGCGCCGGAGCTGGCGGAGAAAGACATTTCACTCAAGGGCTACCGCATCCTGTTGGCCGAGGACAATGCCTTCAACCGCCAATACGCCTGCGAGCTGCTGAAAGACACCGGCGCCGCCGTGGACACGGCGATGAATGGCCATGAAGCGTTCGAGGCCGTCCAGCGCCAGCACTACCACCTGATCCTGATGGACATGCAGATGCCGGTGATGGGCGGACTGGAGGCCACCCGGCGGATCCGCGCGCTGCCGGACCGGAAAGGACTGCCCATCATAGCCATGACCGCCAGCGCCCGTCCCGAAGACCGGCACCAGGCGCTGGCGGCCGGCATGGACGACTATCTGAGCAAACCGATAGATCTGGACACCTTCTGGCAAACCCTGGCCAAGTGGTGCGCCTCTCCGGTGGAGGCCGCCGCGCCGCCGCCATCCGAACGGCAGCGTGCGTCCGCGGACCTGCGCATCGAAACGCTGCGGCAGTTCGACACCGTCGGCGCGCTGGCGCGGATACGCGGCAATACCGAACGCTACCAACGCATGCTGCGCAGCTTCGCCGAGCACTGGCGGACGCAGGCTGCCGGCTTCCGGCTAGATCCTGGCAATGAGGCCAGGGAGGCGCTCCAGCGCCAGGCTCATACCCTGAAAGGCAGCGCGCGCACCATAGGCGCCGAACCGCTGGCCGAGACCGCCAGCCAACTGGAGCAGGCCTGCCGCGACCAGCAATTCCAAACCGTGCCGGCCTTGCTGGAACAGCTGCAAGGGCAACTGGAACAGGTGCTGCAGCAAATCGGTCAGGCCCTGGGCGAACCATCCGCGGCGGAACAGGCTATAGATTGAGGCAGGACCACAGCAGAACCGCACAACCGCAAGGGCGCACCATGACAAACACGGACTTCACCATCTGGGCAATAGACGATGATCCGCTGCAACGCATGTTCATCCAAGACGAACTGGGGGAAGACTGGCTGCTGCAGCTGTTCGACTCCGGCGAGGCCGTGCTGGCCGCGCTGCGCGAACAGGCCCCGCCGGCGCTGGCGCTGTGCGACGTCATCATGCCCGGGATCGACGGTTTTTCCGTCTGCCGCGAATTGCGGCAGGCCGACCCCAGGATGCAGATCGTGTTCCTATCGTCCAACACCGGCAACGAGGCCAAGCTGGCCGGACTGGACGCCGGTTGCGACGACTTCCTCGACAAGCCGATAGACGGCGAATTGCTGCGTTACAAGATCCAGCTGGCGCAGCGCGCCAGCCAGCACAAGCACCAGCTGAGCGCCGAGATCGCCAACGTGCGCAGCGTGGCCTTCGAGGCGATGACCAATGCCGGCGAGCTCGGCGTCGTGCTTGAATTCATGCGCCGCAGCCAGGAATGCGGCAACGAGCTGACGCTGGCCAGCCAGTTGCTGGAAACCATACGCAACGGCTACGATCTGAAAGGCAGCATCCGGCTGCGCCGTCCCGACTACAGCGTGGTCGACATTGGCGCCGACGGCGAAAACTGCTCGCCGCTGGCGTCCTCCATCCTCGACAATCTGCAGACGATGGAGCGCATCTTCTCGTTCAAGAACCGCATGTGCATCAACTACCCGCACCTGACCCTGCTGCTGCACAATATGCCGGAAAGCGATCCCGACCGCGTCGGCCGCTTGCGCGACCATCTGGCCATCATCGCCGACGCGGCCGAATGCCGGCTGCAAAGCATACGCAACGAGTCGCAGCTGCAACGCCAGAATCAGGTGCTGGGGGTCAGCATTCACGAAATGACCGAGGCGCTGACGTCGCTGGAAGTGCAGCATGCCCGTTTCAACACCGAAATCAGCGAGCGGGTGCTGGAGTTCTGCTCGCAGGTGCAGCATCTGGCGATAGGCTTCGGCCTCACCGACGAACAGGAATACAAACTTGACATGGCGGTCAGCGAATTCGGCGAAACCATCCGCCAGCTCGACCTTAAGGTCGGCACCGACCAGAAGCTGCAGGCATCGCTGCAGCGGCTGCGCGAGCTGATACAACAGTCGTCGGCCTGAGCCGGCGCGACAAAAAGCCGCGTCCGGCAATGCCGGGCGCGGCTGCGGAACCGCCGATGCGCAGTCTTACTTCAACGCATAGATCGCCGGCAGATTGCGCCAGGCGCCGCGCACGTCCATGCCGTAGCCGAACACATAGCGGTCCGGCACGTCCAGGCCGACAAAGTCGGCGGCGATCGGCTTTTCCTTGGCGATCAGCTTGTTGGCGAACACCGCGCTGAAGCAGGCCTTGGCGCCCATCTCCATCACCTTGTCGCGGATGGCGGCCATGGTGTGGCCTTCGTCCAGGATGTCGTCCAGCACCAGCACCACGCGGTCGCGCACATCTTCCTTCGGCGCCTGCTTCCACACCAGCTCGCCGCCATGGGTCTTGTCGCCGTAACGGGAAACATGGACGTAATCGAAGTCCAGCGGGAAAGCCAGGCGCGGCAGCAACTGGCCGGTGAACACCACCGCGCCGCCCATCACCGACAACACCAGTGGGTATTCCTCGCCCAGTTTTTCGGTGATCTCCACCGCCATCCGATCGACGGCAATGCTGACTTCCTCGGCGCTGAACAGCACATCGGCGCTGTTGATCAGCCCGCGGGCTTCGGAAATATTAGGCATGATGACTCCTTGACAGAACAGGCGACGCCGCCGGGATGCGGCGGCGTAAACGGATAAAACAATCAGTTGCGCTTCAAACCGTCCAAAAAGGCGGCAAATTCGTCCGCCACCTCGTGGTGCTTCAGGCCGTAGTTGACGGTGGCCTTAAGATAACCCAGCTTGGAGCCGCAATCGTAGCGGGTGCCCTTGAACGGCAGCGCCAGCACGGTCTCGCTTTTCATCAGCGCGGCGATGCCGTCGGTCAGCTGGATTTCGCCTCCGGCCCCGGCGCCGGTGTTCACCAGCTTGTCGAAAATCCGCGGCGTCAGGATGTAGCGTCCCACCACCGCCAGATTGGACGGCGCCTCTTCCGGGCGCGGCTTCTCGACGATGTGCTCGACGGCCTGGCGGCCATGCGCATCCAACTTGACCTTGACGATGCCATAGGAACTGGTGTCCTGCGGCGCCACCGTCTCCACCCCGAGGATGGAGGCATGGGTCTCGTCGAACAGCCGCACCATCTGTTCCATCGCGCCCGGCGCGCCTTCGATCAGGTCGTCGGCCAGGATCACCGCGAACGGCTCGTCGCCCACCACCGGGCGAGCGCACAGCACCGCATGGCCCAGGCCCAGCGCCTCGGTCTGGCGGATATAGATGCACGACACCGACGGCGGGATGATTTCCTGCACCAGTTCCAGCAGCTTGTGCTTGTTCTTGTATTCGAGCTCGGTTTCCAGCTCGTAAGCCTTGTCGAAATGGTCTTCGATCGAACGCTTGTTGCGGCCGGTGATGAAGATCAACTCGGTCATGCCGGCAGCAATCGCCTCTTCCACCGCATACTGGATCAGCGGCTTGTCGACAATAGGCAGCATCTCTTTCGGACTGGCCTTGGTGGCGGGCAGGAAACGGGTCCCCAGGCCAGCTACCGGAAAGACTGCTTTGGTGATCTTTTTCATCTCGATTCCGTAACGCAATGACGATTTGAACAATGACAGGGCCGCATTCTAGCCCGACTTGGCTTCAGGTCAAAATGCCGGTTGCTGCCGCAAGGCGGCAATCAGGCCTTTCACCACCGGCTGCCAGGCGCCCGGCAATGGCTGGCGCCACAGCCGCACCGACGGATACCACGGCGCGCTTGGCGCATCCGCCAGGAAAAACGGCGCGCTCTCGGCGCGCAGCAGCGCCCACACCGGCTTGCCCATCGCGCCGGCCAGATGCAGGATGGCGGTGTCCACGCAGATCACCAGATCCATCTCCTCCACCAGCGCCGCGGTATCGGCGAAGTCGGCGATGGCCGGCTGTTTCACCAGCCCCTGCAGTTCAGCCGGCGCGGCGCCGGGCTGCAAGGCGATGAAATCCACGCCTGGGACTCTGCAGATATCGGCAAACAGGGCCGGCGGCACCGACTTGTGCTGGCGCCAGGCGTCGGCGATGCCCACGCCCCAGCGGCCGCTTTCCCATACCACGCCCACTTTCAAGCGCGGGCTGTCCGGCAGATTCGGCGCGAGGCCAGCCCTCGACTGTAAATAGGCCTTGGTCGGCAGATTGCCCAGCGTCACGCCCAATACGCCCGGCAAGGACATCAGCGGCAGCTGGCAATCGTAGGCGGGCGCCGCGTCGGCCTCCAGCAGCTTGACGCCGTCAAACTGGGCAAACAGGCGATGGAAGGTGGCCGGACAGGCCAGCAACAGTTCGGCGTCCGGATGCTCGGCGCGGATGCGCGGCAGGAAACGCGCCATCTGCAGGCTGTCGCCCAGCCCCTGCTCCGACCACAGCAGCAGGGTGCGCCGTCCCAGCGCCTCGCCCCGCCAGCGCGGACCGTCGTGCCGGGCTTGCAGAATGCTGCGCCAGCGTGCCTCGTACAATGGCCAGGCCTCGGCGTAGCGGCCGGCCAGCAATAGCGCGATAGACAGGCTGAACTGCAGATTGGCGTCGTCGGGGGCCAACTCCAGCCCTCCCTGCAGCACGGAGACGGCATCGTCCAGCAACAGCGCGCTGGTGCAGACATTGCCCAGATTGTTGCAGCGCGCGGCGGTGGCGCCGCCCAGCTCTATCGCCTTGAGCAGGCAGGCGATGGCCTCCTGATAATGCAGCTGATGCTGGCGGACGATGCCCAGATTGCTCCAGGCGTCGACATGGTCCGGATCGGCCGCCAGCACTTCCTGCAGCAGGCCGGACGCCAGCTCCAGCTCGCCCAATTCCTTCAACAGCACCGCCAGATTGCTCTTGATGTTGAGCGAGGCGGGATTGAGCGCCGCCGCGGCCAGGTAATCGTCCAGCGCGCGGGCGCTGTCGCCCAGTTGCAGATGCGCGTTGGCCCGGTTGGCCAGCGCCTGCCAGTCCCTGGCGTCTATCGCCAGGCAGCGGTCGAAAACGGCGATCGCTCCCGCGTAATCGCCAGCCGCCGCCAGACGGTTGCCTGCGGCGAAATCGGCCTTCACCACTGCCTTGAGCGCCATGTCGTCTTCCTGTCAGTTTCCGGCCAGCAAGGCCTGCAGGCCGGCTTCGTCCAATATGGCAATGCCCAGTTCCTGCGCGCGGGCGAGCTTGCTGCCCGCCTCTTCGCCCGCCACCAGGTAATGCGTTTTCTTCGACACGCTGCCGGACACCTTGCCGCCGGCGGCTTCTATCATGGCTTTCGCCTGGTCGCGGCTCAAGGTCGGCAGCGTGCCGGTCAGCACCAGGGTCTTGCCCTCCAGCGGCAAGACCTCCGCTTCCGCCGCCTGCGGCAATGCGGCCAGCACCTCCTCGCGCAATTGCGCCAGCGCGGCCAGCGCCGCGCGCTTGTCCGGCTGGTCCAGCCAGTCGGCCAGCGCGTTGATCACCTCGGCCGGCAGTTCCAGATCCAACAGCCGGCGGCGCTCCGCGCCGGCCAACGCCGACAAGCCGGCGATCTGGCCCAGCAGTTGCTGGCTGCGGATTTCAGTCAGCCGCGGAATGCGCAGGCTGGCAAGCAGCGCGGCCTCATCCAGGCGCTCGCGCAACCTGGGCGACGGCTCGCGCTCGTCAGCCGGCCGCACCTCGCGCAGCAAGGCGTCCAGCGCTGCCTCATTGTTGGCCTCGGCAAAGAAGTCCGCCAGCGAATCCGCCACCACCGCGCCGATGTCCGGCAACGCCGCGAACAACGCCGCCGGGCAGCGGCGGATCAGCGCCATGCGGCCCAGCCAGTCGGCCAGCGTCTTGGCGGTGGACTCGCCGACATGGCGGATGCCCAGTGCGAATAGCAACCGCGAGAGCGGCGGCGCGCGGCTGGCGTCGATGGCCTCGATCAGGTTCTCCGCCCACTTGCTGGCTACCTTGCCGGCCTTCACCGTCTCCGGCGTGACGCCCTCGTCCTCGTCGGCGCGGCGCTTCATTTCCAGCAAGTCTTCCAGTTTCAGCCGGTAAAGGTCGGCCACGCCGCGCACGTAATCGTACTCGACCAGCTTGTCGATGTAGCGCTCGCCCAGGCCGTCGATGTCCATCATGCGCCGGCCGGCGAAGTGCTGGATCGCCTGGCTGCGCTGCGCGCGGCAGGACAGGCCGCCGGAACAGCGGGCGATGGCCTCGCCCTCTTCCCGCACGATGTGGCTGCCGCATACCGGGCACGCCGCCGGCAGGCGGTAGGCCGGGTAACGCGGCTCCTCCGCAGCGCTGAACAGGTCGCCGCCGGCCGCCGGCTGCATCGGCCTGCGCTCCAGCACCACCGCCGCCACCTCCGGGATCACGTCGCCGGCCCGGCGCACGATCACGGTGTCGCCGACGCGCACATCCTTGCGCCGCACCTCGTCTTCATTGTGCAAGGTGGCGTTGGTGACGGTGACGCCGCCGACGAACACCGGCTTGAGCCGCGCCACCGGGGTGATGGCGCCGGTGCGGCCCACCTGCTCCTCGATGGCCTCCACCTGGGTCAACGCCTCTTCAGCTGGAAACTTGTGGGCAATCGCCCAACGCGGCGCGCGCGAGACAAAGCCAAGCCTATCCTGCAGATCCCGGCGGTTGACCTTGTACACCACGCCGTCGATCTCGAACGGCAGGCCGGCGCGGCGCGCCATCACCGTCTCGTAATAGCCGGCCAGGCCCGATGCGCCTCGCACCACCGGACGCAGCGAAGCCTCCACCACCGGAAAACCCAGCTCGGCCAGCCAGCCCATCTCGCCCTGGTGGGTGGCCGGCCAGCCGGCGCCCGCCACCTGGGCGATGGCGTAGGCGAAGAAGGACAGGCGGCGTTGCGCGGTGATGCGCGAATCCAGTTGGCGCAGGCTGCCGGCGGCGGCGTTGCGCGGGTTGGCAAAGGCCTTGTCGCCGCGGGCGAGCTGATCGGCGTTCAGGCGCTCGAAGTCGTGCTTCAGCATCAGCACTTCGCCGCGCACCTCCAGCAACGCTGGCGGCCGCGCGTTCTCCAGCTTCAGCGGAATCGCGCGGATGGTGCGCACATTCTCGGTCACCTGCTCGCCGGTGATGCCGTCGCCGCGGGTGGCCGCGCGCGTCAGCACGCCGTTTTCATACAGCAGGGAAATGGCCAGGCCGTCGAATTTCGGCTCGGTGGCGTACTCGATATCCGTCGCGTCCAGCCCCTTGCGCACTCGCTCGTCAAACTGGGTCAACTCGGCGTGGCGTTCAGCCGGATCGTCCAGTTGCATGTCGGAAAAGGCGTTGGCCAGCGACAGCATCGGCACCGCGTGGGTGACTTGGCCGAACTCGGCCAGCGGCGCGCCGCCGACGCGGCTGGTGGGGGAGTCGTCGCGGCGCAGCTCGGGGAACGCCTCCTCCAGCTGTTGCAGCTCGCGGAACAACCGATCGTATTCGGCATCAGGCACCGTCGGCGCATCCAGCACGTAGTATTCATGGCCGTAGCGGTTGAGCAGCTCGCGCAGCTGTCCGGCGCGCAATTCGGAATGGGCTTGGGTCATCGGATATTCTCAAACGGCAAGGGCCGGCATCGCCGGCCCTTTCACAATCGGTTCTGCATTCAGGCAAACAGGCGCAAGGCGGCCACGCTGCCGGGCGCGATGCCCCTGTCGTCCATGCTGCCGTAAATATGCAGCAACTGGTCGCGGATGCGGGCGAGGCCGGCTTCGGTCAACGCCCGGCGGTTGTCATCCACCAGTTGCGCGTCGAACTCCTGCGCCAACTGCTTGGCGAAATACACGGCGCGGTCGAACACATCCACCCCGCCGGCCACGCGCGGCACGTCGAACAGCAGGGTCAGCGCCGGGAACGACTTGTCCAACAGCGTATGGAAGGTAAACGGCATCTGGTCCGCCGCCACCAGCGAATACAGCGTGTTGCCGGAATCTGCCAGGTAATGGAAGGCGCCGTCCGGCTCCAGCTGCAGGCCGGCCGCCTCGGCGAAACTGCGCAGCCGGGCACCCTCGATCGATGCCCTGGGGACGATATTGATGCCGATCAGCACATCGACATCGGCGCAGAAGCGGTCCAACTCGCGCGCCGCCACCAGCTTCTGCTGGCGCTGCGGAAAGCTCACCGCCGCGTCGTGGTCCTCGGCAAAACGCGACACCTGCTGGCAGAAGGCGGCCAGCTCCTGTTCGCTGACCGAGCCGGAGCGGTCCACCATCTGCATGCTGACATTGATCTGCTTGTAGCGGGTGCCGGGCAACGCCTCGGCTACCTTCCACAGGCCGCGCTCGGTGCGGCCTATCAATTGGGTGCGCTTGCCGACATTGAAGCGCGGCATCGCCGCCAGTTCGTGCGGCTCGTGGAACATCACTTCGGCGATGAAGTCCAGCGACGGATCCAGCATCGCCACCACCAGCGCCTGATGATCGGCGGAATCCATCGCCAGCTCCGCCTCGTCCTCTTCGTCCATCACCGGCACGTCGACGTGCTGCAGCGCCGGCTCATGGCGCGGCGCGATCTGCGGTTCCCAGGCCGGCGGCTCCATCGCCGGGATCTCGAACTGCGACGCGTCCGCGTCCTCATCCCGATCCAGCTCCTCATCGACCAGCACCGGCTCCATCCGGTCGGCCCTCACGCCGTCGCGCACATTGTTCTTGGGCACGTCCAGCAGCACATCGCCATGCGGACGCGCGAAAGCCCGGTGCGTCCGCTTGCGGAAACGCCACTCCTGAAACATGTTGAAACCGAACACCAGGGCGATCACGCCGCCGCCCAAAATCAATACACCAATCTGCAATTCGCTCATTAGCCATTCCGCATTAAGGCGAATAATCGAGGCCGACTGCCGCGCCCATGGCGATCCGGCCAGCCAGCCTCCCTCGATTCTGTCATCTTCTGACCGCGCCCGTCCGGCGGCCAGCCCGCCTGCCGCGGGCATTTCAGCATCATTATAACGAAAGCCCGCCATCTCGCGCCATTTGGCATTAGAAAAACGCTTGACAAAACCTCTGCGCAAAAACGGCGGCTCCGCCTGACAGCGGAACGGCGCGCCGCCGGCGCCCGATCAAAGCGGGTCCAGACCCTTAGACCAGCTACGGTTTTCTCCGTAACACTGTATAACGCTCAGAAAAATTCACCAGGATGAATATGACATTTCAGACAGGCGAATTTATCCGGATCGCGTGCCAGAATTGGAGATAACTCTGTCACAGGGCCGTACTAGTCTGTACAACACTGCTTAGAACAGCACGGGGACTCTTTTACGATGAAAAAATCCGATCAAGCCAGTTTCCTGCCGGTCGTGCGCGAATTGTCGCGCACCTACCAGGCCTTTGAACAGTTCGCCAGCTTCAACATCCGCCGGCTCGGACTTACACCGCCACAGTTCGACGTGGTCACCACCCTCGGCAACAGCCAGGGCATGAATTGCAAGGAACTGTCCGACCACACGCTTATCACCAAAGGCACCCTGACCGGCGTGCTCGACCGCCTGGAAGACAAGGGCATCGTCACCCGCAGCATGCAGCCCAACGACCGCCGCAGCGTGTTCGTAGCTTTGACTCCCCATGGCCAGCAATTGTTCAGCCAGGCCTTTCCCGCCCATCTGGACTACATGCACAACGCCTTCCAGCAATTCGGCGAGCAGGACCTGTCCGGCTTCTGCAACGAACTGGGTCGGCTGCGCGCCAGCTTCAGCCAGGCGCTGGAACAGCAGGAGAACGAACCAGCCTGACTCCGATCGCCGTCAGGCGCGCCACGCTATGGCTGAAAGCGCACAGGCACGGTCAATTCCGACTCGACCACTGTACCACCACGCCTGGCAGGAACGAAACGCCATCGCGCCACGGCATCCATCGCCGTCTGATCCAGACGATGGAAGCCGCTGCTACGCGCCAGCGTAACCATTAGGGCTTGGCCGTTTGCGCCGACCCTCACCCTGAGCAGCACCTCGCCCTCTTCCCCCAGCTGACGCGATCGCTCTGGGTAAGAGGGCTGCGGATTCTCCAGATAGGCCGGACCATACAGCGCCTCATGGTCGCCATCGCTCCGGCCTTCTTCTTTCTGCGCCGCGCCGGCATGCGTAGATGCCTCCGCCCCTCCCGTAAGCCCGGTAGCCGGTGCCGTCGCCATTGCTGCCTGTCGCGGCGCGGTCGCCACAGGCGCTGCGGCCTTGAGCGAGCGGCGGCGCGCCGGCGCCCGCGCGTCCGCCCGGCGCTCGACCCCGCCTCCAGCCGCCGCCGCGCCGCCCATATGGGCGGAACGCTCCGCCGCGTCCGACAGCGTCACCGTCACCGGCGTCTCCGCGACAACCGGGAGCGAATGATGCGTCCCCCCGCACCACCAGCCGGCAATGGCCAGCGCATGCAAGCCCAGGGACAGCAAACCGGCCCGCCACATCGCGCTAATCTTCCGCTCAGCAGCGCATGGCCGCCTGGGGACGGCTGTAATGCCACCAGGCCACCGCCGTGCACAGCAGGTAAAACGCAAAGAACATGGCGAACGCCGGCAGAAAGCCGCCAAACCAGCTCAACGACGAGCCGAAAGCCTTGGGAATGACAAAGCCGCCGAAGGCCGCCATCACCGAGCTGACATTCATCGCCGACGCGCCGCGCCTGCCGCCGCGGGCATAAGCCTGCTGCAGGCTGTCGCCGCGCAGCTGCGCCTCGCGCCCGGCCAGCAGCAGAAACACCTTGGGGGCCAACTGGTAGGATGAACCGTTGCCTACCCCGGCGGCGAAGAAAATCAGCAAGAACATCGCCAGGAACCAAGCGAACTCGCCGCCGCTGCTAGCCGACGGCAGACTCAGATAAACCCCCGCGGTGCCCAGCGCCATCAGCAGATTGCTGGCCACGGTGGCGATACCGCCGCCTATCCGGTCGCCCATCCAGCCGCCCAAGGGACGCGACAAGGCGCATGCCATCGGGCCGACAAACAGATAGGGGCTGGCGTCAACCAGCGGAAACATGCTGCGCGCCAACAACGGAAAGGCGGCGGAAAAACCCAGAAACGTGCCGTAGCTGCCCATGTACAGCAGACAGATATACCAAGTGTGCCGATCACGCATCGCATCCAGCTGATCCCGCGGGGTGATGCGCAGCCTGGGCAGATCATGCGCGTACAGCAGGCAGGCTGCGGCGACGATCAGCACCAGCGGCAGCCAGACATAGGCGGCGTTCTGCAACCAGACGAAATGCACTTCGCCGCCGCGGCCCCAGACCTGCGGCTCGCCGCCATGGACGCCGAACAAGGGATAGAGAATGCACAGCGGGATCAGCAACTGCGCCACCGATACGCCCAGATTGCCGAGGCCGGCGTTGAGCCCCATCGCCAGACCCTTTTCCGACCTGGGGAAGAAAAAGCTGGTATTGGACAAATGCGAAGCGCTGGCGCCGCCGCCGATGCCGCACAAGCCGGCCACCAGCAACAGTTGCCAGAACGGCGACGCGATGTCCTGCACCACCGCGCCCACGCCGCAGGCCGGCAGCAACAGCAGCAGCGTGGAGAAGCCGAGCCACAAGCCGCCGCCCACCCAACTCCAGACCCAGGAATAGACCAAGCGCATCAGCGCGCCCACCAGCGGCGGTATCGACACCAGCAGGAACTGCTGCTGGTCGGAGATCAGGAAGCCCACCGCCGGCAGGTTGACCACCACCATGCTCCACATCATCCAGATATTGAAATTGAGATGCAGGGAGAAGGTGGACAGCCACAGATTGCGCCGGGCGATACCGCGACCCCGGCTCAGCCAGAAAATGACGTTTTCCGGTTCCCAGCGTTTGATGCTTACAGTCATGACTTCACTTCCACAATGGCAAGCGCGCGGCGGCATGCCTGCCCGCCGCGCCCGCGCGTCAGTGTTTGGTCTGCAGAATGGTTTCGATCAGGCCTATCGTGCCGGCGGCGCAGTATGCCATCCGTCCGCGCCGACCGGCTTGCGCCGCGTCAAGGGCGATGTCAGACGGCCTCGCGCATCTTCAATGCTTCGACGATGTCCACCGCCACGATGCGGCTCACTCCCTGCTCCTGCATGGTCACCCCCACCAGTTGCTCGGCCATTTCCATAGTCAGCCGGTTATGGGAAATATAGAGGAACTGGGTGCGCTCCGACATTTGCTTGACCAGATCGCAGAAGCGACTGGTATTAGCGTCGTCCAGCGGCGCGTCCACCTCGTCCAGCAGGCAGAACGGCGCCGGATTGAGCGAGAACAGCGAGAACACCAGGCTCATCGCCGTCAGCGCCTTCTCGCCGCCGGATAGCAGATGGATGGTGCTGTTCTTCTTGCCCGGCGGCTGGGCGATGATCTGCACGCCGGCATCCAGCAGATCCTCGCCGGTCAGCACCAGCTCGGCGCGGCCGCCGCCGAACAGCGTCGGGAAGAACTCGCGCATCTTGGCGTTGACCGCCTCGTAGGTTGCCTGCAGCATCTCGCGGGTTTCGCCGTCGATCTTGGCGATGGCCTCTTCCAGCGTCGCCATCGCCTGGTTGAGGTCGTCGGACTGGCTGGCCAGGTATTCGCCGCGTTTCTTCGCCTCGTCCAGCTCCTGCAGCGCCGCCAGGTTGACCGCGCCCAGGCCTTCCAAGGCGCGCGCCAGGCGGGCGATCTCCGCCGCCAGCGCGTTCGGTTTCACGCCGTCGTTGAGATCGGCCAGCAGCGCCGCCTCGTCGGCCTCCACCTGCGCCAGCTCCTCGGCGAAACGCTCCATTGCCAGCCTGGCTTCCTGATGCTTGAGCAGCCAATCGGAGCGCGCCTCGCGCAGCGCCGGCAGCGCGGCATTGGCTTCCTGCTGCCGCTGCGACAACTCGCGCATTTTTTCGGTCAACTGATTGAGCTGGTCGCGCACCGCAGCCAGCTTGCGCTCGCGGGTTTCGCGTTCGGCCAAGGCCAGCTGCAGCGCTTCTTCCGGCACCCCCTCGTCCACCACTTCGGCCTCGCCGGCCAGCGTTTCCAGCCTCTGCTGCAATTGCTCGTCGCGGTCGGACAACTCGCGGCCGCGGCGCGACAGCTCCGCCACCTTCTGCTCTGCGCTATGGAGCGCCAGCTTGATCTCGTGCAGCACGCGCTCGGCGTCGCGCGCCTTGTTGCGCGCCAGTTGCAGGCCGGTTTCGGCGTTCAGCCGGTCCAGCCTCACCTCCTCCAGCTGCAGCGCCAGTTCTTCCAAGGTCAGCGCCGCCTCCTCGCCCATCAGCTCGGCTTCGGCGATGCCTGTCTCGGCATGCGCGCGCTCCTCCGCCATCCGCCGGCGTTCGGCCTCTATCGCCGCCAGCCGCGCCGCGCCCTGGCGCGCCGCCTGGTCCAGCTTGACATGCTCAAGCGTGACGGCGTTCAGCTCCGCTTCCAGCCGGGTCAACGACCCCCTCTGGCCACGCACCGCCTCGGCCAGCATATTGCCCATGCTTTGCAGGCTGTCGCGCTTTCTCTGCAGGCTGTCCGCCTCCGGTTGCAAACCTTCGGCGCGGGCGCTGGCCTGGTCCAGCAACTGCTTGCGCGCCATCAGGCCGTCGCCGCTGACCTCGGCGTGGTAACGCACGCTGACCGCATCCACCCGGTGGCCTTCCGGCGTCAGCAGGCACTCGCCGGCGGCCAGCTCCGCCCGGCGCGCCAGCGCCGCATCCAGCGTGTCGGCCAGGTAGATGCCGGCCAGCCAGTCGGCCAGCGCGGCGTCGAACGGCGCGGGTGCCCGCACCTTGCCCAACAGGCTGGGCCAGCTGCGCTGCGGCAGCGGATTCGCCGCGCCGGCCGCGCCATCCACCACGACGAGCGCCGCCGGCGGATGTTGATCCGGCAGACCGGCGGCGCGGGCGGGCAAGCGCTCGCCCAGCACCGCCTCCAGCGCGGTTTGCCATGTGGAATCAATCTGCAATGCCTGCCACAGCTGCGGCGCGTCGGCCAGCTGATGGCTTTCCAGCCAGCCTGCCAGCTGTTCGTCCGCCGCCTCGCGTTGCAGCAACGCCGCCAGCGCGGCCGCCTCGGCCTCGGCGCGCGCCAGCTCGGTGCGCTTGGCGGCCAGTTGCTGATCCAGTTTCTCCCGCTCCGCGGCGAGGTCGGCCTGCTTGGCTTCGTCCGCCACCAGCCGCGCGCGCACCGCGTCCAGCGCCGCCCGCGCCTTGTCCACGTCCAGCTTGGCGGCTTCCAGCACGCCGTGTTCCGGCAGATTCAGATCGGACAACTCGCGCGCCAACGCCGCCTCGCGGCCGGATAGCTGCTGCAGGCCGCGCTGCCAGTGTTCTATCTTTTGCCGCGACAGGTCGCGCTCGCGGGTGAGGTTGGCCTGCTGCGCCACCATCTGCGATTGCTGCTGATCCAGCGCGCGGAAGGCGGCCTCGGCGCCGGGCAGCTCGTCGGCGCCGTCCTCCAGCGCCATCTGCGCCTCCTCCTGCCGCAATTGCGCCTCTTCCAGCCGCGGCAGCCAGTCGTCCAGCTCGGCCTCCACCTGCTGGCGGTTGTCGACCAATTGCTGGCGCTCGCTGCGCGCGGCGGCCAGGTCGCGCTCCAGCCGCTGGCGGCTTTGCTCGCGGTGACGCTGCGCCTCTTCCAGCCTGGCCAATTGGGCATTGGCCTCGAACAGTTGCTGCTGCGCCTCGTGCACTGCGTCGCTGGCGGCGAAATGGCTTTCGCGCACCGTTTCCTGTTCGACCTCCAGATGGGTGGCCGCGCTTTCCAGCGCGGCTTCCTCGGTTTCTATCCGCGCCAGCTCGGCGCGGGCGTGCGCCTCGCTGCGCGCCGCCTCCTCGCGCCGCGCCAGCGCCAGCAGGTTCTGCTTGTGGGTCAGCGCGCCTTTAAGGTCGTGGTACTGGGCGGCCACCTCCGCCTGTTCGGACAGGCGCTCCACCTGGCGCTCCAGCTCCTGCTGCAAGTCGGCGATGCGCTCCAGGTTGGCGCGGGTATCGGACAGGCGGTTTTCGGTTTCGCGGCGGCGCTCCTTGTACTTGGATACGCCGGCCGCCTCTTCCAGATAGGCGCGCAGCTCTTCCGGCCGCGCCTCGATGATGCGCGAGATCATGCCCTGCTCGATCACCGCGTAGCCGCGCGCGCCGACGCCGGTGCCGAGGAACAGGTCGGTGATGTCGCGGCGGCGCACCTGCTGGTTGTTGATGTAGTAGCTGGACTCGCCCTGGCGGGTCAGCACCCGCTTGATCGCCACTTCGCTGTACTGGCCCCAGGGACCGGTCAGTTGGCCGTCGCCGTTGTCGAAAACCAGCTCCACCGAAGCGCGCGACACCGGCTTGCGGCTGGACGAGCCGTTGAAGATCACGTCCTGCATCGACTCGCCGCGCAACTGCTTGGCGGAGGATTCGCCCAATACCCAGCGCACGGCGTCGATCACGTTCGACTTGCCGCAGCCGTTGGGGCCGATCACCGCCACCAGTTGCCCCGGCACCGCGATGCTGGTGGGGTCGACAAATGACTTGAAACCGGCAAGCTTGATATGGGTCAGGCGCAAGACATCCTCACTGCTCGTAGTCGAGATAGGCAAAACCGGCATTTTATCAGGCCCGCCGCGCCAGCGGTGCGGCATGGCCGCCAGCGCCGCGCCGACGCAATTTGCGCTAGCCTGGCTCCTGGCCAGTTGTGCCATAATGGCCATATGGAACCCTTATCGCTGAGCAATCATTTCCTGATCGCCATGCCCGGCATGGGCGATCCGCTGTTCGCCAAGTCGCTGGTCTACCTGTGCGAACACGGCGAACACGGCGCCATGGGCCTGATCGTCAACAAGCCGTCCGGCATCGCCATGGCGCAGCTGTTCGACCAGATCGATCTGCCGCTGGACGACGAGGACACCCGCACCGGCCTGGTCTACTTCGGCGGCCCGGTGCAGCCGGACCGCGGCTTCGTGCTGCATGCTCCAGCCGGCAACTGGCAATCCAGCCTGATGGTCACCGACGACATCGCGCTGACCACGTCCAAGGATGTGCTGGCGGCGGTGTCGGAAGGCAAGAAGCCGGAGCGGCTGCTGATCTCGCTGGGTTACGCCGGCTGGTCAGGCGGCCAGCTGGAGAAGGAAATCGCCGACAACGGCTGGCTGACGGTGCCCGCCGACCTGGCCATCGTCTTCAACCTGCCCTGCGAAGAGCGCTACGACGCCGCGATGGCGCTGCTGGGAATCGACCCCACCCTGCTGTCCTCGGAAGTCGGCCATGCCTGACGGTTGCGTACTGGCTTTTGATTTCGGCGAGCGCCGCATCGGCGTCGCCGTCGGCGACATCCTGCTCGGCATTCCCCATCCGCTGGCCACCATAGACACCGTCGTCACCGACGAACGCTTCGCCGCCATCGGCAAGCTGATCAGCGAATGGCAGCCGGCGCAGCTGGTGGTGGGCTTGCCCATGCATCAGGACGGCGTCGAACACGAGATGAGCGCGCTGTCGCGCCGCTTCGCAAACCGGCTGAAAGGCCGCTTCAACCTGCCGGTATGGCTGGTGGACGAGCGTTACACCTCGGTGATCGCCGAAAGCCTGCTGGAAGAAGCCGGCCTGCGCGGCCGCAAGCAGAAACCGGCGCTGGACCAGGTGGCCGCCCAGGCCATCCTCACCACCTGGTTCGACCACCCCGGCACCGCCGTCTGACACAGGACCTACCCCATGCTGGAAAAATGGCCGGCCTGGCTGTTGATCGCCATCGGCGTCGCCGCTTTCGCCTATCTCTGGCGACAAGCCCGACTGGCCGATGCCGCTCAAGGCTGGCCCAGCGTGGCGGGCCGGGTGGAAAGCAGCGCGCTTGACTGGCGCCAGCGCCGCGGCGGCGACAACAGCGATGCGCGCGAATACCGCGCGCTGCTTGCCTACCGTTATGAAGTGGCCGGCCAGCGCCATCTCTCGACACAGCGCCGCATCCCGGAACCAGGTTTCTCTTCCAACCGGGCCTTGGCCGAGCAAATCATCCAGCGCTATCCGGCCGGCGCGACGGTTCAGGTGTACTACAACCCCGCCCGGCCGCAACAGGCCTGCCTGGAAATCGGCGTCCACTGGAGCGTGCGCGCCGGCCAGTTGATCGCGCTGCTGTTCATCGCCGCCGGTGCCATGCTGCTGCGTGGCTGAACAAAAATGGCGCTAAGTCTTTGTTTTGTTAGCAGCTGTTAACCACCATTGAGTCTGGCGCGCGAACTTG
Organism: Chromobacterium sphagni; assembly: GCF_001855555.1. Classification (GTDB taxonomy): domain Bacteria; phylum Pseudomonadota; class Gammaproteobacteria; order Burkholderiales; family Chromobacteriaceae; genus Chromobacterium; species Chromobacterium sphagni. Next base: position 22,573 of record NZ_MKCT01000008.1, on the reverse strand, counting down.
CCATACTGCACGGGCAGGCTTTTCCATCAAGAGGTTCGCCATGAGCATCAGCCAGACCGCACAGATTTCGCTGGCCAGCGCCGCCCTGCTCAACGGCGGCACCGTGCCGTCCCCGGTAGTGCAAAACGGCAACGCCACGCCCGCTCTCGCCGCCCAGGCGGCGCAGTTGTCGCAGGAGGCCAGCACCGTGGTGCTGCTGGGCGGCGGCGACAGCAGCGACGCCACCTACGACCCGGCCGGCCTGCTCAACAGCTTCGCCACCGCCGGCGTGTTGCAAGGCAGCGCGCTCAGTCCCAGCAGCGGCGAAAGCGCTCGGCAGAGCACCGACCAGCAAGTGCTGAACCAGACGCTGGGCAGTAGCGGCGGCGCCGCCTCCAGCCTCAACGGCAACTGGGCGACCATACTGCAGAGCAATCCGGCGCTGGCCGGACAGGCGGTCGCCGACAGCACCAACGGCAGCATCGTCGATACCATCGCCTGAGCCCGCGCCCATCCCAAACCAAAAGGCCCGGTTCTCCGGGCCTTTTGGCTTCTGGCGTCAGCGGCTGCCCTGCTTGCGGCCTTCCTTTTCCTTCAGCTTCTCTTCGCGCAGGATCGCGCGCTCGGCGGCGATGACCTTGGCGCGCTTCTCCCACGCCAGCCATTCATCCGGTCGCTCCAGCGTGATGCGGCCCACCTGGCCGTCGCGAAAGTCGGTCAGCACGATCTCCGCCGCCTTCTGCATATTGATGCGGCCGCCGGACAGCACCGCGCCGCGCTTTTTGCCTATCATTTCCAGCACCTGCCAGTCTTGCCGGCCATCCACCTCGTCCAGCTTGTAGCGGGCCGCCAGTTCCGGGGCGTAATGGGCCAGCAGATATTTCAGCAGCTCCAACGCCACCTCTTCCTCGTCCATCGCGTTGCGGCCCACCGCGCCGCTGGCCGCCAAATTGTAGCCCCCCTCTTCCACTTCTATCTTCGGCCACAACATGCCGGGGGTGTCGAACAGCTCGAAGTCGTCGGCCAGGATGATGCGCTGCTCGTTCTTGGTGACGCCGGGCATATTGCCGGTCTTGGCGATCTTGCGGCTGGACATGCTGTTGATCAGCGTGGACTTGCCGACGTTAGGGATGCCGCAGATCAGCACCCGCAACGGTTTTTCCAGACCGCCGCGATTAGGCGCCAGCTCACGGCAGGCGGCCACCAGCTTTTGCGCCGGCGCGCGCTCTCCCGCATCCATGCCCATGGCCTGGGTATTGGGCTTGGCGTTGTACCAGGCCAGCCACTGCAAGGTGATAGCCGGATCGGCCAGATCCTGCTTGTTCAATATCATCAGCCGCGGCTTGCCCTTGGCCATCCGCGCCAGCATCGGGTTGGCGCTGGAGGCCGGCAGGCGAGCGTCCAAGAGCTCGATTACGACATCGATTTCTTTCAGGCGCTCGGTAATATCCTTGCGCGCCTTGTTCATATGGCCGGGAAACCATTGGATTGCCATTGTTAACGCTTTCTAATCGGGTCCAGCAGATAAGTCAGACCATTGTGGTCGAGTTCTTGCATCAGTTGCAGCAAGCGGCCGATTTCGCCCGGAGGGAAGCCTTCGCGGGCGAACCAGTTGAGATAGTTGCCCGGCAGCTCGCAAATCAGCGTGCCCTTGTGCTTGCCAAAGGGCATGGCGCGGGTGGTGAGGCTTTGCAGGTCTTCGGCTTGCATGATGGCAGGTATAGATTGAGGCTGCGCATTGTGCCAAAGCCGGCCTGCGCCTGCCAGGCTTGATGTGGCACAATATCGCAACGGGTTTCACTGGGTGCCGGCAAAGCGGCGGTTTAGCATGTCTGCACAGCAACTCCGACCGGAGCGACGGTTCGGCCAGGTTTTTCGGTTCGCGCAGAGCCGTTTGCGGGTGCTTAGGCGCCCGCCTTTTCATTACTGCGGCATCGGCCTGCGGTCATTGAAGTTCAGAAAGCCGCGCACAATGCGGTAGATGTACCAGATCCACAGCGCAAACAGCACCAGGTAGCCGACCAGGATCAGGCACAGCGCGGCGCCCACCACCGTACCCAGCAGCCACAGCCAGAAGGTCTTGATCTGCCACTCGAAATGGCTTTCGTAGAAAGTGCCGCGCACGTCGTCGCGCTTCACGTAGTTAATGATGACGCCCACCAGGCCGGTGACACCGACAAACAGGCTGACCGCCTGCAGGATGTACACCGCCAGGGTCAGATTATTCAGCTTGCGTTCGCCTTCGTCGTGCAGCTCCAGCTCCATACTCTCTCTCCAGTGGGGGTTAGCAATCCAGCAATATCTCGCAACGGGCGGCCAAACCCGCGCGCGCCTGCCTGCTGGACGCGATGGCCGCGGATGCGCCGCCACCGCCGGCCGCCGCCATCCACTGCGCGCTCCAACCTTGCAGGCAAGCAATGCCGCGACCGGCCGGCAACAATACCGGCAAGGCCGGCCGCGGCTCCAGTCCGACCGCCGTCGCCCACTCCGCCGCCCGACGGTTGGCGCAGTCCAGCAGAGCCAGTTCGTCCAACCCCAGCGCCACCTGCCGCCACTGCAGCAGCAGGATGCGCGCCGCCAGCCAGTCGGCCGGTTCGGCGATGCGCGGCGGCGTGGCCTGTTGCGGCAGACCGCGCCGCAACGCCAGCAGCAACGCCAGCTGGCGGATTTCCGGCAACATGGACTCCAGCAGGCAGACGCCGCCGTCGCAGGCGGCCAGCCAGGACGACAACTGCCCGGCCGGCAGTCCGGGACGATAGGCCAGCCACTCGCCGTCAGTCACCAGAGCGACCGGGCACAGCGTCTGGCCCGCGGCTACGGCGATTTGGCTGCGGGCGAGGGAAAGGGCGTCGCGGACTTCGTTCATGGCTTGTGTCTCCGGATCTGAAACGGTGCGATCGGACCGGAGATCATTCGCTCTTTGTCGGGTCAAAAAAACAAATGCCACCGGTAACCGGCGGCATTTGTCGGGAATGTGCTCGCTGACCTCTTTGTCGTCTGGCCGAGCCTATCCCTGGCGCCGCCAGGATGGGCGGTACCAATAGGAATAGCTGTGGAACAAGACGGCAATTCGATCAGTCATGTGCAGCATGCTGCCAACGATAGCAGCTGCCGTCAAGCCATAGTTCCCACTGCCTTGATCGGCAACAGCCTGATCGGACAAGAAAAAACCGGGCCATCCGCGAAAACGGCCCGATTTTTCGGCCCTGGCGGGCGGCTTACATATTGGGGTAGTTGGGGCCGCCGCCGCCCTCCGGCGTCACCCAGTTGATGTTCTGGGTGGGGTCCTTGATGTCGCAGGTCTTGCAGTGCACGCAGTTCTGCGCATTGATCTGCAAGCGCGGCTGACCTTCGTCCTGGCCGACGATCTCGTACACTCCGGCCGGGCAATAGCGCTGCTCAGGCGCGTCGTACAGCGCCAGGTTGACGGAGACCGGCACCGAAGCGTCCTTCAGCTTCAGGTGCGCCGGCTGGTCTTCGCTGTGGTTGGCGTTGGAAATGAACACCGACGACAGGCGGTCGAAGGTCAGCACGCCGTCCGGCTTGGGATACTGGATAGGACTGAACTCGTAGGCCTGCCTCAGCGTTTCGTTGTCGGCGTGCTTGTGGCGCAGCGTCCACGGCGCGCGGCCGCGGAACAGGAAGGTGTCCAGCGCCGAATAGATGATCGCCGGCCACAGCCCCCAGCGGAACGACGGCCGGATGTTGCGCACCTTGTACAGTTCGTCGCGCACCCAGCTCTGCCGGAACTTCGCCGAATAAGCCTTGGCTTCGCCGCCCTCGGCCTGGGCCTCGTCGCCCAGCAGCTCGAACACCGCCTCCGCCGCCAGCATCGCCGACTTCATCGCGGTGTGGGTGCCCTTGATCTTGGGCACGTTGAGGAAGCCGGCGGTATCGCCCACCAGCACGCCGCCCGGGAAGGTGAGCTTGGGCAGGCTCTGGATCCCGCCCTCGCTCAGCGCGCGCGCGCCGTAGGAAATGCGGCGCCCCCCCTCGAACACCTTCTTGATAGCCGGGTGGGTCTTGAAGCGCTGGAACTCCTCGAACGGCGACAGATAGGGGTTCTGGTAGTCCAGCCCGACCACGAAGCCCACCGCCACCAGATTGTCTTCCAAATGGTAAAGGAAGGAGCCGCCGTAAGTGGCGGTGTCCAGCGGCCAGCCGACGGTGTGGGTGATGTGGCCGGGCTGATGGTTTTCCGGCTTCACTTCCCACAATTCCTTGATGCCGAGGCCGAAGGTTTGCGGATCGGCGCCGTCGCGCAGCTTGAAGCGCTCGAACAGCGTCTTGGTCAGCGAGCCCCTACAGCCTTCGGCGAAAATGGTCTGCTTCGCCCATAGCTCCATGCCCGGCTCGCCTTCCAGCTCGCCGTTCCTGCCGGTGCCGACCGCGCCGGTGGCCACGCCCTTGACCGAGCCGTCGGCGTGGTACAGCACCTCGGCAGCGGCGAATCCCGGATAAATCTCCACGCCTAGGCTCTCGGCCTGCGCGCCCAACCAGCGGCAGAAATTGCCCAGACTGACGATGTAGTTGCCGTGGTTGTTCATCTGCGGTGGCGTCGGCAGCTGGATGGACTCGGTCTCGGTCAGGTACAGGAAGCGGTCGGCGCCGGCCGGGGTGTTCAGCGGCGCGTCCCGTTCCTTCCAGTCGGGCAGCAGCTCGGCGAGCGCGCCGGTTTCAATCACCGCGCCCGACAGGATGTGGGCGCCGATTTCCGAGCCCTTCTCCAATAGACAGACGCTGATGTCGCGGCCCTTTTCCGCCGCCAGCTGTTTCAGACGGATCGCCGCCGACAAGCCGGAAGGCCCGCCGCCGACGATCACCACATCGTATTCCATGTATTCGCGTTGCACCGTTTCTCCTTTGCGCCCGCCGGGACTTATTGATTTGATTGACATCATGCTATGAAGCGCTGACGCCGTCAAAATCAAACAAGCGTTTAAACGGTACCACTGTTGCGCAATGCGACAATGTCCGACTCGCCATAACCCAGCGTGCGCAAAATCTGCTCAGTATGTTCTCCCAGAGCGGGAGGGGCTAGATTGTACTCGACTGGCGTGCCGGAAAGTTTGATCGGACACCCCACCAGCGGCACTTCCTGTCCGACATTATCCTCCAACGCCAGCTGCATGCCGCGCGCCTGGGCCTGCGGATCGGCGAAAGCCTCGTCCACATTGTTGATCGGCCCGCATGGCACGCCGGCCTTGTCCAGCGCGTCCAGCCAGCTGTCGCGGCTCTGGCGGCGGAAGGATTGCGCCAGCAGGGGCACCAGCTGCGCGCGGTGGGCGACCCGCTGCGGATTGGTGGCGTAGCGGCTGTCGCGCGCCCATTGCGGCTGGCCGATCAACCGGCACACTTCGGCGAACTGCTTGTCGTTGCCGCAGGCCAGGATGAAGTAGCCGTCGGTTGCGGCGAACACTTGGTAGGGTACGATATTGGCGTGGGCATTGCCCAGCCGCGGCGGCACCGTCTGGCCAACCAGCCAGTTGGAGCCGACATTGGCCAGCATCGCCAGCGAGCAATCGAACAGGGCCATGTCGATATGCTGGCCAGCGCCGCTCTTCTCCCGCGCCAGCAGCGCCGCCTGGATGGCGTTGGCGGCGTAGAGGCCGGTGAACAGGTCGGACACCGCCACCCCCACCTTGTGCGGTTCGCCGTCGGCCGGGCCGGTGATGCTCATCAAGCCGGACATGCCCTGCACGATGTAGTCGTAGCCGGCCAAATTGGCGTAGGGGCCGTCCTGGCCGAAGCCGGTGATCGAGCAATACACCAGCCGCGGATTGAGCTTGGCCAGCGTTGCGTAGTCCAAGCCGTGCTTCTTCAGGCCGCCTACCTTGTAGTTCTCCAGCAGCACGTCGGCCTCGGCCGCCAATTTGCGGATGATCTCCTGGCCGGCGCTCTGGCTGATGTCCACCGTCAGCGAACGCTTGCCGCGGTTGGTGCACAGGAAATAGGCGGCCTTGCCGTCCGGCAGGCTGGGCGGCGCCCACTGCCGGGTGTCGTCGCCGCAGCCGGGACGCTCCACCTTGACCACATCGGCGCCCAGATCGGCCAGCAGCTGGCTGGCCCACGGCCCGGCCAGCACCCGGCTCAGATCCACCACCTTGATACCCGCTAATGCTCCGGACATCGCGTTCTCCTTTTCTGGCCAGCGAAATTCAATGATTCGGCTTCGCGCCCGCCAGGGCGCCTCCCGCCGCTGCCCGCCGCAAAAAAAAGTGGCCCGGCAAGCCGGGCCCCCAAAGGACAGACAGGAATCAACGGCACGGCCGGCCCTCCGGCCGCGCCGGCTTATCAGGCAAACGCCTGAATACCGGTCTGGGCTCGGCCCAGAATCAGGGCATGCACATCGTGCGTGCCCTCGTAAGTGTTGACCGCCTCCAGATTCATCATGTGGCGGATCACGTGGAATTCGTCGCAGATGCCGTTGCCGCCGTGCATGTCGCGCGCCAGGCGGGCGATATCCAGCGCCTTGCCGCAATTGTTGCGCTTGATCAGCGAGATCATTTCCGGCGCCGCCTTGCCCTCGTCCAGCAGCCGGCCCACCCGCAGCGCGGCCTGCAGGCCGAGCGCGATGTCGGTTTGCATATTGGCCAGCTTCAGTTGGATCAGCTGATTGGCGGCCAGCGGACGGCCGAACTGCTCGCGCTCCAGCGTGTACTGGCGGGCGGCGTGCCAGCAAAACTCGGCGGCGCCCAGCGCGCCCCAGGCGATGCCGTAGCGCGCCTTGTTCAGGCAGCCGAACGGTCCCTTCAGGCCCTTGACGCCCGGCAGCAGCTGCTCCTCCGGCACCAGCACGTCGTCCATCACGATCTCGCCGGTGATGGAGGCGCGCAAGGAAAACTTGCCATGGATGGCCGGCGCCGACAGGCCGCTCATGCCCTTCTCCAGGATGAAACCGCGGATCTCGTCGTCATCATCCTTGGCCCACACCACGAATACATCGGCGGCCGGGCTGTTGGTGATCCACATCTTGCTGCCAGACAGCAGATAGCCGCCGTCCACCCTGCGGGCGCGGGTTTTCATGCTGGCCGGATCGGAGCCGGAGTCGGGCTCGGTCAGGCCGAAACAGCCCAACCATTCGCCGCTGGCGAGCTTGGGCAGGTATTTGTCCTTTTGCGCGTCGGAACCGTAGGCCCAGATCGGGTGCATCACCAGACTGGACTGCACGCTCATCGCCGAGCGGTAGCCTGAGTCCACCCGCTCCACTTCGCGCGCCACCAGGCCGTAGGCCACATGGCTCAGGCCGGCGCAGCCATAGCCTTCTATCGTGCAGCCGAGGAAACCCAGCTCGCCCATCTCGTTGATGATCTCGCGGTCGAAACGCTCCTCGCGATTGGCCATCAGCACCCGCGGCAACAAACGCTGCTGGCAGTAGTCTTGCGCGCTCTGCTGAGCCAGCTGCTCCTCGTCGGTCAACTGATCCAGCAGCAACAGGGGATCTTCCCAGACGAAGGGGGCGCGCTGCGAGGGTGCTGCCATATGCTTTCTCCCGATTAATTCCGCATTGCGGAATTGAATTTCACCATGCAAAATAGACTAAACACTCTGCCCCGGGCTTGTAAAGCGATTTACCCGTCATGTGGCAAAACCGTTGTCGTGATGAGGAACAAGATGCAACAGGAAGAAGACCGGCAATTCGTCACCGCGCTGGCGCGCGGCCTGGAAATGCTGGCGGCGTTCCGCCCCGGCGAGGGCGCGCTGTCCAACCAGGAACTGGCACGCCGCACCGGCCTGCCCAAGTCCACGGTGTCGCGGCTGAGCCATACGTTGACGCGACTGGGCTATCTGCAACAGGAGGGCGATGGCGGCCCATACCGGCTGGGCCTGGCCCTGCTGTCACTGGGGTCGGCGGCGCTGGCCGGCTACGATCTGCGCGCGGCGGCGGCGCCCTTGATGCGGGAATTCGCGCTGGCCAACAATGTGTCGGTCAGCCTGGCGCTGTGCGATGGCAGCGACATGGTGTATCTGGAAACCTGCCGCAGCCGGGCCCGGGTGTCAGTGCAGCTGTCCACCGGATCGCGGGTGCCGCTAGCCACCACCGCGATAGGCCGCGCCTACTTCGCCGGCCTGCCTTGCGCCGAACAACAGGCCTTGCTGCCGCGGCTGGCCGGACGTTACGGCGTGGAATGGCCACAGCTGGAACATCGACTGGAGCAGGCCTGCGCCGATTACCGCTGTCACGGCTACTCGGCGTCTTTCGGCGAGTATGAGGCGGATGTGATGGCGGTGGGCACGCACCTGCCGGCGCTGCTGCCGGGCCAGCCGGCGATGGCGCTCAACGCCAGCGGGCCGGCCTTCGCCTTCGACGCCGCCGCCATGCGCGCACAGGTAGCGCCGGCGCTGCTGGCGCTGCGCCAACGTATCGTGCCGATACCGGCCTGAGCCGATGAAAAACTGCGGCCCGCATTGGCGGGCCGTGGAGTTCAGGCGGACTGGATGTAATGCACCAGGTGGTTGATCACCTGCGCCTGCTCGTCTATCGTCGCCCGCACCAGATCGCCGATCGACAGCATGCCCAGCACCGTCTGCCCCTCCATCACCGGCAGATGGCGGATGCGCTTTTCAGTCATCAGGCCCATGCAGTCCTCCAGCGTCTCCTGCGGCGTCACGTACACCACCCGGCTGGTCATGATGTCGCGCACCTTGGTGCCGGCCGAGGTGCGGCCCTGCAACACGATGCGGCGGGCGTAGTCGCGTTCGGAAAAAATGCCGACGATATCGCCCGACTCCATCACCAGCACCGCGCCGATATCGTTTTCCGCCATCACCTGCAGCGCCTGGAACACGGTATTGTCTGGACTGACGTACACCAGCGCCCGCACTGGCTTGCCGTCCAGCAGTTGTCTTACAGTTTGCATATTATCTCCCCTTATCGCCTGTGGTACCGCCGCGCGCCGGCCTGCCATCCTGCCGCGCGCAACGGTATGCCATAACTATAGATCACCGCCATGACCGGCTCCACAGGGGAAAGGTCAGGCGCGGATCATGGTACCTACGCCGGCGGCGGTGAGGATTTCCAGCAGCAGCGCGTGCTTGACGCGGCCGTCGATGATGTGGACCGCGCTCACGCCGTTCTTGGCCGCGTCCAGCGCGGAGCTGATCTTGGGCAGCATGCCGCCGGAGATGGTGCCGTCGGCAAACAGCTCGTCGATGCGCTGCGCGGTGAGTCCAGTCAACAACTGGCCCTTCTTGTCCAGCACTCCCGGGGTGTTGGTCATCAGCACCAGCTTTTCCGCCTTCAGCGTTTCCGCCAGCTTGCCGGCCACCAGATCGGCGTTGATGTTGTAGGCCTCGCCGTCGGCGCCCACGCCTATCGGCGCCACCACTGGGATGAAGTCCTGGCTGTCCAGCAAAGACACCAGCGCCGGATCGATCTGCTCGATCTCGCCCACCTGGCCGATATCGATTTCCTCCTCGTTGTCGGACTTGAGGAACAGCTTGCGCGCGCGGATGAAGTGGCCATCCTTGCCGGTGAGGCCGACCGCCTTGCCGCCGTGCTTGTTGATCAGCGACACGATTTCCTTGTTGACCAGGCCGCCCAGCACCATTTCCACCACGTCCATGGTTTCCTGGTCGGTGACGCGCATGCCCTGGATGAACTCGCCCTGCTTGCCGACGCGCGCCAGCAGGTCGTTGATCTGCGGGCCGCCGCCGTGCACCACCACCGGGTTCATGCCCACCAGCTTGAGCAGCACCACGTCCTTGGCGAAGCCCTCTTTCAGCGCGTCGTCGGTCATGGCGTTGCCGCCGTACTTGATCACGATGGTCTTGCCGGCGAACTGGCGGATGTAAGGCAGCGCCTCGGCCAGGATGTTCGCCTTATCGGCTGCGTCGATTGCCACTTTCTCTCTCCTTGTAGCGGGGCTCGTTTCCCCAGCGTTTAACGGCTGGGCGGCGATTCGGATTACGGTGTTGCATTTTAATCACCCAGCTTGCTGAACAGTAATTTATTAATTGCCGACACCTGTCCAAAAGACATACAGTGCCGATATTACTGAACCAATATTCAGAAAGAGCTTGATGACGGAAACCGGCACCAGCCGTTGGCAGCGCAAGAAAGACGCCCGCCCCGGCGAAATCCTCGACGCGGCACTGACCTTGTTCGTCGACAAAGGCTACCGCGCCACCAAGATGGAAGACATCGCCCAAGCGGCCGGCGTCACCAAGGGCACCCCCTATCTGTACTTCCACAGCAAGGAAGAAATCTTCAAGGCGGTGGTGCGCGCCACCATCGTCGCGCGCTTCCAGGAAATGCGGCAACAGCTGGAGCTACTGCCGGGTAGCTCCAGCCAGCTGCTGGCGCTGGCGCTGGACGACTGGTGGCTGCATATCGGCTCCACCCGCTCCGCCGGCCTGTGCAAGCTGATGGTGGCCGAAGCCGCCAATTTCCCCGAGCTGGCGCAGTTCTACTACGAGGAGGTGATCCGGCCGGCGCGCCAGCTGATCGGCCTCATCGTGCAGCGCGGCGTCGCCAGCGGCGAATACCGTCCGGTCAACATCGAGCATGCCGCCGACACGCTGATCGCGCCGATGCTGACCACCATGATCCTCGGCCACTCCTTCGCCCAGGTGTCCGGCTGCTGCGACACGCTGGCCGCCGACCCGCTGGCTTTTCTCAAATCGTCGCTGCAGCTGATTCTGCAAGGACTGCATCAGTCCGCCGCAATGGAACCGCAATCATGAAGCATCCCGCCGCCCGCCTCTGGCTGGCCCTGCTGGGGACACTGGCCCTCAGCGCCTGCCAGGACAAGCCCGCCCCGCAGCAAGACATCCGCCCGGTGCGCTACGTTATCGCCGGCGGCAGCGCCGCGCCAAGCGGCGACAGCTACGCCGGCGAAATCCGACCCCGCCACGAAACCCAGCTGGCCTTCCGCGTGGCCGGCAAGGTGGTGGCCAAGCTGGTCAACAGCGGCGAGCACGTCAAGAAGGGCCAGCCGCTGGCCCGGCTGGATCCCGGCGACTACCAGCTCGATCTGGCGGCCAAGCAGGCGCAACTGGCGGCGGCCGAATCCGATCTCGCCCAGCAGCAGCTCAATCTGAAGCGCTACCGCGAGTTGTTGGCCAAGGCCTTCATCAGCCAGGCCCAGGTGGACGCGCAGCAGAACGGTGTCGCCGCCGCCCGCGCCAAGGTGGACCAGGCGCGCGCCGGCCTGGCCTCCAGCCGCAACCAGACCGACTACACCACGCTCGCCGCCGACGCCGACGGCGTGGTCAGCCAGATGCAGGCCGAGCCCGGCATGGTGGTGGCGGCCGGCCAGCCGGTGGCCAAGTTGTCGCAGGACGGCGCGCGCGAAGTGGCGATCCAGGTGCCGGAAAACGCGCTGGAGCAGGTGCGCCGCGCCGGCGGCTTCCAGATCAGCCTGTGGAAGGGCGGCGCGCCGCTGCCAGGCGCACTGCGCGAGCTGGCAGCGGACGCCGACCCCGCCACCCGCACTTACCCGGCCCGCATCGCGCTGTCCGGCGACAGCCACGCGCTTCAGCTGGGCATGACCGCCAATGTGCGCATCCCCGGCCACGCGGTCGGCCAGGCGTTGAGCCTGCCCTTGACCGCGGTGCTGGATCTGCAAGGCAAGCACTACGTCTGGCTGATCGATCCACGAAGCCTGCGCGTCAGCCGCAAGCCGGTCAGCGTCGGCACCGTCGACAACGACAGCATCGCCATCGCCGACGGCGTGCGTCCCGGCGACAAGGTAGTGACCGCCGGCGTGCACCTGCTGCGCGAGCAGCAGCGCGTCAAGCTGCTGGCCCAGTAAGGAAGGCATGATGAAGAAACTCAATCTTTCCGAATGGGCGTTGCAGCACCAGGCACTGGTGCGCTACCTGATGGTGGTGCTGATGCTGGCCGGCGCCTGGGCCTACACCCAGCTGGGACAGAAGGAAGACCCGGAATTCACCTTCAAGGCGATGCTGGTGCAAGCCCAATGGCCGGGCGCCACCACCGAGCAGATGGAACAGCAGGTCACCGACAAGCTGGAGGAAAAACTGCAGGAGATGGGCGAGATAGACTACGTGCAAAGCTACACCAAGCCAGGCGAAAGCCTGCTGGTGCTATCGCTGCGCGAAGACGTGCCGCCCAAAAACGTGCCGCAGCTGTGGTACCAGGTGCGCAAGAAGCTGGGCGACATCGCCTACACCCTGCCCGCCGGGACCCAGGGACCGTTCTTCAACGACGAGTTCGGCGACACCTTCGGCAACATCTACGCCTTCAGCGGCGACGGCTTCAGCTACGAGGATCTGCGGCGCTACGTCGAGGCCGCCAAGCAGGAGCTGCTGCGGGTGCCCGACGTGGCCAAGGTGCAGGTGCTGGGCAAGCAGGAACAGCGCATCTATGTCGACCTCGCCAGCGCCAAGCTGGCCAGCCTGGGCCTGGATACCCGCGCCATCTGGCAGGCGCTGCAGCAGCAGAACGCGATGACGCCGGCCGGCACCTTTGAAACCGCGTCCGACCGCATCTGGGTGCGCCCCAGCGGCAAATACGATTCGGTGGCGGCGGTGGCCGCCACGCCGGTCAGCGTGGCCGGCAAATCTTTCCGGCTGGGCGACATCGCCAGCGTCAAGCGCGGCTATATCGATCCGCCCGCCACCAGCGTGCGCTTCAACGGCAAGCCGGTGCTGGCGCTGGCCATCAGCATGAAAAGCGGCGGCGACGTGCTGAAACTGGGCAACAACCTGGACCTCGCCGTCGGCAACATCAAGAGCAAGCTGCCGCTGGGGGTGGAGATCCACGCGGTGTCCGACCAACCCAAGGTGGTAAAAGACGCGGTCGGCGAATTCATGCGCTCGCTGCTGGAGGCGGTGGTGATCGTGCTGGCGGTCAGCTTCTTCAGCCTGGGCCTGCGCACCGGGGTGGTGGTGGCGCTGTCCATTCCGCTGGTGCTGGCGATGACCTTCCTGGCGATGTACTTCTTCAACATCGACCTGCAGCGCATCTCGCTGGGGTCGTTGATCATCGCGCTGGGCCTCTTGGTGGACGATGCCATCATCGCGGTGGAAATGATGTCGCTGAAGCTGGAGCAAGGCTGGAACAAGTTCCAGGCCGCCACCTACGCCTACACCAGCACCGCTTTTCCAATGCTGACCGGCACCCTGATCACCGCTGCCACCTTCCTGCCGGTGGGGCTGGCCAAATCGATGGCCGGCGAATATGTGTTCAGCCTGTTCGCGGTGGTCGGCATCGCGCTGGTGCTGTCATGGATAGTGGCGGTGGTGTTCACCCCCTATCTGGGCTACAAGCTGTTGCCCAGCCATGCCCATCATGAAGCGCACGATGTCTACCAGAAACCGTTCTATCAACGCTTCCGCGCGCTGCTGACATGGTGTCTGGACCACCGCAAGACGGTGATTGCCGCCACGCTGGCCGCCTTCGCGCTATCGCTGATCGCCTTCCGCCTGCTGGTGGCGCAGCAGTTCTTCCCCTCGTCCAACCGGCCGGAGCTGATGGTGGACATGCGGCTGCCGCGCGGCGCCAGCTACCAGGCCACGCTGCAGCAAGTGGAAAAGATGGAACAACTGGCGCGCGCCGACAGCAATGTCCTCAGCGTCACCAGCTATGTTGGCAGCGGCAGTCCGCGCTTCTACCTGCCGCTGGACCAGCAGCAGCAGCACACCAACTACGCGCAGTTGATGGTGATGACGCGCGACGAGCATGTGCGCGAAACCGTCAAGGCCAGGCTGGAGAAGATTTTCGACAATGACTTCCCGCTGGTTCGCGGCCGCGTCATCCGGCTGGAAAACGGCCCGCCGGTGGGCTATCCGGTGCAGTTCCGCGTGATGGGGCCAGACCACGATGAAGTGCGCAAAATCGCCGAACAGGTGGAGAAACTGCTGCGCAGCCATCCGTCCACGCTACACGTCAATCAGAACTGGGGCGAACAGGCCAAAGCGCTGCGGATAGACATCGACCAGGACAAGGCCGCCGCGCTGGGTCTGTCGTCGCAACAATTGTCGCAACAGCTGCAGATGCTGATCTCCGGCAGCGCGGTCAGCCAGTACCGCGAAGGCAACCAGAGCATAGCCATCGTCGCCCGTCTCAATCCGGAAGAGCGCAACAACGTCGCCGGTCTAGGCAATCTGATGCTGCAAACCGCCAGCGGCCGCTTCGTGCCGGTTTCACAGATCGGCCATATCGACTACCAGCCGGAAGAAGGCATCATCTGGCGCCGAAACCGTCTGCCGGCCATCACCGTTAGCGCCGACGTGACCGATGGCGTGCAGGGCGCGGACGTCTCCACCCAGCTGTCGCCGAAAATGGCCGCGCTGGAGAAAACGCTGCCATTGGGCTACCACATCGAGGCCGGCGGCACGCTGGAATCCAGCGGTAAATCGCAAAAGGCCATCGCCGCGGTGGCGCCGTTGATGATTGTTGCAGTTCTGACACTCCTGATGCTGCAGTTGCAGAGCTTCCAGCGCACGCTGATGGTGGTGCTCACCGCGCCGCTGGGCATGATAGGCGTAACCCTTACGCTGATTGCCTTCCAAGCGCCTTTCGGCTTCGTGGCGATGCTGGGGGTGATCGCGCTGTCCGGCATGATCATGCGCAATTCAGTGATCCTGGTGGACCAGATCGAGCACGACATCGCCGAGGGCATAGACCGCTTCGAGGCCATCATCGGTTCCACTGTGCGGCGCTTTCGGCCCATAATGCTGACAGCATTGGCCGCCATTCTGGCGATGATCCCGCTGACCCGCAGCACCTTTTGGGACCGATGGCGGTGGCCATCATGGGCGGCCTGTTGGTGGCCACAGTCCTGACGCTGCTGTTCCTGCCGGCGCTGTACGCCCAATGGTTCGGCGTGAGGCGCGATGAGCAGCAAGAAGCGATTCCACAGCAAAAATAACGAGCACTAAATGAAGAACAACCGTCTCACCTTACTGGGCAGCCTGCTGATGCTGGGCTTTGCCCTCCCCAGCCAGGCTTTCGATCTGGTCGGCGCCTGGCAGGCCGCCCGCGACTACAATGCCGACTTCTCCGCCTCGCGCGCGCAACGCGACGCCGGCCAGGAAAAACTGGTGCAAGGCCGCTCGCAGTTGCTGCCGCAGGTCAGCCTGAACGGCAACTACCAATACAACAACCCGCTGCAGCCCTCCTCCATCGCCGACGCCTATGGCAATGTGGTGCGCAACTCTCCTTATGAAGCCCACGGCTACACCTTGGGCCTGCAGCAGCCGCTGTTCGATACGGGAAAATACACCGGCTACCGCAAGGGCAAGATAGGCACGGAGCTGGCCGACACCACTTTCGACGCCGCCGAGCAGCAGCTGATCCTGGATATCGCCCAGGCCTATTTCGACGTGCTGCGCGCCCAGGACACGCTGGCCGCCACCCGCGCCAGCAAAAAGACTTACCTCAACCTGCTGCAGCAGGCCAAGACCGCGTTCGAGGTCGGCACCGCCACCATCACCGACACCAACGAGGCTCAGGCCGGCTACGATGGCTCGGTGGCTCAGGAAATCAACGATGCCAACAATCTGGAGCTGGCGCAGCACAATCTGCAGCGGCTGACCGGCCTGGACCCGGCCGCCATCCAGACCGTGCGCGACCAGTTGCCGCTAGACCCGCCCAAACCCGCGGGACTCGAGGCCTGGATGGATCTGGCGCAACGCAACAGCCTGCGCATTAAGAGCGCCGAACAGAACCTGCAGCTGGCGGAGCAGACTGTCACCGAAAAACGCGGCAACCACCTGCCCACCGTCACCCTCAACACCGGCTATACCGACAATGTGAACAACCAGTCCGGCAATTATCCGCACACCCGCGGCAGCAATATCGGCGTCACAGTCAGCGTGCCGCTGTTCTCCGGCGGCGGCATCAGCTCCCAGGTACGCGAGGCGGTGGCACTGCGCGACGCCGCGCGCGACCAGCTGGAAGCCACCCGCCGCCAGGTGAAGGAGGATGTGCGCAAGGCCTTTCTGGGCGTCACCAACGGCGCCGCGCTGGTGCGCGCCCAGCAGCAGTTGCTGCTGTCGGCCAAGAGCAAGGTGGACTCCACCCGGCTGGGCAAGGAAGTGGGCATCCGCACCAGCATAGACCTGCTGCAGGCGGAACAGGCCTACTACACCGCCGTCACCACCCTGGCCAACGCCAAGTACAGCTATCTCACCGCCAAGCTGGCGCTGGCGCAATCCGCCGGCCAGCTTGAGCCGCAAGTGCTGAGCGAAGTCAACCAGGTGATCGTCCGCTAAATCCCGCCTTTTCCGCGCCGCATGGACGCCAAACCGTGCGGCGCGCCCCTGCCCCCGCTGTCTCGCTGTGCCCCTGCCGCCACAAGTGTTTAACTTTTCATTGCACATGTAGCTTTTTGCTAAACACGATCATAGAATGATCTGCTAACGCGCCGGCATACCGCCAGCGCCGATATCGACAACGCCGGGCATCGCCAAGCGATCGCCACGCGGCCCCGAGGAGATCTCCATGAGCCAGCAGCAACTGATGCAACGCAAGGCCGACGCCACCCCGCGCGGCGTGGGAGTGATGTGCGGTTTCTTTGCCGAACGGGCGAAGAATGCGGAGGTATGGGATACCGAAGGCCGCCGCTACATCGACTTCGCCGGCGGCATCGGCGTGCTCAACACCGGCCACCTGCACCCCAAGGTGGAAGCGGCGGTGGCGGAGCAGCTGTCGCGCTTCAGCCATACCTGCTACCAGGTGGTGCCCTACGAGTCCTACATCAGCCTGGCGGAAAAGCTGAACGCGCTGACTCCTGGCAGCCACGCCAAGAAGACCGCGCTGTTCACCACCGGCGCAGAAGCCGTTGAAAACGCGGTCAAAGTGGCACGCGCCTTCACCGGCTGCCCCGGCATCATCGCCTTCGGCGGCGCCTTCCACGGCCGCACCCTGATGGGGATGGCGCTCACCGGCAAGGTGGCGCCCTACAAGCTGAACTTCGGCCCCTTCCCCGGCGATGTCTACCACGCGCCCTATCCCAACGCGCTGCACGGGGTCTCGATAGCGGAATCGCTCACCGGCCTCGAAAGACTGTTCAAATACGACATCGACCCGGCTCGCGTCGCCGCCATCATCTACGAGCCGGTGCAGGGAGAAGGCGGCTTCTACGCCGCCCCGGCGGAATGGGTCAAGGCGCTGCGCGCGTTGTGCGACCGCCATGGCATCCTGCTGATCGCCGACGAGGTTCAATCTGGCTTCGCCCGCACCGGCAAACTGCTGGCCAGCGAGCATTTCGACGCGGTGCCGGACCTGATCACCATGGCCAAATCGCTGGCCGGCGGTTTCCCGCTGTCCGCGCTCACCGGCCGCGCCGAAGTGATGGACGCGCCGGCGCCCGGCGGCCTGGGCGGCACCTACGCCGGCAACCCGCTGGCGGTGGCCGCCGCCCACGCGGTGCTGGACGTGATCGAAACCGAAAAGCTCGCCTTGCGCGCCCAGCGCCTGGGCGACGCCTTGAAGGAAAAGCTGAACAGCCTGAAAAAAGATGTGCCGCAGATCGCCGAAGTGCGCGGCCTGGGCGCGATGATAGCCGTCGAATTCAACCAGGACGGCGGCCACGCCCCGGATCCCGATTTCGCCAAGAAGGTGCAGCAGCACGCGCTGGCGAACGGCCTGATCCTGCTCACCTGCGGCGTGTACGCCAACGTGGTGCGCTTCTTGTTCCCGCTGACCATAGAAGACGAGGTCTTCGCCGAAGCGCTGGGCAAGCTGGAAGCCGCGCTGAAGGCCTGAGCGACTGACACCCCCAATGCGAGCGGCCCCGCCTGAAGCCGCGTCCGCTCGCTTGCTCAAGGAGCACCCGACATGCTGAATCTGCAAG
This sequence comes from Chromobacterium sphagni, assembly GCF_001855555.1. Lineage (GTDB taxonomy): Bacteria > Pseudomonadota > Gammaproteobacteria > Burkholderiales > Chromobacteriaceae > Chromobacterium > Chromobacterium sphagni. Next base: position 4,826 of record NZ_MKCT01000008.1, on the reverse strand, counting down.
ACGCCAAGCTGCTGCGCCAGCAATGCTATCTGGACGGCCAATGGCTGGATGCCGACGGCGGCCAATTCATCGCCGTGCATAACCCGGCCAACGGCGAAACCATAGGCCAAGTGCCGAAGATGGGCGCCGCCGAAGCCGAGCGCGCGGTGGCCGCGGCCGCGCGCGCCTTCCCGGCCTGGAAGGCCAAGAGCGCCAAGGAGCGCGCCGTCATCCTGCGCCGCTGGTTCGATCTGATCATGGCGCACCAGCAGGACCTGGCCGTCATCCTCACCAGCGAGCAGGGCAAGCCGCTGGCGGAAGCCAAAGGCGAAATCGCCTACGGCGCCGGCTACATCGAGTGGTACGCCGAGGAAGCCAAGCGCGTCTACGGCGACATCGTGCCGGGTCCCGCCGCCGACCGCCGCGTGCTGGTGACCAAGGAGCCGATCGGCGTCACCGCCGCCATCACGCCGTGGAACTTCCCCAGCGCGATGATCACCCGCAAAGTCGCCCCGGCGCTGGCCGCAGGCTGCACCATGGTGGTCCGTCCGGCCAGCCAGACGCCGCTGTCGGCGCTGGCGCTGGCCGAACTGGCCGAGCGCGCAGGCATCCCGGCTGGCGTGTTCTCAGTCATCACCGGCGGCTCCAGCGAAATCGGCGCGGTGCTGACCGGCAGCGATACGGTGAAGAAGTTCTCCTTCACCGGCTCCACCGAAGTGGGCCGCAAGCTGATCTCCCAGTGCGCCGGCACGGTGAAGAAAGTGTCGATGGAGCTGGGCGGCAACGCTCCCTTCATCGTGTTTGACGACGCCGACCTGGACGCCGCGGTGGAAGGCGCGCTGATCTCCAAATACCGCAACGCCGGCCAAACCTGCGTCTGCGCCAACCGCATCTATGTGCAGGACGGCGTCTACGACGCCTTCGCCGCCAAATTCGCCGCCGCCGTCGCCACGCTGAAAGTAGGCAACGGCCTGGAAGCCGGCGTCACCCAGGGGCCGCTGATAGACCACAACGCCGTGGCCAAGGTGGAAGAGCACATCGCCGACGCGCTCGCCAAGGGCGGCACGCTGATCGCCGGCGGCAAGCGCCACGCGCTGGGCCACACTTTCTTCGAGCCGACGCTGATCGGCAACGTCTCCAGCAATATGAAAGTCGCCCGCGAGGAGACCTTCGGCCCGCTGGCGCCGCTGTTCCGCTTCCACACCGAAGACGAAGCCATCCGCCTGGCCAACGATACCGAGTTCGGCTTGGCCAGCTACTTCTACGCGCGCGACGTCGGCCGCATCTTCCGCGTCGCCGAAGGCCTGGAATACGGCATGGTAGCGGTCAACAGCGGCCTGCTGTCCAACGAGGCTGCGCCGTTCGGCGGCGTCAAACAGTCGGGCCTGGGCCGCGAGGGATCCAAGTACGGCATAGAGGACTACCTGGAAATCAAGTACGTGCTGCTGGGCGGGCTGGATCGCTGAACGCGCTACCGCCGAACGCAAAAACCCCATGGAATCGGTCCATGGGGTTTCAACAAACTCATCCGGCGCGCCAAACGCAAAAACCCCAGCTCATTGAGCTGGGGTTCCGCTATCGGGCGTCTGGCGGTGTCCTACTTTCACATGGCGAATGCCACACTATCATCGGCGCTAAGGCGTTTCACGGTCCTGTTCGGGATGGGAAGGCGTGGGACCACCTCGCTATGGCCACCAGACATAAACTGGTACAAACTCAAGAAGCCTGAACTCGTCTCTCAACGCGTTCTGAATATTTTTTCGGGTACTCAATTGTGTCGCACTCACACTCCATCTTCGTCACTCAGTTTCCCAAGCCACTCAAATGATAGGATCAAGCCTCACGAGCAATTAGTATCGGTTAGCTTCACGCCTCACAGCGCTTCCACACCCGACCTATCAACGTCCTGGTCTCGAACGACTCTTCAGGGAGGTCTAGCCTCCAGGGAAGTCTCATCTTCAGGCGAGTTTCCCGCTTAGATGCTTTCAGCGGTTATCTCTTCCGAACTTAGCTACCCGGCGATGCCACTGGCGTGACAACCGGTACACCAGAGGTTCGTCCACTCCGGTCCTCTCGTACTAGGAGCAGCCCCCGTCAAACTTCCAACGCCCACTGCAGATAGGGACCAAACTGTCTCACGACGTTTTGAACCCAGCTCACGTACCACTTTAAATGGCGAACAGCCATACCCTTGGGACCGGCTACAGCCCCAGGATGTGATGAGCCGACATCGAGGTGCCAAACACCGCCGTCGATGTGAACTCTTGGGCGGTATCAGCCTGTTATCCCCGGAGTACCTTTTATCCGTTGAGCGATGGCCCTTCCATACAGAACCACCGGATCACTATGTCCTGCTTTCGCACCTGCTCGACTTGTCGGTCTCGCAGTTAAGCTACCTTTTGCCATTGCACTATCAGCACGATTTCCGACCGTACCTAGGTAACCTTCGAACTCCTCCGTTACACTTTGGGAGGAGACCGCCCCAGTCAAACTGCCTACCATGCACTGTCCCCAATCCGGATCACGGACCAAGGTTAGAACCTCAAAGGGGTCAGGGTGGTATTTCAAGGTTGGCTCCACCTGAACTAGCGTCCAGGCTTCATAGCCTCCCACCTATCCTACACAAACCACTTCAAAGTCCAATGCAAAGCTACAGTAAAGGTTCACGGGGTCTTTCCGTCTAGCAGCGGGTAGATTGCATCTTCACAAACACTTCAACTTCGCTGAGTCTCAGGAGGAGACAGTGTGGCCATCGTTACGCCATTCGTGCGGGTCGGAACTTACCCGACAAGGAATTTCGCTACCTTAGGACCGTTATAGTTACGGCCGCCGTTTACCGGGGCTTCGATCAAGAGCTTGCACCCCATCACTTAACCTTCCGGCACCGGGCAGGCGTCACACCGTATACGTCCACTTTCGTGTTGGCACAGTGCTGTGTTTTTGTTAAACAGTCGCAGCCACCGATTCTCTGCGACCTGTCATAGCTTCAGACGCGAAGTCTTACACCACAACAGGCATACCTTCTCCCGAAGTTACGGTATCAATTTGCCGAGTTCCTTCTCCTGAGTTCTCTCAAGCGCCTTAGAATTCTCATCCTGCCCACCTGTGTCGGTTTGCGGTACGGTTCTTGTGTAGCTGAAGCTTAGTGGCTTTTCCTGGAAGCGTGGTATCAGTCACTTCAGGTCCGTAGACCCTCGTTATCACGTCTCGGTGTTAAAGAAGAGCGGATTTGCCTACTCTTCACACCTACCGGCTTGAACAGACTATTCCAACAGTCTGCTGACCTAACCTTCTCCGTCCCCACATCGCACTACACAAAAGTACGGGAATTTTAACCCGTTTCCCATCGACTACGCTTTTCAGCCTCGCCTTAGGGGCCGACTCACCCTACGCCGATGAACGTTGCGTAGGAAACCTTGGGCTTTCGGCGAGCGGGCTTTTCACCCGCTTTATCGCTACTCATGTCAGCATTCGCACTTCTGATATCTCCAGCATGCCTCTCGACACACCTTCACAGACCTACAGAACGCTCCCCTACCACGGACACATTTGACTGTGCCCATCCGCAGCTTCGGTTATCAGTTTGAGCCCCGTTACATCTTCCGCGCAGGACGACTCGACCAGTGAGCTATTACGCTTTCTTTAAATGATGGCTGCTTCTAAGCCAACATCCTGGCTGTCTATGCCTTCCCACTTCGTTTACCACTTAACTGATCATTTGGGACCTTAGCTGGCGGTCTGGGTTGTTTCCCTCTTGACAATGGACGTTAGCACCCACTGTCTGTCTCCCATGCTGGCACTTTCCGGTATTCAGAGTTTGCCATGGTTTGGTAAATCGCAATGACCCCCTAGCCATAACAGTGCTTTACCCCCGGAAGTGATACATGAGGCACTACCTAAATAGTTTTCGGGGAGAACCAGCTATCTCCGAGTTTGTTTAGCCTTTCACCCCTATCCACAGCTCATCCCCTAGTTTTGCAACACTAGTGGGTTCGGACCTCCAGTGCGTGTTACCGCACCTTCATCCTGGCCATGGATAGATCACTCGGTTTCGGGTCTACACCCAGCGACTGATTCGCCCTATTCGGACTCGGTTTCCCTACGCCTCCCCTATTCGGTTAAGCTTGCCACTGAATGTAAGTCGCTGACCCATTATACAAAAGGTACGCAGTCACGGAACAAGTCCGCTCCCACTGTTTGTATGCATCCGGTTTCAGGTTCTATTTCACTCCCCTCCCGGGGTTCTTTTCGCCTTTCCCTCACGGTACTGGTTCACTATCGGTCGATCACGAGTATTTAGCCTTGGAGGATGGTCCCCCCATCTTCAAACAGGATTTCGCGTGTCCCGCCCTACTTTTCGTATGCTTAGTACCAAGAATGCGTTTTCGTGTACGGGGCTATCACCCACTACGGCGGTCCTTTCCATGAACCTTCCACTAACTCAATCTCTATCACATACAGGCTGTTCCGCGTTCGCTCGCCACTACTTACGGAATCTCGGTTGATTTCTTTTCCTTCAGCTACTTAGATGTTTCAGTTCGCTGAGTTCGCTTCCTCAGACCTATGTATTCAGTCTGGGATGACCCCTAAGGGCCGGGTTTCCCCATTCGGATATCGCGGGATCAAAGCTCTATTGCCAGCTCCCCCGCGCTTTTCGCAGGCTTACACGTCCTTCATCGCCTGTGATCGCCAAGGCATCCACCAGATGCACTTAGTCGCTTGACCCTATCATTTCAGTAACCTACGTCACTTCATGACAGAGCGTGTTTGCGCGACGACTGCACCGCCCCTTTTGATATGGCGACGCAGCCTTAGATACAATCAAATACCCAAGATGACGATTTGTC
>NZ_MKCT01000007.1 GCF_001855555.1 Chromobacterium sphagni | reverse complement strand
TGGTCGGCGGGGGCTGGTGGTGGATGCAGCAACAAGAAAAGGATCGCTTGGCCGCGTTGGATGCGGCCGCCTCCCAACAGCCGGATCCGATGACGTCCTATCGCAACCAGATGCAGAGCGCCTTGAAGCAGGCTCCGCTCAATCACGGCGCGGCATACGCTAGGACGATGCTGGCGGTGGTGCAGCAGTTGCCGTTTGAGGTTGGCGGTTGGCGGGTGGGGGGCATCTCCTGCAGAGACAAAGGGTGCGTAATCAACTGGAAGCGACAAGACGGCGGCACTTTCCAGACCTTGCTGGATCAGCGCAAGTCGGTGCAGTTCCAGGATATGGGCAGCGCGATGGAGACCGTGCCGCTGCTCGAGACGCCGGCCGCTCCTCAATCCACGCCGATCGACGTGGCGAAATTCTACATGACGGCCGGCGTGCGGATGCAGGCGCTGGACGATCTGGGCAAGGGCGGCAAGGGCGAGGGCAAGCTGATGGCCGTGGCATTGGGCAAGGTCGAGCCGTTGGTGCCACTGCCTCCGGAGCTGAAGAATCGAGCAAACAAGGTGCCCGCGCTCGCCAAGGGCAGCTGGAGCATGCAGGGCCATCTGGCCTTCCTGGATTCGGTGCCTGGCCTGATGGAGCGGGCCGGCAATATGACGCTCGATGCCGTCGAGGTGACGCTCAATGATAAAAAGCCTGAATTCACGGCGAAGGGTACTTTCTATGTCCAATAAATTGTTTGCCTTGCTGTTGCTGTTTCCCTTGCTTGCTTGCGGTGAAACCATCGATTCCTTTGCCAAGAACGCGCTGGCGCCGGCGCCGGCCGCGATTCCGGGCGGTTTGCCGCCTTTGCCCATGCAGGCGCCGCCGCCGCCCGCCTTGAGCAGCGGCACGCCGATTCCGGGCAAGAATGGCACATCCCAGGTGTTCGATGTGGTGTTCATCCAGGGCAACGGCAAGGTGCGCAAAGCTTACCTGGTGGTGGATGGCCGCTATGGCAAGATGGTGCGCGAGGGCGATGTGGTGCAGTCGTGGAAAGTGGTGGCTGTAGGCGATGACTATGTCGACGTCGCCCACGCCGGCAAGCGAAAACGCCTGCTGATGGATGCCGGCACCGCCAGCGGGCCGGAGCAGCGTTGAACGGGAAGTGGAGAGGCAGGTCTCGCCATGTGTAGTTGGTTTTCTGAGGTCATAGGGCGCGGGGACGCCAAGTCGGCGGCTTCTTCGGACGCCCGGCAGGATGGCCGCGGCCGGCAGGCGGCATCCCAGGGCTTGCCCGTGCGCCGGATCGGCGGACTGAAGTCGGAGTCCATCCGCCACCACGGCTGGCGGCAGGAAGGCGACCTGGTATTGCCTGGATATGAGAATAGCGCCTTGCTGTTGGGCTCGGCCAAGTCCAGGCAGTACATCCTGTTGCTGGAGGACGTGGCTTATCTGCAGCTGCGCAGCACCGATTTGCTGCAGCGCTTCGATGCGGGGGTGCGTTCCCGCACCAAGTGGAGCTGCCTGGGAATCTATGTCGGGTCGATGGAGGAAATCCTGCTGGTGCACTCGCAGTTGCAGCAGCATAACGTGGAATCCAGCCACCGCGACGGCGATGCCAAGACCGGCGGCTACCGCAACTTCGATCTGGTGATAGAGAAGGCGATCGATCTTAGGGCAACCGATATCCATTTCGAGTTCCGCGGCGGAAACCACGTGCTGGTGCGCTACCGCATTCACGGCAAACTGCGCGACAGCGATCCCAAGGACCGGCTGCTGCGCGATTTCAACGCGATGATGGATGCGATCTCCACTGCCTACAACTCGCGCGCCGATTCCAGCAGCCGCAGCCACAACCACTTTGACGAGAACAAGCACCAGAGCTGTTCGATCAATATCGCGGTCCAGGGGCGCAGTTATCAGCTGCGCTTCCAGAGCGTCAAGGAGAACCGCGGCGTCGACGTGATACTGCGGGTGTTGCTGAACGAGGCGGTGGAGAAGGACATTCTCTCCTTATCGCAGCTGGGTTATTCCGACGATCAGGTGGAGGTGCTTGAGGACGCGGTATACCGTTCCCCGGGGCTGACCATCATCGCCGGCGAAACCGGTTCGGGCAAGACCACCACCTTGCGCACGCTGATGACTTACGAACGCGAGTCCGGCAAGAAATTCTTCTCGATAGAAGACCCGGTGGAGTACATCCAGCCGCACGTCACGCAGATCCCGATCCAGCGCAAGGCTGAAGATGGCAAAAAAGAGGGGGGCGAGACGCCGTTCGGCGCGGCGGCCAAGGTGTTGCTGCGCGGCGACCCTGACAAGGTGATGGGCGGCGAAATCCGCGATGCCGAAACCGGCTCCTTCGCCAAGGCGATGACGCAGACCGGCCACCAAGTGCTGTCCACCGTCCACGCGTCCAGCGGTTTCGGCATCATCCCGCGGCTGACCGACGCCGAGATCGGCATTCCCATCCAGGCGCTGGCGGCGCCGGATTTCCTGACTGCGCTGGTCTACCAGAAGCTGGTGCCGGTGCTGTGCCCGGAATGCAGCCAGCTGGCTGCGGAAGTGCTGGACGACGAGTATCTGATGGTGATCGCCTCGCTGGGCATCGATGTGGGCGCGGTTCGGGTGATGGGGCCGGGCTGCCCCGCGTGCCGGCACTTGGGCACCAAGGGGCAGACCGTGGTGGCTGAAGTCTGCGAAGTGACCGAGGACATGCTGCCCATGATCCGGGAGGGGCGTTTCTGGGAGGCGGAGAGGGATTGGCGCGCCAAAAGCAATGGCAGGCTGTACGACCCCAGGATGCTGGGCAAGACCGCGATGGAGCACGCGATCTACAAGATGTCGCTGGGATTGCTGGACCCGCGCGATGTGGAGTCGGCATTCCGCAAGTTGAAGAAATACCGCCCGTTGAGTTTGGCTAATTGATTGAAGGAACAGGGATGGCCGATGGTGATGACGCCTTCAAGAGTCTGCTGGGCAGATTCGGTTATGGCAAGGGGCCGGCCGGCAAGGCTGTGAGCGCTCCGCCGGCAGCGCAAGACGATACTGATGACGAGCTTGAGGAGGTGTTGCCTCTGGTTGTGGAATCCGAGTGGCTGCAGGACGCGCCGCTGGCCGATATCCGGGACGGCGGTTTCGGCATCGCGCTGGACGCGGTGCGGGAATCGGCGCCGATGATGCCGCAGGAGGATGGGAAGCCTGCCGGCGAGGCCCCGACGGCTGACCCGCGCGCGCCTTTCGCGCCTACAACCGCGCAGGAGGTATTGGCCCCGTTGGAGCCGATTCCTGCCAACCCCCAGCCGGCGAGGCGCGCCGCCAGCCTCAGTGAAGAGCGCCTGGCGTTGTTGCACCGCGTGGCGCAGGAGGCGCGCGGCGAAGGTGTGCATAGCAGCGAAGAGTTTGACATGGGGTATAGCGAGCCGCTGGTGGGTACGGTGCGGCAACCGGCCGTGCTGGTGCAGGAACATGAGGTGAGCGATGCCTTGCCGGTGCCGCCATGGGCGCGCGTGGCGGCTGAACGCGGTATGTTGGGGCATGAAGCCTGGCAGGTGTTCGACAACCTGGACGCGCTGGGTCTGGTCAACGACGACCGTTATGTCGAGCAGGTAGCGGCGTATTGGCCGGTGGAGGCGTTGCCCCAGACTTTCGCCGACCTGGCGAACATCCCGTTGACGACCAGAAGCGAGCTGCCCAGGGCCACCCGCGACAGCGACGAGTTGGGGCGGCACGGTTACTTTTACCTGAAAGGCGCTGCTTATGGCGCTCAGGCGCTGTTCGTCGTGGACGGCACGCGCCGCGAGGTCAGGGATCGGGTGGCGGATATCTGTGGCGAGCTGGATCGTGCCAGCAAGCGCTGGAAAGTGGTGCTGCTGACCTCTTATGCCTATCGTTGGGCGCAGCGCCGTTTCCTATGGCCGGAAATCATTGCCGGCGGCGATGTCGAGTACGCGCTGGCGGTGGCCGATGCCAGCCGTTTATATGCTGTGCCGGCTGCGGCCGGCCAGCGGTTGTTGCTGCTGGAAACCACACATGGCATGGAGGCGGTGGCCATGCGCCATGCCGGCGAAGCCGCTGAATTGCTGGGCGGGCTGGGAACGAAGCCGGATGTGAGCGATGCCGGCATCTGGTGCGTTTCAGACAGGGCGGTTTGGGCTGGCCGCGGCAAGGCGGCCTCGCTGGCGGCGTTGGGGCTGGACGACAAGACGGCGGTCAATCGCTTGGTGAGGGAACTGTCGCGTCCGGGCGCCATTGTCTTTGTGGCCGGCGAAATGGCCGAGGCCATGGCGGCGGCGTTGATGGCGGAAGCCTGGAGCCAGGGCGTGGCCGGCGGAGCCGTCAACGCTACAGTCGCCGCCGGACTGCCGGCGCTGTGGCTCAATCCCGATGCGCAGCAGCTGCGCGCCAGCCACGGGCCGGTGCTGGCAGTCTACCCCGGCAAGAACAGCACGGCGGAATCGGCGCTGATGCTGATTCTGGGCGAGCAGGCCGCCTGGGCCAAGGGCCGGGTCGCCATGGGGGTCAATACGGTTCGCATGCCGGCGCTTTGCCCGATTTGCGCGCTGGCGGTTGATGCGGACCAGGCCGCGCGCGAGCTGACCGAGGTGGTGAGCAACTTCCGCAGCGCGGACTTCGGCCATGTCAAAACCCGCAATCTGCGCGAGCCATGCTGCGGCAACGGCTATGCCGGCGAGGTGTGGCTGAGCGAGGTGTGGGACGGCAAATTGTGCCAGCGCGATTTTGGCGCGAGCATGCCTGCAGATCTGGTGGACAAGGGTTTGCGGCCAGATCAGCGCATCAGCTCGCAGCTGTTCCAGGCCATCCAGGCCGGGCGAGTGGATTACCGTAGCGCAGGGGGCCTGTGATGCTGAACCTGATTCGACGATTTTTCGGCATTGCGCCGGCGCATGAGCAGAAGTACGCCGGCCTGGCCAAGGCCAAGCGCAAGTTCATGAAGCTGCGCACCAAATTCTACGGCGACTTGGCCGACTCCATCGAGGACGGCGCCAACCCGTACGAGCTGTTTTCCCACAAGTACATGCTGGCGCGCGAACGCGGCAATCCCATGGCGCCCTTGTTCGCCTATTGGCGCGACCGCGCGGCGTCGATGAACCTGCGCGGCGCCTGGGAAGGCACGGTGCCGGCCGACGACCTGATGGTGATCGGCTCCGGCGAGCGCGGCGACCTGCCGGAGGCGCTGCGTTTTCTAGCCAAGGTGGTGAAGATACGCGAGGGCAACGCCGAGGCGATCAAGATGGCGATCGCGCTGCCGATTTTTCTGTTGCTGTTGATGACCGGCGTGCAGCTGGGGGTGGCGCTGGGCATGATGCCCATCATGGAGCAGATCATGCCGGCGGATAGGTTTCCGCTGGTCGGCAAGGTGCTGTACTACCTGTCTCTGGCCATCCGCAATTACTGGTATCTGATTTACGGCGTGCCGGCATTGCTGGCCGTGGCCTATTTCTGGTCATTGCCGCGCTGGGCCAGCCCGCTGCGCAACCGGCTGGACCGCCATCTGCCGTATTCCGTATACCGCGACTTGAAGGCCAGCGAGTTTCTGGTGTCGCTGGCGGCGCTGTCGCAAGCCAATACCGCGGTGTACGACGCCGTATTGCTATTGGAGCAGGGTTCCACGCCCTGGATGCGCTGGCATCTGGCGCGCATCCGTCTGGCGCTGACCAGCAACCGCAGCATTCTGAAGGCGATGGATACCGGCCTGTTTTCCGAGGAGATTTTCGACCGGATTTCCGAATACTCCGAGCGCAGCAACTTCGAAAGCGGCATCCGCAAGATAGGCCTGACCACCATCGAGGAAATCTCCGAGGTGATCAGCGCGCGCTCCGCTGTGATGCGCAATGTCCTTATCGTGGTGGTGGGCTTGTTCATCTTGCTGACCATCGCGGGGATGATGATGACGGCCTTGGAAGCCGGCAACCAGATTCAGCAGATGACCGGTGGAGGAAGTGTGTGATTTAGCCTTTGCCAAGCATTTTGTAAGTTTGATATAGTATATACTCCATTTAACAACTAACAGGCACATTGGAGATCCCATGAATGCTTCCAAATGGCGCGCGGCTTCTGGCAGAAGCGGTTCGCTCAAACGCCAGGCGGGTATTGACCTGATTCAGCTGTCGGTGGCGGTTGGCATCATCGCCTTCATCCTATCGATCGGCTTCCTCGTGGTGCCGTCGATTATGACCAACATCAAGTCGAACTCCGAAACCTCTGATCTGCAGCAGGAAGTTTCGCAGGCGCAACGGGTATTCGGCTCCGGCGTGCCGGCCGCCGGCTTGACCAATCAGTTGGCCATCAACTTGAAGCTGATGGCGGCGGACCGCGTATCGGGAACCACCATTCTCAATCGCTTCGGCGGCACCGTTACCTGGTCCGCCATCGACTACTACGCCTCCAAGGATGCCGTGCAGCTCGTTTCGACCGGTTATTCGTCCGAGGCCTGCCTGCGGTTGGTACCCAATATCCAGTCGCTGTTTGTCCAACTTCAGGTCGGCAGTACCACCGTGAAAGACTTGAAGGCTGGCACCGCGTTGAACGCGAGCGCATTGGCGACCGCCTGCAATGCCTCGACGTCCAACACCCTTACTTATGTGTTTTCCTTGTAATCGACACCTCTGCGCGAACGCGCGCAGGCATGAGGGCGTTTAAAGTCCATGGCGCAACAGATCATTACCGATGTCCAGCTGCACGTGCGCGACTGGAAATCCAGCGTGCTTTTCCCTGGGCAGATCAAGCCCGGCGAAGAGTACAAGAATTTCCTGATGAAGCTGACCGAAGTGGTGCTCACCGAACAGCAGGAAGTTGGCCGCCGCACAGGCTTCACCATCACCATCGGCGGGCTGCGCTGGCGGGTGCAGCGGATGCAGCAATACCGCTATGCCTGCCGATTGGTGATGAACAAGGCGCCTCGGCTGAATGATCTGCGCCTGCTGGACTTTCATACCACCATGATGCAGTCGGACGAACTGAAGAAAAGCGGCGGCCTGGTGTTGTTTTCCGGGCTGACGGGCTCCGGCAAGACCACCACCATGAATGCCATGGTGGTGAGTCGGCTGGAGAAGTTCGGCGGTTTCGCCCAGACGGTGGAGGACCCGGTGGAAATCGTCATCGAAGGCTGGCATGGCGATGGCTATTGCACGCAGATAGACGTGGCCGATTCGCCATCCGGGCAGGAGTTCAACTTCGACCGCCGCTACGCGGAAGCCATCACCACCGCCTTGCGTTCCTTTCCGGCGCGCGATCGCTCCATGCTGATGATAGGCGAGGTGCGCGACGCGCATAGCGCGGCGGAGCTGCTGCGCATCGCGGTGGACGGCCACTTGGTGCTGTCCACCATCCACTCGCGCGATATCCCGTCGGCGCTGCGCCGCCTGGCGTCGCTGGCCAGGGCCGGCGGCGAGGCGCAGGCGGATGAGTTCATCGCCGACTCCCTGCGCATGGTGTTCCACCAGCGCCTGGACAACGGCATTCCGCAGGTCACTTCCTTGGACCTGCGCGACCGCAAGGACCTCTCCCAATTCATCAATAAGGGCGAATACGCGCGCCTGGAGGGGGAGATAGACATTCAAAGACGCAAGAACATTCAGGGCAGGGGGGCGTAATGCGCAGGAAGCAAGCGGGGGAAATGCTGATAGGCCTGGCCATCGCGGTGGCATTGATCGGCATGGGACTGGCCTATCTAGGCGTGCGCCAAGTTAGCGAATGGCGAGCCAGCCGCGGCCAGTTGCTGGGAAGCGCGCTTGCTGATTTGGGCAAAGGCGTGCAGAGCTATGTGGTGCAGCACCACGACCAACTGGTGCAGGCTGTTCTCAATCAGCCTGTGGTGCCGGCGCTGGGCGGCGTGGCAAGACCGTTGAACCCGACCCCGGCTGAAATCGCCAGCGTGGTGGGGATGCCATCGCTTGGAACTGTGCCGCCGCTTGCTGGCGCGTCTTATCAGATCGTTATCAGCGGGGACGATCCGACGCAAGGGGATCGCAAATGCATCGCTGGCAGTCCTGGCACCTGCAATATCAACGCTTTGACCTATGTCGACAAGCCGCTGCGCCTGCCTTACCCATCGGCGGACAACGATGTCGACTATGTCGCCGTTGCCTCCGCTGTGCAGCAGATCGGCCC
>NZ_MKCT01000006.1 GCF_001855555.1 Chromobacterium sphagni | reverse complement strand
TTACAAAAGTCAAGATTGAATGATCTTATAAAACTTTGACTCCAATATGCAAAATACTCATCATTAAATTCAATGCCGCTCTGGCCTTTATTTTTTATAATGCGCAGCGTGGTCTCTACAAGATCAAGGCAGAGTGCAATTGCAGAAGCTGGCGCTTCTGCATTTAAGACAAGTTGACCTTCTCGGCTGTAACAAATAAGCCCCGTAGGGCCTACGTGGACCCGCGCATGGGCTGAGTTTGATAAATTTTCAACCAAACCAATAACAGGCTTCTGTGTTAGCAGCCAATCCACAATATGGACATAGATGCAGTATTCGAACCCATCTATACCTAGCACTCCGTGAAAGGTCATGGCAGAAGCTCCAGCTCCAGAAGTAAGAGCTCCTTTGGCTATTTTGCAGGTAAATCCGCGCTCACGAACCAGGTAATCCCAAATTATTGCCTGATTCTTGACGGCAATTTCAGCCAGATGTGACATTGCGATGAGGTGGCTGCGGTTGCGTTTGAGCAGGAAACTCGCGAACTTGCGCAGGAGTCAACGCCTCACCCAGAACAACCAGGCTAGTATCGATAGGAATGCGCTGATCAAGCTCCTTTCGCAGCATCTTCAACATCGCAGCGATACCATTTGGCTCTCCCGTCTCTAGTGCAATAGATAGGCTTCGGTACAATCCAGAAAGCCAATTAGAGGCTTCCTGTCTCTCATGCTCAGGCAGGCGGTTAAAATCTTCATCGCTAATTTCGGAGCAGTAAACTGATCCCTTCAATAATGCCTTAACATTCAGTAGAACATGATTTAGTGCCAAATCGTCACGCCCATCGATATGACGCCAAAATTTGGTTGCACAGAGCATCAGCACAATAGAGCTAGGCCCTCCACTGACATACTTAAAGTCACGGGCCGCCTTTAAGTAACGACAAATGCGCTTTAGCTGATCTCCACCAGGGCGACGAAATTGCATTTCAAAATATCGACTAACATGGCGGGGGTCTGATGCCTTCCACTTACCATTACGACATGCAAGACTAACGGCCTCAAGGTCTTCCCACTGCTCTCGCGTGAAATCATCTTCGGCAAAGCTAAGGCTATCAGCTACGACCGCAGACCTACCAAGGGCTTTTGCCATCACGATAGCTTCTGCCATCTTTTTGAACTGGGCTTTATCAATGACATACAGAGGAACATCAATGTGCGCCTTGCAATTTCCGAGGATGACACGGGCGCAGGTATCTTTTTGATCATCCAATTTCCACCCTTTGACACGCGACAATTCTCGCAGAGATTCCTCAACCATATCAAAGTACAATCGTGCCCTTCTGTGGCATCAACTGCTGTTTCCTTCATATTTTCGATAGGGAGATATACCCCTAGATCAAGGTCCATTTCCTGCGATGCATGACACGGCGCATTGCAAGTTCCATAGGACCATGATCCTTGAACGAAAAACTTTGGATTAATCGTATTCTCTTCCCCCGCTACGCGAGCTAGCCGTTGTCGAAGATCACTCCGTAGATGTTCACGGATGATGAAAGCTGCCTCCTTGAGTTGTCTCTCATCGTCTTCAGTCGGAGTGATACGCGCGAGGAGCGTAGTGGTCCCCTGACGCTTGTAGAATACGGAATGATAGTTAGCAGGATTCATCTCAACCTCTTGGCGGAATTTAGAAGAAATTTGGAGTGTCTGCTGTATGGCTAAGCCACTGACGAAATAGAGGTTTCGTCGAGATACTTTGCATTTCACTCAGGGCGGCCCCAGCCAGAGGCCCATTTGCGTGTTTACTGTATTTGTCGAGCCCCAATGCAGAATGCTCGGAAGGTTTGATGCTTGTATCTATATGCAATAGCCGCGCTTCAATCTTGTGTCGAAGCATGTCCTGATGTAGCAGCTCCTGAGCGGAAAGTGTTGACTCAATCAAGTTGGCTTTCCACCCCTTCCAAAAACGCCATCCATGTGCACCGAAGATCCCTCTTTGCAGCGGAGCCTTCGAATCATCAGTGTGATAAGTCGAGCGCGTGCCAATCATCATTAAGTGGATGTCACTTGGGTCTACACCTAGTTTTGTTTCTGCCTCATGCACAGCGATCAACGCTGGAGAATTTGCGACCAGTCCACCATCAGCGTAGCGGCGATTGTCGAATTCATAGATCGGGAAAAAAACAGGAGCGGCTGCAGATGCCATGACGGCATCAAGCAAACGTACTCGCCCATCAGTGGTGTAATCCGGGTGGTGCTGCGTTTTAAAAATACGGGTTTTCCCCTGCGTTAGATTGAGTGCAGGGATCATCAGGCGATGTTGGAGTTGCTGAAATGCAGCCTCTCCAAGTAACTCTTCTTGCTGAAGTGTTTCGATCAACCCACGGTTGGAGTAACGGGGCCCCCAGAGACCTAGGTTAAGCATAGACACTGGCCACCAGCCCAGCTTCGTCCTAAAGATGTCCCTGCCGTGCGTTGTGAATAATTCGGGCAGCCTCTGCGCATCCACTCCTTTAGCCAGGGCCGCAGCCAGCATACTGCCTACGGATGTGCCAGCGATGAGATCGAATTTGCTTGCAAGAGGTTCACTGGCTCGGCGCTGCATTTCTGCCAGAACCGTCGCGGTATACAGTCCTCGATACCCACCGCCCGAAAGGGCGAGAATCCAAAATGGCTTACCCATAAATAACGCACCATGTTATTCAGCTACATGCCTACCGACCACTCGTTGGTTAAATGATAGACCTCCCCCACAAGAAAATCCATCATATTGTGCAAATTGTGCGCTGGATTGCCTATATGTTGTGCTTGAGGTGAGTGACCACACCCGACTTGCTCAGGCGAAAATTCACTGATGTGCCATGATCTGCGTCACCGGCCATACGGTGTGTGCTGTGCATTTAATCGTTGTTGCCATGTGACGCTGGATGATCCTCGTCCCGCATGAAGAAGCCGAACACTACTTCGCCCTAAAGCGCGCCGCGCTGTTGCAATGCTCAAAGCCTGACTAAGAGACACGCTTCAGGCCAGACGCAGGGGTTTGGCGGCCTGTCGTCGTAGCCGGCTCTTCCAGTTGATCAACTAGACTTACACCACCCGATGCTCCGAGTCGATGCTGAACAGATTCCGGCAAACATCGGTGGCTGCAGCGGTGGCCGTCTGCGAACAAAAACGTAGAAACACCACAGATCGGCGTATCGGGCCGGCAATACAGGGCAAGGGCACCGTCACCTGCGCCTGGCCATCCGGCCCAGATACCCCACCGCTTCGCCCACCCCCTGCATCGCCCCACCCTCGTTGGGCACTGACAGTGCGCTGACTCCTACCAATGCTTCTGATTCTGGGCTTTGCATGGCTTTCTTTCAGATATACAAGTGAATGGCTCTGGCAATGCGCCATCAGGACGCACCGATCACATTGCGCGACATAACCAATATTACTCAAAACGACCAATATCTACTCAAAATGACTAATGCCAGATATCAGTCTGACGCTGCGGTAGCTACGGTGGTAGGTGTACTGACTGAGATGCGTGTGATGTTACTGGTGAGATACATCATCAAAGCTAATAAAAGCTGGCATGAGAACAGCGCATGAATATCTATTGAGTAAAAGATCTTGATATCATCACATATGATGGTGCTTGGGATGTATCGATCGCAGTAGCCGGAGGGTTGCTGAGTCAGTCGATTTCTGCGTATTATGGTTTTAATTAAAGGATGTGTGAGGAAGCATATTAATGAAGTCCCTCATAATGGAGTTACGGGGCCATGGCATTAGAAAAATGGGCATTGCTTGATGCGCCAGTAAACGAGCAAATCCATGCAATTCGTACAGGGCTGCCCGTAAGTTTTGTGACTATTGCGGCCGAGCAACTGCAGTTGCCTAAAGAAATGCTCTGCGCTGTCATTGGCTTAGTCCCTCATGCTCCTTCCAGGAACCACGAAGCAACTGGGACTTTGGATCCAGCAGTTAGCGAAAGGCTATTTCGAGTAATGAGTGTTGCTATGGATGCGGCTGCCGCACTAGGAAGTGATGTAATGGCCTGCGAGTGGTTAAGTCACCATCATCCCGAATTGGGCTGCCGTCCGCTCGACTTACTGGATACCGCTCTTGGTGCTACGCTGGTAAAACGGATTCTCCACTCGATTTCTTGGGGTTTGCCAGTTTAGTTTCAAAATCAATACTCTGTCTACTAAGGGGTACAGCCATGTCCAAGCTCAAATCAATCCTACCAGTGACGCCTACCTCTCCAGCGACCACTGCTTCAAAATCTGCTTACGATGCTTATTTTTGTCAAGCGGTCCAAGCTGCTCTGGACGATACGGATCCCGGCATCCGACATGAGAAGGTCAAACACGATTTCGCCAGCAAGCGGGCCTCGCTACTGACACGCCAAGCACTTGACTAAAGGGATAGCGGTCACTCCCATTGAGATCTATCCATGGACACGATCCTCAAAAATGCCATTGCCTCGATCCAAATCGGTGTCGAGGACTATCTTGCCGGGGATGATCGGCGAAGTCTTTCGGCCATACGCAACGTCACAGCAGGTATTTTGCTGCTTTTCAAGGAAAAGCTGCGTCAACTCTCGCCCCCCGGATCTGATGAGGTACTCATTAAGAAAGACATGCGACCTGTACATCTCCCAGATGGAAGCGTTGCTTTCCGAGGGCATGGCAAGTCAACTGTTGATGTTCAACAGATCAAAGAACGCTTCATGTCACTTGGCATAACAGCAGATTTCAACCATTTAAACGAAGTTATCAAGTTACGTAACAACATCGAACACTACATGACAACTGCTACGGCTGAGACTGTACGTGCCGTACTAGCAAAGTCGTTTGTCGTCATTCGCGACTTTATTGCTATTCAACTCGAAGAGGAACCCGCCGACCTTTTAGGTGGCCTGGCCTGGGATGTATTGCTGACACAGAACGAAGTGTATGAGCGTGAGCTGGCCTCATGCCACGATGCCATGGGAGCAATACGGTGGAAGTTGGCACCTGGGGACCGGATCGCCGCTTACATCCGCTGCTTTTACTGTGGCTCTGAATTGGTTAAGCCCTTAGACCCTAACATCAGGTACCACGAAGAACTGATCTTCCATTGCGCTGCTTGCGCGCAAGACTCGAACTTCGATCAAATCATTGAGGACGCGGTTGAAGACTGCTACGCAGTTGACAGCTACATTGCCATTAAGGATGGAGGGGATGACCCTGTGGCGATGTGCCCCAATTGTGTCAGGCATACGCTTATCTGCGAAAACGGTGTCTGCATTGCATGCGAGGAAGGTCTTCACCACTCGAATTGTGAGGTGTGTGGTGAGGCACTTGGGCCTGACGATCAGGAATATGGAGGACTGTGTGGCTATCATGCTTGGCAAGCTCAACGGGACGATTGAGCGCTCTCCCGCTTCCTCCTTACGCAACAGTCACTGTGACAGTGCGAGCATGTCAGGTCATTTTGCACCATCGGGTGTTGCTACCATCAAGACGATGTTTCGCAACAAATAGCGCCATCAGCCATACGCAACGGCTTTGAAAGCCATTTCTCTAAAATTTCTATATTTTACAAGCTATTTGTTGGTACAACATGAACCGCAATTACCAAGTTTACGAACTATAAGCCGTCTTCGATATCAGAGAAGCGCCGTGGCCTCGCAGTCCTCCTGAATGCGCCGCTGGTACTCTGCAAACGCTTCGCCCGCCTCTGGACACGTGAAGCCCGCTGTCGCGTCGGCGCGGCGCTTCAGCATCATCACGATGTCGCCCAGCTGTGACCAGTCGCCGTGCGCGTGATGCCCGACCAGCTCCTGCATCATCGCCTAAACTGACAATCGTTCTCTCTCTCTCAGGTGCGAGACCAGCCATGGCCAGGCATTCCTCTTTAGAGCGGCCCCGTCCTTTCCGATTGGTGCCCTATTTTTTTCTGCTATCGCTATTGCTGATGGGCATTGCTACCGGATTGATGGCCGGCTATCTGCGACATTACTCCGGCGAGCAGCTGCTGCAGCTGGAGAAAAGCCGCGCGGCGTCGCTGGCGCAGATTTTCGAAAATTCGCTATGGAGCGATTTCAGGCCATTGATCCCGCTGGCCAACAAGCCGGCCAAGCTGCAGCAGGCGGCGCGGCAGGCCAAATTGCGCGACGCGGTGGTGGAGTTGATGCGCGGGACCGACGTCATCAAGCTCAAGGTATACGCGCTCAACGGCTTGACGCTGTTTTCCACCGATGCCGAGCAGATAGGCGAAGACGAAAGCGACAACGGCGGCTACCGTTCGGCCGCTGCCAATGTGCCCGCCAGCGAATTGGCCCACAGCCACAGCATTGATGCGTTTGAGCGCACGCTGACCGAGCGCGACATCATCTCCACCTATGTGCCGGTGCACGCGCCCGATGGCAAAGTCGAAGGCGTGCTTGAAGTTTATCTGGACGCCACGCCATTCGTTTCAAGCTCGTCTCGACGGTTGATGTGGCTTACGCTGGCCATCTGCGCGTTGATGGGGGTGCTGTTCATCGCCCAAATGCTGGTCGTTCTCCACGCCGGGCGAATCATAGCCCGGCAGGCCTTGGCTCTGGAGGATGCCAATCGCGATCTGGACCAACGTGTGGCGGAGCGGACCCAGGCGCTGGAAAACGCCAATCAACAGCTTGAGGGGGAGATATCCGAACGCCGCCGCGCCGAGGACCGGCTTGACCGGCTGGCGCACCACGATCCATTGACCAGCCTGCCCAACCGCCTGCTGTTCCACAAACGCCTGCAACAGGCGCTGGACCGCCCGGAGATTGGCGAGCGCGGCCTAGCCCTGCTGTATATCGACCTGGACCGTTTTAAGGATGTCAATGATACGATGGGCCATTATGTCGGCGACCAGCTGCTGATGGCGGTGGCCGCCCGCCTCTCCGCCCATGTTCGTCCACAAGATTTGCTGGCCCGGCTGGGCGGCGACGAATTCGTTTGCGTGCTCGATCAGCTGGACAGCCGCGACACCGCAGGCATCGTTGCCGAAAAACTGTTGTCGTTGTTCAACCAACCCTTTGCCGTCCATGACAACGACCTTTATCTGTCTGCCAGCATAGG
>NZ_MKCT01000005.1 GCF_001855555.1 Chromobacterium sphagni | reverse complement strand
AGACCATGCCGGTCTGGCATTTTTTTTGGTACATTGAGTCATGGAATGGACTGGCCGGATTTTCCAGATGGAGTGGTTTTCCGCGATAGGCACCGCGGCTTTCGCCTTTTCCGGATATCTGGTCGGCTTCCGCAAGCGGCTGGATCTGCTGGGCATCTGCATCATCGCCCTGGTCACCGCCATCGGCGGCGGCGTGATCCGCGATCTGCTGGTGGGGCGGGTGCCGCTGGTGTTCTACGATTACACCAATCTGATCATCATCGTCTTCGCCCTGCTGGCGGCCTGGCTGTCCAGCCTGCACAAACGCAAGAGCCGCACGCTGGAGCGCCTGTTCATCGTCGCCGACTCGCTGGGCCTGGTGGCTTTCAGCTTGGCCGGCGCCCAGGTGGGCCTGTTGTCGGGTCTGAACGCCTTCGGCGTGGTTTCGTTGGGTTTTGTCACCGCGGTGGGTGGCGGGGTGGTGCGCGACATGATGGTCAACGATGTGCCTTTCATCCTGCATCGGGACTTCTACGGCACGGTGTCCATTTTGATGGCGGGCGGGTTGTTTCTCGCCGACCGGTTGGGCTGGGTGGGCGCATTGTCCTTGCAGGTGCTGTTCTGGCTTGGGCTGGCGTTGCGCCTGTTGGCGCATCGCCACGAATTGACCTTGCCTAGGATGGGCGGGAGCGGGCGGTAAAAGGATAAGGATATGTGGTCGATGGAGGCAAACGCCGCCGCCGCGCTGATTGCCCGGCGGCTTGAGAGGTACGATTTTACCGGCAAGGTGGCGGATCTGCCTCGCCGGCAGGCGGGGCCGGATCTGCGGCCGGCGGCGGTGCTGCTGCCGCTGGTGTGGCATGACGACGGCGCGACGGTGTTGTTTACCCGCCGCACCGAGCACTTGTCCAGCCATCCCGGCCAGATCAGCTTTCCGGGCGGCAAGGTGGAGAGCAGCGACGCTTCGGCGCTGGCTGCCGCCTTGCGCGAGGCGCAGGAGGAGACTGGGCTGGATGCCGGCAGCGTGCGGGTGCTGGGTTGTCTGCCCGACTATGCGACGGTGACCGGCTACGTGGTGACCCCGGTGGTGGGGTTGCTGATGCCGCCGTTGGCGCTGTCCCCGGCGCCGGACGAGGTGGCCGAGGTGTTCGAGGTTCCGCTGCGTCTGCTGCTGGATCGAGCGGCCTATAGCGGCCACGACTATGTGCGCGACGGCGTGGCCGGCCGCTACCTGTCTTTCGAATGGCGGCGCTACACCATCTGGGGCGCAACCGCCGCCATGATGTGGATGCTGGCCGACGCGCTGGCTGAGGAGGGCGGCACCTAGCGCCCACCGCTCAAGGCGTTTCCTGGTCGCACAATATGATGTTGCGGCCCGCCAGCTTGGCCTCGTACAGCAGCTTGTCGGCGCGCGACGCCATCAGCGCTGGCGTGTCGCCGGGACGCCAGTCGGTGACGCCGCCGCTGAAGGTGATGCGCTGCTCGACGAAGGGGAAGGTGGTGTGGGTCAGGGCCATCTGCATTCTGCTCATCACCTTGTGCGCGTCGCGCAGCCGGGTGTAGGGGAAGATCACCATGAATTCCTCGCCGCCGATGCGGGCGTTGATATCGGTGTTGCGGGTGGTGTCGCGCAGCGCGTTGGCCACAGCCACCAGCACGTCGTCGCCGGCCTGGTGGCCGTATTGGTCGTTGAATTTCTTGAAGTGGTCGATATCGAACACCGCTATCGCCATGGTCTGGCCATAGCGTTCGCAGCGGCTGATCTCGTCGCGCAGCACCATGTCGGCGTGGCGGCGGTTGTACAGGCGGGTTAGCGGGTCGGTCACCGCCATCTCGGCCAGCTGCAGATTGCTTTGATGCAGCTGCTGCTCCAGCAGTTTGCGGCCGGAGATGTCGTACAGCGCGATCAGCGAGGACGGGAAGCTGTCCCGGCTCAGCTTCTGCAGCGAGACGATGGCCCACAGCCGGCTCTGGTCCTCCAACTCCAGTTCCACCTCGCGCTGCATCACGTCCTCGTCCTCCGCCAGCCATTGCTCCACCGGCTGCAGTTTCAGCGGCAGATTCAGTTCGTGGCTCGCCGCTTCTTCCGGCGTTCTGGGCGGCAGGCGCAGTAACTCCCGCGCCGGCGCATTGGCGTGCTGGATGCGGCTGGTGCGCGGATTGACCAGCAGCAGCGCCAGCGGCGCGGTGTCCAGTATCAGCCGCGCCTGCTCCTCGCTGTTGCGGATGCGCTCATTGCCGCGCAGCAGCAACTGGTGCTGATGCAGGTTCGACAGATGCTTGCGCAGCGCCAGCAGGGTCAGCGCCGCGACGAACAGCCAGCCGGGCAGGGCCAGCCAGGCCTTGTCCCACACGTAGCGGGTGAAGTCCTGCCGCGAAATGCCCACCGCCACCTGGAACGGATAATTGCCGGTCTGGCGCACGCTGTACAAGCGCATCGAGCCGTCGAAGCTGGAGGGCGCGCTGAACAGCGTCTGGTTGGCGTCGTGCGACAAGATGATGTGCGCTTGCAGCGGACGGTAGCTTTGCGGGTCGTGGCCGGCTACCTGCGGCCAGCGCGCCACGGTGAGCTGGCGCTGATCCAGCACCAGGATTTCGCCGTGCTCGCCGACGGTCAGTCGGCTGACTTCGTCCTGGAAGAAATTGTGGTTGATCAGGCCGGTGGCCATGCCTATCAGGTTGCCGTCGGCGTCATGCAGTTTGTTGGCCAGAATGATGCCGCCTTCAGTGGGGCTGTGCATCACCGCGGTGTAATTGTTTTCCTGCGGGTCGATGCGGTGCAGCCAGCGGCAGAACTCGTTGTGGCGGGCGTGGGGCGCGCCGCTGCGGTTGCTGCTGCTGCTGAATGCGGTCTGGCAGGCGGTGTCGACGATTTCTATCTGGCTGAGATAGGGCGCCAGTTGCAGCTGCTGCTGCAGCTTCTGTTGCAGGTTCTGTTGCGACTCGGGGCTAAGGTTGCCGTTGCGCAGCAGGCGCTGGACTTCCGGCATCTGGTTGCTGCTTTGCAGGATCAGCCCGGCTTCATGGATGCCCGAGCTCAGCCGTTCGGCCAGCAGCTGGCTCAATCCGCTGGCCTGGTGGCCGGCCTCGCTCTCCACTTGGCGGTAGCTGACGGCCAGATCCACCAGTACCAGTCCTATGGTGACCAGCAGGAATAGCGCTGCGCCCCATTTGGCATGGCGGGCGGAGCGCGAGCTGAATTTGCTGGGCGTCATGTCCATAGGCAGAGGCGGGCGTATGCTTGGCTTGTGATCGGCATGCCATTAGTATGACAGCTAACGCCGCCACTGCGTAGTCGCTTACAGGGTGAAGCGCATGGACAGATCGACGGCGCGGATGTCCTTGGTCAGCTTGCCGACCGAGATACGGTCGACGCCGGTGGCGGCGATGGCGCGCACGCTGTCCATATCTACGCCGCCGGAGGCTTCCAGCTGGGCGCGGCCGGCGCCGAGCGCCACCGCTGCGCGCATCTGCTCCAGCGACATATTGTCCAGCAGCACCAGCGTTGCGCCGTGCTCCAGCGCTTCGGCCAGTTGCTCCAGCGTTTCCACCTCGATCTGCAGCGTCACGCCGGGCGGCAGGTCTTGCTGCGCCTGTCGCAGCGCCGCCGCCACGCCGCCGGCGGCCATGACATGGTTTTCCTTGATCAGGATGCCGTCGAACAGGCCGATGCGCTGGTTGTCGCCGCCGCCCACCTTCACCGCGTATTTCTGCGCCAGGCGCAGGCCGGGAAGGGTTTTGCGGGTGTCGAGGATGCGAGCGCGGCTGCCGGCGGCGGCGTCCACGTAGCGGCGGGTTTCGCTGGCCACGGCGGACAGCAGCTGCAGGAAGTTGAGCGCGCTGCGCTCGGCGGTGAGCAGGGCCCGCGCCGGGCCGCTGATCCGGCACAGCTCGCTGCCGGCGGCGACCTTGTCGCCCTCGGCGACCAGCCATCGCACCGAGCAGCGCGCGTCCACCTGGCGGAAGCATTCGTCAAACCAGGCCTGGCCGCAGATCACGGCGTCTTCGCGCGCGACCACCCGTGCCGCGCCGGTCTTGTCCGCGTGGATCAGACGCGCGGTCCAGTCGCATTGGCCGATGTCTTCGGCCAGGGCTTGGCCAACTTGCTGGGCAATCAGGTGCTGAGCGGGTAGGGCGGGCATATGGGTCTCCATCCAAAAGCATATTGTACCGGGGCGCGCGGCAAAAGTGAGGGCTTTGCCATGACGAAGCGCGCCTGTTGATCCGGCGGCTCTGTTATGCTGATGGCAGTCTGATTTGCAAGTTTCATGTCATGGATCTATCCGCACTGCAGTTTGGCGCATGGTTGTCTTGGCTGGCCGGCGCCCTGGCCGTGGCGCTCCTCGCCCTGGCGGCCTGCAAGGTGTCCTGGCGCAAGCTCGACGCCAGCGCGCTCAATGCTTGGATGGGCGCCTGCGTGCTCGATCTGGCGCTGTGGCTGCTGCGGGGAGGATTGCAGCCCGGCTTGTCGTTCCACCTGTTGGGCGCCGCCTTGTTTGCTCTATTGATGGGGCCATGGCTGGCTTTGCTGGCGTTGGCCATGGTGCAGCTGGCGCTGGCGGCGGGAGGGCAGGCGGAGTGGCTGGCGCTGGGAGTCAATTGGCTGTTGACGGCGCTGCCGGCGGTGGCGGTGACGACCGGGATGCTGGCGCTGGCCCGCCGCTTCCTACCGGCGCATTTCTTCGTGTATGTGTTCGTCAACGGTTTTCTGGCAGGCGGCGCCAGCCTGTTCGCCGCCGCTTTGTGCGGCATGCTGGCGCTGGCCATGGCCGGGGCGTATCCGTGGGAGGCGTTGCTGGACGATGCCTTGCCTTACTATTTTCTGCTGTCGTGGTCCGAGGCCTTCACTACTGGGCTCTTGCTGGCGGTATTGATCGTGTACAAGCCGCAGTGGGTGGCCACGTTCGACGACGGCTATTATCTCGGCGACAAGCCGGGCAATCGTTGAGGAGAGTTGCGATGCCGTTCGTGCTATGGAGTCTGTTGTTGGTGGCCGTGTTGCCGTTGATCTGGGCCGGGGTGTCCAAGGCGGGAGTGAAGTACGACAACCACAAGCCGCGCGAGGAGGCGGCGCGGGCTAGCGGTTACCGCCTGCGCGCCGGCTGGGCGCAGCAGAACGCCTGGGAGGCGTTGCCCACTTATCTGGCCGCGGTGGTGGCGGCCTGGCTGATGAAGGTGCCGCTGCCCGAAATGAACGCGGCGGCCGCGGTGTTCGCGCTGGCGCGGGTGGCGCATGGCCTGCTGTATGTGGCGGACCAGGCGTCG
>NZ_MKCT01000004.1 GCF_001855555.1 Chromobacterium sphagni | reverse complement strand
CTGGGCTTGAGCTTGTTCACCATGCCCAGGTAGCCGCAAGCCAGCGTGGCGGCCATCGCGATATAAGGATTAACGTCGACGCCGGGCACGCGGTTTTCGATGCGGCGCGCGGCGGGAGACGAGTGCGGCACGCGCAAGCCGACGGTGCGGTTGTCGTAACCCCATTCGACGTTGGTCGGCGCCGCGGTATAGCGAGACAAACGACGGAATGAGTTCACATAGGGAGCGAACAGCGGCATGGTCTGCGGAATGTATTTCTGCAGGCCGGCGATGAAGCCGAAGAAAATCTCGGACGGGCTGCCGTCCTCGTTGGTGAACACATTGCGGCCGGTGTTCTTGTCGACCAGGCTCTGGTGGAGGTGCATGGCGCTGCCGGGCTCGTTTTCCATCGGCTTGGCCATGAAGGTGGCGTACATATTGTGGCGGAACGCCGCCTCGCGCACGGTGCGCTTGAACAGAAACACCTGGTCGGCCAGTTCCAGCGGATTGCCGTGCAGGAAGTTGATCTCCATCTGCGCGGTGCCGATCTCGTGGATCAGCGTGTCCACTTCCAGGTTTTGCGCGTGGCAGTAGTCGTAGATGTCCTCGAACAGCGGGTCGAACTCGTTGACCGCGTCGATGGAGTAGGAGCGGCGGCCAAACTCGGCGCGGCCGGTGCGCCCCACCGGCGCAGCCAGCGGGATGTCCGGGTCCGGATTCGGCGACAGCAGGTAGAACTCCATTTCCGGCGCCAGCACCGGCTCCAGGCCCATTTCGTCGAACAGGCGCAGCACCCGCTTGAGCACATTGCGCGGCGCCACGTCCACCGGGCTGCCGTCGGCGCGGCAGCAGTCATAGATCAGTTGCGCGGTGGGATCAACCGCCCACGGCACGTAGCGCAGGGTGTTGGGATCCGGCTCCAGCACCATGTCGGGATCGGTCAGGTCCAGCAGGCTGTCGTCCGGGTAGTCGCCGGTGACGGTCTGGATCAGCACCGCCTCCGGCAGGCGCATTTCCGGGTCGGACACAAACTTGTCCTTGGGGACGATCTTGCCGCGCGCCACGCCGGTCATGTCCGGCACGATGCACTCCACTTCGGTAATGCGATGCTCTCTCAACCACTCGTTGATCTGGTGATTCATAACGCTTCCTCTGTTGACTCCCCGGCCGCTGGATACGGCTCTGGATCGGGAGGTGTCACTTTATGAGTCATCAAAAAACGCGCCGGGTTCACCGGCCGGCGCGCGGGCCCCGCCTATCTCGTCCGGACAGCCCTCCTGGCGCGGCAGGCGTCGCCGAAGGCGCGGAAGATCGCCTGCGACAGCGGGTTTTCCCAATAGCGCCATTCCGGGTGCCACTGCACTGCGAAGGCGAAACCCTTGGCGTCCCTAATCCGGTAAGCCTCAACTAAGCCATCGTCCGCATGCGCTTCCGCCTGCAGACAGGGCCCCAGCCGCTTGATGCCCTGCTGGTGCAGCGAGTTAACCTGCGCGCCGCGCTGGCCGGTCCAGCCGGCCAGCAGGCCGCCCTCGACAAAACTGACCGCGTGCGACGGCGCGTACATCTCGACCACGTCGTCGCTTTCCGCCTCGCGGTGGTCATTGAGGCCCGGCTCTTCCTGCACGTGCTGGTGCAGCTCGCCCCCCAGCGCCACGTTGATCTCCTGGAAACCGCGGCAAATGCCCAGCAGCGGCACGCCCTCCTCCAGCAGCAGCCGGATCAGCGGCAACGTCGTCGCGTCGCGCTGCGGATCGTGCAGCGTGCCCTGCCGGCTGGCCGGGCCACCATAGTGATGCGGCTCGACATTGGATGGCGAGCCGGGCAGCAGCACGCCGTCCAGCATCGCCACCGTGGCGCGCAGCAGCTTCTCGTCGCCCAGCGACGGGATCAGCAGCGGCAGGCCGCCGGCGCCGCCGGCCGCGGCGGCGATGTACTTGTCGCCCACCGCATGGAACGGCAGCCGGCCTATCATTTTCACGTCGCAGGGAATGCCGATGATCGCTTGCTGCATGGTGTGCTGCGCTCCTCTTTCAGCTGGCGGCCTTGATGGCCTCGATGGGATCGACATAGGGATAGCCGAGGTCTTTCGCCACCGCCTGGTGGGTGACGCGGCCGCGGCAGATGTTCAGGCCGTTGCGCAAGTGGGCGTTGTCCAGCAGCGCCTGGCGCCAGCCCTTGTTGGCCAGCTCCAGCATGTACGGCAGCGTGGCGTTGGTCAGCGCCTGGGTGGAGGTGCGCGCCACCCCGCCCGGCATATTGGCCACGCAGTAGTGGACGATGCCGTCCACGGTGTAGATCGGGTCCTGGTGGGTGGTGGCGCGGCTGGTCTCGAAACAGCCGCCCTGGTCTATCGCCACGTCGACCAGCACCGCGCCCGGCTTCATGCTCTTGAGCATCGCGCGGGTCACCAGCTTGGGCGCGGCGGCGCCGGGGATCAGCACCGCGCCTATCACCAGGTCGGCCACGCGGATGCTGTCGTCGATATTGGCGCTGTTGGACATCAAGGTCTTGATCCGCCCGCCGAACACCATGTCTATTTCCTTGAGGCGGGTCAGCGACTTGTCCAGGATGGTGACGTCGGCGCCGGCGCCCATCGCCATTCGCGCCGCGTTCAAGCCCACCACGCCGCCGCCTATCACCACCACCTTGGACGGAGCCACGCCCGGCACGCCGCCCAGCAGCACGCCGCGGCCGCCCTGCGCCTTCTCCAGCGCGTGGGCGCCGGCCTGGATCGCCATCCGGCCGGCCACTTCCGACATCGGCGCCAACAGCGGCAGGCCACCTCGCTCGTCGGTGACGGTTTCGTAGGCGATGGCGATGGAATCGGACTCGACCAGCAGCTTGGTCTGCTCCGGGTCCGGCGCCAGATGCAGATAGGTGAACAGCACCTGGCCCGGCCGCAACAGCCGGCACTCCACCGGCTGCGGCTCCTTCACCTTGACTATCATCTCGGCGCGCTCGAACACTTCCTCCGCATTGGAGGCGATGGACGCCCCGGCCTGGATGTACTGCTCGTCGGTGAAGCCGATCGCCAGTCCGGCCTGGGTCTGCACCAGCACCTTGTGTCCGTTCGCCACCAGCTCGCGCACACCGGACGGCGTCAGACCCACTCGGTACTCGTGGTTCTTGATCTCCTTCGGAACGCCAATCAACATAGTCGCCTCCATCTAGTTTTGTTCATGGGCAAGCAAACAACATGCGTTTAAGAAAATTCACATTGCGCTTGCTCCTTCAAGCTGATTCTGACTATAAACCCTGACCGTTGCAAAGATATTCGATTTTGCGACGCAGCAAGCAGATTGACTCCCGCTCGCGGTACAATGCCTCAAATGTCTAAAATTATTAACATATTGATGGAGCAGCAAGCATGGACGTCGGCGCTAGGTTGAGAATGGTCAGAACCCGGTTTGGCTTGTCGCAAAGAGAGCTGGCCAAGCGCGCAGGCGTCACCAACGGCACCATCTCGCTGATCGAGCAGAACCGCGTCAGCCCTTCGGTCAGTTCGCTGAAGAAAGTGCTGGAAGGCCTGCCCATCACGCTGGCGGAATTCTTCACCTTCGACGCCGCGCCGCAGCAGCCGCGGGTGTTCTACCAGGCGGACGAGCTGCCCAATCTGGGCAACGCGGAAATCAATCTGATGCTGGTGGGCACCGGCCACGACAAGCGCGACATCGCCATCCTGCGCGAACGCTACCAGCCCGGCGCCGACACCGGCCCGGACATGCTGGTGCACGAGGGCCAGGAAGGCGGCGTCATCATCCGCGGCAGCATAGAGGTGACGGTGGGCAACGAAAGCCGGGTGCTGGGCCCGGGCGACGCCTACTACTTCGACAGCAAGCTGCCGCACCGCTTCCGCAACGTCGGCGACGACATCTGCGAGATGGTCAGCGCCAGCTCGCCGCCGACATTCTGAATCCGCCCCACTCCGGAGATGACAATGAAACTGGGCTACACCATCGTCTACGTTCCCGATGTCGCCGCCTCGCTGCGCTTCTTCGCACAAGCCTTTGGCCTCAGGCAGAAGTTCCTGCACGAGTCCGGCATGTACGGCGAACTGGACACCGGCGACACCACGCTGTCCTTCGCCAGCCACGAGCTGGCCGCGATGAACCTCCCCGCCGGCCATGTGCGCGCCAGCGACACCGCCCAGCCCCTGGGAATGGAAATCGGCCTGGTCACCGACCAGGTGGAAGCCGCCCACCGGCGCGCGCTGGAATGCGGCGCGCAAGAACTGGCGGCTCCGGCGCAAAAACCGTGGGGACAGGTGGTTTCCTACCTGCGCAGCCCCGACGGCGCGCTGATCGAACTTTGCAGCCCCCACGCTGCCTGATTTCCGGCTGGACTCAGCCGCTGTAACCGCAAGCAGTATCCACATCAAGAGGAGTAAGCCATGTCCCGCAGTACGCATGCCGACTGGAAACAACTTGCTGCAGAACTGAAAATAGAAGGCCGCGCCTTCATCGACGGCGCCTATCGGCATGCCGCCGACGAGCG
>NZ_MKCT01000003.1 GCF_001855555.1 Chromobacterium sphagni | reverse complement strand
GTCCAGCACGTCCATGCCTTCCATCGGCGTCACTTCGCCGTCGGCCAGCACTTCGCGATGTAGCCCGCCATCAGCTTGATCAGGCTGTCCGACTCCAGCCAAGGATGGTCATCCAGATAGCGCGCCAGCTCGCGGACTTCGCTTTCTTCCATCAGGCCGTCGCTAACCATTTCTTGGCACATATCGCGCAGGTCTTCTAGCGCGCCATTGAGGCGAACTCCGCCGGTTGGCTTCTCCGCCTTCGGCTTCGACGGTTCCACTTTGTTTTTGGCAGCAGCCTTGGCCTGCGGCAGTTTTTGTTTGACGTCCCGCACACTCAGCCCATCAGCCACGGCAATCGCCAGTTCATAGACGTTGTAGGCTTGCTCAATGGAAACGCTGCCTTCTGCCACCACCTCGCGCACATAGTCGGCAAGCATACGTACCAAGGCATCGCCATGAACGGCTTGTACTTATCCAGCCATCTAGCTAGGGCAAACACCTCCGCCTCTTCAAGACGCCGTCGGCCACTAAGCCTGCGCAAACTGGCGTAGTTCCGCTAGCTTCTGCTGGCTTTGAGCATTGGTGTTGGCATGCGTAGATCGCGGAGTAGCGGCGACTTGGATTGAAGGGATGACAACAGATACTTCAGCAGTTGAAGCTTTTGCGGCCACAGTAGCTGTTTCAGGACTATTTTTAGCCAGCTTCATGGTAGATGGCAGCGGCGGCGCGCTGGGTTTCTTTGTCTTGCCATCGTCAAACATAGAGCGGCCTTCGCTGGCATTTGCCCATGCCCCGCCACCAAGAATAAACGCCACGACAACCAGCAGCCAGCCCCAGCCAAATGGACTGCCTCCGATCAGCATCAAGCAGATGGACATCAAAAGATTGCCAACAACAAATCCTGTCAGGTGACGGCTGATCCTACGCCAGCCGTGAGCGGACAGACGATATGCGATTGCACCCCACCACGGAATAATGACGGCCAAGCAGGCCACGGCTTCGAGAAAAGACATGACAACTCCAATACTGAATTGGGCGCGAATTTGAGTTTTACAGCGGCAGCTTCTTCAAAACCTTCCCATAGTCAGCGGCCTCATCTGGCGTGAGCCGTCGGTCAAGGCGGATCAACACCAATCCCTTGCTGAACTGATACTGCACTGCCTGGCTCCAGGCCCGGCCGATCTTCTCGATGCGTTTCTTTCGTGCCTGCAATTCCTGCTTGTTTTTGAAAACCTCAACCGTGCAGATTTGCTTTTCGTCTGACCACTCAATACGGTCATCAGCCCAAACTGCCTTTTCGACATACTGGAAGGGGCGACCCAATAGCCGATTTGGGTCGGTGTCGGCATCAACCACCTCTTCTTCTACGATAGGAATGCCCGCATCCATCAGCGCTTTTAACACGCGCTCGGCAGTGTTGTTGGCAAGGACTGGAGTGGTTATTAGCAAGAGGCTGATAAGCGGAATGAGTTGTGCAAGTGATAGACGATTCACGGTTTATGTCCTGAGCTTTGTTCTTATTGGCACAAAATGCCATTTGGGAAGCAAAGGATACCATGATTGATAGATGTGATTCACATATGGAAAAGCCCGGCTAAGTCCGGGCTTCTGCTTGAATCGGTAAGGGTGACCTACGACAAGCGCTTGTAGGTATCCAGCAGGCCGCGAACAAGCGCGCGGCCCTTCTCGTCAACTTGGTTCAGATCAGCCAGCAGGCTGCTGTCTGCATTCGACAGCGCGGCACCATTGCGAACACCTGTCACAACGTACAGGACATCGAAACCTACAGCATGCAGAAGGTTGAGGGCTTCAGCGTTGGGAAAGCTGCGGCCAGCTTCATACGCCATATAAGTCGTATAGCCAACGCCTGCGGCCTTTGCACCATCCTGCTGCGTAAGGCCAAGTCGGTTTCTTTCCTCTCGAAGCCGGTCCCCAATATTCAATTTTTTACCTCTCGCAAAGCGCACCCATCCATTTTCAGACGGAAACATGTTGCAACATTCAGATTTCAGATGTACGATGCAAAGCAATTCAGATTTCAGATGATGGTACCGCATATGACCACCACCGCACAGAGTGGACGAAGGGTTTACGGTCCACGTGGTGTAGCACAGTCAAAGCCCGTGCAGATGCGCCTGCTGCCTATTGAACGCTACCTCTTCAATAAGCTGAAAGAAAAGCTAGGCATGTCGGAGAGCAGCCTAAGCCGCGAAATCTATCTCGTTGGCCTGCCCACCTTCCTGGCCCTACACGGTCTGACGGAATGGGCAAATGCTATCCAAAAAGCATTTTCAGCATAACCACCGAACACCGAGCCTGCTGGTGGAATGGAGCAAGAAATGGACAGATTGAGAACCGCATACCAGACGATGTGCAAGGCCATGCCGGGCGGTTGGCCGGCAATGGCCGCTGCCTTGGGCTTTAGCAAGGATGGTCTGGAAAACCGCGTGTACGAACGCAAGGGCCAATCCGTCAGCGTCCATGAAGCCTTGCAGATGCAAGCCTTTAGCGGCACCACGCTGTTTGCCGAGGCCGTGGCGGCGGAGGCCGGCGGCGTGTTCATCCCTTTGCCGGACGTGGCGACGGTGGACGATGAAGAAATCCAGCGCGTGTACATGGAGCTGGTGGACGAAGTGGGCCGTCTGGCGCGCGAATGGCGCGAAGCCACCCGCGACGGCGAGGTGGACAAGCGCGAACGCCAGCGCCTGGAAGGCATCCGCGATGCCATCTGCACCAAGGTGACGCAGATGAACCACCTGACCTTTCAAGTGTTCTGCCGGAGCTGATCATGGAAGACACCATCGTTTGCCATCACTGCGGCGGCCCCGTCTGCGAAACGCCTTACCGCCCTGTGCGCGTGGTTCATGGGTTTAGCACCAGCAAAGTCATTATTCGCTGCCAAAGGCAGGAATGCGGCGCGGGGGCAATTTTGACCAAGGTTGTGAGGCCAAGGCTTTTTTTTCGGAAAACCCTGTATCTCGTTCATCTGCCGGAGGGAAAAATGGCCTTTACCTGCCCACACTGCGAACAAGTTTCTTACACCCGGACCAGCCGCTATCTCAGCAATTTGACGCAAGAGGAATACTTCCAGTGTTCCAACCTCACTTGCGGCCACACCTTCACCACCTATCGCTATGTACGCGAAACGCTTTGCCCGCCGGCGCTACCCAAGGCAGGCGTCAGCATACCGATGGCGACCAAGCAGCGGCTGTCGGAATTGCAGCATGAGCTTCGCCGCAAGAAGCTGGAAAACCAGCTTGAGCTGCCCGGCCTGACCGCCTAAGTCTTACCCCCTCCCCCTCTCTCTGAAAATCGCACTTGCGCAGTGCGAGGGGGATTTTTACGCCCAAAAAACACAGCGCCACCCTGGAGAACGCCATGCATCAGCCCGCTACCGCCACGCAACAGGACGCCGCGCCACGCATCCGCAAGATGCGCTACGTGCGCTTCGCCAACGGCACCGCCTGCTATTCCACCGCGGGCCGCCGGCCGGCCGGCTACCGTCGCGCCGTGGTGGATCTGCTGGCCGGGGGCGTGCTGCTGCTGGTCATCGTCTTGCAATTCATCCCGCTGCACTGATCGAGGTTTCAGCCATGAACGCCATCAACGAACACTTCGCCCGCAACGTCATGCCATTTTTGGGCGAACTCTGCCGATCACCCAGGCCGGAAACCCCGCGCGAGCAAGCCATACGCCTGGTGGGCACCGCCCTTGATCGTCGCCATGCGGAGCGGCGCGCAAGCGCGGGGTCGGTAGCTCTGTTGCAGGAGCAGTTGCTGAACTTGGCGCAATTGGAGGCGATGAAGGACATTCAAGACGCGCTCAAGACCATGGCGGTGGCGGAGCGCGCCATCAATCAGCTAATCGCCATGCATCGCCTGCCATTGCGGGCCATGGTGCTGACGCAGCCGGGCTGGATGA
The DNA here is from genome assembly GCF_001855555.1 of Chromobacterium sphagni. GTDB lineage: Bacteria > Pseudomonadota > Gammaproteobacteria > Burkholderiales > Chromobacteriaceae > Chromobacterium > Chromobacterium sphagni. Next base: position 3,288 of record NZ_MKCT01000003.1, on the reverse strand, counting down.
TGCATGAAATGGATATCGCGCTCAGCCAAAGCGACCTGGCTGAAGCCAAGCTACTGCGCGGCGGCCTGCCGCTGCATGCCGAGCCGCTGTCCGTTGCGGCTACTGGCCGCGAGGAGCAAGCCGCGTGACAGCCGTTTCCCGCCTCCCGGTACTGGAGCGTTTCCCGCGCCACCTGGGCCGCGCCATTGGCCGCGAGTGGCGCAAGCGCCGCAGCCGCCCGCTGGAGCTGGCGCAGGGTCAAGCCGACCCGCGCCAGGCCGACGCCGACGCCTGGCTGCGAGAGTTGACCCGCTTCATGCCGCGCAACGCGCTGCCGCTGGGCGCCTGCGAGATGGAGCTGGTGGAGTTTGCCAAGCAACGCGCTTTCGAGGCTGACCAGCTGATTGGCCGCGGCGCGGATGTGATCCAGCTTGAACGCTACTGCCGCAGCTTTGGCGTGGAGCCGCCGCGCGGCAAGTCCGACACCGGCCGCGCCGCGCGGGTGGCGTGCAGCCTGTGGTGGCGCCGGGCCTTGCGCCGGACCAATGCGCGCCGCAGCGAGCAACTGGCCATCCAGTTTGGCCTGGTGCATAAGCGCCATGGCCTGTACGCCAGCCATGACGCCATCGCCCGCCGCAGCGAGCAGAAGCGCCGCAACCGCGGCTTGCTGGAGGCGCTGACCGCCATCAACGAGCTGGGCCAGGAATACACGCTGGCGCAGCTGGCCGAACTCAGCACCAGCAACCCCATCATCCGCCGCGCCGAACTGATGGTGCGCATCGCCGGTTTCGAGTACATCGCCGTCGGCCTGGAGATGGCCGGCGAGTTCATCACCATCACCGCGCCCAGCAAGTACCACCCGCGCCATGCCAAGAGCGGCAAGCGCAACGCCAAGTACGCCGGCTTCACCCCTATTGACACCCGCGACTACCTGGGCGGCGTGTGGTCACGCATCAACGCCGCGCTGGCCCGCGCCGGCATCAAGATTTTTGGCTTCCGCGTGGCGGAGCCGCACCACGACGGCACGCCGCACATGCACGGCCTGTTTTTCATGCCGCCGGAGGAGGTGAAGCCCTTCCGCGCCATCGTCGCCCGCTACGCCGTGCGCGAAGACCGCGACGAGCTGGGCCTGCGCTATATGCAGACCAAATCGGAAGCCATGGCCGCCGCCCGCGCGCTACGCGCCGAAGGCGCCAAGGGCAAGCTGGCCGACATCGCCGCCCGCGTCGGCATCGAGGCGGATTTCTGGAGCCAGCCGCCGCGCTGGGTGTGGAAAGGCATCACGGCACGGGTGAAGTTCGAAGCTATCGACTGGAACAAGGGTTCCGCCGCCGGCTACATCGCCAAGTACATCGCCAAGAACGTGGACGGTGCCAAGCATGACGGCAGCAGCATTGGCGAGGACTTCGAAGCGCAGGATTTCACCGGCCTGGCCGGCCAGGACGATGGCGACAGCCGCGACCAGTCCGCCGCCACGGACGCCACCGTAACCGCGCGCCGGGTGGACGCCTGGGCCAGCCATTGGGGCATCCGCCAATTCCAGCAAGTGGGCGGCCCGCCGGTGGGGGTGTGGCGCGAGCTGCGCCGCTGGGAGTGGGCCGGCGCCGAGGATGTGCTGATGCATGCCGCCATTGCCGCCGACACCGGCAATTGGGGCCGCTTCGTCCACCTGATGGGCGGCCATGAAGCCAAGCGCCGCGACATGCCGCTGCAAGTGGCGCGGGATTCGGAGCCCGCCATCAACCGCTACGGCGAAGCAGGGCAAAAGCGCGTGTTCGGCGTGGTGGAACAGGCTTCCGGCCAGCTTGCCATGACACGGCCGCACGAATGGCAGATCAGCCGCAAGGCGCCGGGTTTGGATGTTGAGGGAAGCGCAGCTTCCCCTTGGACTCGTGTCAATAACTCTACGGAAATCGCAGTTGCCCCGCTGGGGCCGATTGCCGACGAACACCGCTTCACCCTGGCCGATGCGATGCGAGAGGCCCAGCAGGCCGATGACGACGACGAGTGGCTAACCGCCGAGCAACTGGCCGCGCGCCAGGAATTCGAGGCTCAGCAGCGCCACCTGGCGGCCTTCCCGGAGTTTGCCCGCCAATGGGCGATGGACGATGTGGAGCGCCACCGCCTGGCCGCCAAGCGCCAGCGCGAAGAAAGCCGCGAGCGCGTGCGCCTGCAACGCGTCAACCGCCGGCTGGCCGCCAGCCTGGGCATACCGGCGGGCCGCGGCCTGGAAGTCATCGCCCAGGTTCGGGCCCAGGCCGACGCCGACCGGCGCCAGGCTGAGCGCCCTGCCCGCCCAGGCCCGCAGCCCTGGAGCGCGTACGGCCCCGGCATCCCCGTTTCCCAGCAGCTCGCCCAGGCCACCGCCCGCGCGCGGCAATGGATCAATCAAACCCAAGCAGGCCGCCTGTGAGCGGCAAAAACCAAAAGGAGCAACCGCGATGAACGCAACCACGACCCACGAGCAAACCAGCCTCTACACCCAGCTGCTGCTGGACGCGCAAAGCGAGTTCCGCGCCACGGTAGACAGGATCAACAGCCAGATGCGGAACATCAACCGCGCCGAGCGCATGGCCCGCCGGCTGCGTGACATCGAGCTGGACGCCAGCACCCAGGCCGGCGCGGGCTTCGTGCCCTACCTCGTGCTGCGCCTGCCCATCGACCTGCTGCCGCTGCAGCGCTACGTGGTGACGCTGGCCGGCAACGCCCTAGAACGCCGGCTTGTCGCCAACGGCCGCGACAGCCAAGGCCGGGACCGTTTCCAGATCCTGGCCACCGGCGAAGAACGCACCAGCCTGGAACTGGTGGTGGAAGGCATCTGATCAATCGGCCGCACAGCGGCCATAGGCGAGCGGCCGGCCCATCCCATCAACCTGGGCGCCGTCCTCTGAAAACCGGCAAGGCCGCTCCCTATGGCCGCCAATCAACAACCGCGAGAATCAACATGACAACAAAGATCGAAATTGCACCGGACGACGAAAAACCCGCTCGCCCCTGGCACGGACAAGGCCCAATCAAAGGCGACCGCTACCTGCGCCGCGATGTGGTGCTGGAGCGCGTAGGCATCACCAAGACCACGCTCTATGACTGGATTGCGGCCGGCAACTTCCCGCCGTCCATTCCCCTGGGCGGTGGGTCCGTGGGTTTCCTGGAGTCGCACCTCGAAATCTGGATAAAGTGGCGCTTCGAGTGCGCGGGTTTAATAAGAGCTGCATGACGGCCCTGCATGGAGACTAGTGAAGAAACCACAACTACCATAAGAATCAAAGCCATCCTGAGGATGGCTTTTTTCATGTGCAACCACCGCGA
>NZ_MKCT01000002.1 GCF_001855555.1 Chromobacterium sphagni | reverse complement strand
CCAGCGCCGATGCGCCGCCGCGCCGCGCACGGTATGCTGGATCAGCCGCAGCACCGCTGGGTGCAGGCTGTCGGCTTCCGCCGCCAGCTCCGGATGCTGGCGGTCTATCGCCAGCGCGTATTGAGTCAGGTCGTTGGTGCCGATGGAGAAAAAGTCGACATAGGGCGCCAGTTGGTCGGCCAACAGCGCCGCCGCCGACACTTCCACCATGATGCCTATCGGCACCGCCGGAGCGTCCAGCTCCTTGCGCACACCCTCGCACCAGCCCTTGAGCCGGGTGATCTCCTTCAGCGAGCTGATCATCGGGAACATGATGGACAGCGGCTTGCCGCTCTTGGCGGTGCGGTACAGCGCGCGCAACTGCGGCTCCAGCAGTTCGCGCCGGCGCAGCAAGAGCCGCGCGCCGCGGACGCCCAGGAAGGGATTGTCCTCGCGCGGCAATTGGAGGTAGGGCACCTGCTTGTCGCCGCCTATGTCCAGCGCGCGCACGATCAGCGGCCGGCCCTGCAGCGCCTGCTGCATCGCCAGATAAGTCCGATGCTGCTCGTCCTCGTCCGGCGCGGTTTCGCGTTCCAGAAACAGGAATTCGGTGCGCATCAGGCCTACGCCTTCGGCGCCGTTCTCCAGTGCGCCAGCCACCTGGTCCGGACGGTTGAGATTGGCGGCGATCTCGATGCGCCTGCCGTCGGCGGTCTGGCCGGGCTCCTGGCGCTCGTTTTGCTGCCGCAGCCGCTCTTCGCTCTGCCGCAGTTGCCAGTCGCGGGCGGAGGCGAGGTCCTGCTCGCTTGGGTCCAGGTATAGCCGGCCGCCGTCGCCGTCCAGAATGGCCGGGCTGCCGTCGGCCACGTCCAGCAGGGCCGGGCCCGCCGCCACCAGCGCCGGCAGGCCCAGCGTGCGGGCCAGGATGGCGGTATGCGCGGTGGGGCCGCCGTGGGCGGTGGCCAGCCCCTTGATGCGGGCGAGGTCCAGGCCGGCGGTGTCGGACGGCGCCAGGTCGGCTGTCAGCAGGATGGTGTCGGCGCCGAACTCCGCCGGCGCGCGGTTTTGCAACGAGGGATCCAACTGGAACAGCACGCGCCGGCCGGCGTCGCGCAGGTCGGCGGCGCGCGCCGCCAAGAGCGGGTTGCCCAGCGCGGAGAGCTTTTCCGCCAGCCGCTCCACCGCCTGGTGCCACGACCATTCCACGCCGTGGCCGGCCACCATCAACTGGCAGCTGAGGGTGATCAGGTCGGTGTCGTTCAATAGCTCGGCCTGGGCGCGGAAGATGGCGGCTTCGGGGGCGCCCAGCGTAGCCTGGGTGGCGTCTGCCAGCTGCGACAATTGGCGGCGGGTGGCGGCCAGCGCCTCGTGCAGGCGGTCGCCGCCTTCGGTCAGGCTGACGGGATGGTCGGCCACATTCAGCTGCGCCGCCGCCAGGATGCGCACGGTGCCGATGGCGAGGCCCGGGCTGGCGCTGATGCCCGGCAGCGATACCGCGCGGCCCGATGGTTGCCAGAGCGCGCGCTTGCGCTGGCCGGTCGCGCGTTGCGCCGCGATGGCTGCGGCGGTCTGCTCGGCCAGGCTGGCTTCGCGCATCGCCTGCAGCAGTTGCCTCAGCCCTTCGGCAGCTTGCGGGCCGCGCGCCGACACCGTGAGCAGCGCGCCCTGGCGCAAGGCCAGCTGCAGCAGGGAGATCAGGTTCTTGGCGTCGGCGGCCAGGTTGCCGTGGCGCACCTGCAATTGCGCCGGACTGCGGCGCGCCGCCTCCACCCACAGGGCGGCGGGGCGGGCATGCAGGCCGTTGGGGTAGTCCAGCCGCCATTCCTCGCACAGGTCCAGGTCGTGCGCTTCGGCGTCCGGCGGCAGCGCTTCGGCCGGCTGGGCCAGCGCGGCGATCAGCTCGCCGGGATCGGTGGTGGAGAACAGCGGCAGCAGCCGAGCTTCGTCCTGCAGCAGCCGGGTCAGCTGGCGCAGCATCACCAGGTGGTCGTCGGAGCGGGCGGCGATGGCGCACAAGAGATGGGTGCGCTGGCCCGGGTGCCATTCCAGTCCGTCCGGTATTTGCAGGATGGCGATGCCGGTGCGCAGCACCTGCGCCCGGTCTTCCGCCATGCCGTGCGGAATGGCGATGCCGTTGCCCAGATAGGTGTTGGCCACCGCCTCGCGCCGCAGCAGGCTGGCTATGTAGTCCGGCGCGATGCAGCCGGCGGCGGCAAGCAGCGCGCCGGCCTGGCGGATGGCGGCCTCTTTGTCGGCAGGCCGGCAGCCCAGGCGTATTAGTTGGGGAGTGAGCGGGGCGTCGGACACGGCGTACCTCGTCGATGGGATCGATATGCTGGCGATTGAAAACGATTACATTTTCTCTGTCAATCCATCGCGGGCAATAAAGTATTGATATTGCATTGCAGCGAAGGGCTGGCCACTATTTTGCGCTTGCTCCTGCGATTGACTGAATGCAACATGGCGCAAATAAACTGAAAACGATTTCAACATGACAACCAGCATCAAGGATGTCGCGCGACTGGCAGGCGTATCGGTGGCCACGGTTTCCCGCGTTTTGGGCAACGGTCCGGTCAGCCCGGAGCTGCGGGCCAGGGTGGAGGCGGCCATCGCCGGCAGCGGCTATCGGCCCAATCTGTCGGCGCGCCGGCTGCGTTCGCAGTCCAGCCGTACCGTGGGATTGATCGTGTCCGATATCTGCAACCCGTTTTTCACCGCGGTGAGCCGGGAGGTGGAGGACGTCGCCTATCGCGAGGGCATGCGTGTGATCCTGTGCAATACCGACGAAAATCCGGACAAGGAGGCGATGTATCTGAGGCTGATGCAGGAGGAGCGGGTGAGCGGGGTGATCTTCGCCGCCACGCGCGAAACCGCGGCGCGGCTGGACGTGTCGGCGCTGGGTTTTCCCGTGGTGATGATAGACCGCGCCGGTCCCGCCAGCGCCTGCGACGCGGTGCTGCTGGACAATGCCGCCGCCGCCGCCCAGCTGGTGGAGCATCTGCTGGCGCAGGGCTATCGGAGCATCGGGGGCTTGTTCGGCAATACCAGCAGCACCGGCGCCGAGCGCCACGCCGGCTTTGTCGCGGCGCTGAGCCAGGCCGGCTTGCCGGTGGAGGCGCGCTTTGTCGCGCCCAGCGCGGCGGCGGCGGAGCGGGAGGTGGCCAACTGGCTGCGGCAGCCGGATGCGCCGCGCGCCTTGATCGCCAGCAATGGGCTGCTGCTGCTGGGCGCGGTGAAGGCGGTGCGGGGCGCCGGCGTGGTGGTGCCGGAGCAACTGGCGCTGGCCGGTTTCGACAACGACAGCTGGACCGAGCTGACCGAACCCGGTATGACGGTGGTGGAGCAGCCGGTGGCGGAGATCGGCCAGGCGGCGATGGGCATGCTGCTGGAACGCTTGCGGCAGCCGGAGCGGCCGGTGCGCAAGGTGGTGCTGGCCGGCCGGCTGGTGCCGCGTGGCTCCAGCCGGCGCGCCGGTTCAGCGTAAGGGGCCGATCAGCCGCGTCAGGGTGTCGTCTTTCAGCAAGCGGTGATGCCAGACTGCGGCTGCGGCATGCAGGATGCTCAGCCACAACAGCACATTGCCCAGCAGCTCGTGGACATCCTTCAGTTGCTTGCCCAGCGCGGGGGCGGGGGACAGCAGCGCGGGCAGGGTCAGGCCGAAGAAAGACACTTCGCGGCCATTGGCCTGGATGAAGGCGATGCCGAGGATGGGTAGCGCCAGCATCAGCCCGTATAGCGCCCAGTGGCCGGCATGGGCCAGCAGCGCGGCGGCGCGGCCCGGGCGCGGAGTGATGGCCGGCGGCGGATTGCCCAGCCGCCAGCCCAAGCGCGGCAGCGCAAGCAGCAGCACAATCAAGCCGGCCTGGATGTGGGCGTAGCTCAGGCCGCCGCGCACGGCGCTGCCCTTGGGAAAGTTGCCTTTGATTTCGATGAAGACTAGCGCGGCTATCACCGCCAGCGCGCACAGCCAGTGCAGCGCGCGGGCGATTCGTCCGTAGCTTTGCGAGGAATTGCGCAGCATTTCGGCTCCCGGTCGTGAGTTTGCGAATGTTCAAGCTTAGCCGGGATAATTTAAGGGCGTCTTAATTCAAGGCAAAGCTTGTGACGTATTGTTGGCTTCCGCCGGCGGCAGAGCCCGCCGTATCACGCCGACCTTATCCGCCGGCCGCCATCCTTCCGGCTTCAACACCTTGCCGTCGGCGCGGCGCAGCACCTTGCCGTCGACGCATTTGCGCAGGTTGGCGTCGTGTATCGCCTGGCACATCGCCTCCAGCGGCAGGCCTTGCGACAGCAGCAGTCCGCAAACCACATTGAGCACGTCCACCGCTTCGGCGGTCAGTTCGGCTCGGTTGTGCAATTGCTGTTCCGGGCTTTGCTCCGGCAGGGTCTGGTAGTCGGCCAGCGCCTGGCGGAGTTCGGCCCACTCTTCGTCCAGCATGGTTTGCCACATGGCGAGCTGCTCGGAGCGGAATTCCGGCGCGTCGGGGGAGGGGATGTCGAAGCGCCGCATGAAATCGCGGCGCATCTGGAATAGATCGCTCATCGAAAGGCTCCACTTTATGTATATATATTGTGTAGCCTATCGATTGGGCGGGAAAGATATTGTGATTATTGCCGCAGCGAGGCCAGCGCCTGGAAGTAGTCGGGGAAGGTCTTTGCCACGCACTTGGGGTCGTTGATGGTCAGCGGCGCGCCCAGCAGCGAAACCAGCGAGAAGCACATCGCCATGCGGTGGTCGTCGTAGGTGTCGATTTCGGCGTTGGACGTCAGCGCGGCCGGCGGGGTGACGCGGATGTAGTCGGCGCCTTCCTCCACGATGGCGCCCACCTTGCGCAGCTCGGTCGCCATCGCCGACAGGCGGTCGGTCTCCTTCACCCGCCAGCTGGCGATGTTGCGCAGCGTGGTGGTGCCTTCGGCGCCCAGCGCCAGCACCGCTAGCGTCATCGCCGCGTCCGGGATGTGGTTGCAGTCCAGGTCCAGCGCCTTGAGCTTTCCCTGCATGCTGGATTCTATCCAGTTGGCGCCGCGGCGGATGGATACCCCCATCAGCTCCAGCGCCTCGGCGAAGCGCACGTCGCCCTGGATGCTGGCCTCGCCCACGCCTTCCACCCGCACCGGGCCGCCTGCCAGCGCGCCGGCCGCCAGGAAGTACGAGGCGCTGGAGGCGTCGCCCTCGACGAAGACCTCGCCCGGCGAGATATAGTGCTGGCCGCCGGGAATGACGAAGCGCTGCCAACCCTGGCGCTCCACCCGGATGCCGAACTGCGCCATCAGGTTGAGGGTGATTTCGATATAGGGCTTGGAGATCAGTTCGCCCACCACTTCGATTTCGGTCTGGCCACCGGTGAGCGGCAGCGCCATCAGCAAGGCGGTGAGGAACTGGCTGGAGACGTTGCCCTTCACCTGTATGGGGCGGGCGCAATGCACGTCGGCCGGCGCGATGGCCAGCGGCGGGAAGCCGGGCTGGCCCAGGTATTCGATGTGGGCGCCGGCGGCGCTGAGTGCGTCGACGAGGTCGCCGATCGGGCGTTCGTGCATCCGCGGCACGCCGGATAGCTGGTAGTTGCCGCCCATCACCGCCAGCGCCGCGGTGAGCGGGCGGAAGGCGGTGCCGGCATTGCCGAGGAACAGCTCGGCGCTCTTCACCGGGAAGCTGCCGTCCGCGCCGTGCACGCGGAAGTCGCGGCTGTCGCCCCGCTGCTCTATCTTCACACCCAGCAGTTTCAGCGCGCCCAGCATGTGGCGGATGTCGTCCGAGTCCAGCAGATCCCGCACCAGCGTGCTGCCGCCTGACAGCGCGGCTAGCAGCAGGGTGCGGTTGGAAATGCTTTTGGAGCCGGGGAGCTTGATGGTGCCGCCAAGGCGGGAGTGGGGGGGCAGATGCAGTTGTTCCATATTGACTGGGCGCGCTTTATCTCGGGTGCGTATAGCGGGTTGGACGGAGCAGAGCGGACACTGTACCCGCCGCAGCGGCCTGCTTGCAATCGTCGGCGGGCCGCATTCCGTCAACAGCCTGCGGTCTGCTTGCGCTACAATCCCCGGTTTGACCGGCTTTTCCCGGCTGTGGCCGGAGGGCCGGTGGCATCAGATTTGCAACAGGATCAGACTTTCATGACAGTTCCGGTGATTACCATCGACGGCCCCTCCGCTTCGGGCAAGGGGACGGTGGCGGCCCTGGTGGCTTCGCGCCTTGATTTCCATTACCTGGATTCCGGCTCCCTGTACCGGCTGCTGGCCCTGCATGGGCGCCGCCATAGCATCGCCTGGGATGACGAGTCGAAGCTGGCGGAGGCCGCCGCCAATCTGCCGGTGGAGTTTTCCGACGGCGCGGTGTGGCTGGAAGGCAACGATGCCAGCCTGGATATCCGCGCCGAAGAGATCGGCATCGGCGCGTCCAAGGTGGGCGCGCTGCCTGCGGTCCGCGCCGCGCTATTGCAGCGCCAGCGCGATTTTCGCCTGGCGCCGGGGCTGGTGACCGATGGCCGCGACATGGGTTCGGTGGTGTTTACGGACGCCGCTTTGAAGATATTCCTGACCGCCAGCGCCGAAGAGCGCGCGCGGCGCCGCTATAAGCAGTTGATCGGCAAGGGGGAATCTGCTAACCTCCCCACAATTATGCAGGACATTATCGATCGGGACGCGCGGGATGCCGCCCGGCCGGTAGCGCCGCTGCGACAGGAGCCGGACGCCTTTTTGCTCGATACCACGGAGCTGACCATTGACCAGGCGGTCGACAAGGTCCTCGGATGGTTTGGGGAAAGACAGGTTTCCGGCCATTGATTTTTTTACGGCCGTTTCTTTTGCTGCATTGCGGCGGCGGCCGCGTGTTCAACCCTAACCCCGCACGCCGCAAGGTGTGCAACCGAGAGTACGCTTGATGACTACCCTCTCCATGGAAAACTTCGCCCAGCTGTTTGAAGAAAGCCTTACCCTGCACGATATGCGCGTGGGCGAAGTGATCACTGCCGAAGTTGTGGCGGTTGATTCCAACTTTGTAACCGTGAACGCAGGCCTCAAGTCCGAGTCCCTGATTCCGGCTGAAGAATTCAAGAACGACCAGGGCGTCGTTGAAGTTGCAATCGGCGACTTCGTGACCGTGGCAATCGACGCGCTGGAAAACGGCTTCGGCGAAACCAAGCTGTCCCGCGAAAAAGCCAAGCGCATGGCTGCCTGGGTTGAGCTGGAAGAAGCTCTGGAAGCCGGCACCATCCTGTCCGGCCTGATCAGCGGCAAGGTCAAGGGCGGCCTGACCGTCATGGTCAACGGCATCCGCGCCTTCCTGCCGGGCTCCCTGGTTGACGTGCGTCCGGTGAAAGACACCACCCCGTACGAAAACAAGCAGATCGAGTTCAAGGTTATCAAGCTGGATCGCAAGCGCAACAACGTCGTGGTTTCCCGTCGCTCGGTACTGGAAGAAACCCTGGGCGAAGAGCGCAAGGCACTGCTGGAAACCCTGAAAGAGGGCGCTGTCATCAAGGGTATCGTCAAGAATATCACCGACTACGGTGCGTTCGTCGACCTGGGCGGCATCGATGGCCTGCTGCACATCACCGACCTGGCATGGCGCCGCGTGAAGCACCCGTCCGAAGTTCTGGCGGTTGGCGATGAAGTCGAAGCCAAGGTGCTGAAGTTCGACCAAGAGAAGAACCGCGTATCGCTGGGTCTGAAGCAACTGGGCGAAGATCCTTGGGTGGGCCTGTCCCGCCGCTACCCGTCCGGCACCCGCCTGTTCGGCAAGGTGACCAACCTGACCGACTACGGCGCGTTCGTTGAAATCGAACAAGGCATCGAAGGCCTGGTGCACGTGTCCGAAATGGACTGGACCAACAAGAACGTACACCCGTCCAAGGTGGTTCAGGTTGGCGACGAAGTGGAAGTGATGATCCTGGAAATCGACGAAGACCGTCGTCGTATCTCCCTGGGCATGAAGCAATGCCTGGCCAACCCGTGGAACGAGTTTGCCGACAACTTCCACAAGGGCGACAAGCTGAAGGGCGCGATCAAGTCCATCACCGACTTCGGCGTGTTCGTTGGCCTGCCGGGCGGCATCGACGGCCTGGTTCACCTGTCCGACCTGTCTTGGAACGAAGCTGGCGAAGAGGCCGTGCGCAAGTTCAAGAAGGGTGACGAGGTTGAAGCAGTCGTTCTGTCCATCGACGTGGAAAAAGAGCGCATCTCCCTGGGCATCAAGCAGCTCGAAGGCGATCCGTTCAACAACTTCGTTGCCATGAACGACAAGGGCGCGCTGGTCAAGGGCACTGTCAAGTCCGTTGACGCCAAGGGTGCCGTTATCGCTCTGGATATCGACGTTGAAGGCTACCTGCGCGCCTCCGAGCTGTCCCGCGACCGCGTGGAAGACGCTCGCTCCATCCTGAAGGATGGCGAAGAAGTGGAAGCCGTGATCGTTGCCGTTGACCGCAAGTCGCGCAATATCAGCCTGTCGATCAAGGCCAAGGACGCTCAGGAAGAGAATGCCGCAATGAAGAACCTGTCGACCGTTGACAGCGCTTCCGCCGGCACCACCAACCTGGGTGCCCTGCTGAAGGCAAAACTGTCCGGTTCCAACGAGTAATTGCGTCATGACCAAATCTGAGCTGATCGCGCGGCTGTCCGAGAGACTCGCCGAGCGCAATTCTCAGTTGGTCTACAAAGATGCTGAGTTGGCCGTCAAAACCATTCTGGACGCGATGGCCAACAACCTGTCTCAGGGAAGCCGGATCGAGATCCGCGGCTTCGGTAGCTTCGACCTGAACTACCGTCCGCCGCGTGTCGGCCGCAACCCGAAGTCAGGCACCAGTGTCTCGGTTCCTGAGAAATACGTGCCTCATTTCAAGGCTGGCAAGGAGCTGCGCGAGCGCGTGGATCTGTCCCTGTTGGAGCAGACCCAGGCCTGATAGCAGTTGTTTGACGCCTGTCGTGCCGAAAGCGCCGCATTATGCGGCGCTTTTTTCGTATTCAATGGCCGCCGCGGCTTGGGTTGTGGCTGGCTATCGTTTAAAATTGCACTCCGGCAAACCCATCGAGCGAACCCATGCGATATTTGTTGCGTATCGTCGAACTGGCCCTGCTGCTGCTGCTGGTCGCCGTGACCGTGCAGAACAGCCATGCAGTCGAATTCAAATTATTCTTCGGCCAGTCCTGGTCGGCGCCGCTGATCGTCTTCTTGCTGCTGTTTTTCGTGGCTGGCGCGGTGGTCGGCCTGCTGGCGACCTTCAGCTTCTACCTGAGGACCCGCCGCGAGCTGTCGCAGTTGAAAAAAGAGCTGCGCAACCGTCCGCCCGCCAGCAAGGTTGTCAGCGATCCCAGCGACGCCATCGCCGATTGATGGCCGTCTAGCCTGCCGGCCGCCCTTGGCGGCCCGGATTCTATTGTCCCGAAAGGATTGCTGTTGGAACTCGATTTGTGGTGGCTGCTGTTGTTTCCAGCCTTCTTTGGTCTGGGCTGGTTCGCGGCCCGGGTGGACATGCGTACCGTGCTCAAGCAGGCCAAGTCGGTGCCGATCTCGTATTTTCGTGGCCTCGACGCGCTGGTAGACGACAAGACCGACGTCGCGGCGCAGGCTTTGGCCGAGGTGGCGCGCCAGCAGGGCGCGGCGCTGGAATTGCAGCATGTGCTGGGCAAGCTGTACCGCAAGCGCGGCGAGAACGACCGCGCCATCCGCCTGCATCAGCAGATGCTGGATTCGTCCGATCTGCCGGGCGAGCAGCGCGATTTGGTGCGCAACGAACTGGCGCAGGATTTTCGCAAGGCGGGCTTGGTGGACCGGGCCGAGGAGATTCTGCTGAAGCTGCTGTCGGGCAATATGGCGCTGGCGGCGCGGCGGCAGCTGCTGGACATCTACCAGCAGGACCGCGACTGGGTAAAAGCGATCGAAACCGCCAGGGAGCTGCGCAGCGACGCCCATTCCTTCCAGCATGAAGTGGCGCAGTTTTACTGCGAACTGGCGCAGGGCGAGCTGTACAAGTCCAATTACAGCCAAGCGCGCCAGTACGTGGCCGAGGCCATCGCCGCCAACCGCAAATGCGTGCGCGCCAGCCTGATCCTGGGCGACATCGAGTTCGCCGAGGGCGATGTCGAAGCGGCGATGGCGGCTTGGCAGGGCATAGAGAAGCAGAACTTCGAATACCTGTCGATGGCCGCCGAGCGGCTGTTCGACGCCTATGAAAAGCAGGGCAAGCCGTCGGAGGGGATTGCCCTGCTGCGCGGCTATCAGCGCACCTTCCCGCAACTGGAGCTGACCGATCTGCTGTACCAGAAGATCGCCACCTACGACGGCGAGGCCCGCGCGCTGGAGGGCGTGCGCGAGGCGGTGCATGCGCGCCCCAGCTTGTCCGGCGTGTACCGGATGATAGAGGCGCAGATGGACGAGTTGTCGCCGGAGGGGCGGATGGATGCCGAAGTGGCGCGCGCGCTGATCCTCAAGCATTCGCAGCGTTTGAGCGTGCATCGCTGCAAATGCTGCAACTTCCGTTCCCGCGCCTTCTTCTGGCATTGTCCGGCCTGCGGCGAATGGGAGAGCTTCACCGCCAACCGTTCGGAAGCCTGACGCGGTTGTGAATTTTGCGCCGCCGGCGGGGCCGGCGGCGCTTCATGCATACTTATAAATAGAATGATGGAGCATCCATGAATCCTCTGATTGCAGCAGCCGAGGCCCGATCCCCCTCGCCGGTGGTGGTGGCGCTTGACTTCGCCGACGCCGCCGGCGCGCTGGCCTTCGCCAGCCGGCTGGACCCGGCCGAGTGCCGGCTCAAGGTGGGCAAGGAGCTGTTCACCTCCAGCGGGCGCGACCTGGTGGAAGCGCTGGCCGCGCGCGGCTTTCAGGTTTTTCTCGATATGAAATTCCATGACATCCCCAATACCGTTGCCCACGCCTGCAAGGCTGCGGCCGAAGCCGGGGTGTGGATGGTGAATGTGCACGCCAGCGGCGGCCGCCGCATGATGGAGGCCGCGCGTGAAGCATTGGCCGGTTACAGCCAGCGTCCGTTGTTGATCGCGGTGACGGTGCTGACCAGCATGGAGGCCGCAGACTTGGCTGAAGTGGGCATCGCGGCTTCGCCCGAGCAGCATGTGCTGCGCCTGGCCACGCTGGCCCGCGATTGCGGCCTGGACGGCGTGGTGTGCTCGGCGCAGGAGGCCGCCATGCTCAAGCAGACGCTGGGCAAGGACTTCAAGCTGGTGACGCCGGGCATCCGGCTGGCCGACAGCGCCTGCGACGACCAGCGCCGGGTGATGACGCCGACCGCCGCGCTGGCCGCCGGTTCCGATTTCCTGGTGATAGGCCGGCCGATCACCCGCGCCGCGGATCCGCTGGCGACGCTGCGCGCCATCAATCGCGACATCGCAATTTCTCAGGCTAAGCAATCATGAAAGTAACAGTGATTGGTTCGGGCTATGTCGGCCTGGTGACCGGCACCTGCCTGGCTGAAACCGGCTACCACGTTTGCTGCCTGGACGTGGATCCGCGCAAGATCGAAATCCTGCAACAGGGCGGCATCCCCATTTTCGAGCCGGGCCTGGAAGACATGGTGCGCCGCAATGTAGCGGCCGGCCGCCTGAGTTTCACCACCGATGTGGCCGCCTCGGTCGCCTTCGGCGACATTCAGTTCATCGCGGTGGGCACCCCGCCGGATGAGGACGGCTCCGCCGATCTGCAATACGTGCTGGCCGCCGCGCGCAATATCGCCCGCCATATGACCGGCTACCGCGTGGTGGTGGACAAATCCACCGTGCCGGTGGGCACCGCCGACAAGGTGCGGGCGGCGATGGCGGAGGAGTTAGCCGCCCGCGGCGCGGACATCGAATACAGCGTGGTGTCCAATCCCGAATTCCTGAAGGAAGGTGCGGCGATCGACGACTTCATGCGCCCGGACCGGGTAGTGATAGGCGTCGACGACGAGCGCGCCGCCGAGATCATGCGCCGCCTGTACAAGCCGTTCCAGCGCAACCACGAACGGGTGCTGCTGATGGACGTGCGCTCGGCCGAACTGACCAAATATGCCGCCAACGCCATGCTGGCCACCCGGATTTCCTTCATGAACGAGCTGGCCAATCTGGCCGAGACCATGGGCGCGGATATCGAACAGGTGCGGCTGGGCATGGGGTCCGACCCGCGCATCGGCTACCATTTCCTCTATCCCGGCGTCGGCTACGGCGGCTCCTGCTTCCCCAAGGACGTCAAGGCGCTGGTGCAGACCGGCAAGGAGCACGGCCACACGTTGCGCGTGCTGAGCGCGGTGGAAGAGGCCAACGACATTCAGAAGCTGCGGCTGGTGGACAAGGTGGTGAGCCGTTTCGGCAGCGATCTGTCCGGCCGCCGCTTCGCATTGTGGGGGCTGGCGTTCAAGCCCAATACCGACGACATGCGCGAGGCTCCCAGCCGGGTGATCGTGGACGAACTGAGCTGCCGCGGCGCCGAAGTGGTGGCTTTCGATCCGGTGGCCACTCATGAGGCCAGTCGCGTGATGGGAGGCAATGCCCGCCTGCGCTTCGCCGACGACATGATGAAGGCGTTGGAAGGCGCCGACGCGCTGCTGATCGTCACGGAATGGAAAATGTTCCGCGCGCCCGACTTTGACGCGATCAAGCGGAGCCTGAAGCGGCCATTGATCTTCGACGGCCGCAATATGTACGACCCGGCATGGCTGCGCGAACAGGGCTTCGATTACCTGGCCATTGGCCGATAAGGGACAGAGCTATGGGTTTGATGCAGGAACTGAAGCTGGACGCCGCCAAGCTGGCGGAGAGCCTGGCGGCGGCCCGGGTGTTGGTGGTGGGAGATGTGATGCTGGACCGTTACTGGTTCGGCGACGTGTCCCGCATTTCTCCGGAGGCGCCGGTGCCGGTGGCCAGGATCGGCCGCAGCGAAGAGCGCGCCGGCGGGGCCGCCAATGTGGCGCGCAACATCGCTGGCCTGGGCGGCAAGGCCACCATCCTGTCGGTGGTGGGCGACGACGAGGCGGCCGATGTGCTGGAGCAACTGCTGCTGGACGATGGCATCGCCACCTCTTTCAAGCGCGACGCGAATATCGCCACCACCGTCAAGCTGCGGGTGGTGGCGCGGCAGCAGCAATTGATCCGGCTGGATTTCGAGGACGCTCCCAGTCACGAGATTCTGGCGGACAAGCTGCAGGAATTTTCCGCCATCGTCGCCCGTCATGATGTGGTGATCCTGTCCGACTACGGCAAGGGCGGCCTGACCCATGTAGCGGAAATGATCCGGCTGGCGTGCGAGGCGGGCAAGCCGGTGCTGATCGACCCCAAGGGCGACGACTACAGCAAGTACGCCGGCGCTACGCTGCTGACCCCGAACCGCAGCGAGTTCCGTCAGGTGGCGGGCTCCTGGTCCAGCGAGGAGGCGTTGGTGCGCAAGGCCGAGGCCCTGCGCGAAGAATTGAGCCTGGAGGCCTTGCTGGTTACCCGCAGCGAAGAGGGCATGACGCTGTTCCGCGCCGATGGCGCGCTGCATCAGCCTACTTTCGCGCGCGAGGTGTACGACGTGTCGGGCGCCGGCGATACCGTGATCGGCACCTTGGGCCTGGCGTTGGCCGCCGGCCAGAGCATGCCGGTGGCGATGAGCCTGGCCAATGCCGCCGCCGGCGTGGTGGTGGGCAAGCTGGGCACCGCGGTCTGCTCGCAGCAGGAGTTGTTCGCGCTTTGACATCCCCGGCATCCGGCCGGACCCGTTCGTGAGGACAGTGCAGATGGCGCAGTTGACCCCGGCGCAAGTGGACGCCGTGCTGACGTTCTGGTTCGGCGGCGCCGACGATTCCAGCCTGGCCGCGGCGCGCGAGTCGTGGTTCCGTCGCGACGACGCCTTCGACGCCGACATCCGCCAGCGCTTCCTGCCGCTGTGGCGGCGGCTTGCCGACGGCGCATTGCAAATGGGCGCGGGAGGCGCCCGAGCGGCGTTGGCCTGGCTGATCGTCGCCGACCAGTTTCCGCGCAATCTGTTCCGCGGCGACCCGCGGGCGTTCTCCACCGACGCCCAGGCCAGGGCGGGCGCGCGGCAGGCGCTGGAGCAAGGCCTGGACCAGGCTTTGCCGGCGGTGGCGCGGCTATTCGTCTATCTGCCGTTCGAGCACAGCGAAGACCTCGCCGACCAGCAGCGTTCGCTGCAGCTGTTCCTGGCGCTGGATGACGCGGCGCCGGGCAGCAATTATCTGGATTATGCGCGGCGCCATCATCGGGTCATCGCCGAGTTTGGCCGTTTTCCGCACCGCAATGCCGTATTGGGCAGGGCGAGCAGCGCCGCCGAGCTGGCTTACCTCGCCACGCCGGGAGCGGGGTTCTGAATTTGATACTTGCCGGGCATCGAGCCCTGGCTGACACAAGGACAAGCACATGACTATCGTTGTTACCGGCGCGGCCGGCTTCATTGGCTCCAATCTGGTCAAGGGGTTGAACCAGCGCGGCATCACCGACATCATCGCGGTGGACAATCTGAGCAACGCCGACAAGTTCCACAATCTGGTGGACTGCGAGATTTCGCACTATCTGGACAAGCACGAATTCCTGCACTTGCTGCTGGACGGCGAGTACGAGGGCGAACTGGCCGCCATCCTGCACCAGGGCGCCTGCTCGGATACCATGAATCACGACGGCAAGTACATGATGGACAACAACTATCAGTACACGCTGGCCTTGTTCGACTACTGTCAGCACGAGGAAATCCAGTTCTTGTACGCCTCCAGTGCGGCCACCTACGGCAAGGGCACGGTGTTCAAGGAGGAGCGCCAGCACGAGGGGCCGTTGAATGTCTACGGCTATTCCAAGTTCCTGTTCGACCAGGTGCTGCGCCAGCGCATCAAGGAAGGCCTGGCCTCGCAGGCGGTGGGTTTCCGCTACTTCAACGTCTACGGTCCGCGGGAGCAGCACAAGGGGCGGATGGCGTCGGTGGCCTTCCACCATTTCAACCAGTACCGCGAGCACGGCAAGGTCAAGCTGTTCGGCGGCTGGGACGGCTGGGGCGACGGTATGCAGAGCCGCGACTTCGTGTCGGTGGAGGACGTGGTCAAGGTCAATCTGCACTTCCTCGACAATCCGGGCAAGAGCGGAATCTACAATCTGGGCAGCGGCCGTTCGCAGCCCTTCAACGACGTGGCTGAAGCCACCGTCAACGCCTGCCGCCGCCATGAGGGCAAGCCGGCACTGACGCTGGACGAGATGGTGCAGCAGGGCATCGTCGAGTACATCGCCTTCCCGGACGCGCTCAAGGGCAAGTACCAGAGCTTCACCCAGGCCGACATCGCCAAGCTGCGCGAGGCCGGCTACGCCGCGCCGATGCTGTCGGTGGGCGAGGGCGTGGACCGCTATGTGGATTGGCTGATCCACCGCTAAGCCGCGGAGCGGGGCGCAACAGGCCGCGTTGTCTTCGGATGGCGCGGCCTTATTGTTTTCAGCGTTCTGGGCTGCCCTGCGCCAGCCGCATCCGCGCGCGCTCGTCGCGCTCGGTCTGCTGCTGTTGGCTCTGTAGCGTGCCTGCGACAAAGTCCAGATGGCGCTCCGCCGCCAGTTGCGCCTCGGACGGCTTGCGTTCGCGTATCGCTCGCCAGATGGCCAGGTGCTGGTCGCGCAAGGCTTCCGCCACCTCGCCCACCGCGAAGAGATTGGCGATATTGTCCTTCACATGGCGGTGCAGCATCGAGAGCAGGCTGCCGGACAGGTGGGCGAACAGCACATTGTGCGAAGCTTCCGCCACTGCCTGGTGAAACTCGACGTCGGCCCGGGCCTGTTCGGTCAGATCGCCGCCGCTGTAGGCCTGCTGCAACTTGTCCACGCAACGCTGCAGCCGCTCAAGGTCCGCCGGGGTGGCACGGCTGGCGGCGCAGCGCGCCACCGTGCCCTCCAGCACGCGGCGGAACTCCAGCAGATCGCCGCGCAGTTCCTCATGTTGGTGCAGCAGCTTTTCCCACGGGTCGGACCAAGCGGTTTCCAGCCTGTCCGTCACCCAGGTGCCGCCGCCCTGGCGGCTGGACAGCAGGCCGCGCGACGCCAGTTGCTGGATCGCTTCGCGCAGCGACGGCCGCGACACGCCGAACTCCTCGGCCAGTTGCCGCTCCGGCGGCAGCCGGTCGCCGGGCTTGAGCACGCCGTCGAGAATGCGTTTTTCCAATTGCCGGACGATGACGTCGGACAGCTTGGGCAGGGTGACTTTAGGGTAGTTCATGCTTGTCGGGGCGCGCTCGGGCGGAGTATTGGTCTGACCAGATGCGGGCAGCTTATCACAAGGGTTGGCAGGGGTGGCATGCCGGGGTGGACAGCCGGTAGGCGTGTCGCGCCTTGCGGGGGAGGCGCCGGCGCGACGGGCGTTCCCCTTATTATTCGCCGCTGTCGAAAATGACTTTTGCATGCCGGGCATGAGGCCATGCATCCGGGCGGGCGGGTGATCCAAAGGAGTTTTCTCTGGAGGTCGGCATGGATGAGCCTGGTCTGACGCGTCTATGCGGCAGCGTCGACGCCGCCCGGCGGCTCATTGTCATATTGACGAAGCCGGGCAATCGCTCTACAGTGATTTGGATAAGGATAATTGGTCATACCAATTTACAAAGGACGCCATGAGCCAGCCGGCCGATGTCTACCTGTTCGGCACCTGCCTGCTCGACCTGTTTCTGCCGGAGGCTGGCCTGGACGCCATCGTCCTGCTGGAGCGGTTGGGCATGCGCGTGCATTTTCCCCAGCAGCAAAGCTGTTGCGGCCAGCCGGCCTATACCAGCGGCCATCCTGGCGAGGCGCTGGCGGTGGCGCGCGCGCAGCTGGCGTGCTTCCCGGAAGACTGGCCCATCGTGGTGCCGTCCGGTTCCTGCGGCGGCATGATCAAGCACCACTGGCCGCGCCTGTTTTCAGGCCAGCCGGACGAGGCGCAGGCCTGTGCGATAGCGGGGCGGGTGGTGGAGCTCACCGATTTCCTGCTCAACCGCCTGAACTGGCGGCCCCAGGACTTGGGCGAGCCGGTGAAGGTGGCGGTGCACACTTCCTGTTCGGCGCGGCGCGAGATGAATGTGCATCTGTCCAGTTGGGGATTGCTGGACCGGCTGGCCAATGTCGAACGGGTGGCGCATGACCATGAGTCGGAATGCTGTGGCTTCGGCGGCACTTTTTCCATCAAGCACCCGGACATCGCCGGTGCGATGGTGGAGGACAAGGCGCGGGCGCTGGTGGGCAGCGACGCGGTGGAGTTCGTCACCGCCGACGGCGGCTGCCTGCTCAACATCAACGGCAAGCTGGCGCAATGCGGCAGCGTCTTTCAGGGCCGGCATCTGGCCAGCTTCCTTTTGGAGCGTACCGGGGGCAAGCCATGAGCGCGCGCGGCTGCATCCTTGCCAAGCTGCGGGCCGCGCCCAGCCAGCCGCTGCCGCGGCCCGACCTCGCTGCCCATTTTCAGCGTTTTCGCAATCAACAGGATGAACTGGCCGCGCTGCGCCACTGGGCCGCGATGATGCGTGCGGTGAAGACGGAAATCCTGTGGGCGCGGGCCGATGATTGGCCGCGGCAGCTGGCGTCCTGGCTGGCGGCGCATCCGCAGGCTTCGTTGCTGTTATCCGACACGCCGCACGGCCGGGCGGCCGCCGCCGCGTTGCACGGCATGGCCGCTGCGCCGGCGCTGCGCTGGTTCGAGCAGGCGGTGGATGGCTGGAAAGCGGAGCTGTTCGACATCGCGGCGGCTTTCACCGGCGTTCGTTGCGGCATCGCCGCCACCGGCACCTTGGTGCTGTGGCCGGACGAGCGGGAGCCGCGCACCATGAGCCTGGTGCCGCCGCTGCACATCGCCTTGTTCGACACCTCCACGCTATATCCCGACTTCTACTCCGCGCTGAGCAGCCAGCGCTGGCAGGATGGCATGCCCACCAACGCCTTGCTGATCTCCGGCCCGTCCAAGACGGCCGACATCCAGCAAACGCTGGCCTACGGCGCGCACGGCCCGCGCGAGCTGCTGGTGCTGGCGCTGCTGCCGGCGCATGTGGCCCCGGCCGACCTGGCAGGAGGACAGCCATGAGCGAGCATCCGATCACCGTCCATTCGTCGCGCCAATTCAAGGACAACGCCAGAAGCGCGTTGGCCGACGACAAGCTGCGCACCAGCCTGCGCGGCGCGATGGACTTCCTGATGGCCAAGCGGCTGGACGCTTTTCCCGACCCTGCCGAGCTGGATGCCCTGCGTCGGCTGGGCGAGGCCATCCGCCAGCGTTGCCTGTCGAGGCTGCCCGATTTGCTGGAGCAGTTGGAGGAAAAACTCATCGCCAACGGCGTGGCGGTGCATTGGGCGGCGACCGCCGACGAGGCCGCGCGGATCATCCACGCGCTGGTGGCGGCGCGGCAGGGCAGGCTGATGGTGAAGGGCAAGTCCATGGTCAGCGAGGAGATAGAACTGAACCATTATCTGGCCGGGCGGGGGGTGGAGGCGGTGGAAAGCGATATGGGCGAGTATATCGTGCAGCTGGCCGGCGAAAAGCCCACCCACATCATCATGCCGGCCATCCACAAGACCAAGGCCGATATCGCCAAGCTATTCCATCAGCGATTGCCGGACACGCCATATACCGAGGATGTGGACGCGCTGATCCAGATCGGCCGCCGCGTGCTGCGGCAGAAGTATCTGGATGCCGACGTCGGCCTGTCCGGCGTCAATTTCGCGGTGGCGGAAACCGGCACGCTGTGCCTGGTGGAAAACGAGGGCAACGGCCGCATGTGCACCACGGTGCCTGACCTGCACATCGCGCTCACCGGCATCGAGAAAGTGGTTGAGAAGCTGGAGGACGTGGTGCCGCTGTACAGCCTGCTGACCCGTTCCGCCATTGGCCAGCCGATCACCACCTATTTCAATATGATCAGCGGCCCGCGCAAGGCGGACGAGAAGGACGGCCCGCGCGAGGTGCACTTGGTGTTGCTGGACAATGGCCGCAGCCAGGCCTATGCCGACGAGCAGCTGCGCAAGACGCTGCAGTGCATACGCTGCGGCGCCTGCATGAACCACTGTCCGGTCTATACCCGCATCGGCGGCCATGCCTACGGCACCACCTATCCGGGGCCGATAGGCGAGATCATCTCGCCGCACCTGATGGGACTGGAAGACACCCGCGACCTGCCGACCGCCTCAAGTCTGTGCGGCGCCTGCGGCGAGGTGTGCCCGGTGCGGATACCGATCCCGGAAATGCTGATGCGGCTGCGCCAGGAAAGCCAGCGTCCGGCGGACCAGCGCGTCGTCCATCCGCTGCGCGGCCAGGGCGCGGCGCACAGCGTGGCGGAGAGCCTGGCCTGGAAGGGCTGGCGGCTGCTGCACGCTTCGCCCAATCTGTACCGGATGTTCGGCTGGGCGGCGACGCGGCTGCGCAGGCTCACGCCGCCAAACCAATTGGGTTGGACCCAGAATCATGTTCCGCTGACGCCAGCGGCCAAAACCCTGCACGAACGGGTGCGCGAGCGCGAAGCCGCCCGCCGGGAGCTGTCATGAGCATGAGTCCCGCCCACCGCGCTTTTCACCAGGACCTGCTGGCCCATCTGCCGGCGGCGCGCATCCATACCGATCCGCTGTCCACGCTGGCCTACGGCACCGATGCCAGCTTTTACCGGCTGCGGCCGCAGATCGTGGCGAAAGTGGAAAACGAGGCCGAAGTCGGCCACATCCTGCGGCTGGCGCGCGAGCACCGGGTGGCGGTCACCTTCCGCGCCGCCGGCACCAGCCTGTCCGGCCAGGCGGTGTCGGACTCGGTGCTGGCGCTGCTGGGCGACGGTTTCAACCGCGGCCAGGTGCTGGACGGCGGCGCGCGCATCCGGCTGTCGCCCGGCATGATAGGGGCCCACGCCAACGCGATGCTGGCGCCGTACGGCCGCAAGATAGGTCCCGATCCGGCGTCGATCAACACCGCCAAGATAGGCGGCATCGCCGCCAACAACTCCAGCGGCATGTGCTGCGGCACCCGCGACAACAGCTACCACACCATGCTCGCCATCCGCGCGCTGCTGCTGGATGGCGCGGTGCTGGACACCGCCGATGCGGCCAGCGTGGCGGCGTTCCGCGCCTCCCATGCCGGCCTGCTGGACGGATTGGCCCAATTGTCGCGCGAGCTGGCCGACGATGAGGCGCTGGCGGAGCGGGTGCGCCGCAAGTACCGGCTGAAGAACACCACCGGCTACGGCATCAACGCCTTGCTGGATTTTGCCGATCCGGTGGAGATGCTCAGCCACTTGCTGATCGGGTCGGAAGGCACGCTGGGCTTCATCAGCGAGATCACCTTCCGCACCATAGTCGAGCATCCGCACAAGGCTTCCGCGCTGGTGTTGTTCGACGATCTGGCGCGCTGCTGCCGCGCGGTGTCGGCGCTGAGCGCGGCGCGGCAGCGCTGCGGCGTGTCGGCGGTGGAGCTGATAGACAGCCGCAGCATACGCGCGGTGCAGAACAACAGCGGTTTGCCGGACTTTCTCTATCATACGGTGGGGCCGGGCAGCAGCTGCCTGCTGATCGAGCTGCGCGCCGGCGGCGCGGCCGAGCTGGCCGGGCATCGCGCAGCGATAGATCAGCTGCTCGCCGATTATGCGCCGCAGGCGTCCAGCGGCTTCAGCGGCGACGCGCGCCAGTGCGAAAGCTACTGGGCGCTGCGCAAGGGCCTGTTTCCGGCGGTGGGGGCGGCGCGGCCGGTGGGCACTACGGTGGTGATCGAGGATGTGGCGTTTCCGATTGAGCATCTGGCCGACGGCGTGGCGCGGCTGACCGGGCTGTTCGACAAGCATGGCTACGACGAGGCGCTGCTGTTCGGCCACGCGCTGGACGGCAATCTGCACTTTGTGTTCGCGCCCGGCTTCGACAGCCCGGCCGAAGTGGCGCGCTACGAGGCCTTGATGCAGGACGTCAGCGACCTGGTTGCCGGCGAGTACGACGGCTCGCTGAAGGCCGAGCACGGCACCGGCCGCAATGTGGCGCCGTTTGTGCGCCAGGAGTGGGGCGACGCCGCCTGGAACATCATGCGCCGCATCAAGGCCTTGTTCGACCCGGAGGGCCTGCTCAATCCCGGGGTGATCATCACCGACAACGCCAGGCTGCATCTGGAAAACCTCAAGCCGATGCCGGCGGCGGACCCGCTGGTGGACCGCTGCACCGAATGCGGCTTCTGCGAGCCGGCCTGTCCCTCGCACGGCCTTACCCTTAGTCCGCGCCAGCGCATCGTCGCCTGGCGGCGCATCCGGCAATTGCAGCGCGAAGGCGGCGCGGCGGATGAACTGGCGGCGCTGCGGGCAGACTACCGCTACCGCGCGATCGACACTTGCGCGGCCACCGGCATGTGCGCCGCCCGCTGTCCGGTGGGCATCAATGCCGGCGCGCTGATGAAGCGGCTGCAAGGCGCGTCGTCCCGGCCCGGAGCGGCGATGTTCGCCGCCCGCCGCATGGGCCTGATGACGGCGGCGGCGCGCGGCGGCCTGCGCCTGGCGCACTGGTTCGGCCCCGAGCGCCTGCACGCCGTCAGCCAACGGCTGCGCAGCAGGCGCAAGATCATTCCCTTGATTCCGGCCAGCTTGCCGCGCGCCGCCGCGCCGTTGCCGCAACTGACCGGCGGGGGCGAGCCGGTGGTGCTGTTTGTCAGCTGCGTCAACCGCGTGCTGGCGGAGGGCGCCGGCGGGCGCTCCGTGGCGGGACACGCGGTCAGCCTGTTGCGCCGCGCCGGCTTCCATCCCGTTTATCCACCCGGCCACAATGGCCTATGCTGCGGCCAGCCATTCGCCTCGGCCAATGCTGCGGCGGCGCAGGGCGATGCCGAGCGCGCGTTGAACCGGGCGCTGCTGCGGGCCAGCCGGGATGGCTTGCATCCGGTGTATCTGGACAACGGCCCGTGCGCGGCGAGGGTGAAACAGGCTCAGGCGGACGGCTTGCTGGATGCCAGGCTCAACTTGTTCGACGCCGCCAGCTTTCTGGTTGAACGGGTGCTTCCCAGGCTGCGGTTCCATCGCCGGCGCGATCAACTGGCGCTGCATATTCCGTGCAGCGCTTCCAGCATGGGAGTGGCCGGCGCGCTCACGCAGTTGGCCGAGCGCTGTTGCGAGCGGTTGACGGTGCCCGATATCGCTTGTTGCGGCTTTGCCGGCGACAAGGGCTTCACCGTGCCGGAGCTGAACGCCCATAGCTTGCGGCGGCTGAAGCCGGTTTTGCCCGAAGCTTGCCGGCACGGCGTGTCGATGAGCCGAACTTGCCAGATCGGCCTGACCGAACACGCGGGCTTTGAGTACCAGAGCATCGAGGCTTTGCTGGATTTTTGCAGCGCGCCGCCCGGAGGGGCCTGAGCAAAGCCGCGATGATTTTTAGGCGGCGATTCTCTTTTGTCGGGTGGCCGGTTGCCGATCTTCCGATGGCGGATGGACGCTATCTGCGCATGCGTGGGGTGGCGCACATACGTCGCGAATCGGTCTTTGTACTCTTTGTCCACGTGGCGACTAGCCATGTTAGCCGGCCGAACATACGGAGCCATGATGATGGACAACACCCCAGTACGGAATCAAGCCACGCCTTCCCGCAACGAGATACTGCCGTCCGATGAGGCAATGGAAACTGAAGATGAGCTTCAAAAGCTGATCAGCCTGGTGCAGCAGCGTTATCATCTTGCGCGTGAAAAGGCGGAGGAAAGAGTCCGCGCCTTTTTGGACACCTACACCCAGTGAACCCCATGGCGCCAAACTATCGGCGCCGTCTCCCCATTCCGCGCTTGATTGAGCCTGATCGTTCACTGGCCGGCTGTGTGGCTATGTGTTTTCGGCGGCATAGCAGTGTTTCAATCTTCCCCGTGAATTTCCCCCGCATCGCCCCAGTCGGTTCCCGATCGCCGCACCTCCCTGCCGCAGGCCGTTTGCAAAAGTTGCTAGGTTCATTCCGCCGACGGCGCGCAGGATGGTCCTGTTACCGACGGTTATTAGATTAGAAATAACGATTTCGTCTCTACTGATAGCCAATAGATATAATGGGGCCAGTTCTGGGAGAACCTCTGTGTACAAGCATCTGGAAGATTTCGTCGGCGGCACGCCGCTGGTCAAGCTCAAGCGCCTGCCGGGCGACAATGGCAATGTGATTCTGCTGAAGCTGGAAGGCAACAATCCCGCCGGTTCGGTCAAGGACCGGCCGGCGCTGTCGATGATACGGCGCGCCGAACAACGCGGCGACATCCGGCCCGGCGATACGCTGATCGAGCCCACCAGCGGCAACACCGGCATCGCGCTGGCGATGGCCGCGGCGATGATGGGCTACCGGATGATCCTGATCATGCCGGAAAACTCCAGCGCCGAGCGGGTGCAGGCGATGCGCGCCTACGGCGCGGAGGTACTTCTCACGCCGGCCGCCGGTTCGATGCCAGCGGCGATAGACCTGGCGCGCAGCATGGAGGCGGCGGGCGAAGGCCGCATCCTGGACCAGTTCTCCAATCCGGACAACCCGCTGGCGCACTACGAAACCACCGGGCCGGAAATCTGGGCCGACACTCAGGGCCGGATCACCCATTTCGTCTCCAGCATGGGCACTACCGGCACCATCATGGGCAGCAGCCGCTTCCTGAAGGAGAGGAATCCGGATATCCGCATCATAGGCGTGCATCCGGAGCCGGGCAGCCAGATCGCCGGCATCCGCAAATGGGAAGATCCATACGTGCCCAGCATCTGCGATTTCTCACGGGTGGACGAAATTCAATATGTCGGCCAGCAGGAGGCGGAGGACACCGCGCGGCTGTTGGCGCGGCGCGAAGGCATCCTGGCCGGGCCATCGTCCGGCGGCGCGCTGGCGGTGGCTTTGCGCCTGGATGCCCAACTGAAGGACGCGGTGATCGTGTCGGTGGTGTGCGACCGCGGTGACCGCTACCTATCTACCGGATTGTTCGACGCCGTTTGACAAACTATTGAGGGTCGCGGGCTTGGCTGAGGCCAAGTCTGCGATTAGCATGTCATGCTTCGGTTCAGACGAGACAATGACATGCTGCAACTCCACGTCGATCAAGATTTTCTCAGCCCCTACGCGATGGCGGCTTTTGTGGCGCTGAGCGAGAAGGGGCTACCCTTTGACGTATGCGTCCGCGACCTGGGCGGCGGCGAGCAGTTCGAGTCCGCCTATCGCCGGCAATCGCTAACTTCCCGCGTTCCCATGCTGCGGCACGGCGATTTCTGCCTCAGCGAGTCCTCCGCCATCATCGAATACCTTGAAGAAGCCTACCCGGACACGGTCCGGGTGTTGCCGTGCGATTTGCGGCAGCGCGCCCGCGCCCGCCAGTTGCAGGCCTGGCTGCGCAGCGACCTCCTGTCTTTGCGCGACGAGCGCAGCACCGAGGTTGTGTACGGCTTGCAGCCGGCCTTGCCGCTGGGCGACGCGGCGCGCGCGGCGGCGCACAAGCTGATTGCCCTGGCCGAGGAAGTGGCGCCTGCCGACGGCGGCGACCTGTTCGGCGCCTGGAGCGTCGTCGACGCCGAGTTGGCATTGCTGTTGAAGCGGCTGACGGCGGCGGAGCTGCCGCCGCGGCTGGCCGTCTATGCCGAGCGGCAGTGGCAGCGGCCGTCGCTGGCGGCCTGGAGGGCGCGCCAGCCGGGATAATTGTTCTCTGTCAGTCCTATACTGATTGAAAACAGGCAGGGGAGGGAAGATGCGAACAGCGTGGTTGGGTTGCTTGCTGGCCTGCGCCTGTCTGCGGGCCGAGGCAGCGCCGCGCGAACTGTCTTTCGTCACCCAGCTGTTCCCGCCCTTCATTTCCCAGAGCGCGGCCGGCAAGCCGGGCGGCGCGCTGGTGGTCATCCTGCAAGAAGCCTGCCGCCGGCTGTCCTGGCGCTGCGATGTGCAGATCATGGTCTGGAAGCGGGCATTGCTCACCATCAACCAGGGCGGGGCCGACGGCCTGGTGCTGGTGCAGGACGCCCCGGAGCGGCGCGCGGTGATGGAGCTGTCGCGGCCGGTGCTGTCCAGCAGCTACGGCCTGTATGTGCAGGGCGGCGCGGCCTTGCGCTATCGGCGGCCGGCCGATTTGACCGGCCGCAATATGGCGGTGTACGGCCCGTCTCTGTCGCAGGACAATTGCGAGCGGCTGGTCAAGGGCGTGCCCGGCGTCAGCGTCGCGGTGGAGCTGGACCCGGAAACCGTGCTGCGCAAGCTGGCGGCCGGCCGCTACGGCAAAGAGGCGGTGGCCTTCTCCAACGACGATGTGGCGCGCTACTGGATGCGCCGCGACGGCCTGTCCAATATCCGCCAGCTGGCCGAGGTGCGCCCGCTCACCTATTTGTACGGCTTCACCCGCAGTCGGGTGCGGCCGGGCATGCTGGCCGAATTCAACCGCGCGCTGGACGACATGTGCCGCGACGGCAGCCTGCAGCGGCTGGCCGCGCCGTCCGGCATCCGGCTGGCGCCTTGCCGCTGAGTGGGGCAAGAATGGGGCAAAGCGGTTATCATGCAGGGATTCCCGGCCGCCGCGGCGGCGCCAACCAGTCGCGCAGAATCAAGCATAACCATGTCGCAACACACATTTTCCCCGGACGAGAACGTCCACTGCAGCCCGAAGGACTGGTACCGGATGGCCAGCGAAAAGCCTGGCTTCATCCATGACGAAGCCCAGGCGGCGGCCATAGAGCGGCTGGACAGCCTGTGGCACCAACTGGTGGACTTCAAGTCCAAGCGCAATCGCTTCCTGGGCCGCAGCCTGAGGAGCCCCGAAGTGCCGCGTGGCCTGTATTTCTGGGGCGGTGTGGGGCGTGGCAAGAGCTTCCTGATGGATGCGTTCTACGCCTGCGTGCCTTACCGCCGCAAACGCCGCATCCATTTCCATAACTTCATGGCCGAGACCCATCGCGAGCTGCGCAAGCTGGCAGGCAGTCCGGACCCGCTGCTGGCCTACGCCGACCAGATCGCCAAGGCCACCCGGCTGCTGTGTTTCGATGAATTCCACGTGTCGGACATCGCCGACGCGATGATGCTGGGCCGGCTGTTGTCGGCGCTGCTGGAGCGCGGGGTGGTGGTGGTGACCACCTCCAACTACGCGCCGGACGATCTCTATCCCAACGGTCTGCAGCGGCAGAACTTCCTGCCGACGATAGAGCTGATCAAGCGCGAACTGGATGTGCTCAATGTCGACGGCGGCAACGACTACCGGCTGCGCGAGCTGACGCGCGAACCGCTGTTCATGGTGCCGGACGATGCGGCGAACGGGGAAAAAATGATGCAGCTGTTCCGGCGCGTCAGCACCGGCCCCCAGTTGAAGCAGGGTGAGATCACGGTGCTGGGGCGCAGCATTCCGGTGAAAAGGATGTCGCCGGGGGTGATCTGGTTCGATTTTGCCGCACTGTGCGACGGCCCGCGCGCGCAGACCGACTATCTGGAAATCGCCAGCGGCTACCACACGGTGTTCCTGTCCGGCATCCCCAGATTGACCGCCAAGCAGGCTTCGGTGGCGCGCCGCTTCACCTGGCTGGTGGACGTGTTCTACGACAACCGCGTCAAGCTGATCGCCTCGGCGGCCGCCGCGCCGGAAGAGATCTACACCGAAGGCCTGCAGGCGGGGGAGTTTTTCCGCACCGCCAGCCGGTTGACCGAGATGCAGTCGAAAAGCTATCTGGAGCTGCCGCACCAGTCGATGGCGCAAAGCCACGATCAGCCGCCGCCGGGCGTGGCGGTGTAAGGCATCAGTTGCGCGCCGGCTGGATGTCCAGTTCCTGGATGTGGTCGGCGGCCATGATGTCGCGCGCCAGATCCACCACGCTGATGAAGGTGCGGCGGTTCTGCGCCGAGATCATGAAGTTCCACACGGTGCCGGCCTGATCTGCCCTGATGCTGATGCTCTCGTCGTGCAGCAGCAGGCCGGAGCGCGCCAGCCGCTGCTCCAGCGTCTCCACCGTCCAGTTGTGGTCGGGCATCAGCCTGATGGTGATGAACAGGCTGAGCCGGCGCGGCAGGATGTGCTCAATCCGGTTCACCACCACCACGAACGCCATGCACAGCAAGGTCAGCGCGATGGCGGCGGCGTAAAAGCCCACGCCCAGCAAAATACCTATCACCGAAGACATCCATACCGAGGCGGCCGAAGTCAGGCCGCTGATGCTCAGCCCTTCCTTCATGATCATGCCGGCGCCCAGAAAGCCTATGCCGGTGAGCACCCCTTGCGCCACCCGCGTCATGTCGCCATGCACCGTGTCCGGATTATGCCCGCCGTACCAGAAACCGGAATAGCCGATGATGCTGATTGCCGCGGTCGAGGCCATGCATACCAAGCCATAGGTGCGCATGCCGGCGGCGCGGCCGTTGTACCAGCGCTCATAACCCAGCAGGCTGCCCAGGCACAGGCCGCCCAGCAGGTTGCCCATTATCAGCAGGTTGACCTGCCATTTCGCCGCGCTCCAGTAAAGATCGATCAACTGCTGCCAACTCATGTCCATGGTGTCTCCGTGTATGCTATCCGACTTTGCTGCTTAGCTCGCCATCATCCCATATTTGCCGGCGGCTTACTCAGCGCCGCGGCGCGGCGCCTGCGATGGGCGGCGCGGACTGAATGGATTGGTGCAGATATTTTCATGTGGAACTATGTAGTTCATTCACTACATTTTTGGCGGAAACCTCTTCCTTGCCGGGCCGGAACTCTGTTATAACTTAGTGCTGATTACGTTTTAGCTAGAATTTTTCCGCTTTCGCACCGTGATGTAGCGAAGGTACAGGGAGGGTTGCATGACTCGGGTGTTGGTCATCGGCAGTATCAATATGGACCTGGTGGTTTCCGCCGGGAAGTTGCCCAGGCTTGGGGAAACGCTGATGGGAGAGGGCTTCGCCACCTATCCCGGCGGCAAGGGCGCCAACCAGGCGGTGGCCGCCGCCAGGCTGGGCGCGCAAGTCGCGCTGCTGGGTTGCGTCGGCAACGACGCTTTCGGCGCGGAATTGCGTCAGCACCTGCAGCGTGAGGGCGTGGACACCGCTTGCCTGCACTCGGTGGAGGCCGCCACCGGCATCGCCGTCATTACCGTGGCCGGCGGCGACAACGCCATCCTGGTGGTGCCCGGCGCCAACCACCTGTTGCAGCCCGCCCATCTGGACGCCGCCGAGCAGGCGTTCATCGATGCCGATGTGATCCTGACCCAGCTGGAAATTCCGCTGGAAACCGTGCAGCACGCCGCGATGCTGGCGGCGCGCCACGACAAGCCGCTGCTGCTGAACCCGGCGCCGGCCATCCCGTTGCCGGAAGCGCTGCTGGCGCAGATCGCGCTGCTGACGCCGAATGAACATGAATTCCTCACCATGCTGGCGCAACCCGACGCCGACTGGCGGGCTTTGCTGGTGGAGCAGCCGGGCAAGCTGGTGATGACCCACGGCCGCCATGGCGCCTATTACGCGATGATGCGCGGCAAGCTGCTGCACCAGCCCGGTTTCGCGGTGGAGGCGGTCGACAGCACCGGCGCCGGCGACACCTTCAACGGCGCGCTGGCCACGTTCCTGCCGTTGGGCCTGCCGCTGGCGGTGCGCCGCGCCGGCGCCGCCGGCGCCTTGTCGGTCACCCGCCACGGCGCGCAAGGCGGCATGCCCACGCTGGCCGAGCTGGACGCTTTCCTGGAGCGGCAGCCATGAAAAAGCACGGCCATCTGAACCGCGACGTCGCCCGCATCCTGGCCGGCATGGGCCATACCGACAGCCTGGTGATAGCCGATTGCGGCCTGCCCATTCCGCCCGGCGTCGAGTGCATCGATCTGGCGCTGCAATTGGGCCAGCCGGGTTTCGCCGCCGTGCTGGACAGCATCCTGGCGGATTTCCAGTGCGAGCGCGCGGTGTTCGCCATCGAGTGCCGCCAGCATAATCCGGCGGTGCTGGCGCAGGCGGAAGCCATCGCGCAGCAAGGCGTGGCGCTGGACTTCGTCAGTCATGAGGAGTTCAAGCAGCGTTGCCTGGCGGCGCGGGCGGTGATCCGCACCGGAGAGTGCACGCCCTATGCCAATGTGATCCTGCACTCCGGCGTGATCTTCTGAGGTGGCGGCGATGCAAGTGACCATGCGCGGCATCTGCAAGGCCTTCGGCCCGGTCAAGGTGCTGGAAAATGTGGAATTCAATCTGGCGGGCGGCGAAATCCACGCGTTGATGGGGGAGAACGGCGCCGGCAAGTCCACGTTGATGAAAATCCTCAGCGGCGTGCACTTGGCCGACGCCGGCGAGATCCTGCTGGACGGCAAGCCGCTGGCGTTGCCCGACACCGCGGCGGCCGAGGCCGCCGGCATCGCCATCATCCACCAGGAGCTGAACCTGATCCCGCAATTGTCGGTGATGGAAAACCTGTTCCTGGGGCGCGAGCCGTCGCGCTTCGGCATGATCGACTTCGCCGCGATGCGCCGCGAGGCGCGGGCGCGGCTGGAGGCGCTGGACGCAGGCGGGATCAGTCCGGACGCCGAGGCCGGCAGCCTGTCCATCGGCCAGCAGCAGATGGTGGAGATCGCCAAGGCGCTGGCGCTCGATGCCCGGGTGCTGATCATGGACGAGCCCACCGCGGCGTTGACCGAGCGCGAGATCGACACCCTGTTCGGCCTGATGCGCCAGCTGAAGCGGCAGGGTGTGGCCATCGTCTACGTCTCGCACCGGATGGAGGAGATTTTCCGCATCTGCGACCGGATCAGCGTGCTGCGCGACGGCTGTTTCGTCGGCGAGCGCGCCATCGCCGCCACCGATTTCGACGAAGTGGTGCGGATGATGGTGGGGCGCGAGATCGGCGACCGCTACCCGAAGCGCGAAGCCGTTCCCGGCGAGGTGAGGCTGAAGGTGGAAAATCTGGCCGACGAGGACATGATCTCGGGCATCAGCTTCGATGCGCGCGCCGGCGAGGTGCTGGGCATCGCCGGGCTGATGGGCTCGGGCCGCAGCGACATCCTCAAGACGCTGTTCGGCGCCAAGCGCCGCTGCGAAGGCAGCGTCAGCCTGGATGGCCAGCCGCTGGCGGCTGGCTCGCCGGCGGAGGCCATCGCCGCCGGCTTGGCTTTCGTGCCGGAAGACCGCAAGAGCAAGGGTCTGGTGCTGGGGATGTCGCTGCGCGAGAACGCCACTCTGGTGCACCTCTCGCAATATGCCCGGCTGGGCGTGGTGGACGCCGCCGCCGAGCGCCGGGCGGTGGATGGCCTGATCGCGCAGCTGCGCATTCGCGCCCGCGACGCGGAACTGGACGTGAAAGCCCTGTCCGGCGGCAACCAGCAGAAAGTGGTGTTTGCTAAATGGCTGGCGCGGCCGCCCAAGGTGCTGCTGCTGGACGAGCCCACTCGCGGCGTGGATGTCGGCGGCAAGGCCGAGATCTACCACATCGTCAACCAGCTGGCGGCGGCCGGCGTAGCCATCGTGATGGTGTCGTCGGAGCTGCCGGAAGTGCTGGCGCTGAGCAACCGCATCCTGGTATTGCGCGAAGGCCGCCAGGCCGACATTTTCGATGCCGCCGGCTGCACGCAGGAAACCCTGATGGCGGCGGCCACCGGCGCCGCCGGCTGATCGTCCGGCAGAACAAGAAGCAAAGATACGGAACCATGATGACTCCCAACCAGAAAGCCACCCTGCAACGCCTGGGCCCCTTCATCGCCCTGGTCGCGGTCGCCGTCGGCCTGTCCGTGATGAGCCCGGACTTCCTCACCGTCAACAACCTGCTCAACGTGATGCGCCAGGTTTCGATCAACGCGCTGATCGCCTTCGGCATGACGCTGGTGATCCTGCTGGGCGGCATCGACCTGTCGGTCGGCTCCATCCTGGCATTGTCCTCGGTCACCGCCGCCAGTCTGATGCAGGCCGGAGTCGATCCCATGCTGTCCACGCTGCTGGGCATCCTGGCCGGCGCGGCGATGGGCCTGTTCAACGGCCTGATCATCAGCAAGGGCAAGGTGGCGCCGTTCATCGCCACGCTGGCCACCATGACCATATTGCGCGGCCTGGCGCTGGTATTCTCCAACGGCAGTCCGATCACCGGCTTCCAGAGCGATGCCTTCGCCATGCTGGGCGGCGGCTATGTCGCCGGCCTGGTGCCGGTGCCGGTGGTATGGATGCTGATCATGTTCGCCGTGTTCTGGTTTGCGCTGAAGAAGACGGTGTTCGGTCGCCATCTGTACGCCACCGGCGGCAACGAGGACGCGGCGCGGTTGTCCGGCGTGAAGGTGGACCGCATCAAGCTGTGGGTGTACACCGCCTCCGGCGCGATGTCGGCGATGGCCGGCGTGGTGCTGACCTCGCGCCTCAATTCCGCGCAGCCCACTGCCGGCACCGGCTACGAGCTGGACGCCATCGCCGCGGTGGTGCTGGGCGGCACCAGCCTGACCGGCGGCCGCGGCTGGATCTTCGGCACGCTGATCGGCGCGCTGTTGATAGGCGTGCTCAACAACGGCCTTAACCTGCTGGGGGTATCGTCGTTCTACCAGCAAGTGATCAAGGGCGCGGTGATCCTGCTGGCGGTGCTGCTTGACCGCAGCAACAAGAAATAAGTCCGGCGGCTTTGGCCGCCATCCGCAGTGCAATCTGTCTATTTCTCAGGGAGTCTTGGCATGAAACGCATTCTCACCCCGCTGCTGGCCAGCGCGCTGGCCCTCGGCATCGCCGCTTGCTCCAAGCAGGGGCCGGGCAGCAGCGAGGCCGGCGCGCCGGCCGCCGACGGCAAGGCCAGCATCGGTCTGGCGGTATCCACGCTCAACAACCCGTTCTTCGTCGAATTGCGCGACGGCGCCGCCGCCGAGGCCAAGAAGGAGGGCGTCAACCTGATCACGGTGGACGCCCAGGACGATCCGGCCAAGCAGCAGGCCAGCGTGGAAGACCTGATCCAGAAAAAGGTGAGCGTGATCCTGATCAATCCCACCGACTCCGCCGCCGCCGCTAATGTGGTGAAGGAGGCGACGTCTAAGGGCATCAAGGTGGTATCGCTGGACCGCAGCGTCAACGGCGCCGAAGTCAGCGCCCACATCGCCTCGGACAATATCGCCGGCGGCATGATGGCCGGCCAGTACCTGCTGGGCAAGCTGGGCGGCAAGGGCCGGGTGGTCGAGCTGGAGGGCATCGCCGGCTCCTCCGCCGCCCGCGAGCGCGGCGAGGGCTTCCATCAGGTGGTGGACAAGAAGGAAGGCGTCAAGCTGCTGGCCAAGCAACCGGCGGATTTCGACCGTGCCAAGGGCTTGGCGGTGATGGAGAACATCATCCAGGGCAACAAGGATATCCAGGGCGTGTTCGCCCATAACGACGAGATGGCGTTGGGCGCGCTCAAGGCGATTCAGGCTGCGGGCCTGAAGAATGTGGTGGTGGTGGGCTTCGACGCCACGCCTGACGCGGTGGCCGCGGTGAAGGCTGGCGCGATGTCCGCCACGGTGCAGCAGCAGCCGGCGCTGATCGGCCAGTACGGCGTGCAGACCGCCAAGCGGCTGATGGACGGCCAGAAGGTCGACCGGTTCATCCCGGTGCCGCTGAATCTGGTCAAACAGTAAGCCGCGACAGGGCAGGCGGGACCGGCCGGATGGCTCGGGCCCCGTTTTGCCGGATTGCGTTTATCATGCTTTTTCTTTCGCCTCCGCACGCCATGCCATGAGCAGCTTCAAACGCCTCACCATAGACGACATCGCCCAATTGGCCGGCGTGTCGCGCACCACCGCCAGCATGGTGCTCAACGGCCACGCCGGGCGCTACCGCATTTCGCAGGCAACGGTGGACAAGGTGGAGCAGGTGGCGCGCGAGCAGCATTTCAATCCCTCGCAACAGGCGCGCAGCCTGCGCAGCCGGCGCAGCAGCAGCGTTGGTCTGGTGATTCCTGACCTGACCAACTCCACCCACGCCGCATTGGCGCAGGCGCTGGAGAACGGCTGCCGCGCGCGCGGCTATCAGCTGCTGATGGTGACCAGCGACGAGGATCCGGAACGCGAAAGCGCCGGCATCGGCCAATTGGCGGCTCGCCAGGTGGACGGCATGATCGTGGTGCCGTGCAGCGGCGAGGCGCAGCGTTATCAGCCGTGGACCAGCCGGCTGCCGCTGGTGTTCGCCGACCGCCATATTCCCGGCAGCGGCATTCCGTCCGCAGTCACCGACGCGGCCGACAGCGTGGCCAGGCTGCTGGCGCCGTTATTGGCGCAGGGCGTGAGCGAACTGGCGTATTTTGGCGGCCAGCCCGGCCTGTCGGCCAGCCGCGAGCGCCTGTCCGGCTATCATCAGGCGTTGCGGGGGCAGGGCATTCAACCGCCGCCGGACTGGGTGGCGGAGCGGGATTTCCAGCGCGAGTCCGGCTACCGGCTGATGCGCGATTGGCATCAGCGTCATGGCCGCTATCCGCAGGCCTTGTTCACCGCCTCCATCACCCTGCTGGAGGGCGTGTTGTCCTTCATCCGCGAGCGGCACCGGATGCGGCAGGCGCCGCAATACCTGCTGACTTTCGACGATCATCCGCTGCTCGATTGCCTGCCGTTGCCGATAGACGCCATCCGCCAGGATAGCCAGGCGCTGGCCGAGGCCAGCTTGGGGCAAGTGCTGGCTCTGCTGCACGGCGAGCCTTTGGCTGAAGCTGATATCCGCATTCCGGCCAGCCTCAATCTGCGCCGCATTCCGGCCTAGAGCGATTGTTCCGCGGCGGAGGTCGTGATGGCGGGGCGGCGCGATTCCTGCCGCCCGCGCCGCCGGAATCAGCTGGCGGGCTCGCCGGCGGCCCCAGGGTTTTCCGCGCCGTTCTGCAGGAAATCGCGCAGCATGGCCAGCACGATGGCGGGTTGATCCCGCGCCGCCCGCAGGCCGGCGTTCTGGATGATCACCTGCGATAGCTGCTGGTGCTGCCGGATCAGGCCGGCGGCCAGGCCGTACGGCCGCCAGGACTGGCGCTTCTGCTGGCGGAAGTTCGAGGCCTTCGACCACAGCAGGTTGTTGAGCCAGACGTCCATGCCCAGGTAGTTGCCCTCCATGCAGTACTCGCCGTGATAGAGCAATACCTTGAGCTGGTCCAGCAGGCGCGGGAACAGGTGGGCGGAATCGTCCAGCCAGGAAGCGTCCAGCAACTGCTGCGGCATCGTCTGCAACTCGTTGCGCGAGCGCGGGTCGATATGCAGCGCTTGCTGCACTGCGGGCTTGGCCAGGTATTCGCCGAGGCGCTGCCGATGGTTGCCGGGCGGTTGGCGGATATCGTGCTTGTCGCGGCCGGAGCATTGCTGGATGTAGTTTTCAATCGCAGTGGCGATCCGGCTGGCTTGCGCGCGCCGCAGCGGTATCGGCGAGGCCTGGGCCAGGGAAAAATCCTGCAGCATCTCCAGAGCGCGGTGCTTCTCCTCCAGATTGATCAGCCGGTGCTGGTAGGCGTATTCGATATAGCTGGGCAACTGGATCTCCGGCGAAATCTGGCCATTGCCCAGCCCCAGCCCCTTCAGCCGCACTTCCGGCTGGCCATAGCCGTTGCCGTCCAGTATCGAGCTGGCCAGGCGGGCGATGGTGTGGCCGGCCGATCCGCAGCCGAACAGATAGAAGTCCTGCTGGCGGTAGCAGGGCCAGCGCAGCAGAAACTCCTGCAGCGCGTGGTACAGCTGCTGGGCCGCCTCGTCGTAATTGTCCGGCAGGTAGCGCGGATGGGTGGAAAACGACAGGCCATTGCCGAGCGGCTGGTCGATGATCAGGTAATTGACATGGTGGTGCCAGCTGAAGGGATTGCTGTATACCCGGCCATTGGCGTCCAGCAGGTAGGGACCGTGCTCGTCGAACAGGTTGAACAGCGCGTTTTCGACCGGGTGGCTGTTGACCCATAGCAGCAGCGGGGCTTGTTCCGGATTGACGCTGGCTTCGCTGAACCAGAAATACAGCCAGCCGCCAGCGGCGTCGCCGACCGAGAGATAGCCGGCCAGTTGGGTGGTGTTGATGGCGCCGTAGTTGGGCAGATGGGTGAGTGTCGCGCTCTCAAACAGAAAGGGATTCACTTGAGCGTTCATGATTGATGCCCTCCCTGTCCGGTGAGTGATGATACTGGATCATCTTGTCTGTATGCATTGTAGTTGCCATTGCGCATGGCTGGCATTTCGTTCTGGAAAAGTGCCGTGATTATTCACAAGTTGTTGCAGTTAAGTTGTTCGACCCGATGGCCGCCTTGTGTGGGTAACGGCAGCTGATGCCGGTTTCGACCAACCTAGACGGAGCATGACCATGCTGAGCCTGTACACCAATATCGCCGCACTGAACACCAAGTCCAACATGAACTCCACCCAGAACGCGCTGTCGACCTCGATGACGCGCCTGGGCACCGGCCTGCGTATCAACTCCGCCATGGACGATGCGGCCGGCCTGCAGATCGCCACCCGTCTGGACGCGCAAAGCCGCGGCATGACCGTAGCGATGAAGAACGCCCAAAACGGCATTTCCATGATGCAGACCGCCGAAGGCGCGCTGAGCGAAGTGACCAACATCCTGCAACGGATGAAGGACCTGGCCACCGAAGGCGCCAGCAGCACCTCCACCGCCAACGACAAGACCGCGATGCAGTCCGAATTCGACGCGCTGGGCAAGGAGTTGGGCAACATCATGGGCAACACCACTTTCGGCGGCGAAAAGCTGCTGAAGGGCGGCAAGATGGCCGCCGCCGTGAGCTTCCAAATTGGCGCCAGCTCCTCCGAGACCATGGCTGTCGACCTGTCCACCCAGATGACCGCGCTGGACACCGGCCTGACCGCCGCTTCGGGCACCTACAAGGACCCGACCAAGGCCGGCACTGAAATCACCGGTCTGACCGCCGGCACGCCCGCCGCCATCATCGATACCCTGAACACCGCTATGGACAGCGTTGGCAGCGTGCGTTCCGCCCTGGGCGCCAACTCCAACCGTCTGGACCACGTGATCAACAACCTGTCCAACGTCAACAACAACACCCTGGCCGCCAAGGGCCGCATCATGGACACCGACTACGCCAACGAAAGCTCCAGCATGACCGCCAAGCAAATGCTGATGCAAGCCAGCACTTCGATGCTGAAGCAAAGCGGCAGCATGAACAGCCTGGCCATGTCCCTGCTGCAGTAATCGTGGATGGCGGCGGCGCAGGCCGCCGCAACGCAAGCCAGTGGGTATTCCACTGGCTTTTTTGCATTTGGCGGTGGCCAAAATGCGCCGGCTTGCCGGCGCAGGGATTTATTTGTCCATGCAAGGCTGGTTGTCTGCCCCGATGGATGAATATAATTGGCCATTTTTACGCGTGACGATGGGGATGGCTATGCGAAAGGCCTTGTGGGTGTTGATAGGCCTGTTCTTGAGCGCTTGCGCTTTGGCCAATGCGGATCCGGTGGTGCTGACGGTGTCCGGAAAAATCGGACGATTCACCGATGCCAAACGCGGCGTCTATCAGTTCCGCGACAGCGATCTGGCCCGCATGCGGCAGGTCAGTTTCACCACGACGACCAGCTGGACGCCCTCGGTGACCTTCAGCGGTCCGCTGGTGCGCGATATCCTGGCCAGGGTGGATGCCAAGGGCGCCACGGTGCGGGTGCTGGCGATCAATTATTACCGCTACGATATTTCCGTAGCCGAACTGGTGCGCGGCAAGGTGGTGCTGGCGCGGCGCATCGACAACAAGCCCTTTGATGTCGCGCATTACGGACCGCTATGGCTGATGTATCCGTTGTCCGACATGTCCGATGCCGATAAGGGGCCGCCGCTGGACGCCAAGCTGGTGTGGCAGGTGGAAGCCATGGAGGTGATGTGAGGCGCTCCCGGATCGGCAAATACATCCAGGCGCCGTGGTGGCTGGTGCTGTCGTTGCTGTTGTTGCTGCTGGCCGCTTGCTGGAACTTCTACCGGATGGACCGCGCCAGCGAGGCGCTGATAGGCAACGGCAAGAGCGAGCAGCAGTACTGGACCGTGGCCCAGCTGCATGTCGAGCTGGAGAGGACGCGCGCCGAGTTGATAGGCTATGCCGCCGACGAAAAGCAGTTTCCGGACTTGCAGCAGCAATTGCAGGTGCTGCAAAGCCGCTATCAGGTGTTCGAGGCGCCCAACAGCGTGCTGGTGCACCGCTTGCTCAGCCAGGTGGGCGGCTTCGACGCGCTGGTCGGCGCGCTCGGCCCGCTGTTGCGCGACAAGGCCTGGCAAGACCTTACGCCGGCGCAGGCGCGCAAGATGGTGGTGCGCATTGATGCGCTGCGGCCGGTGCTGGCCAATTTCGCGGTGCAGACCCGGGAGGCCGAGGTGTCGGCCCGGGTGGCGCGCAGCAGCGCGCTGGCCAGCCAGCGCTCGCAGATGCTGATATTGCAGCTGGTGTTGTGCGGCGGCATCTGCGGCGTGTTGCTGATGCTGATGCGCTATCGCGAGGTCAAGGATCTGGCCGAGGCGCGCCAATCGCTGCTCGAGCAGGAGCGGGTCGCGCATCAGGCCACCGTGGCGCTGGAACTCGACCGCACCACCTTCCTCGGCACGCTGGGGCATGAAATCCGCTCGCCGCTGCAATCGATGCAGATGTGCATCGAGCTGGTGGAGCCGGCGGTGCTGCCGCAGGGCCCGGCGCAGCTGGCGCTCAAGCGGCTGAAGGCCGGGATGGCGCAATTGGCGACCCAGGTGCACGACATCATGGATGTCTCGGCAATCAAGAACATGCAGCTGCGGCTCAATCCGGGCCGGATGAGGCCGGCGCATGTGCTGCGCACCGTGATCGATGTGATGCAGCCGCTGGCCGACTCCAAGGGGTTGAAACTGCGTTACGAGAGCCAAGCCTTGCCGGAGATGGTGTTGATGGACGAAATCCGTCTGCGCCAGATTGTCGGCAATCTGGTGTCCAACGCCATCCGCTATACCGATCAGGGCGAGGTCTTGGTGAGGGCGCGCGGCCAGATGTGCCAGGACCATCTCGAATTGTGGCTGCAGGTCAGCGACAGCGGCATCGGCATCGCCGAAGAGGACCGGCAGCGCGTATTCCAGCCGTTCAGCCAGGGGCGCAACCGCCGTCCCGGCAGCAGCGGCCTTGGCCTGTCCATCGTCAAGGAGCTGGTGCGCTTGTTTGGCGGTTGCATCGAATTGGATAGCACGGTGGGCGTCGGCACCGCTTTCACCGTGCGCCTTCCGATGCGCGAGGTGCTGGAGGCGACGGCCAGCCGCAGCTTGCTGCTGGTGGACGACGACGAGGTGATACGCGCGTCGCTGGGGGCGCTGCTGGCGCAGGAGGGCTTCCAGATCGCCTGCGCTTCCACCCTGACCCAGGCGGCCGATTGCCTGGCCAGACAACGTTTCGATATCCTGCTGCTCGACATGCAGTTGGGCGAGGAAAGCGGCTATCGTCTGGCGGAGCTGGCGCGCAAGCAGCCGCAGCGGCCGTTGATGCTGGCGATGAGCGCCAATCCCGACGAGTTCGCCGATGTGCGCGCCGCCTGGTTCGCCGCCCGGCTGGCCAAGCCTTTCGACGGCGACGCGCTGAGGGCCGCGCTGGGTGAACTACCTTTGTAGAAAGGCACCGCGCGCATAAGAAAACAGGCTCCTTCGGGAGCCTGTTTGCGTTGCCGCCGGCGCCGTCAGATTATGCGTGTTCCAGTCCGTTGGTGACCATGTTCTTGATCTGCAAGGCCAGAATGGAGCCCGGCGTCGGCTTGCCGATGTAGTAGACGCCGCGCATCTGCAGCGCCTTGGACAGTTCGCTTTCATGCTCCAGCGCGTAGCCGGTCAGCACCACGATGGGCACGTTGGGCGTTTGGCGGCGGATGGTTTCTATCACGTCCATGCAGTTGATCGGTTCGCCCAGCACCCAGTCCAGCACGAAGGCGTCGAAGTTCTCCTGCGGCAGCGCCTCAAGCAGGTCCTGCGGATGGTGGTAGGGCAGCGCGAACAGGCCTTGCTGCACCAGGATCGCCGACAGCAGGTCGGCGTCCTGGTCGTCCAGCACCGCCACCAGCAGGCGCTTGGTGTTGGCGCGCTTGGGCGGGCGGATGGTCAGGTAGGTCACTTCGTAGCCATCCTCGCAATCGA
This sequence comes from Chromobacterium sphagni, assembly GCF_001855555.1. GTDB lineage: Bacteria > Pseudomonadota > Gammaproteobacteria > Burkholderiales > Chromobacteriaceae > Chromobacterium > Chromobacterium sphagni. The sequence continues at coordinate 35,354 of NZ_MKCT01000002.1, read as the reverse complement.
ACTGGGTGCCGGGGAAAACGTGCCAGCAATCGTGCAGGCGCTTGGCCAGCAGCAGCGGCGAGCAGGAGTCGTCGGCCAGCGGCTCGCCCAGCTGGATCCAGCAATGGGCTTCGCCGCTGTGGTTGTTCAGGTGCAAGATGGCCGGGATCAGCTCATTGTCGACCGGGCTCTGGCCATCCTGCTGCGAATGATCGACCAGCAGGTTGGAGGTGGGGACGTTGAAGTATTGCGCCAGCCTTTCCACCTGGGACAGTTGCCATGGGCTGCTGCCATTGAGCTTGCGGTAAGCCTGGGAGGTGCTCAGACCGAGAATTTGTTCCACCAGGCCGGCTTGCTGCGCCTCGGGCCAGCGGAATTGCTCCAGCTGGTTGCGGATGTTGTCGCAGATGATCTGGTTGGCGGTTTTCGGGTTTGCCATAAGCTTTATGCCGTCACATGATATTCATATATGGGATGCTAGCACTCATGCGTCCGACATGGTTGGGTAAAATGTCAGATTTTGCAGATTTTCTTAATTTGCGAAACATGCATTTGCATTTTCACAACATGCGAAAAAGTACATGCATATATTTTGCACCCAGTGAAAATACTTGACGCGTATTGTCGGTACGGCAGGCGGTGGACGGGGATGTGTTGCCGGTTGGCACACTGGAGTATGGCGCCAGACCGAACGGCCTGGCGCGCGGCATGCGACTGCGTCAGCCTAGGGTGCCAGTCAGGCTGACCTGGCGGTTTTCCGGCACCTCGTTGTAGGACAGCACGTGCAGGCCGGGGGCGAACAGCCGGCCGTAGCGCGCCAACAGCGGGCGGATCTGCGGCATCACCAGCAGCACCGGCGCCTGGCCCTGCTGCTTCATCTGGTCGCGGATCACTGGCATATTGGCCTGTAGCTGCTGCAGCACATTGGGATCGATCGGAAAGCTGTCCAGCTGCGGCTTGCCGGTTTGCTGCGCCTGGCTCAGCGCGGAGAGCAGCAGGTTTTCCAGATCGGCCGACAGGTTGAAGGCGCGGATCTCATCGCGCGGGCCGGCGATGCCCTGAATGATCTGGCGCTTGAGCGCGCAGCGCACTTCGGCGGCCAGCATGATCGGGTCCTTGGTGGTTTCGCTGGCTTCCAACAGCGCGCTGGCTACCGGCACGATGTCCTTCAGCGAGACATGATCCAGCAGCAACTGGCGGTACACCTTCAATTGCTGCACCGGCGGCAGCGCCGCGGCCAGCGCCGCGCCCAGCTTGGGCGACAGCGCGGTCAGCCGTTCGCCCAGCGCCACCACGTCGTCGTGGCGGAACAACTCGGACAGATGCTCGCGCATCACCTTGTTCAGATGGGTGGCCATCACGCTGGCGCAGTCCACCACCTGGTAGCCCAGGCCCAGCGCCTTGCTCTTGTCCGCCTGAACTACCCATGTCACCGGCATGTTGAAGGCCGGGTCTATGCCGGGGATGCCGTCAATCTCGCCGTAGACTTCCGGGGAGGGAATGGCCATCAGCCGGTCGGAATAGACTTCGGCCTCGGCCACCGTGTTGCCGGACAGCTGTATCGCGTATTGCGATGGCTTCAGCCGCAGGTCGTCGCGCAGGTTCACAGTCGGCAGCAACAGGCCCATCTGCTCGGACAGGCTCTGGCGCACGCCCTTGACGCGCTTGACCAGCGGCGCGCCTTGGTTCTGGTCCAGCAGCGCCACCAGCCGGTAGCCCAGGGAAATGCCCAGGGTGTCGGCATAGGGCAGGGTGCTCCATTCCAGCTCGATTTCCGCTTCGCCCTGGATGGCGGACTTGACTGCTGCCTGGTTCAGGGTATTTGCCGCCACCGGACGGCGGGCGTGCATGCGCCAGGCCACGTAGGCCAGCAGCGCCGCGAAGCCCAGGAAGGTGGGCCAGGGCATGCCGGGGATGATGGCCAGCACCAGCATCATGCCGGCCGCGCTCATCAGCACCGTCGGCGAGGCCAGCATCTGGCTGCCCACCTGCTGCTGCATGTCGCCGTCGTCGCTGATGCGGGTGACGATGATGGCGGCGGCGGAGGAGAGCAGCAGCGCTGGAATCTGCGCCACCAGGCCATCGCCTATGGTCATCAGCGCGTACTGGCGGAAGGCGTCGCCGGCCGACAGGCCGTGCATCAGCGCGCCGATGGCCACGCCGCCGAACAGGTTGATGATCAGGATCAGGATGCCGGCGATGGCGTCGCCGCGGACGAACTTGGACGCGCCGTCCATCGCGCCGTAGAAGTCGGCCTCGGTGGCGATGTCGCGGCGGCGCTGCTGCGCCTGCTCCTGGTTGATCAGGCCGGCGTTGAGGTCGGCGTCTATCGCCATCTGCTTGCCCGGTAGCGCGTCCAGCGTGAAGCGGGCCGACACTTCGGAAATGCGCTCGGCGCCCTTGGTCACCACCATGAAGTTGATGATCATCAGGATGACGAACACCACCATGCCGACCACGAAGTTGCCGCCTATCACCACATTGCCGAAGGCCTCGATCACCCGCCCGGCGGCATGGGTGCCCTCATGGCCGTGCAGCAACACCACCCGGGTGGACGCGACGTTCAGCGACAGCCGCATCAGCGTGGTGGCGAGGATGATGGTTGGGAACACCGAAAAGTCCAGCGGCCGCCGCGCCGACACGCTGACCAGGATCACGATGATGGCCAGCACGATGTTGAAGGTGAACAGCATGTCCAGCGCCAGCGGCGGTAGGGGCAGCATCACCATCGCCAGGATGGCCAGGAGGAACAGCGGGGCGGCAAGCTTGTGGCGGCCGATGTCGGCCAGGAGTCGGGTCAGCGAGTTCATGATGCGGGCTTGGGATCGGACAGTTCCTGCGGCACCGCCAGCTCCGGCAATATCGGCCGGTTGCGGCGGCTACCCGTCTGGAAAGCCTTGAGTTGCAAGACATAGGTCAGCACCTGCGCCACCGCGCGGTACAGCGGCGCGGGGATCTGCTGGTTGACCTGTGTGGTGTGGTAAACCGCGCGCGCCAGCGGCGGCAGCGGCAGCACGGCGATTTCCATTTCTTCCGCCAGCTGGCGGATGTAGAGCGCCATTTCATCCACGCCCTTGGCGATGATGAACGGCGCCTCGGCGCGGTCTTCGTCGTATTTCAGCGCCACCGCGTAGTGGCTGGGGTTGACGATGATGACGTCGGCGCCGGGCAGCGCCTTGCGCACGCCGCGCTGCGCCAGTTGCTGCTGCAGCTGGCGGATGCGCTGGCGCACCTCGGGCCGGCCTTCGGTGTTCTTGTATTCCTCCTTGATTTCCTGCTTGCTCATCTTCTGCTGCTTCATGAACAGGTAGACCTGCAGCGGCAGGTCGGCCAGCGCGAACAGCAGGAACACCGCGGCAAGCTGCAGCAGGCAGGACAGCAGCAGGTCGGCCGCGCCGGAGAGCGTGGGCAGCAGCGGCATGCCGTGCAGGGCGAAGAAGTCCTGCAGCGCGGCGGAGGCGATACGGTACAGCAACCAGCCCAAGAGCAGCGCCTTGGCGATGGATTTGGCGATTTCGCTGGCGTGTTTGGGTGAGGCCAGCCGCGACAGGTGGGCCAGCGGATTCATCCGCTCGAACTTGGGGCTGAGCTGGTTCAGCACGAATACCCAGCCGCCGGGGAAGAAGCTGATCAACAGCATCGTGGTGGGTATCAGCGCCAGCGGCGCCAGCATTTTCAGCAATAACAGCAAGGTGCCGCCAAACAGCTTGGACCAGCCGTTCTCCAGCGCGCCCTGGCCGGCGAGCGGAGCGAAAGCCAGCGCGAACAACTCGCGAAAATCGTTCAGCCAATCCGGCGCCAGCCAGAACATCAGCTTCAGAGCCAGGATCAGGCCCAGCGCGGCGGCCAGGTCCTTGGAGCGCGGCACCTGGCCCTGCTCGCGCGCCTTGCGCAGCCGCTGCGGGGTGGCTTTTTCGGTTTTGTCGCCGCGCTGCGCCTCAGCCATGGCCCATCTCCAGCAGGCGGTCCAGCAGGCGCAGCGTCTGCTCGCTCAGGCTCAGGTATTGCGGCGGCAGCACCTGCATCAGCAGGGTCAGCGTGGAGAGGCCGAACAGCGTCACCACTGGAAAGCCCAGTGAAAACAGGTTCAGCGCCGGCGCCACCCGGTTGATCATGCCGAAGCCGGCCTGCACCAGGAAGGTGGCGAATACCACCGGCAACGCCAGCGCCACCGCGGCGGCCATCACCCAGCTGACGCTGCCCGCCAGCACTGGCAGCGCCGCCTGCGGAATGCCGCCGCCCAGCGGCCAGGCGCGGAAGCTGGCGTACACCACCTGCACCAGCACCAGATGGCCGTCCATGGCGAAGAACAGCATCGCCGCCAGCAGGTAGAGCAGGTTGGACACCACGTCCGAGCTGTTGCCGTTGCCGGGATCGTTCATCACCGCCATCGACAGGCCCATCTGCGACGACAGCATGAAGCCCAGTAGCGACAGGATGGACAGGGTCAGTTGGAAGGCGAAGCCGAACAGCAGGCCTATCACCGCCTGCTCCAGGCTGGCGGCGACGCCGTGCAGCGAGAAGGGGTCGATGGGCGAGTGGGCGGGCATGCCGGGGATGCAGGCCACTGCCAGCAGCAGCGCCAGGCCGATGCGGGCGCGCATCGGCACCATGGCGTCGCCGATGAAGGGCGCGACGCTGAAGGCGGCGATCAGCCGGCAGAACGGCCACCAGATGGCCGGCAGCAGCTCTAGCAGCTGGGCGAACAGGCCCTGGCTCATCGCCTAGCCCACCTGGCTGGCGGCGCGCTGGAACATGGCGACGCAGAAGTCCATCAGGTAGCCGGTGATCCAGTGGCCGGCCAGCGCGATGGTGAGCAGCACGATCAGCAGACGGGGCAGGAAGGACAGCGTTTGCTCGTTGATCTGGGTGGCGGCCTGGATCAGGCTGACCACCACGCCGACGATCAGGCTGGGCAGCACCAGCAGCACCACCAGCGTCACCACCACGCGCAGGCTGTCGTTGACGATGTCGACGGCGATGTCCGGGGTCAGCATGGCTTTGGGCTTTCGCTACGCATTGTCAGTAGGCCTGTATCGAGGTCACCAGCGTGTTGACGGTCAGCGACCAGCCATCCACCAGCACGAACAGCAAGAGCTTCAAGGGCAGCGAGATCACCAGCGGCGACAGCATCATCATGCCCATCGCCATCAGCACGCTGGACACCACCAGGTCTATCACCAGGAAGGGGATGAACAGCATGCAGCCGATCTGGAACGCGGTTTTCAGTTCGGACAGCACGAAAGCCGCCAGCTTGACGGTGAAGGCGTGGTCTTCCGGACGGGCGACGTCGCCCTCGCCCGACAGCTTGGCCACCTGGGCCAGCGCGGTCTTGCTGGTTTGCGCCAACATGAAGCGGCTGACCGGCTTGGCGGCGATCTCCAGCGCCTGCGGCATGGTGATCTTGTCCGCGTCGAACGGCACCATCGCCTCGTTCCACACCTGCAGGCCCACCGGGCGCATCACCAGCAGCGTCAGGATCAGCGCCACGCCGGTGATCAGGCGGTTGGGCAGGCCCTGCTGCAGGCCCAGCGCCTGGCGCAGCAAGGACAGCACGATGACGAAGCGGGTGAAGCTGGTCATCATCAGCGCCAGCACCGGCAGCAGGCCCAGCGCCGTCATCAGGATCAGGATCTGGGTCTTGACGGTGAAGTCCACCGCCGCGCCGCCGGAGGTGGCGGTCAGCAGTTTCAGCGAGTCGGCCCAGGCGGCGGGGCTGGCCAGCGCCAGGCCTAGCAGCAGGGGCAGGTAAGGCCGGTACCGTTTCATCAGGCCAGGTTGTCCAGTTCCAGGTCGTTCAGCTCCACCACCCTCAGGCCGTAGTTGTCGCCCGACACCACCACCTCGGCGCGGCCGATCACGGTGCCGTTCACCTTGATGTCCAGCGGCTCGCCGGCGATCTTGTCCAGCTCTATCACCGAGCCCGCGCCGATCTGGCACAGGTCGGCCAGGCTGACGTCTGCGCTGCCGACTTCCAGCGTCAGCTTCACCGGGATCTTGCGCAGAAAGGGCGTCATGTCGCGCGGCGCGCGGGCGGCTTCGGCCGGGGCGGCCTCCGGCTCCAGGCTGTCCAGGATGCCGTCCAGGTCGAAATCTTGTTTCAGGTCCATGCGTAGTGTTTCCAGTGCGATGGGAGTCATTCGGTATCGGCAAAGCCGCTCAGGCACAGCTTGCCCTGGCGTTCCACCACTTGGGCGCTGAACAGCGCCGCGCCCTGCACGCAGACTTCCGCCCGCGGCGGCAGCGTCACCGGCAGCACGGCACCGGGCTTCAGGTCGAGGATGGCGCCCAGCGGCAGCTCCTGCTGCAGCAGACGGGCATCCAGCCGCATCGTCAGCTTGTCGCGGAAGCCGCCGCGGTCGTGGCCGGTGCCCAGCCGCGGGCGTTGTCCGGACAGATGCTGCAACAGCGCCTCGAAAGCGGAAGCGCCCAGGCGCAGGCGCAGCGTGCCGCGCAACGCGTCGCCGTCGGCGAGATCGATCTCCAGCTGCCAGGCGGCTTGTCCTGCAAAGGGCAGGGGGCGCGGCTTGTCGCCGGAGGAGGCCGGGGTCTGGTCCAGTTGCCGGATGGCGGCGGCCAACCGCGGCAGCAGCCGCTCGGCCAGGTTGCGGGCCAGGCGGCGTTCGGTTTCGGTTTCAGCCGGCAGTTCTTCGCTGATGGGCGCGCCGCTGGCGCCGAAGCGGTAATCGAGGATGCCTAACAGCAGGCTGCGGTCGACGTGGCTGCCCAGCTGCCAGTCGCCCAGCGCGTGCCATTGCCAACGCCGCTCGTCGCCGGCCGGCAGCGCCTGGCGCAGATCGGCGATGCGGAACGCGGCGTGGTAGCGGCGGTTCAGTTCCCGCTCCAGGAAGTCGCCCAGCTCTTGCTGCAGCGCGCGCTCGAATAGCGGCAACAGATGTATCGGGCGTCCCAGGGTTCGCAGATCCAAGGCCTGCAGGCGGACGCCGTCCTGCGGCGCAACGATTTTGGCTTTGGGCATGGCGGTATTCGTTCGTGGTCGGGGACAGTCGGACAGTCCCCGGCAATTGCTGGGAGTGTGCATCTTACTGGCTGTCCGCCGGTGGTAAAGGGGGAAAATTCACGGTTGCGATTGTGAAAAATACCGACTGAGTAATAAAGCGTTGAGTTTAAAATCCGCCAGCTTGCATGTAAGCATTGCTGGCGGATGCCTGCAGCAGGCGCGCCGCGTTTTGATACCTGTTGATTAAGGATGAGTGATGGCCGCCAATCTGGGCTTGATGATCCATGCCGACCGCAACCAGTTGCTGGGAGAGATGGCTACCCTGGGGCAGGGAGCCATGGCGGCTCCGCGCCCCGCGCACGACGATGCGCCGCCTGCGCAAAGCTTCAGCCAGGCCCTGGTGTCGGCGGTGCGCGACGTGGACCAGCAGAACCGCCTGGCCTCGGACAAGATGACCGAGGTGGACAGCGGCCAGAGCGATGACTTGGTGGGAGCGATGCTGATGAGCCAGGAGGCCAGCCTGTCCTTTTCGATGCTGATGCAGGTGCGCAACAAGGTGGTCGGCGCCGTCGACGACTTGATCAAGATGCAGCTGTAAGTCGGGAGACGACGTGGTCAAGCAATTGCGTAGCGGCTTTGCCGCCGTACAAGAAAAAATGGCCGGCCGCCGCCTGCTGCCGGCCAACGCCTGGCGCTATCTGCTGCCGATGGTGATCCTGGCCATCGCGCTCAGCGTGCTGCTGACGCTGTGGCTGTGGCGCGACGACGCCAGTTACAAACCGGTGTTCGGCGCGCAGGAGAAGGTGAGCGGCGCCGACATGATGGCGGTGCTGGACGCCGAAAAGATTCCCTACCGCATTCATCCGCAAACCGGCCAGGTGCTGGTGCCGGACAGCGAACTGGGCCGGGTGCGCATGCAACTGGCGGCCAAGGGCGTGGTGGCGCAGCTGCCGGCCGGCCTGGAGCTGTTGGACAAGAACGATCCGCTGGGCGTCAGCCAGTTTGTGCAGGACGTGCGTTTCCGCCGCGGCCTGGAGGGCGAGCTGGTGCAGAGCATCCTGGCGCTGGATCCGGTGCGCGCCGCCCGCGTGCATCTGTCGCTGCCGCGCAGCACTTCCTTCATCACCGCCGGCACCGACAAGGGCTCGGCCTCGGTGGTGGTCACCCTCAAGCCCGGCCAGCAGCTGTCCGGCGAGCAGATCGCCGCGGTGGTCAAGCTGGTGGCCGGCAGCGTCTCCACGCTGGACCCGTCGCAGGTGACGCTGGTGGACCAGAGCGGCAATCTGTTGTCCGCCCATGTCGATCTGTCCGACGGCGGCATGTTGGGCTCTGACAACGAGGCGGCGCGCCGCTTCCGCGAACAGGCGCTGCAGAACGTGCGCGATCTTCTAGCCCCGGCGCTGGGCGCGGGCAACTTCAAGGTGAGCGTCACCGCCGACGTCGACAACGACCGCGTCGAGGAAACCCGCGAGAAATACGGCGAGGCGCCCAAGGTCACCAACGAGGCCTCGCGCGAGGAAACCAGCACCGAGCGCATGGCGCTGGGCGTGCCCGGCTCGCTGAGCAACCGTCCGGTCAGCACCGACTCCTCCGGCCCGGCCAATGAGAAGTCCGGCAACAGCAAAAACGCCGTCACCCGCCAGTACGCCTACGACCGCAACATCATGAACATCAAGAAGGCGCGCGGCACGCTGCGCCGCCTAAGCGTGGCGGTGGTGCTGAACCAGGCTGCCGCGCCCGGCAAGAAGGGCTGGCAGCCGGCCGAGCTGGCCAATATCGACAAGCTGCTGCGCAATGGCCTGGGCATCAGCGCGGAACGCGGCGATGTGCTGGCTGTGTCCACGCTGAGCTTCGCAGCCCCGGTGGCGGAAGAGGCGATCTGGGAGCAGCCGGAAACCTGGTTCGAGGGCGCGCGCTGGGCGGCCTACGCCGTCGCGCTGCTGCTGGCCTATCTGCTGCTGGCCCGTCCGCTGCTGAAGCTGGCGCGGCAGTTGGCTGAACACAAGCTGCGCGACTACACCCCCGACGCGCTGGCGCTGACGCCTGAGGACCCGCTGCTGGACAGCCGTCCGCTGCGCGAAGTGTCCGGCCAGCGCCAGGCCGCGCTGGCGGCCGCCGCCGCGCCGGGCAACAACCCGGTGGTGCCGTTGTTGGAAAATTACGATCTGCCGCCCGCCGGTTCGCCGGTGGACGTGCTGGTGGACCACCTGAAGGTGCTGGCGGCCAAGGAGCCGGAGCGGGTGGCCGAAGTGGTCAAACAATGGGTGCAGAACAATGGACGCAAGCAATAACTTTGCGCCGGACGCGGCGCCTTACCTCCCGCCGGCGGCCAGTGGCCAGATGAGCGCCATCGAACAGGCGGCGGTGCTGCTGCTGTGCATGGGCGAGGAGCCGGCGGCGGCGGTGCTGCGCTGCCTCAGCCGCGAGGAGCTGCTGCAGGTGACCCAGGCGATGAGCGGCATGAGCGGCATCAAGGTGGATGCGGTGAAGACCACCATGCAGAAGTTCTTCGACGAATACCGCGAGCAGAGCGGCGTGCACGGCGCCAGCCGCAGCTTCCTCAAGCGCTCGCTGGAGTTGGCGCTGGGCAACGACATCGCCGGCAGCGTGCTGGACACCATCTACGGCGACGCCATCCGTCCCAAGATGGCGCGGCTGCAATGGGTGTCGCCGCAGTGGCTGGCCGAGCGCATCGCCGCCGAGCACGTGCGGATGCAAGCGGTGTTCCTGGCCTTCCTGCCGCCGGCCTTGGCCGGCCAGGTGGTGGACGCCCTGCCGGCCGCCAGCCGCGACAGCGTGCTGGTCAATGTGGCCCGCCTCACCGATGTTGACCGCGAACTGCTGCAGGAGCTGGAAGAGCTGGTCAACCGCTGCCTGGAAAGCCTGCACACCCAGAGCACCGCGGTGGAAGGCATGCAGCAGACCGCCGACATCATCAACCGCCTGCCGGGCGACCGCAGCCAGATGATGGAGCTGCTGCGCGCGCACGATCCGGACATCGTCGACGAAATCGAGGTGCGGATGTACGACTTCTTCATCCTGTCGCGCCAGACCGAGGAAGTGCTCACCCGCATCTGCGAGGACGTTGCGCTGGAGCAGTGGGCCATTGCGCTCAAGGGCGCCGAGCCGGCGGTGCGCGACGCCATCATCCAGACCATGCCGCGCCGCCAGGCGCAGAATTTCGAAGCGACGATGCGCCGCTCCGGCCCGGTGCCGAAAAGTCGGGTGGAGGAGGCGCGGCGCGAGATCATGGCCCAGGTGCGCCAGTTGGCCGACGGCGGCGAGATCGATCTGCAGCTGTTCCCGAGGAAGTGGTCGAGTGAAGCACTGGCGCCCCTTCCGTTTTCCGCCGTTGATAGACGGCGCGCCGCTGGAGCCGACGGCCGCCGCCGAGGTGCAGGCCTCCGCCGCCGACGGTTTCCGCCAGGGCATGGACGCCGGCTACCGCGAAGGTTTTGACAGCGGCGAAGCCGCCGGCCGCGACGCCGGTTATCAGGCCGGCCTGCAGCAGGGCCGGCAGGAGGGCGGCGCGGCGGCGCGCGACGAGGCGTTGGCGCGCTTCGCCAGCATCGCCGCGCCGCTGGACGCGGCCATCGGACAACTGCAACGGCTGTGCCGCGACTACCAGGCCGCGCAGCGCGACGAAGTGGTGGAACTGGTGGCCAAGGTGGCGCGCCAGGTGATCCGCTGCGAACTGGCATTGAAGCCGGTGCAGATCCTGGACCTGGTGGAGGAGACGCTGGCCGCGCTGCCGGCTTCCGCCCACAGCCAGGGCGAGGTGGAGGTGCTGCTCAACCCGGAAGAGTGCCAGCGCATCCGCGAATTGGCGCCGGAGCGGTCCGCCAAGTGGCGGCTGCTGGCCGATTCCGGCCTGGCGCCGGGCGAATGCCGGGTGCGCGGGGCCGAATTCGAAGCCGACGCCGGCTGCCAGCAGCGGCTGGAGCATTGCGTGGACAGCCTGCGCGAACAACTGCGGGCCGACCCGGCCGCGCAGGCGGAAGCCTAAGCGATGCTGCGCCGGGCGCTCAGCCAGCTGTCCGTGCCGGACGCCCCTGTCGCCACCATCAGCGGCAGGTTGGTGGGCGTGAGCGGCCTGTTGCTGGAGAGCGTCGGCTGTCCGCTGGAAACCGGCCAGCGTTGCCTGATCGAAACCGCCGCCGGCGGTTGGCTGCCGGCGCAGGTGGTGGGCTTCAAGCGCGAAGTCTCCTTCCTGATGCCGTTCAAGAAGCCGGTGGGCCTCGCCACCGGCGCCCGGGTGCTGCCGGCGCCGGAAAGCAGCGGCTTGACGATAGGCGACGGCTGGCTGGGCCGCATCGTCAACGGGCTGGGCGAGCCCTTGGACGACAAGGGCCGGCTGGGCGGCGACATGCCGCTGGCCGCCCATCCGCCGCAGATCAATCCCTTGCGGAAAAAGCCGGTGGACACGCCGCTGGACGTGGGCGTGCGCGCCATCAACGGCATGCTGACCATAGGCCGCGGCCAGCGCGTCGGCCTGTTCGCCGGCTCCGGTGTCGGCAAGAGCGTTTTGCTCGGCATGATCACCCGCCACACCGAAGCCGAGGTGGTGGTGGTGGGGCTGATTGGCGAGCGCGGCCGCGAGGTGCGCGAGTTCGTCGAACACTCGCTGGGCGCCGAAGGGCTGGCCAAGGCGGTGCTGGTGGTGGCGCCGGCCGATGAGTCGCCGCTGATGCGGCTGAAGGCCACCGAGCTGTGCCACACCATCGCCGCCCACTTCCGCGATCAGGGCCGCAACGTGCTGCTGCTGGTGGATTCGCTGACCCGCTACGCTATGGCGCAGCGCGAAATGGCGCTGGCGCTGGGCGAGCCGCCGGCCACCCGCGGCTATCCGCCGTCGGTGTTCGGCCTGCTGCCCGGCCTGGCGGAAAGCGCTGGCAACGGTGAGGGCGGCGAGGGCAGCATGAGCGCCATCTACACCGTGCTGGCCGAAGGCGACGACCAGCAGGACCCGGTGGCGGACACCGCCCGCGCCATCCTCGACGGCCACATAGTGCTCAGCCGCGAGCTGGCCGAGCGCGGCCATTATCCGGCGATAGACATTTCCCGTTCGGTCAGCCGCTGCATGAGCCAACTGATCGACCCCGAACACGCCGCCGCCGCCCGCGATCTGCGCGGCGCGTGGAGCCGCTACCAAGAGGTGCGCGGTCTGCTGCCGCTGGGCGCTTACGTGCCCGGCGCCGACCCGGCCACCGACCGCGCGCTGCGCCTGCAGCCGCGCATCGAGGCCATGCTGTGCCAGGGCGCGGCTGAGGCGGCCGGCTTTGACGAAACCCGCAGTCAACTGCAGGAGCTGTCGCGCGCGTGAACCAGCCCATCGTCCAATTGAACCTGCTGCTGCAACTGCGCGAGCGCGACCGCCAGCAGCTGGAAACCGAGCTGGCCGGCAAGCGCCGGCTGCAGGAGCGCTACCGCCGCAATATCGAGAGGCTGGAGCAATTGAGCGCCGCCAGCGGCGCCAGCGCCGCGTCGGGGCATCCGGCGCTGGCGCTGAACTGCGCCGGCTACAAGGGCCATCTGGCGGGTTTGCGCCAGTCGCAGCGGCAAGACCTGCAGCTGGCCGAGGCGGACGCCGCGGTCAGCCAGCGCCACTTGCTGGCCGCGCGCCAGCGTCAGGAGCAGGTGGCGCTGCTGCGCGACCAGACCCTGTCGGCGTGGCGTCGGGAACAGGCGCGCGCCGAGCAGAAGCGCACCGACGAGGCCGCTGGCCAGGCCTGGCTGCGGAGCGCCAGCGAGTGGTGAATATTCACGATGTTTCAGCGATGGCCGCGCGCGGTCGCCATTGAATGGTGAATACCGTTAGCCGACGAAAGGAATAGCGATGGCGATAGACTTCAACGCGATGCCGCCCAGTACCTGGGCGGACAATCTGGCCAAAACCAGCCTGGGCAATATGCAGACCCAGCTTGACAACCAGACCAAGGCGGCCAAGGCGCGCAGCGACGCGCTGAACCAGCTGCAAAAGGCGCTGCAGGATTACAAGACCAGCCTGAGCACGCTGACCGGCAAGAAGAGCCTGGTGGCGATGAACGCCACCGCCAGTCCGGACGGCGCGGCCACCGTCAGCGCCAAGGGCAATGCCCAGCCCGGCAACTACAGCCTGTTCGTCGAGCAACTGGCGAGCGCCCAGCAATTGGCGATGGGCGACCTGTCCGGCGCCACCGCGCAGGCCGGCGACAAGTTCACCGTCAAGCTGGCGGGCGGCGACACTTTCGACGTGTCGATGGCCGGTGCCGACCGCGACGGCGACGGCAAGCTGTCGCCCAGCGAGCTGGCGCTGGCGATCAACCGCTCCAGCGGCAACGCCGGCAAGGTCAACGCGATGGTGCTGAACAACAACGGCGTCAGCCAGTTGGTGCTGTCCTCCGGCAAGACCGGCCAGAGCGGCGCCATTTCGCTGGACCTGTCCCAGGTGAGCGACGCTGGCCTGAAGAACGGCCTGTCCTCGTCCAAGCAGCTGACCCAGGCGCAGGATGCCGTGGTGTGGCTGGGTGGCAAGACCAGCGGCGTGCGCATGCAGCAAGCCTCCAACACTTTCGACAATATCGACGGCGTCAGCTTCACCGTGAACAAGGCGATGAAGGACGGCGACGCGCCTCTGCAACTGGCGGTGAGCCGCAGCGACAACGACACCACTGCCAACGTGCAGTCCTTCGTCGATAGCTACAACAAGATCTACAAGGCCATCGGCGATTTGTCCCAGCCGGGCATCAACGGTGCCACCGCCGGTCCCTTCGCCGACGATTCCAGCATCCGCAGCCTGAAAAGCCAGCTCAACTCCATCCTGCGCCAGTCCTTCGACGGCATCACGCTGGGACAACTAGGCATCAGCGCCAGCCGCGACGGCAGCCTGGCGCTGGACAGCAAGAAGCTGGGCGACACGCTGAAGAACACCCCGGACGCATTGGACCGCTACTTCAACGGCACCAGCCAGAACGGCGCGCTCAAGCAAAGCGGCGACTATCTCGACAAGTGGCTGAACTACAGCAGCGGCCTGCTCAAGCAGCGCAAGGACAGCGCCGACCGCACTCAGCAGGATCTGAACCGCCGCCAGGACGCGCTGCAGCAGCAGTATCAGCAGACCTACCAGCGCTACCTGGCCCAATTCACCCAGTTGCAGAACATGCAGACCCAGATGAACCAGACGCTGGGCATGCTGGGTTTCAACTGAGCAAGAAAGCAGGATTGAGATCGTGGATTACGAAGCCTATCGCAGCTACCACGCGGTGAACCTGGAAGCCCAGACCCATTCCGCCAGCCAGGTGGATCTGGTGCTGGTGCTGTTCGACGGCCTGCTGGAGGAGATCGCCCGCGCGCGCGGCCACATGCAGCACCAGCGCTTCGAACAGAAGGGCGAGAGCATCAGCAAGTGCATCAACATCCTCAACGGCCTGTCCAGCGCGCTGGATTTCGACAACGGCGGCGAGGTGGTGGTGAATCTGGCGCGGCTGTACGACTACTGCGCGCACCGGCTGTACCAGGCCAGCGTGGAACTGGATGTGGCGGCGCTGGACGAGGCGGAGGCGCTGCTGGCGAAGCTCAGGGGCGGTTGGATAGGCGTGCGGGACCAGCATGTCCCGGCTTGAGGTCGACGCCTGGCTGCAGGCGATCGCCGCCGCCGCCGGGCAGGGCGACTGGCAGCGGCTGGCGCAGCTGGACCAGGCATTGCGCCAGCGGCTGGCCGAGCCGGGCCTTGCCTTGGACGACGGCCAGCGCCAGGCGCTGGCCGAAGCCTACCGCGCGGCGCTTGGCCGCAGCCAGGCTGAGCTGGACGGCTTGCGGCACAGACTTTCCTCGATGGGCCAACAGCGCGAAGGCCAGATGGCCTACGCGCAATTCAGTGAATGGGAACAAGCATGAGCAGAGTGGCCCCGCCGCAAACCAGCAACGCCCTGCCGGGGATGGCCGACGATGCCATCGGCCAGGCCTTGGATATCGACGATCCGAGCCAGCCGGCCAGAGTACCGGCGCAGGATTTCGCCAGCGCGCTGCAGGCTTTGCAGCCACCGGTGTCCGTTCCGCCGGCTTCCGAGGCCGCTCCGCCGCAACTGCATGCCGCGCAATTGATCGCGCCGCCGCCGTTGGCTGCACAGGATGATGGCATCAAACCCGACGAAGGGAAAAAGGACGAGGCCCGGTTGGCGCAAGCCGACCTGGCGGTCCTCAGCCCGGCCCTGCAGCCGCCGCTGATCTGGCAGTCGCTGCCCTTGACGCCGCGCCAGGCGCTGCCGGTGGAGGCGCTGCAGCCGCAGGCCGACCCGGCCCCGCGCGCCGCCGCGGCATCTTTGTCGCCGGCGGACGCCAAACCATTGGCCGCGCTGGCGGCGGATCTGCCGACGCCGCGCGCGGATGCGCAGCAGGCTGGCCTGCTGGCGGCCTTGCCCTTGCCGGCCATTCATCAGGCCGATGGCGGCAAGCCCGCAGAAGCCTTCAGCCTGCAATTGCCGGCGGCCCAGTCCGACAGCTGGAGCGGCAAACTGCAGGCGGCGCTGGGCGAACGGCTGCAACTGCTGTCCAGCCAGAACCAGGAGCGCGCCACCATCCGCCTGGACCCGCCGGCGCTGGGCACGCTGGAGATCGCCATCCGCCACCAGGCCGGCGCGTTGACGGTGGAACTGACGGCTTCGCACAGCGAGGTGGTGAAGCAGCTGCAGACCATAGGCGACAGCCTGCGCCAGGATCTGGGCGGCCGTCAGTACACCCAGGTGGCGGTGGAGGTGAAGGAAGGCATGCCGTCCGGCCACGGCCAGGGCGGCAAGCAGAACCGCGAGCAACAGCAGCAGAATCCGGGCCGCGCCTTGCGCGAACAGGGCTGGCAGACGGCGGAAGCCTTCCAGCTGGATCAGGGCTGAAGGCCGGACAAGGAAACGAATAGATGAATAGCAAGAGCCTGATCGCGGCAGTCGTGGTGGCGGTGCTGGTGGGCGGCGCGGGCGCAGGCGGCTGGTGGTATTACCAGCAGCCCGGCCATGCCGCGCCGGCCAAGCCCAAGCCGGTGGATTACCGTTTTGTCAGCCTGGACAAGATCATCGTGATGCTGAAAAGCGATGCCGGCGGCGATGCCAGCTATATGGCGGTGGATCTGGTGTTCCGCAGCGGCCCGGACGGCGAAGCCAAGGTCAAGGAGCAGCTGCCTTTGCTGAAAAGCGTGGCGGTGCGGGCCTTGTCGCAGCTGTCGCGCGAGCGCGCCAACGCGCTGGGCATAGACGACTACCAGCGCCTGCTGGACAAGTCCTACCGCGCTGCTTTTGCGCGCGAAGGCTGCGAGCAGCCGTTCAGCGAAGTGATGGTCAGCAAGCTGATCATCGAATAAGCCGATGTACGCCGAAAGCTATTCCGCTCCGCAGGCCGCCGACGAAGGCCGGTTGCTGGCGCAGTACGCCCCGCTGGTGAAGCGGGCGGCGCGCCAGCTGTCCAGCCAGGCCGGCGGCGTGTTCGACCGCGAAGACATGGAGCAGATCGGCCTGATGGCGCTGCTGGACTGCCTGCGCCGCTACGGCGGCGAGCCGGACGAGCGCTTCGCCGGCTTCGCCATGCTGCGTATTCGCGGCGCCATTCTCGACGAATTGCGGCGGCTGGACTGGCGGCCGCGCTCGGTGCGGCAGGAGGCGCACCGGGTGCGCGACGGCCTGCGCGAGCTGCGCCGCAAGCTCAGGCGCGAGCCCAGCGAAGCGGAGGCGATGACGCTGCTGGGGCTGGACGCCGACGCTTACCGCGAGGCGTTGCTGGCGGAAAACGCCGAGGCGATGTCCAGCTTCGACGAGCTGGTGGCCGCCGGGATGGAACTGGCGGCAGAGGACTCGCCGGAGGCGCGGCTGGAGCGCCAGAGCGAGCTGGCGCGCGCGCTGACCGCGCTGAGCGAGCGCGAGCGGCAGGTGATTCAGCTGTATTACGAGTTTGAACTGAGTCTCAAGGAGATCGCCGCAGTGCTGGAGCTTACCGAGGCCCGCATCTGCCAGATCAACAAGAGCGCCCTGAAAAAGATGCAGGTCTGCCTGATGGCGGCCTGAAGCAAGGAAACACCTCATGCAGCAACTGTTTGGCATCCTGATCGTGCTGGTTTGTGTATTCGGCGGCTTCATGCTGCATGGCGGCGTGATGTCGGTGATCTGGCAGCCGGTGGAGCTGTTGATCATCTGCGGCGCCGCGTTGGGCGCCATCGTGCTGGGCAATCCGCCGCATGTGCTTAAGGAGATGGGCGGCCAGCTCAAGCGCGTGGTGATGCGCAAGAAGCAAGGGGCGGAGTTCCAGCGCCAGCAGTTGCTGTTGATGTACGAGCTGCTGATCACTGCCAGCCGCGGCCTGAAGGCCTTGGACCAGCACGTGGAGGCGCCGCGGCAGAGCCCGCTGTTCAACCGCTATCCGCTGGTGCTGGAAAGTCCCAAGTTGCTGGCCTTCATCGTCGACAATTTTCGCCTGATGGCGATGGGAAAAATCAACGCGCACGAGCTGGAAGGCGTGCTGGACCAGGAGCTGGACGCCATCCACGAACAGCTGAACCAGCCGTCAAAGTCCTTGCACAAGATCGCCGAGGCGATGCCGGGCTTTGGCATCCTGGCGGCGGTGCTGGGCATCGTGATGGCGATGAACACCGTTAGCCAGGGCGCCAGCGCCGGCGAGATCGCCAATAGCGTGGCCGCCGCCATGGTGGGCACCTTCATCGGCATCTTTTTCTGCTACGGCGTGCTTGACCCGATCTCGAATGTGATGAGCCAGCTGGTGAAGGAAGAGCTGTCCAATTTCGAATCGGTGAAGGTGGTGCTGACCACCCATGCCTCCGGCAAGCCGCCGTTATTGGCCATCGACGCCGGTCGTCGCCTGGTGCAGCTCAACACCAAGCCCAGCTTCTCGCAGTTGGAGTCGTGGATCACCATGCTGGAAGGGCAGGGCTGAGCCGTGGCCGGGTTGAAGGGCAAAAACGAGCACGACGGCGCGGTGATCAAGCGCGTGGCGCGCCGGCACGAGGAAGAAGGGCACGGCGGCGCATGGAAGGTGGCGTTCGCCGACTTCGTGCTGGCGTTGATGTGCCTGTTTCTGGTGTTGTGGGTGCTGGCCGCGCGCGATCAGGAAAACCTGCGCCAGCTGCTGACCACCTCTGGCGGCAGCCCGCTGATGCAGGGCAACGGCAAGCAGATAGACCACATGGGCAATCCGCCCGGCAGCCTGATTCCGCGCGATCCGATTCCCGGCTCGGCCGGCAGCCAGGTGGCCAGCAAGTCGGCGCTGCGCGACAGCGACAAGCGCGCCACCCAGGAAGCGCCGGAAATGCCGCGCCGCAGTTACGACAGCGAAGCCGATCTGCGCAAGCTGGCCGCCCAGCTGTCCAAGATGAGCGAGCAGGCGGGGCTGTCCAGCAATCTGCAGACCATTATCACGCCCTACGGCCTGCGCGTGACCTTGCACGATACCGATCAGCAGGGCATGTTCGAGCGCGGCAGCGCCATCGTCGAACCGCGATTCCGTCAATTGCTGCAAGAGATGGGCGCCATGCTGGGCGATATCGACAATCAGATACTGCTGGTCGGCCATACTGACTCGGCGCAATACCACAGCGCCGGCGGTTTCGCCGCCCTGTCCAACTGGTCTTTGTCCAGCAACCGAGCGATGGCGGCGCGCATGCATATGCTGCAGGGTGGCTTGTCGGCCGGCTCGGTGCTGCAGGTGGTGGGCATGGCGGAACGGGCGCCGCTGGATAAGAACCATCCGCTGGCCGCGGTGAATCGCCGCATCGAGCTTTTGATCCTTACTTCGGGTCAGGCGCAGGCGGTCGTCGCCATGTTCGGCTCGGCGGCCGAGGACAAGACCAGCCTGGCCGGTGTTGCGTCCGCGCTACCAAATGAGAAGGACTTGCATAAACTCAGAGAAAATACCATCGGTATCAAGTGAATTTTTGTTAAGATTGTTCGTACACAAAAGCCTTTGCGTTGCAAGGCTTTTTTTTGTGCGATTTTCACACAAATTTTAATCAAATTATTTACAATTCACCCGACGTTGATAACAATGTGCGCTGTATGAGCCAGATCTCATATCGCGAACAATAAATAATGACTTAGGCATTGCAGTGCCCGTTTGTGGTTCGGGGTGCCGGATAGTCGGGGACGTGTTACCGAGATGAATCAAGAACAAGTTACGCAGTTGTTGCGGCAGACGCCGCTGTTTGGGCATTTGACGGATGAAGACCTGGATGCGGCGTTGGAGGCTTCCGCTACGGTCCGCCTGGCAAGGGGCGAGGCCTTGTATATGGAGGGGGGCGCTTCGGATGCGGTTTACCTGTTGTTGGCGGGCTGCATGCAGGTATTTGTGGCCGATGGCTGCGGCAAGAAGTATGTGCTGCAGATGGCCATGCCCGGGGGCATGCTGGGCATGGAGTCCTTTGTGGATGGCGGCGAGCGCAGCAATAGCGCGGTGGCGGACGAAGAAAGCGTGTTGCTGATGTTCTCGCGTGAAATGCTCGGCCGCTTGTTCGATAGCGAAGACGGCCTGCCGGGCTGCGACAAGGTGCGCAGCAGCATCATGTGCTACCTGGTTTCGCTGGTACGCCACATGACTACGCTGGCGCGCAATCTGGCCTTGCTGGATGTCTACGGCCGGGTGCGCATCCTGATCAATCAGATGCTGATTGAGCAGGACGGGGTGCTGATCCTGCGCAAGCAGCTGACCCAACAGGAAATCGCCGATCAGATCGGCTCCTCGCGCGAGATGGTGGCGCGCATCCTGAAGGAGCTGATCTACGGCCACTATATCCGCATGGAAAACCGCCGCATCGTGGTGCTGAAGATGCTGCCGGAAAACTTCTGACGCCGCGGCCGGCCGCGCGGTTTCGATCGACTGCGCGGCCGTTTTGCTTACGGATTTAAGTTTGGCGCCCGGGTGTCGCCTTGTATGGGTATCGCCCCCATTCCACCGCAGTAGGCAGACTGATGCAGATATCTTCCCTTTCCTCCAGGCGCGCCGATAACGCGCCAGCCGCCAAGGCCGACGTCGAGGTTGCGGCCGAGCCGCCGGCGCGGGCTGCCGGCGCGGCGTCTTCAGCGCCGCTGGCCGCTACCTTGCAGGCGATGCCGGAAATCGACCAGGCCAAGGTCGACGCGGTGCGCGCCGCGTTGGCGCGCGGCGAAGTGCGCTTTGATCCGCAGCGCCTGGCGGGCCTGATCGAGCAGTACCACGGCGGACGCTGATGGATAGGCAGCAGGACTTGCGCCGTTTGTTCGCCACGGTGGCGAACGATCTGGCCGACTATCCGCGTCTGCAGGATTTGCTGGAGCGGCAGTTCGCCGCCGCGTTGGCGCATGATGCTCAGGCCCTGGCCGTGTGCGCCGACGAGATCGCCGCGTTGTGCCTGCGGCTGGAGCGGAGCCGCCGCGCGCGTTTGAGCATGGTGGAGCGGCTGTTGCCGCAAGGGGCCGAGTTGTCAATGGACGCGGTGCTGGGCAGGCTGCCGGAAAAGGCGCAGGCACAGGGCGAGGGGCTGTGGTTGCGTTTGCGCGGCCTGATAGGCGATTGCCGCGAGCGCAATCTGCGCAATGGCCAGCTGTTGCAGCAGCGCCGGCAGCTGTTGCGGCGGGTGTTGGAGGGGGAGTCTGATGTTTACGCAGCGCAGTGAGGCTTGGGGGGTGGGGGCCTTGCCCGCGTCCGCCGACGCGGTGGCTTTGCCGCTCGATCTGCCGGCGCCGGGCGCCGGTTTCGCCGAACAGTTAGCCGCCGTGCGCGGCGAAGTGGAGCGCTTCATCGCGAATGGTGATGCGGGGTCGTCGGCAACGCTTTCGCCGGAGGCTTGGCGAGTGCGGCAGCAGGTGGGTGCCGGTCAGCTCGCGATGCCGGCGGTGTCGCGGGACCAGCAGGCCTTTGTCGCCGAATTGGCGCCGTATGCCCGCGAGGCCGCCGAGCGCTTGGGTGTGACGCCTGATATCCTGCTGGCCCACGCGGCGCTGGAGTCGGGCTGGGGGCGCAAGCCCCTGCGCCGCGCGGATGGCGGCGACAGCCACAATCTGTTCGGCATCAAGGCCGATGCGCGCTGGCGCGGCGAAGTGACTCCAGCCTTGACTACGGAATATCTGGACGGGAGGAGACAGTCGCGGCTGGAGCCGTTCCGCGCCTATTCCGATTACCGGGCCGCTTTTGCCGATTACGCCGATTTGCTGGTGTCCAATCCGCGTTACCGCGCGGCATTGGGCGCCGGTGCGGATGTCGCGGCATTCGCCAATGGCTTGGCGCGCGGAGGCTATGCGACCGATCCGGACTACGCGGGCAAGCTGGTGGGCTTGGTCGGGCAGTTGCGCAAGGCTGGCCGGTAAGTCGGGCAATGGGGTTTGAAAATGGACGCCGACGGCGTCCATTTTTCTATTTGCTTATTTTTTAAATATAAAAAAGAAAAAAGCCGAAATCTTTGGATTTCGGCTTTTTTATTGGTGGAGATAAGCGGGATCGAACCGCTGACCTCTTGCATGCCATGCAAGCGCTCTCCCAGCTGAGCTATACCCCCGGTAATGCTGGCGTCCCCACGGGGATTCGAACCCCGGTCGCCGCCGTGAAAGGGCAGTGTCCTAGGCCTCTAGACGATAGGGACTAAATTGTTGGTGGAGATAAGCGGGATCGAACCGCTGACCTCTTGCATGCCATGCAAGCGCTCTCCCAGCTGAGCTATACCCCCACGTATCCATCGATTTGCTTTCGCTGCGACCGTTTGGTCTCGACAGGAAGCGAACTATACCTGCGCCTTTTTCTCTGTGCAAGCGTTTCTGGGAAATATTTCTAAAATTTCCTAAATTGACCCATTTTGCTTAGTCGGCTGTGGTGTTTGCGCGCCGAGCACAGTTGCTTGGGGTAGTTATATACCAAAAATCGAATAAATAATTAAAATATTATTACTTCAAGTTCTAATTTGTCGCTGTTAAGGTGACGCAATGCTTGGCCGGGGTGGCTGGAGCGACCGAAATGCGATGGGGAACGATATGAAAAAATTGAATGCAGTCCTGGCGCTGGGCCTGAGCGTGCTGACTGTGGCCGCGCAGGCCGGCGGCTTGGACGATATCCGCAAGGCCGGGGTGCTGAAGATAGGCACCGAAGGCACATATGCGCCGTTTACCTATCACAATGCCTCCGGCGAGCTGACGGGCTTCGATGTGGAGCTTGGCCAAGCCATCGCCAAGCGTCTGGGAGTCAAGGCGCAATTCGTGGAAGGCAAGTGGGACGGCCTGATCGCCGGTCTGGATGTGAAGCGCTACGACGTGGTGATCAACGAGGTGGCCATCACCGACGCGCGCAGGCAGAAGTACGATTTTTCCGAACCCTATATCGTCTCCAAGGCGGTGCTGATCGTGCGCGACGACAATCGCGAGATCAAACGTTTCGAGGACCTGAAGGGCCGCAAGTCGGCCAATACCCTGACCAGCAATTTCGGCAAGCTGGCGCAGCGCTATGGCGCCGAAGTCGTGCCCACCCAGGGCTTCAACGAGTCGGTCGCGCTGCTGGAGTCGGGCCGGGTGGAAACCACCATCAACGATAGCCTGTCCTTCCTCGACTTCAAGAAGAAACAGCCGGCGTCGCGGCTGAAGGTGGCGGCCACCGAGGCTAACGGCGATGCTTCCGGCGTGTTGTTGCGCAAGGGCAATCCGGAGTTGAAGGCGGCCATCGACAAGGCGCTGGCCTCGATCAAGGCCGACGGCAGCTATCTGAAGCTCTCGCACAAGTATTTCGGCGCCGACGTGTCGCGCTGAGCTGAGGAATGGCCATGCCTCCGTGGTTGCAATTGATGGCGGACTCGCTGCCATCCCTGCTGTACGCTGGTTTTGTCTTCACCGTGCCGCTTACGCTGCTGTCTTTCGCTTTCGGCCTGGCCCTAGGCCTGGCGGCGGCCTTGATCCGCCTGTTCGGGCCGCGTCCGCTGGTGCTGCTGGTGCGCGGCTATTCCTGGCTGGTGCGCGGTACGCCGCTCCTGGTGCAGTTGTTCGTGATCTTCTACGGCTTGCCGCGGGTGGGGATCGTGTTCGACCCCTTTCCCGCGGCTCTGCTCGGTTTCACTTTGAGCGTGGGAGCGTATACCTCGGAAGTGATACGGGCAGCGATCTCCTCGGTGCCCAAGGCGCAATGGGAGGCGGCGTATTCGCTGGGGATGAGCTGGCAGCAAGCGATGCGCCGCACGATCCTGCCGCAGGCGGGCCGGGTGGCGGTGCCGCCCCTGGCGAATTCCTTCATCTCGCTAGTGAAGGACACGTCGCTGGCGGCGGTGCTGACGGTGCCGGAAATGTTCCAGGCGGCGCAGCGTATCGCGGCGACCACCTACGAGCCGCTGCTGCTGTACCTGGAAACCGCCTTGATCTATTTGTTGTTGAGCACGGTGCTCACCTGGCTGCAGGAGCGGCTGGAAAAACGTTTTGACCGGCATGTGACGGCAGTGGGAACGGCGGCATGATCAGACTCGACAATATCGTTAAATCGTTTGCCGGCCAGACGGTGTTGGACGGCGTCAGCCTGGAACTGGCCGAGGGCGGCGTCACCGCCCTGATCGGCCCGTCCGGCAGCGGCAAGAGCACGTTGCTGCGCTGCGCCAATCTGCTGGAGGTGCCGGATGCCGGCGAATTGAGGCTGGCTGGGGAGGCCTTGCGCTTCGAGGCGGGCAGGAAGCTGCCGCGCGACGCCATTCTGCGTGTGCGACGCATCACCGGCATGGTGTTTCAGAGCTTCCAGCTGTTTCCCCACCAGACGGCGCTGCAGAATGTGATGGAAGGCTTGATCGCCGTGCAGCGCTGGCCGCATGAGCGCGCGCAGCGGCGGGCGCTGGAGCTGCTGGACAAGGTGGGGATGGCGCACAAGGCGCAGGCTTGGCCGGCGACCTTGTCCGGCGGCCAGCAGCAGCGGGTGGCGATCGCCCGCGCGCTGGCGCCGTCGCCGCAGTTGCTGCTGTGCGACGAGCCGACTTCGGCGCTGGATCCGGAGCTGGCGGCGGAGGTGGTGGCGGTGCTGCGCCAACTGGCCGCCGAAGGCGTCACCATGCTGATGGCCACCCATGACCTGAGGCTGGCGGCCAGCGTGGCGCGCGACGTGGTGTTTCTCGAGCGGGGGCGCATCGTCGAGGCCGGCGGCGCGGCGCAAATCTTCCGCCAGCCGCGCGAAGCGCGAACGGCGGAGTACGTGGCTACGCTGACCGCCGGCGCGCGCGAGGCCGCGCTGGGGGGCTGAGCCGCGGCTACTCCAGCTCGGCCGCGCAGATTCTGGCCCGGCCGCCGCGCTTGGCTTCGTACAGCTGGCGGTCGGCATTTTCCACCAGCGCCTGCGGCGAGTCGCTGGGGCGGGCCATGGCGGTGGCTATGCCTATGCTGACGGTGACGACGCTGTCAGCCTCCGAGGCGGTATGGGGGATGGCGAGGCCGCGAATGGCGCTCAGGATATTCTGCGCCAGGTAGGCGGCGCCGTTGGCGTCGGTGTCGGGAAACACGCAGGCGAACTCCTCGCCGCCGTAGCGGGCCGCCAAGTCTATCGGCCGGCGGATCGACTGCCTGATCGCCTGGGCCACCTGGCGCAGGCAGTCGTCGCCGACCTGGTGGCCGTAGTGGTCGTTGAAGCGCTTGAAATAGTCGACGTCCAGCATCAGCAGCGAGATCGGCTGCTGGTTGCGGGCGCATTGCAGCCAGTCTACCTGCAGGTCCTGGTCGAATTTGCGCCGGTTGGCGATGCCGGTCAGGCCGTCGATCAGGGCGATGGTGCTGAGCAGATCGGTCTGGCGTTTCAGTTCCAGGTGGGTGCGCACCCTGGCGCGCAGTATGGTCTGGTTGACGGGTTTGGTGATGTAGTCGACGGCGCCCAGCTCGAAGCCGCGAACCTCGTCGGCCTCTTCGCGCTGCGCCGATACGAAGATGATGGGGATGGCGCGGGTGCGGGCGTCCGCCTTCAGCCGCCGGCACACTTCGAAGCCATCCATGCCGGGCATGACCAGGTCGAGCAGCACCAGGTCGGGCATCACTGCCTGGCATTGGGCGATGGCCTGTTCGCCGTCCTGCGCCATGAATACCCCGTAGTCGTGCTTGAAGATCTCGCGCACCAGCAGGATGTTGACGCTCTGATCGTCGACGACCAGGATCTTGGGCCGTTCTGACAGCTTGTCGTGGTGATCGGCAGGGGGCTGATTCATTTACGGCTCGCTTTCCATCAAGGTCTTGATGATCTGTGCGGCGGGCGCGAATTGCAGCCGCCTGACCTGCTCCACCAGATCATGCAATTGCGGCTTGACCTTGTCTTCCGATAGCGAGAGTAAAGCGGCGGCATGATCGATCGCATCCAGATTGCCGCTTTCCAGCAGCGGCAGCATTGCCCGCAGCTGGGCGCGCCACTCGGCCGGCGACAGCGGCGGGGAGGGCGCCGCGCTGGCCGGTGGTGGCATGCGCGCGCTCAGTTTGTCGACGCTTTCGGTCACCAGCTGGTGCAGGGTGTTGGCGGCATTGAGCCAGAGTCCGGCGTCGAAAGGCTGCGTGGCCGACGACTGGGCATACTGCTCCAGCCGCGAAGCGTAGCGGGCCAGCGTCGTGGCTCCCACCGTGGCTGCTATGCCTCTGAGCGCGTGCAGCGGCGCTGCCATCCGGGAGGCGGCGCCGCTTTCCGCATTGCGTTTCAGGATGGAGGTCAGGCGGTTGGCTTCCGGTTGAAAATTGGCCAGCGCGCTCTGCAGCACCTCCATCCGCTGGCCGAGGCGCGATAGCACCTGTTCTTCGGGTTCGATGTCTTGTCCTGCGGCGTCCTCCGGCGGCGCGATCGCCGGGGGGGGCGCGGCTTCGGGGGTTCCCGCCAGCGCCAATAGCCGCGGCACCACTTCGTTCATGTCGATCGGCTTGCCGATGTGGTCGTTCATTCCCGCCTCCAAGCAGGCGTCGCGATCGGCGACGGTGGCGTTGGCGGTCATGGCCAGGATAGGGGTGGCGTTGCCGAACCGGCTGGCCCGGATTCGCCGGGTGGCCTCCAGGCCGTCGATATCCGGCATCTGCATGTCCATGATGATCACGTCGAAGTCGGCGTCGGGGCGGGTGGCGATATTCACGCCCTCCAGCCCGCCTTCCGCCAGCACGATTTCGGCGCCTTCGGCGCGGCACAGTTCGGCCGCTATCTGTCGGTTGAGGGCATTGTCCTCCACCAGCAGCAATTTCATGCCGGCCAGTTTTCGCGCGGGTTTGACCGGCCCGGCCGGTGGGCGCGGATTTTGATGGTGAATCGCGCGATGGACCGCGTCTATCAGTTGCTGCGGGGTGAGCGGTTTGGTGAGAAAGTCCGAGAACGGAGTGTCTTGCAGGTCGGCGATTTCGGATAGCACCTCGCGGCCGAAGGCGGTGACCATGATCACTGCCGGCGGTTTGCCGCCGCGGGTGGCGTCGCGTATCGCCGCCGCGGCGCTGACGCCGTCCATGTCGGGCATCCGCCAGTCCATCAGCACCGCGTCGTAAGGGGCGCCGCGCGCCATGGCGTCCTGCGCCGCCTGGATGGCCTGGACACCGCTGCCGGCATAATCCGCGCTCCAGCCCGCCGCGGCGATGGTTTGAGTCAGGATTTCTCCTGTCAGCGGATTGTCGTCCACAGCCAGGACATGCAGTTTTTCCTGGCCGGGCGCGGCGGACACCGGCGCCTGGTCGGCGATGTCCAGCGTGATGTCGAACCAGAAGCGGCTGCCGTGGCCGGGTTCGCTGCTGGCGCGCAGATGCCCGCCCATCATGCGCACCAGGCGCTGGCAGATCACCAGGCCCAGGCCGGTGCCGCCGAAGCGCCGTGCGGTGCAGGCCTCCGCCTGGGTGAAGCCGTCGAAGATGCGCTCCAACTGGTCCGGGCTGATGCCGATGCCGGTGTCGGTGACCGCGAAATGCAGGGTGGCCTTGGCATCGTCCCGCGCCGGGGACGAGACGCTGACGATCACCTGGCCCTGCTCGGTGAACTTCATCGCATTGCCTGCCAGGTTGATCAATATCTGCTGCAGCCGCAGCCGGTCGCCGACCACGGCGGTCGGCAGGCTGGGGTCGATCTCGAAAATCGCCTCCACGTCCTTTTCGCCGTGGTTGCCCGATAGGATCACGCCCAGGTCGCGCAGCAGCTCGTCCAGCGGGAACGGGTGCAGGTCCAGCTGCAGTTTGCCGGCCTCGATCTTGGAGAAGTCCAGAATGTCGTTGAGTATGCCCAGCAGCGATTTCGCCGCAGTCTTAATCTTGTCGACGTAGTCCTGCTGGCGGTAGTCCAGCTGGGTGTGCAGCAGCAGCTGCAGCAGACCCAGCACGGCGTTCATCGGCGTGCGGATTTCGTGGCTCATATTGGCCAGGAACTGGCTCTTGGCCATGCTGGCCTGCTCCGCCTGCTGCCTGGCCTGCACCATTTGGGTTTCGAAGCGGCGGCGCTCGGTGATGTCGGTGGCGATGCCGACATAGCCGCCGATCGCGCCATTGCCGTCATGTATGGCGGTGACCACCAGCGAGACGGCGATATGGCCGCCGTCCTTGCGAACATAGGTCCATTCGCGGGTTTCCGAGCCCAGCGTTTCGGGCTCGTGGACGAATGACCGGAAGCCGGTGATCGGCATGCCGTATTGCCGGCTCAGCTGCTGGCTGCGCTGTTCCATCTCCTCTGCCAGATGGAAAATGGCCGGCGTGTGCAGGCCGACCACTTCCTGCTGGTCATAGCCCAGCATCCGTTCGGCGCCGGTGTTGAACACGGTGATCAGGCCGTGGGCGTCGGTGGCGATGATGGAGACTTCGGATGCGGCGCGCAGCACATTCGACAGCAGCAGGCTCAGCCGGTTGATTTCCTCGTCTACCAGCTTGCGGCGGGTGGTGTCGATGCGCAGGGCGACGATGCGCTCGATGGCGCCGTCATGGTCCGGCAGCGGGGCGATCACGGTGTCGGACCAACGCAGGCTGCCGTCTTTGGCCTGGTTGCAGATTTCTCCATGCCATGCCTGGCCCTGGCGCAGGGTTTCCCACATCGTTTGCCAAAAGGCGCGGTCGTGGATGCCGGATTGCAGGATGCGGTGATCCTGGCCGGTCAACTCCTCCCTGGAATAGCCGCATGCCGCGCAGAACGCCTCGTTGGCGTCGACGATGCGGCCGTCGGCGTCGGTGGCCGAGTACAGCAACTGCTCGTTGATGCTGCTCAGCAGCACCTGGTTCTCGCGCAGGGCGGCGGCAAGCCGGGTGCGGCTGTCCACCAGTTCGGAGACATCATGGACCACGGTGTAGAAGCCGCACACCGCGCCGTCGACCATGTCCGGCAGGTAATGGACCAGCGTGTGGCGGAGCTGGCCGTCCGGGTTGGGGATGGTGCGCTCGAACTGCTGGGCTTCGCCGCGCAGTGTCGCTTCCAGATGGGGGAGGCTGACTTCGAAGGCTTCCGCGGAAAGCAGGTCTTGCATCCTGGTGCCGGGCAGGGTTCCCGGCGGCTTGCCGAACCAGACGTGGTAGGCGTGATTGGCGACGCGGTTGATCAGCTCGCGGTCCCAGTAGCCTATCATCGAGGGCACGG
This sequence comes from Chromobacterium sphagni, assembly GCF_001855555.1. Lineage (GTDB taxonomy): Bacteria > Pseudomonadota > Gammaproteobacteria > Burkholderiales > Chromobacteriaceae > Chromobacterium > Chromobacterium sphagni. Next base: position 6,916 of record NZ_MKCT01000002.1, on the reverse strand, counting down.
CGTCCAGTATGGTGCGCAGATCGTGTTGAGCCTTCTCCAGTGCCTGTGTGCGTTCCGCCATCGAGTTCAATGCCAGCAACTGGCCTTCCATCACTTTCTGGTGGGTAATGTCGCGCACTGTCTTGGATACCCCTATCACCTTGCTGGCGTCGTCGTATATCGGCGATACCGATACCGACACGTCGACCAGCCTGCCGTCCTTGCGCCGCCAGACGGTTTGCAAGTGGGAAATTCGCTCCCCCTTGCTGACGCGGGCCAGGATTTCCGTTTCCTCAGTCTGCCTGTCCTGCGGAACGATCAATTGCGGCAGCGGGCGGCCGATGGCTTCGCCGGCGCTATAGCCGAATATCTCCTGCGCGCCCTTGTTCCAGCTGACGACTTCCCCGTTCAGGGTTTTGCCGATGATGGCGTCGGTCGAGCTGTCGACGATGGCGGCCAGATCTTCCTGAGCGCTGATCAGCCGGTGCTGCGAGCGGGCGTTGGCGCGCCAGGCGTGGGCCAGGGCGGCGCTGATCAGGCTCAGCAGCGCGCCTGCCAGGCTGATCATGCCGACCGATGGAAGGTTTAGCTCGGCCTCGAAGGGCGGATAGGCGGAAAAGCCGATCTGCCACGTCCGGCCGAACAGCGGATGGCGCAGCGTTTCGCGAGCCACGACTTGCGCGTTGGGCAAGGGTTTGCCGGATGTGAAGAAGGCGATGGGGTGCGCGGGGTCGGTCACGTCGCTGAGTGCGATTTGGCTTTTGTCGCGGTCGAGGTTCAGGCTGCCCAGCGCCTCCGAGATGATCAGCGACGCGTAGCTCCAGCCGAAGCCTTCCGTCAGGCGGGCGCTTTCCTTGTCTGGCGTGTTGTGGCTGCGGTAGGTCGGCAGCAGCATCAGAAAGCCTTGCTGCGGTTGTTGTGCCCCCTGCTGCAGGAGGATGGGTTCGGTCAACTGGATGTCGCCGGTGCGCAGTGCGGTCATGGCGGTACGGCGGCGTTCGGGGTCGGAGGCGATGTCCAGGCCTATGGCCCGGCTGTTGCGATTTTCCGGCTCGATGAACTGGACGATGGCGTGCTCGCCGCGAAAGGGCTGGAGCTGACGCAGCGCGAAGCCGGGATCGCCGGTTTGGCGCGCGGCGGCGATGAAGGCGGGCAGTTCGGCATCGGCTACGCGGCGGATGAAGCCGAAGCCGCGGGCGCCTGGGAATTCGCGGGCGATGTCGCGGCTGAGGCTGTAGCGGTGGAACAGCTCGCGGCTGATGCCGTGTTCGCCGGCGGTGATCACGGCACCGCGGGCGCCGCGCAGGCCGTATTGGTAGAGTTCGATGCGTTGAGCGATCGACGACAGCGCGTGCCTGGCGCTCTGGGATGTCGCGTTCCGCAGGGTTTCCGCGTTGCGGACGGATAGCTGCCAGGCGGTCAGGACGGTGAGCAGCAGCCCGATTGCCAGTGTGCCGATGGCCCAGGCAGCGGGGGAAGAAAGCTTGATCTTGCGCATCATGGCTCGCTTCGACGGATGGTGTGTTGGGCTACCGGATGGTGTGGCCGGCAGAGTGGCGGCGGCTGATGGCCATTCAGCCTCTTGATCATAGTCATGATTTGCCGGCGAGGAGCCGGTCTTGAGGCCTGGGCTATGGGGGAGATTGGGTGCTGAAATGAAAAAAGCCCGCGGATGCGGGCTTTGTTTCCCGGTTTGCTGCCATTACTGCATATGGAGCATCCGGATCCGTGAAGCGGTCTTGGTGGAGGTAAGCGGGATCGAACCGCTGACCTCTTGCATGCCATGCAAGCGCTCTCCCAACTGAGCTATACCCCCGCGTGACGCTGCGTTCACAGTGCTGCGCAGTATATTGATATTGATTTATCTTGTAAATACTTCTGTCGATAAAAAGCGGAAATTTTTTTCCCGGCGGCGATTGGCATGCTTCAGGACATCCGCTCATGGCATTGTCAGCCGACAGGACGATGTGGCGGGGCGGGGGCTCGGTTATAATCGGCGGCCTGAAGATGCAGGAAGATGCCGATGTCGGTTGGTCATTACGAGAACTTCCCGGTAGGCTCGCTGCTGCTGCCGCGCCGGATGCGGCGCGCGGTGCATGCGATCTACCATTTTGCCCGCTACGCCGACGACGTGGCCGACGAGGGCGATGCCGACGCCGCCGCCCGGCTGGCCGAACTGGACAGGCTGGCGGCGGACCTGGCGCGAATCGAGGCGGGCGAGGCGCCGCAGATTGAGCTGATGCGGCCGCTGGCGGCGGCCATCGCCGCGCATGGGCTGCCGTTTCAGCCGTTTCACGATCTGCTGTCGGCTTTCCGCCAGGATGTGGTCAAGACCCGCTATCAGACTTTTGCCGAGTTGGTGGACTATTGCCGCCGCTCGGCCAATCCGGTGGGGCGGCTGATGCTGGCGCTGTACGGCGTTGACGATGTCCGCTGCCTGGCACAGTCGGACGGCATCTGCACCGCTCTGCAATTGATCAACTTCTGGCAGGATGTGGCGGTGGATTGGCAAAAAGGCCGCGTCTACCTGCCGCAGGAGGATCTGGCCCGTTTCCGGCTGGACGAGGCGCAGATCGCGGCGGGCCATTGCGATGGCGCCTGGCGGAGCATGATGCTGTACCAGGTGGAGCGCGCCCGCAAGATGCTGCAGGCCGGCGCGCCGCTGGGCCGCATCCTGCAAGGCCGGTTGGGGCTGGAGCTTCGGCTGATCATTTTGGGCGGCGAGCGCATCCTGAAGAAGCTGCACGCCTCGGGCGGCGATGTGTTCAAACAGCGGCCGCAGCTCAACAGCGGCGACTGGATATATATGATGTGGCGGGCTTGCCGGGCCAGATGAGCAGGGCAAGCCCGCGATGGGAATCTTGCCGGCGCGCGCAGGCGCTCCGGCTGCAGCATAGGAGAGGCGCGTGACGCCCGATCAGTATTGCGAGGACAAGGCCGCGGCCAGTGGTTCCAGTTTTTATTACAGCTTCCGCTTCCTGCCGATGGAGCGGCGGCGCGCCATCACCGCCCTGTACGCTTTCTGCCGCGAGGTGGACGACGCGGTGGACGAGTGCCACGACCTGAGCGTGGCCCAGGCCAAGCTGGCCTGGTGGCGCGGCCAGGTGGGGAGGGCTTACCGCGGGGAGGCCGATCATCCGGTGATGCGCGCGCTGCTGCCCCATCTGGCCGCCTTCCAGCTGCCGCAGCAGCAGTTGGAGGAAATCATCGACGGCATGGAGATGGACCTTTCCATGGTGCGCTACCAGCGCTTCCAGGATTTGCAGCTGTATTGCCACCGGGTGGCCGGGGTGGTGGGTCAGTTGGCGGCGCGCATCTTCGGCTACCGCGACGAGCGCACGCTGGAGTATGCGCATGAACTGGGGGTGGCTTTCCAGCTGACCAACATCATCCGCGACGTGGGCGAGGACGCCCGCCGCGACCGCATCTACCTGCCGATGGAGGAGCTGCAGCGTTTCAACTGCCCGGCGATGGACATCCTGCATTACGAGGAAAGCGACGCGTTCAAACAGTTGATGGCTTTCCAGATAGAGCGCGCCGAGGAGCATTACCGCAAGGCGTGGCAACTGTTGCCGACGGTGGACCGCAAATCGCAGCGGCCGGGCCTGTTGATGGCGGCGATCTACCGCGCCACGCTGCGGGAAATCCAGCAGGACGGCGCGGCCAAGGTGCTCAACCAGCGCTTGTCGCTGGGAACCGGCCGCAAGCTGTGGCTGGCATGGAAAACCTGGACCTTCGGCTACCGGCCGTGAAACCCCGGGTGGCGGTGGTGGGTGCCGGTTGGGCCGGCCTGGCTGCGGCGGTGGAATTGGCCGGCAAGGCCGATCTCACCGTGCTGGAGGCCGGCCGGGAGCCCGGCGGGCGCGCCCGCTGCGGCGGCAGGAATGGCGACAGGTTTGACAATGGTCAGCACATCCTGTTGGGCGCTTATGCAGAATGCTTGCGCCTGATGCGCCGCGTGGGCGCGCCGCCGGAGACGCTGCTGCTGCGCCGGCCGCTGCAATGGTGGCGCGAGGGCGGGGTGAGGATGCAATGCCCGCGCTGGCCGGCACCGCTGCATCTGGCGGCGGGCTTGCTGACCGCGCGCGGACTGAGCTGGCAGGCCAAATGGCAATTGGCGCGGGCGTTGCGCAATCTGCAAGCGGCATCCTATCGCTTGTCCGGGGATTGCTCCGTGGCCGATTGGCTTGGCGGCCAGGGGCAGCAGGCCGAGGTGGTGCGCGAGTTCTGGCGGCCGTTGGTGCTGTCGGCGCTGAATACGCCGCCGGAGCTGGCGTCGATGCAGGTGCTGGCGACGGTGCTGCGCGACAGCCTGGGCGCCAGCCGCGAGGCCAGCGACCTGCTGTTGCCGGCCAGCGATCTGTCGGCGCTGTTTCCCGACCCGGCCTGGCGCTGGCTGGCGGCGCAAGGCGCCGACCTGCGCGTCGGCCGACGGGTGAGCCAACTGGCGCGGGAGCCGGACAGCGTGCTGGTGGACGGCGAGGAATACGATGCCGTGGTGCTGGCGGCGGCGCCTTACCATGCGGCCGTCTTGCTGGACGGTCCATGTTTGAGTGCGCAGTTGCAGGGCTACCAGTACTGGCCGATTGTCACCGTCTACCTGCGTTTCACCGTTGCGCCGCAGCTGCCTGCGCCGATGATGGGCGTGAGGGGCGGCATGGTCGACTGGCTGTTCGACCGCGAGGCCCTGGCCGGAGAGTCCGGCCTGGTGGCGGCGGTGATCAGCGCGCCGCAGTCGTTGCCGTCGAGCGACGCGCTGGTGCGCGGCGCGCTGGATGATCTGCGCCGGCTGGCGCCGCATCTGCCGGCGCCGCTGGCGAGCAAGGTGATCGTGGAGAAGCGCGCAACTTTCGCCAGTGTCGTCGGCCTGAAGCGGCCAGCGGTGCGCGACGCCGGGGGCAGGGTTTACCTGGCCGGAGACTGGGTGTGTCCCGATTATCCGGCCACGCTGGAAGGGGCGGTGCGCAGCGGGGTGGCCGCGGCGGCCGCGGTGATGCAGGATTTAAGGATGGAACCATAACGATGAAAACAGAATTCGCCAAAGACGCCCTGGCCGGGCGCGTGATCCTGGTTACCGGGGCTTCCCAGGGCATAGGCCGCGAGGCGGCGCTGGCGTTTGCCCGCCACGGCGCCGCCGTGGTGTTGCTCTCGCGCAGCGTCAAGGGGCTGGAGAAGGTCTACGATGAAGTGGTGGCCGCCGGCGCGCCGGAGCCGGCGGCGGTGCCGCTGGACCTGCTGAACGCCGGCGAGAACGAATTCAACAATCTGGCGCTGACCATCAAGCGCGAATTTGGCCGGCTGGACGGCATCCTGCACTGCGCCTCGCATTTCTACGCCTTGTCGCCGCTGTCGAATCAGACCATAGAAGAATGGATGAACCAGTACCGCATCAATACCGTGGCTCCTTTTGCGCTGACCCGCGCCTGCCTGCCGCTGTTGAAGGACGCGCCGGACGCATCGGTGTTGTTTGTCGGCGAGAGCCACGGCCTGCATCCGGCGGCCTACTGGGGCGGTTTCGGCGCCTCCAACGCCGGTTTGCCGTATCTGACGGCGGTGGCGGCCAGCGAGTGGGACATGCATCCCAATCTGCGCGTCAACCTGCTGACGCCGGGACCGGTGAATTCGCCGCAGCGCAACCGCACCCATCCGGGCGAGGCCAAGAGCGAGCGCGGCGACCTGGCCGATCTGATGCCGCACCTGCTGTACTGGCTGGGCGGCGACAGCCGCGGCCGCAGCGGCGAGGTGCTGGAGCTGGACCTGCGCAAGCCGCAACCATGAACAGGGCGGGAACGAGATGAGAACACTGGTTTTGCTGACGACGCTGCTGGCCCTGGCCGGCTGCAACTGGGTGGGCACGGTTTCCGGATTGACCAAGGATTCCGACAAAGCGGTGGGCGCGGCCTGCCGTCAGACCGGTCGTTCGCTGGAGGAGTGCTATCTGCGCAATCCCGAGGCCGACAAGGCGTCCATCTATGCGGGCTGGCGCGAGATGAACGAATACATGGCCAAGAACAAGCTGGAAACCATGGCGCCGCCGCCCGAGAAGCCGAGCGGTTCCAGCGCGGCGATGTCGGGCGGGGCGGGCAATGGCGGCGACCGCTCCGCCAGCGCCTCGATGGGCAAAAGCGACGACAATCAAACCAAGCCGCTTACCAGCGAGGAGGCCGACCGCGCGGCCAAGAACGATCCGCAGGTGGAAGCCGTGCTGGCGGCGATACGCAACGGCGGCCCGAGCACCGCCAGCGGCGCGGGCGGTTCTGCCCGCCGCCCGCAGGGCGGAAGCAAGAGCGAGCCGGACCAGAAGCGGCTGCTCAACATCATCAAGGACTTGAACAAGTCCGATCCCGGCCGCGCGCCGAGTTGAATCCGGTTGGGCAGCCCGTTCCTCTCCTGCTATCCTTCCCGCCTTGATCCATTTCTCCTCGCCCTGATTCTTCGATGGCCAAAACCAAAACCGTATTCAGCTGCACCGAGTGTGGCGGACAGACGCCCAAATGGCAGGGCCAATGTCCGCATTGCAATGCCTGGAATACCCTGACCGAGGCGGTGTCCGCGCCGGCCGCGGCCAGCCCGCGCTTTCAATCCTGGGCGGCCAATGTCACCAAGGTGCAGAAGCTGTCCGAGGTGCAGACCGAGGAAACCCCGCGCGACCCGTCCGGCATCGACGAGCTGGACCGAGTGCTGGGCGGTGGCATCGTGCGCGGCGCGGTGGTGCTGATCGGCGGCGATCCCGGCATTGGCAAGTCCACGCTGCTGCTGCAGGCCTTGTCTGTCATCGGTCAGCGCCGCAAGGTGCTGTACGTGTCGGGCGAGGAATCGGCGCAGCAGATCGCGCTGCGAGCCTCGCGGCTGGCGTTGGATACCGGCAGCGTCAACCTGCTGGCGGAAATCTGCATAGAAAACATCCTGGCCACGCTCAAGACCGATCTGCCGGAAG
>NZ_MKCT01000001.1 GCF_001855555.1 Chromobacterium sphagni | reverse complement strand
GTCACCTTGATCGCGCCGATCACATTGGCCAGCCGGCCGGTGATCTTCCAGTCTATGCCGCGGCTAATGCCCCACAACAGGCCGGCGCGGAAGGCGTCGCCGCATCCCATCGGATCCACCGGCTTGATGGGCATCTGCACCCGCGGGATCAGATGCACGGTGTCGCCCACGTAGATCTCCGCGCCCTTGGAGCCGCGGGTGACAATCAGCGCCTTCACCTTCTTGCGCAGCTCGTCCACCGTCAGGCCGGCGCGTTCGCGCATCAGTTCGCTCTCGTAGTCGTTGATGGCGACATAGCTGGCCAGCTCGACGATCTCGTGGATCTCGTCGCGCGACAGCAGTGGCAATTCCTGGCCCGGATCGAAGATAAACGGAATGCCGGCCGCCGCCAGCTCGCGCGAATGCTGGATGAAGGCGGTATAGCCGCCCGGCGACAGGATGGCCAGCTCGATCGGGTCAGCAATGTCCGACACGTGGTTTTCGGTGGCGAAATCCATCGCCCCCGGATGGAAGGCCATCAACTGATTGCCGTCCTTGTCGGCAATGCCAAAGCATTGCGGGGTATACTGCTTGCGGATCAGGCGGATGAAACGGTCATCCACGCCCACCCGTTTGAGGTGTTGCCGATACGGTTCGAAGTCCTCGCCCACCACGCCCATCACAATGGGCTTTTCACCCAGCAGACACAGGCTGTAGGCGATGTTGCCGGCCATGCCGCCGAATTCGCGGCGCATGGTTGGGGCAAGAAAAGTGGTGGAAATCTTGTGCAGCTGATCCGGCAGGATCTGACTGTCAAAACGGCCATGGAACGAGAACAGGGTATCGTATGCGAGCGCCCCGCAGACGAGGATAGACATGGCCACTCCGCAAAAGAATCAATCGATCATTTTAACATAAAGTTAATTTTTGCAGCACTCTCGTCCGCCGCAAGTGGCGGAAAAGCAAGACAATTCCAATGACATCACAGGATCTGCCAATGAAATCAAAACGCCTGTTTGCCACTTTGCTGATTGCCGCGCTGCCGCTGGCGGCCCTGGCCACCCCCTCGCTGGAGCAAAGCCGCTTCACCGATCTAAACGCCAAGCCCGTCACCACAGCGGCCTACAAAGGCAAGGTGACGGTGCTGAACTTCTGGGCCACCTGGTGCGGCCCCTGCCGCGAAGAGATGCCGATGCTGAATGGTCTGCGCAAGAAGCTGGCGGACAAGGGCGTGGAGGTGGTGGGCGTCGCGCTGGACAACAAGGAACAGGTGGCGCCTTTCGTACAGCAGTTGAAGATCACGTATCCCATCCTTCTGGGCAACGATGAGACACTGGATCTTATGCGCAGCCTGGGCAACAAGACCGGCGGCCTGCCTTACACGCTGGTGCTGGACCGCAACGGCAAGGTGGCCGCCACGCTGACCGGCAAGCTGGACGAAAAGCGGCTGGAAAATGCGTTAAAAAAGTACTTGTAAGTATTATTATGGAACACGCCGACTGGTTTCCACCATCGGCATTCCAAATCTAAGCAGGCACCATGCGTCATTTCACAATGGCGAACAGATCATACACTCGACAGCTGATTTTTTACGATACTATAAGTCAATAGTAGGGTCATGGCCGCACCTACCCAGCACCCATCCGCATCGAAAATTTGATTTTTGATATAATCAAAGCACAATGCAAGCCTGAAGCTCTTAAGCAGAGAATATTATAGAGAAACCGCTATCCGAGGCTTAAGCGTGGCTCAACGCCGTACCGTTAACCTCATTAGCCGCTTGCCCATTACTAGCAGAAATGAAAGCAACATGTCAAGCGTACGGTCATAAAATGAAATGCAGCAACATTACAATCGCTCACAGGCGACGAACAAGACGGATACCAAGCAATAAAACTGACCTGAAATATGGAATTACTTTGACTATACTAGTCATAAATGCGTTTCGTCGCAAATCCAAAACAATATCTGCTCGCCTCAAAATCAGAAAATTCAATAGCATCACAGATGAATTAATTTAGGATTTGGCTCGTGTGAGAATTAGCAGAAATACCATTGCCCGCAGACAACGCGATTAAGCATGTACTATCCAAGACGGAAAAAATGCTCATCACGCTTCAATCTACTTGTCTACACTCTGGCGCTGCCAATTCGCTTTTTACAGCTTACCTCCCAACATTGCAGTCGGGACCTAAGAAAGAGATCTGTTGAACAATACTGACTTCAACCAATGCTCGTCTCTTTTAAATAAGCCACCCTCTTTCAAGAGCAAGACTTTGGTAGCGCTTGACTGCCTGCTTTTCTTGCTTAGCGATACATTTCGAAAATTAATGGCAGGCATTTTCAATATAGCAACCATATACCATAGCGTAGTGACCAAGCGCTTCAAAACCACCATGCATTATCCGAGGCCTGCTATTGCTTATTTTTCAAATACAAGATTGCCTTGACATAAAACAGTCAAGCAGTATCTGTATGAAAATCCACCACGAATTGAATATTGAAATAAAATTCTATGCTGCTGATTCTATTCTCCTCCCTATTTTCCTCGTTTGTCTTAGCGATACTATTGGTCCGCTACAATAATCTACATAGTAAATATTCGGCAGATAGCGATACCGCTGGCATCCAAAAGTTCCACGCAAATCCCGTCCCGAGGATTGGAGGAATTCCGATCTTTCTAGGACTCAGCATAGGCTTACTCGTTGCCGGCATACTCAATGCCTCGATCGAGTTTTTTTACTTCATGCTCGCATGCATTCCTGCCTTTTCATTCGGTCTGCTAGAAGACCTGACCAAACGGATTGGTCCGTTACCCAGGTTGCTTGCCACATTTGTTTCTGCTGCTCTCGGCTTCTATTTATTACAAGGCACGATTAACCGCATCGACATTGGCTGGGCTGATCATTTGTTGCAAAGTTATACCCTACTTGCTTTTCTTTTTACTATCTTTGCAGCAGGTGGCGTTGCCCACGCATTCAATATTATTGACGGCTACAATGGGCTTTCTGGCACAATTGCCATTTTAACCCTGCTCGCACTTGCCTATGTCGCATTCAAGGTAAATGACATTCTATTGATGTCCTTATGCTTTGCCATGATTGGCGCAATTTCTGGTTTCCTGTTTCTGAACTTTCCCCATGGTCTAATCTTTGCGGGTGATGGCGGCGCATACCTAGCGGGATTTACCATTGCTGAAATATCAATTCTATTGATTGCTAGGCACCCTCACGTATCTGCTTGGTTCCCCTTGCTTGTGGTCATTTATCCGGCTTTCGAAACCGTATTCACAATATATCGCCGCAAATTCCTGCAAAAACGCTCGATCGGCCATCCCGATGCGCTTCACCTCCATCAAATCATCTATAAAAGAGTGGTTTTGTGGATGGTAGCATCCAAAGAAGCCAAGCATCTAACTCAGCGCAATAGCATGACCTCGCCCTATCTGTGGGTGCTTTCATCCAGCTCTGTCATTCCTGCAATGCTTTTTTGGGATCACACATATGTGCTGATGGCATTCTCCGTGCTGTTCATACTGAGTTATATCTATCTGTACAAATCAATTGTTCGATTTCGAACTCCGCGCTGGATCATGATTGACGAGCAGAAAAAGCGTAATAAGAAGCTGAATGCTTCTTTTAAGTCGAAACCTGACAGTGAAACCTGAGCAGTTTGAAAAATTGAGTATTTAAATAATGCGCGCACCACCGAATTTACAAGTTAAGAACATTACCGCTTGGCGGTTCATATAATCAAGTCAATAGCGTAACTCTCTGCTGCCGGCCTGATTACCCCGCCAACCGATTCCCAGTCTTTTCTGACAATAAAAAAGCCGACGCATCCGCGTCGGCTTTTTAATCTCACGATCCGATCAGGCCATCAAGCCAATCTGCCGTGGCACTGCTTGTACTTCTTGCCGCTGCCGCACGGGCAGGCATCGTTGCGGTTGATGCGCAAGCCTTGCGACGCCAGCGCCTCGGGAGACAGCGGATTGTCCTCGTCGTCACCCATCGCCGAACCCGGCTCGGCATGCTGCATTTCCATCTCGGCGAGTTGGTGCGGCTCTACCGCCTCCACGTCTTCCTGACCGCGGATCTGCACCGTCATCAGCACCTGCACCACACTACGCTTGATGCGCTCCAGCATGTCGGCAAACAGCTCGAACGCCTCGCGCTTGTATTCCTGCTTCGGGTTCTTCTGCGCGTAGCCGCGCAGATGGATGCCCTGGCGCAGGTGGTCCATCGCCGCCAGGTGCTCGCGCCAGTGGTTGTCCAGCATCTGCAACACCAGGCTGCGCTCGAACTGGCGCATCACGCCGTCGCCGGCTTGTTCCACCTTGGCCTGATAGGCTGCGGCGGCCAGATCGATGATGCGCTGGCGGATCTGCTCGATGTCCAGCGTGGTTTCGGCCTCCATCCAGGCGGCCACCGGCGCATCCAACAGGAAGTCGGACGCCAGCACCTTCTCCAGGCCGGCCAGATCCCACTGCTCCTCAAGCGATTCCGGCGGCAGGTGCAGGTCCACCAGGTCGGAGATCACGCCTTCGCGCATGTTCACCACCACGTCGGACACGTCCTCTTCCACCAGGATCTCGCTGCGCTGCTGGTAGATCACCTTGCGCTGGTCGTTGGCGACGTCGTCGTATTCCAGCAACTGCTTGCGGATGTCGAAGTTGCGGCCTTCCACCTTGCGCTGGGCATTTTCGATGGAGCGGGTCACCCACGGGTGCTCGATCGCCTCGCCTTCCGGCATCTTCAGCCTATCCATGATGGCGGCGACGCGCTCGGAGGCGAAGATGCGCAGCAGCGGGTCTTCCAGGCACAGGTAGAAACGGGACGAGCCCGGATCGCCCTGGCGGCCGGCGCGGCCGCGCAGCTGGTTGTCGATGCGGCGCGACTCGTGGCGCTCGGTGCCGACGATGTGCAGGCCGCCCGCCTCCAGCACCGCGGCGTGCCGCAGCTTCCACTCGGCGCGGATCGCCTCGATCTTGGCCTGCTTCTGCTCGGCGTTCAGGCTGTCGTCCTGCTCCACCAGCTTGATTTCCGGGTCGGGGTTGCCGCCCAGCACGATGTCGGTGCCGCGGCCGGCCATATTGGTGGCCACCGTGATCACGCCGGGACGGCCGGCCTGCACCACGATGTCGGCTTCGCGGGCGTGCTCCTTGGCGTTCAGCACCACATGCGGCAGCTTGGCCTTGTGCAGCAGTTCGGACACCAGCTCGGAGTTTTCAATGCTGGTGGTGCCCACCAGCACCGGCTGGCCGCGCTCGTGGCAGTCCTTGATGTCGGCCAGGATGGCTTCGTACTTCTCCTTGGCGGAGCGGTACACCTTGTCCTGCGCATCCTTGCGCACCATAGGCTTGTTGGTGGGGATCACCACGGTTTCCAGATTGTAGATGCTCTGGAATTCGTAAGCTTCGGTGTCGGCGGTGCCGGTCATGCCGGACAGTTTGCCATACAGGCGGAAGTAGTTCTGGAAGGTGATCGAGGCCAGCGTCTGGTTCTCGCGGTTGATCTCCACGCCTTCCTTGGCCTCGACCGCCTGATGCAGGCCGTCGGACCAGCGGCGGCCGGCCATCAGCCGGCCGGTGAATTCGTCGACGATCACCACTTCGCCGTCCTGTACCACGTAATGCTGGTCCAGGTGGAACAGCGCGTGGGCGCGCAGCGCGGCCATCAGGTGGTGCATCAGCGTGATGTTGGTGGCCGAGTACAGGCTGTCGCCTTCCTTCAGCATGCCCAGCCGAGTGAGGATTTCCTCGCTGTGCTCGTGGCCGGCCTCGGACAGCATCAGCGAATTGGCCTTCTCGTCGACCCAATAGTCGCCTTCGCCTTCTTCGGTTTCCTGGCGCTTGAGCAGCGGCGGCACCGCGTTCATGCGCTGGTACATGTCGATGTTGTCGTCGGCCGGGCCGGAGATGATCAGCGGCGTGCGCGCCTCGTCGATCAGGATGGAGTCCACCTCGTCCACCACCGCGAAAGCCAGCTTGCGCTGCACCTTCTCCTCGACGCTGAACACCATGTTGTCGCGCAGGTAGTCGAAACCGTATTCGTTGTTGGTGCCGTAGGTGATGTCGCAGGCGTAGGCGGCCTGCTTCTCGTCGTGCGGCATCTGCGACAGGTTCACGCCCACCGACAGGCCGAGGAAGTTGTACAGCTTGGACATCACGCCGGCGCCGTGGCTGACCAGGTAGTCGTTAACGGTGACGACGTGGACGCCGTCGCCGGTCAGCGCGTTCAGGTAAACCGGCAGCGTGGCCACCAGAGTCTTGCCCTCGCCGGTGCGCATTTCGGCGATCTTGCCGTAATGCAGCGACATGCCGCCTATCAGCTGCACGTCGAAGTGGCGCATGCCCAGCACGCGGCTCGAGGCCTCGCGGCAGACGGCGAACGCCTCCGGCAGCAGCTCGTCCAGCGTTTCGCCCTTGGCCAGACGGCCGCGGAATTCATCGGTCTTGGCGGCCAGCGCCTCGTCGGACAGCGCCTGCAGACCCTGTTCCAGGGCGTTGATGCGTACCACCGTCTGGCGGAACTGCTTCAGCAGACGATCATTGCGGCTGCCGAATACTTTCTTGAGTAGCGAGGAGATCATGTAATCGAATCCAGAAACCAGCGGGCCGGAAAGAGTGTCCGCAAAAAATGCTGAAAAGTGTAGCACATTCGCAGACTAAGGTTATGGGGGCATCCATGCGCCACATCAAGAGCAGGGTAACAAACATCTGTTGGTTTTAGGCTACGCCGCGGCCGCGACTCATAGAGCAAACACTCGATTCAATTGACCGAACCATTAATGCCAATTAAATATCAATCGGCGATAATGCGCGATTTTGCCTCAACAGCGGCATAAAACCTCTGGAGAAACGATGGATAGGCGGCAATTTCTGAAGTGGAGCAGTTTTCTGACGGTATCGGCAGCCAGCGCCGGTCTGACGGGATGCATGGGCGACAACAGCGACGACGGCGCTGATGGCAGAAACCTGAGCGCCGCCGGCAAACGCTTCGACCTGGGCGTGGCCTCCGGCGATCCGCGCCCGGACAGCGTCGTGCTGTGGACCCGCGTCGACGGCGGCGACGGCAGCAAGCCGCTCGCCGTCACCGTGCAGTTGTCGGACCGAGCCGACTTCTCCAACCTGCTGGTCAATCAGAGTCTAAGCGCCGATCCGGGCTGGGACTACACCGTGCGCCACAAGGTCACCGGCCTGGCCGCCGCAAGCTTCTACTATTACCGCTTCCTCACCGGCAACGCGGTCAGCGCCACCGGCCGCACCAAGACCGCGCCCGCCGCCGGCAGCGCCCCATCGCAGCTGAAGTTCGCCTACATCACCTGCCAGGACTGGAGCGTAAACCACTGGGGCGCCTTCGACGAAATCGCCCAGTTGGATCTGGACTTCGTCATGCATGTCGGCGACTACATCTACGAAACCGTCGGCGCCGGCTTCCAGACCGGCGGCAACGAAAACCGCCACCCGCCGCTGACCCTGCCCAACGGCACCGTGCGCGCCGACGGCGCGATCTATGCCACCACGCTGGCCGATTACCGCTACCTGTACAAGAGCTACCGCGCCGATCCGCGCATCCAGGCGGTGCACGCCACCTTCCCGGTGATCTCGATCTGGGACGACCACGAGTTCTCCGACGACTGCTGGCAGGACCGCCAGGTCTACTATCCGGGCGAGGGCGACACCCCCAACACGCCGCGCCGCCGCAACGCCAACCAGGCCTGGTTCGAATACACCCCGGCGGACGTCAGCATCGACTTGTCCAATCCCTCGTTCCAGAACATCCAGATCTACCGCAGCTTCAACTTCGGCAACCTAGCCACGCTGGTGATGACCGACCAGCGGCTGTACCGCGCCGACCACATCATCTCCGAGGACTCGGTGCCCAACACCGGCCTGGCCAATATCGGCAGCCGCTACTTCGTGCCGCAGGAGCTGCTATCGGCTACCGAAACCGCCAAGATCGCCGCGGCCGGCGGCGACCTGCAGCCGGTATCCATCCTCGGCGACAGCCAGCGCATCTGGTGGCAGCAGCAGATGCAGGGCGCAGCCGGCGCCTGGAAGCTGTGGGGCAACGAGGTGTCCCTGCTGCGCATGGGCGTGGATGGCACCCAGGCGGTGGCCGGCATGCTGGGGCAGGGACTGGCTCCGGCGCTAGCGCAAAACTTCGGCCTGAACCTCAGCCCCAGCCAACAGCAGCAGCTGAACGGCGCGCTGTATCTGGACCTGAAGGCCGCCGACGTCAGCGGCGCCACCCCGGTGCTGAGCTACGCCAACACCCAGCCGCAGCTGGCCAGCTTCAGCGCCGCAATCAGCGCGCCGGTATTCGCCGCTGCGCTGAAGCCGGCGCTGGACGCCAACCTGCCGCCGACGATGCTGCTGAACAAATACATCCTCAACGCCGACCAGTGGGACGGCTACAACGCCGAGCGCAAGGCGTTGATGGCCTTCCTGAAAAACAACAACATCGGCAACGTGGTGGGCATCACCGGCGACATCCATGCCTTCTTCGCCGGACAGGTGTATGACGATTTCGACTTGGCCAGCCCGACGCCGGTGATGGTGGACCTGGTCACCGCCGGCATCTCCAGCAACTCGCTGTTCAGCTACTTCAAAAACGTGGTGGACACCGTGCCGACCTTCGCCAAGGCCAAGCCGCTGGTTTATACCACCGTCAACGGCCAAGTGGTCAACACCTTCACCGCCACGCTGCAAACCTTCAATCCCTGGCTGAAATACGCCGACAGCGACGCCCAGGGCTACGCAGTGGTGACGCTGACGCCGGCCAAGCTCAGCTGCACCTTCCACAAGATGGGCAAGCTGGCCAAGGGCACGGCGCCGTCTCCAGCCACCGTCAGCAAACAGACCGTGGAGGTGCTGTCCGGCACGCCCGCCGTCAACGTGCTCTGAGACGCCGCGCGCCAACCCGCGCCGCCGCCGGCCACCCGACCGGCAGCGGTTTCAGGAAAGATTTGCGCTAGTACATTTCGTCACAAAATACCCGAGATCCATCCTGGTTTTTCACAATCGTTTTATACCTTCTCTGGTAGCATCCATGCCCTGAGCCGGGGCATACCCGGCAATAAACCGACACAATGCTCTCTAGTCCGTCCCGGACATGGTAACGGCTGCGCGGACGCCGCCGCGGCGATTTTCCGCATCGCCGCCAAGCAGCGCCGACTCCCGTTCCAGAGTTGTCATAATACAAGCGGGCCGCCGCGCCATCCGGCAGCGGCCCGCCGGCACAATCATATAAAACCGGAGAGGCCAGATGACCACCGCTGTCCGTCATTTCATGCCCGCCACCGCCCGGCGGCTGATTCCCAATCGCTGGGATCTGATCGCGTTTCCGCTGATCTTGGGCTTCTTGCTGATGGCCACCAGCGGCATCCGCGCCACCTGGGCGCCCATCACCGCGCTGCAGACCATCCCGATCACGCTGGACCCCGGCAATCTGCCCGAATACGCGCTGCGCACCACCTTGCGCATGCTGGCGGCGATGGCCGCCGCGCTGGTGTTCACGCTGATCTACGGCACGCTGGCGGCCAAGAGCCGCCGCGCCGGCCTCTTGCTGGTGCCGATACTGGACATCCTGCAGTCGGTGCCGGTGCTGGGCTACATCTCCTTCACCGTCACCTTCTTCCTGGCGCTGTTCCCCGGCCGGGTGCTGGGCGCCGAGTTCGCCGCCATCTTCGCCATCTTCACCAGCCAGGCCTGGAACATGACCTTCAGCTTCTACCAGAGCCTGCGCACCGTGCCGCGCGATCTGGAAGAAGTGTCGGTCAACCTGCGCCTGTCGCCATGGCAGAAGTTCTGGAAGCTGGAGGTGCCGTTCTCGATGCCCGGCATGATCTGGAACATGATGATGAGCATGTCCGGTGGCTGGTTCTTCGTGGTGGCGTCCGAAGCGATCACCGTCGGCGACAAGACCGTCACCCTGCCCGGCGTCGGCTCCTACCTGGCGCTGGCGATTCAGGACAAGAACCTGGCTGCGGTCGGCTGGGTGATTCTGACCATGACCGTGGTGATCCTGATTTACGATCAGTTCCTGTTCCGGCCCATGGTGGCCTGGGCCGACAAATTCCGCCTGGAAGACACCGCCAGCCAGTCGGCGCCGGAATCCTGGGTGCTGAACCTGATCCAGCGCACCCGCTTCATCCAGCAACTGCTCAAGCCCTTCGGCAAGCTGATCAAGACCGCCGCCCGGCTGCGGCTGAACCTCAGCCTGCCCAGGGGCATCCATTCCGAGGCGCACACCCCGGTATCGCGCGGCATAGACGTGGTGTGGTGGCTGCTGGTCGGCCTGGTCGCGCTCTACAGCGCCTACACCCTAGTCCATTTCATCGCCAGCGAAGTCGGCGTCGCCGAAGTGCTGCGGGTGCTAGGCCTGGGCCTGATCACCCTGGTGCGCGTGTCCCTGCTGATCGTGGTGGCGTCGGTGATCTGGGTGCCGCTGGGCGTGCTGATCGGCCTGCGCCCGGCGCTGGCGGAGAAGATCCAGCCGCTGGCGCAATTCCTGGCCGCTTTCCCGGCCAACCTGCTGTTCCCGGTGTTTGTGGTATTCATCGTCCACTTCAAGCTCAACCCCGACATCTGGTTGTCGCCGCTGATCGTGCTGGGCACCCAGTGGTACATCCTGTTTAACGTGATCGCCGGCGCCAGCGCCTTCCCCAACGACTTCCGCGAGGCGGCGGCCAACTTCCGCATCCGCGGCTGGCAATGGTGGAAGACCATCATGCTGCCGGGTATCTTCCCCTACTACGTCACCGGCGCGATTACCGCCTCCGGCGGCGCATGGAACGCCAGCATCGTGTCCGAATTCGTATCCTGGGGCAACGACAAGGTGGTGGCCCACGGCCTGGGCGCCTACATCGCGCAGACCACCGCCGCCGGCGACTACCCCAAGATCCTGCTCGGCATCGCCACGATGTCGCTGTTCGTGGTCCTGTTCAACCGTCTGCTGTGGCGCCCGATGTACGCCATCGCCGAAAACAAACTCCGTCTCAACTAAGGGGGCAAGCATGAGTATCGACAACACCACCCCGGGACAAGAAATCTTCAAGCTGAAGAACGTCTGCCGCGGTTTCGCCAAGGGCAACGACGAGATCCAGGTGCTGGACGACGTCAACCTGACGCTGCACGAGGGCGAGATCGTCGGCCTCTTGGGCCGCTCCGGCTCCGGCAAGTCCACGCTGCTGCGCATCATCGCCGGCCTGATCCAGCAAAGCGGCGGCGAAGTCAATTACCGCGGCAAGCCGCTGACCGGCCCGGCCGAGGGCGTCGCGATGGTGTTCCAGACCTTCGCGCTGTTCCCCTGGCTGACCGTGCTGCAAAACGTCGAAGCCGGCCTGGAGGCGCTGGGCGTGGAGGCCAAGGAGCGCCGCAAGCGCGCGCTGGCGGCCATCGACCTGATCGGCCTGGACGGCTTCGAGAACGCCTACCCGCGTGAGCTGTCCGGCGGCATGCGCCAGCGCGTCGGCTTCGCCCGCGCGCTGGTGGTCAACCCGACCCTGCTGCTGATGGACGAGCCGTTCTCGGCGCTGGACGTGCTGACCGCCGAAACGCTGCGCACCGACATGCTGGACCTGTGGAGCGAAGGCCAGCTGCCGATCAAGTCGGTGCTGATCGTCACCCACAACATCGAGGAGGCGGTATTCATGTGCGACCGCATCCTGGTGCTGTCGTCCAACCCCGGCCGGGTGGTGGCCGAGATCAAGGTGCCGTTCCCGCATCGCCGCAACCGGCTGGACCCGGCCTTCCGCAAGATGGTGGACGACATCTACGCGCTGATGACCGCGCGCCGCAGCGCCCACACCCTGCACAAATTGCCGCTGGAAATCGGCAGCCATCTGATCGAAGTGTCGACCAATCTGATGGCCGGCCTGATCGAGGAAGTCGCGCAGGAGCCGTACTTCGGCAAGGCCGACATGCCGGAAGTGGCGGAAAAGCTGCTGCTGGAAGTGGACGACCTGTTCCCGGTGGCGGAAGTGCTGGAGCACTTGGGCTTCATCGAGCTGAAAGACGGCGACATGCTGCTGACCAACGCCGGCAAGCTGTTCGCCGACTACGGCACCCAGGAGCGCAAGGTGCTGTTCGCCGAGCACCTGCTGCGCAACGTGCCGATGGCCGCCCACATCCGCAAGGTGCTGCAGGAGCGGCCTGGCCAGCGGGCGCCGCGGCTGCGTTTCGCCCAGGAGCTGGAAGATTCGCTGTCCGACCAGGCGGCCGAAGAAACGCTGGACACCGTGATCAGCTGGGGCCGCTACGCCGAAATCTTCTCCTATAACGACCACACCGAAACCTTCAGCCTGGAAGACGTGGAAGGCGCGCTGTAAACCTTCCCCGCTAAGGAACATGCGGGCGCGCCGGCAACGGCGCGCCCGTTTTGCTTTAGCGCTATGGCCAGCCGCCGGGACAGGCTACAATCGGGCATCCCCACCCAGCCCCACGCCATGTACGGACGCCCGCTGCAAGACATCACCCGCCAGGACAGCCACCTGGCCCTCCTCACCGCCGCCGCCAACGAGCTGATGGCGCTGGACCGCGCCTTTAAGAAGCTGATCCCGCAGGGAATGGCTGAAGCCTGCCGCGCGGTGCGCATCCGCGACGACGAGCTGGTGCTGCACGCCGACAACGGCATCGTCGCCGCCCGGCTGCGGATGACCGCCCCCGGCCTGCTGCCGCAACTGGCCAGGCAGGGCTATCTCGCCAGCAAGGTCAAGGTGAAAGTGGTGCTCAAACTGGTGCGGCCGAAAAAACCCAAAACGCTGGCCATCAGCGAAAACGCGCTGGACGGCATGGAGCAGGCCGCCGAAAGCATAGGCAACGCCGAGGTGCGCCAAGCGCTGGCCCGGCTGATCGCCCACCAGCGCCGCGGCTGAGCCGCATGCAAACCGTCTGAACGGCTTCAGCTATTCATCGAAGCGGAGTAAAGTGGCGGCTGAATTTTCCTACCCGGCCAATGGACACAGGACCGCCGCCATGTCAGACCCCGATAAGCTTACTTCCCCAGACGAAACCACGCCGCAAGACCCGTCGCGCCGCCGCCTGTTCGAAGGCCTGGCCGCCATCGGCGCCGCCAGCGTGCTGCCGGCAGTCGCAAGCGACAACGCCAAAGCGGCGCCGGCGGCCTCCGCCGGCCTGGACGCCAAGCTGCGCCACCATGTGAAGAACGTGGTGGTGATCTACCTGGAAAACCGCAGCTTCAACAACCTGTACGGCAACTTCCCCAGCGTGAAATACCCGCTGGCCGAGGCCGGCGCCGAAGCCTGTACCCAACTGGACCGCGACGGCAGCGCGCTGAAGACCCTGCCCAAGATCTGGGGCGGCATGGTGCAGCGCGGCCAGACCGTGGCCGGCAAGTACTACCTGATAGACGAAGACAAGATCAAGAACCTGCCCAACGGCCCCTTCCCGCTGCAGGACGCCGACGGCGAGCCGCTGCCGGAAGCCGTGGTCACCCGCGACCTGTGGCACCTGTTCTACCAGAACCAGATGCAGATCAACGGCGGCAAGAACAACCAGTTCGCCGCCTGGGCCGACTCCGGCGGCCTGGTGATGGGCTACTACGGCGAAACCGCCAAGAACCTCAACCAGTGGCAGATCGCCCACCACTACACGCTGTGCGACAACTTCTTCATGGCGGCCTTCGGCGGCTCCTACCTCAACCACCAGTTCCTGATCTCGGCCCGCACGCCGGAATACTTCAACGCCGCCACCAGCCCGGCCAAGGGCAAGATCGCGGTGCTGGACGACGGTCCGCAGGGCCACCGGCTGAGCGTGAAAGAACCCGGCTCGGCGATGGACGGCCCGCCCAAGTTCGTCAACAACGGCGCCATCACTCCGGACGGCTACGCGGTCAACACCATGGCGCCGCCGTTCCAGCCCAGCTACGTCAAGCCGGCCGAAGGCGGCGACCCGCGCTACGCCGACCCGGCAAACCACAATACCCTGCCGCCGCAGACCTACGACACCATAGGCGACCTGCTGTCGCGCAAGAATGTCGACTGGGCGTGGTACGGCGGCAGCTGGCAGGCGGCGCTGGACGGCAAGGGCGGCCCCGACGCACCCAACTTCCAGTACCACCACCAGCCGTTCAACTACTTCAAGAGCTTCGCGCCCGGCACCCAGGCCCGCGAGCGGCACCTGCGCGACGGCGGCCTGGGCGACAGCCCGATCAGCAACCGCTTCATCGCCGACGCGGTGGCAGGCAAGCTGCCGGCGGTAGCCTTCTACAAGCCGCAGGGCAATCTCAACATGCACGCCGGCTACTCCGACGTGGAAAGCGGCGACCGCCACGTCGCCAACATCCTGCAGCACCTGATGAGCGGCCCGCAGTGGAAGAACATGGTGGTGATCATCACCCACGACGAGAACGGCGGCTGGTGGGACCACGTGGCCCCGCCCAAGGGCGACCGCTGGGGCCCGGGCAGCCGCATCCCGGCCATCATCGTGTCGCCGTTCGCCAAGAAGGGCCATGTCGACCACACCTTCTACGACACCACCTCCATCATCCGCTTCATCAGCCGCCTGCACGGCCTGCCGGAGCTGGAGGGCGTCAAGGTGCGCAACGCCGCCTTCCGCGAGCGCGGCGCCCAGCCGCCGGGCGACCTGACCGGCGCGCTGCAGTTCTAAAGACGCGAGATAGCCGCAAAAAGCCCGCCGCTGCCGGGCTTTTTGCTGGTTTCTGCTATATTCGCTGCCTTCACCGCACCAGGGCTCCGCCATGAAAATCCTCCCCCTTCTCCCTAGCGCCATACTGCTGGCGCTGCTGTCCGTCCAAGCGCAAGCCTGCGGCGACGAAGCCGCGCTATACAGCCGCAGCTACGATCAGTGCATGGAGCAAGCCGCCTCCACCGCCGCCATGCAGGACTGCATAGCCGCCGAACACGCCGGCCAGGACAAGCTGCTGAACGACAACTACAAGAAGCTGATGGCCGCGCTGACCGCGCCGCGCCAGCCGCAACTGCGTGAGGCGCAACAGCTGTGGCTGCGCTACCGGGACGCCAACTGCCGCCTGTACGCCGACCCCGCCGGCGGCAGCGCCGCCGCGCTGGCCGCCGCCGACTGCGCGCTAGCCGCCACCGCCGCGCGCGCCGTCGAACTGGCCAAGCTGATGCCCGAGCAGCACTGAAACTATCTTCTCGGGAAATAACTTCCAAGGAAGATAGTTATGTGCCATGATGAGCTCATGGACAAGATAGACCTGATACTCGCGCAATGGCGGCAGGCCCGGCCGGATCTCGACTGCGCCAGCATGGCGGTGATAGGCCGGTTGGGCCGGCTGGTCAGCCACCTTGAGAAAACCCTGGCCGACAACTTCGCCCGCTTCGGCCTGAAGGACGGCGAATTCGACGTGCTGGCCACGCTGCGCCGCGCAGGCGACGACGGTCAGCTGTCTCCCACCGAGCTCTACACCAGCCTGCTGCTCACCTCAGGCGCCATCAGCAAGCGGCTGGACCGGCTGGAAGCCGCCGGCTGGGTGCTGCGCCAACCCCATCCAGACGACCGCCGCGCCATGCGGGTTCAACTGACCGCCAGCGGCAGAGCGCTGGTGGACCAAGCGCTGGAAGCCCACCTCGCCACCCAGGAAGCCGCGCTCGCCGCGCTGGCGCCGGAACAGCGCGCCCAACTGGCGGCGCTGCTCAAGCAGTGGCTGCAGGGCTTCCCCGGCGAAACGACCGGCTGATCCTTCCCTCCACCTGTTTCCCACCCCTGACGCCGCGGCGCCAGCCGCCCCCGGCTTGCCCGCCGTCCGCGCCGCAAGGAGAAAACGATGGCTTACCACCTGCATCAAGACCGCCGGCTCTACTACATGGAATGCGGCGACGGCATACCGGCATTGCTGCTGCACGGCATCTGCAACAGCGGCCGCGCCTGGCTGCCGCAGCTGCCGGCGCTGAACGCCGCCGGCTATCGCGCCATCCTGCCCGACCTGGCCGGCCACGGCGCTTCCAGCGCCTTGAGCCGGCCGCACGGCGCATGCGAACTGGCGGCGGACTGCCTGGCCCTGCTCGACCATCTGCGGATAGCCGCGGTCCATGTCGTCGGGCTGTCGCTGGGCGGCATGGCGGCGCAGCAGCTGGCGCTGGCCGCGCCAGAGCGCGTGTGCAGCCTGACCGTGGCCAACAGCTTCTGCTCCACGGCCGGCTCCGAGGCCCAGGCGCTGCTGGACGACTGGCAGCAGACGCTGCGCGGCGAAGACGGCCCCTTGCGGCGGCTGGAAGCCAGCTGGCCGCGCAATGTCAACGCCGCCTTCCGCGCCAGCGACGCCGGCCGGCAACTGTATCTGCAATGGCACGCCCAGGCGGCCCAGGCCGACGGCCCCTCGCAAGCCTGGGTGTGCGAAGGACTGCGCGGCTTCGACATCTCCGGCCGCCTGTCCGCCATCCGCGCTCCCAGCCTGTATCTGAGCGCCGAATGCGACGCGGTGTCGCCGCCGGAGCTGGGCCGATGGATGGCCGGCCAAGTGCCCGGAGCGCGCCATATCAGCCTGGCCGGCGCCGCCCATGTCGCCAACATCGACAGCGCCGACGCCTTCAACGCCGCCCTGCTGGCCTTCCTGCAAACGCATTGAAGCGGAGCCCCCATGTCCTCGATCCCACTCGCCCGCCCGCTGGGCCTGACCCTGGCCATCGTGATGGTCGGCCTCAATCTGCGCCCCGGCCTCGCCGCCGTCGGCCCCTTGCTGGAGCCTATCCGCGCCGCCACCGGCATCCGCTTCAGCGAAGCCGCCCTGCTCACCACGCTGCCCATCGCCGCCATGGGCGCCGGCGCCTTCGCCGGCCACCGGCTGGAGGCCCTGCTGGGCGCGCGCCTAGGCGTGCTGCTGGCGCTGCTGCTGATCCTGCTGTCCTGCGCGCTGCGCTGCTGGCCCCCCAGCTACGCCGGCCTGCTCGCCACCGCGCTGATGGCCGGCGGCGGCATCGCGCTGGCCCAGGCGCTGCTGCCTGGCCTGATCAAGCGCCACTTCCCGCAGCGGGTATCGCTGTTGATGGGGCTCTACATCACCGCCATCATGGGCGGGGCCTCGCTGGCCGCCGCCGGCGCGCCGTGGCTGGCGCGGCACAGCGGCCAATGGCAGCTTGGCCTGGCGGCGTGGGCCTTGCCCGCCGCGCTGGCCTGCGTGCTCTGGTGGCGGCACGCGCCCGCCGCCCAGGCCTCTGCGTCTCAGGCCGCGCCGGCCGCGCCCTTTTCCCGCCTGCCGCGCGCCTGGCTGCTGGCCGGCTATTTCGGCCTGGGCACCGCGGTCTACACCTGCTCGCTGGCCTGGCTGCCGCCCTTCTTCGTGCAGTTGGGCTGGAGCGGCCAGCAAGGCGGCTTGATGCTCAGCTATATGACCGCGATGGAGGTGGTGGCCGGCCTGACCCTGCCGCTGCTCTCCTCCCGCCATGCCGATCTGCGCGGCTGGCTGGCATTGACGCTGTGCTGCACGCTGGCCGGCCTGCTCGGCATGGTGGCGCAGCCTGGCGGCCCGATGCTGCTGTGGGTGGGGCTTCTGGGGCTGGGCGTGGGCGGCCTGTTCCCGCTGAGCATGATCCTGACGCTGGGCCATCTGGACGACAGCCGCGACGCCGGGCGGCTGGCAGCCTTCGTCCAGGGCGTCGGTTATCTGATAGCCGCCTGCGCGCCGTTCGCCGCCGGCTGGCTGCGCGACCTCACCGCCAGCTTCCAGCTGGCCTGGCTGGCGCTGGCGGCCGCAGTGGCGCTGTTGCTGCTGCTGACCAGCGCTTTCGCGCCGCAAGGCTATCGCCGGGCGATGCTGCGCGGCTGAGCGCGGGGGATGCCGGGCGCTGGCCGGCTGTGCCATGATATGGGCATTGCCGGCCGCGTCCCCCCAAACGGGCCGGCCTCGCCGCTCTTTCGGAGATTCCATGGCCCTGATCCGTTTCTGCCTGCTGTTGACGCTGTGCCTGCCGGCGCTGGCCGCCGAGCCCCGCGCCAACCCGTCGCCGGCCGACAGCGCCCGCACCCTGGTGCTGGACAACCGCCCGATCTTCCTGTTTCTGGCCAATCAGGCCAGCCTCGGCCCGGAGCAACGGCTGCAGCGCACCTTGGAGCGCATCCGCGAGCTGACGCCGGACGATCTGCAGCAACCGGTGCAAACCGCGCCGCTGGCCGACAGCCATCTGCGCGGCATCGCCGTCAGCATCCACGGCCGGCCCTTGTTCACCATACTGGAGGACGACCTCGACCCCGGCGACCAACTGACGCTGGAGCAGGCCGCCGCCCGGGCGCAGGCCAGACTGAACGAGCTGCGCCAAGCCGCGCTGGAACAACGCTCGCCGCGGCAGATCGCCCTGTCCGTGCTGTTGGCGCTGCTGGCCGCCGCCGTGTTCGCCGGCGCGCTGTATCTGATCGCCCGCGGCCGCAGCGCCTCGCGCCGCCGGCTGCACCTGCAGCCGATAGGCCGGTTGCCATGGCTGAGCGGCAGGTTCGACCTGCGCCATTTCCTGCGCTCCGCCGAATGCCAGCTGGTGGACATCACCGCGCTGCTGTGCGCGCTGTTCGCCGGCTATATGTGGCTGAGCTACACCCTGGGACTCTTCCCTTACACCCGGCCGCTGGGGCGCAAGCTGGGCAACTCCTTCTATCAGCTGCTGGCGACCATCGCCGACGACATTCTGTCGGCGCTGCCGGGGCTGGCCACCGTGGCGGTGATCTTCCTGCTGACGCGGCTGATCGGACGCGGCCTGGCGCTGCTGTTCGGCGCGGTGGAGCGCGGCCAGCTGGAGCTGCCCGGCCTGCACGCCGAAACGGTGGGCGCCACCCGCCGGCTGGCTTCCGTCATCCTGTGGCTGTTCGCGCTGATCGTCGCCTACCCCTACCTGCCGGGCGCCAACAGCGACGCCTTCAAGGGCGTCAGCGTGTTCTTCGGCCTGATGGTGACGCTGGGCTCGGCCGGCGTGATGAACCACGCGATGAGCGGCCTAGTGCTGATCTATGCCCGCGCGCTGCGGCGCGGCGACTATGTGCAGCTTGGCGAGGTGGAAGGCACGGTCAGCGAGCTGTCGGCGCTGTCCACCAAAATCCTCACCAGCCAGGGCTACGAAATCACCATTCCCAACGCGGTGGCGGTGGGCGGCAAGGTCAGCAACTACAGCCGCCACGGCGAAGGGCCGGGCGCCATGATCTCCACCCGCGTCACCATAGGCTACGACGCGCCGTGGCGGCAGGTGCAGGCCATGCTGGAGCTGGCTGCGCGCCGCTGCCCGGGGGTGGACCCCGCCTGCGCGCCGCAGGTGCGCAAGCTGTCGCTGCAGGACTTCTACATCGAATACGAGCTGCAGCTGCGCGCGCTGCCGGAACACCAGCCGCCGGTGGTGCGCGACGCGCTGCACGGCGAAATCCTGGACGCCTTCAACGAATTCGGCGTGCAGATCCTGTCGCCGCACTTCACCGAACAGCCGGCAGAGCCGGTGGTGGTGCCGCCCGAACGCTGGCGCGCGCCGCCTGCCCGACAATAGCCAATCCGTACGCGGACAGTCTCTGGCCGCAGGCTGCGCTTTGGTTTAAGCTGGAACCAATCTGAAAAACGAGAGCAAACAGGGCCATCCGTCATGAACGTGAAAGAATACATGCAGCAGCTGGGCAAGGCCGCGCGCAAGGCTTCGCGCCTGCTCGCCCGCGCCGACACCAGGCAGAAGAACGACGCGCTGATCGCCATCGCCGACGCCATCGTCCGCGATCAGGACAAACTGCTGGCCGCCAACCGGCGGGACCTCGACGCCGCGCGCCTGGCCGGCCTGGACGCGGCGATGCTGGACCGGCTGACGCTGTCCGCCAATGGCGTGCTGGCCATGGCCGACGGCCTGCGCCAGATCGCCGCGCTGCCCGACCCGGTGGGAGAAGTGAGCGAGATGGCCTACCGCCCGTCCGGCATCCAGCTGGGCAAGATGCGGGTGCCGCTGGGCGTGGTCGGCATCATTTACGAGGCCCGCCCCAACGTTACCGCCGACGCCGCCGGCCTGTGCCTGAAATCGGGCAACGCCACCATACTGCGCGGCGGCTCGGAAGCCTTCCACAGCAACCAGGCCATCGCCGCCTGCGTGCACGAGGGGCTGAACGCCGCCGGCCTGCCGGCCGAAGCGGTGCAGGTGCTGGAAACCACCGACCGCGCCGCGGTGGGCGAACTGATCGCCATGCCGGAATACGTAGACGTGATCGTGCCGCGCGGCGGCAAGGGCCTGATCGCCCGCATCAGCAGCGAAGCGCGGGTGCCGGTGATCAAGCACCTGGACGGCAACTGCCACGTCTACATCGACGACACCGCCAATCCGGACAAGGCCTTCAGCATCGCGCTGAACGCCAAGACCCACCGCTACGGCACCTGCAACACCATGGAAACGCTGCTGGTGCACACCGCCTTCGCCGAATTCATCCTGCCGCGGCTGGCCGAGGCCTACTGGGAAAAAAGCGTGGAGCTGCGCGGCTGCGAGCGCGCCCGCGCCATCCTGGGCGATCAGGTCAAGACCGCCACCGACGATGACTGGGCCAGCGAATACCTGGCGCCCATCCTGGCGGTGAAGGTGGTGAAGGACATCGACGAAGCCATCGAGCACATCAACCACTGGGGCAGCCACCACACCGACGCCATCGTCAGCGAAGACTACGGCCGCGCGCGCCGCTTCCTGCGCGAGGTGGACTCCGCCAGCGTGATGGTCAACGCCTCCACCCGTTTCGCCGACGGCTTCGAATACGGCCTGGGCGCGGAGATAGGCATCTCCACCGACAAGATCCACGCCCGCGGCCCGGTCGGCCTGACCGGCCTCACCAGCCAGAAGTGGATCGTGCTGGGGGATGGGCAGATCCGGCAGTAAGTCGGCGTCTTAAACTGCCCCGCCGCCCCTCTCCCCGCGCCTGGCCCTCTTTGGGACGGGATTGGGAAAGAGGGGCGCAAATGCAGATCCTGCTCGCGGGGAAGGTCTGAGCAAGCCGCAGACCTTCCCTCGAACCCGCATCCGCGGCGCCTGGCGGTACGCCGGACATCGCCGGCCGCATGATCACATCGATGATTTAAGCTGCAACTGCAGTTGCCCCATGTCCAGAATTGCCTCCCCCCGGTTCAACACGCCGGCGCCCAGCAAACCATCCACCTCTTCCTCCCCCTTAGCCTTGAGCGCGGCGTTGATGCCTGCCAGATCAAAGGTGGCAACCTTCTCCTGCCTCATCACGAATCGTGGTCCCAGCTGCAGGCGGTCCAGCAGATAGATATTGCTGTCGACGCTGCCGCCTATGCCCTCAACCTTGCCGCTGCCGGGCTGTTTGACCAGGTGGAACTTGGCCGCATGCGCATCGTCGGTGGACAAGGTGCCCCCGGCGGCAGAGTCGAGGACGAAGCGGCCGCTCACCCCGTTGATCGTCCCTTCCACCGTCAACTGCGCGTCCCCGATCGGATTGAGCGGCAACACCTCATACTCAGCGGATGGCATGGCTGCATTGCCTGATCGCAACTGTCGCCTGGAATAATCGAGCACCGCATGCTGCGTCCGGAGCACGTCCATGCCAATCACGCCATCCACAGCCGCCACGCCATCCTCCGCCAGGCCATGGTTGATCGCGGAAAAATCGGTCAGATAGACTTTCAGCTTGCTGGCCGCCGGCTGCCCGCCCCATTCCAGGCGATTGCCGGCGACTTGTTTCACCGAGGTTGCGCCTGCCGATCCATTGCTTTTGCTGACCTCCCCATCCTTTTCCAGGCCAAAGCGAGCCGCCTGGGTACGGCTGACGCATGTGATGCGCGCTCCGGTGTCGAGCAAGAAACGTCCTTCGATACCGTTGAGCCGGGCGGTTACCGCGACGAAACCATTGGCCTGCGGCATCACGGGCACGGCGGCCTGGATCTGCGGCTGATCCGCGGCAGCCGGAGCAGGCTGCGCCGACGCAGTGCTGGCGAGCGTCGCCAATGCCAGCGCAACCAGCAACGATGTCTTTGCTTTCATCAATGTTCCTCTTCTTTTTTATTGGCCGGCCCCAGGCCAACAGCCGCTTGGCTTGGCTAGCCATTGAAGGTAGGCCGGTTGGTGTGAATCGCGGCGAAAATCCGCAGCGGCCATCGCGGGATCAGCACAGGTCCGATGCCTTCTCCGATGCCGGCCTCGGGCGGCCGGTCGGACAAGCGCCATCAGCCGCGTCCTGATAATTAGCAAGCAAATGGTAGGAAGCAGATATTGATGCCAAGGTCATCGATTTCAAGTCATCGCAAAATATTCTCGATTATCGATAAGCATTCGGAAACAAGACGTTCAAGGCGTTTCGCGCCATAATCGCGCTTTGCTTTCACGCCCGCCTTGTCAAAATGAAAACCCTGAACAACCAAGACCTCGCCGCGCTGTCCGCCCAGGCCGCCTGTGCCCCGCGCCTGCGCGCC
Organism: Chromobacterium sphagni; assembly: GCF_001855555.1. GTDB lineage: Bacteria > Pseudomonadota > Gammaproteobacteria > Burkholderiales > Chromobacteriaceae > Chromobacterium > Chromobacterium sphagni. The sequence continues at coordinate 1,247,278 of NZ_MKCT01000001.1, read as the reverse complement.
CACCACAATATCCATAGCGAGCTGGACGACGTTATCCAGCGCCTGGCCATCGCCATGGAGCCGGACACTTATGTCCGTCCGCACCGCCATCCGGGCAGCCCGGAACTGCTGATCGTTCTATCCGGCGCGCTGGACTGGATCGAGTTTGATGCCGCGGGCGAAACCGTGGTCGCCCGCTACCGCCTGGGCGAAGGCGGCGTGCGCGTGTTCGAGGCGCCGGCGAACACCTGGCACTCGGTGGTGTCGCTTGAACCGGGCAGCGTGGTGTTCGAAGTGAAGCGCGGCCCTTATCAACCGATCCCGGCCACCGACCTGGCGGAATGGTCGCCGGCCGAAGGCGACGCCCGGGTGGCCGGGATGCTGGCCTTCCTGCGCCGCGCGCAGCCGGGCGAACGCTTCGCGTAATATCGCTTAACATCTTGCCGCGCGGGCAGCCGGAACCCCGGCCGCCCGCCGGCCACCAACAAGGCATCGCCACTCAGCCAGAAGCGCCACACCGATGCCGAAGTTCCGCCTGTTGCTATCCCTTGTCCTGTCCCTGCCCTTGCTCGCCTGCACCACGCCGCTGCGCGCGGCCACCACCGGCCCCGCGCTCGACTCATCCCGCCCGCCCGCCCAACTGACCGATTGCCTGCAGCAGGGCCTGCAAAAATTGCACATCCCCAACGACTTCATCGAACGGCGCGACGCCAGCGATGGCAGCCACAGCCTGGCGATGCGCAATCCGGCCAGCGACGCCTCCGGCACCCGGGTCGAGATTCTGCCGCAGGCTGATGGCAGCCGGTTGCAAATCCAGCTGAACGGCCTGCCGCTGAGCCCGGCCTGGAAGCGGCTGATCCACAGCTGCAGCGGCAAGAAGCTGTGAACAAGTCGGAAAAACCCTTCCCTCCTGTGGATAGTCTGGATAAAACTGGATAACTCTGTGTAAAACCACTCTTAAATCGTGACATTTCGTGACCGATCTGTGGATAAAAAAACCATCCACAAGCACCTGTGCACAGTGTGGATAGTTCCGGAACAAGCTGTGGACAAACTTGACAGCGCTCAGACGGCGCGGAACGCCGCCGCGGTTTACACTGTCGGCTTACCGCCCAACCATGGATGCATCCGATGCCAGCAGCCTCCCACCCGAAGTACGACCAGCACTACACCGACGGCAAGGCACGCCGCCAGAGCTGTCCCCGCGCCAGCCAGGCCGATTGCCACCTGGCGGCCGACCGCGACGTGGTGGCGCTGGTGGAGTCCACCTCCCAGGGCAGGGTGCCGGCGCTGGCACCGCTGCGCTACGCCCGCATGCGCGCCTCGCCGTTCGCCTTCTTCCGCGGCATGGCGATGATCCAGGCCGCCGATCTGGCCGCCGGTCCCGATAGCGGCCTTCGCTTGCAGATCTGCGGTGACGCCCATTTGATGAACTTCGGCTTCTTCGCCTCGCCGGAGCGGCAATTGGTGTTCGACATCAACGATTTCGACGAAACCCATCCCGGTCCGTGGGAATGGGACGTCAAACGACTGGCTGTCAGCCTGGTGCTGGCCTCGCGCAGCCGCGGCTTCAATGCCGGCGAGGCGCGCGCCACCGTGCTGCGGCTCGCCGAAACCTACCGCCGCCGCCTGCACGCCTTCTCGCAGATGAGCCAGCTGGAACTGTGGTATTGCCGGGTGGGCTTCGAGGAGCTGCTGTCGCACGCGCCGGACGAGGCGACGCGCCAGCAATTGCAGAAAGTGGCCGACAAGGCGCGCAGCCAGACCCAGGAACGGCTGCTGCCCAAGATGACGGAAAACGAGGACGGCGGCCTGCGCCTGCGCGACAACCCGCCGGTGATCTTCCACCTGGACCAGGCCGGCGGCCCGCTAGCGGCCTGCGACGACTGGCTGGGCGACGACAGCCTGGCCAAGGTGCAGGGCATGCTGAACCGTTACATTGCCACCTTGAAGGAAGACCGCCGCGAACTGCTGCAGCGCTTCCGCCTGGTGGACGTGGCCTTCAAGGTGGTGGGGGTGGGCAGCGTCGGCACCCGCTGCCTGGTGCTGCTGCTGCAGGACGACTACGACCAGCCGCTGTTCCTGCAATTGAAAGAGGCGAGGCCATCGGTGCTGGAAGCCTTCACCCAGGAGTGCGTGCACGGCAACCAGGGCAAGCGGGTGGTGTTCGGCCAACGCCTGATGCAGGCGACCAGCGACCTGTTCCTGGGCTGGACCCACAGCGCCGACGACCGCCACTTCTACATGCGCCAGCTGCGCGACATGAAGGGCGCGCCGGCGCTGGAAACCTTCGCCAGCGCCGGCGAGCTGGCCAGCTACGGCCAGGCCTGCGCCTGGACGCTGGCGCGCGCCCATGCAAAATCGGGCGGCTGCGCCGCCGAAATCGCCGGCTATCTGGGCGAAAGCGACAAGTTCGACCAGGCGCTGGCCGACTACGCCCAGGCCTATGCCGACCAGGTGGAGGCGGACTACCGGCTGTTCGACGCCGCCATCCAGAGCGGCCGTTTGCCGTGCGCGCCGGCAACACGTTGACATAAGGGAAACTTCCAATTTTGATTTTCTTACTCTGAACTAGACTGTAACCACAGAAACGCATAATCCAGTCGATGCCCGCCGCTGCAGTCATAGCGGGCATCGCCGCCTGCCAGGCGGCTTGTTCCTACCCCATCAGAGTATTGAAAATGCAGCTGAATACCCGCCTGATCATCATCATCGCCGCCAGCCTGCTGGCGCTGCTAGGCATCGCCACCGTGGCGCTGTTCTCCACCCGCGCCACCCTGCACCAGGAAAAACGCGAGCAAATCGTCCATCTGCTGAAAATGGCGGAGAACAGCCTCAGCCACTTCCAGCAACAGGAGGCCAAGGGCATGCCGCGCCAGGAGGCGCAGCGCCAGGCCATCGCCGCGCTCTCCGCGCTGAAAGTGGGCGACATCTATTTCTTCGGCCGCAACCGCGACAACCTGGTGCTGTTCCACCCCAGCAAGGACCGGGTGGGCAAAGTGGACATGGGCAGCAAGCTGCCCGATGGCCGCACCACGGTGCAGGCCTACGAGGAGGCGATGCAGCAGGACCACTACGGCGTGCTGACCATCCAGACCAAGCGCGCCGGCAGCGGCGCGGAAGAATTCCCCAAGCTCAACGGCGTGTTCCGCTTCGACCCCTGGGGCTGGACCATAGGCACCGGCATCTTCATCGACGACATCGACCAGCTGTTCTGGAGCGAGGCGCGCACGCTGCTGCTGGTGGCGGTGCTATGCATCGTGGTGCTGGGCGCGCTGGTGGGCTGGATGTCGCGCTCGATACTGAAATCGCTGGGCGGCGAGCCCAGCTACGCCGCCGAAGTGGTCAAGGCCATCGCTGACGGCGACCTCAGCCTGGCCATAGAGGTGAAAGGCGGCTCCGGCAGCCTGCTCGGCGCCATGCAGGACATGCAGGGCAAGCTCAGGCGGATGATAGAGGAGATAGGCCAGGCCACCCAGAGCATCAACCAATCCTGCCGCCAGTTGTCCAGCGACATGGACAAGGTGCATGAGGTGTCCGGCATCGCCAGCTCGTCCACCACCTCGGCCGCCGCCGCCATCGAACAACTGTCGGTCAGCATAGACCACGTCAGCGCCAGCACCCGCGACACCGAGAACGGCGCGCGCGACACCGCGCAACTGGCCGGCGAAGGCAAGACGCTGGCGGGCAACGCCGCCGACGGCATCCGCCAGATCGCCGACCAGATCCACAGCGCCAGCGACATGGTGGGGCAGCTGGCCGAGCGCAGCCGCAGCATCAGCAGCATCGCCGAAACCATACGCGACATCGCCAACCAGACCAATCTCTTGGCGCTGAACGCCGCCATCGAGGCCGCGCGCGCCGGCGAAATGGGCCGCGGCTTCGCGGTGGTGGCCGACGAGGTGCGCAAGCTGGCCGAACGCACCGCCAGCGCCACCGACGAAATCAGCAACATCGTGCAGGCGGTGATCAGCGAAACCGGCAGCGTGTCCAGCCACATGGATCAGATCCGCCCGGCGGTGCAGGCCGGCGTGGAACAGGTGCAACAGGCGGCGCAGACGCTGGAGTCCATCAGCCGCCAGGCCAGCAGCGCGCTGGAAAACGTCCACAACGTGGTGGTGGCGATGGGCGAGCAAAGCCAGGCCGGCACCAATATCGCCGGCAATGTGGAACAGGTGGCCGGCGTGGTGGAGGAGACGCAGAACTCGGTCAGCAACGCGGTGGAGGCGGTGCGCGACATCGACCAGCAGGCCGCCAATCTGCACCGGACGGTGGGCCGCTTCCGGCTGTAGGCGTCGCGGCACTTGCCGTCGCCGTTGCGACTGGCATAATGGATGCGGGCAAAAGCTCCATGACAGCAAGAAAAATACTGAGGACGGACAGGAACCCAGCACGCTCAGTGGAGAAAAGTATGTCTGATGCCCGCATGCCGGCAGGCCGCATCGAATGGCTGCAACACAGCAAAGCGAGGGATGTGGAACTCGCCTTCGCCGATGTCCACGGCTTCGCCCGCGGCAAGACCCTGCCCGCTTCGGCCTTCATCAAGGGCCAGCAGCTGCGCATCGCCCGCGCGGTGCCGCTGCAAAGCTGTATCGGCGAATTCCCCGATTACAGCTTCTATGGCGAACACGATCCGGACGTCACGCTCGTCCCGGATTATGACACCCTGCGTCTGGTTCCTTGGGCCAAGACGCCGCGGGCGCTGGTGATCTGTGACTGCGTCGACCACGACGGCGGCCTGTCGCCGCTGGCGCCGCGCTCCATCCTGAAACAGCTGCTGGCGCGCTACGCCGCCCACGGCTGGACCCCCATCGTGGCGCCGGAACTGGAGTTCTACCTGTTCGCCGCCCACGGCGACCCGGCCCAGCCATTCCAGCCGCCGGCGCTGCCCTGCGGCCGGCGCGAAACCGGCTTCGACGCTTTCGGCTTTTCCGCGCTGGGCGAACTGGAGGCCTTTTTCGACGAGCTGTACCAGGCGTGCGAGCTGTTGGGCATCGCCACCGACACCTGCGTGCACGAGATGGGTCCCAGCCAGTTCGAGATCAACCTCAAGCACGGCGATGCGCTGCAACTGGCCGACCACACCTTCCTGTTCAAGACCGCGCTGAAGGAAATCGCCCACCGCCACGGCCTGAGCGCGGTATGCATGGCCAAGCCGCTGCCCGGCCAGCCCGGCAGCTCGATGCACATCCACCAGAGCCTGGTGGACCGCCATGGCCGCAATGTGTTCAGCCAGGAAGGCGGCGAAGCCAGCCCGGCCTTCTTCGGCTTCATCGCCGGCCTGCAGCGCTACCTGCCCGAGCTGATGCCGCTGTTCTGCCCCAATCCCAACTCCTACCGCCGCTTCGTCAAGGGCATGGCGGCGCCGGTCAACCTCAGCTGGGGCCTGGACAACCGTTCGGTCGGCCTCAGGGTGCCGGTGTCCGGCCCGGAGGCGCGGCGGGTGGAAAACCGCCTGCCCGGCTGCGACGCCAACCCCTACCTGGCGTTGGCCGCCAGCCTGGGGGCCGGCCTGGCCGGCATCGAGCAGCGACTGACGCCGGACGAAGCGGCGCACGGCAATGTGTTCAAGCAGCAAGCCGCCAGCCTGCCGTCCACGCTGGACGCCGCCTGCGCCTCGATGGCGGCGGGACAGATAGGCGAGACGCTGTTCGGCGCCGACTTCTGCCGCGCCTATCTGGCGGTGAAGGAGGTGGAGCTGAACGACTACCACCGCCAGGTCACCACCTGGGAGCGGCAGTATCTGGGCTTGCTGGCCTGATCGCAGGCATGGCGTTTGGCAACCGTCTGGAGCCGCCAATGCAAAGGCGATGGAGTCCGCTGCGCGGACGATGATTTCCACGGCGGTTCCGCCCGCCGAACGGGTCAGGGGACTTCTCGCCAGCCCCCTGACCACCCCAGGCGCCCCCTGCGGCCCGAGAAACCCCGACAAAACAGCCTTGCGTCAGGAAGCCGCCGATCAAAAAAACTGCGGCTTAAAGCCCCTGCCCCAAGGCTGTTTTGCCGGCACAGGCCAAAGAGGATATGGTGGCTGCCGACACGGCAATCCAATTGCATGCGTCTCCAACTGCAGGGCAACACTCGCTTGATTGCTCTGGATCAACACTCCTGCTCACTCCCGGCGAGACGCCGCCAGTCAAGCCGGGTTATGCTGAAGGCATCCCACCAAGTTGGTGTTTCTCGAAGGAGCTGCAGATGTACCGCCACATCATCGCCGCGATAGACGGCAGCAACAACTCCGACAAAGCCTTGCACGAGGCCATCCGTCTGGCCAAGTTCAGCGACGCCCGGCTGACGCTGGTGCACATCGCCAGCCTGCGCGATCTGGTCGTGGACAGCCTGGGCGTCTACGCCGGCGACCCCGGCTACGACCTGGCGCTGCAACAGGGCCAGGAGGCGCTGGCGCGCGCGCAGCAACTGGCGCGCAACGCCGGCCTCGTCAATGTGCTCAGCCATCTGGAGAAAAGCTGGGAAGGCGGCCACGACTTGGCTGACCTGCTGATAGGCTATGCCCGCGCGCAGCAGGCCGATCTGATCGTGCTGGGCACCCACGGCCGCAGCGGCCTTGCCCACCTGTTCATGGGCAGCTTCGCCCAGGACGTGCTGCGCCGCAGCCACTGCCCGTTGCTGATCGTGCGCAGCCAGGAAGATGAAGACATCAGCGTGGAGTGATCCCGCTCAGCGACGTACGGCATGCACGAAGAACTCGTGGTTGCCGTCGCCGCCCTTGATCGGGCTGTCGAACCAGGCCAGCACCCGCATGTTCTGCTCGGCCAGCACCCGGTTGATCTTGTCCTGCACCAGCGGATAGAGGTTGGCGTCGCGGACGATGCCGCCCTTGGACAATCCCTCCCGCCCCACCTCGAACTGCGGCTTGACCAGGCTGAGCAGCCGCGCCCCCGGCTTGAGCAGCGGCAGCGCCGACGGCAGCACCAGGCTCAGCGAGATGAAGGACACGTCGCACACCATCAGGTCGAAGCCGTCGCCATCATTGGCCGCCAGCAGCGCGGCGTGGTCCAGCGCGCGGGCGTTGACGCCCTCGAAATAGCGCACCCGCGCGTCGTCGCGCAAGCGCTGGTGCAACTGGTCGTGGCCGACATCCACCCCCACCACCCGGCGCGCGCCGGATTGCAGCAGGCAATCGCTGAAGCCGCCGGTGGACTGGCCGACATCCAGCGCGCTCCAGCCATCGACGCTCAGGCCGGCGGCTTTCAGCGCGCCCAGCATCTTCAGGCCGCCGCGCGACACATAGCGGTCCGCCGCATCGGCCACCACCGCGAATTCCGCGTGCGGCGGAAACTTCTGGCTGGGCTTGGCCACCACCACGCCCTGGTGGCTGACGCGGCCGGCGGCGATCAGGTTCTGCGCGGCGGTGCGCGACGCGGCAAGCCCTTGTTCCACCAGCAAAATATCGATTCGGATCATGCGCGCTCCCCGCGGCGGCTTGGCAATGAAACGCGACAGGGTGGAGAAGCCGCCGGGCGCTGTCAAGCGCCCGCGCTGCGCCGCCGCGATAGCGCCAATTGCGCCGCAAAGGTTTACAAGAAAATGCTAATAATGTTAATCTAAAAAACAATTGATTGATTTTATTCAATTATTCAACAGGAAGCAGCCTGAATTCCGGCCATTTTCGCGAACCGCGCGACATCCGGAAATGCAAACAGGCTGACTCCGTCAGCTATCCGCCCGAACCGCCGGGCAACGCGGAATGCCCCGGCCCCTGCCGGCTCCGCCAGCGGCGCTCGCCTTCGAGTCGTCAATCTTCCCATCCCGTACGGCGACGCGCCTCGCGCGAGGCCCGGCGTCGCCGCCACTCCAAGGAGTCCTGATGGTTTTACGACTATCGCTGTTATTCACCGTATTGTTCGCGCTCTGGGGCGTGCTGGCTCCGGAGCAGATGGCCTCGGCCACCGGCCAGTGGCTGAGCTTCACCATTTCCCGCTTCGGCTGGTTCTATCTGCTGTCGGTGTTCGGCTTCCTGGTGTTCGCGCTGTATCTGGCCTTTGGCCGCTTCGGCCACATCCGCCTGGGCAAGGAGGACGAGGAGCCGGAATTCTCGCGGCTGAGCTGGTTTTCCATGCTATTTTCCGCCGGCATGGGCATAGGCCTGGTGTTCTGGGGCGTGGCCGAGCCGATCTCCCACTTCGCCACGCCGGCAAGCAGCGGCGTCGCCCCGCAATCGGCTGACGCCGCCCGCGCCGCGATGCGCCACGCCTTCTTCCACTGGGGCCTGCATCCGTGGGCGGTGTACAGCCTCACCGCGCTGGTGCTGGCCTACTTCAAGTTCAACCGTGGCCAGCCCGGCCTGATCAGCGCCGCCTTCCGCCCGCTCTTGGGCGACAAGGTCGATGGCCCGATCGGCACCGCCATCGACGTGCTGGCGGTGCTGGCCACCGTGTTCGGCGTCGCCACCACGCTGGGCTTCGGCACGCTGCAGATCGAGAGCGGGTTGAAGATGCTGTTCGGCATCGCGCCGTCCACGCTGCTGACGGTGTCCATCGTGGCGATCGCCACCCTGCTGTTCCTGCTGTCCTCGCTGACCGGCCTGTCGCGCGGCATCAAGTGGCTGTCCAACCTCAACATCCTGCTGGCCATCCTGCTGTTCCTGGCGGTGGTGGTGCTGGGACCCACCGGCTTCATCTTCGACACCTTCACCACCACGCTGGGCGACTACCTGGGCAACCTCACCAGCACCAGCCTGCGCATGTCGCCGTTCAGCCAGGGCACCTGGATGGCCAACTGGACGCTGTTCTACTGGGCCTGGTGGGTGACCTGGGCGCCGTTTGTCGGCATGTTCATCGCCCGCGTCTCGCGCGGTCGCACCATACGCGAGTTCATCGTCGGCGTGCTCCTGGTGCCTGCGCTGGCCAGCTTCGTCTGGTTCTCCGCCTTCGGCGGCACCGCGCTGGACCTGCAGCTGTTCGCCGGCGCCGATCTGGTCGGCGCGGTGAAGAGCGACGTTTCCACCGCGCTCTACGTGATGTTCGACCACTTGCCCGGCGGCCGCCTGCTGTCCTTGCTGGCGATGACGCTGGTGATCATCTTCTTCGTCACCTCGGCCGACTCCGCCACCTTCGTGCTGGGCATGTTCACCAGCGGCGGCAGCCTCAACCCCAGCCACAAGGTCAAGCTGATCTGGGGCGTGCTGCTGGCCGCGGTGGCGCTGATCCTGCTGCAGAGCGGCGGCCTGAAGGGCCTGCAGGCGGTGCTGATCGTCAGCGCGCTGCCCTTCATGCTGATCATGATAGGCATGGCGGTGTCGCTGTACCGCGCGCTGGATGAGGAGGAGCGCGACGGCCGCAAGCGCGAGATCCGCCGCCTGCGCCAGCTGGAGGCGCTGGAGCGCCGCGAGCAGGGCTGAAAAGCTGGGCCGGGCCTGGGTTTGGTGCGATGATGTCTGTATTGAATCTAGCAGTGGAGGATGTATGGACACGCACCAACTGGACCCGATCGAAGTGCGCGTGCTGGGCGCGCTGGTGGAGAAGCAGGCGCTGACGCCCGACGCCTATCCGATGACGCTGAACGGCCTCTCCAGCGCCTGCAACCAGCTGACCAGCCGCGAACCGGTGATGCAGCTGTCCGACGCCGACATCAGCGCGGCGCTGGACGCGCTGATCGCCAAACGGCTGGTGGGCGAGAGGCTGCCGGCCGGCAGCCGCGTCGCCAAGTACGAGCACCGCCTCAGCTACGAGTGGAATATCGACGGCGCCAGGCAGGCGGCATTGGCCTTGCTGATGCTGCGCGGCCCGCAGACCGGCGCCGAGATCCGCACCCGCTCCGGCCGCATCTACGGCTTCTCCGGCGTGGACGAAGTGGAAACCGCGCTGGCGGCGTTGGCCGACAAATACCCGCCGCTGGTGCAGAAGCTGGAGCGCCAGCCCGGCGAACGCGAGGCGCGCTGGTGCCACCTGCTGTGCGGCGAGCCGCAGCTGGCGGAAGCCGCCGCGCCCTGCGAGATGATAGACGTCGGCCTCACCGGCCGCGTCGCCGCGCTGGAGGCCGAGGTGGCGGCGCTGAAAACCCGCCTGCTGTCGCTGGAGCAACATTTGGAGAGCTGAACTTGTTTTTTAGCAATTGGTCACTATCTGTTGCTGCTTAAACTACTCCAGGAATGTGACCAATGAAACATCTGGCTTTCGCGCTGGCGCTGACCAGCCTGGCCGGCGGCGCCCATGCCGCCGATTACATCTTCGGCGCCGGCAACGGCACCCAGCAATTCACCCGCACCCCCAACGGCCTGGGTCTGGGCATCAGCCTCGACTACCTGCATGACGACCACAAGGGCGGCGCCGGCGGCGCCGGCCTGGAGTTCGCGCTGCCGCTGGGGCCGCTGACGGTAGCCGCTGGCGGCAAGCTGATGGCGCTGTCGCCTGACAGCGGCTCCGCCAGCGCCGCGCTGGTGGGCGGCCGCGCCAATTTCGAGATCGCGCCCAAGATCAATCTGTTCGGCCAGGCCTATTACGCGCCCGACAGTTTCGCCAGCGGCAGCGTCAACCGCGTCAGCGACTATTCCGCCGGCGTGCGCTGGAATGTGCTCGGCCCGGTCAGCGTGGAAGCCGGCTACCGCTATTTCGACATCCGCCGCCAGGACGACAGCCGCAGCCGCCGGCTGGCCGACGGCGCCTATCTGGGCGCCGGCCTGAGCTTCTAGGTCCGCCTCGCGGCGGTACCCGCTACAGCGGCTCCCACAGTGGAGCCGCTTTCTTATTTCCCCTCCCCTCCCCGCAGCTGACATCCCTTCACCTTGCCCCAGTTCATGACAATACTAGTTTCAAAATATTTACAATATTCAAAAATTCTATCCTAATAGTATAATCTCAACATATTGAATGTATTGGCCATGCGCGCGGTCAGGCCCCGCCTGCCGCGATCAAACCCAAGGAAACACCTCTCTGTGCACACCTCACTCCGCTCTCTATTGTTGACGGCCTGTCTGCTGCTGGCGCCGGTTCTCGGCGATGCCGCTACGGTCACTTTCGCCGGGCTATCCTATTCCGGCGACAGCAAATCCATCCCGGCCCGCTTCCCATACAGCCTGTTGCTGGAAAAAACATTGGCGACGCAAGGCAAGCCGCTCAATCAGCAGTTGGCGGCCAAGCTAGCGCAGGACAAACCGCAGCATTTCGAATTGAACCGGAACGGGCTGACCACGCTGAAAGGACAGGATCAGGCGGTGGTAGCCACCCTGCTGATCACCGGTGAAACCGTATCCAAAGAACGCTTCGACGGCGTAGCCAAGCTAATGACCCAGGTCCGAGCCCAGGCGATGTTCTTCGACTTCAAGAACATGACCGTGCTGCGCGCCTATCCATTCAGCTTCACCTATCTGGACTTGGTCGACCATGACCCCAGCCCGCAGGAGATGCAGCAGCGCTTTGCCTCGCTGTACTACGGCGACCAGGGCAAGCCGGGCATCATCCAGCGTTTCGCTGACATCATGCGCGACGCCAGCATTCCGGAACATGTGCCGCGTTTTCTGCAAGTTGCCAAGGTGAACATCGGTGACGAGGCGCGCAAGGCACTGCCGGCCGAGTTGACCCGGATTCCGGGCACAGCCGAGGCCTGGGCCGCCGATCTGTTCGCGGAAAACCTGTCCAGCAAGACTGGCGTGCCGCTGCTGCCGTACAGCAAGGGCTATGCCATCGGCAATGTCATGTCCATGCGCATCTCCGACGGCGAAGTCTTCATGCTCAAGCTGCCCGAAGCCGATTACAGCATCGCCCTCGACATTCCGAAATTCCGCCGCATCAAGAGCGGCGAGGCCAGCGCGGGCAGCAGCTACATCTACGGTGCCTATGCCCACGTCAACATCCAGGAGCCGGTTTCCGGCAAAAGCTATCTCGACGCCGACTTCAAGAACGGCGAAGTCAAGCTGGTTCCAGCCAGCCAGGACAATATCGACGACTATCCGGCCTATCACGACGCGATCAAGGGCCTGTTCGCCAAGCTGGCCGACAATCTGGCGGGCAATCGCAGCGACTGGCTGAAGTCCGCGACCAACGCCCCCGACATCGACAAACAGATCACCACCACTCAACAATTATTGAAAGCCTGTCAATGATCCGCTTCCTTCTCATCGCCCTCATGCTGCTGTGCGGCGGGCAGGCGCTAGCCGCCACCGCCACTGCGAAAGGCCAAGCTACCGTCAAATACGAATCCTCGCTGTTCGGCCGGAAAGTCACCCCCGAAGTGCGGGCGCAAGCGCTGCTGCAGGCCCAGTTGAAAGCCATCGATAAGTACTACGCCGAAGCCGGCGATGCCCAGTCGCAAAACCTGGACGCCATCCGCGAGAAAGTGAAGGCCGACCCGGACCGCTACATCCTGGACAGCACCATCCTGAATGAAGAAGACCGTCCGGACATGGGCCAGTACACCGTCACCATCCGCGCCACCCTCAATGTCTCGCAACTGAATAACGCGGTGAAGGCGTCGTCGGGAGTCGCCCAAGCCAACAACGGCCAGAAATCCAAGCTGACCTTCATCTTCGTCTCGCGCCAGACAGACTCCTCGCAGCGTTTCGATGATCGCGAATACCAGTCGGTGGAAGTGAAAGCCCAGGGCAAGGCAGGCCGCGGCGGCGCGCAATACCGCGAATCCGCCGAAACCGGCGGCAGCACCACCCGCAAAGCCACCAAGAAGACCTACGCCATCTTCCCCAGCAACTACCTGAAAAGCGTGTTCAACGGCGTATTCGCCGGCGCCGGCTTCAAGGTGGTGGACGCCGCCTATCTGGAGCCGTACAGCAAGGGCCTGCTGAAGATCAAGAACGTCGAAGCCGACTTCAAGTCCGGCAATGACCTGCAGCCCAAGACCGAGCGCGACGTCGCCGCCGGCCTGCAGAACGCCAAGGTGCCCTACATCGCCTACGGCACGCTGGACGTGCGCCTGGCCGACACCGATCCGGCCACCGGCATGTTCCGGGTATCGGTCGCCGCAACCGGCAAACTGCTGGATGCCAGCGACGCCATCCCGGAAACCAAGGCCGAAGTCGGTCCGATCCAGGCCGCCGGTCTCGGCCCCACCGAAGAAGAGGCGCAAACCAACGCTTTGAAAAAGGCAGCTGAAGAAGTGGCCCGCGAGCTACTGAGCCAGATGACCAACAACGGCATCAAATAAGCCGGTATTTCCCCGTTCCACCTGAAAATTTGAATATTTTGGAGATGAAAATGCGCAAGACTTTGATCGTATCGGCCCTGGCCGCCCTGACCCTGACTTCCATCCAAACCCAGGCCGGCATGTTCGACGCCGTGACCAGCCTGACCGGCGCGGCCGGCAGCAACGCCAGCGGCGGCGATCTGGTCGGCCAGCAACAGCAACTGGTGGAGTCCTACACCGGCGCCAACAAGCAGGTACTGATGGCGCAGTCGCTGATGGCCTCGGCGCTGGGCGCCAAGGACGCGGCGGCGCTGGCCAAGGCCGAGGCCGACGCCCTGACCTCCGGCGCCACCAAGGACAACCTGAGCAAGGCCGACTCGGTGCAGAGCGATGTATCCAAGATCATCAGCGAGCGCCAGAAGAATGCCGGCAGCGCCATGGACGCCGAGTCCAAGAAAACCTACGCCGATGGCCTCGCCTCGCTGGGCAAGGGCATGCTGAAGTACACCAAGATGGCCAACCAGTTCAGCGGCTTCAAAAACGCGCTGGCCGCCGCCTCTCCGCTTGACCTGCCCAAGCTGTCTTCCGGCGCTTACATCGTCACTAGCCTGCCGTCCAACAGCAAGAACCTCTATGAGGCGCTGAAACAGGCGGTGAGCTTTGCCAAGAGCAACGACATCCCGGTTCCCAAGGACGCCACTTCGGCGCTGTGATCGCAGCGACGCCATCCTAAGGAGACGACATGAAATTGCGACAGGTGATGGGCGCAGCCACACTGGCCCTGGGCCTGATGGCGTGCTCGCACAAAGACGACGCCGCCAGCGCGTCCAGGCCTGAGCCGGCCAGCGCCGCAGGCCAGGCGTTGCCGGATGTAGGCAAGCTGGACTCGGTGGCGGCCACCGCGACCGGCAACGGCGCCTCCGCCGCCGAAGCGGTGGAGGAAGCGCTGAAGCTGGCCATCAAACAGACCAACGGCGCATCCTTCGACATGGCCTCGGAACAGGTCAAGATGGTGCTGTCCGCCGCCGCCGGCAAGGACGCCGAGCAACTGAGCGCCCATGCTTTCACCGAGTACGTCGCGCAGGAGTCCGGCGGCGTGGTCACCGGCTTCAAGCTGGTGAAGATGGAAGAGCCCGGTCTGCTGAGCAAGAGCTACAAAGCCACCATCGAAGCCAAGATCGCCAAGTTCTCGCAGCCTGCCAGCGCCGGCAAGCTGAAGATCGTGGTCGGCCCGGTGTACATCGACAAGGAGGCGTTCAAAGTAGCCGGCATCCAGGTGCCTGCCGCGCAGATTGCCAGCGAAATCCACCAGCAGACGCTGGACGCGCTGACCAACACAGGGCGTTTCTCGGTACTGGACCGCGAGCTGAGCGATGACGTGCAGCAGGAGCTGGACATGATCAGCTCTGGGCAAACACCGTCGGCCGAACGCTCCAAGATCAGCCAGGCGCTCAGCGCGGACCTGATCTGGACCGGACACATCACGGCCTTCGGCTACGACAAGGGCAAGGGTAGCTGGAACCTGTCCCAGCGCGTCATCAACGTGGCCAACCGCCAAGTGCAGCTGTCCAGCATGCTCAGCGGCAATAGCGGCAAGCTGGGCGACGGCGCCGCCGACGGCATCCGCCGCGGCATGGAGGGCCAGATTGTCGACCGCATCGTCAGCGCCATCCTGGTCAGGACCTTTCCGATCACCGTGGCCTCGCGCACCGGCAACAACGTGATCCTCAGCCAGGGCGGCCAGTCCGTCCGCGAAGGCTCTCGCTATAAGCTGGTTTCGCTGGGCCAGGAAGTGAAGGACCCGCAGACTGGGCAATCGCTGGGCCGCGCCGAGTACGACTGCTGCGAAGTGGTGGTGGACAAAGTCACGCCGACGATGTCGCAAGGCCATCTGGAAAATGTGCGGATGCCGCTGGAACAGGTGCCCCCGGGCGGCCTGCAACTACGTGAGCTGGCGACCGCGCCGACGGCCAGGGCCGAAGCCTCCGCGCCGGCGGCCGGCAAGAAGGCCGCCGCCAAAAAGCACAAGTCCGAAGGCGGCATGTTCGCCGCCGACAAGGACAAGTGGTAAGGGCTGAGCCGCGCGCCATGCCGACAGCCGGGCTCCTCACGGAGCCCGGCTTTTTTACCACCACAGGTGGAAGCGCTGCTCCTTGGGCAGGTACATCTTGTCGCCCGGCTTGACGTCGAAAGCCTGATAGAACGGGTCCATATTGCTGACGGTGCCGATCGGCCGCCACAGGTCCGGCGTGTGCGGGTCGGATACCAGCTGCTTGAGCACCGAAGCGTCGCGGGCCTTGCTGCGCCATGACTGGGCGAAGGCGATGAAGAAGCGTTGATCTCCCGTCAGGCCGTCGATCACCGGCGCCTCCTTGCCGCCCAGCGCCAGATGGTAGGCCTTGTACGCCACCTCCAGGCCGGCGTTGTCGGCGATGTTCTCGCCCAGCGTCAGTTCGCCGTTGACGTGCTGGCCCTTCACCGGCTCGAAGCGGCTGTATTGCGCCACCAGGCGGGCGGTTTCCTCCCGGAAACGCTTCTCGTCGGCCGGCGTCCACCAGTTGCGCATATTGCCGTCGCCGTCGAATTGGTGGCCCTGGTCGTCGAAGCCGTGGCTGATCTCGTGGCCTATGGTGGCGCCTATGCTGCCGTAGTTGACCGCCAGATCGTAGGCCGGGTCGAAGTACGGCGCCTGCAGGATGGCGGCCGGGAACACGATCTCGTTGTTGGACGGGTTGTAGTAGGCGTTGACGGTCTGCGGCGTCATCCCCCATTCCTTGCGGTCCACCGGTTGGCCCAGATGCTGGCTCTGGCGGCGGTAGTTGAACTCGGAAATGCGCGCGACGTTGCCTGCCAGGTCGTCCGGCCGGATCGCCAAGCTGGAATAATCGCGCCAGCTATCCGGATAGCCTATCTTGGGCGTGTACTTGGACAGCTTCAGATGGGCCTCCTGCTTGGTTTCCGGGCTCATCCACGCCAGTTTGTCTATGCTCTGGTCGTAGGAGCTGAGCAGATTGCGCACCAGCTCGTCGGCCTGGCGCTTGGCTTCGGCCGTGAAGTACTTGGCCACGTACAGCTTGCCCACCGCCTCGCCTATGCCCTCGTCCACCAGCGTCACCGCCTTCTTCCAGCGCGGCCTGTCCACGCTGCGGCCATCCAGCGCCTTGCCGTAGAAGTCGAAGCGCGCGGCGGCCCACGACTTGTCCAGATAGCCGGCGTAGGCGTCCAGCGTGCGCAGGGTCAGATAGTCGCGCAACACCGCTATCGGGGTGGCCAGCAGCACCGCCGGCAGCTTCGCCAGGTAGCTCGCCTGGTCCAGGTTGACATCCTTGGCGGCGGACAACTGGGCGTCAGCCAGTTGCCGTGGCCAGTCGTAGCCCGGCAGCTGTGTGCCCAGATCAGCCACCGGCACCTTGTGGTAGGTCTTCTGGATGTCGCGGTTTTCCACATTGCTCCACTGGATGCGGGCAATGCGGGTTTCCAGCGCCAGCACCGCGGCGGCGCGGCGCGCGGCGCGCTTTTCTCCGGCCAGGGTCAGCAGTCGGGTCAAATAGCCTTGATAGGCCTTGCGCGCGGCGGCAAAATCGGCCGACTTGCCCAGATAGTAGTCGCGGTCCATAGCCAGGCCGGACTGGCTGACGCCAGCCAGGTAGACCGACGAGTTTTTGGCGTCCGGCGCCACGTAAAAGCGGAACGGCGTGTCCTCGGGCTGGTTCTGCAGCCTGCCCATATAGGCGATGGCCTGCTGCTGGTTAGCCAACGCGGCGATGGCGGCCAGCTTGGACTCCAGCGGCTTCAGGCCGGCGCGGGCGATGGCGGCTTCGTCCATGAAGCTGCGGTAGAGATCGGCGATCTGACGCGCCTCCGGCGTGGAGCCGTCGTTGCCGGCCTGCTCGATGATTTCCCGCACCCGCTGCTGATTGCGGTCGTACAGCAGCTCCGCCACGCCGGTGGACGAGCGGTCGGCCGGGATCTCGGTCTGTTTCATCCAGGCGCCGTTGGCGTACAAGGAGATGTTGTCCTGGATGCGCACCGAGCGGTCGATGCCTTTGAAGTCTATGCCGTAGCTGCCGTAATCCAGCCCGCCGCCATCGGCCCAGGCCGCCTGCAGGCACAACAGCAGCGCCAGCGGCAGCAATTTTCTTGCTTGCATGGTTTTCCTCTTTATCGTTTTGTGCCGGCGGCGAGCCGCGCCGCCGATGCCCGATGGTACGCCGCGCGGCGGGCAATCAGCAATCGAATCCATGCGATCCGCATCGATAGTCCGTCCGTCCGCCCGCCGGTCGGCAGACGACAAAAAAGGACGTCGAAGCGCCCTTTTTTTACTGCGGCCGCGGCGGACTCAGTCCATCAGCCGCTGGTACAGGTACACCAGTACCCGTGCCAGTTCGGTGGCCGTGTCGTCCTGGCCAGCGTTGCCGGAATGGCCGCCGCCATTGGTTTCGTAGAACAGCGCGTCATGGCCCAACTCCAACAGCCGCGCCGCCATCTTGCGCGCGTGGCCGGGATGGACGCGGTCGTCGCTGCCGCTGGTGGTGAACAGCGCCAGCGGGTAACGGGCGTCGGCGCGCAGGTGATGGTAGGGCGAATAGGCCGCCAGCGCTGCGCGCTCGGCCTCGTCGTCCGGATCGCCGTACTCGTCTATCCAACTGGCGCCGGCCAGCAGCTCGGTGTAGCGCAGCATGTCCAGCAGCGGCACCTCGCACACCACCGCGCCGAACAGTTCCGGTCGCTGCGCCATCGCCGCGCCCACCAAGAGGCCGCCGTTGCTGCCGCCCTCTATCCCCAGCTTGGCCGGAGAAGTCAGTTTGCGGGAAATCAGGTCCTGCGCCACCGCCAGGAAATCGTCGAAGCTGACCTGGCGCTTGGCGCCCTGCGCCGCTTGGTGCCAGCGCGGACCGAACTCGCCGCCACCGCGGATGCAGGCCAGCACGAAGGCGCCGCCCTTGGCCAGCCAGTGCGGGCCGAAGTTTTCAATGTAATACGGCAGCATCGGCACCTCGAAGCCGCCGTAGCCGTACAGCAGCGTCGGCGCGCCGCCGTCGAACGCCGCGTCGCGGCGGCGCACCACGAAGTAGGGGATCATCTCGCCGTCCGGCGCGCGCGCCTGCCATTGCTCGGCCACATAGGACGCGGGGTCGAAGGCCGCCGGCTGCTGGCGCAGGCACTCGCCCTCGCCGCAGGCGACATCCAGCCGGTACAGGCCGCCTGGCGTGAGGAAGTCGCTGTAGCTGTAGTAGAGGATGTCGCTCTGCCAGGGCTGGTCGGCAAACTCGACCACCCCGCCCTCCGGCACAGGCAAGGCGCGCGGCAGCCAGACGCCGTCCTGCTTGGCGAAGGCCAGCAGCCGGCTTTTGACATTGTCCAGCAGGTTGACCAGCAACAGGCTGCGGGTGGTTTCCACCGCCGCCACCGCAAGTCGCGGCTGAGGCGCCTGCAGCAGCTGCGGCGCCGGGCCCTCGCCCAGCAGGCCGGCCAGGCTCACCGCCAGCAGGCTGCCGCTGCGATAGCGCTCGCCGCGCCAGTTCCAGTCCTCTGCCAGCTTGACGATGAAGTCGCCGGCGATATAGGCCTCGATCTCCGCCTTGTCCGGCAGCGGCAAGGCATGGGTTTCCAGCGCGCCGTCCAGCAGATGGTAGGTCTTGCGGTAGAAGCCGTCGGAGGCCTCGATCAGGTCCAGCGCGCTGCCGTCGCTGTCGAGGAAGCGCCAGGCCGCCACCATCATCGCGTCCTCCGGAGCGGCGAACAGCTGGGTCCAGCCGTGCTGGCCGTCGGCGCCGCGCGTCACCAGCCACACTTCGCGCGGATAGCCGGCGCGGGTCAGCGGCGCGCCCTTCCAGCCCGGGCAGACGAAGGCGCTGTCCGGATCGCGCCAGGCGATGTGGTTCTTGCCTTCCGGAAAGCGGAAACCCTGCTCCAGCCACTGCCGCGCCTCGATGTCGTATTCGCGCGCCACGGTGGCGTCGCCGCCGCCGTCGGTCAGATGCACCAGCGCCCGCTCCGGCATCACCGTGCAGTGCGACACGCCATCCAGATACCAGTCGCGCTCGTCGACGTCGGCCAGCGCGTCGATGTCCAGCACCGTCTGCCAGTCCTGGCTGCCGGCGCGGTAGGCGTCCAGCGTGCTGCGGCGGTAGATGCCGCGCGGATGGGCCTCGTCCTGGTGAAAGTTGTACAGCCAGCCGGCATGCTCGGCGAAGTACGGAATCTGCCGGGTGTCGCGCAGGTGGGCCAGGATGTCGGCGCGCAGGCCGGCAAAGCGCGGGTCGGCGTCCAGCACGCTTTCGGTGCGGGCGTTTTGCTGCGCCACCCAGGCGGCGGCGGCTTCGGAATCGAGGCTTTCCAGCCAGAGATGGGAATCGTGGGACGGGTTCATGGCGATACCGGAAACTCAAGGAATGGCGGCGAGGGTAGCACCGGCGGCGGCGGCTGCCAAATCGGCCGGCTAGCGCGCGCCGTGGGCGAGCATCCAGGCGCCGGCAAGCTTCAGCACCCGCGGCTCGATGCCGTGGTAGCCGTGCCAGGCCCAGGGCTGGCACGGGTCGCCCTCGCTCTTGCCGCCGTCCATCAGCATCAGCTCGCGCGGCTGATCCGAACGCAGCTTGTCGATGATGGCGCCCAGAGCGTAAGCGCGGCTGGAGCGGCACTCGTCGCGGCGGTGCTGGATCATCAGCACCGGCACCTTCAACCGCTCCAGCGCGAAGCCGGACAGGCTGCCGCGGCCGCTGTCTATGCTGGAGGTCAGCACCAGGCCGCTCACCTGGTCCGGCAGCTGCAAGGCCACCGCCACCGCCGAGGTGGTGCCGCGGCTAGTGCCCGCCAGCCACAGCGGCAGCGCCGCGCCCTGTTTCAGATAGCCGGCGACGGCGGCGATGTCGCGCGCGTGCTCGGCGCTGGCGCGGAAGTCGCCGAGCAGGCCGCGCGGTTGATCCGACGGCGCGTCCACCACCGCCACCCTAAAACCCATGTCAGCCCACCCCTGGCGGGTGCGCACCAGGAAATTGCTCTTTCCCGCGCCCAGTTCGCCGCTGTCGGACAGTTTGAGCTGCCCTTCGCCGCCGGTGAACAGGATCAGGCTGGCGCGCGCCGGCCCCGCCGGCTCCAGCAGCAGGAAGCGCACCGTCACTCCGGGACGGCTGTCCACGCTGACCAGTTGCTCGGCCAGCGTCGGGCAGGCGAGCAGGCAAGCGCAGAGCAGGCACAGCAGTTTGTGGAACATGGCGGCAGATCTCCTGGAAAGCGACGGGTCGCGGCGATCCGCGCCGCTCACTCCACCTCGGCGGCGGCGGCCTTGAAGCGGGCGATCACCTCCGGCGGAGTGTTCTTGTTGAATGCCGCGTACAGGGCGCTGTCCAGCTTGTCCAACTTCATTCCGCGCGCCAGTTGCGCCCGTTCCGCGCCCAGCGCCTTCAGTTTGCTGAGCATGCCGGTCTCGGTGGAAACGATCAGGTCGCAGCGGCCGCCGAGGAATTTCCTGACGTTCTCGGTGGTGTCGCCGGCGGTGTCCAGCTTGAGAAAGCCTTCGCTCTCCAGATATTCCTGCCGGTAGTCGTTGCGCACCACGCACACCGAGTATTTCTTGGCGTCGTCCAGCGACGCCAGCTGGATATCGGCGCGGCTCCTCCGCCAATAGAAATAAACCTCGGCATCGATGATCTTGAAGGTGAAGTCCAGGTATTTCAACCGCTCGCGGGTTTTGGCGATGGGAAACACCATCGCGTAGGGGCGGGTTTTCGCCTCCTGGTAGGCGCGCGCCCAAGGCACCGCCTGCAGAGCGCTGAAAGGCAGCCCCACCTTGCGCATCACCCGCGTCACCTTCTCCACCGTGGTGCCGCCCGCCACCGCGCCGTCCGCCGCCACCATCACGTAGGGCGGATCGTCGTCGGTATAGATCTTTACCTCGTCCAGCCCGGCGGCGCGGACCTCTCCCGCCGCCGGCTGGAGCCAGGGATTGCACAGCCCGGCCGCCAGCAGCGCGCCAGACAGCAAGCGATGCCACATGCGGCCAGCTCCCATCGATTCACGCTTTGTTTATAGCCGGCTCTCGCCGCTCAATCGCAAAGCACTTGCCGCATGGTCTCCACCAGCCGGTCGATATCGTCGCGGTCCACCTGCCAGTGGGTGACCAGGCGCATCATGCCCTGATGCGGCGGATTGGCCAGGAAACCGGCCTGCTTCAACGCCGCCATCAGTTCCGCGCCGTCGATGTCGGCGTTGAAGCGGAACCACACCAGATTGATGTGAACCTCGTCCGGCCGGATGTCGATGCAGGGCAGGCCGGCCAGACGCTCGGCCAGGTAGCGGGCATTGGCGTGGTCTTCCGGCAGCCGCGCCGCCATTTCGGTCAGCGCCAGGATGCCCGACGCGGCGATCACGCCGGCCTGGCGCATGCCGCCGCCCAGCAGCTTGCGCTTGCGGCGCGCCAGGGCGATGAAGTCAGCGGAACCTGCCAGGATGGAGCCGATGGGCGCGGCCAGGCCCTTGGACAAACAGGCCATCACGCTGTCGGCATGACGGGTGATCTCGCGCACGTCGCAGCCCAGGTGGGCGGCGGCGTTGAACACCCGCGCGCCGTCCAGATGCACCGGCACGCCATGCGCGCGCGCCAGCGCCACGGTGTCGGCCATCGCCGACAGCGGCAGCACCTTGCCGTTGCCATGGGCGTTTTCCAGACAGATCAGGCCGGTGCGCGGCTCATGGATGTCGTCGCCGACACGGATGCGCCGCTCGATGTCCGCCGCCGCCATCACGCCGTCCCGGCCCTCGATGGTGCGCAGCTGCACGCCGGCGATCACCGCCGCGCCGCCGGCCTCGTGCCAGACCAGGTGGCTGCTGTCCTCGACGATCACTTCCTCGCCGCGCCGACAGTGGCTGAACAGCGCCAGCTGGTTGCCGAAGGTGCCGCTGGGCACCAGCAGCGCCGCCTCCTTGCCCAATTTGTCCGCCGCCAGCGCCTCCAGCCGGATCACGGTGGGATCGTCGCCGTAGACGTCGTCGCCGACCTCGGCGTCGAACATCGCCTGGCGCATCGCCGGCGTCGGATGGGTGACGGTATCGCTGCGCAGGTCTATCCACTTCATCATTCGCACTCCCAGGTGGTGTCAATTCTCCGCCGGCAGGCCCAGAAAGCCCGCCAGCGCGTCGCTAATCAGTTGCGCCAGATCCGGCGGCGGCTCGGCGTCCAGCAGCAGGCCGTGGATCAGGCTGTCCGCCATCCTGAGCAGCACTTCGGCCCGGTCGGCGCCGACGCCGATGCCGTCCAGCCAGGCGGCCACGCAGCCGCGCAGCGCAGCGTCCTGCGGATTGCTGGGCGGCGGCTCGTCGAAAGCCGGCCACTCGCGTTCCAGCACCCGGTGCAGGCCCAGTTCGCGCTGATGCAGGGCCAGCACCGCCGATACCAGTTCGGCCAATTGTCGCCTGGGGGACAGCGCCGCGCCGCGCCGCAGCGTAGCCTCCACCACGGCCAGCGTTTCCTCGCCGTGGCGGCGGTGCAGCGCGGCCACCAGCGCTTGCTTATTGGGAAAGTATTGATACAGCGAGCCGATGGCGACGCCGGCCAGCTCGGCCACCTTGTTGGTGGTCATGCCGGCATAGCCGTCGCGCGCCAGAATGCGAGCAGCCGCCTCTAGGATGGCGGCGACGGCGTGGCGGGAACGGGCCTGACTCGGCTGTTTTCGGGCTTGCGGAATGGAGGGCATCGGTCTAGTGAAACACGAGTTTTTTCCTCATGCAAACCAACTTAAAGTTGGGGCTGCAAACATTTGCGTGGTTTCACTTTCACAGGAGCCTGACCCATGCAGCAAACCTACGCTTTCTTCGCGCTGTTGCGCGTCACCCCCAACTGGTTGCGGCTAAGCCGCCCGGAGCGCCGCCGCTTCGAAGCCGAAGTGCTGCAGCCGATCTACGCCCGCTATAGCCGCCGTGCGCATGCGCTGGTTCGACGCCGAGGCCTTCACCGGCCGCTGCAGCGACATCGCCCTGTTCGAAACCAAGTCGATCAAGGATTTCTATTACCTGATCGACGCGCTGCGCGACAGCAAGATAGGCACCGAGCCCTATTTTGAATTCCTCGACATCATCCCGGCGGTGGAGAACGGTTTTCGCGAATACGACGCCCAGCTGGCGCAATAGCGCGCGCCATTCCCAGCCTCGCAAAGCCATCCAAGCGGAACGGCGGCCGAATGGCCGCCGCGTCTATTGGTGCTTCCTGGATTCGAGCCTAAGCCCGATAAGGCCGGCTAAGGCTGCCGGCGGTTGCAGCGTGATCAATTGTCAGAGACTGAAATCAGTGTATTCGATACGATTGTCGGATGGCGTCCGCCTGGCGTTCGGCTTTCTGGATGTCGGGCGCGGCCATCGAGATGTCGGCGCCGCAGCTGCACTGCAGGGGATGGTCCGGAAGGATGGTTCTCAGATGTTGGCGCGTTTCACGTCCGCATTCTTCGCAGGCGATCACCACAGTGGCGTTGTAGTGCTTGTCCAGATCGATATCGAATCTTTGCTGCTTCATCGGAATCTCCCTAATGCTGAGAGTTGGCCGGCGGAGGACGCGCCGATGGCGCTTCATGCCGGTCCCTGACGCGCGCCCACCAGTAACCGGACGCGTATCAGTCAAGATACGGCCAATGCGGAAAAGGTTCCACGCAATCAAGCAGTTGGATTGTAAAAAAATCTTCACGCCGGCCGAAAACGCCACACCGCGCCCAAACCGGCCCCCCGCCGCCGGCAGGAGAAACGCGGCGGGGCTGGCACCAAGCCGCAGCCTTGGTTATCCTTGGCCGTTTTTCGCGCAACAGGTTATCCCGATGGACCACTCAGCCGACCTAGAACGCCGCTTCGGCGGCATTGCCCGTCTGTACGGCGACGACGCGCTCGCCCGCTTCCAGGGCGCCCATGTCTGCGTGGTGGGCGTGGGCGGCGTCGGCTCCTGGGTGGTGGAGGCGCTCGCGCGCAGCGCCATCGGCGCGCTGACCCTGATCGACCTGGACAATGTCGCCGAATCCAACACCAACCGCCAGTTGCCGGCGCTGGACCCGCTGTACGGCATGGCCAAGGTGACCGCGCTGGCCGAGCGCGCGCGCGCCATCAACCCGGCCTGCCGGGTGGTGGAGATAGAGGATTTCGTCACCGAGGACAATCTGGATGCAATGCTGGGCCAGGGCTACGACTACGTCGTCGACTGCATAGACAATCTGCGGGTGAAGACGGCGATGGCGGCCTGGTGCGTGAAGCGCCGCCAGCCCTTCATCGTGTCCGGCGGCGCCGGCGGCCAGATGGACCCGAGCAAGATCAAGCTGGCGGACCTCGCCGAAGTCACCCAGGACCCGCTGCTGTCCAAGCTGCGCTACAACCTGCGCCGCCACCACGGCTTCGAGCGCGACGCCAAGAAGATGCGGGTGCCCTGCGTCTACTCCACCGAACAGCTGATCTACCCGCAGGCCCAGGCCTGCGACGCCGACCCGGCGCGCGGCCCGCAGGGCCTGTCCTGCGCCGGCTTCGGCGCCGGCATGGTGGTGACCGCCAGCTTCGGCCTGTTCGCCGCATCGCGGGTGCTGACCGACTTGGCCAAGCCGCCGCGCAAGGCGAAGTAAAGCCTGCTCAGCCCCCGCGCTGGATTAAATCCCACTGGTTGCCGTACAGGTCGCGGAATACCGCCACCGTGCCGTAGTCCTGCTCCAGCGGCGGGCGGACGAATTCCACGCCGGCCGCGCGGTAGCGCTCGTAATCGCGCCAAAAGTCGTCGGTGTCGAGAAACAGCCACACCCGGCCACCGGCCTGGTTGCCGATAAACGCCGCCTGCCGCTCGTTGCTGGCCTGAGCCAGCAGCAGGCCAGCCTGCGAGCCCGGCGGCGTCACCACCACCCAGCGCTTGTTCTGCTCCGGCTGCGCGCTGTCGTCGCTTAGCTCGAAACCCAGCTTGTTGACGTAAAAATCGATGGCCTCGTCGTAATCCCGCACCACCAGCGACACCAGCCCCAACGACTGCTTCATGCCTGTCCCTTCGCGTTTGCCGGCGCCCCCGGCCCCGCATCGGAACCGGCAACGCCATGATTTAGAGGGCGCGATGATACCGCGGATGGCTCCCCGGCGGCGGATGGCGTACCCTAGCGGTCCAGCACCTTGCAGTCATGGTCCTGCAGCTCTTCCGCCGAGCCGCGGTTCACCTGGAACAGATCGGCGCGGCCGGCCAGCAGCACGAAACCGTCGCCGTCGGCGAAGCGCGCCGGCAACAGGGCCAGGCCGTAGCGCTCCATTTCGGTTCCCGCGCCGGGCAGTTCGTTGGCCAGCAAGCGAAACGGGTCACCCTCCGGATTGCCGTCCGGATCGGCATCCACGCGCCGCGCCCAATAGGCGTGCCCTTGCAACTCCACCGGCAGCTGGCGCCAGCGCCTCGGCAGGCTGTCATCCAGATCGTCTATCTGCTGGCGCACGGTGGGGTCGACGCAGGAAATGTGGATGTGCAGCTGGTTCTGGCTGCGACCATACTGCGAATTGACCGCCAGCAACACCGCCTGGCGCGGCAAGGCGGCGCCGCGCTTCTGGTCCATGTAGCGCCGCGCCTGCCATGCCTCGCGCCAGTAATCCGGCACACCGTCCCGCAGCAGCTGCGGACTCTCGATGCCGCTGACCCGGCTGGTGGGAATCAGCAGGTACTGCAGCGCGCCGTTGCGGTCCTTCAGCACCGCCACGCCCCGCTGCAGCTTGACCTCGGCGCAGGGGTCCGGCCTGCCTTGCTGCTGCTGATTGGGCACGCACTGCTCGCCGACGATACGCCACAAGGCGTCGCTGTCGGCCGCCGCATAGTAGGACACGCCGGCCAATAGCAGGCCGCACAGGCTGGCGCACAACACGAGTCGTCTCTTCATCATCCATCGCATTCAGTGGTTAACGTGGTCGGCGGCTTCCTGGCGCCGCCGGACATAATACTCCGCCCGGCTGGAATCGCCGTGCGCGCGATACAGCTTGGCCAGTTCGTCGAAAACATCGGGGTCGGGATCGCCGGCGGCGTCGTTTTCCCGCTCCAACCGCAACTGGATGGCCAGCGCCTCGTCGTCGTCGCCCCCGGCGTGCAGGGTCCAGGCCACCATCCACCACGCCACCCGGGTGGCCGCGGCATCCTTGCCCTGCTGCCGCAGGGCCAGGGCCTGGCGGAATTCGGCCAGCGCGGCGGGGTAATCGCGCTGCTGGTACAAGGCATAGCCGATATTGTTGCGCAGCGAGGCCTGCCACTGCCTGGCCTCAGCTTGGCCGGACGCCAGTGCCAGCTCCAGCGCCTGCCGGTCCCAGCGCAGTTGCGCCGCCGGCTCGGCATCGACAAAGGCCAACATATGCAGCGCATCCACCGCCAACGCGTCCAGCTTGGCCGCGCGCGCCAGCTCCAAAGCGCGCAGATAGGCGCGCCGCGCCTCCGCCCTGGCCGCATCGGTTTGCAAGGCCGCCGGGTGGGTGGCCGAAATCCAGCTGCGCCCCCATTCCAGCTGGTAGCGGACCTGCGCCTCGGCGCCGGCCCGCGGCAATTGCGGCGCGATCGCAACGAGTATCGCCCGCGCGCCGGCGAAGTCGCCGCGCAGGCCGTGGCTGCGGGCGATCTGGGTTTGCAGGATCAGCGCCTCATCCGGACTGGCCGTCGCCAGCGCGGCGCGGAAACGCTGCTCGCTGGCCTGCGGCTGGTCGAAATTCCACATCGAAGCCAGGTCCAGCGCCGCCGCCTGATTCGCCCAGGCGGCAAACCACGCCGCCGACCACAAACCGTACCCTCTCATCACCACCCTCGCCATGGATTGTCCTTCTGCGGCGAAAACCGCCTCCGCCACAGAAAATAACATGAGCATGGCCCTCGCCGCAGCCGCCTTCAGCGCCGCGGTCCGGCGCCAGCCAAGCCCCAATCCCGAAAACGGATGGCTCCTCCTGTCGGCAACCATGCCGCAGCGCGGTTTGCCAGAACACATTGATATCAATCAAATACAAATAAGCGACGTCATATTCCATAAAAGTAAAAAATCAAGCAACAAGCATAGGAAAACCATACTTAAGTACAGGCATTGCATCTGCGTTATTGACCTATCCTGTGCGCCGATTGAATGACGGGACGCTCCGCCGCCAGGCCGACGCCCATCCATGCCCGCCCACAGCCGTCGTTATTTGCCGCTGCAGCAAGAAAGCCGTTCCCCATGTCCGCCGAAACCTTCCGTCCCCTGCTAGCGATCCCGCGCCGCCAGGCTTTGCTGTTCTGCCTGCTGCTCACCGCCTTCGAGCTGCTCACCTACCTCGCCAGCGACATGGTGATGCCGGCCATGCTGCGCGTCACCCAGGACCTGCGGGCCGACAGCCGCCACGTGCCCACCGCCTTCAACGCCTTCCTGCTGGGCGGCGTCGCCTTTCAGTGGCTGATAGGCCCGCTGTCCGACCGCTTCGGCCGCCGCCCCTTGCTGCTGGCCGGCACCGTGGGCTTCGCCGCCGCCTGTTTCGCCGCCTCCGGCGCGCAGGCGATCGAATGGTTCAACCTGCTGCGCTTCGCCCAGGGCATCGGCCTGGGCTTCATCGTGGTGGTCAGCTACCCGGCGCTGCAGGAAACCTTCGCCGAAGAGGACGCGGTGCGGCTGATGGCGCTGTTGGCCAATATCGCGCTGCTGTCGCCGCTGGCCGGGCCGCTGCTGGGCAGCCTGCTGCTGGGCGCGCTGTCCTGGCGGGAACTGTTCGCCGCGCTGGGCTGCGCCACCTTGCTGGTGACGCTGGGCCTGTGGCGGCTGATGCCGGAAACGGTGGGCGTTCCCCGCCGCGACGGCAGCATGCAGCCGCCGACGCCGCTGCGGCTGCGCGCCGCGCTGGCCAATTACCTGGCGCTGCTGCGCCATCCCACCGTGCTGTGCGGCAGCCTGGCGCTGGGCCTGCTGACGCTGCCCCTGATCGCCTGGATAGGCCTGTCGCCGCTGCTGCTGGTCCGCCAGCTGGGTTACAGCAATCTGGAATACGGCCTGTGGCAGCTGCCGGTATTCGGCGGCGTGATCGCCGGCAACCTGCTGCTGAACCGGCTGGCCGGCCGCAAGAATCTGCCCGAGGTGCTGCGGCTGGCGCTGGCGCCTATGGGCTGCGGCTTGCTGCTGATCGGCGCGCTCACTCCGCTGCACCCGACGCTGCCGGCGCTGGTGGCCGGCCTTGCCGTCTACGCCTTCGGCCTGGGCCTGGGCAACGCCGCGCTGTACCGGCTCACCCTGTTCGCCAGCGACAGCGCCAAGGGCAGCGTCGCCGCCATGCTGGGCATGCTGTCCACCGCGACGCTGGGAGGCGGCGCCGCGCTGCTGGCCTGGCTGGACGCCGGCGCCAGCCCGCAACGCTTCGCCGCCGGCATCAGCCTGGCCGCAGTGCTGGCCGCGCCTTTGCTGTGGCGGCTGCTGCGCGCGCCGCAAGCGCAGCCTAGCCCCGTCTGATCCCTCTTTCCCATCGACACCGGAGTCACAATGAACACACTTGCCCATGTCGAAGCGCTTTGCAGCCTGGAGCATCCCTATCGCGCCGACGCCGAATGCGACCGCCTGTTCGACGCCGCGATGCGCGAACTGGTCGACTACCACTGCGAGCACAGCCCCGGCTACCGCCGCTGGCGGCAACAGAACGGCATGACGCCGGAGCGGCTGGCCGGCCTGTCAGACTGGTCGCAGCTGCCGCCCATCTTCGCCAATTACTTCAAGCGCAAGCTGCTGCTGAGCAAGGCCGGCGAGGACGCGCTGGAACTGACCTCGTCGGGCACCACAGGCCAGAAAAGCCGCATGCGCTACGACGCGCGCAGCATAGGCGCCGCCCAGCGCATGGTGGACCGCATCTTCGAGCACTACGGCTGGAACACCCCGGAGCAGCCCGCCAACTACCTGCTGCTCAGCTACGAGCCGGCCGGCGCCATCACGCTGGGCACCGCCTACACCGACCAGTTCCTCTGCAAGTACGCGCCGGTCAAGCGCGCCGTCTACGCGCTGCGCCACAACGGCAAGGGCAACGAGTTCGATCCCTTCGGCGCCATCCGCGCGCTGCAGGAGTTCGCCGCCGAAGGCCTGCCGGTGCGCATCTTCGGCTTCCCGGCCTTCCTGTGGTTCACGCTGGAACGGATGCAGGAAATGGGCTTGCCGTCCTTGCAGCTGCATCCGGATTCGCTGGTTTTCCTCGGCGGCGGCTGGAAAACCCACGCCGACCAGGCCATCCCCAAGCTGGAGTTGTACCGCCGGCTGGGCGAACAACTGGGCCTGCCGGACGCGCGCTGCCGCGACGGCTACGGCGCGGTCGAGCATCCAGTGCCTTATGTCGAATGCCCGAACCACCGTTTCCATGTGCCCAGCTACGCCCGCGCCTACATCCGCCACACCGCCACCCTGGAACGCCAGCCCTACGGCGAACCCGGCTTCCTGCATCTGGTGTCGCCCTACATCACCTCCAGCCCGGCGCACAGCATGGTGATGAGCGACCTGGCTGTGCTGCAACCGGCCGGGCAATGCGGCTGCGGCCTGGCCACCGACTGGTTCGAACTCTTGGGCCGCGCCGGCACCAGCAAGAGCCGCAGCTGCGCGATGGCCGCTTCCGAACTGATCAAGGAGTCCTGAACATGTACCTGAGCCACGGCACCCTGCACGCCGCCGCTGATCTCGCCGTCCTGCTGCCCGACCTGCGCCGGCAACTGCCCGCCACGCTGGCGCAAACGCCGATGCCTGACCTGGTGGTGGACTGCGCGCAGCGCTTCGCCGACGCGCTGTCCAGCGCCAGCCAGCACCCGCTGCTGGACGAGGCCGGCCGCGCCGCGCTCGCCGGCTTCTGCCAGCGCGAGGCGTTGGAGACCAAGCTGGAACGCGAACTGGGCGAACAGCCGTTCTCGCTGCGCCGGCACGACTACCGCCAGCCGCGCTTCGAGGCCTGGCAGCCGCTGGGCCTGGTGGTGCATATCACCCCGGCCAACGCCCCGCTGCTGCCCTTCATGGCGGTGCTCGAAAGCTTGCTGGCCGGCAATATCAACTGGCTGCGGCCCAGCACCAGCGACCAAGGCCTGAGCGCGCGGCTGCTGGCGGAGTTCCTGCATCACGACCGCAGCGGCCGGCTGGCCGCCCGCATCGCGGTGCTGCCGCTGCCAAGCGGCGAGCTGGGCCGACTGCTGGCCGACGCCGACGCGGTGTCCGCCTGGGGCGGCGACGGCGCGCTGTCCGCCATTCGCGCGCAGCTGCCGGCCGGCTGCCGCTGGATAGACTGGGGCCACCGCATCAGCTTCTCCTACCTCGACCCCGCCGCTGGCGAGCAGCAGCTCGACGCGCTGGCCGACGACATCTGCCGCCACGACCAACAAGCCTGTTCCAGCCCGCAATGCCTGCTGGTCGACAGCGACGACCCGGCCACGCTGCGCCGCGCCGCCGCGCAAATGGCCGCCGCGCTGGCCCGCCGCGCGCCATTGTGGCCGGCCTTGACGCCGGACATCCAGGAAGCCGCCGAGATCAGCAGCCAGATGGCCTTCCAGCGGCTGGATCAGACCTTTGCCCAGCTGGACGGCGAAGTGCTGCGGGGCGAAGGCTGGCGGCTGGCGTGGAACACGCGCCGGGAACTGGCGCCGTCGCCGCTGTTCCGCACCCTGCAGATGCGGCCGGCTCCGCGCGCCGAACTGGCGGCCATCTTGCGCCCCTGGCGCACCCATCTGCAAAGCTGCGGCCTGATCGCCCCGGCGGCGCAGCTGCCTGAGCTGAGCCGCATGCTGCTGGCGGCCGGCGTCAGCCGCATCGCGCCGGCCGGCCGCATGCACGACGGCTACCACGGCGAACCGCACGACGGCGTCTACGCGCTGGCACGGCTGTCGCGCCGGGTATCGGTGAGCCTGGACGCCGGCCAGGCCGGCTGCCATGTCCAGCTGGACGCCCCGCCGCCGGCCCCGGCCGGCCTCGACGCGCTGCCGGTGATGGACAAATCCGACTTCCAGCGCCAGGGCGCCAACGACAAGGCCCAGTTGTTCTTCCGCAGCGGCGGCAGCAGCGGCGCGCCCAAGCTGGCCGGCTTCAGCTACCGCGATTACCGCCGCCAGATGCGCGCGGCCGCCGACGGCCTGTTCGCCGCCGGCCTCAACCCGGCCGAAGACCGGGTGATGAACCTGCTGTACGGCGGCAAACTGTACGGCGGCATGCTCAGCTTCTTCACCATCCTGGACCAGATGGGCGCGGTGCAATACCCGATGGGCGGCCCGTCCGACGACGACTTCGGCGAAATCGCCCGCTTCATCGTCGAACAAAAGATCAACACCCTGGTCGGCATGCCCGGCACCCTGCACCGCTTATTCGAATGCGAACACAAGCTGCTGCGCCGCTACGGCGGCGTGCGCAAGGTGTTCTTCGGCGGCGAGCACATCAGCGACGGCCAGCGCGCCTACATCGGCAGCTTCGGCGTGGAGCTGATCCGCTCCGCCATCTACGGCTCGGTGGACGCCGGTCCGCTCGGCCACGGCTGCCCGCACGGCGCCGACAGCGAATTCCACCTGCTGGCGGATATCCAATGGCTGGAAGTTCTGGAGCAGGACAGCGACCGTCCTGCCGCCACCGGCGAGATCGGCCGCCTGGTGTTCACCTCGCGCGAACGCGAAGCGCAGCAAGTGGCGCGCTACGACCTGGGCGACCTGGGCCGCTGCTTGTCCGGCCGCTGCGCCTGCGGCCTGGCCACGCCGCGCTTTCAGCTCACCGGCCGCCACGGCGCCTTGCTGCGGGTGGCGACCATCTTCGTCAACCCGGGCGAACTGACTCAGGAGATAGGCCTGCCGCTGCAGTGGCTGGTGGACCAGGCCAACAGCGGCTGCGACCGCATTCATCTGTTGGCCGACGGCGATCCGAACCGGATCCGCACCCAATTACTGCAGGACCCGATGCTGAACGAAGTGATAGGCGGCGGCCTGCTGCAACTGGAAGTCACCGCCACCCCGGCCGCCGAATTCCGCCGCCACCCGCACAGCGGCAAAACGCCGCTGGTGATGGACCTGCGCCGTTAACCCCCGCGCCGGCGTCCTCGCGGCGCCGGCGCCAAAGCCGCAATCATGAATTCCAAACTAAAACAATTAGTCGACCACGCCCTGCATCATTCGCCGTTCTACCGCGAGCTGTACCGCTCGCTGCCCGACCAGGGCTGGACATTGTCCGACCTGCCGCTGGCGGACCCTGCCGACTACTGGCGCGGCTCGCAAACACTGCGCAGCTGGCCGGTGCTGAGCGCGCCGCTGCAGGACGGCCACGTGTTCAAGACCGGCGGCTCCACCAGCGAGGGCAAGCTGTCGGTGTTCAGCCGCGCCGAATGGCAGGCCTTCGTCCAGGCCTTCGGCCGCGGCATCGCCCGCCAGCTGAAGGCCGGCGACCGCGTCGCCAATCTGTTCTTCGCCGGCGACCTCTACACCAGCCTGCTGTTCATCCACGGCGCGCTGTCGCACGCGCCGCTGCCGGTGGTGGAGTTTCCGTTCACCTGCAATGTCGACGACGCGGCGCTGGCAGACGCCATCGCCCAGCACCGGATCAACGCGCTGGCCGGCGTGCCGGCGCAGCTGCTGCGCTTCGCCCACCACCTGACCGGCAAGAACACAACGCTGGACGAGGTGGACACCGTGCTTTACGGTGGCGAGAGCCTGTTCGGCGAGCAGATCGCGCTGTTGAAGCAGGCTTTCCCGCAGGCGCGCATCGCCTCGGTAGGCTGCGCCAGCGTCGACGCCGGCCTGATAGGTTACGCCGATCCCGGCTGCCGCCACGGCGAGCACCGGGTGTTCGACGGCGACAGCCTGGTGGAAATCATAGACGAGGCCAGCGGCGAGACGATTGAAGAAACCGGCCGCAGCGGCTTGCTGGTGCTGACCAATCTGCAGCGCCGGCTAATGCCGGTGATCCGCTACCCCACCGGCGACCTGGCCTGCTGGCGCGAGCCACCCGGCCCTGGGCGCAAGTTCGCGCTGCAGGGCCGCGCCGGCAACGGCCACCGCATCCGCGTCGGCACCCTGTCGCTGTTCCCGCAGCAGCTAGCGCCGCTGCTGGAAAGACACGCCGAGCTATTGGCCTGGCAGCTGGTGATCGAACGGCGGCAAGGCATGGATTGCCTCGGCCTGCTGCTGGCCAGCCGCCGGCAACTGGACTGCGCCGCGCTGCGCCAGGACGTCTTGGCCGCCCAGCACGCCATCGCGGCGCTGTGCGCCGCCGGACAATTGCAACTGGAGGTATCGCAGACCAGTCCGGAGCAGATGCATACCCATCCGCGCTCCGGCAAGCTGATGCGGGTGGTGGACCGGCGCGACTACCAGCCTGAGGAGGCGCAGCCATGAGCGCCCGCCACCCCGCCTCCGCCTGGGCGCGCGACTACCAGGCCGAAGACGCCGCCGCGGTCAGCGCGCTGTTCCGCGCCGTCTACGGCGACCACTACGTCTATCCCGACGTCTATCTGCCCAGCCAGATCCAGCAACGCAACGCCAGCGGGCAATGGCGCTCGGCGGTGGCGCTGCTGGATGGCCGGCTGGTGGGCCATGCCACGCTGTGGCAAGACCCGGCGCGGCCGGGGCAGGCCGAACTGGCGTTGAACGTGGTGCACCCGGACGCGCGCGGCCAGGGCGTGGCCAGTCTGCTGGGACGCCATCTGCGCGCGGCCGCGGCGGTGCAGGGCGTCGCGCTGCTGACCATCAAACAGGTATGCTCGCATCCGCAGAGCCAGTACGTGGCGCAAACGCTGGGCTTCCACACCAGCGCGCTGATGCTGGACTACGTCGACTCGCCGTTCGGCAAGCCGGAACCGGAAAGCATCGTGCTGGGCTGCCTGCCGCTGCAGCCGCGCCCCCTGCCTGACCTGGCCTGGCCCGCCGAATGGCGCGAATGGCTGCGGCCGCTGCAGCAGGCCTTCGGACAGCGCGCCGCCGTCGCTCCGTCGGCCAGATTGCCCGGCTTGAGTCTGGCCCGCCACGGCCAGCGGCTGGAGATCACGGTCCACCAGCCGACCGCGGCACGGCTGGCGGAGATCGCCACCCTGCCCGCCGGCCAGCTGCTCTACCTGAAGCTGGCGCTGAGCGCCGACGCGCTGGCGCTGCTGCCCGCGCTGCGGCAGGCCGGCTTCGGCTTCGGCGGCCTGCTGCCGGACGCCGGCGACGGCTGGCTGCTGCTGTTCCTGCGCGGCCAGCGCGGCGACGCCATCCGGTTTTGCGACGCCCAGGCCGAGCGGCTGCACCAACTGGAACTGCAGACCACGGCCGCTCCGGGCTAGAGCTGGCGAGCCGCGTCCAGCGGCTCCACCCGCACCGCGGTGCCGTAGCACAGCACCTCGGTCAAGCCCGCCATCACGTCGGTGGCGTCGTAGCGCATGCCGATCACCGCGTTGGCGCCCAGCGCCGCCGCGTGCTCGCACATCAGCGCATAGGTTTCCGAGCGGGCCTGCTCGCACAGGCTGGTATAGATGGTGATGTTGCCGCCGAACAGCGACTGCAGGCCGCCAAAGAAATTGCCGACAATCGAGCGCGAGCGCACGGTGATGCCGCGCACCACCCCCAGATTGGCCGTCACCCGGTAGCCGGGCAGATCGAAAGTGGTGGTAACCATTTTGGCAGGCAGCATGGGACTCTCCAGCAGGGAAACGGCAACGCGGTCGCGCGCCATCCCGCCATGTTAGCCGGTCGGCGGCGCGCCGGCATCCGCGTCAGGCGGCGGCGCCCAGGCTGGGCGCGCGATACGCGCCGTCGCGCAACACCGGCACGCAGCCGCTGACGCTCAGTTGCGCCGCCAGCTCCACATCGCCGGCAAAGCCGCGCTGGCTCAAATCGCAACCGGACATGCCCTGCGCCAGCTGGCGCTCCAGATCGTGGCGCGCCAGCGTGAAGGCGGCCTCCGCCGCCAGCGCTTCGGGCGACTTGCCGCCGGCCAATTGCCGGATGATGGCGCCGGCGCCGAGGAAATCCTCGTAGGCGAAGCGCAGCCGGCCATCCGGGCCGAGCTCACCGGCGGCGATCAACAGCACCGAACCGCCCTGCCGATTCA
Organism: Chromobacterium sphagni; assembly: GCF_001855555.1. GTDB lineage: Bacteria > Pseudomonadota > Gammaproteobacteria > Burkholderiales > Chromobacteriaceae > Chromobacterium > Chromobacterium sphagni. The sequence goes on along the minus strand of NZ_MKCT01000001.1, from coordinate 1,212,212 downwards.
GATATTCGGCCACGGCATCGGCATTGCGCAGGCAACCGGCCAGGGTCTGCTCCGCCTCGCTGGCCAGGCTGATCGCCGCGCCGTTGAGCGATGGCAACACCAGCCGGCTGTCGGCGGCAAGAGTCTGCAGCGAAACCGGCGACAGGGACGGCTTGGCATGGCTGCGCTTGCCGGCCAGCAGCGCGCGGCTCTCGTCGGCGAAAGCCTGGGCGCCATCGGCCTGGTGGCGGTAGGGCAGCACCTGAGCGCCTCTGCCGCAGGCGATGTCGACGCAGGTGCTGAACGACAACACATCGATAACTACGCAATGCTCCGCCAGCCGGCTTAACTGCCGCGCGGCCTCCATGCCCCATTGCAGGCGCACCGAATATTCTTGTTGCGCGTAGTGCATTCCTGGTTCCGATGAAACGACAAGCCGCCAGCAGTCGGCTGGCGGCATTGGCTTTGACTTCCCGCCGCGGCGGCGGCGAGCAGCGATGCCGGTGACAGCATCGCCTGAAATATTTCTACCTAGAAGGTCAAGATCCTAACCATTGCTCGTGAAAAACTCAAAAGAATCAGGCAAAAAGCTAGCCCCAACCGCCAGGGAGGCGGGATTTATGACGCATTTCCAACACGGTCCGCCGCGCTTCAGGCCGGGCGCAGCGTCAGCAGATATTCGCCGCCATGCTCGCCCGCCCTGGCGACGATGCGGCCGTCGCCTGCCAGACCGGCGAAGTCGCCGCTGCCGCTGCCGGGCACTACGGTCAGCGTTCCGCTGACACCATGCTCCGGCGAATATATGCCGTCGTGCTTGAGCACCAGGCTGCCCCGCCTTTCCCCCCAGCGCGCCACCACGCGCTCATAGCCGATGAAAGGCACGTCGCCGCCCGCCGCCTGCGGATACAGCAGCTGGTACTCCAGCCAGCCCTCGCCCTCCAGGTTGCCGCTGAGCGCGTTGACGATGCTGGCGCGCTTGAGCTCTCCGGCGCCGTCGGTTTGCTGCAGCAACTGCTCCGTCCATTGGCTGGCCGTGAAACGGCAGGCCAGCGTGACGGGAAGATCCTTTGCCATCGCCCTCTCCCGTGATAATTCACATTGCAAGCATACCAGCTGGACCAGCGCGCAAGCATGAAAACGAAACCGCCGCCGATCCGAGAGGAAGGGCGGCGGCGACTGATGGATGAACCGGCCTCAGGCCAGCAGGCAGGACGACTGGGTATCGCTGGACAGCTTGCGCAGCTTGGGCACTTCCTGCGCGCAGCGCTCCACCGCCAGCGGGCAGCGGGTGCGGAACACGCAGCCGGACGGCGGGTTGATCGGGCTGGGCAGATCGCCTTGCAGGATCTGGATCACCTTGTTCTTTTCCAGCCGCGGATCGGGAATGGGGATGGCCGACAGCAGCGCGCGGGTATACGGGTGCGAAGGCACGTCGTACAGCGCGTGTTTCTTGGCCAGCTCCATTTCGCGGCCCAGATACATCACCAGGATGCGGTCGGAGATGTGCTTCACCACCGCCAGATCGTGGGCGATGAAGATCAGCGCCAGGCCCATCTCGCGCTGCAGCTCCTTCAACAGGTTGATGATCTGCGCCTGGATGGAAACGTCCAGCGCCGACACCGGCTCGTCGCAGATGATCAGCTTGGGCTCCAGGATCAGCGCGCGGGCGATGCCTATGCGCTGGCACTGGCCGCCGGAGAACTCGTGCGGATAGCGGTTGATCATCTGCTCACGCAGGCCCACCCGCTTCATGATGGCCTTGACCCGCTTCATCACCTCGTCCGCCGACAGCTCCGGCTTGTGCACGCGCAAGGGCTCGCCGATGATCTGCGCGATGGTCATGCGCGGGTTCAAGGACGCCAGCGGGTCCTGGAAAATCATCTGGATATCCTTGCGGACGCTCAGCCAGTCCTTGTCGCTGCCCTGGCGCAGGTCCTTGCCCATCCACACGATCTCGCCCTCGGTGGCCGGGATCAGATTCAGGATGGCGCGGGACAGCGTGGACTTGCCGCAGCCGGACTCGCCCACCACGCCCAGCGTTTCGCCGGCGTAGAGGTCGAAGCTGACGCCGTCCACCGCCTTCAGGGTCTTTCTGGGGCTCCACGGCCAGGCGTCGCCGCCCTTGACCTGGAAATGCACCTTGACGTTGCGCACCGACAGGATCGGCTGTTTGACTGCTTCAGACATGCGTCACCTCCTCGGCGGCTTTGACCAGCTCTTCCGCCGGCTTGTGACAGGCCCGCAGGATTTGCGGGTTCAGGCTGCTGGCCGCCAGCGGCGGCAGTTCGCTCACGCAGCGCGCGCTGCTGTGCACGCAACGCTCGGAGAACGGGCAGCCCTTGGGCATATTGGCCATATTCGGCGGATTGCCGGGAATGCTGACCAGCTCCGAACCATCGTGGTCCAGCCGCGGCAGCGCGCCCAACAGGCCTATGGTGTAGGGATGGCTCGGGTGGTAGAAGATGTCGTCGGCCTGGCCGTACTCCATCGCCCGGCCGCCGTACATCACCAGCACGTTCTCGCACAATCCCGCCACCACGCCAAGATCGTGGGTGATCATGATGATGGAGGTGCCGAAATCGCGCTGCAGGTCTTTCAGCAGAGTCAGGATCTGCGCCTGCACCGTCACGTCCAGCGCGGTGGTGGGCTCGTCGGCGATCAGCAGTTCCGGCTCGCACAGCAGCGCCATCGCTATCATCACCCGCTGGCGCATGCCGCCGGAGAACTCGTGCGGATACATTCCCACCCGGCGCGCGGCTTCCGGAATGCGCACCGCGTCCAGCAGCTCGATCGCGCGCTTCTTGGCGGCGCGCCGGCTCAGGCCCTTGTGCAGCTCCAGCACCTCGGTCATCTGCCGCTCCACCGTCAGGTAGGGGTTGAGCGAGGTCATCGGGTCCTGGAAGATCATCGAGATGCGATCGCCGCGGATCTTGTTCAAATCCTTGGCGCCCATCGTCAGCAGGTTCTGGCCGTGGTACAACGCTTCGCCGCTGGTTTTGCCGTTCTTGGCCAACAGGCCCATCATCGCCAGCACGGTCTGGCTCTTGCCGGAACCGGATTCGCCGACGATGCCCAGGGTCTGGCCCTTGTTCAGCTCGAAGTTCACGCCGTTGACGGCATTGACCACGCCGTCGTTGGTCTGGAACTGAACCCCGAGGTTAGTTACTTTCAGAATGCTCATGGCTTGCCTCATCTATCCTGCGGGGGTCAGCGGTCTTTCGGGTCCAGCGCGTCGCGCAGACCGTCGCCGATATAGTTGGCGCAATACAGCGTCAGCGACAACATCCCGGCCGGGAACAGCAGGATCCACGGCGTGGAGTCCATCACGCCGGCGCCGTCCTGGATCAGCACGCCCCAGCTGGTCATCGGCTCCTGCACGCCGAGGCCCAGGAAGGACAGCACCGACTCGGTCAGGATCACGCCCGGCACCGTCACCGTGGTGTAGATCACCACGATGCCCAGCAGATTGGGCACGATGTGGCGGAAGATGATCACCGGCGTGGACACGCCGATGGCGTGCGCCGCCTCGACGTACTCCTTGGACTTGATCGCCAGCGCCTGGCCGCGCACCACCCGCGCCATGTCCATCCACGAGAACACGGTGATGGTCAGCACCACCAGGTAGAACTCGCGGCCCAGCAGGGTCACCATCAGAATGGCGATCAACAGATAGGGCACCGCGTACATCATGTCGACGACACGCATCATCAGCGAGTCGATCTTGCCCCCCAGGAAGCCGGCGGTGGCGCCCCAGACGATGCCCAGGATCACCGAGGCGATGGTGGCCAACAGGCCCACCATCAGCGAGATGCGGCCGCCCACCAGGCAGCGCACCAAGAGGTCGCGCCCCAGCGCGTCGGTGCCGAACAGGTGCATATTGTGCAGGGTCGGAGCCTCGCTCATCGCATCCCAGTCGGTGTCGGCATAGCCGCTGGACAGCAGCATCGGACCGAAAATACAGGCCAGCGTGATCAGGCTGAGTATCACCAGGCTGACCACCGCCGCCTTGTTGCGGAAGAAGCGGATGCGGGCGTCGCGCCACAGGCTGCGGCCTTCGACCGCGGCTTCGCTCAGGCCGTTTTCCAGCGCCACGGCCGCGGCGGCTTGTTTTGTCTTTATCATTGCGGAATCCCCCTCAGTAACGGATCTTGGGGTCGAGCAGCGCGTAGGCCAGGTCGACGAGGAGGTTGAACAACACGGTGATCACCGTCACCAGCACCACCAGTCCCAGCACCAGCGTGTAGTCGCGGTTGGATGCGCCGTTGACGATCAGCTTGCCCAGACCCGGCAGGCCGAACACTGTCTCGGTCACCACCGCCGAGGTGATGGAGGAGATGGCCAGCGGGCCGATCACCGACACCACCGGCATCAGCGCCGGTTTCAGCGCGTGGCGCAGCACGATGGTGCGCAATGGCAGGCCCTTGGCGCGCGCGGTGCGGATGAAGTTGCTGTTCAGCACCTCGATCAGGCTGCCGCGCATCACCCGGCCTATGGTGGAAACGTTGATGAACACCAATAGCGAAACCGGCAGGATCATGAACTTGGGATTGAAATTGTCCCAGCCGCCAGCCGGCAGCCATTTCAGCCAGATGGCGAAGATCATCACCAGCACCGGCCCCAACACGAAGGACGGGAAGGCGCCGCCGATATTGCCGAACAGCATCACCAGGTAGTCGATCAGGCTGTTCTGGCGCAGCGCGGCGATGGTGCCCAACAGCACGCCCAGCACCAGCGAGATCAGGATGGCTCCGCCGCCTATGCTGGCGGACACCGGCAAGGCCTTGCTCACCAGATCGTTGACGCTCCAGTCCGCATAACGGAAGGAGGCGCCCAGATCGCCGTGCAGCAGGCTGTTGAGGTAATACAGGTATTGCTGCCACGGCGGCAGGTCAAGATGGTACTTGGCCTGCAGGTTGGCCAGCACCGCGGCGGACACCTTGCGCTCGCCGTCGAACGGGCCGCCCGGCGTCAGGTGCAGCAGCAGGTAACAGACCGTGATGACCGCCAGCAAGGTGGGGATCGTCGCCAGAATGCGTCGGAAAGTATAAGACCACATATCAAACTCCGCTTGGCAGGCGCAGGGCGACCGCGCGCCTAGGCGCGGGCCGGACTGACCGCCAATCTACATCGCAGGCCGGAGTCCGCCAGGCGGGCCTCCGGCCTCTGTTCATCCAGCGCTAGCGCTGGCCGCTTGCATCACGCTCAGTGGGCGATGATGTAGAGGTCCTTGCCCTGGTAACGATCCAGCGGGCTCTTGCCATAGCCGCCCACATAGGACTTCACCAGGCGCGGCGCGGTGTATTGCAGCAACGGCAGCATCGGGTAGTCGTCCATGATCATCTTGGTGGCCTGGGAGAACAGCTGCTTGCGCTTGGCCGGGTCCAGCGACTGGTTGCCCTGCTTGATCAGCTCTTCCGCCTTGGCGTTGCAGTTCTTGTTGTCGTTCTGGTCGTTATTGCACTGCACCAATGCCAGGAAGGTGGTGGCGTCGTTGTAGTCGGCGTTCCAGCCGTTGCGGGCGATCTGGTAGTCGCCGTCATGGCGCTTCTTCAGCAGCACCTTGAACTCCAGGCTCTCCAGCTCGGTGTTCAGTCCCAACTTGGACTTCCACTCGGAAGCGGCGAAGATCGCCATCTTCTTGTGATAGTCGTTGGTATTGTAGGTGAAGGTGACCTTGGTGCCAGGCTTGACGCCGGCTTCGGCCAACAGCTTCTTGGCCTCTTCCACCCGCTTGGCCATCGGCCATTTCACCCAGTCGTAGGTGGAGGCGTCGGCGCCGGAGATGCCGCGCACCATCACGCTATAAGCCGGAATCTGGCCATCGGCGGTGATCTTCTTGGCCAGGATGTCGCGGTCGATCACCATCGACAGCGCCTTGCGCACGCGCACGTCCTTCAGCAGCGGGTCCTTGTTGTTGAAGGAGTAGTAACGCAGCGCCAGGAATTCGGCGTTGCGGATTTCCTTCGGATACTGGGCCTTGTACTTGTCGAAGGTGCCCGGCGGCAATTGCTGCACATAATCGTTTTGGCCGGACTCATACAACTTGACGTCGGCGTTGCTGTCCTCGATCGGCAGATAGGTGATCTTGGTCAGCTGCACATCCTTGGCACCCCAGTAGCTCGGGTTCTTCACCGTGATGATCTTGCTGTTGACCTGCCAGTCTTTCAGCTGGAACGGACCGTTGCTGACCATCTTGCCCGGCTTGGTCCAGTCCTTGCCGTACTTGTCGATGACGGCCTTGGGCAGCGGGGCCAGCTGGGTATTGGCCACCAGCGACGGCAGGAACAACACCGGATACGGGGTCTTCACTTCCAGCGTGTACTTGTCCACCGCCTTCACGCCCAGCGTGGCGGCCGGCTTCTTGCCTTCGGCGATTTCCTTGCCGTTGACGATGAACATGCCGTAGGTGGTGGCGTACGGCGAAGCGGTTTTCGGATCGACGAAGCGCTGCCAGCCATAGACGAAGTCGCCGGCGGTCACCCCGCTGCCGTCGGACCACTTGGCGTTCTTGCGCAGGTGGAACACCCAGGTGGTGGCGTCGGTCTGCTTCCAGCTTTCGGCCACGCCGGGCACAACCTTGCCGTAAGCGTCCAGACCAGTCAGACCTTCGAACAGATCGGCGGTGATGGTGTTGGCGGGAACCGATTCGGCCACCACCGGATCCAGGGTTTCCGGCTCGGAGCCGGTGTTGCGGGTGAATTCCTGCTTGGCGGCCAACTTGACGCCGGCCGGCACCTTGGCGGCAAACACGGAACCCGAGGCCATGGCCAGCGCGACGGCGGCGGCGATCACCTGCAGCGATTGCTTATTAGACATCTCTACTCTCCTGATTCTGTAGCATCCCGTGACAACGGGTTGTTCGAATTTTTTCACTCGATTGTATCCAGAGTGGGTCCGCAGATTATGCGCAGAGGGTTTTGAATACTTCAAGCCCCAAAACCCATAATGTGCCATTCATTTTTCTCACGCCGGACAATTTGTCCGACAATAGACTATCAATGCAAATCAATGGCTTGATTATGCATGTCTTTTTATACGCACGACATGTAGCCATGTCGAATGCTATTGCCTGATCCGAGCAAATATCATGATGCAAAGACGTCCGCCGCCGCTGCGTTCCCAGCCGGATCATCATCCCCTGATTTGCAGGCTATGCTGCTTTCGCTAATTCCCCCGTCCCAATCGCATAAAATGCAAAAAGCCGCCCAAAAGCGGCTTTTTGCGACTGCATTTCTGCAATCAGCGCTGCAAACGCCAGGCGATCTCCTCGCCGGCGCGCAGCGGCACCAGCATATCGCCCGGATACGCCAGCTCGGCCGGCACGGTCCAGCTTTCCTTCACCAGCGTGACGCGGTCCGGATTGGCCGGCAGGCCGTAGAAGGCCGGACCGTTGAGGCTGGCGAATGCCTCCAGCCTGTCTAGCGCGCCGGCCGCCTCAAAGGCCTCGGCGTACAGTTCTATCGCGGCATTGGCGGTGTACATGCCGGCGCAGCCGCAGGCCGCCTCCTTGGCGCCCTTGGCGTGCGGCGCGCTGTCGGTGCCGAGGAAGAACTTGGCCGAGCCCGACGTGGCTGCCTTGACCAGCGCCTGTCGATGCAGTTCGCGCTTCAATACCGGCAGGCAGTAATGATGCGGACGGATGCCGCCGACGAACAGCGCGTTGCGGTTCATCAGCAGGTGGTGGGCGGTGATCGTAGCCGCGACATTGGCCGGCGCGGCGGCGACGAACTCGGCGGCCTCGCGGGTGGTGATGTGCTCGAACACCACTTTCAGATCCGGCAGCTTTTGCAGCAGCGGCTTCATCACCTGCTCGATGAACGCCGCCTCGCGGTCGAACACGTCGATTTCCGCCGCCGTCACTTCGCCGTGCACCAGCAACGGCATGCCGACCTCCGCCATCGCCTGCAACGCCGGCATCGCGCGGGCAACATCGGTGACGCCATGGTCTGAGTTGGTGGTGGCGCCGGCCGGATACAGCTTGACGCCATGGACGAAACCGCTGGACTTCGCCAAGCGGATTTCATCCGGGCTGGTCTTGTCGGTCAGGTATAGCGTCATCAGCGGCTCGAAGGCGCTGCCGGCCGGGCGCGCCGCCAGGATGCGCTCGCGGTAGGCGGCGGCGGCGGCCACGGTGGTGACCGGCGGCTTGAGATTGGGCATAACGATGGCACGGCCCATCTGGCGACAGGTGTCGGGCAGCACGGCGGCCAGCGCGGCGTCGTCGCGCAGGTGCAGGTGCCAGTCGTCGGGGCGGATCAGGGTGAGTGTCTGCATGGTCGGTGGCTTGGCGTATCCTAGGGATAAAAGAATGGCGACGGAAAAGCCGTCGCCTGTCTGCTTATTTGCGCTTGAGCACCATCCGGAACTTGCCCTCGCCGGTAGTGGTCGATTCGAGCAGGCCGTTGCCGGTCTGGCGGCAGAAGGCCTCGAAGTCCTTGGGCGCGCCCGGGTCGGTGGCGATCACCTCCAGCACGCTGCCGCTCGCCATGTCGGCCAGCGCCTTCTTGGCGCGCAGGATGGGTAGCGGGCAGTTGAGGCCGGAAAGATCAATGTGCTTGTCGGGAGTCATGGGCCGGTGTCCTGAGCCATATCGCGTTACAATGAATGAATACGGGCCCTGCACGCAGTGCGGACCGGTGGTAGCCGTATAGTTTACGCCAGTCGTCAAGCCTCACCCAAATCGGTCTTCAACATGTGCATCATCGCTTTTGCCTACAAGACGCCGGGCATGGGCCAGCTGGTACTGCTGGCCAACCGGGACGAATACTACGCCCGCCCCGCCGCGCCGCTGGACTGGTGGCCGGAATACCCGCACACGCTGGGCGGGCGCGACCTGCAATCCGGCGGCAGCTGGATGATGGTGGACGGGCGCAACCGCTTCGCCGCCGTCACCAATTTCCGCGACGGCTTCCCGGCCAAGGCCGAGCGCTCGCGCGGCGAGCTGGTGGAGCGCTTCGTCGTCGGCGACGACGACCCGTTCACCTTCGCCGACTGGCTGCGCGCCGAACATCACCGCTACGCGCCGTTCAACCTGCTGTTCGGCCATACCTCGGACCTGTTCTTCTTCCACAGCCGCACCGCGCAGATCGCGCGCGTCACCCCGGGCGTCCACACGCTGTCCAACGCCACACTGGACACGCCGTGGTTCAAGAGCCAGCGGCTGGCGGAGTACCTGCGCGAATTCCGGCGGCTGCCGACGGAAGACCAGGCCTATGCCGCATTATCCGACCCCACCCCCGCCGGTCCCGGCCAGTTGCCGAATACCCGCATCGGCCTGGCGCTGGAGAAGACGCTGTCGCCCATCTTCATCCAGGGCCGCGACTACGGCACCCGCGCCTCGATGCTGCTGACGGTGTCCAGCCGCGGCGACATCCAGTTTTCCGAACTGAGCTGGGGCCTGGCGGGCCGAGAAACCGACCGCCGCAACTACAACCTGCGCGCCGGCCAGGCGCGCTGATCCGGAGCACCCGAATTGAAAGTCATCCATACCCTGCCGGCCCTGCTGGCGCTATGCCTGAGCCTGGCCGCGCACGCCGAAGGCCGGGTCATCAAGAACGACAACTACGCCTTCGGCGACGACGACAAGCCGTGGCAGGAGGAAGCCTACGCGCTGCCCGGCTATCCGCAGAGCGCGGATTGGGTGGAAGTGAAGCCGGACTGGCTGCAGAGCAACCGCTTCTTCGTCGACGGCAAGTCGCTGAGTGTGGGCAAGGACGGCGTGGTGCGCTACATCGGCAAGGTGCTCAGCTCCAACGCGGTGGAGAACCTCAGCGTCGAGGGCATCCAATGCAAGGACAACAAGTACCGCGCCTACGGCTTCGGCGACAGCGTCAACCAGCGCTGGATCGAGCCGATGCGGCCCTTGTGGCAGGACATCGGCTACGGCGACAAGCTCAGGCGCGAACTGCGCGAGCTGCTGTGCCCATCGCACAGCGCTCCGCGCGACGCCGCCGAGGCGCTGAAATCGCTGCGCAAGGGATCCTGACAGCCTGACGGCGGAACGCCTGCCGCGCAGGCTTCCGCCCTAGGCCTTCCACTCGCCGCTGTTGCCGCCCGCCTTCTCCAGCAAGCGGACGCCGTCGATGACCATGCCGCGGTCCGCCGCCTTGCACATGTCGTAGATGGTCAGCAGGCCGATGTTGACCGCAGTCAGCGCCTCCATCTCCACCCCGGTCTGGCCGTTGCATTCGGCCGTCACCACGATCCGCACCGCCGACTCCGCGTCCAGCAGTTCGAACTCGACAGCCAGCCGCGTCAACCCGATGGGATGGCATAGCGGGATCAGGTCCCAGGTCTTCTTGGCCGCCATGATGGCGGCGACGCGGGCGATGGCCAGCACATCGCCTTTCTTGTGTCCGCCGCCCCGCACCAACTGGAAAGTGGCCGGCAACATGCGGATGAAACCCTCAGCCACCGCGCGGCGCCGGCTGACGCCCTTGGCGCCGACATCGACCATATGCGCCTGGCCGGAAGCGTCGAAATGGGTAAGCTCCGCCATCCGCGGCTCCTCAATAATCAGAAAATGGACGTGAAAAAGCCCGCTGCGTTAGCGCAGCAGGCGGAAAATCAGCCAGAAGCAGGCCACGATCGCCAGCAGGCCGCCGCTCCAGCGGGCAATGCCGCGCATGCGGCGCAGGTAGCCGCGGTCGCCGGTCAGCGCGAAGCAGACCAGAGCCCAACCCAGCGCCAGAATGGTCGCCAGCAGCCACAAGCGCCAGAAACCGAACATGGCGCTACTCTACGCGCGGCAGCTGGTGGAAGCTGGACGGCGCGTCCAGCGGGTCGTCGAAGCTGGCGAACTCCCAGGCGTCCGGCGTTTCCAGCAGCTTGCGCAGCAGCTTGTTGTTCATCGCGTGGCCGGATTTGTGGCCGGAGAAGGCCGCGATCAACGGATGGCCGACGATGTACAGGTCGCCGATGGCGTCCAGGATCTTGTGGCGGACGAACTCGTCCGGAAAGCGCAGGCCCTCCGGATTGAGCACGTACTCGTCGTCGATGACGATGGCGTTGTCCAAGCTGCCGCCGCGGCCCAGGCCGTGGCTGCGCATGTACTCCACCTCGTGCATGAAGCCGAAGGTGCGGGCGCGGCTGATCTCGTCGATATAGGAATGATGGGCGAAGTCCACCTCCACCGTCTGCGGCGCCAGATTGAACGCCGGATGGTTGAAATCGATGGACAGCGTGACCTTGAAACCGTCGTGCGGGTCCAGCCGGACCCACACGCCGCGGTCGTCGGCGACCGACACGGCCTCCTTGACGCGGATGAAGCGCTTCTTCTTGTGCTGCTCGACCACTCCGACCGACTGCAACAGGTAGACGAAGGGCGCGGCGGAGCCATCCATGATGGGGATCTCCGCCGCCGTCACCTCGACGATCAGGTTGTCGATGCCGAAGCCGGCCAACGCCGACATCAAATGCTCGATCGTGCCGACACGCACGCCGGTGTCCGTCACCAGCGTGGAGGAGAGGCGCGTGTCGTTCACGAGCGAGGGTTGCGCTTTCACATCGACCGGCTCGGGCAAGTCGGTACGACGGAAAACGATGCCGGTATCGGGCGGCGCCGGCAGCAGGGTGAGCTTCACCCGCTCGCCGGAATGCAGACCGACGCCCGTGGCGCGGATCGCTTGTTTCAGCGTGCGCTGCAGTATCATTTCAGGCTACTCAACCAGACGGGAAAACCCGATTCTAGCATAGCGACTGCCTATGCTTTATTGATTGATTCGCTAGGATGAATAGCGTTTCTCTATCCGTTCCCTCTCAGTCGGCCTGCTTGCGCAGAAAGGCCGGGATGTCGTAGCTCTCGCTGACTTCCGGATTGGAAAAGTCCAGCGACGGCGACGAGCGGCGACGGCCGGTGCGCATGATGGCCGGCGCGTCCAGGTCTTCGTAGTTGACCATTTCCACCGCGCGGTCATCGGTGCCGGTCTTGACGATCTTGATGTATTCCGGGCGGTCTTCGTTGCGGGAAGAGGACTTCTTCTGTCCCAGACCGGTGGCGATCAGCGTCACGCGGATGGTGTCCTCCGGCATGTCTTCCACTTCGGCGGTGCCGAATTTGATCTGCGCCTCTTCGTCGGCGTACTGGCGGACGATGCCCATGATCTCGCGGTACTCGCTCATCTTCAGGCAACCCGGCGCGGTGGAGATGTTCACCAGCACGCCGCGCGCGCCTTCCAGCGTGATGTTGTCGAGCAACGGGCTGGCCACCGCCTGTTCCGCCGCCACGCGGGCGCGGTCGATGCCGGAAGCGTAGGCGGAGCCCATCATCGCCAGGCCCATTTCGCACATCACGGTGCGCACGTCGGCGAAGTCGACGTTGATCAGGCCCGGGCAGGTAATCACTTCGGCGATGCCGGCCACCGCGCCCTTGAGCACGTCGTCGGCGGCGCGGAACGCTTCGCGCATGGTGACGTCGTCGCCCAGCACTTCCATCAGCTTCTCGTTGGGGATCACGATCAGCGAATCGACGTGCTTCTTCAGGTCTTCGATGCCGTTCTGCGCGACTTTCATGCGCTTGCCTTCGTGGTCGAACGGACGGGTGACCACGCCTACGGTCAGGATGCCCATTTCCTTAGCCACTTCGGCAACAACGGGCGCAGCCCCTGTACCTGTCCCGCCGCCCATGCCCGCGGTGACGAACACCATATTGGCGCCGCGCAGGGTCTCGGCGATGCGTTCGCGGTCTTCCAGCGCCGCGCTGCGGCCCACTTCCGGATTGGCGCCGGCGCCCAGCCCGCGCGTCAGATTGGTGCCCAGCTGCAGCTTCTGCGGCGCACGGTTGCGCTGCAGCGACTGCGCGTCGGTGTTGGCGCAGATGAATTCCACGCCGTGCACATTGCCCACGATCATGTTGTCGATGGCGTTGCAACCGCCGCCGCCGACGCCGATCACCTTGATCACGGCCGAGCTGGCCGTTTCCTGCATCACTTCGAATACCATTCCGCTCATTTTCCTCTCCTCAACATAAGATGAGCCACTAACCGTGTTTACTGCGCCCGAATTACCGCGCCGCCGCACCTGCGTGCCGGCGCTTCCTTGCCGCTTAGAAGTTCCCGGCGAACCAGGCCTTCATCTTGCCGAACAACTGTCCCACGCCAGCCGATTCCGTCTTGCTGTGCGGACCCGCATAACCCTGGATCTGGTCCTTGCCATACAACAGCAGACCGACGCCGGTGGAGAAGCGTGGGGTCTTGACCACCTCGGCCAGGCCGCCGACGTACTTGGGCACGCCGACGCGCACCGGCAGGTGGAACACCTCCTCGGCCAGTTCCACCATCCCCGGCATCAGGCTGGCGCCGCCGGTCAGCACCATCCCCGACGACAGCAATTCCTCGAAGCCGCTGCGGCGCAGCTCCTGCTGCACCAGCTGGAACAGCTCCTCCACCCGCGGCTCTATCACTTCGGCCAGCGTGGCGCGCGACATCTGGCGCGGACCGCGCTCGCCGACGCCCGGCACTTCAATCATCTGCGCCGGATCGGCCATCGCCACCAGCGACACGCCGTGCTGGATCTTGATGTCCTCGGCTTCCTTGGTGGGCGTGCGCAACGCCATCGCGATATCGTTGGTGATCTGGTCGCCGGCGATCGGGATCACCGCGGTGTGGCGGATCGCGCCGCCCACGTACACGGCGATGTCGGTGGTGCCGCCGCCGATGTCGATCAGGCACACACCCAGATCCTTCTCGTCCTCCGACAGCACCGCGATGGCCGAGGCCATCGGCTGCAGCACCAGGTCGGACACTTCCAGACCGCAGCGGCGCACGCACTTGGTGACGTTCTGCGCGGCGGACACCGCGCCGGTGACGATGTGCACCTTGGCTTCCAGCCGCACGCCGCTCATGCCCAGCGGCTCGCGCACGCCCTCCTGGCCGTCGATGCTGTATTCCTGGGTCAGGATGTGCAGCACCTGGTGGTCGGGCGGAATGGTCACGGCGCGCGCAGTTTCGATCACGCGGTCGATGTCCATCTTGGTGACTTCGCGATCCTTGATCGCCACCATGCCGTGCGAATTCACGCTCTTGATGTGGCTGCCGGCGATGCCGACGAACACCTCGTGAATCTTGCAGTCGGCCATCAGCTCGGCCTCTTCCAGCGCGCGCTGGATCGCCTGCACCGTCGACTCGATGTTCACCACCATGCCGCGCTTCAAGCCGCGCGACGGCGTGTGTCCCATGCCGACGATATTCAGCTGGCCGTCCTCCAGCACCTCCGCGACGATCGCCACGATCTTCGAGGTGCCGATGTCCAGGCCAACCAGCATGTTCTTGCTTTCCTTTGGTTTGCTCACCTGTCGCTCCAACGCCTAATCACTTGTTTCCCTTGACCGGCGGCGCCTTGTAATCAGGCATCCGCACAGCGAATCCGTTCGGGTAGCGCATGTCTACGTATTCGATGTGATACGGCAACAACGCCAACCGGCTTTTCCAGTACGTGGCGAAGCGCTCTGCGCGCGCCGCCGCGTCGTTACGTCCCAATTCCAGCTGCAGCTGGTTATCCAGCACCACTTTCCACGCCCGCCGCGACGACAGCCACAACTCGCGCGGGGCCAGGCCCGACGGCTGCAGCGCCTGCCGCAGATCGGTCAGCATCGCCGTCATGTCCTTCTCGGCGCCGGCCGGCCCGTAAAACACCGGCAGCTTGGCGTCGCTGGCGGCGTCGAAACGCTCGCCGCGGGTGTTGACCAAACCGTTTTCTCCCCAGCGCGCCAGCGCCACATGCTCCTCCACCGTGATGTCCAGCGCGTCCGGCCAGCGCCGCCTCACCTGCGCGTCTCGCACCCAGGGCAGCTTGCCGAAGGCGGACCGCGTCTTGTCGATGTCCAGCGTGAAGAAGGTGCCGGCCAGCTCATGCTCCGCGATGAATTTCAGCTGTTCCGCCGTCACCCGGTTCATGTCGCCCTGAATCCGTATCTTCTTCACCGGGAACACCGGCGCGTGCGTCAGCCAGAATCCCCCCGCATACAGCAACATCAGCGCTGCAGCGCCCAGCATCATATTGGCCAGGCTTCTGAGCAGCCGATGGTTATCCCACATGCACCGTATCCAATACCTTCAGGCACAGGTCTTCGTAACTGATGCCTTCCGCCCGCGCCGCCATCGGCACCAGGCTGTGGCTGGTCATGCCCGGATTGGTGTTCACTTCCAGCAGATAGATGCCGCCTGCCTCGTCCATCAGGAAATCCACCCGGCTCCAGCCGCGGCAACCCAATACCTTGAACGCCTGCAGCGCCAGTTCGCGCGCCTTCGCCTCCACCTCCGGCGCCAGGCCGGACGGACAGCGGTAAACGGTGTCGTCGCGGAAATACTTGGCCTGGTAGTCGTAGTACTCGGTGGCCGGCTCGATCTTGATGGTCGGATAGGCCACGTCGTCTATCACCGCGCAGGTGTACTCGCCGCCGCCGATGAATTGCTCGGCGATGACGATGCCGTCGTACTTGCGCGCCTCTTGATACGCCGCCTTCAGTTCGCCCGCCCGCTTGACCTTGGTCACCCCTATGCTGGAGCCCTCGGTGGACGGCTTGACGAAAATCGGCAGGCCCAGCTTCGCCTCGACGGCGGCGAAATCGCTGTCGTCGTTCAGCAGTTCGAACGCCGGGATCGGCAGGCCGGCGCCCTTCCACAACAGCTTGGTGCGCCACTTGTCCATGCAGATGGCCGAAGCCATCACGCCGCAGCCGGTGTACGGCACACCCAATGCCTCCAGCGCGCCCTGCAAGGTGCCGTCCTCGCCGAACGGGCCGTGCAGGATGTTGAACACGCTGCTGAAACCCTCTTCCTTCAACGCCGCCAGCGGCTTTTCCGCCGGGTCGAACTTGTGGGCGTCCACGCCCTTGGCCAGCAATGCCGAGAGCACGCCGTTGCCACTCATCAGCGACACTTCGCGCTCGGACGAGCCTCCGCCCATCAACACCGCCACTTTGCCGTACTGCTTCATCTATCTGTCCTCAGCAAGCCCGCGCCAGCCGCGCGGGCGGAAAATTCCTGTTCAGGCCAGCGCCAGCACCTTGGTAGGCACCGCGCCCACCGAGCCGGCGCCCATGGTCAGCACCACGTCGCCGTCGCGGGCGGCGTCGACAATCGCCTGCGGCAGCTCGGCGATGCTCTCGACGAACAGCGGCTCCACCTTGCCGCCCACCCGCACCGCCCGCGCCAGCGCGCGGCCGTCGGCGGCGACGATGGGCGCTTCGCCGGCGGCGTACACTTCGCCCAGGAGCAGCGCGTCCACGCCGGACAGCACCTTGACGAAGTCTTCGAACAGGTCGCGGGTGCGGGTGTAGCGGTGCGGCTGGAACGCCAGCAGCAGCCTGCGCCCCGGAAACGCGCCGCGCACGGCGGACAAGGTGGCCGCCATCTCCACCGGGTGGTGGCCGTAATCGTCTACCAAGGTGAAGCTGCCGCCGTCTTTGGCCTTCACTTCGCCGTAGCGCTGGAAGCGGCGGCCGACGCCGGCGAACTCCGCCAGGCCCTTCTGGATGGCAGCGATGTCCGCGCCGCACTCCAGGCCAATGGCGATCGCCGACAACGCGTTGAGCACATTGTGGCGGCCCGGCAGGTTCAGCACCACCGGGAAGCGGGTGGTGGCGCCGTTCTTCACCACCACGTCGAAATGCATCTGGCCCGCCGCCGCCTGTACGTTCTCGGCATAGATGTCGGCGCTGTCGTCCAGCCCGTAGGTGGTGACCGGCTTGCTGATGCGGCCGCGGATCTCGCGCACATTGGGGTCGTCAACGCACAGCACCGCGCGGCCGTAGAACGGCATGCGCTGCAGGAAATCGACGAAGGCCTGCTTGAGCTTGTCGAAACTGTGGTCGTAGGTGTCCATGTGGTCGGCGTCGATATTGGTCACCACCGCCATCACCGGGCTCAAATGCAGAAAGGACGCGTCGGACTCGTCGGCCTCGGCCACCAGGAACTCGCCCGAGCCCAGCTTGGCGTTGGCGCCGGCGGCGGTCAGCTTGCCGCCGATGACGAAGGTGGGGTCCAGCCCTGCCGCGCCCAGCACCGACGCGGTCAGGCTAGTGGTGGTGGTCTTGCCGTGGGTGCCGGCGATGGCGATGCCCTGCTTGAAGCGCATCAGCTCGGCCAGCATCATCGCGCGCGGAATCACCGGGATGCGCTTGTCGCGCGCCGCCAGCACTTCCGGGTTGTCCGCCTTCACCGCGGTGGAGGTCACCACCACGTCGGCGCCTTCGATATAGGTGGCGTCATGGCCGAAGAACACGCGCACGCCTTCGGCCGCCAGCCGCTTGGTGGTGGCGCCGTCGGCCATGTCCGAACCGGACACGGTGTAGCCCAGCCCGTGCAGCACCTCGGCGATGCCGCACATGCCGACGCCGCCGATGCCGACGAAATGTATGTGTTTGACCCTGTGTTTCATGTCTGTGTCTCGTAATCAGGCGCTTCTCTCCGGCGCCTATTCATTCCCCGGCCAATTCCTGGCACAGATCGGCCACCCGGCCGGCCGCGCCCGGCCGAGCCAGCGCGCGCGCGCGCGCCGCCCTGGCCGCCAGTTGGTCCCTGTCCAGCCCCGCCAACAGGCTGGCAAGCCTGTCCACGGTCAATTCCTGTTGCGGCAGATGCCAGGCCGCGCCTTCCTTCGCCATCCACTCGGCGTTGTCGCGCTGATGGCCGGTGGTTGACACCACCAGCGGCACCAGGATGCTGGGCACCCCGGCGGCGCACAATTCGCTGACCGTGATGGCGCCGGCGCGGCAGATCACCAGATCGCACTCGGCCAGCCGCTTCGGCATGTCGTCGATAAACGGCAGCAGCTCCACCTGGCCCTGCTGGCCAGCGGCGGCGTAGGCGGCGCTGACGGCGACGTAGTTGGCCTCGCCGGTCTGGTGCGCCAGCTGCGGACGCTTGTCGGCCGGCAGCGCCGCCAGCACCTGCGGCAGCGTCTCGTTCAACACCCTGGCGCCCAGGCTGCCGCCCACCACCAAGACCTTCAGCGGACCGCCGCGGCCGGCGTAACGCCCGGCCGGATCCGCGATCCGCTCGATTTCCCTTCGCACCGGATTGCCGGTGACCAGCGCCTTCGCCTGTTTCGCCGCGCTGCCGTCGAAGCCGCACACCAGCTTTTTGGCGAACGGCAGCAGCGCCTTGTTGCTCAGCAGCAGGCTGGCGTCGGCGTTGACCAGCACCAGCGGTTTCCACAACAGCGCCGCCGCCAGGCCGCCGGGCAGGCAGACATAGCCGCCCATGCCCAGCACCACGTCGGGACGATGGCGCAACATCAGCGCCACGCTCTTGCAGAACGCGCCCGCCAGCTGCAGCGCGCCCTTGAGCGAACCGAACAGGCCCTTGCCGCGCACGCCGTGAAAATTCAGCCGCTCCAGTACGATGCCTGACGGCGGCACCAGCTTGTTCTCCATGCCGCGCTGAGTGCCCAGCCACACCACTTTCCAGCCGCGCTGCTGCAGCTCTTTGGCCACGGCGAGGCCGGGGACGATGTGTCCACCCGTGCCTGCCGCCATCACCATGACCGTTCGATTCGTCATCTCTATCAAACCTTGTAGCCGCGCATGATGCGGCGGTTTTCATAATCCACCCGCAGCAGCACCGCCACGGCTATCAGATTCATCAGCATCGCCGAGCCGCCAAACGACATCAGCGGCAGCGTCAGGCCCTTGGTGGGCAACAGGCCCATGTTGACGCCGATGTTGAAGAACACCTGGATGCCCAGCCAGATGCCTATGCCCTGCGCCACCAGCGCCTGGTAGTAGCGCTCCAGCTTTTTCGACTCCACGCCGATGTGGAAGGCGCGGCGGACGATCCAGGCGTACAGGCCGATCACCACGCAGATGCCGGCGAAGCCGAATTCCTCGGCGATCACCGCCATGATGAAGTCGGTGTGCGCCTCCGGCAGGTAGAACAATTTCTCGATGCTGCCGCCCAGCCCCACGCCAAACCATTCTCCACGACCGATGGCGATCAGAGAGTGACTCAGCTGATAACCCTTGCCGTACGGGTCGTCCCACGGGTCCATGAAACCCAGCACCCGCTTCAGACGGTACGGCGAGGAAACGATCAGCAACACGATCGCCACCACCGCCATCGCCGCGAGTCCCGAAAAGATGCGCATATTGATGCCGCCGAGGAACAGCAGGCCCATCGCGATGCTCATCACCACCATCAGCGCGCCGAAGTCCGGCTCGCGCAGCAGCAGAAAGGCCACCACCACCATCGCCGCGAACATCGGCAGGAAGCCTTCCTTGATGCTGTGCAACAGGTGGCTCTTGCGCACCGTGTAGTCCGCCGCGTACAGCACGGTGGCGAACTTCATCACCTCCGACGGCTGCAGATTGAGCACCAGCAGATTGATCCAGCGCCGCGAACCGTTGACCACCTTGCCGATGCCGGGAATCAGCACCAGCACCAGCATCACCAGCCCGATCAGGAAAATCTTCCCGGAATACTTCTGCCAGAAGCCGGTGGGAATCTGGAAGGCCGCGTATGCCGCCGCCAGTCCGATCACCATGAACACCACGTGGCGGATCAGGTAGAAGTAGCGGTTCTGCGTCGCCGCGTCAGCCTCGGCGTAAGCGATGGAAGCCGAATACACCATCACCAGGCTGATCGACAGCAGCAAGGCCAGCGCCCAGGCCAGCGCCTCGTCCAGCGGAGTGATCGCCACATAATGGCGCGCCGGGTTGCGGTTCATCGCCGCGCCGCCTTCAACTCCGCCACCGTGGCGATGAACACCTCGGCGCGATGGGCGTAATTGCGGAACATGTCCAGGCTGGCGCAGGCGGGCGACAGCAGCACCACATCGCCCGGATGCGCCAGCGCCGCCGCGCGCCGCGTCGCCTCTTCCAGCGTGGCGTAGCGCTCCAGCGGCAGGCCGCAGCCGGCCAGCGCCGACTCGATCCGCTGCGCGTCGCGGCCGATCAGCACCACCGCGCGCGCGATGCGCTGGCAGGCCGGCTTGAGCGGCGCGAAGTCCTGGCCCTTGCCGTCGCCGCCGGCGATCAACACCACCTGGCGGATCATGCCGTTGAGCGCCGCCTCGGTGGCGCCCACATTGGTTCCCTTGGAATCATCGATAAACGCAACGCCGTCGAATTCGTCTACCAGCTCCACCCGGTGCGCCAGGCCACGAAAGCTTTTCAGTCCCTCCAGCAGGGCCGGCAGCGCCAGGCCTATGCCCTGGCACAAGGCCAGCGCGGCCAGCGCGTTGGCGGCGTTGTGCAGGCCCTGCAGCGGCATGTCGGCGCAGTCGAACACCTTCTCGCCGGCCACGCTCAAGTGGTAGCCGCCGTTGCGCGCCAGCGCGTAGTCGGCCGCACCATTCAGCGAGAACCACTTCACCTGATGCCCGGGGCGCACCATCGCCCGCACCAGCGCGTCGTCGCGGTTCAGCACCTGCACGCCCTGGCCGTTGAACACGGCGGTTTTGGCGTGGGCGTAATCCAGCAGGTCGGCGTAGCGGTCGAGATGGTCCTCGGAAATATTCAGCACGGTGGCGGCGTCCGCCTGCAAGCTGAAGGTGGACTCCAACTGGAAGCTGGACAGCTCCAGCACCCATACGTCCGGACGCTTGCCGCTCTGTTCCCGCGCCAGCTGCGCCTCCAGCACCGCCAGGCCGATATTGCCGGCGACGATGGCATCCAGGCCGGCTGCCTCGCACAGGTGGCCCACCAGGCTGGTGACGGTGCTTTTGCCGTTGGAGCCGGAAATGGCGATCACCTTGCTGCCGTCGCCGCGGATCGCGCGCGCCAGGATCTCGATGTCGCCCACCACCTCACCGCCGGCGCGGCGGTAGGCGGCGATGGCCGGATTGGCCAGCGGCACGCCGGGGCTGACCACCAGCAAGTCGATGCCGGCGAAGGTGTCGGCGGTGAACTCGCCGCGCTTCACCGCCGTGCCCGGCAGCAGGCGTTCCAGTTCGGCCAGCCGCTCGTCGGACGGATTGGCATCGGCCACGCCGACGCGCGCGCCGTGGGCGGCCAGGTAGCGCGCGGCGGCAAGCCCCGAGCCTCCCAGCCCCACCACCATCACTTGTCGATTGGCGTAATCCATCGTCGCGATCCTCAGCGCAGCTTCAGCGTGGACAGGCCGGCCAGCACCAGCATCATGGTGATGATCCAGAAACGCACCACCACCTGCGTCTCCTTCCAGCCCTTCAATTCAAAATGGTGATGCAGCGGCGCCATGCGGAACACCCGCTTGCCGGTGAGCTTGAACGAGCCGACCTGTATCATCACCGACAGCGCCTCCACCACAAACAGGCCGCCCATGATGAACAGCACCACTTCCTGGCGCACGATCACCGCGACGGTGCCCAGCGCGGCGCCCAGCGCCAAGGCGCCGACGTCGCCCATGAACACCTGGGCCGGATAGGCGTTGAACCACAAAAACCCCAGGCAGGCGCCGCACATCGCCGCGCAGAACACCACCACCTCGTGCGCGCCGGGAATGAAGGGCACGCCCAGGTACTTGGAGAACACCGCGTGGCCGGCGGCGTAGGCGAAAATCGACAGGCCGGCCGACACCATCACGGTGGGCAGCGCCGCCAGGCCGTCCAGGCCGTCGGTGAGGTTGACCGAATTGGAAGTGCCGACGATCACCAGATAGGTCAACACGCAGAAGCCCACCGCGCCCAGCGGGTAGGACACGGTCTTGAAGAAGGGAACGATGAATTCGGTGGAGGCCGGCAGCTTGGCGGTGGCGATCAGGAACACCCCGGCGCCGATGGCGATGGCCGACTGCCAGCCCATCTTGAACTTGGCCGATACCCCTTTCGGGTCCTTGTATACCACCTTGCGCCAGTCGTCGTAGAAACCCAGTGCGCCAGTGCCCAGCATCACCGCCAGCAGCAGCCACACATATTTATTGGACAGGTCGGCCCACAGCAGCGTGGTGATGGTGATGGCCAGCAGGATCAGCGAGCCGCCCATGGTGGGAGTGCCGGCCTTGACCAGGTGGGTCTGCGGGCCGTCGTTGCGCACCGCCTGGCCCACCTTGAGCTCGGTCAGCTTGCGGATCACCCACGGCCCCAGCAGCAGCGAAATCGCCAGCGAAGTCAGGGCCGCCATCACCGCGCGCAGCGTGATGTAATTGAAAACATTGAAGGCCCGGATGTGCGAGCCCAACAGATCAGCCAACCAAAGCAGCACCTTATACTCCCTCTGTGTTTGCGTGCATCAGGTGTTCCACCACCCGTTCCATGCGCATGAAGCGCGACCCCTTGACCAGAACGGCGGTACCCGATGCCAGCCGGCTATCCAGGCACTCCAACAACTCGTCAATCGAATCAAAATGCTGCGCGCCGGCGCCGAAGGCGGCGACAGCCGCGCGCGACAGCTC
This sequence comes from Chromobacterium sphagni, assembly GCF_001855555.1. Classification (GTDB taxonomy): domain Bacteria; phylum Pseudomonadota; class Gammaproteobacteria; order Burkholderiales; family Chromobacteriaceae; genus Chromobacterium; species Chromobacterium sphagni. Next base: position 1,189,926 of record NZ_MKCT01000001.1, on the reverse strand, counting down.
GCCCAGCGCGAAGAGCTGTTCGATGCCGCGCGCGCGCGCATGTTCCCCGACCTCGGCGTGCAGCGCCGGCGCGGCGTCGCCCAATTCGCCGATATCGCCCATCACGAAGCAGCGCGGGGCCGGCAGGCGCGACAGCACGTCCAGGCCGGCCTTCATCGAATCCGGATTGGCGTTGTAGCTGTCGTCCAGCACGGTCAAGCCGCTCGGCGCGGTTTTCAGCTGCAAGCGCCCCTTGGCGCCGGCAAAGGCGGCCAGGCCGGTGGCGATGGCGGCCTGCGGCACTTCCAGCGCCAGCGCCACCGCGGCGGCGGCCAGCGCGTTGCGGACGTTGTGCTCGCCCGGCGCCGGCAACGACACTGTTTGCTCGCCGACAGACGAGGTCAGGATGAAGCGGCTTGCCAGCGCGTCCATTTGCAAATCGCGTGCGCCGACCTCGGCGTCTGGACCCAGGCCGAAACTCAACTGACGATGCCGACCGGCACGCTGGCGGAACAATGCCAGATTGGCGTCGTCGGCGTTGAGCACCGCCACGCCGCCGTCGACCAGTCCTTCAAAAATTTCCGCCTTGGCCCTGGCCACTTCTTCGGTGGTGCCGAAATGGCCGAAGTGGGCGCGCATCGCATTGTTGACCAGCGCCACCTGCGGCCGGGCCAGGCCGGCGAGGTAGCTCAACTCGCCGTGATGGTTCATGCCCATCTCGATCACCGCGTAGCGGTGTTGCGGCTTCAGTCGCAGCAGGGTCAGCGGCAGGCCGATGTCGTTGTTGAAATTGCCGGCGGTGGCTAGCACCGCCTGATCTCCGGCATGGGCGCTCAGGATGGCGGCCAGCATTTCCTTGACCGTGGTCTTGCCGTTGGAGCCAGTGACGCCGACGACCACGGCCGGCTGCCCCGCGCGCCAGCCAGCGGCCAGACGCCCCAGCGCCAGACGGGTATCGTCCACTCGGATCAAACTGGCGCCGGCAAGCTGGAAATCGGCGCGCACCAGCGCGGCGGCGCCCTTGGCCGTCACCTCGGCGACGAAATCATGGGCATCGAAACGCTCGCCCTTCAACGCGACAAACAAATCGCCGGGCTGCGCCAGACGGCTGTCGGTGATCACCCGCGACACCGCGCCATCGACGCCGACGAGGCTGCCTTGGGCGTGGCGGGCGGCTTGCTGCAGGCTCATCATGCTTGGTGCCCCCAGGCGGTGAGCGCCTCTTCCGCCACGCGGAAGTCGGAGAACGGCCGCTTGACGCCGGCGATGTCCTGATATTCCTCATGGCCCTTGCCGGCGATCAGAACCACGTCGCCGACGCGCGCCTGGCCCACCGCCCAGTGGATGGCAGCCTCGCGGTCGGCATCGACATGGCCGGCCTGCTTCATGCCGGCCTGCACGTCGGCCAGGATGGCCAACGGGTCCTCGCTGCGCGGATTGTCGCTGGTCAGCACCGTCACGTCGGCATGCTTCTCGGCAATGGCGCCCATCATCGGGCGCTTGCCCGGATCGCGGTCGCCGCCGCAGCCGAACACGCAAAACAGCCGGCCGCCGGCGGGGCGGATTTCACCCAACGTGGCCAACGCCTTCTCCAGCGCGTCCGGGGTGTGGGCGTAGTCGATCACCACCAGCGGCTCATGCGTGCCGCCTATGCTCTGCATGCGGCCGCGCGCCGGCTGGATGCGCGCCATCACCGCGGCGGCGTCGGCCAGGCTGACGCCGTTGACGCACAAGGTGGCGAGGCAGGCCAGCAGATTGGCGGCGTTGAAGCGGCCAACCAGGCCGGTGCGCACATCCACCACGCCCCACGGCGTGGCGACGGTCAGTTGCAGGCCCTCCAATGTGGCGGCCAGCGCCAGCGGGCGCACATCGCCCTGCGTGAGGCCATACGTCACCACCTGGGTCTGCGCGCGGTCGATCTCCCCGGCCAGCTGGCGGCCGAATTCGTCGTCGGCGTTGATCACCGCGTGCTGCAGGCCCTCCCAGAAGAACAGCTTCTTTTTGGATTCGCCGTAAGCCTGCATCGAACCATGGTAATCCAGATGGTCGCGCGTCAGGTTGGTGAACACCGCGGTGGCGAAGGCCACGCCGTTGACTCGGGACTGGTCCAGGCCGTGGCTGGAAACTTCCATCGTCACCACGTGCGCGCCCTGGCGGCGATATTCGGCCAGCTTCTGCTGCACCGTCACCGGGTCGGGCGTGGTGTGGGTGGTTTCGGTCAGCGCGCCGTAGAAGCCGTTGCCGACGGTGCCGATCAACGCGGCCTTCCGGCCCAGCAAGGAGAAAGCCTGCGCCAGCCAGTGCGAAATCGAGGTCTTGCCGTTGGTGCCGGTGATGCCGACCACGGTCAGGTCGCGCGCGGGCTCGCCCAGCACATGGGCGGCGACGATGCCGGCGCGCTCGCGCAGATTCGGCACCGCCAGATTGGGCACCTGCCAGGCCGGATTCCAGGCGAAGCCGTCGGCGTCGTCCCACAGCACCGCGGCCGCGCCCTTCTCCAGCGCGGCGGGGATGAAATCGCGGCCGTCAACGAACTCGCCGCGACAGGCGAGGAATACATCGCCGGGCAGCACGCGGCGGCTGTCGGCCTCCACTCTCTTGATGGTCAGGCCCAGCTGGTTCAGCGCAGCCGGATCCCAGTCCGGCAAGGCGATCAGACGACTCTTCATGGTGTCAGAAGTCCGCCGGAACAGGGGTCGATTCCGGCAATAAAGTGTTGTTGGAAGGCTCGTCGGGCGGCACGTTCAGCACTCGCAGCGCGCCGCCGGCCACTTGCGAGAACACTGGGGCCGCCACCGCGCCGCCGTAATATTTGCCGGCGGAAGGCTCGTCTATCATCACCGCCACGATCACCTTGGGCGCATGGCCGGGCGCGAAGCCCATGAACAGCGCGCGGTGCTTGTTGGCCACGTAGGTGCGGCCCTCCAGCTTGCGCGCGGTGCCGCTCTTGGCGCCTATGCTGTAACCGATGATGCGGCCGCCGACCGCGCCGCCGCCGGGCTGGCTGTTGGCGATCAACAGGTCGCGCATTTCGTGCGCGGTCTTGATGTCTATCACCCGCTTGCCCGGCATTGGGTTGCTGGTCTTGTACAGCGCGATCGGCAGCATCACGCCGTCGTTGGCGAAGATGGTATAGGCGCGCGCCATCTGGATCAGGCTGACCGATACGCCGTAGCCGAAGGACATCGTCGCCTGCTCGATCGGCCGCCAGCGGTGCCAATCGCGCAGCCGGCCGCCGGCCTCGCCGGGGAAACCGGTATTGGGCGCGCGGCCGAAGCCCAGCGCGTCGTAGTGCTTCCAGAAGTCCTCCGGGCTGCTCATCAGCGCCAGTTTGCTGGTGCCGACGTTGGACGACTTCTGGATGATGCCGAGAATGTTCAGGCTGGCCTGCGGCGACACGTCGCGGATGGTGGCCGGCCCTATCATATAGCTGTGGGTGTCCAGCACGCTGTTGAGGCTGGCCTTGCCATGCTCCAGCGCCAGCGAAATCGACAAGGGCTTCATCGTCGAGCCCGGCTCGAACAGGTCGATCACGCCGCGGTTGCGCATCATTTCCGGCGTCACCCCGACGCGGTTGTTGGGGTTGAACGACGGGTAGTTGGCCAATGCCAGCAATTCGCCGGAGTGGGCGTCCAGCACCACCACGCTGCCGGCCTTGGCCTTGTTCTGCTCCACCGCCGCCTTGATCTCGCGATAGGCCAGATACTGGATGCGGTGGTCCACCGCCAGCGCCAGCTTCTGGCCGTCGCGCGGCGGCTCGATGGCGGCGATGTCCTCGATGATGTGGCCGCGGCGGTCCTTCAGCACCACGCGGCGGCCATCGCGGCCCGCCAGCATCTTCTCGCGCGCCAGCTCCACGCCCTCCTGGCCCTTGCCGTCGACCCCGGTGAAACCGATGATGTGCGACACGATCTCGCCGGCCGGGTAGAAGCGGCGGAATTCCTGCTGCTTGGCGATGCCGGGAATGCCCAGCGCCATCACCTTGTCGGCCTGCTCCGGACTGATCTGGCGCTTGATGTAGACGAATTCCTTCTTGCGGTCGGACAGCTTGGCGGCCAGTTCCTCCGGCGCCAGGTCCAGCAGGGCGGCCAGCTCGCGCAGCTTGGCCGGCGGCACTGGCTCCATGTCGGCCGGGCTGGCCCAGATGGTCTGCACCGGGGTGCTGATCGCCAGCGGCTCGCCGTTGCGGTCGGTGATCACACCGCGGTTGGCCTCCAGCGTCATCGCGCGGCGGAAACGCGCCTCGCCCTGGTTCTGCAGGAAATCCTGCTGCACCACCTGCAGATACATCGCGCGGCAGATCAACGCCAGAAACAGCAGCGCCAGCACCAGCAGCACGCAGCGCACCCGGGTTCTGGTCATGCGCAGGGCCGGGCTGGCCGACACCGGCCGCTGGCGAACGCTATAGCTGCTGCCGGCGCGCATCAGATCCTCCCTCCGGGCGAAATCACCTGGATCTGGCGCGGATCGGGGGTGTGCATGTCCAGACGGGTGGACGCCGCCTTTTCAATCACCGCGTGCGCGCCCCAGGTGCTCTGCTCCAGCTGCAGCTGGCCGAACTCCACCTCCAGCTGCTGCCCCGACTTGGTCTCCTTCTGCAAGTCGCTGTAGAGCTTGCGCGACACGTGGGTAGACGTCACCACCGACCAGGCGGAGAAGACGGTCATCGCCAGCAGCATCGCGTTGAGCTTGTTCATGCATCCACCTCCCGCCACGGCGCGGCGGTGCGCTCGGCCACCCGCATGATGGCGCTGCGGGAGCGCGGGTTCTCGCGCACCTCCTCGTCGCCGGCGCGGACCGCCTTGCCCACCAGGGCGATCGGCGGCTTGGCCATGTCCTCGGCGCGCACCATCGCCCACATCGGCAGCTTTTCCTCGCTGCTGACGTCGCGCAGGTATTGCTTGACGATGCGGTCCTCCAGCGAATGGAAGCTGATGACGGCCAGCCGGCCATGCTCGCCCAGCAGACGCGCGGCCTGCGGCAGCGCCGCCTTCAGTTCGTCCAGCTCCCGGTTCACAAAGATCCGGATCGCCTGGAAGGTACGCGTCGCGGGGTCTTGACCCGGTTCCCGAGTACGGACGTTTTGCCCAACGAGCAAAGCGAGCTCACGCGTGGTCGTGATGGGGTGTTCCCCCCGTTGCGCAACAATGGCTGCTGCGATCTTGCGAGCAAACCGCTCTTCACCATAAGTCTTGATGACCTCTTTGATATCGGCCTCGTCGGCCGTTGCCAACCACTCGGCGGCGGTGACGCCGCGAGTGGTATCCATACGCATGTCCAGCGGCGCGTCGAAACGGAAGCTGAAACCGCGGCTGCCATCGTCGATCTGCGGCGACGACACGCCCAGGTCCATCAGCACGCCATCCACGCTGGCCGCGCCCAGGCGGGCCAGCTCGGACGACAGTGTCTCGAAACCGTTGTGCACGATGTTGAAGCGGGAATCCTCCGCCGCCAGCCGTTCGGCGACGGCGATGGCTTCCAGGTCCTTGTCGAAGGCGATCAGCCGGCCATTCGGGCCGAGCTTCGACAGGATCAAACGGCTGTGGCCTCCGCGGCCGAAGGTGCAATCGACGTAGACGCCATCCTCGCGGATGGCCAGCGCGTCGACCGCTTCGGCCAGCAATACCGTGCGGTGCACGTAAGTGGGGGTGCTCACAGCGTGAAATCTCCAAGGTGTTGGGCCAAATCGGCCTGATCGATAGCCAGCGCGTCGGCGGTCTGGCTGTCCCATTCCTCGGCGTTCCACAACTCAAAGCGGTTGCCCATGCCTACCAGGGCGACATCCTTGTCCAGCGCGGTCAACTCGCGCAGCCGGGCCGGCAGCAGGATGCGGCCGGCGGAATCCATTTCCAGGGTTTCGGCATGGCCAAGCACCAGCCGTTGATAGCGTTTCAGCGTGGGATTGCCGGTGGGAAGGGCAAGCAGACGGGCCTCGACCGGGCGCCAGTTGGGTTCGGGGTACAACAGCAGGTGGTCCTGGGATTCGAGAGTGACGATCAGCTTGTGGCCAAACGCGGACAGCAGTGTCTCACGGTGTTTGGCCGGAATAGCCAAACGCCCCTTGCTATCGAGAGACAGGATACTGACGCCACCAATCATGATTTGAACCCGCTGACCGAGAAAACGGAGCCGTCGCTCCGGGGGGCATTTGCCCCACTTTCACCCACTTTATCCCACTTTTCGCCACTATAAGAAATAACCGCCCCACGGTCAACATAGGAATTCTCTAATTCGCCTTTTGCGACAATGACTTACGGGAGGGTATAAAAATGGAATCTGTGAGAAATCAGTGACTTAAAATCATCAGTAAAAGTGGGATGTGAACATTGCGGATCGCAGGGGATGCAACAGGACGGCAATAATTGCCGATGGAACTGTCTGAAGCATAAGTATCTTCAATAAAAGAAACACTTTACCCGCGGCCAATTTCAGGCCTGTATTTAAAAAACAACATGCGGCTTAAACAAGCCGCATGTTGTTCGGGTATCAAACTCAGCCCAGCTTCTGCCTCAGGATATCTTGCACCTGGGTCGGGTTGGCCTTGCCCTTGGATGCCTTCATCACCTGGCCGGCCAAGGCGTTGAGCGCCTTTTCCTTGCCGGCGCGGAATTCCTCCACCGCCTTCGGGTTGGCGGCGATCGCTTCTTCCACCATTTTCTCGATGGCGCCGACGTCGGACACCTGCTTCAGGCCGTCGCGTTCGATGATGTCATCGACCGACAACTCGCTGTCCCACAACGCTTCGAACACCTGCTTGGCCAGTTTGCTGGACAGGGTGTTGTCGGCGATGCGCGCCAGCAGGCCCACCAGGCGCTCGACCGCAATCGGGCAGTCGGCGATGCTCTTGCCGTCGCGGTTCAGCCGTGCGGCGATCTCGCCGTTGACCCAGTTGGCGGCCAACTTGCCCTGGCCGGAGGCGCGGGCGGCGGCTTCAAAGTACTGCGCCAGCGGCAGGCTCGCGGTCAGCAGCGCGGCGTCGTAGGCCGACACGCCGAATTCCTCGACGAAGCGGCCCTGCATCGCGCCCGGCAGTTCGGGCATCTCGGCGCGGATGCGCTCGATCTGCTCGGTCGCGATGCGCACCGGCAACAGGTCCGGATCGGGGAAGTAGCGGTAGTCGTGCGCGTCTTCCTTGCTGCGCATCATGCGGGTCTCGCCGCTGTCCGGATCGAACAGCACCGTCGCCTGCTGCACCTTGCCGCCGTCTTCCAGCGTGTCGATCTGCCACTGGATCTCGTATTTGGCGGCCTGCTCCAGGAAGCGGAAGGAGTTGAGGTTCTTGATCTCGCGGCGGGTGCCGAACTCCTTCTGGCCTTCCGGGCGCACCGACACGTTGACGTCCATGCGGAAGCTGCCTTCCTGCATATTGCCGTCGCAGATTCCCAGCCAGGTCACCAACGCGTACAGCGCCTTCACATAGGCCAGCGCCTCGTCCACCGAGCGCATGTCGGGCTCGGACACCACCTCCAGCAGCGGCGTGCCGGCGCGGTTGAGGTCGATGCCGGACAGGCCCTGGAAGTCTTCGTGCAAGCTCTTGCCGGCGTCCTCTTCCATGTGGGCGCGGGTCACGCCGATGATCTTTTCCTGATCGCCGACCAGAATCTTCAGCTTGCCGCGCTCGACGATAGGCAGCTCCATCTGGCTGATCTGGTAGCCCTTGGGAAGATCGGGGTAGAAGTAGTTCTTGCGGGCGAACACGTTCTTCTGGTTGATGGTGGCGTCCAGCGCGAGGCCCAGGCGGATGGCCTTGTCCACCACCGCGCGGTTCAGCACCGGCAGCACGCCCGGAAAGGCCAGCTCCACCGCGGAAGCCTGGGTGTTGGGCTCGGCGCCGAAGGCGGTGCTGGCGCCGGAGAAAATCTTGGAGACGGTGTTGAGCTGCACGTGCACCTCAATGCCGATTACGACTTCCCATTTCATCTTTATCTGGTCCTCAATCTTTTACAGTGCCGGCGCGCGGGTGTGCCAGTCAGTGGCCTGCTGGAACTGGTGCGCGACGTTCAGCATCTTGGCCTCGGCGAAGTAGTTGCCGATGATCTGCAGGCCGATCGGACGGCCACCCGCGGAAAAGCCGGCCGGCACGCTCATGCCGGGCAGTCCGGCCAGGTTGACCGACAGCGTATAGATGTCGGACAGATACATCTCTACCGGATCGGCCGACAGCTGGCCCAGATCGAAAGCAGCGGTCGGCGCCACCGGCCCCAGGATCACGTCGCATTGCTGGAACGCGGCCTTGAAATCGTTGGCGATCAGGCGGCGGATCTTCTGCGCCTGCAGGTAGTAGGCGTCGTAATAGCCGTGGGACAGCACATAGCTGCCCACCAGGATGCGGCGCTTGACCTCGTCGCCGAAGCCTTCGGCGCGGGTCTTCTCGTACATGTCCACCAGGTCCTTGTAGTCCTTGGCGCGGTGGCCGTAGCGGACGCCGTCGTAGCGCGACAGGTTGGTGGAGGCTTCGGCCGGGGCGATCACGTAGTAAGCGGGGATGGATAGCTCGGTGTTGGGCAGGCTCACGTCCACCGCCTCGGCGCCCAGCTTCTTCAATTCCGCCACCGCGTTGTCCACCGCGCGGGCGACGTCGGCATCCAGGCCGGCGGCGAAGTACTCGCGCGGCAGGCCCACCTTGAGGCCGGACAGCGACTGGTTCAGATCGCGGGTGTAGTCTTCCTTCGCGCGCTCCAGGCTGGTGGAGTCGCGCTCGTCGAAGCCGGCCATCACGTTCAGCATCAGCGCGCAGTCCTCGGCGGTCTGGGCGATCGGGCCGCCCTGGTCCAGCGAGGAGGCGAAGGCCACCATGCCGTAGCGCGACACCACGCCGTAGGTCGGCTTGATGCCGGTGACGCCGCAGTGCGAAGCCGGCTGGCGGATGGAGCCGCCGGTGTCGGTGGCGGTGGCGACCGGCGCCAGGCGCGCGGCCACCGCGGCCGCGGAGCCGCCGGACGAGCCGCCAGGAATGGCGCTCAGGTCCCACGGATTCTTCACCGCGCCGTAAAACGAGTTTTCATTGGACGAGCCCATCGCGAACTCGTCCATATTGGCGCGGCCCAGCGTCACCAGGCCGGCGGCGGCGCATTGCTGCACCACATGGGCGTCGTAGGGCGAGACGAAATTGTCCAGCATCTTCGAGCCGCAGCTGGTCTTCCAGCCTTGCTGGCAGAACAGGTCCTTGTGGATCAGCGGCACGCCGGCCAGCGGGTGGGCGTTGCCGGCGGCGATGCGCGCGTCGGCGGCGGCCGCCTCGGCCAGGGTCTTTTCGCGGTCGACGGTGATCAAGGCATTCAGCGCCGGGTTCAGCGCCTCGATGCGGTCCAGATACTGGCCGGCCAGTTCCACGCTGGAAACTTCCTTGGCCGCCAGCTGTTGCGACAATTGCTTGAGGGTGGCTTGTGTCATTTCGATTTTGGTCTTGCTATCCGGATAGTCTGGCCCGGGCCCCATTCAGGGAACCAAGCCGCGCGGGGCCGATCAGAGGGCTTACTCGATCACTTTGGGAACGAGGAACAGACCCTTTTCCACCTGCGGCGCCACCGCCTGGAAGGCCTCGCGCTGGTTGGCTTCAGTGACGACGTCATCACGCAAACGCAAGGACACGTCCTGCGGATGGGCCATCGGCTCGATGCCTGCGGTATCCACCGCCTGCATCTTCTCGATCAGGCTGAAAATATTGTTGAGCTTGTCTGCCGTGGCGGCGATTTCCGCCTCGCTCACATTGATGCGGGCAAGCTTGGCGATCCGTGCGACATCCTGGTGCGTAAGCGACATGGCGTCCTCGTTAAAACCTTTAATATTTCAAGCTTTATAGGGTATCATACCCCGTTTGATTCTCCCAAGATTGAGATTGCGCCACGACGCATCCTGACGGCATTTTCACCGCCTCCGGATCGTGCGCCGGGGCCAAATAGCGCAGGCCAGCTCCACCGTCCGGGTCACCGGGCAAGAACTGCTCAAAGCCAGCCGGTTGGGCGCACATTTCGCCCACAAGCGACGTCGACAGCAGCGCTTCTTGCCGCATCCGCGGCTGGGAGTTTGGGTCTACGACAGATAAACTGGATTTTACGGACGCCGCTGGCGTCCGCCCCTGACGAAAACTGACCAGGATCGCCCAATGTTTCGTTCGCTGACCGGATACTTCTCCAACGACCTCGCCATCGACCTTGGCACCGCCAACACCCTGATCTACATGCGCAGCAAGGGCATCGTGCTTGACGAGCCTTCCGTTGTGGCCATCCACAATGACGTGCCCACCAACAAGAAGTCCATCCTGGCCGTGGGCCTGGAAGCCAAGCGCATGCTGGGCCGCACCCCGGGCAGCATTCAGGCCATCCGCCCGATGAAGGACGGCGTGATCGCCGACTTCACCGTCACCGAACAGATGCTCAAGCAGTTCATCAAGAAGGTGAACCCCAACCGCTTCTTCGCCGCCAGCCCGCGCATCGTGATCTGCGTGCCCTGCGGCTCCACCCAGGTGGAGCGCAAGGCGATCCGCGACTCGGCCCTGGCCGCCGGCGCGCGCCGCGTCGAGCTGATCGAAGAGCCGATGGCCGCCGCGATCGGCGCCGGCCTGCCGGTGGAAGAGCCGACCGGCTCGATGGTGGTGGATATCGGCGGCGGCACCACCGAGGTCGGCGTGATCTCGCTGGGCGGCGTGGTTTACTCCAACTCGGTGCGCGTCGGCGGCGACAAGTTCGACGAGGCGATCATCAACTACATCCGCCGCAACTACGGCATGCTGATCGGCGAGACCACGGCCGAGGAAATCAAGAAGACCATAGGCTCCGCCTTCCCCGGCGCCGAAGTGCGCGAGATGGAAGTCAAGGGCCGCAATCTGGCCGAAGGCATCCCGCGCGCCTTCACCGTGTCCTCCAATGAAATCCTGGAGGCGCTGACCGAGCCGTTGAACCAGATCGTCTCCGCGGTGAAGATCGCGCTGGAGCAGACTCCGCCGGAACTGGGCGCCGACATCGCCGAAAAAGGCATGGTGCTGACCGGCGGCGGCGCGCTGCTGAAGGATATCGACCGTCTACTGGCCGAAGAAACCGGCCTGCCGGTGTTCGTGGCCGAGGAGCCGCTGACCTGCGTGGTGCGCGGTTCCGGCAAGGCGCTGGAAAAGATGGACAAGATCGGCACCATCTTCACCAACGTGCCTTAAACTTCAGCAACGGACCTTAACCAACCGAGCGAACGCCGCGCCGTCAAGGCGCGGCGGCTGTGGCCATGGATTTCGCCAACACCCCCAGCTTCTTCCGCTCCGGGCCGCCTCCGGCTGCTCGCCTGGCGATGAGCGCGGTCGCCTCGATCGCGCTCCTGATAGGCGACAGCCATTACGGCCTGATGGAACAGACGCGGGAAGCCCTGTCGCTGGCGCTGTACCCGGTGCAGCGCGCGGTGAACCTGCCGGCGCAGGCGGTGCGCCACGCCGGCGACTACCTGACCTCGCAAACCGAGCTGAAGCAGGAAAACACCGAACTGCGCACCCGCCAGCTGCAGATGTCGGCGCAGTTGTCCCGCCTGCAGACGCTGGAGCGCGAACTGAACGAACTGCGCGCGTTGAACCGCATCCGCGCCCAGCGCGACGACTCCGCGCAGATCGCCGAGACGCTGTATACCGGACGCGATCCGTTCTCGTACAAGATCATCATCGACAAGGGCGACGACGCCAAACTGCAGGCCGGCCAGCCGGTGGTGGACGCGCGCGGCCTGCTGGGCCAAGTGACGCGGGTGCAGCCGCTGACCGCCGAGGTGACGCTGATCATAGACAAGAACCAGATGGTGCCGGTGATGATAGCCCGCACCGGCGAACGCGCCATCCTCTATGGTTATGGTGGCGGGGTGGAATTGCGCTATCTGCCGCAAAGCTCGGATGTGAAAGAAAACGACCAGGTGGTGACTTCCGGCCTGGACGGCATGTTCCCCGAGGGCATTCCGGTGGCGGTGGTGAGCAAGGTGGAGCGCAATCCCGGCGCCGCCTTTACCCGCGTCGGCACCACGCCGCTGTCCGGCGTGCAGCAGACCCGCTACGTGCTGGTGCTGCAGGCCCGCGAAGCGAAGGCGCGCCCGGCCGAGGCGCCGGTTGTCGTCGAGAAAAAGACCAGGGGCGGCAGAAAGGCCGCCGCCGAGGAGTAAAACCCGATGTCGTTGGACCGCCCCAAGGAGCTGCTCAAGCCGGTCAAGCGCCGCTTCATCCTGCTCACATTCGTCACCGCCGTGCTGGTCGAGCTGGTGCCGCTGCCGCACGGCAGCACGCGCTGGCTGCCGGACTTCATCGGCCTCCTGATCCTGTACTGGGTGATCAACCAGCCGCGCCGGGTCAACATCGGCATCGCCTTCATGATGGGCATCGTCGCCGACGTTTCCACCGCTGGCCTGTTCGGCCAGCACGCGCTGGCCTACTCGTTCACCGCCTTCCTGGCGCTGAGCCGCCAGCGCCAGCTGGTGATGTTCAACCTGGGACAGCAGGCGCTGGTGGTGCTGGGGCTGATGCTCACCAACCAGATCATCATGGTGGTGGTGCGGATGCTGACAGGCTCGGCCTTCGTCGGCTGGAGCTATTTCCTGCCGCCGCTGATCGGCGCGCTGCTGTGGCCGCTGTTGACCAAGCTGATGCTGATTCCCTACCGCCACAATTCGGTATGAGACCTGACTGATCCATGCGCCGCCCCGCCCGCTTCAAGAATCCGCAGACCGAGGAAGAAGAGTTCCAGCTGCGGCTGATCATCGCCTACGCATTGATCATCCTGATGTTCCTGATCCTGCTGGCCCGCTTCGTCTGGCTGCAGGTGCTGCAACACGACCACTTCTCCACGCTGGCGCAGAACAACCGCATCTCGCTGGTGCCCATCCTGCCCAACCGCGGCCTGATCCTGGACCGCAACGGCGTGGTGCTGGCGCAGAACTACTCCGCCTACACGCTGGAGCTGACCCCCAGCAAGATTCCCGACCTGAACGCCACCATCGACAAGCTGAAGAAGCTGGCCGACGTCAGCCAGCGCGACGAGAAGCTATTCAAGAAACTGCTGGCGGAGAGCAAGAATTTCGAAGCCATCCCGCTGAAAGTGAAGCTCACCGACACGGAAGCCGCGCGCGTGGCCGCCAACGCCTGGCAGTTCCCCGGCGTGGAGGTGAAGGCCAGGCTGTTCCGCGACTACCCGTACAAGGAAATGACCAGCCACGTGCTGGGCTACATCGGCCGCATCAACCAGAAAGACCAGGAGCGTCTCGCCGACGAGGACAAGACCACCAATTACAAGGGCACCAACTACATCGGCAAGACCGGCCTGGAAGCGGTGTACGAGGAAGACCTGCACGGCCAGGTCGGCTTCGAGGAAATGGAAACCGACTCCGGCGGCCGCGCGGTCCGCTCCTTGCGCCGCACGCCGCCGGTCAACGGCAACACGCTGAAGCTGGCGCTGGACATCCGGCTGCAGGAGATGGCCGACAAGCTGTTCGGCGACCGCCGCGGCGCGCTGGTGGCAATCGACCCGGCCACCGGCGGCGTGTTGGCCTTCCTGTCCAAGCCCGGCTTCGACCCCAGCCTGTTCATCGACGGCATCGACAGCCAGACCTGGGCCGCGCTCAACACCGACTGGCAGAAACCGCTGGTCAACCGCGCGCTGCGCGGCACCTATCCGCCCGGCTCCACCTTCAAACCCTTCATGTCGATGGCGGCGCTGGTCACCCACAGCATAGGCGAACACGACATCCGCCCGGCGCCCGGCTACTTCACCCTGCCCGGCTCCAGCCACCAGTTCCGCGACAGCAAGAAGGGCGGCAACGGCATGGTCAACCTGCAGCGCGCCATCACCGTCTCCAGCGATACCTTCTTCTACAAGCTGGCCTGGGACATGGGGATAGACAAGATCCACCCGGTGGTCGGCTCCTTCGGTCTGGGCAGCAAGACCGGCATCGACCTCGACGGCGAAGCCAGCGGCGTGCTGCCGTCCAAGGAGTGGAAAGCCAAGCGCTTCGCCCGCTACAAGCCGGAAGTGCGGCGCTGGTACCCGGCCGACGCGGTCAGCATCGGCATCGGCCAAGGCTTCAACGCCTATACCCCGCTGCAAATGGCCAACGCCACCGCCATCATGGCCAACAGCGGCCAGGTGTTCAAACCGCACCTGGTGCAGCAGGTGGTGGACTCGAAAACCGGCCAGACCCGCCTGATAGAACCGGCACCGATCAAGCAACTGCCCTATCCGCAGGAGTATTTCGACTACATCAAGGAGGGCATGCACAATGTGATGATCTCCGGCACCGGCGCCCGCGTCGGCGTAGGCCTGAAATACTCGATGGCCGGCAAGACCGGCACCGCCCAGGTGGTGGCGATCAAACAGGGCGCCAAGTACAACGCCGCCGCGCTGGCCGAGCAGTACCGCGACCACAGCTGGTTCATCGCTTTCGCTCCGGTGGAAAAACCGAAGATCGCAGTGGCCATCATCGTCGAGAACGCCGGCTTCGGCGCCGCCGCCGCCGCTCCGGTGGCGCGCGGCCTATTCGATTTCTACCTGCTGGGCAAGGTGCCGAACGATTTGGCCGGCCTGCTCAAGACCGTACCGATGGAAAATGGGGACACGCATGAAGACACCCCTGATTAACCGCGTCTGGCAACAGATCAAGGAACCGCTGGACGGCTGGATGATGCTGTTCCTGGGGCTGATCTTCCTGGTCAGCATGGTGCTGCTCTACTCCGCCAACAACCAGTCCTTCGACAAGATAGACAACAAGCTGGCCTACACCGTGCTGTCGCTGCTGGTGATGTGGCTGATCGCGCGCATGCGGCCGCAGAGCGTGATGAATTTCGCGCCGCCCATCTACGTGCTGGGCGTGCTGCTGTTGGTGGCGGTGCATTTCAAGGGCATCACCGTCAATGGCTCCACCCGCTGGCTGAACCTGGGCATCACCCGCATCCAGCCGTCGGAGATCCTCAAGATCGCGCTGCCGATGATGCTGGCCTGGTTCTTCCAGAAATACGAGTTGTCATTGCGCTGGTGGCACTATCTGATCGCCGCGCTGCTGATCGCCATTCCCAGCGCGCTGGTGCTCAAGCAGCCGGACCTGGGGACCACCTTGCTGATCGCCGCCGCCGGCCTGTTCGTGCTGTTCTTCGCCGGCCTGCCGTGGAAGGTGATCCTGGCCGGCGTGGTGCTGTTCGCCGCCAGCCTGCCGCTGGTATGGAACCACCTGCACGACTACCAGCGCAAGCGGGTGCTGACGCTGATCGACCCCACCACCGACCCGCTGGGCACCGGCTACCACATCATCCAATCGATGATAGCCATCGGCTCCGGCGGCCCCTGGGGCAAGGGCTGGCTCAACGGCACCCAGACCCACCTCGACTATATTCCAGAACGTACTACCGACTTCATCTTCGCGGTGTATTCCGAGGAGTTCGGCCTGGCCGGCAACGTGCTGCTGCTGGCGCTGTACCTGCTGATCCTCAGCCGGGCGATAATGATCACCGCCAGCGCCCAGACCCTGTACGGCCGGCTGATGGCCGCCTCCATCACCATGTCCTTCTTCGTCTACGCCTTCGTCAACATGGGCATGGTGTCCGGCATCCTGCCGGTGGTCGGCGTGCCGCTGCCCTTCATGTCCTACGGCGGCACCGCCACCGTCACCCTGTTCATCGGCATGGGCATGCTGATGGGCATCAGCAATCTGCGCCGGCTGTAGGCTCCGCGCCGCCGACGGCCGGGTCACCTGGCTGGCTGTCCGGCAGCGGCCGGCCGTCGCGGCCGAACAGTCTCAGCTGGCGCGGCAGATCGTGCTCATCCGCCAGCTTCACCCCCACGCCCAGCAAGCGCACCGGCCGCGCCCCGCGGGCGAAGCCGGTGCGCAGCAACTGGCCGAAGGCCGCCATGGATAGGGCGTGGCCGGCTTGCTCCACCGTGGTCTGGGTAAAGTCGTCGAATTTCAGCTTCACCGACAGGCCCTTGAATTCCGGGCTGCCGCTGCGCGCCAGCCGCGCCTGCAGGCGGTCCACCAGTTCCGGCAGCTTGGACAGGCAGCTGGCGAGGTCGGGCAGGTCCTGGGCGTAGGTCTCTTCGACGCTGATCGTCTTGCGGCTGCGATCGGTGGACACCGGCCGCTCGTCGCGGCCCTGCGCCAGCGCCAGCAGCCGCTCGCCGAAGCTGCCGAAATGGCGGAACAGGTCGGATGGCGACCAGCGCCTGAGATCGCCGCAGTTGCGTATGCCCAAGCGGTGCAGCCGCTCGGCGGTGACGCGGCCGACGCCGTGTATCTTCTCCACCGGCAAGGTGACGACGAAGGCGTCGATGTCGCGCGGGCGCACCAGAAACTGGCCGTCCGGCTTATTCCAGTCGCTGGCCACCTTGGCCAGGAACTTGTTGGGCGCGATGCCGGCCGAGGCGGTGATGCCCACCTCGTCGCGAATCTGGCGGCGGATCGCCTCCGCCATCAGCGTAGCGCTGCCCTGCTCGTGCGGCTGGCCGGTGACGTCCAGATACGCCTCGTCCAGCGACAAGGGTTCGATCACCTCGGTGTAGCGCTGATAGATGGCCATGATCTGCTGGCTCGCCAGCCGATAACGCGCCATGTCGGGCGGCAGGATCACCAGCTCCGGACACAGCCTGAGCGCGCGCGCCGACGACATCGCCGAATGCACGCCGTAGCGGCGGGCGATGTAGTTGCAGGTGGCGATCACCCCGCGCGTTTCCGGCCGTCCACCCACCGCCAGCGGCAACGGGCGCAGGCTGGGGTCATCGCGCATCTCGATGGCCGCATAGAAGCAGTCGCAGTCGACATGGATGATCTTGCGCAGCGGGGCGGACATCAGCGGTCTCAGCCGGGGCGGTCGCTATGGCCCAGCGGCTTGTCCGGCGCGATGCGGTCGCGCACAAGCTGCTTGAGAATCTTCAACTCGGGGAAGCCGCCGTCGCGGCTGCGGTCCCACAGCAACTCGCCGTCCACCTCGATGCGGAACACGCCGCCGCTCCCGGGCCGCAGCGCCACTTCGGACAGCTCTTTCTCAAAAGTGGTGAGCAGTTCCTGCGCCAGCCAGCCGGCGCGCAGCAGCCAGCGGCAACCGGTACAGTAGTGGATGGCGACTTTGGGAAGGGCAGTGGGGGAATCAGGGGAAGTCATGACAAAAGGCGATGGCGGAACAAAAGCACAGCATACCGCAAAAAACGTCGCCGGCTCCCTGTCTTGTAGCTTGTTGTCGGGTGTGGAACACCCGCTCCTCCATCATTTCTCTTTTATAGGCAGACTTGGCGCAAAACCAGTTTCGGGAGCCGGCGGCCAGTGATGACGTCTTGTTCAAAACTCATTACCCGGGCCCAGTGTGCCCAGCCGCCATCCGGCTGTAAAGCGAATGGCCGCCGCGCCGGCAGTTGCTGCAAAGCACCATGTAACTTCGGCGCAACGTCGGACCAACGCAAATAAAAACAGCAGCTTGCCCTACGGGGCCGGCTGCTGTTGTTGCAGGCGAAAACGCTCAGTGGCTGTGGCTGTCGGCCTCGCCGCCGTCCTGCACCACCACGTCCACCGTGACGCTGCCGGCCTTGTCGAACTTAAGCGTCAGCGGAAAATGATCGCCCTTGTTCAACGGCTGCTTCAAGCCCATCAACATCACATGATAGCTGCCCGGCGCAAACTTGACGGTCTGGCCCGGCGCCAGCGCCACGCCGCCCTCCACCTTGCGCATGCGCATCACGCCGTTGTCGTTGATATGGGTGTGCAGCTCGGCGCTTTCGGCGCGCGGGGTGCTGGCCGACAACAGGCGGTCTTCGGTCTTGCCCTGGTTCTGCAGCGACAGGTAAACGCCGCCGGTGGGGCTGGCGGCCGGCATCGCGCGGCTCCACGGGTGGCCGATATGGATGGCGCCCAGCTGGAAAGAATGGGCGGCAACCAGGCCGGACAGGCACAGGCCGAGCAGGGCGGCGGCAAGACGTTTCATCGCGGACTCCATCGATTGCAAAGGGAAATGGCGCAACTTTAACATGGCGGAATGCGCGCGCGCCGCGGCAAAATGTCGCAGCCGTCGGTCCGGCACAACACCTCCGCATGCCGCTGGTTTAAAGCGCAAGCGCCTGCTATCCGGCCCAGGCAGAACCCTCTACAATCGCAAGGCTATTCAATCGGCCCTGCATCATGTTCAAAACGTTGTCGCTGCAATTCCTGTTTGGCGGTCTGCTTAGCCTGATCACCATCACCAACCCGCTGTCGAAGATTCCGCTGTTCATCACGCTGACGCGCGAAATGAGCGTCAGCGGCCGCGACAGTCAGGCGCGCCGCGCCTGCGTGTTCGCCGCCGCCATCATGGTGGTGAGCCTGCTGGCCGGCAACCTGATCATGGCGGCCTTCGGCATCTCCTACGGCGCGCTGCGCATCGCCGGCGGCTTCGTGGTGGCGGTGCTGGGCTATCGCATGCTGTTCCTGTCGCAAGACCCGGGCCAGACGCCCAAGCAGTCGGGCGAACGCGAGGACTACGCGTTCTTCCCGTTGGCCATGCCCGGCATCAGCGGCCCAGGAACCATCGCGGTGGTGATAGGCATCTCCACCGAAATCGCCGAACTGGCCACGCTGCCGGCCAAGGCGCTGGCCTTCGCCATGACCTTCTCCGCGATCGGCCTGACCTGCGTCGGCATGTGGCTGACGCTGAAGTCGTCGCTGCTGATCTCGGAACGGCTGGGACGCGGCGGCCGCGAAGTGATGACCCGGCTGATGGGCTTCCTGCTGATCTGCATCGGCGTGCAGTTCGTCGGCTCCGGCATCCGCACCTTCATGGCCGGCTCCTGAGTCCGTACCGCGACCATCCGTAGCCGCACGGCAGCATGCTATATTGATTCTCCCTCTCAGGCAGGATCCGCAGGCATGAGCCGCACCCCTCCGCAACTGGCGCTGGACGGCGCGCGCGACACCATTCCAATGGTGGTCGGCGCCGCCCCGTTCGGCGTGATCTTCGGCACGCTGGCCGTCGCCGCCGGCCTGTCGCCCGCCACAACCTTCGCCATGTCGCTGCTGGTCTTCGCCGGCTCCTCGCAATTCATCGCGGTCAGCCTGATTTCGGCCGGCGCCGCGCTGCCGGTGATCTGGCTGACCACCTTCGTCGTCAATCTACGCCATGCGCTGTACAGCGCCACCCTGCTGCCTTACGCCCGGCAATGGCCGCTGGCCTGGCGCTGGCCGTTGGCGTTCTGGCTCACCGACGAAACCTTCGCGGTGGTGGAGCACCGCTTCCGCAGCCAGGGCGCCGCCGGCGGGCAGTGGTACTGGCTGGGCTCGTCGCTGGCGATGTACGGCAACTGGCTGGCCTGGACGCTGGCCGGCGTCTGGCTGGGGCGCTCGGTGCCCGGGCTGGCCAAGCTGGGGCTGGACTTCGCCATGGTGGCCACCTTCGCCGCCATCGTCGCGCCGCAGTTGAAGAAACGGCCCACGCTGGTAGCCGCCGCCGTCGCCGGCCTCACCGCGCTGCTGGCGCGCGGCCTGCCCTACAAGCTGGACCTGATGCTGGCGGCGCTGCTGGGCGTGGCGGCTGGCCTGACATTGGAATACCGCCAGCACAGGATCCGGCCATGAACGCGCAACACGGGCTGATCATCGCCGGCATGCTGGCCGCCACCCTAGCCATCCGCGCCAGCTTCCTGGTGTTCGGCCACAAACTGGCCTTCCCCGCCTGGCTGAACCGCGCGCTGCATTACGTGCCGGCGGCGGTGCTCAGCGCGCTGGTGGTGCCGCTGGCGCTGGCGCCGGCCGGCCATATCGACGCCTCCCCGGCCAACCCCTACCTGGTCGGCACCATCGTCGCCATCGTCGTCGCCTGGAAAAGCGGCAAGACGCTGCTGGCGATACTGGTCAGCTTCGCCGTCTACGGCCTGATGCGCTGGCTGCTGTAGTCCCGCCGGCCGAAAAATGAACAAGGCCGCCCGGAAGGCGGCCTCGTCACTCAACAACGCTCACACTGCGGGTCAGGCGTTCTCACCCGCCAGCCCGGCCTTTGCCGGCTGCGGCTTTTTTAAGCGGAACCCCACCCACAGCAGCGCCAGCCACGCCGGCAGCACGTACACCGACACCGCCATGCCCGGCGTGAACAGCAGGATGCCCAGGATCATCAGCATGAAAGCCAGGCACACCCAGTTGGCCAGCGGGAACCAGATCGACGGAAACACCAGCTTCTGGCCGGCCTTGGCCTGGCGGAACTTCAGGTGGGTCAGGCTGATCATCGCCCAGTTGGTCACCAGCGCCGCCACCACCAGCGACATCAGGATGCCGAAAGCCTGGCCCGGCAACAGGTAGTTGAGGATCACGCAGGCGAAAGTGGCAGCCGCTGACAGCAGCGTGGCGTTGACCGGCACGCCGCGCTTGTCCAGCTGCTTCAGCGCCTGCGGCGCGTTGCCTTGTTCGGCCAGGCCGTACAGCATGCGGCTGGTGGCGTAGACCCCGCTGTTATACACCGACAGCGCGGCGGTCAGCACCACGAAGTTCAGCGCGTGCGCGGTGAAGCCGGCGCCGATCTGCTGGAAGATCATCACGAAGGGGCTGCCGCCGGCGGCCACCTTGCTCCACGGGTACAGCGACAGCAGCACCACCAAGGAACCGATGTAGAAGATCAGGATGCGGTAGATCACCTGGTTCACCGCTTTGGGGATGGTCTTCTGCGGATCGGCCGCCTCGGCCGCCGTCATGCCGATCAGCTCCAGGCCGCCGAAGGAGAACATGATCACCGCCATCATCATGAACAAGCCGCCGGCGCCGTGCGGGAAGAAGCCGCCGTCGTTCCACAGATTGCTGACCGAAGCTTGCGGGCCGCCATGGCCGGACAGCAGCAGGTAGGCCCCGAACACGATCATCGCGATCACCGCCGCCACCTTGATCAGCGCGAACCAGAATTCCGACTCGCCGTAGGATTTGACGTTGGCGAGATTGATGCCGTTGATGGCGACGAAACAGACCAGCGCGGTCGCCCAAGTGGGCACGTGCGGCCACCAGTACTGCACGTATTCGCCGACCGCAGTCAGCTCGGCCATGCCCACCAGCACATACAGCACCCAGTAGTTCCAGCCGGACAGGAAGCCGGCGAACCTGCCCCAGTAGCGATAGGCGAAATGGCTGAACGAACCCGCCACCGGCTCCTCGGCCACCATTTCACCCAGCTGGCGCATGATCAGGAAGGCGATGAAACCGGCGATGGCGTAGCCAAGTATCATCGAGGGGCCGGCAGCCTTCAGTACGCTGGCCGAGCCGAGGAACAGGCCGGTGCCGACTGCGCCGCCCAGCGCGATCAACTGTATGTGTCGGTTTTTCAGCTCGCGCTTCAAACCGGTATGGGTCTCGCTCACGGTCAATTCTCCTTATTGGGCGGGCGGCAAGCTAGCCGCCCTGACAGGTGCCCAGCCATCTAACCACCCGCGCGCCTCGCCGTCAAACTACTGGGCACAATATAAATGCCCAAAATATGCCTTATGACTGCGTTTTAAAAATATAATTTCCTTATGTTTGCAATTTCAAACCATAAATTGCTCATCAATGCCCATCAAACTGCGAATTTCCACCCTAGTTCCATAGCCGGCGGCGCGAACGTTCGGTTACCTGCGGTGACAAATGCCGAACAAAGCGTTTGCAACTGTCTGCCAATATGCAGTGTCAGAGCAGCAAGCGACGGATAGCGCGTCGCATCAGGGAGATAACAATGAAACAATCGGTATTGATCGCCAGCGTATTGGGTGGCGGCATCGCACTGGGCGCCATCGGCGTGGCGGGCATCCAGGCTTTGAAACCGGCGACTCCGGCCGTGGTGGCCACAGCCAGCGCGCCGCAAGCGCTTGCCTCGGCCCCGGCGGCGCAAATTCTGGCGCCCGCCGCCGCCTCCACTGTCGTGGCGCAAGCCACGCCGCAGCCGGTTGCGCCCGTTGTTGTGGCGCCTGCGCCGGCCCCCACAGTCAAGCCCAAACCCGTGCATTCAAGCTACGCCAAGATCCTGGGCGTGTCGCCGATCAAGCAGACCGTCAGCGAACCCAAGCAGGTGTGCCATCAGGAACAGGTGACCCACCAGGCGCCGGTGCAGGACAACAACCGCATCGCCGGCTCGGTGCTGGGCGGCGTGGTCGGCGGCCTGCTGGGCAATCAGGTGGGCGGCGGCAACGGCAAGAAGGCCGCCACCGTGCTCGGAGCGCTGGCCGGCGGTTTCGCAGGCAACAAGGTGCAGGAAGGCATCCAGCAGCGCGACCAGGTCACCAGCACCCAGACCATTTGCAACACCGAGAACGTCGACAGCGAAAAGGTGGTGGGCTACAACGTCCGCTACTCGCTGGACGGCAAGACCGCCACCGTGCGCATGGACGAAAGGCCGCAAGGCAAGACGTTGCCGGCCCGCGACGGCAAGCTGCTGATGTAAGCGCGGCGCGCCGGGCCTCCAGACGCCCCATGCGCATGAAAATGCCGTTCCGCCAACGCGGGGAACGGCATTTTCGCATTCCGCCCAGCGCGGCCCCGGCGGATCAGGCCGACACGCCCTTGGCGGGTGGCACCCGCCGCTGCTTGCTTGCCACCCGTTCCGCCGCCTCCGGCGCACCAAACAACGCGATCAGGCGGTCGCGCCAGTTCTCCGCCCGCCATGCCTCCAGCAACATGTCGCGCCACTCCACCACGCTGACCCACAGCGGATTGAAGCTGTTCACCGGCTTCACCGTGCCATAGTCGCAGGGCTCGCTGTCCAGCTCTTCAACGAAGGTGCCGAACAGCCGGTCCCAAACCACCAGCACGCCGGCGTAATTGTGGTCTATGTAACGCGGATTCCTGGCGTGGTGGCTGCGGTGTATCGACGGGGTGTTGAACACATACTCCAGCCAGCCCAGCTTGGGCACCGCCTGAGTATGGACGAAAAACTGGAAAGCCAGGTTGAGCAGCACCACCGCCACCACCTGCTGCGGCGGAAAGCCCAGCCAGGCCAGCGGCAGCCAGAACGCCCACATGCCGGCCAGCGGATACATCAGGCTCTGGCGGAAGGCGGTGGTGAAATTCATCCGGGTGGAGCTGTGGTGGACGCTGTGCGCCGCCCACAGCCAGCGCACGCGGTGACTGACGCGGTGGAACCAGTAGTAAAGGAAGTCCTGCCCCAGAAACAGCAGGAAGAAGCTCAGCGCGCTGTCGGGAAAACTGAACAGCCGGTGCTGCTGGTAGATCCAGCCGTACAGCGGCAACACCAGCAGCCAGGCCAGCTTGTCGGCGCCCTGATGCAGCAGCCCCAGACCCGCGCTACACAAGGAATCGCGCAGATCATACAGATTGCCGCGCCGCCGCAGAAACCACAGCTCTCCGGCGACGAACAGCAGGAATACCGGCACCAGCGCCAGCAGGATCAATTCAACCGGAAACTTCATCGACAAGCACCTCGACGGGCAACGAGCAAACACTCGATTGGAGTTTAGACTCTACCACGCCATGGCTGTCAACTGCGCCTCTACGCCCACCACGGCTTCGTCGCCGCCATGTGGCGAGAAAGCCATAGCCGCTAGTCGCGCCGCGCCATCAGCGCCGCCAGGGAGGCGTCGCGGTCGGCCCAGACGCGGGCTACGCTGTGCCGACCGCCCAGGCGCTGCAGATACTCGCCGCAACCGGACAGCCGCAGCGTCATGTCCTCGCCCAGAAAGCCTTGGCTCAACTTGGCCACCAGCGGCAGGATGCTGGCGGCGCTGATGTCGGCGAAGCTGAAATCCTCGCCCGCCAGCCATGGCCTTTGCTGCGCCAGCTGCGCCACCGCGCTGATGCCGCGGGCGATGCCCTGGCGAATCTCGTCGCACTGCGCCGGCTCCGGCCTGCTGCCCTTGACCATATGCCGCACCAACGGCCCGCTGGGCGCCATCACGTACAACTCCAGCATGGTCATCAGTTCGCGCGCCAGCGCGCGGCCGTTGGGCGTGGGCGGCAATAGCGAGGCGGTAGGATAGGCATCTTCCAACCATTCCAGGATCACCGTCGACTCCGCCACCGGATGGCCGTTGATCTCAACGAAGGGCACCTTACCCATCGGGCTTTTTTCCAGCAACCAGTCTTCCTGCGATGGCGAGGTCAACACCTCCTGGAAGTTCACTCCCTTTTCCAGCAGGCCGACTTTCACCTTGTTGTAGTAGGGCGATAACGGAGTACCATGAAGTTTGATCATTCCATCTCCAAAATAGGTTGCGAAAACAGCCCGGGGAATACTCGCATCGGCCGGCCCGCAGTGGCAGCTTGCCGCATATTCAGTTATTTAGCCATCATCTGGCTTTTCTGCTGCAACAATTTGCGGATTTGCGGCAACATCTGCTGCGCGGCCTTCTCGCCCTCCAGAATGGCCTGGTTGCGGGCGTCGAAATCAGCCGAGCCGATGTTCAGCACATTGGGGTGGATCACCACGTCGGCCTGCTTCAGTTCCTGCGCCAGCACCGGTCCGTTCATGATGTTGAGGCTCTGGTCAAGCATCGACAGGAAACCGGTGGCCTTGCCGACCTTGGGCCGCGCGGTGATGTCCACCGCGATCACGAACTGCGCGCCCATCTCGCGCGCCGCGCTGACCGGCACCGGACTGACCAGGCCGCCGTCGACATAACTCTTGCCGCCGATCTTCACCGGCAAGAACACATTGGGGATGCTGGCGGAGGCGCGCACCGCCTGGCCGGTATTGCCGGTGCGGAACACCACCCGACGTCCGGAGTCCAGTTCGGTGGCCACCGCGCCAAACGGACGGGCCAGCTTCTCCAGCGGGCGATTGCCCACCTGGGTGTTGATCCAGTCTTGCAGTTTCTCGCCCTTGATCACACCCTTGCTGGACAGCGTCCAGTCGGTCAGGTCGGCCTGGTCCAGCGCGATCGCGCGTTGCTGCAGCTGCATGCCGTTCAAGCCGGACGCGTACAGGCTGCCCACCACGCTGCCGGCGCTGGTGCCGGTGATGACATCCGGCACGATGCCGGCGGCCTCCAGCACCTTGATCACGCCGATATGGGCAAAGCCCTTGACCGCGCCGCCGCCCAGCGCCAGGCCGATCTTAGCCTTGGATTGCGGCTTGGGGGCTTGAACCGGCGGCGTGGTGGTGCCGCAAGCGGCCACCATGGCGGCGACGCCGGCCAGCAGCCAGCAACGAAAAGTGGTTTTGCTCAACATGATTTCATCAGTCTTTCAGACATTGGCGACCGCAACGGCCGCCCCAACGGGCGCGGGATCGAGCATCACATAATTGAGATGCCGCGCGCCCTCCAATTCGAAATGGGTTTCGCCGTGCAGCGCCATGCCCAGCCGACGGTAAAAGGCGATCGCGCGCTCATTGCCGTGCCACACCCTCAGCCACAGCCGCGGCTGGCCAGACTGAACCTGCGCCCATTGCCGCGCAGCCATCATCAGCCGCCGGCCCAGGCCTTGTCCGGTATGGTTCTCCACCAGATAAAGCCGCTCCAGCTCCAGCGCCGGGCCATCGCACCCCTCGCAAGCGCTATCCAGGCTCAGCTGCGCATAGCCCAACAGATGGCCGCTGCGCTCCAACACCAGCAAGTGGTGCGAACGATCGGCGATCAACGCCTCGAAATTCGCAGGGGTGAATTCTGTCAGCACATAGTCGGCCAAGCTCGGGCGGATGCCATCGGTGAGATAGGTGCTCAACCACACCTGAATCGACAGCGCAGCCAGACAAGCCGCGTCATCGCGGCGCGCTTTGCGGATTTCCACACTCATTAAGCAGATTCCTGTTGGCTCCGCCGGTTCCCGCTCAGTCGGCCCGCGGCGCTTTCTTGACGAATTCGATCACCTGGCGGCCGTCGTCGCTCATCTTGGCCACCTTCTTGCCGCTGCCTTTCCAAGCATGGCCGTACACCACCTCGTAGCTGGCCGGCAGCTTACCGTCGTGGCGGTAGCGCTCGTAGGCCGCCTCCACCTTGCGCCAGGCCTGTTTGCCCATCAGGCCGCGGCCGCGGCCGGCGGTAGCGTTGTGCGCGCCTATCGCCTTCAGGTCGCGCATCACGCCGCGCGCGTCGTCGTAGGTGAGAACGATCTTTTCCATGTCCATCACCGGCTCGGCGAAACCGGCGCGCATCAGCGCGTCGCCGATGTCGTGCATGTCGATGAACTGGTTGACATGGGTGGCGGCGTCGACGCTGGCGAAGGCGCCGCGCAATTCGAACAGCGTATCCGGCCCCAGCGTGGAGAACATCAGCAGGCCGTCCGGCTTCAGCACCCGGCGCAGCTCGGCGAACATCCGGTCCGGCTCGTTTATCCACTGGATGGTGAGGTTGGACCAGATCATGTCCACGCTGTCGTCGGCCAGCGGCAGACGCTCGACGTCCGCCACCACCTGCCACGGCAGGCTGGGCTTGAACAGCTTCTTCAGCAGGCCGTCGCCTTCGCGCTGACGCTGGCGCGAAGCCATCAGCATCGCATGCGCCAAGTCCAGCTCCAGCACCCGCGCCTGCGGATACTGGCCGCGCAGCTGGGCCGCGCCGTAGCCGGTGCCGGCGCCGGCATCCAGAATCACCGCCGGCTGGTGCTTGATGTACTCCAGCCGTTCCGCCATACGGTCGGACACTTCGCGCTGCAACACCGCTGCGGAATCATAGCTGGCCGCGGCCTTTTCGAACGAGGCGCGCACCCGCGCCTTGTCGGTATAAAACGCTTCACTCATGCCTGGGCTTCCAGATGCTGGGCAAGCGCGCGCACGAAATCCTGTTCATGCGACAGGAAGGGCGCGTGCGAGGCTTGCGGGAATTCGTAAAGGATGGCGTCGGCCAGCGCGTCGGCCAGCCAGCGGCCGGCGCCTAGCGGGGTGATGGCGTCGCGCGCGCCGTAGAACAGCGCCGCCGGGCAACGGATGCCGCCGGCCAGCGCGCGCGCGTCGGCCTCCAGCAGCAATTGCAGCGCCGGCAGCAGGCCTTGCGGTCGGCCGTGCGAAAACAGTTCGCCGCGCAGCGCCTTCAAAGTGTCGCGGGCAGCGGGCGCCCCCATCATCTGCAGCGCAAGGAAGCGCTCCAGCGTCTGTTCGAACGCGCCGCCCAAGCTGGCCGCCACCGCTTCGATGGACTTGCGCTCCTGCGCGTGCGGCCAGCTGTCGTCGCGCACGAAGCGCGGGCTGGTGGCCACCAATGCCAGGCTCTTCACCCGCGCGGGATGGCGCGCGGCCCAATGCTGGGCGATCAGACCGCCCAGCGACCAGCCGACCACGTGGACGGGCAAGGGGAAATGGGATGCGATCAGGTCGGCCACCGCGTCGGCGTCAAACATCTCCAGCGCCGGCGAGGCGCCATGGCCGGGCAGATCCACCAGGTGGACGCAGAAACCCGTCGCCAGTTGCTCGGCCACACGGGCAAACACGCCGCCGTGCAAACCCCAGCCATGCAGCATGACCACGTCCGGCCCCTGGCCCAGCGTTTCAACAAACAGATTCATGGACAGACAAATGGGGGAAAGACGCTATTTTCGCAAGAGTACGATGCGAAAGAAACCTCCAAAGCCGGCTTCTTCGTCGTGAATCGGTTGCAGTTTGGTAACAGCGACGATATCCCCCAGCCGCCGGTTGACATCGCTGGCCAGCATCCGGGCCAGCAAATTGCCGGCGCGGCGCCACAAGGACGCGCGCGCGCCGTCGGCCAAGAACTTGTCGAACACCACCGCCCGGCCGCCGGGCTTCAGCACCCGCTCCACTTCGCGCAGGCAGGCCTGTGGATCGGGCACCACCGCCAGCACCAGGTGCAATACCACCGCGTCGAAGCTGGCGTCGGCGAAAGCCAGCCGCTGGGCGTCCATCTGCTCCGCGCGCACCTCCAACCCCAGCGCGGCGGCACGCGCGCGCAGCTGTTCCAGCATCGCTGGCGCGATGTCTATCGCGGTGAGATGGCGGCAGCGCACCAGGAAGTCCAGATCCAGCCCGGTGCCGGCGCCCACCAGCAGCAGCTGCTCGCCCGGCTGCGGATTGAGCAGGCCCAGCGAACGGCGGCGGCTGGCGGCGAAACCCTGCGCCAGCGTGTCGTACAGCGGCGCGTACAGATCGTAGCGCCAGCGGTTGAAGCGGGTGGACCATTCACGCCGCACAGCGGATTTCCTGTTCGAAGCGCGCCAGCCGCGCCCAGTCTATGCCCCATTCCGGCGCGGGCGCGGCGAAGTAGAAACCCTGCAGCTTGCCGCAACCCATCTCCTGCAGCATCGCCAGCTGGGAAGCCGTTTCGACCCCCTCGGCCACCACATCCAGATCCAGCGCGCGCGCCAGCGCCAGGATGGCGCGGACGATGGCGGCCGACTCCTCTTTGTGGTCCAGGTCGAACACGAAGGACTGGTCTATCTTCAGCACGTCGAAACGGTAGCGGTGCAGGTAGGACAGCGCGGAATAGCCGGTGCCGAAGTCGTCCAGCGCCAGCTTCACCCCCAGGCCGTGCAGAGCCTGCATCACGGTGGCGGCGGTTTCCGGCTGGTCTATCAGCGCGCTCTCGGTGATTTCCAGATGCAGCATGGCCGGCGGCAGCTGGTAGTGGGCGATGCGCTCGCCTATCCAGCGCACCAGGTCGGGATCGTGGAAATTGGCCGACGACAGGTTGATGTGCAGCGCGATCTCCTCGCCCACCTGGCCCTGGCTGCGCCAGGCCTGCAACTGGGCGCAAGCGGCATTGATCATGTAGCGGTCCAGCCGGGTGATCAGCCCGCTTTCCTCCGCCATCGGCAGGAAGATGCCGGGCGAGATCAGGCCGCGCTGCGGATGCAGCCAGCGCACCAGGGTCTCGAAGCCCACCAGCTTGCCGGTCTTGGCCTCGATGAAGGGCTGGTAGTAGGGAACCAGCTGGCCTTCCTCCTCCAGCGCGCGCCGCAGCTCGGACTCCAGCGCCAGCTGGTCGGCCTGGTCGATGCGCAGCTGGTGGCTGAACAGGGTGTAGCCCTGGCGGCCCTGCTGCTTGGTGCAGTACATCGCGTGGTCGGCGTCGCGCAGCAGATCGTCGGCCTTGTGGTAATGCTCGCGGTCGGCCAGCACCACTCCGACACTGGAGGTGGAAAACACTTCGCGCCCGGCCAGGATCACCGGCCGCTCGAACTCGCTGACGATGCGGCGGGCGATGACCTCGCACTCGTCCACCGAATCCATGCCGAACATCAGCACCGCGAACTCGTCGCCGCCCAGCCGCGCCAGGAAATCGTAATGGCGCAGGCAGGAGCGGATGCGGGCACCGGCCTCGAACAGCAGGTGGTCGCCGGCCAGATGGCCCAGGGTGTCGTTGACCAGCTTGAAGCGGTCCAGGTCGATGAATACCACCGCGAAGCGGTCGCCGCCATCGGTATACTCATCCCAGGCCCGGCGCAGCGCCTTGGCGAAATAGGTGCGGTTCGGCAACTTGGTCAGAGGATCGTGCAGACTGTCGAACTCCAGCTGGGCGTTGACCGCGTCCAGCTCGCCGGTGCGCTCGCGCACCCTCTGTTCCAGTTCGGCATAAGCCTGCTGCAGCCCCTCCAGCGCGCGCACCCGCGCCAGCGCGGCGCCAATATTGTTGGCGACGAACTCCAGCACCTCCTGATCGCGGAAGTTGTACGTCACGTCGCTCTCGTAGCTTTGCACCGCCAGCACGCCCAGCAGTTCGTGGCCGCAATACAGCGGCACCCCCAGCCAGCTTTTCGGGTTCACGCCCCCGTCGCCGCCCATCTGCCCCGGCAGCGCGCTACTGGGGTCCACCAGCAGCGGCCGCCCGCTGTGCAGCACCTGCTCGATGAAGCCCTTGCCGGGCTTGCGGGGCTGCAGCGGCGGCGAGTACTCGTCGGAACAATAGGGGAAGCTGATGCGATCGTTGACCGTATCGTACAAGGCCACCAGGCAATTGCGCGCCGCCACCATCTCGTTCAGCAGCCGGTGCAGGCCGCTGAGAAAGGCCTCCAGCGACAGGCTGGTATTCGACAGTTCGGCGATGCGGAACAACACGTCCTGGAATTTTTCCGCCCGCTTGCGGCTGGAAACCTCGGCCCGCAGCCGGGCGTTGGCGCCTTCCAGCTCGCTGGTGCGCAGCCACACCTGCCGCTCCAGCTGGCCGCGGTACAGCACCCGGTCCAGCGCAAAGCCGACATGGCGCGCGGCGAACATGAACAGCAGCTGCTCGGCCGAAGTAAACGGCGTCTGGTCCTCATACAACTGCAACACCACCGCGCCGATCAGCGCGCCGCCGACATTGACCATCGGCGCGCCCATCCAGAACGCCGGCAGCTGCGCCGGATGCGCCAACCCCTGCTGCCGGCACACTTCCAGAATGCGCTCGGCGCTCAGCACCATAGGCTTGCCGCCGCGGATCAACCAGGCGGCCAGGGAGGCGTTGGCGCCGTTGAGCGGAAACACGCTGTCGGCGTCCGGCGGCGCCGGATCGCGGGTGTCGAGATAGAAAGGAAACCGCAGGGTGGCGCTGTCCTCGTCGTACAACGCGATGTAGAAATTGCTGGCGTCCATCAGCCGCGACATCAGCCGGTGCAGCCGCGGCAGCATCCGTTCCGGCGTGGCGCTTTCTCCGGCCAGCAAGCTGATCTCCAGCATGGTTTCATTGGCGGCGCGGGCGGCCGCCTGTTCGGCGCGCAGCATCGCGCAGTGCAGGTGGCCGGCAAGCAGGGACGCGACGCCGGCTGTCCAGGCCGGGGCTTGGCCGCGCCAGACCAGCCAGCCCAGCGTCTTGTCGGCCGCGCGCAAGGCGAGCGCGCCGCCATCCGGTCCGGGCAGGCGGCCATTGCCGAGCGCGTCGGCCTCCGGCAGCGTATCCGCCGCGCCCAGGCAGGCGAGGCGTTGCCACGCCATGCCAATCCGTCCCCACACCGCGGCCGCAGTCAAACCGCCAGCCTGCCGCAGCAGCGCCAGGGCCTGCTCGGCAGCCTGTTCGGGAGTTTCCAGGTATTCAGCCGTGCTCTTCATGTCGTTATCGTAGTATGAGTTAGCTGGAAAGTCCGCATGCGACGCCCAAGCCCCTTCCCCAGGGCCGGCACCGCCGGCCTCCTCCCCGAAGACCGGATAAGCGCAAGCCCGGAGCCAAGGCTCCGGGCTTGCGTCGTCAGAGCGGCGACGACATGCCGCGGCGGTTCCCGCCTTAGCGGGAAGTCAGCTTTCGGCCAGCAACAGCATGCGGTCAAGCAAGGTGTCCAGCTGCTGCACATCATGCAGCGCCGACAAGGAAATCCGCAGCCTGGCGCCATTGTCGGGCACCGTCGGCGGGCGGATGGCGGGCACCCAATAACCCTGCTGCTGCAAGCCTTGGGCCAGTTTCATGGCATGCGCATCGCCGCCTATGATAAATGGTTGGATCGGTGTGCGGGAAGTCCCCGTCGAATAAGCCGTGCCGGCCAGGCGCCGGCGGCAGCACGCCACCAGCTGCGCCAGGCGTTCGCGCCGGTCGTCGGCCTCGGCGATCAGCCTCAGGCTGGTGCTCACCGCGGCTGCCAGGGCCGGCGGCTGGGCGGTGCTGAAAATATAGGTGCGGCCGCGATTGACCAGCCAATCGACCAGCAGGCTGCTGCCGGCGACGAAAGCGCCGGCCAGGCCTGCGGCCTTGCCCAGCGTGGCCATATAGATCAGCCGCTCGCTGGAGAGGTCGCGCTCAGCCTGAGAACCGCGTCCCTGCCCCAGCACACCGAAGCCGTGAGCGTCGTCGATGTACAACCAGGCATCGTAGCGCTCGGCCAGCGCCAGCAATTCCGGCAGCGGCGCTTCGTCACCATCCATGCTGTATACCGCGTCCACCGCGATCAGCCTGGTGCGGGCGCTGCTCCCCGCCAGCAACTGCTCCAGATGGTCGAGGTCGTTATGGCGGAAGCGCTGGAAATCGGCGCGCGACAATAGACAGCCGTCGTTGAGCGAAGCGTGGTTAAGCCTGTCGGCGAACACCGCGTCGCCGCGGCCGACCAAGCTGGTGATCACCGCCAGATTGGCGGCGTAACCGGAGCCGAACAGCAGCGCCGCCTCGCGGCCGACAAAGCGCGCCAGCGCCTCCTCGGCCTGCTGGTGGGCCTGGCTGTGGCCGGTGAGCAGATGCGCGGCGCCGCTGCCGACGCCCCAGCGCTCCACGCCCTGCTGCACCGCGCGCACCAGCGAGGGGTGATCGGCCAGGCCAAGGTAATCGTTGCTGGCGAAAGACAGGTATTCGTTGCCGTCGATGATGATCTCGACGCCTTGCGGCGACTCGAGGCTCACCCGCTGACGGCGGCGGTGGCTGGCGTCCAGCTCCAGCAAGGCTGCGGACAGGTCTTGTAGGCGCATATGGCTTGCACTCTTTTACGTTGTTGACCAAACCGCGGCAGCCAAGCCACCCCGGCACGACACACTATATATATGTTTGCATTTAAGCCGACAGCGGGAAATTGCGAAGATTTATTTATAGCGCCTGCAGATCCAGCTTGCGCATCAGCGCCTGATCGGCCAGGACGTCGGGATTGCCCGTTGTCAGCAGCTTGTCGCCATAAAAGATGGAATTGGCCCCTGCCAGGAAACACAGCGCCTGGGTGGCTTCGTCCATCTCGCGCCGGCCAGCCGACAGGCGCACATAACTACGGGGCATGGCGATGCGCGCCACCGCGATGGTGCGGACGAATTCGGTCCAGTCCAGCTTTTCCGCCCCCTCCAGCGGAGTGCCCACCACTTTCACCAGATTGTTGACCGGCACCGACTCGGGCTGCGGATCGAGATTGGCCAGCTGGGTGATCAGGCCGGCGCGGTCGCGCCGGGTTTCATTCATGCCGACGATGCCGCCGCAGCATACCGACAGCCCCGCCGAGCGCACCTTGCCCAGCGTGTCCAGCCGGTCCTCATACTCGCGGGTCTGGATGATGTCGGCGTACTTGTCCGGCGCGGTATCCAGATTGTGATTGTAGTAATCCAGCCCCGCCTGTTTCAGTTGCTCGGCCTGGCCATCGCGCAGCAAGCCGAAGGTGGCGCAGGTTTCCAATCCCAGCGCCTTCACCCGGCTCACCATGTCCAGCGTCTTGGCCAGATCGGCATCCTTGGGACCGCGCCAGGCGGCGCCCATGCAGAAGCGGCCGGCGCCGTTGGCCTTGGCCTGCCGCGCCGCCGCCACCACCTCGTCCACCGTCATCATCGGCTCATTGGCCACCGGTGTGTCATGATGCACCGACTGCGGACAATAGCCGCAATCCTCCGGACAGCCGCCGGTCTTGATCGAAACCAGCGTGGACAGCTGCACGCGGGTAGGGTCGAAAAACTGCCGATGGATTTCCGCCGCGCGGAACACCAGCTCCATGAAAGGCAGCCCCAGCAGCGCCTCTACCTCGTCGACGCTCCAATTAGCCTTTTCCGGATGCGGCGCAGCCGGGCGCTTGAACTCCATCGTTACTGAATGCATCGTATGCTCCAACATGTGTTTGTCATTTTGACGAAAAATCAGGCCGTTCGTCACCCTGCCCGCATGGGCAGAGCTGCAAAATCTTGGAGCGTGGATGCGATGCTGTCAAACCACATAATAGAATTAATTAACAACTGCTCATTTATTAGGCAAAAATGCGCGCTCTGCGGCCGCGCCGACAGCCAGGGCGCGCTCTGCCCCGGCTGCCGCGCAATGCTGCCGCCCCTGCCTGCGTCCCGCTGTCCGCGCTGCGCGGAACCGACGCCGGACAGCATGCTGTGTGGCCATTGCCAGCGCCATCCGCCGGCCTTCGACGCGCTACACGTTCCTTATCTGTTTGGCTACCCCCTGAATGGCCTGATCCATGCGTTCAAATACGGAAAACGCTTACAATTGGCCGGGGCGCTAGCGGACTTGCTCACCGATTTCTCCGGTTGTCAAGCCCACGAATACGACCTTGTCATCCCCGTTCCATTGGCAAATGAACGACTTGCGGAAAGAGGCTTCAATCAGAGTTCCGAGCTTGCCAAAGCGTTCGCTGTTACAATAAACAGCCGTTTTTCGGACGACCTGTGTTGGCGAAAATGCAACACATTGCCGCAAGCCTCGCTCGGTCGCGCCGCAAGACTGCAAAACGTGCGTCATGCATTCGGCGTAAAACGCCGCTGCGACGGGCTTTCCATTGCCATCATCGACGACGTCGCCACTAGCGGCGCCACCCTCTCAGCCCTAGCCAAAGTGCTCAAAAAACAGGGTGCGGAACGGGTCGATGCATGGGTGCTTGCCCGGGCGTTTTCCCCAAATACTTGACCAAGATTTTGATTCCTTGGAACAATCCAGCCTGCCAACGATGTTCACTGTTGTTCTATTTCAGCCGGAAATCCCGCCCAACACGGGCAATGTGATTCGTTTATGTGCCAACACCGGCTGTGAACTGCATCTGGTCAAACCCCTGGGCTTTCCGCTCCAGGATGCCAAGTTGCGGCGCGCAGGACTCGACTATCACGAGTATGCCCGCGTTGTGGTCCACGAAGACTGGCCTGCCTGTTTGCAGGCGCTTCAAGGACGACGGATTTTCGCCGCGACGACCAAGGGCGCTACGCGCCATGACCGGATTTCCTACCAACCCGGGGACGTTTTTCTGTTCGGTCCCGAATCCCGCGGCTTGCCGCAAGATGTGCTGGCTGCCCTGCCGGCGCAACAAAGGATTCGTTTGCCGATGCGTCCCGAGTCGAGAAGCCTCAACCTCTCCAACGCTGTCGCGGTGACAGTGTACGAGGCATGGCGCCAGCTCGATTTCACAGGGGGAGGGTAAGCGGTTCGCAAGGTTGGCCCAACAGCATAGGGAGGTTTATGCAACCTGTACTCCGATGGCTGTGGCTTGTATTCGTCAGTCTCGTGCTTGTGGCCTGTTCCACTGTGAAGACGGCCAGTGCCACAAACCAGTCGGCTTCGCCGACAAACAAGAAGACCGTCGCCAAGAACGGAGCTTATTTCCAGAACGACGGTCCGGCCGATCATATCCCGGTCAACCTGAACCTGGTGCCCGACGCCGTGCCGCAGGATGAGCCGCTGATCAAGTCGGCCAATCTGCCCTACTCGGCGCTGGGCATGAGCTTCCGTCCCGATGTGCGAGAAAAGCCTTACCACGCCACAGGCCGTGCCTCTTGGTACGGCAAGCAGTTCCATGGACGCAAGACGTCCTCGGGCGAACGTTACGACATGTTCGCCATGACCGCAGCGCATCCAACGCTGCCGATCCCGAGCTATGCCCGGGTGACCAACTTGACCAACGGCAAGTCGGTGGTGGTTCGCGTCAATGACCGCGGACCGTTCCACAAGAGCCGTCTGATGGACCTGTCGTACGCCGCGGCGTACAAGCTGGGCTTTATCCAGCAGGGCAGCGCCAAGATCGCGATAGACCGCGTCTGGCCCGCAGCCGACAACACCTTCTCCGCGTCCGCGCAACCGGCCACCCAGCCGGTCAGCCGCGAGTTGCGCGCAGGCGACAATCCGAAGTACCTGCAACTGGGCTCGTTCGCCACGCTGGCCAACGCCGAAGCGCTGTTGCAGAAGACACTGGGCGAGCTGGACGATCATTACGACTCCAAGCTCGGCATCGTCAATCAGCAGGGGGTGTACAAAGTACGCCTGGGACCGTTCCCGTCTGACGACGCCGTGCGCAGCGCGGCCGAGAACCTGCACGTGGAAACCGTGATCACCAGCCTGTAACGGCTGTCAGCTGAACCGTATGGCATAGGGCGAAAGGCGAAGGATGCATCCTTCGCCTTTTTTCATGCCCGCCGGGCAATAAAAAGCCCCGACCTTCTCGGGCCGGGGCAATGCCTGGACATAAACGACTCAGGCCCCGCTCAGGGAGCCAAGCGGGAGGTGTGAACACCTGCTGTTTAGGCGATGGGCCGCTGTTAAAGTTCCTCCGCCGGAGGCAGCAGCGGCGGCTCCTGCTGCGGCAGCGCGTCGAACCAGCCCTTGACCACCTGCTCCACCTCGTCCACTCCGGTCTTCTTCAGGCTGGAGAACATCTGCACGCTGACCGACGGATAATCGGCCAACTCGCGCTTGACCAGCGTCAACACCTTGCTCTGTTCTTGGCGCGACATCTTGTCGGCCTTGGACAACAGAATGTGCACCGGACGGCCGGCGACACGGAAAAATTCCAGCATTCTGCGATCCAGGTCTTTCAATGGGTGGCGAGCGTCCATAATCAACAGAAGGCCGATCAGGCTCTGGCGCGTCTGCAGGTAGCGGCCCAGCAGTTCCACCCAGTGGGCGCGCACCGCTTCCGGCACTTCGGCGTAGCCGTAGCCGGGCAAATCCACCAGAAAACACTCGTCTCCCAGCTCGAAGAAGTTGATATGCTGGGTTCGGCCCGGCGTCTTGGACACATAAGCCAAACGGGTGCGATTGGCCAGCGTGTTGATGGCGCTGGACTTGCCCGCGTTGGAGCGACCGACGAAAGCGACCTCGGCGCGGGTGGCCGGCAGGTCCTTCATGTGGTTGACGGTGGTATAAAATCTGGCGTTCTGAAAAATCGACATGGTAGTAAGGTTGAAATCAGTTGGTATAGAATAACAGGTTTGGAATTGCTATTTTTACAGATATTTTAGGGCAAGCCCCTAAAGGAGCGACCATGAGACGTAAAATGCTGTTGGCGATGGCAACCCTAACCCTGGCCGGCTCCGTGCTGGCAGCCGCTCCGGTGGCAAAGGGGGACCCGGCAAAAGGCAAGCAGATCGTGGATACCGTCTGCGCGGCCTGTCACGGCGCGGACGGCAACAGCGTCGCGGCGGCCAATCCCACTCTTGCCGGCCAGAGCCAGCAGTATCTGTATAGCCAGTTGAAGGCGTTCAAGAGCGGCGAACGCAAGAACCCCACCATGTTCGGCATGACCGCCGGCCTGTCCGATGGCGACATGCACAACCTGGCCGCCTACTTCAGCGAGCAGAAGCCGAAAGAGCGCGAAGCCTCCGACAAGCAGCAGCTGCCGCTGGGCGCCAAAATCTACCGCGTCGGCAACGCCGCCAGCCACGTGCCGGCCTGTATGGCTTGCCACGGTCCGGCCGGCAAGGGCCTGCCCGACCAGTTCCCGCGCCTGGGCAGCCAGCACGCCGGCTACGTCGCCAAGCAGTTGGCCGACTTCAAGGCCGGCGCCGACCGCAAGAACCCCATCATGGCCGACATCGCCAGCCGCATGACCGATGCCGAGATGAAGGCGGTGTCCGAATACATTTCCGGCCTGCGCTGAGCCGTGACGCCTGCGGTCGGCAAGCCGCAGGCCGCATGCCCGTCATGCGGCCCGGTATGCCGACGCAACTTTGCCGACCAGGCGCGTTCGAAAGGGAAGCTCCGGACCGGCTTCCCTTTTTGTGTTACCTACCATGACAAACCATCGCCGCAACACCACTCGCCACGCGCTGTACGAATTGTTCAGCTCAATGCGTTTCGCCATCGGCCTGCTGACCATCCTGGCGATCGCCTCGATCATCGGCACCGTGCTCAAGCAGAACGAGCCCTACCCAAACTATGCGTTTGAATTCGGCCAGTTCTGGTTCCAGGCTTTTGAACAGCTCGGGCTGTTCGACGTCTACCACTCGGCCTGGTTCCTGACCATCCTGGCCTTCCTGGTGCTGTCGCTCACCCTGTGCGTGCTGCGCAACGGGCCGGGCTTCGTCAAACAGATGCGCTCCTACCGCGACAAGGCCGGCGAGAGCTCGCTGGCGGCCATGTCGCACAGCCAGGCCCTCGCCGTCGCAAACGCCGCGCCGGAACCGCTCGCCGCCTACCTGCAGGCCCAGGGCTACCGTCTGCGCCTGCGCGACAATCCCGACGGCAGCCTGCTGATCGCCGCCAAGAAGGGCTCCGCCGGCAAACTGGGCTACTTCTTCGCCCACATCGCGCTGATCGTGATCTGCGTCGGCGGCCTGATGGACGGCAACCTGCCGCTGAAGCTGGGGCAGCTGATAGGCCGCGTGATGCCGGAGACCCGCGACATCCCGCAAAGCCAAGTGCCGGCGGCCAGCCGGCTGTCGGCCTCGAACCTGTCGTTCCGCGGCACCACCCGCATCGTGGAAAACAAGAGTGCCGACGTCACTTTCATCGATTCCGGCAACGGCTATCTGGTGCAGGAGTTGCCCTTCATCGTCACGCTGAAGAAATTCCACGTCGACTACTACAGCAGCGGCATGCCCAAGCTGTTCGCCAGCGATATCGTGGTGACCGACAAGGCCAGCGGCAAGCGCACCGAAGCCACGGTCAAGGTCAACCACCCGTTGATCGTCGACGGCATCGCCATCTATCAGTCGTCGTTCGGCGACGGCGGCTCGCCGCTGCGCTTCAAAGCCTGGAATCTGGCCGATACCGCGGTCGCGCCGGTGCCGCTGCAAGGGGTGTCGATGGCCAACCAGCCGTTGCGCGCCAACGGCAAGGACTATGCGCTGGAGTTCGGCGAACTCAGGGTGTTCAACATTGAGAACGTCGGCAAGCCCGGCGCGGCCGATCCCACGCTGCTGCAACGCATGCACGACGCGCGCGAGGTGAAGCAAACCAAGGAGCTGAAGAACTTCGGCCCGTCGATCAGCTTCAAGCTGCGCGACAGCCTGGGCCAGGCGGTGGAATACCTGCACTATATGGCCCCGATCCAGCAGGACGGCGCCAGTTATCTGATGGCCGGCCTGCGCCGGACCCCGGCCGAGCCCTTCCAGTACCTGCGCCTGCCGCTGGACGACGAGATGGGCATAGACCGCTTCATGCGGCTGCACGCCGCCTTGCGCAACCCGGCGCTGTATGACGAAGTGGCGCGTCGCGCCACCCGCAAGGCGATGGCGGGCGGCGTGATAGACCAGCAGTTGGCGCAGAACTTCGGCGACAGCGTCAAGGGCGTGCTGCAGCGCTTCGCCGACGGCGGCTTCGCCGGACTGGAGAAATTCCTCGATGAGCGGGTGCCGGCCGACAAGCGCCAGGCGGTGGCGCAGACCTATATCAAGATCCTGCAGGGCGCGGTGGTGGACGTGATGGCGGTGGCCGACGAAAAGGCCCATGCCAGCCCGCTGGCCGCCGACGCTCAGCATTACCGCTTCCTGCTGGACGGCCTGGTGGCCAGCAGCGGCCTGCACGACTACAACGCGCCGGTTTTCCTGCAGCTGGACGGCTTCGACCAGGTGCAG
The DNA here is from genome assembly GCF_001855555.1 of Chromobacterium sphagni. Classification (GTDB taxonomy): domain Bacteria; phylum Pseudomonadota; class Gammaproteobacteria; order Burkholderiales; family Chromobacteriaceae; genus Chromobacterium; species Chromobacterium sphagni. Next base: position 1,150,991 of record NZ_MKCT01000001.1, on the reverse strand, counting down.
TCGTCCGGCCTGCAGATGACGCGCTCGCCGGGCAAGAACCTGGTTTATCTCGGTTCGATCTTGCTGGTGCTGGGCATCGTGCTAATGTTCTATGTGCGTGAATTCCGTCTGTGGATACGCATCAACGGCAAACAGCTGCGGGTGGCGATGACATCCAACCGGCACAACCGCGATCTCGACCGCGACTTCCAGCGTCATCTCGACGCCATCCAACAGCTGACACGGGGATCATGATGGAACTGGCTACGAATTCTTTTGCACGGACGCCGCTATGGAAGCGGCTGAGCCTCTGGGACTGGGGCTACGCGCTGTTGATCGCGCTGGCCGCCGGTCGCGCCTTCCAGCTCTACCACCAGGGCATGGACGTCTACGAACAGGGCATCCTGGCCGGCGCGGCGCTGGGCCTGGTCGCGCTGGGCTGGTTCTGGAAATCCTGGCGCTGGTTCTTCCCGCTGGCGGGCGCCTTGGCGCTGCTGGCCATCGCCGACTACCGCCACGACCTGGCGCGCGGCCAGACCGCGTTCTGGCTGAAGTTTGCGTTGTCCAGTCAATCGGCCATCATGTGGATGTGCACGCTGTTCTTCCTGGCCACCGCCGTCTACTGGCTGGCGGTGGCGCGGCGCTCCGAGCTGCTGCTGCGCATGGGCCGCGGCCTGACCTGGTCCGCCGCCGTCATGGGCTTCGCCGGCCTGTTCGTGCGCTGGTACGAGAGCTACCTGATCGCGCCGGACGTCGGCCATATCCCGGTGTCCAATCTCTACGAAGTGATGGTGCTGTTCTGTCTGATCACCGCGCTGATGTACCTGTACTACGAAGCGCAGTTCGCCGCCCGCCAGGCCGGCGCGCTGGTGCTGCCGGTGATCAGCGCCACCGTCTGCTTCATCCTGTGGTACAGCCTGGACCGCCAGGCGCATGAGATCCAGCCGCTGATCCCGGCGCTGCAGTCGTGGTGGATGAAGATACACGTGCCGGCCAACTTCGTCGGCTACGGCTCCTTCGCGCTGGCAGCGATGCTGGGCGTAGGCGAGCTGCTGGTACTGAAGGGCTGGCTGAAGGACCGCCTGCCCTCGGCCGAGGTACTGGACGAGATGATGTACAAGGCCATCTCAGTCGGCTTCCTGTTCTTCACCATCGCCACCATCCTGGGCGCGATGTGGGCGGCCGACGCCTGGGGCGGCTACTGGAGCTGGGACCCGAAGGAAACCTGGGCGCTGATCGTCTGGCTCAACTACGCCGCCTGGCTGCACATCCGGCTGGTGAAGGGCTGGCGCGGCGCGCCGCTGGCCTGGTGGTCGGTCGGCGGCCTCCTGGTCACCACCTTCGCCTTCCTCGGCGTCAACATGTTCCTGTCCGGGCTGCACTCGTACGGCGGGCTGTAATCTTTCCCTGCCATCATCAACGCCCCGCCGCAAGCGGGGCGTTTTGCATTTTCCCCGCCTACCGCAGTGGCATTTGGTATCCTTGTAGCGCTTTTATCCCTTTTTTATCCCTTAAGGAACGTTCTACACCATCATGGACTTATCGTGGCTGTCCGACCCCGCCGCCTGGCTGGGCCTCTTGACGCTGATCATTCTCGAGATCGTGCTCGGCATCGACAACCTGATTTTCGTGGCCATCCTGGCCGAAAAGCTCCCGCCGGAACAACGCGACCGCGCCCGCATCACCGGCCTGTCGCTGGCGCTGATCATGCGCCTGGCACTGCTGGCCAGCATCTCCTGGCTGGTCACCCTCACCACCCCGCTGTTCTCGATCTGGGGCCAGGGCTTCGCCGGCCGCGATCTGATCATGCTGGGCGGCGGCGTGTTCCTGCTGTTCAAGGCCACCACCGAGCTGCATGAGCGGCTGGAAGGCGTGGACGAGGTGAAGGGCAGCGGCCAGCGCGCCTACGCCGCCTTCGCCACCGTCGTCGCGCAGATCCTGGTGCTGGACGCGGTGTTCTCGATAGACTCGGTGGTGACCGCCATCGGCATGTCCGAGCACCTGCCGGTGATGATGCTGGCCGTGGTCATCGCCATGGTCCTGATGATCGCCGCCAGCAAGCCGCTGACCGCCTTCGTCAACGCCCACCCCACCGTCGTGATGCTGTGCCTGGGTTTTTTGCTGATGATAGGCTTCAGTCTGGTGGCCGACGGCTTCGGCTTCCACATTCCCAAGGGCTATCTGTACGCCGCCATCGGCTTCTCGGTGTTGATCGAATCGTTCAACCAGGTGTCGCAGGCCAACCGCGTCCGCTACCTCAACCGCAACCAGAGCTTCCGCGAGCGCACCGCCAACGCGGTGCTCAGCCTGATGGGCACCCGCCTGTCGGAAGCCAAGCCCGAGGCCAAGCCGGAAGTCGGCCCGCAGCCGGTGGAAGACACCGCCTTCGGCCACAACGAGCGCGCGATGATACACAGCGTGCTGACCCTGGCAGAACGGCCGATCCGCGTGATCGCCACTCCGCGCGCCGACATCCACCGGCTGGACCTGAGCCAGCCGGAAGCCGCCCGCCGCAAGGCGCTGCGCGACAGCCCCTATTCGCGGCTGGTGGTGATTCGCGACGGCAGCATAGACGAGCCGCTGGGCATCGTCGCCCGCAAGGACCTGCTGGCCCAGCTCTTGGACGGCGGCCAGCTCGACATCGACGCCGCGCTGCGCCAACCGCTGGTGCTGCCGGAAACCGTGACCGTGCTGAAGGCGCTGGAGAGCTTCCGCCAGAACGCCGCCGACATGGCCTTCGTGGTCAACGAATTCGGCAGCCTGGAAGGCATCGTCACCCAGAAGGATCTGATGGAGGCGATCGCCGGCGAATTCCCGGAAGAGCATGAAAAACACGAGCTGCCGGCCATCGTGGTCAACACCGACGGCAGCTACGACGTGGAAGGCAGCCTGGAGTTGATGACGCTGGAGCAGTACCTGACGCTGGGCGACTTCGAGGACGAAGACTTCCACACCGTGGCCGGCCTGTTGATGGACTGCCTGGAACGCATCCCGCGCGAGGGCGACGAGGTGACCGTCGGCGACTGGAAGCTGCGCGTCACCGCGCAGAAGGGCAACCGCACCGAGCGGGTGCTGATCAGCCCGCTGGCCGAAGGCTTCGATGCCAGCATCTGATGTTCCCCAGGGCCGGTCCCGGCCCTGGTTCCTCTATGTGCTGCGCTGTGGGAACGGCGCGCTCTACACCGGCGTCAGCACCGATGTGGCGCGCCGCTACGCGCAGCACCAGACAGGCAAGGGCGCGCGCTACACCCGGCTCAATCCCCCCGCCGCCATCGCGCTGGTGATCGAATACCCGGACCGCTCCGCCGCGCTGCAGGCGGAATACGCGTTCAAGAAGCTCTCCGCCGCAGCCAAACGGGATTTTCTCCGCCGCCATGGCGATGCCGTCGGTTTTGGCTGAACCCGCTTGGTGAAGGGCTGTAATCGACGGCCCTCCCACTCGATGCCAACCGGCAATCGCCGCCACTCTCAAATCCGCGCCGGATACGCACTGCGAAACACTGTTCAAGCCTGAACAGCGGCTTCCATCGATTGCATTATTTCCCCTCCGCACACCCCCCATCGACCAAACAGACAGCGATGGCAGACGGTGGCGCCGGCACTTCACGCCATAGGCTACGCGTGAAAGTGCAACTTTCTTGCATCACACACGCAAAAACCATTGGCATATTTATTCCTCATTGTAATATTCATGGGAATAGACTGCCAAACAGTCAGACAATTTTAATAGTTCTCAATATTCCATAAAGTTCATTGTTGTCATCAAAAAGTGCCTGTGGCATTTTTACTCCATAAAAGTTCCCCACAGTCGCCTACCTATCTATGCCTCACCCCGATGCCCACCCAACTCTGCTGATCCAGCGGATGGCCAAGCGCCAAGCCAAAACCGGCATGACCATCCGCGCCAGCGCCAGCCACGACCAGTTCCTCGCCGGAGATGAACTCTGGCAACTGGCCGGTCGATACCGCGCCGGCTTTCTGCAGCGCGGCTTGCAGCGCGGCGACATCGTCGCCATCGCGCAACCGACTTGCGCAGAATCGATGGCCGCGGTGATCGCCGCTTGGTCCGAAGGCATGGCCATCAGCTTTCTCCCCCACGATATTGCCGCCAGCAACAGCCGCATCACACCCGAACAGTTCACCCAAATGCTGGCGCTGCTGGAACCTGCATTGTTACTGACATCGCGTGCAGTGGTTCCGCATATTCCCGGCGGGCTTGCCGAAAAAATCCTGCTGCAAGAGGAACTTAGCGACTGGGCGGCTGGTATCCTGCCCCAATCGGGACCGATCAAGACCTCAGCCGGCGACCTTGCCGTGCTGCAGCTGACTTCCGGCAGCACCGGACAGCCCAAAGCCGTCGAAATCACGCAGCATATGCTATCGGCCAATTGCGATGCCATTGCCAGCCGGGTGGGGGCCAACCGGCAAGACATCATGGTGAGCTGGCTGCCACTCCACCACGATATGGGTTTGTCCGCCATTACCCTGGCATGGTGGGTCGACGCGCAGTTGATCCTGATCCCCACGGCGAGCTATGCCCGCCGCCCCACCATCTGGCTGGAGACGATTTCCAACTTCCGGGCAACGCTTTCCCCTGCGCCGGCCTCGGCCTATACACTGATGACCCGATTCGCGGACGCCTTCACCAATCGGGCCTTGGCGCTGGATAGCTGGCGTTACGCTTGGGCGGGAGCAGAGCCCGTGCACGACAAGCATGTCCAGGATTTCATCCGGGCGTTTTCCCGGTACGGTCTGTCTCCCTCCACCGTACAGCCTGCCTATGGCATGGCCGAAACCGTGGTGGCCACATCGCTGAACCGCCCTGGAAAACCCTATGCCATTTGTTGGGTTGATCGCGCCAAACTGGAGCTGGCGGGCGAGGTCCAGGCGGCCTCTGCTGGCGCACCCGATGCGATTGCGCTGGTTTCAAACGGCAAGGCCGTCGACGGTGTGCAAATAGCCGTGTTCGACGACGCCGGGAACCCATGCCCGACCGGCCGCAGCGGACGGCTATGCATTCGCGGCAGCTCGGTCATCCATCGCTACCACAAACAGCCTGTCTGCCTGGATCAGGATGGCTGGTTTGACACCGGGGACATCGGTTTTCTTCATAACGACGAGGTCTATGTCTGCGGTCGCGTCAAGGACTTGATCACCCGTTCCGGCGTCAACGCCAGCCCCTACCAGATCGAATGGGTGGTAGAAGAACTGCTGGCGCTCCGGCCCGGCTCCGCCGCCGCCTTCTCCTATCTGGACTTTTCGTCTCACCAAGAGCGCGTGGTCGTCCTCGTCGTTCACACGCCCTCCATGGACAAGGAGGCCGCGACTTCCAGCCGCATCGCGGTGGAAGTTTCCAAACGCTGCGGCATCCAGATCGACCTGGTGCAATACGTTACTCACTCCCAGATTCCCAAGACCACCAGTGGAAAAATCAAGCGCCAACAACTGCGCCAGCAATTTGCGCAGGCCCGGCATTCGTCGCCGGCGGCCGCCCTGCAACCCCAGCCGCACTCTAACGCCGAGGATTTATCAAGTGTTTGATCTGATTTGCAACGTGCTGCGCGAAAACGCCGAGCGAGGCATTCTGCCGACGCATCTGGCGACATCCGAACTGGATCCCGACACGCTCCTGCCGGAGCTTGGCATCGACTCCCTCGGGGTCATGACGCTGATTTCCGAGCTATGCGGCCGCCTCGGCATCGAGCCGCTAGACCTCGCAGCTTTCGAGCACTCATCGCTCGAGGAGCTTGCCGGCCTGCTGCAAGCCGCGACTGCACCTCAACTCCAGCCCGTCGAGTAGCGCCGGCACCGAGCGGTCGCCGGCTTCAATCGACTTGTCCCCTTCACAGCAGCAAGAGCGAAAGAATCATGAGCAACGCCAACGCCAACAAGATGCGCCCACCTTGGTTTTTCAACTTGCGAGCGGATGCGGCAGCCATTCTGCTAGCCGGCCCCCTCGTCTCTCTGGCCCTTTATTTGGCGGTCCAACAGCGCGGCCCATCCTTTCTGCTCTGCGCGCTGGCCTTTGCGCTGCTGCTAGATCTGCCGCATGTCTTGCACACCTATATCCGCCTGTTCGCCAATCCGGCCGATTTCCACCGCCATCGCCAGAGCTTCTGGAGAAGCCTGCTGATCCTAGCCCTGCTATGCAGCGCGCTCGGCACGCTGGGCCAGTACGCCATCTTGGTCACGATCTGGGTATATTGGCAGCCCTACCATGTCTGCAAGCAGCACTTCGGCGTAGCCACACTGTATGCGCGCAAGTCCGGCTACAAGCACAGCACTCGCCATGTATTGCTTCTGCTGATCTGCGGTTTCGCGGCTCCGCTGCTCTACCGGCTTTGCCACGGCGGCTTCCGCTTCGGCCAGTACCAGCTATTCGGCCAGTCGCTGCCGTTCTCGGGGCTGCAGGTATACACGCCGCCGCTTCCCGCCTGGAGCGCCGGCATAGGCTACGCCGTTTTCGGCTTGGCGGCGCTTGTCTACATGGCACGCGAATACCAGGCTGCTCGAAGAGCGGCAGGCCTGCCCCGCTTTGTCAACCTGATGCTGGCTATCGTCCTAATCCTGTATAACGCGGCCTATCTGCTGATTTCAGACCTGTACGCGCTGATATTGATCGCCACCAGCGTGCATGCCATTCAATACCATTTGGTTTGCGCCTCTACAGTGCGCAATCTGTATGCCCAGCCGTCGGAACAGGACAATGCTGCCAGTCCTCTACTCCATGCGCTGCAGCGCGGGGTCCGCTATCTGACCCGGCATCCGCTGGCCTGGTGTGGCGCCCTGCTGATGGCAAGCCTGCTGGTGCTCTGCAGCGAACTGCCAACCCTAGGCATTCTGCCGCTGATCGTGGTGCTCCATCATTTCTATCTTGATGGTGTGATCTGGAAGCGCTCATGAATACCGCAAGCCTCCATTCCCGCGCCGCGCCGCCCACTGCCCGCCAGCACTCCCTGATCTCAGACCTGCTGCCCCTGGTACAAGACCTGACGACGCATCGGGCATGGATCTACTGGAGCGACCTGGCGCTCAGCACCGGCCTGTTCTGGGGAGGCCTGTACGCGCTGTCGAGCAATAGCTGGCTGCCGGCCTGGCTGCAACTGGCCGTCGCGGTCGTCGCCACGCTCGCGCTCTATCGGGCAGCGATCTTCATGCACGAGATCGTGCATGTGCCGCGCCGCAAGATGCCCGGTTTCATGCTGGCCTGGAATCTTGCATGCGGCATTCCGCTGATGCTCCCGTCCTTCATGTATCAAAGCCATCTGGACCATCATTCGGCGCGCCATTACGGCACTGGGCAGGATCCTGAGTATTTGCCTTTTGCCCGCAGCCCTCTGGCCAGCTGGCTGATACTGATCGCGGGCGCCCTGCTGACGCCTGTTCTGCTATTTGCGCGTTTCGCCCTCTTGGCACCGGCCTCCCTGCTCTCGCCGGCGTTACGCGCATGGCTGGACCGCCATCTGTCCTCCGTGGTGCTGCACTTCCGGTATGTCCGGCCCGAGGCAGGCCCAAAGCAGGCTCGAGAGCAACGTTGGCAGGAGGCGGGCGCCACTTTATTTATCTGGCTGATGCTCTGGCTGCTGGCCAACGGCCTCTTGTCGGCAAGAGGACTGCTCTTTTACGCGGGCATGGTGCTATCCACCTTGCTGATCAATGCGATTCGCACCCGCTTCGCGCACCACTACCGGCTGGACGGGCAGCCGGTGAGCCATGTCGAGCAGCTTGCCGACTCGGTCAACCACCATGCCGCCGGTCGGTGGCTAACCCTGCTAGAGCCGGTTGGCATGCGCTTCCACGCATTGCATCACCTGTTCCCGTTTCTCCCCTACCACTCCCTGGCAGAGGCCCATCGACGCCTGATGAACGCCCCTGGCGAAGCCGCGCGCTTTTACCGGGAGGTTTGCCTGAGTCCGACGCAGCGACAAGTTGCTGATCTGGCATTTGAAAAAAGGATTGCCCCTTGATCACTGAAAACCATCCCCAGGAAACCAGCCTCTTCGAGCGTTACGTCAATCCCGAACTCGGAGAGCTGACTCGTCGGATCGGCTTGGACAAAGCCTATGTCTGGGGCAAGGACTGCATATTGCGGGACGCGGAAGGCAATGAATACCTGGATTTCCTGGCGGCATACGGCGCCTTGCCATTCGGGCATTCCCCCAAACCCTTGCTGGACAGCCTGGCCAGTTTCCGGGATACCCTGGAGCCTATTTTCGTCCAGCCCTCCGCGCTGCAGGCCAGCGGCGAGTTGGCCCGCCGCCTGCTTGAAATCGCTCCCGGCCGTTTCAAAAGCGTAACCTTCCAGAACAGCGGCGCTGAAACAGTAGAAGCCGCCATCAAGGCCTGCATCGCCGCCACCGGCCGGCGACGCATACTGGCGGCGCGCAATAGCTTCCATGGCAAAACGCTGGCGGCCCTGTCCGCGACCGGCAATGCAAAATACCAGGACGTCTTCTTTGCGCCGCTGCCCGGATTCGATTTTGTCGACTTCGGCGATGCCCAGGCATTGCACGAGGTCCTGGCGTCCAAACCCGGCGAGTATGCCGCCGTGATCCTGGAGCCGATCCAGGGCGAAGGCGGCATCCGCGTGCCGCCCCCGGGCTACTTCCAGGCGGTGCGCGCAGCCTGCGACGAATTCGATGTGCGGCTGATCATAGACGAAGTCCAAACCGGCCTCGGCCGGACCGGCCGGCTATTCGCCATCGAGAAAGAAGGCATTCAGGCCGACTGCCTTCTCATTGCCAAAGCGCTGGGCGGCGGCGTGATGCCGATAGGCGCCTGCCTGCTTGGCGAGCGCGCCTATAGCGAAGACTTCCAGCTCAAGCACTCCTCGACCTTTGGCGGCAACAGCCTGGCCTGCCGGATAGGCCTGCGGGTGCTGGATCTGCTTTTGGATCGGGACTCGCCGCTCCTGGCAAACGTCTTGGAAAACGGCGCTTATTTATTGGACCGCCTGCGCAGCATGGCGCGGAAATACTCCAACGTGATTGCAGAGGTCCGCGGCGAGGGCTATCTGCTGGGAATCGAGTTCAACGTTGGCCGCGAGTCGTTTGAACCTTATTTCGGGAGCTTCCTGGGCATCATCGCCGAGCAGGAAAACCTGGTGCCGCTGATTGCCGGCCATCTCTTGAATGTCGGACGCGTCCGCGTGGCGCCCACGCTGAACGGCGCCAATACGCTGCGCGTGGAACCGCCACTGATCGCCACCCGCGCCGATTGCGATCGTTTCCTGCAAGCGCTGGAACACACCGTGGCAGTGGTCGCCGCCGGCAACACCGGCGCCCTCATCGCCCATTTGGTTGATGGGGAGCCGCTGCAACGCCAAAGCCAAAGCACTTCGGCCTCCCGTCCTCAGCCCAGCAGCGGCATTCCGCGCTTCGGCTTCATTCTGCACCCGCTGGAACTGAACAATTACCGGGAATTCGACGAAAGCCTGCAGAACTTTTCCGACGAGGCACTCCTCCGGATGGAGGAACGCCTCAATCCGCTGCTAGAGCCCTTCCACGTCTCCTCCATCCAGCTGCAGTCTCCAGACGGCAGCCGTGCCGAAGGAGATTTCATCATGGTGCCGCGTTCCGCGGCCCAACTGGCGAAAATGCCGGTGGAGGAGGCCGCGGCGTTGATCGAGGACGCCATGGCGATTGCGCTGCGACGCGGAGCGCAACTGATAGGCCTGGGAGGACACACCTCGATCGTCACCGGCGGCGGCATCCGAGTAGCGGGCAAGGGAGTGCCCATCACCTCCGGCAACACCTATACCATGTTGTCCGCCATCGAAGCGGCCGGCATCGCGCTTGAGACTACCGGGCGGAGCTTCTCGCAAGTCCGCGTCGCCGTGGTGGGCGCCACCGGCAGCATCGGCTCCGCCATCGCCCGCCTGATCGCCGTCAAGGCTCACCGACTGGTATTGGTGGGCAACCCGCGCAGTGCGCGCTTCAACCTTCCGCGCTTTACCGGGGTGATTCAGCAGATCGCGCATTATGCCGCAACCGGCGTGGCCTACGATCCAGGCAGTGTGCTGGACTGCCTGGCCAAGCGGCTGGCCGCGGGCGAATCCGTAGAGCAGGTGGCGCAGGCCGTGCTAGACGACAATAGTCCGGGCGCCACTTTGCGCTACAACAATGAGTTGGAGGAGGAGTTGCGCCAGGCAGACGTGGTGCTGGTGGCGACCAGCAGCACGGAGCGCTTCATCGAACCCGAGTTCATCAAGCCCGGCGCCATCATTTGCGATCTCTCCCGCCCGGCCAACGTCAGCCACGCCATTGCCCGGCAACGGCAGGATGTGCTGGTCATCGACGGCGGCATCGTCGAAGCGCCCGGCCGCGCCTCGCTTGGCTCACGCTTCGGCATACCGGAAGACCTGTGCTACGCCTGCATGGCGGAAACCATGATGATGACCCTGGATAAGGTCTTCAGGGACGCCAGCCTGGGCCTGGATCTGGACAACCGGGATCTGGAGCTGTTCCCTCTCCTGGCGCAGCGCCATGGCTTCCGCATCGCCGGGCTGCGCAGCTTCGACCAAGCGCTGGAACCCGGCCGCTGGCAAAGTTTTCTCGCGCAATTCGAGCATGCCAGGCCGCATCGCAAGATCGGGGAGCCCGCCTAATGCCCATCTTGCAAAAAACCGTGCTGCTGCCAGGCCGCACACCGGAGGAAGTGTTCGAGTTCTGCTTGGACGGCGTCAACTTCCAGCGCATTTTCCCCGAGCCGATTACCCCGATCGGCGACGTCGACCCGTCGCAGCTGCGTATCGAGGCAGGCAAAGAGTTCATGTTTCGCCACTGGATGTTCGGCCTGCTGCCTTCAACCTGGCGGGTACGCATTGCCGATCTGCAGCCCAACGAGTACTTCATCGACGAAATGCTGCGCGGCCCGCTCAAGCGGTTCCGGCATGAGCACCGGGTCGCCTCCTGCGCGGAGGGCACGCTATACACCGATCGCCTGGATTACGCATCCTACGGCGGCGCGCTGGCTGAGCAGCTCTTCGTCAACAAGTACATGGCGCGGATTTTTGCCGCCCGTCACCGCAATATGCAACGTCTATTGGCTCCCTTATGATCAGAATCGTTCCCGTTACTGACCGCCGCAGCCGCGAATGGTTTATTGATGTGCCCTTCCGGCTGTACCGCAACGATCCGCTGTGGGTTCCGCCTTTGCGCAGCGACATGCGCAAGCTGATTTCCCCCAAGCACAACCCCTTCTTTGCCGAGGCGGACATTCAGAATTTCGTCGCGCTGGATGCCGACATGACGCCAGTGGGCCGCATCAGCGCCATCATTCACCATGAATACAACCGCCGCTTCGGCGAGGACCGGGCTTTCTTCGGCTTTTACGAAACCAGCCCCGACCCCGCGGTCAGCGCCGCTCTGTTCCAGACAGTAGAGTCCTGGAGCCAGGCACGGGGCAAACGCACCCTGATCGGCCCGTACAGCTACACCTCTACCCAGGATGCCGCCCTGCTTCTGGAAAACCTGGACAGCCAGCCGCCCTGCCTGCTGCAAACCTATAACCCCGAGTACTACCGCCAACACCTGGAGTCCGCAGGCTTCAACCTGGCCTTCACCTTCAGCACCTATGGCGTGGACAGCGTCAAGACGCCGCGCACGGACAAACTGCAAAACCAGGCCGCCATGCTACGCCAGCGCCATAACATCCAGGTCCGCAATGCCAGCAAGGCGGAGCTCAAGCAGAATCTGGACGAGCTGCGCCGCCTATTCAACGACTGCTTCGCCGACAATCTCGAAGTGGCGCCGATATCCCGGGAATCCTTCCGCTTCCAACTGGACTCGGTGCGTCCGTTTATCGATCTGGCGGGCATCCGGGTCATCGAGGTGGACAATCAGCCGGCAGCCTTCTTCCTCATCCTGCCCGACCTGAACGAACTGCTGACGCGCCTGGGCGGCAAGCTTGGGCTACTTGACCTGATCCGGCTCCCACGCTACCGCAAGCAAATCCGCAAGTGCGTGATCGCGCTGATCGGCGCTCGCCCCATGCTGCATGGCCAGGGAGTGGGCCGCATCATTGCCGACGAAATCATTCGATACGCTTACGGACGCTATGAAGAAGTCCACACCATGTGGATAGACGACCGCAACCCATCCAGCTACGTCTTGGCCGCCAACGGCGGCATGCAACGGACAAAACGCTACGGGGTGTTCCAGAAGTCACTTGGGGCGGGCAGCGCCGCCGCGAAGGAAGCGCAGGCATGACTGAGGCAATCATCCGCCTAAGCGGCGTATACAAGCATTATCTGATCGGCGAGGAAAAAACGTCGATTCTGCACGGCATCGACCTTTCCATCGCACGCGGAGAAATGGCCGTGATCCGCGGCATGTCCGGCTCCGGCAAGACCACGCTGCTCAACATCATCGGCGGTCTGGACACGGTCGACGCTGGGGAGGCCATCGTCGCCGGGCATCCGCTGCACCGGCTGAACTTCAAGGAGATGACGCGCTTCCGCGCCGAGAATCTTGGCTTCATTTTCCAATTCCACAACTTGATTCCCACGCTGTCGGTGATGGAAAACGTGCTCTCGGGACTAGAGGCCATGCGCCCGCTCAAGCATGCCGATGAGCAGCTGGCATTGCACTATCTGACGCAAGTGGGCCTGGCCGGCCATGAAAACAAATTTCCCAACCGGCTCTCCGGCGGCCAACAGCAGCGGGTGGCCATAGCCCGGGCGCTGATCAAGCACCCTGCCGTGATCCTGGCCGACGAACCTACCGGCAGCCTGGACGAGGAAACCGGCCGGACGGTGATGCAGTTATTGCGCCAACTACAGACCGAACAGAAAACCACGGTGGTCATGGTGACACATAACCCGGAACTGAGCCGGTATGCCAACCATGTCTACGAAATGCGCTCCGGCCACCTGCAAACTCACACGCTTCAGGCGCTGGAGCCGGTATGAAATCATTGCTGCTGCGGCATGTCGGCCGCTCCATGCTGCGGATACGCTACCGCCTGCTGGTCATCGCCATGATCTGCGCCACCACCTTCGGCGTGCTGGTGGGCGCCTATTCCGCCATTGATGGCCTGTTCCACACGGTAGACACCATACAGGGCGGGTCTCAAATGGCGGATATCGAACTCTTGTTCGCCACCGACGACCACAAGAACCTGCCAGATTTCACGCAGATTCCAGGCGTCCGCCAGGTTGAAACCCGTTTGCTGCTGACCGGCCAGGCAAAACTGCAGCCACAGGGAAACGTTTCCGCGCTGCTGATCTCGGCCCCTCCCGCGCAATTCTCCAACATCAATAGGCTAAAGCTGCTGCAAGGCCGGCTGCCAATGGAAAACGACCCCCAAGGCATTGTGCTGGAACGCAACTGCGCCAGTTTCTACGGCAAAAGCATAGGGGACGCCATTCCGGTCAAGATCGGCTACGGACAATACCGGTTCACGGTACGCGGCGTTGCGGAAAGTCCCGAATATCTTGTCGCGCCGCTGAATCCAAGCGTCTATGTGCCCACCAATGGCTCGCTGTGCGTCATGTTCGGCGCCGACGCCTTCATGGACCGGCAATTGGGTTTTCCCGCCATCAACAGCGCCCTGCTACGCTTCAGCTCTCCCCACGCCGCGGAAAAAGCCAAGGCCGGCATCATCGAATTGGCGCAGACCCGGCTATCGCTGGACTTCGCCCTGTCCCGGCAGGAACAGTTCAGCCAGAAATTCCTGGAACTGGACTTGAACACGTTCAAGGTGTTCCTGCCCACCGTGGTGCTGGTCTTCGCCATCACCTCGGTCATCGTGGTCTTCTTCCTGATGTATCAATGGATCAAGGAGGAACGCCCGCAAATCGCCATGCTGTTGACGCTAGGCTACAGCCGTGCCCAACTGGCCTTTGCTTATTTGCTGCCGGCCTGGGTGATCATTCTGCTAGCGCTCATCATGGGACTGGCGGTAGCGGAGTTCGACATGTGGGCATTCGGCAGCAACTATGCCCGCGCCATCGGCATGCCAGAACCCACGCTAGTGTTGCAGCCCGTGTATCTGGCGGCGGCTTTCCTCCTGCTGGGCGGTTCCGTGGGCATCGGCATGCTGCTGCCGCTACGCTCCATTGCAAGCATCGCCCCTATCGATGTGCTAAGGGAACAGTCCACCACCCAGACCAGTCACCGCACTGAAGCTCTGGTGCAGGCCGCCCGCCTGGTGCCCGGTCCGTTCTGGCTGAAATACGCCATACGCAATCTGCTGCGCGCCTGGCCGGTGTCATTGGTATCCAGTCTTGCCATCTCAGCCAGCTTGGCTGTCACCGTGTCTTTCTATATTTCGCTGACATCGATGGAGCATACCGCGCTGGGCAGCGTCCAGCAGGATCGCTGGCAAGCGGTGGTCGATTTGGACGCCCCATGGTGGGATGACCAAATCGCCAAGCTGCAGGCCGCGCTTCCCCACAGCCGATGGGTTCCGTTCGTCAAAGGCGGCGCGCAGCTGATCAGCCCTAACGGCGGCGGCCTCCGGGTCGACAACGCTTTCCTGCTGGGAATCACGCCTCGCGACCAAGTGCGCCATGTCAACCTGATCCAGGGACGGATGCTGACGGACTCGGATGCGCAGGGCATCATCATTGAACGCCGCCTGGCGGCGGATCATCATGCCAGGGTCGGTCAACCCATCACGCTCAAAGTCCGCGGGCGCATCTTCCAGGCAACGGTGGTCGGGATCCACTCCAGCGCCGTGCCGGGGGAGATCATCACGCTGCGCCCGTTCGCTCAGCAAATGCTCTCGCTGGACGGCCAGTTCACCGGCGCCTATCTGGTTTCCGGCTTGGATGGCAAAAATGCCGCAGCGCTCGCTCATGTCCCCGGCATTGTCCGCATCACCAGCAAGGATGAGATCGTTGCGGCCATCCTGAATATCAGCAGCCATATCTGGGTCATCATCCACCTGTCCGCGCTGATGAGCATCGTGGTTTCCGCGCTGTTCATCCTGACCAGCATCACCTTCACTATCATCAGCCGACGCGGCGAGTACGGCATGCTGCGCATCATCGGCTACCGGGACAGCCTGATCACCAGAATCGTGCTGGCGGAAGCGGCGATGATAGCTATCGTCGCCGCCCTTCTTGCCATCCCTCTGGCCTACGGCTTGGGCAATACGCTCAATGAGCAGCTGACCCAGGTGTGGTTCAAGGTGAACACCTATCTGAGCTGGATGGACTACCTGCGGGTTCTGCTGCCCGCCTTGCTGGCCATGCCATTCGCCACCATGCCGGCGCTGAGGTCGGTGTTCCGCCTCCCGCCCACGGAAATTCTCAAAGAAAGGAAATTCGGATGAACGCTATTTACCGAGCTTGCTCGCTTCTGGCGCTGCTTGCCCCGCTGCAGGCGCTGGCGGCCGATGCAGGCCCCTTGATGCATGAGTCCGACAAGCGCCTCAAAGCTCCCGACGAAACCATCCAGTACGACATGGAGCTTTACGACGGCGGCAAACTCACCACCAGCCGCAAGCTGGTGCGCCTAGACAAGCAAATGGCCGACAGGAACAGCACCGTGGTGCGCTTCAGCTCCCCTGTCGCCGTCAAGAACGTGGCGTTGCTGATCGAGGACTCGGGCGCGGCGATCAACGATATCTGGTCCTACACCCCATCCACCAAAACCTTGCGGCGCATCGCGGGCTCGCAGAAACAGAACTGGTTCATGGGCACGGAGTTCACTTACGAAGACTTCGAGGACTACAAGCTCAATGCCTACCGCTTCGATCTGAGCGGCAGCCAGTCGCCATGCCTGCAATGGGCGAAATGCGCCGTGGTGGACGCCACGCCGCAAGCCTCAGCCGAGCAGCAAGCCAGCGGCTACGCCAAGAAGCGCTACTACATTGAGGCCAATAGCTACTACCCGGTGCAGATCGAGTACTTCGACCGGCACGGCGCCCTAGTCAAAAGACTGACGACCGAAGGACTGAAGCATTACGGGCAATACTACCGCCCCACCAGCCAAACCATGTGGAATCTGGCCAATGGTCGCAAAACCAAAATGATCGTCTCCGACGTGAGCATCAAAACGGGGCTGGCCGACAACCTTTTCACTCCACGCTACCTGCGCAACGAAAACGAATAAGACCGGAGCCGAAAATGACCACTACCTCCCAATCCCTGCGCGCTGCCGTGCTGGATCTGGTCGCCAGCTTGCTCAATCTGGACCGCCAGCTGCTGAGCCCGGAGCTGACCATTGAAGATCTGGGCCTGGACTCCCTGGACGTGCTGAAAGTGACCCATGCGCTGGAAAAACAGTTTCGCATCAATCTGTCCGCGTATAGCCATCAGGATGTCTCGTCGCTGGGACGCCTGAGCGAGATTCTGCAATACGAGCTCGGCAAGCTGGGCCTGAAAACATGAATCGCGTCGTGATCACCGGCATCGGCTGCGTCAGCCCCTTCGGCTACGGCGTTCCCGCGCTCTGGAGTGGGCTGGCCCAGCCGCGCAGCGCCATCGCCCCCGTGCCGTGGCTGGAAAACGAGCAAGTGGCCTACCGCAACGGCGGCGCCTGGGCCGACTACCAGCCGCAAAACCATTTCGCCAACTCGCGACAAGCCTTGCTCGACCGCGCCAGCCAGTTTGCCTTGCTGGCCTGCCAGGAAGCCATCGAGCACACCGGCCATCCTGCCGCCGGCATTCGGCCCAACCGAGTCGGCGTGTACATCGGTACCGCGGTAGGCGGCAGCGATACGCTCAGCCAGGCATACCAGGAGCTGCTGGTCAGCGACTACCCCGTCATCTCCCCGCTGACAGTACCCAAAGCGATGGCGAATGCCGCTGCCAGTCAAATCAGCCTGCAATACGGCTTGCGCGGCCCCTCGCTGACCATCGCCACCGCATGCGCTTCCTCGACCCAGGCGGTTGGCGAGGCGTTCCGGTTATTACAGAACGGCGGCGCCGACGCGATGATCGCAGGCGGAACGGACGCGTGCCTCAACCCGCTGACCTGGAAGGCCTGGGAGGCCATACGCGCGATGGCGCCCGACACCTGCCGTCCCTTTTCGCAAGGGCGCAGCGGCATGGTGCTGGGAGAAGGCGCCGGCATCCTGGTGCTGGAAACCCTTGAACATGCCTTGCTGCGCGGCGCACGCATCCTGGCGGAAATTGCCGGCTATGGCAGCAATTGCGACGCGGTCGATCTTGTCAAACCCTCGGTGGAAGGCGCGGCGCAAGCCATGCGCGATGCGCTGGCGGACGCGCGGCTCACGCCGGCCGACATCCAATACATCAATGCGCATGGCACCGGGACAGTGCTGAACGACAAGGTCGAAACCGCAGCGGTCAAGGCGGTCTTCGCGGAGCATGCCCGCAAGATTGCGATATCGTCGGTAAAGTCGTCCATCGGCCACCTGATGGGGGCCGCCGGCGCCGTCGAGCTGATCGGCGGCCTGATGGCCTTCGAACAGAACACGCTCCCGCCGACGCTGAACTATCTTGGACCGGCGGAGGATTGCGACCTGGATTACGTGCCGAATCGGCCGCGCCATTGCCAGGTGGACGCCTGGCTGAAAAACTCGTTTGCTTTTGGCGGCCTGAATGTGTCCTTGGCCCTGAAAAGGTACGAGGCGTCGGCATGATCCTGGTAACCGGAGCCAGTGGCTGCCTTGGCTCGCATATCGTACGCGCGCTGCTGGATTGCGGGGAGAAAGTGGCGGCGCTTAAACTGGCCGGCGATCCGGCCTGGCAGCTGCGGGATGTGGAGTCCCGCATTGAGTGGCGGATAGGCGACCTGCGCGACCCCGCCTCGCTGGCGACTGCATTGCAAGGGATGGACAGCATCTATCATGCGGCCGGCCTGTCTACGCCCCGGCCACGCGATCACCAGGCGATGATGGAAGTCAATGCGGAAGGAACCCGCCGGCTGCTCCAGGCCGCGCAGGAGGCCGGCGTACAACGCGTCGTCCACATTTCCTCCATTGCTGCGGTCGGCTACCCCCATGCCCCTGCCGATGGCCGCGCCGACGAAACCATGGCATATAACGGGGCCAGCATTTCCTATCCCTACATGCATAGCAAGCATGCAGCGGAAGCGATTGTCAGGGACTTCGTCACCGGGGGCATGGATATCGTGATCGTCTGCCCCGCCGCCGTGATTGCCTCGGGCTGCGACCCGCAGCACGGCTGGGGCCGAATCATGCTGGACATCGCCTCCGGACGGCTTAAAGCCATCCCCCCTGGCGGCATTTCCTTCATCGGCCACCATGATTTGGCGATGGGCGCCCTGGCCGCCATGGCGCGCGGCCGGAGCGGCGAGCGCTACATCCTGAGCAGCGGCGACGTCCGCTACTGCCAGCTGATCACCGCCATCGCCAATGCCGCCGGCGTGCCTCCTCCCGGCCTGATCCTGCCTCCCGCCCTGCTGCGCGGCGCCGCAAGGGTGCTCGGCCATCTGGAGCCGCTGCTTAATGCGCTACTGCCCGATATGCGCATGACACCGGGCATCCTGGAGCTGCTCTGGCGCGAGAAATACTACGACATCAGAAAAGCGCGCGCCGAGCTTGGGTTCGTCCCCAGGCAGTCTCTGGCCGACGCCGTCACCGAAGCCTGGCGCTGGCTGCATCTACGGTCCCCCAAGGAAACGTCTCGATGATGATGCCCGAATTATTCAGCAACACCCCAGATGCAGAAAAAACCGGCGAACTGCTGGCCTGGCTGCGCGACTACGCCAGCCGGCATGTCAATTCTTTCCTGATAGACCGCCGCTGCACCATCCCGCCGCATATTGTGCTGGACCTTGGCAATAAAGGCGTGTTGGGCATGCAAGTGCCCGAAGAATGGGGCGGGCGGCTGGCGCTTAGCCATGCCGGAAGCTGCCAAGTCCTACGGCAGCTGGCCGGCATTGACCTGGCGCTGACCGCATTCGTTGGAGTCAACAACCACCTGGGCACCCGGCCGCTGCTGCGCTTTGGCTCCGCAGAACAGAAACAGCGCTATCTGCCGCAGCTGGCAAGCGGACGTATTTTGGCCGCCTTTGCCCAAACCGAGCCAGCCGCAGGCGCCAACCCCCTCGCCATGACCTCCGTGGCACGGGCCTGCCCGGACGGCGATTTTATCCTGTCTGGCGAAAAGTGGTGGTCCGGCCTGGCGGCCTGGGCCGGCGTGATCACCGTCATCGCCCGCCATCAAGACAGCCAGGGCGTCAACCGCGGGTACATCGCGCTGGCCATAGACAAGGAGCAGCCAGGCATGCGCCAGGGGGAGGAGGCCCCCACGATGGGCATGAGGGGCATGGTGCAGAACAAGATCCATTTCGATCAGGCCCGCATCCCTCGGGCAGCCGTGCTGGGCAGCCCCTACGCGGGCCTGGCCATCGGCAACGACACGATGGGCGCGGGAAGGCTGGCGATAGCGGCCGCCTGCAGCGGAGCCATCTGGCGCACCTTGCAGCTCATGGTGCAGTACGGCGGCAAGCGCCGGATCGCCAGCGGTTTGCTCTATCAAAACCAACATACGCAATACGTGATTCACAACACCTGGATGGCAGCCATCGCGCTGGACATGCTGGTCGAGCACATCGCCCTCCATCTGGACCAGGAGCAAGCGCTGCCTAGTGAAGTATTCGCCGCCGCCAAGCTGCTGGCCAGCGAACTGCTGTGGACGGCGGTAGACGCCGCTGGACAGCTGCTGGGCGGCCGGGGGTATTGCGACAACAACCCCTTGAGCCAGCTGGCGCGGGATGCCCGCGTTACCAGAATCTTTGAGGGCCCCTCCGAAACGCTGTCGGTTTTCCTCGGCCAATCGCTGTGGCAGGGCGGCCATCCCATGCTGTCGCACCTGGGTCGGCTTGCCGGCGGCAATGCATTATGTGGCCGGCTGGCGGAGCTGCAGACGATCCTGAAACAGCGCTATCCGGACGATGTCAGGCTCGAAGAGGTAAGCGCGCGCCATCTGCTGCTATTAGGCCAGGCCTTGGCATGGGCCACTCTGGGCGGCATCGTCCACGACGGCGATGCCGCGCTGCGCGGCTGGTGGCAGGAGCGCTGGGATGAACTGCATCGGCAAATATTCCAAGACAAGCCCGTCCTGCTACCGGAAGCCGCGGCGCTTGAGCATATGATCGCCAGCCGCATCGGCCGCGTAGAGCAAGGCGCCGCCGGTGAGGAAGTCCTCCCCAACCTCCTCCACTGCTGATGTATTTCTTCCGATGACGAAAACCATTGTTACTGCGGCAGCTGTTGGCCTATGGCTGGCTGTCGCGCCGCCAGCGAATGCCGATGACGGCAACAATTTCAATCTATTGCTGGAAACCCGGCAGGGCGAGAACGCCCATGGCACGAGCGCTTTGCAAGCATACCGGCTGCAACTGGACGGCATCGTGGAGTGGAATCCGCAATGGAAACTGAAAAGCTCACTGGTCGCCTCCAACGAGAACCAGCTGGATGTCGGCACCTATCACGAGCAGCCGGTGCATGAGCTGCTGCTGAACTACAGCGGCCAGGCCTGCACCGTCAACGCAGGCATGCAGCAAGTCGTCTGGGGACAGGCGGACAGGCTGCGAGTGCTGGATGTGATCAACCCGATGAACCTGCGCGAAAGCTATTTCGGCAGCTGGGAGCACAAACGTCTGCCGCTAGCGATGGTGAACACAGAGTGCGGCATCGGCGACAATGCCTTACAGCTATTGCTGATACCGCAAACTCGGTTCAACGAAGATCCGAGTCCTGCGGGACGCTTCTGGACGCCCGGCATCGCCGGCCTGTTGGCCAACAAAGGAATACCCGTGCAATCAACCAGCCTGCCATCTGAAGGCAGGCCGGCCGACTGGAATACCGGCATCCAATGGTCGGGCAGGCTGCGAAACATAGACTACACCCTGAACGCCTACCATGGCTGGCAACCCGAAAAACAGCTGGCCCCCATCCCCGGCCCCATTCCGCAATTTCAGAGCCAGGCTGCCCGCTATACCCTGTGGGGCGGCTCGCTTACCGCTCCCGTCGGCCCGCTGGTCGCGCGGGCTGAGGCGACCCGCGCCAGCCACGTAACCGTCTACGGCACCAATGCCCTGGGACTGCCAGCACCCGCGGACGCCACGCAGAACACCGGTCTGCTGGCGCTTGACTATCAAGCGGAGCCTTGGTTCTTCAATGTTCAATACTTCGCCCAAGATACTTCCGCCGATCTCTCCCCAGGCATCTCGGGCAGGCAAAGAATGCTGACTTTTGGCATCCGCCGCAGCTTTCTCCAGGACCGGGGCAAAGTCTCCCTCTATTCCGCCTACGATATCGAGCATCCTGCAAGCTACCTCTCGCTGGAAACCAGTTACGACCTTAATCAAAACCTGCAGGCCAGCTTGACGCTGGAAAATTTTGACGGCAGCGAACTGAGCTTTGGCCGTTTCCGCAGAGAAAAACGCGCCTTTGTCGGCCTCAAATACAGCCTGAAATAAACGCTGCCGATCTGTCCGCAGACGCCGCGGCGGCGCAGTCGGCCGGCGATGCCGGGCCAAGGCGCGGCCTTATTGGAATCGCCGTCGTTTTGTCCGGCGCTTGGCTCAAAAGGAAACAACGTCCCTCCCCAGGATGCACGCCTCCGTTTCGTCGCTCCAACCGCGCCTGACGACATACGAAGACGCTACAAACGGGTGATCGCGAGGAAAATCATGAAACACCGTATTTTTTCACCATTAAGAACATGGCTAGTGGCTATCGCCTTTCCATTTGCCGCGTTGGCCTGTACCGGGCAAGCTCGGGCACAGGAGAGTCCCGGCATAACGCCAGCCGTTCAGATCGGCTCGGTCCAGCTCAGACTGAGCGGTTCTGGCAAACGCGCCATTTTTCTTTTCGATGTCTACAATGCCGCCCTGTACCTGCCGCCAGCAGCCCAGAGTCCTGGCCAGATACTGGCTGGAGAAACCCCGCGAGCGATCGAAATCCTCACCTTGCGCGACATTAGCGCCTACCAGCTGACAGAGGCTTTGATCCAGGCCCTGCCGCTCAATAATTCAGCGGAAAGCCTGGCCAGGCAGCAAGCCGAAATCGGACAGCTGCAGTCCATCATCACTCAGGTTGCCCCCATCAAGCGTGGCAGCCGCATCCGCATATTCTTCGATGGCCGCGATACCATCATCTCCCGCGATGGCATCGCCATCGGCAATCCCATACCCGGCAAGGAATTCAATTCCATGCTGTTTTCCATCTGGCTAGGCAAAAAGCCAGTCAGCATGCAGCTGAAAAACCAGCTGCTCGGGCTATCTCGGACACCATAGGGCAGCAGCCGAAAACCGCTGGTTCCGCAACGGGACTGGTCGGCCACGCCAATTCGGCCAGGTCGTCGCCAGCAGGCCGAACTGGACCTTTCGCGCCTAAAACGCCAAGCATGGAGTGGTGCTGTTCTGGCCGCCTCCGCACGATGGGCGGTATAGTAAACGCCATCGTCATCAAAGCCTGTCCATTATTGGGGGGAAATCATGCCTAGCAGCACTTACCGCATCGCCGTACTTCTGGCCAGCATCCTGCTCTCCGGCGCCGCCTGCGCCGCCGACGCCGTCCGAGTCGGCTCCAAGATAGACACCGAAGGCGCGCTGCTGGGCAATCTCATCCAGCAGGTGCTGGAGGCGCACGGCCTGAAGACCATAGGCCGCCTGTCGCTGGGCAACACCAAGGTGGTGCGCACCGCGATTGCCGCCGGCGAGATAGACATCTATCCCGAGTACACCGGCAACGGCGCGTTTTTCTTCGCCGACGAAAAGAACCCGGCCTGGAAATCGGCCGCCGCCGGCTACCAGCGGGTGAAGCAGCTGGACTACGACCGGAACCGCATCGTCTGGCTCGCTCCGGCCCCCGCCAACAACACCTGGACCATCGCGGTGCGCCGCGACGTGGCCGCCGCCAACCGGCTCGAATCGCTGGCCGACCTCCCCGCCTGGCTGGGCAAGGGGGGCCGACTCAAGCTGGCGGCCTCCGCCGAATTCATCGAACGGCCGGACGCGCTGCCTGCCTTCCAGCAGGCCTACGGCTTCAAGCTGCGCCAGGAGCAACTGCTGACGCTGGCCGGCGGCGACACCTCGGCCACCATCAAGGCGGCGGCCGAGCAGATCTCCGGCGTCAACGCCGCCATGGCCTACGGCACCGACGGCCCGGTGGCGGCGCTAGGGCTGATCGCGCTGAAAGACCCCAAGGGCGTGCAGCCGGTGTACGCGCCCGCGCCCATCATCCGCGCCGACGCGCTGGCCCGCCAGCCGCAGATCGCCGCCTGGCTAAAACCAGTGTTCCAGTCGCTGGACGAAGCCACGCTGCAGAAGCTCAACGCCAGCATCGCCATCGAAGGCCGCGACGCGCGCCAGGTGGCGGCCAACTACCTGAAGCGCAAGGGCTTCATCAAGTGAGGACGCGCGGCTGATGCGGCTCCACAGCCGGGTGCGGCTGCTGCTGGCGCTATTGCTGCTGGCGGGTTGCTGCCTGCCGCTGCTCAGCTACGCCCCCAACCGCCTGCTGAGCGGCCAGGGCCGGTATCTGCCCAGCCTGCCCGGCGCGCTCGCCGTCCTGCTGCTGTTGCCCGCCCTGCCGATGGCGCTGGCCCCCTGGCTGCGCCCCTCCCCCCGCGCGCAACTGCTGCTGGCCTTGTGCGCCGGCCTGCTGGGCAACAGCCTGCTGTGGATCGCGGGTCAGGAAGCGCTGCGGCTCTCCGGCGGCGAGGACTCGCTGGCCCGCACCACGTTCGGCGCCGGCTTCTGGCTGCTGCAATTGTGCGCCGGCCTGCAACTGGCCGAGGCGCTGCGCGGCCTGCTGCGGTCCCTGCCGCAACGCGCGCTGGCCGTCTGCGCGGCCTGCCTGCCGGCTCCGGCCATGCTGGCGAGCGGCGCGCTGGACCAGCTGGCGCTGCTGCGCGAATACCGCAACTACCAGGACAGCTTCGACCTGGCGCTGTTGCGCCACCTGCAGCTGGTGGTTTTTTCGGTGCTGCCGGCCGCGCTGCTGGGCGGCGCGCTGGGCCTGGCCGCCTTCCGCCGCCCGCGTTTCGAAGCCTGGCTGTTTCCGGCCTTGAACGTGCTGCAGACCGTGCCCTCCATCGCTCTGTTCGCGCTGTTGATCGCGCCGCTGGCGCTGCTTGGCCGGCTGTGGCCGCAATCCGGCATCGCAGGCGTCGGCCTGGCCCCGGCGCTGGCGGCGCTGACGCTGTACGCGTTGCTGCCGATGGCGCACGGCACGCTGGCGGCCTTGCGCCAAGTGCCGGCGGCCGCCCGCGACAGCGCGCGCGGCATCGGCATGTCGCCATGGCAGATATTCGCCAGCGTGGAGTGCCCGCTGGCGCTGCCGGTATTTCTCGCCGGCCTGCGCGTCACCGCCGTACAGGCGGTGGGACTGGCGGCGGTGGCGGCGCTGATCGGCGCCGGCGGCTTCGGCGCCATCCTGTTCCAGGGCCTGTCCGCCAGCGCGCCGGACCAGGTTCTGCTGGGCGTGCTGCCCATCGTGCTGCTCGCCATTGGCTGCGACACCGCGTTCAAGATCGTCATTTTTTGGATGGGTCAAGCTGGCCATGATTGAAATCTCAGGCGTAAGCAAGCGCTTCAACGGCTGGAGCGCGGTGTCGGACCTCGACCTGGAGGTCGCCGAAGGCGAACTGGCGGTGCTGGTGGGCACCTCGGGCTCCGGCAAATCCACCACGCTGAAAATGCTCAACCGGCTGATCGAGCCGGACTGCGGCGTGATCCGCATCGCCGGCCGCGATATCCGCAGCCAGCCGCCGGAAATCCTGCGCCGCCATATCGGCTACGCTATCCAGTCGGTGGGCCTGTTTCCGCACTGGACGGTGGAGCAGAACATCGCCGCGGTGCCGCAGCTGCTCAAATGGCCGCAGGCGCGCATCCGCGCGCGGGTGGAAGAGCTGCTGGAGGTGCTGCAGCTGCCGGCGCGGCAGTTCCGCCAGCGCTATCCGCACCAGTTGTCCGGCGGCCAGCAACAGCGCGTAGGCGTGGCGCGGGCGCTGGCGGCCGACCCCGACGTGCTGCTGATGGACGAGCCCTTCGGCGCGCTGGACCCGGTGACGCGCGCCACTCTGCAACAGGAGCTGGCGCGCATCCAGCAGCTGTTCGGCAAGACCGTCATCCTGGTCACCCACGACATCGACGAGGCGCTGCTTTTGGGCCAACGCATCGTGGTGATGGACCAGGGCCGCATCGTGCAGCAAGGCGGCGCGCGCGACATCCTGCTGACGCCGGCCAACGGCTTTGTCCGCGAGTTCTTCAATCCGGCGGAAGTGGGCGTGCGCCTGCTGGGGCTGGTGCGGGTGGAGGAGAGGATGCGGCGCGGCGAACACGCCGACGGCGCCGCCATCCGCGCCGACAGCACCCTGCGCGAGGCCTTGTCCGTCTTCATCACCCGCAAGGTCCCGGCTCTGCCGGTGGAGGATGGACAGGGCGCGAGACTAGGCGCGCTGCGTTTCGACGATTTGCTCGGAGCGCGCGCATGAGCCTGGCCGGCCGGCTGCGCCAGCGCCGCGGATTGCTCCTGGCCAGCCTGGCCCTGGCTGGCTTGCTGCTGGGGCTGCCGCATAGCGCGCCGCTGTTCCACCTCGGCTTTCCCGAACTGGACCGCCCGCTCTACCTGCAGGACAGCTTCGCCGCGCTGGCGCTGGCCCACCTGGAGATTGTCGCCCTGTCCAGCGCGCTGGCGCTGCTGCTGGGCGGAGGGGCCGGGCTTTGCGCCAGCCGCCCATCCGGACGCGAGTTTCTGCCGCTGTTGGAGTCGGTCCTGTCCATCGCCCAGTCGTTCCCGCCGGTGGCGGTGCTGGCGGTGACAGTGCCGCTGCTGGGCTTTGGCGAACTGCCGGCGCTGGCGGCGCTGACGCTGTACAGCCTGCTGCCCATCACCCACGCCACCCTGGCCGGGCTGGCGTCGGTGCCGCGGGAGATGCGCGACGTCGCCGCCGGCATGGGCATGAGCCGGCGGCAGATCCTGCTGCGGGTGGAGCTGCCGCTGGCCGCCCCGGTGATCCTGGCCGGCGTGCGCGGCGCGGTGGTGATCAATATCGGCACCGCCGCGCTGGCGTCCACCGTCGGCGCCAAGACCCTGGGGCTGCCCATCATCGTCGGCCTGTCCGGCTTCAACACCGCCTATGTGATCCAGGGCGCGCTGCCGGTGGCGCTGCTGGCCGTCGTCGCCGACCAGCTGTTCCAATGGCTGGGCGACCGTCTCGCCCCGCAGCATCAGCCGGCGGCGAACAGCGCCTCCGCCTCGGCGAATCCGTAACAGCGCGTCGCCATGGTCGGCCAGGCGCCCTGGACGGCTTCGCACGCCATATCGCGCACCAGCCCCATGCTGGCCAGCATCGGCCCCACGCCCAGGCTGACCCGGCTCGCCCCGGCGGCAAACCAGGCCTCGGCCCCAGCCACACCGGGCAGCGCCATCAGATTGAGCGGCCCGCTCAATGCCGCCGCCAGGCGCGCAGCCAGCGCCGCATCCGTCAGCCCCGGCACAAACACCATGTCCGCGCCGGCAGCCAGATAGGCATTGCCGCGCGCCACGGTCTGAGCCAGGCGGTCCTCCTCATCCCGGCCCAAGCCCAGCAACCAGGTATCGACGCGAGCATTGATCCACAAGGGCAAACCCGCCTGATCCGCCGCCTGCCGTGCGGCGGCGAGGCGCGCCGCTTGAGCCGCGATGTCGAACAAGGGCTGCGTCAGCAAGCCGTGGCCGTTGTCCTCCAGATTCACTCCCACCGCGCCGGCGGCAAGCGCCCCCCGAACGGTGAGCGCAACCTCCTCCGGATTCAGGCCATAGCCGGCCTCGATGTCGGCGCTGAGCGGCAGCTTAACGCACTGCGCGATGGCGGCGATCTCGCGCAGCATCGCCTCGCGGCCGATATGCTGGGCATCGCGATAACCGCGGGCATAAGCGATGCCGCCGCTGGTGGTGCCGATGGCGGGCAGTCCGGCGGCGGCGAACAGCCGGGCGCTGGCGCAATCCCAGGCGTTGGCCAGCAGCAGGCGGCCCTGGCGGTTCAGTTGGCGGAAATGGTGAAACTGCTGGATGGCTGAGGCCATGATGCGCTCCGTTGCGGTGGGAATGGACAAGGCCAACATCTTGCCGCCGCGCGCCGCCGGCCACCGGCGGTTTCCGGACCCGGCCATCGGCGCTGTCAGTGTCCGAAAAGCGCTGGCTGGCGGCAACGTTTCGCCGGATGATGCCAACATGCAACTCGATCCCGACATCTGCTACCGCGCGCTGGCCAGCCGCGATGCCCGCTTCGACGGCCGTTTCTTCATCGGCGTGCGCACCACCGGCATCTACTGCCGGCCCATCTGCCCGGCGCGTACCGCCAGACGCGAAAACGTGGACTTCTACCTCACCGCGGCGGCGGCGCAGGAAGCCGGCTTGCGGCCATGCCTGCGCTGCCGGCCGGAAGCCGCGCCCGATTCCGGCGCCTGGCGCGGCGTGTCCAACAGCGGCCACAGCCATACCGTAGCGCGCGCGCTGGCCTGGATCGAACAGGGCATTCTCGACGAGTCCGGCATGGCCGCCCTCTGCGACAAGCTGGGAGTGGGAGACCGGCAGCTGCGCCGGCTGTTTGCCGAACACGTCGGCGCTTCGCCGCTGGCGGTGGCGCAGACGCGGCGGGTGCTGCTGGCCAAGCAATTGATCCATGAAACGCGGATGCCGCTGACCGACATCGCCTTCGCTGCCGGCTTCGGCAGCGTGCGCCGCTTCAACGAGGTGTTCCAGGCGCTGTACCGGCGTCCTCCCGGCGCGCTGCGCCGCGACACCGGCGCCGCTCCCGCGCCTGCTGGAGAAATCACCCTGCTGCTGCGATACCGGCCGCCCTACCACTGGCCAGCGATGCTGCTGCACCTGGCCGCCCATGCCATCCCCGGCGTGGAAACCGTGCAGGAAGACTGCTACGCGCGAACGATTGAGCTGAGTGGCGCCAGCGGCACGCTGGCGGTCCGCCCCGGCTCGGGCCACGCGCTGCGCGTCACCATTCGCTTTCCGCGGCTGGCGGCGCTGCCGGCCATTTTGGCGCGGGTGCGGGCAATGTTCGACCTGGCGGCCGATCCCGCCACGATAGAACAGCATCTGTCGCATGATCCGCAATTGGCGAGGCTGATCGCCGCGCGCCCGGGCCTGCGGCTGCCCGGCTGCTGGAACGCGTCGGAACAGCTTGCGCCCGCCATGCCGGGCCCCCCCGCAGGCTTGGCCGCGCCGCCAGGGGCGCGCCTAGCGCAAACCGACCCGGACTTGTTCCGGACAGGCCACGCCCTTGCCGAGACGCAAACGCGACTAGCCATTGCCCCGCTCTCATCCCCTCCCGCTGCCGGCAGTCGGCAGTCGGCAGATGCTGGAGGATTTGGGGCTGGCCGCCGCAGAGCTTGAGTGGCTGGCGGGCCGCGCCGAAGCCTGGCGGCCATGGCGCGCCTACGCCATTCAGCATCTGTGGACGGAAAAACACGCCGCCCAGTCGGCAAGCGGGTGAAACACGCCCGCCGCGCTACGACACATGCTGCTTCAGGACGCTGCGCAGCCGATTGAAGTCGAATGGCTTTTCCAGCCTCTCGGCAAAGCAGGCGGAGCGGGGATCGGCGTACTCCTCCGGATAGGCGGTCATCGCGATGATGCTGGCGTGCTTGTTGTTGCGGCTTTTCTTGACGAACTCCAGCACGTTATAGCCGCTGCCCTCTCCCAGCTGCATATCCAGCAGAATCGCGTCGAAAGACTGCTGCTGCAGGCGCTGGCAGGCCTCCGTCACCGAACCCGCCATCACGACGGCATAGCCGTCTATGCTCAAACAATCGGCGAAGGGCTCGCGGATGTTTTCATCATCGTCCACCAGCAGCACCGAGCGCTCATTGCCGCCCTCCTGCTGCTGGATATGCACCGGCAGCCTGACGATGAACTCGGTGCCGCAGCCTTCCTCGCTTTTCAATTCGATCTCGCCGCCCAACAGGCAAACCAGCTCCTTTACGATCGCCAGGCCCAAGCCGCTGCTGCCGGGCTTGCGCTGCTTCCCCTGGAAGAACGGCTGGAAGATGCGCGACTGGTAATCGGCGGGAATCCCGATTCCGGTATCGCCCACCTTGATTTCCAGGCTATTGAATCCCCTGATGCCATTCACCCGGGCGCTGACCGAAACGTGTCCATGGTCGGTATAGCGGATGGCGTTGGCCAGCAGATTGCCGACAATCTGGCGCAGCCGGTTGCCGTCCATTTTGGCCGTCTCCGGCAGGCCGGCCATGGAAAGCTCCAGCTTCAGCCCCTTGCCGTCCAGCTGCACCCGATAGGCGTCCACCACCTCGTTCAGGATCATCGCGATGTCGATATCCTCCGGGTGCAGCCGGAATTTCATATTATTGATGGCGGAAAGATCCATGATGTCGCGCACTTGCGTCAGCAAGTGGGTCATGCTGGCCTTCAAGCGCATCAGATTGGCATGGATCCGGTTGCCCGGCGCCACCTCCAGCTCGATCAGCTCCAGGCAGGCCTGCATGGTCTGCAGCGGCGAGCGGATTTCATGGCTGATGGTGGCCAGGAAAGTGGTCCGGTCCAGTTCCGCCGAGACGGTCGCCTTATGCGCGGCCCTTTCCTTCTCCAGCAAGGCCTGGCGCGAGGCCACGTCGCGGCGGGCGCTGCGATAGCGGGACAGCAGCACCCAGATGATGATGCCGATGCCGCCCCACAAGGCGAACCACAAGGAAAACACCAGCCGCTTGCGCTCCAGATCCTTGTTGCGCGCATCGCGGAACGAAACCTCCGACACCCTGGACTGGACCGCGAACTCGGCCAGGCGCGGGCGGATGTCGTCAATCTGGTCGATGTGCGTCTGGGCGGTCTGCCGGCTCAAATGGCCAAGGTTTTCATCGCGGAAGAACGTCTTCAGCACCGCCGAGGTTTCCTGGAAACCTTCGACGGAATTGAGCATGCCATGCAAGGGAGAGGGCGTGACATAGTCCATGAAGCGGCTTTTGGCGATTTCCAGCCAGACATCGGCCTGCTCCGGACGGACCTCGCCGGCCTTCAGCCGCACCAGCTCCGCGCGCGACCGCTCCAGAGCGATCTGCAGCTGCGCGACCGACCAGTACAGATCCTCGCTGCGCCCCTCGAACTTTTTGACCGCGGCATAACGGTCAATCGCGATATAGGCGCTGATGGAAACCAATAAAAACACCAGCCAGAATACCGGAGACAGCCTTCCGGACAACCAGGCCGGCTTCTTGATCACGCTGCTTTCGCCATCTGCCATTTTTCTCGCGCCAGGATAAGCATCAATACACCACGATGCGGTTGACCTGCCAGATCAGTTTCGCGTCCAGCAATGGTCCTCTTTCCGCCGCCGGCATGTCCGGCAGCGGATACATCAGCCAAAGAGGCCCGCGGTCCTTGATTTCCAGCCGCTTGTTGTTGATCGACCGGGCCAGAATCACATTGTATTTTTCCAACTCGTCGCGGTTCAGCGTATAGGCGTAATCATTCAAGGCGAACAGCTTCACCCGCGAACCGCTCGCGCCGACCGTTTTCAAGACATCGTCGATCAACGGGCCGGAAAAGGTGGACTCAGGCGTCCAGCTGGTCTTGGTGACGATCGAGTGCTGCTTGAGGGCACGCAGATCGCTTTCCCTGAACTCGTATATTCTACTTTTCTTATTTGTCAGTTTCGCAATGCTGCCGGATACCGTCAGTATCACCGGGTCAGGCTCTGCGCAAACCATTCCACTGAGCAACAGAACGCCGAAAAACACACCGAACCATCTGTGCGACATGGAATCCTTTCAATACGCAGCCATCGCAATGCGCATGGTTTGTTGGCACACCGACCAGCCGGACGCAATATCAGCGGGCTGCGCGCCAATAAAAACTGGATAAAACCAAACCGGACAGGACAAACGATTATTGCGCCGACAGCCCGTATCTTATTCCAGAATCCGGCAAAATTGGCTTTAAACCGAGCCATTTTCCATGCCGTGCCATAAATGCCGAAACGCGGCTCGCGGCCCCGCCCGCGCCATCAAGCGCCGCAAACGCGGCCGGAAAAGAAAAAGCCCCGATCGACGGGGCTTTTATCATTCATGGCCATCCGCAACAGCCTGGACTCATTTCGATGCAGAATGTTTTTAACAAACACAAAGCATTGAAAATAAAGACATTATCAGATTGTTTATTGCAAAAGTGTACCTAAGCGTGTACCTAAAATGCAGCGCACCTGCCAAGGAACCGCTGATCTAATCAGCGATTTGATCTCAAGCCATCTCCAGCCCTGATTTGGGAGACGACTACGCATATTAGCGGCTCGCATTTCCCTGTCTAACCCGCCTGCCCCTCTCGGCAGGCGGACTTGCCCCTCAGGCGACCTGGAGCCGCCCGCGCAGCATGTACAGATTGGCCAGCCCCACCAGCATGTTCACCTGCGCCGCATTCTTCGCCAGACCACGGTATCGCACCTTGGTGTAGCCCAACTGTCGCTTGATCACTCGGAACACATGTTCCACCCGCGCCCGAATGCTGGATTGCTTGCGGTTCTTCTTGCGCTGACTGGAGGACAGTTTGCAGGCATGTGAGCTTTTGTCCTGCACGCACCAGCGCAGGCCCATCGCGCGGGCACCACGTTTGTAGTCCTGGCTGGCATAGCCAGCGTCGCCGAACACCACCTCATCCCCTTCACGCAACAGCTTGGGTAACTCGGCAATATCGGGCCGGTTGGCCGCCGTTACCGTCACACTGTGCACCACGCCGGAGTTCACATCCGTGCCCACATGCACTTTCATACCGAAGTACCACTGCCGGTTCTTCATGGTCTGATGCATCTCCGGGTCGCGACGGCCAGCCGCATTCTTGGTGGAGCTAGGGGTGTGGATGATGGTGGCGTCCACCATGCTGCCGCGCGAGACAGTCATGCCTTTGGCCTGCAGGTGGGTGTTGATGCGAGCCCGCAGTGTCGCCGGCAGATCATGTTTCTCCAACAGGTGGCGAAAGTTGAGGATGGTGGTTTCATCCGGCAGCGCGTCGGTAACGCAGGCAAAGCCGGCAAAACGACGCCCGCTGTCGATTTCGTACAGCGCGTCCTCCATCTGGCGGTCGGAGAAGTTGAACCACTGCGGCAGGCAGTAGATGCGGAACATGCTGGCCAGCGGCATGGGCTGGCGGCCACGCCGCCCGGCCTTGGGGTAGTGCGGTTCGATGCAGGCGAGCAAGTCGGCCCACGGTACGACAGTTTCCATTTCCGCCAGGAAGAGTTCGCGTCGGGTCTGACGCTTCTTGTTGCAGTACTCCAGTTCGGCAAAAGAGGTTTGCTGATGCATGGTGGCGCCCTGGCGATGGTGGTTGCGGCATTCTCGCATGATGGGGGATTTGATCAGCGGTTCCCCAATAATCGACATTTTTCCGTAGTCACCGCGTCGTCACATCAATCGGCGGCGACCCCATCGTCACGGTGATGATGTACCGCCGGCAGTCCAAGAAGCGCAACTTAAAAAACTGCCAAGGAATAATTTTTGGACCAAGCTCAACTTGATTAGACTCAAGACGGCACGAAGATCGGTAGCCTTTGAAGGGATCGAATTGTTTGTTTAACTTGTTGAATTTATTTTGTTCTACTTTTTGCACTTATTCCGGCATCCCCGACAGGAATCGAATTGATTTCAAAGGTAATTGTTTTTAAATTGATTTTGTTGTATTTTTTATTCAAAGTACCCCCACAAATACCCCCTGGACAATTTTTGCGGGCTGCCATGGCCATTTTCTACCCTCCGCGGTCATTCGGATAACTGTTCGAGAGATGGTGGCTTCTAAATCTCAGAACGGGCTGTCGGCTGATTGCCTGTTAATTATGATGTCGGGATCTGCTGTGGGTTGTGGTATGCGAGAGCTTGACGCCCGTTAGCTAGCCTTCCGTGCGGACCCGATTGCCGTTTTATATGGGCACAATTATCTATTACGGCGTGTCAATAATGACCGAAGGAGCATGGGTCGCACGCTTTATTTCGTCGATAAATTTTGATAAGTCGACTCTAAATGATGGTATATATTCAAACTTACCATCGAGTGTACGGATCTTAGCCTCACCTGTTCGATTATCAATATATGCTTTACGTCTGGGGCCAAATTTCTCAATCTGACGTTGACCAAACTCACTCCATCGCTGTTCTAATGATGCAAGATTGTACTCTGCGCTTGATTTGCAATTCAGATCGAAAAATAGTTCAACATACAAAAATATTTTTGCATAAATATTCTGGTCCCTTGGTTGTTGAGCACCAGTCTTCCCACGCACGACAGAAAATAACTCTAATCCTGTGTTGGCACGGTCAAAATTTTCAAGCATATTTAAATCGATATCGGAGAATTGGTTCTTTTTGAATAGCCGGCGCTCTGAGCCTTTGTCTATTTTTCCATTTGCTGCATAGTAAATTCGCCAAAAAAGATTTCTCTCGATAATTTTCTTAGGGTCGACATATCCATCGTTTATGCCTGTAGAAAATTCCCCACGCTTTCTTTCATAAAGCAAGCCATATCGTTCAAAGACGAGTTGCTGAACCTTTATATGAAATTGCTCATTTGCAAATCTATCTGCGTTTATGACGGGGGTTTGTTTGTTTGTTGCGTTTGATATTTCGTCGATTAGCTCAAGCTTCGAGGTGTGCGATTCGTTATCGAATACAGTTATGACTTTCAGTAAAACCTCTTTGTTTCTGAAAATGTCTTCCGCTTTTTCTGGATTTTCACTCAATATTCTGCTTAGAGTGAATGATGTCTGCCCGCCGTTTATGATTTGGGGATTTTTTATCCAAAGTTGCGCTTTATTCTTTTGTCCAATCTTTTCGTTGATGTTCGTCTCGTCGGAAAGCATTGTGATGCCATTATTGAAGAGAGAGAATTCGTTGGTGTCGGATTGAAGAATGGTATCGCGAATTGACTCGTTTACTGTATGGCCCTCAAATTCCAAATAGCTTCTCGGGTTGTACTTAAGTATGGAGTTTCTGTACTTATCCATCAGTCTCGCTACTTCAATTGTGGGGACAAATAGAGCCGTTATTTCGCATTCTCCATATTTGGTAGAAACGTTATAGCTGATCTTGCTTCCGGCATTTTTATTTGAAAGATCAATCGGAATTACAATATCTAACGCAGTATAATAGGTTCCTGTTATTACTGGGAATACGAGCTGCTCGTACGTTTTCTCAAAATTGAAGACCTCTGCTGCGTAGCCGCCTGTGAGCTTCATTAAGCGAGATGGTGTAATGTTCTTGAGATTGGCGAGGATTGCAATCCTGTATGAAAACCGACCGACATCGGGGAGTGATGATATCTCTCGCTGGAGTTGTTTAATTTTCCCATTATACTCTTGCCCTGCATCGTCAATGGTCTCTCCTTCCATAATCCGAGAGATGTCCATCATGAGCAATTCTTCAAGCTCAATTTCTTTTGATTCGAAATTATTTTCATTTATTCTAAATTTAGATTGGATGAAGTAGATCGTCTTTGCGTCGGTGTCAATATGATACCCATCGATACCACCATCCCCGCTAGCATCAGTTATTGTTCGCTCACGTATCGAGAAATCTGATATCCCGAACATTACCTTCATGTATAGGTGAATGAATGCTCTGGCTCTTGCCTGATTAATCTTTTCGATGTCAGTGTGGGGTGGGCGATATCGGGATGATTGCTGAGAGGGTGCTTCATTTCGAATCTGGTCAAGAATGCGAATCAGAGTTTCATATTTCATTTTTCAAGAGCCCAATTGTTGAATTTTCTTTGGTGGTATTTTATGTGGAAGAGTTGCCTGATTTTAGCCAGGTAAACTTAGTGAAAACACTAACGACAAAGAAGCAACGTTAAAACAATAGTTCAAGGCTGCCTGAATGCACGACCATTCTGGCCGATTGGCAGCTATGGGATTACCGGGTCGGACAATCGAATGGCTGTGCGGCAATGTAGATCGATGACGCCCCATGGTCTCAATGATCAATGGTAAACCGAAGTTTTCTCGCCGCCCAGCCAGGCACACACACCTAAAATCCCCCTGAAACCGTGGATTGCACCCTAAGTACTTGTCCTGCAATGGATTTTCATCCACGGTTTGTCCACCACCTCTCCCCCTGATTCCGTGGGTGTTCCAGAAACCTCAATAAAATCAATGCGATGAAGGGAAGGGCGAATCCACCATTTCCACCATACTGGCCGGCAAACCCGTGGATTAATTTTTAAGCAGCTCTCCGAAACCGTGGATGGCCCCTGCCTTCCCTTTTCACTGCTTTCCTTCTCTATCTCTTTGTTTTTTATAAAAGAAGAAGAGAAGAAGTGAAGAGAATCCGTAAAACTACGATGTGGAAGAATCGGGGCAAACCGTGGAAGTGGGAGGCGAAACCGTGGATTTCAGAGGGCAAACCGTGGATGGGTTGTTCTCAACAATCAATGACTTAGGTGATGAAGAGGGGCCAATCCACGGAATTTTTTCACATCCTCCCACACCCAATGGCGCGGAAACCGGGGATTTCCGGCCGTTCCCGTTGGTTGTTGCGTGTCAATGTCATATTTGATGTAGGGAAGGGTTTGCTGTCGCGCAGTTTGAACGGGGCAAAGCGTGACAGCCCACACAAGGCGGGCTGTCGAAGGGGCGCGGCGGGCGGATTTGGGTTTAGGGCTGGACGTCCGGCGCGGCGTAGAGGCCCAGCTTTTCCAGCTGCGCCAGGCTGATGGCGGTCAGATGGCCCTGGCGGCGGCCGTGGATGGTCTTCTCGACGCCATCGGCCAGCACCACCGGGCTTTGCAGCAGCTGGTTCTTGAAGATGCGGCCGGTCTTCACCGGCAGCGCGTCGAACTTGGCGCGCAGATGCGGCGCGGTGGAGAGATGGTCCATCACATGGTTCGGCCGGATGAATAGCGCCATTTCGGTGTGGCCGTCGGCATGCTTCACCCGGTCCCAGCAGTGCGGGTAGTCGTAGCGCCTGGCCTCCAGCTCGGACAGCAGGATTTCCATGATCCACACCCAGGGCAGGCGGCTGCCGTCGGTGTCCACGATGTGGCTGTTCATCTCGGCCAGCAGGTCTTCGATGAAGCCGCCTTGCTGCGGGTCGAGGTCGGCGAACTCGCACAGCAAGGCCCAGCTGCACAGCAGGGCGGCGTAGTTCTCCATCATCCGCCGCGCGGTGGCGTCGCCGGCCGGGGCGCGGCTGTGCCGCTCGCACACGCCCAGGTAGTGGCGATGCAGATCGCGCAGCCGGGCCGGCTCGACGTCGGCCAGGAACTGCAGCCAGGGCCACAGCGGGAACACCGGCAGATCATGCGGAATGATCGCCCCTTGCCGCTCTTTCGACAGGCTGCTGCGGCACAGCTTGGATTGCAGGCTTTGCGCGTCCACCTCTTCGCCGGCCAGCAGCACCGGCGCGCACATCAGATAAGGCGTCAGGCTGGCGCCGACGCGGGTGAACTCAAAGCGATAGGTCGATTGCAGCAGCGCGTCGATGTCCGACAGCACCGTCTTGGGCAGCTTGGAGAATTCATCCCAGCCCACCGGCTGAGAAGTGAACGACACCGACGCGCGGCGGCGGTGGTCGGTTTTCAGCATCTGGCCGGACAGCACCTGAAACGCCAAGGTCGTCTGCAGGCTCTCCAGCAGCTTGGACTTGCCCGATCCCTTCTCGGCCTGCATCTGGAAGTGCGGATAGTAGCCGAGCAGGTTTTTCAGATGGGTGCCCAAGCCCCAGACCAGCACGATGGCGGCCGCATTGTCGCGGAAGGTGTCCTGATACGCCTGAATCACCGTGCGCGCCTGCTGCTGCGTGCCGCGCGGGAAGGTCAGGTTGTAATAGAGGCATTGCTTCTGCGGCTCGATGAAATAGCAGTCTTGCCCCTCCTGCGCCGCCAGCGCGCCGGCCTTCCACGACAGGCCGACGAAGTTGACCACATCGCGCGCGCCCAGGTCGGCGGCCCGCTCCATCAGATTGACCAGGCGCTGGAACTGCGCCGGCTTCCAGATCGCGCCGAAACGCCCCTTCCACCATTCCAGGTTGTACAGCTTGTCGTCGGTGGCCACTTCTCGATGCAATACCGTGCCATGCCGCGCCAGCTGGGCGCTGATGCCGAACACGGTTTCCGGCTGATGGTCGGCCGCGCCGCTGATGGTGGCCAAGTGGCTCTGAATGCGCAGCCGCGACAGGCTGGCCACGCGGAAGGAGCATAGATCGCCCAGGGTTTCCGAACGCTTGCCGTCGTCGTCGGTTTTGAACTCGTCCACATATTGGGTGAAGTCCTCCTTCACCCGGAAGCGCCAGTACACCGCGAAGTCATGGCCCGGCAGCTGCACCCGCCGCGTGCCTTCCAGCCGCTCGCCGCCGCCCGGCATGCCCGGCACCAGCCACGGCTCCAGCTTGCGCAAGCGCGCGGTCAGCACGTCCTTGCCATGGCGCTGCAGCACATCGTTGATGTCCTCGCCTTCGTCCCATTCCTGCATGTCCACCAGCAAATGGCCGATGTCGGCGGCAATCAGCTTCTCCGACAGCTTCCAGGCGGCGGCCAGGCCCGGCCGCAAGCCGGTGGCCGGGTTGACCGGGTCGCTGTGGTCCAGCGCCACTAGCACCCGCTTGCCGCGCAAGGCGGTCCAGTCGATGCTGTCCACGTTGCCGACGCCGCGCAGCGCCAGCGCCGCCACATCGGATGATGCGCAGCACTCCACCGACAAGGCATTGATCGGACTTTCCACGATCACCACCATCCGCGCCCGCTTCAGCCGCGCCGGATCGCTGCACCAGCCATGGCCCTCGCGTTCGCCCTGGCATTGGGCTTTGACCCCGCCATTCAGGGCCGGATCGACATAGCGCAGATCCACCGCTACCAGCCGGCCGCCGCTGCGAACCAGAAAGGCGACGGCCGCGCCGCCGTGGCCGACTTCGCCAGCGGCCACCTTGGCGCTGTGCCAATCGTTCCAGCCCAGCGTCTTGCATTGGATGGCGCGGCGAATCACCGCCTCGTCTATGCCCCGGCCGGCCAGGTAGGGAATCACTCCCTCCGCCTTGGCCAGGCAGCGTTCGCCGATATAGTCCAGCGTGGACTTGCGCGCCGGTTCAGCCCTTTCTTTCATCGCCGGTTTCGGTTGCGGCATGCCGTACCAGTCGCCCAGCAGCTGGGCCGCCGCCAGCGGGCTGGCCAGCTCCGGCCGGCAGAACTGCACCAGGTCGATGCAGCTGCCGCCGGCGTCGCCGCTCCAGTCCTTCCAGCCGCGGCCGTCGGCGAAGATCGACAGCGAGGCGCTGCTGTCCGGGTGGTGCGGGCTGTGATAGTTGCCCTTGCCCTGGCGCTTCAGGCCCAGCCGGGCCGCCAGGTCGTGCAAGTCGATGTTGTCCTTCAGTTGGTCGAACCACTGGCCAAGCGCCGTTTGCGAACCGCCAGACAAGCCGGGGGCGTCTCGCCCGGTGCGCGGG
This sequence comes from Chromobacterium sphagni, assembly GCF_001855555.1. GTDB lineage: Bacteria > Pseudomonadota > Gammaproteobacteria > Burkholderiales > Chromobacteriaceae > Chromobacterium > Chromobacterium sphagni. The sequence goes on along the minus strand of NZ_MKCT01000001.1, from coordinate 1,112,688 downwards.
AGAGGGTTTCTTGCGTTCATGGTCTTGTCCTTAGAGCAGTTGGCCGATGTCGGCGCTGGCGTCGATGACTTGCTGCTGCAACGGAGCCAGCAGCCCAGCCAGGCGCTGCGCCGGCAGCGGTTGGCCCTCGGCGCAATCCAGCAGCTCGACCAGGCCTTGCAGGCCGTCGCCGGTACGCGCCAGGCGCGACACGCCGGCGCTGACGGTGTGTTCGATGCCCTGGCACAGGCTAGCCAGCTGGTGCAGCGGCTCGCGCAAGGCGGCATGTTCGGGCGAGTTGGCCAGCAACTGCAGTTGGGCCAATTGATGATGGACGGCGGACAGCGCCAGCGGCGCGAGAATAGGCAGGGCGTTCATGCGATCACCTCCACGGCGAAACCGGCGGCGGTGCGATGGAACACGGCGCGTTGACCCTGAGCCACTAGCAAAGCGGCGAGCGCGCGCGCTTCGGCCTCGTTGGGCAATGTGGAAATCGGGCGGGTAGTGTGCGGAAATAGGGCGCGGAGAGTGCGCAGGGTGATGCCAGGCATGGGGTGCCTCCTTAGTGAGATTCGACCCACCATCCCGAGACCAATCGGGGGTGGCAGGCATATGGCGGGATTGGTCTACCGGCACTAAGGAACCGGCGCGTGCAAGCACGCTCCCACCACTGCCCGCCATAAAAAGAGACGCACCAATGGTGTGAAACGGACGTAAAAAATGCCGCAATAGGCGGCTGTCCGCCTTAGTGTTCAGGAGACCAATCCCGGTCGCGCTATTGAACGCGACAAGGTAATGGTGCGGGAATCGGGCGGGACTGTCAAGCATGTGATTCACATATTGGATTTGAGCGGTGCATTTCATACGGATATAATGGGTGTTAGATGGTTTGAATTATGGTGATGGAATCAAGGCCCTGGCAGGGGCCTTTTTATTTGAGGGTTTTATGTTTGGCGATTTTGATTGTCCCAAATGCAATAGCAAAGGCACTATAAAGGTTCGGACTAGCCGTAAAGTTACTAATAAATATACCGAATATTATGTGAGGTGCAAAAATTGCGGCGATAAGGGTAAAGCGGTTTTTTCTATCGAATCTTCAGTTTGGCCAAGTAATTTTTGGACTGAAGAAGATATTCGACGGGAATTTAAGCCGTGGCAGGTTGTGGAGCATATATTCGAGATTAAATCCATATATGAAGAACGATCTGAGGGCGCAAAGGCTAAAATTGCAAGGCTAAATGCGGAACTTAAGGCGGCAAAGGCAGAGGCCATAAAAATAGAACGAACCTATGATTTGTTGCTGGATATTGCCCATGAAGCCAGTGCCAAACAGAGAATCTGAAGCGTCAAAACGGCCCGCCCTAAAGCGGGCCATTTCTTTTACTTCAACACGGTATGGCGGATGCGGCCCTGGCCAGTGGTCAGCGCCAGGGCGGGCGCATTGGCCAGCCCCGGCAACTGGCGCAACTGCTCCAGCGGAATCGCCATCCCGCCCTTGATCGGCTGCGCCAAGGTGCGCGGATCGCCCTCCAAGGTCTTGTACTGGTGGCAGCAGTCGTCGTTGCTGCAGTTGTAGTAAATCTCCTTGCTGGTGGCGCTCATCATCCGGCTGGTGCGGACCCGCGACATAGCGCCGCACAGGGGGCAGAGGAAAGCCATCTCGCGTCCTTTAGCAGTCGGTGTGTTGGGGAATGTCGCTCAGCGTGCGTTTGCGGTGGCTGAAGCCCGGCTGGTCGCGCTCGGCGTTGCCGCAGCCCTCGCAGACTTTGCCGGTGTTGCGCTCCACCCGCACCGCCTTGTCGTCCCATAGCTCGATCATGTCGCGGTCTTTGAGGTGGGTGACTTCCAGGCCGGCCAGGCCGTTGCGGCTCAGCCAGTCCTTGACCTTGCCGATCTGGTTCGGGTCGGCGGCGCGGGCGGTAAAAATCCGCACCTCGTAATCCCCCTCATTCAGCCAGGCTTTGACCCGGTTCATCATCGCTTCCACCGGCTGGCCTATCATGCCGAAATTGCCGTGGCTCACTTGCGCCAGCGTGCCGTCCAGGTCCACACCAATCCATTTAGTCATCTTGTTCATCCCGGTTCTGTTTATCGCTTATTGATTGGCGGCTTCCAGCGCCTGGCGACGCTCGGCAAAGGCTGCTTTCTGCTTGTTGTACTTGCAGGGGCTCAGGCCTCGGGCCTCCTCCAGGCCATGCGCCCAGGGCACGGCTTGATGGACCGAGTCGGCGTGATGGTCGTACTGGTAGCTCGACAAGCGCCGCGTCAGCTGGGTATTGAATTCCGACAGCGCGGCGGCTTGGGCGCTTTCAAAGCCCAGCTGTCGCCAGGTGGCAAACTGGCCTTCGCGCAGCAAGCCATCCTCATGCATGGCCAGCGCCTTGAGCAGCGGCTCCAGCTGGGTGGCCTGATCCAGCAAGCCGGCGGTGTAGACCTGCAGCGCGTATTGGCGTTTCTCCACATAGTCGCGGCCGATACCCAGCATCGCCAGCGCGGCCTCGTCGCGGTCCAGCTCCAGTTCGGCCAGGAAGGTGCGGTAGTCTTCGGCCTCGCTGTAGGCGGCGCGCTCCTCGGAGCGCAAGTCCTGCATTTGCTTGGAGGGCTGGCCCATCATTTCGCGCAGCAGCGCCCGGGCTTTGCCGCGCAGGGTCTTGGCCTTTTGCTCGGCGTCGTCGGCCGCCTGCTGTTGCTTGGCGAACAGCTCGGCTTTGCTCTGGTGGTCTTGCTGGGCTTGCTGATAGCTGGCGAACAGCTGTTTGCAGATATCCAGTTGTTCGCACAGGTAGGCATTGCGTTTCGGGTCGGTCAGGTGCATGGGGAGGTTCCTTGTGGGTTAGGGTTGACGGGCGGCGATGCGCTCGGACATCCAGCCTTCGATCTCGGAGGACAGCCAGGCCACGCTCTTGCCGCCCAAGGACACCGGGGCCGGGAAGTGGCCGCGCTTGATGGCGTCGTACACCGACGAGCGGGACAGGCCGCAGGTGGTGATGACTTCCGGCAGTCGCAGAAAGCGCAGCGGCTGGGAGGGAGAGGGGGCAACAGCATTCATGTTTGGCGTCCTTGTCGTCTTGTCTGGATAGCAGGGGATGCAGCCGGATACGTCGGTCAGCGGGGCCAGTATCCAGCAAAAAACAAATGCTGTTTTGGGGCGGTGTTGTGTGGGATCGCCACACAAAAACGAAACTTTTGGAGCTGAAAAAACGCCGTTTCGGCTATTGACGGGCAGAAAGTTTCGTGAAGCGTTTGATGGGAGGCGAGGGGTGAAAACAGGCAAATGGACGGCGTCGGACGCAGCTGGACGGCGCGGGAGGGATGCGAGCGGATCGAGGAAATGAAGAAGGAAGGACTACATGGCCAGGCGCTGGCGGCCGGCGTTGAGACTGCATGCGCAGAGTGCATGAAAACGCATGAGTTTGCAGAGGGGTGCAGACGTGAACAAAGCCCGGTGGCGCGGGCTTTGGGCGGGTTCATGCGGTTGCATGATTAGCGGCACATGAAGCGCGGGGGCGAGGCGGGGCTTCGAGGGCGCGCGCCGGGGGGCGGTGGTAAAACATAGGGCATACAGGCGCACAAACGGGCAGTATTGAGCGACAGCGCACTGCGGCAAGCCAAACCAGTCAAATGGGGCAAGTGCGCCTACAGTGGATTTATGCGGCGACTAACGGATGTTTGGAACATATGAATTCGCTTATCGAGCTAACGAGAGCAATCGTCAAAAAACGAAACGCATTTCTTCAATAACTCAAAGATGGAAAAATATCCGTCAACCACATTAAATTCATTCCACCATTAACGAGGAACTACCTTCGCAACATCAATCTGCGCCTGAACAAAATCGGACCAAGCTTGCATGATGGTCTTGCGCTGTTCGGCATACTCCGCGCGGTTATACACACCCTTGATTCCGACGATTTTGTGCGCCAGCGCTTTTTCTATGGCGTCGGACGAATAGCCCATCTCATGCAAATGAGTGGACGCGGTGCGGCGGAAGTCATGCAAGACAAAATGCTGCACATCCAGCGATAGCGAATTCACTGCTTGATTCAGCGTGCTGCGGCCAATCGGCTTGTCTTCGCTGCTGCGACTGCTGGGCAATAGATAAGCGGAACGCCCGGCCAGCATCTTCAGTTCTTGCAGCATTTCCAATGCTTGGCGGGATAGGTACACACGATGGGGCTTGTTTTTCTTCATCCGCTCGGCGGGGATGTCCCATATCCCGGCAACCAAATCAAACTCAGACCAAGGCGCTTGGATTAGCTCGCTTTTTCTCACCATGGTGATGGCCAACAGGTGCAGCGCCAGCCGCAAGGACCGGCGAATGTCAGATTGGTACACAGCCCGCAGCACCTGGCCGATTTCCTCGTGGGACAATACCCGGTCGCGGCTCTCTTCCACCGCGATGAAGCGGGCCACCAAAGCGGCGGCGGGATTGGTTTCCGCCAGCTGGCGCGCTATCGCGTAGTCATACATGCGCTTGAGCGCGTTGCGGGTGACAAGCGCCATCTTGGGAGAGCCGCGCGCCTTGATCCGGTCGCACAGTTCCAACACGTCGGACGGTTTCACTTCCGCCAGCGGCATGCCACCCAGCCAAGGCAAGACATCCTTGTCCATGATCCGGCGCATCGTCTTCTGATAGCTGTCTGACTTCCCCTCTAGCTGCCCCTCTAGCCATTCTTCGGCAAAGGCCGCCACGGTGTTGAGCCTTTCCATCTTGGCCGCCTGCACTACCCGCTTGGGAGACTCGCCACGGGCCACCAGCTCGGCCCATTCGTCCCGCTGCCTGCGTGCGGTTTTCAAATCGATTTCTGGATAAGGCCCAATGGTCAAGGTTGGCTGACGGAAGCCATGCAATTGGTAACGGTAGCGCCAGACCTTGGAACCGCTGGGCATCACCTCCAGCAGCAGCCCCTTGGAGTCCGTCACCCGGTATCGGGCCTCCTTTGGCTTCAGCGCCTTAATCCCCGTATCGGTAAGCAGTGTGGTCGCCCTTGGCATAGTCACCTCATTTGGTACACGGTAAAAATTCTAAGGTACACGATAGCGGCAAAATCCTTGTTTTCCGCAGCCACTCGCCAAACAGCACGAAAACACACCAAAAAAACATTGAAAACAAGGCAAAAAATGAGGTCGATCCAGCCAAAGAAGCCCCAATAAAACCATTGAATTACAATAACTTATCAAGAATAAGGTACACAAATCCGGTCTCATAAACCGTGTACCAAATATACATGCCAATGTCATTAACAATTAGCCAATAGACAAGAAAAAACAGCCAAGCTAGGTACACAAAAAAGACACCACTATCGCGTGTGTGCCTAAGTGTGTACCTAAAAAATCTGGCTGTCTATGAACATCGTCGGATGCTGCTGGACGAAAGAATGTAACAATGACAAGGGTTTTAGCGGGGTTTATGGATGTTACGGGATGATGCTGGACATCAAGTTATTTCCCGATGCAGAAGCGGCTGAAGATCACCCCCAACAGATCGTCGGCGGAGAATTCGCCGGTGATCTCGGACAAGGCGTTCTGCGCCATGCGCAACTCCTCGGCGAAAATCTCCACCTGCTGCCAGTCGGCGTGCGCCAGCTCCAGATGCTCGGCGGCGCGGCCGATGGCGTCGAGATGGCGCTGACGCGCCAGGAACACGCCTTCGTCGGCGCCGCTGTAGCCTATCATCTCCAACAACTTGGCCTTAAGCACGTCCACGCCCTGGTGGGTGCGGGCCGACAGGCGCACCAGCGGGTGGCCGTTTTCCACCGACAGCCCCGCCGCCTCGCCGGACAGGTCCACCTTGTTGAAGACCTGCACCCTGGGCAGCGCCGGCGGCAGCCGCTCCAGGATGGCCTGCACCTCGGCGGTGAGGCCCTCGCGGCTGTCCACCAGCAACAACGCCAGGTCGGCGCGCTCCACCGCCTGCCAGGTGCGCTCTATGCCTATCTTCTCCACCACGTCGTCGGTATCGCGCAGGCCGGCGGTGTCCAGGATGTGCACCGGCACGCCGTCGATGACGATCTCCTCGCGCACCGTGTCGCGGGTGGTGCCGGCAATGTCGGTGACGATGGCAATGTCGTCGCCGGCCAGCGCGTTCATCAGGCTAGACTTGCCGACATTGGGCTGCCCCACCAGCACCACATGCATGCCCTCGCGCAGGATGGCGCCCTGCTTGGCGGTGGCCTGCACCTGCACCAGCCTGTCGCGCAGACGCATCAGTTTGCCCAAGGCGTCGGCCTGCTTGAGGAAGTCTATCTCCTCCTCCGGGAAGTCCAGCGTCGCCTCCACCAGCATGCGCAGCGTGATCAGCTCGTCCACCAGCACGTGGATTTCCTTGGAGAACGCCCCCTTCAGAGACTTGAGCGCGCTCTTGGCGGCGGTTTCGCTGCTGGCGTCGATCAAATCCGCCACGCTTTCCGCCTGCGCCAGGTCCAGCTTGTCGTTGAGGAAGGCGCGCTTGGTGAACTCGCCCGGCTCCGCCAGCCGCGCGCCCAGCTCCACGCAGCGCGACAGCAACATCTTCATCACCACCGGCCCGCCGTGGCCCTGCAACTCCAGCACGTCTTCGCCGGTGAAGCTGTTGGGGCCGGGAAAGTACAGCAACAGGCCGTTGTCTATCGCCTGGCCGTGGCCGTCGAAGAAGTCGGTGTAGGTCGCGTAGCGCGGCTTGGGCGTCTTGCCCTGGCTGATGGCGGCGGCGAACGGCAGCAGGTCCTTGCCGGAGACGCGGATCACGCCGACGCCGCCGCGTCCGGGGGCGGTGGCGACGGCGCAGATGGTGGCGGGGGTGTAGCTGAGGTTCATCGTGTTTCCTTGCGCAACCGGCGGCCGGCTGCAATGTCATGGCTCAATTATCCAGCAAAAAGCCCGGCGGGGCTGCCGGCATCTCGCGCCGCCAACGTAAAAACCCGGCCAATGGCCGGGTTTCGGGGTCAAGCGGCAGACTGTCGCGGCAATCAGGATTGCAGCGCGGCCTTGCTCTGCTTGTTGATGTTGCGGTTGATATACCACTGCTGGCTCATCGACAACACGTTGTTGACCACGTAGTACAGCACCAGGCCGGCCGGGAAGAAGAAGAACAGCGCCGAGAAGGCCAGCGGCATGATTTTCATCATCTTCGCCTGCATCGGATCGGCCGGCGGCGGATTGAGGAAGGTCTGCAGGAACATGGTGGCGGTCATCAGCACCGGCAGGATGAAGTACGGGTCCGGACGGGCCAGGTCGGTATACCACAGCACCCACGGCGCGCCGCGCAGTTCCACCGACGCCAGCAGCGCCCAATACAGGCCGATGAACACCGGAATCTGGATCAGCATCGGCAGGCAGCCGCCCAGCGGATTCACCTTCTCGGTCTTGTACATCTCCATCACCGCCTGCTGGAACTTCATGCGGTCGTCGCCGTACTGTTCCTTCATGCGTTCCAGACGCGGCGCCAGCGCCTTCATCTTGGCCATCGAGCGGTAGGACGCCGCGGTCAGCGGGTAGAACACGGCCTTGATGGTCAGTGTCAGCAGGATGATCGCCCAGCCCCAGTTGTTCACCAGGCTGTGCAGCTTCACCAGCAGCCAGAACAGCGGCGAGGAGAAGATGTAGAAGATGCCGAAGTCCTTGGCGTACTCCATGCCGTCGGCCAGCTTGGAGATGATGCTGTACTCTTCCGGACCGGCGTACAACGGCACGCTCACGCTCAGGCTCTTGCCCGGGGCGATAGTGGCGTAGTCGACCAGCGCGGCGGCGGAGTTCAGGCCATTGGTCTCGGTCAGCTCGAAGCGGCAGGACTTGTCGTCCTTGCACACGGTGGCGGCGTCCAGCGGCTTCAGGATCCAGGCGGACATGAAGTAGTGCTGAACCATCGCCACCCAGCCGTCGGTGGTGGTCTTGGCGTAGTCGCCCTTGCCCTTGGCCAGATCGTCGAAGCTCACCTTCTGGAACTTGTGTTCCGAGGTGTACACCGCCGGGCCGGTATAGGTGTGGGCCATGCGGCCTTCGCCTTCCGGCGCCTGGCTGTCGCGCAGCAGGCGGTAGTAGGCGGTGGGCGCTACCGGAGCGGCGCCGCCGTTGACGATGTCGTAGCGCACACCGATTTCATAGCTGCCCTTGGTGAAGGTGTAGACCTTGCTCACCTTGACGCCATTGGCGTCCGGGGCAGTCAGCTTCACTTCCAGTTTGTCGCCGGTCAGCTGGTAGCTGGACTGGGCGGAGGTGAAAACGGTTTTGTGGGTGGGCAGCGCCGGGTTGCTGGCGGCCACCAGGCCGGTTTGCGCCACGTAAGTGCGCTTGGCGTCGTCCTCGAACAACTGGAACGGCTTGCCGTGCTCTTCCGCCGCGGCGTGCTTGAGCAGCGCCAGCGAACGCAGGTCGCCGCCCACGGTGTCGATCTCGGCCTCGACCAGGTCGGTCTTGACGTGGATGCGCTGGCCGCGGATCAGCTTGTTGACATCAGCCGGCTGCGCATTGACTGCGCCCGCTGCGGCCGGAGCCTTGGCCGCCTGCTGCTGGCTGTGCTTGGGCATGAAATATTCATTCCAGCCAAACAGAATGCCCACGGACAGTAAAACGAAGATTATGAGTCGCTTGGAATCCATCTCTCGATACCGGAAAGTTCAGGGAACCGGGTCATAGCCGCTGCCGCCCCAGGGATGGCAACGTCCGATGCGTCTGGCTGCAAGCCAGCCGCCCTTGAGTACACCGTGTTTTCTCACCGCCTCGATCGCATAGCTGGAACAGGTGGGCTGATAGCGGCAGCGCGGCGGCAGCCACGGGCTGATAGCCAGCTGGTAAAAGCGGATCAGGAGGATGAGGATGCGTGACATCGTGCCAGTTTAGCAAACAGAGCCGACAAAGCTGTGACAGCTTCGTCGCGTTGTGCCCGGGTGAATGCCAGCTTGGCCCGAACCACATAGTCCACGCCGCCCAGCTGTTGCTGGTTGAGGCGGAACCACTCGCGCACGCAGCGCTTGATGTAGTTGCGGCGCACCGCCCGCTTGGCGACCTTCTTGCCGACCACCAGCCCTACGCGGGGATGGTCGAGGCCGTTGGGGCGGACGTATACCTGGAAGAACACATTGCTGCGTTGTTGCCGCAAACTAAAAACGGATGAAAACTCATCCGTTTTTAACAGCCGGTGCGCACGGCGAAAGCGGTAAGCCGACAAGGGGCTTATACGGCCAGACGCTTACGGCCCTTGGAGCGGCGTGCGGCGATAACGGCGCGGCCACCACGGGTCTTCATGCGGACCAGAAAGCCGTGAGTGCGTTTGCGACGGGTATTGGAAGGCTGATAAGTGCGTTTCATGATATGGGTTTCCTGTTTCGAAACGGAAATAAACGCGTGATTTGACTCGAAATCCGCAGCTTTGTCAACGAGGAATTTTCTCCCGCCCTGTGGATAACTTTGTAAAAAACCGTTAGAATGTCTGGGCTTATCGTTGCCGTCCGGCTGCACAACAAATGAACGCACCCAGGGCCCACAACCCGCCGCGCTCAACCACCGCAGCTTGCCGGCCGCTTCCATGCCGAACACTCGTCGCCTGCGCCGCCTTGCTCTATAAAGGTCGCAGACGGCTTCTCCCGCTGTTGTGAGCCTTGCGCCGGCAGCGGGTTTTTCGCTTTCACTTGCGTGTATGTAATGACCGAACTGGATCAATTCTGGCCTGCTTGCCTCGCTCGCCTGGAGGCCGAACTGTCTTCACAACAGTTCAACACCTGGATCAAGCCCCTCACCGCCGAAGCCGGCGACGAGGGCGTTGCGCTATTGGCGCCCAACCGCTTCATCATGCAGTTCATCAAGGACCGTTTCCTCGGCCGCATTGAAGAACTGGCGGTGGAGCTGATTGGCGAATGCCCGGTGGAACTGCGCCTGGGCGCGCCTTCGGCCAAGCCGCTGCAGCCGGCGGCCAACAGCCTGCCGGCCAAGAGCAAACCGGCTCCGGCCGCGCCCAACACGCCGGCCGCCCCCTCCCCCGCCAAGCAGGCGGCGGTGAAGGCCATAGGCGGCAGCCATGAAAGCACGCGCCTGAATCCGTCCTTCACCTTCGACACCCTGGTGACCGGCAAGGGCAACCAGCTGGCGCGCGCCGCCGCGATGCAGATCGCCGAGAATCCGGGCGACCAGGCCTACAACCCGCTGTTCGTCTACGGCGGCGTCGGCCTGGGTAAGACCCACTTGATCCAGGCGATCGGCAACCACGTGTTCCAGAAGAACCCGCAGGCCAAGATCCGCTACATCCACGCCGAACGCTACGTGGCCGACATCATGCGCGCCTACCAGCACAAGGCGTTTGACGAATTCAAGCGCTACTACCACTCGCTGGACCTGCTGCTGATAGACGACATCCAGTTCTTCGCCGGCAAGAACCGCACCCAGGAAGAATTCTTCTATGCCTTCAATGCGCTGATAGAGGGCGGCAAGCAGGTGATCATGACCTGCGACAGCTACCCCAAGCAGATTGAAGGGATGGAAGAGCGGCTGATCTCGCGCTTCTCCTGGGGCCTGACGGTGGAAATCCAGCCGCCGGAGCTGGAAATGCGCGTGGCCATTCTGATGAAGAAGGCCGAGGCCGACAGCATCAAGCTGGAACACAACGTCGCCTTCTTCATCGCCCAGAACGTGCGCTCCAACGTGCGCGAGCTGGAAGGCGCCCTCAAGCGCGTGGTGGCCTACGCCCGCTTCACCAACCAGAACATCACGCTGGAGCTGGTGAAGGAAGCCTTGAAGGACATTCTGGCCGCCGGCAACCGCCAGGTGACGGTGGACGCCATCCAGAAGACGGTGGCCGAGTACTACAAGATCAAGCTGTCCGACATGCACAGCAAGAAGCGCAGCCGCGACATCGCCCGGCCGCGCCAGGTGGCCATGGCTTTGGCCAAGGAGCTGACCCAGCTGTCCTTGCCCAATATCGGCGACGCCTTTGGCGGCCGCGACCACACCACCGTGCTCCACGCCTGCAAAACCATCAATGAAATGCGCACCCACGACGCCGACATCGCCCACGATTACGACACGCTGCTGGCCATGCTGCGCAATTGAATGACTCAACCATGAACCGACTCTTCACTACCCTACGGGAGCCCGCCACATGCTGATCCTGCAAGCCGAACGCGATGCCCTGCTCAAGCCCTTGCTGGCAGTCACCGGCATTGTCGAGCGTCGTCACACCCTGCCCATCCTGTCCAACGTCCTGATCGAGAAAAAGGGCGGCCAGGTGGGCTTTCTGGCCACCGACCTGGAAATCCAGATCACCACCGCCAGCGCCGACGAACTGCCGGGCGAAGACTTCCGCCTGACCACGTCCGCCAAGAAGCTGCAGGACATCCTGCGCGCCATCCCCGGCAACGCCACCGTCACGCTGGAACAGCAAGACGGCGGCCGCCTGACGCTGAAGGCCGGCAAGAGCCGCTTCAACCTGCAGACGCTGCCGGCGGAAGACTTCCCGCTGCTGTCGGTGGGCAACGCCAGCGACTCCAGCTTCACGCTGAGCCAGCGCGAACTCAAGCGCCTGATCTCCCAGGTGCAATACGCGATGGCGGTGCAGGACATCCGCTACTACCTCAACGGCCTGTTGATGCAGACCGACGGCAACCAGGTGCGCCTGGTGGCAACCGACGGCCACCGCCTGGCCTTCGCCAGCGCCGACGTCACCGCCACCCTGCCCAAGGCCGAAGTGATCCTGCCGCGCAAGACCATCATCGAGCTGTACAAGCTGCTGCAGGACAGCGACGACGAAATCAAGATCGAAGTGCTGGCCAACCAGGTGCGCTTCAGCTTTGGCGCCACCGTGATCATCAGCAAAGTGGTGGACGGCAAGTTCCCCGACTACAACCGCGTGATCCCGCTGGACAACGAAAAGATCTTCCTGATCGAACGCGTGGAATTCCTGCACGCGCTGCAGCGCGCCGCCATCCTCGCCAACGAGAAATTCCGCGGCGTGCGGCTGGTGCTGGCGCCGGGCAAAATGTCCATCCTGTGCACCAACAGCGAACAGGAAGAAGCGGAAGAAGAACTGGAAATCGCCTTCCAGGGCGGCACCCTGGAAATCGGCTTCAACATCAATTATCTGCTGGACGTGCTGACCAACCTGCCGGCCGACACCCTGCAACTGGCGTTTGGCGACTCCAACCGCAGCGCGCTGTTCACCATACCGGACGTCAGCAACTTCAAGTACATCGTAATGCCGATGCGCATCTGATCCTTGCGCAGACAGTGATGTGAGCGGGAGGCCCAGGCCTCCCAACCGGGTTTAAGAATGACCGGCAGCGCGCCCTTAGCGGCGGGAAAACACCCCCGCCGCGCCAGGCCGCCGCCATTTGGAAAGTTTGAGTTATGAGCGATCAAGAATACGGCGCGGACAGTATCAAGGTTCTAAAGGGCCTGGATGCCGTGCGCAAGCGCCCCGGCATGTATATTGGCGACACCTCCGATGGCACCGGCCTGCACCATATGGTGTTTGAAGTGCTGGACAACTCCATTGACGAGGCGCTGGCCGGCCATGCCGACACCATCAAGGTCATCATCAACCCGGACAACTCCATCACCGTGGAAGACAACGGCCGCGGCATCCCCACCGACATCCACCATGAAGAAGGACGGTCGGCGGCGGAAGTGATCATGACCATCCTGCACGCCGGCGGCAAATTCGACAGCAACAGCTACAAGATCTCCGGCGGCCTGCACGGCGTGGGCGTATCGGTAGTCAACGCGCTGTCCGACTGGCTGAAGCTGAAAATCTGGCGCGACGGCAAAGTGCATGAAATGGAATTCAACCGCGGCGACGCGGTGGCTCCGCTCACCGTCACCGGCCACACCACCCACCGCGGCACCGAAATCACCTTCCGCGCCAGCGAAGCAACCTTCGGCCTGGTGGAATTCCACTTCGACATCCTGGCCAAGCGCATCCGCGAACTGTCGTTCCTCAACCAGGGTGTGGGCATCCAGCTGTTGGACAAGCGCACCGGCAAGGAAGAAAACTTCGCCTTCTCCGGCGGCGTGGCGGGTTTCGTGGAATACATGAACCGCAACAAGAACGTGCTGCATCCCAAGGTGTTTTACGGCATCGGCGAAAAGGACGGCATGACGGTGGAAGTGGCGATGCAATGGAACGACTCTTACCAAGAGAACGTCCAGTGCTTCACCAACAACATCCCGCAACGCGACGGCGGCACCCACATGACCGCGCTGCGCCAGGTGATGACCCGCACCCTGAACGGCTACATCGAAGAAACCGAAGTGGCCAAGAAGGCCAAGGTGGACACCACCGGCGACGACATGCGCGAAGGCCTGACCTGCGTGCTGTCGGTCAAGCTGCCCGACCCCAAGTTCTCCAGCCAGACCAAGGACAAGCTGGTATCCGGCGAAATCGGCCCGGTAGTCAACGAAGTGATCAGCGAAGCGCTGAAAACCTACCTGCTGGAAAACCCGGCCGACGCCAAGATCATCTGCGGCAAGATCGTGGAAGCCGCCCGCGCCCGCGAAGCCGCGCGCAAGGCCCGCGAAATCACCCGCCGCAAGGGCATCATGGACGGCCTGGGCCTGCCCGGCAAACTGGCCGACTGCCAGGAAAAAGACCCGTCGCTATGCGAACTCTACCTGGTGGAGGGCGACTCCGCCGGCGGCTCCGCCAAGCAAGGCCGCGACCGCAAGTTCCAGGCCATCCTGCCGCTGAAGGGCAAGATCCTCAACGTGGAACGCGCCCGCTTCGACAAGATGCTGCAAAGCCAGGAAGTGGCCACCCTGATCACCGCCATGGGCTGCGGCATCGGCAAGGACGAATACAACCCGGACAAGCTGCGCTACCACCGCATCATCATCATGACCGACGCCGACGTGGACGGCGCGCACATCCGCACCCTGCTGCTCACCTTCTTCTACCGCCAGATGGCGGAGCTGGTGGAGCGCGGCCACATCTACATCGCCCAGCCGCCGCTGTATAAAGCCAAGCACGGCAAACAGGAACGCTACCTGAAGGACGACTACGAGCTGAACCAGTACCTGCTGCAACTGGCGCTGGAAAAAGCCGAGCTGATCCCCGCTGAAGGCGAAGCGCCGCTGGCCGGCGATACCCTGGCCGAAATCGCCCGCCAGTTCCTGCTGGCCCGCGCGGTGATAGAGCGCGAAAGCCGCGTGATAGACCCGCTGGTGCTGGAAGCCATGCTCAAGAGCGGCCCGCTGTCGCTGCAAAGCCAGGCCGAATCCACCGCCTGCATCGCCGCGCTGCAAGCGCTACTGCCGCCCGAAGCCATCGAACTGCAGCTGCTGCGCGACGAAAAGAACGACGGCCACCTGATCAAGGTCATCCGCAAGCTGCACGGCAACGTACTGGTAACGGTGCTGGACCAGAACTTCCTGGACAGCGGCGACTACGCGGAACTGAAAAAGACCGGCGACCTGCTCAACAACCTGCTGCGCGAAGGCGCCCAGGTGAAGCGCGGCGAAACCGTGCGCCCGGTGGCGGAATTTGGCGAAGCGCTGGACTGGCTGCTGGCCGAAGTGAAAAAGGGCATGAACATCCAGCGCTACAAAGGCCTGGGCGAGATGAACCCGGAACAGCTGTGGGAAACCACCATGGACCCGACCGTGCGCCGCCTGCTGAAGGTGCGCATCGAGGACGTGATGGGCGCCGACGACGTGTTCACCACCCTGATGGGCGACGACGTGGAGCCGCGCCGGGCGTTCATTGAGGGTAACGCGCTGATTGCGCGGAATATCGACGTGTAAGGGTGTAGGATCCCACGAATATCTAGATTTTTCCCACTTTTCTAGATTTTTGGGATTTCACACGCAGCCTACGCGGTGAGAAGGATGGCCTCCAAGTTTGGAGGCCATTTTCATTTCTAAAACATACGGCAAGTACATAGCGAAAACGTTGCCGAGCCCTAGTCAGGGCCTATCCATCATCTCCCCCCGGTAATTATGGATGCCGATGCATGGATGTGCTTAGTCGGAGCGATCAAGCCGGAGCCTCAGAGGTATGCAGTAGGCTCTGTTGCACAAATCCCAGGCAGGGCGAGTTTCCCCCTTCCCCAAACAGATTTATGCCACAGCCACCGTGCACGGACGGCCCAGCATGCTGAAGCGGCTCAAGATGGCAGCACGCACTTGCAGCTCTGCCACTTGGCCATCGAAGCACCGGGCTGTCACTCTTTCACCCAGCAACTTGAAGCCATGCATCTTGGTTTCGACCAAGCTGCGGCGATGGTAGCCGCTCCAGCGTTTCCCGATCGCCCTGCCTAGCCGTTTGGTGGCCCGCAGAATCTCGTTTCGAGCCAGCACACCCGGCGAACTTCCTTTCCACGGCCGCGCATTCTTGCGCGTCGGGATGCACCCGATTGCGCCCCGCGCGGCAATCGCCTCATGACATGCCTTGGTATCGAAAGCCCCGTCGCCACTCACGCAGGCTATCGGCTCATCGGCCGGGATTTGCACCAAGAGCGAAGGCAGCATTTGCGCATCGCCCTGGCGCTTGTCTGTCACCTCCATGGCACGGATTTGCAGGGTTTTCGCATCGATGCCCAGATGCACCTTGCGCCATTGCCGGCAGTATTCCGCGCCGTGTTTCTTGGTTTTCCACTCGCCTTCGCCCAGCATCTTGATCCCGGTGCTATCCACCAGAATATGCAACGCGCCTGAACGCTTTTGATAGGGGATGCTGACCTGCAGCGTCTGCTGCCGCCTGGACAACGTGCTGTAGTCCGGGACGCTCCAGTCCAGTCCCGCCAACTTGAGCAGGCTTTGAATGAAACCGATGGTCTGCCGCAAAGGCAGTCCAAATAGGTTCTTGATGGTCAGACAGAATGGAATGGCGGCATCGCTATAGGCCTGCGTCCGGCCTCGTTTGCCCTGTCGCGTTGCCCGCCATGACATGCTCGTGTCCAACCAGATGGACAGGGAGCCGCGCTGGATCAGGGCTTGGTTGTAGGCTTTCCAGTTGGTCGTTCGGTAGCGTTTTGGAGCGGGCTTGGTCATGCCGCTATCTTACCAAGCTGCGGTGGGGGAGTATTTGTGCAACAAAGCCGTCAGGAAGCCAAAGTGACTATCTGGCGGGCACGGGCCAGTACCTGACCCCTGGCGTCTTCCCCTTCGTCATAGTCAGAATCCTACAAAATTCAGACAAAAACACACTGAATAGAACACTTTTCAGACAAAAATAACGGGCTCAATGCGGCAATCCGACAGGCATCAGACAGCCGAGGTTTGACATACCACATGCCACAATATCCTTCACATACTAAGGAAAATCTCCTTCCATGCTTTCCAGAGGAGCAAAATCCTCACTATGTGCAGGAAAAGTGCTGTGCCTTTTCTATCTCCATTAAAATCCTCCACAGAATGAGGAATATCTCATGCCTCTCGCCGGGCTAGGCTATAATCCTTCACGGGATGAGGAAAATATCAGTATGCTCCGGCAAACAGATATAATCCGCCATACATCAAGGAATCCTGCAGTTAACCCTTGAGAGGTTCTGATGAAATTTAAGCTCGACTCCCCCGACCAACTTGGCAAATTGGTACGCGCAACCCGTAAACACCAAGCGATACGGCAGGACTTATTTGCCGAAATGCTCGGTGTCAGCGAGAACTTCATGGGACGGCTCGAGAACGGCGCGGACACCATGCAGTGGGGCAAGCTGTTTGGCGTGCTCGAGGCCCTCGGTATCAAAGTTATTGTCGACCTCCCGGACGGAGCCGCGGAGCAACTGGCCCTGCCCGAGAAGAAAAACCGCCAGGCGAAGAGGGCCAACCCAGCGCGGAGGACGAACTCTAGCTTGTTACGGGGGCGGATAGAGGGAGATGAAGAGGCGTTCGCTGACTGTGGGAAACTCCCGTCGACGAAGTAAATGCAATACTTCCGCGAGTGCCCAGCTTGCGGATAGCCAAAGGGACCAACCCCCATCAGAAAGGGTGATGATGCAGCTGAACGGTCGACAATTGATGGTCTACATCAACAGCCAGATAGTTGGCCACCTAGCCGAGGCCGGTAATGTGTGGTCGTTCCAGTACGACTCGAGCTGGCTCCAACTAGACTCGGCCTTCCCACTCAGCCCTCATTTACCACTTCAGGAGGAGCAACTGCTCGATGGTGCGACTCACCGTCCGGTACAGTGGTACTTCGACAACCTGCTACCAGAGTCCGCACACCGCGAGGCTCTAGCCAAGGATGCGAACGTGACAACCGGCGATGCATTCGGGCTACTCGAGCACTACGGAGAGGAATCGGCCGGCTCGTTGACGCTACTGCCAATAGGGACCGCAGTTCCTGCCGGCGGCCAGCGCCGCTTATTAGATGATGCCAATCTAACTCGGCGCATCGAGGACCTGCCGCGGCTGCCGCTCACCCATGAGGCTCTCAAGCGGATGTCGCTGGCCGGGGCCCAGAACAAGTTGGCGGTGGTGTATGAGGATGGCGTGCTGTACGAGCCCGAAGGGGCGTCCATGTCGACGCACATCTTGAAGCCAAACCATGAGCATCCGGCTTACCCACACTCGGTCATCAACGAGTGGTTCGTGATGAAGCTGGCGAGCCGGCTGCGAAACACTCATTTGAAGGTGCCAACGGTCTATCGACACTACACACCGTTGCCTGTCTACCTAGTTGAGCGCTTCGACCGTGTAGAAAAGAACGGGTCCTGGGAGCGGCTGCACATCATTGATGCTTGTCAGCTTGATAATCTGGCAGCCATCTACAAATACAGTCAAGGCAGTCTGGAGCGACTACAGTCCTTCGTCGGGCGCTGTCGTATCCAAGCTCAGGTGCGGCTGAAACTGTTCGAGTGGTTGGTATTCAACGTGCTGGTCGGCAATACCGACGCCCACCTGAAGAACCTGAGCTTTTTCATGACCAGTAGCGGTATTGACCTGACACCAACCTACGACCTGCTGTCCGAGGCCGTGTACGAGACTGATGCTGTTCGCGATGAAGGGGGAGCGAATTGGAAGCACCGGGAAATGGCATGGCCTCTGGATGAAGGCGTGGTGCGGCTCGAGCAGATGAGTCGGAAGGTTCTGGTAGATGCCGGCGTGAAGGTGGGCTTGCCTGCTAAAGTTGCCGAAACGGTGTTGAACAATCTGCAGGGGCAAATTTTCGAACAGGCCAAGCAGCTGCACGATGAGATGACGGCCGAAAACGCCCATCTAAGGCAACACCGCTCTGAACTGGCCCACCGGCTTAACGGCGAGGAACGGCTGGTCCGTACAATAGTCTATGTCATCATCCAAGAGATGGCTCAACAACTGGCCTGATGCGATAGGGACGCCAACATCGGGCGGGATACCTCTTTCGTTTTTCGAAGGTCACCGCTTCCCAGTCTGCCCTTCCCGCCAGGGTTTATCCACGCCGAGGTCCTCCCAACTGACGAACTTACTGAGGCGATGTACTCCGCCGGAGCTTACCTCAGGTAGAGGATGACAAAACACCTTCGCACACCCTGCCGTCAATACTGAATCGTCTTAGATTGACTACTCCCATCAGGGAAAACAAGCTAAAATCGCCTTGTACTACAGGTGATTTTTGAATCATCACCGTTGATGGTGACCACGCATGCTGATGGTACGGCCTGACTCTCTGCTACCCCCGCGGCACCTCTTGGAAAGGCTGCGAGAAAATTTCTTAGCTTACGCGTCTGGTTTTCCCATCTTATGCGGCCATACCGGCCGTAATGCCTTGTTCGGAAAAGCTAAGGATTCTCAAGTTATTCATCCACCTACAGTGTAGGGCGACACCAAAAGTGTCGTTGTGTCAGGTAGTGAAAAAATGCTGACACCGATAATGAAAAACCCACCGGAGCAATCCGGTGGGTTTTTTACGTTTGATCAAACTACCGCTTTTCGGCCATAGCGACCATTGTGTCGTTACTTAAATTGCGACTGGTTTGCACCGATATCTGGGCACGATACCACCCGGCTTGGATTATGCATAACATGCATATAAAATATTTCATGCATTGTGGCTCAGCACTCAATGCGCACAATATGATTATTGTGTATCTGTTCGCTGAAACGCTTAGTAACGAACCAGATGCCCAAGAAATAGCCTGAATTAGGAACCCCCATAAGGTTTGCCAAGCAGACAGGGGAAGATCCTATCGAGGATACGAGTTCCAAGATTCCCCTATGTCTTGTAAGCGTGTCACACGCTGTGCATGCTGAGTACCGCTTACAAAACATCAGGAGAATTGAATGTTCGACTTCGGATCGCTTGCAAAAAACTCATCCTCGGAGGTGCCAGCCACCTTGCTCGAGCTTTTCAAGCAACTGGACCGTAAAACCACCCACACAAGCTTGCGTCCAGCTCAGGTTGCTGCTCTAGCCGCTTTGGATGTTCAACTAGATCACCACGATGTCATTATGAAGTTGAGCACCGGATCAGGTAAAACAGTGCTGGGCTTAGTATATGCAGAGATGATGAGACGGAAGTACAAGGGTGACCCTGTCGTCTACCTATGCCCAACTACGCAGCTGCTGGAGCAGGTTATGGTATCGGGGCAGGCCATCGGAGTGCCCGTTTCTACATTTCCTAGGAATGGGCTGCCTTATGATGCACTGAGCGGAGAAGCCGTCCTGGTCTGCACTTACGACAAACTATTCACGGCGAATTCAGTGTTTGAGTCTAATTCGATTCGACCTTCAACCATCATCATGGACGATGTGCACGCGGGCTCAGACCGGGTACGCAAGTCCTTCACGGTACAGGTGCCGCCCGAATACTTTGTTGTTCTGCGGAACCTACTCCGACCACTTTGTGAGCAAACGGATGCAGCAACGTGGGCGGGAATAGACCAAGGTGATCCAGGCTCTAGGTATGAAGTACCCTATTGGGTCTGGTCGCGTATCAGCGGCCAGGTAGCGCGGTTACTTGAGCCCGGCAAGGACGAGCCGCCCCTGTTGTTCACCTGGGGCAACATTGCCCGCTACATAGAACTCGCCCGGTGCTGCATTTCGGGAATAGGGGCAGAGATTGCACTCCAGATCCCACCTGTGGAAGACGTGCCAGCGTATGCTGGTGCCAAGCACCGCTTGTTCATGTCTGCAAGTATAAAGGACATCTCTGGCCTGATTTCTGTCTTAGGCTGTGATCCCGCTGCATACGCCAGGTTGATCGAGCCCATGGAGGATGAGGGAGCGGGCGAGCGCATGATCCTGCCGACTTCACTCATCAATCCCGAGAGTAAGAAACAGGATATCGCGGCTGCCTGTGCGCATCTGGCACAGTATACAAATGTCGTGGTGCTCACATCCTCGGCTGCGCAGGCCAAGACCTGGGAAGATACCGGAGCTGTTCTGGCGCAGGCCAAAGACGTAGATGTTGCTCTTGAGAAGCTTCGTACAACAAATAAGAACTACTACGTCTTTGCACAGCGATTTGACGGTGTCGATCTGCCTGATAATGCATGCCGCATCCTTGTGATCGATGGAGTGCCCAGTGGAGATCGGATCATCGATCAGGTCGATGCTTACCGGCAAAAGGATAGTCCCGAGTACGAGGTTCGTACTGTTAACAAGTTCGAGCAGGCTTTAGGAAGGGCTGTACGCTCCAGCGCGGACTACGCTGCGGTCCTTCTCGTTGGATCTGACATTGCCGCCTTCATCGGGCGAAAGAACGTGTCAACCTTGCTGGAAGACCGAACGCGTCTGCAAGTTGATCTCGGCCGGGAGCTTGCCAGCAAAGCTGGGCTTGGTGGAAAGCCAATTACTGCCATCATTGCCGAAATGGCCAGTGCATTACTTTCCCGGAATGAGGGCTGGAAAGATGCCCACAGGGCGCGCGTAAACGTGCAAGGTAAGAAACCTCGTCCAACAGCATTGACGGCGCATGAAGCGGCCGCACTGGCCTTGCGCGATGGATGGAGCATAGCAAAGGCGAAAAACTTTCAGGGGGCTGTCACGCGCCTTCGCGAGGCATCGAATGGCCCCCTGCATCCAATTCAGAAGGCAGAGCTTCTTTATTGGGTCGCGACATACCTGAACCAGTTTGACCCTGCCCAGGCTTCGGAGGCGTACAAGGCCGTGTTTGTCGGAAACACAAAGTTTCCACGGCCGGAGTTGGTCGCTGATCGCAAGTTCACTCGGCTCTCCGATCAAGCTGTTGCGGTTTGCCAATTGTTCAGTCCATACGACTCTGCGAACGCAGCGTTAGCTCGCTTGGACGAGGTGAAAGCGAAGCTTTCATTCGGGAATGTCGCTGAAATCGTTGAGCAGGGGCTGCATGAGCTAGGCAAGCTGTTGGGAGCAGAGAGCAGTCGACCGGAAAAGGAAACTGGCCGGGGACCAGATACGCTATGGCTATTCGACGATTGTGGTGCCTGTATCGAGGCGAAGAGCGAGAAAAAGGCACCAATCCACAAAACTGATGCTGCGCAGCTTGTATTGAGCACCCAATGGTGCGACGAACAAATCACAGCAGGTATGCCCAAACCGGTCCCGGTATTCGCTACGAACGTAACCGCTGCAGACCGCGTAGAAGATATCGCATACGGACCGCGACTGCTGAACGAAGCCACACTGATGGACTTGCTAGATCGACTGCGGAAGGTGATTCTTAGCTTAACTTACGATGGCCCCCTGTTTACTGACCCAGCCACCGTTGCCAAGAAGCTATCCGAGCAGGGTCTCAATGGTTCGTCCATCATCAGCAAGTTACCTGTGATGAAGTGATAAAGCAGAAACGTCCGGGGTAGGGGCCATCACGTTGGCCCCTTCCTGATGACGTTTGAACGCTATTTCACAGTTTGGCTGCCAAAATAAAAAAAGCTCCCTGCTTGAGGTGCCATGATGGACTTTACTGGAGAAAAAGCATTAGTTCTGGTCGCGAGGAAGTGCAAATGATCCCGAGAAAATTAACTCAAGCACTCAAGTGATGAAAAAAATTGTCTGCAGCACCCGAGGCAGTCAGCTTTCTATTAACAGCACACTAATGAGCTAAAATATTTAACGTCTACTTTTTGATACAGCTGTTAAAAAATGGCCTCCAAAATTGGAAGCCATTTTTTATTCACAAATTTCAGAGCAGCACTCTGCTTTCAGGAATAACTGAAAAACCCTGTAGTTATTATAATTAGGATAAATATCCAGTAGAATTACTCCACATTCAATACATAATTAAAGGGGCTTTCTATTATAGCTGATTTTCCATTACTTCAATATGGTGTTGTATGGAGTATTCCTTAATTTTCCCAAGGGTTGTTTTAGGATTAAGCTTCATATAAACTGCAGCCGCATTAGAGAAACTAAACCTAGGGGCCCCGCCACGAATGCCAGGGTATTTCATAATAAAATTTTGCAAAGCGGGCAATGCCTCGCCAATCTTCAATGCATTATCATTGGGCGGATTTGTAATCGTTCTTGAAAGAAAATGATTAATATAGATCGGTGCAATTCCAGAATGTGCAAGTACAGGATCTTCATAACTTAAGTGAATTGCAACAGCATACGCAGGCCCGCCACCTGCCTTTATATTCCTACCTGTAATTGTATAATCCCCAAACCCTACAAACCCCTGACTTAAATAATTTACATTTAAATCATAATAATAGTTACTGGGAGGAAAAGTCGCATTTGTAGAGGCCGCTACAAATCCATCCTTAATAATAACCTTTGAGCCTGGAAATGAACTTATATAGTTCGCAGGCACTGTCCCATCAATAAATACATTTAACACATTGAAATTCACACCCCCACCCCCCAGAGGAAGATGCGCGGAGGTGTGGATCAAAACCGGGGCAAAATTTAAATACTTATTAAGAAATACCTGAACTTCTGCTAACGTAGTGGAATCTACAATCTTAAAAGCAGGAATTAGCACCTTATCATTCAAATAGCCTAATAAATCTATGCTTGATTGAACTAGGTCAAAATTTCCAGCACTACCTTTATACTCAATTAGATTTGGATTAACTATTACAACAGTTGCATTTCCATCTTTCTTCAAAACTTTAAGAGCACGTGCTAAATCACCAAGTGATTTATTAACTGGCTCAAGAATTGGGAATATCTTACGCTTTATCGCAATCTTCTTTGATAAAGCCCGCAGGGCAAGGAGCTCATGCCGCTTCACATACATGTATGGAAAATACATATAAACCACCAATATGCAATTGATATTGCATAATTATACCACTTGCATCACGGTCTTTTCCATAGCTTGTAGTAGTCTTTCCTGCTGCCCGACGGACATCTCACCGGCCAAGCCTAACACCCGCAGAGATCTAGGTAAACAATTGATAAATTTAGACAATCCTGGAGTTTTGCCACGAATTTTCAAGCATTTCACCATTCCTAAGTGAGCCTGCTCCACCGTCAACTCAAGAAATTTCTCTTTGCATACACCATAAATTAGATGTGCCGGGACCTGAGGCTCGAAATCCTTAAGCTCCTTTAAGATTTTCAAATACTCTCCCTGCCGCAAACAATGAAAAATCGACAGTTGATCAATATTACTGATATTAGATTCCGGAGCTTTGATCATCTTCAACCTCATCTTATTATCTAAATAAATTAACCCAACAGTCTCATCTACTATCGCAGCAACCCTATCTATCCCCCCTTCGTGAGTTACGATATTTATCTTATCAAAAACTTTCTTATAGTCAGCGATTTGAGAGTTTAAACGATCAAAACTATCATATTCTGTCTTTATTTCATAAACACTCGAAGTACCATTTACAATGACAAGATCAGCCTTCGATTTATTAACTTGAAACTCCAAAATGGATGTCGTTGTATTTGGGCTATGTCTATTAATTGCTATTTTCGTCGCTATACTATTCTTGTATACATATTCATATCGATAGTGCTTTTCCAGCTCTGAATATAAGAAATTCAAAGCATCTCCAATTCTCATCCCAACACAATGAGAGCCATATGGACTACTAAATATTATGCGAGAAACGCGCTCAATCCAGCTATCAGTTCCACACTGTTCTATTATTGACTTATTAAAACAGCGCGAAACATCACGCCAATCCAATGACGATAAATTACTCATAACTCCTGAGCCTATTAATTAAAAATGAGTCTATCAAAATTTTCACCCATTTTTTTAAATTCAAGCCACATAAAACACTCGGTATAATAAATTTTCGTCATAAAACAACCATGCAACCTCACCTCGGCAGTAGCTGTGCAATTATAATAGCACCTTTGGAAAAGCGATCCAATAGACACCATTAAATTTAGTGCAGCAGCACTTGACCTTAAGCAATCTCTCGATATGTTAACTAATTTCTTTCCCAAGATCCTTTATCTTCACTCTTAGCCAATTATTAATATGGACTCCATTCCTTCCATGATGAATCTCCCTATGACAGTTTGGGCATAAGGCCGCCATATGATTAGGATGATCTAAGCCACCATCCGATAGCCTATTAATGTGATGTGGCTCCAGATATGGTGTACTGTCTTTAAGGCGTAAAAATGGAGCCGGCTTTTCACAGCACTCACAAAGTCCATTTGCTCTCGCTAATACATATTGCTTAATATCCTCACTGCGCCTGTAAACTAAGCGCTTAGCTTCATTTGAATTTAAATAATTATCTTGCATCCCTATAGCGCGCAAGGCGCGTTCTCGCAAAATATCAAGGGTGGGCTTTGTATAGTTTGCATGTGATTCTTGAATAGATAGTCCCTGCGCTTTAAGAATATCGATGCCTGCAGGTGCTAAAAGAAAGCGTATGACTTGTCTATCTTTCCCATTTTTATCGCCACCCCTATCATAAAAATGAGAAATGTAAATAAATTCTCCCATATACTCACAAGGCTGGCCATGACCCTGCGTTTTAAAAACATAAAGTGCACGGCCATCAAAAGTATGTGTAGCAATAGCCCTATTACCACGCACCATGACCATATCTCCCTCTTGGCCTTCACCTGTATAGGTTAGGAATCCATCCTCATCTATTTCATCTTGATAGCCATATTGTTCCCCAGAACTACCGGTAAAAATAAATACTGCAGCGGCTTGTTTAGAAGGTGCAATTCCACTTTGACCACTTCCACCATATATGCCTGTAATCTCCCTTTTCCGATAATAATCTCTACCCACGACAAAGTAAGGAATAACCTGCAGCGGTGGTACTAAATGTCTTTTCATTTACAAGTAAAACTATTCAAATTGTGACTTTTATTATTTTCGGTCACGGGGTACTAGATGGCGCGTTACAAGCTGCACTATGACATAGTGGAATACCTTCTCTTCTAGACCAATGTCAAGCTTAAGTACATATCGGCTACACTCTAGTCATTATCAAGCTTCACGACTCCCCATCTGCTCTACGCGTAACCCTCTTATCTCCGTTATATGTTGCATGCTGAATACGCATATTGAAACTGACATAGCTCATTGAATTTCCTTTGTTTTTTGGCTTTTCTACATACGTATTCACTTGCCAGCAGTCTCTTCTAGCTAGATAATCGCTGGGTACTGTTCAATAGCAGTACCGGGATTGGCGTCCCGAAGAATCTCGGCGGACTGCAGTGAAAGCTCCAGTCCTCACACCATTGCTACGTGCAATTTATGGCGGGCCTTGGTGGGAGCATCCTAGATGCGCCGGTTCCGAGATTCCGGTAACGCCAATCCCGCCATGTGCCTGCCACCCACCGATTGGCGTCGGAAACGCAGGCGAGCACTCAATCTCGGAGGGTTCTGCCAATGACCAGCATTTCCCGCAGTGCGTCTCACTCTGCCGTATCCCCCAGCCCTTTGCTCCGTTCCGGGGCGTCTGCCTCTTTGTCTCAGCCCAGCCTGCTGGCCATGCATAGGCTGCATGATGCCTTTGCCGCCTTGCAGGACCAGCTAGCCCGCAAGCCGCAGGCCTGCGCCCGCGTGCCGGCGGCGCAGCTGGCGCATCTGTGCCGCGACATTGAGGACGCGGTGGTGGAAACCATCTGCCACCTGGCCCACGGCCAGCTGGGCTTGCAGGCGCTGTTGGGCCTGCTATCCGCGCTGGGCGACGATGTGCGCCTGCCTTCCAGCCGCCTACAGCAGTTGTTGGCGCCGTTGGACAAGCGGATGGAAGCGTCGCTCAGCCGGCTCACCGGCGTGCTGTAAGCCGCTGCCGCCGCGGCCCATCCGGGCACGGCGGCCGCTGAGAACCCCGTGTTGGGGTGGGCAGCGGCGTGGCGGCACCTTGGGGGCGCACTCACCCATCGCGCCCCGCGCCGCCTGCGCATCAGGCATCTTCCGCCCTCGCCGCTTTCTTCGCCCCCGCACGGGACGCACTGACTTACCGCTCGCCCGCGCGCGTTGGCCTTTCCCCGGCCGCTGGCCGGACAGGCGCTGGCTCGCGCACGGGCGAGCGGACTTTCTCGCTGGAGGATACGCATGCACCACCCCACTGAATTTGCGCCGTTTGCCTTGCACATCCGCCCCCAGACGCATGGCCACGGACCACACCGCCATCTGCGGCCATCCCACCCAACCGCGCCACTGGCCAAGCTGAACCAGACCTTTGCCCAGCTGCAGGAGCAATTGGCCGATCCCGATCTAGCCAGCCTGCGCCAGCCCGTGGCGCAGCTGGCCCACCTGTGCCGGGAGATGGAGGACGCGGTAAGGGAATCCATCCCCCACCTGGCCCACGCGCAGCTGGGCCTGGAATCCATGATGGACCTGCTCTCATGCCTGGGCGACGACGTGCGCTTGCCGTCCAGCCGGCTGAAGGAGATGCTGGCGCCGCTGGATAAGCGCATGGACCCGCCGCTCCACTTGCTCACCCGCGCGCTGTAAGCGCCCAGCCCGCCGGGCCGGCGCGCGCAGGCCCGGCGGTTTCCGCTATCCAGTCATGGAGGAAAACGCATGTCCAACATCACCCCGTTTACCCCGCCCACACCCGGCAACGAACCCAATGCCGGCAAGCCAAACCATCGCCCCGCCACCGTGGCGGCGCTGGTGGAGCTGAACCAAATCATCGCCAAACTGCAAAACCCGCTCACCCGCCACAGCCCCTCCGCCCTGTGCCTGCTGGTGGAAAGGCTGGCGGAGCTCAACCAGGACATTGAGCAAACCCTCAGCGCCAGCAACCAAACCCTGGCCCGCGCCAGCGAAGGCATGCAATCGCTGCTGGACCTGCTGCGCATGGCAGACGGCACGCCACTCCCCGGCCGCCAGCTGTTCAGCCTGCTCACCCCGCTGCATCGGGAACTGCTGCTGGCCCGCCATCAGCTGATAGGCCGGGTGTAGCAAAAAGCCCACCCGGCCGGATGGCGGGGTGGGCTGTTTGCTTTGTGGACTGTTCCGGGTACGTGGACAAATCCCCGCCTTTCTGCGGAGCGGGCCATCGCCTTGCCGGATCAGGCGGCCTACTCGGCCTCGTCCGGGCCTAGGCTGACCAGCAGCGCGTCGGCGTTGACGATGTCGCCGACCTGGCAGTGCAGCTCGGCCACAATGCCGGCGCAGGGGGCGTACAGGCGGTTTTCCATCTTCATCGCCTCCACGATGGCCACCACCTGCTGGGCTTCCACCCGGCTGCCCGCCGCCAGCGGCAAGGCCACCACAGTGCCGGGCATTGGCGTGCGCACCTGCAGGCCGCCGCCGGCCTCCTGCTCGGCCTGTTCCGCCTGTTCGGCGCGCAGGGCCACGCGCTGGCCGCCGACGCTCAGCTCGACATCGTCGCCGCGCAGCAGCGCGTACCAGCGCCAGCCGTCCACCTCGCCCTGCCAGCGCTCGCCGGCGCCGGCCAGGCTGACGGCATGGCGCCGCCCGTCCACCCGCACCAGGGTCTGCTCGCCGTCGTGCTCAAGCAGCCAGGCCTGCCAGCGTTCGGCCCCGCTGCGGTAGGCCACCCGGCCCAGCGGCGCGTCCGGGTCCAGCGCGGCGCGGTCGTAGGCGCCGACGCCGCCCTGCCAGGGCGAGGCGGATTCGGCGCAGGCTTGCGCCTGGCGGATGGCGGCGACGCAGGCCACCCCGGCCGTGAGGCGGTTGGCCTCCGGCTCCGCCGCCAGCTCGTCCACCAGATGGGTGTGCAGCTGGCCGGCCTGCACCCGCGGCTCGCGCAGCAGCCGCTGCAGGAAGCCCAGATTGCTGGTCAGGCCCAAGAGCTCGGTGTCGCGCAGGCCAGTCTGCAATTGCGCCAGCGCCGCGGCGCGGCCGGAGCCGTGCGCGATCAGCTTGGCCAGCATGGGGTCGTAGAAGGCCGGCACCGCGCCGCCGTGGTCGAAGGCGGCGTCTACACGCAGCTGCGCCGGCCAGCGCGCGTGCAGCGCGGCGCCGGGCATCGGCGCGAACTCGCGCAGCGGGTCCTCGGCGTAGACGCGGCATTCGATGGCGTGGCCGTCGGAGCGGATGTCGGCCTGGGCCAGCGGCAGGCCCTCGCCGGCGGCGATGCGCAGCTGCCATTCCACCAGGTCCAGCCCGGTGATGGCCTCGGTCACCGGGTGTTCCACTTGCAGCCGGGTGTTCACCTCCAGGAAGTAGAAGCAGCCATCCGGCGCCAGGATGAACTCGAAGGTGCCGGCGTTGCGGTAGCCTATCGCCTGGGCGCCGCGCACGGCGGCCGACAGCAGCGCCTCGCGGGTGTCCGCCGGCAGGCCGCAGGCGGGCGCCTCCTCCACGATTTTTTGGTGGCGGCGCTGCAGCGAGCATTCCCGCTCAAACAGGTGCACGGCCGCGCCGCGGCCGTCGCCGAAGATCTGCACCTCCAGGTGGCGCGGCTGGGAGACGTAGCGCTCCACCAGCAGCCGGCCGTCGCCAAAGCTGGAACGGCCGATGCGCACGGCGGCGTCCACCGCCTCGCGCAGCCCGGCCTCGCTCCACACCACCTGCATGCCCTTGCCGCCGCCGCCGGCGGACGGCTTGAGTATCACCGGATAGCCGATCTCGGCGCAGGTCTCCTGGATCAGGCCGTAGGATTCGGTGGCCTCCGGCGAGCCAGGCAGCACCGGCACGCCGGCGGCCTCCATCAACTGGCGCGCGCGGGCCTTGTCGCCCATCTGGACGATGGTGTCCGCGTCCGGGCCGATGAAGACCAGGCCGGCCTCGGCCACCGCGCGGGCGAAGCCGGCGTTCTCCGACAGGAAACCGTAGCCGGGGTGGATGGCCTCGCAGCCGCTGCGCAGCGCGGCGTCTATGATGGCCTGGCCGTTCAGATAGCTGGCGCTGGCCGGGGCCTCGCCTATCCATTCGCGCGCGACGGCGCCCTGCAGATGGTCGGCTCCGGCGTCGGCGCTGGAGTGGACGGCGACAAACTCTATGCCCAGCCGCTGGCAGCTGCGGGCGATGCGGCGAGCGATCTCGCCGCGGTTGGCGATCAAAATTCGTTTGAACATGGGCTACATCCTGAAGACGCCAAAACGGGTTTCGCGGGCGGGAGTGGCGGCAGCCAGCGCCAGGCTGAGCGCCAGCCACTCTCGGGTTTGTGCGGGGTCGACGATGGCGTCCACCCACAGCCGGGAGGCGACGTACAGCGCCTGGCCCTGCCGTTCGTAGGCCTCGCGTATCGGCCGCTTGAAGGCCTCCTCCTCTTCCGCCGTCCAGCTCTTGCCCTGCTTTTCCAACTGCTCGGCGCGGATCAGCGCCAGCACGGTGGCAGCCTGCTCGCCGCCCACCACCGTGGTCTTGGCGTTGGGCCACATCGCCATCAGCTGCGGGCCGATGGAGCGGCCGCACATCGCCAGATTGCCGGCGCCGTAGCTGCCACCTATCAGAATGCTGAACTTGGGCACGCGGGCGCAGGAGGCAGCGTTGACCATCTTGGCGCCGTGCTTGGCGATGCCGCCGGCCTCGTACTCCGCGCCCACCATGAAGCCGTTGATATTGTGCAAAAACAGCAGCGGAATGCCGCGCTGGGAGCATATTTCGATGAAGTTGGCCGCTTTTTGCGCGCTCTCCGAGAACAGCACCCCATCGTTGATCAGTACGCCCACCGGGTAGCCGCCGATATGGCCGGTACCGCACAGAATGCTGGTGCCGAAGCGGGCGCGGTACTCGACAAAGGCCGAATCGTCCAGCAGCCGGGCCAGGATTTCACGCGCCGGAATGTGCTCGCGCGGATTGGCGCTGATGATGCCTGGCAGCTCGGCGGGATCGTGGCGCGGCGGCAGCGGCGCCTGCGGCGGCGCGTATTGCTTGCCGACGCCGCGGCGGGCGACGATGTCGCGCAGCAGCTGGATGGCGTGCTCGTCGCTGACCGCGTAATGGTCGGCCACGCCGCTGTCGCGGGTGTGGACGTCGGCGCCGCCCAGCGTCTCGGCGTCGACGATGACGCCGGTGGCCGCGCGCACCAGTTGCGGGCCGCCGAGGAAGATGGAGCCGTTGCCGCGCACGATGATGGTTTCGTCGCTCATCGCCGGGATGTAGGCGCCGCCGGCGGTGCATGAGCCGAGCACGGCCGAGATTTGTGGCAGCCCCAGCGCCGACATCTCGGCGATATTGCGGAAGATGCGGCCGAAATGGTGCTCGTCCGGAAAGATTTCTTCCTGCAGCGGCAGGTAGACGCCGCCGGAATCAACCAGGTACAGGCAGGGCAGGCCCAGCTCGCGCGCGATGTCCTGGGTGCGCAGATGCTTGCGCAG
This sequence comes from Chromobacterium sphagni, assembly GCF_001855555.1. Taxonomy (GTDB): domain Bacteria; phylum Pseudomonadota; class Gammaproteobacteria; order Burkholderiales; family Chromobacteriaceae; genus Chromobacterium; species Chromobacterium sphagni. Next base: position 1,082,226 of record NZ_MKCT01000001.1, on the reverse strand, counting down.
CGTCAGCGGATAGTAGGTGCCGCCCTTGACCGAGGCGTCGTTGGCGAACACCGCCACCGCGTGGCCGGAGACGATGCCGATGCCGGTGACGATGCCGGCGCAGGGCACCGCGTGGTCGTAGACTTGGTGGCCGGCCAACTGGCCTATCTCCAGAAACGGTGTGCCGGGGTCCAGCAACAGCGACAGCCGCTCGCGCGGGGACAGCTTGCCCTTGGCCGCCTGCTTGGCGCGGGCCTCGGCGCCGCCGCCCTGCAAGGCGGCGTCGCGGGCGGCGGCGATCTGCCCGCGCAGCAGGCTATAGGCCGCCATATTGCGCTCATAGGCCTCGCCGCTGGCAGGGAGGCGCGATTCGATTCGAGACATATCCGATTCCTTACGTCAGGCCGCGCGCAGGCGCGCCTGGAACAAAACTTGCAGAAGAGTGATCAGGCCGAGCGCGGCCACCGCCAGCGTCCAGGCGCCATTGTGGTGCAGCAGCACCGAGGCGGTGGCGGCGATGCCAGCCAGGCCTTGCTGCAGGAAGCCGCACAGCGCCATCGCGTGGGCGCCGTGGTCCTTGGCGTCGCTGACTGCGGTGGCCATGCTGTTGGGGAACAGCACCGCCTGGCCGAAAATGGTCAGGCAATACAGGCCGATGAACAGCAACAGGCCGGGCCTGGCCTGCAGCACGCCCAGGTGCCAGCACAGCAGCATGGCGACGGTGGCCGCGGCCATCAGCAGCGCGCCGGTCCGCATCAGCTTCTTGCCGCCCAGCTTGGCGACGGTGCGGTTGACCACCATCGCGCCGCTGAAATAGGCCAGGCCTATCAGCAGGCCGACGTTGCCGAAGCTAGCCACCGCCAGGCCGAAGTGCTCCTGGAACACGAAGGGGCTGACTTCCTGCAGCGTCACCGTGGTGGCGAAGCCCAGGCCGCCGGCGCAGGCCGGCAGCACAAAGCCAGGCCGGCGCAGGATCTGCCAGTAGGGGCTGCCGCCGTGGCGCGCGGCCGCCGGCCGGCCGCCTTGCAGCGGCAGGCTCATGCTCAGCAGCGCGGCCAGGGTGCCGGTGGCAGCCATCAGCACGAAGCCCACCTGCCAGTGGCTGTATTCGCCGATCAGCCCGCCGATGAACTGGCCGCCGCCCAGCGCCGTGATGAAGGCGATGGACAGCACCGACAGCCGGCGCGCCAGCTCGTCGCCGCTCCAGTTGTCGCGGACGATGATGCGGGCGATGATGGCAGCGCCGCCGGCGGCGATGCCCTGCAGCACCCGCAGCGCCAGCAGCTCGGCGGCGCTGCCGACGGCAGCCAGCAGCGCGCTGCAAAGCACGAACAGCGCCAGCGAAACCAGCAGCGGGCCGCGGCGGCCCCAGCGGTCGGCGGCCGATCCCCAGAACAGCACCGGCAGCGCGGCGCCGACGACGAAGCCGGAGATAGACATCTCCACCAGGCTCTGGCTCATCGCCAGCTCGCGCATCACCGCCGGCAGCGACGGCAGGTAGACGGTGGTGGCCATCTGCGCCATGAACACGATCAGGCAGCACAACACCATCACCCGCGCGGCCGGACGCGCCGCCTCCCGCGGGGCGACGGCGGTCTGAGCGGACGCCTTACTCATGACTGGCTCGCAGCTGCTTCAGGCAAGCGCCGAAGCGCTCGATCTCCGCCGCAGTCATATTGGCGCGGATCATGATGCGCAGGCCGGCGCGGCCCTTGGCGATCACCGGGAAGAAGATGGGCGAGGTGTAATAGCCGTCTTCCAGCAGGCTCTTGGCATACAGGATGGTGCGCTCTTCCGAGCCGATGGAGACGAAGCGGATCGGCAGCGGATCGCCGCTGTTTTCCGATTCCACGTGCTGGTCGAACAGGCGGATATTGTCCTGCAGCTTTTGCTGCAGCGCCGGCAGCTCGGCGGACTTGTGCACCGCCACCGACTCGATGATGGCGCCCAGACCAGCGGTATTGATGCGCTGCGACCAGGTAACCGGGCCGCCGAAGCGAGTGGCCAGCTTGCGGCGTTCGCCGTCGCCGCGCGGTCCCAGGAAGATGGCGCCGCCGGAGGCGCCGAAACCCTTGTTCAGCGAGGTGACGATCAGCGTGCGGTCATTGATCGCGCCCATCTCCTCCAGCACCAGGCCGCGGCCCAGATGGCCCAGCGTGGACAGGCCGTGCGCCTCGTCGAAGAACAGGAACAGGCCGTACTTGTCCTGCAGCGCCAGCAGCTCTTTCACCGGCGCCATGCCACCGGTGCTGTAAACGCCGTCGGCAACATAGGCAACGCGGGCATGCGTCTTGCACAGGTCTTCCAGCGCGTTCAGATCGTTGTGCCGTATGGTTTGGATCTCGGTCTCGTCGGCGCAGATCGGCTTCATCATGTTCAGGCAGAAGTGGGCGTTCTTGTCGAACACCATCAGCGGCGCCACGTCGCCGGTCAGGGCGCCGGAAGCCAGCAACGGCAGCGTGGCGGCGGCCGCGGCGGCGCAGGACGGCACCGTCAGCGTCTCGGCATCCACCAGGCTGGCCAGCGCCTCTTCCGCCTGCTGCAGGATGTCGAACTGCACCCGGATGCGCGAGATGGAGGTGTTGAGCGAGCCGGTGTTAATCACCGCGTCCGCCGCGGCGCGCAGGATGGCCGGGTGAGAGTCCAGCCCCAGGTAGGAGTAGGACGACATATTGGTGAATTGCCGGCCGCTGGCCACCGCCTCATGACGGCCGTTGCCCAAGTTGCGGGTGGCGATATTGGCCATGCCGGCCGCGGTGGTGACATCCCAGAAGCTGTTGCTCAGCTGGATGGCCTTTTTGATATTGGTGTATTGATGCATCGTCTGTAGCCCCATCTTGTGTTGATTGAAACGATTTGCGCTTCCCGCGCTGCCCTTATGCGCGGCCGCTGCGAAAAGGCTTGCCCCCGGATCTGATGTCGGGTGGCATATGAATTGCTCTTATATTACTTAAAAATAAAATACTTCATAGAACTATACCGAATGCATATTATCAGCATGCAAGCAGAAATTAAAGCGAACGTATGATTTTTGGCATAGCTTCGTTGGAGTGAGCGCAACAGGACGCGCGTGGCCGGCCATCTGGCGGCAAGATGCGGGAATCAGGCAGGTGAGAACGCCAGGCAGTGGAATGCCGACGAGGCCGTGGCGCGGCTTGAGGAGGGACAGGCCGGCAAGCTGGCAGCCTGCGCCAAGCGTTTTTCACCAAAACCATGTGCAACCACCGCCAGCAAAAGTCACTCCCCGGCAGCCTTGCCCTGGATAACTGCAAACTCATCCGCGGCTGGATGCAAGACCGCACAGACAAAATGCTGATGCTGGCGGATGGCTATCAGATTTACGCCATTGCGCTTGGCGACAAGATTCGACTAATAGACACCTCCACGATCAATGTGGATTGCAAGACTGGAGTTGACCCCATTCCGTGGGCACATCATTGTTTGTGTTCAAGGAGCCCAAGATGTCTAAAGTCCGACCGCCTTACCCCGCCGCATTCCGTCAGCAGACAGTCGAGCTCGTTCAGGCGGGACGCTCTCCCGCCGAGCTTTCCGTGAGTTCGGCGTTACCGCCCAGTCCATCATCAACTGGATTGGCCAGGCTGCCGTTGATGCCGGCAAACCTCTGCCCGGCAAGGACCGCCTGATCACGGCCGAACGCGAAGAGTTGGTGCGGCTGCGCAAGCAACTACGCCAAGTCCAGATGGAGCGCGATATCCTGGCAAAGGCTACCGCCTGGTTTGCCGGTCGCAGCGACGCGACCACCAACAAGTCTTCCGACTCGTAATGGCAAATCAAGCCAATTTCCCCGTGCGCGCCATGTGCCGCACTCTTGGCGTCTCCGCCAGCGGTTTCTATGCCTGGCGTGAGCGCCCACCTGCTGCTCGTAGCATCGCCAATGCCGTCATGACCGAACGCATCCGTCAAATTCATCGGGACGCCTACCCGTCTTACGGCATGCCGCGCGTGCGTGCGTGCTGAATTGCTGGAACAGGGCGTCTGTATCAGTCGGCAGCGCGTGGCATGTCTCATGCGTGACGCGGGCATTCGTGGCATCAGCAAACGACGTGGCTTTACCGTGACGACCCGGCGCGACAAGCGCCAGGCAGCAGCCAACGATCTGGTCAATCGGCGCTTCCACGCCAGCAGACCCAATCAGTTGTGGGTGGCGGATATGACCTATGTGCCGACCTGGGCCGGCTTCTTGTATCTGGCGGTGGTCATCTCTGGAGCCATCATGTCGTCGGTTGGGCCATGGGAGAGCATATGACCACTGACCTGGTGTTGATGGCGTTGAACATGGCGCTGGAGCAACGCAGACCTGGTGGCGTCATTCACCACTTGGACCAGGGTAGTCAATACACAAGCTTGGCTTTCGGCGAGCGCTGCCGGCAGATGAAGGTACGACCTTCAATGGGAACGCTAGAGACGCCTACGACAATGCAATGGCGGAGAGTTTCTTTGCCAGTCTGGAAGGTGAGCTGATTGAACGTAACAGCTTCCGCAGCAAGGTAGAGGCGCGGATGGCGGTGTTTACCTGGATTGAGGGTTGGTACAACCCCAGACGCCGCCATAGTGGTCTGGGCTATCTCTCGCCGATGAACTTCGAAAGAAGCTGCGCCGCGCTGTTTGATGTGACAGATGAGGTCAATGCAGAGGTGACGAGAGCCTGAAATGATTTGAAAATCAAACCACCAACCGTCCATGGAGTTGGGTCAACTTCATACCTATTTACCCGACGACGCTTGGTATCGGAAGTCTTCCGGTAACCTCCCCCTCATCTGCCCTTTTTACCATTCCCTTCTTTGGACCAGACGCCAGGCGGCCACCCGTCCTTCTACCATCCTCGACGCAGCACACAGCAAAAACATGGATCGGAATTCGCTCAGGAGACCGAGATGAAAAACCTAGGCAAACGATTCACGCTGGCGGTATCGGTGTGGATCATGCTGGCCAATGTTCAAGCGGCAAGCGCACAGGATTGCCCAAGCTGGACATCCGGCGTCATGTACCGGCAAGGAGAACAGGTGCTATATCTGTCGCGCGCCTTTACCGCCTTGCGCGATCACACAACGCCCACTGGGGCCAACTGGAATCCGCTAGACGCCACGTCGCTATGGCGCCATGGCGGGCAGTGCGCCAATGCCCTGCCGCACCCCTGCGGCGCCAACTGGCGCGAGGGGCAGGTGTATCTGGCTGGAGACGTGGCCAAATACCAAAACCAGCCCTACACCGCGCTCGCCAATCATTTGGCCCGGGTCGGCGCCAACTGAAATCCCGCCCAGGCCCCATCGTTGTGGCGGGCTGGCGGCATGTGCCAGCCTGTGGCTCTGGCACTGGACGAAATCGCCAGCCCATCCAGCCTGTTCAGCTTCCATCTTCCCGCTGGCGACACTGCGCTGAAGATTGAGCAGGTATCCGGCCCCGCCTTGCTGTCTGTTCACCCCCAAAGCGGCAGCAAGGTCAATCTGATAACCGGGCCGGACAGTGGCAAACAGGAAATAGTCAGGTTGCGGATACAAGGACGACAGCGACAATATCTGGCGAGCTTCGGCCAGCTCACCCTAATCGGCCAGAGTCACGATTCGATGCTAGAGCCGGACGAAGGCGGCAAAATGGATGATCTTTCGGATCTCGCCGTCCTGCCATCCGCCACCACGCTGGGGACGACGCTGTCGGATCAGGCCGGCCCGCAGACCATCGCCCTGCGCTCGCCCAGCAACCGCCGGCTATCGTCCTTGCTCGCCACGCTGGACAATGGCAAAGACGCATTTGATCTGGGCGAGCACATCACGCTGCAAGGCAATGGCCAGATCACGCTGCACACCGCCAAACTCAAACCGTTGCTGCTCCCCGGCCGCCTGCATGAGCTTTTCCTGTCCGGCTGGGATAGCCAGGGGGGAAGCTTCAATCAATCGTTTTACTTTTACTACGCAAGCAACCGCATCCACGGTCAGTTAAAACAAGGCAACGCGCAAACGGCTGCGGAGCTGCAAAATGCGGTAGTTGCGCTACGCGGCTTTGGCAACCGGTTGAGCTGGGTCAGCCGCCTCTCTGCCGACGGGCGATTTGATTTTGGAACCGTCCCGATCGACAACTATCTGGTAGAGCTGGTCGATCCCGATGAACGCCACTCAGCCAATGCGCTCTTCCTGGTGAAAAATCCGGGACAAACCATTTTTGTGCCGCTGGAGCTGGCACAGCCCAATAGCGCGGCAAAAGTACGCATTCGCCCGCTTGGGTTGGACAACACCCCGCTGAAGCGCCCCTCGCCCTCTAAATCCAGGAAAGTAGCCATGCCGCCACGGGCCTTCAATAGCCAGGGTTTGGGTTTGGTCATCGTGGCTAGCGCTCAGGAAAACGTCACGGAACAGCAGGAAAAAGAAGTCTCCATTCCCGTAGGCGTCAACAAAATCAACATCCAGGCCATAGTGCATACCAACGAATACCCGGACTACAGCTCCTCGCCTGGCAACCAGTTCAACGACTCCTGGCGTTACTGGTGGAGATGCGCTGGCCAGCAATACCATCAGGCGGGACAGGTAAACAACAGCCACAGCAATAGAACCGTACGGCAATTCAGCCATAACCTGTCCCTGGATCCTAAACGCACCGCGCCGGCTCTGTGCCGGATAGGGGCTGCGGCGGTCAATATCGGCGATAGCATCGTCACCACCAGCGTCCACGTCCAGATTCAAGGCGAGCGTTTTTCCATCGACAAGTTTGAATACAAGAATGGGCTTTGGCTTGACGATTCCCGCGGCGGCAACCAGCACTACAACATGAGCCTGCCGACCCAACTGGGCCCGCAATTCGGCATCAAACGCCCCTGGGCCATGGAAATAACATATAGCCCCGCGGATACGCCCATTCGCAAAGTCGGGCTGGATCTGCGCTATGACGGCAAACGTCTGCCGCTCACCAAAGATGCTTCCTTCTCCCTAAGCCGTCCCGGCCTGCTGAAAGTCAGCTACGCGGCTACCCAGCCTTTGCCGCTGCAACCCGTTGCCGGCCTCGCCCAGCGGGAAGCCGTCCTGTACTCGGACACGGATGGGGTTGAGCACAGCACGCAGCCGCAGGCGATGGCATTCCCGCTCACACGCAAAGACGCATTCCAGCCGCTGTTTGAAATCCGCAATGTGCTCAACCTGCCGGAAAACCGCCGTTATGGCCCACGCGACGATGCGACAGGCGGAGATGGCTGGCTGCGCAACGACATGCTGAACCTGCTGGGCGCGCCCCCCATTCTTCCTCTGCTGGGTGACATTTCCGGCGAGCATGGCTGGCAGGATGCGGCTGGCAAAGCCATGGGAGCGCATAGCACGCACAAAGGCGGCTACGACGCCGACTTGCGCTATTGGGACGAAAACGGCCGCTGGGATGGGCCGATGCGCGGCGACAGCAATGGGGCGGAAATCGCACGCGTGGTGCAGGCCGCCAGGGCGGAGGTGAAAAACGGCGCTCCCGCGCAGCCCAATCTGAACCGGCTGGTCAACTGGGTCCGCTGGAACCGCAGCCAATTGAGCGCGCTGGAAAGCCGGCTCGGCCCGCAACTGCGCAAAATATATGTCGGCGACACAATCTGGTTTGCCCGGTCCTTACTGGAAGGGCGCTTCCCGGATAGCGTTGACATTCCGCGCCACCGCATCATCCAAACAGATGCGGGCACGCGGCATGACCATCCACCTCACAGAAATTGCCAGCACCCCCGCGGCTGACCGCGCCCGCCGACGAATCGCCCAAGTGCGCGGTAGTCGCCTTGCGTTCGCATGCCTAGTCCAGCACCCAGCGGCCATCCACCAGGCGCGTGTTCCAGCCGGCGTGGTCGGCGTGCGGGTGGGTCAGCAGCACATGGTTCACCTCGCCCGGCTGGATGCCCAGCATCGCGAGACGCTCCAGAAACGGCGTGGGCAAGCGGTGGAACATGGCGCTGAATGGCCGCTCTTTGCCATTGCCCAGACCGGTATCGATCAGGAACACCTTGCCGCCCAGCTCCACCACCCAGACGTGCACGCTCAAGCGTGTGATTTCCAACAGACTCCTTGGACGTAAAAAAGTCCAGGTCAGCAACATAGAACAATGGCATTCAGGTGTGTAAAGTATTCCTTTTGCTCAGGCAAACACATCTCAATACATCACTCCATGGAAAGGACAGGTCAAGCCGTCCTGGCAGGAGTGAAACAGCAAGGCGCGGCAGAATACATGGCACTCTCTTTAGCAGACAAAGTACTGCGCTATTGGCATAGCATTGAATTTTTCACTCATTTTGATTTGGAAAACACCATAGACGAGGCCAGGGAAAGCAAACGGCCGGAATTTCATCTGGACAGCCACGCGATACTGGACAATTGTTGGCAGCGATACCAGCAACGAAAATGGGATGTGTATCTGGCGGTTTTCGATACAGGACATGCCTGCCGCCAAGTCGCGGAACTGGTTAACGGCATGGATATCAGCAAGCTGATCCGACAGCGCGATGAGGAGATGGAGCCTGAAGGCCGGACTTGTTTTGCCAAGCTGCCGATCAGCTCAGACGGCGTGCCAAATTTCAAGAACCTCAGCGTTTCCACCCTGCCTTGGGCGCTGGGGAAATTGCTCCAAGGCGAGCTGGGCTCGCTATGCGCGGAAAGCTTTGAGCAGGCTGTCGAGGATTTGCGCCACCAGCTGGCATCCAGCTGGTCCTGCCTGGAAGAGCCTGAGTTCACAGCAGACTACCTGCAACAACTGGTGGCCATTGTGCGGCAATGGGCGGGAGATCCCGTAACGCTAACTTCTCCGGCCTGGATAGATATAACCGGCAAGCCGGAAAAAAAAGCGGCTTCCAGCCATGAGGCGCCGCCGCCGGGGAAAAGCGACACGGATGATGCGAATGAGGAAAACCTCCCCGTTCCCGACGAGCTGCCCATCCTCAACAGCTTCTATTTTCATGACCTGGTCTTTGCCCAAACGTCATTGCAACGCCAGCAGGCGCCAAATCCGCTCGAAACCTACTTGCGGTCCGAGGCCGTGCCCAAACTGGACCTGGAAAGCCCCGCAGGGGAAGCCCATATCCGCAACAGCCTGGATCCGCAAAACTTCAATGCCGGACGCTGGCCGTCCTCCCCCCATTTACTGCAATCCTTGATGCAGCAGTTTGCCCTGAACAAACTGCTGGCCTTGCCTATCGGCGGGATCATGTCTGTCAACGGCCCGCCAGGCACCGGAAAAACGACTCTGCTGCGCGACCTGATTGCCGATCTCATCATCCAGCGCGCAACGGCAATGAGCAAACTGCACAAGGCGGCGGATGGCGTCAGCCACCAAACAGCGGCCATTGTCTTTGGCAACGGCACACAGCACACCATCCCGCTGCTGATCCCCGCACTGACCGGCTACGAAATAGTCGTCTGCTCCACCAATAATGGCGCAGTGGAAAACCTCTCACTGGAGCTGCCGCAACAAGAGGCGCTGGCGGAACCCTACCGCACCAGCCTGCAATACTTCCAGCCCGTTGCCACCAAATACGCCGGCACCCAGAAAAACCTTGCCTGGAAAACGCCAGCCAAGCCGGTATGGGGATTGATTTCCGCCGCGCTGGGCAACTCGGCCAATCGCAAACGCTTTGGCGATATCTTTGGTTATCGCGCCATTCAGCCCGACCAGAAGCCCGCCGAGCAGTTTCTGTCAAAAATCAAAGTAAACATGGATAGCTGGGAAGCGGAAGGAGCAATGAGCTTTTGGCGTTTCCGTGAAACCGCCGGCAAATCGGCGCCAAACTTTTACCAAGCCAAACAACGCTTTAAACACGCCAAGCAACAATACGAGACATATCTGGAATCGCTCTCCCAGCTTCGCCGACAATGGCTGGAGATCCTGCAGCTCTGGGAAAGCATAAGCCGAGACCTCATCTCCTTGCCCCCCTTGAACGCCGATGAGGAAAGCCGAGTCTTGCTGAGCGAACTCGATTTGCAAATCCATGCGCTGGCCAATAGGCAAATGCAACAGGAGCAGACACTGGGACCCAGATGGCTGCGCTGGCTATTCAAATGGCTGCGCCAAGCGGACTATCGGCAATGGCTGACCACCAAACACCAGGCCACGCAAATAAAGGCGCTGCATGCCGCATTGCGCCTGCTACAACGCCTGCAGGAAAAATGCGGGCCGGTGCAACTGTGCGATGGCAAGCCACTGGATAGCGCGCGCAACCAGGAAAAAACCTTTTGGCAAGGCTCCGCATACAACCAGCGCCGCAGTGAACTCTTTATCGCCGCGATGGAGCTGCATCAGGCATTTGTGCTGGAGGCCACCAGTACTACAACCCTGTTCGCCATGAACAGCCTGCTCAGTAAACGGATAAGTTCGGGGCCAGCTATCGCGCTGTGGCAATGGTTTTTCCTGCTGACACCGGTAGTATCCAGCACCTTTGCCTCCGTCCGGCGCCAATTCCGTGGCGTGGATGCCGGCAGCCTGGGTTGGCTGGTGGTGGACGAAGCGGGCCAGGCCGTGCCGCAAGCGGCAGTTGGCGCCATTCTTCGCTCCCAACGCACGGTGGTGGTGGGTGACCCGCTGCAAATTGAGCCGGTCGTCACCATGCCCAGCAAACTGGTAGACAAGTTGGGCGAGTATTGGCTGCAAGATCAAGCCCGCCATTACGCTGTCAACCTGCAATCGGTGCAAACCCTGGCAGACCGCGCGCATGGCTACGGCGTCAGACACCCCCATCAGGAAGACCAATTTATCGGTATCCCTCTGGTGGTGCACCGCCGCTGCGATAATCCGATGTTCGAAATCGCCAACACCATCGCCTACCGCAATCGCATGAAACACGGCAAACCGGGAAAGATTAGCCCGCATCCAATACTTGGTCTTAGCGACTGGTGGAGCGTGCCGGGCCACGCCACCGAAAGCAAATATGTGGCCGAGCAAGGTGAACGCGTGTTTGCCGCGCTGATCAAGCTTTATCTGGCAGAGGTAGCGCAAGGCAAAAACACTTTACCGGATGTCTATGTGATCACTCCATTTCGGGAGGTGAAGAATGGCCTGCTCAGGCTGCTGCTAGACAAAAAGCAATGGCAGCAACGCCTGAGCAAACATAATCTGCCGCCGCCATCCAAGCTATCGGACTGGCGCAACAATATCGGCACCGTGCATACCTTTCAAGGCAAGGAAGCAGACATCGTTCTGTTTGTCTTGGGATGCGACCAAACCCGCATGGGAGCAGTCGCCTGGGCCGCCAGCCAACCCAATCTACTGAATGTGGCGCTTACCCGGGCCAAAAAACACTGCTATATCATTGGCGACAAGACATTATGGAGCGGCCAGCGTTACTTTGACGTCGCCGCTGCCAAGCTGGCCAAGGCAGCCACTCAAGCACCTGTAGCGGCCAACGTCAGTGGCTAAGTTCGCCATTTTCGCCCTTGCATTCGGCCCGCCCCTGATGACCTTGCGAGATCGCCCAGACAAGGCCGGGGTCACGGTAAAAACTGCAACAATCGCCAACAAAGACCTGGCCGCGCAGGCGAAAAACCAGGACAGCGGCGTGAACCGTTGCCCTGGTTTTTTTGTCGCCGCGCAGCCTTGACCCCTGCGGGTTTACAGCCTGAACCGCCCGATCAGCGACTCCAGCTCCTCGCCCAGCCGCGCCAGCGCCACGGTGGCCTGCTGCGCCTGGTGGATGGAGCCGTCGGTCTGCAGCAGCATGGTGTGGATGTTTTCGATATGGCGGGCGATTTCCTGGCTGGCGCTGGACTGCTCGGCGGTGGAGGCGGCGATGTCGCCCACCGACTGCACCACTTGCTGCGCGTGGCCGCTGATTTGCTGGATGGATTGCGAGGATTCGCCGGCCAGCCGCACGCCCTGGTCCACCTGCTGCAACACGCCGCCCATGCTGTCGGACGCCTGGGAGGTGTCCTGCTGGATGGTCTGGATCACGCCGGAGATTTCCAGCGTGGCCTTGGCGGTGCGTTCCGCCAGCTTGCGCACTTCGTCGGCCACCACCGCGAAGCCGCGCCCCTGTTCGCCGGCGCGCGCCGCCTCGATGGCGGCGTTGAGCGCCAGCAAATTGGTCTGGTCGGCAATGTCGCGGATCACCGACACGATGCCGGAAATCTGGTCCGAGCGCTGCTGCATGCCGCCCAGCACCTCGGCCAGCGTGCGCACGGTGCCCGCGATGCGCCCGATCTCCTGCGCGGTGGCGTCGACATTGGCGGCGGCCTGGCCGGACAGGGCGTCGGCCTCGCGCGCGCGCTGTTCCGCCAGCCGCGCCGATTCGGCGATGTGGGTGACGCTTACCGATAGCTGCTCCACGCTGGCGGCGGTGGCGTTGGCGGCTTCGGCCTGGCGGGCGGAGCTGCCGCGGATCTGGTCCACCTCGCCGGACAGCTGGCGCACCGAACCCAGCACGTCGCCGGCGTGGCGGCGCACTTCCAGCATCATGCCGCGCAAGGAGCCGGTGAAGGTGTTGAAGGCGCGGGCGGCCTGGCCGATCTCGTCGCGGCTGGCGATGGACAGCGCGCGGGTGAGGTCGCCGCTGCCGGAGGCCAGCTCGCTCATCGCCGATTGCAGCCGGCCCAGCGGGCGCAGCAGCTGGCTCAGCGTCGCGCCCAAGAGCAGCAGGATCAGCGCCAGAATGCCCAGGCTGATCAGCGCCGATTGCCAGCTGGCCGCGCGCACCGGAGCGAAGGCCTCGTCCAGCGGGATGGAGATGCGCACCGCCCACGGCATGCCGGCCTCGCCTATGCTGATGGGCATGATGAAGTGGCGGTAGCCGTTAGCGCTTTCGTATTCCGCCGGCTGGCCGTTCTTGATCGCCGCCTTGGCCTCGGCCGGCAGATCGGCCGCCGGCTTGCCGTTGAGCGCCGGCTCGCGGCCGGCTAGTTGCACGCCGCCGTTGGAATACAGGCTCATGAAGCCGTTCTGGTAGGGTTTGACCTTGGCCGCCATCTCCTGCAGATGGCCCAGCGCGATGTCGCAGCCGGCAACGCCCAGCACCTTGCCATTGAGGATCAGCGGGAAGGACAGCGTGCCCATCAGGATTTTCACGTCCGGGTCGACATAAGGTTCGGTTAGCATCGGCTTGCCGGTCTTGCGCGGTTCGGTGTAGTAGGCGCTTTCGTCTACGCCGTCGCTGCCCCACACCACGTCCACCTTGCCGCCCTTGCGGAACCAGTACACGCCGTAGCGGCCGGTGTGGTCGTTCTCCGGCTTGCCGGCCAGTTCCGCGTCGCGGCCGTCGAAAGCGTTGGGCTCCCAGTCCACCCAGTAACCCACCGCGTCCGGATTGTTGGGCAGCTGGCGGTGCACCACCTCGGACAGCAGCGAACGGCCGTTGGCCGGCAGCGCGGCCTTCACGCCCACCGCCGCCTCCGCCATCGCCTGGGCGGAGTCGTAGGTTTTGCCCAGCATCCGCTGCACCCGGCCGGCCTCGCTGTCCGCCAGCAGGCGGGCGTGGTCCAGCACGGCGTTTTCGGCATTGCGGTAGCTGTTGTAGATATTGGCGCCGGCCAGCACGGTAAAGCCGATCAGGATCAGCAGGCCGGAACCGGCCAATATCTTGCCTTTGATGGTGGTAATCATTCATCTCCCTTTGCCTGGCCAGGCGCCGCATGCGCGGCGGACGCGGACGGCAGATGCCAGCCCTGCCATATAGCATTTGCACGTTTCTTGATGGCGCGACCGTCTGACGGCATGCCCCAGCCCCGAAGGTAACGCAGCGCGCGCCGCGGCACAAAGGAAGGATTACCGCGACGGCCCGCCGGGGCCAGCTACCAACAGGCGCGCTTGAACAGGCTGAGCTGGTTGACGCGGAACAGCCGCGCCGGGCGCTGGCTGCCGCCCTGGAACTGGTCGGTGGCCAACAGGATGTCAGCCTGGTCGGCGGATTCGCCCGGATGGGCCTCCGCTACCTTGATCCCCAGCCGCGAGCGGAAGGTGCTGCGCGAAACCGTTTCGCCAAAAATCTGCTCGTATGTGCGCTGCAACTGGGTGAGGGTGAACAACTCCGGCAGCAGCCAACACGGCAGCGTGGAGTAGCTGGCCTTGTTGCACACCCGCCGCACCGCCTCGCGGATCTGCTCCGCATGGTCGAAGGCCAGGTCCGGCAGGCCATCCACGTCATGGAAGTGGAACACCTCGTCACCGGCCTGGCGCAGCTCCTCGTAGGGCATCAGCGCCACATGAGAAATCGCCACCGACCAGCCGCGCGGATCGCGCTGAGGTCCGGCAAAGGTGCGCAACTGCTCCAGGTAACGCGGCTGCAATCCGGTTTTCTGTTTCAATACCCTGTAGGCAGTGGCTTCGATGGAACCGTCCTTGTCCACATGCACATAGCCGCCCGGCAAAGCCAGGCAATCCTGAAACGGCCCGCGGGCGCGCCGGTGCAGCGCCACCTGCAGCTTGCCCTGGTGCAGGGAGAGCAGGACGACGTCGACGCTGACATTCGGCGTGGTGCGCATGGAAACCTCGATATTGGACAGAGCTGCGGCATTTTCCCTCAGATAGTTGCAAAGTTCAACTAAGAGTGGATATACTGGCTCCTGTTAGTTGAAAATTACGACTAAGGGTGGAGAAATGATCACGATTTCGGTTTTGACCCAGGACGGCGGCCAGCGCGCTCTGCAGATGGATAGCCTGGTTTTCCCCGGCGGGGAGGTCCAGGTGACAGTGGAGCAGGGCGCGCCGGCGAGCGCGCTGCGCATCCACGCCCACCTGGACAGCTCGCAGACCATCATGACCCTGCTGATGGCCACCGACGCGCTGCGCCGCGCCTATCCCGGCCTGCCGCTGGATCTGTTCATGCCTTATGCGCCCTATGCCCGCCAGGACCGGGTGGCCAACCTGGGCGAGGCGCACGGCGCCAAGGTGTTCTGCAATTTGATCAACGCCCAGAGCTACCGCCGGGTGGTGATTCAGGACCCGCACAGCGATGTGGTGACCGCGCTGCTGGACCGGGTGGAAGTGGAAGATCCGCTGCCGGCGCTGCGCCGGGCGCTGGAAATCATCGGCCCGGCCACGCTGGTGGCGCCGGATGCCGGCGCGCGCAAGCGGGTGCAGAAGTTGGCGCAGCAGCTGGGCTGCCAGGCGGCCTTCGCCGACAAGATCCGCAATACCCGCACCGGCACCATCACCGGCAGCGAACTGTCCGGCCCGCTGCCCGCGGGACCGCTGCTGATCGTCGACGACATCTGCGACGGCGGCCGCACCTTCACCGAGCTGGCCGCCGCCATCGCCGCGCGCCAGCAGCAAGAAGGCCTGGCTGCCCCGCTCTATCTGTATGTCACCCACGGCATCTTCAGCAAAGGGCTGGATCCGCTCTTGGCCCGCTTCCAGCAAGTCTTCGCCCGCAACGACTGGCGCGGCGACGCCCGCTGCCAGTTGGTCTGACATCCCATCTTCAGGAGAAAACGCATGCAAGCCGCAAACCAAGACAAGAACCAGCTGGTGCCGTTCAACCTGGCGGACTTCTACAAGACCGGCCACCCGTCGATGTATCCGCAGTCCACTACCCGGCTGGTGGCCAACTTCACGCCGCGCTCGGCCAAGTACGCGCCGGTGCTGCCGCAGCTGTTCGACGACAAGGTGGTGTGGTTCGGCCTGCAGGGCTTCATCCAGCAATACCTGATCGACCTGTTCAACCGCGAATTCTTCCAGCGCCCGAAGGCGGACGCGGTACGCAAATACCAGCGCCGCATGGATACCGCGCTGGGACCGGGCGCAGTATCGGCCGCCCGCCTGGAAGCGCTGCACCAGCTAGGCTATCTGCCGCTGGAAATCCGCTCGCTGCCGGAAGGCTCGCGGGTGGACATCAAGGTGCCGCCCATCACCTTCAGCAACACCCACCCCCAGTTTCCGTGGATCGCGACTTATTTTGAAACCCTGTTCAGCTGCGAAAGCTGGAAACCGTCCACCGTGGCCACCATCGCTTTCGAATTCCGCAAGCTGCTGACCTACTTCGCCCGGCTCACCGGCGCGCCGCAGGACTTCGTCAACTGGCAGGGCCACGATTTCTCGATGCGCGGCATGAGCGGCGTGCACGACGCCATGCGCTGCGGCGCAGGCCACCTGCTGTCGTTCACCGGCAGCGACACCATCCCGGCGCTGGACTATCTGGAAGACTATTACGGCGCCGACGCCGACCGGGAGCTGGTAGGCGGCTCCATCCCGGCGTCGGAACATAGCGTGATGGCGCTGCGCATCCTGCTGACGCAGCAAAAGCTGGGCCGCATGCCCGTCCACTCAAGCCTGGATGACAAGGCGCTGCGCCGGCTGGCAGAGCGTGAAGTGGTGCGCGAATTCATCCGCCAGGACTACCCGTCAGGCATGGTGTCCATCGTCAGCGACACTTTCGATTTCTGGAACGTGGTCACCGTGATCGCCCGCGAATTGAAGGAGGACATCCTGGCGCGCGCGCCGGACGCGCTGGGCAACGCCAAAGTGGTGTTCCGTCCGGACTCCGGCGATCCGGTGAAAATCCTCACCGGCTACCGCGACGACGAGCTGCTGTTCGACGACGCCGGCAACTGCTCCGCGCGCGAGGATGGCCGCCGCGTCAGCGCCGCCGAGCGCAAAGGCGCGGTGGAATGCCTGTGGGACATCTTCGGCGGCAGCGTCACCGAGCAGGGTTACAAGGTGCTGGATAGCCACATCGGCCTGATCTACGGCGACTCCATCACCCTGCCGCGCGCCCGCGACATCCTGCTGCGCCTGGCCGCCAAGGGCTACGCCTCCAGTAATGTGGTGCTGGGCATAGGCAGCTACGTCTACGGCATGAATTCGCGCGACACCTTCGGCTACGCGCTGAAAGCCGTCTACGCCGAGGTGGACGGCGAAGCGGTGGACATCTACAAGGACCCGGCCACCGACGACGGCACCAAGAAGTCAGCCAAGGGACTGGTGCGGGTAGAGGAACAGGACGGCCGCTTCGTGCTGTTCCAGCAGCAAACGCCGGAGCAGGCTGCCGGCGGCGCGCTGCGGACGGTGTTCCGCGACGGCGAGCTGCTGCATGCTCAAACCCTGGCTGAAATCCGCCAGAGGCTGCAGGCCTCGTGGACCTGCCCTCCAGCAGGGTCGATCGCCTGGGAATAAACCCGCCAACGGCGGACCTTTGGCCAGATTCTGCCACTATAAAAAACCGGCTTCGCCTGCAGGCAGAGCCGGTTTTATCTTGCAACAGGCGGCTCAGGCTGGCTCCAGCTGCTCGCCGCTCTTCAGCCCAACCATGCCCGGCATGGGCCGATACAGCGCCTGCCGCAGGGCGGCGGCGGCATCGTCGAAGGCCGCGCCGGCCTCGTCCACGCAGCCGGCCAGATTGAAAAAACCATGGATCAGACCGGGATACCGGCGGTGCTGCGCCACGCCCCCTGCCGCCGCCAGCCTGTCGGCATAGGCTTCGCCCTCGTCTCGCAGCGGATCGAAACCGGCGGTCTGGATGTAGGCGGGCGGAGCGCCGGCCAGATCGGCGAAAATAGGCGATACCTGCGGATGGCGCAACTGACCGCCTCCAGTGTAATGGCCCAGGCACCAGCGCATGGTGGGCCAATCCAGATAAAAACCGCGGGCAAAGCGCTGAACAGAAGGAAAACTGGCAGTACTGTCCACCACCGGATACCACAATATCTGGAAGCAGGGCCTGACCGGGTCGCTCCGCGTCGCCAGCGCGGCGACAGTGGCGAGATTGCCGCCGGCGCTGTCGCCGCCAACAGCCAGCCGCGCCGGGTCAACGTCCCAGCGCGCGCAGTTGGCCGCCACCGCGCGCAAGGCATCAACGGCGTCGTCGACGGCCGCTGGGAACGGATGCTCCGGCGCCAGGCGATAATCGATGGATACCACCTGGCAGGGGGTCGCGGCGGCAAGCGCGCGACAGGGCAAATCGTGCGAGTCGAGCGACCCCGCCACGAAGCCGCCGCCATGGTAGAACACCAATGTCGGCGCCGGTAGCGCCAGCCCCGCCGGACGATACAGCCGGGCGTGGATCGGACCGGCCGAACCATCCAGCTCAATGTCGCGGTGGCTGACCGAAGCGGGTACATCCTGAGCCAACAGGCCTCCCTCCCTCTCCAGCTGCCGTCTGGCGGCGGCCACGCCCATCCGATGCCAGGACCGCTTTCCACTTAGCCAGCGCAGCCTCAGCATCAGTTGCAACTGGCGGTTGAGCGGCGCACCATCCACCCGCCGTGGCCGGCCCGCCAGCAAGGCCAGCCATAGCGCCGGCAATCCCAGCGCGCGGCGCGCCGACGCCCGCTCCAGCCGTAGCAGCAGCGCTGCCACCACTCCGCTCATTGCGCCACTCCGGCGCATCGGCAAGCGGTGGGCATCAGTCCACCCGCATCGACAGCGGGTGGTTGTCGCCACCCGGTTCGGCGCGCAGCGCACGCCTGGCATAGTACGCAAATCCGGCCTGGGAACGCTTGCCCTGCAGGATCCAGTCGTGCGCTTCACGCGCCAGCTCCGGCTCCAGTTCGTGGATGCTGCCGGCCGCCTCGGCCAGCAATTGCAATTTGGCGGCGCGCTCGCACTGGATCGCCATCATGCAAGCCTCCTCCACCGAACCGCAGGCCACCACCAAGCCATGATGGGCCAGCAACGCAGCGCGCTTGCTCCCCAGCACCGCGCTGATGATTTCTCCCTCGCTGTTGCCCACCGGCACGCCGGGCCACTTGGCCAGAAAGGCGACATCGTCATACAACATGCAGGCGTCCATGTGCGCCACCCTAAGCGGCCGCCCCAGCATCGACAACGCAGACACATGAACCGGGTGGGTGTGGATGATGCACTGCACGTCGGGGCGGGCCCGATAGATCCAGCTATGGAAGCGGTTGGCGGGATTGGGCATGCCCCGGCCTTCCAGCACCTCCAGGTCGGCGTCCACCTGCAGCAAATTCCCGGCCGAAATCTCGTCGAAGCCCAGCCCCAGCCGCTGAGTGTAGTAAGCGCCCGGCTGCTCCGCGCGCGCGGTTATCTGCCCGGCGAGACCGGAATCGTGCCCCTGGGCGAACAGGATGCGACAGGTCAGCGCCACCCTTTCGCGCAAGGTCCAGCTCCCCGCCGTCAGATGCTGCTGCATTTGCCCCTTGGCCCGGTCTATCAATTGCTGCTTGTCCATTGCCATGGTATCCACCATGAGTCTCCTTAATGATTCGGGTAGAAAGGCGTCGGCAGATCCGGAAGCCGCGCCCGGCCGCGACGAGCCCGGGCGGGCGCCTCCCCCATCAGGCCATCGCCGCTTGCGCGCGCTCCTGATAGGCCTCTTCGATGGAACTGAAGAAGTCCAGACGCGCGTCCACCAAGCTCATCCCTGCCGACAACATCACGTCGATCTGCTCCGGAGTCGAGCTGGCGATATCCAGCATGATTTCGCGTATGGTGTCGGCATGGCCGTCGTCGCATTCGACATGGATATGGAAGAACTCGATATCGCGCCGGATAGCGCCCTGCGCCTCGAAGCCACGAATGATTTCGCCATACATCACCGGCACTAGGCCTTCCGCGCCCAGACACAACGCGCCCAAGCCAGCCGCCGGATTCAGGTTGCGGCAATGCAGGAACATGCTGTCTATCAAACGGCGGGTTCCGGCCAGCGGCTGAGCGCCGTCCAGCGACAACGAATAGTGTTCCAGCATCTCCCGATAGATAAGATGGTGTGGGCGCGGACTGTTCGGCGCCAGCCCCAGCTCCTCGAACAGGTTTTCCGCCAGTTCCAACACTTCTTCGTTGCTGGGCAGATTGGCCATCATCGCGCACAGGTAGCGCGTGAAGTAGGCGCTATACAGCCCCTGCTGCACCAGGAATATCTTCAACTCGTCCAGGGAAACTTCGCCAGAACGACAGCGTTTCAGGAAGGAGTGTGACCGGATGCGTTCGATCAATTGCTCCTTGGTCGATTCAAACAGCGCCAGTTGCATGTCCATAGAGTTTGCTCCAAAACCAAGATTGAGAAGGTCCTTTCAGACCGATCGGATAATGAGGCCGCTTACCGTTGCGGCGATGGCACAACGTGTCCGGTCGGTGGCCGGCCGCCTCTGCTAGCCCAGGCGTACATGGGGCGATACGCCACCTCGGGATGGAATCCTTAAATCACGATTAAATGTGATTAACTTCGTCGAAAAATAATCAAAATACTAATTTCAATCGATAAAATCGTAACAAAAACAAGTAGAGTAGATTATTTCCCACCTCCAACCATCCAATTTGGATTTATGTCTTTAACATAACTTACATTTGTCATTGCCCGGCATAGCTGCCAGACTTTCGAGGCGAAAACAAGCCATACCCAAATTGTTCCTTTGTTATTGAATCCGCAGTTGAAAGTCAGAGAAGGTTCTATGCACCCGCAAGACCATGTCATCCGTGCTTTGCCCGACCTGCTGTCGGCCGTCACAATCGAACAAATCAAGCACCGCTGCCAGCAACTGGTTTCCAACATCGGCCTTGACTTCTTCCTGATCGGAATCGAAACCTCGCCTGGCGAGGGACTGTCGCCCAGGGTGGAAACCAACTACCCGTCCGCCTGGATGGAGCGCTACGCCCGCTTGCAATGGGTGGACCACGACCCCGTGGTGCGACATTGCCGCCAGTCCGCGGTGCCGCTGATCTGGCACCGCGGCTGCTTCGAGGACAGCTCCTCCCAGCACCTGTTCGAGGAGGCGTCGGCCTACGGCGTTTCCGCGGGAGTGGCCACGTCGCTGCGCGGCGTTGGACGCAGCCATCCGATGATGATGTCGGTGGCATGCGACGCCCGAGCCGACCCGCAAACCGACAGCTGGCTGCAAACCCTGACGCCGACCGTGCATCTGCTGTGCTCGTACGCCTACGAGGCGATCTGCCGGATCGATGAATCGCACGCCGCCGTGCAGGTCAGTCTGACCCAGCGCGAGAACGAATGCCTGCACTGGGCCGCCGCCGGGAAAACCTCCTGGGAAACCTCCCGCATCCTGCGCTGCTCCGAATCCACCGTGAATTTTCATATTCGCAACATCATCAATAAATTGAACGTGTCCAATCGCCGCCAGGCTGTCGCCCGCGCGCTGGCAATCGGCCTGATTTCCGCCTGAATCAGCCCGCCAGCACCGCCCCGGCGGTAGCCTCCGGATGGGTGACCAGACTCTGCAGTTCCTGACGCTTGAGCTTGCCGCTCGGAGTGGTGGCGATATCGGCCACCAGTTCAATGCGGTCCGGCCGCAAGGCCTTTGGCCGCAGTTCGCGCTGAATGCGCCTCATCAGATCCTCCACCAGCGCCGCGCCAACGGAACCGCCGGCGGTAGCCACCACGTAGGCGCGCAGCCGAGTCAACCCTTCGGCGGTGACAACCGGCAGCGCAGCCGCTTTCAACACCCGCTTGTCGCTCACCAGAAAGGCTTCCAGCTCCTGCGGGCTGACCCAGTAGCCGGCCACCTTGATGCGCTCGCTGTCGCGCGAGACAAAGCCCAGCCCTTCGCCGTCACGGATAAACAGGTCGCGGGTGGGAAACTGTTCCGGCGCCGGATCGACGACACCGGCCTCGCCCGGGCGAAGATAGCCCAGCATCAGACAGCCGCCGGCCAATCCCAGGGTGAAAACGTCGGACGGCAGTTCGTCAGTGCTGACATGCGGAGTTTCGAAGTAACGGAATCCCTCCACTTGCCGCAGTCCCGGCCCCGCATCCGCCGTTTCCGACAGATAGGGCGCGAAAGTTTCGGTAGTGCCGATGGAGTCAAGCATCCGCGCGCCGGTCAAAGCCTGCCAGCGCTGCCGTATCGCTGCCGGCAGCCGCTCGCCGGCGGCGAAGGCGAGCCGCAACGAGCGAAAGTCGTACTCCCGCTCCGCCCGAGCCATCAGCAGATGGTATAGCGTGGGCACCGCCAGGAAGGCCGTCACCGCCTCAGCCTCGATCGTGTCGAGAAAATCGGTGTGGCGGCTCCACTCCGGCAACAGCACCGCGGTCGCGCCAACGCTGAGAGGCGCATGCAGCCCCTGCAGACCGAAGGAGAAAAACGGTCCCGTGCTGGCCAGCACTCGGTCTCCGGACTCCAGCCCCCACATTGGCCGGGTGACCACCCGTTCGAACTCCCAGAACGATCGGTGCGAATGGACACACAACTTGGGCCGGCCAGTGGAGCCGGAAGTCGCCAGCACCAGCGCCGGACGCAAATCGAAACTGGCCTCAATGCCGCCCACCGGGTGCGGCAAGTCCGGCTCTCCCTTCCTGGCCGCCAGTTCTTCCACCGTGCTCATCGCCTCGCCCTGCGCCTGCCGCACCGTTCGGTCGGCCAGGATCAGTTCCGGGTCGTAGCTTTGCCACAGGCCTTCGTAATGATCCGCCGGCAGATCCGGATGAACCATGAAGGCCAGCCGTTGTGAACGCATGGCCGCCAGCCAGTAGACGACGGTCTCCAACGTCGCCGAACCGATCAGCGCCACGCGCTGGCCGGCACGGTTGCCGGCCAGCAGAATGTCCATTTCGCGCGCCGCCGCCAGGGTCAAGGCTTGCAGCTGGCGATAGCTGAGCGTGCGTCGGCCGCGCGCGCCGCGCTCTATCAAGGCGATGCAATCGCCGCGCCCGGCGCGCACATGGCGGTCCACCATCAGGTCGACGCAGCCGGGGCTGGATTCAATACGCATATCTAGAACCTCTGAATGATGAAAGTGCCGGGCCGCCAAGCGGCCAAGCTCAGTTTTCCAGCTCCGCCGCCTCCGGCTGCGCCAGGCGGCTGAAATCCATTGTCGGCACACCGCGCCGGAACAGGTCGCGCAAGCGGGTCATCGTCGACAGCGGGTTGGGCCGCTGAAACACATTGCGTCCCACGCAGATTCCGCCGGTATCATGGCGCACCACCGCCGCGGCCAGCTCCAGCAAAGACAGCTCGTCGGCCAGCGCGCCGCCGGCGAACAACACCGGCGTATGCTCCTGGATGCCATCCACCAGTTCAGGGATGCGGTTCAGATCTTCCGGCGCGGCCACCTTCAACGCGTCCACGCCCAGTTCCACCGCCGCGCGCATGAAATGGCGCAGGTGGGTAAGCTCCTTGCCCTGCAGCGGCCCCTTGTCATAAACCATGTTCAACACCGGCAAGCCAAAGGCATGGGCCTGATCCACCACCTGGCCGATCAGTTGCAGATTATGGTCGGCGGTAGCGGCGGAGAAATTGGTCTGAATGGAAACCGCGTCCGCGCCCAGGCGCAGCGCCGCCTCCACACTGGTGACCATCCGCTTGAAATCCGGCGTCTCTCCGACATTCAACGAGCCATTCAGATGGATCATCAGACCGCAGCCCGGCGCGCCCCCCAGGCGCTGGGCGAAGCCCTTGTGCGCCACGATGCCGGTGACGACGTCCGGGTTCAGCCAGCGCAGAACCTCTTCCACCCGATTGAGGCCCTCCAGCGGCCCCATGGTCAGGCCATGGTCGATGGGAACGATCAAGGCCTTGCCGGATTGCCGGTCAATGAAGCGGGACCAGCGACGTTTGCGTGCCATTTCAGTCATTCAAGCCTCCTTGATGCGATGGTGTGTGTAAACCGTGGTTTCAGGATTCGGTCAGCACCGAGCGGATAGGCCGACGCAAGATCTTGCGGGTGGGAATCGCGCTAGCCAGCGCCGCCAGGATCACCACGCCGAACAAGGTCAGCGCGTAGACCGGCACTACCCAGGCCACCTCCACCGGCACCGCGTTGCTGGAGCCGGGCGGCGTCCACATGATCTTGGCGGCGCGCACCGCCCAGGTGACGCCCAACGCGCAAGCGATGCCCAGCAAGGCGGCGGCGGCGGCCAACCAGCTGTTTTCCAGCGCAGTCAGCGTCATCACGAAGCGGCGGGTGAAACCCAGGCTGCGCAAGGTGGCAAATTCACGGGCGCGTTGCGAAAAATTCATGTAGCTGGCGTTGAGCAGGCTGGTGAAACCGACGATGCCCGCGACGATGGCGATGAAGTTGAGGAAACCGCCCAGCACGGTTTTGACCTGCTGATAGAAGGCCGCCCGGTCGGACCAGCGGAACACGGTGACATCCAACCCCGCCTGTCTGAAGCGGGCGGCCAGCCGGTCGCGCGCTGCGTCCAGATCGGCGCCGTCGGCCAGCAACACGTGGTATTCGCTGATCTCGGAAGTGTTGAGCAAGCCCTGGGCATCGGCCATCGGCATCACGACCAGCCGATCGTTGATTTCCTTGATGCCCCAGTCCATGATGCCGGTCGCCTGAGCCTGGGTCGCGTTGATGCGCTCAGTGCCGCGGGTGGACACCGTCAGCTCCAGCGGGCCGGGCGGGCAGTCGACCGGCCTAGATGCCGGGGTCTGGCCCGGCTGCGCCGGGGCGAAGCCTATCTTGGGCACCTGGCAGCCCAGGATGGCCGCCAGGCCCTGGCCCAACACCAGCGGATGGGTGCGTTTCTCCTGCCACAGCGGCGTGCCGGCCACCACGTCATACTCGTAGGCCGGGCCCTTGATGCGGCGCACCTCCTGCACGTCCTGGCCGATGCCTGCGAAGATGGTGCTGACCCTGGCGTTGGACACCATGCCGGAAATACGCAGGATGCGGGCTCGGGCGGCCACCGCCGGGTCAGCGGACAGCACCCGGTCGATACGGCCTTGCATCGCCGCAGTGATCGGATTCTGACCGGCGCCCTCCACTTCGCGCGCCAGCTGCGAGGACGGCCTCTCGATCACCAGGTGCCCGCGCGCGCCCCAGCGCATGAAAGCGTTTTCGATCAACTCGACGTTGGACTGCATGTAGCCGGCCAGCAGGCACAGCGCCAGAATGGACACCGCCATCACCACCAGGGTGCTGATGGATTTCCGCCCCTGCCGCCGCACATTGCGCAGCGACATGCTCAACAGTAATTTGGTATTCATCTAGATTCGCTCCTTCACATGGTCATCAGCGTGTCGAGCGCGAACAGGCTGTCCGGCGAGCTGCTGGGAACGACCTGGGCGTACTGCAGACGGCTGAAGCGGTCCGGGAAGTTGGCGTTGACGATCTTCATGCTGGACACGAACGGCTGCTCGCGGTTATTGACCTTGACCTTGTTGCCGTATTCGAAGGTGGCGGTCTTGAACACCGCGCCGCTGGCGGTCAGGAAGTCGGCCTTGACCCCCATCAAGCTGCGCTTGTCCAGGTAATAGACGATGCCCTCATAGGTGGCGCCAGGCGTGGCAGCGGTCAGTTTCAATTTGTAGCAGTCGACGCCATTGATCTGGGCGCTGCCGGCGTAGGCCGGACTGTAGTCGCGGGCATACTGGGTGGCGGCGATATCGCCGTTGGCCGCCTCCCCCACCAGCCGCTGCTGCGGGCTGATGCTGACCGGTTTGCGCAGACCCGGCTTGACGTACCACATCGCCCGCGAGGCGATCAGGATCTTCTCGCCCTGATAGCGCTTGGGTTCCACCGTGCGCGCCAGCGCCTTGCCGTCGCGTACCGCGATGTCGTAAGTGGTGCTGGTGGCGCCGGCCGGATCTTCGGTATGGATGCTCAGCGACCACTTGTAGCTGCCCCAGCCGCCCCGGGCCAGATCGGCCTTATGCAGCCAGTCGCGCATGGTCGCCTCGCTGGGCGCGTCCTCGGCGTGGGCCAGGCTGACGGTCAGCATGGTGGCCAGCATCAGGCAGGTAGTGGTGGCCAGCATCCGGGTCAATGGCACGGCCTTGCCGTCGGCTCGCACCGCGCCGCCGATACGCTTGCGGGCAGTCGCCGCCGCGCCCAGCGCGATGCCCAGCGCCGCGATGGCAACCGCCAGCAGCGCCCAGTTCAGCGGCAGGTCGAGCGCCAGCCGCACCGGCTCGGCGATGCGCGGCAGCTGGGTTTGCAGATTGGCGAAGAAGATGGCGTAGATAGTCATATAAGCGAGTCCCAGGGCAACGATGGCCGCAATCAGAGTGGTCAGCACGCTTTCCCGGACGAACAAGCCGGCGATCCTGCCGCGGCTGAAGCCCATCGCGCGCAACATGCCGATTTCGCGGGTGCGGTCGGCCACATTCATGGCCACCGTGTGCTGGATGGTGGTAAGGGCGATCACGAACACCACCGTGCCGGTGAAAGCGAACACCATGTTGAAGAAGCCCATGAAGCTGACATACAGCTGGCCGATCTGCGGGTGGTTCCAGGTGGTCACCTCGTAACGGCCGGGTGACTGGCGTTCCAGCTTGGCGGCCAGCGCGTCGCGGTAGGCCGCGGCGTTGCCGCGGTCATCCAGCAGCACCACCACCCGCGAGACCGCGTCGGTGTCGTACAGCGACTGCAACAGACTTAGCGGCGCCTTCAAGCCCTTGTCCTCTATCGCCTCGATGCCGGTGGAGAATTCGCCGGTCAACGGCGCCTCGATAGCGTTCAGCCGATTGGAGTAGGACGCGCCGAACAACTGCAGGTCGCTGCCCTTGGTCGGCGAGCCCAGCAGATCCTGCAGTTGGCGTGTCAATAGCAAGCCGTCGCGACCCAGCCCGGACGGGGCGGCCGCCAGCCGGCTCTCTGACTGCAAAGCGGCTTCGAAAGCCGGATCTATGCCGCGCCCAAGAAACACCGCGTTATGCTTGCCGGTATTGACCATGCCGACCCCGACCAACTGGTCCGACACCCTGCGGAAGTGCGGCAACCCTTGCGCCAGACGGTGCAGCATCTGCTGTTCGGTACGGTCCAGCGAGTACTGCGCCGGAGTGGCGGCCAGTTGCTCCGGCCCATCCTTGCGGTAGACCTGCACATGGGCGTTGGCGTCGCGGTAGATCACCACCGAAGCCAGCGATCCCTCGACAAAGCGGATGTAGCCCAGGAACAGCAACACCGCTAGCAAGCCGACGCCCACCGCCACCACCGTGGCCAGCGTGCGCCTGCGGTCGCGATACAGATTGCGAAATGCCATCGCCCACATCACAGCACCCCTTGATCGTCGGTTTGCGGAACGGAACTGGCCGGCTCCTGGTGCGCAGCATGCTCGCGGGTGACCGACAGCTTGCCGTCGCGCAGCTCCACGATGCGGCGGACATGCTGCAGCAGCCGGTCGTCGTGGGTGGAGAACACGAAAGTCACGCCGTGGTCGGCGTTCAATTGCTTCATCAACTCGACCAGCGCAATGGCGTTGGTAGTGTCCAGGCTGGCGGTGGGCTCATCGGCGAGGATCAACTGCGGCCTGGTTACCAGCGCCCGCGCCACCGCCACCCGTTGGCGCTGGCCGCCAGACAACTGATCGGGACGGAAGCCGGCGAAGCGTTCCAGACCGACCGCGCGCAACGCGTCCTGCGAGCGCTTGCGCATTTCCTGGCGCGACAAGCCGTGCAAATGCAGCGGCAGGGCAACGTTTTCCTCGGCGGTCAACACCGGAATCAGGTTGAAGTTCTGGAAAATCATGCCGAAGGTGCGGCTGCGCAACTGGTCCAGCGCCTGCTCGTCCAGCGAGCTCACCGCCTTGCCCATCACCCGCATCTCGCCCGATGAAGGCGCGTCCAGGCAGCCGATCAGGTTGAGCATGGTGGTCTTGCCGCTGCCGCTGGGACCTGTGATGGCGACGAAATCGCCCGGCTGGACAGCGAAGCTGACGCCATCGAGCGCCACCACCTCAACATCGCCAAGCTGGTAGCGCTTGGTCACCGATGCAAATTCAACTAGGTTCACGGCAAATCTCCAGTAGGTTCTTGTTCAGGGTTAGAAATGGAATTCCAGCGCCAGATAGACGTTGCGCGGCACCGGGCGGCTCGGCTCCAGATCGCTCGGCACCCGGCTGTGCGAGACGCCGAAATAAATGGTGCTGGCGTCGCTGGGGCTATAGGACAGCTCGCAGAAGATGTCCGAACTGGACTGGTCCAATCCTTGCAGCCAGCGCGTGGTCAAGCCCCAGCGACGGTCGCCGAACAACTTGGGCCAAGTGGTCTGCAACAGCGCGTAGCGGCTTTGCACAAAGGGGTGCAGCGGCCGGTTGTGCGATGGCGAGCTGCCGCTGGACGGCGCGCCGGCGATCAGCGGATTAGCCAGCTCGGCCGGCGTCAGCGCGTAGCCGTTGTAGATCAGTTCCAATCCGATCTCAGCGCTTGAGGCCAGGCCGTAGCGCAAGCCCAGCGTGCCGTCCCAGCGCCAGCGGTCCTGATCTTGCGCCAGCAGCGGGCCGGCGGCGCCGCGCCGGGCGAAGCCGCGCGAGGCGGCGAACTCCCCGCTCAGAGTCCAGGCGTCGCCCAGACCGTATTGCGCGTAGCTGCCGGCGTAGGGCTGCAGGCCGCCGCCGCCACCCAGTACCACGCCCAGCGTGGCCGATTGCTCGGACACCCAGCTCCATTCGCTGCGCGCCAACGCAAACGCGCCGCCGGTGCGGATGCCCGGCACCGGGTCCAGATTGGGGTCGGCCAGCAGCAGACTGAAACGGCCTCGCGTGGAAAACGGCAGACTGGCGAAGGCCATCGGCTTGCCGGCAATCTCGCGCCGCGGCGTCACTGCGCCGTTGTCCGGGAACAGGCGATTGGTGGGGCTGTATAGCATCGACGGCCCCCAACCGAGCAGGCGCTTCCCCGCCCCAACCTCGCCCTCGCCCAGCGGCACGATGGCGTAGCCTTCCATCAACGACTGCGGCTGACGCGAGGGCAGCGCGTCGGGCTTGGATTCGTCGTCCAGCCAGATCCGCGGCTTCAGCACCGCGCGGCTGCCGTCGCAGAGGCCGCCGTCGCAATGAAGCTGCAGATTGAGCCGCAGCTCGGCCGCGTTGTACTTGGCGACATTGCCACCCAGCGGCGCCGACAGGTAGTCGCGCTCGCCTATCATCTGCACGGTGGCGTCGTGCTCCATCCGCAGCGTGCTGCCGGTCGGCGCATCGCCAGCGGCCTCGTCGGCCTGGCTGGCGGCGGCGCAGAGCGCCAGCGCGGCGCCGCTCAGCAGGGACGCGATTCGGCTGGCGCAGTAGTAGTGCATGCAGGACTCGCGGTGATGGTCTCAGGCTGCAGCAACGCGTTGTAGCGCTCGCGCAGGCGGCGTTTCAGGGTTTTGCCAGTGGCGCCGATCGGGAAATCCTCCCAAGCGGTGATCCACAGATGCGACAGGCGCTGCTCCGGCTCCAACTGCCCGTTCAATTCGCGCAGCAGAGCGTCCGGCGCAATCGGCGCCGCATCGGCACGCAGCGCGACGACCGCAGCCGACAACTCGGGCGCGCCAGCCTGCGGCCGCACGCCAAACACCGTGACGTCCAGCACTCCGGCGCGCTTGAGGATGATCTCCTCCAGAGGCAGCGTGTAGACCGGTCCGGAACGGGTGTGGATCACATCCACCTCGCGGTCCAGATGGATCATTTCGCCGTCGGCATCCTCGCGCACCACATCGCCGGTGAACCACCAGCCGTCGCGCGAAGAGGCGTACAACACGTCGTGCGCGTTCCAGTAGCCGCCGAACATGCTCTTGCCCTTGATCATCAACAGGCCGGGGCGGCCCTTTGCCACCGGCAGCCCCTCGCTGTCCGCTACCTTGATCTGCGGCCCCAGCGGCGTCTTGCGGCCGACTCGGCGATCGAAACGGCGGGTCCACGGCGTGGCGATGCGCAGCAACGCAGCGATGCCCACCTCGCTGGACCCCAGTCCGTCGATGAACAGCGAGCCGTCGACCGGCAGCCCCAGGCGACGAAAGAACGAGCCCTTTGGCAGGAATGCCCGCTGCTGGACTTCATGGCTGGCATCGGCGGTGGTGCCCCAGATCCGCACGCTGTCCAGCGTGTGATCCTGCGCGCCGGCGATCATCAGCCGGGTGTAGGTGATAGGGAAGCCGAAGAACACCGTCGGCCGCTTCTGCTCCAGCTGACGCAACAGCGCCGGCGCGCTCAGATCGCCATTGATGATGCAGCGCACCCCCATCAGCAGCGAGCCGTGCAGATACAGCTGCGACACCTGGTGGTTGAGCGGCAGCGCGAAGCTGGCCGAATCGCGCGGCGACACCAGATTGAACAGCACGATGGAGCGCAGCGACTGGGCGACGCCTTCGGATTTCAGGATCACGCCCTTCGGCATGCCGGTGGTGCCGGAGGTGTGAACGATGTACAGCGGATCGGCCGCGCCGCGCGGCCGCAGCGGCGCCGGGGCTTGGGGCTGCCGCAACAACGCGGCCAAGCCGTGCGCGCGCTCCCCGGCCTGCATCGCCGGGCTATCGGCCAGCACCGTCTGCCGCAGGGTGGCCGGCGCGAACGGTTGCAGCCTCGCCCAGGCGGCGCAGTCGGTCAGCAGCAGGCTGACGCCCATCCGCTCCATATAGAGGCCGGCAATGTCCGGCGCCACATTGGCGTTCATCGGCACCGCGATGGCTCCGATGCGAATGGCGGCGGCGGAAAACAGGAAGTAATCGAAGTCGTTGGCCTTGTAGATGGCGACCCGGTCGCCGGGAACCACTCCCTGTCCCAACCAGCAGGCGGACAGCGCGTTGACGGTTTCCAACAGTTGGCCCGCGCTCCATGCTTGGCGCCCGGTCCAGGCCAGCGGCTGCGCCAGTTCGATCAATTCGCGCTCGCCGTGGCGTCGCGCAGCGGCTTCCAGCACGGTGTCGATGCGGTCGTCCCAACTGGCAAGCAGGGCCAGCCGGCCCGGAAATCCCAAATGAATAAAGACGAAAATCAGGTAGCCGAGCGCTGCGAGCGCAATGGCGGCGAATAAATAGCTCATGGCGGCATCCGTTCGGGTTCAAGTAGCTTCGATTTCATCCAGCAACTGTTGCAACGCGGCCAACAAAGGGCCGACGAATTCCTGCTGGATGGCACGGAACGCGGCGCGGCGATAGACCAGATCCAGCTGCATCCGGCCATTGACGGTGGGCGTGTAAAGAATGAAATCGTAAGGCGGCACCAAGCAGCCGAAGCCGACGAACTGCAAGGTGGGGTGCCGATCCGATCCGAAGCTGGAAAAGTCCTCCTCGATCCGCCCTGGATTGGAATAACAAGCATTGGTGCCCTGGCAGACGTTGAGCATGGCGCGGGCGATGCCATGCAGCGGTCGTCGGCGCAAGGCTAGCAGCAGCGACTCCAGCCGCCCCAGCTCGGTACTCAGTTGCCTATCGCTGCGCGCCGTGCCTATGGCCTGGTGCACCGAACGGATCAACTCTCGACCGCTCTGGCCCAGGCGGATGCGAATCTTGCTCGGCACCAGATAGTTGCGGAAGCTGAGATCGTAGCGGCGGTCGATCAGCCGGCGCAGGCTGATCGCGCAGGTAATGCGCAATACGCCCTGACTACGGCCGCTGGCGCGTTCCAGATGGCGCGCCAGCGCCGCGCACAACAGGGTGTTGACGGTGACGCCGGTACCGCGCGCCACCGTCGTCAGGCGATCGGATAACGCTTCCGGCAACAGGCTGTGGAAGAAGTCCAGCTCGCCGATGCCCGTTTGCTTGGCGCCATCCTCCCAGCGCGGCCCGCGCAATGGCACCCGCAGGCCGATATCGCGCTGCAACAGATCCGCCACCACGCTGCGGAAACCGCGCAGCCAGCGCAACGTCCGCTCCAGCGGGCGATACCAGTCAGGCCGGATCTCGGTCAGCATGGCGTACGGCAGCCGCTCAATGGGCGGCGGCGCCGACGCCGCGCCGCTCAGATAGGCGTAATGATCGATGATCAACCGGAACAGCAGGCTGTCGCTGCGGGCGTCAGCCACACCATGGTGCGTGTTCAGGTAGACGCAACTGCTGGAACGGTCGGCCGCGGTGATCAGCAACAGCTGCACCGGGGACCGGCCTCGCCAGTCCAACCGGTTGTCGAAGCTGAAGTCCATCAGCAATCGGCGGAAAGCGGCATCGCCGAAATCGCAGACGCCGGCATGCTCGAAATGACGGACTAAAGGCAGCTCGGCGCTGAAGGCGTCGGCTTCGATACCGGGCCGGCCGGCCAGCGGCCGGGCGCGCAACAAGGGCACCTTGGCCACCGCCTGGCGGACGCTACGTTCCAGCAGAGCGGCGTCCAGGCAGCCGGCGACGATGAGAATCTGGTTGGTGTTGACATTGGCCAGTTCGCCCAGGTGAACGAAGGCCTCGGACAAGGCGTCAAGCGGCCGTGCCTCCGCAAGCGGTTCGCGGACAGGCAGCGTGGCAGTTTGGAAGGTCACGGCGGCTCTCCTCAGTGCGCTTCCGCCACGGCGGTTTGCTCATCGGCCATCGAGCCATGGGCATACCAGTGGCACATTGCATGCAGCTCTTCCAACGACAGCGGCGCCAAAGACTGGCTGCGCTGGGTGGCGGCATCCAGCTTGCTGCGATCGAACTGCCATTCCTGGTTGGCAAACGGACGATTAGGCTCCACCGCGCGATCGAATTTCTGGTCCAGCACCGACGACGGCGTGCCCAGCGCGGCGCGCACTCCGGCCACCTCGCCCCACATCCGCACCAGGTCTTCCATCCGTTCCGAACGGCCTCCGGCGCAATGGAATACCTCGAAATCGCGGCCCGGCTGCTGGCGCAGCGTCAACGAGCAGGCGTCGGCCGCCAATTGATCGATGGAGATCAGGTCGGGGCGGCTGTCCGCCACCAAATCCACGGCCAGTTCCTTGTGGCCGGCCTGGGCAATGGCCACCATGGCGTTGAGGAACATGTAGAAACCGAAACCGTTGCGCAGCGCCCAGCCGGTGCGGCGGTGCCCCACCACCACGCTGGGACGGAACAGGGTGACCGGCAAGCCGTGGCGCTGGAACAGCAGATGCAGCGACTGTTCGGCGCTCCACTTGGTCACCTGATAGGTATTGGCCATATGGCTGCGCGCGTGCAGCTCTTCCGGCACCAAGCCGCCGGCCATGCCGGCCACATAGGCGGTGGACACATAATAGAAACGGCGACAGGCGGGGGCGTGGCGGCAGACCGTCTCGTACAGCCGGCCGGTATTGCCGACGTTGGTCGCGAACGACTGCGACAGTTTGTGGGAGGAGTAGCTCATCTCCGCCGCCACATGCCATACCTCGGTGACGCCACTCAGTTCGGTCCCGCCCAGTTCCTTATCCAGTGTGGCGAAATCGACATTGACGACATCCAGATGGCTTTCCAGCGCGCCATGGATGTCCAGGCCGCACCCCTGGGCCGCAGCCACCACCGCATTGATGGTTCGCATGCCGTCGGGGTCGTTGCGCGACAAGGCGACCACGCGGGCGCCCCGCGCCAGAAAATTGGCCGCCAGAGCGCCGCCGACAAAGCCGGTAGCGCCGGTAATCAGGATCTGATGCACTTTCTGCTCCTATTGGATGGTGTCCGCCGCCGGAGCCCCATTGCGGGGCTCCGGTCCGGATGGATCAGAGTTCGATGATGTGTTCGTCCACTTTCACGCCGACGTGGCGGCCCGGCTCGGTGCCGAAGCCCAGCACCCGGTCGCCGGCCTTGAGTTCGGTGACGTTGCGCGGCTTGGCCTCGTCGGAGAACACCCGCACGTGCCAATCGTCCTGCATGATGATGTTGACCTTGCGGTTCTCCGGGAACGTAGCCTCGATCAGCAGCAATGGACGGATTTCGGTCTTGGTGCGGCCGACGAAGATCTGGCGGGTCTCGCCGCGAGCGTTGACCGTGGTCAGCGAGCTGCCGGCCCGCAATTCGCTGATGTAGCTGGTGCGGTCATTGGCCTGGAACACGTAGCTATGCACTGAAGCGGCGTTGATGCGGAACGGACGCAGCTCCATATAAGGCAGGTGGAACACTTCGGGACAGCACAGCAGGCCGCCGGTAGAAGTGGAGCCGACCAGGATGCCCTCATCCGGATTGAACATGTGGGTGGTGTCGATGCAGGCTCGGTAACCCAGGCCCAAGTGGGTGATGCGTTCGATCACGCCAACCTGGATGTCGATGCTCGGCGTGGCCTGGGCATCGATCTTGTGAGCGAAGCGGTCGAACTGCTCCATATCGGTGAAAGCCACCAGCACGCCGTCGCTGCCCAGCTCCAACACGCCCAGCGCGATCACCGCGTCGTCCACATCCTGATTCACTTCCTTGAGCAGCACGGTATTGGTCTTGTGCAACTCTGCGATCACCAGTTCCAGCGGGATATTGGTCGGATCCTTGAATGACACCATCAGGAAGTCATAGTGCATGCCGTCATGGAAAGAGGCGTGCAAGGAGGCGGCGTTGTCGACATGGGCGCGCCAGCTGGTGCGGAAGCCCGCGCTGCGCGCAGTGGCCAGCAAGGTCGGCTGGCTGCTGGAGATGACCGAAACCTGGATCAGGTCTTTGCCTCCGGCCGGGGAGATCAGCGTCGACAGTTCGGCCCATTGCTCGGCCGACTCGATATGCAGCACGCGCTGCAAGCGCGGCGATACCGCTTGGCTCAGCTCTTTCAGATTGTCGGCGTACAGCACGATGCCGTTGTAACGACCCTGGCCCAGGCGCTGGGTGATGGCGCGGCGATTGTCTTCGCCCAGTTTGGCCAGCACCTTGGAGTCGTACCACAGCTCATTGCCTTCGTTGCTGCGTACCTCGGTGGTGAACGGCGACAGCGCGGCGTTGCTCGGCGGAACCGGATCGCGCGGCGTGGTGGGATTGCGCTTGTCGGCTTGCTTATCGCTGGATGCCGCCTTTTCATTGGTGGCGGTTTTCTCTGCGCTCGCGCCTGGACGCTTGTTGAGGGTTTGTTCCATGGTGGGGTTCCAAGTGGTTTAGAAACAGTGGTTGCTAGAAATCAGGAAACTCACAGCCAGACCCGGGCCGGCAACGCGGCCGGCATCGGGAGAATCGGAAAATGGAGCGGCGCGACCGCGCGGAGATTGGCCGGGCTCAGGGCTACCGACAGCACTACCGCTTCGTCGATGCCGAAACGGGTCCGCGCGCCGCACACCTCGGCCTCCACATCCAACTGGTGCAGCATGCGCTGCACGGTTGGCGTGGTGACCATCACAAATCGGTGGATGTCATGCCGCCCGGCAAAGCCGCACAGGTGATGCAGGGCGGCGCGGATATGTTCCAGGCGGTCGGCATGCTGCCGGCATGGCCCGCAGGGATCCACGGCAAAGCGGGACACCTCCCAGGTATGGCGGTCGGCCGGCACCGCCCTGCCGGCCAGCAGGGCGGGAAACACATCGCGCAGCATGTTCGGCCCCAGCGTGGGCAGCAGCCGCATACAGCCTTGCAGGCCGCCGTCGCGGCGCTTCATCAGCAGGTAGTGGGGATCAAGCTCATCGTAGCCGTCCCGCTCCATGCCATTTTCGACGCGGACATCCCACCCCATCCGGTCGCGGAAGATCCGGGCGCGCAGCCGCAGCATGTTCTCCAGGTCGATGACCGGCAATTGCGCCTGCTGGGCAATCTGAAAATCCAGTACTGGCAAATCCATTTGACACGTCGCTTTCCAAAGCTCACTCAAGGGATGGATCCAGACAGCCGCCTAAGCTGGGCCGGCTGTCACGCCTGAAAATTCCATGTTGCTTTTCATGTGCTTGAAACGCGGCTGACCGCACGTTTCCGCTTGGTCTGCATCCTAAGGATCGGGTTGGCGCGGCGTAACCTAGCAGAACTGTTAGGACCGCCTGGAAACGCGCACGAGAGGGCTTGCCGCGGCATCGTCCGGCAAACGGCGGAGCTAGCGGCATAAAGCGGCAAGAAGCTTGCGGCAACAGCTTTTGGCGGCTATCGCCGCGAGCCGGAACGGCGCGGCGATAGCCGGCTACCGGAAGGGAGTCAACGAAAAACCACTTGAGAAATAGCAAGGCGGAACCGCATGAACTGGCCCATAGATCAGTGTGGCATCGCCACAAGAAGGCATGGCCGCCAGGCGCACCGGACCTCGCTCAGCCGCAATCAGGAAGAAGTCGCCGGTTGCCAACGCGGGAGGTTTGCGCGCTCAGGCATATTTCTGCACGCGCCGCGGCAGATTCGCCGGCGATTCAGGCCATACCGGCCCAAATGGAAATATCGGCCGGCGCATCCTGCGCGATGCGGCCCGGCGCCAGTTGGCGTGCGTGGCCTTCCGCTTGGCGCAGCCAGCGTCCGCGTCGCAACAAATCGGCCCCGCTCCCGAGAAGCGTGGCTATCGGGATCAACGAGGCCTGGTGCGTGGACTGGCCGCGGCAGAATGCCCAACACCTTGCGGCGCTACGATAGCAAGATACCGACGTCCCACTCTGCCCTGAAGTGGAAAACACCAGCTGAACTCGCCTGCCAGAGCGCGAAACTCAACCGAGTTCATCACGCTCTGAGAGCCAAGACTCGCCGCCAATTGAGAGGCCTAAATTTAGCGCCCCACCCCAATTAATTTATTCTCAGCCGCTCCATCCGGTAACGCAGCGAACGGAAAGTGACGCCCAACCGCTTGGCGGCCTGGGTGCGGTTGTAATGGGTAGCGTCCAATGCCTTGACGATGGCTTCGCGCTCCGCCCGGTCCAGATAGTCTTGCAGCGGCTCGGCGCCGCATGGCTCCGGACTGTGCTCGCGGCTGGGAGTCAGCTGCAGGTCATCCCGGCTCAGCGCGGGGCCGGCGGCCAGCGCCACCGCGCGTTCCAGGATGTTTTCCAGTTCGCGGAAATTGCCGGGATAGCCATAGTCCTGCAAAGCCTGGCGGGCGTCGGCCGACAGCTGCGGCGTGGCTCCCTCGCCGGCGTAGCGCTGCAACAGCTGCTGCGCGAAGCGGGGAATGTCCTCGCGCAGCTCGCGCAGCGCAGGCATGCGCAGCGGCAGCACGTTCAGGCGGTAGTACAGGTCCTGGCGGAAGCTGCCGGCCTCCACCCGCGCGGCCAAGTCCTGGTGGGTGGCGCAGATGATGCGCACGTCCACCGCCTCTTCCTGGCTGCCGCCCAGCTTGCGCACGGTCTTTTCCTGAATGGCGCGCAGCAGCTTCACCTGCATCGCCAGCGGCAGGTCTGCCACCTCATCCAGAAACAGCGTGCCGCCCAGCGCCTGCTGAAAGAAGCCGTCATGGTCGGCGTCGGCGCCGGTGAAAGCGCCTTTCTTGTAGCCGAAGAACTCGCTCTCCATCAGATTGTCGGGAATCGCGCCGCAGTTGACGGCGACGAAGGGCCGCTCGGCGCGCGAACCCTGTTCATGGATCAGCCGCGCCGCCTGCTCCTTGCCGGTGCCGGACTCGCCGCGGATGTAGACCGCCGCCTGGCTGCGCGACAACTTCTCGATCAGCCGCAGCACCTCCTGGATGGCCGGCGAATCGCCCACCAGCCGCTGCTGCGGCGTGGGTTTGCCGCTGTCGACTCTCAGGACGGTTTTGACCAGACTGCGCAATTGCGCCAGGCTCACCGGCTTTTGCAGGTAGTCGAAAGCGCCGGCTTTCATCGCCCGCACCGCGTTGTCGGTGCTGCCGTAGGCGGTGATCACCGCGATGGGCACGTCCAGCGCCTGCTCGCCGATATGGCGCACCACCTCCAGCCCCTCGCCGTCGGGCAGGCGCATGTCGGTCAGGGCCAGATCGAACGGGCCGGCGGCAAGCACGCCCTTCGCCTCGGCCACGCTGCCGGCGCAGACCGGCTGCAACCCCATCTTCAACAGGGTCAGCTCCAGCAGCTCGCGGATGTCCGGCTCGTCGTCCACTACCAGTACGCGCATCGGTGTCTTAGTCATAGGCCAGGTGACAGGTCAGCCGGAACACGCCGCCGGGCGGGCTGTAGTCCAGCCGCGCGTCGTTGGCCTCGGCCAGTTCGCGCGCGATGTACAGACCCAGGCCGCTGCCGGCGCTTTCCGTGGTGAAAAAAGGTTCGAACAGCCGCGACTGCTCGGCTTCGGCCACGCCCGGACCGTCGTCGATCACCCGCAGAATAAGATAGTCCTCGGCCACGCTGGCCTGCAACTGCACCGCGCCCGGGCGGCGGCTGCTGTGGCGCCAGGCATTGGCCAGCAGATTGCCCAGCACTTGGGACAGGTGGCCGCGGTCGAAGCGCAGCTTGCAGCCGTCTGGCAGCCGGCAAGCGACGACTCCCGCGGCAGCAGGCTGCGCCATCGTGAAATGTTCCAGCAGCTCGGCCATAAACGGCGACAGCGCGATGGATTCGCGCTTGACCCGGTCGCTCCGGCCCAGGGTGAGCACATCCTCCACCATGCCGTTGATGCGGCGGGTGTTGTCCTGGACGATGCGCATCAGCCGCCGCCGCGCCGGATCTGCCTCGTCCTCGGCCAGCAGATCGGCGGCGTGGCTGATGGCGGACAGCGGATTGCGGATTTCGTGGGCAATATTGGCGCTGAGCCGGCCCAGCGCGGCCAACTTCACCCGCTTGGCCTCCTCCGCCATGTCGGCCATGTCGCGCATGAACAGCACCACGCCGCGCAATTCGCCCTCCGGCACCGGCACCGGCACCAGCCGCCCCACCAGCTGGCGGCCGCGCACGCTGTGTTCGACGAAGGTGGACAGCGCCGGATAGCCGTTCAGCTGCCAGCGCCGCACCAGCGGCAACAGCTCCGCCAGCAGCTGGCCGCGCTGCAGGCCGCTGAAATAACGCGCCGCCTGCAGGTTGAACTGGCGCAGATGGCCCTCCTCGTCCAGCACCACAACCGCGTCGCGCTGGCTTTGCAGGATCAGTTCGTTCAGGTGGTTGAGGTTGGCGATTTCGCCGCCGCGCTGCGCGGCCAGCGCCTCCGATGCGCGCGCCATCCGCCCCAGCTGCCAGGTGGCGATGGAGGTGACGAAACAGGCGGCGGCCAGCAGCGCGCTGTAGGACAGGTCGGCGGTATGGGACAGACCCAGCTCGTGCTCCATGCCGGCGTAGCCGAACAGCATCAGCGTGGCGATGGCGGCGTAGAACAAGGCGTAGCGGCCGGTGGACAACAGGCCGGCGGCGGCGAGATAGGGCAGCAGCAGCAGACCGAAGCCGCCGCGGATGCCTTCGTTCATCGCCATTAGCAGCACCATCATCGCGATGTCGGCGGCGATCGCCAGCGTCAGCTGCAGGGTGTGGCCCAGCCGGCCTTCGCGCAGCAGAAACCACATGGCGATCAGCAGCAGGTAGACGCCGGACCACAGATAGAAGTGCCTGCCGCCCTCGATCAGCGACAGGCCGTCGCTGCTGGGCAGCAGCGACATCAACAACAGGACCAGTAGCAACAGGGCGCGGAAGCCGTTGACGAACAACAGCGCGGCGCGGGGGGTGAGGGCCTGCGGCTGACCGGTCCGGATCATCACATCGGCAACTCGCTGATGGCGCTGACCAGCCATTTCTTCGGCATCAGCTTGCCCTTCTTGCCGCGCTTGCCGACAAACTCCTCCAGCGCCAGCTTCTCGTCGGCCACCTTGCCGCGCACCGAGGTGGTGGACAGCAGCGCCCTGCTGCCGGCCACCAGGCCTATCGCCGTCATCGCCGCGCCCTCGTCCAGCGCCATCAGCATCAAACCGCGGCCCTTGGACAGCTCTTTGAGCTCGCTGGCGGGGAAGGCCAGCAGACGGCCGCTGTCGGCAGCGGCCACCAATTGCAGCGCCTCCAGTCCGGAGCCCTGCGGCGCCGGCACCGGGGCCAGCACCTTCTCGCCCGCATCCAGCGTGATGAAAGCCTTGCCGGCCTTCACCCGGCCGGCCATGTCGCCGATCTTGGCGATGAAGCCGTAGCCGCCCGAGCCAGCGACGATGAAGCGCGCCGCATCGGGGCCGGAGATCAGCTGCGCCGGCTTGGCGCCGTCCTGCAGGTCCACCAGCGAGGCCACCGGCACGCCGTCGCCGCGGCCGGTCGGCACCGTGGCCGGATCGATGGTGTAGGCGCGGCCGTTGTGGTCCAGCACGATGGCCGACCACACGGTGCGGGCCTCCACCGCCGCCGCCAGGGCGTCGCCGTCCTTGAACGCCAACGTGGACAGGTCGAGATTGTGGCCGACGCGGGCGCGGATCCAGCCTTTTTGCGACAGGATCAGCGTCACCGGCTCGTCGGCGGTGGTCTGGGTCAGCACCGCGCGCTCGGCGGCCTTGATCTCGCTGCGGCGCTTGTCGCCATACTTGGCGATGTCCGCCTGGATTTCGCCGCGGATCAGCTTGGTCAGCGCGTCCGGGGAGTCCAGCACGTGGCGCAGGCCTTCGCGCTCCTCGCGCAGTTCGGACAGCTCCTTTTCCAGCTTGAAGCCTTCCAGCCGCGCCAATTGGCGCAGGCGGATTTCCAGGATGTCCTCGGCCTGGATTTCGGTGAGTCCAAACGCTTTGACCAGGTCGGGTTTCGGCTCGTCCGACTCGCGGATCACGCGAATCACCTCATCGATATGGATGAAGGCGATCATCCGCCCTTCCAGGATGTGGATGCGTTTGTCCACTTGCGACAAACGGTGCGCCAGGCGGCGGGTGACCGTGCTGCGGCGGAAGTCTATCCACTCGGACAGGATGGCCTTCAGCCCCTTCTGCGCCGGGCGGCCGTCCAGGCCTATCATCACCATGTTCAGCGAGGCGTTGCCTTCCAGGCTGGTCTGCGCCAGCAGGATGTTCATGAACTCATCCGGGTCCTGGCGGCTGGACTTGGGTTCGAACACCAGCCGCACCGGGCTGGCGCTGTCGGACTCGTCGCGCACGCGGTCCAGCAGCGACAGCATCAGGCTTTTCAGATTGGCCTGATCCTGGGTCAGCGCCTTCTTGCCAGCCTTGACCTTGGGATTGGTGGCTTCTTCGATCTCCGCCAGCACCTTCTGCGCGCTGGAGCCTGGCGGCAGCTCGGACACCACGATGCGCCACTGGCCGCGCGCCAGCCGGTCTATCTCCCACTTGGCGCGCACCCGCACGCTGCCGCGGCCGTTTTCATAGGCGGACAGGATGTCGGCGGCCGGGGTGATGATCTGCCCGCCGCCGGGGAAGTCCGGACCCGGCACGTATTGCATCAGCGCGGCGGTGTCCAGTTCGGGGTTGTCCAACAGCGCCACACAGGCACCGGCCACCTCGGTGAGGTTGTGCGGCGGGATTTCCGTCGCCAGGCCGACCGCGATGCCGGAGGCGCCGTTGAGCAGCACCATCGGCAGGCGCGCCGGCAGCAGCGCCGGCTCTTCAAACGCGCCGTCGTAGTTGGGCACGAAATCCACCGTGCCCATGTCTATCTCGGACAGCAACAAGTCGGCGATCGGCGTCAGCCTCGCCTCGGTGTAGCGCATCGCCGCCGCGCCGTCGCCGTCGCGGCTGCCGAAGTTGCCCTGGCCGTCGATCAGCGGGTAGCGCAAGGTGAAGTCCTGCGCCATCCGCACCAGCGCCTCGTAGGCCGAGCTGTCGCCGTGCGGGTGGTATTTACCCAGGATTTCGCCGACCACCCGCGCCGACTTCACCGGCTTGGCGCCGTGCACCAGGCCCATGTCGCGCATCGCGTACAGGATGCGTCGCTGCACCGGCTTCTGGCCGTCGGCCACCTCCGGCAGCGCGCGGCCCTTGACCACGCTCATCGCGTACTCGAGGTAGGCGCGCTCGGCGTACAGGTCGAGCGGAATCCAGTCGCCGCTGGCGGTTTCCGGCGCGGCGGGAGGCGGCGGCGGCGGGTCGCCGGCGGGGCCGGGCGGGGCGAAGAGGTCGTTGCTGTTCATATTATTGATGCTAGTGTCTTGATCTGGATTTGGGTACGCGATCGGTCAGGGTGGTATAGCATCTCAAACGGTGCCGGGATGCCGACGACGACCGGTACGGGAAATGGAGGAATTCTACTATGGCAAACAGGATAGCGTGGCATTGCCACGGATTTGACGGCTTTACCCCGCTGGCGCTGTACCAAGTTCTGCAACTGCGCGACCGGGTGTTCGTGCTGGAACAGCAGTCCATCTACGGCGACATCGACGGCGTGGACACCCACTGCCTGCATCTGTCGGGCCGCGACGAGGCCGGCCAGCTGCTGGCCTACGCCCGCCTGATCGCCCCCGGCGAAAAATACCCGGACGCCGCCGCCGTCGGCCGGGTGGTGGTGGAACCCGCCGCACGCGGCCAGGGCCTGGGCAAGGCGCTGCTGGCGCAGGCGGTGGCGCAGTGCCAGGCGCACTTCCCCGGCCGCGCCATCATGCTGTCGGCGCAGTGCGACGCCAGCGCGATGTACGCCGCCTTCGGCTTCCTGCCGGTGTCCGAGCCTTACGACGACGGCGGGATTTTGCATTTGGATATGCGGCGGAATAGTTAAGGCAAAAATGAAAACAGCCGCCAGAGCGGCGGCTGTCTTTGTTAGCGCGGCTATCAGAATTTGTAGTTGACGTTCAGGTAGTAGGTGCGGCCCCACAGATCGGTATCGCTGCCGGAGAAGGTGCCGGGAGTCGAACTGTTGATAAAGTATGGCGGAGTCCGATTCCCGATATTCTTCACGCCACCGCCGATCTTCAGCTTCTTTAGCGGAGAGATGGTGAAGTCCAGGTCTAGCGCGGTATAGCTCGGGATGCGGCCCGGCTTGCCTTGCAAGGTGCTGGTCTTGGAAATCGCCTGTTCCAGATTCTTGTAACCGGCATAGCTGCGCGCGGTCATGCCCACCGAGTATTTGTCATAGCTGTATTCGGCGGTGAACACATTCTTCCAACGCGGCTGAATCGCATAATCCAGCTCTTCCAACCAGGGATCGCCCGACAACTTGTGGTCTTTGAAGCTCAACAGACGGCTGTGCTGGTTTTCCAGCTTGAGCTTGCCATAGCCACCCAGCGACCAGTCGTAACGCAGATCGAAATCTAGTCCAGAGGTGCTCAGGCCGCCAGCATTCTGATACGGCGTGTTGACATAGTCTATGTCGCCCAGCACGCCGGAGCCGGCCGGCTTGCGAACAATCGCGCCGGGATATTTGGCCGGATTGGTGACTACGTCCTCAAGGTCAACCGCGTTGATGACATTTTTCTGGTTGATCCGGTAGAAGTCCACCGAGGCGAACAGATCCTTCACCGGTTGCAGCACCACGCCCAGGCTGAAGCTGTCATTGGTTTCCGGTTGCAGGTTCGGATTGCCGCCGCTGACGATCTTGGTGCTGTTGGATGGGCACTTATTGGCCGGGATACCCTGCTGGGCGCACTGGTCGTAGTCCTTTACCGAACCGTAGGCGGTGCGGGTCAGGTTCAGCTGGGTGAACGACGGAGCCTTGAAGCCGGACGTCGCGGAACCGCGGAACATGACTTCCTTGATCGGCCGGTACGAGAAGGCGACCTTAGGATTGATGGTGTTGCCAAAGTCGCTGTAATGGTCGCCACGCAAGGCCAACTGCACTTCCAGGTTTTTGGCCAGCGGCAAGTTGAATTCACCATAGGCCGCGAAGATGCTGTGGCTGGCATCCAGGTAGCTCTGCGGCGCGGAATTCATCACTAGGCCTTGCTGGCTGTTGAGATCCGGCGTACTCACCAGCGTCTCACGCCACCACTGGATGCCGGTGGCGAAACCGGCCGCACCGCCCGGCAGATTGAACAATTCGCTCTTCGACGCCTTCAGCTCCAGCGCCTGCAGGCTGGTCGAGGCCTTATTGACGTCCAGCGCCTGGTACGGCGCCAGGCTGGAGGCCGGGTTGCCGTGAATGAACGGATTGTAGGTCGGGCCGCTCGGATTGCCGGTGCCCAGCGAATCCTCCAACGAGGTCAGGTAGTCCTGATTATTGTTAGTGACATTGTTTCCGCTGAAATTTACGGAGGCGTCAAAGTCCCAGTCCTTCAGCGACGTGGAGTAGCCGAACACGGCATGATAGGTATTGCTGGTGGCCTCCCGATCTCGGCCCCAGCCTTCGTTCAGGCCACGGTAAATGGTGATATTGTCCTTGCCGGGCGTGAAGCCAGGGTTTTGCGCTTTCAAAGCGGCGATGAGGCTCGGATCAGTCGGATAAGCGGCGTCGCCCGGAGCAAGCGTGATCCCATTGAGGAAGTTATTGCCGCCTTGCAGATAGGTCTTGGTCTGGTTGAAACCCAGTTCCGCATAAAGTTGGCTGTCCGCGTCCAGCTTTTTCGTCAACACGGACAACAGGCCGTAGCGGGAGGTGCGTGGTGATACCTGAGCATCCTGCCGGTCGTAGTCAATCGGACAGATGGTTTGCCCGCTTGCCTTGGTTACCAACGGCAAAGGACAATAGGGCATCGCGGTATACTGCGATTTGGGGCTGGTGCGCCAGCCGCCCCAGGTACTCAGATAACGGTTGTCGTCACCGCCAAACCGGCGGAAATCTCGACTCTTGATCGCATCGTGCTTGCTGTAGAACACTGGCTCGCGATGATACGCGTCGAACGAAAACAACGCGTTGTAGCCATCCTTGTTCAGATCGCCGGTGCCCGCCGATACGCCGACGGCCTGCTCCGCGCCGTCTCCAGCGGAAGTCTGGCCATAGCGGGCGTAGGTGTCCACGCCTTGATAGTTGCGTTTGGTCTTGAAATTGATCACGCCGGCAACCGCATCGGAACCGTAGATCGCGGAGGCGCCATCGCGCAGGATCTCTACTGACTCGATGACGGATAAGGGTAGCGTGTTCAGATCGGTGAAGGAGTCGGTGCCGCTTTCCAGCTGGGCATAGCTGGCCAGGCGACGGCCATTCAGCAGAATCAGCGTGTACTTGGCGTCCATGCCGCGCATGCTGGCATGGGCAGCGCCGGGCACGAAGCTGGTGCTGCTGGTGCCGGCGGTAACGCTGGAAATGGAAGTCAGAGTATCCAGCAGTTGGGCGACGGTAGACGCTCCAGTTTTGGCGATGTCCTCTTTTTTCAGAATCTCAACCGGCAACGCGCCTTGCGTGTTGATACGTTTGATATTGGAGCCAGTGATGGTCACCCGCTCCAGTTGACTGTCGCTGCTATCCGCGGCATGGGCAAAGCCGCTCCCCAACAGGCCGATGGCGGCTATCGCCTGGGCCAAAATCTTGACTCTCATCATTTTCCCTTTGTTCATCACGGTGTTCGCGCTGCGTTGGCGCAAATCTGTGCCACCACTGTCACATGCGTGAAACATGCGACTCGCGATGAAAATGGCATTAATCATCGGGCATGGCAAATGCTTCGCCACCTCATGCCACGCCAGCCGAACGAAAGGCGAAATCAGAAAGTTTGTTAAAACTTTGATTGAAATTGTGTTTTTTTGTTAATGCCGGTGACGAAATGATTTTTTGTTCTTGTCTCAACAAAACAACATCTCGCGGCG
This sequence comes from Chromobacterium sphagni, assembly GCF_001855555.1. Classification (GTDB taxonomy): domain Bacteria; phylum Pseudomonadota; class Gammaproteobacteria; order Burkholderiales; family Chromobacteriaceae; genus Chromobacterium; species Chromobacterium sphagni. Next base: position 1,037,405 of record NZ_MKCT01000001.1, on the reverse strand, counting down.
CAGACGATATGCGCCAGCGCTTGCCCACCCGGATCAGGCGCCGCCGCCATGCCGTCCGGGCACGCTCCGCGGGACGCCGCCGCCCACTTAGGCTAAAATGGCCTGTTTTCGTCTGCGGCACTTTCCGCCCATGCATCTGCTTGCCTTCGGACTCAACCACCACACGGCACCGCTGTCGATACGGGAAAAGCTGGCGTTTCCAGCCGAAACCCTGCCTCGGGCGCTGGACAGTCTGGTGGCCTCGCAGGCCGCGCGCGAGGCGGCCATCGTCTCCACCTGCAACCGCACCGAGATCTACTGCTGCAGTCCGGACCCGCACGCCGCGCTGTCCTGGCTGTGCCAGTTCCACGGCCTGAGCCTGGCCGAGGTTGAGCCCTACCTGTACCAGATGGAAGCGTCCAACGCCGCCCGCCACGCTTTTCGCGTGGCCTCCGGCCTGGATTCGATGGTGCTGGGCGAAACCCAGATCCTGGGCCAGTTGAAGGACGCGGTGCGCAGCGCCGAAAACGCCGGCACGCTGGGCAGCATGCTCAACGGCCTGTTCCAACGCACTTTCGCGGTGGCCAAGGAGGTGCGCTCCAACACCGCGGTGGGTTCGAGTTCGGTGTCGATGTCCGCCGCCGCGGTAAAGCTGGCCGAGCAGATCTTTCCATCGATAGCCGAGCTGAACGTGCTGTTCGTCGGCGCCGGCGAGATGATAGAGCTGGTGGCCACCCACTTCGCGGCGCGCAACCCGTCCTGTATCACCGTGGCCAACCGCACGCTGGAACGCGGCCAACGGCTGGCCGAGCAGTTCGGCGGCAATGCCATCACACTGTCGGAACTGCCGGACGCCCTGGCGCGCTACGACGTGGTGGTCACCTCCACCGCCAGCCAGCTGCCGATGATAGGCAAGGGCATGGTGGAGCGGGCGATCAAGCAGCGCCGCCACCGGCCGATCTTCATGCTGGACCTGGCGGTGCCGCGCGACATCGAACTGGAAGTGGCGCAGCTGGACGACGTGTTCCTGTACAGCGTCGACGACATCGCCGGCATCGTCGAAGTGGGCAAGGAAGCGCGGCAGAGCGCCGCGGCGGAGGCGGAAACCATCATCCAGGCGCGGGTGGCGGAATTTTCCGACTGGCTGAAGAAGCGCGAGACCGTGCCCTTGATCCGCGCGCTGCGCGACGAGGCCGACCGCGCCCGCCGCCACGCGCTGGAGGCGGCGATGAAACAACTGGCGCGTGGCGACGCGCCGGAAAAAGTCCTGGAAGCGCTGTCGCTCCAGCTCACCAACAAATTGATGCACCCGCCCACCCAGGCCCTGTCCTCGGGCAGCGGCGCGGAGCACGACGCGCAGGTGCAGACCATCGCGCGGCTTTACCGTTTACATCCGGAGTCGTAATGAAAGCGTCTATTGCAGCCAGGCTGTCGCAACTGGCTGACCGCCTGGAGGAGGTGACCCACCTTCTGGCCAGCGAAACGGCCACCCAGAACATGGAGGCCTTCAGAAAACTCACCCGCGAGCACGCCGAGCTGACGCCGGTGGTGGAGACCTTTGCCGCCTACCGCCAATGCGAAGGCGACATCGCCGCCGCCGAGGACATGCTGGCCGATCCGGAAATGAAGGAGTTCGCCCAGGCGGAAATCCTGGATGGCAAGCGCAAGCTGGAACAGCTGGAGCTGGAGCTGCAGAAGCTGCTGCTGCCCAAGGACCCCAACGACGACAAGAATATCTTCCTGGAAATCCGCGCCGGCACCGGCGGCGACGAGGCCGCGCTGTTCGCCGCCGACCTCTTGCGCATGTACACACGCTACGCCGAACGCAACCGCTGGCAGGTGGAGATCGTCTCCGCCAGCGAATCCGACCTTGGCGGCTACAAGGAAGCGATCGTGCGGCTGGTGGGCCAGGGGGCCTATTCGCGGCTGAAGTTCGAATCCGGCGGCCACCGCGTGCAGCGGGTGCCGGCCACCGAGACCCAAGGCCGCATCCACACCTCCGCCTGCACGGTGGCGGTGATGGCCGAGGCCGACGAAATCGCCGAAGTGGTGCTGAACCCGGCCGACCTGCGCATCGATACCTTCCGCGCGTCCGGCGCCGGCGGCCAGCACATCAATAAAACCGATTCGGCGGTGCGCATCACCCACCTGCCCACCGGCATCGTCGCCGAATGCCAGGACGGCCGCTCGCAGCACGCCAACAAGGCCAGCGCGATGCAGGTGCTGGCGGCGCGCATCTACGACATCCAGCTGCGCGAGAAGAACCAGAAGGAGGCGGCCGAGCGCAAGGGGCTCATCGGCTCCGGCGACCGCTCGGAACGCATCCGCACCTACAACTATCCGCAGGGCCGCATCACCGACCACCGCATCAATCTGACGCTGTACAAGCTGGACCAGATGATGGACGGCGACATCGCCGAGCTGACCGACGCGCTGGTGGCCGAGCAGCAGGCCGAACTGCTGGCGGCGCTGGGCGACTAGGCGAGATTGCCCCATGCCGTCGGCGGCGCTAAAATCCGCTATAGAAAAAACAGGCCGCAACCACAACCGCAGCCTGTGCCTGTCCCGCCTGCCCGACCGGATGGGCGTTTTTCTCCGAGCTTGGGGCCGCCTAGCGCGGCCTTTTCTTTTGCCGGCTACATGCCTGGAATATAGGCGACCAGCGCCTTGATGTCGTCCGCGCTCATGGTCTTGACGATTTCCTGCATTTCCGCCGCCGCCGGCCGCTGCGACACGTCGAACACCTGCAACTGGCTTAGCAGATAGGCCGAGTGCTGGCCCGCCAGCCGCGGCGCCGTCGCGTTGCCCTCGCCGCGGTCGCCGTGGCAAGAGAAGCAAGGCGGCGTGCCCACCGCCAGATTGCCCTCCATGAACAGCTTGCGCCCCGCCGCCAGCAGCTTGGCGTCGGCGCCCGCCGCCGGATTGGCCGCCGGCTGCTGCGCGGCGAAATAAGCGGCCAGGCCCTTGACGGCCGCGGCGTCCAGCTTGCCCAGCGCGGCCTGGTGCGCGCCCTTGTCGTCGCGCTTGCGCTCGCGGAACAGCTCAAGCTGCTGCTCCATAAACGCCGCCTGCTGGCCCGCCAGCCGCGGAAACCGCGGCGACGCGCTGTTGCCGTCCGCGCCATGACAGCTGGCGCACAACTGGACAGCCTGCGGCGCCGCCAGCGCGGACGCCATCGCCATCCATCCCAGAAAAATCAGTCGACCCGTTTTCACCCGGCAAGCTCCATCGTTGATGACGGGTGAATTATATGCGGCAGACCCGCCGATTTCCCACGTCCTTGGAACGGGATCCGCGCCGCCAGCGGCGGGAAAGCACGCGCCGACTCCCGGCGACAAAGCGCTTCCAGCGCGTTCCTCACTCCTTGGGGCAATACAACCGGTGCAGCGCGGTCAACAGCGCCAGCGCCTTGACGTCCGCCACCGAATAGAAAATGCGCTTGCCGTCGCGCCGGGTCGCCACCAGGCCCTCGCCGCGCAACACGCCCAGCTGTTGCGACAAGGTCGGCTGGCGGATGCCCACCACCTGCTCCAGCTCGCTCACCGACTGCTCTCCCCGGCTGAGCTGGCACAGCAGCAGCAGCCGGTCCTCGTTGGCCAGCGCCCGCAGCAGGCCGCAGGCCTGCCCGGCCGCGGCGCGCATATCTGCAGGGGGAATGCCGGGAAAATCCATGAAAACTCGCTTTTAAAATAAGAACTTGAAATCAATATATCAATTGATATTATATTGATCAACATACCTTTAACCGCCGAAACCACGCCAGCCTAGCCGCTGGCGGCGCGCTGTGGGACAATCGCGCACAGCCGGGCCTGCGCCCGGCTATGCTTTTTGAACCACCCGCCGGATTGTCCACCGCCATGTCTGCAAGCTCGCTGCGCGTGCTGTCGCTCATCCCGCCGATGACGCAGCTGAATACGCCCTACCCGTCCACCGCCTATCTCACCGGCTTCCTGCGCTCGCGCGGCGCACAAGCCGCCCAGGAGGACCTGGCGCTGGCGCTGGTGCTCAAGCTGTTTTCACGCGCCGGCATGCAAACCCTGCGCGAACACGTGCGCAAGGTGCCGCTGCGCCAGCGCTCGGCCGCGCTGCAACAGTTCGACGCCGAATTCGACCGCTACCAGGCGACGATAGACGGCGCCATAGCCTTCCTGCAGGGCCGCGACGCCACGCTGTCCTACCGCATCGCCGGCCGCAACTACCTGCCGGAAGGCCCGCGCTTCGCCGCGCTGGACGTGTACGTGGACCCGGACGATCCGGAAGGCGGCGACCCGCTGGCCTGGGCCTTCGGCGCGCTGGGCAGCCAGGACCGCGCCCGCCATCTGGCCACGCTGTACCTGAACGACATCGCCGACGTGCTGCGCGACGCGGTGGACCCGCGCTTCGAATTCGTCCGCTACGCCGAATCGCTGGCGCTGTCGCAGCCCAGCTTCGAGCCGCTGGCCCGGGCGCTGGCCGCCGCGCCCAACTGGGTGGACGACACGCTGGACGCGCTGGTGCAGGCCGCGGTGGCAAAACACCAGCCGCAACTGGTGCTGATCTCGGTGCCCTTCCCCGGCGCGGTGTACGCCGCCTTCCGCATCGCCCAGGCCATCAAGCGCCGCCATCCCGAGATCAAGACCTGCCTGGGCGGCGGCTACGTCAACACCGAACTCAGGGAACTGGCCGAGCCGCGGGTGTTCGACTACTTCGACTTCGTGACGCTGGACGACGGCGAGCGCCCGCTGCTGGCGCTGCTGGAACATTTGCAGGGCAAGCGCGGACCCAGCCGGCTGGTGCGCACCTTCCTGCGCCAGGAAGACGGCTCGGTCCGCTACGTCAATATGCAGGAAGCCGACGTGCCGTTTTCCGAGGTGGGCACCCCCACCTGGGACGGCCTGCCGATAGACCGCTACCTGTCCTTGCTGGACATGCTCAATCCGATGCACCGGCTATGGAGCGACGGCCGCTGGAACAAGCTCACCGTCGCCCACGGCTGCTACTGGAAGAAGTGCAGCTTCTGCGACGTGACGCTGGACTACATCTCGCGCTACGAGACGGCGTCGGCCGAGGTGCTGGTGGACCGCATCGAGGCCATCATCGCCGAGACCGGCCAGACCGGCTTCCACTTCGTCGACGAGGCGGCGCCGCCCAAGATGCTGAAGGCGCTGGCCGAAGAGCTGCTGCGGCGCAATCTGTCCATCTCCTGGTGGGGCAATATCCGCTTCGAGAAGTCGTTCACGCCGGAACTGGCGCAGCTGTTGGCCGAATCCGGCTGCATCGCCATTTCCGGCGGGCTGGAAGTGGCGTCGGACCGGCTCTTGAAGCTGATGAAGAAAGGCGTGTCGGTGGAGCAGGTGGCGCGCGTCACCTACGGCTTCGCCGAAGCCGGCATCCTGGTGCACGCCTACCTGATGTACGGCTTCCCCACCCAGACGGTGCAGGACACGGTGGACGCGCTGGAATACGTGCGCCAGCTGTTCGACAGCGGCTGCATCCAGTCCGGCTTCTTCCACCGCTTCGCCTGCACCGTGCACTCGCCGGTGGGCAAGAACCCGGAAGAATACGGCGTCAAGCTGGTGCCGCTGCCGGAAGGCAACTTCGGCAAGAACGATGTCGGCTTCATCGACCCCACCGGCACCGATCACGACGCTATGGGCCGCGCGCTCAACAAGGCGCTGTACAACTACATGCACGGCATCGGCCTGGACAGCGACGTGCGCGCCTGGTTCGACCAGCGGGTGCCCAGGCCCCAGGTACCGCGCCAGTTCATCGCGCGCGCGCTGCGCGGCTAGCGCGCGGGGCCTCCCCAGCGCGCGCCGCCCGTGCCACAATGGCGGATTGCGTTTTCGCCACGAGCACGGCCATGTCCTTGAAATACCATGTGATCCCGGTCACCCCGTTTGCCCAGAACTGCAGCGTGCTGTGGTGCAGCGTCAGCCGCCAGGCGGCCGTCATCGACGCCGGCGGCGACATCGAACGCATACGCGCCTGGGTCGATAGCCAGGGCCTGACGGTGCAGAAGCTGCTGCTCACCCACGGCCATATCGACCATGCCGGCGGCGCCGCCAGGCTGGCCGAACAACTGGGGGTGAAGATAGAAGGCCCCGAACGCAGCGAAAGTTTCTGGCTGGACCAGTTGCCCACCCAGGGCAAGATGTTCGGCTTCCCGCGCAGCGAGCCGCTGACCCCCGACCGCTGGCTGGAGGAAGGCGACACGGTGACCGTGGGCGAGGAAACGCTGCAGGTGATCCACTGCCCGGGCCACACCCCGGGCCACGTGGTGTTCTACAGCGCGGCGGCCGGCCTGCTGGTGGCCGGCGACGTGCTGTTCCAGGGCTCGATAGGCCGCACCGATTTCCCGATGGGCAACCACCAGCAACTGGTGGACGCCATCCAGCAGAAGCTGTTCATGCTGCCGGACGCCACCACCGTGCTGCCCGGCCACGGCCCGCTCACCACCATAGGCGCGGAAAAACGCGGCAATCCCTACGTCGCCAACCCGCGCTACCGCTGATGCCGCCCGAATTCGCCCGCCGCGTGCTGGCGCTGCTGGCCGAGCTGCCGCCGGGCCGCGTCACCACCTATGGGCAGCTGGCCGAACGCGCCGGCTATCCGCGCCACTCCCGCCATGTCGGCCACCTGCTGAGCCACTTGCCGGCAGGCCTGGCCGCGCCCTGGCACCGGGTGCTGGGCGCCGGCGGCCGGCTGTCGCGCCCCGGCAGCCACCACGCCGACTGGCAGCGCCTGCTGCTGGAGGAAGAGGGCGTGGAATTCAATGCCAGCGGCAAGATTGACCTGCGCCGTTACGGCTGGTCCGACTCCGGCGGTTGACCTGCCGCAAGCCGGAAACGCCCGGTTGCTCAGATACTTATCTTCACGTAGAGATATTTCCATGTGGCATTTTGCCAACGAAATGTAACGTCAACGTCATTTTGCTACAAAAATGCAATGATTCTTTGCAGAAAAGCGACAGGCACGTGACAAATTGTTTGCATAAGGCCATTTCTGAGTCTAATCTGCGCGCGCTCGCCGACAGCTTGTCGGACGGTTACTACATGAAAAATAGTCTGGTGAAACAATGAAAACTCGCAAGTCGCTGCTGGCCCTGTCTCTGTTGGCCACCTCCGCGCTGGCTCATGCCGGCGGTGAATACTCTTTCGCAAACGTCAGCGCCAACTGGCTGGACTGGTCGGATCGCACTACCGAACAAAGCGGCAAGCGCGATTTCGGCTACCTGGAAGCCGAAGGTGGCCTGGGCGCCAAATGGGGCGAGCTGTATGGCTTCTTCGACCTGGAAAACCCGGGCAAGGGCAACAACGGCACCGGCACCAAAGACCGTCGCTACACCACGAAGGTGATTGGCCGTTACAACCTGACCGACATCGGTGGCGTGCCGGTACAGCTGTACGCTCACGTCTACGACACCCGCGGCAATGAATTCTTTACCCAGAACCGCGTTCTGGGTCTGGGCACCGATCTGAGCTTCGGCGCACTGAGCATCAAGCCGTTCTTCGGCGTGCACAACGAGATGGATTCTGGTCAACCCGGCTCGGCTTCGGGCTTCAACGGTTTCATGACCGGTTACGTGATGCTGTATCCGTTCCAGGCTTTCGGCCAGAACCTGATGCTGACCCAATGGCACGAAACCGAACTGGACCGCCAGGACAAGTTCATCGGCATTTACAAGAGCGGCGGCCAGCCGCGCGTAGGCCAGAACGGTGCCGTCGCGCTGTGGTGGACCCCGACCAAGGAAGTGACCACCGGCATCCAGTACCGCTACGCCGATCAGAAGCTGGGCAGCACCGCCTATCAGAACGCTGTGATCTACTCGATCAAGTACAACATCAAGTAATTGATGGACTGCCTCGCCCGCCTTGCGCGGGCAGGACGGCGGAGCCGCTCCGCCGCTTGAACGCCCCCGCCCGCGCGGGGGCTTTTGTTTTGCCAGCTCAGCCGCCGCGGCTTTCCACCCGGTTGCGGCCCTCTTCCTTGGCGCGGTACAGCATTTCGTCGGCCTGCTGCACCAGGCTGATGGAATCCTCCGCGGTCTGCAGCGAGCTGATGCCGACGCTGAAGGTCTGGCGGAACGAACGGTTTTCCGCCTGCTGCTCCAGCTGGCTGAAGTCCTGGCGCAGGCTGTCCATGATTTGGTGCGCGCGCATGATCGGCATGCCGCCCAGCACGATGGCGAACTCCTCGCCGCCATAGCGTCCCACCAGATCGGTGCGGCGCAACCTCTCCTTCAGAAAGCGCGCCAGGTTAAGCAGCACCTGGTCGCCGGCCTGGTGGCCGTAGGTGTCGTTGATCCTCTTGAAATAATCGAGGTCCAGCATCGCCAGCGACAGCGGCAGCGAATCGCGCCGCGCGCGCAGGATGCCGCTGTCCATCTGGCCATGCAGGTGGGAATGGTTGAGCAGGCCGGTCAGGCTGTCGTTGGCGATGTAGGAACGCAGCTTGCGGTAGCGCCGCGCGCGGTTGATCACCGTCACCACCAGTTCCTCCGGCGCCACCGGCTTGGTCAGGAAGCCGTCTATGCCCAGCGTCAGCGCGTCCAGCTGCACCACCTGGCGCTTCTCCACCGACAGGAACACGATGGGAATGCCATCCAGCAGCCGCTGCTGGCGGATCACCTTGGCCAGCTCGATGCCATTGCACTGCGGCATGTACATGTCCATCAGGATCAGATCGGGGCTGAGCTGCTCGATCCGCTCCGGCACCTTCTCCGGATTGGTCTCGCTGGTGGCCTCCACGCCGTGCGCGGCCAGCACCTGGGTGTACAGGCCGGCCAGCGACGCCATGTCCTCGACGATCAGCACCCGCAGCGGATCGCGCCGTTCGCTGATGTCGCCGAACCTGAGCAGATCCACCAGCTGGTTGGCCTGCAGCGGCCAGTCGAGAAGGCCGCAGGCCCCAAGCCGCGTCGCGGCCAGCCGTACCGGAAAATCGCGCCGCGGCGAGGTGAGCACCAGCGGACAGGTGCTGCTGACAGCCGGCGCCAGCTGGATGATGGGATCGTTGTCGGCGAATTCGCTGAACGCCACTACCGCCACCGGCGTCGCCTCCTGCAGCGCCCTGGCCAGCTTGGCCGCCTGCGACAGCAGGGTGACCTCGAAGCCGAAACAGGCCAGCTGCCTTTGCAGCGGACCGGCGTCGATGCCGACCGGCAGCCACAGATAGAGACGGGCGTTATCGTTGTCCGGGGCAGCCAGCGCGTCCCGGCCAGGGTCCGTTTGCCGCTCCATCAGCCCTAGCTGGCTGACCACTCCCAGATGGTGGCGCAGCAAGCCGTAGAGTTCTTGTTCCGACGGCACCGCCTGCTGCTGCAGCCACTGCTGCAGCAAGCTGGCCAGCGCGCGCGTCTCGACGGCGATGTCGCCCAGTCCAACCGAGCACACCAGGTCCTCCAGCCGCATCACCAGCGACAGCAGGTGCGCGGCCAGCGGACGCTCCCAGCGCGACACCAGCATGTAGCCGATGCGGTCGATTTCCCGCGCCAGATGGGTACGTTGACCGGGATGGATGGGCACAGCCTGTTTCATGACGTGGAGTTCCGTTTTCTGGCGGATCCGCCCGCCTCCACTGCAAGTTTATGGCGCCGGCCCGGCAGGCTAACTGCTATAATCCGCCCTTGAATTCAACGGCCTGGCATGTTTTGATGAACGTTTTTTACGAAGAGAGCGGCAGTTTCAAGGTTGGCAGCATTGTCTCGCGCAGCGATGCCAGCCTGCAGGTTGACACCCAGCACGGCAAGCGCGCCAAGCTCAAAAGCGCCAACGTGTTTCTGGAGTTTAGCTCCCCCTTGGCCGATTTTCTGCCCTCGGTAGACAATCTGGCTGAAGATATCGATCTGGACTTCCTATGGGAATGCAGTCCGGACGACGAGTTCGCCTATCAGGAGCTGGCCGCCGACTATTTCGGCCACGCGCCGTCCGCCGCGGAGGCCGCCGCGCTGATCAGCCGCCTGCATGGCGCGCCGATGTACTTCTACAAAAAAGGCAAGGGCCGTTACAAGAAGGCGCCGCAGGAAGCGCTACAGGCCGCGCTGGCCGGCGTGGAGCGCAAGAAGCGCGAACAGGAGCAGATCGACGGCTGGGTGGGCGAATTGAAGGCCGGCGCGCTGCCGGAAGCCATCCGCTCGCAGCTGATGACGCTGCTGTGGCGGCCGGACAAGAACACGCTGGAATACAAGGCTTTCGACCAGGCTGCGCGCGAGCTGAACCTGGCGCCGCTGCGCCTGGCGGAAAAAGTGGGCGGCATTCCGTCAGTGCCGGCCTACCTGATGGCCGGCTTCCTGATGGAGTACTTCCCCAAGGGCGCCGGCTTCGGCAAATACGCGCCGCCGGAAGCCCTGCCCGAACTGCCGCTGGCCGAGGTGCAGGCCTTCTCCATCGACGACGCCAACACCACCGAGATCGACGACGCGCTGTCGCTGACGCCGCTGGCCAACGGCAACACCCGCGTCGGCATTCACATCGCCGCGCCGACGCTGGGCGTGCCGGTGGATTCCGACATCGAAAAGATGGTGCTGTCGCGGCTGTCCACCGCCTATTTCCCCGGCGACAAGATCACCATGCTGCCCGACGACGTGGTGGCGGCCTTCACGCTGCAGGAAGGCCGCGCCTGCCCGGCGTTCTCGCTGTACGCCGAGGTGACGCCGGCATTCGAGCCGGTAGCCTTCGAAAACCGCATCGAACTGGTGCCCATCGCCGCCAACCTGCGGCACGCGCAGCTGGAACGGGTGTTCAATGAGGAAACGCTGGCCAACGACCCAGGCACCGACTACCCGTTCAAGCGCGAGCTGACCTGGCTGTGGCAGTTCGCCGAGGCGCTGGAGAAGCGCCGCGGCAAATACGACCCCACCCGTCCGGCGCAGCACGACTACAACATCGACGTCGCCGACGGCAAGGTGTCCATCACCATCCGCAAGCGCGGCGCGCCGATGGACAAGCTGGTATCCGAGCTGATGATCCTGGCCAACAGCGAGTGGGGCCGGATGCTGGCCGAGGCCGACATCCCGGCGATGTACCGCGCCCAGAGCATGGGCAAAGTGCGGATGACCACCCGTCCCGAGCCGCACATCGGCCTGGGCGTGGCGCAATATGCCTGGAGCACCTCGCCGCTGCGCCGCGCCAGCGACTTCGTCAATCAGCGCCAGCTGGCGGCGATGATACGCGGCGAAAAGCCGCTGTACGAGCAGGGCAACGCCATGCTGTTCGCCATCCTGCGCGACTTCGACGCCACCTACGGCGCCTACCTGTCGTTCCAGGACAAGATGGAGCACTACTGGTGCCTGAAATATCTGGTGCAGGAAGGCATCAACGAGCCGACCGCCACCATCATCAAGGAAGACCTGGTGCGCATCGACGGCCTGCCGCTGCGACTGCGCATTCCCGGCCTGCCGGAGCTGAACCGCGGCGACCGCGTGCAACTGGCGCTGGTGCGGGTGGACGAGCTGATGCAGGAAGTGGAGTTGCGCTACACCGGCCGGCTGGAGCAGGTGGCAGAGGCCAAGGAAGACGGCGAGGCCTGACCCGCCCGCCAAACCCGCCAGCCGCCGCGCCCTTCGCAAAGCGCGGCGGTTTTTTCTTGTCCGCGTTCCGCGCGGCGTCCTTCTGCGCGCGGATGCCGGATTGCGCCGCCATGCCGGCTCCTGGCGCGCGGGCAGCGGCCCAGCCCCACACGCCCGCGCTCAGAACATGTCGTCCACCTGGATGCAGGCCTGCTGCAGCGGCTCCATCGCACCCTCCACCCGCGCTCGGTCCAGCCCCAGCCGCTCCAGCACCCGCTCCGGCAGGCTGACCAGCATGTCGGTCACGCTCATCTCGTTGCGGAAGCCCGACACCAGGAACGTGGCCAGGCCGATCAGCAGCGCGTACGGCGAAGCGTCCTCGTTCAGCAGGTCGTGCTGGTTGTAGATCGCCTCCTGGATCTCATCGGGGAAATTCCAGCGCCGCGCCAGCTCCGCCCCCAACTCGGTCAGGTCCATGCCCAGCAGCATGCGCTCGGTGCTGATGCGTTCGGCGCCTCCGGCGACGATCTTGTCGATCTGCTGCGCCTGCTCCGGCACCGCCACGTACAACACCAGCTCGCCGATATTCGCCAGCAGGCCGCAGGTATAGCCCAGCTGCGCGTCCCTTCCGGCCAGCTTGGCCAGTAGCTTGGCGGTGTTGGCCATGGCGAAGCAGCGCGCCCAGAACGCTTTCATGTCGAAACCGTGGATGCCCTGCGTGGCGCCGGTCACGCCGGACGCGATCACCAACACCCGCAGATTATCGAAACCCAGCAACACCACCGCGTCGTCCAGCGAACCCACCTTGCGGCTGCTGCCGAAACGCGCGCTGTTGGCCAGCCGCAATACCCGCGCAGTCAGCACCTGGTCATGTCCGACCTTATCCGTGATCTCGTCGATCGCGACATCGTTGCGATGGAAACTGGCCACCAACTCCTGCACCACCTTGGGCACCATAGGCAGCTTGCCCGACGCTTTCTCGAAGATCTCGGCTACTTGCATAACGCGCTCTCCCGCTCTGGCATTGGAGGTTTGAGCTTAGGCAATGGCACTGTGAAAGAAAGGGGAAACGTGTCCGATCGGGCGGGGAAATTGTCGCAACGCCGCATTCGCGGCGAAGAATGGGTTTTCCTATTTCCGCCGCGGCAACTATTTTTCAACATATGGGACACGCGGAGGCCTTTGACCCATCGCCGCGCCTCACTGTCCGGGTCGCCTCTCCCAGGGAGAAATCAATGCTGTATCAGCTCTCCGTCAAACAAAAGCTGTTGGCGGGCTACGGCCTGCTGATCCTGATCCTGGCCGCTATCGTCTTCACGGCCATCCTCAAGCTGGACACCATCCAGGCCAAGGAGCTGGAGATCACCGAGAACCGCTATCCCAAGGCCGCGCTGTGCAACAAGATCGTGCTGGTCACTTTCGATGTGGCGCGCAAGGTGCGCGACGCCATCATCGCCAGCAGTCCGGCGGAGATCGAGTCCGTCATCGCCAAGATCGAGGCGCTACGCGCCGAGAACACCGCCAGCCTGCAGGAGCTGGACAAGGCGCTGGTCTCGTCCAAGGGCAGGGAAATCTTCGACCGGGCGATACAGGCGCGCAATGTGCTGTCGGCGCAATACGCGCCGCTCTACGCCCTGGTGCGCGCCAACAAGGACGCCGAATCGGTGGTCTTCCTGAAGCAGCATTTCGTGCCGGCCAACGAGGGCTTCATGAAGGCCCTGAATGAGCTTGCCGCCTATCAGAACGACCGCGTGCAGCAGGCGACGGCTGAGAGCAAGACCGCTTACAGCCAGGCAGTGGGCATCATGCTGGCCGCCGCCGTCGCGGCGCTGCTGGTTTCCATCGTGGTGGCGCTGTTCATCTCCAATCTCGTGACCACGCCGCTGCGAAGGTCGGCGCAACTGGTGCGCAATATCCAGCAGGGCGACCTGTCCGGCGCCGACGAGGCGTTGCCGGCCTCCCGCGACGAAGCGATAGAGATCGCGCGCAACATCCAGCACATGCGCCAGGGCCTGCGCGAGGTGGTGTCCAACATCAAGGACAACGCCAACCAGGTGTCGGACTCCGCCCACGAGCTGGCCAGCATGGCGCAGCAGGTGGCCGGCGGCGCCCAGCGCCAGTCCGAAGCCACCTCCGAAGCCGCCGCCACTATTGAACAGTTGACCGTCAGCATCAACCATGTGGCCGACAACTCGAACGAAGCGTCGCGCCAGGCCAAGGAGGCCGGCGATCTCGCCGGGCGCGGCGGCCACGCGGTGCAGGCCTCGGTGGGCAAGATCCAGTCGGTCAGCGACGCGGTGGCCGCCACTTCGGAACAGATGCGCGGCCTGACCGGCGAGGTGCAACGCATCGGCAACATCGTCACCGTGATTCGCGACGTGGCCGACCAGACCAATCTGTTGGCGCTCAACGCCGCCATCGAGGCGGCGCGCGCCGGCGAGATGGGCCGCGGCTTCGCGGTGGTGGCCGACGAAGTGCGCAAGCTGGCCGAGCGCACCGCCAGCTCGGCGCAGGAAATCACCCAGATGATCAGCGCCATCCAGCAAGGCGTCACCAAGGTGGTGGGCAGCATGGAGCAGAGCCTGGCCAGCGTGGACGCGGTATCCGGCAGCGCGCGCGAGGCCAGCGATTCGATGGAGGAGATAGGCAGCAGCACCCAGTCCATCGTCGGCACCATAAGCAACATCACCAGCGCGCTGGGCGAGCAGCGCACCGCCAGCCTCAGCCTGGCGCAAAGCATGGAACAAGTGTCGCAGATGGCCGAGGCCAACAGCGCCACGGTGGAGGAGCTGGCCACCACCTCCAGCCAGCTCAATGCCTTGTCGCACGCGCTGCAAAGCGTGACCGAGCGCTTCCGGCTGTAGCGCCCAACCATCCACGGCTCCTAGGGGAGCCTCGCCGGGCAAATCGACGCAGGCCAGTCGCACGGCTGGCCTGTTTTCATGCAACCGCCGCCTGTCCTTGCGGCGCGGCGGATGGTTTCCTGCAATCATGCTGTGGCAAGCTGGCGGGGTCGCCAAATGGCCCCCCCTCATGAAAACATCGTTGCGAATCGCCGCCGCCCTGCTGACCGGCCTGATCTTGTGCGGCGCGGCCGCCGCCAAGACCATTAATTTCTCCGGCTACCGCTGGGAAGTGCGCAACCAGGGCAGCAGCGGCCCCGGCCCCAATGTCTGGAACGAGAACAACGTCTGGCTGGACGCCCAGGGCCAGCTGCACCTGAAGATCGCCCATCGGGGCGGCAAGTGGAGCGCGGCCGAGCTCTACCTGCCGCAGCGGCTGGGCTTCGGCAGCTACCAGTTCAAGCTGATAGGCCGCCCCGACCTGTTCGACGACAATATCGTGCTGGGCCTGTTCAACTACCCGACGCCGGACATCGGCCAAGACGGCAGCAACGAGGTCGACATCGAATTCTCGCGCTGGGGCGACGCCTCCTATCCGATCGGCAACTACACCGTTTATCCCGCCGTGGCCGGCGTGCAGCCGACCTCATCCACCTTCGATTTCCATCTGAACGGCGACTACAGCACCCATCGCTTCAACTGGAGCGCCAGCCAGGTGTATTACCAGTCGCTGCACGGCTTCCAAGACGGCGACCAGTACCAGATCGCCAGCTGGCGCTTCGCCCCGGCCGATGCCCAACAGCGCGTGCCGCAGCAACCGTTGCCGTTGCATCTGAACCTGTGGCTGTTCCAGGGCAAACCGCCCAAGGACGGCAAGGAAGTGGAAGTGGTGATCAAGGAATTCAAGTTCATCCCGGCGGCGGCGCGCTAGGCGGGAGAAGACCCGGCGGGCCAGGCGGACCGCCGCTGCGCGTCAATAGGCGAAGCGTTCGCGCAGATCGCCCAGGTTCAGCTCGTCCAGGATGGCCAGCTGGCGCGCGCGCGCGCTGGCCTTGCCCTTGCCGGTCTTCTTGGCGATGATCAGCTCGTTCTTCATCGAGTGCTCCCAGCCCACCAGCTCGGTGACGGTCAACTGGTAGCCGCGCGCCTCCAGCTGCAGGCAGCGCAGCACATTGGTCAGCTGGCTGCCGAACTCGCGGGTGTGAATCGGGTGGCGCCACAGCTCCGACAGCGGCGTCTTGCCGAAAGTCTCGTTCTTCTTCTGCCGCAGCATCGCCGCCACCTCAGCCTGGCAGCACGGCACCAGTACGATGTACCTGGCGTCCTTGGCCAGCGCGAAGCGGATGGCGTCGTCGGTGGCGGTATTGCAGGCGTGCAGCGCGGTGACGATGTCCACCTGCTCCGGCAACCGGTCCGAGGTGATCGACTGCTCCACGCTCAGATTGAGGAAGCTCATGCCGGCGAAGCCCAGCCGCCTGGCCAGCTCGTCGGACTTGTCCACCAGCTCCTGGCGGGTTTCCACGCCGTAGACTCGGGCGGCGGGCTTGTCCTTCAGGAACAGGTCGTACAGGATGAAGCCGAGGTAGGACTTGCCTGCGCCGTGGTCGGCCAGCGTCATGCCGCCCTTCTCCTCCAGCACGTCGGCCATCAAGGGCTCGATGAACTGATACAGGTGGTAGACCTGCTTCAGCTTGCGGCGGGTGTCCTGGTTGATCTTGCCGTCACGGGTGAGGATATGCAGCTCTTTGAGCAATTCCAGCGACTGCTGCGGTTTGATTTCGGGAATCAGGCTCATGGCGGCCTCCTGCAAAAACGAATGCCGCGATTGTAACAGAGCGGCATCCCATGCCGGACCGGACCTCCGCCCGACAGGCGGCGCCTCAGGGCTTGATCACTTCCTGCTCTATCACCTGATCCAGCACCCAGCGGATCGAAGCCGCGTCGGCCGGCGGATTGTCTACGTTGATTTCCTTGATCCGCAGCCGGTAGGCGACGCCCGGTTCCGGCTTGAAGCCCTCGATCTCGCCGTAGTGCAGTTCCCAAGCCTTGGACTTGTCCGCACGCACCTGCAGGCATTGCATCGGCGCCACGCTGACGCAGGCCTTGCGCTCCGGCGCGACGTAGATGAATTTGGTTTCGCCCTGCGGCTGACGCTCGAACACCAGCGCGTCCTTGCCGTCGGAAAGCGTCAGGCGCTGGCCGTCCAGGCTGGCCGCCATGCCGGCTTCCAGTTGCCGCGACAATTTGGCGTCGCGCTGCATCGCCTCCGGCGGGCACATCATCATGGTGGAAGCCAGATGCTCGGCGCGCAGCTTGCCGTCCTCCAGCGTGGCCGGACCGAACATGCCGTTGCAGCCGGCCTTGGCGAACAGCCGCTGCTGGTCGATGCGCAGCAGGGTGGCCTGCTCGCCGCCGTTGGTCTGTTTCCACTCGCCTTGCAGCTGGTCCAGGGTGGGAAGAACGGCCGGACGGGAGGGCGCAGCGGTGCCGGCGCAGCCGGTCAGCAAGGCCGCGCTCAAGGTCAACAGTGACAGGCGTTGATACATCATGGTTTCCTGATAAATAGACTAGGACGCGCCGCCGGCGCGGTGGTTCCTTCAATCGGCCAACGGCGTCACCGTTTCCCGGTACACCACTTTCATCAGTTGCAAGCCCGGCTGGCCGTCGGCGGCCGGCACACCCTGCAATTTCAGGTAATAGCGGCTGCCGGCCTCCGGCTCGAAACCGGCGATCGAACCCGCGTAATTGCGCCACGGCTGGTCCTCTCTGCTGCGCAGCCGCAGGCAGGTGGACGGCCCCGCGGCCGCGGCGCACGGCCGGCTGGCGACATACCAGTATTGCTCGCCCGGCGCCGGCAGCGGAGCCGCGGCGACCGCGGCGGGCGGTTCCGCCGCCGCGCTCTGCGCCGGCTGGCGCGCAAAGCGGTAGCGGGTCTTGCCAGCCATCAGGCTCAGGTGCTTGCCATCCTCTACCGGCAGCAGGCGGAACGGCGCGGCCAGCAGCGCCAGCAGCGCCTGTTCGCGCTGCATCACCTCCGGCGCGCACAGCTTGCGGGTGGCGGAAACCTGATGCTTGCCGTCGTCGTCTATCCCCAGCGTGAAGCGGTTGCAGCCGGCGAAGCCGCTGATGCGGCTGTCGGCTATGTTCAGCGTCGGCAACGGCGCGGCTTGCGCCGGCGCTTCCAGCCGCCATTCGGTGTTTTGCAGATTCGGCATCGCCTGGGTCGGCATCATCATGCTGCCGCTGATCAGGATGGAGCTGAGGATGGGCATGCGCGTTCCTTCTATTGTCCGGCTCGGATGGAGCATCGCCCGCCATGGGCGGGCGATGCGGGGACCTGCGGGCGGCGGACTCGCTATGCTGCGTTTTTCAGCAAGTCCTCCACCACCTTCTTGGCATCGCCGAATACCATCATGGTTTTATCCATGTAAAACAGCTCGTTGTCCAGTCCGGCATATCCCGTGCTCATGGAACGCTTGACCACGATCACGTTGCGCGCCTTGTGCGCCTCCAGGATCGGCATGCCGTAGATCGGGCTCTGCTTGTCCTTCTGCGCCGCCGGATTGACCACATCGTTGGCCCCGATCACCAGCACCACGTCGGTGGTGGAGAAGTCGGCATTGATCTCCTCCATCTCCAGCACCTGCTCATATGGCACCTCCGCCTCGGCCAACAGCACATTCATGTGGCCGGGCATCCGTCCCGCCACCGGGTGGATCGCATAACGGACATTGACGCCCTTTTCATGCAGCAGTTCCGCAAACTCCTGCAGCGCGTGCTGGGCGCGCGACACCGCCAGACCGTAGCCGGGCACGATCACCACCTGGCCGGCGTTGGACATCAGGAAGGCCGCATCCTCGGCGCTGCCAGCCTTGTAGGCCTTGGGCGCGGCCTGTCCCGCCGCGCCCTGGGCGGCCGCCTCGGCGCCGAAGCCGCCCAGCAGCACGCTGACGATGGAACGGTTCATCGCCTTGCACATGATGTAGGACAGGATGGCGCCGGAGGCGCCGACGCAAGCGCCGGCGATGATCAGCACCGGGTTGTTGAGCGTGAAGCCGATGCCGGCCGCCGCCCAGCCGGAGTAGCTGTTGAGCATGGAGACCACCACCGGCATGTCGGCGCCGCCGATCGGGATGATCAGCGTCACGCCCAGCACCAGCGCCACCGCCAGCATGGCGAGGAAGGCCGCCTGGCTGCCGCTGAGGAAATAGGCGGCGCCGAAGCCGCACATCGCCAGCGCCAACAGCAGGTTCAACAGGTGTTGGCCGCCGAAGCTGACCGCCCTGGCGCCGAAGCGGCCGGAGAGCTTGCCGTAGGCGATGACCGAGGCGGTGAAAGTGATGGCGCCGATGAAGGCGCCGATGAACAGCTCCACTTTTTGCACCGGCGAGTGGGTGACGCCCTCGTGGAAGATCGCCGCGACGGCGATCAGCACCGCGGACAGGCCCACCAGCGAATGCATCGCCGCCACCAGCTCCGGCATGCCGGTCATCTCCACCGTGCGTGCCTTCCAGCCGCCCACCAGCGCGCCGGCGGCGACGGCGACGGCGATCAACGCCATCACCGGCTTGTCCAGAATCAAGAGGGTGGTCAACACGGCGATGGCCATGCCCACCATGCCGTACAGGTTGCCGCGCCGTGCCGACACCGGGCTGGACAGGCCCTTCAGCGCCAGGATGAACAGCACTGCGGCCACCAGATAAAGAACCGCCGAAACATTCTGCATCGTTTATCCCCTGTTCTTTTTCTTGAACATGTCCAGCATGCGTTGAGTCACCAGGAAGCCACCGAAGATGTTGATGCTGGCCAGGAAGACGCCGACGGCGCCCAGCACCGAGGTGACGGTGAGCTGGCTGCCGCCGATATCCACGGTCTGCAGCAGGGCGCCGACGATGATGATGCCGGAGATGGCGTTGGTCACCGCCATCAGCGGGGTGTGCAGCGCCGGCGTGACGTTCCACACCACGTGGTAGCCGACGAAGACCGCCAGCACGAAGATGGTGAAGCTGGTGATGAAGGGATCAACCATGATGGGGCTCCTGTGCGGCGGTGGCGGAAGGCGCGGCGCCGAAGCGCTGCTCGCCCTGGTGGGTGAGCAAGGTGGCGGCGATCAACTCGTCGGCCAGGTCTATCTTCAGCCCTTCCGGCGCCAGCAACAGGCCGAGGAAGGCATGCAGATTGCGGGCGTACAGGCTGGAGGCGTCGGCCGCCAGCAGGCTGGCCAGATTGGCGTAGCCCACCAAATGAACGCCGCGGTCGCTTTGGTAGGCCTCGCCGAGACGGGTCAGCTCGCAGTTGCCGCCGCTTTCCGCCGCCAGATCGATGATCACCGAGCCCGGCTTCATCTCCGCCACCGTCGACGCCGTCACCAGCCGCGGCGCCGGCTTGCCGGGAATCAGCGCGGTGGCGATGACGATGTCGGCGTTGCGGGCATGCTTGGCCAGCAATTCGTTCTGCCGCTGCTGGAAATCCGCCGACATCTCGCGGGCATAGACGCCGCCGCCGGCGGCCTTCTCCTCGTCCGTCATCGGCACCTCGACGAATTTGGCGCCCAGCGATTCCACCTGCTCGCGGGTGGCGGGGCGCACGTCGTAGGCCTCCACCACCGCGCCCAAGCGCTTGGCGGTGGCGATGGCCTGCAAGCCGGCGACGCCGACGCCCAGCACCAGCACCCGCGCCGGCTTCACCGTGCCGGCGGCGGTCATCAGCATCGGCATGAAGCGCGGGTAGAACTGGGTGGCCAGCAGCACCGCCTTGTAGCCGGCGATATTGTTCTGGCTGGACAGCACATCCATGCTCTGGGCTCGGGTGGTGCGCGGCAGCAGCTCCAGCGCGAAAGCAGAAATCCGCCGCGCCGCCAGCCGCGGCAGCAAGGGATTGCCATACGGCGCCAACATGCCGACCAGCGCCGCGCCCGGCTTCAGCGCTTCCAGATCGGCGGCCTCCGGCATGTGCACCACCAGCGCGACGTCCGCCTGCGCCAGCAGCGTCTGGCGCTGCTCGGACAATCCTGCGCCGACATCGGCGTAGGCCGCGTCGGCAATGGCGGCGTGCAAACCGGCGCCGCGCTCCACCGTGACGACATGGCCGGCGCCGACCAGTTTTTTCACCGTGTCAGGCGTCGCCGCCACGCGGCGTTCACCGGCCAGCCGTTCGGCCGGGATGACGATATGCATCTGCGTGTCTCCTGGAAATGGATTGTGGAATCAGTATCTTGAACGGCCGCGCGGCACGGTTTAGAACAGCTGTTTGAAAAACATTAAAAGCATGCCGCCATCCATTATGCAAGCCATATATTGACTACCGTATATCGTCTGACAAACCGGATTCAACTAGGCAATATACCAAGCCATTGGCATGGCGCGGCGTGAAAACAGCGCGGTTTCGCCAGTTTCTTGCACAAAGCGATGCTGCGAGGCGATGCTTCGCGGCCAGAACGCAATTAAAATAAGACTTAACTGATATTTAAATTCACGAGGGCCGACCCTAGCGAAAGACATGCCGGACTGTAAAGCCGGGAAAGCCGCAAGAATCGCCGCGCCTTGCGCCAGATCAGCTGCGGCCCACTATCCTCGGCTCTTGCCGGACCGCCGGATTTGCAGACGGCGGATGCCGCGCCGCCGGCCGCTTGCTATGATCGCAACATCGCCCCTCCCCGCGCCCAGCCATGCTCCGTACCACTCCGCCTCCGCTGCCGGACTTCCGCAATCTCGGCGTGATGCTGCGCATCCTGCTGCTGCCCCTGCTGCTGCTGTTCGCCGACGGCTTGCTGACGCTCCCCGGGAACGAGCCGCTGTGGCCCTGGCTGCAAACCGCGCTGCTGCTGGTGCCGGGCAGCCTGCTGACGCTGGCCCTGCTGGCGGTGCTCGGCCCCTGGCTGGCGCGGCAACGGCTGGGCGCCTGCTGGGCGCTGGCCGTGACCGGCCTCAGCTTCGGGCTGTGCCAGTGGCGGCTGCAACTGGAGCCGGCGCTGGCCTGGCAACTGCCGGCGCTGGCCATGTTGGCGATGGCGCTGCTGCTGCATTATCTGTCGCTGCGCCAGCGCGCCTTGTCGCCGGCGCTGGCCGAAGCCAGGCTGGCGGCCCTGCAGGCGCGCATCCGCCCGCATTTCCTGTTCAACAGCCTGAACGCCGCCATCGCGCTGATCCGCTCGCAGCCGCAAAAAGCCGAGGCGGTGCTGGAGAACCTGGCCGATCTGTTCCGCGCCCAATTGGCCGACCCCGACCGCGCCTCGACGCTGGCGCGCGAGATCGAACTGGCCACCATGTACTTGGCGATAGAAACCGAACGGCTGGGGCCGCGGCTGACGATCAGCTGGCGCATCGAAGCCCCGCTCGACGCCATCCTGCCGCCGCTGATCCTGCAGCCGCTGGTGGAGAACGCGGTCTGCCACGGCGCCGAGCAACTGGCCGGCGAGGTCGAGATCGTCATCGGCGCCCGCCTCTACGGCGGACAATTGGAACTGGCGCTGGACAACCCGGCGCCGGACGCGCCGCCCAGGCCCGGCGGCAACCAGATGGCGCTGTCCAATCTGCGCGAGAGGCTGCAGCTGTTCTTCGATGCCGAGGCCTCGCTCGCTGGCGAAAAACGCGGCGACCGCTATTACACCCTCATCCGCCTGCCTTACCGCCGCGCCGACAAACCGGCGCCGGACGGCTAAGCTGGTTGCAATGCGAACCAAAAAAACGACAAGGGACAAGGAATGGAGAAAAACCGGCTGGAGGCGTTCAGCGACGGCGTGATCGCCATCATCATCACCATCATGGTGCTGGAGCTGAAAGTGCCGCACGGCACCGATTGGCGGTCGCTCGCGCCTCTGCTGCCGGTGTTCCTCAGCTATCTGCTCAGCTTCGTCTACGTCGGCATCTACTGGAACAACCACCATCATTTCTACCATGCCACCTGCCGCATCGACGGCCGGGTGCTGTGGACCAATCTGCATCTATTGTTCTGGCTGTCGCTGATTCCCTTCGTCACCGGCTGGATGGGGCAGAACCATTACGCGCCGTTGCCGGTCGCCCTGTACGGCATGGTGCTGCTGATGTGCTCGATCGCCTGGTGGATCATGCAAAAGTCGCTGCTGTGCCTGCCCGGCAACCGCACCCGGCTGTCCGAGGCGCTGGGCAACGACATCAAGGGCAGGATCTCGCCGGCGGTCTACCTGCTGGCGATCTGCCTCGCCTGGTACGAAACCTGGCTGTCCGGCCTGCTGTACCTGCTGGTAGCGTTATTGTGGCTGGTGCCGGACAAGCGCATAGAGAAGATGCTGTACGGCGCGGAGCAGCCCTAGGCGCGGCGTGGCACAGCGCCGCGTAATCGATTAGAATTCCGCCATCAGCCACCATGGAGGGTACGATGTACCAGTCCGAATTCACCCAGTTCATCAAAGGCTTCCTGGACAAGAACCCGGAAGTGGACAGCCAGCGCCGCGAACTGCGCCTGACCCTGTGGGACCGCCACCCCGACCTTGACGACCAGCGCCGCTGGAAAGAGTCGGACGTGCCGCAGAAGCCCTACGTCTACCAGCCGGACTAATCCGCCGCCGCCGGCCCCCGAACGCCCCCCGCGGGCGTTTTGTCATTCTGGAAGCCCCGTCATGACCAGCCGTACCGTGGCGCTAGACCGCGCCCTGCATGATTACCTGTTCAACATCGGCGTCGTCGAACATCCGGTGCAGCGCGAGTTGCGCGAGTTCACCGCCGGCCACCGCCAGGCCAAGATGCAGATCGCGCCGGAGCAGGGCCAGTTCATGGGCTGGCTCGCCCGGCTGATAGGCGCGCGCCGCTATCTGGAGATAGGCGTGTTCACCGGCTACAGCGCGCTCACCGTGGCGCTGGCCATGCCGGACGACGGCGAAGTGGTGGCCTGCGACGTCAGCGAAGCCTTCACCGCCATCGCCCGCCAGTACTGGGAAAAGGCCGGCGTCGCCGACCGCATCCAGCTGGCGCTGCAGCCGGCGCAGGCCACGCTGCGGCAATTGCTGGCCGATGGCCGGGCCGGCAGCTTCGACCTGGCCTTCATCGACGCCGACAAGCCGTCCTACCGCGACTACTATGAAGCCTGCCTGCAACTGGTGCGGCCCGGCGGCGTCATCGCCATCGACAATATCTTCCTGTCAGGCCGCGTAGTGGAACCCAAGCCGGAAGACCCGCCCGGCGTGCGCCTGATGCACGAATTCAACGCCGGCCTCAAGCACGACGCGCGCATCCACATGTGCGTGCTGCCGGTGGGCGACGGCCTGACGCTGTGCACCCGGCGCTGAGGCCGCGCATGAACTTTCGATGAATGGATGCAGTCAGAAACTTTTTGCCGCCAGCCTCGCCCAACGCGTCGATGCTATGATCGCCACTTGACCGAACCAATCCCGTACCCGTCATGCTGAACCGCCGTCCCCGCCGCCAGATGAACCAGATGAACGTCGTGCCCTATATCGACGTGATGCTGGTGCTGCTGGTGATTTTCATGGTTACCGCCCCGATGTTCACCCCGGGCGTGATCGACGTGCCCAGCGTCTCGCAGGCGGCCGCCATCGATGTCCGTCCGCTGGAGGTCACCGTGGACGCCGCCGGCAAGATCGAACTGATAGACGGCGAGCAGAAAAACCCCGTCGACTCGCTGGATGAGCTGGCCGGCCAGCTCAAGGCGCTGATCGGCGACGACAACCGCCCGGTGGCGATCTCCGCCGACGCCAACCTCAAATACGCCGAAGTGGTGAAGATCGCCGACGTGCTGCACCAGGCCGGCATCAAGCGCGTGGCGCTCACCGTCAAGCAGACGCCCAAGCAATGAGTTCGCAATCGTCAACTTCCCTGCGTCCATGGACGTTGATAGCTTCCGCGCTGTTTCATGCCGGCGTGATCGGCCTGCTGCTGTGGGGCGGCCTGCAGACCACGCCGCCGCCCAGCCCGGCGCCGCTGGCGCTGGAACTGTGGACCAGCGCGCCGCCGCCGCCCGCGCCGGTTGTCGCCCCGGCCACGCCGCCGCCGGCTCCTGCGCCGGCGCCCGAACCCCAGCCGGCGCTGGACACGCCCCCGGCCGAGGTGAACCTGGGCAAGGAACACCCCAAACCCAAGCCTGAAGCTAAGCCCGAACCCAAGCCGCCGGCCGAAATCAAGCCCGAGCCGAAAAAACCGAAGCGCGAGCCCAAGCCGGCCGAGCCGGAAAAGAAGATTCAGGAAAAAGCCAAGCCGGTGGAAAAAGCGCCGGAAAAGAAACCAGCCAAGCCGGCGGAGGCGCCGCCGGCGGCCAAGCATGGCCACAAACCGGCCAAGACCTACAACTCGGAAGCCGACGACCTGCTCTCCAGCCTGGACAGCAGCCGCAGCAGCGGCAAACCCAACGCCCGCAGCGACCAGGCCGGCAGCAAGCACGGCATCGACGGCGGGGCGGTCAACGGCTCCGGCGTCAACGCCGGCTGGATCGACCTGGTCAAGGCCAAGGTGACGCCGCTGGTACAGATTCCGCCCGGCATGCCGGGCAATCCGGCGGTGGTGCTGCGGATCACGCTGCTGCCCACGCTGGAGGTCAAAACCGTGCAATTGGTGAAAAGCAGCGGCCAAGCGGCCTATGATGATGCAGTGCAAAGAGCGGTATGGGAGGCGAAAACCTTCCCCAGACTGCCGGCCGGAGCCAATTTCAATGACGGCTACCGGACCTTTACCCTGACCTTCCGCCCGCACTGAGCGGACGGCGCCACCCAAGCCTTGAGGAAGAAATGCCGAGTTTGCGAACCGTACTGAAAGGGATGCTGCTGCTGGCGATGCTGGCGGCCGGCAGCGCCCGCGCCGAGCTGAACATCGAGATCATAGGCGGCGGCGCCAGCCGCCACGCCATCTCCATCGTGCCGTTCAAGGACGAGACGCCCACCCAGGGCAACCTGACGCCGGTGATCCGCAACGACCTGGCGCTGTCGGGCGCCTTCCGCCTGATCGATCCGTCCGCCGTCGCCAACGTGCCGTTCGAACCGTCCGACATCCGCTACCCGCTGTGGCGGGCCGCCGGCGCGCAATCCGTCGCCATCGGCAAGGTGGAGCAGACGGCCGGCGGCCAGCTGAAGATCAGCTTCCGCCTGATGGACGCCTCGCAGCAGAAACAGCTGACCAGCGGCGAATTCACCGTCACCCCTGACCGCAGCCGCCAGGTGGCGCACGCCATCGCCGACCTGATCTATGAAGCGATCACCGGGCAAAAAGGCTTCTTCAACACCCGCCTGGCCTATGTGCTGAAATCCGGCCGCAGCTACGCGCTGCAGATTTCGGATGTGGACGGCCAGCGCAGCCAGACCATACTGCGCTCCAGCGAGCCCATCATCTCGCCCAGCTGGAGCCCTGACGGCCGCTACATCGCCTACGTGTCCTTCGCCAGCCAGAAGCCGGTGGTCTGGGTGCAGGACCTGGCCACCGGCCAGCGCCGCGCGGTGGCCAATTTCAAGGGCAGCAACTCCGCCCCGGCCTGGAGCCCGGACGGCAGCCGGCTGGCGGTGGTGCTCACCACCAGCGGCAATTCGCAGATCTATATCCTCAACGTCGCCGGCGGCAGCCCGCGCCGGCTGATGTACAACGGCGGCATCGATACCGAGCCGGCGTTCAGCCCGGACGGCGGCACGGTCTACTTCGTCTCCGACCGCAGCGGCAACCCGCAGATTTACCGCGTGCCGGTAAACGGCGGCGACGCGCAGCGCGTGACCTGGGAAGGCAAATACAACGTGTCTCCCAAGCTGTCGCCGGATGGCAAGACCCTGGTCTACATCCGCCGCGAAGCCGGAAATTTCCGCGTGATGTCGCAGGATTTGGCAACTAATGACACTCGTCTATTGTCAGATGGTAGTTATAGCGAACGCCCCAGCTTCGCACCCAATGGCCGCATGGTGCTGTACTCCAGCGACGTCGGCGGCAGCAGCGTGCTGTATGCGGCCACCGCGGACGGCAGCAGCAAGGTGAAGCTGGCGGTGCTCAATGGCGATGTACAGGACCCGGCATGGGGTCCATTCAATAATCCTTGAGGGAGCCACACAATGAACTGGAAACAACTCGTCCTCGGCAGCGCGGTTGCCACCCTGCTGGCCGCCTGCGCCAGCACCAAGCCCGCCGAAGCGCCCGCTACGCCGGTAGCGCCGACGCCGCAAACCCAGGCGCCGGTCGACACCTCGGCCAGCAACCAGGGCCAAGTGGCGCTGGACCCGCTGAACGACCCGAACAGCCCGCTGGCCAAGCGCAGCGTGTACTTCGCCTTTGACTCCTCCACCGTTGACGGCGCCGGCAAGGAAGTGGTCGCCAACCACTCCGACTACCTGAAGGGCCACGACAAGAAAGTGATCATCCAAGGCAACACCGACGCCCGCGGCAGCCGCGAATACAACCTGGCACTGGGCCAGCGCCGCGCAGAAAGCGTCAAGCACGCGATGGAAGTGCTGGGCGTGAAGGAAAGCCAGCTGGAAGCCGTGAGCTTCGGCAAGGAAAAACCGAAGGCTACCGGCTCGTCCGACGCCGACTACGCCGAAAACCGCCGCGCCGACGTCGTCTACCAGGGCCAATAAGCGCCCTGCAACGGGCGGCCAGCCGCCCGGCGCGCGTTTTCCCAGCCGGATGCAGGCGGGGGCTGATACTCGGCCGACAACCCGCTATGATATCCGGCTGTTTACTTGTGACTTCTCGGGAACCTCATGAAACGGCTCGCCATCCATAGCGCCCTGTTGCTGATCCTGACCGGCTGCGCCACCTCCAGCGATCTGGAAGCCACCCGCCGCCAGATCGATCAGGTCAACCGCCAGGCCTCAACCCGCCTCTCCGAAGTGGAAAGCAAATTGTCCAACGACAAGTTGCTGGAAATGGTCAGCCAGGTGGAAAACCTGAAAGCCGAAGTGGCCAAGCTGCGCGGCGACGTGGAAGTGCTGAACTACAATCTGCAGACCACGCAGAAGCGCCAGAACGATCTCTACAACGATCTGGACGGCCGTCTGTCCCACCTGGAGGGCACCGGCAAGCAGGATGCCTCGCAACCCGCCGCCCAGCAGGCTTCCAGCGGCGACAGCCAGGCCAGCCCGGACTACGACAAGGCGCTCAATCTGCTGCGCGCGCGCGACTTCCCCAACGCCATCAACGCGCTGGGCCTCTACATCCAGCAGAATCCGCAGGCGCCGCAAGCGGCCGAGGCCAGCTACTGGCTGGGCGTCGCCCATACCGCGCTGCGCCAATACGACGCCGCCATCGACATCCACCGCCGCTTCGTCGAGCAATACCCGAGCAACCATTTCGCGCCGGACGCGATGCGCAATATCGGCACCTGCCAGCGCGACCTGGGCCAGGTAGACCAGGCGAAAAACACCTTCCGCCGCCTGATCAAGCTGTATCCGAAGAGCGACGCCGCGCAGAAGGCCAAGCAGCAGCTGGCCAAAATGTAGGCAACCGGCGCCTGGATTGCCGCGCGGCAATGCCGTTCGCCCCCGAGGGCGGACGGCATTTTGCATTCGGCGCGGCCCAATGCCGGCGGCCGCGCCCCCGATGCGCAAGAAAAAACGGGCGCAAGCCGTGCAGCCCCGCCCGTGTTCCCGCATCCCGGCCAGCCACGGCCGGATATCGCTGGCACGTCCCTACAACAGCACCACGTCGAACAGCTCCTGGGTATAGCTGGCCTCCACCGACAGCGACACCGGCTTGCCGATGAAGTCCACCAGCATCGCCAGGCTCTGCGACTCCTCGTCCAGGAACATGTCTATCACCGACTGCGCCGCCAGGATGCGGTAGCCCTTGGCGTCGTACTGCCGGGCCTCGCGCACGATCTCGCGCTGGATCTCGTAGCACACCGTCTGCGCCGTCTTGATCTCGCCGCGGCCCTGGCAGGTGGGGCAGGGCTCGCACAGCACGTGGGCCAGGCTCTCGCGGGTGCGCTTGCGGGTGATCTCCACCAGGCCCAGGCTGGTGAAGCCGTTCAGCGTCACCCGGGTGCGGTCGCGCGCCATCGCCTTGGCCAGCTCGGCCAGCACCGCCGCCTGGTGCTCGTCGTTGTCCATGTCGATGAAGTCGACGATGACGATGCCGCCCAGATTGCGCAGCCGCAGCTGGCGGGCGATCACCTGGGTGGCTTCCAGATTGGTCTTGAAGATGGTCTCGTCGAAATTGCGGTTGCCGACGAAGCCGCCGGTGTTGACGTCTATCGTCGTCATCGCCTCGGTCTGATCGACGATCAGGTAGCCGCCGAACTTCAGGTTGACGCGGCGCGCCAGCGCCTTGTCGATCTCGGCCTCGATGCCGTGCAGCTCGAACAGCGGCCGCTCGCCGGCGTAGCGTTCTATCTTGTCGACGGCGATCTGCACGTACTGCTCGGCGAACTCCACCATCCGGCTGTAGTTCTCGTTGGAGTCCACCAGCACCTTTTCGGTGTAGCCGCTGACCATGTCGCGCAGCACCCGCACCGCCAGCGGCAGGTCGTCGTACAGCAGGCTCTGCGCCGGCAGCGTCTGCGACTTCTGGCGGATGTCGGTCCACAGCTTGGACAGGTATTCCACGTCGGCGGCCAGCTCGTCGTCGCGCGCGGTCTCGGCGCTGGTGCGGATGATGTAGCCCTTGGGGCTGCCGTCCGGCAACAGCTTCTCCAGCCGCGCCTTCAGGCTGTGGCGCTCGCTGTCGCTTTCTATCTTCTGCGACACGCCGATGTGCTCTTCCTGCGGCAAGTGCACCAGGAAGCGGCCGGCCAGCGAGATCTGCGTCGACAGCCGCGCGCCCTTGGTGCCTATCGGGTCCTTGATCACCTGCACCAGCACGGTCTGGCCTTCGAACAGCATCTTCTCGATGCGTTGCGGCTCGGTGGGATGCTGGCGCTGCTCCAGCACGTCGGCGATGTGCAGGAAGGCGGCGCGCTCCAGGCCGATCTCGATGAAGGCGCTCTGCATGCCGGGCAGCACGCGTTTGACCTGGCCCAGATAGATGTTGCCGACGATGCCGCGGCTGGCGGCGCGCTCCACGTGCAGCTCCTGCACGATGCCGTCCTCCAGCACCGCGACGCGGGTTTCCTGCGGCGTGATGTTGACCAGAATCTGTTCTTGCGGCCGCGGCAAATCGCGCGGCAGCGCTATCGATTGATGCAGCATATTAGCTTCCTTCCGGCTTACGGCAGGTCGAAGCCGAATTCGGCCAGGAGCAGCGCGGTTTCGTGTACCGGCAGGCCCATCACGCCGGTGTAGCTGCCTTCGATGTGTTCGATGAACACGCCGGCGCGGCCCTGGATGCCGTAGGCGCCGGCCTTGTCGAACGGCTCGCCGCTGGCGAGGTAGCGCTCGATTTCGGCGTCGGACAATTCCTTGAAGAACACGTCGGTGACCGAGGTCTTGACCAGCAACCGCTCACCCTGGCGGATGGCCACGCTGGTGATGGCCTGGTGGCTGCGGCCGGAGAAGGCGCGCAACATGCGGCGGGCGTCGTCGGCGCCTTCCGGCTTGCCGAAGATTTCGCCGTCCTGGGTCACCGTGGTGTCGGCGGCCAGCAGCGGGCGCTCGGGCAGACCGGCTTCGCTCACCACCCGCCAGCCGGCGGCAGCCTTTTCGCGCGCCAGACGTTCGGTGTAGGCCACGGCGTCCTCGCCCGGCAACACCGCTTCGTCTATGTCGGCGTGAATGCGTTCCAGATGCAGGCCCAGCTGTTCCAGTATCTCGCGGCGGCGCGGGCTGCCGGAGGCCAGGTAGATTCGGGTGTCATTGGTGCTCATGTCAGGCTGCTCGTTTGTTCTTTGGCTGAGGCCTAGGTTACCAGAGCGGCCATCCGCCAACCATCACTAGTGCGGAAATGACGGCGCTGCCGGCGTGAAAACGCTGGAGAAACAGGCGTTTCCAGCGATGGGGAAATGGTGAACGATTGTAACAGCAGGAGGGAAATCAGCGGCTTGCGCAATGCCAGAGTCAATTGAATGGATAATTAATATTCATTATGGAAATCAACATCGGCAGGGTTGCCTTTGCTATGATGAGCGCCTCTCCGCGCCAGCAGGCCCATCCATGCAGCCTACCAGTCTCGCCCTCCGCCAAGCCAATCCGGCTACCGCCGCCGCCATCCTGCTGATCCTGTTCAACCCTTTGGGCATCGATCTTTATCTGGCGGCGCTGCCGGCGATGCAGCGGTTTTTCCAGGCCGACGTCTCGGCCAGCATCAGCGTATTCGTATTCAGCCTGGGCCTGGGCCAGCTGCTGTTCGGCCCGCTGGCCGACCGCATCGGCCGCCGCCCGGTGGCGCTGGGCGGCCTGCTGCTTTACGCGCTGAGCGCCGCGCTGGCCAGCCAGTGCGACAGCTTGCCGGCCTTCCTGGCGCTGCGCGCGCTGCAGGGCCTGGGCGCCAGCGCCAGCTCGGTCTGCGCCTTCACCATGATACGCGACTGCTTCTCCGGCAACGCCGCCGCCCAGCGCTACAGCATGCTCAACGGCGCACTCAACATCGTGCCGGCGCTGGCGCCGGCGCTCGGCGGCCTGCTCACCGAGCATTACGGCTGGCAGGCCTGTTTCCTGTTTCTGGCGCTGGCGGCCTTGTCGACAAGCGCCTGGCTGGCCCGGCTGATGCCGGAAACCCTGCCGCCGCAGCGCGAGCGCCAAAGCGGACCCGGCCTGGGACAGATGCTGCGCCACCCGGCGCTGTGGCGCTACGGCGCCTGCAGCAGCAGCGCGCTTGGTCTGATCATCAGCTACGTGACGCTGGCGCCGGGCGTGCTGATAGACCGCGCCGGCCTGTCCTCCGCCACCTTCGGCCTGCTATTCGGCGCCAACGCATTGCTGATCATGGCCAGCAGCCTGGCCGGCTTGCAACTGATCAGCCGCTTCAGCCAGCGCCGCGTGCTGCACGCCGGCCTGGGCCTGATGCTGGCCGCCGGCGCGCTGTTGCTGGGGCTGGCCGGCCAGCAGGGCGCTTGGCATTACATGCTGCCGGTGGCGGTGCTGAGCGTGGGCTTCGCCCTGACCCTGGGTCCGGCCGCCAGCATGGCGATGGCGCCGTTCGCCGAGTCGGCCGGCCGCGCCGCCGCCATCCTGGGCTGCGCGCAGATGCTGTTCGCGGCGGCGCTGTCGGCGCTGCTGGCGGCCTTGCCGCTTTCCGGCGAGCGGGCGCTGGGCTCGGCGGTGATCGCGCTGTCCCTCCTCTGCCTGGCCTTGCAGCGCGCCGCGCCGCGCCAGGGCTGAGCGCTGCCGCCAACTGCCTGAATCGCTTGGGACATTTGCGGGTGCAAGGTTTACAATCCCCGCTGTTCCAAGATTTGGCAGATTCATGAGCAAGCACATCCCACGCAAGCGCTTCGGACAGAACTTCCTGCAGGACGCCGGCGTCATCGCCAGCATCGTCCACGCGGTCAATCCGCAGCCGGACGACATCGTCGTCGAGATCGGCCCCGGCCTCGGCGCCATCACCAAGCCGCTGTTGTCGCGCCTCCAGCACCTGCACGTGGTGGAGATAGACCGCGACATCATCGAGCGGCTCAAGGCCGAGCATCCGCCGGCCAAGCTGACCATCCACGCCGGCGACGCGCTGGCCTTCGACTTCGGCTCGGTCAGCGAGCGGCCGATGAAGATAGTCGGCAACCTGCCGTACAACATCTCCACGCCGCTGCTGTTCCATCTGGCCAGCTATGGCAACCGCGTGCTGGACATGCACTTCATGCTGCAGAAGGAAGTGATAGAGCGGATGGTGGCCGAGCCCTCCACCGCCGACTACGGCCGGCTGACGGTGATGCTGCAATACCGTTTCGAGATGGAAACCATCCTGTTCGTGCCGCCGGAAGCGTTCTGGCCGCCGCCTAAGGTGGACTCGGCCGTGGTGCGGATGATTCCGGCGCCGGGCGCGCGCGGCGTGGCCCGCGACGAGGGCCTGCTGGAGAAGCTGGTGAGCCAGGCCTTCGCCCAGCGCCGCAAGACACTGCGCAACAACCTGAAGGGGCTGGCCGACGTGGCCGATCTGGAGGCACTGGGCATAGACCCGGGCCTGCGGCCGGAGAACCTGGCGGTGGAGGACTACGTCCGCCTGGCCAACCAATTATCTGACAAGGGCATCAAGTCCTGACGCGAATCAAAAATAACAGCATACTGTCGGACAATCACTACAAAGAAGATCAAGGCGCCGTTCCCCGGACGGCGTCATTTTTCCCGCAAAGAGAGTCATAAGGAGAAACACTCATGCGTATTCGCACCTCCGTCATCGCAGGATGTACCCTGGCAGCCATCGCAGCGCTGCCGGCCGGCGCCGCCGAACTGAACGGCACGCTGAAGAAGATCAAGGACAGCGGCGTGATCGTGCTGGGCAACCGCGACGCCTCCATTCCCTTCTCCTACTACGACAACAACCAGAAGCCGATCGGCTACTCGGTCGACCTGGCGAACAAGGTGGTGGAGGAAGTGAAGAAAGAGCTGAAAATGCCCAATCTGCAGGTGAAATACAATCTGGTCACCTCGCAGACCCGCATCCCGCTGGTGCAAAACGGCACCGTCGACCTGGAATGTGGCTCCACCACCAATAACGCCGAGCGCGGCAAGCAAGTGGCGTTTTCGGTGGGCATGTTCGAGATCGGCACCCGCCTGCTGACCGCCAAGACCTCCGGCGTCAAGGACTTCCCCGACCTGAAGGGCAAGAACGTGGTCACCACCGCCGGCACCACCTCCGAGCGGCTGATCAAGTCGATGAACGCCAGCAAGAACATGGGCATGAACATCATCTCCGCCAAGGACCACGGCGAATCGTTCCTGATGCTGGAGTCCGGCCGCGCGGTCGCCTTCATGATGGACGACGCGCTGTTGTACGGCGAGATGGCCAAGGCCAAGAACCCGGCCAACTGGGTGGTCACCGGCAAGTCGCAGTCGTACGAGATCTACGGCTGCATGCTGCGCAAGGACGACCCGGCCTTCAAGAAGGTGGTGGACACCGCGCTCTCCAACACCTTCAAGTCCGGCGAGGTCAACAAGATCTACGCCAAGTGGTTCACCAGCCCGGTGCCGCCCAAGGGCCTGAACCTCAACTTCCCGATGTCCGACGAACTGAAGGCGCTGCTGGCCAAGCCCAGCGACAAGCCCGCCGAATAAGGCGCGCGCGCCTGCCTTGGGCAGGCGCGGCTGACGCTGTCAGACTGGAGCCGCCGCGCTGGATGCGCGGCGGCGGCTTCGCCCTGCCCGGCCGCGCCGGGCGGGGGCATCGATCGCCGCGCCGCATCATGCCGCGCGGCTTGGGAGTGGCTTCATGAATTACCACTGGGACTGGGGAGTCTTTTTCAAATCCACCGGCGTCGGCAGCGAGATCTATCTCAACTGGTTTGTCACCGGCCTGGGGTGGACGCTGGCGGTGGCGCTGGCGGGCTGGCTGATCGCGCTGGCGCTGGGCACCATGCTGGGCGTGTTGCGCACGCTGCCCGGACGCTGGGCCAGCCGCCTGGCCGGCTGCTATGTCGAATTGTTCCGCAACGTGCCCCTGCTGGTGCAGCTGTTCGTCTGGTATTTCCTGGTGCCAGACCTGCTGCCCGAAGGCGCTCAGGTCTGGTTCAAGCAGGATCTGAACCCGGCCACCTCGGCCTATCTGTCGGTGGTGGTGTGCCTGGGCCTGTTCACCGCCGCGCGGGTGGCGGAACAGGTGCGCACCGGCATCGAGGCGCTGCCCGCCGGACAGCGCAACGCGGCGCTGGCGATGGGCTTTTCCTTGCCGCAGATCTACCGCCACGTGCTGCTGCCGCAGGCGCTGCGCATCATCATCCCGCCGTTGACCAGCGAGTTCCTCAACATCATCAAGAACTCGTCGGTGGCGTCCTTGATCGGCCTGATGGAACTGTTGGCGCAGACCAAGCAGACCGCCGAGTTCTCCGCCAACATCTTCGAGGCCTTCACCCTGTCCACCCTGATCTACTTCGCGCTCAACATGAGCCTGATGCTGCTGATGGGCCGGCTGGAACAGAAGCTCAAGGTATCCGGCATGATGGGAGGCAAATGATGGATTTCAGTCAAATCGTCCCGGCGCTGCCGGGCCTGGCCGACGGCATGCTGCTGACGCTGAAGCTGCTGGCTTTCGGCGTTGTCGGCGGCGTGCTGCTGGGCATCTTGCTGGCGCTGGCCAGGCTGTCGGACAAGCGCCTGCTGTCCGGCCTGGCCAAGGCCTATGTCTATTACTTCCGCTCCATTCCGCTGCTGCTGGTGATCTCCTGGTTCTACCTGGTGGTGCCGCTGCTGCTGAACTGGATCACCGGGCGGCTGGAGCCGGTGGGAGCCTTCACCTCCTGCCTGGTAGCCTTCGTGATGTTCGAGGCGGCTTATTTCGCCGAGATCGTCCGCGCCGGCATCCAGGCGATACCCAAGGGCCAGGCCGGCGCCGCCTACGCGCTGGGCATGCGCTACCACCAGGTGATGGCGCTGATCGTGCTGCCGCAGGCGCTGCGCAAGATGCTGCCGCTGCTGCTGCAGCAATCCATCATCCTGTTCCAGGACACGTCTCTGGTATACGCTGTCGGCTTGATGGATTTCCTCAACACCGCCCGTTCCAAGGGCGACATCGTCGGCCTGCCGCATGAATTCCTGATTTTTGCCGGCGCGGTCTACTTCGTGATCAGTTTTGGCGCCTCCCGGCTGGTGAAGCGCCTGCAACAAGGATTGGCTGTATGAGTGCAATGATTTCACTGAACAAGGTCAGCAAGTGGTATGGCAGTTTCCAGGTGCTGACCGACTGCTCCACCCAGGTGGCCAAGGGCGAGGTGGTGGTGGTGTGCGGGCCGTCCGGCTCCGGCAAGTCCACGCTGATCAAGTGCGTCAACGCGCTGGAGCCGTTCCAGCATGGCGAGATCGTCGTCGATGGCATTTCGGTGGGCGATCCGAAAACCGACCTGCCCAAACTGCGTAGCCGCGTCGGCATGGTGTTCCAGCACTTCGAGCTGTTTCCGCACCTGACCATCACCGAGAACCTGGCCATCGCCCAGGTCAAGGTGCTGGGCCGCAGCCGCGACGAGGCGATGGCCAAGGGCCTGAAGCTGCTGGAGCGGGTGGGACTGACCGCGCAGGCCGACAAGCATCCCGGCCAGCTGTCCGGCGGCCAGCAGCAGCGGGTGGCGATCGCCCGCGCGCTGGCGATGGACCCGATCGCCATGCTGTTCGACGAACCGACCAGCGCGCTGGACCCGGAGATGATCAACGAGGTGCTGGACGTGATGACCGAGCTGGCGCACGAGGGCATGACCATGATGTGCGTGACGCACGAGATGGGCTTCGCCCGCCGCGTGGCCGACCGGGTGATCTTCATGGACCAGGGCCGCATCGTCGAGGACTGCGCTAAGGAGGAATTCTTCGGCGATCTGGACGCCCGCAGCGAACGCGCGCGCCAATTCCTGTCGAAGATACTGCAGCACTGAGGCGCGATGCCGCCATGCGGACAGCCCACGCCGCGGCGTGGGCTGTTTTTTTGCAACAGTGGGCGCCCCGCGCGGGCGACAAAGCGCATGTCATTGGCAATTAGCGGATAGGATTGCTGAATACATTTCCAAGCAAAACCACCGTGAAGACACTGCTTGCCCTGTTGCTGTGCTGGCTGGGACTCGCTGTCCAGCCGGCGTCCGCCGCCGTCGACGGTCCGCGCCCGCTGGTGCTGGCCTACAACGCCTTCGCGCCGTGGAAGAACTACGACAGCCAGGGCCAGCCGACGGGACCGTACACCGAGATCGTGCGCGAGCTGGCGCGCAGGCTGGGAATGCCGCTGCGCTTCCTCCACTGCCCGTTGCCGCGCTGTCTGGCGGCGATGCAGCATGGCCGGGCCGACCTGATGATAGGCGTGCAGTACAACCCGCAGCGCGCCCGCTATCTCGACTATCTGGAGCCGCCCTTCGCCAGCGGCAACCGGCTGGCGCTGTACCAGCGCAACAGCGATCCGCGCAGCATCGGCCGCTATCAGGACCTGCTGCCGCTGAAGGTGGGCGTGGTGGAGGGAGTGCAGTATCAGGAAGACTTCGACAACGATGCCCGCCTGCGCCGCGACACCGCGCTGACAATGGAGTCCAGCTTCCGCAAGCTGGCCGCCGGCCGCATCGACGCGCTGATAGGCAACGAACAGCAAACCGCGTTGCTGGCGTCCAGCCGCGAATTCGCCGGACGGGTCCGCTGACGCTGGACGACACGCGGCCGCACCGGCTGGCGCTGGCGCTGAACTCGCCGCTGCACGCGGACAAAGCCCGCTTCGCGCAAACGCTGCGGGCGATGCTGGACGACGGCAGCGTCGCCCGCATCCTGAGCGGCCTGCCGCTGCGGCCGACCGCGCCCGCGGCGCCGCGCTAGGCGCGCGGGGAAAACCATGCTGGCCCTGAGCGATGGCGGCTGGCATAGTAGGGTCTTTGCACTATCACCAGTGGGACGCAACGCCATGCAAGACCAACACGCCTGGTCCGGCCGCTTTTCCGAGCCGGTATCCGAACTCGTCAAGCACTACACCGCCTCCATCGGCTTCGACTACCGGCTGGCCGCGGTCGATATCGAGGGCTCGCTGGCCCACGCCGCGATGCTGAACCGCGCGGGCGTGCTGTCCGACGCCGACCTGGCCGCCATCCGCCGCGGCATGGGCGAAATCCTGGCCGACATCGGCGCCGGCAAGCTAGCGTGGAGCGTGGACCTGGAAGACGTCCACATGAACGTCGAGCGCCGCCTCACCGACAAGATAGGCGACGCCGGCAAGCGGCTGCACACCGGCCGCTCGCGCAACGACCAGGTGGCCACCGACATCCGGCTGTGGCTGCGCGGCGAGATCGACGCCACCGTCCACCTGCTCGCCGAACTGCAAACCAGCCTGCTGGAACTGGCGGAGCAGCACGCCGCCACCGTGATGCCGGGCTTCACCCACCTGCAGGTGGCGCAGCCGGTCACCTTCGGCCACCACCTGCTGGCCTATGTGGAGATGCTGGCGCGCGACGCCGAGCGGATGCAGGACTGCCGCAAGCGCGTCAACCGCCTGCCGCTGGGCGCGGCCGCGCTCGCCGGCACCACCTTCCCGATCGACCGCCATTACACCGCGCAATTGCTGGGCTTCGACGACGTCTGCCACAACTCGCTGGACGCGGTGTCCGACCGCGACTTCGCCATCGAATTCACCGCCGCAGCCAGCCTGGTGATGGTCCACCTGTCGCGGTTGTCGGAAGAACTGATACTGTGGATGAGCCCGCGCGTCGGCTTCATCGACATCGCAGACCGCTTCTGCACCGGCTCGTCCATCATGCCGCAGAAGAAAAACCCCGACGTGCCGGAGCTGGTGCGCGGCAAGTCCGGCCGAGTGGTCGGCCACCTGATCGCGCTGATCACGCTGATGAAGGCGCAGCCCTTGGCCTACAACAAGGACAACCAGGAAGACAAGGAGCCTTTGTTCGACACCGTGGACACGCTGCAGACCACGCTGCGCATCTACGCCGACATGATGCGCGGCATCACGGTGAGGCCGGAGGCGATGCGCGCCGCGGTGCTGCAGGGCTACGCCACCGCCACCGACCTGGCCGACTACCTGGTGAAGAAGGGCCTGCCGTTCCGCGACAGCCATGAAGTGGTGGCGCTGGCGGTGCGCCACGCCGAGCGC
The DNA here is from genome assembly GCF_001855555.1 of Chromobacterium sphagni. Taxonomy (GTDB): domain Bacteria; phylum Pseudomonadota; class Gammaproteobacteria; order Burkholderiales; family Chromobacteriaceae; genus Chromobacterium; species Chromobacterium sphagni. The sequence continues at coordinate 999,558 of NZ_MKCT01000001.1, read as the reverse complement.
CAAGGCGTCGATCTGGCCGAGTTGCCGCTGGCGGTGCTGCAAGGCTTCAGTGCGCTGATCACCGACGATGTCTATACCTTACTGACGCCGGAAGGCAGCCTGGCGCAACGCGACCATGTGGGCGGCACCGCGCCGGTCCAGGTAATGGCTCAGATCGCCCGCCATCGCAGCAGGCTGGGATGAACTGAGCCCGCCTGCGTGTTGAATCCAAGCCCTCCCGTCGGAGGGTTTTTATTTTTGGTTTAAAATAAAGTGGCAATTATAAATTAATCAGCCCAGCCACTCGCCCGCCAGCCTGGTTGCGGCCACGTTTCGGAGACTGGATGAACCCCCTGCACCCACGCCGCAAGCACCGGCTGGCACACCTGCTGCCGGCCCTGCTGGTCGGCCTGCTGCCGCTGTTGACCGTAACCCCCACCCTGCTGTGGCAGGAAAGACAAGACCTGCGCCGCCTGGCGCGGCAGCAGACGCAGCAGGGCCTGGAACTGGTGGACGAAATACTGGGCCAGGCCGACCTCGCCGCCCGCGCCATCCTGCCGCAAGCTGGCCAGCCCTGCGGCCAAGCGGTCTACAATCTGCGCCGCCAGGTGGCGGTAGTGCCCTTCGTGCGCAGCACCGCGCTGGCGCGCGGCGACGCCTTCTACTGCACCTCGCTGAGCGGCCCCATCGCGCTGCCGCTGCATAGCGGCCAATTCGTCAACGGCCTGCTGCAACTGTTGCCCGGCAACAGGATCACGCCCGACGTGCCGCTGCTGTACTACCGGCTGCAAGGGCCGAGCGGCGACGCGGTGGCCACCATAGACGGCCGCTATCTGCAACTGGCCTTGCAGGACGCCAGCAACAACAATCCAGTGTACCTGCAGATAGGCCGGGAATGGCTGGGTCCGCGCAAAGTGGGGCGAGGACAAGCGCCGCAGCCCTGGCAAATCCAGGAAAGCCGCCGTTCGCAACGCTATCCGTATACCGTGCTGACCGGCTACGACATCCCGCCCTGGCACCTTCTGCTGTGGCAGCACCACACCTCGCTGGCCATCGTACTGCTGCTGCTGGGCCTGTCGGCCGGCGTCACCCTGTACTGGCTGCTGGGGCGGCCGGCATCGCCGACGCGGGAGCTGCAGCGCGCGCTGGAGGGCGACGAGTTCGAAGGCTTCCTGCAGCCGGTGGTGAAGCCGGGCCAGCCCGGCTGGCAGGGCGCCGAGGTGCTGATGCGCTGGCGCCACCCGCGCGAGGGACTGATCCGTCCCGACTTGTTCATCCCGCGCGCCGAGGAAAGCGGCATGATTGTGCCGATGACGCGCAAAATGATGCGGCAGGTGGTCGGCCAACTAAGCCGGCAGCCGCTGCCGCCGGGCTTCCACCTGGGCTTCAACATCAGCCGCGCCCATCTGCAGGACAACCGGCTTTACGATGACTGCCAGGAACTGCAGCGCATGCTGGCCGGCAGCCAGGCCACCCTGACCCTGGAGCTGACCGAGCGCGAGATGATAGAAATCACGCCCGCGGTGGAAGAGCTGTTCCGCAAGCTGCACCTGTTGGGAGTGAAGATCGCGCTGGACGACTTCGGCACCGGCCATTCCAGCCTGGTCTACCTGCAGCAGCTGGCGGTGGACGGCCTGAAGATAGACCAGGGCTTCGTCGCCGGCATCGGCAGCGACGGCCTGTCCGGCCACATCGTCGACAGCGTGGCGGAGCTGGCGGCCAAGCTGGGATTGGAAACGGTGGCGGAAGGCGTGGAAACCGCCGAGCAGATGGAATACCTGAGCCGGTTGGGGGTGGGCTGGCTGCAAGGCTATCACATCGCCAGGCCGATGCCGCTGGCCGAGTTCATCCAACGCTTGCGCCAGGGCGACACCTGGAAATAGGTAAATGACATTGCCGTTGGCATGCTGGCTGCGTACACTGGGCCGCTTCGCGTCCGTCAGCGACGATCACCCGCAAGGGCTTTGTTGCATAACCCCGCCCAGAAATGAGCATCCCCTTACCCCTGGCGGATTTAGCCCATCGCGGCCACCGCCACGGCCTTCGGGGGGCCCAGAGCGGTAAAATGGTTCAACAACGGCTTTGTTGCACAAATACTCCCCCACCGCAGCTTGGTAAGATAGCGGCATGACCAAGCCCGCTCCAAAACGCTACCGAACGACCAACTGGAAAGCCTACAACCAAGCCCTGATCCGACGCGGCTCTCTGTCCGTCTGGTTCGACACAACCATGTCATGGCAGGCGACTCCGCAGGGCAAGCGCGGACGGACACAGACCTATAGCGATGTAGCTATTCAGTTCTGTTTGACCATCAAGAACCTATTTGGACTGCCTTTGCGGCAAACCATCGGTTTCATCCAAAGCCTGCTCAAGCTGGCGGGCCTGGACTGGAGCGTCCCCGACTACAGCACGCGATCCAGACGGCAGCAAACGCTGCAGGTCCAAATTCCCTACCAGAAAGGCTCGGGCGCGCTGCACCTGCTGGTGGATAGCACAGGCATCAAGATGCTGGGCGAAGGCGAATGGAAAACCAAGAAGCACGGCGCGGAATACCGCCTGCAATGGCGTAAGGTGCATCTGGGCATCGATGCGGAAACCCTGCAAATCCGCGCCATTGAAGTGACAGACAACCGCCAGGGCGATGCGCAAATGTTGCCTTCGCTCTTGGCGCAAATCCCGGCTGATGAGCCGATAGCCTGCGTGAGCGGGGATGGGGCTTTTGATACCAAGGCATGTCATGAGACGATTGCCGCGCGAGGCGCAACCGGATGCATTCCGACCCGCAAGAATGCGAGACCGTGGAAAGGAAATTCGCTGGGTGTGCGGGCTCGCAACGAGATTCTGCGGGCGACCAAGCGACTAGGCAGGGCAATCTGGAAACGCTGGAGCGGCTATCATCGCCGCAGCTTGGTGGAAACTAAGATACATTGCTTCAAACGGTTGGGGGAAAGGGTGACGGCACGGCGTTTCGATGGTCAAGTGGCAGAGCTGCAAGTGCGCGCAGCGATCTTGAACCACTTCAGCATGCGGGGCCGGCCGTGCACGGTGGCTATGGCATAAATCGGTTTGGGGAAAGGGGAAACTCGTCCTGCCTGGGATTTGTGCAACAGAGCCACTGCAACGCCATGACGAAGCCATGCCTCAGCCCGGCCGCGGCGAGGTCTTGCTGCAAGTGCGCGCCAGCTCGCTCAACTACCGCGACTTGGCGCTGCTCAACGGCCGCTATCCGATGAGCTATCAGGACGGCCTGGTGCCACTATCCGACGCCGCCGGCGAAGTGGTGGAGCTGGGCGCGGACTGCCGCCGTTTTACCGTCGGAGACCGCATCTGCAACACCTTCTTCCCGGAGTGGTTCAGAGGGCCGTTTCCGTTGCCGACGGCGGCGCGCCAGTACGGCAGCAATCTGGACGGCTGGCTGTGCCAGTACAAGGTAGTGCGCGAAGAGGCGCTGGTGAAGGCGCCGCAGCACCTGAGCTTCGCCGAGGCCGCCACCCTGACTTGCGCCGCGCTCACCGCCTGGACCGCTTTGCACGGCCCGCAGCCGATCCGGGCCGGCGACACTGTGCTGACCCAAGGCAGCGGCGGCGTATTCTTGTTCGCCATCCAGCTGGCCAAGCTGCTGGGGGCGCGGGTGATCGCCACCACATCCAGCGCCGCCAAGGCGCAACGGCTGACGGAGCTGGGGGCGGACGAGGTGATCGACTACACCGCCCGGCCCGATTGGGACGCGGCGGCGCGTGAGCTGAACGGCGGCCCCCCGCGATCCGGGCAAGGTAGTGATCCCGCACTGGGCCTGCGCCGCCGTCGTCGTGGCGGCGGCCGGAAACGGCTGAATTTGCAGCCGGCATTTGCTATCGGAGGGAAAAATATGTTACTAAAGTAACGTGATTTTCGATTCCGAATAGTTATGAGCCGCTCTCCACGTCACGACAAGATACTGCAACTGGTCCGCGAAAACGGCTTCATGCCGATCGAAGAGCTGGCCCGTCTGCTTGATGTCACGCCGCAAACCATCCGCCGCGACATCAACCAGCTGTGCGAAGCCAATCTGCTGCGCCGCTACCATGGCGGCGCCGCGCTGGGCAACAGCGTGGAGAACGAGGACTACTTTGCGCGCAAAGGAAAATTCCAGAGCGAAAAGGCCCACATCGCCGACATGATCGCGCGCAGCATCCCCGATCATGCCTCGCTGTTCATGAGCATAGGCACCACGATAGAGGCGGTGGCGCAGGCGCTCACCGCCACCCACAAGGGCCTGCGCGTGATCACCAACAACATCCACGTCGCCTCCATCATGTCCACCAACCCGGACTTCACCGCGATGATCACCTCCGGCACCGTGCGCGCGTCGGACGGCGGCATCACCGGCGTGGCGACGCTGGACTTCATCAACCAGTTCAAGGTGGACTACGCCATCATCGGCGTGTCCGGCATCGAATCCGACGGCTCGCTGCTGGACTTCGACTACCGCGAAGTGCGGGTGGCGCAGGCAATGATGAACAATGCCCGCCACCGCTACCTGGCCGCCGATCACAGCAAGTTCGGCCGCAACGCGCTGGTGCGCATGGGCCACATCAGCGAATTCCACACCGTATTCACCGATTCGATGCCGCCGGAGCCGGTGAGCAAGCTGCTGGAAGAACACAGCGTGCGGCTGGTGCTGTCCGAAGCCTGAGCCCCCAGCTCTGCCCACGCGAAAACGCCGTCCGCCCGAATAGGCCGACGGCGTTCGCTTTGGCGCGGCGTCAGCTCGGCTGGGCCTGCTGGCCGAAGATGTCCTTCCAGCTGGTGTAGGCGGTGACGTAAGCCACCGGAAACCACAGCAGCAGGCCCAGGCCCAGCGGCAGCAGCGCCAACAAGCCCAGCACGCTCAGCGTCAGCCCTGCCACCAATAGCGGCAACCAGTTGCTCAGGCCGGCCGACAGGCTGCTGCGAACCGCCGGCCAGGGCGCGACGCCGCCCAGCGCCACCTGGGCCGGCGCAAACCAGTAACTCAGGCTGACCACAAACACCACCACCGCCATCAGCAGCATCAGCAGGCCGACCACGCCGCCCGACGCCGCGGCGCGCTGGCCGGCCTCGATGTGGCCGCCGGCCAGCCCTCCCAGCACGCCGGTGGCCATGCCGGCGGCCACCACCGCCAGCGTCGCCGTCAGCATCAGGATGAAGAACATCGCGCCCACCTGCATCAGAGGGCCGGGCATCAGGCGGAAACCGGCGAACAGGTCGGCCAACTCCAGCTCCTCGCCGCGCTCCGACTTGCTGGCGGCCATCACGAAGCCGGCGGCGAACACCGGGGCGACGATGGCGCCGATCAGGTTGCCTATCATCGGCACCAGGCTGATGGCGAAATGGATCAGCAGGTAGACCAGCGCCAGCAGCACCCAGGTCAGCGGCTGCTCGCGCACGATGTAAAAAGCCTCCACGCACCAGCGCCAGCCGCGGCCGGCGCCGACTTTACGGGGAAGGGTAGGGTTGTCGAACGGCTGCATAGAAATTCTCCACGATGACGGTTTTAGCGCCGGATAAAGGGGGAAATGGCACAGACCATTCCATTCACGCATGGTTCTCCTTGATTCTACGCAATTTGCGAGCGGCATGGCTGGTTGCCGGCAAAGGGCAAAATCGGCGATAATCCGGCGGTTTTGCGGCGGTGGACCCTGTCTCCAGCAGCATGGGGCGTAAGGGATGGACCGTCGTACCGGTTCCCAATAGTCTTGAGGTTTTACCGAAATGGTTACCCGCACCGAGCTTGCCAACGCCATCCGCTTCCTCTCCATGGACGCCGTGGAGAAAGCCAAATCCGGCCATCCGGGCGCCCCGATGGGCATGGCAGACATCGCCGAAGTCCTGTGGCGCGATCACCTGAAGCACAATCCGGCCAATCCGTCCTGGGCCGACCGTGACCGCTTCGTTCTCTCCAACGGCCACGGCTCGATGCTGATCTACAGCCTGCTGCATCTGACCGGCTACGACCTCTCCATCGACGACCTCAAGAACTTCCGCCAGTTGCACAGCAAGACGCCGGGCCACCCGGAATACGGCTACGCGCCCGGCATCGAAACCACCACCGGCCCGCTGGGCCAGGGCATCACCAACGCGGTGGGCATGGCGCTGGCCGAGAAAATGCTGGCCGCCCAGTTCAACCGCGACGGCCACGACATCGTCAACCATCGCACCTACGCCTTCCTCGGCGACGGCTGCCTGATGGAAGGCATCAGCCATGAGGCCTGCTCGCTGGCCGGCACCTGGGGCCTGTCCAAGCTGATCGCCTTCTGGGACGACAACGGCATCTCCATCGACGGCCATGTCGAAGGCTGGTTCAGCGACGACACTCCGGGCCGCTTCGAAGCCTACGGCTGGCAAGTGATCCGCAACGTCAACGGCCACGATCCGCAGGAAGTGGCCACCGCCATCGCCACCGCCAAGAAGAGCGCCGACAAGCCGACGCTGATCTGCTGCAAGACCACCATCGGCTTCGGCGCCCCCACCAAGCAGGGCAGCCACGACTGCCACGGCTCCGCGCTGGGCGCCGCCGAAATCGCCGCCTCGCGCGAGCTGCTGAAATGGCCGCACGCGCCGTTCGAGATTCCGGCCGAGATCTACGCCGAGTGGAGCGCCCGCGACAAGGGCGCCGCCGCCGAAACCGAATGGACCAAGCGCTTCGACGCCTACCGCGCCGCCCACCCGCAGCTGGCCGCAGAATTCAGCCGCCGCATGGCGGGCGAGCTGCCGGCCGGCTGGGAAGAGACGCTGAACGCCGCGCTGGCCAAGATCGCCGACGCCGCCCAGACCGTGGCCACCCGCAAAGCCAGCCAGATCGCGCTGGAAGCGCTGTCGCCGTCCCTGCCCGAGTTCGTCGGCGGCTCCGCCGACCTGACCGGCTCTAACCTGACCAACTGGTCCGGCAGCAAGTGGATAGACGGCCAGGGCAACGGCAACTACATCAGCTACGGCGTGCGCGAGTTCGGCATGGCCGCCATCATCAACGGCATGACGCTGCACGGCGGCCTGCGCCCCTACGGCGGCACTTTCCTGATGTTCAGCGAATACGCCCGCAACGCGCTGCGCATGGCCTCGCTGATGAAGATCAACCCGATCTTCGTGTTCACCCACGACTCCATCGGCCTGGGCGAAGACGGCCCCACCCACCAGCCGGTGGAACAGGTGGCCACGCTGCGCTACATCCCCAACCACCACACCTGGCGTCCTTGCGACACCAGCGAAACCGCGGTGGCCTGGGCGCACGCCATCGAGCAGAAAACCACTCCGTCCAGCCTGGTGCTGAGCCGGCAGAACCTGCCCTTCGTCGCCCGCGACGCGGCGCAGATGGCCGCCATCCGCAAGGGCGGCTACGTGCTGCGCGACGCGGCCGGCGCCCGCGCCGTGCTGATCGCCACCGGTTCCGAAGTGGAACTGGCGCTGAAGGCGCAGGAAGCGCTGGCGGCCGAAGGCATCGCGGTGCGCGTGGTGTCCATGCCCTGCACCAATGTGTTCGACGCGCAGGACAAGGCCTGGCGGCAGAGCGTGCTGCCGGCCGGCCTGCCGCGCGTGGCCGTAGAGGCCGGCCATCCGGACTTCTGGCGCAAGTATGTCGGCCTGGAAGGCGAAGTGGTGGGCATCAACCACTTCGGCGAATCGGCGCCGGCGCCGCAGCTGTTCAAGGAATTCGGCTTTACCGTGGAAAACGTGGTCGCCAAGACCCGCGCGGTTATCCGTTGAGTTAGAAGTCAGGCCATCGCGGCAGCGCGATGGCCTTTTTTTCGCCATGCCATGTAGTCGCCGCACTACAAAAGTTTTACCGGGAGACCCTGCAGCATGACCATCCGCCTCGCCATCAACGGTTACGGTCGCATTGGCCGCCAAGTTCTGCGCGCCATCTATGAAAACAAGTTGCACGATGATTTCACGGTGGTGGCGGTCAACGCCTCCGGCGACCTGAACATCAACGCCCACCTGACCCAGTTCGACACCGTGCACGGCCGTTTCCCCGGCAGCGTGGAGCAGGATGAACAACACCTGATCCTCAACGGCGACAAGATTCCGTTCTTCAGCACCCGCAACCCGGCCGAGCTGCCGTGGCAGGACCTGGATGTCGACCTGGTGCTGGAATGCACCGGCGCCTTCACCAGCAAGGAAAAGTGCCAGGCCCATATCGACGCCGGCGCCAAGAAAGTGCTGATCTCGGCGCCGGGCGGCGACGACGTCGACGCCACCATCGTCTACGGCGTCAACCACGACACGTTGAAGCCGGAAATGACCGTGGTGTCGAACGCCAGCTGCACCACCAATTGCCTGGCGCCGGTGGCCAAGGCGCTGAACGACGCCATCGGCATCAAGAAAGGCCTGATGACCACCATCCACGCCTTCACCAACGATCAGGTGCTGACCGACGTCAAGCACAAGGACCTGCGCCGCGCCCGCTCCGCCACCGACAACATGATCCCCACCAAGACCGGCGCCGCCAAGGCGGTGGGTCTGGTGCTGCCGGAGCTGAAGGGCCGGCTGGACGGCTTCTCGGTGCGGGTGCCCACCATCAACGTGTCGCTGGTGGACCTCACCTTCACCGCCAGCCGCGACACCAGCAAGGACGAGGTCAACGAGATCCTCAAGAATGCGGCCGAAGGCGGCATGCAGGGCATCTTGGGCTACAACACGCTGCCGCTGGTGTCCGGCGACTTCAACCACACCGACGAGGCCTCCACCTTCGACTCCACGCTGACCAAGGTGACCGGCGGCAATATGGTGAAGGTGCTGGCCTGGTACGACAACGAGTGGGGCTTCAGCTGCCAGATGCTGCGCACCGCGCGCGCGATGTTCAGCTGCTGACACGGGTTTCAGGCGCAACCGGCGACGGGGCGGGCCGGCTTTATATGCCATTCGCCCTGTTGTTTTGTTACATAAAGCCGCGCATGAAATTTGATTGGTGTTAAAGTGGCGCCGTCATTTCGGCATACACTGCTTGCTAGGGAAGACAGTCCCGCCTGGGCGGGGTTTTCTTAGAACGCGATGGAGAACAGGATGCAGCAGGGTCAGGCCTTGTCCCGGCCGGAAAAAATGGTGCGGCTGGCCTCGTGGCTGGTGGCGCTGGTATTCGCCGGCCTGCTGGTCAGCCTGGGCGAACTGGTAATCCGCGACCTGTTCTACCTACCGGAAGGCGGCCCGCCGCAACAGGAAGTTTTCCGACAGCATATCGGGCTGGATCCGTTGAAGCGCCAGCAAGAACAGCTGCAACGGCAGACCGAGGCCTTGCGCGCCGAGCAGGAAAAGCTGGCAACCACCCGCGGCCAGCTGGAGCGCGGCTACCAGACCCAGCGCCAGGGACTCGACAACTGGCTGGCCAGCCGAGCGGTCACCGCCGATGCCGGCCAGAGCGCCGAAGTGCTGAAGCGCACCCGCGCGCTGGACGCCTTGCAGGCGCAGATCCTGCAATGGCAGAAGCGGGAAGACCAGGCCAGCGCTGGCCTGCTGGCGCTGGCGCAGCAGCAGCAGGCATTGCAGGGCCGCGTCGGCGCACTGGAACAGCAGGCTGGGCGGCAATACCAGCAGGCCTACAGCCGCTTTGAACTGAAAGTGTTCGCGCTCAGGCTGGCGGTGATCCTGCCGCTGTTGCTGCTCGGCGTGTGGCTATTCCTACGCTACCGCAGCCACCGCTACTGGTTCTTCGTCTACGGCTTCGGCCTGTTTTCGCTGTTCGCCTTCTTCGTCGAACTGCTGCCTTACCTGCCCAATTTCGGCGGCTATGTACGGCTATTGGTCGGCATCGCGCTCACCGTGTTCGCCGGCATGCGCATGATCCAGGCCTTCCAGCGCTACGCCGAGAAGAAGCGCGTCGAGCTCAAGCAAAGCCAGAGCGAGCGCGCCAGCCACGTCGCTTACCCCAAGGCGCTGCAGTCGTACCAGAAGCGCAGCTGCCCGTCGTGCGACCACCAGTACAATATCGCCGGCGACGACGCCGACTACTGCATCCACTGCGGCCTGCAGCTGTTCCGCGTCTGCGCCTGCGGCGCGCGCAATTTCGCCTTTTTCCCGTTCTGCAAGAAATGCGGCGGCGCCGTGGCCCGGCCAGCCGCCTTGCCTGATCATCCCGCATCCAAACCCGAGTGAGTGAAACGATGAAATTCAACAAACTCTCCGACCAGAACCTTACCGGCAAGCGCGTGCTGATCCGCGTGGACATGAACGTGCCGCTGAAAAACGGCGTGATCGGCGACGACACCCGCATCCGCGCCAGCCTGGCCACCATAGAGCTGTGCCTGAAGGCCGGCGCCGGCGTGATGCTGATGACCCATCTGGGCCGCCCGACCGAAGGCGAACCCAAGCCGGAAGACAGCCTGGCGCCGGTGGTGGCCCGCCTGGCGGAACTGCTGGGCAAGCCGGTGCGGCTGCAGGCCGACTGGCGAAGCGGCGTGGAGCTGGCGCCGGGCGAGGTGGTGATGCTGGAGAACATCCGCCTGAACCCGGGCGAGAAAAAGAACAACGCCGAGCTGGGCCGCGCCTACGCCGCGCTGTGCGACGTGTTCGTCAACGACGCCTTCGGCACCGCGCACCGCGCCGAGGCCTCCACCCACGCGGTGGCGCGGTTCGCGCCCGTCGCCTGCGCCGGCCTGTTGCTGTCCGCCGAGCTGGACGCGCTGGGCAAGGCCTTGCTGGCGCCGGCCCGCCCGCTGGTGGCCATCGTCGCCGGCTCCAAGGTATCTACCAAGCTGACCATCCTGGAAGCCCTGGCCGACAAGGTTGACCGGCTGATCGTCGGCGGCGGCATCGCCAACACCTTCCTCTTGGCCGAAGGCAAGAATATCGGCAAGAGCCTGGCCGAGGCCGAGCTGGTGGACGAAGCCAGGAAGGTGATCGCCAAAATCCGCGCGCGCGGCGGCGATGTGCCGCTGCCCGCCGACGTGGTGTGTGCCACCGAATTCGCCGAAACCGCCGCCGCCGTCACCAAGAACGTGGCCGAGGTGAACGCCGACGACATGATCCTGGACATCGGCCCGGACTCCGCCAGGGAGCTGGCCGCCATCATCGCCCAGGCCGGCACCGTGGTCTGGAACGGCCCGGTGGGCGTATTCGAGTTCGACCAGTTCGGACAAGGCACCAGGACGCTGGCCGACGCCATCGCAAAGTCCGCGGCCTTCTCCATCGCCGGCGGCGGCGACACGCTGGCGGCGATCGCCAAATACGGCATCACCGACGACATCGGCTACATCTCCACCGGCGGCGGTGCCTTCCTGGAATTCCTGGAAGGCAAGGAGCTGCCGGCGGTGGCGATTCTGGCCGAGCGCGCGCGCTAACCTGGCCGAGCGACCGTGGCGGCGCCCCTACCGCCACGGCCTGCCAGCCAGATGGAACCTGGCCGGAACACGGCGTTTCCAGCCAGCCGCCGAGGCATTCGTTATACTACCCGGTCAAGCCCCCACGGAGAGAGTCATGCCCCTGCACACCTGGCTGTTGTTCGTCACCACCATGTTCTTCGTGTCCGCCACCCCCGGCCCCAATATGCTGCTGGCGATGACCCACGGCATCCATTACGGCGTGCGCCGCACGCTTATGACCTGTTTCGGCCTGATGAGCGCGCTGGGCTTGCTGATGCTGGCCTCGGTGGCGGGGCTGGGCGCGGTGCTGGCCACATCGGAAGTGCTGTTCTCCGTCATCAAATACGCCGGCGCGGTGTATCTGGTGTATCTGGGGGTGAAGACCTGGCGCAGCCCGCCGCAGCCGGTGGCGGAACTGCGCGAGGACGCGACGGGTCAGCACGGCCCGTGGGCCTTGTACCGCCGCGGCTTCCTGGTGGCGATGAGCAATCCCAAGGCGCTGATCTTCTTCGCCGCGCTGTTTCCGCAGTTCATGGACGCGCATCAACCGCAGGGGCCGCAGCTGGCCATCCTGGCGCTGACCTTCTTCGTGGTCGAGTCGTCCTGGCAGCTGACCTACGCCAGCTGCGGCGCCAGGCTTGCCGGCTGGCTGAACAGCGCGCGCCGGCTGCGGCTGGTCAACCGTTTCAGCGGCGGCGCTTTCGTCGGCGCCGGCGTGCTGCTGACCAGCCTGTCGCGCCAATAATTCCGGCGGCCGGCGCCATGCCGGCCGCCCCGTTTTTTGCAAACAGGCTCCGCCGCGAGCGGAGCCCATGAGGGAGAAATTCATGGCACTCGTTTCTATGCGTCAGCTGCTGGACCACGCTGCCGAGTACAGCTACGGCCTGCCGGCCTTCAACGTCAACAATCTGGAGCAGATGCGCGCCATCATGGAAGCGGCCGACAAGGTCGACGCCCCGGTGATCGTGCAGGCTTCGGCCGGCGCCCGCAAATACGCCGGCGCCCCCTTCCTGCGCCACATGATCCTGGCGGCGATCGAAGAATTCCCCCACATCCCGGTGGTGATGCACCAGGACCACGGCACCAGCCCGGACGTCTGCCAGCGCTCGATCCAGCTGGGCTTCAGCTCGGTGATGATGGACGGTTCGCTGAAATCCGACGGCAAGACCCCGGCCGACTACGACTACAACGTCGGCGTCACCCGCACCGTGGTCGGCTTCGCCCACGCCTGCGGCGTGTCGGTGGAAGGCGAAATCGGCTGCCTGGGTAGCCTCGAAACCGGCATGGCTGGCGAGGAAGACGGCGTCGGCGCCGAGGGCGTGCTGGACCACAGCCAGCTGTTGACCGACCCGGAAGAGGCCGCCCGCTTCGTCAAGGATACCGGCGTGGACGCGCTGGCCATCGCCATCGGCACCAGCCACGGCGCCTACAAATTCAGCAAGAAGCCCACCGGCGACGTGCTGCGCATCGACCGCATCAAGGAAATCCACGCCCGCATTCCCAACACCCACCTGGTGATGCACGGCTCCTCCAGCGTGCCGCAGGAATGGCTGCAGATCATCAACCAGCACGGCGGCCATCTGGGCGAGACCTACGGCGTGCCGGTGGAAGAGATTGTCGAAGGCATCAAGCATGGCGTGCGCAAGGTGAACATCGACACCGATCTGCGCCTGGCCTCCACCGGCGCCATCCGCCGCTTCCTGGCGGAAAACCCGGCTGAATTCGACCCGCGCAAATACCTGACCAAGACCATAGAGGCGATGCGCGACATCTGCATCGCCCGCTACGAGGCTTTTGGCGCCGCCGGCCAGGCCAGCAAGATCAAAGCCATCAATCTGGACACCATGGCCAATAAATACCTGAAGGGCGAACTCTCGCAAATCGTGCGCTGAGCCTGCATGACGATGGATGCGGCGCCGATATGTAATCGGCATGTAAAACGCCTTGCAAGCCGCGCCGCCCACTGCAATAATTCATTTGTCATTTCAGGAAAGGGGTTTGCATGACAATTTTGCTTGCCGGACCACCGCGGCAATAGCCGCCAGTTCAGGCCAGCCAAACCCATGCTGATTACCCGACCCGCCGCCAAGGCGGGTTTTTTTATTCCGCGGCCATCTTGAAGCCAGCGCTATCGCTGTTGCAAAACCTGCTTGCGCGGCCAGCCGGCGGCCCGGAGCGGCTGTGCTAAATTAAGTGGATGGCGGGATAGGGGACACGGCGATGTGGAAGTGGCTATTACTGTTCTGCCTGGCTCAGGCCGGCCACGCGGCCGAAGCCATGAGAGTGGTTTATCCCGCCGGCGAAAGCGCAAGCGACCTCCGCTACGACGATATCCGGGAAATCCTGCGCACCGCGCTGGACAAGACCGTCGACAGCTATGGCCCCTACTCGCTGCAAGCCAGCGGCTGGCCGATGGACGAGGACCGCGCCTTGGTGGAATTGCGGCAAGGCAATGCCATCAATGTCGCCTGGAGCTCCACCTCGGACGAGCGGGAACTGCATCTGCGGCCGGTACGGGTGGATTTGCGCAAAGGCTTGCTCGGCTATCGCATCGCGCTGATAGACGGCAAGCGCCAGGAGGAGTTCGACCAGGTGCGGAGCCGCTCCGACCTAGGCCGTTTCCTGGTGGGCCAGGGCAAGGGCTGGGGCGACATCCAGGTCTACCAGGCCGCTGACATCCAGGTCAGCACCGGCCGCTACGACAAGCTGTTCGGCATGCTCAGCCACCACCGCTTCGACCTGTTTCCGCGCAGCGTGCTGGAAATATTCGACGAATACCAGCGCTTCCACAGCGAATATCCTAATCTCGAAGTCGAGCAGCATCTGCTGTTCTATTACCCCTGGCCCTACTACTTCTTCTGCAACCGCAACAATCCATTGCTGGCGGAGCGCTTGCGGCTGGGACTGGCGCGGATGCGCGCCGACGGCAGCTTCGACGCCATCTTCTGGAAATACCACCGCGACGTGCTGCGCCAGGCGAAGATGAGCGAACGCCGCCTGATTCCCCTCTCCAACCCGCTGCTGCCCGACAGCGCGCCGCTGAGCGACAAGTCGATGTGGTTCGACCCTCTGCGCGACCATCCGCCCAAACCCTGAGCGCCGCCAGCCGCTCCCACCGCATCGGCATTGGCCGGCCGGCGCCGATTGCTTACACTGCCTGATGAATGAAAGCCGCGGCCGAAGCGGCAACCCAGGGAGGGTCATGCGATGCAATTGAACATGCTGTATTTCGCCCGGCTGCGCGACGCGCTGGGCCTGGATGCGGAAACGCTGGACAGCGAGGCCGCCACGGTGGACGAGCTGATGGCGGAATTGCGCCAGCGCGGCGGCGAGTGGGCGCGCGCGCTGGCGCTCGGCCAGACGTTCCGGGTGGCGGTCAACCAGGACATGGCCACCGGCGACACCCCGCTGGCCGATGGCGACGAAGTGGCGGTATTCCCGCCGGTGACCGGAGGCTGAAATGGCGGTCAATCATATCCGGGTGCAGGTCGAGGATTTCGACGTCGGCGCCGAGGTCAGGCGCTGGTCCGCCAACCCAGCCTGCGGCGCGGTGGTCAGCTTCACCGGCCTAGTGCGCGATTACGGCGACCGCCAGGACGTGGTGGCGCTGGAGCTCGAGCATTATCCGGGCATGACGGAAAAGGCGCTGGCCGGCATCGTCTGCGAGGCGCGCCAACGCTGGTCGCTGAAAGGGGTGACGCTGATCCACCGCGTCGGCCGCCTGGCTCTGGGCGAGCCCATCGTGCTGGTGGTGGCGGCCAGCAGTCACCGCCGCGACGCCTTCGAAGCCGCCAACTTCCTGATGGACTACCTGAAGCAGCACGCGCCATTCTGGAAATGCGAAATCCTGGCCGACGGCAGCCGCCACTGGGTGGAAGCGCGCGCCGGCGACGCGCAGGCGGCGGCGCGCTGGGACGCCGATGCCGGCGCGAAGCCCCGCTGAACCTGTCCGTCAACTGCCGGGAGCGCGGCGCCAGCCATCCAGCCTGAGATGGCCTGCGCCGTCGGCGCGCCGGCTGGAGGCGATCAGCGCCACCTCGCGCAATTCCAGCCGCAACAGCGGCACCGGCTGCGGCGGCTGCGGCGGCAATGCCTGCTGCAGCTTGCGCAACAGGGTCAGATGCGGCTGGTAGGGCCGGTTTTCCACCGCCAGTCCCTCGAGGCGCAACGCCCGCCGCAAACGGTACACCCAGGCCTGCAGCGCAGCATCGGACCTGGCGGGTCCGCACCAGCCTATGCCGCTGTCCCAGCTGCCGCAGCTATCCAGCAGCAGGCTGTCGGGCAGGCTGGCCGCCGCCTGTTCGGCGCAGTCGGCGGCGCGCTGCAGCGCCAGCGGGCCGACCTCGCCCAGAAAAGCCAGGGTCAGATGCAACTGCGGCAAGGGCAGCTTGCGGCCGCCGGCCAGAACATGCATGGCGTCCTGCCACTGCGCCAGCCGCGGCAGGCAGTCGGCTGGCGGCAGGCAAGCGAAGAAGACCCGCATGCCCGGCCTCATTCGTGGTGGCGCAACAGCGCCTGCCGCCGCCTGACGAAGCCGTGCACCCGTTCGTTGTCGTGCGGCAACCATTGCAGTAGCTGGCGCAAAGCCTGCAATGGCTCGGCATAGTCTTGCTGCGCCTGCTGACGGTTTTCGCAGATGCGCAGCAGCATCGCGCAGCCATACATGCCCAGCCGCTGGTTGAGCGTGGCCATCGCGTCGCGGTGCAGCATGTCGGCCGCCGCCTCCAGCTGTCCCTGATTGGCCTGTTCCAGCGCCGCCTGGCTCTTGCCCTGCAACTGCTCGTAGGCGGTCTTGATCGACTGCAGGCAGGCCGGATGCTGGCGCGCGGCCTCCTGCAGGCTGCCGAGCTCGTGGCGGCCGTCGGCGAAACGCAGCGCGATAGTGTGCGCCCATTGCGGCGCCTGTTCCGCGCCGTGACCGGACGGCAACCGCGCCGTCGCCGCCAGAAAGCGCAGGGCGCTGTCGAAGTCGGTCTCCGCCGCGCGCAGCCATTCCGCTCCTTCCTCCAGCTGGCTCAACGCCTGCTCCGGCCGCTGCTGCGCCAACGCGGCCATCGCCCGGCACACCGCCAGCATCAGCTGTCCGCCGGGCCGCTTGCCCAGCTGGGTGGAAATTTCGTTCTGCAGCCGGTCCATCTGCTGGATTTGGCCGCTTTCGCTGCGCGCCTGCATCAGGTCGACCAGCACTTCCGGACCGAAGAAGCTGTTGTGGCGGCCGATGTCCACCGCGCGCTGCAGCTGATCGACCGCCTTGGCAGCCTCGCCGCTGCGCAGCAGCGCGTTGCCGTAACTGTGCAAGCGGGTGAAATTGCGCGGCGAGATGCCCACCGCCTTTTCCAGCACCGCGGCGGCTTCCTGGTAAGCGCCGTCGTCTATCATGTTCTGCGCCAGCAGATCGTAGGCTTCGGTGTAGCGCGGCGCGATGGCGATCACCTCGTCCAGCAGCGCGTTGGACTGGGGGCTGTCGCCCTGCTCGGACAAGATGCGCGCCACGCCCATCTTGGCCCAGGGAATCTCGTCCTGCTCCAGCAGCCCCTGATAAATCCGCAGCGCCTGCTCGTACTGGCCTTCGCGCACCATCAGCTCGGCGCGCAGCCGCAGCGCGCCGAGCCGGCTCTGGCGGTTGTCGGCCTGCTGCGCCAGCTCCTGCAGCGCCTGGATCGCCTGCTCCGTTTTGCCCTTGTCCAGCAGCTTGTGCGCCGGCGCGAGGAAGGCCTTGCGCTGGACGGCCAGTTCCAGACGGTCCAGCAGCTGCTGCGAGGTGAAAGGCTTGAGGATGTAGTCGTCGGGCACCATTTCCGCGGCGCTCACCACCTGGGTGTAGTTGCGCTCGCCGGTGATCATCACCCACAGCGTCGACAAGGGCAGCGTGCCGCTCTTGCGCATCGCCTCCAGCAGCTCCTGGCCATTCATGCCCTTGCCCAGGTTGTAGTCGCACAACACCACGTCGAAGCGCTTGCTGCGCAGCCGGTTGCTCGCCTCGCCGGCGTGGCTGGCGGTTTCCGACTGGGTGACCCCGGCCATCGCCAGGATGGCGCGGATGCCCTGCGCCATGGTCAGCGCATCGTCGACGATCAATACCGTGGTGTTCGCGCTGAAAGCCATGGGCAGCCTCGCGGGGGCCGGCGGCCAGCGGCCGCGGCGGGGTTGGATGGCGGCAGCCGGGCGACCCCGGCCTGCGTTGTTACCAGTCTAGCCTGCCGCGTCGCGGCGGCGCGCTCATTCGCATTCCGGATCCAGCGCCTGATGGCGGCGGATGAAACCGCGCACCCGCTCGTTGTCCTGCGGCAGCCAGTGCATCAGCTTCAGCACCTGGCGGTCCTCCTCGGGATATGGCTGGCCGGCCTTGCTGCGGCTTTCGCAAGTGCGCAGCAGCAGCGCGCAGGCGTTCATGCTGATGCGTTCGTTCAGCGTATTCTGCGACAACAGGTAGAGCATGGCGGCGGCCTCCTCCAGCTTGCCGGTGCTGGCCAGTTCCACCGCCTTGTTGCTTTCGGTCTGCAGCATGTCGTAGGCGGTTTCGATGGCGCCATGGCAGGCCTCGTGCTTGTGGGCGATCTCCAGCAGCGTGCCCAGCTCATGGCGGCCGTCGGCGAAACGCAGCGCGATGCTGTGCGCCCACTGCTGCGGCAGCTCATTGCTTTGCTCGGCGGTCAGCCGCACCGCGGCGGCGAGGAAGCGCTGCGCGCTGGGGAAGTCGGTTTCCCGCGCGCGCAAGTGCTCCGCCACCGATTGCAGCTGGGCCAGCGCGTCGCTGGGGCGCTTCTGCGCCAGCGCAGTCAGCGCGCGGCACACCGCCATGGTCAGTTGGCCGCCGGGCAGCTCGTCCATCCGGCTGGAGATTTCCGCCTGCAGCCGGTCCAGATGTTGGGTCTGGCCGCTTTCGCTGTAAGCCTGCAGCAGGTCCACCAGCACGTCGGGGCCGAAGAAATTGTTGTTGCGCCCCACCTCCACCGCCCGCTGCAGATAATCGGCCGCTTTGGTGGCGTCGCCGCAGCGCAACAGCGCGGTGCCGCAGCTCTTGAGCCGGTTGAAGTTGCGCGGCGAGATGGCCACCGCCTTTTCCAGCACGATGGCGGCGGTCTGGTACTGGCCCTCGTCGATCAGGTTTTGCGCCAGCAGGTCATAGGCGTCGGTATAGCGCGGCGCGTCGGCGATGATCTCTCGCAGCAGCGCATTGGACTCCTGGCTCTCGCCCTGCTCGGCGACGATGCGCGCCACCCCCATCTTGGCCCAGGGAATCACCCGCTGGGTCAGCAGCTCCTGGTAGATCGACAGCGCCTCGCCCTGGCGGCCTTCGTTGACCAGCAGCTCGGCGGCGAGCCGCTGCGCGTCCAGCCGGTATTGCGCGTTGGAGGTTTCGCGCGCCAGTTGCTGCAGCACCTGGATCGCCTGCTCCACCTTGCCGGCGGACAGCAGCTTGTGCGCCGGCGCGAGGAAAGCCTTGCGCTGGCCGGCCAGGCTCATCCGGTCCAGCAGCAGCTGCGAGGCGAACGGTTTGAGGATGTAGTCGTCCGGCGCCATTTCGGCGGCGGCCACCACTCTTTCGTAGTGGCGCTCGCCGGTGATCATGATCCAGATGGTGGACAGCGGCAGGTTGCCGCTCTTGCGCATCGCCTCCAGCAGCTCCTGGCCGTCCATGCCCTCGCCCAGATTGTAGTCGCACAGCACGACGTCGTACGGCTTGCCGCGCAGGCGGTTGCGCGCCTCGCTGGCGTTGCTGACGGCCTCCGAGCGGGTCACTCCGGCCATGGACAGCATGGTGCGCAGACCCTGGCGCACGGTGTGGGAATCTTCGATGATGAGTACGGTGGTATTGGCGTCAAAATGCATGATGGGCTATGGCGTGGCGCCAGTTCAGACTATATCCAGGTGGTCGATGCCTTCCAGCGGGTCGCGGTTGCGGCCGCTTTCGCTGTAGAGCTTGATTCTCAAGCGCAGGTCGTTGATGGAGTCGGCGTTGCGCAGCGCGTCCTCGTAAGTGATCAGATCGGCCTCGAACAGCTCGAACAGCGACTGGTCGAAGGTTTGCATGCCGGCCTCGCGCGAGCGCGACATCACTTCCTTCAGGCCAGCGATCTCGCCCTTGAACACCATGTCAGACACCAGCGGGCTGTTGAGCAGGATCTCCACCGCCGCCACCCGGCCGCGGCCCGATTTATGCGGCACCAGCCGCTGCGAAATGATGGAGCGCATGTTCAGCGACAAATCCATCAGCACCTGCTGGTGGCGCTCCTCCGGAAAGAAGTTGAGGATGCGGTCCAGCGCCTGGTTGGCGTTGTTGGCGTGCAGCGTGGCCAGGCACAGGTGGCCGGTTTCGGCGAACTGCAGGCCGTAGGCCATGGTTTCACGGTCGCGGATCTCGCCCATCATGATCACGTCCGGCGCCTGACGCAGCGTGTTCTTCAGCGCCACCTCCCAGTTGTCGGTGTCGACGCCGATCTCGCGCTGGGTGACGATGGACTTCTTGTGGGTGTGCACGTACTCGATCGGGTCCTCGACCGTGATGATGTGGTCCTGGTTGTTCGTGTTGCGCCAGTCCACCAGCGCCGCCAGCGAGGTGGACTTGCCGGAGCCGGTGCCGCCGACGAAGATCACCAGCCCGCGCTTGATCAGCGCGATGTCCTTCAGCACCTCCGGCAGGGTGAGCTGGTCGAAGTTGGGGATGTCGGTGTTGATCTTGCGCAGCACCATGCCCACGGTGCCCTGCTGCACGAAGGCGCTGACGCGGAAACGGCCGACGCCGGGCGGATTGATCGCGAAATTGGCCTCCTTGCGGCCCTCGAACTCCTCGGTCTGGCGGTCGTTCATGATGGCGCGCACCAGTTCCTTGCTCTGCTGGGCGGACAACGGCTGCGGCGCCACCGGGGTGATCTTGCCGTCTATCTTCATCGCCGGCGGAAAGTCGGCGGAAATGAAAATGTCGGAGGCATTCTTGCCGATGGCATGCTTCAGCAGATCATGAATGAATTTGGATGCCTGGTCTTTTTCCATGGCGGCTTAATCCTGCGTGGGCTGCTTCCAGTCTAGCCTGCTAACGCCGCGCGCAGCAGGCGATTGTAGCCGTGGCTTTCTGCCAAAAGCGCGGCTCAGAACGAGTCTTTGTTGCTGGCCTTGGCGCGGGCTTCGCCCGGCGAGACCATATTGCGCCGGACCAGATCCGCCAGACACTGGTCCAGGGTTTGCATGCCGTGCTGCTGCCCGGTCTGTATCATCGAGTTGATCTGCGCGATCTTGTTTTCGCGGATCAGGTTGCGGATCGCCGGCGTGCCTATCATGATCTCGTGCGCCGCCACCCGGCCCTGGCCGTCCTTGGTTTTCAGCAGGGTCTGGGCAATCACCGCCCGCACCGACTCCGACAGCATCGAACGCACCATTTCCTTCTCGCCGGCCGGAAACACGTCGACGATGCGGTCTATGGTCTTGGCCGCGCTGCTGGTGTGCAGCGTGCCGAACACCAGGTGGCCGGTTTCAGCCGCGGTCAGCGCCAGCCGTATGGTTTCCAGATCGCGCAGCTCGCCCACCAGGATCACGTCGGGGTCTTCGCGCAGCGCGCTTTTCAGCGCGTTGGCGAAGCTTTGGGTCTGCAGGCCCAGTTCGCGCTGGTTGACCAGGCTTTTCTTGCTTTCGTGGACGAATTCGATCGGATCTTCCACAGTAAGAATGTGCGAGAAGTCGTTTTCGTTGACATAGTCTATCATCGCCGCCAGCGTGGTGGACTTGCCGGAACCGGTGGGACCGGTCACCAGCACCAGGCCGCGCGGGTAGCCGGCGATATCCTGGAAGATCTTGGGCGCCGCCAATTGCTCCAGCGACAGCACCTTGCTGGGAATCACCCGGAACACCGAGGCCATGCCGCGGTTCTGCACGAAGGCGTTGACGCGGAAGCGGGCGATGCCGGGCAGCTCGAACGAAAAGTCGCACTCGTAGACGTCTTCGAAGATCTTGCGCTGGTAGTCGTTCATGATGTCATACACCATGTCGTGCACGTCATGGTGGTCCAACGGCGGCAGATTGATGCGGCGGATATCGCCGTTCACCCGTATCATCGGCGGCAGGCCCGCCGACAAGTGCAGGTCGGAAGCCTTGTTCTTGACGGTAAAAGCCAGGAGCTCGGAAATTTCCATATAATTCTCCACGATGATGACATCGCCGCCGCCCGCCGACGCCCTGCTGGCATGGCCGGTCCTGCAGTGCATTGTAAGCGCTGCTCGGGCCGTCGGATATCCCCCGTGGCGGCCGGCTCACGGATACAGACGACATGACAGACACCCTTTCCATCCGGTTGCAGCAGGTCGGCGCGCGGCTGGCCGAGGCCTGCCGCCGGGCCGGGCGCGCGCCAGACGAAGTCGCCCTGCTGGCGGTGAGCAAGACCTTTCCCGCCGCCGACCTGCGCGAGGCCTATGCCTGCGGCCAGCGCGCCTTCGGCGAGAACTACGTGCAGGAGCTGGAGCAGAAGAGCGGGGCGCTCTCCGACCTGGCGATAGAATGGCACTTCATCGGCCCGCTCCAGTCCAACAAAACCCGCATCGTCGCCGAACGCGCGCACTGGGTGCACTCGATAGACCGGCTGAAAACCGCCGAGCGGCTGTCGGCGCAGCGGCCGGCCGACATGCCGCCGCTCAACCTCTGCGTGCAGGTCAACGTCTCCGGCGAGGCCAGCAAGAGCGGCTGCGCGCCGCAAGACGCGGCGGCATTGGCGCGCGCGGCGGTGGTTCTGCCCGGCATCCGGCTGCGCGGCCTGATGTGCATTCCCGAGCCGGGCCCCGACCCGGTGCGGCAGGCGGCGCAGTTCGCCGCCTTGCGCGCGCTGGCGGAGCAGTTGCGGGCCGAAGGCCTGGCGCTAGACACGCTGTCGATGGGCATGTCGGCCGACCTGGAGCTGGCGGTGGCCGAAGGCGCCACGCTGGTGCGGGTGGGCTCGGCCATCTTCGGCCGGCGCGATTACCAACATTGACAATCCGCTTCCGGCCCAGCCGGGAGCCGCAGCATCCAGGGGATAAGCAGATGCAGATCACTTTCATCGGCGGCGGCAATATGGCCGGCGCCATCATCGGCGGGCTGGCCCGCCAGGGCGGCCACCGCATCCATGTGGTGGAGCACCAGCAGGACAAGCTGGACCAATTGGCGGCCGACTTCGGCTGCAGCGGCGGCCAGGCGCTGCCGGAGCGTTTCTCTGCGGATGATGTAGTGGTGCTGGCGGTCAAGCCGCAGCAACTGCGTGAATTGTGCCTGGAGCTGGCGCCGCGGCTAGGCGGCGCGCTGGTGGTGTCCATCGCCGCCGGCATCCGTCTGGACGCGCTGGCACGCTGGCTGGGCAGCGGCCGCATCGTGCGGGTGATGCCGAATACCCCGGCCATGGTGGGCAAGGGCGTGTCCGGCCTGTTCGCCGCCGCCGTTCCGGCGTCCGACCGTGCCGCCGCCGAGACCATCATGCGCGCCGCCGGCCTCACCGTCTGGCTGGACGACGAAGCCGGCATAGACGATATCACCAGCGTCTCCGGCAGCGGCCCGGCCTATGTGTTCTACTTCATCGAGAGCATGATAGAAGCCGGCGTCAAGGCCGGCTTCAGCGAGAGCCAGGCGCGCGAGCTGGTGCTGGCCACCTTCGACGGCGCGGTGGAGCTGGCGCGGCAGAGCCCGCTGCCGGTGGCGACGCTGCGGCGCAACGTGATGTCCAAGGGCGGCACCACCGAACGCGCCATCGCCCGCTTCGAGGCCGAAGGCGTCAAGGCGGCCATCGTCGCCGGCGCGATGGACTGCCGCGAGCGCTCTGTCGAAATGGGTCAACAACTCAGCCAGGAGTAAGCCAAGATCATGTTTGTCGATACCTTGCAGTTTCTGATCAAAACCCTGTCCGGCCTGTTCGTGCTGGTGCTGCTGCTGCGTTTCTACCTGCAGGTGGCGCGCGCGCCGTTCAAGCATCCCTTGTGCCAGTTCGTGATGTCCGCCACCAATTTCCTGGTGCTGCCGGCGCGCAAGCTGGTACCCTCGGTGCGCAATTACGACACCGCCACCATGCTGCTGGCTTGGCTGGTGTGCCTGCTGGCCAACGTCCTGATGCTGCTGCTGGGCTCGCTGCCGGAAGTGTTCACTTTCCCGCAAGTGTGGGTGGCGCTGTTCCTGCTGTCGGTGCTGGAAGTGTTCAAGCAATCGCTGACGCTGCTGATGGGCGCGGTGATCGTGCAGGCGGTGCTCAGCTGGGTCAATCCCTACAATCCCATCGCACCGGTGCTGGACAGCCTGACCCACCCCTTCCTCAGGCCGTTCCGCCGCGCGGTGGTGGGCGGGGTGGACCTGTCGCCGCTGGTGCTGCTGCTGATCATCCAGGTAATCATGATGCTGCCGGTGCGGATGCTGGAAGCAAGCTTCTTGATGCAACTCAAGGTGGTGATCCAGTAAAGCAGGTTATTTGTCATACTTTTGATAGTCGCCGGCTGCCGTGGCCGGCGCTTACGTGAAACGATCAGGAGAACTACGATGAGAAAAACCCTGCTTGCCGCCCTGTTGCTGGGCATGGCCGCCATGCCGGCGATGGCCAATCTGCAGTTGGCGCAAAAGTACAGCTGTACCGCCTGTCATGCGGTGGACAAGAAGATCGTAGGCCCGGCCTACAAGGATGTCGCCAAGAAATACGCCGGCCAGAAGGGCGCCGAAGCGATGCTGATGGCCAAAGTGAAAAACGGCGGCTCCGGCGTGTGGGGGCCGATTCCGATGACTCCGCACCCCAATATTCCCGACGCCGACCTGAAGGCGCTGGTGAAATGGGTGCTCAGCCAGAAATAAACACGGGTATTATCTGTGTGCGGCAAGCCTGCAACTAGGCTTGCAAACATCAAAGGCGGCCGTTGCCGCCTTTGAACTTGTATCGGGATATCTGGTCGAAACCGGCATTCTCATTACCTTTACCCAAATGGGTGGACTTGTTATCGGTGTCAAACCGGGCTATATAGAATGTTAGCGGCAGTGGGTGATTATTTGGATTTCAAGCTCAAGACAGTTGCGCAAACATTGGCCCGCCGGTAATCTTCTCCGCCTGTTGCCAACTCTATGCTGGAAGCACCAAACATGGCTAAACTGACCGAACAGGATATCCTCAACTGGGAAGGCGATGATTACATGAACGCCGACCATCTTGAGTTCTTCAAGGACCGGTTGTTGCAAATGCAGCAGGAGTTGCTGGTAAACGCCAACGCCACTGCCAACCATTTGCAGGAACAGGAAGCTACCCCCGATCCCGCCGACCGGGCCACGCTGGAAGAAGAGTACGCGCTGGAACTGCGCACCCGCGACCGCGAGCGCAAGCTACTGCAGAAGATCCAGGCATCCATCCGCCAGATCGACGACGGCTCCTACGGCTTCTGCGAGGACACCGGCGAACCCATCGGCCTCAAGCGTCTGATGGCCCGTCCGACCGCCACGCTGTCGGTGGAGGCCCAGGAGCGCCGCGAGCGCATGAAGCGCCAGTACGCCGACTGAACATCGCGCCGTTTTGCATCAAGCGCCACCGCCGCCAGGCCGTGGCGCTTTTTGCATGGCCGGGCGCGCCGAGGTTGTCGGCCGCCGACAAATGCGGTTATCTTGCTGCTATGCAGAAAACGAGTTAGCCAAGGGACACCAGCATGCAACGCCAGACCGACGACGTCAGAATCCGCGAGATCAAGGAACTCCTTCCGCCCATCGCCCACCTGTACGAACTGCCTATCAGCGAATCGGCTTCCGAGCTGATCTACAACACCCGGCGCGAGATCTCGGCCCTGTTGCGCGGCGAGGACGACCGCCTGCTGGTGGTGATCGGCCCCTGTTCGATCCACGACACCGAGGCCGCCATCGAATACGCGCAGAAGCTGGCGCCGCTGCGCGCCGCGTTGGCGGACGAGCTGGTGGTGGTGATGCGGGTGTATTTCGAGAAGCCGCGCACCACGGTGGGCTGGAAGGGCTTGATCAACGACCCGCACCTGAATGAGTCCTACGACATCAACACCGGCCTGCGCATCGCCCGCCGCCTGCTGCTGACGCTGAACAGCATGGGCGTGCCGGCCGCCACCGAATTCCTCGACATGATCACGCCGCAGTACTTCGCCGACCTGATCAGCTGGGGCGCCATCGGCGCGCGCACCACCGAGAGCCAAGTGCACCGCGAGCTGGCGTCCGGCCTGTCCTGCCCGGTGGGCTTCAAGAACGGCACTGACGGCAATCTGAAGATCGCGGTGGACGCCATCCGTTCGTCCAGCGTGCCGCACCATTTCCTGTCGGTGACCAAAACCGGCCACTCCGCCATCGTCTCCACCGGCGGCAACCCGGACTGCCACGTGATCCTGCGCGGCGGCAAGGAACCCAATTACTCGGCCGAGCATGTGCGCGCCGCGGCGGCGGAACTGACCGCGGTCGGCCTGCCTCACAAGCTGATGGTGGACTTCAGCCACGCCAACAGCCGCAAGGACTATCGCCGCCAGATGGAAGTGAGCGCCGACGTCGCCGGCCAGCTGGCCGCCGGCGAGCAAAGCATCTTCGGCGTGATGGTGGAAAGCCACCTGGTGGCAGGCCGGCAGGACCAGAAGCCTGGCTGCGAGCTGACCTACGGCCAGAGCATCACCGACGGCTGCCTGGGCTGGGACGACACCGAGAAGCTGCTGGCCCAGTTGGCCGAGGCGGTGAAGGCACGCCGCGCCCGCGCCGCCGAATAAGCCCGCGCCTCTCCCGCGCAACAACAACGCCCCGCGCGATGCGGGGCATTGTCTTGTCCAGCCGGCTTCAGCGCGCCGACACCAGATGATCGGCCATCGCCTTCAGCGCCCGCATCTGGATACCCTCCTTCCAGGCATAAGCCGGGCCGGTATAGGCGAACCAGTCCCAGCAGCCCTGCGGATTGGCCGCGGAGGTGGTGGTCTGCGGGTATAGCACCAGGATGCGGTTACTATCGGCCCAGTTGTTGTAGCCGGTGTGGGCGTAGAAATCGTCGCCCACCGCGCCGGCGTACTGTTTGCAGCCGTGCAGCGCGATGTGTACCTTGCAGGCCTCGCCCTCGGCGCAGGCGCGCGGCACGTAGACGAAGCCCTCGTCGGCCAAGCTGCTGCCGGTGCCGGCGTAGGGACGCTGGTCGAAGCGCACGATGCGGCCGCCAAGCGCCTGCGCCCTGGGCTGCAGAGGGCCGTAGATGTGCTGCAGGATGACTCCGGCCTGGTCGTAGCCCTGGCCCTGCCAACTGCAATGGTTGATATAGGGCGCGGCGGTGACGTCGCAGTCGTTGCCGAAAACCGGCGTGATCTGCGCATGGCCGGCCGGCAAGCGGCGTTCATACTGGATCTGCCGCTCCGGCACGCCGGCCAGACGGAAGAAGGCGGCGGCGCTATCCACCACCGGAGTCTTCACCGTGTTGTCCTGGCTGCCGCTGAACAGGTAGACCCGGCGCCTGGCCAGGTTCGGCAAGGGATCGATGTGGCCGCCGGCGGCGAAGGTGCTGGCGGCCGCCAGCAGCTGGACGGCGCTGGGCGGCGGGCCGCTCATGCAGGCCGCGGCGCCGGCGAAGGCGCCCAACGCGCAGTAATACGGGCCGCCGGCCACCACGCCGACTCCCACCACCGAGGCCGAAAAGGCCACCTGGTACTGCACCGCCATGAAAGCGCCGGACGACAACCCGGACACCGACGATTGCCGCGCATCGCCGTGGAAGGCCGGCAACGGCTCCGCGGCCCAGGCCGGCAAAGCCAGCAGGGCCGCCAGCAGGATCAAATGCCTGATGCTCATACATGCTCCTTGGAAGGGAAAGCCGGGCGCGCCGGCGGGATGACTTCAGGGTGCGGGGGAATGATCGAGTATGAAAATGGCAAATATTCCATTGAAAATCAATGATCATGGCGAGGATGCGCCATCCATGCGCGTCGGTGGTGGCCGTTAGACTGGGACGGAATAGGCGACATCCGGGAGCGAATCGGCCGCAAGAACGGGCCAGATGGCCGACGGTATCGCCGTCGGCCATTGGCGGCCTGGCCTTGCGGCCACGCGCCGGACAGGATCAGCGCGCCGCCGCGGTGCTGCCGCCGATCAGCGCGCCTACCGACTTGGCCAGCGTGGCGTTCTGCAGCACGAAGAACAGGCCGCCGCGGCCGTTCTGCGAGCTGGCGCAATCGCCGGACAGCGAACCTTCCTGGTTCATGTCGCCGAAGATCACGTAGGGCTTGCCGCCGCTGGTGCTGACGCCGATCTTGGCGTGATTGAAGTTGTTGCCCAGGCCGCCCTTCAACGAAAAGCTCTGGCCCTGCCAGCTGCCGGAAGTGGCGATGGCCACCGGGCCCGGCGTGGCGAGGCTGCTGTCCCAGCAGGCCGGCTTGCCGGCCTTGGTGGTGCTGGGAATCGCCGTGCTCTTGCTGCCTTCCCACCAGGTGGCGGCGCGCAGGGCCACGCCGCCCAGTTCGGCCGACACCAGCTGCCACGGCGCCACTTGCAGCGCCGACGGCTTGGAAATCAGGCTGACTCCGCTGGACAGCGCGCTGACGGTCGGCATGGCGCTGCCCGACTGCTGGCCCAGCAGGCCCACTGCCGCCTGAATGTCGGCCGGACCGCCGTTCTTGACGATTTGCGGGTTGCCCGGATCGGTCACCACGCTGGCGTTGGCCAGGCCCTGCAATACCGCCAGCACATCATTGTGGTTCAAGCGCAGCGAGAAGAAATGCTGGCTGACCTTGACATCGTTGTCGGCGACACAACCCAGGGTGTTGCCGTCGCTGCTGCGCGGGTATCGCGCATTGCCCGAAGCCGGCCACGATGGCGTGCTCACCTGCATCACCACGCCGTTGCCCTGCGCATCCCAGGCCAGCACGCCCTTGGAGTGGCCCCACGGCGCCGAGCAGGAATCGCCGGAACAGCTGGCGATGGACGGGTCGTCGTAGAATTGGTCGTTCCACACCACGTAGTTGAGCTGACCGTTGTAGATCTGATTGAAGGTGGCACCCACCGGGTCGGTCAGGGTGTCACCGACGCAGCCTCCGCCCTGGCTCAGACTGGGCTGGCTGCTGCTGGCGTAGATATACTGCTGGCTGTAGCTCTTGCCGCTGGTGTAGGTCTGCGGGCTACCGCCAAACTGACAGCTGTTGACCTGCGCTCCGCCACCGCAACCGGGGAAGGAATAGGCGTTGAACTTGAAGGCGAACCACCAGTCCACCGGATGGCTGCTGTCCAGCAGCGGAGCGGGGACATTGGCCGGGATGGCAGCGGCGCCGGCAAACTGGGCGCCGGCAACCATGGCCAGCACCAGGCAGACGTGGCGCCATGAGGGCAGAGTGGGCATGGGTTTCTCCTTTGTATTTATATCGACATGGGTAAGTACGCGCCGCAATAGCGACCGCGCGCCATGCTGATTGAATATTGTGTAGGGAGTGTGAAGCCGCAGTCCTGCGCAACACTTATTAACGATGTACAAACTTATGCACAACAGCCTGCCTATCCAGGAACTTATCCACCGCATGCGGCGCGGCGGCAAAACTGTTAACATGGCGGGATGCGCGAACTCGACACCCTGATCGTCTCCAGACCCGGCATCACCCCATCGCGGGGTGAGGGGGAGGGGTGCGCGCGCGTCCCGGGAGCCTAGCTCCGTCCTTCACAAGCCCCGCCGCATCCGGCTGGGCTTGGCTATTGGCATCAAACGCCCAGCGGTCGGCATTCCACCACATGGAGTTTTTTGACAATGACGCAAAACATCTACGACAACCCCGAGTTTTTCCACGGCTACAGCCAGCTGAACCGTTCGGTCCATGGCTTGGCCGGCGCGCCGGAGTGGCCCAGCCTGCAAACGCTGCTGCCGGACCTGAAAGGCCGCGCGGTGGTGGATCTCGGCTGCGGCTACGGCTGGTTCTGCCGCTGGGCGCGGGAGGCGGGCGCCGGCCAGGCGCTGGGCCTGGACGTGTCGGAAAAGATGCTGGAAAAGGCCGTCGCCGACACCCGCGACGATGCCATCCGCTACCAGCGCCAGGACCTGGAGCAGCTGCGGCTGGACGAGCAGGCCTTCGACCTGGTCTACAGCTCGCTGACCTTGCACTACATCGAAAACCTGGCGGGCCTGCTGGCCGCCGTCCACCGCGCGCTGAAGCCGGGCGGCCATCTGGTGTTCTCGATCGAGCACCCTATCTTCATGGCCGCCGAACAGCCGCAATGGCAGCGGGACCAGCAGGGCAGGCTATGCTGGCCGGTCAGAGGCTATCAGGCGGAAGGCCCGCGAGTGACCAACTGGCTGGCCGACGGCGTAGTCAAGCAGCACCGCACCCTGGGAACGCTGCTGAATCTGGTGATGGCGGCCGGCTTCACGCTGCGCCATGTCGAGGAATGGGGTCCCAGCGCCGAACAGGTAGCGGCGCAGCCCGCGCTGGCCGAGGAAAGAGAGCGGCCCATGTTGCTGCTGGTGTCGGCCCAGCGCCAGGGCTGATCCGGCGGCCATCCAAAACGTTCCCGCCGGGAGCACCGCCCGACGCAGCCCGCGCCGCGGGCTGTGTCGTTTTCCGCCATGAAAATGAAAATGCCGTCCGCTTGGCTCAAGCGGACGGCATCGCCGCCATGCCGCGCCATCGGCGCGCGGCCGATCAGATCGCCGCGGCCAGGCGCGTGCCCTGGTTGATGGCACGCTTGGCGTCCAGTTCGGCCGCCACGTCGGCGCCGCCTATCAGGTGCACGGTCTTGCCGGCGGCGAGCAGCGGCTGCTGCAGCTCGCGCAGCGGGTCCTGGCCGGCGCAGATCACCACATTGTCCACCGCCAGCACTTGCGCCTCGCCCTTCACCGTGATGTGCAGGCCCTGGTCGTCGATCTTGTCGTAGCTGACGCCGGACAGCATCTTCACCCGCTTCATCTTCAGGCTTTCGCGGTGGATCCAGCCGGTGGTCTTGCCCAGGTTTTCGCCCACCTTGCTGGTCTTGCGCTGCAACAGGTAGACCTCGCGCGGGCTCTTGTGCGGCTGCGCGCCTTGCGGAGCCAGGCCGCCGGCGGTTTCGCCGGTCATGTCCACGCCCCATTCCTTCATGAAGGCGGCGGCGTTCAGCGCGGTGGACTGGCCCTCGTGGGTCAGGTATTCGGCGGTGTCGAAGCCTATGCCGCCGGCGCCGATGATGGCGACGCGATGGCCCACCGGCTTCTTGTGCTTGAGCACGTCGATATAGCTCAGCACCTTGGCGTGCTCGATGCCGGGGATGGCCGGCAGCCGCGGCGCGATGCCGGTGGCCAGCACCACTTCGTCGAAACCCTGCAGATCCGCCGCCGCCACCCGGGTGTTCAGCCGCAGCGCCACGCCGCTGGTTTCGATGCGGCGCTTGAAGTAGCGCAGCGTCTCGTGGAACTCCTCCTTGCCCGGAATCTGCTTGGCGATGTTGAACTGGCCGCCGATCTCGCCGGCGGAGTCGAACAGCGTCACCGCATGGCCGCGCTCCGCCGCCACGGTGGCGAAGGCCAGGCCGGCCGGACCGGAACCGACCACCGCCAGCTTCTTCGGCGCGGCGGTTTTTTCATAATTGAGCTCGGTTTCGCGGCAGGCGCGCGGATTGACCAGACAGGAGGTCAGCTGGCCCTGGAAGATATGGTCCAGGCAAGCCTGGTTGCAGCCTATGCAGGTGTTGATCTCGTCGGCGCGGCCTTCGGCCGCCTTGTTGACGAAGTCGGGGTCGGCCAGGAAGGGACGCGCCATCGACACCATGTCGGCGCAGCCGTCGGCCAGGATCTGTTCGCCCACTTCCGGGGTGTTGATGCGGTTGGTGGTGATCAGCGGGATCTTCACCGTGCCCATCAGCTTCTTGGTCACCCAGGCGAAGCCGCCGCGCGGCACCATGGTGGCGATGGTCGGCACCCGCGCCTCGTGCCAGCCTATGCCGGTATTGATGATGGTGGCACCGGCCTTCTCGATTTCCAGCGCCAGCTGCACCACCTCGTCCCAGTTGCTGCCATCCTGCACCAGGTCCAGCATGGAGAGGCGGTAGATGATGATGAAAGCCTCGCCCACCGCCACGCGCACCGCCTTGACGGTTTCGATGGCGAAGCGGATGCGGTTTTCAAAGCTGCCGCCCCAGTCGTCGCTGCGCTTGTTGGTGGCGCGGGCGATGAACTGGTTGATCAGATAGCCTTCCGAGCCCATCACTTCCACGCCGTCGTAGCCGGCCTGCTGCGCCAGGCGGGCGCAATTGGCAAAGTCGGCGATGGTCTGGCGGATGTCGGCGTCGGACAGCTCGCGCGGCTTGTAGAAGTTGATCGGCGCGATCAGGGGAGAAGCCGACACGCAGCTTTCCTGGAAGCTGTAGCGGCCGGAGTGCAGGATCTGCAGCGCGATCTTGCCGCCGGCGGCATGCACCGCGTCGGTGACCAGCTTGTGGCTGGGCACTTCGTGCGCGTCGGACAGCTGCGCCGCGCCCTCGGCGACACAGCCTTCGGCATTGGGGCCGACGCCGCCGGTGACGATCAGGCCGACGCCGCCCCTCGCCCGTTCGGCGTAGAACGCCGCCATCTTCTCGAAGCCGCCTGGCGATTCCTCCAACCCGGTGTGCATCGAACCCATCAACACCCGGTTTTTCAGCGTGGTGAAGCCCAGGTCCAGCGGGGCCAGCAGATGCGGGTAAGCGCTCATGTTTCTTCCTCGTGTTGTTGTCGGCGGCCCGGGTGGTCCCAAGCCTTTGATTCATCTGGCGATGTCAGCCCTGGCCATCAAGATACTTACTGGTAAGTAAGTTGTCAACGGATGGCGCCGCAGGCAACTGTCATGCGCCGCGGCTGTCCACCTATAATCGCCACAGATGGCATCCGCCGTCAGACATAAGGAGAAAAACATGTGCCAGCACCCGCCCCACGCTCATACCGATTGCCTCGCCCCGCTGCCGCAGCGCCCGCTCGGCCGCCGCAGTTTCCTGCGCCTGGCCACCCTGGGCGGCGGCGCCGCGCTGCTGGCCAGCTTCCTGCCGCGCGCCGCCTGGGCCGCGGACGGCACCGACGTGCTGCTGCTGTCGTGCATGGATTACCGGCTGATCGACGAAACTTCGACTTTCATGAACCAGCAGGGACTGCGCGACAAGTACGACCATATCATTTTGGCCGGCGCCTCGCTGGGCGCCGTTACCGACAAGTACCCGGCCTGGAACACCACTTTCTGGCAACACCTGCAGGTGGCGATAGACCTGCACGGCGTCAAGCGGGTGATGCTGCTGGACCACCGCGACTGCGGCGCCTACAAGGTGATACTGGGCGAGGACCTGGCGCAGGACCCGGCCAGGGAAACCCTGGTGCATGCAGGCAAGCTGGGGCAATTGCGCAGGCTGATCAACGACAAATACCCGCGGCTGAAAGTGGAGGCATACCTGATGGGGATGGACGGCAAGGTGGAAACCCTGATCGTCTGACCCGGCCGGGAGCGACCGGGCGGGTAGCTTGCGTTCGGAGCAAAACGCCGCCCCCTGATGCCGGGGGCGGCGCGGCGCCTTATTCGCCGTGCTGGTCGGCCGCGCGGCGGTAAGCCGGCCGGGCTTCGATGCGCTCGACGAAGCGCGCCAGGTTGGGGTAGCGGCCGCGGCCGTCGCCCTTGGCCGCGATCTGCGCGACGAAGGACAGCTGCACGTCGGCGCCGGTCAAGTCATCGCCGACGAAATAGTCGCGTCCCGCCAGTTCGCCGTCCAGATAACCCAGGTGGTTTTCCAGCTCGCTGTGGATGCGCGGATGCAGCGGCGCGCCGGCCTCGCCCAGGAAGCCCACGTACAGCTGCAGCAGGATGGGCAACATCGCCGAACCTTCGGCATAGTGCAGCAGCTGCACGTAGCGGTTGTAGTCCGCGCTGTCCTGCGCCGGCGCGAAGCGGCCCTGGCCGTATGTGCGGATCAGGTAGTCGATGATGGCGCCGGACTCGATCAGCACCTGCTCGCCGTCGCGCAGCACCGGCGCCTTGCCCAGCGGGTGGATGGCTTGCAATTCAGGCGGCGCCAGCCGGGTTTGCGGGTTGCGCTGATAGCGGATCACCCGGTACTCCAGGCCCAGCTCCTCCAGCAGCCAGGTGATGCGGCGCGAGCGCGATTCATTCAGGTGGTGCACTTCTATCATGGCGAACTCCGGGGAAAATTAGAGGAGAGGCGGCGCGCAGTCGGCAGGTACCACCCTGGCCAGCCAGGCCAGGATATCGCCTTCCACTTCTGCGCGATTGCTTTCATTGAGCATTTCATGGCGGCCGCCGGGATACGCTTTGCTCTGCAGGTCCAGCACGCCGGCGTCGCGGTAGCGGATTTCCAGCTGGCCCAGCGCCAGCCGGCCCAGGCTGACCGGGTCGCGGCTGCCGGCGAACAGCAGCACCGGGCAGCGGCGGTTGACGCCGTCTCCGGCCGCCTCGCCCCGCTCCATCTCGACGATGCCGGCGAACAGGTCGGCCCACAGGCCGGGCGTCGGATCGAAACCGCATTGCGGATCGGCCAGATAGGCGTCCACCTCGGCCGCGTCGCGGCTGAGCCAGTCCATCCGGGTGCGGCTGGGGATGAAGCCGAGGTTGAAGCTGCCGAACACCAGCGCCGCCATCAGCCGGCTGGGGCGGTCCCAACCGTTGCGCCGGCCGAGAAAGCGGGCGATGGCGCCCAGCAGGCGCGCCAGCGGCCGCTGGCGGTAGCCGGTGGACGACAGCAGCAGGCCGGACAGCAAGCCGCCGTAGCGCAGGAAATAGGCGCGGGCGATGAAGCTGCCCATGCTGTGGCCCAACAGCATCACCGGCAAGCCGGGATGGCTGGCGGCGGCGTGGCGGCGCACCGCCTCCACATCGTCCACCACCTTGCGCCAGCCATCCCGCTCGGCGAAAAAGCCGCGCGCAGTCGGCGATTCGCCGTGGCCGCGGTGGTCGTGCGCGTACACCGCGTAGCCGGCGGCGGCGAGAACCTCGGCGAAGCGCTGGTAGCGCGCAGCGTATTCGCTCATGCCGTGCGAGATCAGCAGCACCGCGCGCGGCGCGGCGGCGGGCAACCATTGGCACAGCGGAATGGCCACGCCGTCGGCGGCTTCCAGGGTGGTACGGTGCATGCGGCGTCCTCGTCGGCTCAAGCGAAGCAGATGGTGGCGGCGTCCCGCACTTCAATGGGCGTGCCGAAACTCTTCAGGTTGCCCAGCGCGAAGCTGTTGTGCGCGCGCGCCGCCTCCCCGTCGTCCAGGAACGGCGTCTGGTCGGACATATGGCTTTGCACGTCTATCGCCAGCAGGGTTGTCTTCATCGCATTTTCCTTGGAGGGCGCCGGCTCAGGCCAGCAGCGGCTTGTCGTCGAAATCGGGGTTGGTCAGCGCGGTCAGCACGTGGTCGCGCCAGCCGCCGGCCAGGAACAGGTAGTCCTTGGCCTGGCCTTCCACGGTGAAGCCCAGCCGCTCTAGCAGCGCCGCGCTGCGGATGTTTTGCGGCTGGTAGTTGGCCTGGATGCGGTGCAGCTTCAGCTCGCCAAAAGCGAAGGCGATCAGCGCCTCGAGCGCCTCGCGCATCAGGCCCCGGCCTTCGTGCGCCTGGTCTATGCCGTAACCGAGGTGGCAGGCCTGGAACACGCCGCGGACGATGTTGCTGAGGCTGACGGTGCCGATCACGCGGTCAGGCTCTGTCGACATCGTCAACAGGAAGCGCGCGCCGCTGCCGTTCTCCCAGTCGCGCGCGCGCTGGCGCAATTGCATCTCCCAGTACAACTCGGTGTAGAACAGCTCGCCCGGCATCGGGTCCCACGGCGCGAAGTGGGCGCGGTTGCGCAGCTGGTATTCCAGCATCGAGCGCGCCAGCGCCGGATCGGCCGGCAGCAACTGCAGCCGGGAGGTGGACAGCACGGGTTGGGCGAGACTCATCGCTGGCGGCCTGTTTTTATGACAAGAAACTGGATGTTAGCCGCAAGCGGGCAGCGGCTCAAGCCGCGGTGGAGGATGGCCGGAAACGGGCCGGCCCCCGCGGACGCGAACCCCGGTGGAAAATCTCGGGACTCGCCGCCGCGGGGGCCGGCATGGACGGCTGCGGATCCGGAATCAGCCGGTCAGGCGCTGCAGCGCCTCGCGGTACTTGGCGGCGGTTTTCTCGCGCACCTCCAGCGGCACCGCCGGCGCCGGCGCCTGCTTGTTCCAGCCGGAGGCTTCCAGCCAGTCGCGGACGAACTGCTTGTCGAAGGACGGCGGGTTGCTGCCTTCGGCGTAGCTGTCGGCCGGCCAGAAACGGCTGGAGTCGGGCGTCAGCGCCTCGTCCATCAGCGTCAGGGTGCCATGCTCGTCCAGGCCGAACTCGAATTTGGTGTCGCAGATGATGATGCCGCGGGTGGCGGCGTATTCGGCGGCGGCCTGGTACAGCCGGATGGCGGTGTCTCGCACCTGGGCGGCCAGATCGGCGCCGATGATGTCCACGCACTGCTCGTAGCTGATGTTCTCGTCGTGGTCGCCCACCGCCGCCTTGGTGGACGGCGTGAAGATAGGCGCCGGCAGCTTGCCGGCTTCATTCAGCCCGGCCGGCAGCCGCAGGCCGCAAACGGTGCCGCTCTTTTGATATTCCTTCCAGCCGGAGCCGGCCAGGTAGCCGCGCACCACCGCCTCGATCGGCACCGCCTTCAGCCGCTTGGCCACCACCGCGCGGCCCTCAACCTGCGGCAGGTCGGCGGCCGACACCACGTCCTCCGGCTTGTCGCCGGTCAGGTGGTTGGGCACCAGGTCCTTGAGCTTGTCGAACCAGAAGTTGGAGATGGCGGTCAGGATCTGGCCCTTGGCCGGGATGGGATCGTCCAGGATCACGTCGAAAGCCGACAGCCGGTCGGTGGCTATCATCAGCATGCGTTGCTCGTCGATCTGGTACAGATCGCGCACCTTGCCGGAATAGATCTTCTTCAGGCTTGTCAGGTTGGTGGTGTTCAGTCCGGTCATCATGCTTCCTTCGAGGGCAAGGGTTCAATGCGTTTGAGCGCTTCGCGCCGCGACAGCGGCGACAGCGGCGTGGCGGCGACGAAGCCGCGCACGGAGTCTGGATCGGTATAGCCGTATTCGCGCAAGGCCCAGCCTATCGCCTTGCGGATGAAGAACTCGCCTTCGCCGGCATTTGCGGCGCAGTAGACGAACAGGCGCTCGGCGTCGGTTTCGCGCTTCCAATACAACTGGTGCAGGATGGCGACGCGGCGCAGCCAGAAGTCGCCATCCACGCTCAACGCGTCCATCCGCTGCTGCAAGGGGCGGTTGGCGCGCACCAGCTCGCCCACCACCCAGGCGGACAGACCGTCGACGGTGTCCCACCAGGATTTTTCCGCCGCCAGCGCCAGCAGCCGCGGCAGGCTGTCGGCCGGCAGCCGCGCCGCGCATTTGGCCAGCAGGTCCACTGCGGTGTATTGGAATTCGCGCTCCGGCTGCCGCCACAATGCTTCCGCCAACGCCAGCCAGGCTTCCGGACCGGCGTTCTTCAACGACTTCATCCACGGCGCGGCCAGCTTGCGCCGCGCCGGCGTCGCCACGCCCAGGAAATCGAACTGTTCGCGCATATAGGCGCGCATCGCCGGCCGCCTGGCGGGATCGGCGGCCGCCTCAAGCCGGAGGCGCAGGTCGGCCAATTCAAGCGCAACATTCATGGTTTCGGCTCTTCATCGTAAAACACCATGGCCGGATAGGGCTGGGCGCGGCAGGCCGCCAGGCGGCTGGCCAGCGAGCCGACGTGCAGCTCCAGCCGATGGCCGTCCGGATCCAGGAAGTAAAACGAGTCGCCCTCGCTGCGGTTGTCTTTCCAGCATGGCACGCCGGCATCGGTCAGCCGCGCCTTCCAGGCGGCGAAATCCGCCTGATCGACGCTGAAAGCGTAATGGGTGTAGCCGCCGCCGCTAGCCGCGTCGTCCAGCGCCAGGCATAGCCATAATCCGCCCAGGCTAAGGTAGCCGCCGCGCGCCCAGCGCGCGTGCGGCGCGGCGCCCAACTGCGCATGGTAAAAACACCAGGAGCGGTCAAGGTCGGTCACGGCCAGGGTCAGGTGGTTGAGTCCGTTCAGTTTCATCGCGGAAAAATGGCGAAGCCGCCGGCTTCGCCATCTGTTCCCATGCTACAGGGTGTCCTTCAACGCCCTGGCCTGCTCCAGCGCCTCGTCGACGCTGGCCGCCATCACGCTGAAGTGGCCCATCTTGCGGCCGGGACGCGGCTGCTTCTTGCCGTAGAGATGCAGCTGGGCATTGGGCGCTTCCGCCAGCACATCCCAGTGCGGCTCGCGGCCGTCCTCCTTCCACGCCTCGCCCAGCAGGTTCACCATCACCACCGGCGACAGCAGGTCGGTGCGGCCCGGCAGCAGGCCGCACATCGCGCGCACCTGCTGCTGGAACTGGTCGGTGAGGCAGGCGGTGAGCGTGTAGTGGCCGGAGTTGTGCGGACGCGGCGCGATCTCGTTGACCACCAGACTGTCGTCCCCCAGCACGAAGAACTCCACCGCCAGCACGCCGACGTAGTCCAGCTCCTCGGCCAGCCGCTGCGCCATCTTGCGCGCCTGCTCGGCCAGCTGCGGCGCCACCCGCGCCGGGACGATGGATTCGTCGAGAATGCCGTTCTTGTGGATGTTTTCCGCCAGCGGGAACACCGCGCTCTGCGCGGGGCTGACGCGGGTGACGATGGCCGACACTTCCAGCTTCAAGTCCAGCATCTTTTCCAGCACGCAAGCCTGGCCGCCCAGATCGGCGTAGGCGGCGCGCGCCTCGTCCTGGGTGCCCACCCGCACCTGGCCCTTGCCGTCGTAGCCCAGCCGCGCGGTTTTCAGGATGCCCGGCAGATAGGGCGTCAGGTCAACCTGGATGTCCTCGACGCTCTCTATCGCCAGATAGGGGGCGGTGGCCAAGCCGGCCTTGGCGATCCAGCTCTTCTCGGCGATGCGGTCCTGGGCGATGGCGACGCAGTCGCCGGACGGCGACACGCGGGTGCGCTTGGCCAGCTCGCGCATCGCGCCGGCATTGACGTTTTCGAATTCGGTGGTGACGGCGGCGCAGCTGTCGGCCAGCTCGCGCAGCGCGGACGGATCGTTGTAGGACGCCTGGATGTGGCGGTCGGCGAAGGCCGCCGCCGGGGCGTTTTCGTCGGGGTCCAGCACGGTGACGCGGTAGCCCATGGTCTTGGCGGCTACGACGAACATGCGGCCCAGCTGGCCCCCCCCCAGGATGCCCAGCATGGCCGGCGGCAGGATGGCGGCCATCATTCGATCTCCGGCAGCGTCATCGCCAGCACGGTTTCTTCCTGCTCTTTGCGGAAGGCCACCAGTTGCGCGGCCAGTTCCGGCCGGACACTGGCCAGCATGGCCACCGCGAACAGCGCGGCGTTGGCGGCGCCGGCCTCGCCGATGGCGAAGGTGGCCACCGGAATGCCCTTGGGCATCTGCACGATGGACAGCAGCGAATCCTCGCCGCGCAGGTATTTGGACGGCACCGGCACGCCCAGCACCGGCAGGTGGGTCTTGGCCGCCAGCATGCCCGGCAGGTGGGCGGCGCCGCCGGCGCCGGCGATGATGGCCTTCAAGCCGCGCCCGGCGGCCTGTTCGGCGTACTGGAACAACAGGTCCGGGGTACGGTGGGCGGAGACGACGCGGGTTTCGCAGGCGATGCCGAAGCTCTTCAGCATGCGCGCGGCGTGCTGCATCACTTCCCAATCGCTGTTGCTGCCCATCACGATGCCGACTTCAATCATGGAGATGCTGCTCGCAGTGGAGAGTAAACGGCGATTTTACCCGACTGCGGGGCCTACCCGGAATGGTTTTTTATTTTCAGATCAAGATAGTTAGCAGACGGAAAATTTCTCCTTGCCCGTGATTCACGCCAGTTTCGGATAGGTGAACAGCAACAGCTGCAGGGTATTGAAGCCCAGGTGCGCCAGCACCGCCAGCCACAGCTGGCGGCGCGCGGCATAGACCAGGCCGTAGCCTATGCCGGCCAGCGTGGCCAGCCCCGCCCAGACCCAGCCGCCGGCCAGATGGGCCAGGCCGAACAACAGCGACGCCGCCATCAGCGCGGCGAACGGTTCGGTGCGGATTTCCAGCCAGCGCTGCACGCCGCCGCGGAAGAAGGCCTCTTCCACCAGCGACACCAGGAAGCAGTTAGCGAACAACCAGGGCAGCAGCCAGGCCGGCCATTTAGGCGCCAGGGCTATGATGCCGAAGCCGGCAGCGATGCCGAACACGAACAGCAGCGCCAAGCCGCCCACCGCCGCCGCCGGCCAGCCCAGCGTGCGCTTGGG
Source organism: Chromobacterium sphagni (assembly GCF_001855555.1). Classification (GTDB taxonomy): domain Bacteria; phylum Pseudomonadota; class Gammaproteobacteria; order Burkholderiales; family Chromobacteriaceae; genus Chromobacterium; species Chromobacterium sphagni. The sequence goes on along the minus strand of NZ_MKCT01000001.1, from coordinate 960,090 downwards.
CAATGGCGCATGGCTCAGCTGCAGCAGCAGCAGCAGGCCGGCCAGGCCCTTGTCGTAGCTCCAGAACAGCTGGTAGGGCGCGCTGCCGGCGCTGGCCTTGCCCTGCCACAGCAGCGGGTTGTCGAAACCGGGCAGCGCATGCACCGCCAGCGCCAACAGCAGCGCCACCCATACCAGGAACAGCTCCGGCTTCGGGTAGCGGCGCAGGCTGAAAGTCAGGCCGACGGCGGCCGCGGTCGCCAACACGCCCAGCGGCTGCAGCACGCCGGCGGCCAGCGCCAGCATCGCGCTGGTAATCAGGGCGATCCAGCCCGGGGCGGCGTGGCGCAGGCTGGCGGCGATAAGGCCCAGTGCCAGCAACGCGAAGGCGGCCAGCGTCAGGGTGGGCGGCAGGGGCATGGCGACTCCGTGGCGTTGAATGGCATAAGCCTCCGATGATAACGGCAGGCGGTGGTCCGGCAAAAGCCCGCCGCTCAGGGCCGGGCCGGCGGCCTGGGTTGCAGCAGGCGCCGCTGCTGGGCGTCGGCCAGGTAGCCGGCGATCTGCTCCACCTCTTCCGGCGCGATCGGCGCCTTGAACGCCACCCGCATCTTGTCGACTACCGCCTGCCAGCGCGCCTGGTTGAAGGTCGGCTGCAGCGCGATATAGTCGGCCGAATGGCAGATCAGGCATTTCTGCAGCGCCGGCAGATAGCCGGGGTGGCCGCTGTCCGGCAACATCGCGGTTTCATTGGGCAGCAGGATGGAGACGGCGCCGGCCGGACCCGCCAGCCAGGCCAACAGGACGAACAGGACGGACTTCATCATGCGTCTCCCTTTATGGCGATTTCCACCCGCTCCACCACGTTGCGGGCATAGCCGCCGGGATTCCACGGCTGGCTCAGCGGCTGGGTCTGGCCGTCGTTGGCGGTGGCGCGGGCCATCAACAGCAAGGGGCCGGGACCAACCTTGTCCAGCGTATGCCGCCAGGGACGGAAGGCGAAACGGCTGGTTTCCCCGCCAAGGACGGCCGGCTGCCAGCTGCGGCCGCCATCGGCGGAAACGTCCACCCGGCGGATGCCGCTGCCACCGTCGAAGGCGATGCCGCGCAACTCCAGCCTGCCGTCCGGCGCCGCCGCCGTCTGGCCGCCGGCCAGGTTGGTGATGAAGCTGCGCACCTTCATCCGGGTGAGACGCAGCATCCGGTCCGGCTTGCTGCCAGGCGGAATGCCGTAGTCCGGCGTATCCGGCACCGTGTAGGCGGCGCTGGCGAACCAGCCGTCGAACACATGATCTATCACCTCTATCTGCGACAAGTGCTTCATCCAGTACGAGGCGTAGAAGCCCGGCACCACCAGCCGGATCGGGTAGCCGTTGAGCACCGGCAGCGGCCGGCCGTTCATCGCCCAGGCTATCATCGTCTCCGGCCGCAGCGCGTCGGCCAAGTCCAGCGAGCGGATGAAACTGGGCGTTTGCTCCAGCGCCGGCTGATCGGTGCCGCGGCAGGCGATCTGCACCGCGCCGTCGAGCACGCCGGCCGCTCGCAGCACATCGGCCAGCCGCACCCCGGTCATCTCCACGCAGGCCATCGAGCCGTTGCCCAGCTGCGCGCCCTGCACCCTGGGCTGCAGCAGCCCGCGGCCGTTGCCGGCGCACTGCATCACCACCGTCTGGCTGACCGTTTCGAAGCGGGTTTGCAGATCATGCAGCGTCAGCGTCAGCGGCTGCTTGACCATCCCCTTGATGGCGAGGGTATGGCTGGCGGCGTCAATGTCCAGCGGGTGGCCGGCCAGGTGATAACGGACGAACACCGCATCGTTGGGGGTGAGCAGGCTGTGATCGAACTGGGAAAACGGCGTTTCCAGATGCACCGGCCGGGTGGTAATGCGCAGCAGCGGCATCTTCTGCGGATAGGGCACCAACTCGCGCCAGCCGTTTTCAAAGCCCTGGTCCAGCCAGGGCGCCGCGCGCAGCCTGCCGGACAGCGCCAGCAGACCGGCGGCGGCCAGGCCGCCTTTCAATATCGCGCGCCGTTGCAGGGCGTCATCCATGATTGCGGCTCCTTGTATGCTCTAGGTGGGCCGGCAACCGCGCAGATGCCAATCGCATCGCCGGCGCTTGCGCCATCGTAGGCGCGCGCGCCGAATATGTCTACAGCATGGCCAGGATGGGAAACAGGCTGTTGCGTCAGCGGCGACGGCGACGGCGACAGGAAAATACCCGCCAGATCGCGCCGCCGGTAGTGGCGGCAATGCCCGCCAGCGCCAGCATCACCCCCAGGCCGAACCCCGGCGGCATCTCGCCGGAATCGGGCGTGACCGGACGGGCCAGCAGCATAGACAGGAAGCCGGCGATCAGCAGCAGCACGCAGCCCAGCCAGTGCAAGCGGCGCAAGCGCCAGGCCTGGCGCAGCGAATACAGCAAGGCGGCGGCGTAGAGGACCAGCAGGGCAATCAGCGGAATCAGTTCGGGATGGATCAGGGGCATGTGGCGCGGGTCTGCTATCGGGCGGGGACCCGGGATAGACCTGCGCCGGGAGGCGAGGTTCAGCGTGGGGAACCGTGGAGCCTGGTTGCTACTGCACCACGATGCCGCTCAGATGGTAGGTGCCGGTGCGGTTGGTCTGGCAGAACACCTTGGCCTTCACCGTAATGATCTTGCCCTTGTAGCGGCCCATGTCCTCCTGATTTAGCGCCAGGCTGGCCTTGGACTGCTCGCTGCAATCGGCGCCGTCGTCAAAGGTCATGGCCCGGCCCAGTTTCAGATGGTAGGCCTTGAAAAAGGTGCCGTCGGCCTTGCTGCCGGACGAGATCGGACCGATCACGGTGCCGCGCAGCGTGATCGGAGTTTCGCCGTCCTCGCGCACGGCAACGGCCTTGCCGGCGCAGGCCAGTTGGCTGGCCGCCAGCAGACAGAAGGCGGCGAGGCGGGTGGTACGGTTTGTTTTCATGTTTTCTTGCTCATCGCGGTTAAGCCGCTCCTTGCGATGAGGAGCGGTGGTTTTTGCCAATCTCAGCGCGGCTGGCTACAGCGGAAGCCCAACTTGGCCAGCAAGGCCGGCTGGCTGGAGGCGACCTGCCAGTCGCCGCCGTTGCGGGTGAAACGCAATGCCAGCTTCTGGCCGCCCTTCTCCAGCTGCAGCCCCAGGCTGTTGCCGCGCCAGGATTTGAAGGTACTCTCCGCCGAGGCGTCTTTCAGGCTGCAGAACAGGCTGGCCTGTTCTGTCTGCGGCAGCGATACCAGTTGCAGGCGCCAGTCAGGCGAACTCTGCAGCTGCAATAGCGCGCTGCCGTCGGGAGACGGGGCCACCATGTTTTCGGTGCTGTAGGTGAAGAAGACCTTGCCGCTGCGATTGTCGATCAGCAGGCTGCCCGGAGCGTCATGACCGAATTGCAGATCCACGCGTTGCAGGGCATTGCCGGCCAGCGGTCCCTGGTAGAGGAAGGTGGAGCTGTCTCCATCGCCCTTGGCGACTTTCCAGCTCTTGAACTGCAGGCGCTGGCCGGCCGGCGTGGATACGGTCAGCAATTTGCCCTGGCGCTGGCTGAGTTCAGGATGGGCCGCGATCATGCGCTTGTCGTCTTCCGGAATGCCCATCGGGTCCAGCAACTGGCGGCGGTCGCCGACTTCGCGCAGGATCTTCGCGCTGGCCGCGGCATCCAGTGTTTGCACCGCGATGGCGCGCGCGCCATGCTGCTGCCCGCGCAGCTGACCGGCCAGGTCGATCACCGGATCGCTGTCGAAATTGGTGATCGGCGCGGCAAGGGCGCCGCCTGCCGCCGATAGCAGCAGGCCAAGCAAGGGATAAATAGGTTTCATGATGAGAATAAGCGATACGGAATAATTTCCGCATCGCTTATGTCAATAACATTTGGCGATGTCAATGCAACTATGACCGCCCGTCCGCCCTCAGTGTCCGGCCAGCGCGTCCAGCACCTTGCTCGACAGCGCCTGCGGCTGCGCGGTGACGCGCAACAGGTGGCGCAGTGCCGGATGGGGCGGGCGGTGCACGGCGATGCCTTCGGCCAACAGCTGGCGTTGGATGGCCTCGCCGCTGGCGGCGTTGGGATAGAGCACGCTGACGAAATTGGTGTGCGAGGGCAGCACCGCCAGGTCGCGCACGCGCAGCGCGGCGCCCAGCTTGTCGCGCAGCTGCACGGTGGCCTGCACCAGCTGGCGCGCGTAGTCCGGGTCGTCCAGCACCAGTTGCGCCGCGTGCTGGGCCAGGCCGGACAAGGCGTACTGCGGGCGGATCTGGTCGGCCTTGGCTATCATCTCGGCCTGGGCCAGCGCAAAGCCGACGCGCAGCCCGGCCAGGCCGTAGGCCTTGGACAGCGTGCGCAGCCGCAGGGTATTGGGCAAGACACCCGCAAGAGGGGCATCCTGCGGGTCGGTACAGAAATCGATATAGGCTTCGTCCAGGATCAGCATGGTCTGGGTCGGCAGTTGCTGACGCAGCGCCTGGATGTCGGCGGCCGACCAATAGTGGCCGGTGGGATTGTCGGGATTGGCCAGGTAGAGCACCACCGCGCGTTCGGCGTGCACCACCTCGCACAGGCGCGCCAGGTCAGGCCGCAGACCAATGCCCTGCGCCTGGTAGGGCACCTCCAGGATGCGCGCGCCCACGCCTTCGGCGAAGTAGCGGAAAGCGGGATAGGTGCCGGCGCTGCACACCACCGCGTCGCCGGCGTTGCAGCGCAGCCGCAGCGCCAGCAGGATCAGGCTGTCGGCGCCGCTGTCGAAGATCACCTGGCTGCTTTCCACCCCGTGGCGTTGCGCGGCGCGTTCGCGCAGCGCCAGCGCGTAGGGATCGGGATACAGCCGCGCCAGCTCGGCCAGCGCCTCGCCCCACTGCGCCAGCAGCGGCGACTCCGGCTTGTTCATGCTTTCATTGGCGCCCAGCCGGCTGACCACCTTGTGCCCCAGCGCCGCCTCCAGCTTGGCGATGCCGGGAAAGGGATTGACGATGGTATGGTGTTCCAGGTGGCGGGCGTAGTGTGGCATGGCGGTTCCGATTCCCAAGGTGACGACGGCCATTCTAGGCCAACGCGTGTTCAGACAAACGATCGCTTGGAAATATCCTTAGCGCAAAGGAATCTCCCGGGTCAGCGGGCGGCCGAAGCCTCGCCCTTGGCCGCGGACGCGTCCACGTGGGGAGCCGGGGCGGCAGGATGGGACGCGGGACGGGACGGCGGAGCCTTGGGCAATACCAGCGGTCCTTTGTAACCACAGGCGGCCAGGGCCAGGGTCAGGCTTGCACAAGCGAGCAGGGTACGCATACTGACAGCAATCCGATATGGCAAAATCAGCATACTAGCAAAACCACGCCGCGCCGTGTTGCATCCGGCCGGCCATACAGGAAGCCACCATGAACGAAAGCGAATTTCTGCAACTGAGCGACGCCATCTTCGAACAGATCCAGGCCGCGATAGACGACTACGATCTGGACGTCGACGCGCTGCTGCTGGGCAATGTGCTGGAGATCGAGTTTGAAAGCGGCGAGAAGGTGATCGTCAACCGCCACGCCGCCAACCAGGAGCTGTGGATCGCCGCCAAGAGCGGCGGCTACCACTTCGCCCGCAAAGGCGACGCCTGGATCGCCAGCCGCGACGGCGCGGAATTCTTCTCCACCCTGGCCGAGGCCATCCGCGCCGGCAGCGGCGCCCAATTCGATTTCGACCTCTGAACGCCGCCTTCCCGGCCGGGCGCGCCAATCCTGCCGGCAAGCCTGCACGGCTCCGGCAGCGCGCCGCCGCCGTCATCGTCGTGATCGCCGCCGTGCTGTGCTGCTACGCGGTGCAGCTGAAAAACCGTCTGGCCTGGGACGACGCGCTGGACGTATGGGGTGTGCACGGCGTCGGCGGCCTGCTGATGGGCAATCCCGACTTCCTGTGGACGCAAGCGGCCGCCGCGGTGGTGTCGGGCGTGTGGGCGTTCGCCTTCACCTACGGCATGTTGTGGCTGAATAGACGGCGTCACCCCGGTCAAGGTGGACGCCGCCACCCAGCAGGCTCGGTCTGGATAACGCGCTGCACGGCGAGCAGGCCTATTTCCGACACCGGCGGCGGCATCCGCCGCGTGCCCAAGCCGCGGCGCGCCTGCGGCTTTTTGCCGGGAGCGGAGCCGCGCCGCTAAACGCTCCAGGCCCGATGCAGCAGCGCCACCGCCACCGCCGTCACCAGCAGGGAGAATCCGCGCAGCACCTGCGGCGGCGACAGCCGGCGGATCAGGCGCCGGCCCAGCAGCATGCCGCCCATCGCCGCCAGCACGAAAACGGCGCTGGGCAGCGCCGGGATGTGTACGCCATGCCTCCAGGCGGCCAGCACGCCGCCGCCGCCGACCAAAGCGATCACCAGCAGCGAGGTGGCGACGATGGCCTGCATGGACAGATTGCTCAACCGGCGCAAAGCCGGCACGATGACGAAGCCGCCGCCCACCCCCAGCAGGCCGGTGAGAAATCCGGTAAGCGCGCCGATGCCGGCCAGCGCGCAAGCGCCGGCCAGGTTCCAGCGCAGCCGGCCGGTATCCGGGTTCAGGCGGCACGGCGCGGCGCGCCCATGCTGCGCGGCGGCGGCGGAACCGGCAGAACGCCACGAACGCGCGGCCACGATCAGCATCGCCAGCGCGAACAGGCTGGACAGCAGCGGTGCCGGCAGCAGGTGAGCGGCGCGGGTCCCCAACATGGCGAACGGCACGCCGCTGGCCGCCATCCACGCGGCGGCGCGGTAGCGCACCAATTGCCGGCGCCAGCCCTCGTAAGCGCCCAACCCGGCGCCGGCCGCCACCGCCAGCAAGGCCACCGGCGCCGCCTGCGGCAGGGTCCAGCCCTGGCTGGCCATCAGCGCCGGAATCGCCAGGATGCCGCCGCCGGCGCCGGTCAAGCCCAGCACCGCGCCTATCAGCGCGCCCAGGACCAGCATCAGCAGCATGTGGGCGCCTGCGTCGTCGTTGCGGCGCCAAACGGGAAAAGCGTCATCGGGCAGTCTTTGCGAAATATCCTGGCCATCATTATATAAATTTATATAATTTAGGACCATACCGGGAGGACAACATGCCAGCGCAGATCGAAAGCTTCTACGACGCCGCCACCGGCACCGTCAGCCACGTGGTCTACGACCGGGCCGGCGGCCATGCCGCGGCGATAGACCCGGTGCTGGATTTCGACCCCAGGTCCGCCCGCACCTCGGGCCGCTCGGCCGACCGGCTGCTGGACTTCCTGCGCGGCCAGCGACTGACGCTGCAATGGATACTGGAAACCCATGCCCATGCCGACCATCTGTCGGCGGCGGCCTATCTGAAGCAGCGGGCCGGCGGCCGGATCGCCATCGGCGAGCGCATCACCCAGGTGCAGGACATTTTCCGCCAGGTGTTCAACCTGGAACCGGATTTCCGTAGCGACGGCTCGCAATTCGACCATCTATTCCGGGACGGCGAGACTTTCCGCATCGGCGAGTTGGAAGCCGAGGTGCTATGGGTGCCGGGCCATACCCCGGCGGACGTCGCCTACCGGATAGACGATGCGGTGTTCGTCGGCGACACGCTGTTCATGCCGGACGCCGGCACCGCCCGCTGCGACTTTCCCGGCGGCGACGCCGCCGCCCTGTATCGCTCGATCCGCCGGCTGCTGGCGCTGCCGGACCACACCCGGCTGCTGATGTGCCACGACTACCCGCCGGCCGGACGCGAGCCGGCCTGGTGCTCGACGGTGGCCGAGCAGCGCCGCGCCAATCTGCATGCGCATGACGGGGTGGAGGAGACCGATTTCGTGGCGATGCGCGAGGCGCGCGACGCGACGCTCTGCATGCCGCAACTGCTGCTGCCAGCGGTGCAGATCAATATCCGCGCCGGCCAGTTGCCGCCGGCCGAGGCCAACGGCGTGCGCTATCTGAAGCTGCCGCTGGACGCGCTGTAACGCGCGGCCGTCAACGGCGGGTTTGCGACTTGGCCAGGTCCAGCGCCTTGGCGCGGGCGCCGACGTCGCCCTGCACCGCCGCCTTGGCGTACCAGCGGATCGCGGCGGGAATGTCCCGCTTCACTCCCTCGCCATGCTCGTACATGCTGGCGATCAGGTACTGCGCGCCGACATCGCCCTGCTTGGCGGCCTCCTCGTACCAGTGGGCCGCCAGCCGGTCGTCCTGCGGCGCGCCGCGGCCGAGGAAATACTGGGTGCCCAGATCGATCTCGGCCGCCAGATAGCCCTGGCGCGCCGCCAGCTGGAACCAGCGAGTCGCCTCGGTAAGCGACTTGGGCACGCCGTCGCCGCGCTCCGCCAGCAAGCCCAGCGCGTATTGCGCCTGCGCCAGCTGCTCGTCGGCGGCGCGGCGCAGCCAGTACAACGCCTGCGTTTTGTCCACCGGCCCAGCCTCGCCGCGCCAGTCCATCATCGCCAGATCGAAGGCCGCCACCCGGTCGCCGCGCTCGGCCGCCTGCCAGAAGGCAATGCGGGCGGCGGACAAGCGCCCATCCTGGTATTCGCGCCAACCCGGCACTTTCGGCGCCGCCGCCAACGCGCCCAGGCTGAACAACAGCAACGCCGCAAACCGTTTCATCGCATTCTCCCCTGATTGCAGATTAGTCGGCGATGGCGGCGGCTTCTGATGGCGCGGACAAAATGATGTTGTGCTCCCGGCGCGGCCCGCGGCAGGCTACAATGTTTCGACTAGTTGCTATTGCCCCTGGAGTCCCCCAATGAGTTCCCCACTGGTTGATCCGCTGTGGTCGGCCATCCGCGATGAAACGCTGGTGGCGGTGAATGACGAACCGCTGCTGGCCAGTTTCCTGCACATGACCGTTTTGCGCCACGCCACGCTGGAAGACGTGCTGGCCTTCCATCTGTCCAGCAAGCTCGCCAGTCCGGTGATGGACCCGCGCGCGCTGCTGGAATTGTTCCGCGAGGCCTTCCAGGCCGATCCCGCCGTCAGCGCGGCGATGCGCGCCGACATCCGCGCCTGCTATGAGCGCGACCCGGCCTGCGACAGCTATTCCACGCCGCTGCTGTACTTCAAGGGCTTCCACGCCATCCAAAGCCAGCGCATCACCCACTGGCTGTGGCAGCAGAACCGCCGCACGCTGGCGCTATTCCTGCAGAACCGCATCTCCGAAGTGACCGGCGCCGACATTCATCCCGCGGCGCGCATAGGCGAAGGCGTGATGCTGGACCATGGCACCGGTCTGGTGGTGGGCGAAACCGCCGTGATAGGCAACAATGTCTCCATCCTGCACGGCGTGACGCTGGGCGGCTCCGGCAAGGAGCGCGGCGACCGCCATCCCAAAATAGGCGATGGCGTGATGCTGGGCGCCGGCTCGGCGGTGCTGGGCAATATCAGCGTCGGCGAATGCGCCAAGGTCGGCGCCGGCAGCGTGGTGCTGGAAGACGTGGCGGCGCATACCACGGTGGCAGGCGTGCCGGCGCGGGTGGTGGCGCAGGCTTGTCCCGGCACCCCGGCGCTGGACATGGACCAACGGGTGTAGCCCATGCCGACGGCTTGGCTCGCTGTAGTTTAGCGGCTACAATTCGCGCGCTGACGACCGCCCCGATATTGCCCGGCGGCGTCAGGTTCATCAGGAAAGCCACCCCATGAACGTCAAAGTTGTCGATTACCGCGCGCCGGATGCGGCGGAACGCTTCACCCGTTCGCTGCACGAGACCGGCTTCGGCGTGCTCACCAACCATCCGATTCCGCAAGACCTGGTGGAGAAGATCTACGCCGACTGGCTGCGCTTCTTCAACAGCGAAGAGAAGTTCGACTACGCCTTCTCGATGGAAAAGCAGGACGGCTGGTTCTCACCGGAAGTCTCCGAGACCGCCAAGGGCGCCAGCCTCAAGGACATCAAGGAATACTTCCACGTCTACCCGTGGGGCCGCGTGCCGCCGGCGCTCAAGGCCGACGCCGATCGCTACTATCAGGTGGCCAACCAGCTGGCGCGCGAGCTGCTGTCCTGGGTGCAGCAATACACCCCGGCCGCCATCGCCGCCAACTACCGCGAGCCGCTGTCGCACATGATCGAAGACAGCCAGCAGACGCTGCTGCGCGTGCTGCGCTACCCGCCGCTGACCGGCAAGGAGCCGGCCGGCTCCTTGCGCGCCGCCGCACATGGCGACATCAACCTGCTGACCATCCTGCCCGCGGCCAACGAGCCCGGCCTGCAGGTGCAGGACAAGAACGGCGACTGGATAGACGTGCCCTGTGATTTCGGCACTCTGGTGGTGAACATCGGCGACATGCTGCAGGAAGCGTCCGCCGGCTTCTATCCGTCCACCCAGCACCGCGTGGTCAACCCCAGCGGCGAGGGCGCGAAGAAGAGCCGGGTCTCGCTGCCGCTGTTCCTGCACCCGCGCCCGGAAGTGGTGCTGTCCGACCGCCACAGCGCCGGCAGCTACCTGGACGAGCGCCTGCGCGAGCTGGGCGTGAAGATGTAAGCCCACCGCCGCGAGAAAAGGCCGAAGCCCCGCTTCGGCTTTTTTTTCGGGCTGCGTCGGCAGGCTGCGCCAACTACGATGACAGTAGGACGCGGTCCTTGTCTTCCCGCCTTTACGGCGCCGCATCGGACTGCCCCGCTGGGCCGCGCATGCGGCCTGTCTGCAAGAGGGAATTTCATGCGCGGCATTCTTTCCGCTTTTCCGGCTGCCCCCAACTGGCTGGCCTGCGTCCTGGTGGCGGCGCTGTATTGCGCGTCGGCCTGGCTGGGCAGCCGTCTGCTGATGCTGGAGCTGGGAATGGACAGCGTGGTCTGGCCGCAGCCGGGCCTGGCGCTGGCGGCGATGCTGCTGCTGGGCCGGCGGATATGGCCCGGCGTGCTGCTGGGCGCGCTGCTGGCCGAGGGCTGGCAATGGTCCGCCCTGATCGACGGCCTGGGCTGGCTGCTGCCGGCCTGCGGCGTGGCGCTGGGCGTGCTGGCGCAGACACTGCTGGGCGCCTGGCTGGTGCGGCGCCATATTGGCCGCGGCAATCCGCTGGACAGTTTCAGCCACTGCCTGCTGTTTTTCGTCATCGTGGTGGCGATGACCCTGCTGGGCACGCTGATCGCCGTCGCCAGCCTCTATCTGTCCGGCCAGCTGCCGCAGAAGCAGCTGGTGGCGGAAGGCTGTCTGCGCTGGCTGAGCAGCGGTTGCGGCGTGCTGCTGTTCGGCAGCATGCTGCTGATTTTCCACCGCCACCGCTGGCCCAGGGTCGGCCGCGAAATCTGGTACGAGATGCTGGCCTATTTCGGCATGGTGACCCTGCTGACCGCCAGCATCTTCGTCTGGTGGCACCCGACGCTGGACACCACCTATCCGCTGGACATGCTGGTGCTGCCGCTGGTGGCCTGGGCGGCTTTCCGCTTCACCCCGCGCGAGGTGGTGCTGGCGCTGCTGCTGATCATGACGCTGGCGCTGTGGGGCACCCGCCACGGCGGCGGCCCCTATCTGGGCTACTCCGCCTACAGCACGCTGATCATCGTGCAGACCTATATCGGCATCCTGACCGTGGTATCGCTGTGCGTGGGGGCGCTGATGAGCGAGCAGCTGCGGATCAAGCAGGAGCTGGACCGCCAGCAGGAACTGCTGGAGCAGCAGGTGCGCATTCGCACGCTGGCGCTGGAGCAATCGCACGCCGAAGTGCTGGCCCTGTCGCGGGTGGACCCGGTGACCGGCATCGCCAACCGCCGCTGCTTCGAGGAAAGCCTGGACGGCGAATGGCGGCGCGCCCGCCGGTTGGGCGCGCCGCTGGGCATGCTGATGATAGATATCGACTACTTCAAGCTGTACAACGACCACTACGGCCACGTCAGCGGCGACTACTGCCTGCGCGAGGTGGCGCAGGCGATACGCAGCAGCGTGCGCCGGCCGCAGGACCTGGTGGCGCGCTACGGCGGCGAGGAAATCATCTGTCTGTTGCCGGACACCACCGAGGACGGAGTGGCCTGCGTCGGCGAGGCGGTGCTGGAAGCGGTGCGCGATCTGCAACTGCCCCACGTCGGCTCGGCGATCTCCGCCATCGTCACCATCAGCGTGGGCGGCGCCTCGGTGCTGCCGCGCGAGACGCCGGACAGCCGACAGCTGGTGGAAGCCGCCGACCGCCAGCTGTACCGCGCCAAGCAGCAGGGCCGCAACCGGATGGAAATCGCCGGCGACCAACCGGACCCGTCCACCGGCTGAGCCGGCCCCGGACGCTCAGCGCGTCTCCGCCGCCATCCGGCGGAAACGCTCCTCCAGCTGCCGCAGCACCTGCAGCGCGCTGTCCAGCTGCTGCGGCTCTATCCCCTCCAGCGCCTGGAGAAAAAAAGCCTGCCGCTGCGGCGCGGCCTCGCGCAGCAGCGCGTGGCCTGCGGCGCCCAGCGTCACCAGGGTCTGGCGGTTGTCGGCCGGATCGGTGCTGCGCGTCACCAGCTGCTCCGCCTCCAGCTGCTTCAACTGACGGGTGAGCGCGCCGGGGTCCATCTGCAGATGGCAGGCCAGCCGCTTCTGGCTGGCCGTTTCCAGCTCTTCTAGCGATTTCAGGATGCGCCAGCGCGGCAGCGCATGGCCCACCCGGCTTTCGAAGGCGCCGTACATGGCGCGGCTGCTGCGGCCCAGCTGTTGCAGCAGATTGGGCGTAGTGTCAGTCATGTTGCGGCTCCTGTGGCGAAACCGCGGAAGACAGCACCACCGCCGGCACCTTGCTCGCCAGCCACAACCCCAGCAACAGACCGCCGGCCACCAGCCACTGGCTGAAGTGGATGGCGTCCACCAGCAGCTGGCGGGTGCACGCCAGCAGCCGCTCCGGCCCTACGGCCGCCGCAGCGTGGCGGAACTGCGCCAGGCTGTCGGGATTGAGCAGGGTCTGCGGATCGGCCAGCCAGCGCAGCCAGGCTTGCGCATGCTGCGTGGCCAGCATGCCGGCCACGCCGTGCTGGAACTGGTGGCTGACCACCGCTCCCATCAGCGCGGTGCCCAGCATGCCGCCTATCATCCGCGTCGACTGCAGCATCGCGGTGGACACGCCCAGTTGCCGGCGCGGCGCCAGTTGCTGGACGAAGATAGTCAGATTGGGCATCAACAGGCCCAGGCCCAGGCCGCCCATCACCATATTGGCGATGATCAGCCAGTGAGCGGTCTCCGGTCCGGCCTGGCTCAGCAGCGCCGCCGTCAGCGCGAACATCAGCAGCCCCACGCTCAGCAAGCGGGTAGGGTGGCGCAGCCGCTGCACGATGCGGCCGTTGAGCATGCTGCCGATGGTGATGAACACTACCAGCGGCGTCACCAGGATGCCGGCGTGGTTGGGCGACAGGCCGAAACCGGCCTGGAACATCAAGGGTGCGTAGTACATCACCGCGAACATGCCGAAGCCCATCAGCAGCGACAGGCCGAACAGCGGCGCCAGGCCGCGGTGGCTGAGCATGCTGGGCGGCAGCAGAGGATTGGGACTGCGCTTTTCCCACCACACCAGGCCAACCAGCGCGGCCAGGCTCAGCGCGGCCAGCGCGCTCAGCAGCCACGGCGACTTGTGTTGCGGCAGCCACTCCACCGTCAACTGCAAGGAGCCGAGGAACAGCGCGATCAACGCCGCGCCCTGCCAGTCCAGCCGCGAGGGCGCGTGCGCCGCATGGCGGATCACCGGCAGAAAGCGCCAGACGAACCACAGGCTGACCACGCCCACCGGCAGGTTGACGAAGAACACCCAGCGCCAGCCCAGGTATTCGGTGAGGAAGCCACCCAGCGAGGGACCAATGGCGTTGGCCAGGCCGAAGGAAGCCGACAGCATCACCTGCCAGCGCAGCCGCTCGCGGGTGTGCGGGAACAGGTCGGGCACGCTGGCGAAGGTGGTCGCCACCAGCATGCCGCCGCCCACGCCCTGCAGCGCGCGCGCCAGCACCAGCTGCAGCATGTCCTGCGCCAGGCCGCACAGCATGGAGGCGGCGGTGAACAGCACGATGGCGGTCAGCACGAAGGGCTTGCGGCCATGGTCGTCGCCCAACTTGCCGAAGATGGGCACGGTGATCACCGAGGTGAGCAGGTAGGAGGTGCCGACCCAGGCGTAAAGCGAGAAGCCGCGCAGGTCGGCCACCACGGTCGGCATCGCGGTGCCGACCACGGTCTGGTCCAGCGCCACCATGATCAGGACGAAACACAGGCCCAGCATCGCCAGCAGGCGCTGGCGGAAATCCAGCCCGCTGGCCTGGCTGGAAGGATTGGAGGGAGCGTTCATGGTTGATGAGTCAATAGTTGCTATAGCAAGCATTTTGCCGGACAGCCGCCCCGGCTGTCCAAACCATGATGGTTAAGAAATGTGACGGCGCTTTAGTAGCCCTGCCGGGTCAGCCAGCTGGCTTCCTCGCTGAGAGCGACGGTGCCCACCAGCCAGTCGCGGAAGGCGCGCACCTTGGGCAGCTCCGCCAGTTCGTGCGGATACACCAGGTAGTAAGCCCATTCGGTTTCCAGCACGGTGTCGAACGGAATCACCAGCCGGCCGCTGTCCAGGTCCTGGGTCACCATCGAGGCCTGCGCCAGCGTCACGCCCATGCCGGCCACCGCCGCGTGCAGCGCGTACTCCAGCGCGTCGAAAGTGACGCCGCTTTCCGGATTGACGCCGGTCACGCCCGCCAGCTTCAGCCAGCGCTTCCAGGTGTTTTGGTCGCGCCAGGGATGCAGCAGGGTGTGGTGCTTGAGGTCGTGCGGTGTGTGCAGCGGATGCTTGCCGGCCAGCAGGCTGGGCGAGCATACCGGGATCAGCTTCTCGCGGCAGATGCATTCCAATCTGAGGTCGGCGGCAGCCTCGGGACTGGACAACCCCACCACCGCCAGGTCGTACTCGGCGCGGTTGAACGGCTTGTTGTGGATCAGCTGGGTCAGCAGGTGCAGCGTGTATTCGGGGTGGCGGGCCTGGAAATCGGCCAGGTTGGGCAGCACCCAGCGCATCGCCGGCGTCGGCGGCATCCGTACCCGGAGGTCGCTCTGGCGCAGCCGCAGCGCCTCGCTGGCCTCGTTCAGCAACTGGAAGGCTTCGCGCGCCGGCTTGAGCAGCGCCTCGCCCTCGGCGGTAAGGGCCAGGCCGCGGGCCTGGCGGGTGAAAAGCGTGGCGCCGTAGTACTCTTCCAGCGTCTGCACATGGCGGCTGATCGCCCCCTGGGTCAGGCTGAGCGCGGCGGCGGCGCGGGTAAACGACAGGTGTTCGGCGGCGACTACAAACACGCGCAGGGCATTCAGCGGAGGCAGCTTCATGCTGTTACATGCCTTTTCTTCATAGTTTTCATGAGATTAACTGCTTTGTGTAAAACCGCGCCGCCACGTATGCTGGGGCTGGTGTTGTCGCAAGCTGCGGCAACATGGCGACGGCAGCCGGTATGCATAGGACTCACGCCAACCATGCATAATGGTTGATTCTGGCACAGCTTTCGCCGCTCGGCATCCTTATTGTCTGACAGGATGCCTGCCTGCACTCTCGTATCGATTTGTTGTTGCCAGTCCACGTTGGCATGAGCGGGCTCCCTGGGGAGTCCGATTTTTTTGCCCGCGGCGGAAAACGGCAAGAAAAATGCCGCCGGCCAATCAGGCGGGCGGCATCGCGGCCGAAGCCGGCGCGGCTCAACAACCCTGGTTCAACGCCATTTCCAGGCTCTTCTGGTAATGCTGCTGCGACTGCTGCTCCTTGCCGGTGGCCTCGAACAGCCGCGCCAGTTCGGCGTGCGCGCACAAGGTCGGCTGGATCGAGACGCTGGCCTCCAGATAGTTCTGCGCCTTGCCCCACAGTTGCTGCGCCTGTGCCAGGCGGCCCAATGCCAGCAGCAGCCAGTGGTCGCGCGGCCGCTGCTTCAGCCAGCCTTCGGCGTTCTTCAGCAGCTCCAGCCGCTTTTCCACGCTCAAGTGGTTGGCCAGCTGGCCCAGCTCGCGCGCCAGCTCAGGCAATTCCATCTCGTCGCTGGCCAGCGCGCCGGCCAACAGCGTGGCGGCGTAGTCGTACTGCTGCAGCTTGATCAGATGCTTGACCACCTGCTGCAGCAATTGCGGGTTGCCGCGTTCGGCTTCCGGTATGCGGCGCAGCCAGTCGCGCACTTCGCGCTCGCCCAGCATGCCCGCCAGCTGTTGCTGATAGGCGGCCAGCCGGTAGCGGCGCGCCTGTTCCGGCTCCACCGCGTCAGCCTTCAGCAGTTTCTCGGTCAGGCCGAGGATGGCCTCCGGCTGTCTTTGCAGCAAGCGGACCTTCAACTCCAGCTTGAGCGCGTTGGTGAGGTTGGGCGACAAGGCGCGCGCGCGCTCGATCGCCGCCAGCGCGCCCAGCGCGTCCTTGTCCTCCAGCCGCAGCTCGGCGTCCAGCATATGGCGCGCCAGCTGCAGCCGCTCCGGCAATTGGTCCAGCTGGACGAGATATTCGTCGCGCTTGGAGCCGGCGCCTGCCGCGCCGGCGGAGCGGGCGGCGATCAGCAGCGCCAGCGCGCGGTTTTCCGGCGCGTATTCATCGCCAAGCGACTTGGCGGCTTCGCGCTCGGCCTTCTGGAAGCGACCCTCGAAGAAGGCGATGCCGGCCTCGCGCAGCGCGTGGCGCGCGGCCTTCAGCTTCTTCTGGCGCTGGAAGCGCTGCACCTGGCGCGGCAGATCGGTGGCCAGCGCGATCAGACGCAAGGTCAGGTGGGTGACGATGATCAGCGCGATCACCAGCACGATCATCAGGTTGAACGACACCTCCATCCGGTACGGCGGCAAAAACAGGATGGCATAGCCGGTATTCAGGGTGGAGGCCAGCCCCACCAGCACGGCCAGCGCGAACAGGCCGGTAATCCACAATGCGAATTTCACCGTTTACTCTCCGCTGTTGCCTTGGGCATCGCGCACCGCCTTCAGGCTGGCGGCCATGTCGGGCAGGCTGATGTCGAGCGGCGCGCCTTCCAGTTCGGATAGCGTCGCCAGCCACTGGGTGGTGGCGGCGGCGTCGCGGTCGAAATAGCGCTGCACGTAGCCGCGCGCGGCGGCGACGTCGGCGGCGTAGGTCTTGCCGTCGCGCTGCATCAGCGCCAAGCGGGCGTCGAGCAGGCGCATCTTCAGGTTTTCCCGCAGGAAGAAAGCCTGCTCGGGCGACAGCAGCAGCGCCTCGGGCTTGTCCATGCGGCGGATATGGATCAGCTCGCCCAAGCTGGCGCTGATCTCGGCGGAAAGGCGCTCCCACCACGGCGCGCCGGCCGGCAGCGCCGCCGGCTGGGCGGCATGGACGCCGCCCAGCCGGTGGGCATCCACCACCAGCGGCAGCGAGTCGACGCCCAGCATCAGCCGGTCGATCTTGACGGTGAGGCCGACGCTGTCCAGATACGGCAGCGCCTTCAGTTTTTCCAGATCGGTGGCCACCGCCTTCTTCACGCCTATCAGCTGCGGGCGGTCGAACTTGGCCAGCCGGGCGTCGACCATCTCCAGCGCCGACACCGCGGCGCCGACATTGCCGGCCAGCTGCAGCTGCTGGCTGGCGATGGCCAGCGTGTGCTCGATCTCGGACAGCAGCCAGTCGGTGCGGTTCTTGGTCAGTTCCTGGTACATGCCGTTGAGGGTGGCGTACTGGCCGGCGGCCTCGTTGACGCGGGCCTCCACCAGCGCCAGCTTGCCGTCGGTGGCGCGCGCGGCCAGCATCGCCTGCTCGGCGATGGCGCGCTGCTCCTTGCCGGCGCCGCTGCCTTCCGCCAGCCGGCGCGCCAGCTCTTGGCGCATCGAGTCCAGCTGCTGCTGGGTGGTGTAGAACTGCCAGCTTGCCAGGCCCAGCGCGGCGACGGCCAGCCACAGGGCCAGGCTGGGGCGTTTGCGGGCAGGGCGCGGCGGAGCCTGGACGGCTTCGTTGATCTGGGATTCGCTCATGGGTGACGACGGAACCATTCTTTGAGGCCGGCGACCAGTGCGGCATCGTCGGCTCGGGTTGTCACGATGCGTGTCGCGCCGAACGCGGCCAAGCGCTCGGCGATGCGCGGATGCGGCACGCAATATAGCAGGCATTGTAGCGTCCCCGCCCGACTCGGGCCAGCCAGTCGGAACAATTGCTCTACCATTTCGCCTGAGGTGAGGACGATGGCATCCGGCGGCGCGGCGTCGAAGGCGTGCCAGTCGGGCGCGCCGTCTACGCGGCGGTAGACCTCGGCCAACGCTACCTGCGCGCCGCGCTCGCTCAGCGTGTCGGCCAACAGCCCCCGGCCGCCGGCGCCGCGCACGATCAGCCAGTTCTGGCCCCGCACCTCGGACAGCTCCGGCAGCGCCAGCAGGGCTTCGCTGTCGCTGCCGTCGCGCGGATGCAGCACCGGCTGCCCGGCAAGCGCCTGCAGGCGGCGCGCGCTGGACGCGCCGACGCAAGCCAGGCGCTTGCCGGCCAGGCTTTGGCCCGACAAGGCCGGCCAGCCGGTATCGATGGCGCTGGGGCTGACCCAGAACAGCGTGTCCGCCTGCTGCGCCTGCCATGGCAGGGCGGCCAGCGCCGCCGGCTGCGGCATGATCTCCAGCAGCGGCAGATGCTCCGCCTGCCAGCCTTCGGCCCGCAGCTGCGACAGCAAGCCGGCGGCCTGGACCGGCGGACGGGCCACCATGACGCGCGTCACCGCGCCAGCGCCTGTTGCAGTTTCAGCACCGTGGCCCAATTGCGGGTGGTGACGCTGTCGCCCGTCCTCTGGTTGAAAGCCTGCAGCAGCTTGCTGTCCAGAATGCTGTCGGCGCTCCAGAAATAGGCGGCGTGGCTGCCCAGCGCCAGGCGCTCGGTGCCGGTCTGCCGCTCGGTCAGATCGTGGCAGGCCTGCAACGCCGCTGGCGCGGCGCTGAACGCCACCAGCAGACGGGAAGGGTTGCTGGCGATGTCGCGCAGCGGATTTCCCGCGATGATGGCCGGCAGGGCGTCGGCGCCCAGCGTGATCACCCGGGCGGAAAAACCGAAGCGGGCGGCGATGCCGGCTTCCAGATCGGCGGCCAGCGCGGCCGTCGATGCATAGCGGCACAGCAGATTGCCGCTGTTGAGCACGGTAACCGCGTCCTGGCCGCCCAGTTCCGCCGCCAGCTGGCGCAGATCGGCCATCGCGATGCGCTTGGCCTTGCCGACATTGATGCCGCGTATCAGTGCGATGCAGTGCTCCATGCCAGCCTCCCTTTATTGAATGGTCCTGTCCTCAGCGCGGTTCGGCCAGCACTGCGTCTATCAGCGGGCGGGCGCCGTCGTCGATCAGCTTCTTCGCCACCGCGCGGCCCAGCGCCTCGGCGTAGTCGGCCGGCGCGCTGGCGCTGGCGGTCAGCACCACCGAGCCGTCCGGATGCGCCACCAGGCCGCCCAGCGTCAACGTGCCTTCGCTCAAGGTGGCGAAGGCGCCCAGCGGCACCTGGCAGCTGCCGCCCAACTCCTTGGCCAGCGCGCGTTCGGCCATGGTACAGGCGCGGGTTTCGGCGTGGTTGAGCGGCGCGAGCAATGCCACTAGATCGGCGCGGCCCTCGCGGATTTCGATGCCTAGCGCGCCCTGTCCGGCGGCCGGCAGGCTTTCCGACGGCGCCAGTTCGCTCTTGATCCGTTCCGCCAGGCCCAGGCGCTTGAGGCCAGCGGCGGCCAGGATGACAGCGTCGAATTCGCCGTCGTCCAGCTTCTTCAGCCGGGTCTGCACATTGCCGCGCAGCGGCTTCACCACCAGCTGCGGGAAGCGGGCGCGCAGCTGCGCCTCGCGCCGCAGGCTGGAAGTGCCCACCACGCTGCCAGCCGGCAGTTCGGCCAGGCACTGGAAACGGTTGGATACGAAAGCGTCGCGCGGGTCTTCGCGCTCGCACACCGCCGCCAGCGCGAAGCCGTCCGGCAGCGTCATCGGCACGTCTTTGAGCGAATGCACCGCCAGATCGGCGCGGCCCTCGGCCAGCGCCACCTCCAGTTCCTTGACGAACAGGCCCTTGCCGCCGATCTTGGACAGCGTCTGGTCGAGGATCTGGTCGCCTTGGGTGGTCATGCCGAGGATTTCCACCGCGAGTTGCGGATACAGCGCTTGCAGGCGGGCCTGGATGTGTTCGGCCTGCCACATGGCCAGCCGGCTTTCGCGGCTGGCGATGACGATCTTGTCCATGAAACCGGGTCCCATCGGAAGGGGTGAAGTCAGGCGGCGATTCTACCACGCCGCCAGCATGGACTTGGCCGACATGTTGCTGCGACGCAGCAAGATCAAGGCCGATAGCCGGAAATTGCCGTAGTCTCCCCACTACGGCGCGCAAGCTGCTTATGATGGCCATTCGATTATGACAGGTGATGAATCGGCATTGGCGCAGTGCCGATTGATGACCAGTCGAAAACAGGGATGAAACATGAGCGAACAAGACAAGGACCTGCCGCTGCGGGCGGATCTGGCCTGCCTGGACCGGCTGCTGGCCGAAGTGGTGAACGAACAGGAAGGCCCGGTGGTGTACGGCGCGGTGCAGGCCATCGCCCAGCGCCGCGGCGATGAGCGCAGCCACCCGCTGCCGCAGCTGGCGCCCGAAGCCGCCGCCTCGCTGCTGCGCGCCTGCGGCCTGTACGCGCAGCTGTTCAACATCGCCGAGGATCTGCACCACAACCGCCGCCGCCGCGCCCACCAGCTGGCGGGCTCGCTACCGCAGCAAGGCAGCCTGGCCCGCGCGCTGCACAAGCTGCGCCAGGACGGCGTCAGCTTCCACAGCCTGCATCAGCTGCTCAGCCACGCCCAGGTCGGCGCCATCCTCACCGCCCACCCCACCGAAGTCCAGCGGCAGAGCGTGCTGGACGGTCATCGTGCGGTGCGGCGCTTCCTGTCCCAACTCAACGCCGCCGATCTGACTCCTGAAGAGCGCGAGGAGCTTGAGGCCAAACTCAAGCGGGTGATCCTTGGCCTGTGGCAGACCTCGGAAATCCGCCATTTCAAGATGACGGTGCGCGACGAGATCACCAACGGCGTCGCCTACCACCCGCTGGCCTTTTTTGAGGCGCTGCCGGCGCTGTACCAGCGGCTGGAGCGCGCAATCGGCCAGCTGTGGGGCGAGGTGCCCTGCCTGCCGTCCTTCATCCGCGTCGGCAGCTGGATAGGCGGCGACCGCGACGGCAATCCCAATGTCGACGCCGGCCTGCTGCGCCAGGCGGTGACGCGCCAGGCGCAGCAGGCGTTCGAACACTATCTGCGCGAATTGCAGAGCCTGTATCGCGAGCTGTCGCTGTCGTCGCGGCTGGTGAGCGCCAGTCCGACGGTGCTGGAGCTGGCGGCGGACTCGCCGGACGGCGCGGTCAGCCGCAGCGAAGAGCCGTACCGCCGCGCGCTGGCGACGATGCAGGGCAGACTGCGCGCCAGCGCCCAGCAGCGCGGCGTCGAGCTGAACTGCCGCTGGGACGAACGCCAGCCTTATGCCAACCACCACGCGCTGGCGGCCGATCTGGCGGCTCTGTCCGACTCGCTGCACGCGCACGGCAGCGCGCTGCTGGCCGAAGGCCGCCTGGCCAACCTGATCCGCGCCGTCGATGTGTTCGGCTTCTTCCTGATGCCGCTGGACCTGCGCCAGCACGCGGCGGTGCACGAGGGCGCGGTGGCCGAGCTGTTCAGCGCCGCCGGCCTGGAGGAATACCGGGCGCTGGACGAGGCGGCGCGGGTGCGGGTGCTCACCCGCGAGCTGGCCACGCCGCGGCTGTTGTATTCGCCCTATCTGCGCTACAGCGCCGAAACCGCCAAGGAGCTGGCCATCTTCCGCGAAGCGGCGGCGATCCAGCGCGAGTTCGGCGTCGACGCCATCGGCCAGTGCATCATCTCCAACTGCGCCAGCGTCAGCGACATCCTGGCGCTGGCGCTGCTGTGCAAGGAGGCCGGGCTGATCCGGCAGGAAAACGGCGCGCCGCGCGCCAGCGTCAACCTGGTGCCGCTGTTCGAAACCATCGCCGACCTGGAAAACAGCAGCGCGGTGATGGCGGCGCTGTTCGCCCTGCCCTGGTACCGGCAGTTGCTGGACAGCCGCACGCGGGTGCAGGAGGTGATGCTGGGCTATTCCGACAGCAATAAGGATGGCGGCTACCTGACCAGCCAGTGGCAGCTGTACCAGGCCGAAACCCGGCTGGTGAAGTGTTTTGACGAGGCCGGCGCGCGGCTGCAACTGTTCCACGGCCGCGGCGGCTCGGTGGGCCGCGGCGGCGGGCCATCCTACGAGGCCATCGTCGCCCAGCCGGCCGGCAGCGTGGCCGGCCGCATCCGCATCACCGAGCAAGGCGAGGTGATCACCGCCAAATATTCCGATCCGGCCATCGCCGGCCGCAATCTGGAAGCATTGGTGGCCGCCACGCTGGAGGCCAGCCTCGGCCATGCGCCGGGCGGCGAGACCGACATCCAGCCATTCGAGGAGCTGTCCTGCACCGCTTTCGCCGCCTACCGCGCGCTGGTGGAAACGCCGGGCTTCATGCAGTACTTCCTGGAGGCGACGCCGGTGACGGCGATCGCCAAGCTCAATATCGGCAGCCGCCCGGCCTCGCGCAAGAGCCTGTCCGCCATCACCGACCTGCGCGCCATTCCCTGGGTGTTTTCCTGGTCGCAGTCGCGGCTGATGCTGCCGGGCTGGTTCGGCGTCGGTTCGGCGGTGGCCGCCTATGTGCAGAAGCACGGCGACGCCGGTCTGGCGCGGCTGCAGGGCCTATACCGCCATTCGCCGTTCTTCCAGGTGATGCTGTCCAATATGGAACAGGTGCTGGCCAAGGCCGACCTGGGCATCGCCCGCCGTTTCGCCGGCCTGGTGGCCGACCGCGAACTGGCGGCGCGGCTGTTCGGCATGATAGAGGCGGAATGGCAGAAGACCCACGACGCCTTCTTCGCCATCAGCGGCCAAAACGCATTGCTGGAGGGCAACCCGACGCTGCGCCGCAGCCTGGAAACCCGGCTGCCCTACCTGGACGCGCTGGGCCTGCTGCAGATCGACCTGCTGGCCAAGCTGCGCGCCGAGCCCGAAGACGAAGACACGCTGCACGCCATCCACCTGACCATCAACGGCACCTCGGCCGGCCTGCGCAATACCGGCTGAACGTAAAAAAATCCGCGGCCCGGCGCGAAGCCGTAACCGCGGCAGAATCCATGGCGCCAGCCCCATGGCAGGCGGACGCCTGGACGGAGAGCGCTCAGCGCAGCTCGGCCACCTTGCTTGCCTTGGCGGCTGGGCCGTCGCTGCCCAGCTCCACCGCGTAGGCCAGCGCCAGCTGCGAGAACTTCAGCGCATGGCGCGCCTGGTTGCCGGAGCTGGCCAGGGTGTCGCTACTGCTGTGGATATAAGGGTTGGACTTGTCGAAGCTGGACTCGAACGGGAAGGACGCCGGGTAGCCCTGCGCGTGCCACGAAGCGTGGTCGGAGCAAGCGTAGCCGCACTGGCTGTAGCCGACTTTCAGGTTGGGCAGATAGGCCTTGGCCAGATTGGCGAGGAAGGTATTCTGCGCCGCGTTGGTGTAATCGGTGAACAGAAAGATGTCCTGCGCGTCGCCCTGATAGTTGGTCATGTCCAGTTGCAGCGCGCCCACCACCTTGACCTGCTGCTGCTTGAAGCGCTTGGCGATGTCGGACGAGCCGCGCAGGCCCACCTCCTCCGCCGCGTAGGCCATGAACTTGATGGTGCGGCGCGGCTGGTAATTGCTGGCCAGCAGCACGCGCGCCACCTCGGTCAGGCTGGCCACGCCGGAAGCGTCGTCGTCGGCGCCGGGGGCGCGGCTGTTTTCGCCGGTGCCATTGCCTACCGTAGAGTCCAGATGGCCGCCCAATACCAGGGTTTCGGCGGCGTTGTCCGTGCCCTTGATGGTGAGAATCACCGATTTCTGCGGCCAGCTGGCGTGGCTGAACTGCTCCACCGTGACATCGCTGCGGCTGCCGGCGAGCTGCTTCCACTGGCTGGCGATCCAGTTGGAGGCATTGACGCCGTGGCTGGTGGTGTAGAAACGGTTCTGGTAGCCGGACAGCGACTGGATGGTGCCGAGGATGTTGCTGTCCTGCAGCTGCGGCAACAGCTTGTTCACCGTCGCCTGGTTGTCTATCGCATAGCTGGGCGCCAGCGTGGCCAGCGCGGCGGCGGGCCCCCTCAGCGAAGCGCGCGCTTCCTGCAGGCTGGGGTGGACGATGAAGCCGCCGCAGTGGCGCAGGTTTTCATGGATGGCGTCGGACAGGCGCGGCAGCAGCGCTTCGTCCACGGCCACCAGATGCACGGTCTCGTCGGCCTCGCCCTTGGCCAGCGCGCTATTGGGCGCCAGCTTGCGGCTCTCCTGGCTCTTGATGCCGGCATCGAGCTTGCGCAGCAGCTGGTAGCCTTGTTCTCCCAGCGAAATCCAGACCGGTTGCGCGGCCTGAGCGGTGCCGGCCAGGCTCAGCATGGCCAGCAGTATGGTTTGACGCAGTTTCAACATGTATGGTGCTCCCGAGCGGAGGCCGGCGCCTCCCGGCGCCGGCACTGCTGTCAGATGCGGCCCCGGACGGGACCGCGGTCCTGGCGGCGGCTTATTACTGCTGGCAAGTCACGCCGACGGCGGAGAAGGCCTTGGTGACATCGGCGCTGCTGTAACCGCGATCGCCGGCCGCCTTGACCACGCCGCAAGCGGCGCTGTTGTAGGTGGCGTTGGCGGTCCAGTACAGGCGGTTGGCGTCGACGAACACTTCAAACGCCTTGCGGGTGTTCCAGCCCGGGCTGGTGGCGATCAGGTAGAACGCCTTGTTGTATACCCCGCTGGAATAGTGCACATCCAGGCCGTTGTAGTAGTCCTTGGCGTTGCCGATCGATTGGCCGTCCTTGGTCGGGTCGGCGAAGTAGCGCAGCGCGCCGGTCTTCTTGAAGATTTCCGCGCCCACCAGGAAGTCGTTCTTGCCCTTCATGTAGTACTCAGCGGCTTCGCCTGCCATGTCGGAGAATGCCTCGTTGATGCCGCCGGACTGGCCGTCGTAGACCAGGCCGGAGTTCTGCTCGGTGAAGCCGTGGCTGACTTCATGCGCGGACACATCCAGCGAGACCAGCGGGTAGAAGGTGCTGGCGCCGTCGCCGAAAGTCATCGCGGTGCCGTCCCAGAAGGCGTTCTCGTAGTTGCGGCTGTAGTGCACCTTCATCAGCAGCTTCTGATTGATCGGCTTCAGATTGAACCAGTCCTTGTACAGGTTGAACACCACGTTGCCGAAATAGTGGGCATCGTTAAGCGGCGAATAGGCGCCGTTGATGGCCTTGTAGGTATTGGTCGGGCAAGCGAACTTGTACGGCGTGGTGCCGCTGGTGCCGCCGTTGAGGTTGACGGTGGCGACGTTGCCGCTGTCCATCTTGCAGTCGCTGGTGACGATCAGCGGACCGTAGTCGGTGCCGTACAGGTATTTGCCGGTCTTGGCATTGCCGCCGGGGCCGTTGGCTTCGGCGTGGTTCAGGCCTTCCCATTGTTTCAGCACCTGCCCGCTGTTGGCGTCGATGATCAGGTGCGGGCGGCTCGGCTCCTTGCCGTCGACCACGAAGGACACCAGGTAGACCAGCTGGGCGGTGTTGCGCTCGTTCAGGCGCACCACCAGGTCGGCCTTCTCGTTGTAGGTGGGGTTGCCGTTGGCTTTCAGCGATTTGGCCTGCGACAGCGCCTGGGCGACGCTGAGAGTGGGCTTGGAGGACGCCAGGTCCGACTGGATGCCGGCGATGTAGTGGCCGGACAGCTTGCCGACAGTCTTGGCGACGGCGCCGGCCTGTTTTTCCTCAACCACGGCCTCGCCCCATACCGGCACGCCCTGGTAGTACTGCTGGAAGCGGGTAACCACTTTGCCGGTGGCGAATTGGGTGCTGCGCAGCGGCTTCAGGTCGGCCTGATCGACGCCGGCGAAAGCCGAAGCGCTGTTGGCCTGGGCCTTGCCCAGTTTTTCCAGGTCGATACGCTCGGCCGCCAGCGCCGCCGAGCTGAGCACCGCCAGGGCGGACAATACCAGACCACGCAACATCAATTGCTGTTTTCTCATCACGGACTCCAAATGTAGGCAAGGCAGGACGGGATGCGTCCTGCGCAACGTCGCCAGCTGATGGCCAGCGACAACGGAGCCGTAGCGCGGTCCCTGGACGGGCTGTCGTCATGCCGCCGGTAGTCCGGCGGTTTTGAAGGGAGAACCGATGCCGCCCGGGCGATGTACTGTCCGCCGGCGCCTCTCGCGGGAGCCGTGCGCATTGCCGGGCGCCATCATTCGCCACCCTGAAAACGGATTCCGAGGCGCGTCTGCGGCTAGCACCCGGGAGGGATCCGCCGCGACCCCCTGCCAGGTAGTCGCAAACTGGATGGACGGTGGTGACAGTGTCCTGACCCATTCAATCCCAAGTGCATAAATTATGTATTGGAATTTTCTTGCGCATATTCATCTGTACTTTCTGGCAGTTGAAGATAAGGTATGAGCGCCTGATGAGGCTGGATCAATTGCGGTATCTGGTTTTTTGTGTTCCGGCGACAGTCCCTTGGAAACGTAAATTAACGATATATTTCGCGATTGTTTTTATTTACGCGAATTTGTTGTAAAAATATGACAATAGTATTTTTTGACCGGCTGGAATGATCATTTTTCGACAGACACGGGCCGGCAAAACCGGCCCGGATGGGGAGGTCAGGGGGCGAGACGGGAGCGCTGCCAGCCGCCATCCAACTGCAGGATATACACCACGCGGTCATGCAGGCGGCTGGGGCGGCCCTGCCAGAATTCCACCCGGTCGGGCGCCACCGCATAGCCTCCCCAGTGCGGCGGACGCGGCACATTGATGGGATGGCGCGCGCCGAACATCGCCGCGCGGGTGACCAGCACCGCCTTGGAAGAGATTTCGCTGCTCTGCTCGCTGGCCCAGGCGCCCAGGCGGCTGGTATAGGGCCGGCTGGCGAAGTAGGCGTCCGAAACTTCAGGCGCCACCCTGGCCACCTTACCCTCCACCCGGACCTGGCGCTCCAGTTCCGGCCAGAAGAAGGTCAGCGCCACATGGGGATTGTGGTCCAGCTGCTGCCCCTTGCGGCTGAGATAGTTGGTGTAGAACAGCAGCTGGCCGTCCTCCACCCCCTTGAGCAGCACGATGCGCGAGGCGGGCCGGCCGTCGGCGCCGACCGAGGCCACGTTCATCGCGGTCGGTTCCGGCACCTGGGCGGTCAGCGCCTCGTTCAGCCACACTTCAAACTGCGCCACCGCATCCGGCAGGCAGTCCTCCGGCGACAATTCTTTCTTCGAGTATTCCAATCGGACATCGGCGAGATTGAGCGACATATTTCCTCCTGAGCCGGTCATCTTAGTGTATCCCGGCCGTCGCGGAAATGCGCCGCGTCAGATGGCCCGGCCATCCCGCCTGCCAGCGGGGCTGGCCGGACCCGAGCTCAGTTCAGCGCCTGGTTGATCACCGCGGCGATGCGGGCGCCGGCTTTGGCCAGTTGCTGCTCTACCAGCAGTCCGCCGGCGCGCAGATAGGTGTTGTCCAGGTAGACCGGGGTGGCCGGAGAGCTGCCGCAGGCAAAGCCGGCCAGCGGGCCGTAGACTTCGCTCCTGGCGTACTGGTTGGATTCATGCACCCAGTCCATCACGCTGCCGCGCTGCCAGCCGGCGACATCGCGCCGGTAGCGCTGCAGGTCCTGGCCGGCCCAGCTCTGTTCGCTGGCGCCGGCAAGCTGCTGCTGCACCAGGGCGGTATCCCATACCGAGTGCAGATTGCCGACCTTGCGGCTGCCGGGCAGCTGCACCTTGAAATCGTTGCCGCCGCGGTCTAGGTTGTCGGCCGCGTGCAAGGGCTGGTGGATGTCGCCCACCATGTGGATCAGGAAAGTCAGCGCCTGGGCGCGATCGGCCTTGGCGGCGGACTTGTCGGCCAACACCTGGCGGTAGCGCTCGATCTGGTTGGCCGCGCAGTTGCCGTCCGGGCACTCGTCCTCGGTCACACCGGAGCACACCGGCTCATCGTTGTAATGCCACTGGTCGGAACCGGGCAGCGTCTGTTTCAGCTCTTGCTTGTGCTGGTCCATGTACAGCGCCAACTGGGCGAAATCGGCGTTCGGGATCAGCTGGTTCACCGCCGTCCTGGCTTGCGCGCTCAGCAGCTGCTGGGCGATGTAGCCGGTGATGCGGTGGCCTTCCTGGCCCCAGGCCAGCGCCTGGGCGCTGTTGGCGGCGCAGCCCGCGGCCAGCAGCAATGCAACGATCTTCTTCATGTTTTCTCCCGGATGATTTCTGTTGTTCTATGGCTGACTTGTCGCAGCGACGCGCATCATACGGGATGAATATGAAAAACAGATAAATGCTTTAATATAAAGATAATACTTATCAATAACTTCTCATTGAAAACCATTTGAAATCAATATCGATTCTTCGCCGCCGCTGGCCGATTGGTATTTTTCCAGCAGCATCCGCCGCAGCGCGTCCAGCGCCGGCTGACGCCACTGGCGGCGGCGGATCAGCACGGTCAGCGCGCGCGCCAGGTCGGCAGGCAGCCCATGCACCGACACCTGCCCGGCCATCAGCGGCATGCTGTCCAGCAGGCTGCGCGGCACCATCGCCAGGCCCATGCCGCTGGCGACGCAACTGAGCATCGCATGGTAGGAGGTCAGCTCCACAATGCGCCGCGGCTGCACGCCCTGCTGCCGCAGCCAGTATTCCAGCCGCTGGCGGTAGGCGCAGCCGCTGCCGAAAGTCAACAGGGTGGAGTCGGCGAGAAAATGCAGCGACAACTGCCGCAAGCCGGCCGCCGCCACCAGCACGATTTCTTCCTCGAACACCACGGTCTGCTCCAGCCTGTCGTCGTCGGCCGGCCCGCTTACCAGCGCCGCATCCAGTTTGCCGTCCAGCACCGCATGGATCAGCGCGCGCGACTCCCCGGCCTGCAGCTCCAGGCGCACTTCCGGATAGCGGTGATGGTAGTCGGCCAACAGCGGAGCCAGCCGCGCGGCGGCGGTGCTTTCCATCGCGCCCAGGCGCAATTGGCCGCGCGGCGTCTGGTCCAGCATCGCCTGGCGCGCCTCCTCGGCCAGCGCCAGCAGGCGCTCGGCGTAGCCTCCCAGCCGATGGGCGGCGTCGGTGGGCAGCAGGCGCCTGCCCTCGCGCAGAAACAGCTCCACGCCCAGTTTGTCCTCCAACTGACGCAAGCGGGTGGTGACGTTGGATTGCACCCGGTTCAGCCGCTGCGCGGCACGGGTGATGCCGCCCTCCTGCAGCACGGCCTGGAAGATGCGCAGTTCATCCAGATCCATCATTCTCTCCTGAAGATTATTTTTATCATAATAATTCATTTTTAATGAATATTTTGCGGATCTACCATCAAGCATCCCACTCAAGGAGCTTCCGATGCCCGCACTCTCATCCCGCCAGGGTTATCTGGCCGCCGCCGGCGCCGTAGCCATCTGGACCGGCTTCAATATCGTCTCCCGTCTGGGCGGCAAAAGCGTGTTGGCCGGCACCGACATCCTGGCCCTGCGGGTCGGCACCGCCGCGCTGATCCTGCTGGCCTGCGGCGGCCTGCCGCGCGGCGCCATCCGCGACGCCAGACTGTGGCTGCTCACCCTGCTGGGCGGCCTGGGCGTCAGCGTCTTCGCCTACAGCGGCTTCAAATTTGCGCCGGCCGCGCACGGCGGCCTGCTGCTGCCGGGACTGCAGCCCTTCCTGGTGGCGCTATTCGCCTGGCTGCTAGCCGGCGAGGCGCTGCAACACCGCAAGTTGCCAGGCTATGGCCTGATCGCATTGGGTCTGGCCATCAGCGCCGTCCCGATGCTGGACGGAGAGTCGGGCGGCCAAGCCTGGCTGGGCGATCTGCTGCTTCTGGCGGCTTCCTTATGCTGGGCGGCCTTCGGCGTGCTGGCGCGGCGCTGGGGCTACCAGGCGTGGCCGCTGACGCGCGCCATCACCATCATGGGCGCGCTGCTCTATCTGCCGCTTTACCTGCTGCTGCTGCCCAAACATCTGGCGGCGGCGTCTTGGGGCATGCTGGCCTTCCAGGCGCTGTACCAAGGCGTGGCCGCCGCCATCCTGGCGATGCTGCTCTACCTGCGGGCCATCGCCAGCCTGGGCGCGGTACGGGTGGGGGCGCTGTTCGCGCTGATTCCGATCCTGGCAGGCGTGCTGGCGGCGCCCCTGCTGAACGAGCCCTTGACCGGCTACCTGGAGGCCGGACTGGCGCTGGTCAGCCTGGGCGCCTGGCTGGCGGCTCGGGAAACCCGGGCCACGCCGCCCCAGGCCTGCCGGCTAGGCGCTGCGCAGCAAGGCCAATAACGCCTCGCCGTCCAGCCTGGCGCTGATGTCGGCGCCGGCGAGCAGGCTGTCGGCCAGCGCGCGCTTTTCCGCGTGCAGCGCGACGATCTTTTCCTCTATGGTGCCGGCCGCCACCAGCCGGTACACCGTCACCGGGCGCTGCTGGCCCATGCGGTAGGCGCGGTCGGAGGCCTGGTCCTCCACCGCCGGATTCCACCACGGGTCCAGGTGGATGACGTAATCGGCGGCGGTGAGGTTGAGGCCGGTGCCGCCGGCCTTCAGGCTGATCAGGAACAGCTCGCCGTCGCCAGCCTGGAACGCTTCCATGCTGGCCTTGCGCTGCTTGATGGGCGTCGATCCATCCAGGTAATGGTAATGCACGCCCAGGCCGTCCAGATGGCGGGCGACGATGGCCAGGTGGTCGACAAACTGGCTGAACACCAGCGCCTTGTGGCCGTTGTCCAGCAGCTCCTCGCAGATTGCGGCGAAAGCCGCCAGCTTGCTGGCCGGCAGCGCGCTGTCCGGCTGCGTCAGCTGCGGATGACAGCAGAAGCGGCGCAGCCGGGTCAGTTCAGCCAGCACCTGCATCGCCTGGCCGCCGGCGGCCGGGTCGGCCTCGGCCAGCTTCTGCAGCGCCTGCTGGCGCATCGCCTCGTAAACGTGGCGCTCTTGGTCGGACAACTCTACCAGGCGGACGATTTCGGTCTTGGGCGGCAGCTCGGTCAGCACTTCGCGCTTGGTGCGGCGCAGCAGGTAGGGCTGGATCAGCGTCTTCAACTGCCGGCGGGCATCGTCGTCGCCATCGGCTATCGGCTGAGCGTAGCGCTGCTCGAACTGCGCCAGGTTGCCCAACAGGCCGGGCGCGACGAAGCGGAACAGGCTCCACAGCTCGCCCAAATGGTTTTCCACCGGCGTGCCGCTGGCGGCCAGACGGAAATCGGCGCGCAGGCTCTGCGCCACCTGGGCGCGCTGGCTGGTCGGATTCTTGATCGCCTGCGCCTCGTCCAGCACCGCCGTCGCCCAATGCACCCCGCAGAAGGCGTCGGCCTGGCGCTGCAGCAGGCCATAGCTGGCCACCACCAGGTCGCCGGGACCGACATCGTCCAGCCGGCGGTTCTGCTGATAGGGGCGCAAGCGCAGCGACGGCGCGAAGCGGGCGGCCTCGGCCAGCCAGTTCAGCGCCACCGAGGTGGGTGCCACCGCCAGCTGCGGCCCCAAATGGGCGCGGGTGAGCAGCAGCGCCAGCGTCTGCACCGTTTTGCCCAGGCCCATGTCGTCGGCGAGGCAAGCCCCCAGTCCCCAATGCGACAGCCGCGCCATCCAGGCGAAGCCCTGCAGCTGGTATGGCCGCAGGCTGGCCTGCAGCGTGGGCGGCACCTGCGGCTGGAAATCGGCCGCCGTCCGCCAGCGCGCCGCCTGCCGGCGCCAGTCCTCGTCGCCGCCGAATTCGCCGGCTTCCTCGCCCAGCTCCAGCAGCCGCGGCGCGGCCAGCGGGCTGATCGCCAGGCCATCCGGACCGGCGTGGTCCACCAGCCGCGACAGTTCGCCCAGGCGGTCGCGCAGGCTGCCAGACAGCGCCAGCCAATCGCCATCGGACAGCTTGAGGTAGTTGCCGCGCTGACCGGCCAAGGCCGCCAGCAGATGGCGCAGCGACACGATGCGGCCGTCGTCCAGCTCCAGCTCGCCGTCGGCCTGCAGCCAGCCGCCGCGCTTCTTCACCTTCAGGCGCAACTGCGGCAGGCCGGCGCCCGCCGCCAACCTGATCTTGTCGCCCTGCGGCCACAGGCAATGCACGACGCCTTCGCCCTGGGCCTGCAGCTGCGCCAGCATCGCCAGCGCCGACTGCTGCCCGGCGAACAGCCAGCCGTCGCCGTCGCGCTGGCCGCTGGCAATGGCCGGGCAAGACTCGCGCAGCGCGCGCAGGCGGCGGCGCTCGTCGGCGAGATCGCGCCGCAGCTGGCGGTATTCGCCGTCCAGCTCCAGCACCAGGCCCTCGGCGCCGCGGCCGGGCGCGCTCCAAGCGGCGGCCGGATGCGGCCTCACCTTCAACTGCAGCCGCAAGCCTTCCTGTTGCCGGGTCAGCAGCGCGTACAGCGCCGGGTCGGCCGGGCTGCTGGGCAGGGCCGGGTCGAAAGCCGGACTGGCGTCCCGCAACGGCAGGCCGGGCGCGACGTCGCGGATCGCCTCCAGCACCCGCATCCTGGCCTGCCACGGCACGGCCAGGCCGTGGCCGACCAGGTCGGCCAGCGCCGACAGCTCGGCGGTCAGCTCATACACCAGCAGCCGGTCCGGCGCCGGGCGCTGCCACAGCACGCCGCCGCAATTGGCCAGGCCGGCGGGAATCAGCCGCAGCCGCAGCTCGGCCCCCGCCCGCTCCATCTCCAGCGCCGGCTGGCCGCTTTCCACATGGATGCGCCGCGCAGGTTGTTCGGCATCGAACACCAGCGGGTGGCCGATCAGCATCGGCAATGCGGCGGTGGCGTCCAGCAGGCCGGCGTCGCCGTCATGCTGGTCCAGCTGCGCCAGCAGCAGGCGCAGCAAGGGCAGGTCGTGCGGGCGCAGCGCCTCGCTTTCCCTTTGCAGCAGGGTGGCCAGCGCGCAGGCGCGGCCGCGCCCCCAGCCATCGGCGGCAGCGGTTTGCAGCAGCGGCCGCAGCTGGACGCCGGAGTCGGCGAGGCGCAGGCGCCAGATCAGGCGAATGGAAGGTTGCGCTTCGGTCATGAGTCATCGCAGAACGGGAAATCGGGCCGATGTTGCCGGATTCGGCGCGCGCTGCAAAGCGCAATCAAAAACGGCAGCCTGGGCTGCCGTTTGCCTTGACGGTCAAAGCGCGCTTATTGCTGCTCAACGGGCGGCTCGCGGTCGCAGCCGCCGGGCTGGGTCGCCTCGTTGCGCAAACGCTGGTACTGCTTGCCGTCCCAACGCCAGACCGATTCGCAGAAACCGTTGCCGGTCAGCCGGATGTCATTGCGCGGATTGTCATCCGGGCTATTGGCGCCATCGGTCACCACCACCTTGGTCGCCGGCACGCCCAGACTGACGCGCAGATGGCCGTCGTCGTCGCGGTCGAAGGTCCAGATGCTCTGGCCGGTGTTGCCGGATGTGCAGTTGTCGCCGCCGCGGATCCAGATCTCGTTGTGGTCCTCATCGTGCGACTTGCCATAGGAACCGCTCAGGCGGAACGGCGTCCGGCATTTCTCGGTGACGAACCCCCAGTTGTCCTGGTCCTTGACCACATAAGTCATGCCCAACCCGGCCAACACCTCTTTCAAGTCGGCATCGGACAGCTTGTTGCCGTCGTCGAACAATGCGGCATTGGCGTCGGCGGGAGGCTGGTTGGCAGCCGTGCTCTGGTCGTCGCCTTCATCGCCCGGCCCGGAGTCGTCGACGCCGGCATCGGACCAGCGCTGCCAGCGCTTGCGGCAGCTGTCGTCGGCGCACTGGTACTTGCCTTCCTTGTCGTCGAAGACGAAGCGATAACGCTGCTTGTCGTTGCCGGCGGTCAGCAGCAGCGGATAGTAGCCGTCGCCGGATCCGGCCTCGACGCGGTAGTCGAAGCGCTGCTCGGCCTCGTCCGGCAGCTTGCCGAACAGCTCGCCGGCGATGTTCTCGATCTGCTCCTTGCGCGCGGCCAACAGCAGCGGCTCGCCGCGCCGGCTCGTCATGCCCTCCAGCAGCCAGCCCATGTCGCCCTTGCCGCTCAGTTGCAGCAGCCGGACATCGGACGGCGCTTTGCGGGCATCGTCGAGGAAGGACACCAGCCGGGTGCTGGCAATGACCTCATGGCTGTCGCCATTGACGATGACCGCGCCCAGCAGACTCCAGAGGTCGAGGTCGCCGGTCTCGGTCGGCATGGTGCGGCCATCGGCGCCGGCCAGCAGATACAGACGCGGACCGGCGGCGCTGTCGACGCGGTCCAGCTGGATGGGTTTCATGCAGAAATCGAAGTCGCTGGCGGTATTGGTCCAGCAATGCTGCTTGCCGTCATAGGCATCGTGGCCGTACAGCTTGTCCATCAGTTCGTCGGCCAACCGGCGATTCTGCTGGCTGCCCAGGTCCAGCCGCTCGACGCGGCCGTTGCTTTGGTGCAGCACGCGGTAGGCGGCAAAAATCAGGCCCAGCAGCACCACGCCCGTGATCGCCAGCGCGATCCAGTGTTTCTTGTTCAATTTCACGGAATATCCTTGGAAAGTCCCAGACAACGCGGCCGCAGGCCTGCGGCCGCCGTTTTATTCGCCGCCGCAGCCGCCGGGCTGGGTGGCGATATTCTTCAGGTGCTGGTACTGGCTACCGTCCCAGCGCCACACCGCTTCGCAGAAGCCATTGCCGGACAGCCGCAAGTCGTAGCGGCCGTTGTTGAGATCGCCGGTCACCGCGGCCTTGGTCGCCGGCCCCCCCAGGTTGGCGCGCAGATGGCCGTCTTCGCCGCGGATGAACAGCCACACGCTCTGGCCGGTGGCGCCGGAGGTGCAGGCGCTGCCGCCCTCCACCCACAATTCGTTGTGGCGGTCCTTTTCATCGCTGGGGTAGGAGGCGCTCAGCTTGAACGGCTGGCGGCACGGCCCGGTGACGAAGCCCCAGTTGTCTTGGTCCTTGACCACGTAAGTCGCGCCCAGAGCGCCCAGCACGTCCTTCAGGTCGGCGGCCGACAGCTCGGCGCCGTCGCTGAACAGCGCGGCGTTGGCGGTGGCCGGCGGCTGAGTCGACTGGCTATCGTCGCCTTCTGCTTCGCCCGCATGCTCCGGCTGATATTCCGGGATGCCCTGCTGCTTGCGGCAGGCCTGGTCGGCGCAGACATAGCGCCATTTATCGTGGTCGAAGCGGAAGCGGAAGCGAGCGACGACCTTGTCCGCGTTCACCGTCAGCAGCAAGGGGTAGACCTTGGCATCGGGTTGGCTGGCGTCGGGCTGGTAGTCGAAGCCCAGTGTCTCGGCCATGCTCTCCGTCTTGCCGAACACCTCGCCGCCAATTCCCACCACCTTCTTGCCCTTGGGCGCGAATAGTTGCGGATAGCTGGTGGTGATGCCCTGATGCTCATCGCCGCCCTCGGTGAACCAGCCCATATAGCCGCTGGATGACAACTGCAACAGCCTCACCTCTGCCGGCGCGCTGGCGAAGCTGTTGCTGAAAGACAGCTCGCGGTTGCCGGCAATCAGTTCGTGGCCCTTGGCGTCGACCACGAAAGCCCCGACCAGCGCCTCGCTATCGACATGGCTGCCATCGGGCCGGCTGGCGCCGGCGAACAGGTACCAGCGCTCCTCTCCGGCCGCATGCACGCGGTCCAAGGCCAGCGGCTTCATGCAATAGGTGGCC
This sequence comes from Chromobacterium sphagni, assembly GCF_001855555.1. Classification (GTDB taxonomy): domain Bacteria; phylum Pseudomonadota; class Gammaproteobacteria; order Burkholderiales; family Chromobacteriaceae; genus Chromobacterium; species Chromobacterium sphagni. The sequence continues at coordinate 924,697 of NZ_MKCT01000001.1, read as the reverse complement.
GAGTCCTCATCCTTGCTGGCCGCATGGTCGATGTTCCAGCACTTTGCCTTGCCGTCGTACGCGTCCTTGCCGTACATCTTGTCCATGATATCGCCGGCCAGTTGCCGGCCGGGATCACCGTCCAGCGCCAAACGCTCTACCTGCACCGCCTGGTGCGACTTCCAGTATTTCCAGCCGCCGAAACCGGCTGCGATCAGCAATGCCGCGGCGCCTGCCAGCAACGCGAGCTTTTTCTTGTTTTCCATATGATCTTGTCTCAATCCGGATGTATTGATGCCAATTGAAACAATAAACATCAATAAATTTGACTTGTCATTCTATCAGGCCGCATCAAAAGCGTGGATTGACTGGCGATGAAGGCAGGATGGACGGCCCGCCGGCGGAACCGCCGGCAGTCAGCAGAGGCTACGGCGAAATGACGCAGCGGCGGCGCGCCCCGCCGCTAGAGATCGGCGCCGTCGCAGCCGCCGGTCTGGGTCGGGATGTTCAGCAGATGGACGAAGGCCTTGCCGTTCCAACGCCACAGCCGGTCGCAAAAGCCGGCCGAGCCGACCCGCAGGTCGTGCACGCCGGCCGACACGTCCCGGGTGCGGCGCACATCGGCGGCCGGCATGCCTAGGTTGACGCGCAGGCGGCCGCCGCCATCACGGACGAAAATCCAGACGGAAGCGCCGGCCGCGCCCGAGGTGCAGCCATCGCCGCCGCGCACCCACAGCTGCTCCTGCCCGCCGTCGCGCTCGAAATGGGCGTCCAGCGGATAAGGCGCGTCGCAGCCGTTCTGGCCGATGAACCCGGCCGCGCCATCCTGCGCGACGTAACGCATGCCCAATTGGACCAGCACGTCGCGCAAATCGGCATCGGATAGCTTGCGCCCGCGGCCGAATAGCGCCTCGTTGGCGTCGGCCGCGAGCGCGGCCGGCTGCTGGGCGGTTTCCTCGCGCCCCGGCCGCATCGGCAGACCGGCGCGCACTCGGCAGTCCACGTCGGCGCAGACATATTCCCAGCGCCGGCGGTCGAAGCGGAAATCGAAGCTGGCCAGCTGCTTGCCCTTGCCGTCGCGGACGGTCAGCGACAGCGGGTAAACCCTGGCGCCGCCCTGGGCGCTGTCCAGCTGGTACGCGAACTTCAGCCCGTCGATGGCCTCAGCGTCGCGGCCGAACACTTCGCCGCCGATCGCCACCACCTCGTCGCCCCTGGGCGCGTAAAACTGCGGAAACTCCTCGGCCCCGCCGCCGGGCGCTGCGCGTCCGACCGCGAACCAGCCCATATAGCCGTCGCGGGACAATTGCAGCAGCTGCACCTGATCCGGGCCGGCGGCGCGGCGGTTGGAAAAGTCCAGCTCCCGGCTGCCGGCGATCGGCGCCAGGGTGTCGGCGTCGGCGACGAAAGCGCCGACCAGGCCGCTCAAATCCTCATCGCGCGCGCCGTCCTTGCCGCCGCCGGCGAACAGGTACAACCGGCGCTGGCGCCCCACCGCCACCCGGTCCAGCGCCAGCGGACTCAGGCAGTAATCGCCGCCGTCCTCGCGCAGGTAATGCCAGCAATTGCGCTGCGGATCATGCTGCTCGCTGCCATAAACCCGGTTCATGATTCCCGCCGCCTGCCGGCGGCCGCTGTCGTCGTCCAGCGCCAGCCTCTCGATGCTGACCTCGCCGCCGCCGCGCAACAGCCAAACCGCGGCCAAGACCACGACCGCCAGCGCGCCGACGCCGACGGCCAGGCGCAGCCTGGTCTTCCTTTCCATCCACATCCCCTTCACTGCCGCAATGTCCTGCGGACCTATTCGGTCCGAATGTTTTTTTGAATCCGGCGGCAATATTACCAATTCGGCCCGTTTTCTTCAGCGCAATAAAAAAGGGAGCCAAAGCTCCCTTGTTCATCTTTGTTAACGGTCAGACGCGCGCGAAGGCCCTGCCGGCGGCGGCGATGGTAGCCTCGATCAGTTCATCGGTATGGGCGATGGAAACGAAACCGGCCTCGTAGGCAGACGGCGCGAGGTAAATGCCCTCGTCCAGCATCGCGTGGAAGAAGCGCTTGAAGGCTTCGATGTCGCAACGGGTGGCTTCGGCGTGAGATTTGGGCGCCTGCGCGCTGAAGTAGAAGCCGAACATGCCGCCGACGCTGTCGCTGGACAGGGTGACGCCGGCCTGTTTCGCCGTGTCGGCCAGGCCTTGCGCCAAGCGGGCGGAGCGGCGGCCCAGCGTGTCGTGGAAGCCGGGTTGTTGGATCAGCTTCAGCGTGGCCATGCCCGCTGCCACCGACAGCGGATTGCCGGACAGAGTGCCGGCCTGGTAGACGGTGCCCAGCGGCGCGATTTTGCCCATGATGTCGGCGCGGCCGCCGAAGGCCGCCAGCGGCATGCCGCCGCCGACCACCTTGCCAAGCGTGGTGAGGTCGGGCGTGACGCCATGCAGACCCTGCGCGCAAGAGAGCGCCACGCGGAAGCCGGTCATCACCTCGTCATAGATCAACACCGCGCCGTATTGCTCGGTGAGGGCGCGCAGCGTCTTGACGAATTCCGCCGACGGCTGGATCAGGTTCATATTGCCGGCGATCGGCTCCAGGATCACGCAGGCGATCTTGTCGCCGATTTCGGCGAAGGTGCGGGCCAGCTGCTCCACATCGTTGTATTGCAGTACCAGCGTGTGCTTGGTGAAATCGGCCGGCACGCCGCCGGACGACGGATTGCCGAAAGTCAGCAGGCCGGAGCCGGCTTTCACCAGCAGGCTGTCGGAGTGGCCGTGGTAGCAGCCCTCGAACTTGACGATCAGGTCGCGGCCGGTGAAGCCGCGCGCCAGGCGGATGGCGGTCATCGTCGCCTCGGTACCGGAGGACACCAGCCGCACCTGCTCGATCGACGGCAACAGCTTGCAGATTTCCTCGGCGATCACCACCTCGCCCTCGGTGGGCGCGCCGAACGACAGGCCGCCTACAGCGGCGTCCTGCACCGCTTTCACCACCTCCGGATGAGCGTGGCCGACGATGGCCGGGCCCCAGGAGCCGACATAGTCCAGATACCGCTTGCCGTCGGCGTCCCAGAAGTAAGCCCCCTCGGCGCGCGTGACGAAGCGCGGCGTGCCGCCGACCTGGCCAAAGGCGCGCACCGGCGAGTTAACGCCGCCGGGGATCACTTGCTTGCCACGTTCAAACAGTTCCAGATTGCGGGACATGAGCTTTTCCTTGTCTGGCGGCCGTCTGGGCCGCGGAGTGAGATGAGGCGCGGTGGGGGATTGGGTCCACTGGGCTGGCCTTATTTTACATGATGACGGGAACCACGGTGGGGTGGGGCCGGATGGCGCGCCAAATTGCAAGATCGGCTGCCGTCCCGACCAGGACGCGACCCGCCTGGCCGGCATCGGCGCCGCGGCGGCAAGCCAGGCGTTTACCACTTGCGGTATGGATTCTTGGACAGATAGGCGTTGGTATAGCGCCCATCCTCCGTCACTTCCTCGCCCACCCACCGCGGCTTTTCAAACGGCGTGTCCTCCGCCGGCAGCTCTATCTCCGCCAGCACCAGGCCGGCGTTGTCGCCGAAGAACTCGTCCACCTCCCAAATAAAGCCGCCGTGCTCGATACGGTGGCGCAGCTTGTCCACCACCATCGGGCACATCGCCGCCATGATGGTCTGCGCATCGGCCAGCGGGATCGGGTATTCGAACTCGTGGCGGCTGACGTTGCTGATATTGCCTTTCAGCGTGAGCCAGGCTTGATCGCCCACCACCCGCACCCGCACCGTGCGCTCCTTCTCCACCGACAGGTATCCCTGCCGGTACTGCACCGCGGGAGCCAGTCCGCGCCAGGCGTCGCCGTCCACCACGAAGCGGCGTTCGATTTCCAATCCCATGATTTCATTCCTTTGCTTTGTCGGGGCCGGGCGGCGGGCAAGCGGCCTGCCGCTCCAGATAAAAGGTAAGGCTGCTGCGCTGCGGCTCCACCCCAGGCGCTTTGCCGTAGGGATACACCAGCTGCTGCAGGCCGCCCAGCAGCTGGCGGCCGTCCTCCAGCGCCAGCTGGCTGTCCAGCCGCTGCGCGCCAGCATCGTCGCGCCAGCTCAGCTGTAGATTGACCAGCGGATAAGCGTGTCCGCGCGGCGCCTGCAGCCGGCCTTGCGCGTCCAGTTCCGCGCCATCCTGACGGCGCGCAGCGTGGAAGCTGCCGTCGGCGGCCAGGCATAACGGCAACTGCCGCAACGGCTCGCCGTCGCGCTCCACGCTGAGCAGCAGCGCGGGCGGCAACGACGGCTGGGATGCAGGCGCGGCCTGGACCTGGGAGGCCGCCAGCAGCAGCCCGGCAAACACTATGCGCATCATGATCGGGCTACCTGTCAGAACGGCTTGACCACCACCAGGATCAGCACCGCCAGCAACACCAGCACCGGCAGCTCGTTGTACACGCGGAACCAGGCATGGCTCCTGCGGTTGGCATGGGCGGCGAAATCGCGGCACAGCTTGCCGCAATAGCCGTGGTAGACCACCAACACCCCCACCAGCGCCATCTTGGCGTGCAGCCAGCCGCCGGCGATGCCGAAGCCCAGCCACAACGTCAGGCCGGTCGCCAACGCCAGCAGACCCAGCGGAGTCATGAAACGGAACAGCTTGTTCGCCATCAGCAGCAGACGGTCGTATTCCGCCGGTTGCCGCGCCATGGCCAGGTTGACGAAGAGGCGCGGCAGGTAGAACAGGCCGGCGAACCACGACACCACGAAGAAGATGTGGAAGGCTTTGAGATAGAGATAGCTCACGGTGTGTCCGTAAATAATGAGGGATGGGCGATGGACTGCCGGTCTGGACCACGGTTCCCCCGGTCAGGGCGGATAGGCCAGCCGCAGCGCCTTGGGCAGTTTTTGCAGCACCAGCTGGCGCGAACGGGCGAGACCCTGGCGGATGTCGTCCGGCGTCAAGGCCTCGAGCGAGGCCACCTGCACCCAGCGCGCACGGGCCAGATACGGCGCCGGACGCACGCCAGGCAGGCCGCTCTGCATAAGAAACTGGTCGGCGTCCACCTTGTAGCTGAGCGTGTCCGCGCCGAACACCGCGAACATCTTGCCGCCGATGCTGGCCACCCGCTCGCTGCCCCACTTGATATCGAAGCTGGCGCCGGGCAGGCCGCAGGCGTACCGCAGCAATTCATCCAGCAAGGCGGCGGACAGGGCGCGCATGCTCAGCCCTTCTTCGGGGCAGCCTGGTACAACGGCCACACTTGAGCGATGTGCGACTGCAGATCGCGGATGCGGGTGGGGCCGGACGGGTGAGTGGACAGGAACTCCAGGCCACCGCCGTTGCCGGCCGCCTGCATCTTCTGCCACACGTTCACTGCGGCGTTGGGGTCGTAGCCGGCGCGCGCCATCAATTCCAGCCCCATGATGTCGGCTTCCGACTCCATGGTGCGGCTGTGCGGCTTGCTCAGCGTCACGTCGGTCACCATCGAGGCCAATTTCAGCTGGTCGGCGCTGAAGCCGGCCAGCACCCCCACCAGCGACAGGCCGATCTGCTGCGCGTACTCCTGGCTGAGGTTCTCGCGGGTGTGCTCGCGCAGCGCGTGCGAGATCTCGTGGCCGATCACCGCCGCCAGTTCGGCGTCGGAGAGCTTGAGCTGGCTCACCAGGCCGGAGTAGACCATGATCTTGCCACCGGCCATCGCGTAGGCGTTCATGTCGTCGGTGGCCAGCACATTCACTTCCCAGGGCCAGGTTTTGGCATCGGCGCGGAAGGCCGGGGTCTGGGCGATCAGCCGTTGCGAGATGCGCCGCACACGCGCGGTCAGCGCGGCATCGTGGTTGAGCCGTCCGGCGGCCCGGGCCTGGGCCAGCTGCTGGGCATAGGACTGCGCCGACATCTGCGCTACTTCCTGGCTGGACAGCAGCATGCTCTGGCTGCGGCTGACGCCCACCGCGCCGCCGCCGGTGGTGCTGACCTGCGCGCAGGCCGCCAGCAGCGCAGCCAGCCCCGCGCCGCCCAGCCAGCGTTTCCATAATCCGGACATGGCGGTCAGATCTCCACCATCTGGAAATCGTCTTTGCGCGCGTCGCAGTCCGGACAGGTCCAGTTGGGCGGCAGGTCTTCCCAGCGGGTGCCGGGCGGAATACCGTCTTCCGGACGGCCCGCTTCTTCGTCGTAAATGAAACCGCAGATCAGACACATCCAAGTACGCATCGCTTCGCCCTCGTGTTCGGATAAAATGAATATTCTAAATCGTGCCACCGCAATAAAACAAAAGAGGTTAGCCCTTGACCACTCCTTCTTCCCCTCCCGTGGTACTGACCCTGGCCGGTTCCGACCCTTCCGGCGGCGCCGGCATCCAGGCCGACATTCTGACACTCGCCAGCCTCGGTTGCCATCCGTTGTCGGTGATCACCGCCATCACGGTGCAGGACACCGTCGGCGTCAACGATCTGATGGTGCTGGACGCGGACTGGGTCAACGACCAGGCGCGCTTTCTGATGGAAGACATGCCGGTGGCGGCGTTCAAGATCGGCATGCTGGGCAGCGTGGAGAACGTCGCCGTGGTGGCGCAGCTGCTGGCCGACTATCCGGACATCCCGGTGGTGCTGGACCCGGTGCTGGCCAGCGGCGGCGGCCACGAGCTGGCCGACGAGGATCTGATCGGCGCCATGCGCGACATCCTGATCCCGCAGGTGTCCATCCTCACCCCCAACAGCCTGGAGGCGCGCCGGCTGGCCAGCAGCGATCCGGACGAGGACGAGGAGTTGACGCTGGACCAGTGCGCCGAGCGCATCCTGGCGCTGGGTTGCCCCTATCTGTTGATAACCGGCACCCATGAAAATACCAAGGAAGTGGTGAACAGCCTGTACAGCCCGGACGGCGTGGTGCGCGCCGACCACTGGGAACGGCTGCCCGCCAGCTATCACGGCTCCGGCTGCACGCTGGCTTCGGCCATCGCCGGCATGCTGGCCACCGGCCTGTTGCTGCCGGAGGCGGTACGCGAGGCGCAGGAGTACACCTACCAGACGCTGCTCAACGGCTTCCGCCCCGGCATGGGCCAGTTCCTGCCCGACCGGATGTTCTGGGCGCGCGGCGACGACGAGGACGGCGACGATGCCAAACCGGATTGAGGGGCTGTACGCCGTCACCCCGGACAGCGACGACAGCGAAAGGCTGCTGGAGCTGGCGGCGGCGGCGCTGGAAGGCGGAGCGCGGGTGCTGCAATACCGCGACAAGAGCCGCAACCCGGCGCGCCGGCTGTGGCAGGCCAATCTGCTGGCCAGCCTGTGCCGCAGCCGCGGCGCGGCCTTCATCGTCAATGACGACGTCCAGCTGGCGCTAGCGGTGGGGGCCGACGGCGTCCACCTAGGCCGCGACGACGGCGACATCGCCGCCGCGCGCGCGCGGCTGGGGCCGGCGGCCATCATAGGCGCGTCCTGCTACGATCAGTTGGCGCTGGCGCGGCGGGCGGCGGCGGCGGGCGCCAGCTACGTCGCCTTCGGCGCGGTGTTTCCGTCGCGGACCAAGCCCGGCGCGGTGGCCGCGCCGCTGTCGCTATTCGCCGAGGCGGCCGAACTGAAGCTGCCGCGGGTGGCGATAGGCGGCATCACCGCCGCCAACGCCGGCCAGGCCGTCCAAGCCGGCGCCGACGCCATCGCGGTGATAGGCGGCCTGTTCGAGCAGCTGGACCCGGCCGCGGCGGCGCGGGAACTGGCGGCGATGTTTCGCCCTGCCGCTGAATGATCCCGTCAGATGCGAATGCGGCACCGCAAATGGTAAAACCGTCCTTTTTCGCACAACAAAAGCATATTTCGCGCAGCGGCACCGCGCCGCCGCGCGCCATCCGTGTCGAAAGGATAGTTTTGTGAAAAGTGCAAGCGTCTTGCTGGCGGCAGCGGCGATATTGGCGGGCTGCGCCGCGCCCAAAGTCAAAATATCGGCGAATGCCGAAACGGCAATGGCCTTTACCGCCAAAGTCGGATCGAAGCGGCCGTTTTATACCAATCTGCACCGGGACTTCGGCCCTCTAACCTTGTATTGGCTGCAGGATAATCGCGGCGAAAAGACCCCGGTCGTATCGTCGAATGCCAATTACGCGGTCGGCCAATGCGTGACGCTGTGGCGCTCGTCACAAGACTCCTACCCCAAGATCTCCGCCGCCAACCGCGATTGCTCAACCCTGAAGCAGCAGCCGCGCAGTGTCGACACTTAACTATTACATATTACACCGTTCAGGACTGGGGCGCGGAACGGATGTACATCTTCAATATATGGATAACTGGCTGGGCCTGAGCGATAACCAACTGCTGGGCGCCAATTATTGGGGCGCGCCGGAAAATAGCTATGTCAGCGGCAAATCGAAATATCTGACCTACAAGCGGGTTTCCCCACAGGGCCTCTATCGGTGTAAAACCACCTTCGAAGTCCAGAATGGCGTCATCTTCAATTACCATGCCTATGGCAACGACTGCTGGTAACACCCGCGCAGCGTATCCAACCATCACGGCCGGCCTTGCGCCGGGCCTTGCGTTCACCGCAGTTCCACATCCGCCAGCCGGTAGGTGCCGCCGCGGTCTTCCTGGCAAAACACCCGGGCCTTTACCCTGACGGCGCGGCCCTTGAGCCGGGCCATGTCCGGCTGGCTCAGCGCCAGGCTGGACACGCGCTGGCCGCCGCAGGCGGCGCCGTCGTCGAAGCTCGCCGGCCGGTCCAGCTTCAGATGGTAGGCCTGGAAGAACGTGCCTTCGGCCTTGCTGCCGGAGTGCAGCGGGCCGATCACGGTGCCGCTGAGCGTGACGGGGGCGTCGCCGACGACATGAACAACCTGGCCGGCGCAGTGGCCGGCCAGGCTGATGGCCAGCAGAACGCCGGCCAGCAGGGTATTGCAGAACTTACTCATCCCGATGAATCTTCTTCAGTCCATTGTTTTTGTCAGACTTGTGCCGCCATTTCAGCAGGCCTGATCCTGTCCGACAATCGGGGTTATCCCGACTATGGCGCAAAACAAACAAAAAGCCCCCACCGGATGACAGGGGCTTTGGGTCGATGGCTATCCCGTTTCAGGCGTTGGCCTTGCGGTACAGCTGGATCAGCCGGCTGGTGGAGCTGTCGTGCTCGGCCCGCGGCAGCTTGCCGGTGAGTTCGCCGTGAATGGTCTTGGCCAGCTGCTTGCCCAGCTCCACCCCCCATTGATCGAAGCTGTTGATGTGCCAGATCACGCCCTGGACGAAGATCTTGTGCTCGTACAGCGCGATCAGCGAGCCCAGGTTGCGCGGGTCCAGCCGGCTCATCAGCAGCGTGTTGGTCGGGCGGTTGCCGTCGAACACCTTGTGCGGCACCAGATCGTCCAGCGCCGCGCCTTTCAGCCCCTGCTCCGCCAATTCGGCGCGCGCCTCGTCGGCGGTCTTGCCGCGCATGAAGGCCTCGGCCTGGGCGAACACGTTGGCCAGCAGGATCTCGTGGTGGCCCGGCAGGCTGGAGCGGTTTTCCAGCGAGGCGATCAGGTCTATCGGCGAGATGTGGGTGCCTTGGTGCAAGAGCTGGAAGAAGGCGTGCTGGCCGTTGATGCCGGTTTCGCCCCAGATGATGGGCGCGGTTTCAAAGTTGACCGGCTGGCCGTCCAGCATGGTCTTCTTGCCGTTGGACTCCATGTCCAGCTGCTGGATGAAGGCCGGCAGCCGGTGCAGGTATTGGTCGTACGGCGCGATGACGTGGCTGCCGCCGCCGTAGTAGTTGATGTACCAGACGCCTATCATCGCCAGCAGCACCGGCATGTTCTGCTCGAACGACGCGTTCTTGAAGTGCTGGTCCATGATGTGGGCGCCGTTCAGGAGCTCGGTGAAGTTCTCCTCGCCCAGATACAACATGATGGGCAGGCCGATGGCCGACCACAGGCTGTAGCGGCCGCCCACCCAGTCCCAGAATTCGAACATGTTTGCCGGGTCGATGCCGAAGTCCGCCACCGCCTTCTGGTTGGTGGAGACGGCGACGAAGTGCTTGGCCACCGCCTTTTCGTCGCGGGCGCGCGCCACGAACCATTCGCGCGCGGTCAGCGCGTTGGTCAGCGTTTCCTGGGTGGTGAAGGTCTTGGACTCCACCACGAACAGCGTGGTCTCTGGATGCACCTTCTTCAGCGTTTCCTTCAACTGGGCGCCGTCGACATTGGAGACAAAGTGCATGTTCAGCCGCGGGTGGGCAAACGGCTTGAGCGCGCTACAGACCATCAGCGGCCCCAGGTCGGAGCCGCCGATGCCGATGTTGACGATGTCGGTGATCGGCTGATTGGTATAGCCCAGCCAGTAGCCGGAACGCACCGCGTGAGCGAACTTGCCCATCCGCTCCAGCACAGAGTTCACCTTCGGCATTACGTCCTCGCCGTCAACGAAGATCGGCGAGTTGGTGCGGTTGCGCAGCGCCACGTGCAGCACCGAGCGGTTCTCGGTGCGGTTGATCTTGTCGCCCTTGAACATCGCCTTGATCTTGGCCGGTAGGCCGGCTTCGCGCGCCAGCTGCATCAGGCCCAGCAGGGTGGCATCGGTGATGCGGTTCTTGGAATAGTCGAGGAACAGTCCGCCCACTTCCAGCGAATAGCGTTCGGCGCGCTCGGGATCGGCGGCGAACAGCTCGCGCATGTGCAGATGCCTGGCCTCGGCAAAATGGTCCCACAGCGCTTGCCAGGCCGGCAGCTCGGTCAGCTCACTCATGACGTATGTCCTATTCCGGTTGTCTATTGTCCAGCCTGCGGTTCTTCAGGCTGTGCTTGGTCTTTTCCAGCTGGCGGATCAGCCCCGGGCCGCGCCGCAGCGCCACGCTGACGGCCAAGATGTCGATCTGCACCAGATGCACGATGCGCGAAATCATCGGGCTGTAGGTTTCGTTGTCTTCCAGCGTGTCGGCGATCAGCGACACGGTGGCGCGGCGCGCCAAGGGCGAGCCGCTGGTGGTGAGCGCGATCACCTTGGCGCCGGCGGAAATCGCCACGTCCACCGCCTCCAGCAGCTCCATGGTGCGGCCGGAGCTGGAAATGGCCACCAGCACGTCCTCGGGGCCCAGCACCGACGCCGCCATCATCTGGATGTGGGTGTCGGAATAGGCGACGGTGGGGATGCCGAAACGAAAGAACTTGTGCTGGGCGTCGGCGGCGATGATGCCGGAGTTGCCCAGGCCGTAGAACTCGATGCGGTGGGCGTCGGTCAGCAGCTGCACCGCGGCCTCGATCGCCTGCGGATTGACGTCGTTGCGGCACTTGAGCAGCGCCGACACGGTGTTGTCGAACACCTTGGCGACGATTTCCGAGGTCGGGTCTTCCGGGCGCACGCTGGAATGGACGTAGGGCACGCCGGTGACCAGGCTGCCGGCCAGCTTGAGCTTGAAGTCGGGCAGGCCGGAGCAGCCGACGGTGCGGCAGAAACGGATCACGGTGGGCTGGCTGACGCCGGCGTTCCTGGCGATGTCGGCCACGGCGGCCTGGATCACGGTGTAGGGTTGCTCCAGCACCAGCTCGGCCACCTTGCGCTCGGCCGAAGACAGCGTCTCCAGTTGGCCTCGGATGCGATCAAGCATGCATGTCTCCTGCAAAGCCGCCTCGAGGAGGGGTGGAGGCATCCACCGGGGCATGGTCGCTGCGCGACGCCAGATGGGCCGCCAGACGGGCGGCCACCCCCGGCAAGGCCGGGTAGGCGCTGGTAATCAGGTAAACCGGGATGGCGGCAAGATAGCCCGACATCCGTCCCTTGTCCTCGAAGCGGCGGCGAAATGGGGATTGTTCAAAAAAACCGCTCAGACGCGGCACAATACCACCACCTATATACACCCCGCCATGGGCACCGAGCGTCAACGCCAGATTGCCGGCCGCCGAGCCGAGGATGCCACAGAAGATTTCCAGCGCCTCGCGGCAGCGCAGGCAGCGCGCCGACAAGCCAAGCGCGCTGATTTCGGCCGCGCTGCGCGGCTGGCCGCTCTCGCCGTCGCGCTCGCACAGCGCCTGGTGCAACAGCGCGAGGCCCGGGCCGGACAGCAGCCGTTCATGGGAGACGTGGCCGAAGCGGGCGGCGGCGTAGCGCCAGATCTCCACCTCGCGCTCGTCCGCCGGAGCGAAGGAGACATGGCCGCCCTCGCAGGACAACGCGCGCCAGCCGCCGGCGTGAGGCACCAGCGCGGAAACGCCCAGGCCGGTGCCGGGGCCGATCAGCGCCAGCGGCGCGTCGTCCCTGGGCGCGCCGCCGCCTATCTGCTCCAGCTCGTGGCGCGGCAGGCAGGGCAAGGCCAAGGCCAGCGCGGTGAAATCGTTGAGCAGCAGCAGGGTGGTGAAGCCCAGCGCCTGGCGGGTGGCCTCGATCGAGAACGCCCAATGGCAGTTGGTCATCCGCACCTGGTCGCCGTTCAGCGGATTGGCGATGGCGATAGCGGCGTGGGCGACGCGGCGCGCGCCCACCTGGTCCAGATAGCTTTTCAGCGCGTCTTCCAGCGTCGGGTAGCCGGCGATGGCCAGCACCAGGATGTCTTCTATCACCCCGGGGCCGGTTTCCAGCGCGAAGCGGGCGTTGCTGCCGCCCACATCGGCCAGTAGCCGCGGCCAGGTCTCAGGCAGACCAGTAGACATCGACCGGCACCCGGGTCTGCGCCAGGAAGTGGCTGATCGGCAGCGCGTCGCTCGCCTCGCGAAGGGCGGCGTCGAACACCTCGCGCTTCTTCGCGCCCTGGATCGACAGCACCAGGCAGCCGGCCTGCAGCAGCGCGGCATAGCTCATCGAGATGCGGCGGTGCGGCGCGGCCGGCGGCGTGACCGCCAGCAAGGGCCGGGTTTCCTCCGGGTCCAGGCCCTCCACCAACTCGGCAGCGCCGGGAAACAGCGAGGCGGTGTGGCCGTCCTCGCCCATGCCCAGGATGGCGACGTCGGGCGCGATGAATTCATGGCAATCGACCGCCACTTCGGCGGCGATGTCGGCGATCTCGCGCACCAGCGGCAAAAAGCGCGCCGGCGCGGCGCGGCCGGTCAGCAGATGGCGGCGCACCAGCGCGGCATTGCTGTCGACGTGGTCGGGCGCGACGAAGCGCTCGTCCACCAGGGTGACGGTGATGCGCGCCCAGTCTATCGCCATCTCGCTGAGCAGCTGGAAGAAGGGAATCGGCGACTTGCCGCCGGACACTGCCAGCACCGCCTGGCCGCGGCTTTCTATCGCGGCGGACAGCCGCGAGGCGACGCTGTTTGCCAGCGCGCTGGTCTGCTGCGCGGCGTCGGGAAATTCCAGCCAGTTCATTCGCTTACCTCGGTTGTGTTTGGTGCGGCGCGGCGCGCCGATGTCCGGTCATTGTATTGGTAGGGTGCGTCACCCCGAAGGGGCGACGCACCGATCAAGCGTTCAGCACTCCTCGTGCCAGCCGATGCCGTCGCGCGACAACAGCGCGCTGGAGGCGGCCGGCCCCCAGCTGCCGGCGGTGTACTGCTTGGGCGGGGTATTGTTGCTGCGGCTCCAGGTGTCCATGATCGGCTCCACCCAGCGCCAGGCTTCTATCAGCTCGTCGCGGCGCATGAACAGCGCCAGCTTGCCGCGGATCACATCCAGCAGCAGACGCTCGTAGGCGTCGGCGCGGCGCACCTTGAAGGCCTTGTAGAAGTCCAGGTCCAGATAGGCCGGCTGCAGCCGCATGGTGTCGCCCGGCTCCTTGGCCAGGAAGTACATGCGTATGCTTTCCTCCGGCTGCAGGCGGATCACCAACCGGTTGGCGGTGTGGCTGCCGCCCATCGGGCCGGTGAACAACTGGTGCGGCACATCGCGGAAATTGATGACGATTTCGGCCAGCCGCTCCTGCATCCGCTTGCCGGTGCGCAGGAAGAAGGGCACGCCGGCCCAGCGCCAGTTGTCGATCTCGGCCTTGATGGCGACGAAGGTTTCGGTCTGACTGCCTTCCGGAATGCCGTTTTCCTCAAGATAGCCGACCACCGGCTGGCCGGCGATGGCGCCGGCCTTGTACTGGCCGCGCACGGTCTTGCCGGCGACGTCCTGCTCGCTGAACGGCCGCAGCGCCTTCAGCACCTTCAGCTTCTCGTCGCGCACCGCGTCGGCCTCCATATTGGCCGGCGGCTCCATCGCCACGATGCACAGCAATTGCAGCAAGTGGTTCTGCACCATGTCGCGCAGCGCGCCGGTACCGTCGTAGAAGTCGCCGCGGCTGCCCACGCCCAGCTCTTCCGAGATGGTGATCTGCACGTCGTGTATCCACTCGCGGCGCCACAAGGGCTCGAACAGCGCGTTGGCGAAGCGGATGGCCATCAGGTTCTGCACCGATTCCTTGCCCAGGTAGTGGTCGATCCGGTACAGCTGCTCTTCCTTGAAGAAGCGCGCGACCTCGTCGTTGATCTCGTTGGACGAAGCCAGGTCGGTGCCCAGCGGCTTCTCCAGCACCACCCGCACATTGGCGCGGTTCAAGCCCACCGCCGCCAGGTTGTCGCAGATGCCGGCGAACAAATTGGGCGCGGTGGCCAGATAACAGACCACCACCTTGCCATTGTCAGCGCCGACCTTGGCGGCCAGCGCCGGGAAATCGGCCGCTTGCGAGGCGTCCACCTTCAGGTAGTCGATGCGGGCGCAGAAGCTGTCCCAGGCGGCGGCGGAAAAATGCGACTTGACGTGGATGCGGGAGTTCTTCTCGACGAAAGCCAGATAATCGTCGCGGCTCAGGTCCTTGCGGCCCAGCGCCAGGATGCGGCCTTGCTCGTTGAGCAGGCCGGCGGCGTGCGCCTGGTACAGCGAAGGCAGCAGCTTGCGCATCACCAGATCGCCGGCGCCGCCGAACAGCACCATGTCGAAGGCCGGGGTAGGGGTGGAACGGGTCTCCATCCTGATCTTCCATCTCGAAGTGTATTAGATGTAGTTATATTACCATTCGATACCGCGCTGTCTACGTCAGGACAGGCCTAGTGGCCGCTTTTGCAACACCTTTTGCCCTGGCGCAATAATTGGATAATTCCGCTGGAAATCTCGCGCTGGAAAGCGGATAGTCTCGCTAAGCCGCCGCTGGCGGCGCGTAACTCGCCTTGCATTTTGCGTGTAGTAAAACTACTATCGGCTTCAATTCAATACGGAACGTCACCATGGCCTTGCATCCCACCCTGTCCGCCGTTACCGACCGCATCGTCGCGCGCAGCCAGCCGCGCCGCAGCGCCTATCTGGAACGCGTGCGCGCGGCCGCCCAGCTAGGCCGGGTGGAGCGGGCCCATCTGTCCTGCACCAATCTGGCGCACGCCTTCGCCGCGATGCCGGACAACGTCAAGATCCACCTGAAGGAAGAGCACCGCCCGAATCTGGCGATTGTATCTTCCTACAACGACATGCTGTCGGCGCACCAGCCGCTGCAGGCCTTCCCCGCCTGGCTGAAGGAGGCCGCGCTGGCGGCCGGCGCCACCGCCCAGTTCGCCGGCGGCGTGCCGGCGATGTGCGACGGCGTGACCCAGGGCCAGCCCGGCATGGAGCTGTCGCTGTTCTCGCGCGATGTGATCGCGATGAGCACCGCGGTGGCGTTGAGCCACCAGATGTTCGACGCCGCGCTGTACCTGGGCGTGTGCGACAAGATCGTGCCCGGCCTGATGATAGGCGCGCTCAGCTTCGGCCATCTGCCGGCGCTGTTCGTTCCCGCCGGCCCGATGACCACCGGCATCGCCAACGACGAAAAAGCCAAGGTGCGCCAGCTGTACGCCGAAGGCAAGGTGGGCCGCGAGGCGCTGCTGGAATCGGAATGCCAGTCCTACCACGGCCCGGGCACCTGTACCTTCTACGGCACCGCCAATTCCAATCAGATGCTGATGGAGATCATGGGCCTGCACCTGCCGGGCGCCGCCTTCGTCAACCCGGGCACCCCGCTGCGCGAGGCATTGACCCGTGCCGCCGCCGGCCAGGCGGCGAAAATCGCCGCCCAGGGCAAGCAATTCACCCCGGTGGGCGAGATGATCGATGAAAAATCCATCGTCAATGCCATAGTCGGCCTGCTGGCCACCGGCGGCTCCACCAACCACACCATGCACATCGTCGCCATCGCCCGCGCCGCCGGCATCGACATCAACTGGGACGATTTCGACGAACTGTCGGCCGTCATCCCGCTGTTGGTGCGCGCCTATCCGAACGGCAAGGCCGACGTGAACCACTTCCACGCCGCCGGCGGCATGGGCTTCGTGATCCGCGAGCTGCTGGCCGCCGGCCTGCTGCACGAGGACGTAGGCACCGTGGTGGGCCGCGGCCTGTCGCACTTCGCCAAGGAGCCGTGGCTGAACGGCGGCGAGCTGCAATGGCGCGACGCGCCGGCGGTCAGCGGCGACGACAGCGTGCTGCGTCCGGCAGCCAACCCGTTCTCCGCCGACGGCGGCCTGCGCCTGATGTCCGGCAACCTGGGCCGTGGCGTGATCAAGGTGTCGGCGGTCAAGGCCGAGCACCGGGTGGTGGAAGCGCCGGCGGTGGTGTTCCACGATCAGAACGACATGCTGGCGGCGTTCAAGCGCGGCGAGCTGGAGAAAGACTTCATCGCGGTGATCCGCTTCCAGGGCCCGCGCGCCAACGGCATGCCGGAGCTGCACAAGCTGACCCCGGCGCTGGCCATCCTGCAGGAGCGCGGCTTCAAGGTGGCGCTGGTGACCGACGGCCGCATGTCCGGCGCGTCCGGCAAGGTGCCGGCCGCCATCCACATCTCGCCGGAAGCCCTGTCCGGCGGCGCCATCGGCAAGGTGCGCGACGGCGACTTGGTTCGGCTGGACGCCAACCGCGGCGAACTGTCGGTGCTGGTGGACGCGGCGGAATGGGCGGCGCGCGAGCAGGCGCAGGCGGACCTGTCGCACAACGATTTTGGCGTCGGCCGCGAACTGTTTGCGGTGTTCCGCGACGTGGCCGACGATGCGGAAGCCGGCGCGATGAGCTTCCGCCACCCCGGCTGGAAATAATCTAGGAGAATGAAATGGATGCACTGACCCTGTTGCGCCAAGGCCCGGTAGTGCCGGTGATCGTCGTCAACGACGCGGCGGCCGCGGTGGACCTGGCCCACGCGCTGGTGGCCGGCGGCGTGACCGTGCTGGAAGTGACGCTGCGCACCAAGGCGGCGCTGGCAGCGATGCGCCGCATGCGCGACGAAGTGCCGGGCGCCATCGTCGGCGCCGGCACGCTGCGCAACCGCGCCCAGCTGGAAGCGGCGGTGGACGCCGGCGCGCTGTTCGGCGTCAGCCCCGGCTTCACGCCGGAACTGGCCGCCGCCGCCCGCGCCGCCAACCTGACGCTGATCCCGGGCGTGGCCACGCCATCGGAAGCGATGCGCGCGCAGGACGAGGGCTTCAATGTGCAGAAGCTGTTCCCGGCCGAGGCGGTGGGCGGCATCAAGCTGCTGAAGTCGCTGGCCGGCCCATTCGCCGACCTGCGCTTCTGCCCGACCGGCGGCATCGACATCAAGAAGGCGCCGGAATACCTGGCATTGCCCAATGTGTTGGCGGTGGGCGGCAGTTGGCTGACCCCAGACGACGCCATCGCGGCGCGCGACTGGGACCGCATCACCGCGCTGGCCCGCGAAGCCACCCAGCTGGCGCGCGGCTAAGCCTCAGCGCACCTTGCATCGAACAGGCCGCCGGAAGCATCCGGCGGCCTGTTTGCTTTCCAGTCCGGCAGACCACGTTCACACCGAAGTGTCGCGGCGCCTGCCGCGCGGACAACGATTCAGATCGTCGTTCCGCCCGGATGATGGCGGCAGCGCGGCTCAGGAGCAGTTGGCGTTGAGCGAGGGATAGGCGGTGTTTAGCAGCCAATTGCCGCCGCTGCCGGGCGTGTTGTAATACCAGAAGCACAGCTTGACCGGGGTGAAGTTCTGCCAGGTTTCGCACAGGCCGTTCTGCGCCGCCTGGGTGCACTTCCGGCCCTGAGTGATGTTGACAGCTTGGCGTGGACAATGTCCTTGGGGCCGCCGCTGGTGCCGCAGTTGACGCGGGTCTGCTTGTCGTCCTTCACCCACAGGTCGTGCGCAGGATTGGACCCATCGCCATCGCTCAAGCCGACATCGGCAGACCCGAACCAACGCGCCGCCATCCCCATCAGCGCAAGCCGGCTCTGGAGCCATTCCCAAGGTTTTAAGACGCCGGTTGTTCGACGCGGGGCGACGTTAGCGCCCCGCTAGTTCCGGCGGTTCCTTGGGAATGGGTTTGAAACCGGGGTTTCGCCGCGCTGTTGTGGCGGCCTGGGATTGCCAAGGCGCTGGCCGCACAGCCGCTGCCCCCGTCAGCCGGGCGGAACCGGCATCAAAATCAATCGTTCGCGAAGCGAACACGAAACCCAAAACGGTGCGTCGCCCCCTTCGGGGTGGCGCACCCTACGGCTCATCCCCTCTCCAGCGCCTCCACCATCCTCTTGATGCTCGCCGCCACGATCAAATGATGAAACGGCGTCACCGCCGCCAGATAGGTCCTCCCCAACAGATTGTGCGTCCGCACCAGCGTGCTCACCTGCAGCCTCCCCGGCCGCCACTGCAACACCAGCCGGAAATCCAGATGCCGGTCGTCCTCGCCCAGCACCGCATCGTGCTCGCCCAGATGCAGGATGCGGAACACGCCCAGTTGCTGGCCGACACGGAAAGGTTCGGCCGAGGCGGAGGCCGCCGGGGCGGTTTTCAGGCCCAGCGGCGCCACCAATAGATCGCGCAGGCGCATCAGCGCGCGGGCCCAGGGCGGCATCGCGGTGGAGAAGGCGCGCAGCAGGCTGGCGGAGTCGGCCACCGGCGCGCCGGGCGGCAGGGGCTGGCTGCGGCAGTCTTGCCATGGATAGCGGCTGGACGCTTCGACAAGCAGCGGGATGGCGGAAAAATCAGGCTGGACGGACATTGGAGTCTCCCCGGGTGGCGATAGCCGCAGCATGCCGAACGGCGGCGGGGCCGTCTTGAAGCGAAACGACGCGCGGCCGGCTCAGGCGCGCAGGCCGGGCTCGGCGCACATCCGCAGTATCGCCTCCCGGGGCAGGCGGTACAGCCCCAGCGCCGGGTTGGCGTCGCCCAGGCCCCGGACATAGGCGCTGGGCGTGCGGCCGGCGTAGCGGACGAAGTCGCGGTGCAGGTGGGCCTGGTCGGCGTAGCCGGCGGCGGCGGCCACGTCGGCCCAGTCGGGCGACGGCGTCCAGCGCGCGTGCAGCAGCAGGCGATTCAGGCGCGCCTGCGGCCGGAAGGCGCGCAGGGTCTGGCCGGTGCTGGCGCGAAAGCGGCGTTCGAACTGACGGAGGCCGAGGCCGAAGTGCGCGGCCAGATCATCCGTGCCGCGGGCCGGCCAGCCGGACGGCAGCGCCAACGTAGGCAGCCGGTGGCCATGCTGGCGGGCCAGGCGGAACAGCAGCGCTTCCGCGTGGAGGCGCAGCGCGTCGGCTGCGGCATCGGCCAACGGCGACAGCCAGGCCGCCGGCAGCAGCAGGTCGAGCGGCAGATAGGCGTCGAACGCCTCGGCGGCGGAAATGCCCAACAGGCGCGGCAACTGGCCAGGCTTCAGCCAGGCCATCCGCACGCGCGCCCCCGGCGACGCCGTGGCCAGCCTAACGCCGGCGCTGCCGCCCAACAGGCCGGCCCGGGCCAGCGCGCCGCCGTTTTCCAGGCGGATGTCTCCCGCAGCGACAAACACCAGCATCGGGTGCAAGGTGGCCGGCAGCAGCAGCGGACCGCCGGGCAGCGCGATGTCCAGCGTGTCGCCCAGCAGCGCCCCCAGGCCTGGCGGCGGCGGCTGCAATGCGGGGAGCGGCGGGAGTGTCATGACGGGTGGGCGCGAGATAGGTTGCCGCCATTGTGTCGCCGCCGCGGCCGGCCGGTCAATCCGGACGCCGGCCATGAAAAACCCCGCTCAAGGCGGGGCTGTTCCGAGCCGGGAGGCGGCTTATACCGCCATCACGGCCTCTACTTCCTCCACCGTCTTCGGGATCGGCTCGCCCAGCACCCGGCTGCCGGTCTCCGTCACCAGCACGTTGTCCTCGATGCGGATGCCGCCGAAGTCGGTGTATTCGCGGAACTTGGCGTAGTTAATATACTGGCTGTGGCGGCCTTCCTTCTCCCAGGCGTTTATCAGCGCCGGGATGAAATAGATGCCGGGTTCCACCGTCAGCGCCATGCCTGCCTTCAAGGTTTTGCCCAGCCGCAGGTAGCCCAGGCCGAACAGGCCGCTGCGCTCGGCGCCGTCGCCGTAGCCCACCAGGTCTTCGCCCAGCGCTTCCATATCGTGCACGTCCATGCCGATCTGGTGGCCCAGGCCGTGCGGGAAGGCGATGGCGTAGGCGCCGGACTCCACCACTTCATGCGCGTCGCCCTTGAAGAAGCCCAGCTCGGCCATCCGCTCCACCATCACCCGGGCGGCCAGCTTGTGGATGTCCTGGTATTTGACGCCCGGCTTGATCGCATCGATGGCGGACAGCTGCATGTCCAGCGCGATGTCGTACAGCTCGCGCTGGCGGGTGCTGAACTTGCCACCCACCGGGAAGGTGCGGGTGATGTCGCTGGCGTAGCCCTGGCCGCTGCTGCAGCCGGTGTCGTTGAGGATCAGGTCGCCCTGCTGCAGCACGTTGTCGTGGTGGTGGTTGTGCAGCACCTCGCCGCGGCGCGAGAAAATGGACGGGTAGGCCAGCTGCCAGTCGTGGCGGCGCATGATGCCTTCCATGATGCCCACCACCTGGTATTCGATCACGCCCGGCTTGGCGTTTTGCATCGCGGCGATGTGCATGGCGTGGGTGACGCCCAGCGCGGCCTCCATCTCGGCGATTTCCTCGACGCCCTTGATTTCGCGCAGCGCCACCACCGCGCGGGTGAGCGCGGGCGAGAAGCCGTCTTTGACCTTGGCCGGGTGCACGTCCAGCAGCCGGCCCATTTCGATCAGCGTCTCGCCGCGATACGGCGCCAGGTAGTGGACGGCGCGGCCGGCGGCGCGCGCTTCGGCCAGCGCCTGCGCCAGCTCGCCGTAGGCGCGGCTGCTGTCCAGCGCCACCTTGGCGGCGCGCTCGGCGAGCGACGGCAGCGGGCCGGTCCAGACGATGTCGGCCACATCCGGGTCGTTGCCGAACAGGGTGGCCTTGCCGCTGTCGGCGTCGATCAGGCCGGCCAGGCCCGGCTCGTTCAGGCCGAAGAAGTAGCGGAAACTGGAGTCCTGCACGAAGGGCAGGGTGTTGTCGCGGTAGTTCATCGGCGAATCGACGTTGCCGACGAACAGCAGCAGGCCGGACAGGCCGGAAGCTTGCAGGCGGGCGCGGCGCTGAGCGTAAATGGCGGGGGCGAACATGCTTTTCTCCTTGGCCGCATGGCGGCGGGAGACGGCCACGCGGCATATTGTATGCAGCCGTATAAATTATCACGCGCGCGCCGCGCCGGCCAGCCGCCGGCCTATCCGGCGGGCGCGGTTTTGGCCGCTTTCTGCGCCGGTTTGCCCGGACGCAACAGCCGGCACAGCGCGCCGCCGGCCAGCAGCGCCCACAGCGGCGCGCCCAGGCCGGCGATGGTGACGCCGGAGGCCGCCACCACGAAGGTGAGCAGCGCCGCCTCGCGGTGTTCGCCGTCGGCCAGCGCCGCGCCCAGCGACGAGGCCAGGGTGCCGAACAGGGCCAGGCCGGCGGCGGTCACCACCAGCGCCTTGGGCAGCAGCAGCACCAGGGCGGCCAGCGCGCCGCCCACCAGTCCCAGCGCGATGTAGAGCAAGCCGCAGAAGATCCCGGCCACATAGCGGCGGCGGCGGTCGGCATGCGCCTCCGCCCCGGTGCAGATGGCGGCGATGATGGCGGCCAGCGTCACGCCGTGGCTGCCGAAAGGCGCGGTGAGCATGGACATCAGCCCCAGCGCCGTCACCGGCGAGCGCGCCGGCAAGTCGTAGCCCGAAGCGCGCAGCACCGCCATGCCGGGCAGGAACTGGCTGGTCAGCGCCAGCAGCGCCAGCGGCAGCGCCAGGTTGACCATCGCGCTCCACGACCACTGCGGCATCGTGAAAAGCGGGCCGCCGCCCAGCGCCAGCGCGCCGGCGGGACGGCCCACCTGGCCGGCCCACAGCGTCAGCGCCACCCCCAGCGCGATGGCGGCCAGCAGGGAGAAGCGCGGAAACCCGCGCCGGCCGATGAAGAACAGCGCGCACATCGGCAGCACCAGCCACAGATCGCGGGCGGCCTCGCCCACCACTTCGCTGACGAAATGGAACAGGATGCCGGCCAGCATCGCCGCCGCCAGCGCCGGCGGGAACACCCGCATCAGGCGGTCGAACATGCCGCTTGCGCCCACCGCCGTCACCATGGCGGCGGCGGCCAGAAAAGCGCCCACCGCTTGCGGATACGGCACGCCGGGCAACGACGCCAGCAGCAGCGCCGCGCCGGGAGTGCTCCAGGCGGCGATCACCGGCGCCTTCCAGCGCCAGCTCAGCCAGATGCCGGCGATGCCGGAGCCCAGCGACACCGCCCACACCCAGGAACCCAGCTGGGCGGCGCTGAGTCCGGCCGACTGCGCGGCGTGGACGATGATCAGGAAGGGGCCGGAATAGCCGACCAGCAAGGCCAGCACGGCGGCCAGCAGGGAAGAGGGCGCGGCGTCGCGCCACAGGGTTTTCAACATAGCCATCGCTCCAGCAATCAGGACATGACCGCAGCTTGACATGCCGCGGCCAAGCTCCCTCCCACAAGCGGCGCAAACAGTTTATGCTGCAATCAATCTGTTCTATATAACAGTCCATGAGCGCACGTTACCAAGACATCGCCCGCCAGCTGGAACGCCGGCTGGACGCCGGCGAATTCCCGCCCGGCAGCCGGCTGCCGTCGGTGCGACGGCTGGCCAGCGAGCACGGCGTCAACAGCTTGACCGCGCTGGCCGCCTACCGTTGGCTGGAGCAGCGGCAACGGGTGCTGGCGCGGTCGCGCGCCGGCTTCTACGCCGCGCTGCCGCCGGCCGACCCGCTCGCCCACCCTGCCCAGGCGCTGCCGTCGCCGGCCACGCTGGTGGAAGTGGACAGCCGCATGTCGCAGCTGCTGGCGCTGTCCGGCTCCGACATCGCCGTGCAGCTGCACATGGCGGAGGCTCACCACAGCCTGTACCCGTCGCAAGAGCTGGCACGCCGGCTGCAGCAGACGCTGGCGCAGCGGCCGGAGCTGATCGGCGCCTACCTGCCGGCGGCGCAGGAGGCGCGGCTGCGCCGCCTGCTGCAAAGCCTGGCGGCGGACTGGCGGCTGGACTTGCCGGAAGAGGAAATCCTGTTCTGCAACGGCATCACCGAGGGCATCAGCCTGGCGCTGCGCCACCTCACCCGCCCCGGCGACACGGTGGCGGTGGAGACGCCGGTGTACTTCGGCCTGCTGCAGACGCTGGCCAGCCTGGGGCTGAAGGCGCTGGAGATTCCCTGCACGCCGGACGCCGGGCTGTCGCTGGAGGCGTTGGAGTTCGCTCTGCAATACGGCCCGCCGGTGCGCTGCCTGGTGACGGTGACCAATTTCCAGAATCCCAGCGGCGCGCTGATGCCGGACGACAACAAGAAGCGGCTGTTGGCGCTGGCGCGCCGCCACGGCCTAAGCATCATAGAAGACGACGTGTTCGGCGAGCTGTACTTCGGCAACCAGCGGCCGACGCCGCTGAAGGCCTGGGACCGCGACGGCGACGTGGTCTACTGCGCGTCGTTCACCAAGAGCCTGGCGCCGTCGTTCCGGCTGGGCTGGCTGTCCGGCGGCCGCCACCACGAGGCGCTGGCCAGGCTGCGCGCCAGCAGCAGCCTGGTGAGCCCGGCGCTGCTGCTGGGCGCGCTGGCCGACCTGCTCGCCAGCGGCGACTACGCCCGTATGAGCCAGAAGCTGCGGCAGCAGTTGGCGCAACAGATGGAACGGGTGGCCGACGCTGTGCTGGCGGCCTTTCCCAGGGGCACCCGCCTGCGGCGGCCGCAAGGCGGGTTGTTGCTATGGGTGGAATGTCCGGAGGGACTGGACAGCGGCAGGCTGCTGGAGGCCGCGCTGGCGCAGTCGATCAGCTTCGCGCCCGGCATGCTGTTTTCGGCGCAGCCCAGGTTCCAGCACTGCCTGCGGCTGAACTTCGGCCAACCTTGGAACGCGGCGCAAGCCGACGCCATCGCCGCGCTCGGGCGGCTGGCGACCGAACAATTAAGGCGGACATGAGCGCGGACTCCCGATTCATCCGGCCGGCCGCGCCGGCCGACCTGCCCCTGCTGGCCGATATCGAACTGCGCGCCGCCAGCCTGTTTCCCGAGCGCGATCTGCCGCCGGCGCTGCGCGGCGCCGCCTTGCCGGCCGACGAGCTGTGGCAGGCGCAGACCGCCGGCCTGCTGTGGGTGGCGGAGGACGGCGGCCAGGTGGCCGGCTTCGCGCTGGCGGAGACGCTGGACGACCAGCTGCACCTGGCGGAGATGGACGTGGACCCGGAGCATGCCCGCCGCGGCCTGGGCGGCATGCTGCTAGCCCGGGTGGTCGCGCATGCCGGTCGGCTTGGCCACGCAGCCGTCACCCTCACCACTTTTTCACACCTGCCATGGAACGCGCCGTTCTACCGCCGCCACGGCTTTGTCGAGATCGCGCCGCCGCCTGGATCCCAGCTGGCGGCGCGGCTATGGGAGGAGGCGGCGCTGGGGCTGGCGCGGCGCGTGGCGATGCGGCGCGCCATCGTTTAATCGAGCGGGAGCGGACAATGGACAAAGTGGACGCGGTGGTGATAGGCGCCGGCGTAGTCGGGCTGGCGACAGCGCGCGCGCTGGCGCGGGCAGGGCGCGAAGTGGTGATCGTCGAGGCGGAGCAGGCGATCGGCCAGCACGCCTCCAGCCGCAACAGCGAGGTGATACACGCCGGCCTGTACTACCCGGCCGGCAGCCTGAAGGCCAGGCTGTGCGTGGCCGGACGCGACGCGCTGTACCGCTACTGCGCCGAACGCGCCATCCCGCACCGCAGGCTGGGCAAGCTGATCGTCGCCAGCCGCGCCGGCCAGCTTGAGAAACTGGCGGCGCTAGAGGCGCAGGCGCGCGCCAACGGCGTCGGCGACCTGCAAAGGCTCGACAACGCCCAGCTCAAGCGGCTGGAGCCGGCGCTGGACGCGGCGGCGGCGTTGCTGTCGCCGTCCACCGGCATCATCGACAGCCACGCGCTGATGCTGTCGCTATTGGGCGACGCCGAGGCCGCCGGCGCGCAGCTGGCGCTGGACTCCGCCGTGGAAGGCGGCGCGGCGACGGCGGACGGCATCGCGCTCAGGGTGGCGGGCATGGAGCTTTTGGCCGACATCGTGGTCAACGCCGCCGGCCCGTTCGCCCCGGACGTGGCGCGCAGCATCGCCGGTATCGCGCCGGACGCCATCCCGCGGGCCTGGTACGCGCGCGGCGTGTATTTCTCGCTGCAGGGCAAGGCGCCGTTCTCGCGGCTGATATACCCGCTGCCGGAACCCGGCGGGCTGGGCAGCCACCTGACGCTGGACCTCTACGGCCAGGCGCGCTTCGGCCCGGACGTGGACTGGGTGGACGGCATCGACTACCGCGTCGACCCGGCGCGCGCCGACGCCTTCTATCGATCGGTGCGCGGCTGGTGGCCGCAACTGCCGGACGGCGCGCTGTCGCCCGGCTACGCCGGCATCCGCGCCAAGATCGCCGGCCCCGGCCAGCCGGACGCCGATTTCGTGGTCCAGGGCGAGGCAATCCACGGCGTGACGGGCCTGGTCAACCTGTTCGGCATCGAGTCGCCCGGCCTCACCAGCTGCCTGGCGCTGGCAGATGAAGTGCGACGCGTGCTGGCGATTTAGGGCGGATCGCTTACAATCGTCCGCAGACTGCGGAGAAACCCATAAGCATGCTGATCCTGAATCAAAGACAACAAGAGCTGCTGGACCTGGTCAAGCGCGAGAGCTACGTCAGCGTGGAGAAGCTGGCCGACCACTTCTCCGTCACCCGCCAGACCATACGCCGCGACATCTCGCTGCTGTCCGAACACCAGCTGCTGCAGCGCTACCACGGCGGCGCCAGCGTGCTGTCCAGCGTGGAGAATGTCGCCTACCAGGCGCGGCAGGTGCTGTGCATAGAAGAGAAGCGCCGCATCGCGCGCTGCCTGGCGCGCCACATCCCGGACAACGCGTCCTTGTTCATCAATCTGGGCACCACCACCGAAGAAGTGGCCAAGGCGCTGCACCGCCATCGCGGCCTGAGGGTGATCACCAACAACCTGCACGTGGCCGAGCAGATGTGCGACTACCCGGACTGCGAGGTGATCGTGCTGGGCGGCACGCTGAGGAAACGCGACCGCGGCCTCACCGGCGAAGCCACGGTGCAGCTGATCCGCCAGTTCCGCGTCGACTACGGCATCATCGGCGTGTCCAGCATCGAGGCCGACGGCACGTTGCGCGACTACGACTACCGCGAGGTGCGCACCACCGAGGCCATCATCCAGCAGTCGCGCCAGGTGTTCCTGGCCGCCGACCACAGCAAGTTCGACCGGCCGGCGCTGGTGGAGCTGGGCCGGCTGAGCCAGATCGCCGCGCTGTTCACCGACAAGCCGGTCAGCCCCCCGCTGGCAAGGTTGATGCAGGAAGCCGGCACCCAGCTCCACATCGCCGAATAAACGGAATACGTATTATCCACAGTTGCTATGCTGAAGCATCATGTCCTGTCCGGCAGGTGCTTCATGCAGCGAACCTTCAGTCCGCAGGCCGACGGCCTGCTGTTCCGCGACGCCTCCGGCCGCTACTGCGCCCGCCTGTCCGGCTACCGCTTCTACAGCGTGTTCCAGCCGCTGTTCTACCGCGGCGGCGGCCTGTTCGGCTACGAAGCGCTGCTGCGGGTGGTGGACGATGACGGCGAGTGGTACGCGCCCGACCGCTTCCTCGCCAGCCTGCCGCCGCAACAGGCGCTGGAGGCCGACCGGCTGGCGCGGCTGATCCATGTGCGCAACTTCGCCCAGAGCCGGCAGGACCACTGCCTGACCCTCAACCTGCTGTCGCATACCGTGCTGGGCGACCACGGCGGCCGCACCCACCTGCCGCTGCTGCAAGGCCTGCTGCAGAGTCTGGAAATCGACAGCGGCGGCGTGATCTTCGAGTTGCCGGAATACGAAGTGGAACAGCACGGCCAGCCGCTGCTGGACGGCCTGCGCCATGCGTCGGACATCGGCTTCGGCGTGGCGGTGGACGACTTCGGCGCGCTGGACTCGCGCCATGGCCGGGTGGGCGAGCTGTGCCCGGACATCATCAAGATCGACCGCAGCCTGCTGCTGGACTACATGGCCGGCGAGAGGCAACGGCTGCCGGCGCTGCTGGAGTTCGGCTGGCAGATCGGCAGCCGCATGCTGGTGGAGGGCATAGAAAGCGCCGAGCAGCACCAGGCGATGCAGGCGCTGGGCGTCGAACTGTACCAAGGCTATCACCTGGGCAGACCCACCGAACTGCCGGTGGCCTGCCAGCTGTAGCCGCGCCGGTCCAGGCGCAAACTGAGCCAGCCCAGCAAAGCCAGCGCCGCGCCCAGCCACAACGGCGCGCGCAGGCCCAGCCCCGCCTCCAGGCAAACGCCGCCGGCCCAGGCGCCGAAGGTCAGCCCCAGGTTCACCACCGCCATGTGCAGGCTGTTCGCCATCGGTCCGCTGCCGCCGACGCGCGCCACCCGCGCCACCATCGCCGGGTTCAGCGGCAGACCGGCGAATCCCAGCAGGAACACGCAGACCGCAGTCAGCGTCCGCCATTGCGCGCACAGCGCCAGCAGGACCAGCGTCGCCAACAAGGCGAGCAGGCCCAGATTCAGCACGCCGCGGGTATGGCTGTCGGCCAGCCTGCCGGTGAGCATATTGCCCAGCACCGTGGCCGCGCCATACACCGCGAACAGCAGCGGCACCGCGCCGGCGTTAAAGCCGCTGACGCGGGTAAGCAGCGGAGCCAGATAGGTGAAGGCGGCGAACACCGCGCCTATGATCAGCCCGCTGGACAGATAGGCCGCCCACAAGGCCGGCGCGGCCAGTTCGCGCCAGCCCTCCCGCATCCTCCCCGCATCGGGCTTGTCGCCGGCCGGCACCAACAAGACGATCGCCGCCGCCGCCAGCAACACCAGCACGGCCACCAGCCAGAACGCCGTCCGCCAACCCCAGTGCTGGTCCAGCAGGGCGGCCAGCGGCAGGCCGGCCACCGAAGCCAGCATCAGACCGTTGAGCACCAGCGCGGCGGCGCGGGCAATCCTCTGCGGCCCCACCTGTTCCGCCGCCAGCGCCAGCGCCACGCCGAAGAAGGCCGACTCAGCCACCCCGCAGATCACGCGCGATGCCAACAACTGGGCATAGCTGTCGGCCATCGCGCCGGTCAGCTGCCCCAGCAGGAACAGCAGCAGCAGTCCCAGCAGGGTCGGCTTGCGGCGAGCCCCCCGCAGCCACAAGGTCAGCAACGGCCCGCCCGCCACGATGCTCAACGCGTACGCCGACACCAGATTGCCGACGTCGGCCAGCGAAACATGGAAGGCGGCCGCCAGCGACGGCATCATGCCGGCCACCATGAATTCGGAAGTGGTCTCGGCGAAGATGCACAGGCCGAGGATATAGATGGCGATGGGCATCAGGCGGCTCCTGGCGGCGGGTTTTCAGTCCGCGCGGCGTCAAAATGGCAGATAGCGCTTGTCGCTTGCATGTCAGTCCTGGAGGTAGCGGGACAGTCAATGCTAGCGGCCGGCGCGTGACGAATAAATGGTTTAGCATTCCGCTTATAATGGAAATAATTTCCGCAATAAAATGCCATGATGGAAAAAATGAATGGAATCGAGTTGTTCGTGCAGGTGGCGCGCCAAGGCAGCCTGGTAGCGGCCGGCCGGCAGCTGGGCCTGTCGGCGTCGGCGGTGGGCAAGGGGCTGGCGCGGCTGGAACAGCGGCTGCGCGTGCGGCTGGTCCATCGCAGCACCCGGCGGCTGGCGCTGACCGCCGAGGGCAACCAGTACCTGGCGCGCTGCCTGCGCATCCTGGACGAGGTGGACGCGGCAGAGCGGGAGCTGCTGCAAGGACTCGCCGCGCCCAGCGGCCGGCTGAAGGTGGGCCTGCCGCACGAGAGCGGGCTGTTGACGCCGCATCTGGCCGGCTTCATGCGCGCCTATCCGCAAGTGGGGCTGGACCTGGACTACAGCGACCGGCTGGTGGACGTGATAGGCGAAGGCTTCGACGTGGTGGTGCGCGGCGGCGAGCCGGGCGACTCGCGGCTGTCGGCGCGCCGGCTGGGCGGCTACCAAATGCTGCTGGCGGCAGCGCCGGCCTATCTGGCCGAACACGGCGCGCCGCGGACAGCGCGGGACCTGCTGCGCCACCGCTGCCTGCATTACCGCTATCCCAGCAGCAGCAAGCTCGCTCCCTGGCCGCTGGCCGAGGGCAAGCAACTGACGCTGCCGGTCAGCGCCAGCTGCAATACCGGCGAGGCGCTGATCGAACTTGCCGAGCGCGGCATGGGCATCGCCTGCCTGCCGGACTTCTCGGTGGCCCGCCAGCTGCGCGACGGCCGGCTGCAGCGGCTGGGCCAGCCCGAGGCGGCGCGCAGCGGCAATATCTACCTGCTATGGCCCAGCACGCCGCAGATGCCGCCCAAGCTGCGGGCCTTCATCGACTACATGGCGGAAAACGCGTTCGCCTAGGCTTCCACGATCGCCAGCGCGAAACCGTCGTAGCCCTTGGAGCCCACCGTCTGCAGCGCGGTGGCGGACAAACGGGGGTTGGCGCCCAGCAGCTCGATGAAGCGGCGCGTACCCTGGATCGCCGGATCGGCGCTGGCGGCGTTCACCACCTCGCCCTTGCGCACCACGTTGTCGCCGATAATCACCGTGCCCGGCCGCGACAGCCGCAGCGCCAGCTCCAGGTAGTGCGGATTGTTGGGCTTGTCGGCGTCGATGAAGATCAGGTCGAACGGCGCCGCGCCTTCCGCGATCAGTTGCGCCAACGTGTCCAGCGCCGCGCCCTGGCGGATGTCCACTTTGTCGGCCTGGCCGGCGCGCGCCAGATTGGCCGCCGCCACTTCCACATGCCTGGGCTCGAACTCCAGCGTCACCAGGCGGCCGTCCGCCGGCAGCGCGCGCGCCAGCCAGATGGCGCTGTAACCGCCCAGCGTGCCGATCTCCAGAATCCTCCGGGCGCCGTGGATGCGCGCCAGCAGATTGAGGAACTTGCCCTGGTTGGGCGCCACATTGATCGCCGGCAGGCCGGCGGCGGCGCTGTCAGCCAGCGCCGCCTCCAGCGCGGCGTCCTGTTTGACCAGGCTGCGGCTGAAATAATCGTCCACCGCATTCCATTGCTGAACTGACATGTGCTTTCCTTTGCTCGCTTGGATCGGATATGCGCTCAGGCCGCGCCCAGATTGCCGTGAGCGAGGTAGGCCGGCCGTTGGCGCAGCCTCTGGTAATAAGCTTCCACCCCGGGCAGACCGGGTTTGTCGAACGGCGTCAGCAGCCAGCGCTGCACCGACAGGCCCAACACGATGTCCGCCAGCGTGAAGGCGTCGCCCAGCAGCCAGTGGTCGCCCAATTGCGGCTCCAGGATGGCCATGCATTCGTTCCAGCCCGCCACGCTGGCGGCGATGCGCGCCGGGTCGCGGTGGTCGGGGCTGTTGCGGCTGAGGGCGTGGAAGGCGTACATCCAGCTGGCGTTCAGCTCGGTGGCCTGCCAGTCCATCCACATCTCCACCTTGGCACGGCCGGCCGGGTCCTGCGGCAACAGGTCGTGGCGGCCATGCTTGGCGGCCAGGTAGCGGCAAATGGTGTTGGATTCTCTCAACGCGGTGTCGCCGTCCACCACCACCGGGATCAGGCCGTGCGGGTTGAGCGCCAGGAATTCCGGGCTGCTGGTGGGCTGGAAACCGCGGCCCCAGTCTTCGCGTTGGTAATCGATGCCGATCTCGTGGCAGGTCCACAGCACCTTGCGCACATTGATGGAACTGGTACGGCCGAGGATACGCAGCATGGCACAGCCTTTGCTCAGGAGTGGTAACGGTGCGTCAGTGTAATCGACGTTATGCCATGTATGTATGAAGAAATGCCGGACGCTGTGTTCAATGAAACCGGCCGGCCCCGCCCGGCGACGCCGGCGGATAGGGCCCTGGACGGATCGCGAGGAGGGTGGATGGGCGAGAACACCGTGTTCTTTGGGCCAGCCCGCCACGCGGCCATGGCGAGGGAAAACCGGCGGACGACCCCGACAGGGGCCGCCGCCTGACGCCGCGAAGCGCGGCCGGACGGTCAATTGCTGCCGGCCTTGACTGGAGCGGCAACAGCGGCCGGTTGGGAAGCGGCAAAGTCGATGTGGCTTCTGGCGCGCTCGGCCTCCAGCAGCGTCGGCTTGTATTCGGTCCAGTTGTCGCTGTCCTTGACGCGGTAGCGGATGATGCCCCGGTCCAGGTCGAAATCGTAGAACGGATAGACTTCGCGCAGGTTGAAGAACAGCGCCGGGGCGAAGAACAGGATGTCGGCGGCCACGTAGCCGCCATTGAACTTCAGCGGCAGCAGACCGTAGAGCGGCTGCTTGCCGTCACCGGTGGCTTTGAACTCATAGTTGCCGAAGCTGGTGGTGGGATAGGTTTCGCTCTTCGGCAGCTCCAGCGTGGTCACCTGCTGGCGCTGGTAGATGGAAACCGCGCCCTTGGGGGCGGAGTTGCTCATGGTGGTCATGGCACTGCAGCCGCTTAGGGCCAGCGCGCAGGCGGACAGCGCGAGTATTTTTTTCATCACGGTTCTTTATGGTTATTTGCCGGAAAACAGCCGCGCTGGCGGATAGCTCCAGGCGCGGGCAGATATTATCCAATACCGACAGTCTCAACCATAAATTCCATGGGAAGCGGGTGGATCGACTGCGTCCTCTCACGCGGACGCGTCCGACCGCAAAAACATGCGTTCAATTGTTGCGCGGTATGGCGGCAACTGGCTCGGAGGCGGCGAAATCTATGTGCCGCCTGGCGTTATTCGCTTCCTGCTCGGTGGGTTTGTACTCGGTCCAGTTGTCGGTCTCCCTGGCGCGGTAGCGCACCACGCCCTGGTCCAGGTCGAAATCGTAGTAGGGGTACACTTCGTGCAACAGCAGCAACGCCGGCGGGAACAACAGGATGCCGACGGCGATGTTGCCGCCGTTGTACTTCATCGGCAACAAGCCATACAAGGACGGCTTGCCTTCCCCGGACGCCTTGAATTCGTAATGGCTGGTCGGTGTGACAGGGTAGGCCTTGGTTTGCGGCAACGGCAGCCGGGCGACCTGCTTGCTGTCATAGATGGCGACCGCGCCGTTGGGGGCGGAGCCACTCAAGGTGGTGGTCGAGGTGGCAGCGCAGCCGGACAATGCCAGCGCGCAGACCGCCAATACGGGGAAATTCTTCATGGCAAATCTTCAATCGTCGGGTAAAACAAAACCGGCGGGATTCACCCGCCGGCTGCAACGCGCATTTTACCCGCGAAAAAATGTTTGATCCAGATAATTTCACATGCAATCAACAATCAAGCCATTGAAAATAATATGATTTTTGCGTTGAAATTCATTTGGCATGAATGATTTCTCCTACGGCCCTCACCGGCTCAATCTGGTTCGCTCCCGGTCCGCAGCAGCCTGGCATGCAGCACCATGTTCTCCAGCGTCAGCCGCGCGGTGGCGGCCAGATAGACCAGCATGCGCCGCGACTGGTCGGGTTCTTCGGCGCGGAACAGCAGTTCGCGCTCCAGCAGCGAGTCGACGATCAATTCACGCAGGTTGCGCTCGTCGAACGGCAGGTCGGCATAGTCTATCGGGTCCTCCGCCTCCACATCCTCCACCAGGCAGAGCAGGTTTTCGCGGCTCAGCATCTCCATCGCTCACTCTCCCGCAGCATGGCCCCGGCGCCCGACGCAGCCGAGCAATGCCAGCCTGCATTCTGAGTGTAGCGGGTTTGGCGCGGGCGCATGGATGGTCCGGCGCTTGCGGCCATGACCCAGTCTCCGCTGGCCGGATGTGCCAGCATGATCGCGCCAGCCCGGCCTTCCGCCATCCGTGGCTCGCAAGACTAGACTTATCCACAGCAGTCCGCCAGACGGCCTGTTATCCACAGCCGTGGCCGACGGCGCCCAATCGGAAGCGATTTACCCTGAAATCCGCCGCAAGATGCCGAAGCGCCTTGAAGCGCTGGACGGTCTGGAACCGTCGAACCGGGGAAGAGTCGCTCAAACCAGGCGAATAGGTAAATTGGGCTTGCCAGACTGCTATGGCAAAATCACACAGTTATCCACATTTTTTGCGAATCCAAAATGAAAAGAACGTTGCTCCCGCTGTTGCTTGGCCTGCTGGCCGTATGCCACCACGCCGACGCCGAAACCATCAAAACCCGCTACGGCACCGTTTCCGACGAGACAAGAACCGAACTGCGTCTGAACAAAAAAGCCATTTACGCCGACAACGGCAACATGATCTACCTGCAAGGCAGCTACCCGCTGAAAGACAAGGATGTGGCGCTGGTCAGCAGCAACTGCGGCGGCAGCGGCTGCGTGCGGCAGAGCTTCGCGCTGATCGCCATCGGCAAAGGCGGCGTCGCCAGGAAGTATAAGCTGGGAGACTTCGGCACCGACGTGGAAGCCAAGGCCAGGCTGGAGGGCCAGCAACTGAGAGTGGAATTCAGCCCGGAAGCCGGCATGCAGACCACGATCCTATTCGATGGCGACAAGACCCGCAAAACCGAACAGCGCGTCCAATCCAAGGCCGCCGTAGCACTGGCAGATTGTCAATCGGTGTATGAAATAGCCGACGCCTGCGTGGACGCCGGTCAGCAGGGCAGCGACTGCAATGGCAAAATGAGCGACGATTTCGCCGGCGGAGACGCCCGCGCGCTGGCCGATCTGCAAGGCAGTTACAAGGAAACCGCCTTCAACCAGGTGTGCCAGAGCTTCTGCCAGGCAAAACGCAAGACCATCGCTTTCAGGGCTTTCTCCAAGCGCGTCTGCGTATTGAAGTAAGCCTGACCGCCAGGCGCCGCCGCTTATCCACAGCCATTGGCAACTTGCCGCTTTATCCACAGCGGCTGGCTATTGCGCGCCGCGCGGCTGCTCGCCCTTTTTTCGCGCCAGCCGGCTGGCCAGCGGCAGCCACAACCCCCAGGCCAGGCCCAGGATAGGCAGCAGGCCGTACCAGGCGATGCCGGGCTGCAAAGCCTGTAAACGGAAGCCGGCGTAATAGGACGCCGGTCCGGCCAGCGCGCCCAGCAACATCAGCATCTTGCCGGACGGCCGCCAGTATTGCAGCTGCCACAGCCACCAGCAGGCGAAGCTGAGCCATAGCGTGATCATCCACAGCGGCAGCGCGCCGACGCCGACGAAGCGCAGCAATCCGGCGGCGGCGAGGGAGAAGTCCAGCAGGCAGCCGACGGCGGCCAGCGCCAGCGCCCGCGCCTTCAGCCCACGCGGCAGCATCTCCCACGCCAGCAAGGCTCCGGCCAGCGTCAATAGCGCGAGATGGTCGCGGAACCACACCAGCAGCAGCCACCAGCCGTTGAAAGCCAGGCCGCCGAGCGCCAGCCGGACCGGAAGCCTCATGACAGCGCCTCGCGGCGTCCCGGCTCAGGCGTCATAACCCAGATTCGGCGCCAGATCGCGCTCGGCCTGCTCTATGCTGACGCCGCGCCGTTCGGCATAGCTTTGCACCTGATCCTTTTCCACCTTGCCGACGCCGAAGTAGCGCGAGGCCGGATGGCTGAGGTAGAAGCCGGACACGGCGGCGGTAGGCAGCATCGCGTAGCCTTCGGTCAGCGTCATGCCGATCGCCGGCGCGTCCAGCAGATCGAACAACGCCTTCTTCACCGTGTGGTCCGGGCAGGCCGGATAACCGGGAGCGGGGCGGATGCCGCGGTATTGCTCGTCGATCAGCGCCTCATTGTCCAGATGCTCATCGGTCGCATAGCCCCAGAACTCGCGCCGCACTCGGGCATGCATCAGCTCGGCGAAGGCTTCGGCCAGGCGGTCGGCCAGCGCCTTGAGCAGGATGGCCGAGTAGTCGTCGTTGGCGTCCTCGAAGCGCTTCACGTGCGGCTCGATGCCGATGCCGGCGGTGACGGCGAAGGCGCCGATGTAATCCTCCACGCCGCTGTCCTTGGGCGCGACGTAGTCGGCCAGCGCCCAGTTGGCCTTGCCGTCCAGCTTGGGCAGCTGCTGCCTGAGGCCCACCCAGCGCATCAGCGCCTCGCCCTCGGAAGAGTAAATCTCGATGTCGTCGTCGTCGACACTGGCTGCCGGAAACAGGCCGATCACCGCGTTGGCGCCCAGCCAGTTTTCCTCGATGATCTGTCCCAGCATCGCTTGCGCGTCGGCGTACAGGCCGCGCGCCGATTCGCCGACGATCTCGTCGTCCAGGATGCGCGGGAAGCGGCCGGCCAGCTCCCAGCTCTGGAAGAACGGCGTCCAGTCGATATGGGCGGCGATCTCGGCGAGCGGATAGCTCTCGAAGCGGCGCACGCCCAGCCATTGCGGCTTGGGCGGAACGTAATCGGCCCAGTCGATTTTTTCCTTGTTGGCGCGCGCCGCCTCCAGGCTGACAACTTTACGATTGGCCTTGTTGGCGTGGCCGTCGCGCGCGCGCTGCTGTTCGGCGGCGTTTTCCAGCACGAAAGCGTCCAGCAGGGTGTCGGACAGCAGGTTAGAGCAGACGCCGACCGCGCGGCTGGCGTCCGGCACGTAGACTACCGGTTGCCGGTAGTGCGGGGCGATCTTCACCGCGGTGTGCACCTTGGACGTGGTCGCCCCGCCTATCAGCAAGGGGATGCTGAAGCCCTGACGCTGCATCTCCTTGGCCACGTGGCTCATTTCTTCCAGGCTGGGCGTGATCAGGCCGGACAGGCCGATGATGTCGGCCTTGTGCTCGGTCGCGGCGTCGAGGATCTTCTGGCACGGCACCATCACGCCCAGATCGATCACCTGGTAGTTGTTGCAACGCAGCACCACGCCGACGATGTTCTTGCCGATGTCGTGCACGTCGCCCTTGACCGTGGCCATGATGATCACGCCCTTGGCCGGCGCATCCGCCAGGCCCAGCCGGATCTTCTCTTCCTCGATGAAGGGCTCCAGGTGGGCGACGGCGGCCTTCATCACGCGGGCGGATTTGACCACTTGCGGCAGGAACATCTTGCCGGCGCCGAACAGATCGCCGACCACGTTCATGCCGTCCATCAGCGGACCTTCAATCACATGGATGGGCCGTGCGCACTTCAACCGCACTTCCTCGGTGTCCTCGACGATGAAGGTGGTGATGCCCTTGACCAGCGCGTGCTCCAGCCGCTTTTCCACCGGCAGGCTGCGCCAGGCCAGGTCTTCGCCCTTGGCCTCCTTGGCGTCGCCGCGGAAACTTTCCGCCAGCGCGATCAGCGTTTCGGTCACCGCCATGATGTCGTCGCCGCGCATCAGCACCACGTCTTCAATGCGCTGGCGCAATACAGGATCGACTTCGTCGTACACCTCCAGCGCGCCGGCGTTGACGATGCCCATGGTCATGCCGCGCTGGATGGCGTGATAGAGGAACACCGCGTGGATCGCCTCTCGCACCTTGTTGTTGCCGCGGAAGGAGAACGATACGTTGGAAACGCCGCCGGAAATCTTGGCGTGCGGCAGGTGCTGCTTGATCCAGCCGGTGGCCTCGATGAAGTCCAGGCCGTAGCGGGCGTGTTCCTCGATGCCGGTGGCCACCGCGAAGATATTGGGGTCGAAGATGATGTCTTCCGGCGGAAAGCCCACCTCGTCCACCAGGATGCGGTAGCTTTTGTCGCAAATCTCTATCTTGCGGGCGTAGCTGTCGGCCTGGCCCTGCTCGTCGAAGGCCATCACGATCACCGCCGCGCCGTAGCGGCGCAGCAGCCGCGCCTGCTCGACGAACTTGGCGCGGCCTTCCTTCATCGAGATTGAGTTGACAATGCCCTTGCCCTGGATGCACTTGAGGCCGGCCTCGATCACCTCCCACTTCGAGCTGTCTATCATGATCGGCACGCGGGCGATGTCGGGCTCGGCGGCGATCAGCTTGAGGAAGCGCTCCATCGCCGCCAGCGCGTCGAGCATGCCCTCGTCCATATTGATGTCGATGATCTGCGCGCCGTTTGCCACTTGCTGGCGCGCCACGTCCAGCGCGGTCGCGTAATCGCCGTTCAGAATCAGCTTGGCGAAGGCGCGGCTGCCGGTGACGTTGGTGCGCTCGCCCACGTTCACAAACAGATCATCGTCGCCGATATTGAACGGCTCCAGGCCCGACAGCCGGCATTTCTTCTCGATATCCGGCAGCGGGCGCGGCGCGACGCCGGCTACGGCCCGGGCGATGGCGGCGATGTGCTCCGGCGTGGTGCCGCAGCAGCCGCCGACGATGTTGATCAGCCCCGATTCCGCCCATTCGCGCACATACTCGCCCATCGCCTCCGGTTCCAGGTCATAGCCGCCGAAGGCGTTGGGCAGGCCGGCGTTGGCGTGCACCGAGACGAAGCCGGCCGACACCCGCGCCAGCTCTTCCACATAGGGCCGCAGCAGATCCGGGCCCAGCGCGCAGTTAAGGCCGTAGCTGACGGCGTCGGCGTGGGACAGCGAGTTGTAGAACGCCTCGGTGGTCTGGCCGGTGAGGGTGCGGCCGGACTGGTCGGTGATGGTGCCGGAAATCATGATCGGCAGCCGCGGCGTGGCCGGATGGTCGTCGAAATACCGGTGGATGGCGAACACCGCCGCCTTGGCGTTCAGCGTGTCGAAAATGGTCTCCACCAGCAGGAAATCGGCGCCGCCGGCCACCAGGCCGTCTATCGCCTCGGTGTAGGACGCCACCAGCTCGTCGAAGCTGACATTGCGGTAGCCAGGGTCGTTGACGTCGGGGCTGATGGAGCAGGTGCGGTTGGTGGGGCCTAGCACGCCGGCGCAGAAGCGCGGCCTGGCGGGGTTCTTCGCCGTCTGGGCCTCGCACAGGTCTTTCACCAGACGGGCGGCGGCGTGGTTGATTTCCCACACCAGGCTTTCCATCCGGTAGTCCGCCATCGCGATGGAGGTGGCGTTGAAGGTGTTGGTCTCGATGATGTCGGCGCCGGCGTCCAGATAGGCCTGGTGGATGCCGGCAATCACGTCCGGGCGGGTCAGCACCAACAGGTCGTTGTTGCCTTTGACGTCGCTGGGCCAGTCGGCGAAGCGCTGGCCGCGGTAGTCGGCCTCCTCTAGCCGATGACGCTGGATCATGGTGCCCATGCCCCCATCCAGGATCAAAATGCGTTGCGCGAGGTGCTGATAAACAGGATGGGTTAATGGCTTCGTCATGTCGCTTGCAGTTATTTTGTCTAAAACGATATCTAAAGACTACGGCGCTACTGGTTTATCCATCTTAACATCGGCATCCTGCTGATCCGACACCCGGCATTAGAATAAAGAGAGAACACCTATATGGCCAGTTTGCATAAAAAATGGCTCCTCCCCTGCCTGTTGCTGGCATCGACATCGGCCTGGGCGGCTACCAGCCTGCGCATAGGCGTGGCCGATACCGACGCGCCGCCGATAGCGGTGCTGTCAGAGGACGGCAATACCCTGACCGGCGGCCTGGCGCGCGATCTGGGCCTGCTGCTGGCCGAAGAAATCAACCTCAAGCCGCAATTCGTGCTGCTGGCCCGCCGCCGGGTGGAGCCCAGCATAGAAAGCGGCAAGGTGGACATCATCTGCAACGCCAATCCCGACTGGTTCCCCAACTCCAGCCGCCTGGGCTGGACCCATGAAATCTACCCGCTGGTGGAGCGCGTGCTGTCGCTAAAGGGGCAGCCGCCGATCCGCCAGCTGGACGACCTGGCCGGCAAGAACATCGGCACTCTGCACGGCTACCACTACCCGACGCTGGAATACCTGTGGGCCAGCAACCGCAGCCAGCGCCAGACCGAGGCGCGCTTCGACCTGCTGTTCAAATCGCTGGAAAAGCACCTGAGCGACGTGGCCATCGTCACCGAGCTGACCTATGTCTGGTGGACCCGCGGCCATGCGCAGGAGGCCGCGGCCTTCAAGGTGCACCCGCTGCTGGTGTCGTCGCAGCCCACCATGTGCGCGCTGTCGCCGCAATCGCCGCTGAAGCTGGACGAGCTCAACCGCGCCATCGACCGGCTGCACAAGAGCGGCAAGCTCAAGACGCTGATGTCGCGCTACCAGTGGCAGGAGTAGCAAGCCCGGACGGATGGCGGACGCACGCATGCTAAAATGGCGTTTTTGCAGCGGAAGCCCCTCCCGTCATGAGCGATCTGTTAGCCGGTCTCAACCCGGAACAACTGCGTGCCGTCACCTGGCCGGCCAAGAGCGCGCTGGTGCTGGCCGGCGCCGGCAGCGGCAAGACCCGGGTACTGACCACCCGCATCGCCTGGCTGCTGTCCACCGGACAAAGTTCGCCGGCCGGCGTGCTGGCGGTGACCTTCACCAACAAGGCCGCGCGCGAGATGCAGACCCGGCTGGCCGCCCAGGTGCCGGTCAACGTCCGCGCCATGTGGATAGGCACCTTCCACGGCCTGTGCAACCGGCTGCTGCGCATCCATTACCGTGACGCCGGCCTGCCGCAAACCTTCCAGATCCTCGACTCCGCCGACCAGCAGGCGGCGATCAAGCGCCTGCTGAAAAGCCTGGAGCTGTCCGACGAGAAGTACCCGCCGCGCGCGGTGCAAAGCTTCATCAACGGCAACAAGGAAGCCGGCGTGCGCGCCGACCGGCTGCCGCCGGCGCTCAACCCCTACGAAGCCAAGCTGGTGGAACTGTACGCCGCCTACGACGCCCAGTGCCGCCGCGAAGGCGTGGTGGACTTCGCCGAGCTGCTGCTCAGAAGCTATGAGCTGTTGTCGCGCAACGAGGCGCTGCGCGCCCACTATTGCAGCCGCTTCTCCCACATACTGGTGGACGAGTTCCAGGACACCAACCGCCTGCAATACGCCTGGCTGAAGCTCTTGGCCGGCGAACACGGCGCGCTGTTCGCGGTCGGCGACGACGACCAGAGCATCTACGCCTTCCGCGGCGCCGAAGTCGGCAATATGCGCGCGCTGCTGGCCGATTTCCACGTCGCCGAGCCGGTGCGGCTGGAGCAGAACTACCGCTCGATGGGCACCATCCTCAACGCCGCCAACGCGCTGATAGAAAAGAACGATGGCCGTCTGGGCAAGAACCTGTGGACCGACGCCGGCGAAGGCGAAAAAATCCGCTTCTTCCAGGCGATGAGCGACGGCGAGGAAGCCGAGTTCATCATCGACGAGGTCAAGGCGCTCAAGCGCGATGGCCTGCCGTTGT
This sequence comes from Chromobacterium sphagni, assembly GCF_001855555.1. GTDB lineage: Bacteria > Pseudomonadota > Gammaproteobacteria > Burkholderiales > Chromobacteriaceae > Chromobacterium > Chromobacterium sphagni. The sequence goes on along the minus strand of NZ_MKCT01000001.1, from coordinate 884,575 downwards.
CCGACATCGCGGTGCTGTACCGCTCCAACGCCCAGTCGCGGCTGATGGAACACGTGCTGGTCAACGCCCAGCTTCCCTATCGCATCTACGGCGGCCTGCGCTTCTTCGAGCGCCAGGAGATCAAACACGCGCTGGCCTATCTCAGGCTGATGGCCAACCCTGACGACGACAACGCGCTGCTCAGGGTGATCAACGTGCCGGCGCGCGGAATCGGCGCGCGCAGCGTGGAAGGCCTGCAAGCCGCCGGCCGCGAACAGGGCATCTCGCTGTGGCAGGCCGCCTGCGGGGCCGGCAGCGGCCGCACCGCCGCCAAGATAGGCGAATTCGTGCTGCTGATCGAAAAGCTGCGCGAACGCAGCCAGGGCTTCAGCCTGGCCGAGACCATCAGCCTGGCGATCAACGACAGCGGCCTCTATGCGATGTACGAGCAGGACAAGAAGGACGGCGAGGAGCGGCTGGCCAACCTGGACGAGCTGGTCAACGCCGCCGTCGGCTTCCTGCCCGACGATCCGGCGCAGGCGCTGACCGAGTTCCTCACCGCCGCCAGCCTGGAGGCCGGCGAGCATCAGGCTGAAGCCGGCAGCGAGGCGCTGCAGCTGATGACGGTGCACGCCGCCAAGGGCCTGGAGTTCGACGCGGTGTTCGTCACCGGCCTGGAAGAGGGCCTGTTCCCCCACGAGAACAGCATGCAGGACAGCAAGGGCTTGCAGGAGGAGCGCCGGCTGATGTACGTGGCCGTCACCCGCGCCCGCAAGCGGCTGTACCTGTCCAGCGCGCAAAGCCGGATGCTGCACGGCCAGAGCCGCTATCCCATCCCGTCCCGCTTCATCGACGAGATTCCCGCGGAACTGATCCACTCGCTGTCTGCTAAAGTGAAAGCACCCGCCCAGCCGCAGTTGGCGCGCAGCGCCGCCAAAGCGCCGCGCCGCCAGGCGGACAACGCCTACGGCCTGAACATCGGCCAGTCGGTCAGCCACGCCAAGTTCGGCATCGGCGTGGTGATCCAGGCCGAAGGCAGCGGGGAAGACGTGCGCTTGCAAATCAACTTCGCCGAACACGGCGTGAAATGGCTGGATTTGCGTTATGCGAAACTGACGCCGGCCTGAGCCGCGTGCCGCCGGAGCGCCAATCCGATCGAAACAGGATCATGCTGCAAGCAGACGAAAGTCCCATGAGCGAATCCACCACCCCCAACTCGACGGCGGCAGCCGACGGCCGGGCGCATCATGTGCGGGCCGCTCCGCAGCGCAACAATTACGACAATCCGTACGCCAAGCGGCTGTTCCTGATCATAGACAGCCTGCCGCAGATGCAGCGGGCGCTATCCATGACCTTGTCATCTTTCGGCGCCAACAGCGTGGAGTACGCCGCCAAAGCCAGCGAAGCGCTGGCCAAGATGGCCAAGTACGACTTCGACGTGGTGCTGTGCGACTATGATCTGGGCAACGGCTACGACGGCCTGTACCTGTTCGAAGAGGTCAGGGAGCGCAATCTGCTCAAGCAGTCGTGCGTGTTCATGATCGTCACCGGCGAACGCCGCTCGCAGCGGGTGATCTCCGCCGCCGAGATGACGCCGGACGATTACCTGCTCAAGCCGTTCACCGGCGAGGTGCTGCGCGAGCGGCTAGAGCGGGCGATGCGCAAGCGCGAGGCGTTCCGGCTGGTGGACGAGGGCATCCTGCGCCACGAATACCTGGCCGCCATCGAGGCCTGCGACCGCAAGATCGACGAAAACAACGAGTTCTCGATAGACTTCATGCGGCTGAAAGGCTCGCTGGCGCTGAAAATCCACGATTTCGACAGCGCGCGCGACGCCTATATGCAGGTGCTGCGCATCAAGCCGTCCACCTGGGCCAAGATGGGGCTGGCCAAGGCGCTGGCCGGCCTCAAATCCCTGGACGAAGCGCGGCTGCTGTTCGAGGCGGTGCTGGCCGACAACAACCAGGTGATGGAAGCCTACGACTGGCTGGCCAGGCTCTACCGCGACAACCACGACCTCAGCCGCGCCCAGCACACGCTGCAGACCGCCGCCGAGATGTCGCCGGCGGTGTTCCGCCGCCAACAGCAGCTGGCCGAGGTGGCGGTGCTCAACCACGACCTGGCCACCGCCGAGGCCGCCTGCCAGCAGACGCTGGACATCGCCAAACACACCTGGCACCGCAGCCCCACCCATTACGCGGCGCTGGCGCGCATCCAGCTGGCGCGCGGCGACACCGGCAACGTCGGCCGCACGCTGGCCAGCCTGCGCCACGACTACCGCTACAACGAAGAGGCCGAATGGCTGGCCAATGTGATGGACAGCCAGCTGCAGGCCAAGAGCGGCAACGCCGACAAGGCGCGCGCGCTGCTGGAGGAGGCCGAGGGGCGCTTCAAGCAGTTGGCGGCGAAGCTGGAACAGGAAGCCCAGATGGAATACGCGCGCGCCTGCTACCAGCAGGGCAAGGAAGCCCAGGGCAACGAGGCGATGCAGTACCTGGTGCGCAACCATCACGACGACGAGCAGCTGCTGGCCCATTTCAGCGACATGTTCGAGGAGCTGGGCATGGGTCAGACCGGCCGCCAGCTGATCGCGCAAAATGTGAAATCAGTGCTGGAACTGAACAACCAGGCGGTGCGCGAGGCGCAGACCGGCGAACTCGACACCGCGATCGAACGCTTCGCCAAGGCGCTGGAGGACATGCCGCACAACGTGCAGATCATGCTCAACCTGGTCAACGCGGTGCTGGCCCACGTCAGCCAGCACGGCTGGCACGAAAGCCATATGCGCCGCGCCTACGAGCTGCTGGGCAAGGTGCGCGACATCGCGCCGACCAACAACAAGTTCCAGAAGATCCTGCAATCCTGGCGTCTGCTGGTGGACAAGATGGACAAGCCGCAATGGGCGCTCTGAGCCAGTTGCGAGTGGTGGTGGTGGACGACGAGGCGCCGGCGCGCGAACGACTGAACCAGTTGCTGGCCGATTGCGGCGTCAGCCGGACCCACAGCCTGGCGGACGGCCAGTCCGCGCTCGCCTGGCTGGCGCAGCATCCGGCGGACGTGGTGCTGCTGGACATCAGCATGCCCGGCCTGGACGGCATGGCGGTGGCGCGCCAGCTCAAGCTGCAGCCCTTGGCGCCGCAGCTGATTTTCAGCACCGCCCACGACCATTTCGCGGTGGAGGCCTTCGAACTGAACGCCGCCGACTACCTGCTCAAGCCGGTGCGGCGCGAGCGGCTGGAACAGGCGCTGCAACGAGCGCTGGCGCGCTGCGGCGGCCAGGAGGAAGCGCCCAGTTTCACCGTGCGCCAGCGCGGCCGGCTGTTGACGGTTCCCTTCACCGACGTGCGCTACCTGAAGGCCGAACTCAAATATGTCACCCTGGTCGCGCAAAACGGCGAATACCTGCTGGACGAAGCGCTGGTGACGCTGGAGCAGCGGCTGGGCGGCGCCGTGCTGCGGATACACCGCAACTGCCTGGTGATGCGCCACGCGGTGCAGGAGCTGCGCCGCAGCGGCGGCGACGGCAGCGAAGAACAATGGGTGATACGGCTGCGCGACGTGGCGGCGCCGCTGCCGGTCAGCCGCCGCCAGATCCACGCCATCAAGGACGCGCTGGGCGCCTCGCCATCCTTACGTACTATTACTTAAATGGGGATTTCGCCGATTTATTGCTAAAAAACGGGGTCCCGTTCTTATAGAATCACCCATTGCCGAATATATGTCGATGGTTTTAACATGCAAGCAAGACTGGTTTATGCTGGGTGCATGGCCCTGTGGCTGATATTGAGCGCGCTGGCGGCCCTGTCGATTGCCAGCCGCTCGCTGCTGGGCGCGGAACAGCAATTCAACAACCAGTCGCAGCAATTGACCGAGCAGTTGAAACAGCGTCTGCTCACCAATGAAACCGTGCTCGACAGCTACGCCACCTTCAGCGCCCTGGACCACCGAAACGAAATCCGGCAGAAACATCCCTTCGTATTGCAGCTGCTGCGCCGCTATCCGCAGATCACCACCCTGGCCCACATCGAACGGGTGCCGCAATCCAGAATCGACGGCTACAACCGCCAGTTGCAGCGCGAATACGGCGCTGGCTACCGACTGCGCGCCTATGCGCGGCCATCGGCCGCCCGGCCGCTGCCGGCCCAGGACGAATATTTCCCATTGATGTTCGCCGAGCCGCAGTCGCAGGGCAATCTGCAACTGGTGGGAATGGACGCCTCGCAGCAGCCGCAATTGCGCGAAGCGCTGCAGGAAACCCTCAATAGCGGCCGCACCACGCTATCGCGCCAGCTGCGTCTGCCCGATGGCGAAGCCGGCTACGTGCTGCTGCGCAGCATAGACAAGCATCAGGCCAGCGGCCCGCTTGAGCTGCAACCCCGGCATTTCGCCATGCTGTTCATCCGCGCCGACTCGCTGCTGCCGCCCGACCTCATCCTGCCGCCGGGCATGGCGGTCAGCGTGCGCCACCGCGACGATCCCCTGCGACCGCCCGGCGGCCAGGCGCTGTTGCTGGGCAACAGCCATCCCGACGCGCTGGAGCGCCTGCTGTTCCCGCGGCTGGAAACCAGCCAGCTGCTGGGCGGCGCCGGCCAGCCGCTGCGCTTCACCCTCAGTTGGCAACAGGGTTGGGCGCAGATCGGCTTGTTCGAATGGGTGGTATGGCTGCTGCTGTCGCTGCTGCTGGGCTCCGGCCTGGCGCTGGCCAGCTACAGCTTCGTGCGCAGCAACAACAGCCGCCGCCTGCGCGAGAGCCAGCTGTTCCACCTGGCCAACCACGATCGGCTTACCGGCCTGGCCAACCGCAACCTGTTCTACGACCGGCTGCAGCACGCTATCAGCCGGGTCGATCGCAGCGGCAAGCGCCTTGCGCTGCTGTTCCTCGACCTGGACCGTTTCAAGCCGGTCAACGACACCTACGGCCACATTGCCGGCGACCGGGTACTACAGCTGATCGCCGCCCGCATCCAGGACGTGATCCGCAACGAGGACACCGTCGCCAGGCTGGGCGGCGACGAATTCGTCATCCTGATGGAAGACATCGAGTCCAACCGCGAGGCCGACAAGGTGGTGGCGCGGCTGAAGCAGGCAATCCAGATGCCGTACCCGGTGGACCAGCACCGCATCATGGTGGGGGTCAGCATAGGCATCGCCTATTACCCGGAGGACGGCCTGCTGATAGACGAATTGCTGGCGGTGGCCGACCGCAAGATGTACGGCAACAAGCAATCGCCCAACCGCCAGTCGGAAACCGTCGCCTGACGGCGGCCTCCGGCCGCCATCCTCACTTCAGGCTCAGCTCCACCGCGATATTGCCGCGCGTGGCGTTGGAGTAGGGGCAGATGCGGTGGGCCGCCTGCACCAGCTCCTCCGCCGCGGCGCGCTCCATCCCCGGCAGCGAAACTTCCAACCGCACCGCGATGCCAAAACCGTGCGCTATCGGCCCGATGGTAACCTTGCCGCTGACCGCTACTTCGGCCGGCAGGCGGAGTTTGGCCTGCATCGCCGCCACTTTCAGCGCGCCGATGAAGCAGGCGGAATAGCCGGCGGCGAACAGTTGTTCCGGATTGGTGCCGTCGCCGCCGACGCCGCCCAATTCGCGCGGCGTGCTCAACTGCAGCTGCAGCGCCTTGTCGCTGGACTCGGCGCGGCCATCGCGGCCGCCAAAGGCGGTGGCTTCGGCCGTGTACAGCACTTTTTGCAGGGTATTCATCCAGATTCTCCTTCGCTCATGGTTTGAGATAAAAATAACTAGCTATTAAATAGCGAGCTATATAAATACCAAAACCCAAACGGGCTTCATGGCTGCAGCAGCTGATCGCGCAAGCCGCACAAGGCTGCTCTCAACTGCTGTATGTCCTCTAAGGGCAGTCCGCTGCGGCACAGCATCTGCAGCGGAATCGATTCCGCCTGGCCGCGCAGCTCTCGTCCGGCCGCGCTCAACCGCACCACCACTACCCGCTCGTCGCTGGCCAGCCGCTCGCGCGACAGCCAGCCGGCCGCCTCCATCCGCTTGAGCAGCGGCGTCAACGTCGCCGAGTCCAGATAAAGCTTGTCGCCGATGTCGGATACCGAGCGCTGGTCCTGCTCCCACAGCACCAGCAGCACCAAGTATTGCGAATAAGTGATGCCCAGCGGTTTCAGGCTGTCGCGGTAGGCCTTGTTCATCGCCAGCGAGGCGGAGTACAGCGCGAAGCACAGTTGCTGATCCAGTTGCAGCAGCTTGGGGTCGGACGGGCAGATTGGGTTTGGATCCATGTCCAAATATTAAATAGTGCGCTATTTATTTGCAAGCAATAATTTTTACCGCAAGCCGGACTCCCGCCCTATGCGCAAAAAACGGAACCACGTCCTCGGGCGGGCTCCGCTTGCGCCGGTTCGGCTCAGGCCGCCACCCGCACAGGGCCGCGGCCCAGATCGGCCAGCGACTGGCACACCTGATGCCAATCACCCAGGCTGCGCACGCCTTGCAGAATAATGCGGGCCAGCGATTCGTTGCAAACCTCCGGACCAAACTGCATCAGCATCTCATGCAGCGCAAAACGCAGGGTATGGCTGCCTTGCAACAGGGCATCCACTTCGTCGTGCACCTCCGCGCAAACCCGCATTTCGCCCTGGGCGTCCCATTGCACCTGATGCCGGGGACAGAAGCCGGAACGGATCAGCGCCACATCGCCGTTCAGATCCGGCGCGAACAGCAGGGCGCTGTGCTGCAGATAGCCGCAAGCCACGATCAGGCTTTCCAGCGAATGCGGGGTAGCGGCCGGCGCGCCGGCGGGAAGGGTGGTCATGTCGTTTCTCCTCGATTTTTATTTGTCGCTTATTTGAGCATCCGCCGCGCCTGGATGACAATGGCCGGCAATGGATGGCAAAGAGCTTTTACCCTAAATTTACAACTCGTCCAACTATCCGCGGCAACTGACAAGCGCTGCGCCGCGTCGTAACATCAAGTGCTATTCCACTGGCGACAAACTTCATGCATATCGTCTATCTTCATGGCTTCAACTCCAGCCCACAGTCGCTGAAGGCCGGCGAAACCGCCGCCTGGCTCCGGCAGCATGCGCCGGACATCGAACTGCATTGCCCGCGGCTGTCGCCGCATCCGGCCGAAGCCGTGCGCCAGGCTGGCGAACTGCTGGCCGCGCTGCCGGAAGACACGCTGCTGATCGGCAGCTCGCTAGGCGGCTTCTACGCCAGTTGCCTGGCCGAACGGCAGCGGCGCCCGGCGGTGCTGATCAATCCGGCCATCCGCCCCGACCGCGACCTGGCGCGCTTCGCCGGCGAGCAAACCAATCCCTATACCGGCGAGGCCTACATCCTGGGAGACGACGATCTGGCGGCGCTGCAGTCGCAGCGGGTGGAAACGCCGAGCCGGCGGCGCTACTGGCTGCTGCTGGGCAGCCGCGACGAAGTGCTGGACTGGCGCGAAGCCGCGGCCCATTACCGTCACAGCCGGCAGACTGTATTCAATGGCGACGACCACCGCCTGAACAACTGGCCTAAGGTATTGCCGGAAGTCGTCGCCTGGGCGCGCCGGCAACTGTCCATCTCCGTTTGACGGCCCGTTCAGCGGCGCCGGCTTGCCGCTGGCATGGCGTCGGAGCAGACTGACGCTTCCCATTTCCAAGGAGTGCGCCATGAGCCACAGCATCGTGTTTTCAGAAAGCGGCAGCCCGGATGTGCTGCGCCTGGCCCCGGCCCAGGTAGGACAGCCCGCCGCGGGCGAAGTCCGGCTGCGACATACCGCCATCGGCGTCAACTTCATCGATATCTACCAGCGCAGCGGCCTCTATCCGCTGCCGCTGCCCAGTGGCCTGGGCAGCGAAGCCGCCGGCGTGGTGGAGGCGGTGGGCGAGGGGGTGGACTGGCTCAGGAGCGGCGACCGCGTCGCCTATGCCGGCGGCCCTCTGGGTGCCTATTCCAGCCAAAGGCTGATCTCCGCGCAGCACCTGGTCAAACTGCCGGACGAGATCGGCGACGAAACCGCCGCCTGCGCGATGCTGCAGGGCATGACCGTCGAGTATCTGGTGCAGCGCACCTACCCGGTGCAGCCTGGGCAGACCGTGCTGTGGCATGCCGCCGCCGGCGGCGTGGGCCAGATCGCGCTGCAATGGCTGACAGCGATGGGAGCCAAGGTGATCGCCACCGTCGGTTCGGCGGCCAAGGCGGAAATCGCCCGCGCGCTGGGCGCCGCCCATGTGATCAACTACGGCGAGGAAGACGTGGTGGCCCGGGTGCGCGACATCACCGGCGGCAAGGGCGTGCCGGTGGTGTACGACTCGGTGGGCAAGGACACTTTCCAGATTTCGTTGTCCTGCCTGGCGCCGCGCGGCATGATGGTCAGCTTCGGCAATGCCTCCGGCCCGGTGCCGGCCCTTTCGCCGCTGGAGCTGACCAAGCACGGCTCGCTGTTCCTCACCCGCCCCAAGCTTGGCGACTACACCGCCAGCCGCGAAGAACTGGAGGCTTCGACCCAGGCGCTGTTCGCGCGGCTGGCTGACGGCCGAATCCGGGTGACGCCGTCGCACCGCTATCCGCTGGCCGAGGCCGCGCAAGCGCACCGCGATCTGGAAGCGCGCCGCACCACCGGATCGGTGATCCTGCTGCCCTGAGCCGCAGGCTCAATCCGCCAACGGCGGCGCCGACAGGCACCAGCCGGCGCCGCGGCGCCGCGACGAGTCGCAGGCGCCCTCCGCGCAGCTCTGCGGCAAGCGCGAGCAGTCGCCTGACGGCAGGCGTTCGTCTATGCACTGGCGCCGACCGGCGCCGGTCATGCCCTCGCAGGACGCCTGCGCCGCCAGCAAGGCTTCGCAACGCTTGGCGTCGCGCTGGCGCTGGCAACTCAATGGCGGAGTGTAGTAGGCGAGGCAGACGCGCCGCTGCGGTTCGGCCAGGTCCAGGCAGCTGCGCAAGCCCTGCTGGTAGGCCTGGCAGCGCTGCGGCGCGATGGCCCGGCTGCAATCGACATCCGCCGCCGCCGCTTGGCTGCCCAGGCAGCACAGCAACAGTCCGAAACCGGCGCGGACGCACCCCTCCCAGCTGGACATCCCCTGTTGCTTCATCACAGCGTCCTTTCCCGAGCGGACGACGAATTATTCGGACTGGTTCTGTTGTTGTTCCTGCCTGCGCTTATCTTGCCAAAAATTCGGCCTGACCGGCGTGGTTTGCGCGTGCCCGTCCGGCGTCGGCGGCAACAAGCGGTTGGACTGGTGCTTGACCGGATCAAATCCCATGTCGCCGTTCTTGGCGGCTTCGCGCAGGCGCAGATTGCGCAAGCGGCGGTTTTCCGGGCATTGCGGATCGGTTTGACACGATGTCGGCGCTGACCTGGCCTCGGCGCTGCGGGCCGGGCCATGCTGGTGGAAAGTCTGCGCCAGCGTGGCCTGTTGCGCAAACAGGCTGCCCCACAGCAGAATGATCAGGTATCGCTTCATATCGGCATTTTATCCTGTCTATGACAACCACGGCCATGACCACTCGGGACGGCATGGCGGAATCGGGTTGTCCACTGGCCTGGGGGCAAGCGTCTACCGGCCTGGATCCGCCATTGCGCCCATGATGGCGCGGCTTTTCCAAGCATTTGAAAATATTGGCCGTTGCATTGCGGAACCGGACTTTCGTCCCGCTGTTGTCCAAGCTTAGGGCCAAGCATTTGCGCAGACGTCTGCGTCGGCCCCACAATTGTTAACGACTGTATCGCGACGAGCGGGCTTAACATCTGTAAAAACAAGGCCTGCCAGAGCGCGCGCGCGCAACGCTAAGCTGGCAGCCTGAACACTGAGGACAACCACATGGAACACAATAAAATCCTGGTCGTGGACGACGATGCCAAGCTGCGCGAGCTGCTGACCCGTTACCTGACCCAACAGGGTTACAGCGTGGAAACCCTGCCCGACCCCAAGGATCTGGACCGCAAGCTGGCGCGCAACCGGCCCGACCTGATCGTGCTGGATGTGATGATGCCCGGCGAGGACGGACTGGCGGTGGTGCGCCGCCTGCGCGCCCAGGGCGAATCGCTGCCGGTGATCATGCTGACCGCCCGCGGCGAGGACATCGACCGCATCCTCGGCCTGGAAATGGGCGCCGACGACTACCTGCCCAAACCGTTCAATCCGCGCGAGCTGACCGCGCGCATCCAGTCGGTGCTGCGGCGCCACCATACCACGCCGGCGCTGGCCGCCCAGCACAATGCCGACGACGTGGTGGAGTTCGGCGAATTCTCGCTTAATCTGGGTCAGCGCGAGCTGCGCCGCAGCGGCCAGGCGATCGCGCTGACCAGCGCCGAGTTCGCCGTGCTGTCGGTGCTGGTCAACCACCCGCGCCGCCCGCTCACCCGCGAACAGTTGATGGAGCTGGCGCTGGGCAAGGGCAACGGCGAATCGCTGGACCGCAGCATAGACGTGCACATCTCGCGCCTGCGCAAGGCGCTGGAAAACGGCGACAGCCAGTTGCGCTACATCCAGACGGTGTGGGGCTACGGCTACGTGTTCGTTCCGGACGGCTCGCCCAGGGAGTAAGCCTTGTTACGCAAGCTGTTTGGCTCGCTGTTCTTTCGCTTGGCGCTGCTGGTGGTGACGGTGGTGATCGCCACCCAATTGTTCACCATCTCGCTGGCCAACCTCGAAAGACACAAGCTGCTGGAGCGCCAGCTGTACATCCAGGTGTTGGACACGCTGTCCTATCTGGAAGACTCGATGACCGGCATGAGCAACGAGGAGAAGCAGGCCTTTCTGGACAACTACAACCGTCCCGGCCTGCCCAGCCTGCTGCCGTTCAACGCCGACCACGGCCAGAGCTTCGCCGACGATCTGCCCAAGATAGGCGCCATGCTGGCGCAGCGGCTGTCGCATGACCTGAACGAGCCGATCCAGGCCCATTATGCGCGGCGCGAAGACCACAGCGAGCTGTGGGTGCACGTGCACGTGCTGGATCAGCCGTACTGGCTGGTGATTCCGTTTGGCCGCTACCGCGAGCGCTGGATCAATCCGATGCTGCAGGCGTCGCTGCTAGCCGCATTGTTCGCCACGGTGCTGGCGTCCCTGTTCGCTTGGCGCATCACCCGGCCGATCAGCCGGGTGGTGATGGCCAGCCGCGAACTGGCCGGCGGTTCGATGCCGCAGGCCATCCCGGAAACCGGCCCGCGCGAAGTGCAGCTGCTGGCGCACAACTTCAACAGCATGGCGCAGGCGCTGGACAACGCCGCGCGCGAACGGCGGCTGATGCTGGCCGGATTGTCGCACGATCTGCGCACCCCGCTGACCCGGCTGAAGCTGACGCTGGAAATGCAGGACGCCAGCCACGATCAGCACGACATGCTGTCCGACATCGACGAGCTGTCGCGCATCGTTCGCCAGTTCATCGACTTCGCCCGCGCCGAGGAAACCAGCCGCCTGGAGCCGGTGGCGCTGGCCGACCTGGCCGCCAGCGTGGTGGCGCGCTTCCGCCGCGAAGACATGGACCTGAAACTGGACATCCGCAACGAGCCGGAACTGCAGGCCGACGCGCTGGCGCTGGAGCGCCTGCTCAGCAATCTGCTGGAAAACGCCCGCCGCTACGGCCAGCCCCCGGTGGTGGTGAGAGTGGAGCAAGGAGAGGGCGAAGTGCTGCTCAGCGTGATAGACCACGGCCAGGGCATACCGGCCGCCTTGCGCGAAACCGCGCTGGCGCCATTCGAACGGCTGGCCGAGCACCGCGGCACCGATGGCGGCAGCGGCCTCGGCCTCGCCATCGTCTCCCGCATCGTCAAGCAGCATGGCGGCCGACTGGAGCTGGCCGACGAGGACGGCGGCTTCAAGGTGGCGATCCACCTGCCGCTGGCCTGAGACCGGGGCCGGGCATCCGTCCGGCCCTGTCGACGCAACCGCAAACTTCTAGCCCGGCGGTTTTGGCCAGATCCCGCCGCGCGAACCCTGCGCCGAACCGGACGGATTCGCGCCTCAGGCCATCCATGCCGCGTCTTGCGGCTGCGCCGCCAACTGCGCGCTTTCCCAACCGACCAGTTCCGCCTTGCGCGCCTCGCCCCAGCGGTATTGCCCCAAGGCGCCCTCGGCGCGGATCACCCGGTGGCAGGGAATCAGCCAGGCCACCGGATTGGCGCCGACGGCGCTGCCCACCGCCCGTGCCGCCTGCGGCCGCCCAATGCTGGCCGCCAATTGGCCGTAACTGAGTAGGCCGCCATAAGGCACACCGAGCAACGCCCGCCACACCTGGATCTGGAAATTGCTGCCCTGCACCCTCAAGGCCAGCGGCGGGCCGTCGCGCAGCGACAGCGGCGCGAACAGCCGCTCGGCCAGCGCCCGCCCCTGGCCATTCTGACGACGCAAGCGCGCCTGCGGCCATTGCTCGTGCAGCCAGGTTTCGGCGCCCGCCTCATCCACGACGAACTGCAAGGCGCAGATGCCGCGCGCCGTCTGCGCCAGCAGCAGCGGACCGAAGCGGCTGGCCTCCACGCTCCAGCCTATCTCCAGGCCGGCGCCTCCCCTCTGGTATTCGCCCGGCGTCATCGCCTCCAGCGTGACGAACAGATCATGCAATCGGCTGCCGCCCGACAGGCCCAACTCGTACGCCAGCGGCAATACCGGCACGCCGGCGGCCAAGCGCGCTTTAGCCGCTTCGCAGGTCAGCTGCTGGATAAAACGCTTGGGGCTGACCCCGGCCCAGCAGGTGAACAGCCGCTGCAGCCGCGATTGCGACAGGTGCACGGCGGCGGCCAAATCAGCCAGCTGCGGCTGCTCGGTGGCGTGCGCCACCAGATAGCGGATGGCGTCGCCGATGCGGGCGTAGTCGCGCGCGTCTTCTGGATGGGTTTGCAATTGGAGGTCCATGTCAGCCGTTCCTGTCTAGCCGCAGAGCATGGCAGCCATGGGCGGGAAAACGCAACAACGCGCTGGCGACTTCGGGCCGCGCCGCCCAGCGCGCCAGCAGATCGGCCGCCAGGCCAAGCTCGACCAGCATCGCCTCCAGCATGAATTCGCGGCGGTCGTAGGCGCGCAGCGCAATGCGCTCGCCCAGATAGGCGTCGTCCCCCGCGCGCCGCAACAAGGCCGGCAAAGACGGCGAGAACTGCGGCTGCGCCGCCGCCAAGAGGAAGACAGGCCCGTACTCGCGGTACGGCCCGGCCTGCCGGAACGGACTGTAGCTGGCCAGGATCAGCGGCTCGCCGGGCCGGGCCCGGCGCAAGGCGTCGCGGCAGGGCTCGCCTCCCTGCGCCGTCAAACGGACCACCGACTGGCCCAGATCGTCCAGGCCGTCCTCCCGCGTCCGCCGCAAAAAGCCGTCGTTCAGCGTTTGCACTCGCCAGGTCATCGCGTTCTCCTTGAGGTTTTCGATGCCTCAAGTCTAGGGAGAGGGCCGGCGGGACACGACCCGATTCTTGCCGATTTGCCGACCGGATCAGCCGGTGTACAGCAGCGAATACTGGATTTCCGACAAGGCCTGCGGTACCCGGATGAAGGACAGCGGCATGCCCAGCAGGCGCGCCATGTGGCTGGTGGAGAACAGCCCGCACACTTCATGATGGCCGCTGGCCGGATTCAGTTCCACCACCAGCGCGTGCTGGCGGCCCAGTTGCTTCATCGTCGCCACCAGCTGGCCGACATTGGCTAGCGCCACATCGGTCAGTTGCAACGCATCCAGCCTGGCGCGCGGCGTCATCACGTCGCCGACCAGCACGTCGGCGTGGTGCTTGCCGTGCTCTTTCATGCACTGGATCGGCCGCTCGCCCAGCAGATCCACCGCCGTCACCAGCCCCAGCAGGCTGCCTTCGTCATCGTGGACGAACAACAGGCGGATGCCGTGGCTGATCATGCGCTGGTGAGCCTCGCGCAGCCCGGCGTCGGCGGAAATGCCCACCGGATTGACCAGGCGCAGGTCGGTCATCGCGCTCAGCGCCGGGCTGTGCACGGTAATCGGAGGATGCGGACGCTGCTCCAGTTGCACCAGATCGGTGGTGCGTGGCAGAGTCAGGGTGGGCAAGGATTGAAAATCGTTAGCCATGGCGGCTCCTCGCGGGCCAAGACAGAAGGTGAGACGGGCTGCCCAGCCCGTTGCGGGCGGCCCAGCTTTCACGTTAGCGGAAAAGCCTCCCGACTTCAGCGTCCCGACAGGGAACTTTACGTTTATACAACGTCTATTTAATGTCTTTGTTCTAATTCTTCCGCAAATCTATGAACCATCATGCCAACCGCCGGCTCAATGCCGCTCGATTCCCCCTCAAGGCGCTGGGGCTGTTGCTGCCCGCCGCCCTATTGCTGTCCACCGCCGCTCGCGCCGACGGCTGGCCCTATCCTGGCTGGCAGGACAGCGAGGCCACCCGCGTCAAGGCGCTGGCGCTGCTGCAAACCGTCAACGCCACCCTGTTGAGCAACAGCAGCGCCACCCGCACGCTGCAGCAGTGGTGCGGCGAGCACCGGCTGGCGGCGGAGCCGCGCATCCGCGCGCTGCGCGACAACAACACCCGCAAGCCGGCCGACGCCGAAATCCGCAAGCAGCTGCAGGTCGGCGCCAGCGAGGCGATAGGTTACCGCCGGGTGCAGCTGGCCTGCGGCGACCATGTGCTGTCGGAAGCCGACAACTGGTACGTGCCGTCGCGCCTCACTCCGGAGATGAACCGTCTGCTGGACACCACCGACACCCCATTCGGCACCGCGGTGCGAGCGCTCAATTTCACCCGCCGCACCGAACAGGCCAAGCTGCTGTGGTCGCCGCTGCCGCAGGGCTGGGAAATGCGCCCGGCGCCGGCCGCCGCCAAAACCCAAGGCCTGGAGATTCCGGAACAGCTGATCCAGCACCGCGCCGTGCTGTACCGGGACGGCAATGTGCCGTTCAGCCTGGTGGTGGAAACCTACCGCCACGACCTGTTCGCCTTCCCGCTCAACCAGCCGCAGACTGCGCCATGACCAGGCGCAGATTCCTCCTGGCCAGCCTGGTCGCAAGTTGCGCGCTGGCCGGCCAGACCGCCGGCGCCGACCAGTTGGACAACATCCTGCAACGCGGCGAGTTGCGGGTGGGCACCACCGGCGACTACCTGCCGTTCAGCGGAAAGGACCCGGCCAGCGGCCGCTACCAGGGCCTGGACATAGATTTGGCGGAAGACCTGGCCCGCGCGCTGGGCGTCAGGCTGCGCTTGGTTCCCACCAGCTGGCCGGCGCTGATGCGCGACCAGGCGGCCGACAAATTCGACATCGCGATGAGCGGAATATCGGTCAGCCTGGAGCGGCAGAAGCGGGCTTTGTATTCCATCCCCTATCTGAACGACGGCAAAACGCCGATCGCCCGCTGCGAAAACCAGCGGCGCTTCCAGACGCTGGCGCAAATCAACCAGCCTGGCGTGAAGCTGGCGGTCAATCCCGGCGGCACCAACGAGCGCTTCGCCCGCACCAATCTGCCGCAAGCTGAATTGACGGTTTTCCCCGACAATACCCGGATTTTCCAACAGATAATCGATGGAAAGGCAGATCTGATGGTCACCGACGCGGTGGAAACCCGCTATCAGCAAAAACTGCATCCGGCGCTGTGCGCGATCCATCCGGAGCGCCCCTTCGATTTTTCGCAGAAAGCCTATCTGCTGCCCAACGACTGGCGCTGGAAGGCCTGGGTCGACCAATGGCTGAGCCAGAGACTGCAGGACGGCGGCTTCGCGCGCTTGTCGGCGCAGTGGCTGGGTCAGTGAACCGGATGCCGGCCCGGACGGGGCAGGATGCAGCAATGGGTTGCGCCTTGGCATGCCGGCTCCCCTAGCCGAAACAATAAAAAAGCCGTCCGCGCCCGCAGCGTGAACGGCTTTGCCAACTTCAAGCCGCGACTTATTCCCGCGCCGCCAGCGTGGCGCGTATCAGTTCCAGCATCCGCTGGCTAGCGCCGCGGTGGGCCTGGCGGAATGCCGCCGCACCCCGGCGCATCGCCTCGCGCCGCGCCGGATCCGCCAGCAGCGCCAGCGCCGCCGACACCATCCCGGCGGCATCCGCCACCTGGGTCGCCGCGCCGGCCGCCTGCGCGTCGGCGGCGGCCTGCTGGAAATTGAACACCGAAGGGCCGAACAGCGCCGGCACGCCGACGATCGCCGGCTCGATCAGATTGTGGCAACCGAAAGGCTGCAGGCTGCCGCCGATGAAGGCGACGTCGCAGGCGCCCAGGTAGCCGAACATCTCGCCCATGCTGTCGCCCAGCCATACCCGGGTATCCGCCGCCAGCGCGGCTTCGTCGCTGCGGCGCTGCAGCTTCAGGCCGCGCTGCGCCGCCAGTTCCGCCACCGCGGCCAGCCGTTCCGGATGGCGCGGCACCAGCGCCAGCAGCGTGTCGCCGACGGAGGCGCCAGCCGCGAGCCAAGCATCCAGAATCAGCGCTTCCTCGCCATCGCGGGTGCTGGCGCACAACAGCGTTTGCCGGCCGCCGATGCGGCGGCGGAAAGATTCCGCCAGTTGCATTTGCGCTGACGGAATCTCTATATCATATTTGCTGCTGCCGCAAATCGTAATGTTTTCCGCGCCCAACTGGCGGAAACGGTCGGCATCGTCAGCCGTTTGCGCAGCAATGGCGGTCAACTCCCGCATTGCCGGCCGGATCAGGCCAAGTATCCGGCGGTAGCCTTTCAGAGATTTGTCGGACAGCCTGGCGTTGGCCAGAATCAGCGGCACCCGCTGAGCGGCGGCGGCATGGATCAGATTGGGCCACAGCTCGGTTTCCATCAGGATGCCGCAGCGCGGCCGGTAAGCGGCGAGAAAAGCGGCGGCAGCCTGTGGATAATCGTAGGGCAGGTAGCGCACCTCCGCGCCCGGGTACAGCGCCTCGGCGGTGGCGCGGCCGGTCGGCGTCATCTGGGTCAGCAGCAGCGGCGCATCCGGCCATTGCCGGCGCAGCGCCTCCACCAACGGCTGGGCGGCGCGGGTTTCGCCCACCGACACCGCGTGTATCCAGATGGCGCCGGTGGCGCGTGGCTGCAGCGCGCGGCCGAAACGCTCGTCCCAATGCTCCAGATAGGCCGGAGCCTTTTGCGCGCGCTTTTTCAGATAGCGGCGAATCAGCGGCGTCAGCGGCCGCCACAGCCCGCCGTACAGGCGGCGCTGCCAGCTCATGTCCAGTCCCTGCGGGCAAACAGCGCCTGCAATACCGCTTCCACCGTCGGACATTGCCCGACATTGCCCAGATTGGTCGCCCAAGGCGTTTCCACCACCCCGGTCTGTTGCGGATCGGTATCGGTGTAGATGGCCACCAGCGGTACGTTCAAGGCGTTGGCCAGATGGGCCAGCCCGGTATCCACGCCGATGACCGCGCTGGCGTGGCCCAGCAGGCCGGCAGCCTCCAGCAGATCCATCTTCGGCGCCACCACAGCGGCCGGCAGCCGGGCCGCCAGCCGCTCGGCGCGCGCTTTCTCGCGCAGGCTGCCCCAGGGTAGCACCGTCACCAGGTCATGCTGGCTGGCCAGCCGGATTCCCAGCTCCACCCAACTCTCCTCCGGCCACTCCTTGGAAACGCGGCTGGTCGCGTGCAGCAGCACCGCGTAACGGCCGCTGAGCATCCACGCCGGTTTCGCGCCGGCCTTGACGCCGAATTGCGGCTCGCCCTGCGGCTGATAGCCGAAGCTCAGGCCGAACAGGCGGCGGTTGCGCTCTATCGCCGACAACTGGCGCGACACCGTGTGCTTCTTGTCGTAGAACAGGCTGGCCAACGATTCGCGCGCGCTGTGCCAATCCAGTCCGGCCAGCGGCGCAGCGGCCCAGCGCGCCGGAATGGCGCTTTTCAACAGCCCTTGGCTGTCCAGCACCAGATCGAAGTGGGTGTCGCGCAGCTGTTGCTTCAGCGCTTTCAGTTCGCGCCAAGCGGCAGGCCGCAGCAGACGCTTGCGCCAGCTACGCCAGCGCAGGGTCAGCACCTCGGCGACTTGCGGATGCAGCCGGGCAATGTCGGCGAAGCTTTCCTCGGCCAGCCAACTCAAGCGGATATTGGGGTAATGCGTCTTCAGCTCGGTGATGGCGGGCCAGGTGTGGATAAGGTCGCCCATCGACGAGGTGCGCACGATCAGCACATTCATCATGGCGCGCATTGTACCCGAGGGGGGCTGTGGTTAACCAAGTAAAATCCCTCCGCAGCAAATGTGGATAAGCCACTGTGAATAAGTGAAGTCAGATTTATCCACAATCTGCCAGACCTTTGCGCGCTGCAATAATCCCATGGCTATCAACAGGACAAACACATGAAAAATATGGTCTTTTGACGATTATCCACATAAAAAGCCCTCCTTCAGCATTATCATCATTTTATAGCTGCGTTAAAGAAACAACGGTGAGGCCACATCGGCCGAGCGCAAAAAATCCGTGCACAGCGCAAGCAGCGATAGCGGCCGCCAACATGTGGAAAACCAGGCTTCCACGAAAAAACTCAAACTTATCCACAACTGGCCAGTCAGCAACAAACATGGCTGACAACAGCTTTCCAGTTATAGCAAACCATTGAAATACAATGGTTATAGGTACTTACCCACAGACAAGGACCCTCTTCTACCAGTTTCTTCAATATAAAAATGGGAATATTAAGAAAAGAAGCGGGCAGGAAATATTTAGCGGCGCAGCGTGCAAAAACAGCTGGAAAAGACAAACAGAAGCGCTGCAGAACAGAAGTTTGCAAAAAAGCGAATTGGCTTGTGGACCAGTTCATCCAAGCAGGGCAAAGGTCATAGCCTCAACCTATCGATGCAAAGTTATCCACTTCTCCCTTAGGAAAGCCTTGCTGGAACCAGACAGTCCGGCAAGCGGAAACCAAGCATCCAAAGCAGGGGGAAAACGAAAATTATCATTTATTTTCAATGATATGAATGGTTCTCCACACTGGAAAAACCCGTGCCGTCATTACAGCGGACAACTTGCCGCTGACAAACGGGCTGCTGGTTTCAACATGGCAACGACGTGGGCAGCAGTGGTAAAGCGCCGCGTATTCAAGCGATGGACTGCTCGCCGGGCAAGACAGGCAAGATGTTTCGGCCCGGCATTGAATGACATTTGATTGTTCGACTTCATCTGATGCAAAATGGAATTTTGCCCACCTGATGATCGATGACGATGCAAGCCTTGGTCAGATCCATGCTGGAGAGCGACATCGCCGAGGTGGCGCGGCTATGCGGCGATCTGGACTATCCCAGCAGCGAAGAGGATGTCGCGCGGCGCTACGCCGCCATCCGCGCCTTTCCCGACAACGAGATCTGGGTGGCGGA
This sequence comes from Chromobacterium sphagni, assembly GCF_001855555.1. GTDB lineage: Bacteria > Pseudomonadota > Gammaproteobacteria > Burkholderiales > Chromobacteriaceae > Chromobacterium > Chromobacterium sphagni. The sequence continues at coordinate 865,395 of NZ_MKCT01000001.1, read as the reverse complement.
GCGCGAAAGTCGGGTGGTCGGCTGGGCGCATGGCCACGGCGTCCATCTGCTTGAGGCCGAATCCTGTGTGGAAATCGGCGGCATCGTAGTGGACCCGGCCTTCCAAGGATTGGGCATAGGCAGGCTGCTGCTGGCCGCCTGCGAGCAATGGGCGCAGGAAAGGGGCTATCCGCGGATCCGGCTGCGTTCCGGACAGCAGCGCCTGGACGCGCACGCCTTCTATCGCCATATCGGCTATCAGCAGAAAAACACCGGCATCACTTTCGCGATCGATCTGCCGCGTACGGCGTGAACGCCTTTCGACTTATCCACAGATACGGCGCCGATCGCCAGGTAATCCACAGTTATGAAGATCCAGTTTCCCGCTCCCTTGCAAGCCGGCGACGCCGTAGTCGTCACCGCCATCTCCTCGGGCGTGCCCGTCCATCTGCACGCAGGTCTGGACGCCTCACTGGACAGGCTGCGCGCGCGCGGCTGGAAGGTGGTGGAGGGCGATTGCCTGCGCGAAGAGAAGCATGACGCCAGCGCGCCGGCAAAAGCGCGGCTGGCGGAATTCAACCACTTCCTGTTCGATCCCGGCATCCGCGCCATCCTGCCGCCGTGGGGCGGCGAGCGGGCGATCGAGCTGCTGGCCGGCATGGACTTCGCCGCGCTGGCCAAATTGCCCGCCTAATGGCTGGCCGGCTTTTCCGACATTTCCACGGTGGCGGCGCCGCTGACCCTGCTGTCCGGCTGGGCGACGCTGCACGGCGCCAATCTGTACAACCTGGCGAGTGAGGAGGGCGATTTCGGCTGCGCGGCGCTGCTGGAGACCCTGGAGTGCGGTTTGCCGCCGCTACAGACGGCCTGCGGCGAGTTCTGGAGCTGGGGCAGCCCCATGCAGCGCCATCCGGGCCAGCTGCGCGTGCTGGGCGCCGCAGAGGCCCGCATCGAGGGACGGCTGATCGGCGGCTGCCTGGATACGCTGAGCCGGCTGCAGGGCAGCCGCTATTTCGATTTGAGCGCTTTCAAGGCGGAGCCGGCCATCCTGTATCTGGAAAACTGCGAAATGGGGCCGTGCGAGCTGCTGCGCGCGCTGACCGGCTTGCGGTTGGGAGGCGCGCTGGATGGCCTGGCCGGGCTGGTGTTGGGCCGCAGCGGCGGGCCTGACGCCGGCGACGCCAACGCGCTGGATTACCGGGCGGCGCTGGAAACGGCGCTGGCCGGACTGCCGTATCCGGTGGCGGTGGATGCCGACATCGGCCATGTGCCGCCGCAGTGGAGCCTGCTCAACGGCGCCTGGGCGACGCTGGAGGTGAAGGGGAGTGCAGGGGTGCTGGAACAGCGGCGGACGCGCTGAAGGGGCCTTGCCGGGGCTTACAGGGCCATCTTGTAGAACACCACCCGCTCGCTTTCGGCGAAACCCAGCGCCAGGTGGGCCGCCTGCGCCGGATGATTGTCCAATTGGGCGTCGGAAGCCAGCTCATCGCAGCCGTGCTGCCTGGCCCAGGCCTTGACGCGGGCCAGCAATAGCCTGGCCACGCCGCGGCGCCGTTCTGCGGGGACCACGTAAATGCCTTCCAGGAAAGCCACCGGGGAACGGGATGTGCCGTTGACGTAGTCGTGGCGCAGCGCGGCCTCGATCAGGCCTATGGGCTGGCCGGCGGCGTCATGGGCGAGGAAGGCGATGTGGCGGGAGGGTTTCGCCAGTTGGGCGGCGATGTCTTCCTGGTGGCGCGGCAAGGGGCAATGAGGCCACAGCTGGCCGCGCAATTGCAGCCAGTGTGCCGCGCTGTGTTCGCTGGCAGGCGCGATGTTCATCTAGATGGACTCGAATTCCGGCTGCGGCAGGTGGCGGCGCAGCACCAGTATCTTGTCCACCCGGGTCTTGTCCATATCCACCACTTCGAAGCTGAAGCCATTCCATTCGAAGCGGTCGGTGACGCTGGGAATGCGGCCCAGCTGGTATAGCATCACGCCGGCCAGGGTGTGGATGTTGCCGCCGGCTTCGCCAGGCAGCGGATTGTCCAGCTCGAAGAATTCGCGGAACCGTTGTAGCGACACCATGCCGTCCACCAGCCAGCTGCCGTCTTCGCGCTGCACGATCTCGTCGTCTTCGACGCCGATGGCCGGCATATCGCCGACAATGGCTTCCATCACGTCGTTGATGGATACCAGGCCCTCCAGCTCGCCGTACTCGTCCACCACCAGCGCGCTGTGGCTGCGCGCCTGCTTGAACTGCTCCAGCAGCTGCATCAGCGAGCTGGTGGCCGGCACGTACAGCGGCTGGACTAGGTCGGCGGCGAAGTCGGCCGGCTGGCCGGTGAGCAGCCGGTCCAACAGCCGCTTGGCGTTGAGTATGCCTATCACCTGGTCGCTATCGCCGCGGCACACCGGAAAGTGGCTGAAGTTATGCAGCAGCAGTAGTTCGCGGTTGCGTTCCGGGCCGTCTTCCAGGTCCAGCAGCACCACGTCCTTGCGCGGCGTCATCACCGACGCCACCTTGCGGTTGTCCAGCCGGAAGATGTTTTCCACTAGTTCCTGTTCGGCGCGGTCGAACACGCCTTCATCGGCGCCCTGTTCCATCAGCACGCGGATTTCGTCCTCGGTGATGGAAGGTTCGCTGCTTTTTTTGGCGCGCAGCAGCCTGAGCAGGCCATCGGTGGTGCGGCTGAAGATCTGCACCAGCGGGCCGCTGGCGCGCGACAGCAGCAGCATGGGCCGCGCCAGCGCCATCGCCACCCGCTCCGGATTCAGCAGCGCCAGCCGCTTGGGCACCAGCTCGCCCAGAATCAGCGACAGCGTGGTGATGAACATCACCATCAGCGCCACCGACAGCGGCTTGCTGTACGGCGCCAGCAGCGCGACGGCCTGCAGCTTCTGCCGCAGGTGCTCGGACAAGGCCGCTTCGCCGTAGACGCCGGACAGGATGCTGATCGAGGTGATGCCGATCTGGATGGTGGACAGGAAGCGGGTGGGTTCGGCCGCCAGCTTCAGCGCGGCGCGCGCGCCCTTGTGGCCGTCGTCGGCTTTTTGTTGCAGCCGGACTTTGCGCGAGGAGACGATGGCGATCTCGGCCATCGCGAATACGGCGTTCAACAGCACCAGGCCAAGCAGCAGCAGGATTTCCACGATGCAATCAGGGTAAGTTGCGGAGCTACTAGCTTAGGGCAAGCCGTCCGCCGCGCAAAGTGGCGCAGCGGACAGCAGTATCAGAACAGGCTGCTCTGCGGCGCGGCGCCGGCCCAGCGGATGGGATCGCGGCCATGGGCGATCAGCCAGGCGTTGACCTGCGAGAAGTGGCGGCAGCCGTGGAAGCCGCGGCTGGCCGACAGCGGCGACGGATGGGCTGCGGTCAGCGCCAGATGGCGGCTCTGGTCTATGCGCTCGGCCTTGGTCTGCGCCCAGTTGCCCCACAGCAGGAACACGCAGCCGGGGCTTTGCGCGTTGACGGCGTCGATCAGCGCGTCGCTCACCGCCTGCCAACCCAGCTTGCCGTGGCTGCCGGCCTGGTCCTGCTCCACGGTGAACACGCTGTTGAGCAGCAGCACGCCCTGTTGCGCCCAGTGGCTGAGGTCGCCGCTGGCGGGGATGCCCAGGCCCAGGTCGGCCGACAGTTCCTTGTAGATGTTGCGCAGGGACGGCGGCACCCGCACGCCGTCCGGTACCGAGAACGACAGGCCCATTGCTTCGCCGGCGCCGTGGTAGGGATCCTGGCCCAGAATCACCACCTTGACGTCGGCGGGGGCGGTGAAGGTCAGCGCGTTGAACACCTGCGGCGGCGGCGGAAACAGCGTCTTGCCGGCTTGCTGCTGCTGCGCCAGCTGGCGGTCGATGGCGGCCAGCTTGTCGGTGATGGACGGGCTGTTCAATACGGTTTCCCAGTCCGGATGGATGCGGGCCAGGCCGGGGGACAGATAGGACAGTTGTTGCATAGGTTTCTTGAAGTGACGGCGTCGGGGTTGGAGCGGTCGGCGCGGGTATTCGTTCCTGCGCCGCGCCAAGCAAAACACCGCCCGAGGGCGGTGTCGTCTCAGGGCTGGCCCGGGCTCAGTAGCGGGCGACTTTAGGGTCCACTTGGGCGGACCAGGCGTCGATGCCGCCCTTGAGGTTGATCACGTCGTCGAAGCCGGCGTTCTGCAGGAACAGCGCCACCTGGGCGCTGCGCATGCCGTGGTGGCAGATGGCGACGATGGTGGTGTCGTCCGGCAGCTCGCTCATCCGCAGCGGGATCAGGTTCATCGGGATATGGACGCTGCCTTCTATCCTGGCAAGCTGGTATTCCCATTCTTCGCGCACATCGAGCAACAGCGTGGCCGGCGCCTGGGCGTCGGCCAGCCGGGCGGCCAGCTCGGGGGCCTGGATTTCGCGCAGCATCAGAAGCTGAACCGGGCGGGTTCCACCGCCTCGAATTTTTTCAGCCGCTCGATACAGGTTTCGAACAGCGCGGTTTCGCGGAAGCTGGTTTCGGTTTCGCGCTGGATCAGCTTGCAGCTCATCACCGGCAGGTCGCCCGCCACCATGATCAGGCGGCCGCCGACGGCCAGCTGGTCTTTCAGTTCCTGCGGCACTACCGGCAGCGAACCGCCGACCACGATCACGTCGAACGGCGCCTGCTCCGGCAGGCCCAGCACGCCGTCGCCTTCCACCAGGCTGACATTGCGGATGCCGGCTTTCTTCAGATTGGCGGCGGCGCGTTCTTTTTGCGCGGCATCGATTTCCACGCTCACCACATGCTTGCCGAGTTTGGCCAGCAGCGCGGTCAGGTAGCCGCTGCCGGTGCCGATTTCCAGAATCTTGTCTGAGGGCTGGATGGCGGCGTCCTGCGCCAGGCGGGCTTCCATCTTGGGCTGCAGCATCTTGCTGCCGTTGGGCAGCGGCAGCTCGGTATCGACAAAGGCCATCTGGCGCTGGTTGTCAGCCACGAAGTCTTCGCGTTTCACGTGAAACAGCAGATCCAGCACGGTCTGATCCAGAACTTCCCACGGACGAATCTGCTGTTCGACCATGTTGAAACGGGTTTTTTCGAAATCCATCAACTTAAACTCCGGAGGGCTGGGAGTCCGCTCCGCCTGGAGAAGGGCTGCGGCGGCAAGGACTCGTGTCATGACGATAACTTGCGATTATCCCATATTTGCCTTACCTTCACAGCATCGCTAGGGGTCCTGCGCCTGGCGTTCGGCTTGATCGGCTACCAAAGTGTAGGACATCGGGCTGAAAGATTAGGGCGCGGGTGAGAAATACCCTTGGAACCTGACCCGGATAATACCGGCGTAGGGAAGCGTCACCTGTCCGGGATAGCCCACCATCCCGCTGCAGCCGGCACCCAGCCGAACCGCTCCTTGCGCCGCTTCATCGCCTTGGAGACCCGCCCGATGAACGCGCCCGTAAACAAGCAGATGGTGGTGGACGCCGCCGCCATCCAGCCGCTTCCCAATTCCCGCAAAATATATGTAGAGGGCAGCCGCTCCGACTTGCGCGTGCCGATGCGCGAGATCAGCCAGTCCGACACTCCCACCCAGTTCGGCGGCGAGAAAAATCCGCCGATCTACGTCTACGACTGCAGCGGTCCGTACAGCGACCCCCAGGCGGAAATCGAGATCCAGAGCGGCCTGGCGCCGTTGCGCGCCGGCTGGATCGCCGAGCGCGGCGACTGCGAGCAGCTTGACGGCCTGTCCAGCGAATACGGCCGCGCCCGTGAAGCCGACCCCAAGCTGGCCGAGCTGCGCTTCAACCTCAAGCGCCAGCCGCGCCGCGCCAAGGCCGGCCGCAACGTCAGCCAGATGCATTACGCCCGCCGCGGCGTCATTACGCCGGAGATGGAATTCGTCGCCATCCGCGAAAACCTCAACCGCAACGCTTATGTGGAATCGCTGAAGTCAGCCGGCAATTCCCGGCTGCTGGAACTGATGACGCGCCAGCATGCCGGCCACAGCTTCGGCGCCAATCTGCCGGAAGAGATCACCGCGGAATTCGTGCGCCAGGAAGTGGCCGCCGGCCGCGCCATCATTCCGGCCAACATCAATCACCCGGAATCCGAGCCCATGATCATTGGCCGCAATTTCCTGGTGAAGATAAACGGGAATATCGGCAATAGCGCGGTAACGTCGTCGATATCTGAAGAAGTGGACAAGATGACCTGGGGCATACGCTGGGGCGCCGACACCATCATGGACCTGTCCACCGGCAAGAACATCCACGAAACGCGCGAGTGGATTCTGCGCAACAGTCCGGTGCCTATCGGCACGGTGCCGATCTACCAGGCGCTGGAGAAGGTGAACGGCAAGGCCGAGGACCTGACCTGGGAGATCTTCAAGGACACGCTGATCGAGCAGGCTGAGCAGGGCGTCGACTACTTCACCATCCATGCCGGGGTGCGGCTGCAGTACGTGCCGCTGACCGCCGGCCGCATGACCGGCATCGTGTCCCGCGGCGGCTCCATCATGGCCAAGTGGTGCCTGGCGCATCACCGGGAAAATTTCCTGTACACCCATTTTGAAGAGATCTGCGAAATCATGAAGGCCTACGACGTGGCCTTCAGCCTGGGCGACGGCCTGCGTCCGGGCTCCGCCTGGGACGCCAACGACGCGGCGCAGCTGGGCGAACTGAAAACCCTGGGCGAACTGACCCAGATCGCCTGGCGGCATGATGTCCAGGTTATGATCGAAGGCCCGGGCCACGTGCCGATGCAACTGATCAAGGAAAACATGGACAAGGAGCTGGAGTGGTGCCACGAAGCGCCGTTCTATACCCTGGGGCCGCTGACCACCGACATCGCGCCCGGCTACGACCACATCACCTCCGCCATCGGCGCGGCGCAGATAGGCTGGTACGGCACCGCCATGCTCTGTTACGTCACCCAGAAGGAACATCTGGGCCTGCCCAACAAGAACGACGTCAAGGAAGGCATCATCACCTACAAGCTGGCGGCGCACGCGGCCGACCTGGCCAAGGGACATCCCGGCGCGCAGATCCGCGACAACGCCTTGAGCAAGGCGCGCTTCGAATTCCGCTGGGAAGACCAGTTCAACCTGGGACTGGACCCGGACAAGGCGCGCGACTTCCACGACGAAACGCTGCCGAAGGACAGCGCCAAGGTGGCGCATTTCTGCAGCATGTGCGGCCCGCACTTCTGTTCGATGAAAATCACCCAGGATGTGCGCGAATTCGCCGCCAAGCACGGCGTCAGCGATGAAGAGGCCTTGCGCAAGGGCATGGAAGTGAAGGCGGTGGAGTTTGTGAAGGGCGGCTCCAAGCTGTACGACAAGGTGTAAGGCCGCGTTGGCGGTCCGGCCGACGGCAAGGCGCCGGCCGGGCGGATGGAAAGAATGCCGTTCACTGGATTTTGCGTGGGCGGCATTTTCTGTTTCGCCGCGGCGGCCGGAATGGCGGTCTGCCGCTCATCGCGGCTGCATTGCCGCGCCCGGGCGGCTAACATGGAGTGGTTGTCAAGCACGGGAGTGAGAGATGGATACCAGCAGCCATTTATTGCCCGGCCTGTTCTGCCAGCTTGGCCTGGCCGACGAGCCGGCCGCCATCCGCGCCTTCATCGCCAGCCATCCGCTGCCGCCGCGCGTTGCGCTCGCCGATGCGCCGTTCTGGAGCGCGTCGCAGGCGGCGTTTCTGCGTCAGGCGCTGGAGAGCGACGCCGAGTGGAGCGAGGCGGTGGATGAATTGGCGGTATTGTTGCAGCAGGCGGTGGGCTGAGCGCGGGATTGTGGATAAACGCGCTCCCGGACGGCAGGCTGTGGATAGATGGATTTCGCGTGATGGTTTGAGTACTTCGCACAGACAAATGGCAGCCTTGGTGGCTGCCGTTTTGCGTCTTCCCGCCGCAGCGGCGGCCGCCATTTTGCTGCGCTATCTTATCGAAATCTCCAATTTTTCAGTGGTTTATTTATCAAAATGGCATTGAATAGCCGGCAACGGCGATATAGCTTTAATAAGATTCATGACAATGGTAGAAGACGGTATGAAGCAGACCGATCAGACCCTGCTGGAGCAGTTGCGCATCACCGAGTTTGAAATCGACCAGCGCAAACAGCTGTTCGCTTTGGCAACGCGCGACGAGTTGCTGCTACGCGCCGCCGGCGTGCTGATAGAGGCGCAATTGGACGAACTGGTGGAGCGTTTCTACGAATTGCAGACCAGCACGCCGGAAATCGCGCTGCTGATTGGCGACGCCGACACCCTGCAGCGGTTGCGCAGCGCTCAGCGTCGCTACGTGATAGACCTGTTCAGCGGCGTCTACGATCTGGAATACGTCAACAACCGCCTGCGCATCGGCCTGGTGCACAAGCGCATTGGCGTGGAGCCCAAGCTGTACTTGGCCGCCATCCATACCTTGCGCTCGCTGCTGTCCGTCCAATTGAGCAAGCTGATCCCCGACGACGATGTGCGCGTGCAGACCCTGTTGTCTATGGACAAGCTAGTGATGTTCGACATCGCGCTGGTGTTCGAAACCTATATCCGCAGCCTGGTGGCGGAAATCGAAACCTCGCGCAACAAGTCGGAGCAGTATGCGCAGGTGTTGGAGGAAAAAGTGGTGATACGCACCCGCCAGTTGGAGGAGCTGTCGCGCACCGATCCGCTGACCAGCCTGCTCAACCGCCGCTATCTGGACGAAACCCTCACCCGGGTGCTGCGCAGTGCGCAGCGGCGGCATGAGAAGGTGACGATGGTGTACCTGGATGTGGACGACTTCAAGGCGATCAACGATACCGAGGGCCATCAGCACGGCGACGAGATCCTGCGCGTGCTGGGCGAAACCATCAACCGCATCTCGCGGGTGGAGGACGGCTGTTTCCGTTACGGCGGCGACGAGTTCTGCATCGTGCTGCCCAATTGCAGCCGCCGCCTGGCGGAGGAAAACTTTGTCCAGCGGCTGCGGGCCGAGCTGGATATCTCGCTGCCGGGCGTGAAGTTGAGCGTAGGCTGCGTCGAGACCGGGCCGGATGATTTCGTCAGCCCGGAAGCGCTGGTGGGGATGGCCGACCAGCACATGTACACGGTCAAGCAGCAGCACCGGCTGGAGAGTGAAACGGAAAAGTTCGGCAAATGACTATAGCCGGCATACCCGGTTGCGGCCGCTCTGCTTGGCCTGGTAGAGCGCCTGGTCGGCCTTCTGCTGCGCGCTGGCGAAGTCGTGCTGATGGCACTGCCATTCGTACACGCCGGCGGAAAAGCTGCAGCGCTGCTCCGGCTGTTCCGGCAACAGAGCCAGTTCGCTGAATTGCTGGCGCAGTCGGTCGGCCACCGCCATGCCGGCTTCGGCGCCGGTATCCGGCATCACCAGGCAGAACTCCTCGCCGCCATAGCGGATCAACAGATCGTTTTCCCTGACGCCGTTGTTGAGCACACCAGCCAGCGCCTGGATCACCAGGTCGCCCGCCGGGTGGCCGTAGCGGTCGTTGATGGACTTGAAATGGTCGATGTCCAGCATGACCACGCAGACTCGTTCGGTCGACGCTTCCAGCGTGCGTAGCCAGTACTGCAGCGCGCGGCGGTTGCCGGTGGAGGTGAGCGGATCGATGTTGGCGGCGTCCTGCAGCCGGCTGTTCTGCCGCTGCAACACGATGTTGAGAAAGCCCACCGAGCCGCAGACCTGGGCGGCGGCGGCCACGGTCAGCGCCAACTGGTGGGCCAGCGTGTGTTCATGCGGCAGGTGTGGCAGGCCCTGGTACAGCCGGAGCAAGTCCGGCGCGTCGCGCCAGATGAATAGCAGCGCGCCCAGCAGGAACAGCAGCGCGGTAGGGCTGAAGCGGTTGTCGCAGATCCGCTGCTCCGCGCGCTGGTACAGCCAGCCGGCGCTCAGATAGAGCGCGGGGATTTCCAGGGCGTCCAGCGCGGTCGCGTACAGGGGCTGCGGCACCCATTTGTCCAGAATCGAGTAGGCACCCACCCACAGCCACAGCGTGTCGGGCAGGCGGATACTGCTCAGCCGGGCGATGATCATCAACTGCAGCGTGATGCCGGCATTGCTCATGCCGCTGCCCAGCGACAGCCAGCCAAGGTGGCGTCCCAGCACCTCGCCTTCCAGCAACATGCCGGCGGCCAGCAGCAGCGAGGCCTGCAGCCAGCGGCGGCGCGGCCGCAGCAGATCGGCGCGCACGCTGTGTTGCCAGGTGATCGCGCCTATGCTGGCGACGGAGAGGGAAACCATGACGAGCGGGAAATTGAACATTCAGGCCTTGTCGGGAAGATGGGCGGTAGCGATTTAATCCTAGCAAAGCCGGTTTTCCGCTGTCACCGCCCAATTTCCGCCGACCGGCTTCAGAAGCGGGCCACCACCTTGCGGCGTATGCTGTAGTCGGGGCGCAGGCTGGCTTCGGTATCGAGGAAATAACGGTTGCTGTCCAGCCAGAAGTGCGGGTCGTTGGTGGCTTGCGGATCGGCCCACAGCTGGAACAGCTGGTGCACTTGTTGGGCGTGGTCGCAGCGCGCCAGCGCTTCGCGGAATGGACGCTCGCTGAACATGCGGGCGATGGTGGCCAGCAGTTGCAAGTGCTGCGGATGCGCCTCCTGCGGCAGCAGCAGCAACAGCAGGCTGTGCACCGGCGCGCCGTCGGGCGCGTCGAAGGCCATGCCGCGTTTCAGGCGCAGAAACAGCGCATGGGCTTCAGTCAGGCCGGGAATGCGGGCATGCGGCAAGGCCAGGCCGTGGCCCAGCGCGGTGCTGCCGGTCTGCTCGCGCAGTTGCAGCGCGGTCTGCAGGGTCTGGCTGTTGAGCGCGTGGCGTTGGCCCAGTTGGCGGGCGGCGTGGTCGAACAGCTGGTTTTTGCAGTCTATGTCCACGTCCAGCAGGATGTCGCTGATGCGGCAGATGTCGGGCAAGCTTTCCATGACGGATGTCTCCAGGGGGAATGACAAGACCATGCTAGGTCGCCCAGCCTAAATTCAAGCTAAATAAACCGCAGCCGGACATCAAAATGCCATCAACGCGACTGGCCCCGCTATGGTTTCGGCTGGATGGCGCCCTTGATGTCGGATGCCTGCCGTTTGAGCTTGTCCACCTGCTCTTTCAACTCCGGATTCAGCAAGGTGGCGGCGGCGCCCATTTGTTTGGCCACGCCCAGCGCGGCGCTGGCCTGCTCCTTCAGTTGCCCCAGCGGCGCGCTGGCGGTATCCACGCCCTGGTGCACGCTGCCGATGGCGGCTGAGGCGGCCTGTTGCAGCTGGGTGGTCTGTTGCGGGTTGCAGCCGGCCAGCGCCAGCGTGGCGCTCAGCAGGAAAATGGGGGTGCGCATGGTTGAGTCCGGTCTGATTATGGTGGTGTGATAGAGAGTTGGCATCGGTGCCGCAAGTTCCATCGCCGGCGGCACCGGGCTGGCATTGCCTATAGTTCAAGCCGGGTTGCCGGCTGCTTGCGGCACGACTTCGGGGAAAGGCAGGTCCGATGAAGCGCTTGCGCCACTTCCGCCGCCTGCTGCGGGCCGGATGGCTGCCGCTGCTGTTGGCTCCCGCGGACGGGATGGCCGCGGAAACGCTGCGGCTGGTCAATTTGTCGCCGCTGGACACGCCGAACATGCTGGCGATGCGCCGGACGCTCGACGCCGCGTTTGCGCATGCGGGGCTGGCGTACACCATAGAATACCAGCCGCCGGAGCGCGCGCTGGCGGCTTTCATGGCCGGAGAGTTCGACGGCGATCCCAATCGCGGGCCGCAGTTCCAGCAGTTCTATCCCGGTGCCATCCGGGTGGAGCCGCATCTGCGCACCTCCTGGTATTACGCGATCAGCGCCTCCACCCAGGTCAGGCCCAAGTCCTGGGCCGACCTGGGCCACTACCACATCGCCTATATGCGCGGACTGCACGGCATCGATCTGATGACCCGCCACGTCGCCAGGCGCGAAACGCCGTATACCCACGACGCCTGCATCAGGATGGCGCTGCTCAGGCGGGTGGATTTATGCATCGTATCCAGCGAAACCGCCGGCCATTGGCCCTTGCAGGAAAAATACGCCAGCCGGGTGCAGGCCACCGCCTTCGAGCATCTGGACATCTATCTATGGCTGGCCCCCGGCGAGCGCGCCGCCGCTGACAAATTGACCCGGGCGATGCAGGGCATGGCCGGCAGCGGCGAGTTGCAGAGGCTGATGGGGCCTTTCCGTTCCAATTGATGCGGACTGGCGACAGCGCATGTCGAAATGACATTGGCAATGTTGCGCCAGGCGGGTAAGTTGATTTCTCCGTCAAGCACAACAGGAGCTCGCCATGATCGCCGTCACCGTTGTCTATCCCAACCGCGCCGCCGCGCGTTTCGACTTTGACTACTATATGCAGCAGCACATGCCCATGGTGCAGCAACTGCTGGGCAGCGCGCTCAAGGGCGTGCAGGTGGAGCGCGGGCTGAGCGGACTGGAGCCGGGCAGCCCGCCGGACAGCCTGGCGCAGGCCCAGCTGGTGTTCGAATCGCCAGAGGCTTTCCAGCGCGCGTTCGCTCCGGTGGCGGCGCGCATCATGGACGACATCGCTAATTACACCGATATCCAGCCGACGATACAGCTCAGCGAGATTCTGCTGCATGAGGAGCGCAAACCCAGCGTCAGCGGCTGGTACGCCTCGGCGGGCTGATCCTTCAGGCCAATATGCGTTCGGCCAGGCCGTCCGGCGCCTGGCTGATGGCCAGTCGCGGCGTGCGGTGCCAGGCGGCCAGTTTGGCCAAGGCGCCGGACAGGTCGTCGGCCAGACGCTGGCTGACGCGCACGCCGGGTTCCAGATGCAGCGACTTCACCTCGAATAGTCCCTGCGCGCGGTGGGCCTTGGCGTCCAGCCGGCCCACCAGCTTGCCGCGGTTGAGGATGGGCAGGGTGAAGTAGCCGTATTTGCGCTTGTGCGCCGGGGTGTAGCACTCGATCTTGTAGTCGAAATCGAACAGCTCCAGCGCGCGCTTGCGGTCCCACACCAGCGGGTCGAACGGCGACAGGATGGCGGTGTTGCCGCTCTTGAGCCGCTCCGCCGCCGCCAGTTCCAGCTCGGCGGCGAGGCTGGCGTGAACGTAGGCCTCGTCGCTCCAGCCTTCCACTTTCACCGCGATCAGTTCGCCCTGATCGGCTAGTTGCGCCAACATCTCGCCGTACGGCGCCCGCTTCAGCCGATAGTAGTCGGCCACCCAGCCGGCCTTGACCAGCCCCAGCGCGCGGCAGCTGTTGCGCACCATCTGCAGCCTGGCTTCTTCCGGCGACGGCAGGTCGCGCGCGTCGTCCCAGCCGGGCAGCACCCGTTCCGCCAGGTCGTAGACGCGCTGGAAGCCGCGCCTTTCCTTCACCATCAGCCGGCCTAGCGTGAACAGTACTTCCAGGTGGCGTTTTTCCGGCTTCCAGTCCCACCAGCCGTTGCCCTTGCCGCCCTTGCGCTCGAAATCGGCGGAGCGCACCGGGCCGCTCTCGCGGATGTGTTCGACGATGTTGTCGATATCGGCGCAGTGTTGCTCCAGCCAGCGCTGCGAATATTTCCAGCCCATGCTTTCGGCGCTCAGCATGCGGTGGCGCAGCAGGCCGTAGTCCTCCACCGGCACGAAGCAGGCCTCGTGCGCCCAATATTCGAACAGCGCGCCTTCGGCCAGCAGCTGTTCCAGCCACTCCTGCGGATAGTCGCCGATGCGGCTGTACAGCACCATATAGGGGCTGCGCGCCACCACGCTGATGGTGTCGATCTGCAACAGCGCCATCCGGCGCACCGCCTCCAGCGCATCGGCCTTGCTTGCCTTGCGGCGTGGCGTGTTCAGCAGGCCCTGGGCAGCCAGTTGCAAGTGGCGGGCTTGTTGCCGCGAGAGGTGGGTGGAGGACATGTTGTGCGCATGAATGGTAGGAGGAAAGACTATAGCAGGGGCGAATGGGGAGTGTCTGCAGGGATGCAAATGGCCAATTCCATGCCATGCCATGGCCGATGGCGGCAGTGTGGACAATTCCAATTCATGCGCATGAAATGGAAAGGATGATCAGCCATCGACGCGGTGATCGCCAATCAGGCGGTGCATGAGCTCCGCCACCAGCGCCATGCGCCGACGCTGCATCGCCAGGTGCGCGAGGTGCTGAAACCGGGCGCGCTCTATCCGATGCGCGATCATTTCGCCGGCGACGGCGGCATGGCCAATGCCGAGCGATACCTGACGGTGGACGAGCAGCGCGCGGCCCGGTTTTGCCGCAGCGGAATTGCCGTTGCGCCAGGGCGGCTTGGCTTTGTTTCGCGCCCGATAACGCTTGTGATATGGCCGCGCCTGTCGTTTAATCCATTGTCATTGCCGCTTGACCGGCATATCAACCCGGACGTCGGATGGCCATCGGCTCCATTTTCTTAGGCGATCTCATGAATACCAGCAAAACCGTGATTCAGCGTTTCAATCGGGAAGTGATAGAAAACGGCGATATGGCGGCCTTTGCCGAACTAGTGGCGCCGGATTTCATCAACCACTCGGCCCCGCCGGGGGTACCCAACGGCCCTGACGGCTTTGCCGGATTCTTCACCGGCATGTTGCACTCGGCCTTGTCCGATATCCGCGTGCTGATACATGAGCAGATCGAAGAGAACGGCAAGGTAGTGACCCGCAAGACCATAGAGGCTACCCACACGGGCGTGTTCTTCGGTCAGGCCGCCAGCGGCAAGCGCATCGCCATTAATGCGATGGACATCGTCGTCGTGCGCGATGGCAAATACGCCGAGCATTGGAGCTGCGCCGATCTGTACGGCGCGATCGCCCAGATCCAGCGCGGCTGAACCCCGCCTGCATGGCGAAGGCCGGATAGCCTTAATTCCCGCTGCGGCGGCTGGCGAAAAACTTCCGCACCAGTTGCTGATAGCTGCCGTCCTGCCGCATTTTTTCCAGCGCCTGGTTGAAGCGCTGCAGCAGCGCCTGCTGGCCGGATTGCTTGTTGACGGCGATGAAGGTCGGTTTGGCCGCCAGGGCCGTCGCTGCGATTGCCAGGCCGGCGCGGCGCTTGGCGGGCAGGGTTTCCATCGCCTCCTGTATGCCCAGCACGGCGTCCAGATAGCCCCTTTCCAGCCGCTGCAGATTCTGCTGGTCGGAGTCTCCGTCGTAGGCGGTGAAGCGGCGTGCGGCGCGGGCATGGTCGAAGTCGTCGCCATAGCTCCATCCGGCCATCACGCCGATGCGCTTGTGGTCGAGGTCGGCCAGGCTGCGGAAGTCCAGCGGCCGCCGCCGCAGGTAAACCACCACGATGCGCTCGGTGAACAAGGGCAGGCTGAAGTCGTAGCGTTTTTCCCGCTCCGCGGTTTTATACAGGCCGCCGACCGCGCTGTTGCTGTTGTCGATCTCGTGCAGAGCCCTGCGCCAGCTCATCGCCTGCACGGTCAGCGGAATGGCGGCTCTGTCGCAAATCTGGCGGATCAGTTCGGGATAGAGCCCTTGCGCGCCGTCACCGCCGCCGGCGTACATGAACGGCGGGTCGCTGGCATCCAGCGCCACCGTCAGGCCATCGGCCGCCAGAATCGGGCTGGGCTGGCCCAGGCAGCCGCAGATCAGCATGGCTTTCAGCCACAGCCGGCATCTCCGGCTGGTCAGCGGGCGCACAGTCATTTCAGGTGGTCTCGCGAGGCCTTGGTCACCTGCTAAGAATAGTCGCAGGACTAGCCGCGAGCCCGGCGGCCGGCAATAAAAAACGGAACCGACGGGTTCCGTTTCGATATGGCGATTTCGGCGGCGCTTACGGATAGACGATGCGCAGCAGGTTGGTCGATCCCGGCGTGCCGAAGGGCACGCCGGCGATGATCACCATCGGCTTGCCCTGCTGAGCCAGGCCCAGCTTGGTGGCGCAGAAGGTGGTCTTCACCACCATGTCCTCCAGGTTTTCCGCGTCCGGACCGTGGTAGGCCACCACGCCCCACACCAGCGTCAGGCGGCGGGCGGTGTCCAGGCTGGGCGAGATGCCCAGGATAGGGGTGGATGGGCGTTCGCGCGCCAAGTATAGGCAGCTGGCGCCGCTGGTGGTGAAGGCGACCGAGACGGTGACCGGCAGCAGCGTGGCCACCTTGCGCACACAGGCGGCGATGGCGTCGGTGCGGTCGGGTTCGTCGGCCACGCTGTAGTCCAGCGCCATCACTTTGCGGTAGTCCGGCGCGTTTTCCACCCGGCGGATGATGCGGTCCATGATCTGCACCGCCTGCAGCGGGAACTGGCCGGCGGCGGTTTCGGCCGACAGCATCACCGCGTCGGCGCCTTCGTACACCGCGGTGGCCACGTCGTTGGCTTCGGCGCGCGTCGGCGTCGGCGCGGTGATCATCGATTCCAGCATCTGGGTGGCGACGATCACCGGGCGGCCCAGGTGGCGGCACTGGTGGACGATGCGGCGCTGCACCACCGGCACGTCTTCCGGCGGCAGCTCCACGCCCAGGTCGCCGCGCGCCACCATCACGCCGTCGGCCAGCGTGGCGATGGCTTCCAGATCGTCCACCGCCGAAGGTTTTTCGATCTTGGCGACGATGCCGGCCTGCTTGCCGACGATCTGCCGCAGCTCGGCCACATCCTGCGCGGTCTGCACGAAGGACATCGCGATCCAGTCGGCGCCTTCCTGCAGCGCGAACTCGGCGTCCTTGCGGTCTTTATCGGTGATGGCGGACATCGGCAGCACGGTGTGCGGCAGGTTGAAGCCCTTGTTGCTGGACATTTCGCCGCCGACGGTGACGCGGGTGGCGATGCGGCGCGGTTCCACTTGTTCCACGTGGAACGCCATCTTGCCGTCGTTCACCAGAATGACGTGGCCGGGCTCCAGTGCGGCGAAGGCTTCCGGGTGCGGCAGGCTGGCGCGCTGGGCGTTGCCTTCGACCTCATCCAGCACGAATTCGTAGCGGGCGCCGGTCTGCACGGTCGTGGGCTGTGGAAATTTGCCGATCCGCAGCTTGGGGCCCTGCAGGTCAAACAGCGCGCCTATCGGCCGCTCCAGCGCCTTTTCCGCGGCGCGGATGGCGGCCAGGCGGGCGCGGTGGTCGTCATGGCTGCCGTGGCTCATGTTGAGGCGGAAGATGTTCACCCCGGCGCGGGCCAGTTCCAGGATCTGTTCCGGGGTGCTGGACGAGGGGCCCAGCGTGGCGAGAATTTTGGTGTTGCGAAGCATGACTGTCCTTTGCGGCCTCCGGCCGGTTAGGTTGGAGCTGAAAGCATATTGCCGGAGCCGCGGCCCGGGCTTGCCGCCCGGCATGGACGGCTGCGCGGCGTTATCAAGGGGACGTTATCCCCGCTTTGCCGCCATGTATCCGATGGTGCCACGCTTGCGCCGCGGCTTCTTTGCGTTGGGTCGAATCCGCGCGTCTTGCGGGGCTGGCGGCGCGCATCGGCGGGGTGTTCGGCATTGTCGTCCATGCTGCCATAACTGCCATGTAGCGGCAGGATTACTTGAAAATCAGGATTTGTGCGTAAAACAACGGTTTATGGTGTTGTTTTTTCTGTATGTGTTATCTGAATGTTCGCTTATTTTCTTATTTTTTCTTTTGTAATAAGTGCCCTGTAATCGACGCAAAGCCTTGTTGCAGTGCGGGATTGCGCGCGGAGGACGGGATCGGCGCGCAAGCCTTGCTGGGCGGGGAAGCCTGCGGCGACGGTCCGGCGTTTTGGCGCCTGGCGCTGGCGGAATGACAGGGTAAGTGCGCGAATGTAGCGCTGCGCTACATTTTTCAATGTATTGATTTTATTGAAAAATATCATGGATTATTTCATTGCCAGGCTTGGTTGCGCTGCGGAAAATGTATTTTTTTTTACCGGATGATTGACAAGCGTGTGTTCGGGAATAGAATTGTCCGAAAATAAAACGAACGTCATAAGCAAAAAAAGCAACATTAGCGCAACGTTGACACCCCCGCTGTTAACCATGCTGCCTTACCGGCAATCAGGAGAAGACACTCATGAGCGATCAGTACGTACTGGCCTTGGACCAGGGCACCACCAGTTCCCGCGCCATCCTGTTCAACCGCAGCGGCGACATCGTGTCGCTGGCGCAAAAGGAATTCCGCCAGATCTACCCGCAACCGGGCTGGGTGGAACACGATCCGCAGGAAATCTGGGGCGGACAGGTGGGCGTGGCGGCGGAAGCCGTGGCCAAGGCCGGCATCGACGGTCGCAGCATCGCCGCCATCGGCATCACCAACCAGCGCGAAACCACCATCGTCTGGGACCGTGAAACCGGCCAGCCGGTATACAACGCCATCGTCTGGCAGGACCGCCGCACCGCAGGCTTCTGCGACGAACTTAAGGCGCGCGGCCTGGGCGAGCTGATCCGCAGCAAGACCGGGCTGCTGGTGGACGCCTACTTCTCCGGCAGCAAGATCAAGTGGATTCTGGACAATGTGCCGGGAGCCCGCGAACGCGCGATGAGCGGCAAGCTGGCCTTCGGCACCGTCGACAGCTGGCTGATCTGGAACTTCACCCACGGCAAGGTGCACGTCACCGACGTGTCCAACGCCTCGCGCACCATGGTGTACAACA
The DNA here is from genome assembly GCF_001855555.1 of Chromobacterium sphagni. Lineage (GTDB taxonomy): Bacteria > Pseudomonadota > Gammaproteobacteria > Burkholderiales > Chromobacteriaceae > Chromobacterium > Chromobacterium sphagni. The sequence goes on along the minus strand of NZ_MKCT01000001.1, from coordinate 846,984 downwards.
TCCACACCCAGCAATGGGACGCCGAGTTGCTGGACATCATGGGCATTCCGGCCAGCATGTTGCCGGAAGTGAAGAGCTCGAGCGAAGTGTACGGCCACACCCACGCCGCCCACCTGGGGGTGGAAATCCCGATCGCCGGCGTGGCCGGCGACCAGCAGGCCGCGCTGTTCGGCCAGCAGTGCACCCAGCCTGGCATGGTGAAGAACACCTATGGCACCGGCTGCTTCATGATGCTGAACACCGGCGACAAGCCGATCGAATCGTCGAACAATCTGCTGACCACCATCGCCTGGAAAGTGGACGGCAAGGTGCAGTACGCGCTGGAAGGCTCCATCTTCATCGGCGGCGCGGTGGTGAAATGGCTGCGCGACGGCCTGGGCATCATCCGCCACTCGGCCGACGTCGGCCCGCTGGCGCAGGAGGTGAAGGACAGCGACGGCGTCTACCTGGTGCCGGCCTTCGCCGGCCTGGGCGCGCCGCACTGGAACCCCAACGCCCGCGGCACCATCGTCGGCGCCACGCTGGGCACCAAGGCCGCGCACGTGGCCCGCGCCGCGCTGGACAGCATCGCCTACCAGACCATGGACGTGCTCAAGGCGATGGAGGCCGACGCCAAGATGGGCATCGCCGAACTGCGCGTCGACGGCGGCGCCACCGTCAACGAGCTCTTGATGCAGTTCCAGTCCGACATCCTCGGCGTGGACGTGGTGCGCCCGAAGATCACCGAAACCACCGCGCTGGGCGCCGCCTACCTGGCCGGCCTGGCCGTTGGCTACTGGAAGAACCTGGACGACGTGCAGGGCCAATGGCAACTGGACCGCCGCTTCCAGCCGCGGATGGCGGCCGAAGAGGTGGCCGGCAACGTCAAGGGCTGGCAGCGCGCCGTCAAGGCCGCCACCGTCTGGGCAGACGACCAGTCCTGATTTCCGGCTGAACATGCGATGACCCGCCGCGCAAACAGCGGCGGGCGGGCGACCCCTTTTCTGAAAGACAAAATCATGAATCCTCTGATTGGCGAATTCATCGGCACCGCCTTGCTGGTGCTGCTGGGCAATGGCGTGGTGGCCAATGTATTGCTGAAAAACACCAAAGGCCACAACAGCGGCCTGATCGTGGTGGCCTTCGGCTGGGCGATGGCGGTGTTCGTCGGCGTGTTCAGCGTGGCGGCGATCAGCGGCGCCCACCTGAACCCGGCGGTGTCGGTGGCGCTGGCGGTGGCCGGCAAGTTCGCGTGGAACAAGGTGCCGGGCTATGTGGCGGCGCAGATGCTGGGCGGCATGGCCGGCGCCGGCCTGATGTGGCTGATCTATCGCAAGCACTATGAAACCACCGACTGCGCCGACACCAAGCTGGCCACTTTCTGCACCGGTCCGGCCATCCGCAGCCTGCCGGGCAACCTGGTGTCCGAGATCGTGGCCACCTTCGTGCTGGTGTTCGCCATCCTGTCGATGGTGGCGCCCAAGGTGTCGCTGGGCGCGATCGATGCGTTGCCGGTGGCCCTGTTGGTGCTGGGCATCGGCGTGTCGCTGGGCGGCACCACCGGCTACGCGATGAGCCCGGCGCGCGATCTGGCGCCGCGCATCATGCACGCGATCCTGCCGATTCCGGGCAAGCGCGACAGTGACTGGGGCTATTCCTGGGTGCCGGTGATCGGTTCGCTGATCGGTGGCACGCTGGCGGCGCTGGCCTACACTTTCTAATGGCTGTCGACGGCGCGTTTCCCGGCGCGCCGTTTTCCTTTTTTGTTCGTTTTTCGCGTCGCGCGCATCGGCCTTGCCGCTATTCCCTTCATATCGAAAAGTCTTGTTATACAAGGCTTGCATGTCTGTTTTCCAGCTTGGTTCCGCCATGATTGCTTTGCCTAATTGCCGAACTTTGCGGCGGTAGTGTCGTAAAAGCGAAAAATAACGAAAGAAAAATGTATTATTTGTGTTCCATGTTAGCTATTGTGGATAGAATAAAGGCGGTAGATCAAGCAAGGACGGGGCAATGGACGTATACGATTTGATGGTGATTGGCGGCGGCATCAACGGCGCCGGAATTGCGCGCGACGCGGCCGGCCGCGGCCTGTCAGTGGCGCTGTGCGAGAAGGACGATCTGGCCTCGCACACCTCATCGGCCAGCACCAAGCTGATCCACGGCGGCCTGCGTTACCTGGAGTACTACGAGTTTGGCCTGGTGCGCAAGGCGCTGCAGGAGCGCGAAGTGCTGTTGAAGGCGGCGCCGCACATCATCTGGCCGCTGCGCTTCGTGATGCCGCATGCGCGCGACCAGCGGCCGGAGTGGATGATACGCGCCGGCCTGTTCCTGTACGACCATCTGGCCAAGCGCGAAGTGCTGCCCGGCTCGGAAACCGTCAGTTTCGCCAGGCATCCGTCGGGCGCGCCGCTGAAGGACGCCTTCAAGCGCGGCTTCGTCTATTCCGACGGCTGGGTGCAGGACGCGCGGCTGGTGGTGCTCAACGCGATGGACGCCGCCGAGCACGGCGCCAAGATCCACACCCGCACTGCCTGCGTGGCGGCGCGCCGCGACGACGGCCACTGGCTGTGCACGCTGGAGCGCGAGGACGGCAGCCGCTTCGAGGTGCGCGCCCGCGCGTTGGTCAACGCCGCCGGCCCCTGGGTGCAGAGCCTGATCGAAGACAAGCTGGCGATGCCGGCCAGCAAGTCCATCCGCCTGGTCAAGGGCAGCCACATCGTGGTGAAGAAACTGTTCGACCATCCGTTCGCCTATATTTTCCAGAACCCGGACCAGCGCATCATCTTCGCCATCCCGTACGAGAAGGATTTCACGCTGATCGGCACCACCGACGTCGAATATCACGGCGATCCGGCCCAGGTGGCGATAGACGCGCAGGAAATCGCCTACCTGTGCGAGATGAGCAACCGCTACTTCCACAGCCAGATCGGCCCGCAAGACGTGCTGTCCACCTATTCCGGCGTGCGCCCGCTGCTGGACGACGCCGCCGACAACGCCGCCAGCGTCACCCGCGACTACGCGCTGGAGACCGACCTGGCCGGCGCGCCGCTGCTGTCGGTGTTCGGCGGCAAGATCACCACCTTCCGCAAGCTGGCGGAAGAGGCGGTGGACAAGCTGGCGCCGCTGTTGGGCAACCGCAAAGCCAGTTGGACCGCCGACGCGCCGCTGCCGGGCGGCGACATGCCGGGGGCCGATTTCGGCCGTTTCCTGCAAGGCCTGCGCCAGCGCCATCCCTGGCTGCCGGCCCCGCTGGCCGAACGCTGGGCGCGCGCCTACGGCACCCGCGTCGGCAAGCTGATAGCCAAGGCCAGTTGCCTGGCGGAGCTGGGCGCGGAGATACTGCCTGGTTTGTACGAGGCGGAACTGGAGTATCTGGCGGAGCACGAATGGGCGACGCGCAGCGACGACATCCTGTGGCGCCGTTCCAAACTGAGGCTGCATCTGCCGGCTGACGCCGCCGAGGTGGTGGACCAGTGGCTGGCGCGGCGTCTGGCCGCCAGGCAAGAGGTTTTGAGCGCCTGATTGTTGCGCGTCGTCGATTCAAGCCCGGCTGAAGCCGGGCTTTTTTCTTGGCTTATTCGATGTCGGCCAGCTCCGCCATCCGCGTCGGCGTCGGCTGGGCCGTCGGATCGAGCTTCAGTTCGGTCAGCATGAACGGCGGCTTGTGGCCCTCGGCCAGCAGGAAGGCGGCGACGAAGTCGTCGAAGCGGTTCTTATCCTGAAAGCTGACCATGCCGTAGTTGGGCTCGAAGAAGCTGTACGTTCCGCCGCGACTGGACATGGCCATCGTGTGTTCGGCGGTGCGGAACACCAGCGCGCCGTCGCCGTGCGCGGGCAGGCGCGCGCATAGCTGGCGCTCGGCCGGCGTCGCGCCGGGTTTGAGGATGTCCACGCTGGCATCCATGCCGTTGCGCTTGCCCCAGCCATCGACCGCCTGCAGGTAGTTGCTCATGTCCTGCTTGGGGCTGCCGGTATTGGCGAACTGGCTGAATTGGAAGTCCTGCATCTTCTTCAGCTGGTTGAGCAGCGGGATGCGCGTCTGGCTGAGCGGAGAAGGCGCCCCGTTGCCACGTGGCCCGCGCGCCAAGCTGTCGCTGGCGGCCACCTGGGCTATCCATTCCAGCTTGTTTCCGCCGTTGCCGGTTTTCAGCTGTTCCTCGGCCCAGGCGTAGGAAAGGCCGTTGCACACGCCCTCCTTCATGTCGGTCAGTCCCAGCTTGGCCAAGTCGGCGCGGCAGGGTGTCAGTACCGCATGCTTCTGGTCGAAAACCAGCTTCTGGTCTGCGCCGCCTTGGGCATTCAGCGTTTTTTCGAAAGGATTGGCTAGCAGCATGCGCATGCGGTCTAGCAGGCCGCCGCCGTGGCGGCTGACCACCGCGGGCTGGAAGCCAGGCACGTCGATCGGCGAGTTGCCCAGCGCGCGAATGCGGGCGGCCAGCGGGGATGCCGGTGCCTGGGCCGCATCCTGGCGCAGGGTTGAGAGGCCGGATGTCTGGACTATGGAGGAATGTACTTGCATGACAAAGCCCTTCGCGGATTGATAGCCGCAGTGTCTGCGCTTGGGTTCCGCCGGTCTTGCAGATTTCGTCGCCCGCTAATGCCCCATTAGCACAAGTCGTTTCCCTGGCGGCCGCGCCTTGTTTAGCATGGTCCCCCCCAGATTCGCCAGGAGCGCCGCATGCAGATATCCCTCACTCCCCGCCTATTGGGCCGCTTGCCGCAGATGCGGGTGGCCGGGCTGATCGCGCTTGATATCGACAGCGCCGCCTTGCCGCCCTTGCTGCCGGCGCTGGTCGACACCGAACGCGACGTCGACGCGCTGCTGCTGCGCTGGAAACAGCTGTATCTGGAGCTGCCGGGGGACAAGAAGGCGCGCTGCTCGCTGGAATACCTGGTGAAGGCGGTGCGGAAAGACAAGCTGCGCAGCATCCTGCCCTTGGTGGATTTGTACAACCAGGCGTCGCTGATTAGCTTGGCCCCGTTCGGCGGCGAGGACATCCGTGCGTTGGGCGGAGAATTGGCGCTGGACCTGGCCTTGGGCGACGAACCCTTCCTGCCGCTGGGCAGGGACGAGGCGGAAAACCCGCAGCCGGGCGAGGCGGTCTGGCTGGGCGGCGGGCGCCAGGTGGTGTGCCGCTGTCTGAACTGGCTGGAGTCCGACCGCTTCAAGCTGACGGAGCGAAGCCGCGACGCGGTGTTCGTCAGCGAACGGCCGGATGCGGACTTCCCGGACGGCGAGGCGGGCATGGACTGGCTGGAGGCGCGGCTGCGGCCGCACGCCGGCCGGCTGCAGCGCTTCCGCCTGGATGCGCGGCAGCCGCTGTTCCGGCTATAGCCGGAACTTGCCGACCATGGTTTGCATGCGCTCGGCCAGCGAGCTCAGGCTGACCACGGTGCCGCGCAGTTCGATGGCGGACTGCGAATTGTCCGCCACCATCTGCGCCACGGTTTCAAAGCGCTGGGCGATGCTGTTGCAGACGGCCTTCTGCTCGGCGATGGCGTCGCGGATCTGGACGACGCCGCCGTTGGCTTCATGCACGCTGTCGTTGGCGGCCTGCAGATTGCCCATCACCACTTCCATGGTGCCGCGGCTCTGCCGGGTGGCGGAAATGCCGTTCTGCACCGTGTTGCCGACCGATTGCGCGCCCTGGTTCAGCTGTTCGGTCACATTCTTGATCTCGCTGGCGGCCTTGGCCGAGTTTTCCGCCAGCTTGCGCACCTCGTCGGCCACCACCGCGAAGCCGCGGCCCTGTTCGCCGGCGCGCGCCGCTTCTATCGCCGCGTTCAGCGCCAGCAGATTGGTCTGTTCGGCGATGTCCTTGATCTGATTGGTCAGTTGGCCGATGGACTGGGTGCTGTGCTGGAAGGCCTGCGAAGCGTCGTCCACCTGGCCCATCACCTTGTCTATCACCTCGGCCTGCTGGTGCAGCCGGGTGACTTCGTCCAGGCCGTCGCGGGTCTTTTGCGCGCTGGTGTCCGAGTCCTGGCTGATGCGCGCGGTCTGGTCGGCGATGGTGTCTATGCTGGTGGCCATCTGCTCCAGCGAAGCCGCGTTGCTGGAGATGGCGTCGTTCTGCGTTTCCGCGCCATGGGCGAGCGTGTGCGCGGCGCGGCTCAGTTCCTGGCTGGTGTCGCTGACCTCCCTGGCGGCGTTGATCAGCTCGCGGATCAGCGCGCCCAGGTTGACGCGCACGGTTTCGCTGCAGGCGGCGATCTGGCCGATCTCATCCATCCGTCCGCTGACGCAGGGGCGGGTGAAATTGCCCTGCGCCAGCAAGGTCAGGTCCTCCACCAGCCGCTGCGCGCGCGCGATGATGGTGCGGTTGACGTAGTACAGGAAAAAGACGATGCCCAGCACCGTGCCCAGCGCCATGGCGATGGCCACCCGCCACAGCGCGCCGTTCGCGCGCTCCACGGCGTTGGCCGCGGTGGCCTGGGCGCGTTTGCTCAGCAAGTCGCTGGCCTGGGTCAGCAGCTCGGTGGGCGGGCGGTCCATGCCGGCAACCTGCTTGTCGCCCACCTTGGCGTCGCCTGCCGCCTGTTTGAACGCGTCCAGGCCCTTGCGGTAGTCGTCGCCCATCTTCTGGTGGGCGGCGACGAATTGCTGCAGCAGCTGCTGCGCCTGCGGGTCGGAGACCGAGGCCGCCAGTCTGTTGCCTTCGTCGCGAACCTGCTGCTCGCGCTGCTGGAAATTGTTCCAGTATTTGGCCAGTTTGGCCGGGTCCTGGCCGCGCAGCAGCGTGTCTTTCCATTCCTGCACCTGCTTCTTGAAGTCCACCTGCATGGTCAGCACCTGCTGCATGCTGCGCTGGTCGGCGCCCACCTGGTCGCGGAACTCGCGGATGCCTCCCCACAATTGGAACAGGGAGAAAACCGAGGTGGCCAGCAGGATGCCGATCACCAGGGCAACGATCAGTGCCAGTTGCCGGGCTAGCGAGGTTTGGCGATTCATTGCGACGCTCCGTACAAAACATCCTGCTCTAGTTGTAGGGCAGTTGCCGGTCGGTTACGAAGAAATACTTAATCATTTCAATTATTTCCCGATGACGACCGTCCGGGCATGGACGCGGCGGAGGCGGTTTGGTGAAGCGGAACTCGGCGGGCGCGGTGTGGACGGAGGCGGTGTGGATAAGTTCAGCGTTCGACGCCGGTTGTGGATAAGAGCGGGGCGCGGCCCCGCCCTGAGGTTTACAAGGCCAGGGCCGGTTCGGCCTGCTGGGTAAGGTCCAGCCGCGGCAGCGCCCGGCCCTTCTGGTCGAACACTTGGCAGTGGCGCGGATCCAGCGCCAGGTGGCGGCGGCTGCCCAGCGCCGGTTCGGCCTCGTGGCCGGGCAGCTTCACCGCGATCGGCTCGCCGACCCCTTCACACAGCGCGTAGACGATCTGCTGGTCGCCCAGGTGCTCTACCAACTGCACCGTCACCGGCAGGCCGGATTCGGCGAAGAACAGATGCTCGGCGCGCACGCCCAGCGTCGCCGCGCCGTCGCCGCCGTCGCCGTCGCCGAAGGGCAGCGCCAGCCGGTAGCCGCCGGGCAGTTCCAGCTCCAGGCCGGCGGCCTGTTGCTGCAGCGCGCGCGCCGGGATGAAGTTCATTCTGGGGGAGCCCAGGAAGCCGGCGACGAAGCGGTTGGCCGGGCGGTTGTACAGCTCCAGCGGCGTGCCCACCTGTTCGATGCGGCCGGCGTTGAATACCGCGATGCGGTCGCCCATGGTCATCGCTTCCACCTGGTCGTGGGTGACATAAATCATGGTGCTGCCCAGCTCCTTGTGCAGCCGCGCCAACTCTATCCGCATCTGCACCCTGAGCGCGGCGTCCAGATTGGACAGCGGCTCGTCGAACAGGAACACGCCGGGTTTCCTGACGATGGCGCGGCCGATGGCGACGCGCTGGCGCTGGCCGCCGGACAGCGCCTTGGGCTTGCGCTCCAGCAGGTGTTCGATCTGCAGCGTCCGCGCGGCGCGGCTCACCGCGGCGTCGATCTCGGCCTTGCTCTTGCCGGCCAGTTTCAGGCTGAAGGCCATATTGCCGCGCACCGTCATGTGCGGGTACAGCGCGTAGCTCTGGAACACCATCGCCACGCCGCGTTTGGCTGGCTCGATGTCGTTGGCCAGCTTGTCGTCTATCCGCAACTCGCCGGCGCTGATCTCCTCCAGCCCGGCGATCATGCGCATCATCGTCGATTTGCCGCAGCCGGATGGACCGACGAACACCATGAACTCGCCATCGCGGATGTCCAGGCTGACATCGTGGATCACCGCGTTGCCGTCGTCGTAGGCTTTGTGGATGTTTTTCAGTGACAGTCGGGACATCTTCATTGCTCCTGATAGGGGGCGCCAAGCTGCACCGGCAGCCGGCCGGCGGCGATGGCGTCGCCGGCCAGGCAGCGGCTGGCCGCGTCGAGCGCGGCGTCGGCGAAGCCGTAGCTGATCAGCGCCGGCGCGGCGATGTCGGCGGCGGCGTACGGGTTCCATAATGCCATATGCAAGTCCGGTTTCCAGCTTTGCCGCTCGCGCGCGCCGTAGCGCTCACGCGTGGTGGAGGCCAGCACGGTGTACAGGCCGTCCTGGGGCAGCGTGTCCCAGTGCAGCGCTTCGCGTCGCTCGAAGCGCACCACCTCCAGCGCGTGGCGCCGCGATAGCGCGGCGATCAGCCGGTCCGCCGCCAGGCCTTCTTCCGACACGCCGTCGGACGGCGCCTGGTCCTGCACCACCAGCCGCAGCCGCCGGCCTGCCGGCAACGTTGGCAGCGGGCCGTGGGCGGTGAGCGCGCGCTGCCAGGCTTCGGCGAACAGCGCTTCGTCGGCGGCGCGCTGTTCGGCGCGGTAGGGCGCGTCGGCGCGGCTGGGGAAGCGGCGGATCAGCGCGTCCACCCGCTCGCTGGCTTCGATCAGCCTAGCGGTTGCCAGCTCGCCGCTTGCCAGCGCCGCCGCCACCGCGTCGGCACTGTGTTGCATTTCGTCGGCGAATTGCAGCACCAGCGCCAGGTCGGCGCCGGCTTTCAGCGTTTGTACCGCACCGAAGGCCTGGCCCCAGCGCTCGCGTATCGCCTTCATGTTCAGCGCGTCGGTGATGGCGACGCCGCGGTAGCCCAGCTCGCGGCGCAGCAGGCCGGTGAGGATGGCCGGCGACAGCGTGGCCGGCCACTCGGTATCCAGGGCGGGGAAGCGGATGTGGGCGCTCATCAGCGCCGGCGCGTGGCCGGCCAGCGCCTGGAACGGCGCCAGTTCGTAGTCGCGCAGCTCGGCCTGCGGCTTGTCCACCACCGGCAGGTCGAGGTGGGAGTCGGTATGGGTGTCGCCGTGGCCGGGGAAGTGCTTGACGCAGCAGGCCACGCCCTCGGCCAGGTGGCCATCCATCCAGGCGCGCGCCAGCAGGGCGGCGCGCGCCGGATCGGCGCCGAAGGAGCGTTCGCCTATCACCGGATTGGCCGGGTTGTTGTTGAGATCCAGCACCGGCGCGAAGTTCCAGTTGACGCCCAGGCTCTTCAGCCCGCGCGCCACCGCCGCGCCGACCTCGCGGCTCAGCGCCGCATCGTCCGCCGCCGCCAGCGCCATCGCTGACGGCGCCTGTGGCAGGAACTGCGTGCGCATCACCGCGCCGCCTTCCTGATCCAGGCCGATCAGGATGTCGTCGCCCAGCGCGGATTTGAGGTCAGCCACCAATTGGCGGGCGCGGGCGGCGTCCGGCACGTTGCGGCGGAACAGGCAGACGGCGCGTACCTGCAGCTTTTGCAGCCGGGCGGCGTCCTCGCGGGACAATTCCGGGCCGGGCAGGTCCACCATCAGGCAGCGGCCGGTCAGTTGTTGCGGGGGCAGGCTCATTTGACGGCTCCATCGAAACCGCGCAGGAAATAGCGCTGGGTGAACAGGAAGACGATCAGGATGGGCAGCACGGTCAGCACCGCGCCGGCCGCCACCACCCGGGTCTTGAAGCTGAAGGCGCCGGCGAGGTAGAGCACGCCCACCGACAGCGGAAACTTGTCCGGGCTGGACATCACGATGGACGGCCAGATGTATTGGTTCCACGCCGACACCGTGGTGAGGATGGTCAGCGCCGCCAGCGCCGGGCGCGACAGCGGCAGCATGATCTTCCAGAAGATCTGCCATTCGCCGGCGCCGTCCACCCGCGCCGCGTCTATCAGGTCCTGCGGCACCGCTTCGAACGCCTGCTTCATCAGGAAGATGCCCACCGCGCCGGCCAGCGTCGGCAGCACCACCCCGCTGTAGCTGTCGGTGAGCTGCAGCTTGGACACGGTGATGAAGTTGACCAGGAAATTGACCTCGCTGGGCAGGATCATGGTGGCCAGGATGGCGCCGAACACCAGCTTGCGGCCGGGAAAGCGCATCCTGGCCAGCGGATAGGCGGCCAGCGCGCTCACCAGCAGCGTGCCGGCCACGCTCAGCGCGGTGATGGCGATGGAGTTGCGGAAGAAGGCCAGCAGATCGATGCTGTCCGCCGCTTCGCGGAAATTGGCCAGCGACGGAGCGGTGGGCAGTAGCGCCGGCGGAAAGCTGAACACGTCGCCGTCGCTGGACAGCGCGGTGATCAGCGTCCACCAGAACGGGTAGACAGTGATCAGGGCTATCGCGGCCAGCGCCAGGTAGTGCAGCGCGCGGTTGGCCAGCTGGTTCAGCCGCGGGACGGCGCGGCGGGCTGCGGGCAGGGTAATGGCGGTCATGGCGTCTCCTCAGCGCTCGCGCGGTTGCAGATAACGGAAGTTGAGCCAGGCCAGCAGAATGCAGAACAGCGACATCACCAGGCTGGCGGCGAGCGCGCGGCCGAAGTTCAGCGACTTGATGCCGAACTCGTAGGCATAGAACAGCGCGGTGTAGGTGGACTGCATCGGCCCGCCCTTGGTCAGGATCTGCACTTCTTCAAACGCCTTCACCGCCGCCAGCACCGACATCATCGAGCACAGCAGGATGGTGGGAGCCAGCAAGGGCATGGTGATGCGCCAGAAGCGCTGCCAGCGGCCGGCGCCGTCCAGTTGCGCGGCCTCGTGCAGATCGGCGGGAATGGCTTGCAGGCCGGCCAGGTACAGCACCATATACCAGCCTATGCCGCGCCAGACGGTGATGAACATCACCGCGAACAGCGCGATGTGGTCGTCGCTGAGCCAGCCCACCGGGCTGTTGATCAGATGCAGCCACCGCAGCGCGGCGTTGAGCACGCCGTCCTCGGTGTACATGAAGTTCCAGATGATGCCTATCGCCGACACCGAGGTGACCACCGGCAGGTAGTAGGCGGCGCGGAACAGCTTGATGCCGGGCAGCTTGTTGTTGACCAGCACCGCCAGCAGCATGGCCAGCACCTGGATCGCCGGCACCACCAGCAGGTACAGCGCCGAATTCTTCAAGGCAACTATGAATAGCTCGTCGGCGAACAGCTCGCGGAAATTGTCCCAGCCCACCCATTGCGGCGCGTCTATCAGGTTGTAGCGGGTGAAGGCCAGCACCGAGCCGAAGCCCACCGGCCAGAACGAGAACAGCAGCATCAGCGCGAGCGCCGGCGCCAGGAACAGATAGGCTTGCAGCGTGGTTTTGCGTGGTTTGCGCATGGCGGGCTCCATCGGGCGGATTGATGACTGCCCGCCGCCATTGCCGGCGGCGGGCGCGAGTCGCGCTTACAGCTTGCCGTTCCAGTAGGCGGCGGCCTCGTCCAGCGCCTGCTTGGCGTCCTGTCGTCCGGTCACCGCTTTTTCCACCGCCGCCGCGAGTCGGGCCGACAGCACGTCGGCGTTCTTCACCGACAGGAACAGGGTGCGGGTCTTGTCCAGGTTGGCGGCGGCGATGCCCACCGCGCGCTCGGCCGCGCCGGCGTTGCCGGCCACCTGCTGGAAGTGCGGGTCTTGCGCCGCCTTGCGGGCGGTGGGCAGGGTGCCGGCCAGCTTGGCGAAGGCCAGCTGGTTGTCGGCGTTGGTCAGGTAATTGCCGAACTTGCCGATTTCCGGCAGCAGCGCCTTGTCCACATTGCGCGCCACCGCGAAGTTGAACATCCAGCCGCCGGCGGCGATGCCGGTGGGGCCCAGCGGCGCGGCGGCGACGCGGGTGTCGCGGTACAGCTTGGGCGCTTCGTCGCGCACCCGGGTCAGCGTGGTCGGCGTCGATTCCAGCATCGCCAGCCGGCCGCCGTTGTAGGCGGCCATCGCCACCTGGAAGTTGTCCTGGGCGAACAGGTTGTCTTTCAACAGCGCGCCGGATTTGTAGGCGTCGGCCAGCTTCTTGACGAAGGCGACGTGGGCCGGGCTGGTGAAGGCCGGTTTGCCGTCCTTCACCACTTCCAGGCCATTCTGCATCAGCAGCGCCTCGATCTTGGTGGGGCCCAGCGTCGGCGCGAAGCCGGCGACGCCGGTCCTGGCCTTGATGGTTTTGGCGTAGGCCAGTTCTTCGTCGAAGGACTTGGGGGGCTTGTTGGGATCGAGCCCGGCTTTCTTGAACAGCGCGGCGTTGTAGGCGATGACGTTGGCGCCGTTGTAGTGCGGGAAGGCGTAGACCTTGCCGTTGAAGGTGATGTCCTTCAGCGCGCCGGCGACGTACTGGCCCTTGTCTATCAGGCCGTCCAGCGGCTGGATCAGGCCCTCCTGCTGGTAGTCGTAAGCCCAGGGCACATTGAGGTTGACCAGCGCCGGAGGCTTGCCGGCGCCCACCGCGGCGGTGAACTTGGCCTGGATCACATCCCACGGGTAGTCGGTCCACTTCACTTCCACATCGGGATGCTGGGCGTTGTATCTGGCGATCATGTTCTTGAAATAGCCGTCGAACTTGGGCGACAGGCTCATGGTCCAGACTTCCAGCACCGGCTTGTCGGCGGCGAGGGCGGCCAGCGGCGCGGACAGGCCGGCAAAGATCAGCAGGGACAGGCTCAGGGTCTTCAGTTTCATCGTGCGGTTTCTCCTTTTCGGCTTCGCTTATCGGAACCGATGGGTGAAGCGGCCGGCACTGGCAGACCGGCTACTTGGTGGATCAGAAGGTTTTGCTGTAAGAAGCGATCACTTTCACGTCGTTGCGGTCGCCTTTGCCGTAACCAGCCTGTAAGAATCCTCCGCTTCTGAACCATCCAGGGTAAACGCCAATGCTGAATCCCTTGAGCGCGCCGTTTTGGACGCTGTAGCCCACGCTGGCATCGATTTCCTTGACGGTATAGGTGCGGTTGGTGTTCGGATTGAATGCGCCGTTGGAGTAGTTGCCGCTGACGCCCATGGTCAGACCGGGAACTCCGGCTTTAGCGAAGTCATAGCTGACGCCCAATTTGATGACCTTCATGCCATCCCAGACGAAGTCGTCGTCCTGGCCCCAGGTCTGGATGAAGTTGCGGTTGTCGCTGTTGCCGTATGGCGTCATGCGGAAGTTGACTTCGCCGCCGTCCGGGTTGTGGCTCTTGCCTACGCCGCCCTGCAGCGTGAGGCCGCCAGTGGTGTAGGCCAGGCTGGCGCTGCCGTGCCAGGCGGTTTGCGAGTTGGGCAGGCCCAGCGGCGCCTCGTCCTTACCTTGGAAGTAGTAGGCTACGCCGGTCAGGCTGTCGCCGCCCTGCAGCTTCCAGGTGTAGGAGCCGGCAATCTGCGCGGTGCGGCGGTAGTCCTTGCCTTCGCCGAAGCCGATGTCGACGAAGGCGTTTTCCGGCGCGTAGCGCAGGCCGACGCTGTTGACGTAGTCCACCTTGCCCGGATTGCTGCCGCTGCTGCGGCCCTGCTCCCAGGAGTTGGTCATGTCGCGGAAGCGGTTGTCCCATTCGTTGCGGAACTGGTCGGCCCAGCCGTAGCCGATTTCGAAGTCGCCAAGCTTGTATTTGCCCTCAAAGCCGCGGTAGGAGTGGGATTGCAGACCGCCGGAGGTGCCCAGGGTGCCGATGCTGATCGGGGTGTAGCCAGCGCGGGCGGAGAAGCCCTGGCCGTCCGGCGACTGGCGGAATTTCACCGCTGCCTGGCTCAGAACCGCGTCGCTCTTGTCCTGGCCGCCGCCGCCTTCCGCCGGATTGCTCATGTCCTTGTAGTCGTGGTAGAGCACTTCGGAAAAACCGATGCCTTTGGTCAGGCGGATGGAGCTATGGGCGGCGGCGTCGAAGCCCAGCCTGTCCCAGGCGTAACCGGAGCGGAAGTTCAGTCCCAGGTTCAGCGCGTTGACGCGGATATCGCCGCCGTTGCTGTTGTTGGGCTGTTTTTCCTGCCTATCGCGTCCGTAATACAGCGCGCTGAAGGTGGTTTCCGATTTGGTCAACAGGTCGTAGACATCGCTCTCGGGAATGGCCTGGTTGGTGCCTTTCAGCGGCGGGCCATCGCTGGACGGCGGGACGGAAGGTTCTTCCTCCGCCAGGGCCAGGCCGGAAAGGGCGGCCAGGACGGCCAAGAGTAAGACGCGCTGCTTGTGCATTTTTTAGCTCCAGGTCCAGTTGCGGAATCCATGCGTGGAAGTCCTGGAGGCAAGTTAGCTGGTCTTATAGTGGTCTTCAAATGGTATGAGACTATTCGGGTTGAAATTGATTGTCATGGCGTTGTAATGTTGCCATGCAGGATAAATAATCAAACAAAAGTATAAAAATAACGCTGAATTGAACAGATTTATTTTAAATAAAACCAAAATTTGGAATTTAGTTTTTATTTTGTGCGCAAGATGCCACTGGTGTTGATCAGGAGCGAAACCAATTCCAATTAAAGACCATTTTTATTTTCATAAAGGAAAATAAACCGGCGCAAGGCAAATGCTGCGTTGCAATATCTGACGGGGAGCCGATCTGGCTAGAGGCGGGGAGGCAGGTGTCCGCGCGGACAGCCCTGCCGCCGGATGGGACGCCGGCGGCAGGGCAAGGTCAGGCGCGCAGCGCGGTGGCGGAGGGGATGGCCGGCAGCGATGTATCGACCGAATGCGCCTGCCCGCCCGCCGGCAGCTTGAAGTGGCTGATGGCCACTTGCAGCGCGCCGGCCATCTGTTCCACCTGGCTGGCGGCCTCGGCGGTCTGTACCGCGGCGGCGCTGGTTTCCTCCGACATCTGCGCCACCTGCTCGACATTGGCGGCGATGCCGGTGCCGGCCTGCTGCTGTTCATTCAGCGAGATCGAGATGGTGGACAGCGACTGTTTCACCCTCTCCACATTGCCGCTGATGCCGGCAATGGCTTCGCGGGCGCGGGTAGCCTGGTTTAGGCCCACTTCCATCTGGTCCACCGTGTTGTGGATGTTTTCCACCACGTGCTGGCTGCTGTCCAGCATGTCGCGGATGCTGCCGCTGATTTCGGTGGTGGACTGCGCGGTACGCTCCGACAGCTTGCGCACCTCGTCGGCCACCACGGCGAAACCGCGGCCCTGTTCTCCGGCGCGCGCCGCTTCTATCGCCGCGTTCAGCGCCAGCAGATTGGTTTGCTCCGCCACGTCGCGTATCACTTGGATCACGTTGGCGATGTCCTGCGAGCGGCTGCCCATCAGGTCGGCCTGCTGCTGCGAGGCGCGCGCCTGTTCCGCCACGTGGTTGATGGTGCTCAGCGTTTCGCCGATGATGGCCTCGCCGCGGTGCGCCAGCTCGCCGCTGGACACCGAATCCTTGGCGACGTCGCTGGTGTGGTCGTTGACCGAGCAGATGCTGACCGACAGCTGCTCCACCGAGGCGGACATCGACGACGCGGCGCGGGTCTGCTCCTCGGCGCTGGTGGCCACCTGCTCCGAGGCGGCGGCCAATTCCGTCGCGCTGTTGGACAGTCTGAGGGTGATGGCCTGCATATTGCGCACCAACTGGATCAGCGCGCTCTGCATCCGCGCCATCGAGGCGACGATGCTGTGCTGGTCGCCCGGCTTCACCAGCAGCTTCTGTCCCAGGTCGCCTTCGGCGATGCGTTCGGCCAGCGCCACCACGTCGCGCGGCTCGCCGCCCAGCTCGGAGAGCAGGCCGCGCACGATGGCCAGCGCCAGGAGAAAGCCTATCGCCACACCGGCGACGATCAGCCCGATATTGGCGGCATGGCTGAACGAGGCGCGCTGCTGCGACTGGGCGAATTCCTCCGCCGCCACCCGCAGTTGCAGGTCGACCAGCGCCGAGATGCGCTGCGCCACCGGGTCCAGCGCCGGGTACATTTCCTGGTCGACATAGGCTTGCAGGGCCGCCGCGTCGCCGGTCTGCACCAGCTGGCGCAGCTTGTCCACGCTGCGGTTGGCGGTGGCCATCGCCGCTTCCGCCTGGTCGGCCAGTTGTTTTTCCTCCGGCGTCAGATAGGTGGCGCGGTAGTCGCTCCACTGCTGCTTCACGTCGGCTTGCGCCTTTTGCAGATTGTTGAAGAAGCTGGCCGGCGTCTGGCTACGGTTGCGCAGCTTCTGCGCGTTGTCGACTATGCCGACCGCGTAGCCGTCGCCGACTATCTTCAGCTGTTTCAGGCACACCACCCGGTCGTTGTAGGTGGTGGCGAAGTCGCCGAGTATGCCCTCCTGGGTGCGCAGGCCGTACAGGCCCACCAGGATGGGGATGGTGAGCAGGGCGACGACCATGATGGCCAGACGCTGGCTGATGGTGAGTTGGCTGAACATGACAGGCTCAATGTGGTGGAGGGCGAGGCCTCCGATATTCTTTGGGTAGCAGCCGTCATAAAGCTAAGCAATTGGATTAAGCGGTTTTAGGTAGAGGCACCTAGGACTATTACGGACTCGAGCCGGCTATCTATAAGCCGATGATTCCGTTATACTTTCGCGCCCGCCATCGCCGGCGGCGATAACCCTTACTCCAGCCCGGAATTGCCATGAGCCTGTTGCCGCATCAAGTCGAACTGCTGTCACCCGCCAAAACCGCCGAAATCGGCCGCGAAGCCATCCTGCACGGCGCCGACGCGGTGTATATCGGCGGGCCGTCGTTCGGCGCGCGGCACAACGCCTGCAACAGCATCGAGGACATCGCCTCCCTGGTGAAGTTTGCCCACCGCTACCACGCGCGCATCTTCACCACGCTCAACACCATCCTGCACGACGCCGAGCTGGACGCCGCGCGCGCGCTGATCTGGCAGCTGTACGACGCCGGCGTGGACGCGCTGATCGTGCAGGACATGGGCATCCTGCAGATGGACCTGCCGCCGATCCAGCTGCACGCCTCCACCCAGTGCGATATCCGCGACGCCGACAAGGCGCGCTTCCTGTCCGACGCCGGCTTCTCGCAGGTGGTGCTGGCGCGCGAGCTGACCATCCCGCAGATCAAAAAGATCGCCGACCGGGTGGCCGATTCCGCCACCATCGAATACTTCATCCACGGCGCGCTGTGCGTGGCCTTCTCCGGCCAGTGCTTCATCAGCCACGCCGACACCGGCCGCAGCGCCAACCGCGGCGACTGCTCGCAGGCCTGTAGGCTGCCCTACACGCTGACCGACGAAAAGGGCGGGGTGGTGGCCTTCGACAAGCATCTGCTGTCGATGAAGGACAACAACCAGAGCGCCAACCTGGAAGCGCTGCTGGACGCAGGCGTGCGTTCGCTGAAAATCGAGGGCCGCTACAAGGACGTGTCCTATGTGAAGAACATCACCAGCCACTACCGCTTGCTGCTGGACGAAATCTTCGAACGCCGCCCGGAACTGGCCCCGGCCGCCAGCGGCACCAGCGAGATCTTCTTCACTCCCAACCCGGACAAGACCTTCCACCGCGGCGCCACCGACTACTTCGCCACCGGCCGCAAGCAGGACATCGGGGCGTTTGATTCGCCCAAGTTCGTCGGTCTCGGCCTGGGCGTCGTGCACAAGGTGGGGGACGCCTGGCTGGAAATCGCCACCACCGAGCAGATGTCCAACGGCGACGGCATCAACTTCATGAAGAAGCGCGAAGTGGTGGGCATGCAGCTGAACACCGTCAAGCAGGTGGGCAAGGCCGAGGGCGGCCTCTTGGTTTGGCGCTGCGAACCCAACGACCCGGCCGCGCTGGCCGGCCTGAAACCGGGCGCCGACATCAGCCGCAACCGCGACCACGCCTGGGAGCTGGCTTTGCTGAAGAAATCGGCCGAGCGCCGCGTCGGCGTATGGGCCACGCTGTCGGAAACCGCCGACGGCCTGGCGCTGACTTACACCGATGCCGACGGCTGCTCCGCTACCGCCTGCGCGCAGCTTGCGCTTGAACCGGCCAAGGACGCGGCCCGCGCCGAGCAAAGCCTGCGCGACAGCCTGGCCAAGCTGGGCAACACCATGTTCCAGGCGCACGACGCGGCGCTCAATCTAAGCCAGCCGTGGTTCGTGCCGGCATCGGCGATCAACGGCCTGCGCCGCGAGGCGGTGGAAAAGCTGGAAGCCGCCCGCCTGGCCGCCTGGCCGCGCCAGCCGCGCAAGGCGGCGGTGGAGCCGCTGGTGCGGTTTCCGCAGACCGAGCTGAGCTACCTGGCCAACGTCTACAACGCGCTGGCCTGGGACTTCTACAAGAAGCACGGCGTCGAGGTGATCGAGCCGGCCTACGAGGCGCATCAGGAGGAGGGCGAGGTTTCGCTGATGATCACCAAGCACTGCCTGCGCTTCTCCTACAATCTGTGCCCCAAGCAGGCCAAGGGCGTGAAGGGGGTGATGGGCCAGGTGCGCGCCGACCCTATGGTGTTGAAGTCCGGCACTGAAACCTACACGCTGAAATTCGAATGCCGTCCCTGCGAGATGCATGTGATGGGCAAGATGAAGAAGCACATCCTGAAGTCGCCGCCGCCGAGCGAAATCCCGGCCTCCGCGCCGATTACTTTCTTCAAGCAGCGGCCGCAGTGATTGGCTAGGGTGCGGTTCCCCATAGGTGCGACGCACCGATACGTGCGGCTGTTACAAAAAGGGCAAGCCTTCGAAGGCTTGCCCTTTTTGATTGTCTAGAGTATTGGACTGTTAATTCACTTGCCATTCGCTGAGTGTTTCGCTCAAATGCAATGACATTTAAATTTCACTTTGTGTTGTGATTAATGTGTCGAGAGTTGGCGAGCGCATGGAAATCCGTTTGATCAAGGCAGGACTGGATGATGCCGTCGCGCTACACCTGATGCAGGTGGAGGCGTTTACGCCTTTGCTGCGGAAATATCAGGATCATGCTTTCAGTCCTGCGACCGAGTCCTTGGACAGGCTGATAGAGAAATTAAAACAACCGAATTCCGATTTCTATCTGATCCGGCGCGGCGATGAGTCTGTTGGCGCGATCCGTGTGGTGAGTCTGAATGGCGGCGAGCAAGGCCGGATCAGCCCCGTTTTCATCCTTCCCGCTTTCCAGAGCCAGGGCCTGGCCCAGCAAGCCATACGGTTGGTGGAGCAGTTATATCAACCCAGCCATGGTTGGTGCCTGGATACCATTCTGGAGGAGGAGGGCAATTGCCATCTGTATGAGAAACTGGGTTTTGTCCGTTTCGGCGCAGCCAAATTGGCGCAGCCGGGCATGCATCTGGTTTCCTACCGGAAAGCGGCGGTGGGTTAGCGCCAGCTATCCGGTAGGGACTGGTAAAGATTTATGCTGCTAGCCTAATTGCGTCCCGCCATTACGCCGCCATCCACATCCAGCACCGTGCCGGTGATCCAGCCGGCCTTGTCCGACAACAGAAATTCGATGGCGTTGGCCACGTCATCGGCGCTGCCGATGCGCCCCAGCGGGTGGAAGTTGTTGAAGCCGGCCAGGGCGGAGGGAATGTCTTCCGCCGCGATGAAGGACTGGTAGATGGTGGATAGCACCACCGCCGGGGCCACCGCGTTGACGCGGATGTCGTCGCCGGCCAGCTCCATCGCCAGGTGCTGGGTGAGGGCGTGCAGGCCGGCTTTTTGCATGGAGTAAGCCGACGATGGCGTGGCTTTCACCGCCTGATGCGCCCACATGGAGCCGATGTTGACGATGGCCCCGCCGCCATGGCGGCGCATATTGCGCGCCACCGCCTGGGTGATGAAGAAGAAGGCCTTGTTGATGTCCAGCTGGCGGTCGTAGTCCTGCTCGCTGTGTTCCAGGAAGCTGACCGGCTGAAAGAAGCCGGCGGCGTTGACCAATTGTCCGATGGGGCGGCTTTCCGCGTCCAGGCGGGCGATGAAGGCGCGCACCTGTTCCGGCTGGTGCAGGTCGACCACGGCGGTTTCCACCTGGCCGCCGCTATCGGCTTCCAGCTCTTCCTTGGCGGCGGCCAGCTTGTCGGCGTCGCGCGCCACCAGCAGGGCGATCTGGCCTTGGCGCAGCAGGCGGCGCGCGCTTTCCTTGCCCATGCCGCTGGAGCCGCCAACAATCAGGGCGATAGAATGGGAATGTGTCACGCTTGTTCTCCGTATGGTGAGGGGATGGGCGCAGCTTAAAAGCGCGCCAAACCCTTGAACAGCAGGCACAAATCGGTAAGCCACTTACTTTTTGGTGCATCTTGATGAAGGCGCAGGAAAAAAAATTTCCCCGGAAGTCGCCGCCGGAACGCAGCGCGCGCATGGTGGAGAGCATTTACGGCTGCAAATGGTCGTTGACGGTTTACCAGTTGCTGGCCTGCGGCATCAATCGTCCCGGCGAAATGGTGCGGCAGGTGGAGGGTTTGAGCACCAAGGTGCTGAATGAGTGCCTGCGCCGCAATATGGAGTTCGGGATTTTGGAGCGGGTGGCCTACGACGAGTCGCCGCCCCGGGTGGAATACCGGGTCACGCCGTTTGGCGGCAAGTTTGTGCGAGTGCTGGATGAGCTGGAAAAACTGCAGCAGGAGCTGGAGCGAGGTGACGCGCCGCCGGGCTAGTCTTCCCCTAGGCCGTCCGGCCGCAGAATGCGCGCTTTCCGGCCAAGGGAAAACTTTTCGCAAGGCAGGAGCACGATATCAAGGCGCTATCGCTATGGGCCGATTCTTTTGCGGCGCCGGCTATTCGGTGATCCAATAGTCATATCCACAGAATAGGGGCCGACGATGATCTACCCGATGTTCGCGCTGGTGTTGCTGACTTTCTTTGTGGGCATCCGTCTGGGAAGCGCCCGTTTCGCCAATGCCCGCTCCGGGCGGGTGAAGCGCAGCTATTACCGGCTGATGCAGGGCGATGCGCCGCCCGAGGGCGAACTGAAGCTGGCGCGCAATTTCTCCAATCTGTTCGAAGCGCCGATGTTGTTCTACGTGGCCGGCGCCATCGTCATCGCCAAAAATCTGGCCACGCCGGCCATGCTGGCGCTGGCTTGGGGCTATGTCGCGCTGCGGGTGGTCCATACCGCCATCCACCTTGGCTACAATCACCCGCTCCACCGTTTTCTGGCTTTCCTGGCGTCCTGCGTGCTGTTGCTGGCGCTGTGGGGCCGGCTGGCATTCTCTTGGTGAACGCCGGCGCAAAGGGCGAACCGCGGCTTTGTCCTTGCCGATGGCTTGGATGCTGAATCCGGGCCATGAGGAGCAGCCCGGCAGCGTCAACGGGCAATTCCAGCCGCTGGCCAAGGCGCTGTTCCGAGCATGGCGGTATCATGGACGGGTATCCGCTTATGGGAGCGACGATGCAAGCCGCTGATCTGCAAGATTATTTGTACCAGCATATTCCGCTGTCCCGCGCGATGGAGGTGGCCGTGGCCGCCGTCGCGCCGAATGGCGTGACGCTGACCGCGCCACTGGCGCCCAATATCAACCACCGCGCCACAGTGTTCGGCGGCAGCGCGTCGGCGCTGGCCATCCTGGCCGCCTGGTCCTTGCTGCATACCCGCTTGCGGGCAGAAGGGTGGACCGCCACGCTGGTGATCCAGCGCAACAGCATGGAATACCAGCAAGCCATCGCCGGCGCGTTTTCCGCGCATGCGGTCCTGGCGGACGCCGATGGCTGGGAGCGCTTCATCAAAACCTTGTCGCGCCGCGGCAAGGCGCGCATCGAGGTGGCGGCGGTGTTGGAGTGCGATGGCGCGGAGGCGGGCCGGCTATGCGGCGAGTTCGTGGCCTTGGCCGGCCAGCGGGCCCCGGCAATGCGGCTTGCCCAACCGGGATAGCCGCCATGCCCAATCTGCCATCCCGCTACCCCGGCTCGGCCTGGCCCGACTACCGCGGCGGCAGCCTGCTCAACCTGATGCAGACGCTGAGCGTGGAGCTGGGCGGGCCGGATCTTGGCCACGCGTCGCTGCGTTCCGGCGCGCTGGCCGGCATAGGCCGCCACCGCCATGTCTGCCTGCTGCTGATAGACGGCCTGGGCGACGCGCAGCTGGCCAGGCTGGGGCCGGACAGCCGCTTGCGCGAGCTGCGGCGCGAGGCGCTCAGCAGCGTGTTCCCGCCCACCACCGCCGCCGCGGTCACCACGGTGCTCACCGGCCAGCCGCCGGCGGCGCATGGCCTGATAGGCTGGCATCTGCTGCTGGACGAGGAAATCATCGCGCCGCTGCCGCTGTATGTGCGCCATCCCGGCACCAGCGCCAGCGCGCCGCAGGCATTGGCCGACGCGTTGTACCGCGCGCCGCCGCTGTTCGACCGCCTGGCGCGGCCGGCGGCCTGTCTGTTGCCGGACTTCATCGCCGATTCGCCGTGCAGCCGCTTTCACGCCGGCGGCGCGCAGCGGCTCGCCTACCATGGCCTGGAGGATGCGTTCGCCCGGCTGGCGGCGCGGCTGGCGTCGCCGGAACCGGCCTTCCATTACCTGTACCTGCCTCAGTTGGACACGCTGATGCATGAGCTGGGCCCGGACGCGGATGCGGCGCGCCTGTTGCTGGACCGGATCGATGCCGGCTTTGCCGGATTGTCGCAGGCGGCCGCGCGCAACGACGCGGCGCTGGTGGCGATAGCCGATCACGGCTTCGTCGCCGCGCCGGCGGCGCAATGGCTGGATCTGGACGCCGACGCCGAGCTGTACGGCATGCTGGCGCGGCCCTTGTCCGGCGAGACAAGGCTGGCCTATTGCCATCTCAGGCCAGGCTGCGCGGAGCGCTTCATCGAACTGGCCAGGCAGAGAATAGGCCACGCTTGTTGGGTGGCGCCCGGCGCCGAGCTGCTGGCCGCCGGCGTGTTCGGCCCCGGGCCGGCGCACCCGGAGCTGGAGCGCCGCTGCGGCGAGGCGGTGCTGATCGCCAGGCCCGGCTGGAATATCCGCGACACGCTGGCGCACGAGCAGCCGCTGCGGCTGGCTGGCGTGCATGCCGGCGTCCAGCCCGACGAGATGAGCATTCCGCTGATCGTGTTCCGGCCGTGAAGCCGGGCGGGCTTGCCACTGCTGCTATGCTGGCATGGTTTTCATCGCTTCAAGGCAGGGCTTTGCATGTACAACAATGACGACCTGGACGCCGCTGCGGCGGCCGGGATTTTCAGTCAGCAGGCGATAGACGACTTCCGCGCGCTGGCGGCGCGGCGGCGCCATACCCAGATGGCGGACGAGGAGCATTTCCGCTTGCTGTCCGGCTTCAACGACATTTTCGTGGTGATCGCCAGCGTGCTGCTGCTGGTTTCGGTCGGCTGGGTGGCCGGCGCGCTGTCCAAGCCGCTGGCGCCGTGGCTGGCGGCGGCGGTGTCCTGGCCGCTGGCGGAATATTTCGTCCGGCGCCGACGCATGGCCTTGCCGGCCATCCTGCTATTGGGCAGCTTCGTGCTGTGCAGCGGCGGCGGGATGCTGGCGCTGTGCCTGGAATGGTTTCCCGGCGATGGCGGGGTGGCCAGGCCGTTGGCGCTGCTGGCGTCCGGCCTGACGGCGGCGCTGGCCGCCTGGCTGCATTGGCGGCGCTTTAGGGTGCCGGTCACCGTCGCCATGGGCGTAGGCGCGTGGGTGGCGATGGCCGCGCTGGCCATCGAGGGGCTGCTGCCGCAGTGGCAGGGCCTGTCCAATGGGGTGTTGGCGGCGGGCGGCGTGTTGGCCTTTTTATTGGGCGTCCACTGGGACCGGCAGGACCCGGCGCGGCAGAAGCGGCAGTCCGACGTGGCGTTCTGGCTGCATCTGCTGGCGGCGCCGCTGCTGGTGCATCCGCTGTTCTCGATGCTGGGCATCATGGATGGCAACACCGGCATGGCGATGCTGCTGGCGGTGATCGCGCTGTACGCGGTGTTCGGCCTGGTGTCGCTGGTGATAGACCGCCGCGCGTTGATGGTGTCGGCGCTGGCCTATGTGCTGTACGCCTTCAACCAGTTGCTGCAGCATGCGGGTTTGCAGAGCGCCGGCTTTGGCGTGGCCGGCCTGTGCATCGCTTCCGGCCTGCTGCTGTTGTCGGCGTTCTGGCAGCCTTGCCGTAGCGCGGTGCTGCGGCGCCTGCCGTCCAAGCTGCGGGCGTGGCTGCCGCCGTTGAAATAGATGTGTCGTGATGGTCCGCAAGATGGCGCGGCGGCGTCTGGCGCGGGCTTCCCGGTACAGGCTGGTGCCCAATGCTGGCCTGCGGCGGATGGAGTTTTACTGACACAGGACGCGCCGACGGCGCGCCAAGAAGAGGGACGCAGATGGAAACCGCTTATGCTGGCAGCGAGTCCGACAAGCACGACATCGACCGCCTGATCGCGGATTTTTTTGCATTGTTCGATAATCGGGACGGCGCCCAGCCCGATCTGGAGCGTATTTTCGTCATGTTCACCGCCAATGGGCGGATCACCAAGGTCGAGGGGACGCAGGCGCAGGAATGGTCGGTGGAGGCGTTCCTCGCGCCGCGCCGCATTTTGTTGTCCGGCGGCGAGTTGCGCGATTTCTGCGAGCGGGAAACCAGCGAGCAGACCTGGATAGGCGGCGACATCGCCAGCCGGATCAGCCGCTACCGCAAGTCCGGTCGGCTGCGCGGCGAGCCGTATGCCGGCGGCGGCGTCAAGCTGTTCCAGCTGATCCGCGGCGCCGACGGCTGGCGCATCGCCGCGCTATGCTGGCAGGACCAGCCATGAGCGCTGCACGCCGTTTGGGGTCGCGGCGGCGCGGCTCTGATCGTACCATTCCCTACCCAGGCTTCGCCTCACCATGCAAGGATCGCCATGTTTCCGCTGATCGTCATCCTTGAAGTCACGCTGCCAGAAGAGGTGCCGCTGGTGGCCGACGCGCTGGAGCGGATGCGTCCGTTATGCCTGGCCGAGCCGGGCTGCCTGCTGTGGCAGGCCTACCATTCCCAGGCGCATCCGCAGCGTTTCGTGCTGGTCGAGCACTGGGAAAGCCAGGCGGATTGGGAGGCGCACGGCAAGCTGGCCGCCATCCAGGACATCTACCTGCCGGAAGTGCTGCCGCGCGCCAGCCGGGCGGCGCACCCATCGCTGCTGGTGGGCGATGGCGGCTGAATGCCTGCCCGAGCATGCCGAATTGCCGCCAGCGTTCGCCGCGGCTTGCCGGGATGAGCGCCGGGCCGTAGAATGCGCGCTCTCCCGTGACGGGAAAATATCGCGTATTCAATGTGTTAAGGACGTCCCGTGGCCGATATCAACCGCCTGGAAACCTGGATCAAGTACAAGAACGGCCTGTGCGGCGACTGCATGGCGTCCTGTTGCACCATGCCGGTGGAGGTGAGGCTGCCGGATTTGATCCGCATCGGCGTGGTGGACCAATTCGAGCTGGAAGAGCCGATCAAGAACATCGCCAAACGGCTGGAAAAGCAGCGGGTGATCCAGCATTTCAACTTCAAGAACAGCTTGTTCACGCTGGCGCAGCGCGCCAACGGCGATTGCCTGTACCTGGACGCCAACACCCGGCGCTGCACCATCTACGAGCGGCGGCCCAATACCTGCCGCAACCATCCCAAGGTCGGCTCCAAGCCGGGTTTCTGTGCCTATACCCGCAAGCCGGACCAGCCCAGATAGATTCAATTATCATGTCGGCTCCTGGTTTTGATCGGGAGCGGTGATGTCGAAACAACTGATTGAACGGTATTGGCGCTGCTGCGACGCGCGCGACTGGGACGGCTTCGCGTCAACCCTGCATCCGGATGTCTAATACCGGGTGTCGTAAACGCGCGGGCGGGTGTGCGGCGTGGAGCGCTGCGTCGCCTTCGACGCCACTGACCCTGGCCTGGACGCTGGAAATCATCCGGCTGCTTGCCGACGCCAATACGGTGGCCAGCGAGATCGCGTTCCACGTGGAACAACCGGTCCAGACCGGCATCTGTTTTTCACGGTGCAAGACGGCCTGATCTGGCGCACAGACGACGGATGGTCGGAAGACTACGCGCCGCCGGCGCGCGCGGTGGCGATGGAGCGTTACTGAGGGGCTTTCGGCGACAGCGGCTTCGGTCGCCGAGCCGGCATTGCCCGGCCGGGGGACCGGCCGGGCGCTTGGACGCCTATTGCGCGGCGGGAGGCTGCGCCGGCGCGGTTTGAGCGGCGGGCGCGTCTATCATGGTCATGTCGTGCAGCGACAGCGGCACGCTGGGCTGCACCCGGGAGGTGTCGAACGGGCGGGAATTGGCATCCTGGGCGCTGGCAATGCCGGTTGCCAGGAACAGGCAGGCCATCAACGGCGCGTACAGTCTGGTCATGACGAAGTCCTTTGCTGGTGGATGAATGGATGGCCCGCGGTGTTGTCATTGCCGTCAGCGGCGGCGAAACGCCGGTGGGCGTGTTTCCAGTATTGTCAGCGTTTTGACGAAAGGCATTGCCGGAAATTCCCTTTTTGTTTCAATATGTTAATTGAGTTAAAAAAGACGGCGTAGCGACTGTTTGGCATGGCTTGCGCCGTGGCGAAAAGCCATGCCGGGCGGGTTTACAGCCGCGGCGGCGGCAGATAGGCCGGGGCCATGCGCTGGCCGGGCAACTGGTTGCCCTTGGCGTACATGCATTGCTGGTAGGCGATGTTGTAGCGGGTTTGCGCGTCGTAGCCGGCGTAAGCGGCGTTGGAGCCGCCTGCCGCGGTGCCGGCCAAGAGGCCGACCCCGGCGCCGACCCCCGCGCCCTGATGATTGCCGCCTATCAGCGCGCCGGCCGCGGCGCCCACCACCGTGCCCAGCGCCATATTGGTGGCCAGGTTGGTATTGGCCGCCTCGTTGTTGCTGACGCCGCTGCTGCCGGCGGCGTAGGCGCGGCATTGCTGCTCTTCCTGGGCGAAGATTTCAAACGGCTTGCCCGGCGCCGGCATCACCGCCACGGTGGGGCCGGTGGGCAAAGTGGTGCAAGCGGTCATCAGCGGCAGCAGCAGCGCGTAATAGCGTTTTCTCATGAGGGTTCTCCCTGGCTATTGCGGCTTGGCCGGAACGGTTTTCCAGCCTCCCGGGCATTCGCTGACATAGGGGTAGTACTGTTTCACCGCCTTGCAGTAATACCAGACCTGGGCCGGCGCCGGCGGGGCGGCGGCGATGGGCGGCGCAGGCGGCTCCATCGGCACGGCGGGCGCCATCGGCGCAACCACTACCGGCGGCGCGTACAGGCTGGGGTAGGGATAGATGGGCGTGGTGTAGAAGTACCAAGCGCCGCCGACCACCCACCACCAGCCGTTGCGGCCGTGATAGTAGCCGTGGTTCCAATATCCTCCGCGCCAGACGTCTATGCTGATGCGCGGCGGTCCGCCGTGGTGGTAGTACGCCTCGGCCGGTGCGACGGCGGCCACTGCCAGCGTGGCAGCCAGGATTACGCCGCTCAAGCGGATGTAGCCTTTCATGATGAGCCTCTTTCTGCCGGGTTCACCGGTCCCGCCAACCCGCCGTCAACGGGCTGGCCGCATATGTGAAGGTAACGCTCAGCCATTGGCCGGCGCGGAAGCGCCGTGCTTGTCGTGGTGCTGCCACTTGCCGTGCGGACGATGCAGATGGTCCATGATCTTCTGTTGTTCCGGCGTCAACTGGGCGTAGAAGGTTTTCAGCGCGTCCAGGTGTTTCTGCATTTCGGCCTGGCGGTGCTGCATCATGCGTTCCATTTTTTCCGGCGCGGTGGCGTTGTCGTCCATTGGCTTGGCCATTTTCTCGTGCTTCATCGACGCGGTGAAGGTTTGCCAGGCGGCTTCCTGCTGCGGCTGGATCTTCAGCTTGTCGTGCAGCATCTGCAGATGCTTGGCCATCATCGCCTCCCGCTTGGACGGGTCCATATGCCAGCCTTTGGCTGCGGAGTCGGCGCCGGCATCCTGGGCGTAGACGGCGCCGCTGCCGACGATCAGCAATCCGGCGAGCAGCAGGGGCTTGAGCAGCTTGGTCATGGTATTTTCCTTCCATTGTCGGGTCTAGGTGATTGCAGTATTGGATGCAATTGTCTGGCGAGTTTTTCGCTGAAAATCGCATGTGTTTAAGACTGTTAATCCGCAATACCTTGTTGATATCTATCTTGAGCGGAGGTGAAGCCCGGCAGGCTGGGCTAGAGTGAAGACTGATGACATCGGGGAGAGCGCAATGGCCAAGGCGGACAAGGCGGGGTGGTGGTCGTGGGGGCAGCACTGGACGGATTACTGGACCGACGCCGCCCAGCGCGGCCTGTTGTTCTGCGATGCGCTGCGCGAGCGGGGCGATACCTATCTGGAGCACGCGGCCTCCGGCAATCCGCCGGTGCTGGTGTTCGACTTCGACATCATCGTCGACGGGCGCGAGCTGCCGCAGCCGGTCAACTACGCGCTGGCGGCGATCCGCCCGCCGGACGGCTGCCCGGCCACCGATGCCGGCAAGCGGCCCTTCGTGGTGATAGATCCGCGCGCCGGCCACGGCCCGGGCATCGGCGGCTTCAAGATGGACAGCGAGATCGGCATCGCGATGCGCCAGGGCCATCCCTGCTATTTCGTGATGTTTTTTCCGGTGCCGGTGCCGGGCCAAACCATAGAATGCGTGTGGCGGGCGGAGAAGGTGTTCCTGCAGAGGGTCAACCAGCTGCATCCGTGCGGCAGCGCCGGCAAGCCTTTCGTCATCGGCAACTGCCAGGGCGGCTGGGCGCTGGCGATGTTGGCGGCGTCGGCGCCGGAACTGGTGGGGCCGATCCTGCTGGCGGGCTCGCCCTTGTCGTATTGGGCCGGGGTGGCTGGCAAGAATCCGATGCGCTATCAGGGCGGACTGATGGGCGGCACCTGGCTGGCCTCGCTGGCCGGCGACCTGGGCAACGGCCAGTTCGACGGCGCGCAGCTGGTGGGCAATTTCGAGCAATTGGACCCGGCCAACACCTATTGGAAGAAGGCCTATCACCTGTACGCCAATATCGACGGCGAGCGCGGCCGCTTCCTGGAGTTCGAGCGCTGGTGGGGCGGCCATTACCTGCTGAACAAGCAGGAGATGGAGTGGATCAGCCAGAACCTGTTCGTCGGCAACCGCCTCAGCCGCGGCGAGGTCTACCTGGAGGATGGCGAGCAGCGGATAGACCTGCGCCAGATCCGCTCGCCCATCATTGTGTTCGCCTCCTGGGGCGACAACATCACGCCGCCGCAGCAGGCGTTGTTCTGGATCGCCGACCTCTACCGCAATGTGGAGGACATCCGCAGCAACGAGCAGACCATAGTCTATTGCCTGCACGAGCAGGTGGGCCATCTTGGCATCTTCGTCTCCGCCGGCGTCGCCAACAAGGAGCACAGCGAACTAGCCAGCGCGCTGGACCTGATCGATGTGTTGCCGCCCGGCCTCTACGAGGCGGTGATCACCGACACCCACCCGGAAACCCCAGGCCTGCAATACCTGCAGGGCCGCTACATCATCCGCTTCGAGCCGCGCGAGGTGTCCGACATCCTGGCGCTGGGCGACGGCCGCGACGGCGAGCGCGCCTTCCAGGTGGTGAAGCGGGTGGCGGAGATCAACCAGCAGCTGTACGACTGCTTCGTCTCGCCCTGGCTGCAGGCCTTCAGCTCGCCGCAGTCGGCGCACTGGCTGCGCGAGACGCACTCGTCGCGGCTGGAGCGGCGCTGGTTCTCCAGCGGCAATCCGCTGTTGGGCAGCCTGCCGGACTGGGCCGCCAAGGTGCGGGAAGCGCGGCGGCCGCTGAGCAAGGACAACCCGTTCTGGCAATGGCAGGAGACGGTGTCCAACTGGAGCGCCAGCGTGCTGGACGGCTGGCGCGACCAGCGCGACACCTTCAAGGAAATGGCTTTCCGCATGGTTTACGACGCGCCGCTGACCGCCGCGCTGGTGGGGCTGGATCCCAAGCGCGAATACAGCGTGCGCCGCCAGCAGGGCGGCTGGGAGCGCGGCGAAATGCTGCGGCTGAAACGGCGCGAGCTGGAGGAGTACTATTCGCAGGGCGGCGCGGTGGATGGCTTCCTGCGCTTGCTGATTTATGTCGCCATCGGCACCGGCGTGGTGGACGTGCGGCCGTTCAACGCCATCCGCCGCGTGATGCAGGACACCGGGCTGGGCGAGGAGCTGACGCTGGAGGAATTCAAGCAGGCGGTGCGGCGCCAGACCTGGCTGGTGCGCAACGACGAGAAGCGCGCGCTGGAAACCATAGGCGACCTGCTGCCGGACGAGCAGCAGCGGCAGATGGCGCTGGAGCTGGTGATGCTGCTGCTGGCCGCCGCCGGCCCGATCAGCGTGGAGAAGCAGCAAAGGCTGGGCCGGGTGGCGCTGGCGATGGGGGTGGATGGCGGCGGGGCCAGGATGGCCGATCCCGGCAACTTGTATCCGCCGGAGGATGCCGCGCCGGCTAAGGCGCGCGCCAAGCGTAGCCGGCGCAAGGCGGGGCCCGCCAACTAGCTTTGCCAGCGGGCGGGAGCGGCCTTACACTCGGCGCTTTCACACATTACGCAGGATATGCACCGGATGAGCGCACCGCAGGCCAACAACCCCACCCACGGCGTCACGCTGGAGAAGATGCTGACCGAGCTGTTGGCGCATTACGGCTGGGACGGACTGGGACAAAGGGTCAATATCCGCTGTTTCCAGCAGGACCCCAGCATCAAGTCCAGCCTCACCTTCCTGCGGCGCACGCCCTGGGCGCGCGCCGAAGTGGAATCTTTGTACCTGCAGTTCAAAAATCGTCCCGCCGCGCCGGCGGATGCCCGCCCCCGGCTGTTTGGCAAGAAGCCGGGCGGATAACACTTTTGTCCGCCAGCTGCGTTATGCAGGATGGAAGCCCGGACTGCCGTCGCCAGGCAGACATTCAAGCAGATATTTAAGGAGAAGCGGCATGGAAGTGGAAATCAGCGTGGAGGCGGAAAAGAAGCGCCTGAACAGCCTGGTGGCGCTGACGGTGGTCTTGCTGTCGGTGCTGATGGGGCTGGGTAAGCTGAAGGACGAGAATATCGTCCAGGCGCGCCAGTTGCTGAAGGCCGACGCGCTGGATAGCTGGTCGGAATACCAGTCGAAGAAGATCAAGCTGCATCTGACCGAAGCCAGCCTGCGCCAGGCGCAGATGCTGGCGCTGGCCAATCCGGCCAGCGCGGCCGCTCTCGAACCGCAACAGCGGCAACTGCGGGGCGAGATCAAGCGCTACCAGGCCGAGGGGGGCGCGCTGCAGCGCAAGGCCGAGGGCCAGGAGACGGGTTTCGAGGCGCTGAACCAGCGCCACGATCTGTTCGACATCAGCGACGCCGCCTTGTCGATCGCGGTGGCCAGCGCGGCGGTGGCGGCGCTGTCGGCCAACCTGTTGCCGTTGTTCAGCTCCTGGGCTTTCGGCGCGCTGGGGTTGCTGTTCTGGCTGGCCGGATTCGGCGGCTGGAATCTGCGCATCGAGTGGCTGGTCAGCCTGCTGGGCTGAGCCGCACAACCCTGTCGGGCGGGGGGTTGCAATCGGCATGGTTTTGGATCAGTCTGAGACCCGATTGCGGTTTGTCCCCTTCCTTCAATGCACAGGAGAGTTGTGATGAAACTGTATTTTTCCCCCGGTGCCTGCTCGCTGGCTTCGCATATCGTCCTGTTCGCCAGCGGTTTGCCTTTCGGCAGCGAAAAAGTCGATCTGCGCGCGCAGCCGCATGTCACCGCCGAAGGCGTGAACTTCTCCACCATCAATCCAAAAGGCTATGTGCCGGCCTTGCAGCTGGACAACGGCGAGCTGTTGACCGAGGGCGTGGCCATCCTGCAATACATCGCCGACCAGGCGCCGGACAAGCAGCTGGCGCCGGCCAACGGCACGCTGCCGCGCTACCGGCTGCAGGAGTGGCTGAACTATATCTCCACCGAAGTGCATAAGAACTTCACTCCCATCTTCTTCGGCAAGACCGAAGAAGTGAAGGACGACGCCTGGGCGCGGCTGCAGCCCCGGCTGGCGCTGCTGCAGCGGCAGCTGGAGAAAACGCCGTATCTGCAAGGCGGACAGTTCAGCGTGGCCGATGCCTACCTGTTCACCTGCCTGTCCTGGGCGCAGTACGTGCAGCGCTCGCTGGCCGATTTCCCGGCCCTGCTCGATTACCTGAAGCGCGTGGCGGCGCTGCCGGCGACGCAGCAGGCGCTGCAGGCGGAAGGCCTGGGGCAGTAAGCGCCTGTCCGGCGTGTCCCTCGACAATGCCCGGCGCTGCCGGGCGTTGTCGTTTCCGGCCGGCGGCTTGGCGCCATCCGGCGAGCGTGATTGCCGCGGCCCCGGCGGTGGGCGGTACAATGCGGCAGGCACGTTTGCCCGATGTTTCACGTGGAACCGCAACGCTATGACTGAAAACAGTTTGATCGACGCCAGCCGCCTCACCGCCGCGCTGCAGCGCTTCGCCGACGAGCGCGACTGGAATCGCTACCATTCGCCGCGCAATCTGGTGCTGGCGCTGATGGGGGAGGTGGGCGAATTGGCGGAGATCTTCCAGTGGCTGGACGACGACGCCGCGGCGCGGCTGGGGGACGATCCGGCGCGCTTCACCCATCTGCAGGAGGAAATTGCCGACGTGCTGCTATACCTGACCCGGCTGGCGATGGTGACCGGGGTGGACCTGGACGCGGCGGT
This sequence comes from Chromobacterium sphagni, assembly GCF_001855555.1. Taxonomy (GTDB): domain Bacteria; phylum Pseudomonadota; class Gammaproteobacteria; order Burkholderiales; family Chromobacteriaceae; genus Chromobacterium; species Chromobacterium sphagni. The sequence continues at coordinate 814,442 of NZ_MKCT01000001.1, read as the reverse complement.
GCGCGACAAGCTGGCCAAGAACGCGATCAAATACCCGGCCATCTGACCCTTACGCTATAGTGGACCGAAGCAAGTCCGGCGGTAAGGAAGTCCAGATGAATGTTTCCCCCCAGCAGCAACTGCAGCAATTGATCGACGGCGCCCGCCGCATCGCGGTGCTGACCGGCGCCGGCATGAGTACCGAATCCGGCATTCCCGACTTCCGTTCCGCCAACGGCCTGTGGTCGCAGGACATGAGTCTGGCCGAGGCGGTGTCGGTGGAGTATTTCCGCCGCGCGCCCTCGGCGTTCTGGCAGGCCTTCCGCGACATCTTCCGCATCAAGCTGGTGGGCGATTACCAGCCCAACGACGGCCACCACTTCCTCGCCGCGCTGGAAGCGTCGGGTAGGGAAGTGACCATCCTCACCCAGAACATCGACGGTCTGCACGGCCGCGCCGGCAACCGCCGCGTGCTGGAGATGCACGGCACCCTGCTGTCCGCCAGCTGTCCCGATTGCCATATGCCGCACCCGCTGGACTATGTGCAGCAGCACGAGGTGCCGGCCTGCCGCCGCTGCCGGGCGGTGCTCAAGCCCGACGTGGTGCTGTACGGCGAGGCGGTGCCGCTGATAGACGTGGCCTTCGAGGCGGCGCTCAACGCCGATCTGCTGCTGGTGATGGGCTCGTCGCTGGAGGTGTCGCCGGTCAATCTGATCCCGGTGGAAGCCGCGCGCGCCGGCATACCCTGCGCGCTGATCAATTACACGCCCACCCGTTTCGACACCCTGTTCGACCTGTGCGTCCACGCCGGCATCGGCGACACCTGCCGCCAGCTGAGCTGCTGATCCGTTTGGCATTGCCGCGGCCGCCGCCTATCTTGAGAAAGCCGTTATCCGGCTTTTCAGACAAGGGGTTGTCAGATGGAAAACATCAATTGGAATCACTGGCTGGACCTGGCGGTCGGTTTCGCCGGCAATATCGTCTCCGCCATCCTGCTGTGGCTGATCGGTCGCTGGCTGATCGCGCTGTCCGCCCGGCTGCTGGATGAACAACTAGCCACGCGCCACCTGGATCCCACCTTGCGCCGCTACGCGCATTCCTTCCTGTCGGTCACGCTGACCATCGTGCTGGTGATCGGCATCCTCGGCTTCTTCGGCGTGCAGACCGCTACCTTCGCCGCGGTGATCGCCACTGCCGGCATCGCCATCGGCATGGCCTGGAGCGGCCTGCTGGCCAATTTCGCCGCCGGCGTGTTCCTGGTGGTGCTCAGGCCGTTCAAGGTGGGCGACGTGGTGTCGGTGGCCGGCCTCACCGGCACGGTGCGCGAGATCGGCCTGTTCGCCACCACGCTGGACACGCCGGACGGGGTGCAGACGCTGGTGGGCAACAACAAGATCTTCTCCGACACCATTCAGAACTACAGCGCCAACGCGGTACGGCGAGTGGACCTGAAGGCGCAGTTGGCCAACAGCGCCGATCACGTCGAGGCGATCCGCCTGCTGAGCGCGGCGTTGACGCGCATTCCCAATGTGCTGGCCGCGCCGGCGCCGGACGTGGGCCTGCTGGAGTTCACCGCGCTGGGGCCGGTGTTGGCGCTGCGGCCCTATTGCGCGCCTGAGCATTACTGGCAGGTGTATTTCGACAGCAACCGCGCGATACGTGAAACGCTGGGCGCGGCCGGCTTCCCGGCGCCGGAGCAGGCGATGGTGGTGCGGCAGGGGTGAGAGGGGGAAAACGGGACGGTTCGCCCCGTTTCTCATTGGCGTATGAGCCATTTTTACAAGCCGGCCGCCACGGCCTGTTTTTCAATGAGGGCTCTGGGTGCCGCGCAACTGGCGCGGCGCGGGCAGCATGGAGAGCAGGATGAAGATAGACATGTTGGGCGGCGCCGGTGTGCGCCAATGGCTGGCCGGCGTCGGCGATCGCATGGCTGGCGTCGGGCGCGGTCTGGCCGGCCGCTTGCGCCAGGCGGGAAACGCGGCACGTCCGCTTGCGCCGCGGCTGGAGACCGCGGCGCGGGCCGGCAGCTGGCAACGTTTTGCGGCGAAGTTTCAAGGCGGAGGGCTGGCCGCTCAGCGCCCGAGCACGCTTTCGCGTGGCGGCTTGCTGCGCGCGCCGGTCAGTCCCGGCGAGGTCAAGGCGATGATGCGCAGGCAGGCCGACGAGTTGGGCAAGACTATGGCCGGCGACGCGGTCTTTCGCCGGCAGGCGCTGGAGTCGACCTATGCGGCGATCTATAGCGAGGCGAAGAATGCCTTTCATCGCGCCAATGGCAACGTCATGCCGGATGGCTATCTGCGCGCGCTGGGCGAGGTGGCGCGCGAGGCCGGCCTGCCGGGCCAGGAAAAGCATGGCGCTTTTCTCCCGGCGGGAGACGGCGCCAGCCCTTTCGTCACCAGCCTGCTCAGCCCGGTGCAGAAGCAATTCAGCCAGCGCGTGCGCAATCCGGCGCAGCAGAGCCTGTATCGGGAATTCGCCAAGCAGTTGGCCATCCAGCTGGTGGCGCCGCATGCGCAGCCGCATGGCTGGGAGCCGCCGGCCGCTTTCCAGGCCAGGCTGGAGGCAGTGGGGCGGCCATGGCTGGAGCAGTCGTGACCGGGGCCGCTCCACTGCGGTGACAAAGCCTGTAGGCCGGGCAGGCATTGCTGAGCCCGGGCACAGTGCTGCGCGGCTGCCAGGCGCGGTTCAGCAGCGCCGCACCGTTTGCGTGTGGCGCCGCGTTGACTGGGCCCGGCAGTTTGGACTCCCGCCCGACGCGGGGATGCGGCTTGTATGTCCTGCCGCGGCGCGATGCGGCCGTTGCGCCCGCCGGCGGCCACCGCTACTGCATCCGGTCGCGGAGGCGGGTACGTCTTCGATGATGTCCTGCTCGTTCTCGATATCGACGCCACCGCCGCGGCTGAACGGCTTGCCTGTTGCGAGCCGCAGAGCAGGCAGCCGGGTAGGCTGGTTGGCCGGGCAGGGGGCGGTTGACGCTTACATCGCCGGCGGAAAGGCGCCTTCGTCCTGGCAGTTTTCCACCTGGATATCGTCCGGGCTGGTGTTGGGCACATACACCTGATTGACCGGGGACGGCGGAAAATCGGGATCGGGCGCGCAGTTGGCGCTCTGGCCGGTGCCCACCGCCACCTGGACGCCGGCTTTCAGCTGGCAGCGCACCACGCTATTGAGCCGGCTCCAGGCCGGGCAGATGGCGTTGTCAGCCTGGTACTTGGCCAGCGGGCCCTGCGGCTTGCTGAACGACCACCAGCGTCCCAGGCGGGAGTTGGGCTTGCCGCTGTCCCAGACGCGGTAGACGGTGGTGCCGGGAGCCGCGGCGTTCTGCTGATAGACCACGCCCTCGCACAGGCCGCCATTGCCGGGGGCGCCGATGGCGTTGGCGAGCAGGGTGTCGTGCTGTACTGGGCCCATGCCGGTGGGGGCTTGCATTACCTGGCCGACGCAGCCGCCTGCGGTTTGGGAAATCTGGCTGGGCGGGGTGGCGCAGGCGATCAGGATCAGGCTGAGCGAGGCGACTAGGGTTCGGCGTAGCAATGCTGACATGAGCGGTCTCCGGGTGGGTGAATCCATCTGCATGAATGACAGGATAGTAAATTCATTCATCATTTTCAGTGTGAATTGGGGAAGAAAAAAGGGCGCCGACACAGGTCGACGCCCAAAGCTGCGGAAACAATCGTTGATCAGGCCACGTTGCGCGATGTCTTGCCGGCCGTCGCGCCGCCGCTGAGCAGTTGCTGCTGGCGGCTGCGGGCCTGTTGGTAGTTCTTCAGCTTGATGTGGCCGAAGCCGCGCACGCCTTCCCAGCTCTTCACCGCTTCGGCCGCCTGCGGCAGCGTCTCCAGCGTCAGGCCGGCCAGGATGCCGGCCAGCTGCTGTTCGAACTCCGCTATCATGCGGCGCTCCAGCTTGCGGTCTTCCTGCCAGGCGAACGGGTCGAGCGCGCTGCCGCGCAGGAAGCGCAGTTTGGCCAGGACCTTCATCGCCGGCATCAGCCATGGGCCGATGGCGAGCTTGCGCGGCTGGCCGCGGGTCAGCCAGGCCACGCCGATGTGGAAGCGCAGCTTGTAGTCGCCGTCGAACTGGCTGGCCAGATCGCGCTGGAACTCGCCGTCGCTGTACAGCCGCGCCACTTCGTACTCGTCCTTGTAGGCCAGCAGATGGTGGTAGGCGCGCGCCACCGCCAGCGTCAACGCGGTGCTGGCCGGGTTCAGCGCCTCTTCCGCCTGTTTGGTCTTCAGCACCAGCGCCTTGTAGCGTTCCGCCAGCGCCTCGTTCTGGTAGGCGGCGAGCAGGTTGGCGCGATGGTGCAGCACCGCGTCGGGGGTTTCGCGCGGAACGAAAGCGACCACCGCGGTGGGGCTGACCAACGCTTCCACCCGCGCCGGATCGTGGGCGGCGTGGCGGCCCCAGCTGAAGGCGTCCTGGTTGAACTTCACCGCGGCGCCGTTCAGCCGCACCGCTTCCAAGATGGCCTCCAGCGATACCGGCACCAGGCCCTTTTGCCAGGCATAGCCCAGCATGAACATATTGGCGGCGATGGCGTCGCCCATCAGCGAGGTGGCGAGGCGGGTGGCGTTGACTTCGTTGTAGCGGCCCTGGCCCACCGATTCTATGATGGCTTCCTTCATCGCCTTGGCCGGGAAGCGCAGGTCGGGGTTTTTCAGGAAGCCGCTGGTCGGCGATTCGTAGTTGTTGACGATGGCGTGGCTGAAGCCTTCGCGCATCTTGGCCAGCGCCTCTTCCGCCGCCGTCACCACCAGATCGCAGCCCAGCACCAGGTTGGCGTCGCCGGCGGCGATGCGCACCGCGTGCAGCTGTTCCTGATGCTCGGCGATGCGCACGTGCGACCACACCGAGCCGCCTTTCTGCGCCAGGCCGGCCATGTCCAGCACCGTCACGCCTTTGTTGTCCAGGTAGGCCGCCATGCCCAGCACTTGGCCGATGGTGACCACGCCGGTGCCGCCGACGCCGGTGACCATGATGCCGAATGGCTCGTGCAGCGTCGGAATCTTGGGCTCCGGCAGCGCCGGCAGCTTGGCCAGATCGGCGCTGGCGCCGGCCGGCTTCTTCAGCTTGCCGCCTTCCACGGTGACGAAGCTGGGGCAGAAGCCCTCGACACAGGAGTAGTCCTTGTTGCAGCTGCTTTGGTCTATCTTGCGCTTGCGCCCCAGCGGCGTTTCCACCGGCAGCACCGATAGGCAGCCGGACTTCTGGCTGCAGTCGCCGCAACCTTCGCATACCTTCTCATTGATGAAGGCGCGCTTGGCCGGGTCCGGGTATTCGTTGCGCTTGCGGCGGCGGCGCTTCTCGGCGGCGCAGGTCTGGTCGTGGATCAGGATGGTGACGCCTTCGGTTTCGCGCAGCTCGCGCTGCACGCGGTCCAGCTCGCGGCGGTGGAACACGTCTATGCCGGGGGCCAGGCCCTGCGCGTTCTGGTACTTGTCCGGATCGTCGCTGGTGATGACGATGCGCGCCACGCCTTCGGCCGCCAACTGGCGGGTCATCATCGGCACGTCCAGATAGCCGTCCACATGCTGGCCGCCGGTCATCGCCACCGCGTCGTTGTAGAGGATCTTGTAGGTGATGTTGACCTTGCCGGCCACCGCGGCGCGGATCGCCAGGATGCCGGAGTGGAAGTAGGTGCCGTCGCCCAGATTGGTGAAGATGTGGCGGGTGGTGGTGAACGGCGCCTGGCCCAGCCAGGTGATGCCTTCGCCGCCCATCTGGGTGAAGGTCTTGGTGTTTTCCGGGCTGATCCAGTGCGCCATGTAGTGGCAGCCGATGCCGGCCACCGCGCGGCTGCCTTCCGGCAGCTTGGTCGAGGTGTTGTGCGGGCAGCCGGAGCAGTAGTGCGGCACGCGGGCGATGGATTCGCGCGGCTTGACCAGCTGGGCTTCTTTGTCGTCGTAGAACTTCAGGCGGTCGTGGATCACTGGGCTGTCGAAGATCAGCGCCAGCCGGCTGGCGATGGCGCGGGCTATCATCGCCGGGGTCAATTCGCCGGCGGCCGGCAAGAGCCAGTCGCCGTGCGGCAGCGCCCATTCGCCTTTTTCGGCGAACTTGCCCACCACGCGCGGGCGCACGTCGTCGCGCCAGTTGTACAGTTGTTCCTTCAGCTGGTATTCGATGATCTGGCGCTTCTCTTCCACCACCAGGATTTCTTCCAGCCCCTCGGCGAACTGGCGCACGCCTTCCGGCTCCAGCGGCCAGACCATGCCCACCTTGAAGATGCGCAGACCGATATCGGCCGCCTGCGCCTCGCTGATGCCCAGGTCGTCCAGCGCCTGCATCACGTCCAGATAGCTTTTGCCGCAGGTGATGATGCCCAGGCGCGCCTTGGGAGAATCCAGCGTGATGTGGTTGAGCTTGTTTTCGCGGGCATAGGCCAGCGCCGCGTACAGGCGGTGGTGCAGCACGCGCTTTTCCTGCGCCAGCGGGGTGTCCGGCCAGCGGATGTTGAGGCCGCCTTCGGGAATCGGGAAGTTTTCGGGGATCTTGAACTGCAGCCGCTCGGGGCTGATGTCGACGATGGCCGAGCTTTCTATGGTGTCGGTGATCGCCTTGATCGATACCCAGCAGCCGGAATAGCGGCTCATCGCCCAGCCGTGCAGGCCGAAGTCCAGCACTTCCTGCACGCCGGACGGGCTCAATACCGGGATCATGCTGGCGGCCAGGATGTGGTCGGACTGGTGCGGGAAGGTGGAGGACTTGGCGGCGTGGTCGTCGCCGCATACCAAGAGCACCCCGCCCAGCGGGCTGGTGCCGGCCACGTTGCCGTGCTTGAGCACGTCGCCGGAGCGGTCCACGCCCGGGCCCTTGCCGTACCACATCGCGTAGACGCCGTCGTATTTGGCGCCTTCGAAGATGTTCACCTGCTGGGTGCCCCATACCGCGGTGGCGGCCAGATCCTCGTTGAGGCCGGGGTGGAACACCACGTTGTGGGCGTCCAGGTGTTTCTTGGCCTTCATCATGGTCTGGTCGACGTTGCCCAGGGGCGAGCCGCGGTAGCCGGTGACATAGCCGGCGGTGTTGCGGCCGGCGGCGCGGTCCAGTTCTTGCTGCAGCATCGGCAGGCGCACCAGCGCCTGGATGCCAGTCATCAGTACCTGGCCGGTGGGGGCGGTGTATTTCTCTTCCAGGTCTGCATGGCGGATTGACATGGTTTCTCCTCCTGTCGTGCTCGCTTGTGGCGATCAGCCCGCGGCGGCCTTGTGGGCATCCTGTGTCGGGCGGCTGCTGCGATGGCGGCCATCTGTGTGTGACACCTTATTTATTTTTATACCGTGGCTCCGGCGCGTGTGCGGCTGTCGCAGCTTAGAGTGTTAACCCTAATGTCGCCAGACTATAGTTTACGTTTACGTCAACGTCAAAGGGATTGCAGCATCCGCCATCACGGTGCGGTTTATGTGCCAGTGCAGCAAAAACCTTAGCGGTTAAGTGTTTGTAAACGGACTGTATAGAAGACAATGGTTATTGTCGGCGGGCAAAGCGGTTAAGCTGTGCGCTGGAATATTCCGTCTTGCCGAGTTCTACATGTCCGCTCCCTCTTCCGCCGGCGATAGCCGCGGCGTGTTGTATACCCTGGGCGCCTTCATCTGCTGGGGCCTGTTTCCTTTGTATTGGAAACCGCTGCACTCGGTGCCTGCCTTGCAAATTCTGTGCCACCGCATCGTGTGGTCGGCCTTGTTCGTCGCCCTGGTGCTGACTTTCCTGCGCCAGTGGGGCGATCTGCGCGCCGCCTTGCGCCAGCCGCGCCAGTTAGCGATCTTCGGCCTGTCGTCGACGGTGCTGTCGCTGAACTGGCTGATCTACATCTGGGCGGTGAACGCCGGCCACGTGGTGGAGGCCAGTCTGGGCTACTTCATCAATCCGCTGGTCAATGTGTTGCTGGGACGGCTGTTCCTGGCCGAGCGGCTGAGCCGGCCGCAGACGCTGGCGGTGGCGCTGGCCGGAGCCGGCGTGGCCTGGCTGACCGTCAGCGCTGGTTCGCTGCCGTGGATCGCGCTGTCGCTGGCGGCCACTTTCGGCGTCTATGGCCTGCTGCGCAAGAAAGCGCCGCTGGCGTCGCTGCCGGGTCTGGCGCTGGAGACTTTCCTGCTGTCGCCGCTTGCGCTGGCCGCATTGCTATGGTTTGGCTGGCAGGGACAGGGCGCCTTCGGCCAGGTGGGCGTTGGGCGCGACCTGCTGCTGATGGGGGCCGGCGTGGTGACGGCGGTGCCGCTGCTGATGTTCGCCGCCGGCGCGCGCCGGCTGAAGCTGGCCACGGTGGGGGTGATCCAGTACGTCGGCCCCAGCATCCAGCTGGCGCTGGGCGTGATCTTGTACGACGAACCGTTCGGCAGCGACCGCGCACTGGGCTTCGCCCTGATTTGGAGCGCGCTGTTGCTGTATTCCGCGGTCGGCCTGCGCGCCTTGTGGCGGGAAAGACGCATTGCCGGCGCCTGACGCCGATGCTTTTTTGATCGCGGCCCCGCTTCTGGCGGGGCTTTGTCATTTTTTAGGACTGACCGATTGGAACTGGCCAAATGGACAGTGAGGCTGGCTATAACGGTATTAGGAGCGGGCGGGCAAGGAGCCGGCTTCATTTTCCGATGATACGGGCGACCGCGAGCAGGCATTCCGGTTCGGTCGCCGACGTTTTTGTGGAGCCCTGCCATGGCCTTGTACCTGCTCAGTCTGGTGTTCTTCCTTACCGATATCGGCGCGCGCCTGGCGTTGCGCACCCAGTCGTGGCGCGCGGTCGAGCTGACCTTGCTGACCGGCCTGCTGCTGGCCTGGCTGCTGTACCCGCACCTGAGCGGCTGGGCGGTGCCGTTGATGCCGGTGGGGCAGGGCATGCTGTTGTACGCGGTGCTGGTCGGCCTGCAACTGGGCCTGATGGATGCCGCGCTGCGCACCAGCCTGGAGCGTTGGTGGACGCAGCGGCAGCCGGTGCGCCAAACGCGCCGGCGCCATGATTGACGGGTTTCCCGATTTCCCGCGCATGAAAAATAGGCTTGACGGCTAATGACGGCGGTAGCAGACTGCGCGCTTCCGCCGCATCGCCATGCCGATTGGCCGGCGGGAACATAACCGGAGAGGCCGCCGCCTTGGCGCAACGCTCTCCCCTGATCTTTATCGTTCTTTACAGGTACCGCCGTCATGGCATCGATCTTTATCCTGTCGCGCCACTTGCTGCGCGATGTGCTCGGCGACGAGCGCGTTCATTTTTCATCCGACACCCCCACCATCCCGTATTGCCGACCGCAGGACGCGGCCGACGACATGCGCCGCCAGCGGCTGGAGTCGCGCCTGCAGCAGCTGCGGCTGGAGAAGGGCCACCTATGCTGATCCTGCCGCTGGTTTCGCCGCGCCTGCTGCTGCGCGATTTCAGCGCCGCCGACCTGCCGCGCTATCAGCAGCTGCGCGGCGGTTCGCGTTGCGGCCCGCATGATTCGGCGCTGGAAGCCAGTCCGGCGTTTTCCGCGCAATTGCTGGAACGTTTCGTCGACCAGCAGCGGCAGCAGCCGCGCCGCGCCTGGCAGTTGGCGCTGATCCGCCGCGACGACAATCAACTGATCGGCTCGGTCGGCCTGCGCTTGAGCTTGTCGCCCGGCATTGCCGGCTTCGGCGTCGAGCTGGCCGAAGCCGCCTGGGGCCAGGGCTATGCTGCGGAGGCGGGCCGGCTGCTGCTGGACGCCGGCTTCAACCAACTCGGCCTGAGCCGGGTGGAGGCGGATACCGCCGAAGGCAACCTGGCGGCGCGCAAGCTGGCCGCCAGGCTGGGCTTCGTTCCCGCGCCATCGCGCAATGGCCGGGTGAGCCTGGCGCTGAGTCTGGGCATGCTGGGCGCCGAAACCGAATGGCGGCTGCTGGGGGAAGCGGGGCGGCTGCAACGCCTGGACTATGGCTGGCGCCTGTCCGCCGATGCCGCAAGCTTCCCGGATGGGGATGCGTTGTGGCTAGACCATGCGCCGCAGGCGCAGCAGCGGCAACGCTGGGAGCAGCGGTTTGCCGACGCTTTCCCCGACCGGTTGCCGGGCCATTGCAGGCTGCGCTGGCAGGCGCGGGCTGAAGATGGGCCGGACGCGTATGCCGACTGGACCGCCGCCGGCTACCGCTACCGCCAGGCTGAAGCATGGCTGCTGGGCGAGGGCATGTTGCGGCCGGCGGCGCTCAGCCCGATGCTGACGATGCGGCCGTTGTCCAGCCAGGGCGACTGGCGGCAATGGCGGCAACTGTTGCGGGATGCCTGCCGCGAGGAGGGCCAGGGCGGGGCGCAGCTGGAGCGGCGCGCCGAGCGCTATCGCCGGCTGGAGGCGGCCGGCCATGGCCATGTCTGGGGCGTGTTCGACGGCCAGGCGCTGCTCGCTTGCGCCGGGCTGTTCGTCTGGCAGGGGCTGGGCCGTTTCCAGCAAGTGGCCACCGCGCCGCAGGTGCGGCGGCTGGGCATCGCCAGCCAGCTGCTCAGCCATCTGGCCGCATGGGGTTTGCGGCGTTCGCCGCGGCTGCTGGCGATGGTGGCGGCGCGGGAAGCGGCTGTCGGCCTATACCGGCAACTAGGCTTTACTCATGTTGGCGGTGAATGCTTCTTGAGCCGAAACTGCTGATTAGCTTGACCTTGTCCGGCATTGCGCATGAAACTCACTCATGCATGCTTTCGGGATACCGACCGATGGCGCCGGATGCCGCCGTTCGAGCGGCACCGCTACCCTGGAGAAATGGCAATGACCACACTGGCCGCGCTGCGCCAAGATTTCGACGCGCTCAACCACGACTACCTGGCGATACACAAGGCCAAGGAAGACCTGTTCTGGGACACTTATATGGCGGTGTCCGACGACCACGCCGGCTTCGCCCAGGCCGAGGCCGCGTTCAAGGACTTTATTTCCAGCCCCGAGCGCCTCTCGGCGGTGCAGCGGGCGCTGGCGCAACTGGACGCGCTGCCGGACAGCGAGGAGAAGCAGGGCTTGGCGCATGGCTACCGCGGCTGGCTGGCGCTGTTCCAGAGCAATATCATCGAAAGCGACGAGGCGCGCCGGCTGATGACCGGGCTGATCGAGCTGGAGGCGGAATTGTTCGCCAAGCGCCGCGACTACAAGATGCAGCACGTCAACGACAACGGAGTGCGCGAGGACGCCACCCTCAGCATGCTGTCGACCAATATGGGCACCAACCGCGACGAGGCGGCGCGCAAGAGTTCGCACGACGCGCTGCTGGGCCTGGAGCGCTGGGCGCTGGACAACGGCTTCATCGATATCGTCAGGCAGCGCAACGCGCTGGCGCGCAGCCTGGGCTACGCCGACTATTTCGAATACAAGGTGAAGAAGAACGAGCAGATGACGCCGGACGAGCTGTTCGCCATCCTCGATGATTTCGAAGCCCGCACCCGCGACGCCAACCAGCGCGCGCTGGACGATCTGAAAGCCAGGCACGGCGCGGATGCGTTGAAGGCGCACAATCTGCGCTTCCACATGAGCGGCGACGTCACCCGCCAGATCGACCCCTACCTGCCGTTCGCCAAGGCGGTGGAGCGTTGGGTGCTGAGCTTTCGCCGCCTGGGCGTCCAGTACCGCGGCGCCACCATGCAGCTGGACCTGGTGGAGCGCGAGGGCAAGTATCAGAACGGCTTCTGCCACGGTCCGATTCCCGCCTTCCAGGATGGCGCGAACTGGGTGGCCGGCCAGATCAATTTCACCGCCGACGCCAAACCGGACCAAGTGGGCAGCGGCGCGCGCGCGATCAACACCCTATTCCACGAAGGGGGCCATGCCGCCCACTTCGCCAATGTCGCGCAGAATTCGCCGTGCTTCTCGCAGGAGTTCGCGCCGACCTCGATGGCTTACGCCGAAACCCAGAGTATGTTCTGCGATAGCCTGCTGGACGATGCCGACTGGTTGAAGCGCTACGCCAAAAACAGCCGCGGCGAAGCGATTCCGGACGCGTTGATCCGCGCCCGCATCGAAACCAGCCAGCCGTTCGCCGCCTACGCCGAACGCTCGATCGCGGTGGTGGCGTATTTCGAGCGCGCGCTGTACGCGCTGCCGGAGGCCGAACTGACGGCCGGCCGCATTCTGGAGCTGGCGCGCGCCTGCGAGCAGCGCATATTGGGCATCGCGGTCAGCCCGCGCCCGCTGCTGGCGATTCCGCACCTGCTCAATCAGGAATCCGCCGCCGCCTATCACGGCTATCTGCTGGCTAATATGGCGGTGCACCAGACCCGCGCCTATTTCCTGCGCGAATACGGCTACCTCACCGACAATCCGGCCATCGGCCCCCTGCTTGCCCAGCATTACTGGGCGCCGGGCAACAGCATCAACCACAACGCCACTCTGGTCAGCCTGACCGGCGAGCCATTCAACGCCCGCTATCTGGCCGAATCCTGCACCCAGAGCGTGGCACAAGCCTGGGCCGACGCCGAGCAACTGATCGCGGAATCCGCTGCGCGCAGCTATCCGCGGCAGTACCCGGACCGGCTGGACGCCCATATCCGCCTGGTGCACGGCGCCGAGCTGATCGCCGACAACGCCGACGGCGAGGAGGCGATGTTCCAGCGTTTCGAAGCCTGGGTGGCGCAGCGCTATCCGGCCAGCGTGCACTGAGGCGGGTCCGCGCTGCGACAAAGAGAACGGCCGGGATGCCCCGGCCGTTTTGCATTGCCGGCTGGGCGCCTACAGCGCCAGCCCGGCGGTTGGTCGACGGCCCGGCTGCGGCGACAACGGCTTGGCTTCGGCGTGGGGGCCGGGCGCATCCGGCGCCTGGGCCAGCGCCAGCAGCGATTGCGCGGCGGGCTTGAGCGCGGCAGCGGCAAGCTCCAGCGTGGCCGGCTTGCCATCCGGATGCAGCAGGCTGACCCGGCTCTGGCCGTCGTGCAGCATCGCGAACCCGGCTTTGGCCAGCCCCTGCTTCCAGCCTGCCTGGCTCAGCGCCGCGCTGATGTTTTCGCGCTGATCGGCGTTGAACGGCAGTTTGTCGCGTTGGCACATCTGCTCCACCGCGCCGCGCGCCTGTTGCAGCAGCGCCTGCTTGGCGGGGCTGAGCGCGGCAGCGGCCGCCTGGGGAAAGGCCACCCGGCTGGTGGCGCCCGCGAAATAATCGTGGATCGTCATCACGCCTTGCGGGCCGCCGGGGCCTTGGCTTTGCTGCAGCTGCACCAGCTTGCCGGCGAAGTCGTTGAAGCGGGTGGTGGTGACGCCGTTGGCGCTGGTCACTTCGGCCTGGCGCGCCACTTGGTCGGTGCGGCGCGCCACCCGGTCCTGATCGTAGCTGCCGTAGGTGGTCCAGATGGTCTGGCCGTACTGGTTGACGCCCTCGTCGTGCACCAGCGCCGGCTGGCGCGGATCGAAGCCGCGCTGCGGCGGCACCGGGGCGATGGCGAGTCCGGCCTTTTGCAGGAAAGCGGTGCCGGCCTGCAGTGCCAGCGCGCCCAGGCCATTGTCGTAGCCGCCGCCGACGTCGCAATGGTTGCCGGGCAGGCTGAAATTGACTGCGCCTTTTTGCGCGGAAAAATCGGCGGCCTGGAATTCGCTGCGGTACTCATGCTCGGCGCGCAGGATCAGCAGGTTGCGGCTGTTGGGCGGGAAGGCCATGTTGCCGGACATGCCGGTCATCACCGGATCGTACAGCGCCGCGGCCGACAGGCCCAGCTGGCCGGGCGGTACCAGCATCCTGTTGCTGGCTGGGTCGGTCAGGCCGCGCTCGTACAGCAGCTGGGCGAATACCGAGGCGGCGTCGTTGCCGCGGCTGAAGGCGGCGGCGGCCACGGCGACGCTGCCGCCGGGGTGGGTTTTCAGCCAGGATGACGCCTGTTGCTGAAAGTCGTCGTAGGCGAGATTGGCGGTGCGCACCGCCTCGGCGGTGACCGCCGGCGGCAGGAAGGACGAGCCGGGCAGGGTGCCGGAGGTTCCGGGGCCGGCGAAGTAGCGCGCCGTCAGGTTGGAATTGTGGCTGGCCGCCTGGGCGGCCTGCTGGTAGAGCTGGGCGGCATTGGTGCTTTGCATGCCGCGCGGCAATTTGTCTTTATTGTTGCTGGTGCCATCAAAGGCGGCGAAATAGACGAATTGCCCGGCGGCGATGTCGGGCTTGGCGGCTTTGGCGATGGCGGCGGCCTGGTCCTGTGCCGCCTTCAGCTGCTCCGCGCTCAGTTGTCCGGCGATTCTGGTCATGTCGGTTCCAGTTCAGCCGTTCATTGCTGCCGCGACAGCGGATAGATCACGTAGCGCTGGAAGCCTTGCTGGCCGTCGGCTTGCAGGCTGCCGAACAGGTATAGCGGGGCGGCGCCGGCCGGAATGCCGGACAGCGAGCAGGCCAGCATGTAGCCGGCCTGCGGCGCGTTCAGGTCCCAGCATTGCCGGATGGCCGGCTTGGCGGCCAGCGCCGGCTTGAGCCTGGCCATCGCCTCCGCCAGGTCGGGCGGCAAGGCCGAGTCATCCTGATGCCGGATGGCGAATTGCAGCGCCGCGGTTGCTTCGCCGCTGTCCTGCAGCAACCGCACCTGATCCAGCTGCTGGCGGTAAGGCTGGGCCGGCGCGCCGGGGGCGGAGAAGACGGTGGTGAGCATGCAGTGGCTGTCGTCGCGGCAGGCCAGTTGCAATTGCAGCTGGTTGCCGGCCTGGCCGATGCTGGCAGTGAAGTCGCCAGCCAGACCGGCGGCGGGCGCGCTTTGGGCCGGCAGGCTGGCCAGCGTGCAGGGCAGGGACAATAGTAGGATCGTCAGGGGTTTGCGCATGTTTTTCCTTGGCTGTGCGTTTCCGGCCGGGCCGGCCTGGGGGCGTCGCCGCAAGGGCGGTGGAAAAAGCATACGCGGAGCGCCGCGGCACGCACAAATGACCGGACTCCTCCGGGATGGGCCGTCAGACCGGCGCCGAATCCGCCTCCGCCCGCAGCGCCTGGCGGACCGCGTCGCGGCCGTCCACCCGCGCGTGAAAAGCGCGCAAGCGCGGCCAGCCGGCCAGGTCGATGGCAAAGCGCGGCAGCCAGCCCAGCACCGTGTACAGATAGGCGTCGGCCACGGAAAAAGCGTCGCCCAGCAGGTAGTCGCGCTCCCGCAATACACGGTCCAGCCAGTCCAGGCGCTTGCCCAGCCTGGCCTGGAACATCGCGCGCGCCGCTTCCGGCAGGTCGGACTGGAACAAGGGGGCGCTGCCGGCGTGGAGCTCGGCGCTGATGAAGTTGAGCATTTCCTGCAGGCGCAGCCGCTGCCAGCTGCCGTTGGCCGGGGCGAGTCCCGCCTGCGGCCTGAGGTCGGCCAGGTATTGCAGGATCGCCGGGCCTTCGGTCAGCACCTCGCCGTTTTCCAGCCGCAGCGCGGCGACGTAGCCCTTGGGGTTGATGTCGCGGAAGTCGCCGCCCTCGGCGGTGCGTTTGCTGTGGTTGTCGACGCGGATCAGTTCGAACGGCAACCGCAGCTCGCGCAATACGATGTGGGGCGCCAGCGAGCAGGCGTGGGGAGCGAAATACAGTTTCATCGGGTTTTCCTGTGCGGGGCCGCTGCCGGAGCGCAGCGGATCATGGTCATGCTGCCGGCTGCGGCAGGGGCAGTAAAACGGCTTTTTCAGCCGATTGCCATCAGCTGCGCTTATGGCAGAATGCCAGGGGTATTTTGGCGAATGCATGGACGGGAGACGGCGATGATGAATCTGATGCACTGGCGCTTGCTGCTGGCGGTGGCGGATTGCGGCACTGTGACGCAGGCGGCGAGCCGGCACGGCATCAGCCAGTCCGGCGCCAGCCAGGCGATACGCCAGTTGGAGCAGGCGCTGGGCATGGAGCTATTTGTCCGCGACCGCCGCGAGACCAGGCCGACCGCGCTGGGCGAGCAGGTGCTGCAACGGGCGCGCGCGATGCTGGCCGAACTGGACGGCATCCGCCGCCTGGCCGACGAGGCGCGCGGTCTGGCGGCGGGGCGGTTGACGGTGGCGGGCTTTCCCTCGCTGTTCGCGCGCGGCCTGGCGCGCAGCCTGGACCGCTTCCGCCTGCTGCATCCGGGGCTGGAGCTGTTGTGGCTGGAAGGCAGCGACGAGGAGATCGAGCAGTGGCTGGCGGAGGACAGGATAGATCTGGGCGTGGTGCTCAATCCGCAGGCCGACGGCGCGGCGCAGTTGCTGGGAGAGGACGCCTGGATGGCGGTGCTGCCTGGCAGTCACCCGTTGGCCGGACGCGCCAGCAGCCTGGGGCTGGCGCCGGAGACGCTGGCCGGGCAGCCCTTCATCGCCGCCACTGGCGGCTGCCGGTTGGATGGAGAGAGTGTGCTGGCCGGCCTGGGCGTGGCGCTGGCGGATGTTAGGATGAGGCTGCGCGACTGGGGCAGCGCGCTGGCGATGGTCCGTGGAGGCCTGGGCGTGGCGGTGGTGCCGGAGTCGGTATTGCCGGAAGGGCGGCGCGGCCTGCGGGCCTATCCGCTGCTGGGAGCGCCGCCGCGGCGTTTCGCGCTGGCGGCGTCGGCGCGCGGGGTGGCGTCGCCGCAGGCCCGGGCGCTGCTGGCCTGGCTCGCGAGCGAGCCAGTGTGAGCGCTTATTGCTGGCGGTAGATCAGCCGGCCTTCGAACAGCAGCTCGTTGGGCGTTAGCGACAGGCTGTTGCCGGGCGCGGCGCGGTCGAAGACGAAGCGTTGGCCCTGGTACTCGATCCAGGCGCTGATCGGCTCGCCCTGGAAGCGGCCCAGAATCTCTTCGGAGCGCACCACCTCGGCGTCGGCCGGCAGGGTCAGCCCCTGCGGCGTTTCCGGCTCCACCTCCCAGTTGTCGCGGTTTTCCGGTTGCGGGTCGTGGCGGGTGGCGGAGTTCAGCCAGATGCGGAACATCCACAAGGGCAGCAGCACGCGGTGCACGCGCTTGTCGTCGGTGATGACGCAGGCCACCGGGAAGCGCTGGTGGCATTGCGGACAGCAGGCTTCTGCGGACAGGAAGATCTTGCTTTGCTTGAGGCTGGCGATGCCTTCCATGTGTTCCGCGCCCACCATGGCGCGGCACTGCGGGCAGTGCTTGCCGAAACGGCGCACGCTGTTGCCGTTGGCGAAGGTGAGCGGGAGGAAGCGGGAGATCTTGTCGGGTCGTGCCATTGCTGCGTTATCCGGGTATGGGCGCCGCCGTTTTTTGGCTGCGGCGGCAAGCCCTTGATTATAACGCCTAGTCGGCGCGAGAGAAATGCAGCCGGCAACTTAGCGTGTGGCCGGCGCCGGGCGCCAGCGTGCGGGCGTCATCGCCGGCGTTGGCGGTTTCGACGCAGATGAAGCATCGCCAGTCTTCGTCCGGCAGATCGGCGAAGCGCTGCGCCTTGGCCGGCGCCGGGTTCCACAGCACGGTGCTGGCGGAGCCGGCGCTGGCGATGACGAGGCGGCGGCACCAGCCGCTGTCGTCCAGCGTCACGGGGTGAGCGGAGTACGCCACCAGGTCCACTTCGCCGGCGAAGCGGAACGGCTCGGCCGGCAGCAGGGTGTGGGCGTCGCCCACCTTGTCGTGAGCCGGCGCGCCTTCCAGGCCGCTCAGCGAGACGTTCGCAATGTCGGACACCGCGAAATAGCTGTGCAGCGCGGCGCTGACGGTTTGCGGCTGCGCGCCGTGGTTGCGGCTGTGCAGGGCGATCTCTACGCCGTCGGGGCCGATGCGGTATTCCAGGTTGGCCGACAGCTCGCCATGGCGCGGTCCGGCCAGTTTCACGTGGAACACCTCGCCGTCGCGGCCTGCGTCGGCCAGCGTCCACAGCTGCTGGCGCGCCACGCCGTGCGCCGGCTGGCCGCTGCCCGCGGGATGCGGGCCGAACCACGGCCAGCACACCGGCACGCCGCCGCGTATCGCCTTGCCTGCTTGATAGGTGGCTTGCGGCGACAGGTAGAACAACGGCGCTTCGCCGTCGCGGCGGTAATCCAGCAACTGGCCGCCCAGCAGCGACAGCCGCGCGGAGAAGCCGTCGCCGGTCAGCTCGATCTGATTGACGCCGGGCGACAGTTCTCCGAGCGTGAGTCCTTGTGGATGAGACATGCTGCGCTCCATCGGATGCGGGGAAGCGCCGATGATAACGCGGACGGCGTGACAGGGCGACGACGCCGCTCAATCGTTGCGCAGCAGGCCCAGCCGCCGCCACAGCGCGCGCAGCGTCCATAGCGGGCCGATCAGCAGAAACTGCAGGTCCTGCGCGAACGACGGTTTCCGCCCTTCGCGCGCATGGCCGGCGAACTGGCCGGCCCAGGCCAGCGCGAACACCAGCAGCGAGGCGTAGCCCAGCGGCAGCCCCTGGCTCTGCGCGATGGTGAGCAGCAGCAGCGCCAGGCTGCACAGCACCGCCATCACCAGCGCCACCGGGCGCGACAGCCGCCAGTACCAGAGCACGGCGCCCAGCCACAGCAGCCAGGCCCAGGGCAGCGGGCCGGGCAGCGCGATCAGCATGCCCAGCAGCGACAGCACGATCAGCGGCACGCACAGCTTGTGGATGGCGATGTTGAACGGATGGCGGTGGCTTTCGTCGTAGGCGGCCAGCCATTGCGGCAATGTCATCATGGCGACGTCTCCTGCTGCGGTGGAAGGGTTCCGGCATTTTCTGCGCTGGATCAGGCGGCAAGGCGGCGGCCCGCGTTACAATCCGCCATCCCCGCTCACTCTGGAACCACGGTGTCAGACTCCCCGCTACCGCGTTATCAGCGCATCAAAGACTATATCCTGTCCGGCATACGCGACCGCCATTTTCTGCCCGGCTGCAAGATTCCGCCTGAACTGGAACTGGCGCGCCAGTTCGGCGTGTCGCGGATGACGGTCAACAAGGCGGTGCGCGATCTGGCCGAGGCCGGCATCCTGCTGCGCTTCGCCGGCGACGGCACCTATGTGGCCGAGCGCAAGGCGGAGTCGCCCTTGCTGGACATCAACAATATCGCCGCCGAGATCGAAGCGCGCGGCCACCGCCACACCGCCCAGGTGATCGTGCTGGAAGCGCTGCCGGCCAGCGAGGAGGTGGCGCTGCGGCTGGGGATGAAGGCCGGCGGCCGGGTGTTCCATTCTTTGATAGTCCATTGCGAGGACGATGTGGCGATCCAGCTGGAAGACCGCTACATCAACCCGGCCTTCGCGCCGGACTACCTGGCGCAGGACTTCAGCCAGCGCACCCCCAACGACTACCTGATGCACAGTTGCCCGCTGACCGACATCGAGCACAGCGTGGAGGCGGTGCTGCCCGGCGTGGGGGAGCAGGCGCTGCTGGGCATCGCCGCCGGCGAACCCTGCCTGTTGGTGCTGCGCCGCACCTGGTCGCACAAGAAGCTGGTCAGCTTCGCCCGGCTGACCCATCCCGGGCTGCGCTACAAGCTGCGCTCGCAGACCCGGGTGAAGAAGTGAACGGTATATACAATTAGGCCGCAGAGGCCATCCAGACAGGCCGCCCGCGGGGCGGCCTTTTTTATTGCCCCGCAACATCAAAAGCTTGCTCGGACCGGGATGGCGGCGCGCTTGCGCATCAGGCTTGACAGGGCGTGCCGTCTGGATAATTGTATATACAAATATAGACGGACATGACGCCATGACCCCATCTTCCGCTTCCCGTCCCAGCCTGTGGCTCAACGCCAGGCTGGCCAGCATGGACCCGGCCCATCCGGCGCCTTACGGCGTGCTGGAAAACCACGCGCTGCTGTTGCGCGGCGGCAACATCGAGGCGGTGCTGCCGCAGGCCGGCGTCGATCCCGCCGCTTTCGACGGCGACGTCCACGACCTGCAGGGCCGCTGGATCACGCCCGGCTTCATCGATTGCCACACCCACCTGGTCTATGGCGGCAGCCGCGCCGCCGAATGGGAAAAGCGCCTGAACGGCGTGCCCTACCAGCAGATCGCGGCGGAAGGCGGCGGTATCGTCTCCACCGTGCGCGCCACCCGCTGGCTGGACGAGGAGGAGCTGGCGCTGGAGAGCCTGCCCCGGCTGAAGGCGCTGATGGCCGAGGGCGTCACCACGGTGGAGATCAAGTCCGGCTACGGCCTGACCCAGGCGGATGAAATCAAGCAGCTGTCGGCCGCGCGCCGGCTGCAGGACTCGCTGCCGGTGGAAGTGGCCGCCACGCTGCTGGCCGCGCACGCGGTGCCGCCGGAATACGCCGGCGACGCCGACGGCTACATCGCCTACGTGGTGGACAGCATCCTGCCGCTGGCGGCCAGGGCCGGGCTCGCCGAAGCGGTGGACGTGTTCTGCGAGAGCGTCGGCTTCACCCCGGCGCAGACCCGGCGCGTGTTCGAAGCGGCGCGCGCCCACGGCCTGAAGGTGAAGGGCCATGTCGAGCAGCTGTCCAATCTGCACGGCGCCGAGCTGGTGGCGGAGTTCGGCGGCCTGTCGGCCGACCACATCGAATACCTGGACGCCGCCGGCGTGGCGGCGCTGAAGGCCGCCGGCACCGTGGCGGTGCTGCTGCCCGGCGCCTTCTATTTCCTGCGCGAAACGCAGAAGCCGCCGGTAGCGCTGCTGCGCGCCGCCGGCGTGCCGATGGCGGTATCCACCGACCTCAATCCCGGCACCAGCCCCTTCGCCTCCATCCGGCTGGCGATGAACCAGGCCTGCGTCTTGTTCGGCCTGAGCCCGGAAGAGGCGCTGGCCGGCGTCACCCGCCACGCCGCCCGGGCGCTGGGGCGCGGCGCCACCCATGGCCGTCTGGCCGCCGGCTGCGTGGCGGACCTGCTGGTGTGGGACATCGATCATCCCGCCGAGCTGGCCTACAGCGTCGGCGTGCCGCAGCTGAAGCAGCGAGTATTCCGCGGCTCTGCGCAAAACCTCGAATGAAGCGAGAGCGAACATGAGCATAGACATGAGCGGCTGGAGCGGCCGCATAGACAAGGGCGAGGGCGACGGCGCCAGGCGCTGGCACCAGCTGGTGCAGCCGCTGGCCGAAGGCTCGGCCCCCGGCATCGCCATCATCGGCTTCGCCTGCGACGAGGGCGTGCGCCGCAACCAGGGCCGTGTCGGCGCCGCCGGCGGCCCGCGCGCCTTGCGCAAGGCGCTGGCTAACCTGGCCTGGCATCCGACGCTGCCGCTGTACGACGCCGGCGACGTGGTGTGCGACGCCGGCAATCTGGACGCCGCGCAGCGCAAGCTGGCGCTGAAAGTGCAGCAGGTGGTGGAAGCCGGCCATCTGCCGCTGGTGCTGGGCGGCGGCCATGAAACCGCCTACGGCCACTGGCTGGGCCTGGCCGACTCCCACCCCGGCAAGCGCATCGGCATCGTCAATTTCGACGCCCACTTCGACCTGCGCCACGCCGATGAGGCCACCAGTGGCACGCCGTTCGCGCAGATCGCCGCCGACTGCGCCGCGCGCGGCCAGCATTTCCGCTACCTGTGCCTGGGTGTGGCCGAAACCGCCAACACCCAGGCGCTGTTCGACAACGCCCGCGCGCTGGGGGCCGAGTGGCGGCTGGACACCGAGATGACCGGCTGGCAACTGGCCGACATCCGCGGCCAGCTAGCCGAATTCCTGGACAGCGTGGACGCCGTCTACCTCACCATCGACCTGGACGTGCTGCCGGCGGCGCAGATGCCGGCGGTGTCGGCCCCGGCCGGCTACGGCGTCGACATCGCGGTGATCGAGACGCTGGTGGGCCGGCTGGCCAAGAGCGGCAAGCTGATCGGCGCCGACCTGGTGGAATTCAATCCCGAATACGACATCGACAGTCACGGCGCGAAAGCGGCGGCGCGGCTGGCATGGAGCCTGACCCGTCATTTACGCCGTTGATTGCGCAACATCCAGAGGAGAGACAGAGATGACCGACCCCCGCCACGATCCGTCGCGCGTGATCCGCGCTCCGCGCGGCAAGCAGCTAACGTGTAAAAGCTGGCTGACCGAAGCCGCCTACCGCATGATCCAGAACAATCTGGACGCCGAGGTGGCCGAGCACCCGCAAAGCCTGGTGGTCTACGGCGGCATCGGCCGCGCCGCCCGCAACTGGGAGTGCTACGACAAGATCCTGGAAACGCTCGCGCGCCTGGAAGACGACGAGACGCTGCTGGTGCAGTCCGGCAAGCCGGTGGGCGTGTTCAAGACCCACGAGAACGCGCCGCGGGTGTTGATCGCCAACTCCAACCTGGTGCCGCACTGGGCCAACTGGGAGCACTTCAACGAGCTGGATAAGAAGGGCCTGATGATGTACGGCCAGATGACCGCCGGCAGCTGGATCTACATCGGCAGCCAGGGCATCGTGCAGGGCACCTACGAGACTTTCTACGCGGTGGCCAACCAGCATTTCGGCGGCAAGCCGCAAGGCCGCTGGATTCTGACCGGCGGCCTGGGCGGCATGGGCGGCGCGCAGCCCTTGGCGGCGACGATGGCGGGATTTTCGATGATCGCCGTCGAATGCGACGAAACCCGCATCGATTTTCGGTTGAAAACCCGTTACGTGGACCGCAAGGCCACCACGCTGGACGAGGCGCTGGCGATTGTGCAGGACGCCAAGCAGAACGGCCGCGCGGTGTCGGTGGGCTTGCTTGGCAACGCCGCCGACGTGTTCGCCGAACTGGTGGCGCGCGGCATCACGCCGGACGTGGTCACCGACCAGACCTCCGCCCACGATCCGGTGCACGGCTATCTGCCGCAGGGCTGGAACGTGGCCGAATGGCGCGACAAGCAGAAGACCGACGCCGTCGCCGTCAGCGCCGCCGCCAAAAAGTCCATGGCCATCCAGGTGCGCGCGATGCTGGCGCTGCAGGAACGCGGCGCCGCCACGCTGGACTACGGCAACAATATCCGCCAGGTGGCGCTGGAGGAGGGCGTGGCCAACGCCTTCAACTTCCCCGGCTTCGTGCCCGCCTATGTGCGCCCGCTGTTCTGCGAGGGCATAGGCCCGTTCCGCTGGGTGGCGCTGTCCGGCGATCCGGAAGACATCTACAAGACCGACCAGAAGGTGAAGGAGCTGATCCCGGACGATCCGCACCTGCACAACTGGCTGGATATGGCGCGCGAGCGCATCGCCTTCCAGGGCCTGCCGGCGCGTATCTGCTGGGTGGGCCTGAAGGACCGCGCGCGCCTGGGCCTGGCTTTCAACGAGATGGTGAAGAACGGCGAACTGCAGGCGCCCATCGTCATCGGCCGCGACCATCTGGATTCCGGCTCGGTGGCCTCTCCCAACCGCGAAACCGAAGCCATGAAGGACGGCTCCGACGCGGTTTCCGACTGGCCGCTGCTCAACGCCCTGCTGAATACCGCGGGCGGCGCCACCTGGGTGTCGCTGCATCACGGCGGCGGCGTCGGCATGGGTTTTTCCCAGCATGCCGGCGTGGTGATCGTCTGCGACGGCACCGATGCGGCAACCGAGCGTCTCTCCCGCGTGCTGCGCAACGACCCGGGCACCGGCGTGATGCGCCATGCCGACGCCGGCTACGACATCGCGGTGAACTGCGCCAAGCAGCAGGGACTGGACCTGCCGATGCTGAAGTAAGCGCGGCAACGCGGAGGCTCCTGGCGGGGCCCCCGCCAAGCGGCGCGTTGCAGGATAAGCAAAGCGTAAACAGCAGAATAGAGAAGCAAGAGAGACCGAAGCCATGAGCATCCTCAACATCGTACCCGGCCAGCTCACCCTGGCCGACCTGCGCCGTGTTTCACGTGAAACCGGCCTGCAACTGCAACTGGACGCGTCCGCCCACGCTGGCATCGACGCCTCCGCCGCCACCGTGGCCCGCGTGCTGGCCGAAGGCCGCACCGTCTACGGCATCAACACCGGCTTTGGCCTGCTGGCCAGCACCAAGATCGCCACCGATGAACTGGAGCTGCTGCAGCGCTCCATTGTGCTGTCGCACGCCGCCGGCATCGGCGCGCCGATGGAAGACAGCACGGTGCGGCTGGTGATGGCGTTGAAGATCAACTCGCTGTCGCGCGGCTTTTCCGGCATCCGCCGGCTGGTCATCGACGCGCTGATCACGCTGTTCAACCGCGGCATCTACCCGGTGATTCCGCAAAAAGGCTCGGTCGGCGCGTCCGGCGACCTGGCGCCCTTGTCGCACATGAGCGCGGTGCTGATCGGCGAGGGCGAAGCCTTTGTCGACGGCGTGCGGGTGCCCGGCGCGGTGGCGATGCGCTCCGCCGGCCTCACGCCGATCACGCTGGCGCCGAAGGAAGGCCTGGCGCTGCTCAACGGCACTCAGGCGTCCACCGCCTTCGCGCTGGAAGGCCTGTTCGCGGCGGAAGACTTGTTCGCCGCCGCCACCGTGGCCGGCAGCCTGTCGGTGGAGGCCGCGCTGGGCAGCCGCACCCCGTTCGACGCGCGCATCCACGAAGTGCGCGGTCACCAGGGCCAGATCGACGCCGCCCGCGCCTACCGCGAGCTGCTGGACCACAGCGACATCGAGCGCTCGCATGAAAACTGCGGCAAGGTGCAGGACCCGTACAGCCTGCGCTGCCAGCCGCAGGTGATGGGCGCTTGCCTGACCCAGATCCGCAATGCCGCCGAAGTGCTGCGCGTGGAGGCCAACGCGGTGTCGGACAACCCGCTGGTGTTCGCAGGCGACAACGACATCCTGTCCGGCGGCAATTTCCATGCCGAGCCGGTGGCTTTCGCCGCCGACAACCTGGCGCTGGCCATCGCCGAGATCGGCTCGCTGTCGGAGCGCCGCATGGCGCTGCTGATAGACAGCAATCTGTCCAAGCTGCCGCCCTTCCTGGTCAACAACGGCGGAGTGAACTCCGGCTTCATGATCGCGCAGGTGACCTCCGCGGCGCTGGCCAGCGAAAACAAGTCGCTGGCGCACCCGGCCTCGGTGGACAGCCTGCCCACCAGCGCCAATCAGGAAGACCATGTGTCGATGGCCACTTTCGCCGGCCGCCGCCTGAGGGAGATGGCGTCCAATACCGCCGGCATTCTGGCGGTGGAGCTGCTGGCGGCGTGCCAGGGCATCGATTTCCGCGCGCCCAACAAGTCCAGCGAAAAATTGGAAGCCGCCAAGGCGATGTTGCGCGAGAAGGTGTCGTTTTACGACAAGGACCGTTATTTCGCGCCGGATATCGAGCAGGCGGCGGTATTGGTGGCGAGCGGTCGCTACAACGCGCTGTTGGCTGGCGGCTTGTTGCCGTCGGTGTAATCCGGTTTTTCCAGGCGGTCAGCGATGGACCGCGTGGGCTATAAAGAAAAGGGCAAGCCGTGGCGCTTGTCCTTTTTTCATTTCTTGGGCTGGTGAAATCATGGGTGCCAAGGCGGCATGCTTCGTTTTGATTCAAGTAGCGCGAAGTCGGTAATTTTTTCAGCGGGTCAGGCGCCTGGAGTCCTGAGTAGCGTTCCGATATCCGGGCGGTGCAGATGCTATTTTCGGGATTGAAAAGGAGATGGCGATGTCTTTTTTGAAAAAGCTGCAAATCAATATAAACAAGGTGGCGGAAGGGTATTTTGCCAACTGGACGCCTGAAATGCCTGTTTCTGTCGGAGACTATGGCGATATCAATGGATACCGGTTCACCCGAGATGGAAACATCTCTCGATACCGACTCAATCTAAAGATAGAGAGAATCCGCAAGGAAACCGCCAGCTTTGAGAAGAAGGATGGACTCATCGTCAAGACGCAGGCCTCTGCCGAGAGCGGCCTAGGCAGTGGGAATGTGAAGCTGGATTTGCAATTTGGCGAGGCGGGGTCGTTTTTATACCACCTCAGGGATATCACCAATATTCAGTTTCAGGAGCGGCGCGACGCATTCGAAAAGATCGGGCAATTGTTATTGTCGGGCAGGATAAAATGGAAAGACGATTACGTCTTGGTTGTTGAGGTCAAGCAGGCGGGAAAGGCTTTCATCCTGGTGGCCGAAGGCGATAATGTCAGCCTGCAGCTAGAATGCAACAGCGATATCGTCGGCAACCTTAACCTTGCCGATGTCGCCGGGCGAGTGGGCTATGTGAGGGACAGCGATAGCGTGATCAGGTATGAGGTAAGCGAGGCGATCTCTCCATTGTATCGGGTGGTCAGCTTTGCGGAAAGTCCGCCGGATGGCGGTGGAAAGCTTCCGCTGGGCGGGCTGGTGGAAAAGATACGCATGTGGTTTTCCGATAAAATGCCATTGCCTGAAACCATCTATCTGACCGAGTATTTCGATCGGGGTCATTCCGTGGCGGGAACTTTCACCCTGCCAAATGGCGAGACAGTCGGTTTGTGCCAAACCGTGGAAGACGCGGCTGGCTTTATATCAAAAAGCGAAAATGGCGACTTGGCCACATTGGGCATAGCGGAGTTGGAGGTGGTTTCCGTTTTGCTCAATGCGGGGCAAATGTATGATGAATGACAAGCGGCCCACTTGATCGGGCATATTGACTCTGTTCCTGCGGTGGCGATGTGCAATCGCATCCTGCCCGCCCGCCGGGCTGCAAGTCCGCCAGCGCGATTGCCTGCGCTGGCGGATAGGATTTGCGGCCAGTCCGCTGTGCAGGTCTGATATTGCGGGAGTCGAACCCGCGGCCTTTCCGCACTTGCTCTGCCGCAGAACTTCCTCGCCATGGCCGCGGTCTATGCCGATCGACCCGGCGCGGCGTGATGATTTGGCCTGCCTGTCGCCGGCCTTCATCCCGTACAACCGCTTATTTGGCAGATCCCATGTCACATCCGATTCCGCGCCGCTTGTTCCTGCTTTCCGCCGCCATGCTGCCCCTGGCCAGCCTGGCCTACCCTCCCACCAACCGTCGCGACGCCGCCGCTGCCGGCGCGCGGCTGGCCCGCTTGGAAAAAGACTTCGGCGGCCGGCTGGGGGTGTTCGCCATCGACACCGCCGACGGTGCCACGCTGGGCCACCGCGCCGGCGAGCGCTTTCCGTTCTGCAGCACTTTCAAGGCGATGCTGGCCGGAGCGATCCTGGCGCGCAGCGAGCGCCAGCCGCAGCTGCTGGCGCAGCGCATTCATTATCAGAAGAGCGGACTGGTCGAGTATTCGCCTGTCACCGAGCGGCATCTGGAGGATGGCATGACGGTGGCGGAGCTGTGCGCAGCCACGGTGCAGTACAGCGACAACAGCGCCGCCAATTTATTGCTCCAGCTATTGGGCGGCCCGGCGGAGCTCACCGCCTATATGCGTTCCATCGGCGACGGCAGCTTCCGGCTGGAGCGCTGGGAACCCGAACTCAACGGCGCGATTCCGGGCGAGGAGCGCGACACCACCACGCCGCAGGCGATGGCGCAAAGCCTGCGGCAGCTGGCGCTGGGGGATGGCCTGGCGTCGCCGCAGCGCCGGCAGCTGGTCGACTGGCTGTGCGGCAACACCACCGGCGCGGAGAAGATCAAGGCTGGCGTGCCAGCCGATTGGCTGGTCGGCGACAAGACCGGCGCCGGCCGCTACGGCAGCAGCAACGACATTGCCGTGCTGTGGCCGCAGGGCCGTCCGCCCATCGTGCTGGCGGTGTACACCACCCAGCCGCGGCGGGACGCCAAGCCGCGCCACGACGTGGTGGCGTCGGCCGCGCGCATCGTGGCGGACTGGCTGGCCTGAGCGCCTGGCGACGCGTTGTCGGGCAAGGGCGGGAATGTCCCGCCTTTTTTCATCGGCATTGCCGTGGGCTATCGTCGCCATCTTGAAATCCAATTGGCATTGGATGCGTCGCGGGAGCAAAGTGAGGCGATATGGCGGTTCAATGGAGATGCGCAATGATGCAAGACCTTTTGTCCCCGCTGCTGGCTTATTCCGGCAGCTATCGAGGCGGTTTGTCCAATCACCTGCCGATGGAATTGCAGGCGCTGGCGGAGCTGGGCGCGGACGAGGGGCAATTGCGTCGGCACGCTGCGCGTCACGGCCATCTCGAGTTCTTGCAGGACGATGGCCGCGACATCGCCGACACCTGCGGCTGGCTTGGCGATGAGGCCAGCGAGGCGGCATGGAGGCGGCGCTTCGCCTGGGAGAGGCGGCAGGGGGAATGGCTGCGCCATTGGGCTGGCCGTTTGCGGCTGGTGCAGGCCGCGCCGGCCGGCGCGTCGTTCCATGGCCTGATCCGGCTGGCGTATGCGTTGCGGGGCGGCGTGGATGGCGAGATCGACGCCGCGCTGGCCTATGCCTTGTCACACTGGAAACTGCTGGATCTGCCGGGCCAGTCGCCGTCGGCGCAGACGCTGCCCGACCTGCTGGCTGATTGGCGACGCTCGCCGATCCTGCTGCCACCGCAGGGCGGCCTGATCCTGGACGACATCGAGCGGGCGCTGGCATTGGCGGAGTTGTCCGCCCGCCTGCCGCCCGGCTTGCTGGGCAGCGCGAGGGAGCAGCGCCGCTATTGCCGCCTGCTGTTTCTGGCCACGCGTGATCTGGATGCGCTGCATCTGATCACCGCCTGGGAGGCGGCGCTGAGCCTGGCGCGCGCCCAGGGGCTGGCCGAGGTGGCCGACAGCACGGCGTTGCAGATGCAAGCGGCGCTGATCGGGGTGTTCATCTATTGCGGCTGTCCGGCGCTGGATGTGGCGGTGCCGCAGATGCGGCGGGATGCCGCGGCCATCCGCCGCATGGTGCTGCGATTGCAGGACGCGCACAGCATCAAGCTGGCGCTCAGTTGCCTGTGGCTGGCCGGAATGGAGGGCGATGCAGCCTGGCTGGCGCTGGCAGAGCAAACGGCGCAACAAGGCTGGAAAGCCATTGCGCTTGCTTAGTGCGCCAGCGGACAGGAGCCGCGCGGGAAAAGTAAAACGGCAGCGTGACGGCTGCCGTTTTTCTATTTGGCCGGGCGGCTCAGACGGATGGCGCGGCGTTGCCGCCGCTGGAGAAAATGTCCAGCCAGGCCATGTACAGCGAGATGTAGATGACCGGAATCAGCACCAGCAGCGCCAGGCCCAGCGTGAAGATGCTGAGGATGGCCAGCAGCAGGATGGCCAGGAAGTAGACCAGCAGCGGGCCCCAGTTCTTTTGCACGGCGCTGATGCTCAGCCGCAGCGCCGGCCACAGCGTGGCCTGGTGGAGGCTGATCAGCGGCACGACGAACATGCAGGCGATGCTGAACAGCCACAGCAGCACTTCGCCGAAAATCAGCAGCTGGTGCCGCGCGCCGCTGGTTTCAACCACATGCTGGGCGATGTAGCCGTTCAAGATGGCAATCGGCAGCAGTAGCAGGCAGTAGCCGGCCATGGGTTTGAGGCACAGCCGCCAGCCCAGGAACAGGTCCGTCATGCTGACCGTTTCGCCCTGGCGCTGTTTGCTGGCGGCCAGCAGGTAGCCGGCGGTGAACAGCGGGGCGGAGAGGCCGAGCAGCGCTTGGCCGAGCAAGGACAACCGCGACAGCAGCAGCGTGATGGCCAGATAGACAATGCCCATCAGCACCCATGTCATTTTTTGCTGGCGGAATAACTGGTAGCCGTCGACGATCCAGCGCCAGCCCTGTTTGGCTTCGACTGCGCGTGCCTGTATTGCGGATTCCATGCATTGCTCCCAACGGGTGTCGCGGGCCGGGAGGGGGAGTCCGGGCGCGTAAGTTTACGAGAGGGTATTCTATACGAATCAAGATGCG
The DNA here is from genome assembly GCF_001855555.1 of Chromobacterium sphagni. Classification (GTDB taxonomy): domain Bacteria; phylum Pseudomonadota; class Gammaproteobacteria; order Burkholderiales; family Chromobacteriaceae; genus Chromobacterium; species Chromobacterium sphagni. The sequence goes on along the minus strand of NZ_MKCT01000001.1, from coordinate 785,087 downwards.
GGCAGCAGCCACGCCATGGTGATGGCGGGAGAGGAAGACGGGCCGCCGTCCGGAGAGGCGGCCCGTGGAAGCGGTGTTACTGCACCTTGGCGAAAGCCTCGGCGACGTAGGGCGCGTTGGCGGTGTTGAGGCCGGCCACGCACATGCGGCCGCTCCCCACCAGATAGACGCCGAACTGTTCGCGCAGCTTGTCCACCTGGCCCTGGCTGAAGCCGGTGTAGCTGAACATGCCGCGCTGGTTCACCAGATAGCCGAAGTCGCGGCCCGGCAGCGACTCCTTCAATACCTTCACCAGCACGCCGCGCATCGCCTGGATGCGTTCGCGCATCTCGTTGACTTCCGACACCCACAACGCCTTCAGTTCAGGATCGTTCAGCACGGTGGCGATCACCCGCGCGCCGTGCGTCGGCGGGCTGGAGTAGTTGCGGCGCACGGTGGCTTTCAGTTGGCCGGCCACCAGCGCCGCCTCGGCGGCGTCGTCGCACACCACCGACAGGCCGCCGCAGCGTTCGCCGTACAGCGAGAAAATCTTGGAGAAGGAATTGCTGACCAGGCAGGCCACGCTGGCGTCGGCCATCGCGCGGATGGCGTAGGCGTCCTGCTCCAGGCCGGCGCCGAAACCCTGGTAGGCGATGTCGAGGAAGGGAATCAGCTGGCGGGCCTTGGCCACCGCCACCACCTGGTCCCATTGCGCGTCGGTGAGGTCGGCTCCGGTGGGGTTGTGACAGCAGGGGTGCAGCAGCACGACGCTCTTGGCCGGCAGCGTTTGCAGCTTGGCCAGCATGGCGGCGAAATCGACGGCGCGGGTGGCGGGGTCAAAATACGGATAGCGCTCCACCGTGAAGCCGGCGCCTTCGAAGATGGCGACGTGGTTGTCCCAGGTGGGATCGCTGACCCACACGCCGGAGGCGGGGAAGTAGCGCTTGAGAAAGTCGGCGCCCACTTTCAGCGCGCCGGAACCGCCCAGCGTCTGCAGCGTGGCGATGCGGCCGCTTTGCACCGCCGGGTGGCCGGCGCCGAACAGCAGCGTCTGGATGGCGTTGCGGTAGGCGGCCAGGCCGTCCATCGGCAGGTAGGTGCAGGGTTGGGCCGGCTGCTTGGCCAGCAGCGCTTCGGCCTGTTCCACCGCCTTCAGCCGCGGAATGCGGCCGGCTTGGTCGTAATACAGGCCGATGCTGAGATTGACCTTGTCGGCGCGCGGATCTTTGCCGAAGGCTTCCACCAGCGACAGGATGGGGTCGCCGGCATAGGCGTCTACATGTTGGAACACGAGTCTTCTCCTCTTGGTTGTTTGCGCCCGCGCTGTGGTCCGGCGGGTCGTCGGGTGGTGTCAGGCCAGGTCGTCGCGCTTCAGGGCCAGGCCCATCGCCACGATCCAGGGCAGGATCAGCCAGCCGCCCAGCAGGTTGAGCAGCACGATCCTCTTCAGCCGCGGACTCTTCACCAGCGCCGCGGTCACCGTCGGCAGCAGGTAGGCGCCGGCCATCACCAGCGCGTCGCCCAGATACAGGGCGATGTCCACCAGCTGCGGCTGCTGGCGCCAGTTGCCGTAGCACCATAGCGCAATTGCCAGCAACAGCAGCGCGAACAGCAGGTTTCTCAACAAGGGCAGTGGTTTCATGGCGGCGGGGGCAAGAAATGGCAAACCGATATCCTGCGAGTTTTTGCTCTGGCTGGCAACGGCTAGTTGCAAACCAAGCAGCAATTAAATGCCATAAAATCAGGATGATTAAGCATCTTGAATCTGTTCGCATGCCAAATGCTTGTTTGGCTCCGGCCATTTGTTTAGGCTGTGACTTTACGCAAGAGAGTAAGGCGATGGCGCTTGAAGTGGATACCCGGCCCGAACGGCTGGACCGCGACATGGTTTACCGTTATCTGTCGCAGGAGTCCTATTGGGCGCGCGGCTTGCCGCGCGAGGTGTTCGAACGCTCGCTGGCCAATGCGCTGTGTTTCGGCGGCTATGCCGAAGATGGCAGCCAGATCGCCTTCGCCCGGGTGATCACCGACCGCGCCACCTTCGCCTACCTGGCCGATGTGTTCGTGTTGGCGGCCTGGCAGGGGCGGGGCATGGGCAAGCAGCTATTGCGGACCATTCTGGCGCATCCGGATTTGCAGGATTTGCGGCGGATGATGCTGGCCACCGCCGACGCGCACGGCCTGTACGCGCCATTCGGTTTCAACGAGTTGTCCAAACCGGAGCGGCTGATGGAGCGGCTGGACCAGGATGTCTATCAGCGGCTGGCGGTTGCGCGATGACCCGCAAGCAGTTCTGGAATGATCCCTACCAGACCGAGCTGACCACCCGAATCAATCGGGTGGACGGCGAGCGGATATGGTTGGAGGCGACTATCTTCTATGCTTTCTCCGGCGGCCAGGAGAGCGACAGCGGCAGCATAGGCGGCCATCCGGTGCGGCTGGCGGAGAAGCAGGGGGCTGACATCGTCTACACGCTGGACGCGGACCATGGGCTCAAGGCCGGCGACGCGGTGGAAGTGAAGATAGACTGGCCGCGCCGCTACCGGCTGATGCGGCTGCACTTCGCCGCCGAGCTGGTGCTGGAGGTGATCTGCCGCGACGTCGCCGGGGCGGAGAAAATAGGCGCGCACATCGCGGCGGACAAGGCGCGGATAGACTTCGCGCTGGACGCGCCGATCACACCCTTGCTGCCTGCCATCGCCGCCCGCGCGCAAGCCATCGTCGACTCCAACCTGCCGATAGCCAGCGAATATTCCGATGAAACCAGTCAGCGCCGCTATTGGCAGCTGCCCGGCTTCGCCCGGGTGCCCTGCGGCGGCACCCACTTGAAGCGCAGCGGCGAGGTGGGGCGGCTGCGGCTCAAGCGCCGCAACCTCGGCCAGGGCAAGGAGCGGGTGGAGATCTACCTGATGGATGAATGATGCTGTATGACCTCGCCGCGGTCGGCGCCGCCGGCTGCTGGGCCTTGGGCAGCCTCTTGGGCGCCGCGCCTTCGCGCCATTTCGGCCCGTTCGCCTTCACCCGTTTGCGCCTGACCCTGCTCACCGTGCTGTTGGGCAGCTACAGCTTGCTGTCCGGCGGCTGGCACAGCGTCAGCGCCGCCAGTCTCTGGCCGGCGCTGCTGTCCGGGCTGACCGGGATATTCCTCGGCGACACCGTGATGTTCGCTTCGATGAACCGGCTGGGGCCGCGCCGCACTGGATTGTTGTTCGCCACCCATTCGGTGTTTTCGGTGCTGCTGGGCGTGTTGTTTCTGTCAGAACGCTTGAGCGCGGGCGCGTTGCTGGGCTGCCTGCTGGTGTTCGGCGGCGTGCTGCTGGCGGTGGCCTTTGGCCGGCGCGAGGTGGACGCCCACGTTTGGGAGCGCAACGACAAGCTGATGGCCGGGGTTGCGCTGGGCCTGGCCGCCGCCTTGTGCCAGGCTTTGGGCACCTTTTTCGCCAAGCCGGCGATGGCGGCCGGGCTGGAACCGGTGACCGCCTCGGCGCTGCGGATGGGCATCAGCTGCGGCGCGCACTATCTGTTGTGGCTCAGCGGCTGGAAACTGGCGCAAAGCCGCGGCGGCTATACCCCGCGGATGCTGGGCCAGACCGCGCTGAACGGCATCGTCGCGCTCGGCTTGGGCATGACGCTGATCATGCTGGCCTTGCAGCGCGCCGATGTCGCCACGGTGGGGATCTTGTCGGCGCTGAGCCCGGTGCTGATCCTGCCGATGCTGTGGGTGGCGCTGAAACGGCCGCCGCCGCCGCTGGCCTGGCTGGGCGCGGCGGTCAGCTGCGCCGGCACCGCGCTGGTGGTGCTGCGCTGAGCAATGAAAAACCGCGCCAGGCGGCGCGGTTTCACGTGGAACATCGCGGGGGGGACTTCAGCACTTGATGCAGGCGAGCAGGGCGACGTTGCGGGGACGAGTTTCAACTCCACCGAAAGCTTGAGCAAGACCCAGACCGGTATTGGAATTGATAGCCCCATTACCGCCTTGCGCTCCTGCCAAGCCCGGACCACTTGAGCTTCCTCCAGTATTAAATCCCCAGGCTATAACATCGTGTTGATGTGCGCGCAGCTCATCTCGTTCCAACGAGCCGAATTTTCTGTCGGCTTGTCCTGGCACATCGGACGCTGGCCTTCCGCCAATCCATCCCCGCACGAATTCGCCGCGCAAGTCTGGTAGTACGAATGTTGTCGAGCCATCTCCCACGCCGTAGCAAATGCCAATGGCAGCGAACAGCGGCGCGTAATCCTTGCGTGATACGGCGCGGCCATCGGCAATTAACCAGCCGGCAGGCGCGTCTTTCATCGCGAAGTACGCCACCATGCCGGCAGGCGCCGCTGCGTTGACCTGGGTCGATGTGGCGCCATCGGCGATGCCATAGCCGGCCAGCGTGGCGGCCTTGTCGGCCTTGCCGGCAAGCAGCTTGGCGATGCTGGCGGCGAAATTCTGGTCGTTGCCCAAAGCCGCCGCCAGTTCCTGCAGGGTATTGAGCGCGCCAGGCGCGCCGGCCACCACGCCGTCGATGGCGGTTTTCAAATCGGTTTTGCTGGCGCCGTCGACGATGCCGTAGCCGGCCAGCGTAGTGGGTTTTTGGGCGCCGCCCCAGGCCATGTTCTGCACCGCTTGCAGCAACTGATCCTTGCGTGTCGGATCGGCATTCTGGCCGTTGTTCTTGATGACGGTCAGCACTTCCTGCTGGGTGGATTGAATGGCGGCCTGGGCATTGTTGAGCCAATCGGCGCTCAGCACGGTGCCAAGAGTGCCGTTGGCGGGGTTGCCGTCGTGGAACAGATTGTCGTCGCTGCTTATCGGCTTGAGAATGTCTTGCAAGGCATGGTCTCCTGCTGGGCAAAAAAGGAAATCGGCCGAGGCCGATGACAGATGTCGTGGAATTGGCGACGATTGTGCAGGAGGCGCGAAAGAAGGATCAGCGGACGCACGTCAGTACTGACGTCCATCCGCGCAATGAAAAACCGCGCCGGCAGGCGCGGTGGCTGGTGGGGCGGCCCGGCATGGCCTGGGGGAGCGCGAGACCGGGCTTGCGCAGATGTTCAAGCCCGGTTCGTGTCACGGCTTGCGCAAGGCGGTGAGGATGCTGGGCATCAGCGCCTGGTACTCGGTCAGGCCTTTTACTTGATAACCTTGCGCCGTGGGATGCACGCCATCGGATAGCAGCGCTTTCCAGTTCGGCAAGGCGGTCCATATCTTGTAGTGCTGGATGATCTGGATTTTGCGCTGCTCGGCTACCAGATTCATGGCATCAACGTAGGCGGCCAAGTCTTTCCGGTCGGGGCTGGTCGAGGGCGTGGGCTCGATCAATATCGGCACTTTCCCCGCGGCAATGGTGATATCCACCAAGCTGCGAAGATCATCTGCAAATTGAATTGTGGATCGATGGCAGACGAAATGGTCATTCAAGCCAAAACCAAAAGTGATGATGTCCGCTTTTGTACGCTTTACCCTGTCGCGCCAGGCCGGCGTCTTACCTTCTCCATGCAATAGCTGGATGGCGCAGGAGTTGGAAACTCCCTTGTTGGCGATGGATGCGGCCGGACCAAACCGCTTGTTTATGTTGAGGTAGATGATATCAACGCTAGATCGTTTAGCCTGTTGCAGTCGCCCACTGTAAAAAGAAAGTCCGGTTGTGGTCGAGTCGCCATATTGTTCAATGCTGATTCCCGCATAGGCCTGCATGGCAAACAGGAGCAGGGCTGGAATAGTTGGTAAAAGCTTCATTTCCCCATTCCTTTGATAAATTTCTTGCCGGGTTTTTCAATGTAATTGAATGACAGTCTGGATATGGTCAATACCATGCCAGTCATGATAAGAAATTGGATTGGGCTTTTAAGGTTCACATTCAATCCCCACGCATATTTCATGAAATATTCTACAAAGATCAACATAATCCAGTGCGTCATGCATATGGCGTAGGAGCACTCCCTAGCCATTCCAGCGCGCCGCTCATGGAAGCATTTTTGTAGACGCCCTCGAGCAAGGCCAATGAGATGACGGCAGCAGCACTTATGGGAACGATCAGAAATTCTGCATGCTCAAAGTGTGGCCACCCAGCGATAAGGCAGAACTGAAATACGATAGATAGCAAGGCCAGGAGGATGATTGAAATTCTGGATCGCTTCCCAATGGCAGGGAGGATTTTCTGATATGCAGCATAGCAGAGCACCCCTGCAGTCATGCCTGCTATCCCACGGAGCATTCCGGTATTGATAAAACCGATATTTTTATAAAAATCGCCAAGGCTGCCAATGCTGAAGAAGAGAGTGGAGTATGCAAGCATAAAGGCAGCAATGCAAAATGCGAGTAAGTATTTGCGCATTTTCAGCGCGATGCCGGCAAGCAGAATGTTAATCCAGAACTCGACTGAGATGGACCATGCAGGGGCATTCCAGGAGGGGCCACCAGGAGTCAGTCCAATATTATTCAGCAACAGTAAATGTAAAGATAATGTATATGTTCTTCCATCTTGATACGACCAGCCTTGTTCCAGCCATTGTCCCTTGGTGATTTCCACAAACCAGATATTCAGGAACATCAGGATAAAGAGTGTGGCAAGGTGTAATGGATAGAGGCGGGCTACCCGGTCGCGGATGAAGCTGCGAAGGAAGTTGGAGTTGGATAGTTTATCTTTGTAAGCATGGGTTAAAACAAATCCGGAGAGTATGAAGAAATAATCTACAGCGAGCTGGAATTTCTCCATGGCGAAAAGCGTCTTGGCATGACCAAAAAAAACTATCATGGCAAATGCAAAGCGCAAAAAATCTAGATAAACAAAACGAACAGGTGATTGGGGTATGATTTCAACTTGTTTTTGATGAATATTGGCTTGTTTTTATGTTAACTCAAATTGCCATTCGGCAGCTCAGTATTCTCAGGGAAATCAATGCAGGTTGTCCAGAGCGCGACATCATATTTTTGGTTAGGCGTCAGTATGTTACAAGCTTGATCACTATTCAATAGCAGGCAACGGCGGGCCATGAAAAACCGGCACAGAGCAAGGCGTCTGCGCCGGTATGGGTTATGTTTTTTTAAGGTGTAATTTTCTGGTAAACATATGCGCCACTGTTGCCTGGCGTATTGGGCGCCGGGTCGTACAGTTGTGTGCAACCATAAGACCCGGCTTGGGTTCCGGATGCATCCAGCCATGCTAAACCATCAGCGCAGTAGCCAACTTTTTTGCTGTTTCGGCTCCAACCGTTGGCGGCATATATGGCCCCACTGTATACGGCATAGAAACCGCAGTTGCAATTATCAGCGGTTGCCATATACGCGTAGATAGTGCCGCCCCGACCGGCGAGATAACCGATGTCAGCGTTGCTGGCTTTGCCGCGGCGGCCATTCGGCACGGCGGGGCTAGGATTGGCGCCACTATTCCAAATCAGGCCCCCCCATTCCGCCTGGAAGGCATTGGTGGCCTGGTCGACGGCGGTGCCATCCGCCCAGAGATAGGAGTTGCTTGCGCTTACGCAGCCTTGGAAGACATTGGAAATGCTGCTGACGCTCAACCAGGCCTTGCTGCCCTCTACGCATTGCAGGCCGGAGGACATGAGGCTGGGCATATCGGGGTTGACAAATGCGGGCGTGGTGGTGGAGACATTTATTCCCAGGCCGGTGATCGCGCAATTGTGCAGGATGGCATGGGCGCCGCCGATGATGGATGCCGCCCAGCCCTTGATTCCGGAAATGCGGATTTTTACGAAATTGCCGCTGGCATTCTGATCCACTTCCAAACCGGCGGCTGCGCCTTCCAGCACGATGGTGCCGGGGTCGGAGTAGACCACCGCGGCTTCCTCCACCCGCAGGCAACGGTAGCTCCAGTGATTGGCGCTGGCTTCGCCGACGATGTGGAAGCCGGAGAAGTTGACGCCGGACACCCGGCTGAATACGACGCCGTTGCTGAGTTTGTTGGCGTCCGGGGTCAGTACGATCTTGCAAGCCGATGGATTGGCGGTGTTGCCCTGGATCCGGATGCGGCTGGCGAAGGGCTGATTGTTAAGCCAGATGCCGGAGGTGGCGTACTGGCCGTCGGCCACCTGGATCAGCACGTCGGCCTGCAGCACCTTGCCGATCAGGCTGTTCCAGGCATCCTGGATGCTGGCGAAGGCTTTGCCGGGGCCGACTTGCAGCGTGGTGTAGCCTTGCACGCCCCAGTCGCTGGCTTTCATTGCGTCGACAATGCCGTAGCCGGCCAGGGTGGAGGCTTTGTCGGCTTTGCCGGATAACAACTTTGTGACCGATGCCGCGTAGTTGGAGTCATTACCCAAGGCCGCCGCCAGCTCCTGCAGGGTATTGAGCGCGCCGGGCGCGCCGGCCACCACGCCGTCGATGGCGGCTTTCAGGTCGGTCTTGCTGGCGCCGTCGGCGATGCCGTAGCCGGCCAGCGTGGATGGCCGTTGCGCACTGCCCCAGGCGATGTTCTGCACCGCTTGCAGCAACTGGTCTTTGCGTGTCGGGTCGGCGTTCTGCCCGTTGTTCTTGATGACGGTCAGCACCTCTTGCTGGGTGGACTGGATGGCGGCCTGGGCATTGTTGAGCCAGTCGGCGCTTACCACGGTGCCAGGAGTGCCGCTGGCGGGATTGCCGTCATGGAACAGGCTGTCGTCGGTGAGTACGGGCTTGAGGGTATCTTGCATGCGGGATCTCCGGGAGGGAAGGCGAGGGAGGCGTTGGCGGCTGCCAGCGCCGGGGATGGAGCGGGGGATTACGGCTGGTAGGCGAAGTAGACGAAGGTGTGCGCGGGCTTGAGGTCGTTGAACAGCTCTTCCAGCCTGGGGTCGCCGAAAGTGGTGAGGCGTTCGCCGGCCAGCGATTGCCCGGCGCGGAACTGGTAGGGGCGGACCTTGCTGCCGTATGCGGTGACCTGCCACACCCAGGGGATGTCGGCGCTCCACAGCGGCTGGCCGGCGCGGTTGACGCCGGCGCGGAACGGCTGCGGCTCGTCGATCCGGATCTGGTAGCCCATGCCGGCGGCCAGCCGGGTGAAGTAAGAGATGGACAGGCCGCCGGTTTCCGCCAGCTTGGCCAGCACCGCCTGCTGGCGTTGCTGGTAGGGCGCGTCGGCGGCCGGCATCAGCCCGCATACCCGTTCCCAGTCCGGCAGCAGCGCCTCGGCGGCCAGCGGGGTGACCGCGCCGGCTAGCTGGCGGGCGCTGTTCTGCGCCCGGTCCAGCGCCGCGCCCTCGCTGGCCAGCTCGGCCTGCAGCCGCGGGCCATCGGGGCTGTAGCTGGCCGGCGGCAACAGCCGGGTCAGCAAGTCCTGGTAGGGAGGCTGCGGCATCATGGCATGGCCCTCAGCGTCAGTTTGCCCAGCCGCAGCCATTCCACCTTGCCGGCGTCGGAAACCGGCGCGACATTGCCGGCGGGGGCGTTGAGTTGGCGGTCCTGCACGCCGGGCAGGTCGGAGATCAGCGCCTCGATCCGGCTCCTGACCAGGCGCTCGCCCGGGGCGAGGCCGGCGAAGTAGGCCTGCAGCGTTTGCTGCAGCTGCGGCGTGAAAACGTCCAGACTGATGCCGCCCAGATTGAGCGCGAGGTCGATGTCGACCGCGCGCGGGGTCGGCGCCAGCACCAGGCAGCTCTTGGCGGTGACCGGCCGCAGATCTTCAATATGGTCTTGGACCTTGGCTAGCGTGGCGGTGGAGGGCAGGCCGCCGTTGGCGGTGATGACCACGTCCACGGTGCCCAAGCCGCGGCGCAACGGGTAGACATAGGCAGCGCTTACGCCGTCTATTTCCATCGCCCAGCGCCGGTAGTCGTGCTGGTTGCCGCCGGCGGGGGGGCGGCGGATCAGTTCCAGCAGCCGGCCCAGCAGCGCCTGGTCGTCTTCCGTGTCGGTTGCGCCCTTCATTGTCATCAGCACGGCCTTGCTGGCCACGCCAGGCGGCGCCTGCATCAGCTCCACCTGCAGATTGTCAGGCTGGTTGCCGCTGCTGCCTGGCAGATTGGCCAGGATGGGCAGATTGGCCTGGCCGTTCGCATCCAGCCGGTCCGGCGCGGGGTTGCCTTGCGTATCGAAGGCCTGCGAGGCGTATAACTGATCGCCTATCCGCAATTGCAGCCCACCTGCTGCCAGGGCGCCGGGCGTGCCGCTGATCTGCAACCAGCCTGCGGCCGCGGTGGCCGCCTTGCGCACGATGCCGCGCAGGCGGGCGTGCTGTTCCAGGTCTTCGCGGTCGGCGGTGTCGGGGAAGATCTGGCGGGCGACCCAGCTTTGGTGCTGGTACAGTCCCTCCACCGCGCTGGCCACCGAGCTGGCGCGGACGAAGTAGTCGCTGTCCGGGCCGGTGTCGGCGTCGGCGCGCAGATTTTGCAGGTCGCGCAGCAGCGTATCGCGGATGCTGGCGAAATCGGGGGTGGACAGGGGCATCAGGCTATCCTCACTTGGTGTTGGAAATGTCGGGTGTGGCCGCCAGTCTCGGCGGCTTCTATCTGCAGCAGCAGCCGGCCAGGGCCCTGCCGTTGCGAAGACACCTGGATCCGGCTGGCGCGGCCGTCTTGCTGCAAGGGCTGCAGCGCTTGTTCTGCGTATTGGCAGGCCAACAGGTCGATGCGGCTGCTGTCCTTGCTGCGGGTGAGCTCATGCAGGCGCGAACCCAGCGCGGGGTCTGCCCACCAGCCGCCCAGCGGCGTCATCAGGCGCAGATAGACGGCGTTGGCGAGGGTGTCGGTGGCGGGGCCGGCGTAGTCGCCGGTGGCGGGGTCCAAGAGTGGGTCCATGGCTATTGTCCTGGGATGGGGGATGGGGCGGCAGGGGACGCCGGTCAGTGGCGCGGCTTATTTCGGCGGGCTGGTGGGGCCGTTCGGCGCGTCGTGGGTGTGGGAAACCAGGCTTTTGCCGCCGGCCTTCACGTCGCCGCTGGCGGTCATCGCGCCGTTCAGCTTGATGTCTCCGGTGACGCTGGCACCGCCGCCGCCCTGGATGGCCAGGCCGCCGTTGCCGCTGATCTGGCCTTGGGCCACCAACTGTTGGCTGGTCTGCAGCGTGGGGGTGGTGAAGCCGGCCTGTTGGCTGGCGTCCACCTGCATGCTCTGGCATTTCAGCGCGACGCTGTCGCTGGCGTTGACCTGCATGGTCTTGCAGTTCAGCACGAAGCTGTCGCAGGTGGCTTCGATGATTTTGCCGCGTTTGAGCACGACCTTGCTGCCTTCGTCGCTGTACAGCGCCACTTCTCCCGGTTGCAGCGATTGCAGCCGGTAGCTGCCGTGCTCGGTGGCCAGCACCACGCTGTGGCTGGTGCGGCCGCCCAGCGGCAGCACCATTGCCATGCTGCCCGGCGGCGGGTTGGAGGTGTAGCCATAGTGCTGGAACAGTTCGGCGTCTTGCAGCTGTTCGCCGGCCAGGCCTTCGGCCTGCACCGTCTGCACGCCGCCGCCGCTGTCCACATGGGTGAGCGCGGCGCGGAAGCCCTGGCGCACATTGCTGAAGGCGCGGCGGATGCGGTGGTCTACTTCATGCCACATGGCGTGTGTCCTTTCATTTGTTGCCGGCGCGCATCGCCGGAATCCAGCACTTGTCTTCCTTCAGCGTCAGCCGGGTGGTGCTGCCCTGGCCGCGGCCGCCCTCGAAGGTGCGCGCCATCAGGAAATAACTGCCATTGACGCCGTGCGGCTCGCTTTCCACTTCGATGCGCTGGCCCGGCGTCCACAGCTGGCCGCGGCTGTCGCGGTGTCCGGCCACGGTGGCGGACAGGGTGTAGCCGGCCAGGCGGGCGTCGGCCAGCATCTTGTCGGCGCGCGCGGCCAGCTCAGCCTGGCTGGCGGCGTCCGGCTCCACCTGGATGCGCGGCTTGTGGTAGCAAACGTCGGAGTCGTAGGACTGGTGCTGCAGGCGGTGGCGGCCCGGCGTCAGCGCCTGGCCGTGGCCTTGGCCCAGTAGGGTCAGCTCGGAGTAGCGCTGCGCGTGGGAGCGGGTTTCGGACAGGCTGATCACGTTATTGCCCTTGCCGTCGCGGCGCAGGATCAGCCGCGCGCTGGCCGGTTGGCTGTAGTCCGGGCCGCCCACCACCAGGGTGCCGTCCGGGTCGAACCAGGCGGTGAGGCCGTTGGCCTGGGCGGCGCGGCTGAGCACGTCCCAGGCGCTGTTGCCGGGGTCCACGCTGATTTTCTCGATCTGGCCCCGGCCCTTGGCGTCCACCCGGACTTTGCTGATGCCCAGCGGCCTCACCACATTGTCCAGCACGTCCTGCAGCGTCATGTTCTTGGCGGTGAGCAGCGGCGCGCTGCAATCGAGCAGCATGCCGGCCAGGTCGCGGCCGGACAGCGACAGCTGATGGCTGTCGGAAGCCACGCTGTGACTGATGTCGTCCACCCGGCCCATCAGTACGGTTTCCTCTCCCACCATCACCTTGATCATCGCGCCCGGCTCCACCTCGGGCGGGAAGACGCCGCCGGGCAGGCCCAGCGCCACTTGCCAGCCGTCTGCGGGGACGGTCAGGTCGGAATCGATGGAGTAGTGGGTCCAGTCGCTGTGCTGGCGGCTGGCGATCTGCAGGCTGACGGTGTTATCTGGCGCGGCGGGTTTAGTGGGCGTAGCCATGGATCACGGTTCCCGGGGTCAGGTGGTTGGGATAGGCCAGCTGCGGGTTCAGCCGCAACAGCTCGGCGGCGCGCTCGCTGTCGCCGTACCACAGGTGGGCCAGCTGGCGCAGGTTGGCGCTGGCTTCCACCTTGCGCGTGATCAGCGGCGGCTTGGCGGCGATCAGGCTGGCCGCGCCCTGCTGCACCTGCAGGCCCAGTTCGCGCAGGCTGTCCACCACCTGGTAGGCGGCGTCGGACGGCATGCTGGCGCGCCATTGGTCTATGGTGGTCTGCAAGGCGCCGCGCACGTCGCCGGCGATCTGCTCCAGCGCCGGCGGCGTCAGCGTGGCCTGGCTGGCCTCGCTGCCGAAGATGCCGGCGGCGGCGCTGGCCAGCTTGGTGGAGACGTTCAACTGCAGCAGCGCGTCTATCCGTTGCTGGTCGCTGCTCCACACGGTGAGGGCGGCGCCGGCGCTAAGCGGCGCGGTGCCCTGGCGTATCTTGTCCGGCAGGCCGTCCAACCGGCGGCGCAGCGCGTTCCAGTCGGTCAGGGTGGCGGCAGGCAGGCTGGCGGCGGTTTTCAGCGCCGGCAGCGGGCCAAGGTCCACCGCGATGTCGAATTTCCAGTCGGCCACCTGGTCCACCAGCGCGCTCACCTGGCTGACGAAGGCCTGCGGATAGGCCAGCAAATCGTTGACCTGGGCCACCGCCTGGTTGGCCATCCCGGCCAGCGCCTTGACGGTGCTGGTCAGCTGCTGGCGCAACGCGCCCAGCCGCGCTAGCGCGCCCTTGGCGGTGGCGACCAGCGCTTGCGCCTTGGCGTAAGCCTCGCCTGCCATGCCGCGCAGCTTGTCCACCTGGGCGTTGATGGCCTCGCTTTGCTGCCGCGGCTTGTTCTGCGTGAAGAAGGGATTGCCCGGTGTGGCTTCCAGCCAGTTGACGTCCACGGTGCAGGAGTCCGGCGTGTCGGCGTCGTGGCTGATCTGGTAATCCACCACCTGCGCCTGCGGCATGCTGCCGAATACCGGGTGCACCAGCTCGCCGGGGCCGGCGGTGTCCAGCGCGGCGATGAATTGCCGCAGCCGGTGCTGGTAGTCCTTGCCCCAGAACATCACGCTGAGCGATACCTTGCGCGCCTTGCGGCCCAGGTCCTCGACGTCGGCGCCGTCCAGGTAAGGGTATTCGTGCACCGCCTGGTCGCGCTGCGCGCTGTCCTGGCTTCTCAGGCAATCGAAGCGTACGCCGCGGAAGCTGGCGTCCACCAGAGGGCCGGCGGACAGGCCGGCGAACACATTGAGGCTGAACATCAGCTCCTCCTTTGTTGTTGGCTGTTGGCGGCGTTGACGGCGGCGACGATGTTGCCGTGCTGGACGTCGACGACTACGCGGAGGGGTTGGTGGAGCTGGGCGACGGCGGCAGCGAACTGGTTGACCAGGACCTGGAGCTGGGGCAGCAAGGATGCTGCGGCGCTGTCGCCCTTGCCCTTCGGCTGCGGCTGGGGAGGCTTGGCCGCAGTGGTCTGCGGCGCGCCTGGTCTCGCAGTCGCTGGCGCGTTCGCGCCGGCAGGAATGCTTGGCCGGGTTCCGGCCTTCTGAGCCGAGGCCGCCGGAGACGACGCCGGTGTGCCGGGAGCCTGACGATGGTCTATCTTATTGCCCAGCATCGCCCCTGCCTTGTCTCCCAGCGTTTCTCCCAGCCAGCCCCCCACGGCGCGTCCGGCCATGGCGCCCAACGCCGCGCCGGCGGGGCCGCCCAGCATGCCGATCGCTCCGCCCACCACACCGCCGATCGCGGAGCCGCCGAAACCGCCCAGCTGTCCGCCGACGGCGCGTATCTTGTTGCCGACGGTTGAGTTGGGGTTGGACAGCACCTGGTAGGCGCCAATGGCCCCGGTGGCGAGCCCCACGATACCGGAAGCCTTGCCGGCAATGCGCAGGCCGCCTTTCAGGAACCCGCCCAGTATGCCGCCGCTCTGCCTCAGTGAGTGGCCGCCGGATCCGGCCATGCTGCGCAGCTTGGCGGGAAGCCCTGTGCCGGATTGGGCGGTTTTTTGCAGCATGCCCTTGGTTTTTGTGGCCAGTTGGCTGAATATGCCGGTACTTTTCTCCGATGCGCCGGCACGGGTGGGCCCGGAGGAGCGGGACGAGGAGGGAGTGGCTTGGGGCCCTTGGAGCTTTTTAGAGGCCGAACCGGATTTTTGCGGAGCGGTTTTACTCTTGGATGATCGATTTCCGCTTGCGTTCTTGCCCTGTTTGCCTCCGGGTTTGGAGGGCAGGGACGGCGTGGATCCATCGGCGCCTTTGGCGATCTTGCCGACGATGGCGACCACCCCGGCCAGCGCCGAGCCGAACGTCAGCAGGGCTGCGGCGCAGTCCAGCAATGGCGAGACGATTTCGCTGTAGTTGGCTTTTTGGTCTCCGAGAATCTGACTGGCTCGCTTGTTCTGTTCGCTGTTCGCCAGCGCGCTTTGCTGGCTTTGATCCTTGAATTGGGCGCTTTCCCGCATCATTTGGACATTGTTGTCGTAACGGGTCAGGTTTTCTTGGCTGACGCCATTCTTCCCGACTTTTTTCAGTAGATCCGGCAGCCATTTGTCGGCTTCGTCCGGATGGTAGTCGGCCGGTTTTGCGGCGGCTTCGGCCAAGGCAAAACGCAGGTTTTGGTTGATCTTGTCGGCGTCGGGCGGCGATTTCGCTTGATCCTTGGCATCCTTTTTGTCCTCCCCTTGTCCGACGGCGGCCTCGGCAAGCTTCTGCGCGCTGACCCCCAGAGCCTGTCCGCCGTTGACCAACTGCGGCAATAGTTTTTCGGCATCATTGAGTTTCACACCGTTCTGCAACAGCGTGGTCAGCGCCGCCGCCGCGTCATCTCTGCCGCCGCCGGCGGCAACGACGATCTTGTCCAACTGGGCCATGCCCTGTTTTCGTCCCGACATATCGCGTTCGGGAAAAGCAAGATTGGCGAGCTGGCGCAGCTGGTGATCGGCGGCATCGGCTTTGCGCGCCATGTTGACCATGCTGTCGCCGGCTTTCTTAACATTTTCCGGCAGCTTGCCGAGCTGCTCCGCCGCGTCTTTGCTTGTTTCCCAGGCGCTTCCCTGTTCTTTTCCTGGCATCTCGTCTTCCTTTCAATCATGAAAAACAGGCGTCCCCGTCACCCCATCGAGGAGACGAGGGACGCCTGCAACCGGCTGGCGGCCTGCAGATAACCATCCAGTTCAGACTCGGTCAGCTGTCTGATCCGGGGTTCGCTCAGTCCGTAGCGGCCGAGGAGGAGGACGGCTTCACGGTAGTCAGCGAGGCGCTTTTCGCGTTGATCCGCTTTTTTTTAAGCGCGTTGCGCATGTCGATCAGCAGTTCGAAGTCATCGTCCACCAGATTGGCCGACAGGAAATCGGTGGTGATGGCTTCCGCCGGCATGCCGCCCAGCTTGGTCAGGCAGCGCGCGGTGAGCGCCAGGTTAAATAGCAGGTTGGAGTCGGCGCCGACTTCGTCGATGGCCGCGATGCTGTCGGCGACCATGGGCAGGCGCAAGTCGACGTCGTAATGCATTTCGCCTTGGTATTCCACGCCGTAGCGCAGTCGTGCTTGTATGATGGCCATCACTCCACCACCTTCCGCAACGACATCAGCTTGATATCGCGGCGCGCCTCGTTTTCCACGCCGTACTTCTCGCCCACCTCCAGCGTGAAGCAGTCCAGATAGCTGGTGCGCTTGCCGCCGGCGAGCGGGAACTCGGTCAGCTTGGCGCCTTCCACCGCCTCCCAGTCCAGGTCGCCGGTCAGCGGGATGGATACGGTGACGGACAGGTCGTACTCGGTGATGCCGCGGGCGAAGCCGCGGGCTCTGCCGCTGGAGTTCATTGTCTTCACCAGTTTGCGGCCGGTCTTGCTGCTGACGTTGAGGTCGATCACGTCGATTTCCTGGCCGTTCACTTCCAGGACGATCGAGCCTGCGTATTCTTTCAAAGCCATGGGATGTTCCTTTTCGATTCAGGGAGGGGCCAGCCGGGAGCGCCGGCCGGCGTCAAGCAGGGTTAGGGAGGGTTTACAGCAAGAGGTCGATGCGGCCGGCGAACACGTGCAGGCCGTTGACCACGTCCACCGGAATTTTGGCGTCCAGGCGGTTGGCGTCCTGCAGGTCGCGCTCGACGATCAGGCCGTCCTTGTTGGCGTCGACCTGTTCGATGATTTCCAGCTCCTCCAGCTTGTACAGCACGTCAAGCAGCTCGGAGCGCACCTTGGACGGCGTGCGGTCGGACAGCTTCTCGCGCGGGAAGCGCAGCGCGATGCGCTCGCGGCAGGCCTGGCGCACGTAGTCCAGCGTGCGGATGGTGGTGATGTCCAGCAGCGACACGTCGTCCACGCCTTGCGCGTCCTTGGTGTAGGTGCTGATGGCCCGCACGATCTGCACGCGGTTGCCGGCGGCCACTTCCAGCGGGGTGACGCCGCTGTACAGCGCGCTTTCCTGTTCGGTGCGGCTGGTGCGGAAAGCCAGGTCCACCACGTCCAGGCCGTTCAGCGCCAGGGTGTTAAGCGGACGGGCCGGATCTTCCTCGCTGGCGATCACCGCGGCGTAGGCGGCGGCCACGTCGCCCGGCAGCTTGGCCGAGCCGCGGTACCAGGCGGCGGTAATGCGGCCGCTGTCCAGCTTGGCCGATAGGGCGGCGGCGTCGGCGAGCGCGCCGGTGGTGGCGATCACGCCGATGGCGCCGCGCTGTTCCATCGGACCGGAGACGAAGTCCAGGTGCGCGCGCAGCGCGGTCAGGGCGGCGTCGGTGTTGAACGGGTTGACCACGATCTGGTGGCCGCCGCTGACCACCGCCGCCAGCGCCGGGGCGATGTCCGGGTCGCCGGCGCCGCCCTTCATCGGGGCGACGGCGACGCCGAGGCCGGCGATCTGTTCCTGCGCTTTCAGCGCGATGCCGTTGCCGATGCTGCCCTTGTGGCGGGCGGTGATGGTCAGCACTTCCTTGGCGGCGCTCGCGACTACCGGTAGGTCGGTGAGTTTGGCGATGGCGGCCAGGGCGTTGGCGGAGATCTTGGGCGCGTCGTCGCCGGCGGCGACGGGGACGTCGACGCGCACGCTGCCGATGTAGAGGCTCATCACGCCGGAGGCGGCGGCCGGGCCGCTGAAGGTGAAGGTGCCGGAAGCCGGGGTGCCGGCGGCGGCGTCGTCCACCGCGATCATGGTCAGCTGCAGGTAGGGATTGGCGTTGATGGCGGCGCGCGCCATCAGGTGGGCGTAGGAGCCGCGGCCGAAGGCCAGGGCGGCCTGCTCGTCGCTGAACACGTCCAGCGCGGCCAGCGCCGGCTGGGCGGCGTTCTTGCCGGGATTGGCCGGATCGTCGGCCATGCGCTGGCCTATCATCAGCACGCGCTGCGGGTTGCCCGGCAAGGTGCGGACCGCCAGCTTGGTGTTGAACTCAAAGTACTTGCCCGGTTTGCGGATGGATGCCGGGATCTGGTCGAAGCTGATGTTGGGGCTGGCCATAAGAGATGGACTCCTGATGCTGCGGTTGGGTGAGAGTGCCGCGCCGACTGGCGCGGCGACGGGAAAACAAGGAAGGCTTGCGGGGGCTTATTTGGGCGCCGGCTGGCTGACCACGTCCTGCGCCTTGACGTCGGGTTTGCCAGCCAGGCTGAAGTTGAGCTGGGTGCTTTGCCAGTTCTTGGACGGATCGTCCAGGCGGCCGCCGAAGCGGGAGAACAGCGCGTCGGCGTCGCTATCCTTCAACGGCGCCGGCCAGTGGCCGTTGTCCAGCGCCTCGTCCAGCCAGTAGGTGCTGAAGTCGCAGGCCACCAGGCTCCACGGCTGGCCGTCGCGCGGCGACTGGCCCAGCGGGCGGACTTTTTCCGGCACCAGCGGGTTGACCGCCAGGCCGAAATCCTGCGAGGCCAGCAGGCGGCGCACCGCGTAGACCAGTTGCCAGACGCCGGCGCCGCTGTAGCTGGCGTCGGCCTGCAAACGGTCGCCGACGATGACGGTGAACAGCGCGTTGGCCTTGTAGCGCTGGCGCTGGCTGGCGGACGGCTGGCTGGCGGTGATGCCGCCGGCCACGGTCCACACCGCCGGCAGCCGGGCCAGCGCCTGGGGATTGATGGCGGGGCTGGACTGGCCGGGGGTGAGCCGGCTGGCGTAGTCGCCGTGGGCCAGCTGCAGGCCGCACAGGGCGGTTTCGTCTAGGTCCGCCGCCACTTCGCGCACCATGCGCGCCAGGCCCTGGTGCAGGCGGTCGGCGATGGCGGTTTGCAGTGAAATCAGCATGGACATGGGGCATTCCTTGAGGAGCGTCGGAGGATGAGGCGGATTGTGGCGCGGGACGGCGCCGGGACTTAGTTGAGCGGTGTCAGTGCAGCACGCGCTTGAGGAGTTCGCCGGCCAGGGTGACCAGCAGCGCGGACAATGCGCCGGACAGCGCGCCGCTCTTGGCGGCCTGCACTTCCACATCGCGCAGGCGGGTGTCCAGTTCTTCCAGTTTCTTGTCTTGTTTGGCGAGGTGGGCGACGATCATGTCAAGCTTGCCCTCTATGCGGCCCAAGGCCAGCAGATTGTCGTGTTCCACGTGAAACCTCCTCAGCGCTCGGCCAGTTGCTGGCAGATCACGCAGCGGGTGCAACTGGGCAGCGCGGCGCGGCGCGGTTGCGGAATCGGGTCGCCGCAATCCTCGCAGTGGCTGTAGCCGCTTTGCTGCAGTTGCTGGAAGTGGCGCGCCAGCGCCTGTTCGCGGAATTCGGTCTCCAGTTCGCTGGCGCGGTCGAAGAAGTCGGTCATGGCTGAGGGTCCTGTTGATTGAAGAGTTGTTTCAGGGCGACGAGGCGTTGTTCCAATTGCTGGCACCAGGCGCCGTAATCGGCGGCGTGGGCGAGGAGGTCTGGCGCCGGTAGCCCGCCGTCGGCGCCGGCGGCCGCGCCGGCAGCGTCAGCAGATAGGGGCTGGGCGCCGGGCAGCTCGGCGGGATAGCCGAGGAGCTGGCGGTAGAGGCGCAGGCTGTCAGGACCAAGGCCGGTAAAGCTGTAACCATCTGTGCGAGTGACATCGTCTATCCTTTGCGCTTGCTGGCGTTGCTGGTTCTGCAAGGCCTGCTGTTGTCGCAGCAGCCGGCCTTCCAATTGATCTATGCGTTGCCGCCACTGCTGCTGCAGCGCCAGCGCGGCGGCCTCTTGCTGTTGCAGCGCGAGGCTCCGGCTGGCGTCCATCTCGGCCACGCGTACCTGCAGCTGGGCTTGCCAGTAATGGCTGCTGCGCGAGCTGCCCATGGCGTAGCCGCCAATGCCCGCGGCCGCCGGTAACAGCAGACAGGCGCTCAGGCGCAGGGTGGCCAGGCTGATCATGCAGCGCTCCGGTCGCGATAGGCGGCGATCATCCGCAACGAGGCGGAATAGCCGCCCACCACGCCCAGGTAGATCAGCCACAGATCCGGGGTGAGGGTGCCGCGCCAACCGCCGACGATGAACATGGCGGTGGCGGCGGCGCAGGCGATGTTGGCCCATAGCCGGCTGTGGCTCAGGCGGCGGCTGTGCGGACTGCAGAACAGATCGGCGATGCGCATGGTCAGAACTCCTGGGAGAGTTGAAAGTGGGGGTATTCCTGAAAGGGGGCATCGGGCTGGCCGTACCAGTTCAAACCCAGCGCCTGGCCGATTTGCCCCATCAGGTGCCAGTGCGGGTGTTCGGCATCCCATACCGGTTTGCCGGCCACCAGCGGCACCACGTCGAAGGCGCGGGCGGCTGGGCTGCCGTACAGCATGGCGTTGTGGGCGGATTGGCCGGCGCGTGCCTGGGTGACGATGGCGCCGGGCTTGCTGCGGCCCTGCTGATACAGCGCGTCCTGCTCGGCGGCGGAGCGCCAGGTGCAGGTGAGCAGAGGATCCAGGCCCTGGTCGCGGCAGCGGCGCAGGAAGATTTCGGCCAGAGGTTGCAGTTGCGGGTGCA
Organism: Chromobacterium sphagni; assembly: GCF_001855555.1. Lineage (GTDB taxonomy): Bacteria > Pseudomonadota > Gammaproteobacteria > Burkholderiales > Chromobacteriaceae > Chromobacterium > Chromobacterium sphagni. Next base: position 764,656 of record NZ_MKCT01000001.1, on the reverse strand, counting down.
GATCGGAAATGGCGCGGCTGGCCATGCGGGGTCTCCTTGCTGGTGAATCAGTGCACCTCGTGTGGCGCCGGCGGGGTTTTCAGCACGCGCCAGATCATGCGGTCGCTGAGGTGGTAGCGCATCGCCAGCACGCCGACGGCTTCGTTGGCGCCCAGGCCTTCTATCAGCAATGCGTCGAAGTCGCGGATCAGCTGCTGGTTGCGCGCTTGGCGCAAGGCTTGGCTGCAGCGCGGGATATAAAGAATGTCGCCGCCGAAGTGGTGGGTGAGTTGTTCAGCCGCATTCTGGCCGATCACCTCGACCAGCGCGGCGAAGCGCAGTTGCCCGGCGCGACTCTGGTTTTTGGAGAAAGGCAGGGTGGTGCCGCCCAGCGCCTGTACCAACTGCAAGGTGCGCGGCATGCCAATCAGCTTTGCGACCAGTTGCATGGTGGCGGGAAGGGCGGGAAATTGCGCAGTGGTGTTCATCACGGATACTCCTGGGGTCGCCAAATAGCCTTGGCAGACGTGAAGTTCTAAATGAGTTATAATTTTCATCGTGTACTGATGTGTGCAGGCGGTCTGTTTTTGCCGCGCTCTATTTAGAACCACATCAATTCGGCGATGAATTTTATTGCTAAATTACGTATATTCACTAGATAATAGAACTGCTTATGCAGTTCGATTGCCATTCTAAACTGGTGTTTTGAACTGAGCAAGCTGTTGAATGTCACTACTCATGTCAGTCACATGTGATGGAATGACAATAAAATAGTACTCTGGAGGGGAGTTCCAGTCGTACTTGATTACTGATGGAGTTCTAAATGGAAAATTCCCTGCAGCAGTCCGACTTTCGGCAGCGTCTGGAGCTGCTGATCGGCGCAGAAAAACCCTATGCTTGGGCAGCCCGCATGGGCATCAACAAAGGGTCCTTCACCAATATGTGGTACAAGGGCGGCGTGCCGCGGACGGCGACGGCGGAAAAGATAGCCTGCAGCAGCGGCTGCCGGCTGGAATGGCTGTTGTACGGCGAAGGCCTCATGCAGGAGGAGGGGGGCGTCGCGGCCGAGATGGCCGAGCCGCCTGCGCGCGAAGCGGCCGAACATCCGCCCGAGCCCTTGCGCTTGGCGGGCGACGAGCATTTCGTACCCGAGGGCGTGCACGAGGAGTTCTGTTTCATTCCGCGGTATAACCTGAGAGCGTCGGCGGGATTTGGAACCAGTGCCGCGGGCGAGCAGCCGATGTTCTATATGGCCTTCCGTCGCTACTGGGTGAAGAACTATTTGAACGCGTCGCCCAGGGACTTGGCGGTGATCAGCGTCAAGGGCGACAGCATGAGCGGCGTGTTGGAGGATAGGGACACCATCCTGATCAATACTGTCGAACGCAATCCCGGCGAAGGCCTGTTCGTGATCCGCATCGGCGACGACATCTTCGTCAAGCAGCTGCAGCGGCTGCCCGGGGGCGCGCTGCAAGTGAAGAGCGCCAATCCCCTATATGAGACTTTTACTGTGGATCTGGCGCGGACATCGGGCGAGTTCGAGGTGATAGGCCGGGTGGTGTGGTTTGGCCGGCAGATCGCCTGAGCGCCGCCGCGCCAGCCGATGAAGTAAACTGACATGCTGACAATGGAGACTGCACCCGAGATGAAATCACATATCCACGCCAGCCTGAGCGAGGCCAAGACGGCGCTCGACAACCTGCTGGCCAATCCCGATGCCCTGGGCAGCATAGAAGCCGCGGGCGCAACCATCATCGCCGCGCTTGAGGCCGGCGGACGGGTGTTTTCCTGCGGCAACGGCGGTTCGATGTGCGACGCGATGCACTTCGCCGAGGAATTGACCGGCCGCTACCGCAATAACCGCCGCGGCATGGCCGCCATCGCCATCAGCGACCCCAGTCACATCAGCTGCGTCGGCAACGACTACGGCTACGACGAGATCTTCGCCCGCTATCTGGAAAGCCATGCCCGCGCCGGCGATGTGCTGCTGGGCCTGAGCACCAGCGGCAATAGCCGCAATATCATCCGCGCCGCGGAAACCGCGCGCGAACTGGGCGTGAAAGTGATCATTCTCACCGGTCGCGCCGGCACCAAGCTGGAGCCGCTGGCCGACGTCTACGTCAATACGCCGGGCGGGCAGTACGCCGATCGGGTGCAGGAGCTGCACATCAAGGTGCTGCACATCCTGATCGAGCTGACTGAGCGCCACTTCTTCCCGGAAAACTACTGAGGCGATGATGCCTGCCGCCGCAGGCTTGCCTGAAGCTGACCGGTTTCAGCGCGGCGGCGGCGCAGGCGTCATCTGGCGTTGAGGAAGGCGCTGATGCGGCGGTAAACCAGGCCGCATACCTCCGGCACCAGCGCCTCCATATTGAGGAAGGCGTGCATCTGGTCGTCCAGATGCAGTTGTTCCACCGCCACTCCCGCCGCCTTCAGCCGCGCGCCGTACTGCAGGCCTTGATCGCGCAGCAGATCGCGCCCGGCGGTGATCACCAGCGTGGCGGGCAAGCGCGGGCTGAGTTCCCAATGCAGCGGCGATGCCTGGTGGCGGTCTTCCGCGTGCTGGAAGTACTGGTCGAAATACCATGCGGTGCGGCTGGTGGTCAGGAAGTAGCCGTCGCCGTTCTCCGCTACCGACGGCTGGGTCAGCGTGTAGTCGACGCAGGGGTAGATCAGCACCTGGCGGTTGATGTCCAGCGAGGCGTCGTATTGAGCCTTGCCGCTCAGACTGGCGCATAGCGCGCCGCCTGCCGAGTCGCCGACCAGCGCCAGGCGCCTGAGGTAAGGCAGGCGCCGTTCGTCCAGCATCCCCCATATTCCCTTGACCACGCAGGCGGCGTCATTCAGGCCGGCCGGATAGGGATTCTCCGGCGCCAGCCGGTATTCCGCGGCCACCACGATATGGCGGCTGGCCTGGGCCAGCCGGCGGCAGATCGGATCGTAGACGCTGACGCTGCCCGCCATATGACCGCCGCCATGCAGGAAAACCAGCGCCGGCAGCGCCTGCTGTGGTTCCGGATGATAGATGCGCACCGGCACGCTGTATTCGCGGCCGGCCACCAAGTCTTCGTTGACCCAGGCGATGGGCGGCCCGGCGGGAACCTGCTGGAGGGTCAACTCGGCCAGCGCTTCGCGCGCGCCGATGGCGGTGGCCTTGTAGCCGGTGTCGATCTTCTGCTGGAGGACGCGGTTGAACTCGGCGAGCCAGGGGCGCAGATTGGGATGGAGTGTGTGCATGGTCTGCCTCTGCTGTGCAGTCGCGTGGGACATCCTCAAATTAGACCATTGACATTCATGTGGCAATCACTATGACCTGTTTGCGGGTCATCGCGCTCAGCCGAACAGCAGATCCAGCAGTCCCGGCTTGCTGCGGCTGCGCAGCTGGTGGCTGCCGAGCAACAGGTCGTCGATCAGGCTGCTGTCGGCGTGCGGCTGCCTGGCCCGCACCGGGTCGCTGAGGCCGGTGGGGCTGAGCGACAGTTTGCCGCCGTTCCGGTTTAACCGGTAGCCGCTGGCGCAGCTGGGACAGAAGATATCCTCTCCGTCCGCCACGCTGCCGGGCACCGCGATGATGGGGCCGCAGGCGGCGCAATTCTGCATGGGAATGCCGGGCTCGCTGTGCCCCAGCACATGGTCCAGCCGCCCGCGCTGCCCCAGCTGGATGAAGCGGCTGCCCAGCTCGTGATCGAACTGGCTGCCCAGCTTGTCCTGCAGGATGGCCAGCGCCTGGATCATCGGCATCCCCTTGCGATAGGGACGGGTGCTGGTCATCGCGTCGAAGGCGTCGGTGAGGCCGACGATGCGCGCCACCAGCGGGATGGCTTTGCCGGCGAGCCGCTGCGGGTAGCCGTTGCCGTCCGGGGTTTCGTGGTGGCATAGCACCGCGTCCATCACCAGTTCCGCCAACGGATGGTCTTTCAGCAGTTCGGCTCCTACCCTGGGATGGGTCTTGATCACCGCGTATTCGGCATCGTTGAGTTTGTCCGGCTTGTTCAGCACCGCGTCGGGCACGCCTATCTTGCCCAGGTCGTGCAGGAAGCCGCCCAGCGCGATGCGCTCCACTTCCGGCTGCGGCAGGTGCAGCTCTTCGGCCAGCAGATAGCTGTAGCGCGACACGCGCCACAGGTGGCCGCCGGTATAGGCATCGCGCGCCTCGACCAGCATGGCCATCGTGTACAGGGTTTTCAGCAGTTCGCGGCTGGGTTGCATGGCGTCCTCGCAGGCGGATGGCGGGTGGCGGCTATTTCAATATGGCATATGCGGGGCAAAACGCGCGCAGGCCGCCCCCGGCTTGCTGCGCTGGCGATAACGCGACAATAAATCGAGCGTTTAATCTAATTTTTACCGTAACGTCATGATTTGCCATATACAAATTTCATATTCTCTTCTTAATGTTGGCGTTACGCGTCATTTAGTCGGGCGCGTAGTCGTTCCATTACACACAATCAGGAGGAGAACGCATGAAATCATGGTTGCTGTTGGGCTTGACCCTGTCCTCGCTGGCGGTTGCCGGCAACGATGCCGGCCAGCCGGATCCGCGCTACGGCCATATCCTGTCGCCGTCCGGCCCGCTCAGCCGCGAGCAGCTGCTCAAGCAGGGCCTGCCCAAGGCCAAGCTGAACGCCGCGCGCGTCAGCGCCGCCGCGGCGCCGGGGCCGTCCACCTACACCTATCTGCGCTGCTACTACCGCACCGGCAGCGGCAACACCCAGCCGACCACCGACTATGTCTGGGGGCTGAATCCGTCCAGCGGCGACTACTACCGGCTGAACGGCCATTGGTGGTCCAGCAGCATCCTGGACTGGAAGAACATGTTCTACAGCGACGCGACCCAGGACGCGCTGCGCTCGATCTGCCAGGGCACGCTGGCCAAGAAGGGCATCAACCAGGCGCCGGCGATGGTGTTCGCCGCCGACAACGCCATGTCCTTCAACTACACGGTGTGGACCAACGATGTGGCCGGCCAGGGCGGCGGCATCAACAAGATCATCGCCTTCGGCGACAGCCTGTCGGACAACCAGAACGTGTTCAACGCCTCGCAGTGGACGTTGCCCAACCGCAACAGCTGGTATATCGGCCATTTCAGCAACGGTCCGGTGTGGGTGGAATACCTGGCCGCGCGTTTGCAGCTGCCGATGTACAACTGGGCGATAGGCGGCGCCGGCGTCAGCACGCAGAAGCTGGTGATCCCGGGCGTGGTGCAGCAGGTGCAGTCCTGGCAGCAGTACATGCAGCAGGCGCCCAACTACAACCCGGCCACCACGCTGTTCACGATGTGGATAGGCGGCAACGACCTGGTCAACTACGGCAGCACGCCGGACAAGGTGATCGCCGGCCAGCAGCAGGCGCTGACCAGCCTGATCGGCGCCGGCGCGCGCAACATCCTGCTGCTGAAGCTGCCTGACGTGTCGCGTGCGCCGGTGTACCAGCTCAAGGGCGGCGCATCGACCGTGGCGGCGCAGGTGCTGGACTACAATCAGAAGCTGGACGCGCTGGCGGCCTCCCTGCAACAGCAGTACGGCGTGAACATCCGCGTGTTCGACAGCTACGCGCTGTTCAACGATGTGCTGACCAATCCGGCCAAGTACCAAGTGGCCAACACCACCCAGTCCTGCCTCAACATCAACACCGATTCGGCGCTGAACTACATGCAGAGCCAGTCGCCGCGCAGCAACTGCGGCAACGCCGACAGCTTCGTGTTCTGGGACACGCTGCACCCGACCACCCATACCCACATGCTGCTGGGCAACGCGGTGGCCGACTTCCTGAACGCCTCCGGCAACGTGCTGCCGGCGTTGAAGAAGCTGCGTTAAGGCCATGAAGCAGGGCGGCGCGCTTGGTGCGCCGCCCTTCAGGGCTTACAATCCGGTTTTTACCGGCCGCGCGCATATTCCCGCGGCCCGGCCTGGAACCGAACCGAAAGTCCCCATGTCCACCCTGACCGAACTCCTCAGCCGCGCTACCGCGGCGCGCGCCGAATTGCTAGTGCGCCTGGCCGCCGAAGACACCAACTGTTACCGCCTGTTTCACGGCAGCGTGGAAGGCGTGTCCGGCCTCACCGTAGACCGCTACGGCGAACAGATCCTGGTGCAGAGCTTCCACAAGCCGCTGAGCGAGGAAGAGCTGGCCGAAGTCCGCGGCTACTACCAAGCGACGCTGCCCGAGCTGGCGCTGGTTTACAACGACCGCAGCGAAGCCAATTCGCGCATCCGCAACGCGCTGCCGCTGGCGGAGCAAGCGGTGGCCGAGCAGGACGTCGCCATTCGCGAAAACGGCGTGTCCTTCGTCTATCAGGCCCGCCACAAGGGGCAGGATCCCTGGTTGTTCCTCGACTTGCGCGCCGCGCGCCGCCGCGTGATGCAGCTGTCCGCCGGCAAGAGCGTGCTCAATTTGTTTGCCTATACCTGCGGCGTCGGCGTGGCGGCTGCCAAGGCAGGCGCCAGCTTTGTGCTGAACGTCGATTTTTCCGAGTCCAGCCTCAGCGTCGGCCGCGCCAACGCCAAGCTCAACCTGGTGACCACCCGCCCGCGCTGCCTGCACAGCGATGTGTTCGCCGCGCTGCGCCAGCTGTCCGGCATCGGCCAGGCGGAGCGGGTGCGCGGCAAGAAGATGCCGCCCTTCCCCAAGCTGGAGGCGCGCCAGTTCGACCTGGTGTTCCTCGACCCGCCGCGCTACTCCAAGAGCCCGTTCGGCGTGGTGGATCTGGTCAACGATTATCAGGCGCTGTTCAAGCCGGCGCTGCTGACCACCGCGGTCGGCGGCATGCTGGTTTGTTGCAATAATGTTGCAGAAGTGGACGGCGAAGCCTGGTTGGAGTCGCTGAAGCGCAGCGCGGTGAAGGCCGGCCGCGAGGTGCGTTCCGCCGAGTGGATCGTCCCCGACGCCGATTTCCCCAGCGGCGACGGCAAACCCCCGCTGAAGACAGTCCTGCTGCACGTTTGAGACGCATTCTTATTTACAAAGCTGCTACAAAACCGCCCCAGAACCGGGCGGTTTTTTTATGCATTGATACCGTGCAGTACCTTATTTAATCCGTTAAATTGTTTAAAATTAACGTTTTATTTTAAATATATTTGCTTGGTATGATAATTGACACGGATGCCCCGCGCCAGGCCGGCAAGCTGCCGACGCCGGCGATGAGAGAGCGATCCCGTTGATAAAAACAAGGTACCGGGTGAATACATGAAAACAAGCATCATTTTGTCCCTGCTGCTGGGGGCGCTGGCGGCGGACCAGGCCTTGGCGCTGGCGGAGCAGCCGCCTAGCGACGAGCTGGACGGCGTGATCTCGGCCGGCAAGCCGCTATCCGACAACGAGGCGCGCGCCGCCGGGGGCCAGGCCAAGCCGCAGCCGGGCAGCGCCACCTACACCTATCTGCGTTGCCATTACCGGCTGGACGCCGCGGCCAACAAGCCGCAGACCAGCTATGTCTGGGCCACCGATCCCGGCTCCGGCGACTACTATCGGCTGAATGGCTACTGGTGGTCGGACAGCATCGTCGCGCTGAAGAACATGTTCTACAGCGACGTCGGCCAGGATCAGCTGCGCTCGGTCTGCCAGCAGACGCTGGCCAAGCAGGGCATCGCCAAGCCGCTGGCGCTGGTGGCGGCCGCCAACAACTTCTTGTCATACAACCACACGGTATGGACGCTGGACAGCGCCAGCCAGAGCGCTGGCGTCAACAAGCTGATCGTGTTCGGCGACAGCCTGTCCGACACCCAGAACATGTACGGCGCCACGCAATGGAAGCTGCCCACCGCCAAGAGCTGGTATCTCGGCCGCTTCAGCAACGGTCCGGTATGGGTGGAGTATCTGGCCCAGCAGCTCAGGCTGCCGCTCTATAACTGGGCGATAGGCGGCTCTGCCGCCGATCAGCATCTGGTGGTGCCGGGCCTGTTGCAGCAGGTGGAGTCGTGGCGGCAGTACATGCAGAAGGCGCCAGGCTACCGGCCGGAGAACACGCTGTTCACCATGCTGATCGGCGGCAACGACCTGCTGAACTACGGCCGCAGCGTGGAGCAGGTGATCGCCGATCAGGGCAAGGCGCTGGAGCAGGTGATAGCCAACGGCGGGCGCAATATCGTGGTGCTGAACCTGCCCGACTTGTCGCGCACGCCGTCCGGCGGCGCCGGCGGCAAGACGGCGCAACTGGCGCAGCAGGTGAAGGCTTACAACGCCAAGCTGGCGCTGCTGGTGTCGTCCCTGCAGCAGAAGCACGGCGCCAGCCTCAAGCTCAAGCTGTTCGACGCCTACTCGATGTTCAACGACCTGCTGGGCAATCCGGCCAAGTACCAGATGGGCAATGCCACGCTGCCATGCCTGAACGTGGCGGTCAACGCCAGCCTGCCTTACATCTCGGCGCAGACGCCGCGGGCGGAGTGCGCCAACGCCGACGCTTTCGTGTTCTGGGACAATCTGCACCCGACCAGCCACACTCATCTGCTGCTGGGACAGTTCGTCGCCGATTTCGTCCGCGGCCAGGGCTACGCCCTGCCGGCGATGGCGCGCAAACGCTAAGCGCCGGGTGGGCGGCATGGCCGCAGTCGGTCAATGGAATGGGGCCAGAATGGGCCCCGTTCCTTTTTGCCAAGCCGCCATGGCCGGGTTTATTGGTTGGCGCGCACCCAGCGGTGCCACTGGCCGAACAGCTCCGGGGTGATGGCCGCGATCACCGAGCGCTTCCACACCACGTCGCTCCAGTAGTCGTCGCTGTTCAGGCTGGCGATGCGGCCGCCGGCCTCTTCCAGGATCACCGCGCCGGCGGCGTAGTCCCACAGGCGCTGGCCGCCGTGCAGGTAGAGGTCGTAGCGGCCGGCGGCGAGGAAGCACCAGTCCAGGGTGCTGGAGCCCATATTGCGCTGGCTGCCGCACGGCGCCAGGCTGCCCAGGCGGGCGGCCAGCTTGCCGGAGCGCAGGTATTTCACCTCGACGCTGGCGATGGCGTCGCCTATGCAGTTGTGTATGGTCTTCAGTGGCAGGCGGCGGCCGTTCATCCAGGCGCCCAGTCCGCGGCGGGCGTAGAACATTTCGTCCGACACCGGGTTGTAGATCACGCCCAGCTCGCTCTTGCCATCCACCATCAATCCCACCGAAATGGCGAAATACGGCAGGCCGTTGACGAAGTTGGTGGTGCCGTCTATCGGGTCCACCACCCACAGGCCGCCGGCGTTGGCCGACCACAGCGCGTCCTGCTCTTCGCGGTCCATTTCCTCGCCTAGCACCGGGTGCGGCAGGATTTCCGGCAGGCTGCGCTGCAGCGCCTGCTGGCAGGCGAGGTCGGCCTCGGTGAACAGGGTGCCGTCTTCCTTGCGGCTTTTGCCGACGTGCAAAAAGCGCGGCATCACCTCGCGGGCGGCCACTTCGCGCACCAGCTGCATAACCTGTTCGAGCACCTGCATCCTGTTTCTCCTGCGGGTTTGCGTCGTCGCGACGCAAAAGCGGTTTGCCGAATGGAGCAAACCTAGCAAAATACCGGTATCAACAGCGACTTTCAATATCCGATGCCAAGGTTTTATTTAGATGCCGATCTTCAGGTCGGCCAGCAACTGTCCCTACCCGATGCTGTGGTGCGTCATGTCCAAGTATTGCGGCTGAATGCCGGCGACGCCATCACCTTGTTCAACGGCAAGGGCGGCGAGTACCAGGCCACCCTCAACTCGGTGCAGAAGCGCGACGCCCAGTGTCTGATCGAGCACTGCGACCAGGTTTCACGTGAAACGCCGTTGTGGCTGGGGCTGGCCCAGGGGATTTCCAGCGGCGACAAGATGGAGTTCACGCTGCAGAAAGGCGTGGAGATGGGCGTCAGCCAATTCCAGCCGCTGGCCGCCGGCCGTTCGGTGGTGAAGCTGTCCGGCGAGCGCGCCGACAAGCGGGTGGCGCGCTGGCAGGAGATCGTCATCTCCGCCTGCGAGCAGAGCGGGCGCAACACCATTCCGCAGGTGTTGCCCATTCTGACGCTGAATGAGTGGCTGGCGCAGCCGCAGCAGGTCGACATCCGGCTGATTCTGTCGCCGCGCGGCGACCGGAGTCTGGCCGAATTGTCGGCGAAGCCAGTCCGCAGCTGGCTGATGGTGGGCCCGGAGGGCGGTTTTTCTGGCCTGGAGGAGGATGCTGCGTTGGCTGCCGGCTGGACGCCGCTGAGGCTGGGGCCGCGCATCCTGCGCACCGAAACCGCCGCGCTGGCGGCGGTGGCGGCGATGCAGGCGGTATGGGGGGACTACCGGTAGAGCGTCGCACCACGTCTTACAGAAAGCGCAGCGGGTCGATCTTCCATTTCTCCGGCACCTCGTGTTTGACGATCTTGTCGCCGCCGCCATGCCCCATCCGCCGCGACAGATCGACCACCTCGGGCGGAATGTAGCTATTGCTCTTGATGCTGAAGAACACCTTCACCTTGGGCGCGATCAGATTGTTCTCGTTCTGCTCGATCACCACGCCCAGCCGGCCGCTTTCCAGCCGCACCAGGGTGCCGATCGGATAGATGCCGATGGCGCGCATGAAGGCCTGCACCAGTTCGGGGTTGAAGTGGAATTTCGACCACTCGTAGATCTTGCGCAGCGCGTCGGTGGGAGGCATGCCTTTGTGATAGCAGCGGTTGGAGGTGAGGGCGTCGTAGACGTCGACGATGGCGGCCATCTGTCCCAGTTGCGAGATTTCCTCGCCCTTCAGGCCGGCGGGGTAGCCGCTGCCGTCGTGGCGCTCGTGGTGCTGCGCCGCCACCAGCACCGCGGTTTCCGAGATGCCCTGGGTGGCCAGTAATATCTGCTTGCTTTCCACCACATGGCATTTCATCACCGCGAATTCCTGCTCGGTCAGCTTGCCCGGCTTGTTGAGGATGGTGTCCGGCACCTTCATCTTGCCGATGTCGTGCAGCATGCCGCCGATGCCGGCATGGTGTATCACTTCCTTGCTCATGCCCATCGCGTTGCAGAAGCTGACCATCAGCGCGCCGACGCTGACCGAGTGCTGGAAGGTGTAGTTGTCCTTGTCCTTGATCCGGCACAGCGACAGCAGCGCGCCGCCGTTGCGCAGGATCGAGCCGGTGAGCTTTTCCACCTGCGGCTCCACCTGATCCAGCACCATCTGCTTGCCCAGTCGCACATCCTGCAGGATGTCGCGCACGATCTGGTTGGCCTCGCTGTGGATCAGCTGGGCGCGGCCGAATTCCTCGCCGGCTTCCACCTGGCGCGGGGCGATGGTTTTCCGGCTGGCGATTTCGCGCAGTTCGTTTTCAAGCTGCTTGCGCACCTCGCCTTCGGTGGGGGCCGATGGCAGGTCCAGCCCCTTGCGGGTATCGATGTAGACTTCGTGGATGCCGGCGTCGACTATCTTCTCTATTTCGCCTTCGTTGCCGACCAGAAACCGGTTCACCAGAAAAGGATGGGACATCCAGTCGCAATTGAGGTCGTGGATGTACATGCCGACCTTGAGGTCGCTGACGTCTATGCACTTGATCATTACGCTAATTCAGGAAAGCCCGGCAGTGAAACCAGCCAGCCGGCGGATAGGCAGCTTGGCGGCATTCAGGCCGAAGAGGATTGCGGTGGAACAACGCCTGGTTTTCTACAAGCATCAGCCGCAGCCGGGGGATTTTCAAGGAACGATCGCCGGGGGCGGCCAATCCGCCGCGCCGGTCCGGCCGATCCGGACAGGCGGATATTTTCGCAAAGCATGCGCCGGCCATCTTGCCCTGCAGGGGCGGATCGGGATATATTCCCGCAGTTTTGTTCGGAACACGGTAATGAACCAGGCAGCACGACAGCGCGACGGCAACAGCGGCACCTGCAGGGGTGGCGTGGCGGCGTTGCCGTTCGGAGCCGCCGTTCCCGAAGATCCCGTATTCCAGAAAAAAAGCCCCTGACGCCAGGGGCTTTTTTTTCGTCCGTCACCAGCCTGCCAATATGAGGAAAGCGACCATGGCCAATCCACTGTACCGGAAACACATCATCTCCATCCCTGACTTCAGCCGCGAAGAACTGGAACTGGTGGTGGATACCGCCAGTCGCCTGAAACAGAACCCGCGCAACGACCTGCTGCAGGGCCGGCTGGTGGCCAGCTGCTTCTTCGAGCCCTCCACCCGCACCCGGCTGTCGTTCGAGACCGCGGTGCAGCGCCTGGGCGGCAATATCATCGGCTTCGCCGACGGCGGCAATACCAGCGCCAAGAAGGGCGAGACGCTGGCCGATTCGATCAAGATCATCAGCTCTTACACCGACGCGGTGGTGATGCGCCATCCCAAGGAGGGCGCGGCGCGGCTGGCCAGCGAATTCTCGGCGGTGCCGGTGATCAACGGCGGCGATGGCTCCAACCAGCATCCCACCCAGACCCTGCTCGACCTGTTCACCATCCGCGAGACCCAAGGCCGGCTGCAGGGCCTGTCGGTGGCCTTCGCCGGCGACCTCAAGTACGGGCGCACCGTGCACTCGCTGGCGCAGGCCTTGTCGCTGTTCGGCGCGCGCTTCTACTTCGTGGCGCCGGAGGCGCTGGCGATGCCGGACTACATCTGCGAGGAGCTGGACGAAAAGGGCGTCGAATACACGGTGGTGGACAGCCTGGAGGCGGTGATCCCGGAAGTGGACATCCTGTACATGACCCGCGTGCAGCGCGAGCGCTTCGACGAGGCCGAGTTCAAGAAGATCCAGGGCAAGTTCGCGTTGCGCGCCGAGATGCTGAAGAATGCCCGCCCCGGCATGAAAGTGTTGCACCCGCTGCCGCGGGTGGACGAGATCGCGGTGGACGTCGACGCCACGCGGCACGCCTATTATTTCGAGCAGGCCAAGAACGGCGTGTTCGCGCGCCAGGCGCTGTTGTCGCTGGTACTGAACGAAACCGTCTAATCAGGCAAGGAAGGACAAGATCATGCAATACACCCGCACCGTAGAAGCGCTGAAGCAAGGCACCGTGATCGACCACATTCCGGCCGGGCAGGGCGTGAAGATTCTGCGCCTGTTCAAGCTCACCGAAACCGGCGAGCGCGTCACTGTCGGCCTCAACCTGGTCAGCCGCCACATGGGCAGCAAGGACATCATCAAGGTGGAGAACGTGGCGCTGACCGAGGAGCAGGCCAACGAGCTGGCGCTATTCGCACCAAAGGCGACAGTGAACGTCATCGACAACTTCGAAGTGGTAAAAAAGCATAAATTGACACTGCCGGACGCAGTGGAAGGCATTTTCTCCTGCCCTAATTCCAATTGCATTTCGCATAATGAGCCAGTGACGAGCTTTTTCTACGTCAAAACCCTGGCGCATGACACAAAAATGAAGTGCAAGTATTGCGAAAAGGTGTTCAGTAGGGATATTGTTGCAGAGGTGCGCTGAGTCGTACAAAGGGTGAGAATAGAGATATATCAAGAAAAACACTGCGTTCGACAGTGGCAGTAAAACGGAGAGGCGCCGCAGGCAACTGCGGCGCTTTTCATTTGCTGCGACGCCCGGCTCTGCTAGGCTTGTTTACCTAGGCTGCCGCGACAGCGCAGAAGACCATCCACACCATGCACTCCTTGCCCAAGCGCCATCCCCATGTCCTCAATCTACTGCTGGCCGCCGCCTGCGGCATGCTGGGCGCATTGCTGGTGCTGTGCTTCCAGAGCGCGCTGCACGGCATTGAGCATCTGCTGACCGGACACAGCGGCAGCCTGGTCGGCATCGCACGCCAGTTGCCGCCCTGGCAGCGGGCGCTGGCGCCGGTGGTGGGTGGCCTGCTGGCCGGCGCGGTGTTGGAGCAGGGGCGGCATCTGCTGCGTGGCTCGGCCAGCGGCGACTACCTGGAGGCAGTGCGGGTGGGCGACGGTCATCTGGCCTTGCGCCGCACGCTGGTCAACAGCCTGTCTTCGCTGGCCACCGTGGCCTCCGGCGGCTCCATCGGCCGCGAAGGCGCGATGGTGGCGCTGTCGGCCCAGGGCGGCTCGCTGCTGAGCCGTTTCGTGCCGATGACGCTCCCCGCCCGGCGCTTGCTGGTGGCCTGCGGCATCGCCGCCGGCTGGGCGGCGGCCTACCATGCGCCGTTGTCGGCGGTGGTGTTCGTCTGCGAGGTGGTGTGGCGGCGGCTGGACTGGCGCGCGTTGCCGGCGCTGCTGCTGGCAGCGTTGACCGCCAGTCTCACGGTAGACCACCTGTTCGGCCTGCAACCCCTGTACCGCCCCGCGTCCTTGCCGGCGGCGGATCATCTGGCGCTGGCCGGTTACTGCCTACTGGCGCTGGCCCTGGGCGCCTGCTCGCCCTTGTTCCTGAAATGGATGGAGTTGGGCCGCGCGGCCTTCGCCCGGCTGCCGCTGCGCCTGCCGCTCAGGATGGCGCTGGGCGGCGCGGTGGTGGGAGGCCTGGCCTGGTTCTGGCCGCAGATGTGGGGCAACGGCTACAGCACGGTGTCCTGGCTGCTGCAGGCCGAGCCGGCCTGGCAACTGGTGCTGATCCTGCTGCTGTGCAAGCTGTGCGCCACCGCTGCCACCAGCGGTTCCGGCGCGGTTGGCGGCATTTTCACGCCGATGCTGTTCGCCGGCGCGGCCGGCGGCGCGCTGGCCGGGCAACTGCTGAACTTGCTGCTGCCCGGCTGGCTGCCGCTGGGCGGGGCGGTAATGGTGGGGATGGCGGCTTTTCTGGCTGCGACCGCGCAGGCGCCCCTGCTGGCCATCCTGATGCTGATGGAACTGACCGCTGCCTGGCATATGCTGCCGCCGGTGGCTTTGGCGGCGTTGTTGGCGGCGCGCATCGGCCGCCGTCTGGGCGGCCGCGCGCTATACCAGGACGAGGCTGCGCTCAGGCGCCGCTAGCGGGGCCGCTGCTGGCGTCGCCGTCGATGAAGCGCTGCAGGTAGACCAGATCCAGCCAGCGACCGAACTTGAATCCCACCTGGGGCAGCCTGCCCACCTGCGCGAAGCCCAGTTTCTCATGAAAGCGGATAGAGCCCTCATTGTCCGCATCCACCGCGCCCAGCATGGTGTGCTTGCCCAGCGCTTGGGCGCGCGGAAACAGCGCCTGCACCAGCGCGGTGCCTATGCCCTTGCCGCGGGCATCGGCCGCCAGGTGCACGCTGTGCTCCACGGTGAAGCGGTAGCCGGGACGCGGGCGGAAGTCGCTGAAACTGGAAAAGCCCAGCACGCGGCCGTTTTCCTCGGCCAGCAGCACCGGGCAGCCGGCGGCGGTGCGGTCCTGGAACCATACCGCGAACTCGCCGGCCGACAGCGGATCGTCGTTGTAGACGGCGGTGGTGGTGGCGATCACTTCGTTGTAAATATCGAGGATCGCGGCCAGGTCTTCCAAATTGGCATCACGAATCTGCATGATCTGTCCTTGCATCGGGTCGTTGGGCCTAGGGTCAAGGCCGAAGCAAATACCGTACCAGCTTCAGCCGGCGGGCGTCGCCTTCTTGCGCGGGCTGCGCTTCTTGCGCAGCGGCGCGGGCGGCGGCTCTTCTGCCGGCGGCGCCGCTTCCGGCGCGGGCGCGGCGATCTCCTGTTGGGCGTGGTCCGCCTCGTGTTTCAGGCGGATCTCGCTGTGCAGCTTGGAGCCGTTGCGGTTTTCCTGCACCGACAGGAAATCCAGCTTCTTCACCATTTGCGACAGCCGGCTGTGGCCCCAGTTGCGCGGGTCGAACGAGGGATCGTTCTTGGCCAGGTAGGAGCCCACCGCCGACAGCTCGGCCCAGCCGCTGTCGCGCGACACGGCCTCTATCGCCGAGGTGAACATGTCCTGCAGCGGATGGCGCTCGCGCTGCGGCAGAACCTTGGCGCGGGAGCGGCTGGCGCGGGCCTTGGGCCGGTCGGACGGCGCTTCCGGCTTGGCCTTGGCGGGCTGGGCCGGACGCAGGATCTCGGTGAAGACGAATTTGTCGCAGGCGGCGATGAAGGGGCGCGGAGTCTTGGACTGCTCGCCCAGGCCGATCACCATCAGGCCGGCCTCGCGCAGCCGGGTGGCCAGGCGGGTGAAGTCGCTGTCGGAGGACACCAGGCAGAAGCCGTCGAAATTGCCGGTGTACAGCAGGTCCATCGCGTCGATGATCAGCGCCGAGTCGGTGGAATTCTTGCCCTTGGTGTAGGCGAACTGCTGGATCGGCGAGATGGCGTACTGGTGCAGCACTTCCTTCCAGCCCTTGAGCTGGGTGGTGGTCCAGTCGCCGTAGGCGCGCTTGACGACCGCGGTGCCGTATTTGGCCACTTCGGCCAACAACTCGGCGATCAGCGCCGACTGGGCATTGTCGGCATCTATCAATACCGCCAGTTTGCGGTTTTCCATTGCGTCTTTCGTGGTAGGCGACAGCACATGCTAAGCCGGGCTTTCCAGCGCTGTCAAAAAGAGGGCGGCACCGCTTGCGTGCGGGCGGCGTCCAGCGCGCGGTTGAGGATGCGGTCTATCTGGCCGTTGCGCTTCATTTCGCCCAGCGCCTGGTTGAGCTGCCTGACGAAATCCTGCTTGTAGGGAAAGCGGCCCTGGTCGCGGTCGGTGAAGCCGACATAGCCCTGCTCCTCCGACACGCCGACCGCCTCCTGCAGGGCGCCT
This sequence comes from Chromobacterium sphagni, assembly GCF_001855555.1. GTDB lineage: Bacteria > Pseudomonadota > Gammaproteobacteria > Burkholderiales > Chromobacteriaceae > Chromobacterium > Chromobacterium sphagni. Next base: position 748,183 of record NZ_MKCT01000001.1, on the reverse strand, counting down.
GGGATGTAGAGGCGCTGCTGCTGCAGCCGCGCCAGCTCCAGCTGGATTGCCAGCTTGTCGTTGAGGTAGCAGTCCAGATGGCCGCGGATGAGCTTGAGCAGGTTGGTGCGGGCGTCGGCGGCCTCCTCCAGGTTGATTTGTCCCTGGCCGATCAGGGCCCAGAACGCGTCGCCGCCGGGGCGGAAGCCGGAGTTGTTGCCGAAGCGCAGGCCGCGGTAGTCGTCCGGCCAGCGTTTCCGCGGCGTTTGCAGGACTTCCGCCCGGCAGTAGACCACCACCTGCTCGTTCAGCATCGGCACAGAATACGGCTGCATATAGGGCCGTTCGCGTGGACGGTAGTAGGGCGGCGACAGCGCCAGCGCGCGGCCATTCTCCACTTCGGCCAGACCGCGCTTCCACGGCACCGGCTTCAGTTCGATCTGGTAGCCGCGCAGCCGGCTGGCCGCGGCGCGCAGGATGTCGTTGTAAATGCCTTGCGCCTGGCCGCCGGCCTCGTAGGAATAAGGCGGGTAGCCGTTGTCGGTCAGGATGGTGACGGTCTGGACATCGGCCGCCGCCCAGGCCGGCAGCAGGAGGAAGAGGATGTGGCAAGCATCGGACAACCGCATGGCATCAGGCTGGTGAGGAGACGATATACCCGTTATAGCCGCTGGCTGATCCGGCGGATGGCACGGCTTTTGCGTAATGGGGGATAAATCGACCGGCCAGGGGAAAGTCATGAAAACGCAAGCGATGGCGCCAGCGAAAACCAGCGAGATGGTGGTATTCAATTATCGTCGGCCGGTGCGGGCGCGGCGGGTCGAGCTGCAGGGCGGCAGCGGCTTGTGGCTGGTGGAGATGCTGGACCGGCAGTGCCAGGTCTGGGTGTGGCAGGACGAGTGGGCCGGGGCCGACGCCGCGCTGGAGCGCGCGCGCCGGCTCAGCCTGATGCTGGATTAGCTTATTTCTTGGCGATGGTCTTGCCGTAGGTTTCGGCCGCGGCCTCCATCTTGGGCAACAGGGTCTTTTCGGCGTTCTTCAGCGTCTCGCCGGCAATGGCGTCGCCGATTTGCGGCTGCTGTTTCAGCAGCTTCTGGCCGGCCGGGGTCTTGTAGAAGGCGTTGATCTGCTTCAGCTCGTCGGCGCTGAACTGGGCGCTGATATTTTTCGTCACGGTTTGCTCGAACTGCTGCTTGACGGCGGCCGAGCCGAAGTAGTCGGCAGCCAGCTTGTGGATACCGTCCATATAGCCCTTCAGGCCGGCCTGGGCTTTTTTCTGCTGGGCGGCATTGAGCTGGATCTTGTTCTTGCCGATGTAGTTCTGCAGCAGCAGCGGGCCGCTGGCGGTAGTCCGTTCGACCAGCGCGGGCAGCATGTTGTTGATGTTGAGCGTGGCGGCCAGTTCCTTGGCTCCGGCATCCTGGGCGGCGTCGGCATGCGCCAGCAGCGGCAGGGTGAGCAGCAGGGCGGCGAGGCTGGCCTTGAGCGGGCGGGAAGCAAACATGGCAAATCCTTTGATCTGGTGAAAGATATCGGATCGGCAGTGTGACACCCCATACCGCTCAGGTCAAAGCGGAAACTTCGGTTTTTCAGCGTTTTCCGGGTGAAATCTGGCGGCTTTGCCAGCCTTGGTAGCTGGACAGGTTGGCGCGGGAGACCAGGACGACCGGCACCGTCACCAGGCGTTTGCCGATGTCGCCCTGCCGCAGCCGCTGGCCCAGCAGCACGGCTTCGCGGCCGATCAGATAGGGCGACTGGCTGGCCGAGGCGACGATCTGGCCCGGTTGTCGCAACGCGTGCTCGATATCGGGCGAGCCGTCCACCGCGCCGATGATGGTCCGGCGGCGCCCGCCGGCGCGCAGCGCCTTTTCGGCGCCCAGCGCTTGGCGGTCGTTGGTGGCGAACACCGCGTCGATGCGCGGGTAGCGTTTTAGATCCTGCTGCATCACGCGTTGGCCGCCCAGGCTGGAGCCCATGGCATTGGATTGGTCGTTCAGCACGCGGATGCCGGGATAGGCGGCCAGGGCGGCCAGGCAGCCGGCGATGCGGTCGCTGACCGAGGTGACCGGCGGTCCGCCCTGAATCAGCAGCGCGCCTTTGCCCCCCAGTTGCTGAGCCAGGTAGCGGCAGGCGATCTCGCCGGCCTGGCGGTTGTCCGATTTCACCGTGCCGTCCACCTCCGGCGCGTCCACATCCACAGCGACCACCGTGATGCCGGCGGCGCGCGCTTGCCGCACCTGCGGGGCGATGGCCCGGCTGTCCACCGCGCCCAGCAGGATCAGGTCGACTTTCTGCGCGATCAGCTGGCGCATCTGCTGTTGCTGCCGCGACAGCGTGAAGTTGGCGGACAGCGAGCTGACCTGCACGGAGGGATTCAGGCTGTGGGCGGCCTGTATCGCGCCGCGCGCCAGCGCCTGGTAGAAGGGATTGTCCAGCGCGCCGACCAAGATGCCCATGCTGGCGGGGCCGGCCGCCAGACCGGATGGGCTGCATAGCAGCAGGGAGCCGTAGAGAAGCGTGTTGAGGGCGGCGCGCATGGCATACCGGTAGCGGCGGAAATGCTTCAGTCTAGACCATCGTCGGCGCGGCGGCGGCCGACTCCAGCCGGCTGAGCGCCCGGCCGGCCAGTTGGCGCAGCAGTGGCCAGCCTTCCTCCCACTGGCTGTGGCCGGAGTCGACATTGATATGGCCGGCGTGCTGCAGCCAGGTGATGGGCGTTTGCCAGTAGCCGGCCAGCCGCGCCGCGCGCGCGGTTTTGCAGAAGGGGTCGTTGCTGCTGGCGATGATTCTGGCCGGGAAGGACAGCGGCCGGCGGGGCACCGGCGCGAAGTTCATCAGTTCGGCCGGCGCGAATGGCCGTTCGACATCGGCGGGCGCCACCAGCAGCGCTCCAGCGATGCGCTCGGGATGACGCTGGGCATAGTGCGCCACCGTGACGCAACCCAGGCTGTGGGCGATCACCAGCGCTGGCCGGCGGCAGCGCGACAGGGCGTCATCCAGGCCGTCCAGCCAGTCTTCCAGCTGCGGTTGCGTCCAATCGGCGTTGTCCACCCGGCGCGCGCCCAGCCGTCGCTGCCAGTGGCTTTGCCAATGTCCGGGGCCGGAATTGTTCCAGCCGGGCTGGATGATGAGGTCGAAGGGCTGCAGCGAGGCGAACATGTCGGACTTCCGCTAGGGGGATGGCCTGAACTGTAGCGCGGGGAGAATAGTATTAAAAATAATATGGAATTGTTTTGTTATTCTTTTGGATAATAAAAGCGCGGGGATTCAAGCTGTTTCCAGCTCGCGCCAGCTCAGCCACAGCCGCAGGTCGAATTCCAGCTGGTGGTAGTCGGGCAGCATGTGGCAGCACAGTTGGTAGAAGGCCTTGTCGTGGTCGCGCTCCTTCAGGTGCGCCAGTTCGTGCACCACGATCATCTGCAGGAAGGGCAGCGGCAGCTCGCGGAACAGCGCGGCGATGCGGATTTCGCTTTTGCTCTTGAGCTTGCCGCCCTGCACCCGCGAGACCAGGGTGTTGGTGCCCAGCGTGCCTTTCAGCGGATGTTGCTGGTTGTCGTACAGCACCTTGGCCGGCAGCGGGGCGTTCTTCAGGTAGCGTTGCTTGATGGCCGCGACAAACTGGTACAGCGCCTTGTCGGTCTGCACTTCGTTGGCGTCGGGATACTTGCGCCGCAGCCACGGGCCCAACTGGCCGGCGTCCAGCAGCGCCTGGGCCTGTTGCACCAGGGCCGGCGGGTAGTGCAGCAGGTATTTGAGTGTGGACATGGGTGTATTGTAATGCGGCGGCGCGGATCAGAGTTGTCGCCGAGCAAGCAGGTTTCAGAGCAGGCGGGCCGGGTTGCGCCATGCCATGCCATGCGTTGCGCACCGCCATGGCCCAGGAGCAGGCCGGCGTGTCGGTTCCCATGTTTTCAATCTGCACGCCGCCCAACGCTTGGTAGAGGCGGCAGGCGGCAGTGTTCTGTTGATACACTCACGATAAAGCGGCCTGCCCGGCGCGGCGCGCTTCGGCGGCGGCTGCCGCCATCAAGCAGACGAAGCCGACCGGATGGTCCTGCCAGCAGGCCAGCCGCACCCAGCACGTTTGCGGCGCGGCGAAGCGCCGCCGCCACAGCGCCAGTCTTTCCGCCGGAGCCAGGCGGTCCTGTTAGTCGTCCGGAAAAATGCCGCGGTAGCTGCTCTGCCAACTGGCGGCATGGATGGCGGCCAGGCATCGCCGGCCTGCGCGATTCTCAAGCTCAATGGCTGCTGCATGGTCCGTTTGCATCCTGCTGCCAGGGTGGCGGCGCTTACTTCAGCCGCTGCGGTTCGAGCAGCACGGTGTGCTGCTCGTCGGCCAGCCACATCTGGCCGTCCTGGATGGTGATGTTCAGCTGCATGCTGCGCTGGGCCAGGCCGGTCAGCTGCTGCAGCGCCTCGCTGTCGATGCGGAACACTTCCAGCTTGTCCAGCCGCGACAGCTTGTTCTCGATCTGGCTCCACCACACTTCGCTGGCGCGGCCGCCATAGCTGTACAGGATCACCTTGTCGGAACGGCTGCAGGCCTTCTTCAGCCGCTTCTCGTCCGGCTCGCCCAGCTCCAGCCATAGTTCGATCTCGTCGGAATAGTTCTTTTGCCACAGCTCCGGTTCGTCGTCGGCGCTGAGGCCGCGGGTGAAGCTCAGCGTTTCGCTGGCGTTGAGCGCGAAAGCGGCGACGCGCAGCATCATCCGCTCCAGCGTCTCCGAGGGATGCTGGGCCAGGGTCAGCTGATGGCTGGCGTAATAGCCGCGGTCCATGTCGGACAGCGTCAGGGAGGCTTTGTAAATGGTGGCGGTCAGGGCCATGGCAGGATCTTCGTGAAGTCGGTCGGCCCGGCGCGGGGATGCGGCGCGGGCGACCGATTCTAACCGCAGGCGCGCTCAGGCGCCATGTTTCACGGCGTGGGCTGGCTGGTGCACTCCAGCGATTCGCCGCGCCAGTTGACGCTGGCGTCGCGGCCCTTGATCCAGAACTCCACGCCCTGGCCGACATAGCGCGCGCCGCTGCCGCTCAGGCCCTGGTGCACGATGACCAGGGTGTTGCCGCGCTCCAGTTTGGCGGTGGCCGGATGAGTGCGGTAGAAGGTGGCCAGGATGGTGGACGAGGGCTGGCCGCGGCATAGGTAGCGCAGCGGCGTCAGCGAAGGCGCCAGGCTCCAGGCCGCCTGCAGTTGCGAAATGCGCAGGATGTAGGCGTCGCCCAGGCACATGTGCGGGTCTTCGTTCTTCAGGCAGTCCTTCAGACTTTTTACCCAGCGTTTCTGTTCGCCGACCAGCTTGGCCTGGGCGCCGTTGCGGTTTTGTTCCGCCTGGCCCATCGCCTGGGTGTAGACTTTCTCCAGGCGGTTGTCGAGCCGGGTCAGGCCGTCGTCCTGGCAAACCATGCTTTCCACCATATTGGCGGGTTTGTCGCAATGGAAGTCGGTGGCCACCGGCGGCGGCGCGTCGCCATTTTCATCAACGGGTTTGCCTGTATCCGTCTGGACGCGGCCTGAGCCGGCCGCGTGCGACCGGTCGTTCCTGCCGGCCAGCGCCAGCGCGGGAAGCAGCAGCAGCAAGCCTATCAGCCTGAATGAGGCTATGGGCATATTCAATCCTCAAAAACGACAACATGGAGCGCGCCGGTGGGTGCGCCGGCTCTTTGGCGCGGGGCGGGGCGATGAGTTCCCATCCCCGGCGAATGCCTGTACACTGCGACGCTTCGTGCGAGTACCAGTCCCGCACGCCTTTCTCATCATCGAGTCCAACTTCTTTTTCCCGTCAGCCTGGATTGGTCGCAGTTCTGCGATAGGCCGTCGCAGGAGCATATTATGTCCGATCTTACCTTTGCCGACCTAGGCCTGGCAGACCCTTTGTTGCGCGCGGTCGCCGATACCGGTTATACCACGCCCACGCCCATCCAGGCTCAGGCCATTCCGCAAGTGCTGCAAGGCGGCGATCTGCTGGCCGCGGCCCAGACCGGCACCGGCAAGACCGCCGGTTTCACCCTGCCGCTGTTGCAGCTCTTGATGCGCTCGCCCAGCCACAAGGCCGGCCGTCCGCGCGCGCTGGTGCTGACCCCCACCCGCGAGCTGGCCGCCCAGGTGGAAGAGTCGGTACGTACTTATAGCAAATACCTGCCGCTGAAGTCGTTGGTGATGTTCGGCGGCGTCAACATCAATCCGCAGATCAAGGCGTTGCGCTCGTCGGTGGACATCTTGGTGGCGACGCCGGGCCGCCTGCTGGACCACGCCGGCCAGAAGACCATCGATTTGTCCGGCGTGGAAATCCTGGTGCTGGACGAAGCCGACCGCATGCTGGACATGGGCTTCATCCACGACATCAAGAAGGTGCTGGCGATGCTACCGGCCAAGCGGCAGAATCTGCTGTTCTCCGCCACTTTCTCCGACGAGATCAAGTCGCTGGCCGACCGCTTGCTGGACAACCCCAAGCTGGTGGAAGTGGCGCGCCGCAACACCACCAACGAGCTGGTGACCCAGAAGGTGCACCTGGTCGACCGCGATAAGAAGACCGACCTGTTGATCCATCTCATCCGCGAGCACAATTGGTTCCAGGTGCTGGTGTTCACCCGCACCAAGCACGGCGCCAACCGCCTGGCGGAAAAGCTGGACAAGATCGGCATCTCGGCCGCCGCCATCCACGGCAACAAGAGCCAGAACGCCCGCACTCGCGCGCTGGCCGACTTCAAGAGCGGCGAGTTGCAGGTGCTGGTGGCCACCGACATTGCCGCGCGCGGCCTGGACATCGACCAGCTGCCGCACGTGGTCAACTTCGAATTGCCCAATGTGGCGGAAGACTATGTGCACCGCATCGGCCGCACCGGCCGCGCCGGCACGCCGGGCGAAGCGTTGTCGCTGGTGTGCGTGGACGAGTTCAGCTTCCTGCGCGACATCGAGAAGATGATCAAGATGTCGATCGAGCGTTTCACCGTGCCCGGCTTCGAGGCCGACCTCAACGTCAAGCCGGAGCCGATCCCGATGGGCGGCGGCGCCCGTGGCCGCGGCCAGGGGCAAGGCCAGGGCCGTGGTGGCCAGGGTCGCAGCCAGCAGCCGCGCAACCCGGCTTCCAAGCCGCGCCACCAGACCGAAAGCAAGCCGGCCGGCCACGGCCACCGCGGCGCCGCCCAGGGCCAAGGCCAGGCGCGCCAGGAAGGCGCGCGTTCGCCCAAATCCTCGGCGCCGCGCGCCGCGCTGTTCAGCCCGCCTAAAAGCCGTTAAGCCAACGGTTTAAACGCAATGGGCCCGGTGTGAATTCCACCGGGCCCATTCGCATTGAAGCCTATCGCATTGCCGGTTATGCTCAGCGGAAAGACTGTCTGCAGCATATAAAACAACGGACGGCTTGCTGACTTTTGCAAGAATCGGGAAAACAATGCGATACCACGGCTATCTGCTGGGTATCCTGAGCTGGGCCGTGCTGCAGGCGGCTCCGGTTGAGGCTGCCCCGCGCCTCAAGATCACCCTGTCCAATCAGGAATGGCCGCCGTACATGGGCCAGGAGTTGCCGTACGACGGCATTCTGTCGCGGCTGGTGAAGGAAGCCTTCGCCCGCGGCGGCGTCGACGTCACCTACCGCTATTATCCCAACAACCGCACGCTGCAGTCGGCGCGCAACGGCCAGGTGGACGGCAGCTTCGGCTGGGCGCCCACCGCCGAGCGCAAGCGCGACCTCCTGTATACGCTGCCGGTGTTGTCGGCGCGTATGGTGTTTTTCCAGCGCAAGGAGCACCGGCTGGACTGGAGCCGCTGGGCCGACCTCAAGGGGGTCAGGGTGGGTGTCACGGTGGGCAATTTCTATTCCGACGACTTCGATGCCCAGGTCAAGAACGGGATGCTGACGGTGGACAGCGCGCCGGACGACCTGATCAACCTGCGCAAGTTGTTGGCCGGCCGCATCGATCTGTTCCCCATCGATCTGGAAGTGGGCAAATACCTGATCGCCCATCATTTCCCGCCGGCGCAGGCCAGCCTGCTGGACGCGCAGAACAAATCGTTCTGGTCAGCGCCGCTGCACGTGGTGATCTGGCGCAAGCACGCGCGCGGCAAGGAACTGGTGGAGCGCTTCAATCATGGGTTGAAGGCCTTGCAGGACAGCGGCGATTTCGAGCGCCTGCTGCAGGAAACCCGCGAAGCCTGTCTGATGCCCAGAAGCTTCTCGCCGTGACGGCGCGGGCCTAGCCGTCCAGCAGCGCCGCGCGCGCCTCGTCAAGTATCCGCTGCGACAGTCCGCTGTCGCTGACCGTCCGCGCCAGCAACAGCGCTCCCACCATCAATGCCAGGCCGACCAGCGGCGCCGGGCCGGTGCCGTCGCGCCGCCTGGCCTCATCCAAGGTGTCCAGCATCGGCTGCAAGCCGTCGGTGAAGCGCTGCCGCACTTCGGGACCCTGGCGCGCCAGTTCGCCGGCCAGCGCCGCCGTCAGGCAGCCGGAGTCGCAGAAGTCGCGGTGGGCGGGGCTCAGGTATTGGCCGGCCAGCGCCGCCAGGCAGCCGCCGTCGCGGCTGTCCGCCAGTTGCTGGCGCCAGTGGCGGTTCATTTGCTCCAGCGCCTCGCCGCAGGCGGCGGCGATCAGCGCCTCCTTGCTGGCGAAATGGGCGTAGAAGCCGCCATGGGTCAGGCCGAGATCCGCCATCAGATTGGCGATGCCGACCTGGGCCAGTCCTTCGGCGCGGAAGCGCAGCGAGGCCATGGCGACGATGCGGCGTCGGGTCTGGAGCTTGTGCGAAGCGGGATAACGCATGCGTCCTCCTGATCGGGCCATTTTGCATGATCACTATAATATAAACATTGTCTAAATGAATCATCGGGATAGCGCCTGGGGCGGCATCCCGCCGCCTCCATCCGGAAATAATCGTTCACATCATGCCATGGCGATTACATGGATTTGCCCGCCGGCGCCAGCTAATCTGAAATGCATAATAAATGGGTGGAGTCGGCCCGCCCTTTCAGGATGGAACCGAGATGTCGCCAAGCGATGCTTCATTGCGCAATCTGGGAGACGCCGTGCTTCGCCAGGGCGGGACGGGTTTGGCCTATGCGGCGTTCGCGATGCTGCTGGCGCGGCTGCTGCCGCCGCCGCTGGCCGGCTTGCTGCAGCCGGAACTGCCGTTGGCGGTGGTGTTGCTGCTGCGGCTGGGCAAGCGAGTCTGGCCGGCGCTGGCGCTGGTCGCGCTGTGGCTGGCATGGCGGGAGCCAGGGGCGCAGGCGGGCGACGCGCTGCTGCGGGCCGCCAGCGGCATGGGGGCGGCGCTGCTGGGTGCCGGTCTGCTGCGGCAGCGGCGCTTGCCGTTTTTCCAGTTGGCGGATGTGCTGGTGTTCCTGTTCGGCGTCGCCGCGTTGGGCGGCTTGCTGGCCGCGCTGGGCCAGGTGTTCGCGTTGCTGCCCGGCCATGCGCACCGCCTGCCGGCACTGGGGCTGGCCGGTCTGCAGGCCTGGCTGGGCGACATGGTGCTGAGCCTGACCCTGGTGCCCATCCTGCTGCTGCTCAGCCAGCCGGACGTCGGCCGGCCGAGCGCCGCAGCGGCGCGCTGGCGCGAGAGCGCGATGGTGGCGCTGCCCACGCTGGCGCTGGCGCTGCTGGTGTGCTGCGGGCTGGATGGCCGTGGCGGCTACTACGCCATGCTTCCTTATCTGTTCATCATGCCGCTGTTGTGGTTGGCGTTTCGCGGCCAGCCGCTGCTGGCGCATCTGCTGGCGCTGGCGGTGGCCGCGGCGGCGCTGGCCGGCGTGCGGCTGGGCCATGGCGCGCTGGCGATAGACGGCGGCGGCCATTCGCTGCTGAACGTGGCTTTGCTGGCGCTGGCGCAGTCGGTAACCCTGTTGGTGTTCGGCGCGCTGCTGGAGGAGAGGCGGCTGGTGGAAAGCCGCCTGCTGCAAGCCAACCAGTCGCTGGAGGCCAAGGTGGGGGAACGCACCAGCCAGCTGGCGGAGAGCGAGGCCAGGCTCAGGCTGATGGCCGACGCGGCGCCGTTTCCACTGGCGATGAACCGCCTGTCCGGCGGCGAGTTGATCTACGCCAACACCCGCGCCGAGGAGTTGTTCGGCGCCCGGCTGCGACCCGAGCTGGCGCTGCGGGTGCAGGATTTCTACGTCGATCCGGCGGAGCGCGAGCAGGTGTCCCAGGCGCTGCGCGTCGGCGGCAAGGTGCTGGACCGCGAGGTGAAGCTCAAGGACGCGCAGGGGCGGGAATTCTGGGCGCTGATCTCCTGTTCGATGGTGAGGAGCGACAAGGTCTGGTATGTGATCAACGGCATCAACGACATCAGCGAACGCAAGCGGCTGGAGCAGAGCCTGCAAGACGCCAACGCCGCGCTGCGCCGCCATGTCGGCGAAATCGAAGTGCTGCAGCAGGGGCTGCGCGAACAGGCGCTGCGCGACCCGCTGACCGGCCTGTTCAACCGCCGCCATCTGGACGAGATCCTGCCGCGGGTGCTGGCCCACATGCTGGCGCTGCACCGCGACGTGGCGGTGCTGATGGTGGACGCGGACCACTTCAAGCGGGTCAACGACACCTACGGCCACCGCTGCGGCGACCTGGTGCTGACCGCGCTGGGCGCCTACCTGAGCGACCATTTCCGCTGCGGCGACATCGTCTGCCGCTACGGCGGCGAGGAGTTTTTCGTGTTGCTGCCCGGCGCGTCGCTGGAGGCCGCGCACGCCAAGGCGCAGCAGCTGTGCGAGACGGTGCGGCGCATGCCGATCGAAGCGCTGGGCCACACGCTGTCGCTGACCTTGTCGATCGGCCTGGCGCTCAGCCCGCTGCATGGCGAGGACGCCGAGAGTGTGGTGCTCGCCGCCGACGAGGCGCTGTACCAGGCCAAGCAGCAGGGCCGCGACCGGGTATGCATCGCGTCGCCGCTTCAGTCGCTGCTGTCCTGAGCGCGCGGCAGCGGCCGGCGCTGGCGCAGGAACCAGGCCAGCGCGCCGAGCAGCATCGCGGCGATCAGGGTGTCGGCGACTCTTTCCAGCATGCCGTGCGCCAATTGAGTCGGCGGCAGCAGCGACAGCACCAGCGCGGTGAGCATGGCGATGAAGACGCGGAAGCTGTGGCGGATGGTGATCAGCAGCAGCATCTGCAGCAGGCACAGCGCCAGCACATGCCATACCGGCGCCAGGCTCAGCCACAGCAGCGTCCAGTACAGCAGGCCGCTGAGCAGCGTGCCGGCCAGGGTGCCGATGGCCCTCTCCCGCGCCAGCCACAGCATCCGCTCCGGCGACGGATCGGGGATGGCCACCACCGCGAGCGGCAGCCACCAGGCGTGGGCGCCGTGCATCCAGTTGCCGGCCAGCCAGGCCAGCATGCCCCACGGCAGCAGATGCCAGGCGTAACGCCGCGCATCGGCCGCCGCCGCGCCGGGCAGCGCCTGGAACCAGTCCGCCAGGCCGATCCGCGCCAGCGCGCCGCCATAGCCGGCGCCCAGCAGCATCCAGCCGGCCTCCTGCCATGGCGCGATCGCCGCCGTCGGGGTCATATTGCCCAGCAGCAACGCAAACACCCAAAACTGCATGCCCTTGTGCAGCCCGCGGCGCGCGCTGGCGGCCAGCAGCGCCAGGCAGGCACTCAGCAGCAGCGCCATCGCCAGCGGCTGGCCGACGCACAGCCGGCCCGCCAGGTATAGCGCCGGAATGGCTGGCACCGACCAGGGCTGCAGCCGGCGCGCCAGGATCATGCACAGCACGCTATAGTTGGCGGCCAGCGCGAACAGGAAGACCGCGGCGGCGTGGCCGGCCAGAGCCAATCCCACCGCCGGAGCGAACAGCAGCGCGCTGATCTGGCCGGCGCGCAGGATGCGGCGGCGCTGGTAGCGCAACCAGCCCAGGCTGTGCAGGGCGAGCTTGCGATGCGGCATGCGGGTTTCCCATTGCGGCGGTTGCCGGTGAATTGACTATGGCTGCGGGAGTCGGGCCAGGCAAGCCGCGCGCCGGGCCAGGGCGCGTGCTAACATCGCGGGATGGAACTCTATCGACTGTTGCAACAACAAGGCTTCGGCGGCCGCAAGGAATGCCGCCAGCTGATCGAATACGGCCTGGTGGAAGTGAATGGCGAGGTGGTGGACAACTACCGCGCCCAGTTCGAGCCGACGGACATCTCCAGCCTGGTGGTGGACGACGAGCCGTGGCCGCTGGTGATCGGCCCGCTATACCTCTTGCTACACAAGCCGGCCAATTACGAAACTTCGCACAAGCCGCAGTGCCATCCCAGCATCTACCGGCTGCTGCCGGACCAGTTCTCCAACCTGGACCTGTCGGCGGTCGGCCGGCTGGACGTGGACACCACCGGACTGATCCTGCTGTCCAACAACGGCCAGTTCATCCACGCGCTCAGTTCGCCGAAGAAGCTGGTGGCCAAGGTCTACCGCGTTACCCTCAAGCACGAGGCCACGCCGGAGCTGATCTCCCAGCTGCAGAGCGGCGTCTACCTCAACGACGAGGCGCGCGAATTCGCCGCCGACAGCGTGGAGCAGCTGGACGCGCACACCATCCGGTTGACCATCACCGAAGGCAAGTATCATCAGGTGAAGCGCATGGTGGCGGCTGCCAGCAACCGCGTCGAGGCGTTGCACCGCGAAAGCCTGGGCTCCATTGCGCTGGGAGATTTACCGGCAGGCAAGTGGCGCCATCTTTCCGCGGAGGAGTTGGCGGCGTTCGGGTTCTGAGCCGGCTGCTCGGTAAGCAACGCGCCGCGGTCTTGCGACCCGGCGTTTTTCTTGGCGTATCGCGGCGGCCGCATCGGGCTGGGGACAAAATGAAACGGCGGGGAGGCGGCCTCCCCGCCGTTTTTCACTGCGCTGGCGCTTCTGCCTGGATCTGGCGCGGCGCGTAGCCGCGGGGAGCGTCGACGTGCGCCCGCAGGCCGGTTTGCCCCGGGGCGACCTGCAGCGCCAGTTGATGACCGTCGGGATAGTCTCCGCCGTTCTGGCGCCGGAACGGTATCGGCGTTTCGTCGAACAGGCCGGCCAGCCTGCGCCGCCAGATGCCCAACTGCTGTTTCACCGCTTCGCGGCTCAGATGGTTGACGCCGTACACCGCATGCGTGGGCAGCACGTCCATACCGGGATAGAACAGGCAGCCATGAGTCACCGGGAACAGCAGCTCCGGCAAGGCCCATTGATGCCGCGCGGCCCGTAATCCCGCTCGCCGCCGCCCACCATGGTCGCCAGCATCGCCCGCTTGCCTTTGAGCATGCCGTCGCCGAAGCGCAGCCGGTTGCCTGCGCCGCGGTAGCCATAGCCGAAGCCATAAGCGTAAACCCGCTCGAACCAGCCCTTGAGGATGGCGGGGATGCCATACCACCACAAGGGAAACAGCAGAATCACCGCGTCGGCGGCCAGCAGCTTGCGCTGTTCCTCCGCGACGTCGGCCGCTTGCGCGCCGCTGGTGTAGGCATGGCCGGACTCCGTTATGAAGCACAAGCGTTCAGGATCGGCGCGGTCCGGGAAGTCATCGGCATCCAGCACCGCTTTCCAGCGCATGCCATACAGGTCGGATTGCAGAACTCGATGGCCCTGCCGCGCCCGGCATCCAGGTGGCGGTGCGGCATCTGGAGCCGGCCCGTCTGCAGGGGCAAGCCGAGCGTGGCGAAGTCGATCTGGCCTTGATCAGTCCCGATTGCGTGCCGCCCAGCCTTCATTCCAGGCCGCTGTTCGATGACCGCTATGTGCTGATCGGACGCCGGAATCATCCGGCTATGCAAGGCGAAATCACGCCGCAGCGGTACCTGGCGCTGGAGCATGTGGTGGTTTCGCTCGCCGGCGGCGATTTTTCCACTGCCGTGGACACGGTGTTGGCCGAGCAAGGATGGTCGCGGCATGTCGCCTTGTCGGCCGCGTCATTTTTATTTGTGCCGGATATGGTGGCGCAGACCGATTTCGTTTCCTTGATGCCGGAGAAGCTGATGTCGGCATGGCGCGGCCGATTGACGGTGCGGGAATGCCCGTTTCCGCTGCGCGCATTTGGCGTGGCACGAGCGCAATCATGGCCATCCCGGCCAGCGCTGGATACGCCGGACCTTGGCCGGGCTGATGGGCGAGGCGGTTTAGGCTTGCGGCTTGGGCGTGCGGGCCCGCGCAAGCTCAGTCTTTGGCCTTGCCCAGCCGCCGGTACAGCGTGGAGCGGCTGATCCCCAGCGCGCGCGCCGCGGCGCTGGCGTTGCCGCCGCAGCGGCGCAGCAGTTCCGCGATGGCGTCGCTGGCCACCGCGTGGCCCTGGCGGCGCATGTCTTCGCGCAAGGTCTGCGGCATCTGCTCCGGCGTCAGCGCCGCGCCGTCGTCGGCCAGCGCCAGCAAGGTGGCCAGCAGATTGGACAACTCCCTGAGATTGCCGGGCCAGCGGTAGCCGCGCAACGCCCGAGCCAGTTGCGGCGACATCGATATGCCGCGGCGGCCGGCGCCCATCTGGTCGAGCAGGCGCTGCGCCAGCGCGGCGACGTCGCCGCGTTCGCGCAACGGCGGCAGCGTCAGCGGGTAATGGCACAGCCGATAGTAGAGGTCGGCGCGGAAGGTGCCGTCGTCCACCCGCGCGCGCAGCTCATGGTGGGTGGCGCAGATCAGGCGGAAATCCAGCTTCTGCGCCGCGCCGCCGCCCAGCGGCGTCACCTCCCGCTCCTGCAGCACCCTGAGCAGCCGCGCCTGCAGCGACAGCGGCATGTCGCCTATCTCGTCCAGGAACAGTACGCCGCCTTCGGCCTCGCGCAGCCTGCCCTTGCTGCCCTGGCGGCTGGCGCCGGTATAGGCGCCCGGCTGGTAGCCGAATAGCTCCGCTTCTATCAAGCCTTCCGGTATCGCCGCGCAGTTCACCGCCACGAACGGCGCGGCGCGGCGGCTGCCGGCCAGATGCAGCGCGCGCGCCAGCCTGTCCTTGCCGGTGCCGGTTTCGCCCAGGATCAGCACCGGAATGTCGGCCTCCAGCAGCTTGAGCGCGGTGGCGAACAGGTTTGGCGGCAGGCCGTCCAGTACGGGGGGCGGACATGGCGCGGATGCCGGAGCGCCGGCCGCCGGCTTGGCCATGCCGACGGCGCTGGCAGCAAGGCGCGGGGCGGGCGGCCGCAGCCGGGCGGAGAAGCGCTGCGCGCCGGCTTCCAGCGCGCCTATCGCCTGGCCATGCCTGTGCAGCCAGTGTTCCAGGCTCTGGCCGAACAAGGCGGCGAAGTGGCGCGGCCGCCAGTTGCCCGGTTCCAGGCCGCACAAGGTTAGGCCGGCGCGGTTGGCGGCCAGTAGGCGGCCGTCCTCGTCGAAGGCCAGCTGGCAGGCGGCCGGGCTGTCCAACAGGCGCGGATCGTGGTGCAGGCTCAGCCGCCAGCCATGGCGGGCGGCGTCGGCGAACAACTGGGCCTCGATCTGGCAGCGCGCCGCCCGCACCGCCAGCTGCTGCGCCTGGCCCAGCTTGCGGCTGGCGCCGCTGACGTCCAGCGCGCCCAGCATGCGGCCTTGCGGGTCCAGCAGCGGACTGGCGGCGCAGGCCAGGCCGCGGTTGCGTTCCAGATAGTGTTCGGCGCCGCGCACCAGCATGCTGTCCGCCGCTGCCAGCGCGGTGCCGATGGCGTTGGTGCCGCGCGCGGCCTCGCTCCAGTCCATGCCCGGCAGCAGCGCCAGCCGCTGCGCCTTGTCGAGAAAACCGGCTTCGCCGCTTTCGTCCAGGATCATGCCGTCGCGGTCGGCCACCACCAGCACCAGGCCGTTGGGGCCAACCTGTTCGAACAGCCCCGCCAGCGCCGGCCGCGCCAGCTCCAGCCAGCCGGCATTCGCCTCGCGCCGCTCGCGCAGCTGCGCTTCCTCCAGCCGTTCGCCTCCGCCGCCGCCGCCGGCCGGCAGCCCCAGGCCGCGGCAGCGTTGCCAGGAATGCAGGATGGGCGCCGGCAAGGCCTGGCCGGGCAACGGCTGATCGGCGAAGAAGCGGCGGCGGATTTCGTTCAGCGGCAGGCGGGAAGCTTGGCTCATGCGCGACTCCGGCAGGCTGCGCCGGCGTAGCGCGACAGCTGTGTCAGCCTGCGACAGTTGGGGTGGAATATCGGGTCGATTATCGGCGGATTCGGCCGTCTGGCAAGCCGTTGGTCTGGCGCGATCCTGCTGCGCTGCGGCAGGAAAAAAACATGCGCCTTGCCGCAGCGGGGCGGGCACCGTGCTGCCATGCAATATGACATGAGGCTGGCATGCCGCTTGCAGTGTTGCGCTATCCACAACATGGATAGCCAACCAGCAGAGGAGACTGCGATGCAATTGCTGCCCGGATTCGAACTGAAAGCGCGCTACGCCAACTATATCGGCGGGCGCTGGGTGCCGCCGGTGAACGGCCGCTATTTCGAGAATGTCACCCCGATTACCGGCAAGACGCTGTGCGAGATCGCGCGCTCCGACGAGCAGGACGTGGAGCAGGCGCTGGACGCCGCCCATGCCGCCCGCCGCGCCTGGGGCCACACCCCGGTGACCGAGCGCGCCCTGGCGCTCAACCGCATCGCCGACCGGATGGAGCAGAATCTGGAACTGCTGGCCACGGTGGAAACCTGGGACAACGGCAAGCCCATCCGCGAAACCCGCGCCGCCGACATCCCGCTGGCGATAGACCATTTCCGCTATTTCGCCGCCTGCGTGCGCGCGCAGGAAGGCAGTCTGGGCGAGATCGACGCCAATACCGTGTCCTACCATTTCCACGAGCCGCTGGGCGTGGTGGGCCAGATCATCCCGTGGAACTTCCCCATCCTAATGGCGGCCTGGAAGCTGGCGCCGGCGTTGGCCGCCGGCAACTGCGTGGTGCTCAAGCCGGCCGAGCAGACGCCGTTGTCCATCCTGGTGCTGATGGAGCTGGTGGGCGATCTATTGCCGCCTGGCGTGCTCAATGTGGTGAACGGCTTCGGTGTCGAGGCAGGCAAGCCGTTGGCGAGCTCCAAGCGCATCGCCAAGATCGCCTTCACCGGCGAAACCGGCACCGGCCGGCTGATCATGCAGTACGCCAGCCAGAACCTGATTCCAGTGACGCTGGAACTGGGAGGCAAGTCGCCCAACATCTTCTTCGACGATGTTGCCGCCAAGGACGACGCTTTCTTCGACAAGGCGATAGAAGGCTTCGTGATGTTCGCGCTCAACCAGGGCGAAGTCTGCACCTGCCCCAGCCGCGCGCTGATCCAGGAGTCTATCTACCCGCGTTTCATGGAAAAGGCCCTCAAGCGCGTGGCCGCCATCCGGCAGGGCAATCCGTTGGATCCGGCCACTATGATAGGCGCGCAGGCGTCGCAGGAGCAGATGGACAAGATCCAGAGCTATCTCGCCATCGGCCGCGACGAAGGCGCCAAGGTGCTGGCCGGTGGCGCGCGCGCGCAACTGGCCGGCGATCTGGCCGGCGGCTTCTACATCCAGCCGACGGTGTTCGAAGGCAACAACAAGATGCGCATTTTCCAGGAGGAGATTTTCGGGCCAGTGGTGTCAGTCACTACCTTCAAGGACCGCGACGAGGCGCTGGCCATCGCCAACGACACCCTGTACGGCCTGGGCGCCGGGGTGTGGTCGCGCAATATCAACACCGCCTTCTTCATGGGCCGCCATATCGAGGCCGGCCGGGTCTGGACCAACTGCTACCACGCTTATCCGGCGCATGCGGCGTTTGGCGGCTACAAGCAGTCCGGCATTGGCCGCGAAACCCACAAGATGATGCTGGACCATTATCAGCAGACCAAGAACCTGCTGGTCAGCTACGGTGAGGACAAGCTGGGCTTCTTCTAGGCGGCAGCGGCATCCGCATGGCGGTGCGCGGAGCACCGCTTGGCCGCGCATCTGGACAGCCGCCCTTTGCCGGGCGGTTTTTTTATGGTTACGGGGGCGAGGCCTGCGAAAAGACAGAACAGTTGACTGATTTTATCAGCGCCTTTTGGCGAGGAGTTTATGATTTTTGCCTAGAGCAAATATCTAATTATTATTTTTGTAATGAAATACATTATTTATTTACGTAATTTTTTCAAATTGCAGCGTGTTTGCATGATGTTATGCTATTGAGGTTGCAAAGCGCGAGAAGCTCCATGGAGAACACAATGCAGTCGGATGGGGAAATGAAGACCTACTACGCCGAGCGCGCCGAGTATTACGACGCGGTGTACGATATGCCGGAGCGCGCGCTGGATCTGGCCTGGCTGCGGCGCTATTTGCCGCAGCGGCTTGCCGGCCGCAAGGTATTGGAAGTGGCGTGCGGCACTGGTTACTGGACGCAATACCTGGCGCCGCAGGCGCAGCGTTATCTGGCGATAGACGCGGTTGCGGAGCCGCTGGCGCTGGCGCGGCAACGCCAGGGGGTGGACAAGGTGGAGTTTCGTCAGGCGGACGCTTACGCGCTGCCGGCCGAGGCCGCGGGCTTCGACGCCGCATTCGCCGGCTTGTGGTTCTCGCATGTGCCCAAGCAGCGGCGTGACGACTTCCTGGCTGGCCTGCATGGCTGCTTGCAGACGGGCGCCGAGGTGGTGTTCATCGACAACAGCGAGATGCAGTGCCGCGAGCACCCGGTGGTGGAGTACGACGAGGCTGGAAATGGCTACCAGATGCGGCCGCTGCGAGACGGCAGCCGGCATCGGGTATTAAAGAACTTTCCCAGCGAAACCGAATTGCGCATCCTGCTGGGGCGGCACGGCGTCAGCGACATGGTTTTCCTGCGGCGCGAGCATTTCTGGCTGCTGCAATACCGGCTGCCGGATCGCCACTGATCCCGGCCTTTCCACGTCGTCCGGGCGTGAAAAAGCCGGGCATAGGCCCGGCTTGGGGAGTGCCTGCGGCGATCAGACGGCGGACAACTGGTCCAGCCCCTGCTGCAGTTTCTGGCTGGCCTGTTCCATCGCCTGCATCCGCGCGACGATGCCGGCCTCATCCAGCTGGCCGCTCTGGCTGGCGGCGGCCAGCGCCGCGCCGACCTGCTGCTGCAGCTGCGACAGCGGCTGGCGCAAGGCCTGGGTGGAGCCGGTGCCGAACAGGCTGGCGCCGCCGCCGTCTATCCATTGTTCCAGCTCTACCGCCGGCGCCTGCGCTTCGGCTTCCTCTATCGCATGGTAGGCGCTCTGCTTGTAGATCACATGCGCCACTTTCTGCAATGAGGTCTGCGACTTCTGCTGCACCTCGCTCACCTGCTTGAGCACCAGGTCGGATTGCTCCGCCAGGCTGGCGAAGCGCTGGCGAAACGACTCCACCGAGGTTTGCACATTGCCGGCCACGCTGCCGGCGTCGCTGGCCTGGGCTTGCATGTCGGCAATGCGGGTGGACAGCGATTCCAGCACGTTCTGCACCTGGTGGGCGGTGCTCTTGCTGCGCTCGGCCAATTTGCGCACCTCGTCCGCCACCACCGCGAAGCCGCGGCCGGTTTCGCCGGCGCGGGCGGCCTCGATGGCGGCGTTCAGCGCCAGCAGATTGGTCTGGTCGGCGATGGCCGAGATGTCGGCCAGCGAGCTTTCTATGCCTTGCCACTCCTGCGCCAGCAACTGGCTGGCCTGATCCATGCTGTTGACGCTGCCGGCGATGGTGTCCAGATGGCCGGACAATTCCGCCGCGCTGTCCAGGCTTTCGCGGGCGCCGGCGGCGTTGTCGCGGGTGATGTCGGCCACCGCGTCCATCGCCTGGCTGATGGCGGTGAGATCATGCTGGCTGCCGGACAGGTCGTGGCGCAGGTTGGGGTTGTTCAGCGCCGCCAGTTGCGACGACAGCCGGTTGCGGCGCACGAAGCCGTCGTTGTCGGCCATGGTCTGGATGGTCTTGTTGACGTTCTCCAGCGAGCTGGCCAGGATGCCGGGCAGGCCCTGGTTGAGCGGCCGGCGCGAGAAGTTGCCTTGGCTGATCTCCTGGAAGCAGGTGTTGATTTCCTTGAAATAGGTTTCCACCAGGTCGAGGAAGTCGTTCAGCTGCCAGGCCACCAGGCCGACTTCGCCCATCTCGCGGGTGCCGGTGCTGCGGTGGTGCAGCTCGCCGCTGCAGGCCAGACCCAACTGGCGGGTGAGGGCGTTGAGCAGCAGAAAGATGCGGCTGCCTTTTTGCCACAGCCACCAGGACAGCGCGAGGGTGGCGATCAGCAGCAGGGCGCTGACCGCCAGTTGGGCGCCCGCCGGCAGCAGATAGTCGTCGACGATGGACAACAGCACCAGCAGGTTGAAGCCCGCCAGCACCCAGACCAGATGCGAGCGCAGGAAGGGGGTGGCTTTGCGGGGTGAACTCATCCGGCGACTCCTTTGGCTTTCAGTACGTCGGCGTTCAGCCCCAGGATGAAGTCCTGGTAGCTGCAGCCTTTTTCCGCCAGCAGCGCCAGCAGCCAGTCGCGCGAGGTGTCCGGCGCGCTGGCCTTGCCCTGGCCGGCTTCTATCTTGCGCATTTCCGCGTAGATCGGTTCGATGGCGGCGATGGCGCCGCGGCTGGGCGGGCGGCGCACCGAGTAATAGCCTTGCAGCCGGCCCTGCGGGTCGTAGTCCGGTGTGACGTTGGCCAGCACCCAGTAGTAGTTGCCATCCACGGTGGCGTTTTTCACCAGCGCGAAGAATTCATGGCCGGCCTGCAGCGTCTGCCACATCAGCCGGTAGGCGCCGCGCGGCATGTCGGGGTGGCGGATCAGATTGTGCGGCTTGCCCAGCAGCTGATGTTCGGCATAGCCCGCCACGCGCATGAACACGCGGTTGGCGTAGGTGATGTGGCCGCTGGGATCGGTCTTGGTGACGATCAATTCGTGCGGGGCCAGTTGCACTTCGCGGCCGGCGCCCCTGCCCATTGCTGTCTGTTCCATTGTCTGCGTCTCTTTGACCTGTTCTTTGTAGTATTGCCGGCAAATTGGCATTGTCATGTTCTGCGCATGACAGGGCAAGGATTTATTGCAATGTTGTTTAAATTGATATTGTTCTATTTAAATCATATTCTTGGCGCCGGCAAAAAGGGGATGCCTTTGGACATCCCCTTGTGCGCGGCGCAGGTCTGCGGCGATTACAGCTTCAGTATCTGCCGAACCTCGGTCGAGCAGGCGCGCGCCTGGCGGTTGAGCGCGGCGAATTCCGGGCTGACGATGTCGTTGTGGCTCAACCAGCGCACCTTGCGTGTCAGCCGATACTGGTAGCGGATGCCGGCGGCGGTGGCGCTCTGCCGCAGATCCAGGTCGAACCAGGGGGAGCGCGCCTGGCAGCTGAAGGCGGGTTGGATGGCCTTGGCGCCTTGCAATTCCACCGTGCGTTCGATGATTTCCGGATCGCCAAGATAGACGTCGGCCTGATTGCCGTTGTCGCGGTAGTTGTCGAAATCGTTCCAGCGGCTTTCCAGGCGCGGGTCGTACAGGTAGAGGCCGGAAATCTTCTCCAGCGCGCGCACATCGTCGCCGCCGACGCGAATGGCGTAGCGCTCCGGAATCAGGAAACCGGTTGGCGCGCGTTCCACCTTGCAGTTTTGCGCCTGGTTGCCCAGGCCGTGGCAGACGCTCTGCTCAGTGCTGCTGCTGCCTTGATAGCGGTCCTGCATCGTCATTTCAATCAGCGGCCAGCCGGACAACTGGCTCTGGCTGACGATGCGCGCGCTGCTGTCTCGCTTCAGCGTCTCAGTGCGGTTGACGGTGCTGCTCAAGGTTGGCGCCTGCAGCGGAATGAAGTCCTGCCGCACTTTGCCGTCGCGGCCCATCAGGTAGCTGACGCGCTCCTGCAGGTCCGGCATGATGCGGCCGGCGGCGAAGAAGGGATTGGTGGCGTCTAGCCATTCGGTTTTGCCGTTGATTTCCGCGCGCACGATCATGTGGTTGACGGTGCCCAGGCCCGGGAGCAGCGGCGGCTGCGCGTAGTTGCCGCGGAAGACCAGCGCCGGTTCGGCCTCGATGCCGGCGCGGCGCAGCATCGCCGTCAGCAGCGTGGCCAGGTCCTTGCAGTCGCCGTAGCCGTGCTGTTCGATCTCGGCCAGCGTGAACGGCACCAGGCCGCGCTCTGCCAGCCGCTGGTCGTTGAGGTAGCGGTAATGGCTGTTGATGTGCTGCATGAAGGCGGCCACCTGCTGCGCGGCCGGCTTGCCTTGCTGTTCTGCCACCACCGCGGCGGCGCCCGGCGGCAGCGCCGCGGCCAGGATACTGTTGTAGCGCTCGGCGTAGACGCCGAAGTGCTGCTGCGGCGCGTCGCTGGTGGCGATGCTCAGCCGCGGCCAGCCGCGCAGCGCGCTGTTGTTCCATTCATTGGTGAAGTTCAGGTAGCGGCTGCCTTGCTGATCGACGGTGATCCGCTTGTTGTCGGCGCTGACGGCGGTCTTGAAACCGTCCATCAGCTCGCTGCGCGATAGCAGCGGCCGCGGCGAGCTCAGCTCGAAGTGGTAGCTGTCGTAGCGCACCGGCTCTGGATCGAAGTCCAGCCGGTACAGCATTTCGCGGCTGAGCGGCGGCGCGGCGATATGGTGTTTCACCTGGTAGGAGACCACGCTGCCCACCGCCAGCTCGGGGAAGGCGAGCCAGGTCTGCTTGTCGCGGCTGACGCCGGCGTACGGGTTCGGCGCGGCGCGGGTTTCCACCTGCGATTTTTCCAGTTTCACCACTTTGCCGCCTTGCTGGCGCACCTCGCCGTCCACCACTTCCAGCGTGTCGGTGTCGGGATAGGTGAAGTCTATGCGCGACAGAAAGTCCTTGCCGGCCGGCTTCAGGATGGTGAACTGGTTGCGGGTGGTGCAGTCCAGGCTGTTGTCGGCGTTGTGCCGGCAGTTGATGCTGGTGTTCAGCGCCAGCGGCGCTTCTGCCGCCGGCTGGCGCGCCGCCAGGATGGCGGGGCTGGCCAGGACCAGCGTGGTGCTCAACAGGGAAGCGGGAAAACGCATCGAAGGAACCATTCTCTATGGCGCGCCATGGCGGCGCGCGGGGTGGATCGATAGGCAAGTGGCAATGATCTTGCCATGAGCGGGCGGCGCGGGCTAGGGCGGGTTTTCAAATGCCATGCGGCTCGCGAAGCTGAAGCGGCGGATAGGACTTAGTGCGCGCGCCGCGGCGACAGTTCAATGTGCGCGGAGCGCCCGGCCTCCTGGTGGAGGGCGGGCTGGGGCTGATGGAAGGGAGTCAGGGCGCGGTGGTGACGAAGCCGATCTTGCCGACGCCGTTGCTCTGGGCGGCGGCCAGGGTCTTGGCCACGGTTTCGTAGCGCACGGCCTTGTCGGCCGACAGGTGCAGCTCCACCTCGGGATTGACGTTGGCGGCGGCGGCGAAGCGCGCCGGCAGCTCGGCCTCCGCCACCGGCTGGTCGTTCCAGAACAGCTTGCCCGCCGCGTCCACCGCCAGGCGGATCTGCTCCGGCTTGTCCTGGTTCTGGGCGGCCTGCGCGCGCGGCAGATCCACCTTGACCGCGTTGGTCAGCAGCGGAGTGGTGATGATGAATACCACCAACAGCACCAGCATCACGTCCACCAGCGGGGTGGTGTTGGGTTCGGCCATCGGCGCGGCCGGACCCTGGTTGAAACTACCGAACGCCATCTTGCTCTCCGGATTGGGTTAGCAGTTGGGCGTGCAGGTCATGGGCGAAATAGTCCAGTTCCTGCGCCATCACGCGCTGGGCGCGAGTCAGGGCGTTGTAGGCCAGCACCGCCGGGATGGCGGCGGCCAGGCCGGCCGCAGTGGCGATCAGCGCTTCGCCTATCGGCCCCGCCACCGCGCCTATGCTCATCTGGCCAGCCTGGCCGATATTGACCAGCGCGTGGTAGATGCCCCACACGGTGCCGAACAGGCCGATGAAGGGGGCGGTGGAGCCTATTGAGGCCAGCACGGTTAGGCCGGCTTCCTGGCGGGCGTTTTCCTGCGCCAGCACCTTGCGGATGGCGCGGGTGACGAACTCGTCCACGCCGCAGGCCTGGCCCAGCGCGCGGCTTGCCTGGCTCTGATGCAGGCGCAGCGCGGCGAGGCCGGCGCGCGCCAGGTTGGCGACCTGCCCCTGGCTGTGCGCCAGGCCGTTTTCCGCCTGCTGCCAGTCGGGCGCGCTCCATAGCGCGCTCTCCGTGCTGCGGTTGGCGCGGCGGGCTTGCAAGGTTTGCGCGCCGCGGACGATGATCAGGTACCAGGTGAGCACCGACATCAGGATCAAAATCATGAACACCGAAATCAGTACGGCGTCCCCTTGCTGGAATACGGTCAGAACATTCATGTTGTTTGGGCAGACTTGAGTGAGAATTCAACGGGAACGATATAGGTGTAAGCGATCGGTTCGGCGCCGCGTTTGGCCGGGATGAAGCGCCAGCGCTTGACCGAGGCCAACGCGGCGCGGTCCAGCCGGGTGAAGCCGCTACTGCTTTGCACCGACACTTCGAGCGGCAGACCCTGGGCGCTGACATGCACGCGCAGCTTCACGGTGCCGGTTTCGCCTTCCTCTTTGGAGATCGCCGGGTAGGCCGGCTGTGGATTGTTCAGATAGCCGCCGTACGCCAGCGGCTCGGAAATCGGCTGCTGGCGGCTGTCGCCGTCGGGCTTGCCGCCAGTCTCGGCTTTGGCGGGCGCCGGAGCGGGGGGCGGCGCGGCAGGCGCCGCCGTCGCCACATTGATCGCCTTGGCGGGAGCCGGCGGCGGCGTATTGGTTTGCGGCTTTACCACCGGCAACTGCGGCGTCTTCGGCGCCGGCTTGTTGGGAGCGGCCTTGGCCTGGACCTGCGGTTTCTGCGGCTTGGCGACCGACGGCGCGGCGGCCTTGGGCGGGGCCGGCTGCGACGGCGCCAGCATCGTCATCGTCATCGTTGTCTGCAGTCGCGGCGGCGCTACCGGCAGCTCCCGACTAGCCGGGTGACTCAGCAACAGCAGCGCCAGCGCGTGCACGCCCAGGACGGCGGCAATGGCAGAAAATTGCAGGGTCGGCAGGGGTTTCATGGGTTAAATGATAATACAAATAATTCTCATTATACAACATGGACCACCCCGCCCGCTGCAAAAGCGGCTTGTAATCGCTGCGATTGCCTGCATATTCTGAGCTAGGCCGGCGCCGCGCCGGCATTCTTGATATCTATTGGAATACCGAACATGCAGCAGTTTGACGGAACCACCATTGTTTCCGTCCGTCGTGGCGAGCGCGTGGCGCTGGGCGGCGACGGTCAGGTGACGCTGGGCAATATCGTGATCAAATCCACCGCGCGCAAGATTCGCAAGCTGCACGACGGCAAGGTGCTGGCGGGCTTCGCCGGCGGCACAGCCGACGCCTTCACCCTGATCGAGCGTTTCGAGGCCAAGCTGCAGAAGCACCAAGGCAATCTGCTGGTGTCGGCGGTGGAGCTGGCCAAGGATTGGCGCACCGACCGCATGCTGCGCCGGCTGGAGGCGATGCTGATCGTCGCCGACAAGAGCAGCACGCTGATCATCACCGGCAACGGCGACGTGCTGGAGCCGGAGCAGGGCATCGCCGCCATCGGCTCAGGCGGCGCCTATGCGCAGTCGGCGGCGCGCGCGCTGTTCGAAAACACCGACCTGGCGCCGGAGGTGGTGGTGAAAAAATCGCTGGAGATCGCCGGCGACATCTGCATCTACACCAATCAAAACCATCTGATCGAAACCCTGGGTCCGGAAGAGGCCTGAGGCTGCCCCGAATGAATGGCCCGGCGCTGTCCGCCGGGCGGAGAACGTCATGACGCAAATGACCCCGCAGGAAATCGTCCACGAACTGGATCAGCACATCATCGGCCAGCACGCCGCCAAGCGCGCGGTGGCCATCGCCTTGCGCAACCGCTGGCGCCGCCAGCAGGTGGCCGAGCCGCTGCGCAGCGAGATCACCCCAAAGAACATCCTGATGATAGGCCCCACCGGCGTCGGCAAGACCGAAATCGCCCGCCGGCTGGCCAAGCTGTCCGGCGCGCCCTTCATCAAGGTGGAGGCCACCAAGTTCACCGAGGTGGGCTATGTCGGCCGCGACGTCGACACCATTATCCGCGACCTGGTGGAGGTGGCGATCAAGGACACCCGCGACGCCGCCATCAAGCGCAACCGCACCCGCGCCGAGGACGCCGCCGAGGAACGCGTCCTCGACGTGCTGCTGCCGCCGGCGCGCAAGCCGTCCGGTTTTTTCAGCGAAGAGCCGGTGCAGGAGGAAAAGCACGAAGACGGCGCCACCCGGCAGAAATTCCGCAAGATGCTGCGCGAAGGCAAGTTCGACGATAAAGAGATTGAAATCGAAATCGCCGCGCCCATCGCCCAGATGAACGTGATGGCGCCGCCAGGCATGGAAGACTTCGCCAGCCAGCTGCAGGGCATGTTCCAGGGCCTGGGCGCCGGCAAGAAGCAGGCCGCCAAGATGAAGGTGGCCGATGCCTTCAAGCAGTTGGTGGACGAAGAGGCCGCCAAGCTGGTCAACGACGAGGAGTTGAAGGCGGAGGCGCTGAAGAGCGTCGAGCAGAACGGCATCGTGTTCCTCGACGAGATCGACAAGGTCACCAGCCGCGGCGAAGGCCAGGGCGCCGATGTGTCGCGCGCCGGGGTGCAGCGCGACCTGCTGCCGCTGGTGGAGGGCACCACCGTGTCCACCAAGTACGGCATGGTCAAGACCGATCACATCCTGTTCATCGCCTCCGGCGCCTTCCAGCTGTCCAAGCCGTCCGACCTGATTCCGGAGCTGCAGGGCCGGCTGCCTATCCGGGTGGAGTTGTCGTCGCTGTCGGTTGACGACTTCAAGGCCATTCTGACCAGCACCAACGCCTGCCTGACTCGCCAGTATCAGGCATTGCTGGCTACCGAGGGAGTGGAGCTGGAATTCGTCGAATCCGGCATCCAGCGCTTGGCCGAGATCGCCTGGCAGGTCAACGAGAAGACCGAGAACATCGGCGCTCGCCGCCTGTACACGGTGATGGAGAAGTTGCTGGAGGAGGTGGCGTTCGACGCCAAGTCCGGTCCGTGCCGGATCGATGGCGTCTACGTCGACGGCAAGCTGGAGAAGGTGGCCGAGCGCGAGGATCTGGCGCGCTACGTGCTTTGATCGGCCTCTATACCTTATATATGTAAAAAACGGCGACTGCCACAGTCGCCGTTTTCTTTTGCCGCTTGCGGCCGATGGCTCACACCGGCTGTTTCAGTTTGGCGTCCGCCACCACGATGGGTTCGAACGCTTCCGGGTACTGATGCCGATACCAATCCTTCACTTCTTGATGATTGAGGTTGAGGAAGGCGTTCACCCCGGGCAGACGCAGCATGGGCGGCACGCTCAGCAGATGAAAGACGGCGAAGAACAGATACACGGCGTCCAGCGACCAGCTGTGCAGCAAGATGCCGGCCAGCGCCGGTCCCAGCATGCTGCCCAGTTTGGCCACCAGCACATTGATGGCGGAGACGCGGGCGCGGTAGGCTTCCGGCACCGCCAGCGTGCGGTGGGTTTGGCCGATCAGCATGGTGATGGATAGCAGCACGCCTTCTATGCCGAACATCGTGAGCATCAGATACGGGTTGTCGGTCAAGGCCACCACTACGAATACGGCGGCCAGCGACCACATCGCCAGCGCGCGGGCGCGTGGCCGGCTGCAACGTCGCAGCAGACGGTGGGCCAGCCATAGCGAGCCGATCAGCAAGCCGCCGCTGGCGGCCGCTTCGCAGATGCCCAGCCAGAAGGCGGGCAGGCCCAACTGGTGCAGCTTGATCGGCAGCAGCGTCACCACCATAGGAAAGTAGGCGGTCATCGCCAGCAGCCCCCAACATGCCCAGCTGCGCTCCAGCGGAATGCGCCAGCGAATGCGCAAGCCGCTGCGGATCTGGGCGACGAAGCTTTCCGCTTGCAACTGCTCGCGGTCGCGCGGCGGAATGCGGATGCGCAGCGCGCCGCCGGCGGCGATCAGCAGCAGCAGGCCGTAGCTGCCCAGCGCCAGCCAGGCCGGCGCGAACGCCATCAGGCTGCCGCCCAGCACCGGGCCGAACAGATTGCCGACGGCCTGCGAGCTTTTCTGCAGCGACAGCGCGTCGGTTAGCCGCTCGGCCGGCACCAGTTCAGAGGCGATGCTGAGCATGGACGGGATGACCAGCGCCCAGGCCAGCATCGCCAGCGACTCGCTGGCGATCACCCAGCGCAGTCGATAGCAGTCGAACCAGGCCATTGTCGCCAAGGCGAAGCCGGACAGCATCGCCAGCAGGATGCCAGCAGCGATGATGCGGTTCTTGGGAAAGCGGTCGCCCAAGGGAGCGGTCAGCGGCAGCGCTGCCAGCATCACCAGCGCGGTACAGGAGCTGAACCAGGCCATGTCGTTGGCGCCGCCTTTGCTGACCACCCACCAGCTGATGCTGACGTAGCCGGCGCCCATCGCCAGGCCGCTGAGCACATCGCTGAGCATCAATAGATGGAAACCGGGAGGCAGGCCGCGTAATCGTTGTCGTAGAGAGGTATGCACGGTGCGCTCCTTGGCGATGAGGCATTTCATCCTATCACGAAATGACATTGTCACGAGATGGCGGCGAGAAAGTAGGCGGTTTTGCCATGGAAGACAAAAACCAGAGGTTTTTTGCGCGTTTTTCAAAGTTATCTAATGAGGGAACCGGCGGGAAATGAGCTTTTCTACTGTGTTTCCGGCATTTTCAATAAATATGTAAAGTCATTGATTTTAATAAAATCAATTAGTTATAGATTTCATCGTGAAAAACGTGCGTTTTTCTCAAAAAAGCAGTTGACCGAGGGTGAGGGCGCAGGTATAGTTCGTCTCCTCAGCTGACGCAGCGAACGAAACAAGCCGAACGAAACAGGTTCCGGCGGTGTTCGAAGCGGCCGGCACTGCTCTTTAACAGAACGAATAACCGATAGGTGTAAGTGCTTGGCGAAAGCCAAAAACTTGCACTGCAAGAGACAAGAAATACTTGTTTTATTTCTTTGAACTTGCGTGCCAGAAAATTTGCTATGAGATTGAACTGAAGAGTTTGATCCTGGCTCAGATTGAACGCTGGCGGCATGCTTTACACATGCAAGTCGAACGGTAACAGGGAGCTTGCTCCGCTGACGAGTGGCGAACGGGTGAGTAACGCATCGGAATGTACCGTGTAATGGGGGATAGCTCGGCGAAAGCCGGATTAATACCGCATACGCCCTGAGGGGGAAAGTGGGGGACCGTAAGGCCTCACGTTATACGAGCAGCCGATGTCTGATTAGCTAGTTGGTGAGGTAAGAGCTCACCAAGGCGACGATCAGTAGCGGGTCTGAGAGGATGATCCGCCACACTGGGACTGAGACACGGCCCAGACTCCTACGGGAGGCAGCAGTGGGGAATTTTGGACAATGGGCGCAAGCCTGATCCAGCCATGCCGCGTGTCTGAAGAAGGCCTTCGGGTTGTAAAGGACTTTTGTTCGGGAGGAAATTCCGCTGGTTAATACCTGGCGGGGATGACAGTACCGGAAGAATAAGCACCGGCTAACTACGTGCCAGCAGCCGCGGTAATACGTAGGGTGCAAGCGTTAATCGGAATTACTGGGCGTAAAGCGTGCGCAGGCGGTTTTGCAAGTCTGATGTGAAAGCCCCGGGCTCAACCTGGGAACGGCATTGGAGACTGCAAGACTAGAGTGCGTCAGAGGGGGGTAGAATTCCGCGTGTAGCAGTGAAATGCGTAGAGATGCGGAGGAATACCGATGGCGAAGGCAGCCCCCTGGGATGACACTGACGCTCATGCACGAAAGCGTGGGGAGCAAACAGGATTAGATACCCTGGTAGTCCACGCCCTAAACGATGTCAATTAGCTGTTGGGGGTTTGAATCCTTGGTAGCGTAGCTAACGCGTGAAATTGACCGCCTGGGGAGTACGGCCGCAAGGTTAAAACTCAAAGGAATTGACGGGGACCCGCACAAGCGGTGGATGATGTGGATTAATTCGATGCAACGCGAAAAACCTTACCTGCTCTTGACATGTACGGAACTTGCCAGAGATGGCTTGGTGCCCGAAAGGGAGCCGTAACACAGGTGCTGCATGGCTGTCGTCAGCTCGTGTCGTGAGATGTTGGGTTAAGTCCCGCAACGAGCGCAACCCTTGTCATTAGTTGCCATCATTAAGTTGGGCACTCTAATGAGACTGCCGGTGACAAACCGGAGGAAGGTGGGGATGACGTCAAGTCCTCATGGCCCTTATGAGCAGGGCTTCACACGTCATACAATGGTCGGTACAGAGGGTCGCTAAGCCGCGAGGTGGTGCCAATCTCATAAAACCGATCGTAGTCCGGATCGCACTCTGCAACTCGAGTGCGTGAAGTCGGAATCGCTAGTAATCGCAGATCAGCATGCTGCGGTGAATACGTTCCCGGGTCTTGTACACACCGCCCGTCACACCATGGGAGTGAGTTTCACCAGAAGTGGGTAGGCTAACCGCAAGGAGGCCGCTTACCACGGTGGGATTCATGACTGGGGTGAAGTCGTAACAAGGTAGCCGTAGGGGAACCTGCGGCTGGATCACCTCCTTTCTAGAGAAGGCGATCGTCAAGTACTTACAGCCTATCGGTTATTCTGTTAAGGGCAGCCAGCTCCTTGTGGGGCTGGCGTAGAAGTTTACTGGGTTTGTAGCTCAGCTGGTTAGAGCACTGTGTTGATAACGCAGGGGTCGTAGGTTCGAGTCCTACCAGACCCACCAGTTGGGGGATTAGCTCAGTTGGGAGAGCACCTGCTTTGCAAGCAGGGGGTCGTCGGTTCGATCCCGTCATCCTCCACCACAACTCAAACACAAGCGAACTCGGAAGAGTTTGGTTCTGTTTGCGTTGTAATTTTAACGCCCGATCTTTAACAAACTGAAGAAGCCGAATATATAAGACGGCGAAATGAAAGCGTAGAGTTAATTCTGTACGCGGACAAATCGTCATCTTGGGTATTTGATTGTATCTAAGGCTGCGTCGCCATATCAAAAGGGGCGGTGCAGTCGTCGCGCAAACACGCTCTGTCATGAAGTGACGTAGGTTACTGAAATGATAGGGTCAAGCGACTAAGTGCATCTGGTGGATGCCTTGGCGATCACAGGCGATGAAGGACGTGTAAGCCTGCGAAAAGCGCGGGGGAGCTGGCAATAGAGCTTTGATCCCGCGATATCCGAATGGGGAAACCCGGCCCTTAGGGGTCATCCCAGACTGAATACATAGGTCTGAGGAAGCGAACTCAGCGAACTGAAACATCTAAGTAGCTGAAGGAAAAGAAATCAACCGAGATTCCGTAAGTAGTGGCGAGCGAACGCGGAACAGCCTGTATGTGATAGAGATTGAGTTAGTGGAAGGTTCATGGAAAGGACCGCCGTAGTGGGTGATAGCCCCGTACACGAAAACGCATTCTTGGTACTAAGCATACGAAAAGTAGGGCGGGACACGCGAAATCCTGTTTGAAGATGGGGGGACCATCCTCCAAGGCTAAATACTCGTGATCGACCGATAGTGAACCAGTACCGTGAGGGAAAGGCGAAAAGAACCCCGGGAGGGGAGTGAAATAGAACCTGAAACCGGATGCATACAAACAGTGGGAGCGGACTTGTTCCGTGACTGCGTACCTTTTGTATAATGGGTCAGCGACTTACATTCAGTGGCAAGCTTAACCGAATAGGGGAGGCGTAGGGAAACCGAGTCCGAATAGGGCGAATCAGTCGCTGGGTGTAGACCCGAAACCGAGTGATCTATCCATGGCCAGGATGAAGGTGCGGTAACACGCACTGGAGGTCCGAACCCACTAGTGTTGCAAAACTAGGGGATGAGCTGTGGATAGGGGTGAAAGGCTAAACAAACTCGGAGATAGCTGGTTCTCCCCGAAAACTATTTAGGTAGTGCCTCATGTATCACTTCCGGGGGTAAAGCACTGTTATGGCTAGGGGGTCATTGCGATTTACCAAACCATGGCAAACTCTGAATACCGGAAAGTGCCAGCATGGGAGACAGACAGTGGGTGCTAACGTCCATTGTCAAGAGGGAAACAACCCAGACCGCCAGCTAAGGTCCCAAATGATCAGTTAAGTGGTAAACGAAGTGGGAAGGCATAGACAGCCAGGATGTTGGCTTAGAAGCAGCCATCATTTAAAGAAAGCGTAATAGCTCACTGGTCGAGTCGTCCTGCGCGGAAGATGTAACGGGGCTCAAACTGATAACCGAAGCTGCGGATGGGCACAGTCAAATGTGTCCGTGGTAGGGGAGCGTTCTGTAGGTCTGTGAAGGTGTGTCGAGAGGCATGCTGGAGATATCAGAAGTGCGAATGCTGACATGAGTAGCGATAAAGCGGGTGAAAAGCCCGCTCGCCGAAAGCCCAAGGTTTCCTACGCAACGTTCATCGGCGTAGGGTGAGTCGGCCCCTAAGGCGAGGCTGAAAAGCGTAGTCGATGGGAAACGGGTTAAAATTCCCGTACTTTTGTGTAGTGCGATGTGGGGACGGAGAAGGTTAGGTCAGCAGACTGTTGGAATAGTCTGTTCAAGCCGGTAGGTGTGAAGAGTAGGCAAATCCGCTCTTCTTTAACACCGAGACGTGATAACGAGGGTCTACGGACCTGAAGTGACTGATACCACGCTTCCAGGAAAAGCCACTAAGCTTCAGCTACACAAGAACCGTACCGCAAACCGACACAGGTGGGCAGGATGAGAATTCTAAGGCGCTTGAGAGAACTCAGGAGAAGGAACTCGGCAAATTGATACCGTAACTTCGGGAGAAGGTATGCCTGTTGTGGTGTAAGACTTCGCGTCTGAAGCTATGACAGGTCGCAGAGAATCGGTGGCTGCGACTGTTTAACAAAAACACAGCACTGTGCCAACACGAAAGTGGACGTATACGGTGTGACGCCTGCCCGGTGCCGGAAGGTTAAGTGATGGGGTGCAAGCTCTTGATCGAAGCCCCGGTAAACGGCGGCCGTAACTATAACGGTCCTAAGGTAGCGAAATTCCTTGTCGGGTAAGTTCCGACCCGCACGAATGGCGTAACGATGGCCACACTGTCTCCTCCTGAGACTCAGCGAAGTTGAAGTGTTTGTGAAGATGCAATCTACCCGCTGCTAGACGGAAAGACCCCGTGAACCTTTACTGTAGCTTTGCATTGGACTTTGAAGTGGTTTGTGTAGGATAGGTGGGAGGCTATGAAGCCTGGACGCTAGTTCAGGTGGAGCCAACCTTGAAATACCACCCTGACCCCTTTGAGGTTCTAACCTTGGTCCGTGATCCGGATTGGGGACAGTGCATGGTAGGCAGTTTGACTGGGGCGGTCTCCTCCCAAAGTGTAACGGAGGAGTTCGAAGGTTACCTAGGTACGGTCGGAAATCGTGCTGATAGTGCAATGGCAAAAGGTAGCTTAACTGCGAGACCGACAAGTCGAGCAGGTGCGAAAGCAGGACATAGTGATCCGGTGGTTCTGTATGGAAGGGCCATCGCTCAACGGATAAAAGGTACTCCGGGGATAACAGGCTGATACCGCCCAAGAGTTCACATCGACGGCGGTGTTTGGCACCTCGATGTCGGCTCATCACATCCTGGGGCTGTAGCCGGTCCCAAGGGTATGGCTGTTCGCCATTTAAAGTGGTACGTGAGCTGGGTTCAAAACGTCGTGAGACAGTTTGGTCCCTATCTGCAGTGGGCGTTGGAAGTTTGACGGGGGCTGCTCCTAGTACGAGAGGACCGGAGTGGACGAACCTCTGGTGTACCGGTTGTCACGCCAGTGGCATCGCCGGGTAGCTAAGTTCGGAAGAGATAACCGCTGAAAGCATCTAAGCGGGAAACTCGCCTGAAGATGAGACTTCCCTGGAGGCTAGACCTCCCTGAAGAGTCGTTCGAGACCAGGACGTTGATAGGTCGGGTGTGGAAGCGCTGTGAGGCGTGAAGCTAACCGATACTAATTGCTCGTGAGGCTTGATCCTATCATTTGAGTGGCTTGGGAAACTGAGTGACGAAGATGGAGTGTGAGTGCGACACAATTGAGTACCCGAAAAAATATTCAGAACGCGTTGAGAGACGAGTTCAGGCTTCTTGAGTTTGTACCAGTTTATGTCTGGTGGCCATAGCGAGGTGGTCCCACGCCTTCCCATCCCGAACAGGACCGTGAAACGCCTTAGCGCCGATGATAGTGTGGCATTCGCCATGTGAAAGTAGGACACCGCCAGACGCCCGATAGCGGAACCCCAGCTCAATGAGCTGGGGTTTTTGCGTTTGGCGCACGCCAGACCGATGTCCTGATACCTGACCAAAACCCCCGCCAGGCAAACTGGCGGGGGTTTTATTTGCCGCGGGCCGGGCGCGCTTACAAGCCTATCCACTTTCCTTGTTTCAGCTGATACAGCGACACCGTCGCTTGCTGAATATCGCCCTTGCCGTCGAACTTCACCGGTCCGGTGACGCCCTGATAGTCGGTTTTGGCGACTTCGGGCAGATACTTGGCCGGGTCGGCCGAGCCGGCGCGTTTCATCGCCGCGATCAGCACCTTGGCGGCATCGTAGTTGTACGGCGCATAAGCCTGGATTTCGGCCTGGAACTGCTGCTTGAATTTCTGGTTGAAGTCGGCGTAGCCGGGCAGCTTTTCCTTGGGCTGGCCGGCGCTGGAGGCATAAGCGCCTTCGGCGCTGCCGCCGCCCAGCTTGGCGAACTCCGGCGTATTGACGCCGTCGGCACCCATGAAGGCCGCCTTGAGGCCGAGCTTGCCCATCTGCTTGACCATCGGACCGGCTTGGGCGTCCATGCCGCCGTAGAACAGCAGGTCGGGCTTTTCGCCCTTGATCGAGGTGAGCACCGCCATGAAGTCGGTGGCGCTGTTGGTGGTGAACTCGCGCTTCACCACTTTCCCGCCGGCCTGCTCCACCGCCTTGGCGAAGTCGTCCGCTAGTCCCTGGCCGTAAGTGGTGCGGTCGTCTATCACCGCCACGCGCTTGGCGCCCAGCTTGCCCACTGCGTATTTGGCCAGCGCCTCGCCTTGCTGCTGGTCATTGGCGATCAGGCGGAAGGTGTTGCGGTAGCCTTGTTGAGTGAAGGAGGGGCTGGTGACCGAGCCGGAAATCATCGGAATGCCGGCGTCGGCATAGATGCGCGAGGCGGGAATGGCGGCGCCTGATGTCAGGTGGCCGACGATGCCGGCGACCTTGGCGTCTACCATGCGTTGCGCGACCTGGGTGGCGACCTTGGGATCGGCCTGGTCGTCTTCCGACACCACTTCGAAGCTGACCGGCTTGCCATCCAGCACCAGCTTTTCCGCATTGGCTTCCTCTACCGCCAGCTTGACGCCGTTGTCGGCGTCGCGGCCCCAGTGGGCGAACGGACCGGTGAGCGGGTTGGCGGTGCCGATCTTGACCACGGTTTTGTCCGCGGCGGTCTTGTCGTTGGATTGGGTCTGGCCGGCTGGCTTGTTGCAGGCGGCGACGCCTGCCATCAGCGCGCACAGTAGCAGGCTGTGTCGGGTTTGCATGATGAATCTCTCCTGATGCTCTTTGTTTATTTTGATAGTGTCGCCAATGCTATGGCGTGAGCTTACTGTGTCGATTGGCCATGCGTTTGTCAATCGGCGCGGCGGCAGGTTCTGCCGCGCAAACGGGCGCAGTCGTTGCGGAATGCGCGTTTTGGCGCGATTTTGACGATTTTGTAAATCCGCAGCCATGAAAAAAAGCCCGCCTTGGATCAGGCGGGCTTTTACCGTGCGGGATGGGCGAGGCTTATTGCGGCTTGGGCGCTTCCCAGCCGCCGCCGAGCGCCTTGTACACGCTGATGGTGGTGTTGAGGCGGTCCAGCTTGGCGCTCACCAGGTTCAGCTCGGCCTGGAAGCTGTTGCGCTGCGCGTCCAGCACGTCCAGATAGCTGGAGTAGCCGTTGTCGTAGCGCAGGCCGGCCAGTTTCAGCGTACGGTTGAGCGCGGTGAGCTGGGTGGTCTGCGCCTGCACGATGTCGCGCGCGGCGCTGTTGGCGGCCAGCGAGTCCAGCGCGTCCTTGAACGCCGACTGCACCGACTTCTGGTACAGCGCCAGCGCCTGCTTCTGGCCGGCGCTGGCGGCATCCACGCCGTAGCCGGTGGCGCCGAAGTTGAAGATGGGCGCGGCCAGGTTGGCGGCGAAGCCCCAGGTGCGGGCCGGGCTGGTAAACAGGCTGTCCAGCGACAGGCTTTGCGAACCCAGCGCGCCGGTGAGGTTGATGCTGGGGAAGTAGGCGGCGCGCGCCACGCCGATATTGGCGTTGGCGGCGATCAGTTGCTGTTCGCTGGAGGCCACGTCGGGGCGGCGCTCCAGCAGGCTGGCCGGCAGGTTGGCCGGCACGTCCGGCGGGCTGGCCAGGCTGTTGATGTCCTTGCCGCGGTTGAGGTTGCCGGCCACCAGCTGTTTCGGGCTGTGGCCCAGCAGCACGCCCAGCGCGGTTTCGGTCTGTTCCAGCGAGCGGGCGATCTGCGGCACCGCGGCGCGGGCGGCGGCGGCCTCGGCTTCGGCCTGGCGCTGGTCCAGCTCCGAGATCAGGCCGCCGTGGAAGCGCTTGGTCTGCAGCTGCAGCGACTCTTCCCGGCTTTGCAGCGTGCGCTTGGCTATATCCAGCTGGGCGTCGAAGGCGCGCAGCTGGAAGTAGGTTTGCGCCACCTGGGCCGATAGCGCCAGCTGGGCGGCGTCGCGGTCGTAGCGGCTGGCCTGGTAGCTGGCGCGCGCAGCCTCGTTGCCGCGGCGCAGCTTGCCCCACAGGTCCAGCTCCCAGGCGGCGGTCAGGTTGGCGGTGCGCAGGTCGGCCACCAGCGGGGTGCCGGGGGCGGTGGTCAGCGCCGAGGTGCGGCCGCTCTGGTAGCTGCCGCTGGCGCCCAAGGACGGCAGCAGCGCCGCGCGGGCGATGCCGGCCTGGGCGGCCGCCTGCTCGACGCGGGCGGCGGAAGCCTGCAGGTCCAGGTTGCTTTTCACCGCCTCTTCTATCAGCTGGTTGAGCACCGGGTCGTCAAACTGTTTCCACCAGTCGGCGCTCACCGTCGGCTGCGCTTGGCCGGCCTGCGCCTCGGGCAGCTCGACCTTGGGGCGGCTGTAGTCGGGGCCCACCGCGCACGCGGATACGGCCAGCGCGACGGCGACGGGGATCAGGGCACGCTTAAGCATCTGCGTTTTCTCCTGCCTCAACGCTCGGTTGAGGTTTTTTCTTGCCTATCTTCATGATCATGATGAAGAACAGCGGGATGAAGAAGGTGGCGATGAAGGTGGCGGCCAGCATGCCGCCTATCACGCCGGTACCGATGGAGTGGCGGCTGGCGGAGCCGGCGCCGCTGGAAATGGCCAGCGGCACGCAACCCAGCACGAAGGCGAGAGACGTCATCACGATGGGGCGGAAGCGCAGGCGGGCGGCCTGCAGCGCGGCGGTCACCGCGTCCATGCCCTCGTCCATCTGCTGCACCGCGAATTCCACGATCAGGATGGCGTTCTTGGCCGACAGGCCGATCAGCGTCACCAGCGCCACCTGGAAGTAGACGTCGTTGGCCAGGCCGCGCAGCCAGTTGGCCATCAGCGCGCCGAACACTGCGAACGGCACCGCCATCAGCACCGAGATCGGCAGGCTCCAGCGTTCGTACTGCGCCGCCAGGATCAGGAACACCATGATGATGGCGAAGCCGAATACCAGGGTGGAGGAGCCGCTGGTGGACTTCTCCTGGAAGGCGGAGCCGGTCCAGGCCAGCGCGTAGCCTTCCGGCAGCGTTTCCTGGGCTACCTGTTCCATCGCCGCCAGCGCCTCGCCGGAGCTGTAGCCCGGCGCCGGGCCGCCCACCACCTTGGCCGCCGGGAACACGTTGAAGCGTTCCAGCGTTTCCGGGCCGGTAGTCTGCTGGATGGTCACCAGCGCGGTCAGCGGGATCATCTGGCCGGTTTGCGAACGCACGTAGACGTTGCGCAGGTCGTCCACCTTGGTGCGGAACGGCGCTTCGGACTGCAGTTGCACGCGGAAGGTGCGGCCGAACTTGTTGAAGTCGTTGACGTACAGCGCGCCGAAGGTGCTCTGCATGGTGTCGAACACGCTGTTCACCGGCACCCCCAGCGCCTTGGCCTTGTCGCGGTCCAGCTTGACGAAGACTTGCGGCACGCTGGCGGAGAAGGTGGTCTGCACGCCCTTCAGCTCCGGGTGCTTGGCGGCGGCCGCCACCAATTTCTTGGTGACCTCGCCCAGCGCCAGCGAAGTGCCGCCTGCGCGGTCCTGCACATAGGCTTCGAAGCCGCCGGTGTTGGACATGCCGGAGATCGGCGGCGGGTTGAAGGCCAGGATGATGCCGTCGGTGACGCCCATCATGCCCTTGCCGAAGATGTCCTTCACCACCGCCATCGACGACAGCTCGGGCGACTTGCGCTCGCTCCACGGCTTGAGGGTGATGAAGGATACGCCGGCGTTGGTCTTGTTGCCGCCGGACAGGATGTCGAAGCCGGCGAAGCTCATGCGGTCCTTCACCGCCGGATTGCTGGCCATCATCGCGTCCAGCTTGTCCATGCTGGCGGCGGTGCGTTGCAGCGACGCGCCGTCCGGCAGGAAGGCCGCGGCCAGTACATAGCCCTGGTCCTCGTCCGGCGCCAGGCTGGACGGGATGATGCGGAACAGGCCGGCAGAAACCGCGATCAGGGCGCCGAACAGCACCACCGCCAGCAGGCTGCGCTTGATGATGAAGGCCACGCCGCTGGTGTAGCGCTCGGTCAGGCGGTCGAACCAGCCGTTGAACCATTCAAAGAAGCGGTTCTGGTGCTGGTGTTCCGACTTGAGCAGCAGCGCGCACAAGGCCGGGGTCAGCGTCAGCGCCACGATGCCGGAAATCACCACCGACACCGCGATGGTCATCGCGAACTGCTTGTACATCTGGCCGGCAATGCCGCCGAGGAAGGCCACAGGGATGAACACCGAGCACAGCACCAGCACGATGGCCACCAGCGCGCCGGACACTTCCTTCATCGCCTTCAGGCTGGCCTCGGTCGGCGACAGCCCTTCCTGGGTCATCAGCCGCTCGACGTTTTCCAGCACCACGATGGCGTCGTCCACCACGATGCCGATGGCCAGCACCAGGCCGAACAGCGTCAGCGTGTTGATGGTGAAGCCGAAGGCGTACATGCCGGCGAAGGCCCCGACGATGGACACCGGCACCGCCAGGCACGGTATCAGCGTGGCACGCCAGTTCTGCAGGAACAGGAACACCACCAGGAATACCAGCACCATGGCCTCGGCCAGCGTGTGGTACACCTCCTCGATCGACACTTCGACGAACTTGGTGGTGTCGTACGGAATGCCGTAGGACATGCCGTTGGGGAAGGCCTTGGACAGCCGCTGCATTTCCACTTCCACCGCCTGGGCGGTGGCCAGCTGGTTGGCGCCCGGCGCCAGGAAGATGCCGATCGGGATGGTGGCCTTGCCGTTGTGCTTGCCGTGGAAGTCGTAGGACAGCGCGCCCAGCTCGACGCGGGCCACGTCCTTCAGCTTCACCGCCGAGCCGTCCGGATTGGCGCGCAGGATGATGTTCTCGAACTCCTCCGGCTCGGACAGGCGGCCCTGGGTGGTGACGGTGTAGGTGAAGTCCAGCTTCTGCGGCGTCGGCTCGGCGCCCAGCTTGCCGGCGGCGAACTGCGAGTTCTGCTCGCGGATGGCGGCGGCCACGTCGCTGGGGGTCAGCTTCAGCTGCGCCAGCTTGTCCGGCTTCAGCCAGATCCGCATCGAGTAGTCCTGGCCGGCGAAGTTGATCACGTCGCCCACGCCCGGCACCCGCTTGAGCTCATCGACTACGTTGAGCAGCGCGTAGTTGCTGATGAACAGCGTGTCTCGGCTGTTGTCCGGGGAGAACAGCGAGATCACCTGCAAGATGGTGGCGGACTTCTTGCGCACGTTGACGCCCTGGCGCCGCACCTCTTCCGGCAGCTGCGACAGCACCGACTGCACGCGGTTGTTGACGTTGATGGTGGCCTGGTCCGGGTTGGTGCCGATCTTGAACGACACGCTCATCGACAGCGTGCCGTTGCTGGCGCTGCCGGATTGCACGTAAAGCATGTCGTCGACGCCGTTGATCGCCTGTTCCAGCGGCGCGGCCACGGTGTTGGCGATCACTTCGGCGGAAGCGCCCGGATAGCTGGCGGTGACGTTCACCACCGGCGGCACGATTTCAGGGTACTGCTCGATCGGCAGCGCCTTGATGGCGGCCAGGCCCGCCAGCATGATCACGATGGAGATCACACTGGCGAAGATAGGCCGCCGGATGAAGAAAGCGGAAAACATAAATCAGATTCCCCCTGGGATTACGGCTTGGCTGCGGCGGCGGGCGCGCTGGCGTCGGCCTGGAACGGATGCGGCTTGAGGTCGGCGCCCGGACGCAGCTTGATGATGTTGTCGACCACCACCTGGTCGCCGGCTTTCAGGCCCTGCTCGACCAGCACGTCCAGGCCAACTTCCTGCGACACGGAGATCGGACGCGGCTGCGCCTTGCCGTCCGGGCCCACCACCCACACCATCTTGCCCTGCTGCGAGGTGAGCACCGCGCGCTGCGGCACGGTGATGGCGTGGGTGCGCACCGCGCCGTTCAGCTGCACGCGGACGAACTGGCCGGGCAGGATGCCGCCTTGCGGATTGGCGAAGCTGGCGCGCGAACGGATGGTGCCGGTATTGGTGTCCACCAGGCTGTCGGTGAAGTTGAGGTGGCCGGTCTTGCCGTAGATGCTGCCGTCGGGCAGCTTCAGCTGCACTTCGAAGCCGCCGCCGTTGGCCAGCTTCAGCTTGCCGGTGTGCTGCATCTTGCGCAGCGACAACATGTCGCCGTCGGACATGCTGAAGTTGACGTAGATCGGGTCCAGCTGCGAGATCTTGGTCAGCAGGCTGGCGTCGGCGCTGGTGGCCACCAGGCTGCCTTCGGAGCGCGCTTCCTGGCTGGTGATGCCGGAAATCGGCGCGGTGACGCGGGTGTAGCCTAGGTTGATCTGCGCCTGCTCCAGCTGCGCCTGGGCCGAGGCCACCTGCGCCTTGGCGGCATTGTAGGCGGCCACCGCGTCGTCGCGGTCTTTCTGGCTGACGGCGTTTTCCTTGAACAGCGGCAGCACGCGTTCGTAGTCCTGCTTGGTGCGCAGCAACTGCGCCTGCTGCACTTGCAGGTTGCCGCGGGCCTGGTCCAGCGCCGCCTTGAACGGCTCTGGGTCGATCTGGAACAGCAGGTCGCCCGCCTTCACCGGCTTGCCTTCGGCGTAGGCGCGCTTTTGCAGGATGCCGCCGACGCGGGCGCGCACTTCCACTTCGCGCGAGCCGGCCGCCTGGCCGACGAACTCATACGACACCGGCACGTCGGCCGGCTCAACCTTGATCACGGCCACCGGCACCGGCGGCATCGCGCCGGCCTTGGCGTCGGGTTTTTGGCCGCAGGCCGCCAGGCTGGCCGCCAGTATGCCCAGCAGCAGGCCGCGCGCGGCGCGCGGGAGGGGTGCAGTTCCTTGCATGGTATCGAATCCTCGAAAGCAAAATCGGGAAGGGTGTAAGTAATGACTAGGGCTTCAGAGGATGGTTGTCTGGATTGTCATAATCTGAAGCTTCGGCATTTTACATACATACGCGTCTGTATGTAAAATGCTATAATGTCGTGGATATGTAAAAAAGCAGCGGTTTGCGCAACAAAGAACCGTTAAAATTCATACTAGTACTAAGTGCGAAGAATGATGGATGGTACGGAAAACACGTGAAGAAGCGGAGCAGACCCGCCAGCAGCTGCTGGACGCTGCCGAGCAGTTGTTCAGCGAGCACGGCGTATCGCGCACCTCGCTGGCGGAAATCGCCACCGCGGCCGGGCTGACGCGCGGCGCGGTGTATTGGCATTTCCAGAACAAGCTGGATCTGTACCGGGCGATGATGGATAGAGTGTCGGCGCCCTTCGACGAGTTGCGCGAGCAGTTGCTGCAGTCCGCCGGCGCCGACCCGGCGCGGGCCTTGTGGGACCACAGCCATAAACTGCTGGTGCTGGTGGCGGAAAACGCCCAGGTGAGGCGCATTCTGCTGATCCTGTTCATGCGCAGCGAGCACGTCGGCGAACTGGCGCCCATCCACGATGAGTGCGTGGCGCACATGCACGAGGCGCGCGGCCTGCTGGGCCAGGTGGTGATGGCGGCGATGGATCGGGGGCAGGCGCTGCCCGGCATCGATCCGGACGATGTCGCGGTGGTGCTGCAATCGCTGCACGAAGGCCTGATGAGCCGCCTGCTGGTGGAGAGTCCCTGTCCGGAAGCCACCGATGCGGTCAGTCGACTGTTGCAATATCTGTACCGCGGTATTTTTCTGCCGCAAGTGATGGAACAACTTACCACTTGCCGTTGAGCCGGCGCTATAATTGCGCTTTTTTCTCAAGCCACTAGCGCAGCCCTATTGATTCGGCATCGCTTTGGTGGCGTCATGGTTTTCATGTCCCACGCAATCGAAATTGAGGCCGTCAGCAAACGCTACGGCCAGCTGCAGGCGCTGGATAAGGTCAGCTTCAATGTGGAGCCGGGCGAGT
Source organism: Chromobacterium sphagni (assembly GCF_001855555.1). Classification (GTDB taxonomy): domain Bacteria; phylum Pseudomonadota; class Gammaproteobacteria; order Burkholderiales; family Chromobacteriaceae; genus Chromobacterium; species Chromobacterium sphagni. Next base: position 705,898 of record NZ_MKCT01000001.1, on the reverse strand, counting down.
TCTTCGCGCTGCTGGGCCCCAACGGCGCCGGCAAGACCACGCTGATCTCCGCGTTGGCGGGCCTGGCGCGCCCGGACAGCGGCAGCATCCGGGTGATGGGCCACGATGTGGTGCGCGATTTCAAGCAGGCCCGGCGCGCGCTGGGCGTGGTGCCGCAGGAGCTGGTGTTCGATCCCTTCCTGTCGGTGCGCGAAACGCTGCGCTTCCAGTCGGGCTACTTCGGCCTGGCCCGCAACGATGCCTGGATCGACGAGCTGCTGTTCAAGCTGGGCCTGGCCGACAAGGCCGACAGCAATATGCGCGCCCTGTCCGGCGGCATGAAGCGGCGGGTGATGGTGGCGCAGGCGCTGGTGCACCGTCCGCCGGTGATCGTGCTGGACGAGCCCACCGCCGGCGTGGATGTGGAGCTGCGCCAGAGCCTGTGGCTGTTCGTGCAGGAGCTGAACCGCGCCGGCCACGCCATCGTGCTGACCACCCACTATCTGGAAGAAGCCGAAACCCTGTGCTCGCGCATCGCCATGCTGAAAAAAGGCAGGCTGCTGGCGCTGGAGAACAAGGACAAGCTGCTGGCGCATAGCGCGCGCCGCGAAGTGGCGGTGAAGCTGTCCGCCGCGCTGCCCGACAGCCTGCTGCCGCGCAAGCTGCGCGATGAGGACGGCCGGGTGGTGCTGCAGCTGGCGGAACTGGCTGAACTGGAAACGGTGCTGGCCACGCTGCGCGAAGCCGGCGTGGAGGTGCGCGAACTGAATGTGGTAGAGGCGGATCTGGAAAGCGTGTTCGTCAAGATGATGAACGGGGGGGCGGCATGATAGGTTTCCTCACCCTGTTCAAGAAGGAGCTGGTGCGCTTCTGGAAAGTGGCCTTCCAGACCGTGGCGGCGCCGGTGCTCACCGCGCTGATGTACCAGTTGATCTTCGCCCACGTGCTGTCCAAGCATGTCGAGGCCTATCCCGGCGTCGGCTACACCGCCTTCCTGATTCCGGGCCTGGCGATGATGTCGATGGCGCAGAACGCCTTCGCCAACAGTTCAAGCAGCCTGATCCAGTCCAAGATCACCGGCAACATCGTGTTCCTGATGCTGCCGCCCTTGACCGCGCTGGAATTCTTTTCCGCCTATCTGCTGGCGTCGGTGGTGCGCGGGCTGGCGGTGGGGGCCGGCGTGCTGCTGGTCACCGCCTGGTTCGGCCTGCCGCTGCCGGCGCAGCCGCTATGGGCGGTCCTGTTCGCGGTGCTGGGCTGCGGCGTGCTGGGCACGCTGGGCGTGATCGCCGGCATCTGGGCGGAGAAATTCGACCAGCTGGCCGCCTTCCAGAATTTCCTGATCATGCCGCTGACCTTCCTGTCCGGCGTGTTTTACTCCATCAACAGCCTGCCATCGTTCTGGTACGCCGTGTCGCACGCCAACCCGGTGTTCTACATGATAGACGGCTTCCGCTACGGCTTTTTCGGCCAGGCCGACGTCAGCCCCTGGCTGTCGGCCGGCGTGGTGGCGGGCAGCTTCGCTGTGCTGGTGTCTTTGGCCCTGTGGTTGATCCACTCCGGCTACAAGATGCGCCACTGAATATTATTCGCTCTGGATGTCCCCAATGATGACCGAACAGCAAGTCAAGCAATACATCGAGGCCGGCCTCGAATGCACCTATCTGAACGTGGAAGGCGACGGCCACCACTTCTACGCCACCGTGGTCTCGGCCGCCTTCGAGGGCAAGCGCCTGATCGACCGCCACCGCCTGGTGAAGGAAGTGATCGCCGCCCGCCTGGCCAGCAATGAAATCCACGCGCTGTCCATCGTCAAGGCGGCCACGCCGGACGAGTGGGCCAAACTGCAAGCTTGAAAGCCACACCATGGATAAACTGAAAATCATCGGCAACGGCCCGCTCAACGGCGAGATCCGCGTCTCCGGCGCCAAGAACGCCGCGCTGCCCATTTTGTGCGCCAGCCTGTTGACCGGCGACACCATGCGTTTCACCAACGTGCCGATGCTGCGCGACATCGCCACCACTCAGAAGCTGCTGCAGGGCATGGGCGTGCGGGTGATGACCGACAATGTGCACGAGATGGAGATCACTGCCGGCCAGCTGGATAGTCTGGTGGCGCCGTACGATCTGGTGAAGACCATGCGCGCCTCCATTCTGGTGTTGGGCCCGACGCTGGCGCGCTTCGGCGAAGCCACCGTGTCGCTGCCCGGCGGCTGCGCTATCGGCAGCCGGCCGGTGGACCAGCACATCAAGGGCCTGGTGGCGATGGGCGCCGAAGTCAGCATTGAGCACGGCTACGTCAAGGCGCGCGCCAAGCGCCTGCGCGGCGCCCGCGTGGTGATGGACATGGTCACCGTCGGCGGCACCGAGAACCTGCTGATGGCCGCCACCCTGGCCGAAGGCACCACCGTGCTGGAAAACGCCGCGCGCGAGCCGGAAGTGACCGATCTGGCCAACTGCCTGGTGGCGATGGGCGCCAAGATCTCCGGCATCGGCAGCGACCGCCTGGTGATCGAGGGCGTGGACCGGCTGCACGGCGCCGACTACGCGGTGATGCCGGACCGCATCGAGGCCGGCACCTTCCTGGTGGCCGGCGCGATGACCCGCGGCCACGTGGTGCTGAAGAACGCCGCGCCCAAGAGCATGGAGGCAGTGCTGGACAAACTGGCCGAAACCGGCGCGCTGATCGAATGCGGCGACGACTGGATCTCGCTGGACATGAAGCAGCGCCCCAAGGCGGTCAATTTCCGCACCCTGCCGTATCCGGCTTTCCCCACCGACATGCAGGCGCAGCTGATGACGCTGAACTGTGTGGCCGAGGGCGCCGGTGTGGTGACCGAGACCATCTTCGAAAACCGTTTCATGCACGTGCCCGAGCTCAACCGCATGGGCGCCAACATCGAAGTGGAAGGCAACACCGCCATCATCAAGGGCGTGGACAAGCTGTCCGGCGCCACGGTGATGGCCACCGATCTGCGCGCTTCCGCCAGCCTGGTGATCGCCGGCCTGGTGGCCGAGGGCGAGACCATCGTCGACCGCATCTACCACCTGGACCGCGGCTACGAGCATATCGAGAGGAAGCTGGGCGCCGTCGGCGCCTTGATCGAACGCGTCAGCTGATCCGCTCCGCGCCTGCCGCGCAGCCACGCCACGCCCCTTTTGGGACGTGGCGTTTTTGTTTCCTGGGCGGCGATTTAAAGATATCGCCGCCGTTGCCGCTGGCATTGCGATGCTTTTATCATGTCAATCCAGCCAAGGACGACATCATGGACGAAGCAACATCTTGCTACCGCATCCTGTCGATAGACGGAGGCGGCTTGCGCGGCATCATTCCGCTGGTGATTCTCGACCGGCTGGATCAGGCGGTGCCGGGATGGCGGGCCGCCGTCAATATGTACGCCGGCACCTCCACCGGCGGGATGATCGCGCTGGGCCTGGCCAAGGGTATGGCGCCGCGCGAAATCCTGCAGGTTTATCTACAGCAGGGTGCGAAGATTTTCTCCCGCAGTTGGTGGTGGCGGCTGAAAACGCTGAATGGACTGACCGGCCCCAAGTACGATAGCCAGGTCAAGGAGCGGATTTGCCGCGGCCTGCTGGGGGACGGCAAGCTGAGCTCGCTGTTGAGCGATGACGGCCGGCGCGGCCATGTGCTGGTGCCGGCTTTCAATCTGGATGGCTATGCCAGGTTGCCGGAAGGGCTGCGGTATTGGCGGCCCAAGGTGTACCACAATCTGCCCACCGTCGATGGCAGCGACGACGGGACTCAACAGCTGTACCGGGTGGCGATGGAGACCTCGGCCGCGCCGGCCTATTTCGCTTCGTATGCCGGCTTTGCCGATGGCGGAGTGTTCGCCAACAATCCGGCGATGTGCGCGCTGGCGCAAACCCGCGATGCGCGGCTGAGTCTGGCGATCGCGCCGGACGCGGTGGCGATGTTGTCGTTGGGCACCGGCTACAGTCCCTTCCATCTGAACGGGGGCGAGAGCTGGGGACTGGCGCAGTGGGGTCCCAAGATGGCGGATCTGTTGATGGACGGCATCAACGAGGTGGCGGATTTTCAGGTGCGGCAGATGCTGGGCGGCGGGCGTTATCTGCGCGTTTCGCCACTGTTGCCGCGGCAGGTGGCGCTGGACGATGCCGCCAGCCTGACATTGTTGCAAGGCCTCGGCCGCCAGGCGGATCTGCAGCCTGCGGAGGCGTTCATCCGCTCGCGGTTTCAGACTGCCGGCGCCTAGCGCGGCGGTGGGCTTGCGCCCGCCGGATCGGGCTCGATCGTTTCTTGAGCGCCGAGCCATGCTCGGCCAGATAGCCATCAAGGCCCTGGCCGAAGCGCAGCAAACCCGGATGCGCGGCGGGCGGTGCCAGGCGCTGTACGCACAGCCCGCCGCGGCGGATGGGCGAAGGCCGGTCAGGCCTTCTTGACGAATTCCGACTTCAGGCCCATTGCGCCGATGCCGTCTATCTTGCAGTCGATGTCGTGGTCGCCGTCGACCAGGCGGATGTTCTTCACCTTGGTGCCGACCTTGACCACCAGCGACGATCCTTTCACCTTCAGATCTTTGATCACGGTGACGCTGTCGCCGTCCTGCAGCAGGTTGCCGACGGCGTCGCGCACCACGCGGGTCTCCTCCTCGACGGCGGCGGCCGAGCCGGACCATTCGTGCGCGCATTCCGGGCAGACCAGCATTTCGCCGTCTTGATAGGTGTATTCCGATCCGCATTGCGGACAGGGGGGAAACTGGCTCATGGCGATTCCTGACAGATAAAAAAGAAAGGCTGCCGTCTATCCGGACGGCAGCGATTGGGTTCCGCCCGCGCCGCAGGCTTTACTGCGGGGTGGAGGCCGGCTTGTCCGCCTGGGCGGCGGCGGGCGCCGAACTGTCGCGGCTGCGGGCCGCCGGCGCGGAGCTGTCGCTCTTGCCGCCTGGTCCCGGCGAATCCATCAGTTCGTCCAGATTGAGGCTGTCGGCCGGCTGGGTCGGGTCTGGCTGGCCCAGCTGCTTGGCGCGCAGCTGCATGTAGACATCGCGGGTGTAGCTGTAGCGATCCACCGCGGCGGTGTCCAGCAGGTTGTCCACGCCAAGGTACTTGGCGCGGGTGTTGACGCCGTACAGGGTGTAGAAGGCGATGGCTTCGTTGCCGTTGTGGTAGATCAGCCGCTCGGGACCGGGGCCGGCCAGCGAGGCGGCCAGACCGGTGCTGTCGCGCACGGTGGACGGGCCGAAGAAGGGCAGCACGAAATAGTTGCTGCTCTTCCAACCCCAGGTGGCCAGGGTGTCGCCCAGCGTGGTCTTGTTGTTCTTCAGGCCCGCCTGGTCGGCGATGTCGATCAGGCCGAACAGGCCGAAACCGGTGTTGATCGCCACGCGCATGAAGTCGTTGGCGGCTTTTTCCGGCTCGGCGCGCAGCAGGTTGAAGGCAAAGCTGTAGACGTCCTTCAGGTTGTCGAAGAAGTTGCCGACGCCGGTGCGCACCGGCGAGGGCACTACTTTCTGGTAGCCCTTGGCCAACGGCTGCAGCACCCATTGGTCGGCGGTGTCGTTGACTTTGAACACCGTGCGGTTGTAAGGCTCGTACGGATCGTACGGGGCGGCCGGGTTGCTGGCGCAGCCAGCCAGCAGCAGGATGGCGACTAGAGGCAGGATGCGGCGCATTTCACTCTCCGGCGGATAGCAGGGGGGCCAGATTGTACAGGCCGGCCAGGGTGGCGAGGTCCGCCGGCATGCCGGCGAAGGTCAGCGGATGGCCGGCCGCGGCCGCGGCGCGGCGCGCCTGCAGCAGCAGCGCCAGCGCCGAGGAGTCGGCCGACGCGATGCCGGACAGTTCCAGCCGCAGCGGCCCGCGCGCGGCCAGCTCGGCGAGCGGCCGCGCCAGCGCGGCGCTGCTGGCCATGTCGATGCGCCCGCTGAGGCTGGCCTCGCCGGGGGCGGTGGTTTTCAGCATCAGCCCTTGCCCTTGCCGGCCGGCGCTGCGGCGACCGGCGCCGCGTTCTTGTCCTGCAGCAGCTTGATCAGGCCGTCCACGCCGGTTTTCTGGATTTCTTCGTTGAAGCTGTTGCGGTAGACGGTGACCAGGCTGGCGCCTTCGACGCTGACGTTGTAAATCTTCCAGCCCTTGTCGCCCTTGTACATCACGTAGTCGACCGATACCGGATTGGTGTTGCCCGGCAGGGTGACGCTGGACTTGACGGTGGCGTCGCGGCCATTGGCGGCGACCACCGGGTTGGGCTTCACGTCGACCTGGGCGGTTTTGAAGCGGGTCATGGTGGTGGAGTAGGTGCGCACCAGCAGGGTTTGGAATTGCTGGGTCAGCTGACTGCGCTGCTCCGGGGTGGCCTGGCGCCAGCCCAGGCCGACCGCCAGCGCGGTCATGCGCGGGAAGTCGAACAGCGGCACCGCCGCGGCTTCCGCCTGCTGGCGGACCTGCCGGGTATTCTTGCCGTTGTCCTGCTTCAGGATGTCCAGCACCTGGCGCGAACCGTCCTTGACGATTTCAACCGGGGAATCGCCGGCGGCGATGGCCTGGGCGGACGACAGGCCGACAATGAGACAGAACAGGGTAAACAGTTTTTTCATTTTCGATATTCCATGTTTCACAGTTCATGCGGCACCCAGCGGCGGCAGGCGCCTGCCGCTGAGTATCCGCGTTGAGGGTTGCCCTTTTGCGACGCTATTTGCTTGCGTCTTTGCCGGAAAATCCGGTCATGAATTTGCCGATCAATTGTTCCAGCACCATGGCCGACGAGGTGATGGTGATGGTGCCGCCGGCCGCCAGCGTGGTTTCCGAACCGCCCTGCTGCAGGCCGATGTATTGCTCGCCCAAGAGGCCGGAGGTCAGGATCGAGGCGCTGGTGTCGTCGGACAGCTGGTAGGCCTTGTCGACGCTCAGCGTCACACGGGCGCGGAAGGTCTTGGGGTCCAGCCGGATGTCGGTGACGCGGCCGACCAGCACGCCGGCCTCTTTCACTGGCGCTTTCACCTTCAGGCCGCCGACGTTGTCGAAATCGGCGTACAGCACATAGCTTTGCGCGGCGCTTTGCGGCGTCAGGTTGGCCACCTTCAGCGACAGGAAGGTGACGGCGGCGATGCCCAGCGCGACAAAAATGCCGACCCACAAATCAATGGTAGAGCGTTTCATTCGGTTTTTTTCCTAGAACATTAAGGCGGTCAACACGAAGTCCAGCGCCAGGATCACCAGCGCCGAGGTAACCACGGTGCGGGTGGTGGCCGCGGACACGCCGGCGGCAGTCGGCGTGGCGTCGTAGCCTTCGAATACGGCGATCAGGGTGACGGCCACGCCGAAGCACAGGCTCTTGATCAGGCCGTTGACCACGTCGTAATGTAGATCGACGTTGCCCTGCATCTGCGACCAGAAGGTGCCGGCGTCCAGGCCTATCATCACCACTCCCACCAGATAGCCGCCGAAAATGCCGACGACGTTGAATAGCGCGGCCAGGATGGGCATGGAGATCACGCCGGCCCAGAAGCGCGGCGCGATCACGCGGGCCATCGGATTGACCGCCATCACGCTCATCGCGTCCAGCTGCTCGGTGGTTTTCATCAGGCCGATCTCGGCGGTCATCGCGCTGCCGGCGCGGCTGGCGAACAATAGCGCCGCCAGCACCGGGCCCAGCTCGCGCAGCAGCGACAGCGCCACCATCGCGCCCAGCGCGTCGGCCGAGCCGAACTTGGCCAGCGTGGTGTAGCCCTGCAGGCCCAGCACCATGCCGACGAACAGGCCGGACACCACGATGATGATCAGCGACATCACGCCGGCGAAGTAGATCTCGCGTATGGTCAGCTGCAGCCTGAGCAGGCTCTGGCCGCTATTGAGCAGGATGGCCACCAGGAAGCGGCTGGCGAAACCCAGCCGCCACACCGCGTTGATGGTGACGTGGCCCAGGCGGCGCAGCGGCGAAGTGAGGAAATCAAGCATGCGCGCCTCCTTGCAGCCCCAGGTCGGCGGCCAGCGTGCTGGCGGCCGGGAAATTGAAATGCACCGGGCCGTCGGCCTCGCCGTTGACGAACTGCCGCACCCACGGCGAATCCGAGCCGCGCACCTCGTCCGGGGTGCCCTGGGCGATGATCTGGCCGCCGGCGACAAATAGCACGTGGTCGACGATCTCCAGCGACTTGTGCACGTCGTGGGTCACCATCACCGCGGTGGTGCCCAGCGCGTCGTTGAGCTTCTTGATCAGCAGCGCGATCACGCCCAGCGAGATCGGGTCCAGGCCGGTGAAGGGCTCGTCGTACAGCATCAGCTGCGGGTCGAGCGCGATGGCGCGCGCCAGCGCCACCCGCCGCGCCATGCCGCCGGACAGCTCGGCCGGCATCAGCTTCTGGGTGCCGCGCAGTCCCACCGCCTCCAGTTTCATGGTGACGAGGTCCTTTACCATGCTGTCGGGCAGCTTGGTGTGTTCGCGCAGCGGGAAGGCGACGTTGTCCTCGACGTTGAGGTCGGTGAACAGCGCGCCGAACTGGAACAGCATGCCCATGCGGCGGCGGTGCTGGTACAGCTCGGCATGGCTCATCCTGGCGATGTCGCGGCCGTCTATCAGCACCGCGCCCGACTGCGGGCGGATCTGGCCGGAAATCAGCCGCAGCAGCGTGGTCTTGCCGCTGCCGCTGCCGCCCATGATGGCCACCAGCTTGCCGCGCGGCACGCTGAGGCTGAGGTCTTTCAGAATAGGGCGGTCGCCGTAGGCGAAGCTGACGTTCCTGAATTCTATGAAATGGTCTGAGGACACGAAAGTTCCAAACTGCTTGCAAGAGGAGTTCTGTTGAGACTCCGGTGAGACGGCGAAATTCACGCGAGCTTCACTGCCGCGGCAGAGCGGGGCCGCCGCATGGGTGAGGAAGGGCCGCCACTCTGCGGTGCCGGGCAGGCAGCTTGCCGGTGGCGTGCTATCCAGTCTCGAATAGCTGGATTTTATAGCGTTGCGGCCGCGCCGCCAAATCTGGCTATGTTACTGAGTGCAAATTTGCCGCATTGAAATGCTTTTGTCTTGACTTGTGAAGTCAAGAGGCTTGTCGCAAAAGCTGCGCCGGCGGGGCCCGGCGCAGCCCGCCGGGTGCTTACACGCCGCGCAGCAACTCGTTGATGCTGGTCTTGCTGCGGGTTTGCGCGTCGACTTTCTTGACGATCACCGCGCAGTACAGGCTGTGGCTGCCGTCCTTGGACGGCAGATTGCCGGACACCACCACCGAGCCCGGCGGGATGCGGCCGTAGCTGACTTCGCCGGTTTCGCGGTCGTAGATCTTGGTGGACTGGCCGATGTAGACGCCCATCGAGATCACCGAGCCTTCGCCGACGATCACGCCTTCCACCACTTCCGAGCGCGCGCCGATGAAGCAGTTGTCCTCGATGATGGTCGGGTTGGCTTGCAGCGGCTCCAGCACGCCGCCGATGCCGACGCCGCCGGACAGATGCACGTTCTTGCCGATCTGGGCGCAGGAGCCGACAGTGGCCCAGGTGTCCACCATGGTGCCTTCGTCGACATAGGCGCCGATGTTGACGTAGGACGGCATCAGCACGGTGTTCTTGGCGATGAAGCTGCCCTTGCGCGCCACCGCGCCCGGCACCACGCGGAAGCCCGCTTCCTGGAAGCGAGCCTGGTTCCAGTCGGCGAACTTGGTGTCCACCTTGTCGAAGTAGCGGTTGACGCCGTCGTCCTGCACCGCGTTGTCGCGGATGCGGAAGGACAGCAGCACCGCCTTCTTCACCCACTGGTTCACCACCCAGTCGGCGCCCTGCTTCTCGGCGACGCGCAGGTGGCCGTTGTCCAGCTCGGCGACGACCTGGTCGATGGCGGCCTTCAGCTCCGGCGATACGGTGGCGGGAGTGATTTCGGCGCGGTTTTCGAATGCCTGTTCGATCAGGCTTTGGATCGGATGCATCTGGTTCAGTCCTTTGGCAAGGTGTATCGGGGTATTCATTTATCTCTGTCTGCGGATGTTAAGCGTTTATGCCAGCGTGGCGGCAGGATGGGTCTGGCAGAATTCTACAATCCTTTGCGTGGCGGCCGCGCATTCCTCTTGTCCGGCCACCAGCGCGATGCGCACATAGCCCCGGCCCGGATTGCCGCCGTGGGCGTCGCGGGCCAGGAAGCTGCCCGGCAGCACCGTTACGTGCTGCTGGGCGAACAGCGCTCGGGCGAAGGCGACGTCGTCGCCGCCAGGCACTTGCGTCCACAGGTAGAAGCCGGCGTCGGGCCGCGCCACCTTCAGCGCCGGCGACAGCAGCGGCAGCGCTGCGTCGAACTTGGCGGCATAGGCTGCCCGGTTGGATTCGACATGGGCCTCGTCGTTCCAGGCGGCGATGCTGGCGGCCTGCACCGTCAAACTCATCGCGCTGCCGTGGTAGGTGCGGTAGAGCAGGAATTTTTCCAGGATGGCGGCGTCGCCGGCGACGAAGCCGGAACGCATGCCTGGCACGTTGGAGCGCTTGGACAGGCTGGTCAGCATCACCAGCCGCGCGAGGCTCCGGCCCAGCTGGCGCGCGGCGGACAAGCCGCCCAGCGGGGGCTCGCCGAAATGGATTTCCGAATAGCACTCGTCGCTGGCGATGACGAAGCCGTATTGATCGGACAGCGCGAACAGCTTTTTCCAGTCGGCCAGGTTCATCACCGCGCCGGTGGGATTGCCGGGGCTGCAGACGATCACCAGTTGGGTTCGGCGCCAGACGGACTCCGGCACGCTGTCCCAGTCGGGCTGGAAGCGGCGCGCCGCGTCGCAGTTCAGGTAGTAGGGCTCGGCGCCGGCCAGCAGTGCCGCGCCCTCGTAAATCTGGTAAAACGGATTGGGGGAGATCACTACCGGCGGCTCGATGCCGCTGGCGTCCACCAGGCACTGTGTCAGCGCAAACAGCGCCTCGCGGCTGCCGTTGACCGGCAGCACCTCGCGCGCCGGATCGAGCTTCACGCCGTAGCGGCGCTCGGCCCAGCCGGCGCAGGCCTGGCGCAGCGCCGGCGAGCCCTGCGTCGCCGGGTAGCCGGACAGGCCGTCCAGGCTGGCGCACAGCGCGTCCTTTACCAGCTGCGGCGCCGGATGTTTGGGCTCTCCCATCGCCAGGCTGATGTGGGGCAGGCCGGCGGGCGGCGCGGCGTCGGCCAGCAAGGCGGCTAGGCGTTGGAACGGGTAGGGGTGCAACTGGGCCAGGCGTGGGTTCACCGGACATCTCCAAAAATCGGCACGGGCAATCGACCATCTTAAGAACAGCCATGACACCTGTAAAACAAAAATTTGTCGCCACTTCCGGCATCCTCACCACCGCGCTGGTGTGGGGGCTGATGTGGTATCCATTCCGCAGCCTCAACAACCAGGGCGTCAGCGTGGCGATGGCCTCGCTGGCCAGCTATCTGGTCACAATCGCGCTGGGCCTGACAGTGTTCTTCAAGCTCTATCGCCGCCAGTTCCGTTTCGAGCCGGTGCTGGTGCTGCTGACGCTGGTGTTCGGCTGGTGCAATTTCAGCTATACGTTGGCGGTGGCGGAGGGGCAGGTGATGCGGGTGTTGCTGCTGTTCTACCTGTCGCCGCTGTGGACGGTGCTGCTGTCGCGGCTGATGCTGAACGAGCGGCTGACCCGCAGCGGCTGGCTGGTGGTGGGGCTGTCGCTGCTGGGCTGCTTCATCTTCATATACCATCCGGGGCTGTTCGCCGGCGAACTGCCGTTGAGCCACCGCTACGAATGGCTGGCCTTGTCCGGCGGCATGGCCTTCGCCTTCGGCAATGTGGTCAGCCGCAAGGCGCACGCGATACCGGTGCCGGTGAAGTCGGCGTCGATCTGGTTCGGCGTGGCGCTGATCGGCGCGGTCAGCCTGCTGCACAGCGGCGAGATGGGCAAGATGCTGACCATTCCGCTGGACAGCTGGCTGGTGCTGGCCATCCTGGGGGTGGTGCTGATGTGCACCAGCGTGGTATCGCAGCATGGCCTGTCCATCCTGCCGGCCACCCAGGCGATGACGCTGATGCTGATGGAGCTGGTGTTCGCCGCTGTGTCCGCCTACCTGTTGGCCGGCGAGGCAATGACGCTGCGCGAATGGCTGGGCGGGGCGCTGATCGCCAGCGCCAGTCTGCTGTCCGGCCAGATGACGCAGCCGGCGAGTAAGCCGCAGCCGACGCCGTAACCATCGTTTTCTCGAGGCGCGCTCGCCGCGCCGCCAAACCATCAGGAAGCAAGATGCAGATCAGAGCGATGCAGCCGCAGGATTTCGCGGCGTTCTGGCCGGTGTTCCACGCGATTGTCGCCGCGCGGGAAACCTATGCCTACGAGCCGGACCTCAGCCTGGAGCAGGCGCGGCGGCTGTGGTGCGAGGTGCCGCTGGAAACCTGGGTGGCGGAGGAGCAGGGACAGTTGCTGGGCAGCTATTTCCTGAAAGCCAACGCCGCCGGCCCCGGCGGCCATGTCGGCAACTGCGGCTATATGGTGGCGCCGGCGGCGCGCGGCAAGGGCGTGGCGCGGCTGATGTGCGAGCACTCGCAACAGCGGGCGCGGGCGCGCGGCTTTCTGGCGCTGCAGTTCAACAGCGTGGTGGCGAGCAACGCGGCGGCGGTGGCCTTGTGGCAGAAGCTGGGCTTCGACATCGTCGGCCGCCTGCCGCGCGCCTACCTCCACGCGTCGCTAGGCCTAGTGGACTGCCTGGTGATGTACAAATGGCTGGGAGAGTCGGCCAGGCCTGAGAGGGCGTAGTGGATGCGGCGGGATGGCGCGCAAGAATATTGAGGCGCAGGTGTCGCGGTGCAAGCCGTGGACCAGTCGAGTGAAGAGGCCGACATGGTTGTAACCCTTGGCCAGACCGGTAGCCGGAGTACGTCGGTCAAACTTAAGGCCGGTATCAAGGCGCTGGCCTATCGGGAAAACAGTGTCGCATCATGGCAGGGCGTGGCGTTATCCCCAAGGCTTGTCGGGCAAAGGCAAGGCGTGGTGCTGTGGGGCCGGGTTCGTCCGGCGCAATGGCATTGGCAGCGGGCTTTTGCCTATGATGGCGATTTCGAGATCCGGATAGGTTGACGCTTGATAACGGTGTCAGCTTGCATCTGACGCGTGTGCGATAGGTGTTTCGCTTGCGCTGCTCATCGGGGGAGCGGGCTGAGAGGTCGCTCAGCCGCGGTCGCCAAGTTGCGGCCGGATGACGCGGGCGAAGCCCCGCGGCGGGGTGGCGGCCATCCTCAGTAGTGCGGCGGAATCTCGTCGCGCAGTCCGGCGCCGTCGTCCGGCTGGTTGCTGCGCAATTGCTGGTACAGCAGCCGCATCTGCTGCTGCAACAGCTCCATTTCCTTTTGCTGCCGCGCCACGGTGGCGTTCAGCGCGTCCAGCAGCTCGTCCTGGAAGGCCAGCTTCACTTCCAGTTCGGCCAGGCGGGTGTCGATTTCGGTATTCATGCGCCTATTCTACAACACCATCGCCGCAATCCAGCCGGCGGCCATCAAGGGCAGGTTGAAATGCAGGAAGGTGGGAATCACCGTGTCGCGGATATGGTCGTGCTGGCCGTCCAGATTCAACCCGGAAGTCGGCCCCATGGTGGAGTCGGACGCCGGCGAGCCGGCGTCGCCCAAGGCGCCCGCGGTGCCGATGATGGACACCGTCGCCAGCGGCGAGAAGCCCAGGTGCGCGCATAGCGGCACGTAGATGGCGGTGAGGATGGGCACGGTGGAGAACGACGAGCCTATGCCCAACGTCACCGTCATGCCTATCGCCAGCATCGCCAGCGCGGCCAGCGGCCGCTGGCCTTCGAACAGCGCCGCGCCGGTCTGGACCAAGGGCGCGATCTGGCCGGTGGCGCGCAGCACTTCGGCAAAGCCTTGCGAAGTGATCATGGTGAAGCCCACCATCGCCATCATCTTCATGCCCTCGTTGAACACGCCGTCGGCGTCCCTCCATTTCACCACGCCGGTGGCGAGGAACAGCAGGAAGCCGGCCAGCGCGCCCATGATCATCGATCCGGTGTACAACTGCACCGAGAACGCCGCGACGATGGCGGCCAGCGCGGTGGCCAGCGACTTGGGGCTGACGCGGGCGCGGGTGCGTTCGGCGTTTTCTATCTTGCCCAGCGAATACTGGCGCGGCTTGCGGTAGCTCGCCAGCACCGCGCACAGCAGCCCCGCCAGCATGCCCAGCGCCGGAATCGCCATCGCATGCATCACGTTGACGCCGCGAATGTCCATGCCGGCCTTAGCGGCATTGCCCAGCAGGATCTGTTTCAGGTAGATGTCGCCAAAACCCACCGGGAACACCATATACGGCGTCACCAGGCCGAAGGTGATCACGCAGGCCACCAGCCGGCGGTCCAGCTTCAGCCGCGCCATCACATACAACAGCGGCGGAATCAGCATCGGGATGAAGGCGATGTGGATCGGCACCAGGTTCTGGCTGGCGACGCTTACGCCGCCCAGCAGCAGGATCAGCGTCCACTTCAGCCGGCCGTGGCCGCTGCTGTGCTCCAGCCGCTTGACGGCGATGTCGGCCATCGCGTGCGGCAGGCCGGATTTGGCTATGGCGACGGCGAAGGCGCCCAATAGCGCGTAGGACAGCGCCACCGCGGCGCCGCCGGTGATGCCGTTGTTGAAGGCGGCCAGGGTGGCGGACAGCGATAGGCCGCCGGCGAGGCCGCCGATCAGGGCGCCCAGCAGCAGGCTGATGACGACGTGGGTGCGCAACAGCGCCAGGGTGAGCATGGCGCCCACGGCAAGGACAACGGCATTCATTTGTATAGACAAATCAGTAACTTATGCGCGGCGGCGCGGGGCGGCAGGGTAACGGGTTTTGTCCGCGCTGTCGAGTTCGGCGGGAAAGAGGCGGTCTTTATATATCAAAAAGAGATAGTATTAAAATTTCATATTACTAGAGGAAATTAGAAGCCGGCTTTACAGTCAAGTCATCACCTGAATCCGTGTGACACGGCAAGGAGGCAAGATGGAGGCGCTGCTGGTAGGAGCTGACAGTCTGGGCAATATTCCGCAAGTGCTGCAACAGTACAACATCCGCATCGGCCGCCATATCTGCGGCCGCAACGTCGCGCACCAACGCAAGACGCCGCTGCCGGGGAGGCCGGACGTGCTGATCCTCTTGACCGACTTTCTCGGCCACAACGTGATGCGGCATTACCGCGACAGCGCCGCGGCGCTCGGGATTCCGGTGTTGGCCTGCCGCCGCTCCGCCACCGCGGTGGAGCAGCGGCTGCGGCACCATGGCTGGAGCCGAAACGCATGATCTTTTCCGGCAATGAAAACTGGCTGGCCTGGCAGCTGAAGCAGACGCCGCAGCAGGCGCTGCCGCGGGTGGAGTGGCTGAAGGTCAATCATAGTCCCGAGCCGGCCAAACCGCCGGCGCCTCCGGCCCGCTGATTCACGCTTGCCGCGCGCGCGTCTTCCCGGCGCGCCAGCTGGCCCATCGCCCGCCATTCTGCGAAAATCCCCGCCGCTTTACTCGTCCAAATAACCGCCGTCCGCCGTGGACGGCGGTTTCTTTCCCTCACCAGCACAGGATGCGTCAGATGTCGGTTTTTTCCGTTGAATTCAAGGTGCGCGATTACGAATGCGATATGCAGGGCATCGTCAACAACGGCGTGTACTTCAATTATCTGGAGCATGCCCGCCACGAGTTTTTGCTGGCAAAGGGCGTCGATTTCGCCCAGTTGGCGCGCGATGGCGTCAATCTGGTGGTGGTGCGCTCGGAGATGGACTACAAGGCTTCGCTGACCAGCGGCGACCGCTTCGTCGTCACCGTGGCGTTCGAGGCGGTATCGCGGGTGCGCTTCGGCTTCCGCCAGCGGGTGGTCCGCCTGGCGGACGACAAGGTGGTGCTGGAGGGGCTGGTGATCGGCACCGCCATCAACGAACGCGGGCGGCCGGCGATTCCGGACACCTTCGTCGAGCGGCTGGCCGGCTGAGTCAGCCGGCGATATCCTGCGGCCGCAAGCCCCATTGCCGCCGCAAAAAATCATAGCCGGCCGGGCTGACGCGCAGCGCGCGGCCATTCTGGCGCCGCTCCACCCAGCCGCGCTGCAGGAAGGCGCGGCATAGCGCGGCGCCCAGCTGCCCGGCCAGGTGGGGCCGGCGCTCGCTCCAGTCCAGGCAGGCGCGCACCAGCGGTCGCCGCGATCCGCCGGACTCCGCCGCCTCCACGCCAAGTTCCCCGGCGAACCATTGCCGCCCGCGCGCGGTCAGCTCGAATTCCCTTTGTTCATTCAGCAGCAGCAGCGCGTCCGCCTGCATCGCGTCGGCCATGGCGATCCCCAGCCGGCCGGCCAGGTGGTCATAGCAGGTGCGCGCCAGCCGCAATTCCGGCGCCACCCGGCTGGCGATCGCCGGCCGCGCCAGGTCGTGGCCATGGGCGGCGGCGCTCAGCGCCTCTATCGCCTGGGCGATGGCGGAGTCCGCCAGCAGGTAGTAGCGGTGGCGGCCATGCTGCTCCACCTTGACCATGCCGCCGTGCAACAGCTTGGCCAGATGGTTGCTGGCGGCCTGCGGCGACAGGCCGGCGTGTTGCGCCAGCTCGGAGGCCGGGAAGCTTCTGCCGTCCAGCATCAGCAGCAGCATGCGGGCGCGGCCGGGATCGGCCAGCAGGCTGGCCAGGCGGCTGATGTCGGGCAGGGCGGAATGGTCGGCGGTCATGATTCACTCCAGCGTGAAACATCGAGGAGGATGGCTGGCTACGATAACGGCATCTTCAGGACAAGCCAAGGAGTTTTGCCATGCGGACCTATCTGCACACCGATTTGCTGAGCGAGTCTCAGCTGCCGTTCCGCCGCGGTCTGGCGCCGGAGCGGCGCCAGTCTTGGGGAGGCGCGGCATGAGCGCCTGGCCCCAACACGCGCTGGCCGCCGCCAGCCATCCCGATCCTTATCCTTATTATCGCGATCTGGCGCGGCGGGGCTGGTGTTACGACGCGGAGCGGCGGATGTGGCTGGCGGCATCGTCCGACGCCGCCCAGGCGGTGCTGTCCAGTCCGGCCTGCCGGGTGCGGCCGCCTGAGGCGCCGGTGCCGCCGGCATTGGCAGATAGCGGGCTGGGAGAGGTATTCGGCCGCTGGCTGAGAATGTGCGAGGCGCCGGCCCATCCGTCCTTGCGCGCCGCTGTGCAGGCGAGCCTGACGGGTTTGCCGCTGAATGGCGTGCGCGACCGCGCCTTTTCCTTGGCCGGCCGCTATCAGGCGGGGAGGCCGGTCGACGGCGCGGCGCTGGATGGCCTGACGGCGTATCTGCCGGTGGCGACGTTGGCGGCGCTGCTTGGCTGGCCTGGCGGGCAGCTGCAAGCGCTTGCGGCGCGGATCGGCATGCTGGCGCGGGCGCTGGCCGCCGATGCCGGCGGCGACGCCTTGCGGAACGGCGAGGCGGCTTGCGCAGATGTGCTGGACGGGCTGCGGGCTTTGCCCGCGCCGGACGGCAGCTGGCTGCGGCAATGGCGGCGGCAGTTCGCCGAATTGGACGAGGCGGCGTTGCAAGCCAATCTGCTGGGCGTGCTGTTCCAGAGCCTGGATGCGACCGCCGGCTTGTTGTCCGCCGGCATTGCCTGGCGTTGTCAGGAACGGTGGGATTGGCGCGACGACGCGCAATGGCGGCGGCGCTTGCAGCGCGATCCGGTGCTACACAATACCCGTCGTTTCGTCGAGGCGGATGTGGCGCTGGCCGGCCAGGAACTGCGGGCCGGCGATCAGGTGCTGGTTTTGCTGGCCGCCGCCGCGCAGGACCCGGCGGGGCCGGGCGAGGCGATGGACTTCGGCTGCGGCCGGCATGCCTGTCCCGGCGAGGCGCTGGCTTTGGCCATCGCCAGGGGCGCGCTGGACGCGTTGGAGGAGAGTCGTCCGGATTGGCGTAGCCTGGGCGGCGGCATCACGTTTCGCAGCCTGCCCAATGTCAGAGTGCGCCGCTTCGGCGCGGGAGAGAGAACATGATCGCAGTGATTTTCGAGGCTACGCCGGCGGCAGACGGCCGCGATGGCTATCTGCAATGGGCGGCGCGCCTGGGGGAACAGCTGGCGCAGATGGATGGTTTTGTCTCCATTGAGCGTTTCCAGAGCCTGGCCCGGCCCGATACGTTGCTGTCCTTGTCGTTCTGGCGCGATGAGGAGGCGGTGGCGGCCTGGCGCAATCTGGAATCGCACCGCATGGCGCAGGCCGCGGGACGGGAGAGGCTGTTCGCCGGCTACCGGCTGCGGGTGGCGGCGGTGTTGCGCGACTATGGCATGAACGAGCGGGAGCAAGCGCCGGCCGACAGTGGCGCCGCGCACTCAGCCTGAGGCCAGCGCCTTGATCACGTAGAGGTCGAAGCGGGTGGACTTGCCGTCCAGCACCGCCGACGGCTTGACGCCGGCGATGGCCGCGCCCAGGCGCGGCCGCTTCACCACCACCCTTACCTTGGCGGCGGCGATGGCTGCCGTCAGCAGTTCGGAACTGTCCATATCGTCGCCGATGACATGCTGGAAAGCCTGCATGTCCTTCTTGGCCGCTGCGGATTTCTTGTCGGTGTCCGGGAACATCGGGTCGACAAACACCACGTCCGGCCGCTCGGCTTCCGCCAGCGAGCCCAGCCAGGCGATGGAGCTGGCATGCACCAGCGTCATCCGCGCGGCGATGTCGCGGGTGGCGTCGTCGCGCAGGGCGCGTTCCAGCGCGTCGGCCAGCAGTGCCGCCGCCGCTGGCGAGCGCTCCACCATCGTCACCCGGCAGCCCAGCGTGGCTAGCACGAAGCTATCGCGGCCGAGTCCGGCGGTGGCGTCGACCACCGAGGGCAGGTCCTTGGCGCCCTTCAGGCCCACCGCCTTGGCCACTGGTTGGCCGCGGCCGCCGCCCTGTTCGCGGCGGTGGCGCGCCGCGCCCTCGACGAATTCCGCATATACCGCGCCGTGCTTGCCGGTGGTGACCAGCTCCAGCCGCTCCGGCCCCAGTTCCAGCCAGTAGCCAGTGGCCGGACGCTGGCGGATCAGGAGGAGGTCGAAGCGCTCGGCCAGACGGCGGGCGGCATCGATGCGGGCGGGTTCGGCGCAGTACAGCGGGGTGGCGGTCATCGGCATTCCTTGAAAACTGTTGCGCACGATACGGGATGAGCCTGTTTGCCGCAAGCCGGCGCCGATTTTGCCGCGGTCCTTGCAGACTAAGTAGATTTATCTAAAACCTATTTACTCAATCAACATTTTTTATATGGGCAACTAGTCTATCTATTTAAGTAGGTGTTCTTTATTTATGCCTTTGGCGGTATCGCCGGGGGTGGTCAGGAGAATCAGCATGGCATGGTGGAAATCGGCAGGCCGGCAGCAGGCGGCCAAACAGGCGGACCGTCCGGCCAATCGCTTGCTGTTGCAGGCGCTGGAGCCTCGGATGATGTTTGACGGCGCAGTGGCTGCCACCGCCAACCATGTCGCGCAGCATGTCGGCGTGATGCACGACCCGCAGGACGCCGGCGCGCAGCAGCATCACGGCGAGGCTAGGCCGGCCGCCGCCGCGGCGCCGTCGGCCGCAGAAGCGCCGCGCGCGGTCGGAGCGCGGGACGGCGCGGCCAACGTGCCGCAAGTGGTGTTCGTCGAAAACGACGTCGCCAACCTGCAAAGCCTGGTGTCGCAGTTGCCGTCCAATTACCAGGTGGTGATTCTGGACAGCAGCAAGGACGGCCTGGCGCAGATCGCGCAGTGGGCGCAAACCCACAGCGGCTACGGCGCCATCCACATCATTTCGCACGGCCAGGAAAACGATCTGCAGCTGGGCACGACGCAGCTGACGACGGCCAATGTCGCCAGCTATCAGGCGGAATTGGCCACGATAGGACAGGCCTTGCGCCCCGGCGGCGACATCCTGCTGTACGGCTGCGATGTGGCCGAAGGCAGCGACGGCGCGGCGCTGGTCAATGCGATCGCGCAGGAAAGCGGCCGCGTGACAGCTGGCTCTACCGACCTTACCGGCGCCGCCAGCCTGGGCGGCGACTGGACGCTGGAATACGCCACCGGCAAGCTGCACGTGGCGACGCTGGACCTGTCGGGCTATGACGGCCTGCTGACGCAACCCACTTCCGGCACCACCAGTTTCGATTCGCTGGATGGTTCCACCACCGTGGTGCCCACCGGCAACGCCACGCTGACGGTAAGCAATTACCTTGGCTGGAATTTCACCATGAACATGAACTCGAACAGCGACGGCCAGAACGAGATGATCATCGTCGAGAAAGATGGTTCGAGCACCACGGAAACGGTGGACGCGCTGAGCGACGGTGTCAAGCAGATCAACTACTTATCGGTCAAGCCCAACGACAGCAGCCTGTTCACGCTGAACTCCATCACCGTGGTGATCAACGGCTACGACTCCACCTTCAACGGCGGCACCATGCAGCTGGTGGGCTATCTGAACGGTTCCGCCGTCGCCGGCGCCACCTTGAGCCAGAGCGTCAGCGACATCGACAACAGCGGCTCGCCGGTCACCTTCAATGTGTCCAGCAACAGCAATTTCGTCGGCATCGACTCCTTCCGCGTGATCGCGGCCAATGGCCACAACGTCACCGGCCTGGTGGGCATCGGCGCCATCAACGCCACCACCTTCCATTTCCCGGGGCCGACGCTGACCGCCAGCGGCGGCAGCAGCGCCTACAGCTCCGGTAGCGGCAACGCGGTGACGGTGGACAGCGGCATCACGCTCAGCGATACCGCGGCCTCGACCCAAACCAGCGCCACGGTATCGATTACCGGCAACTTCCACAGCGGCGAGGACGTGCTGGCATTCACCAATAACGGCAGCACCATGGGTAATATCAGCGGCAGCTACAACAGCGGCACCGGTGTGCTGACGCTGACCTCCAGCGGTTCCACCGCCACCAATGCGCAGTGGCAGGCGGCGCTGGAGGCGGTGACTTACCGGGACAGCTCGCTGTCGCCGAATACCAGCACCCGCACCCTCAGCTTCGCCATCACCGACGCCAGCAGCAACACCAGTTCCACGGTGACCAAGACCGTCACCGTGGCGGCGGACAGCGCGCCGGTGATCAGCAACCTGAACGGCGACAGCAATACCTACTACGCCGGCAGCGGCGCGGTGAGCCTGGACACCGGCACCGCGGCCACGGTCAGCGATAGCGATACTTCGAATTTCAACGGCGGCAATCTGACGGTGCACATCTCCGCCAACGGCCACAGCGGCGAGGACGTGCTGGGCATCAGCACCGCCGGCACGGTCACGCTCAGCAACGGCACCAACTCCGGCAGCACGGTGTCGGTAGGCGGCGTAGCGGTCGGCACCATAGACAGCAGCGGGGTGGGCAGCGGCGGGCAGGATTTGATCGTCGACTTCAACAGCAACGCCACTGCCTCCAGGGTGGGCACGCTGGTCAACGCGCTGACCTTCAACGACACCGCCGGCACGCCCAATACCTCCACCCGCACCGTGCAGGTGACGGTCAACGACGGCCGCGGCGGCACCAGCTCGGCGTCTAGCGTGACGATGGCGATCAGCGACGCGCCGCTGCTGAGCACTAGCGGCGGCAGTTCGGCCTTCACCGCCGGCGACAACGCCACTTCCACGCCGGTGGCGGTGGACGGCAGCGTCAGCGTCACCGACAACGCCAGCAGCACGCTGGCCAGCGGCACCGTGTCGATCACCGGCAACTTCCACAGCGGGGAGGACGTGCTGGCGTTCACCAATGACGGCAGCACCATGGGCAACATCAGCGCCAGCTACAACAGCGGCACCGGTGTGCTGACGCTGACCTCCAGCGGCGCCACCGCCACCATCGCGCAATGGCAGGCCGCATTGCGGGCGGTGACGTATACCGACAGCGCGGTGACGCCGAACAGCGCCACCCGCACCATCAGCTTCCAGGTCCAGGACGGCGGCAGCAATACCAGCACGGCGGTGACCAAGACGGTGACGGTGGCGGATACCGACCAGACGCCTATCGCCTCCGCCAGCGGCGGCAGCACGGCCTTCACCGCCGGCGACAACGCCACCTCCACGCCGGTGGCGGTGGACAGCGGCATCACAGTGTCCGACCTCGACAACACCACGCTGGCCAGCGGCACGGTGTCGATCACCGGCAACTTCCATAGCGGCGAAGACTCGCTCAGCTTCACCAATACCAGCGCCGTCACTTACGGCAACATCGTCGGCAGCTACAACAGCGGCACCGGGGTGCTGACGCTGACTTCCAGCGGCGCGACGGCGACGGTGGCGCAATGGCAGGCGGCCATGCGCGCGGTCAAATACACCGACAGCGCGGTGACGCCCAACAACGCCACGCGCACCATCAGCTTCGTGGTCAACGACGGTTCCAAGAACAGCGCCGCTACCACCAAAACGGTGACGGTGACGGATACCGACCAGACGCCGCTGCTCACCGCCAGCGGCGGCAGCGCCGCGTTCACCGCCGGCAACAACGTCACCTCCACTCCGGTGGCGGTGGATAGCGGCGTCACGGTGTCCGACCTGGACAACACCACGCTGGCCAGCGCGACGGTGTCGATCACCGGCAACTTCCATAGCGGCGAGGATGTGCTGGCCTTCAGCAATACCAGCTCCGCCACCTTCGGCAATATCAGCGCCAGCTACAGCAGCGGCAGCGGCGTGCTGACGCTGACGTCCAGCGGCGCCACCGCCACGGTGGCGCAATGGCAGGCGGCATTGCGCGCGGTGACGTACACCGATAGCGCCATCACGCCGAACAACAGCACCCGCACTATCAGCTTCACGGTGAACGACGGAACCAACAACAGCACCGCGGCCACCCGTAGCGTGACGGTGGCGGACACCGACCAGACGCCGGTCACCACCGCCAGCAGCGGCAACAACTCCTATATCATCAGCGCCACGCCCACCCCGGTGGTGGTGGACTCCGGCGTCACGGTGTCCGACCGCGACAACGCCACGCTGTCCAGCGCCACGGTGTCCATCACCGGCAACTTCCAGAGCGGCGAGGATGTGCTGGCTTTCAGCAATACCAGCTCTGCCACCTTCGGCAATATCAGCGCCAGCTACAACAGCGGCACCGGTGTGCTGACGCTGACGTCCAGCGGCGCCACCGCCACCGTGGCGCAATGGCAAGCGGCGCTGCAGGCGGTTACCTACAACGACACCTCGGGCACGCCCAATACCGCCACCCGCACCATCAGCTTCGTGGTGAACGACGGTCAAGTGAACAGCGCCGCCGTCACCCGCAGCATCGCCATCCAGCTGCCGACGCCGACGGTGAGCGGGCTGACCGCCGGCACCGACACCGGTAGCAGCAGTTCCGACGGCATCACCAGCGACACCACGCCGACAGTGACCGGCAGCGCCGAAGCTAACAGCACCGTCACCGTTTATCTTGATGGCGTCAGTGTTGGCACCACCACCGCCAATGGTTCCGGTGCCTGGAGCTATGCCTTCGGCACGGCGATCAGCAGCGGCTCGCACACCATCACCGCGATGGCGACCAGCGGCAGCGTAAACAGCAGCGTATCCAGCGGCTATGCGGTGACGATCGATACCACCGCGCCGGCCGCCCCCAGCGGCCTGGCCTTGAGCGCGGCGACGGACACCGGCAGCAGCCACACGGATGGCATCACTGACAACAACCAGCCAACCATTACCGGCAACGCGGCAGCGAACAGCACGGTGACGGTATACGTGGACGGCACGGCGGTGGGCAGCGCCACCGCCAATGGCAGCGGGGCGTGGAGCTACAACCTCGCCAGCAGCCTGGCCGACGGCAACCACGCGATCCGCGCCACGGCGACCGACGCCGCCGGCAATGTCAGCGCGCAATCGACGGCGGATACCATCACCATCGACACCGCGACGCCGGCAGCGCCGAGCGGCATTGCCTTGAGCGCCGCCACCGACACCGGCAGCAGCCATAGCGACGGCATCACCGACAACAACCAGCCCACCATCACCGGCAGCGCGGAAGCCAACAGCACGGTGACGGTGTACGTGGACGGCACGGCGGTGGGCAGCGCCACCGCCAATGGCAGCGGGGCGTGGAGCTACAACCTCGCCAGCAGCCTGGCCGACGGCAACCACGCGATCCGCGCCACGGCGACCGACGCCGCCGGCAATGTCAGCGCGCAATCGACGGCCTACAACATCACGGTGGACACCGCGACGCCGGCAGCGCCAAGCGGCATTGCCTTGAGCGCCGCCACCGACACCGGCAGCAGCCATAGCGACGGCATCACCGACAACAACCAGCCCACCATCACCGGCAGCGCGACGGCGGGCAGCACGGTGACGGTGTATGTGGACGGCACGGCGGTGGGCAGCGCCACCGCCAATGGCGGCGGGGCGTGGAGCTACAACCTCGCCAGCAGCCTGGCCGACGGCAACCACACGATCCGCGCCACGGCGACCGACGCCGCCGGCAATGTCAGCGCGCAATCGACGGCCTACAACATCACGGTGGACACCGCGACGCCGGCAGCGCCAAGCGGCATTGCCTTGAGCGCCGCCACCGACACCGGCAGCAGCCATAGCGACGGCATCACCGACAACAACCAGCCCACCATCACCGGCAGCGCGACGGCGGGCAGCACGGTGACGGTGTATGTGGACGGCACGGCGGTGGGCAGCGCCACCGCCAATGGCGGCGGGGCGTGGAGCTACAACCTCGCCAGCAGCCTGGCCGACGGCAACCACACGATCCGCGCCACGGCGACCGACGCCGCCGGCAATGTCAGCGCGCAATCGACGGCCTACAACATCACGGTGGACACCGCGACGCCGGCAGCGCCAAGCGGCATTGCCTTGAGCGCCGCCACCGACACCGGCAGCAGCCATAGCGACGGCATCACCGACAACAACCAGCCCACCATCACCGGCAGCGCGACGGCGGGCAGCACGGTGACGGTGTATGTGGACGGCACGGCGGTGGGCAGCGCCACCGCCAATGGCGGCGGGGCGTGGAGCTACAACCTCGCCAGCAGCCTGGCCGACGGCAACCACACGATCCGCGCCACGGCGACCGACGCCGCCGGCAATGTCAGCGCGCAATCGACGGCCTACAACATCACGGTGGACACCGCGACGCCGGCAGCGCCAAGCGGCATTGCCTTGAGCGCCGCCACCGACACCGGCAGCAGCCATAGCGACGGCATCACCGACAACAACCAGCCCACCATCACCGGCAGCGCGACGGCGGGCAGCACGGTGACGGTGTATGTGGACGGCACGGCGGTGGGCAGCGCCACCGCCAATGGCGGCGGGGCGTGGAGCTACAACCTCGCCAGCAGCCTGGCCGACGGCAACCACACGATCCGCGCCACGGCGACCGACGCCGCCGGCAATGTCAGCGCGCAATCAACGGCCTACAACATCACGGTGGACACCGCGCCACCGCAGGTGCAAAGCTTCACCACGGTCGGCGCTGTCGACACCTTGGACAGCACGCTGTCCTACCAGGTGGTTTTCTCCAAGCCGGTGACCGGCTTCACCGCCGACGATCTGACGGTGGTCAGCAGCGGCAGCGCGCATGGCACGGTCGGCAGCGTGACTCAGATCAGCGCCACCACCTATGTGATCGGGCTGACCGGCGTGGGAGGCAGCGGCTCGCTGTCGGTGGCGATCAAGGCCGGCACGGTCAGCGATGCCGCAGGCAATCCGCTGTCCGGCAATGCCACTGCGCCGGCTTATCAGGTTTCGGCGCAGATGGTGGTCGTGAATCCGGTCGCGCCGACGTCCATTCTGCCGTCTGAGGTGGTCTCGACAAATATCCAGTTGCCGGCGATCACACCGAATATCGTGCTGACTGCGGTCAGCAATGCGGCGGCCAATGCGCCCCTGGTCCAGGGGGATGCCACGGTTGCCACCACTACGACTACCGAGCGTTCCGCCTTGTCTCCTGCGTCTTTCGGCACCACCAGCGTCGATAACGTCAACGGCAATGCGGCCACCTACATCAGCAATACCAACAGCAATCTGACTACGTCGCTGCAGGTGAATCCAGATCTGGGCGCGCGGCCGTTGATCGCCGGGCAGTCGTTCAGCATCGTGTTGCCGCCGGCTACCATCATCACCCGCGACGCGACCGCCAGCCTGAGCATCCAGGTGCGGCAGAGCAATGGCCAGCCCTTGCCCTCCTGGCTCAAGTTCGACCCGGTGACCGGGCGCTTCTCCGGCCAGGCGCCGGCGGGCTGGAACAAGCCCATCTCGATAGAAATGCGGGTGCAGGACAGGTCCGGCCATCATGGCAACAGCCATCTGCAGCTGAATTTCGGTCAGAAGCAGCCGGCCACGCAGTCGACGCGCAACGCCGCGCCGCAAGGCAAGCAGGCGTTGAACGAGCAGTTCGCACGACATGGGCACCAGGCACTCGCGCAGCAGTTGCAGGCTCTGCTGGGAGACGATGCGCAAGCGTAGTGGCAGGCGAGGCCGGGCGCAGAGCAATGTAGGGAACAACCCTGACAACCTTCAAAGCTTAAGGGGCAGCAGCATGCAATCGAGCAATCAGGCAGCACCAGCGGACCTTGTTCATGCACCGGCTAGCCGGCTCCGTTTGTTGCCGCTGGTTCTGGCCATGGCGATGGCGGGCTGCGCGGTGACGCCGCAGCCGCTCAGCCTGTCCGATCGGCGGGCGACGCTGGCTGCCGACCGGCAAGCGATGTTCGGCAGCCAGGAGGCGCTTTCCGGGCCGGTCACCTTGCAGGAGGCGATGGCGCGCGCGCTGAAGTACAACTTGGACTACCGGGTGAAGCTGATGGAGGAGGCGATGGCGCAACGCCAGCTGGACCTGTCCAGCCTGGACATGCTGCCCAAGCTGGCGCTGGCGGCGGGTTATACCTCGCGCAGCAAGGACAATGCGTCGTCCTCGCAGAATATCGCCACCGGTGAGCAGTCGCTGGTGCCGTCCATCTCCACCGAAAAGCGCGATCACACCGGCGATCTGAACCTGAGCTGGAACGTGCTGGATTTCGGCGTCAGCTATTATTCGGCCCAGCAGCAGGCCGACCGGGTGCTGATCCTGCAGCAGCGCAAGCGCAAGGTGGCGCAGCAGCTGATGCAGCAGGTGCGCGAGGCCTGGTGGCAGGCGGCCGGGGCGCAGCAGCTGCAGGGACGGATAGACGCTTTGCTCAAGGAGGCGGAATCCGCGCTGGAGGACGCCCGCCAAGTGGAGCGGCAGAAGCTGCGCGCGCCGCTGGACGCGCTCAACTACCGGCGCCAGCTGCTTGACGTGGAGCGGCAGATGTCAGCGGTGCGCAATGCGTTGTCGCAGGCCAAGCCCAGGCTGGCAGCCATTATGAACGTGACGCCTGGCCAGGACTTCCAGATCGCGGTGCCTGCCGACATGCCGGTGCCGGGGTTGGGCATGGAGCTGGACAAGATGGAGGAAATGGCCCTGCTCAACCGGCCCGAGGTGGTGGAGGCGCACTACAACCAGCGCATAGGCGCGCTGGAAACCCGCAAGGCGATCGCCAAGCTGCTGCCGGGGCTGGAATTCAGCGTCGGCCAGCATTACGACAGCAACAAATTCCTGGTCAACAACGCCTGGAGCGACGCCGGCCTGCGCATCAGCTGGAACCTGCTCAACCTGTTCAGCGCCGGGCCCATCACCCGCGCGGCGGATGCCCAGGTGGCGGTGGACCAGGCGCAGCGGCTGGCGCTGAACATGGCGGTGCTGACCCAGGTGCACGTCGCCTATCTCGACTATCGGGGCCGCGCGCGCCAGTTCGAGCTGGAGCATGAGCTCAACGGCGTGGATCAGGCCATCTACGAGCAAACCCGCAACGCGGTGGACAGCGGCGCCACCGCGCGGCTGCAGGGCATTCTGGCCGACGCCAACGCGGTGTTCTCATCGCTGCGGCTGTTCCAGACTTACGGCGACTTGCAGAATGCCTACGGCCAGATGGGCGCCAGCCTGGGGCTGGACCCGCTGCCCGCGACAACCAGCGGCTACGATCTGGCTTCGCTCAGCGCCGCGTTCCGCGGCTCCGAAACCAAATGGCAGGGCACGGTGGCGGGAGGCGCGGCCAAATGAGAACGCGCTGGCTCACTCTCGCCGCCATCGGGCTGGCCGGCGTCGCCGGCGCGGCCACGCCGCCGGCCTCGACGCTCAACGCCGCCGACGGCCGCATCCGCGTGCAGCTGATGTCGCGCCACGCGGTGACCCTGTCCAGCGAAATCCCCGCCAAGATCTCCGCGCTGCCGGTGGTGGAAGGCGGAAGCTTCCATCGCGGCCAGCTGCTGGTGGAGTTCGATTGCAGCAGCTACCGGGCGCAGCTGCGCAAGGCGCAGGCCTCGCTTGAGGCGGCCAGCCAGCTGTTGAAGGTCAACAATCAGCTGGCCAAATACAACTCGGTCGGCACGCTGGAGCTGACCCAGGCGCAGGGCAAGGCCAAGGAGGCCGCCGCCGATGCCAGCTACGCGCAGACGCTGGTGTCGAAGTGCAGCATCGCGGCGCCGTTCGACGGCCGGGTGGCCAAGCGCAGCGCGGCGGTGCACCAGTATGTCAGCCCGGGCAACCCCATTCTGGACATCGTCGATTCCGATTCGCTGGAATTGCGCATGTTGGTGCCGTCGAAGTGGCTGGCCACGCTGAAGCCTGGCAGCCGTTTCACGATCTCGGTCGACGAGCTGGGCGCCAGCTTCCCGGCCCGGATAGAGCGGCTGGGCGCGCAGATCGACCCGGTGAGCCAGTCCATCCTGGCGATAGGCGTGATAGACGGCAAGGCTGGCAACCTGCTGCCCGGCATGAGCGGCTGGGCCAGTTTCAAATAAGGCCATGGGACACGCCGACAAAAGCCTGGAACTGGCCACCCTGCTGCAGCTGCAGCGCCATGCCCGGGAGGCCGACAGCGCGGCGCAGCTGGGCTTCGTGATGGTCAACGAAAGCCTGCAGCTGCTGCCCTACCGCCAGGCCGCCTTCTGGCGGGAGGGGCTGCACCGCCATGTGGCCTCCCTGTCCGGCCTGGCCGAACCCGATCCCACCGCGCCTTACCTGCAATGGCTGAGCGCCGTGTTCCGCCATCTGCGACGCGAATCCGGAGAGGCGGCCAGCCGTTGTTGCACCGCCGCCGATCTGCCCGAGGCCCTAGCCGAGGAGTGGCGGCAATGGCTGCCGGAGCATGGCCTGTGGCTAGCGCTGGGCGAGCATGGCGCCTTGCTGTTGGCGCGCGATCAACTTTGGAGCGACTACGAGCTCAAGCTGGCGGAAGAGCTGGCGCACGCCTACGCCCATGCCTTGCGGCATTTCGCGCCGCGCCGCAACTGGCGGGCGCTGTTGCGGGAGGGCCTGAGCGCCGGGCCGCGGCGGCGGCGCGCGTTGTTGGCGGCCCTGCTGGTGGCCTGTTTTCCCATTCGCCAAAGCGTGCTGGCGCGCGCCGAAGTGGTGCCCAGCGACCCGATGCTGTTGCGGGCGCCGGTGGCGGGGGTGATAGACCGCGTCGAAGTGTTGCCCAACCAGCCGGTGAAGCGTGGCGCGCCCTTGTTCGATCTGGACGCCACCTTGTTGTCCGGCCAGTTTGAGCTGGCCAAGGAAGAAAGGCGGGCGGCTGAGGAAAGCTTCCGCGCTAGCGCGCAATTGGCGGTCACCGACGACAAGGGCAAGCTGGCGATGGCGCAGGACAAGGCCAGGCTGGAGGAGAAGGACATCAGCGCCGATTTCGCCGGCCGCGAGCTCAAGCGCCTGCATGTTACCGCTCCGGCCGACGGCGTGGTGGTGTTTTCCGACCGCAACGACTGGCAGGGCAAGGCGGTGGCCCAGGGCGAAAAGGTGATGACGCTGGCGGACCCGGCCAAAGTGGAGCTGACCGCCTGGCTGCCGGCGGCCGAAGCGATCGCCATCCAGCCCGGCAGCCAGGTCACGCTGTATCCCAACGCCTCGCCATTCCGCTCCTACGATGCCACTTTGCTGCGCGTGGCCTACAAGGCCGAAGTCAGCGAGGGCAATCTGCTGGCCTACCGTCTGCAGGCGAGCTTCGCCGCCGGCCAGCGTCTGCCGCAATTGGGCCAGATGGGCACCGCGCGGGTGTATGGCGACTGGGTGCCTTTGTCCTATTACGCGCTGCGGCGGCCGTTGACGGCGGCGCGGCAATGGCTGGGCTGGTGATGGGCTCCGCGGCGCTGCCGCCGCTGCGGCAGGAGTTGACGCTGCACGCCGGCCCGGCGCAGGCGGACGGCTCGCCCAGCTGGATGCTGCACGATCCGGGAGCCAACCGTTTCTACCAGCTGGGTTGGGCCAGTTTCGAGATGCTGTCGCGCTGGCCGCTTGGCGACGCCGCGGCGGTATTGGCGGCGGTGAATGCCGAAACCACGCTCGAACTGGGCGAAGACGATCTGCTGCAGCTGCTGCTGTTTTTACGGCAGCACCAATTGCTGCAACCGTTTGCCCCCGCCGATTGCGAACGGGTCTGGCGCCAGTACCAGGCCGGCAAGCCCGGGCATGCGATGTGGCTGTTGAAGAACTACCTGTTCTTCCGCATTCCGCTGGTGCGGCCGGAGCCGGTGTTGAACCGGCTGCTGCCCTGGCTGACGGCGGTGTTTCGGTCGGCGTTCTGGTGGCTGATGGCGGCGTTGGCTGCGCTGGCGCTGGCGCTGGCGTCCCGGCGCTGGGATGAGTTCACTCATACCTTCTCCGGTTACGGCGGCTGGAGCGCCGCATTGGGCATCGCGGCGTCGCTTAGCTTGGCCAAGATATTGCACGAGCTGGGCCATGCGTTGACGGCCCGGCATTTCGGCTGCCGGGTGCCGGCGATGGGAGTGGCCTTCCTGGTGATGGTGCCGGTGCTGTACACCGATACCAGCGACGCCTGGAAACTGCCGTCGCGGCGGCAGCGGATGCTGATCGGCGCCTCCGGCATGCTGGCGGAGCTGACGCTGGCGGCCTGGGCCACGCTGGCCTGGTGCTTCCTGCCGGACGGTCCGCTGCGGGCGGGGGTGTTTCTGCTGGCCACCACCACCTGGCTGGCGACGCTGGCGATCAACTCCAGCCCCTTCATGCGCTTCGACGGCTATTTTCTGCTGGCCGACTGGCTGGGCATTCCCAATCTGCACGCCCGCGCCTTCGCGCTGGCGCGCTGGAAGATGCGGCAGTGGCTGTTGGGGCTGGACGACCCGGTTCCGGAATTCTTCCTGCCCGCCCGGCGCCGCGCGCTGATCCTGTTCGCCTGGGCCACCTGGCTGTACCGGCTGGTGCTGTTCCTCTCCATCGCCTTCCTGGTTTACCACCTGTTTTTCAAGACTTTGGGCCTGCTGTTGCTGGGCGTCGAACTGGGCTGGTTCATCGCGCGGCCCATCGTCGCCGAGCTGCGTTGCTGGTGGGCGCGGCGGGCGGATTTGCGCTGGCAGCTGGAAACCGCGCGCAGCGCCGCTTTGTTGGCGTTGATCACCCTGTTTCTGTTGCTGCCGTGGCAGCGCGATGTCTCCAGCCCGGCGGTGCTGGCCGCCGCGCAATCGCAAGGCTTGTACGCGCCGGATGCGGCGGAGGTGGTCGAGGTCAAGGCGCGGGATGGCCAGCAGGTGCGGGCGGGCCAGGTGCTGGCCAGGTTGTACTCGTCGGAATTGGCCCGGCAAATGGCGCAGGCCCAGGTGGTGGAGCGCCACCTGGCCTGGCAGGCGTCGCAGCAGCCGTTCAACAGCGAGTTGCAGCAGCAGGGGCCGGCCTTGCAGAAACAATGGCTGGCCGCGCAGCAGCAGGTAGCCAGCCTATCCCGGCAATTGGCCAGACTGGTGCTGACGGCGCCGTTCGCCGGCCGGGTGGCGGACAGCAGCGAGGCGTTGCGGCCGGGCACCGTGGTGGCGGAGGGCGAGCATCTGCTGGATCTGGTTGGGCCGGACGGGTCGCGGGGGGAGGCGTTCGTCGACGAGGACAGCCTGATCGGGCTGCGGCGCGGCGGCCGGGCCAGCTTTGTGCCAGACAGCGGCGAGGGCTGGGCGGTGTCTTGCCGGCTGGGACCGATAGACAGCCTGAATCTGGCCACGCTGGACCAGCCGCTGCTGGCTTCCACTTTCGGCGGGCCGATCGCCACCGAAGCGCGCGACCATGGCCTGGTGCCATTGAGCGCGGTGTTCCGGGTCCGGCTGGAGGACTGCGACCGCCAGGTCGCGCCGCTGCGCGAAACCGCGGGTTGGGCGAAGTTGCGCGGCGAGCGCTACAGCCTGTTGCAGCTGGGTTGGCGGCATCTTCTGGCCGTTGTCGAGCGCGAGGCCGGGTTGTAGCCGTTACGCGCCGTCCGATCGAGACGGCGCTGGTTTTCCCATCATTCACCGTGTCAATTCCAAGGAGAGAGCATGGCCGCCGAACTCAATTTCGCCTCACTGGCCCAGGGCCTGACCCTGAGGCCGGCGCAGTCCGCCGACGCGCCTTTCATCGACAGGGTCTACCGCAGCGCGCGGCCGGACCTGCAATGGATACAAGGGGAGCGCGAACTGATCGACACGGTGCAGCGCCAGCAGTTGCAGGCGCTGTTGCAGGGCGCTGGGCAGAATCATCCGAACGCGATGCATTTCGTGGTGGAGCAGACCGGCGCCGCCATCGGCGTGGTGATGGTGGATTTCGGCCATAACGAGGTGCGGGTCATTTTCCTGGCCATGCTGCCGGAGACGCGCGGGCGCGGCTATGGCAAGCAGGTGCTGCAGGGCTTGCAGCAGGCGGCGCGCCAGGTGCGTTGCCCGCTGGCGGTGGTGGTGTGGCATGGCAACGAGCAGGCGAGGCGTCTGTATCAGTCGCTGGGTTTCGTGCTGGAAGAGGCGGGCGCGGTGGCCGACAAGCTGGTGTGGTATCCGGACGGCCGTTCCATCATGGTCGGCGCGGTTTGAAGTCGCCAGCCGCTGGCGGCTGGCGTTGGCTGCGTTAATTGAACGGCAACTGGAAATAGCAGTACTGGCGGTCGCGGCCCATGGCGCCGGTGCGGCTGATCCAGACGTTTTCCAGCCGCCGCTCGGGCAGGCCGCCTGCCGCCGGCAGGCTCAGGGTGCCGACGGCGTCCACCAGTTCGGTGGCGTGGGCGGCGACCAACTCGACCACGAAAGGCGTGCGCTGCGTGTCCTCCCGGCCAGGCACTTGAGCCAGCGGCTTCTGGCGGACGGTCTGGATTCGCAATTCCAGTTCGGGCTGCTGCTCCACGCTGAACAGACAGCTCTGCCCCAGCAAGGGAGCGAAATCTTCGCTACGGAGTTCGGCCAGCATCGGGTTCTCCTCGGCGGCGCGGCCGGGCCGCCGCCGCCTGCAGTGGCGTTATTGTCTGGTGGGGAAGATGCCTTGCACGGCGATGCAGAAATTCAGCGCCAGGTAGGGGTTGAGCACGCTGACCGGGGCGGTGCCGCCGGCGGTGTCGGTATTGCCGCTCAGTCCCAGCCCTTTGACGGTGACCGGGCTCTCCAGTTGCTGGCTCCAGATGGTGGCGAGGCCGGTGCCGCCGCCAGAGGCGCCCAGATAGGGGTTGCTGGTGCTGGGCGCGCTGGCCGGCGTCGTCGGGTTCGGGACGGTGGAGGCCTGGAAGCTGACGTTGACAGCCGAAGTGCCGTGGTTGTGTAGCGGCATGTTGGAGGTCAGCAGGTTGACGGTCTGTTGGCCGCCGAAGTTGCCTATCGCGTAGGACGGCAGGTTGTAGGTGGGTTGCGCCGGCCCGATGCTGATGGGCATCCGGCCACACAAATTGGGCAACTGGAATACGGTGCTGCCATTGCCGCCGTAAAAACTGCCGATGGTGGCGAAAAGCGCCTGGTTCTGGGAGACCTGCAGGGTTTGGCCCTGGCATTGCGCCCAGTCTATCGGGGGAAAGTCGAAGCCAAAGGCGAGAATGGTGCCGATATATGCGTCCACGTTTGCTCCTTCGTCAGTGATCCCGCTGGCGGGATGCCGGCAGGGCTGTAACTTCCGCGATTGCCATAGGTTCAGCTTATACAGAATTGCATTTAATCCACATTGTCATTTGCCATGATGGTATTTCCACTTAATCGGCGGCCGGGCAGAGGCGAAATGCCGGATGGCCGCGAACGGCGCGCCAGGGCCGCCCCCGGCATGGCGGCGTTGATTGCCTGGGTCGTCGGGGTGGGGTGCTGCGCCTTCCTGCCGGCTTTGCCGGACCTGCGCGGGTATGCGCTGCTGCCGGCGGCGCTGGCCGCTTGCGCCTGGCGCTCGGGCTTGCCGCTCCGCCGATGGCTGCTGGTATTGCTGGCGCTGTCCCTGGGTCTTGGCTATGCCACGGCGCGCGCGCAGTGGCGGCTGCAGCATGAGCTGCCGGTGGCCTGGCAGCAGAAGCCGATTGCGTTCGTCGCGGTGGTGCGCGGCCTGCCAGATCCCGGCGAGTACGGCGTCCGGCTGGTGCTGGAGGTGGAGCGGGCGCTGACGCCGGGCGCGGCGCTGCCGGAGAGGGTACAGCTGCACGACTATCTGAAGCGGGACTGGCCGCCGGGCAGCCGCTGGCAATTGAGCGCGCGATTCAAGCCCATGCGCGGCAGCGCCAACGCGTTCGGCTTCGACGCCGAGCAGTGGCTGTGGTCGGAGGGGCTGCTGGCCAGCGGCTCGGCCGGCAAGGAGCGGCGGAGGCTGGCCGATGGCCAGGGCCTGATGGCCTGGGTGGACGGCTGGCGCGCGCGCCAAGTGGCGCGCATCGAACGGGCGCTGGGCGCCGGCAGGGAGTCGGCGTTGGTGGCCGCGCTGACGGTGGGCGCGCAGCAACGGGTGGCGAGGGAGGATTGGCAATTGTTCGCCGCCACCGGCCTGACCCACATCGTGTCCATCTCTGGTTTGCATATCACGATGTTGGCGGGATTGGCGGGCTGGGCATGCGCCAGCCTGCTGCGCCGCTGGCCGGTGGCGCGCGCGCCGCGCTTGCTGGTCGCCGGCGCCGCCCTGTCGGCGGCCACCGTCTATGCGCTGTTGGCCGGCTTCACGGTGCCGACCCAGCGCACCCTGTTCATGTTGGTGGCCGGCTGGGGCTGTTTGCAGCTGCGCCGCCAACTGTCGCCGTTCCAGGTGTGGTGGCTGGCGCTGTCGCTGACCTTGCTGCTGGACCCGTTCGCGGTGCTGGCGCCTGGCCTGTGGCTGTCGTTCGGCCTGGTGGCGGCGCTGATGTTTTGTTCGCTGGCGCGACGGCGACCGCCGCCGCACTGGCGCGCCGCGCTGGATGGGCAATGGGCTGCCGGCGTGGCCAGCCTGGTGCCGCTGGCGGCGCTGTTCGGCGGTTTTCCGCTGTTGTCGCCGTTGGCCAACGCTCTGGCCATACCCTTCGTCTCAATGCTGCTGACGCCGTTGTCGCTGCTGGCGGTGGCGCTGCCGTGGGACGGCCTGTTGCCCATGGTCGGGTGGCTGGCTCGAGTGTTCTATTCCGGCGTGGCGTGGTTGGCGCAGGGGCCGGCCTGGCATGTGGCCGGCTCTCCCTGGCCGCTGCTGGCATTGGCGAGCCTGGGCACGCTGTGGCTGATTGCGCCGCGCGGCGTGCCGGGCAAGCCGTTGGCGGGTCTGTTGCTGTTGCCTGTGCTGGTGTATCGGCCGCCGGGACCCGCGCCGGGAGAGTTCCGCGCCACGGTGCTGGACGTGGGCCAGGGCTTGTCCATGCTGGTGCAGACGGCGGAGCATGCCTTGCTGTTCGACACCGGCGCCGGCGAGGCCGGCCGGGTGGTGTTGCCGCAGCTGCGCGGCCTGGGCGTGGAGCGGCTGGATATGCTGATATTGTCGCATCACGACAGCGATCACGATGGCGCGGCCGCCGGCGTATTGGCAGCGCTGCCGGTGGCCCGCGTGCTGGCCGGCCAGCCGCAGGCCCTGCCGCAAGCGCGGGCCCGGCCGTGCCGCCAGGGACAGAGCTGGGAGTGGGATGGCATACGTTTCGATGTGCTGGCGCCGGGACCAAGCCCGGCGGCCGGCGAGGACAACGCCTACAGCTGCATCCTGCGGATCGCGGCCAGCCGGCATGCGTTGCTGGTCAGCGGCGACGCCCCGCAGCAGGTGGAGGAGGCGCTGGTGGCGCAGCCGGGCGTCCGGCTGGCCAGCAGCGTGCTGATCGCCGGCCATCATGGCAGCCGCACTGCCAGCGGCGAGGCGTGGCTGGCGGCGGCGCGGCCGCAACTGGCGGTGATCAGCGCCGGCTTCCTCAACCGCTACCGCCATCCCCATCCGCAGGTGCTGCAGCGCCTGCGGCAGCATGAGGTCGGCGTATTGCGCACCGATCTGGACGGCGCCATCACGCTGGACTTCGCCGCCGAGGTGCGATGGCAATGCCTGCGACAGCAGCAGCCGCGCTACTGGCGCGCCCGCGGCGCGTGCGCCGCACCCGGCCTCAGTCCAGGTTGACGCAGGCGATCACCCGGTTGCCTGGGCCTTCGTAGTGCAGGCTGTCGAAGGACAGCTTGCGGGCGATCAGGATGCCGCGGCCGTGGCTGGTCATCAGCGAGGCGGGTTCGGCGTTCTGGTAGTACTCCCAGTCGAATCCCGAACCCATGTCCTCTACGATGAACTGCAACTGGCGGCCGTTCAGACTGAACTCCACCGAGACTTCGCGTTCGCGGTACTCCGGCGCCTGCAGCCGGCTTTCCAGCTCCTTTTCCCAATCGCCGCTGGCGAGCAGCTGGCTTTTCTGCTCGTAGCTGATGTCCAGGTTGCCGTGTTCGATGGCGTTGACCAGCAGTTCGAACAAGCCAGTGGCCACCCGTTCCGGCTGGGAGCTGGTCTTGGCCAGCAGCGCGGTGACGGCCTGGGCTTCGCGGTGGGTACGGCAGCGGAAGCAGGCGCTTTGCAGGTGGCGCAGCGCGTCGACATGCAGGTTGGCCAGCTCGCGGAAATGGACGTAGCGGTCCCAGTGGCCGACGGCGGCGCCGACAATGGCCAGCAGCATGTCGCGCGAGAACGGTTTGGTAAGATAGTAGAAGGCGCCGGCCGCCAAGCCCTCCTGCACGCTGGATGCGGCGCCCATCGCGGTCTGCATGATGACCGGCAGAAACTCCAGCCGCGGTTCGGCCTTGATGCGCTTGAGCACGTCGAAGCCGCTGATGCCCGGCATCATCTTGTCCAGCAGGATGGTGGAGAAGTGTTCGCCCTCGCGTTCCAGTATCTGCCAGGCGGCTTCGCCGTTTTCGGCCAGCTGGGTTTCGTAGCCGGCGTCCTCCAGCAGTTCGGACATCAATTCCAGATTGAACGGCTCGTCGTCAACGAGCAAGAGTTTGTGAGGCATCCGGCGTTCCCTCCTCTAGGTTACGCTGAAAATGGCGGGGAATCGAAAAGGCGAAGATGGCGCCGCCCGCCGGCAGGTTGTCGGCGCTGATCCGGCCATGATGGGCGTGGATGATTTCGCGGCTGATGGCCAGGCCCAGGCCGGTACCGCCAGCGCCGGTCTTGGTCGTGCTGCTCTGGATGAACTTGTCGAAGATGGTTTCCAGCTCTTTCTCGGGGATGCCCGGGCCGGCGTCGGCGACGCTGACGTGCACCCACTCCTGGCCGTCCTGTTCCGCCAGTTGCGCCTGCACCCGGATTTCCGCGCCGTTGGGGCTGAACTTGACGGCGTTGGACAGCAGGTTGCGGATCACCTGGCCGATGCGGAAGGGGTCGATGTCGGCCGCCAGCATCTCCGGCGAGCATTCCAGATCGATGCGGATCTGGTTGAGCGAGGCCAGCGGCGTCATTTCGTCGCAGGCTTCGCGCAGGCACTGGGTGAGGTTGCCGCGGCTGATGGTGTAGTCCATCCGGCCGACTTCCATCTTGGCCATGTCCAGCAGGTCGTTGAGCAGGGTCAACAGGCGGCTACCGCTGGTGTTGATGCGGGTGAAGTACTGCTCCAGCTTGACTTCGCCCAGGCTGTGCGCGCGCAGCTGACCCATTTCGGTAAAGCCGAGGATGGCGTGCAGCGGCGTGCGCAACTCATGCGACATATTGGCCAGGAATTCGGTCTTGGCGCGGCTGGTTTCCTCGGCCAGGATCTTGGCGTGGCGCAAGGTCTCCTCCACCGAGCGTTGCGCCGAGATGTCCTGATACACCCAGATGGTGCCCAGCTTGGGCACCGAGGGATTGACCGCCTTGCCGTGCAGCCGGCACCAGAACAGCTTGTTCTTGCCGGTGCGCAATTGCAGTTCGGTCTGCACCACCTTGCCGTCGTTGAGCAGACTGTACAGGGCCCTGCCGGTGCGCTCCCATTGTTCGCGGCTTTCGAAATAAGGCATGGTGGAGTGGCCGATCACGTTGCGGCCCTGTTGCTGGAACAGCTCGAGGAAGGCGTGGTTCACCTGTCGCAGGTTGCGGTCGACGATGTAGGCCATCGCCAGCGGGCTGGCATCCAGCAGCGCCGCCAGCTGCCGGCTTTGCACTTCCACCTGCTCGGCCAGACTGTTCTTCAGCCGGATCAGCGCCTCTTCCTGTTCTTTGCGCAAGGAGATGTCGCGGCAGACGGTGACGTAGAACCAGTCGTCCGGCATCACCACCCGGCTCAGCGACAGCTCTACCGGCAACTGCAGTTCGTCGCTGCGCAGCAGGCTGGTTTCGAATGGGCGGCCTTCGTGCTGGCGCGCGATCTGTTCGAACACGCTGTTGGGGTCAGGGTTGTACAGCTCGGGGAACAGCACGCCGACCGGCAGGTTTTCCAGCGATTGCGCGCTTTGCTCCACCAGCCTGGCGGCGGCGGGGTTGGCCTGCATGATGTGGCCGCTGCGGGCGATCAGGATGATGGCGTCGGAGCTGGCCTGCAGGATGGCGCGCTGGCGAGCCTCGCTTTGCGCCAGCGCCTGTTCCGACATTTCCCGGTCGCCGATCTGTTCGCGCAGCGTGCGGTTGTTCTGCTCCAATTGCTGCTGTTGCAGCTGGAGTTGCTTGCGCAGCCGGCGATTGGCCTGCAACTGGCGCTGCTGCAGCAACAGCAGCAGCGCCAGCGTCCAGGTCGAGGCGATCAGCAGCGTCCAGGCCATGCTGCTGAGCAGCGGCCGCACCGGTTGCAGCGAATAGGCGCCCAGCAGCAGCTCATTGCCGCCGACCTTGCTGCGGCGCGAGAACATCGGCGGCTCGGTGGGGATGGGACGGCCCGGCGACGAATCCAGCAGTGGGATGTCCGGCTGGCTCTTGCTCCAGATCAGCAGCCGGACATGGTGCAGCGGATTGTCGGTGATCAGTTCGTTGCCTATCGGCTGCATCAGCTTGTCCTGGCGCAGATTGAGCAATAGCAGCGTATGGTCGTCTCCCAGCCGGGTGATGATGTCGAGCCGGGTACTGCCCGGGCCGGACGGCTGGCTGGGCAGCAGCATCGGCTGGTCGCTGCGGCGCGCCAGGTCCAGCAGCCATTTGGAATCGCCCTGGTGGCTGAGGTCCAGCCCCTGCGGCAGGGCATTGGCGTCGTCTGGCAGGTAGCTGGCCACCGGGTAGTATTGCAGCTGCGCCGGGCTGAGTTGCAGGTGCTGGTTTTTCAGGAAACGTATGCTGGTGGCGATGCGGTTTTCGAAGGCGTCGCGCTGGTTCTGCTCGACCAGCGCCACGGTGCCGATGCCGGCGAACAGGCTGTCGTCGCGAACCACGCGGCGGGCCAGCTCCGACAGGCCGTGCGCCTGGCTGTTGCCGGCCAGCTGTTGCGCCATGATCCGGGTATGCTCCAGAGCGTCTTCCAGTTGCAGCACCACCAGGCCGGTGCCCAGCGCCCCCCAGTGCTGCTGTTCCTGCAGCCGTTCGGCGCGATCATGCTCCAGCAGCAGCCAATATTCGGTGAGCAGCAAGCCGGCGCCCAGCAGGCAGCCCAGCAATAGCGAGGTGAGTCGGTTCAACCTCGGCATCTGTTTCCTCGTCAGCGCTCGCTCAATTCTTGATACAGGGCCTCGAATTCACGGGACAGCTTGTGGCGCGGGTCCAGGTACACCATCGGGCAGGCGGCCTGATGCGATTCGCGTATCTTGACCGACGCCGATAGCGGCGAGGCCAGCACTGGCAGCCCCTCGGCCTTCAGTTCCTCCACCAGCCGCACCGGCAGGCTGGCGCGCGGTTGGAACTGGTTGACCACGATGCCTTCTATGTACAAGCCGGGGTTGTGGTCGGAGCGGATCTCGTCGGCGCTTTCTTTCAGGTTATAGAGGGCGTGCCGGGAGAATGCATCGCAATCGAAGGGGATCAGGCAGCGGTCGGCGGCGATCAGCGCCGAGCGGGTGTAGAAGTTCAGAGCCGGCGGGGTATCGATCCAAATTTCATCGTAGTGCGGCGCCAGCTGGTCCAGCGCCTCCTTCAGCTTGAACATCTTGTAGCGCGATTCCAGCTTGGCCATCAGCTCGGCCAGTTCCGGCTGCGAGGCCAGCAGCGACAGGCCGTCTATGCCGGTGGCGCGGACGAAGTCGCGCGGCTCCTTGCCGAACAGCGAGATGTTGAGCATCTGCTGGAACAGGTCGGCCACGCTGGGGCCGGCCTGTTTCCATGCCTCGCCCAGCAGGTAGTGGCTGGCATTGCCTTGCGGGTCCAGGTCGATCACCAGCACGCGCCTGCCGCGGCTGGCCGCCACGGCCGCCAGGTTGACGGTGATTGTGGATTTGCCCACCCCGCCTTTCTGATTGAATACCACGCGTCGGATAGTCATGGGGGATCCCTGTTGATTGGCGGTGCGGTGGGCGATTTCAGAAGCCGGGCTGTCCTTTGCAGACCAGCAGCATCTGCTGGTAGCTGGCCGAGTTCTGCACGACGGGCATGGCTTTTATTTGACTGTCATTATAGGAGAAGCTGGCGATCTGGCGGCCGTTTTCATCGAACAGCACCATGTCCAGCAAGCGGAACGTATGCTGGGAACAGTCGATCCGCCAGCTATTGAGCGACACCTTGTGGCGCGGCGTGGAGAGGAAGTTTTCCTGCTTCAGGTTGAAGATGGTCTTGCGGTCGCGGAATGTGACCAGCGGGCCCTGGCGCTTGATAGACAACTGGTCCAGTTCATTGAGGATGTTGCCATTGGGCGAGACGCCCAGATTCTGCCAGTCGGCGCTTGCCGGGGCGGCGGAGGGTTCCGCCGGTTTGACGGTGGCCGGGGTGGTGGCTGGCTGCGGCGTGGTGGCACAGCCGGCAAGCAGTAGCAGGACGAGCAGGGGGGCGGAACGAATGCGCATGATGATCTCCAGAATATCCCGCCAGTGTCGCATAGCCGTCCGCAAGGGGAAACCGGCCGGAAGGTTGCGGCACGAATTTGCGAAAAGCGCGGAACTTTATCGCGGCGAGGCCGGTCTGTCACAGTGCGAGAGCATTTTTCCTCTTCGTTTCACATTGTCTCCATCCAACTTGTGGCCGCCATGACCTGGCGGCTTCTTTTTTGTCCCGTCGCATCCACCGCTGCCGCTTGCCGTACAATGGCGTTTTTTCCCGCAGATCGCTTCCGGCATGCACGACGCAGTCTCCATCCTCAATCATATTTTCGGCTATCCCGAATTCCGCGGACAGCAGCAGGAGATCGTCGAGCAGGTGGCGCACGGCGGCCACGCGCTGGTGCTGATGCCTACCGGTGGCGGCAAGAGCCTGTGCTTCCAGATTCCGGCGCTGCTGCGCGACGGCGTGGCCATTGTGGTGTCGCCGCTGATCGCGCTGATGCAGGACCAGGTGGCTACCTTGCAGGAACTGGGCGTGGCGGCGGCCTGCCTCAACTCCGCCACCTCGCCAGATGATGCGCGCGACATCGCCCGCCAGGCGCGCGCCGGCACGCTGGATCTGTTGTACGTGGCGCCGGAGCGCTTGCTGACGCCGCGCTTCCTGGAGTTTCTTTCCAGCCTGAACATCGCGCTGTTCGCCATCGACGAGGCGCATTGCGTCAGTCACTGGGGCCACGACTTCCGGCCGGAATACCAGCAGCTGGGACTGCTGGCCGAACGCTTCCCGCAGGTGCCGCGTATCGCGCTCACCGCCACCGCCGACGAACAGACCCGGCTCGACATCATCCACTATCTGCAACTGGCCGAGGCGCGGGTATTCCTGTCCAGCTTCGACCGCCCCAACCTGTTCTACCAGGTGGTGGAAAAGCACAACGCCAAGAAGCAGCTGCTGGACTTCATCCG
The DNA here is from genome assembly GCF_001855555.1 of Chromobacterium sphagni. Taxonomy (GTDB): domain Bacteria; phylum Pseudomonadota; class Gammaproteobacteria; order Burkholderiales; family Chromobacteriaceae; genus Chromobacterium; species Chromobacterium sphagni. The sequence continues at coordinate 664,057 of NZ_MKCT01000001.1, read as the reverse complement.
CCAGGAGCACGCCGGCGCCACCGGCATCGTCTACTGCCTGTCGCGCAAGCGGGTGGAGGACACCGCGCAGTGGCTATGCGACAACGGCATCGAAGCCTTGCCCTATCACGCCGGTCTTAGCCACGCCCAGCGCGAGGCGCATCAGCGCAGCTTCCTGCGCGAGGACGGCATTGTGATGGTGGCCACCGTCGCCTTCGGTATGGGGATCGACAAGCCGGACGTGCGCTTCGTCGCCCATATCGACATGCCCAAGAGCCCGGAAAACTTCTATCAGGAATCCGGCCGCGCCGGCCGCGACGGCCTGCCCGCTGCCAGCTGGCTGTGTTACGGCCTCAACGACGTGGTGCAGCTGCGGCAGATGATAGAAGGCGGCGAGATGGCTGAACTGCAGAAGCAGGTTGAGCTGTCCAAGCTGGATGCGATGCTGGCTTTCTGCGAGGCCGCCAGCTGCCGCCGTCAGCACATTTTGGCCCATTTCGGCGAAGACAGCCGGCCCTGCGGCCATTGCGACAACTGCCTGCATCCGCCCATCACCTTCGACGCCACCGTGCCGGTGCGCAAGCTTTTGTCCTGCATCTATAGGGTCGGGCAGCGCTTTCCCACCGGGCATGTGATAGACGTGCTGCTGGGCCGGCAGAACCAGAGCGTCAGCCATCACGGCCACGACCAGCTCACCACCTATGGCATCGGCAAGGAGCTCAACCAGCGCGGCTGGCGTTCCATCGTGCGCCAGCTGGTGGCCCGCCAACTGGTACAGGTGGACATCGCCCGCGGCCAGTCGCTGGTACTGACCGACGCCTGCCGCTCGCTGCTCAAGGGCGAGGAGAGCATCCATCTGCGGCCGCTGGCCGACGAGAAGAAACCGCGCGGCAGCGCCGCGACCGAGCGCTGGCTGCGCACCGAGCGCGAAGAGCGGCTGTGGCAGGCTTTGCGCCGCTGGCGCCGCCAGGTGGCCGACGAGCACAATGTGCCGGCCTACGCGGTGTTCTCCGACCGCACCTTGCGGGATTTGGTGGAAAAGCGCCCGGACAGCCAGGCTGGCCTGCGGCATATCTACGGTCTGGGCGAGCTCAAGCTTGCCCGCTATGGTGATGCGTTGTTGCAATGCCTGCGCCAGGCGCAGGAATAAGCCATCTCACGCTATGGCTGACCAAATTCTTATATAATTAGTCGCATATTTGTAAGTTATGGAGAGTTGCATGGCTGTGAATCTGAATCCGCCGCAGGCTGATCTGCTGCCGCCGCTTGCCGGCGTTGAATTGCTGGTGGCGGAAGCTGGCATCAAGACCCCGGGACGCAAGGATGTATTGGTGGTGCGTCTGGACAAGGGCAACACCGTCGCCGGCGTGTTCACCCGCAACCGTTTCTGCGCGGCGCCGGTGCAGCTGTGCCAGGAGCATTTGGCCGCCGGCGTGCAGATTCGCGCGCTGGTGGTGAACACCGGCAACGCCAACGCCGGTACCGGCGTCGACGGCCGCCAGCGCGCGCTGAGGGTGTGCCAGGCGGTCGCCGCGCAGAGCGGCTTAGAGACCGAGCAGGTGCTGCCGTTCTCTACCGGGGTGATTCTGGAGCCGTTGCCGGCCGACAAGATTATCACCGCGCTGCCGACGCTGCGCTCTGCCAGCTGGGCCGATGCCGCCCAAGCGATCATGACGACCGACACCATCGCCAAGGCGGCCAGCCGCACGCTGCTGCTGGATGGCCAGCCGGTTACCGTCACCGGCATCGCCAAGGGCTCGGGCATGATCCATCCCAATATGGCCACCATGCTGGGATTCGTCGCCACCGACGCGGCCATTACCCGCCCGCTGCTGAACCAGTTGCTGCGCGAGGTGGCCGACCTCTCCTTTAATAGTATTACGGTGGATGGCGACACCTCCACCAACGACAGCTTCATCCTGATCTCCACCGGCAAGAGCCAGGCGGGGCTGATCGACTCGGTGGAGCAGCCGGCCTACCAGCAATTGCGCCAGGCGCTGCTGGCAGTGTCGATTGAGCTGGCGCAGGCTATCGTCCGCGACGGTGAGGGCGCCACCAAGTTCATCACCGTTGAAGTCAACGGTGGCCGCTCGGTGGCCGAGTGTAAGGACGTGGCCTACGCCATCGCCCGTTCGCCGCTGGTGAAAACCGCCTTCTTCGCGTCCGATCCCAATCTGGGCCGCCTCCTGGCCGCCATCGGTTATGCCGGTGTTGCTGATCTGGATGTCGACCGCCTGTCCTTATATCTGGATGACGTGTTGGTGGCCTGCAATGGCGGCCGCAGTCCGGACTACCGCGAAGAGCAGGGACAGGCGGTGATGAACCAGAGCGAGATCACGGTCAGGGTGGAACTGGGGCGCGGTGCCGCCAGTGCCCGGGTCTGGACCTGCGACTTCTCCTATGAGTATGTGCGCATCAACGCCGACTACCGCAGCTGATCCCCTTATATAGATAAGTTGCAAAACCGGCTATCTGTGCAAAAAGCTCCCTTCCGAGGGGGCTTTTTTCATTTCAAGCCATGAGTACGCCCGGTCTGCCGGCCATTTCGTTGGATGGTTCTGGTGGGAAATAAAAAATTTCATATTCATATATTGTTGCTTATCAGTAATTTGCGCTGCATCTCGTGAAAAACGTGCGTTTTTCTCAAAAAAGCAGTTGACCGAGGGTGAGGGCGCAGGTATAGTTCGTCTCCTCAGCTGACGCAGCGAACGAAACAAGCCGAACGAAACAGGTTCCGGCGGTGTTCGAAGCGGCCGGCACTGCTCTTTAACAGAACGAATAACCGATAGGTGTAAGTGCTTGGCGAAAGCCAAAAACTTGCACTGCAAGAGACAAGAAATACTTGTTTTATTTCTTTGAACTTGCGTGCCAGAAAATTTGCTATGAGATTGAACTGAAGAGTTTGATCCTGGCTCAGATTGAACGCTGGCGGCATGCTTTACACATGCAAGTCGAACGGTAACAGGGAGCTTGCTCCGCTGACGAGTGGCGAACGGGTGAGTAACGCATCGGAATGTACCGTGTAATGGGGGATAGCTCGGCGAAAGCCGGATTAATACCGCATACGCCCTGAGGGGGAAAGTGGGGGACCGTAAGGCCTCACGTTATACGAGCAGCCGATGTCTGATTAGCTAGTTGGTGAGGTAAGAGCTCACCAAGGCGACGATCAGTAGCGGGTCTGAGAGGATGATCCGCCACACTGGGACTGAGACACGGCCCAGACTCCTACGGGAGGCAGCAGTGGGGAATTTTGGACAATGGGCGCAAGCCTGATCCAGCCATGCCGCGTGTCTGAAGAAGGCCTTCGGGTTGTAAAGGACTTTTGTTCGGGAGGAAATTCCGCTGGTTAATACCTGGCGGGGATGACAGTACCGGAAGAATAAGCACCGGCTAACTACGTGCCAGCAGCCGCGGTAATACGTAGGGTGCAAGCGTTAATCGGAATTACTGGGCGTAAAGCGTGCGCAGGCGGTTTTGCAAGTCTGATGTGAAAGCCCCGGGCTCAACCTGGGAACGGCATTGGAGACTGCAAGACTAGAGTGCGTCAGAGGGGGGTAGAATTCCGCGTGTAGCAGTGAAATGCGTAGAGATGCGGAGGAATACCGATGGCGAAGGCAGCCCCCTGGGATGACACTGACGCTCATGCACGAAAGCGTGGGGAGCAAACAGGATTAGATACCCTGGTAGTCCACGCCCTAAACGATGTCAATTAGCTGTTGGGGGTTTGAATCCTTGGTAGCGTAGCTAACGCGTGAAATTGACCGCCTGGGGAGTACGGCCGCAAGGTTAAAACTCAAAGGAATTGACGGGGACCCGCACAAGCGGTGGATGATGTGGATTAATTCGATGCAACGCGAAAAACCTTACCTGCTCTTGACATGTACGGAACTTGCCAGAGATGGCTTGGTGCCCGAAAGGGAGCCGTAACACAGGTGCTGCATGGCTGTCGTCAGCTCGTGTCGTGAGATGTTGGGTTAAGTCCCGCAACGAGCGCAACCCTTGTCATTAGTTGCCATCATTAAGTTGGGCACTCTAATGAGACTGCCGGTGACAAACCGGAGGAAGGTGGGGATGACGTCAAGTCCTCATGGCCCTTATGAGCAGGGCTTCACACGTCATACAATGGTCGGTACAGAGGGTCGCTAAGCCGCGAGGTGGTGCCAATCTCATAAAACCGATCGTAGTCCGGATCGCACTCTGCAACTCGAGTGCGTGAAGTCGGAATCGCTAGTAATCGCAGATCAGCATGCTGCGGTGAATACGTTCCCGGGTCTTGTACACACCGCCCGTCACACCATGGGAGTGAGTTTCACCAGAAGTGGGTAGGCTAACCGCAAGGAGGCCGCTTACCACGGTGGGATTCATGACTGGGGTGAAGTCGTAACAAGGTAGCCGTAGGGGAACCTGCGGCTGGATCACCTCCTTTCTAGAGAAGGCGATCGTCAAGTACTTACAGCCTATCGGTTATTCTGTTAAGGGCAGCCAGCTCCTTGTGGGGCTGGCGTAGAAGTTTACTGGGTTTGTAGCTCAGCTGGTTAGAGCACTGTGTTGATAACGCAGGGGTCGTAGGTTCGAGTCCTACCAGACCCACCAGTTGGGGGATTAGCTCAGTTGGGAGAGCACCTGCTTTGCAAGCAGGGGGTCGTCGGTTCGATCCCGTCATCCTCCACCACAACTCAAACACAAGCGAACTCGGAAGAGTTTGGTTCTGTTTGCGTTGTAATTTTAACGCCCGATCTTTAACAAACTGAAGAAGCCGAATATATAAGACGGCGAAATGAAAGCGTAGAGTTAATTCTGTACGCGGACAAATCGTCATCTTGGGTATTTGATTGTATCTAAGGCTGCGTCGCCATATCAAAAGGGGCGGTGCAGTCGTCGCGCAAACACGCTCTGTCATGAAGTGACGTAGGTTACTGAAATGATAGGGTCAAGCGACTAAGTGCATCTGGTGGATGCCTTGGCGATCACAGGCGATGAAGGACGTGTAAGCCTGCGAAAAGCGCGGGGGAGCTGGCAATAGAGCTTTGATCCCGCGATATCCGAATGGGGAAACCCGGCCCTTAGGGGTCATCCCAGACTGAATACATAGGTCTGAGGAAGCGAACTCAGCGAACTGAAACATCTAAGTAGCTGAAGGAAAAGAAATCAACCGAGATTCCGTAAGTAGTGGCGAGCGAACGCGGAACAGCCTGTATGTGATAGAGATTGAGTTAGTGGAAGGTTCATGGAAAGGACCGCCGTAGTGGGTGATAGCCCCGTACACGAAAACGCATTCTTGGTACTAAGCATACGAAAAGTAGGGCGGGACACGCGAAATCCTGTTTGAAGATGGGGGGACCATCCTCCAAGGCTAAATACTCGTGATCGACCGATAGTGAACCAGTACCGTGAGGGAAAGGCGAAAAGAACCCCGGGAGGGGAGTGAAATAGAACCTGAAACCGGATGCATACAAACAGTGGGAGCGGACTTGTTCCGTGACTGCGTACCTTTTGTATAATGGGTCAGCGACTTACATTCAGTGGCAAGCTTAACCGAATAGGGGAGGCGTAGGGAAACCGAGTCCGAATAGGGCGAATCAGTCGCTGGGTGTAGACCCGAAACCGAGTGATCTATCCATGGCCAGGATGAAGGTGCGGTAACACGCACTGGAGGTCCGAACCCACTAGTGTTGCAAAACTAGGGGATGAGCTGTGGATAGGGGTGAAAGGCTAAACAAACTCGGAGATAGCTGGTTCTCCCCGAAAACTATTTAGGTAGTGCCTCATGTATCACTTCCGGGGGTAAAGCACTGTTATGGCTAGGGGGTCATTGCGATTTACCAAACCATGGCAAACTCTGAATACCGGAAAGTGCCAGCATGGGAGACAGACAGTGGGTGCTAACGTCCATTGTCAAGAGGGAAACAACCCAGACCGCCAGCTAAGGTCCCAAATGATCAGTTAAGTGGTAAACGAAGTGGGAAGGCATAGACAGCCAGGATGTTGGCTTAGAAGCAGCCATCATTTAAAGAAAGCGTAATAGCTCACTGGTCGAGTCGTCCTGCGCGGAAGATGTAACGGGGCTCAAACTGATAACCGAAGCTGCGGATGGGCACAGTCAAATGTGTCCGTGGTAGGGGAGCGTTCTGTAGGTCTGTGAAGGTGTGTCGAGAGGCATGCTGGAGATATCAGAAGTGCGAATGCTGACATGAGTAGCGATAAAGCGGGTGAAAAGCCCGCTCGCCGAAAGCCCAAGGTTTCCTACGCAACGTTCATCGGCGTAGGGTGAGTCGGCCCCTAAGGCGAGGCTGAAAAGCGTAGTCGATGGGAAACGGGTTAAAATTCCCGTACTTTTGTGTAGTGCGATGTGGGGACGGAGAAGGTTAGGTCAGCAGACTGTTGGAATAGTCTGTTCAAGCCGGTAGGTGTGAAGAGTAGGCAAATCCGCTCTTCTTTAACACCGAGACGTGATAACGAGGGTCTACGGACCTGAAGTGACTGATACCACGCTTCCAGGAAAAGCCACTAAGCTTCAGCTACACAAGAACCGTACCGCAAACCGACACAGGTGGGCAGGATGAGAATTCTAAGGCGCTTGAGAGAACTCAGGAGAAGGAACTCGGCAAATTGATACCGTAACTTCGGGAGAAGGTATGCCTGTTGTGGTGTAAGACTTCGCGTCTGAAGCTATGACAGGTCGCAGAGAATCGGTGGCTGCGACTGTTTAACAAAAACACAGCACTGTGCCAACACGAAAGTGGACGTATACGGTGTGACGCCTGCCCGGTGCCGGAAGGTTAAGTGATGGGGTGCAAGCTCTTGATCGAAGCCCCGGTAAACGGCGGCCGTAACTATAACGGTCCTAAGGTAGCGAAATTCCTTGTCGGGTAAGTTCCGACCCGCACGAATGGCGTAACGATGGCCACACTGTCTCCTCCTGAGACTCAGCGAAGTTGAAGTGTTTGTGAAGATGCAATCTACCCGCTGCTAGACGGAAAGACCCCGTGAACCTTTACTGTAGCTTTGCATTGGACTTTGAAGTGGTTTGTGTAGGATAGGTGGGAGGCTATGAAGCCTGGACGCTAGTTCAGGTGGAGCCAACCTTGAAATACCACCCTGACCCCTTTGAGGTTCTAACCTTGGTCCGTGATCCGGATTGGGGACAGTGCATGGTAGGCAGTTTGACTGGGGCGGTCTCCTCCCAAAGTGTAACGGAGGAGTTCGAAGGTTACCTAGGTACGGTCGGAAATCGTGCTGATAGTGCAATGGCAAAAGGTAGCTTAACTGCGAGACCGACAAGTCGAGCAGGTGCGAAAGCAGGACATAGTGATCCGGTGGTTCTGTATGGAAGGGCCATCGCTCAACGGATAAAAGGTACTCCGGGGATAACAGGCTGATACCGCCCAAGAGTTCACATCGACGGCGGTGTTTGGCACCTCGATGTCGGCTCATCACATCCTGGGGCTGTAGCCGGTCCCAAGGGTATGGCTGTTCGCCATTTAAAGTGGTACGTGAGCTGGGTTCAAAACGTCGTGAGACAGTTTGGTCCCTATCTGCAGTGGGCGTTGGAAGTTTGACGGGGGCTGCTCCTAGTACGAGAGGACCGGAGTGGACGAACCTCTGGTGTACCGGTTGTCACGCCAGTGGCATCGCCGGGTAGCTAAGTTCGGAAGAGATAACCGCTGAAAGCATCTAAGCGGGAAACTCGCCTGAAGATGAGACTTCCCTGGAGGCTAGACCTCCCTGAAGAGTCGTTCGAGACCAGGACGTTGATAGGTCGGGTGTGGAAGCGCTGTGAGGCGTGAAGCTAACCGATACTAATTGCTCGTGAGGCTTGATCCTATCATTTGAGTGGCTTGGGAAACTGAGTGACGAAGATGGAGTGTGAGTGCGACACAATTGAGTACCCGAAAAAATATTCAGAACGCGTTGAGAGACGAGTTCAGGCTTCTTGAGTTTGTACCAGTTTATGTCTGGTGGCCATAGCGAGGTGGTCCCACGCCTTCCCATCCCGAACAGGACCGTGAAACGCCTTAGCGCCGATGATAGTGTGGCATTCGCCATGTGAAAGTAGGACACCGCCAGACGCCCGATAGCGGAACCCCAGCTCAATGAGCTGGGGTTTTTGCGTTTGGCGCGCCGGATGAGTTTGTTGAAACCCCATGGACCGATTCCATGGGGTTTTTGCGTTTGGGGCTGATCGCCCGCCCGCGCCCGTCGTGCCGGCTTCTCCCCAAGACTGTCAGGATTCTCGCCGGGCTATGCCGTTTCTGCGGTCTCAATTGCGCTCGCCATGGGCAGGCAAACTGTTGTGGCCGGGCTAGCGGATGCCGTTTGCTAGGCTTGCGACCGCTTGTCGCGATTGTCAGTACTTTCGTCGGGGCGGCTTGCCGAGGCGGATGGCGTTTCTTCTATGCTTACATGAATGCTGGATGGATGGCGGCGCGACTTGAGCGGGAGGCCGGGCGATGACGTGTTGGCGGCGGCGGGCGGAAACGGGCTTTACCATGTTGGAGGTTCTGATCGCCCTGTTGGTGCTGGCCATGGGGGTGTTGGCGGCGATTGCGGTGATGCTCAACGCCGAGCGCGCCAGCGGTTCCAGCTATCTGCGCCAGATGGCGAATCAGTACGCCTACGATATGGTCGACCGGATGCGGGCCAACTCCGCGCAGGTTAGCGCCGGCTCCTACGATGTCGCCTCCGGCGTCAGCGCATCCACTTTCCAAAGCAACTGCGTGGCCACGGTCTGTACGGCGTCGGCGATGGCCACCTTCGACAAGTACCAGTGGCTGACCGATCTGCAGAATAATCTGCCGAACGGCACCGGCAGCATCTACCAGCCGGCCAGCGGCGCGACCACCGAGCGGGTAGTTCAGGTTTGGTGGACCGATGGCAATGCGGCGAGCGGCGGAGCGGTCCTCACCCAAAGCGTGAGGACCATCATGTGAGACAAATACGCGGGCAGCTTGGGTTTTCGCTGGTTGAGCTGATGGTGGCGGTCACCATCGGCCTGCTGTTGCTGACGGCGCTGGTCGGCGTGATGGTGGCGGGACGCAAGGATTATTCGACCGACTCGGGCCAAGGGGAGCTGCAGAATGCCGGCGCCACCGTTTCCGGCCTGTTGTCGCAGACCGCGAGGGGAGCCGGTTTCTTCGGCTGCTCCGGCGCCACCACCACCAATGCGCTGGTGGCGGCCAACGGCTTGCTGGGAAATTTCAGTTCCCCGGTTACCGGGTACGACGCAGTGATCGCCTCTTCCACGCTGACGCTGAGCAGCCTGAACGGCAGCAACGACAGTTCTTTGACGGACTGGAGCCCGGCGCTGGACAGCAGTCTGCAAGGCAAGGTGCAGCCAGGCAGCGATGTGCTGGTTTTCAGCGGCCAGACCAATGGCACGGTGCCGGTATGGGTCAGCGTCTACGCTTCGGCGGGCTCCACCTCGCTGCAGGCCTTGTCGGCATCCGGGGTGGCGGCAAGCAACCTGTTGTCGGTCTCCAATTGCGGCCACTCTTCGATCATGCAGGTCGGCAGCGTCGGCAGCGCCAGCGGCGGGAGCCTGATCAATCTCAACCAGGCGCTGGACAGCGATTATCCGGTCGGATCGGTGGTGGCGCTGTTGTCGCAAACGGCGTATTTCGTCGGCCAGGCTTCCGGAGCGCAGAGCGCCTTGTATCAGGCGGTATATAACGGCACGGGCAGCGGCTGGCAGGTGACGCCTATCGTCCCCGGAGTGGACATTATGCAGGTGTGGTATGGCATAGGCAGCGCGCCGGGTTTGACCACCGAGTATCTGCCGGCGAACCAGGTGAGCAACTGGAGCCAGGTCAACAGCCTGCGCATAGCGGTGCTGCTGGAGGGGCCGCAGGGTACGGCGCCGATCAGCAAGACAGGGGGGAGCTGCGCCAACCAGACGCAGTGGACGGTGCTGGGCAATACCGTCAACGTGCCTTGCGATACCCGTCTGCGCCACGTCTATACCATGACCGTATCCTTGAGGAACGCAGGGCTATGAATCCGCTACGACAACGAAGCCGGGAGCGCGGGGTGGTGCTGATCGTCGCGCTGATCTTCATGCTGGTGATCATGATCCTGGGGCTGGCCGGCAGTTCGCAATCGCTGAGCCAGCTGCACATGGCCAGCAACAATGTGCAGTACCAGAGCAATCTGGAACTGGCGGAGGGGACCTTGCGCCAGGCCTACTCCTCGATGCTGCAGGGGGTGTTCGCCAGCCAGACCTTCACCGTGGCCGGCAGCAACGGTTATTACCAGTTCAATGCCAGCGCGGTGCCGGCCTGGCAGCAGAACCTGAACACCTCGTCGTTCTGGACCAGCACTTCGACGTCTATCCCCGGCTATACCGGCACGCCGCCGATTTCCGGTGTGACCAGCAGCTATGTGGTGGAAAGCATGCCGGCCTCCTGTCGGGCGGGAACCAGTTGCGGCAATCGCGGGATCTATGGCCAGACGGCCGGCGGCAACAATTACCGCGTGACGGCCCGGGTGGTGACTTCCAGCGGGGCCAGCCCGGTGGTGGTGCAGGCAATCTTCACGCAGTGAGGCGGATATGACTGACTGGAAACCGGCAGTAGGCATCGCGGCCCGCATTCTGTTGCTGGCGGGGCTGGTGCTAGCCGCTTATTGGGTGAAGGGCGGCGGGTCGACCGCCACGCTGGCGATCTCTCAAGTGCCGCTGACCATCACCACGCCGGCGCGGCCGCAGGTGGTGATCGCCGTCACCAATTCCGAATCGATGGACGGCAGCACCATCACCTATTGCAATGGCACGGGCAATAGCGCCGCCAACTGCAGTAACGGCTTCTCCACCACCTACACCGGCCGCGGCGGCGCCTTGATGACCGGTTCGGGGGCGGTGGGCGGTTTGAGCGGCTCGTCCTCGCCAGTCAACTATCCGGTGCCGTCCGGCTTCACTCCGCCGGTCAGCGGAGGGGCGACCGGCAGTTCGCAGCCTTATACCTCGACCTCGGGTTTCCAATTGGTCGACAACAGCCCGTCCCGGCTGAACGTCGCCAAAGCCGGCGTCCTGTCCATCCTCAACACCTACCTGGCGACGACGGACTTCGCCCTGCTGTCCTACCAGATGAGCAATACCAGGATGTATACCACCTGGGTGTACTACATGTCGCCTGCCGGCGGCTTCACCTTCACTAACACGCCCACCGCCACCAGCGGCACTGATACGGTCTACAACCCCTGTTACAACTATCTCACCTCGTCCTCAATGACGGTGGCGAGTAACTGCGGTTCAATCGCGTTGGCGCAGGGTCTTAGCGGATTGTCGGTCAACGGTAGCCAGTACATGACGGTGGCGGCGACCAGCGACGATGCCAATATCAACGATGTGTTGTATTCCTCCTCGCTCAACCCGGTGTTTATGACCTATGGTACGGTCAGTCCCAGCAATCCCTACACTTATTACTCGTTGAGCAGCTACAAGTCCGGGTCGGTGTCTGTGTCCTACAGCACGATGGCGCCGGGCGGGAGGACCAATTGGGGTACTAGCCCGACCAACGCCGGCTACGTGCCTTACGCGCCGCAGGTGATGTATGTGCAGCGCGGCTGGGGCTATGGCGGTTCGCAGTCGTATTCTGCCGCCAGCGCCAACGTGGCGATGACCAGCCTGAGCAGTCCGTCATCCTCGCAGCTGACCAGCGCTTACAACACCTTTACCCCCTATTTGCAGCCGGAGACCAACTCCACCAGCAGCTCCGAGATCAAGGCGGCAGCCGGCCAGTCGCCGATCTATGCCTTGCTGAAGACGGCGCAAACCTCGTTCAACAGCTCCAGCTCGTCCAGCAGCGGCTGCACCTCGCAGAAATACGTGGTTCTGGTAACCGATGGCCTGCCCACTCAGGACAAGAGCGGTTACTTCTGGCCGCCGGCCGGGTCCGCCGCGGCCAGCGGCTACGGCGTGACCGCCAGCTTCAATGCCGACGGTTCGCTGAACATGACCAGCGGAACCAACGACCAGGCGCTGATCGACGCCGTTACCCAGATTCAGACGCTGGCGAGCAGCGGCATCAAGACCTATGTGATTGGCCTGGGGGCCGGGGTGGCGCCGGCGGAGAACCCGACCGCGGCGCAGGTGCTGACGGCGATGGCGGTGGCCGGCGGCACCGGCTCCTACTATCCGGCGGTGAATGCGGCGGCATTCTCCAGCGCCTTGAGCAGCATCCTGGTGCAAATCCAGAAGGGCAGCTACGACCAGGCCTCGGTGGCGTTGAACAGCACCACGCTGAGCACCAATTCGCAGGCTTTTCTCGCCAGCTTCAATCCCAGCGACAGTCCGTACAACGACTGGACCGGCAATCTGGCCGCCTATTCGCTCTCCACCAGCAGCGGCCTGAATGTCGGCACCAGCGCCAACTGGCAGGCGCAGACCCAGGTGGACACCTTCTCCAGCAGCAACGCCTGGCAGAATACCCGGCTGATCGCCACCTGGGACGGCATCAACAACAAGGGCGTGCCTTTTGAATGGCCGGCCACCGGGGTGACGGGCATCAACGCCACCCAGCAGCTGCAATTGCAACCGTCCGATCTGAAAGGCAGCCTGCGGCTCAATTACCTGCGGGGCGACAAATCGCAGGAGGCGCAGAACGGCGGGGGCTTCCGCAACCGCAGCCACCTGCTGGGCGACATCATAGACAGCGGTCCGGTCTATGTCGCCAAGCCGGACGGGCCTTATAGCGACGCCAGCTATCTGAGCTTCATCAGCGCCAACGCCAGCCGCACGCCGCTGCTTTACGTCGGCGGCAACGACGGCATGCTGCATGCGTTCAACGCCAGCACCGGGAACGAGGCTTTCGCCTTCATTCCCAACGGCGTGTTCGCCAACCTGTATCAGCTGACCAGCACGTCGTACAACAACAACCATATCTATTTTGTCGATGGCTCGCCGCAGGCCGGCGATGTGATGTTCTCCAACGGCTCCTGGCATTCCATACTGGTCGGCGGCCTGGGCGGCGGCGGCTCGACCGTCTACGGGCTGGATGTCACCACGCCGTCCAATTTCACCACCGAGACGGCGCTGGCCAGCTCCGTGCTGTGGGAGTTCAGCGATAGCGGCCTGGGTTACACCTACGGCCGGCCGACCATCGCTCGCGTCAACGCTTCATCCTCGTCCTTTGCGGTATTCTTCGGCAATGGCTATGCCAGCAGTCTCAACCACGCGATCCTGTACGCGCTGAATCCGCAGACCGGCGCGACCCTGGCCAAGATAGACCTGTGCAGCTCGGTGCCGTCGGCCTGCAGCAGCAGCGCGCCGCAGGGGCTGTCGGCAGTGGTGGCGATCAACAGCAGCGGCAACGCCGGCGCGGCAGTGGACATGGTCTACGCCGGCGATCTGCAGGGCAATCTCTGGGCGATCAATGTTAGCAGCGCCAATCCGGCCAGTTGGACCGTTCGCCTGCTGTTCTCCGCAACCGACAGCAGCGGCAACCGCCAGCCCATCACCGCCGCGCCGGCGGTCACCTTGAACCCCAACTTCCCCAAGCAGAAGGGCACGATGGTCTACTTTGGCACCGGCCAGCTGCTGGCCCAGGCCGATCTGACCAACACCAACACCCAGGCCTTCTATGGCGTATACGACAATCTGAGCATTTCCGGCCTGACGCCGTCCAACCTGGTGCAGCAGACCGAGTCGCTGGTTACCACCGCCCAGTCCGGTTTCTCCAACGTCGCGGTGACGTCCACCACCTATAACTGGCAGAGCCCGAATCCGCCGCTCAGCTGTGTGGTGGGGCGCACCTGCCCGACGCTGTATGGCTGGTATTACAACTTGAACTTCGCCGGCAGCGGCACGCGGATGCTGACCGATCCGCAGGTTTTCTCCGGCAATGTGGTGTACACCACCTTCGCGCCGTCCTCCACGCCTTGCACCAGCGGCGGGCTGTCGTTCCTGATGGCATCCAGCTACATCACCGGGGGGCCGCCGGCCCAGCCCTTCCTCGACGCCAGCGGCAACGGGGTGGTCAACGGCCAGGACGTCTACAACCAGTTGCCGGTGTCGGGGGTGCAGCTGGGCAGCTTCTTCGCCTCCACGCCGGCCTTCGTCACCTCCAACCAGGGCGGGTACAGCGCCAGCGTCCTGGTGGGCGGGGGCAATGGCAACAGCACCAGCAATTGCGCCAATGGCAAGCTAAGCTGCACCAGCAGCAGCCCGTCGCAGCAGTACTACTCCTGGAGCGGCTGGTGGCAGATACAGTGAGCGGGCTGGGCGGACGGAATGAGTACCGGACAAGGAGGATGGCGGATATGCGCGGCATGACCCTGGTTGAGCTGATGGTGACATTGGCGATCGTCGCCATTCTGGCGGCGATCGCCTATCCCTTGTACACCAACTATCTGCAGCAGTCGCGGCGCGGCGACGCCTGGCAGGCGCTGACGACGGCGCAGTCGCAGATAGAGCAGTGCTATGCCCAGTATTTCGCTTACAACAATGCGGCCTGCACCGTGACCGCCAGTTCGCCCAATGGCTATTATCAGGTGCAGATCGCCTCCGCCACCACGTCCAGCGGCTATGTGCTGACTGCCACGCCGGTCGCCAGCGGCCTGCAGGCGACGGACAGCACCTGCAGCAGCTTCAATGTCAGCAACAGCGGCCTCCGCAGCGCGGCGAACGCGCAGGGCGCCGATACCAGCAGCACTTGTTGGCCGCATGATGCGAGGGGATGACATGGGCGGAAAGAGCCGGGGATTCTCGCTGCTGGAGCTGATGGTCACCATTGCGGTGCTGGTGATCCTGCTGACCGTGGCGATGCCGGCCTGGCAGACTTTCGTGCAGAACCAGCGGCTCATCACCACCCGCGACAACCTGATCAATGCGATGAGCCAGGCCCGGGCGACGGCGATCAACGACGACGATGTGGCCACCATCTGCCCATACAGCGCGGCGTCCAGCAGCAGCTGCGGCAGCAGCTGGAGCGCCGGCTGGGTAATCAGCGAGCAACTGGCGAGCGGCACGGTGCTGTTGAAATCGCAGCCGCTGGTCTCCGGCTCCTCCCCGACCATAGGCACCCTGGCGGCGGGAACCTCCAGCGGCACCATTGCCAGCGTCAGCTTCAATCCGCGGCCGCCGTATGTGGCGGTGGCGCAGACCGGCGATTTCCGCATCTGCGACAGCCGCGGCGCCAGCTTCGCCCTGTCTTTCAATCTGCAGAGCACCGGCTATGTCCAGTCGGCCGCGAGCGCCGGCGCAACGTTGAGCGGCGCCGCGCTGAGCTGTCCCTGAGCGGCGGGAGTTGGGCAGACGCGGGCGACGGTGGTATGCTTCGCGACTCGTCCCATTTGCGGGCGCGCCCGCGGTTGCAGCCTTGTCTCCCGCCCGCGCCGGCATGATTCGCGCAAGGAACAGCATGACTTACCCGATGCCGTCGTTTGAAGACAAGATCTGTCCGCCGGAACAGCTGGCCGAGCGTCTGGCAGCGCTGCCGCGTCCGCTGGTGTTCACCAACGGCTGCTTCGACATCCTGCATCGCGGCCATGTTACCTACCTGGCGCAGGCCAGGGCGCTGGGCGCCAGCCTGGTGCTGGGCTTGAATACCGACGCCTCGGTCAAGCGCCTGGGCAAGGGCGACGACCGGCCGATCAACAACGAGTTGAACCGCGCGGCGGTGCTGGCGGCGCTGGCAAGCGTCAGCCTGGTCACCTGGTTCGACGCCGACACCCCGGCCGAGCTGATTGAGCAGATCCAGCCCGACGTGCTGGTGAAGGGCGGCGACTGGACGGTGGCCAACATCATCGGCAGCGCCGAAACGCTAGCCCGCGGCGGCCAGGTGCATTCCATTCCCTTCCTGTTCGACACCTCCACCACCCAGACGCTGAACAAGATCCGCGCCGGCGAGGGCAGGACGTGAGCGAGCACGCGTTCGCGGTGCTACACCACCTGTCAGACGGCCGCTTCCACTCCGGCGAAGACATCGCCCAGGCGCTGGGCTGTTCCCGGACCCTGGTGTGGCAGGCGGTGCGCGCGATCGAGGCCGATCTCGGCCTGACCGTGTTCAGCGTGCGCGGCCAGGGCTACAAGCTGGCGCAGCCGTTTTCCTGGCTGGACGTCGCCAGCGTGCGCGCCGGGCTGTCCGATGCGGCCGCCGACACCTATACCCTGGCGGTGGCCGAGCGCACCGATTCCACCAATAGCCAGTTGATGGCGCGCGCCGGCAACGGCGGGCTGCACGGGCTGGTGCTGGCCTGCGAGCAGCAGACAGCTGGCCGTGGCCGCCTGGGCCGGCGCTGGCAGGCGCGGTTGGGCTCCGGCCTGACCTTCTCGCTGCTGTGGCGCTTCGAGCGCGGTATGGCCGAACTGGCAGGACTGTCGCTGGCGGTGGGGGTGGCGCTGGCGCGGGCCTTGCGCGGGCTGGGCGCGCCGGTGCGCTTGAAATGGCCGAACGACGTGCTGCTGGACGGCAAGAAGCTGGCCGGCATCCTGATCGAGCTGTCCGGCGATGCGCTGGGGCCGGCGGCGGTGGTGATCGGCATAGGGCTGAACGTAGACGACCCGGGCGTGGTCGACCAGCCGGTGGCCACGCTGCGGCAAGGCGGGGTGGCGTTGGAGCGCAACCGCATCCTGGCGGCGCTGCTCAATGAATTGCAGCCGGTGCTGTCGGCGTTCGACCGCGACGGCTTCGCCCCCCTGCGCGATGAATGGTGCGCGCTGTCCGCGCATCAGCAGGCGCCGGTGCGGCTCAGCTTCTCCCATGGCCAGCCGGTGGATGGCATCGCTTGCGGCGTCGCCGACAACGGCGCCTTGCGCGTAGAGACTGAACAGGGGACGCGGACCTTCCATGTCGGAGAGGTCAGCCTCAGGGAACGCCAATGAAGTTATTGATAGATGCAGGCAACAGCCGGGTGAAGTGGGCGGCGTATCGCGGTGCGGAGTGCGTGGCGAAGGGCGCGGCCGAGCATGGCGAATTGGCCGGTTTGGCCGAGGTTTGGGGCAAGCTGCCCCTGCAGGGCGCCTGGATGTCGTCGGTGGCGCGCCAGGAGGTGGCCGACGCGTTGGCGGCGGCGCTGAGCTGTCCGCTGCACCGCATTCATGCCCAGAGCCAGTTGGGCGAGGTGTGTAACCATTATCGCAACACCGCCGAACAGGGCGCCGACCGCTGGCTGGCGATATTGGCCGCGCGCGAGCTGTGCCGCGGCGACGTGATCGTCGCCTGCGCCGGCACCGCGCTGACGGTGGAAACGTTGACCGCTGAGGGCGATTACCTGGGCGGGTTGATCCTGCCCGGCCACGGCCTGATGCTGCAAAGCCTGGCGCAGGGCACCGCCAATCTCGACCGCCAGGCCGGCGAGGTGGTGGATTTCCCGCGCGGCACCGAGGATGCGCTGGCCAGCGGCGTGATGGCGGCGCTGGTGGGAGCCATCGAAGGGCAGCGGCGCAAGTTGGCGGAACAGACCGGCCGCGAACCGGCGACGGTGATCCTGACCGGCGGCGACGCCGGCCGCATCGCGCCTTGGCTCGCCGCTCCGCTTGAGATCGTGGATAATCTGGTGCTGATGGGTTTACTCAAGGTGGCGAACGCGTGATCAAGTGGTTTGTGGCGCTGGTGGTGGTGCTGAATCTGGTGGTGGCCATGTATGGCTCCTTCAAGCAGCGGCCGCCTATGGATGTGCATGCGCAGGAGGTGAGTCCCGGCCAGGTGAAACTGTTGCCGACGGGCTGGACGCCGGACGCATCGGCCGCGCAGGCCAGCGCGCCGCATGCGGCGGCGAGCACGCCCGCGGCGCTGGCGAAAGCGGCATCGGCTCCGCATGAGGCGGTGAAAGCCGCAGGCAAGGCGGCGGCCAAGCCTGTCGCCAGCGCGCCCAAGGCGCTAGCCAAACCGGCGAAGCCGGAGCTCAAGCCTGCGGCCAAGCCCGAAGCCTCCGGGGCGGTGGCAGTCAAGGCCGCGGAGGCCAAGCCGCTGGCCTGCTATCGTTGGGCCGGCCTCAACGACAGCCTGCTGGCCCGGGTGAAGGGCGGCGTGCCGTCGCTGAAGCTGAAGTCCGGCCAACTGCAGCAGGACAGCAAGGAAGAAAACAAGGGTTCGGGCCGCTTCTGGGTGTATTACCCGCCGCTGGCCACCCAGTCCGAGACCAAGACCCTGTCCGCGGAATTGAAAGACAAGGGCTTTGACAACTACATCGTCAGCGGCGACGAGTTCAAGGGCAATCTGTCGCTGGGCCTGTTCGGCAAGGAGGACGCCGCGCGCACGCTGGTGGCGCGGCTGAAGGCCGCCGGCTACGACAAGGCGGTGGTCAAGTCGAAGGACCAGCCGGTCAAGCAGACCACGCTGTCCTTCAAGGATCTGGACGCGGCGCAGGCCGAGCATCTGAAGGCGCTGCAGAAGCGGCTGACGCCGGGCATCGCGCTGAAGGGCTGCTGATTCCCGCCGCGATGTGAGGCAAGTTTGATCCGGCGGCTTGCCTCTCGGCATGTTGCGGCGCAGTATCGGAAACGGCGACAAATTGTCGCCGTTTTCCTCGTCTACTGCATATGGCGCGATACTTCCACATTACCAGGCTGCTGGACCGCGGCCGCTTCAACGACAGGGTGCTGCGCCAGCTGGGCTGGTCGATGGCCTTCATCGCCGGCGCCATCAACGCCGGCGGCTTCCTGGCGGTGCACCGCTATACCTCCCACGTTTCCGGCGTCGTCTCCGGCATGGCCGACGCCTGGGCGATGGGAGAGGTGCGGCTGGCGCTGTCTCTGCTGGTGATGCTGTGCTGCTTCATCGGCGGCGCGATGCACAGCACCTGGCTGATCCTGTGGGCGCGGCGGCAGCGGCTGCGCGGCGGTTACGGCGTGTCGATGATGGAGGAGGCGGCGCTGCTGTTGCTGTTCGGACTGCTGGGCGCCGGCTTGTCGCTGCACAAGGGCCTGTTCACGCCGCCGACGGTGATGCTGCTGTGCTTCATCATGGGCATGCACAACACCATCGTCACCAAGCTGTCCGGCGGGCTTCTGCGCAGCACCCACATGACCGGCATCGCCACCGACATCGGCATCGAGCTGGCCAAGATGAGCTACTACAACCGCCAA
Organism: Chromobacterium sphagni; assembly: GCF_001855555.1. GTDB lineage: Bacteria > Pseudomonadota > Gammaproteobacteria > Burkholderiales > Chromobacteriaceae > Chromobacterium > Chromobacterium sphagni. The sequence goes on along the minus strand of NZ_MKCT01000001.1, from coordinate 645,057 downwards.
CAGGGGCCGCGGGTCCAGGCGGTGCGCGCCAATCGGAGCAAATTCCGCGTCTACAGCCTGATCTTGCTGTCCTTCTTCGCCGGCGGGGTGGTGGGCGCATTGGGCTTCAAACACCTGGGTTTCGGCTTCACGCTGCCTTTGGCGCTGCTGCTGTTCCTGCTTGGCCTCAGGCCGGCCTGGTACGACGTCAAGCTGCGCTGGCGCTGGTGGCGGATCCGGCTCGCGGCGGCCAAGGCGCAGTCCGGCGCTTTGCGCCGGACTTGAACTACGTCCCTCATCCCGGCACACTGCGGGTTTCCGCGCCACGGGGCGCGGCAGCCTCAAGCCGTCGGCTGTGAAAGATGGACGGCAATCGCCGCAATTGTCATGAAAAATCATGGTTTTGAATGATTTCGGCGTACTCTCGCCTGGAGAGTGGAATGAGTGAAGAAATGATCTACGGCGACGGCGCCATCCGCCGTCAGGGCCTGTACGGCTCGTCCATCGAAAACACCTATGCCGGCGTGCTGTCCTTCATGCGCCGCAACTACAGCCGCAATCTGGAAGGCGCTGACGTGGTGGTGTCCGGCATCCCGCTGGACCTGTCGGTGACCTTCCGTTCCGGCGCGCGCATGGGCCCGCAGGCCATCCGCGCCGCCAGTGTGCAACTGGCCGAGCTCAAGCCCTACCCGTGGGGCTTCGATCCGTTTGAAGACCTGGCGGTGATCGACTATGGCGACTGCTGGTTCGACGCGCACAATCCGCTCACCATCAAGCCGTCCATCATCGAGCACGCCCGCACCATCCTGGCCTCCGGCGCCAAGATGCTGACCTTCGGCGGCGACCACTTCGTCACCTACCCGCTGTTGATCGCGCACGCCGAGAAATACGGCAAGCCGCTGGCGCTGCTGCACTTCGACGCCCACTGCGACACCTGGCCGGACGACAGCCCGGACAGCCTGAACCATGGCACCATGTTCTACAAGGCGGTGAAGGAAGGCCTGATCGATCCGAAGAAATCGGTGCAGGTGGGCATCCGCACCTGGAACGACGACTTCATGGGCCTGAACGTGCTGGGAGCGCCGTGGGTGCACGACAACGGCGTCGACGCCACCATCGCCGAGATCAAGAAGACCATAGGCGACGCGCCGGTCTACGTGACCTTCGACATCGACTGTCTCGACCCGTCGTTCGCGCCGGGTACCGGCACTCCGGTGCCGGGCGGCCTGACCACCGCGCAGGCGCTGAAGATCATCCGCAATCTGGGCGATCTGAACATCGTCGGCATGGATGTGGTGGAAGTGGCTCCCAGCTACGACCAGAGCGAAATCACCGCGCTGGCCGCCGCCCACATCGCCTGTGACATGCTGTGCCTGATGCGCAACAAGAAGGTGGCGGGCACGTTGTAAGCGGATTGCCGCAGCCGGAATCAGCCGACCACCCCGCGGGGTGGTTTTTTCATGGCGCGCCAAAAGAGGGCTATGTTGAATGGTAGGCGGAAGAAATGACAGGGGATTGATTGCCGGGACCGGTAGCCGCGACGCAGGCAAGCTGCCGCAGCGATGGGAGCGGAGGTGAGAATAGCGTGGACCATACACTTGAGACTGGCGTTGTTGGCGGGGGCGATGGCCCTGCTGCTGTCGATGCTGTCGGTCTGGTGGGGGTATCTGGATAGTTGCCGGGCGTCGCAGGCTGATGGCGAGCGCGCGGTGCTGCAGCTGATGGCGGTATTGCGCAGGCCGGCGGCGGCGGCTGCTGCCAGCGGCAACCGGCCGCTCGCCGCGGAGGTGGTGGCTAGCCTGACGAGCAGCGACTTGGTGCGCTATGCCCGCCTCACCGGTCGCAATGGGCTGGATGTCCGCGCCGGTCTGAGCCGGCATCAACTGCGGCATTGGCTGGCCTTGCCGTCGCCCTCCGCCTCTGGCGAAGCGTCCGGCTGGCTGGAGGTCGAGCCGGACCTGCCGCGGATGGCCGAGCAGGCGCGGCTCAATGCCTGGCATGCGGGACTGTTGCTGGCGGGGCAGGCGCTGATCGTCGCGCTCACGGTCTACCTAGCGGCCAGTGGCCTGGTAAGCCGTCCATTGGCGGGCTTGTCCTCCCGATTGCATCGCATCCTGCCCGGTTCATCGGAGCGGCTGTCCTTGCGCGCGCGCTTGCGCGGCAGCGAACTGAAGCGGCTGACCGACGACATCAACGGCCTGCTCAACACCGTGCAGATGGTGGTGAATATCGAGAGAGGCCTGCGAGAGCATCTGCGCTTGCTGGAAAAGCGCTTTCGCGGCGTGTTCGAGCATGCCGGCGTCGCCATCCTGCTGATGGACGGCAATGGCAAGCTGCTGTTGTCCAATCCGGCGTTCCGGCTATTGCTGGGGCGGGAGGTGGCGCCGGATGAGCAGGGAGAGTGGATTCCCGAGTTGCTGCTGCAGCCGCAGCGGCTGTGGCTGCGCGCCGACGAGAGCCGCCGCAGCGGCGCGCCGATGGCGGAGGATCTGCAAACCGGCCGCGGCTGGCTGCATGCGATCGTGAGCGCATGCCTGGATGACGATGGCCGCCAGCTGTACCAGTGCCTGTTCTACGATATCAGCGAACGCAAGGCCTCGGAGGAGGTGATGCGGCGGATGGCGGACTACGATCACCTGACCGGGGTCTACAGCCGCCTGGCCGGCGAGCAGTTGCTGACGCGGCGCGTGGCGCAGGCGGCCGCCTCCCATCACTCGCTGGCGGTGATGATGCTGGATCTCGACCATTTCAAGCTGATCAACGACAGCTACGGCCATGAGGCGGGCGATGCGGTGCTGAAAGAGGTGGCGCGCCGCCTGCGCGCCCTGCTGGTCCAGGACGAATTGCTGGTGCGGCTGGGCGGCGACGAGTTCATGGTGGTGTTGAGCGGCGGCGAGGCGGTTCCGCGCGCGGTGGCGCTGGCCGGGCAGATGCTGGAGGCCGCCGCCGCGCCGATTGCGCTGGGGCCGGAGCGGCAGGCGCGGGTGGGCGCCAGCATCGGCATCGCCTTCTACCCCGAGCACGGCGACACCGCCAGCGATCTGCGCTGCAACGCCGACCGCGGGATGTACGAGGTGAAGCGGCGCGGCCGCAACGATTACGCGATCTTCAGCGGCAAGCGCCAGGATGTGCCGCCCAAGGTCGACGCCGACGACTGAGCGCCGCCTCAGGCCAGATGCGGCGCGGCGCGGCACAATAGCAAGCCCAGCAGCGCGATCTCGCACACCTCCACGCCCGCGCCCAGGCAGTCGCCGGTCATGCCGCCCAGTTTGCGCTGCAGATACGCGCGCCAAGCCAGGCCCGCCAGTGGCGCCAGCAGCAGCGCCGGCGCCAGCCAGGCCGACAGCGCCATGAGGGCGGCGCCATTGAGGGCCATGCCGGCCCAATCCTTGCGCCAAGCGAAACGTTCGCCGCTGCCCGGCGCCAGCGCCGGCAGCGTGGCCGACCAGAACACCGCGAAGGCGCGCGCCCAGGCTGGAACCAAGAGCAGGCCCCAGGCGGGAGAGCCGCCGCGGGCGATCAGCATCAGCAGCACCAGCTTGGCTATCACCGCCAGCAACAGCGACAGCACGCCGAAGCTGCCCAGATGCGGGTCTTTCAGCACCTCGAAAAAGCGCTCGCGCGAGCGGTGCGCCGCGCCTAGCGCGTCGGAGAGGTCGGCCAGGCCGTCCAGGTGCAGGCCGCCGGTGATGGCGACCCAGGCGAGCAAGGCCAGCAGCGCCGCCAGCCAAGGGTCGACCTGGGCGCCAAGCCGCATTGCTGCCAGCAGCAGCGCGCCTATGATCAGGCCCACTGCCGGAAACCAGCGCGCGCTGGCGGCCAGCCATTCCGGGCGGAAATCCGCCAGCTGCGGGGTGGGCAGCCGGGTGAGGAACTGCACCGCCAGGATCAGTCCACGCATGAGGACTCCAGCCGCAGCAGATAGGCTGGATGGTCTTCCAGCATCGACAGCTGAACGAAGCCGCCGCGCTGCACCGTCATCAGCTTGGCGACGGAGAAGTCGGTGCCCAGCAGCTCCGCCATCAGCACCGTGATCACGCCGCCGTGGGTCACCAGCAGGCGGTGGCTGCCGCGCGCGGTGGTCATCCATTCGGACAGGCCGGCCAGCACCCGGGTGCGGAACTGCTCGTAGCTTTCGCCACCGGGCGGGGTGAAGCCGCCGTCGGCCAGTTGCTGCCTCCAGTCGGGATGCTGGTGTTCCAGCTCTGCCAGCGGCTGGCCGTCCCAGTCGCCAAAGTCGATTTCGGCGAAGCGCGGGTCCACTTTAAGGGCCAGCGAGCCGGAGAGCGCCTGGCGCACCGCGAATTCGCGGCAGCGCTGCAACGGCGAGCTGGCGATGGCGGTCACCGGCGCCAGGCTGCTGATGCGCTGCCAGCTGCGCGCCAGCTGCTGTTGGCCGTGTTCGGTCAGCGGCAGGTCGGTCAGGCCGATCAGGCGGCCGTCGTGGTCGATCTCGCCATGGCGCAGCAGGGTGAGGGTGTACGGATTCATGCCGATTGGCCGCTGATGCCCGCCTCGGCGAAGGTGGCCATCTCGTTGTGCAGTCTCACCGCCATTTGCAGCAGCGGCACGCACAGCGCGGCGCCGGAGCCCTCGCCCAGCCGCAGCCCCAGATCCAGCAGCGGATGCAGCTGCAGCGCCGCCAGCGCCAGATCGTGGCCGGACTCCGCCGAGCGGTGGCTGGCCAGCAGCCAGTCGTGCAGCGACGGCTCCATCGACTTGGCGCACAGCGCGGCGGCGCTGGCGATGAAGCCGTCCACCAGCGAGGGCACGCCCAGGCGGGCGCCTTCCAGATAGAAGCCGGCCATCGCGGCGATTTCCAGTCCGCCCAGCTCAGCCAGCGTGTCCTGGCCGCTGAGGTTTTCCCAGGCGACCCGCGCCAGCGCGGTCTTCACCACCCGGCGCTTGTTGGCCAGGCCGGCATCGTCCACGCCGGTGCCGCGGCCCACCACCAGTTCCGGCGCGGCGCCGGTGAGGCGGCAGATCAGCGCGGCGGAGGCGGTGGTGTTGCCTATGCCCATGTCGCCGGCGATCAGCAGGTTGGCGCCGGCCTCCACCGCGCGGCGGGCGGCGGCGCGGCCGGCCTCCAGCGCGGCCAGGGTGTCCTCGGCGCTAAGCGCCGACTGCTTGGCCAGATTGTGGCTGCCGGCGCGCACCTTGGCGTGGACGATGGGCAAGGCGGCCACGTCGCCGGCCACGCCCACGTCGACGACTTCCAGCCTGGCGTCCAGCGCGCGGGCCAGTACGCAAATGGCCGCGCCGCCATTGGCGAAGTTGCGCACCATCGCGGCGGTGACTTCGGCCGGAAAGGCGGATACGCCTTCGACGGTGACGCCGTGGTCGCCGGCGAACACGGTGATGGCGGGTCGCAGCGGCTCGGGGCAGGCGCGGCCTTGCCAGGCGGCGAAGCGGCAGGCCAGCTCCTCCAGTTGGCCCAGGCTGCCGGGCGGCTTGGTGAGTATGGCCTGGCGGCTACGGGCGGCGTTGCGGGCGGAGAGGTCCAGGGGTTTGCTGCTGTTCATGGTCGAGCCTGCTGGAAGACGGGGCCGAGAGGCCCGGTGATCGATGAAATATGCCTGCCGCCGGCACCGGCGGTTTGGACTCTAAGCATATTACCGCTTGAGCGATGCCGCCATAAGCCCGGCAAGGTATAATCCGCCGCTTGCAGGTGCCCGCAGCCGCCAAATCAGGCGCGCGGGTGAAACGGGAAGCCGGTGGACAATCCGGCGCTGCCCCCGCAACGGTAAGGTCTGGCGCCACGCGCCCAGGCGGCATTCACACGCCACTGTCGGTTTCGACGGGAAGGCATGCCGCTGGCAGGACCAAGCCCGGAGACCGGCCTGCAGCAACGTCCGGATGGAAGCCGGACGGCTACTGGAGTATCGCGGGGAGGCGATCCGACAGACGGTCCGGCATCGCCGCGGCGCGCTCTCAAGTCATATCCTCTTCGCACTCGCGATTTCCCGCCAGGCGGGACACTGTTCAAACCGTGGAGTGTGTTTCATGTTCAAGCCTCAAACCTGCGCCGCCCTGGTGGCGATGGCCTGCGCCGGCCTTGCCCAGGCCGCCGATCTGCCCGAATTCGCCGGCGATCCGGTGATCGTCACCGCCAGCCGCGCTCCCCAGCCCTTATCCAAGACCCTAGCCGACGCCACCGTGATCACCCGCGAGGAAATCGAGGAGAGCGGCGCGCAGACTCTGCAGCAGGTGTTGTCGCGCCAGGCTGCGATAACAATCACTGGCAATGGCGGCCCAGGAACCCTCAGCAATATCTTCATGCGCGGGACCAACAGCAGCCATACGGTGGTGTTGGTGGATGGGGTGCGTATTTCTTCGGCTACTTCTGGTACGACGGCAATCCAGAGCATTCCGTTGGAGCAGATCGAACGCATTGAGATCCTGCGCGGCCCGGCTTCCAGCCTGTATGGCGCCGATGCGATAGGCGGCGTGATCCAGATCATTAGCCGCAGGGGCGAGGGCGAGCCGCATTTCAACGCGGGTCTTGAGGTAGGCAATCGCGGCACTGGCAAACTGACCGCCGGTGTTGCGGGGGTGCAAGGCAATACGGCTTATAGCCTGCAGTTGAGCCATGCGCAGTCGGATGGTTTCTCGGCTACCAATCCGAGCAATGCTTATTCTTATAATCCGGACAATGATGGCTACAACACGGATAGCTACAGCGCCAATCTGACCCAAACGCTTGCGCCGGGCCACGATCTGACGGTGCGGCTATTCCAGAGCTTTGCCAAGGCCGACTTTGATCAGAACCCCATTGGCCAGGATTGGACTAAGACCCGGCTGACTGGCCAGAGTCTAGAGTCGAAAAATCAGTTCACCGATATCTGGACCAGTACGCTGCGTTTCAGCCACAGCCAGGATAAGCAGGAAACCTTCAGCGACGTCACTGGTGGCCAGCGCAACAGCCTGTACCAGACCACACAGAACGAGTGGTTGTGGCAAAATGACCTGTCGACTGATTTCGGCAAGTTCATACTGGGAGCCACGCATGGCGATCAGAAAGTCGAAAGCGATAGCGTGTTTACCAAGAATACGCGCAGCACCAACGCCGGTTTCCTGACTTATCAGTTGGACCTGGATAAATACCTGCTGCAAGCCAGCGTGCGGCGCGATCATGATGACCAGTTTGGCGGCAAGACCACCGGCAAGGTCGATTATGGCTATCGTTTCGCCGAAGGCTGGCAGATTCGGGCCGGGTATGGTACGGCTTACAAGGCGCCGACCTTCAATGACCTCTACTACCCGCTGGCCTACGGTTATCAGGGCAACCCTAATCTGAAGCCGGAGAGCTCGATCAATACCGAGCTGGGGCTGGAATATCGGCATCAGGGTAGCTCCTTCCGTCTGACAGGTTTCCATAACCAGATCAGCAATCTGATCTCCTCTGGCTCGCTGGGCAATGGCATCAGCACTTCGCTGAATATCAAACACGCAACCATCCGTGGTTTGAGCTTGGAGGGGCAGACCAAGTTGGCGGATGTTGATCTGAGCGGCAACGTCACCCTGCTGGACGCCCGCGACGACTCGACTGGTCAATGGCTGGCTTTCCGGCCGCGCCAAAGCGCCAACTTCACCGCCAGCCGTGATTGGGGACGCTGGACGACCGGTGTGGAGCAGCAGATCGCCTCGGTTCGCTACGACAATTATTCCAATGTGACGTTGCATGGCTATGGCGTGACCAACGCCTATGTCGATTACCATTTCGCCAAGAGCTGGACCGCCACTGCTAGGGTGGAAAACCTGTTTGATCGCGAGTATCAAACTGTCTATGGCTACAACACCGGCGGCTTGGGGGCCTTCCTCGGTGTGCGTTACAGCCAGTAAAGGTATAAACCATGCCCCATCTGATCAGCGGCGGCGCCCGCAGCGGCAAGAGCGCTTATGCGGAAAGCCTGGCGCGCCGGCATCGCGGCCCGGTGCGCTATCTGGCCACCGCCGAGGTGCGCGACGCCGAATTCGCTGCCAGGGTGGAACGGCACCGCGCGCAACGGCCGGCGCACTGGCAGCTGGGCGAGGCCGGCCGCGGCCTGGCGGCCGTCATCGCCGCCCATGACCGCATCGACGGCTTGCTGCTGGTCGATTGCCTGGGCATGTGGCTGATGCGTTTCTTCGGCGCCGAAGGCTTCGATCAACCCGGCTATGATGCCGAGCGCGATGCGCTGCTGGCGGCGCTGGAGCAAGGGCGCGGCGAAATCCTGCTGGTCAGCAACGAGGTGGGCTGGGGCGTGGTGGCCGGGGATGCAGAAACCCGCCGCTTCGTCGACGAGCTGGGGCGGCTCAACCAGCAGGCGGCGGCGCGTTGCGACCGGGTGACGCTGATGGCCTGCGGCCTGCCGCTGGCCTTGAAGGGAAACGTGGAATGAAACATTGGCTGGGCCTGCTGGGCCTGTTGCTGGCGGGCATCGCGCAGGCCGCCATCAGCGTGACGGATGGCGCTGGAAACGTGGTGACGTTGCCGCAGCCGGCGCGGCGCATCGTCAGCCTGGCGCCGCATGCGACGGAGCTGCTGTTCGCGGCCGGCGCCGGAGATAGGGTCGTGGCCACCGTCGAATACAGCGACCACCCGGATGCAGCGAAAAAGCTGCCGCGGGTAGGCGGCTTCACCGGCTTCAGCCTGGAGGCGGTGTTGCGCCAGCGCCCGGACCTGGTGGTGGCCTGGCGGGACGGCGGCACGCCACGCGAACTGGAGCGCCTGCGGCGCATGGGCGTGCCGGTGTTCATCAGCCACCCGCTGCAGCCGGGCGATGTGGCGCTGGAAATCGGCGAGCTGGGCCGGCTGTCCGGCACCGAGGCGACCGCGGTGCGGGCCGCCGCCCAATACCGGCAGCGGCTGGCGGCGCTGCAGCAGCGCTACGGCGGCCGCGCGCCGGTGCGGGTGTTTTACCAGTTGAGCCAGACGCCGATTTTCACCATCAGCGGCAAGAGCTATATCGATGCGCTGATCCGCATCTGCGGCGGGGTCAATGTGTTTGCCGACCTGCCGCTGCCGGCGCCGCAAGTGTCCACCGCCTCGGTCGTGGCGGCGCAGCCACAGGCCATCCTGGCGGCCGACGAGGCGACGCTGGCGATGTGGCGGCGTTGGGGCGGCGTGCCGGCAGTGGCCCACGCGGCGCTGTTCGCGCTGCCGGGCGACGCCATCAGCATTCCCGGGCCGCGGTTGGTGGAGGGCGCAGCCGCCTTGTGCGAGCGGCTTGACGCCGCGCGCCAGCGGCTGGGTTTGACGCCCAACTAGCCGCCCGTTATCCTCGCCGGCATGGACAATGAACTGGAATATCTGGAATCCCGCGTCGCGGCGCTGATCGCCCGCATCCGGGAGTTGGAAACCCAGAACGGCCGCTTTGCCGAGGCGCTGTCCGAAGCGCTGAAGGAAAATGCCGAGCTGAATTTCCGCGTCAACGAAACCCGCAGCCGGGTGGCGGCCCTGGTGGCCCGCCTGCCGGGCGCGCCGGAGGATGAGCAATGAGCGACGTGGTTCAGGTCGAGATCGAACTGTTGGGCCGTCATTTCACCATCGGCACGCCGCAAGGCGAGCAGGAAACCCTGTTGGAGGCGGTGCGTCTGCTGGAGGGCAAGATCTCCACCATCCAGCAGCACGGCAAGGTGATGGACGCCGACAAGATCGCCATCATGGCCGCGCTCAACATCGCGCACGACCTGCTGAAAACAAAAGTGGGCGAGGGCTTGGAGATGGCGGCGTTTCAGCGTAAGATACGCGATATGGGCGAAGCGGCGGATGCCGCGCTTCGCCAGAGTCAGCAACCGCTGTTCTAGCGACAGCCGGTTTCAGGCTCGCACTACAGGTCAGTTTATCCCCTGCGGTGCTCGTGACGGCGCACAATTCCTTTGTACCAATGCGTTCGCTTCTGGTTGCCAGCGTGAGACATGGGCGTGCCGCGTTCCTTCGTGAACGCGCCCGAAATGTCTGGCAGGCGGCCCATCCTGGAAACAGGGTACAAGCGAATTTAGCCCGAACGGCACTCGCGGGGGTCTCCCCCCCATGACCGATATCTCCCAAAAAATCGATAAGCCGGCGCTGCGCCGTGAGCTCCGACGCGCCCGCATGGCCTTGACGCCGGCCTATCGCGCCGCCGCGACGCAGGCCATCGCCCGTCACGCCTCGCGCCTCTTGAGGCGCGGCAAGCGCATAGGCGGCTATCTGGCCGCCGGTTCCGAGCTGGATCTGGCCGCCTTGCTGAATGCCGCCTTGTGGCGCCGCGCGCGGGTCTATCTGCCGCAGATTCCGCGCCGCGGCCGCCGGCTGTGGTTCACCCGGCTGGGCGCGGCGGACCGCTGGTATCTGCATCCCCGCTACCGCATTCTGGAATACGCCGGCGCCCGCTTGCGCGCCGAACGGCTGGACGTGGTGTTCGTGCCCTTGCTGGGGATAGACGGCGATGGTTACCGGATAGGGCAGGGCGGCGGATTTTACGACAGCACGCTGGCCTTCCGCCGTCGCCACGCCCTGCACGGCAAGCCGCTGCTGGTGGGCGTGGCTTTCGATTGCCAGCGGGTGGCGGCGCTGCCGCGCGAACCCTGGGACATTCGTCTGGACTATCTTTTGACCGAGTCGGGCCTGCGGCGGCTGAGCGCGCGGGGAGAGGATTGATGCCGCTGCTATTGCTGCCGCTGCTGGCCGCCAGCCTGCTGGGCAAGCTCAGTTGGTGGTGGTGGCTGCCTTGCGCGCTGGCGGCGTTGCCGACATTCGCCGCCTACTGGTGGGACAAACGCGCCGCCTTGCGCGGCGCCTGGCGCATACCGGAGGCCAGGCTGCAGCTGTTGCATCTGGCCGGCGGCTGGCCGGCCGCTTTTCTGGCGCAGCGCTGTTTCCGCCACAAGACCCGCAAGCAGCCTTTCCTGCTGATCTACCGGCTGGCGGCGCTGGCCAATCTGGCGCTGCCCTATGCATGGTTATGGTTTTACCGGCCATCCTGACCCGGATGGGCGCGGCTCAGCGCCAGCCGTAGTGCGGGCCGTAATAATAGTAGGCCGGCGCCACCGGCACCACCACCGCGGGCCTCACCACGACGGGCGCGATGCCCACTCGCGGCGGCTCCACCACACAGCCGCTCAGGCTGCCGATCACGGCGATGGCCAGGATCCATTGTTTCATTTTCGTTCTCCCGATTCTGCTATGGGCCGGACCACGCGCGGATCCGGTTGAAATCAGCATACGCCGCAATCTTTCCAGTAAGATTGAGCAAGTCTTTCTCCTTTTGCTCAGCGATTAACAGATATTGCCCATGCGCTACTGGCTGATGAAGTCCGAACCGGACGAAACCTCGATCGACCACCTGGCCGCGGAACCGCTGCGGCTGTTCGAATGGACCGGCGTGCGCAATTACCAGGCGCGCAACTTCATGCGCGACGACATGCGGCCGGGCGACCTGCTGCTGTTCTGGCACTCGTCCTGCCCGGAGCCGGGCATCGCCGGCATCGCGGAGGTGGCGGCGGCCGCCCACCCCGATTCCAGCCAGTTCGACCCCGACAGCCCCTATCACGACCCCAAATCCGATCCGGCCAGCCCGCGCTGGCAGTGCGTGGACGTGCGCTTCGTGAAAAAGACGCGGCTGGTGCCGCCGGCCGAGCTGCGCGCGCATCCGGCGCTGGACGGCATGGCGGTGCTCAAGCGCGGCAACCGCTTGTCCATCACGCCGGTCAGCGCCGAGGAATGGGCCTATCTGACTGCGCAAGTGCTCGGATGTTGAGCCTGCCCTTGATCGCCGCGCTGCTGGCCTGCGGCGCCGTCGCCGGTTTCCTCGCCGGCTTGCTGGGCGTCGGCGGCGGGCTGGTCATCGTGCCGGTGCTGGCGGGCGTGTTGTCCGCCGCGGCGCTGGGCGGCGAGCATGCGCAGCACCTGGCGGTGGGGACTTCTCTGGCGGTGATGGTGTTCACCAGCGCGTCCAGCGTGCGCGCCCACCATCGCAAAGGCGCGGTGGATTGGCGCATCGTGCGCGGCATGGCCCCGGCTATGGTGCTGGGCACCTTTGCCGGCAGCCTGCTGGCGGGCTGGGTACCCGGGCTGGCGCTGCGCTGGTTCTTCGTGGTCTATGCCTACGCGGTGGCGGCGCAGATGCTGATCGGCCGCCAGCCGGCCGCCGGGCGCGAGATGCCGGGCTGGGCCGGCCAAGGCGCGGCGGGAGGCGTCATCGGCATGGTTTCCAGCTGGGTGGGGATAGGCGGCGGCTCGATGAGCGTGCCTTTCATGAGCTGGTGCAATGTGCCGGTGCCCAGCGCCATCGGCACCAGCGCCGCGCTCGGCTGGCCGATCGCGGTCTCCGGCGCGCTCGGCTACCTGATCAGCGGCTGGACGGCCACCGGCCTGCCCTGGGGCAGCGCGGGCTTCGTCTATCTGCCGGCCATGCCGGCGCTGATGGCGATGACGGTGCTGCTGGCGCCGTTCGGCGCCCGGATGGCGCACCGGCTGCCGGTGGCGCGGCTGAAGAAGGCGTTCGCGCTGCTGATGGCGGCGATGGCCAGCGAGATGCTATACCGCCTGCTATGAACGCCTTGTTTTTGTAAAGAAATCGGACATCCTGTCCATTTCATCCCGTCCCCTTTTTACCGCTTTTGCCGATATAATCGAGTCATTCTTCCCGAATTTCTGAATAAAAAAGACACCGGACATGCAAGAACACTACTCCCCGCGCGAGCTGGAAAGCGCCGCGCAGCAGAAATGGCAGAAAACCGCAGCCTTCAAGGCGGTGGAAGACGTTTCCCGTCCCAAGTACTACGCGCTGTCGATGTTCCCGTATCCGTCCGGCAAGCTGCACATGGGCCATGTGCGCAACTACACCATCACCGACGTGCTGGCGCGCTTCAAGCGCTTCCAGGGCTTCAACGTGCTGCAGCCTATGGGCTGGGACGCCTTCGGCCTGCCGGCCGAGAACGCGGCGATGAAGAACGGCGGCGCGCCGGCCGCTTGGACCTACGCCAACATCGAATACATGAAGACCCAGCTGGACAGCCTGGGTTTCGCGCTGGACTGGGAGCGCGAGCTGGCCACCTGCAAGCCCAACTACTACCGCTGGGAGCAGTGGCTGTTCACCCGTCTGTTTGAAAAGGGTGTGATCTACAAGAAGAACGGCATGGTCAACTGGGACCCGGTGGACCAGACCGTGCTGGCCAACGAGCAGGTGGTCGACGGCCGCGGCTGGCGCTCCGGCGCGCTGGTGGAAAAGCGCGAAATCCCGATGTACTACTTCGGCATCACCCAGTACGCCGAAGAATTGCTGAACGACCTGGACAAGCTGGAAGACTGGCCGGAACAGGTCAAGACCATGCAGCGCAACTGGATAGGCAAGAGCCATGGCTCCGACGTGTCCTTCGCCTACGACGTGGCGAGCGTCGGTCACGAAGGCGTGATGAAGGTCTACACCACCCGTCCGGACACGCTGATGGGCGCCACCTACGTCGCCGTCGCCGCCGAGCACGCGCTGGCGGCCCAGGCCGCAGCCGGCAAGCCGGAGCTGCAAGCCTTCATCGCCGAATGCAAGGCTGGCTCGGTGGCCGAGGCCGATGTGGCCAAGATGGAAAAGAAGGGCATGGACACCGGCCTGTTCGTCATCCATCCGCTGACTGGCGAAAAGCTGCCGGTATGGATTGCCAACTACGTCTTGTCCGGCTACGGCGAGGGCGCGGTGATGGCGGTGCCGGCGCACGACGAGCGCGACTTCGAGTTCGCCAACAAATACTCGCTGCCGATCAAGCAGGTGATCGCCAAGATCGCAGGCGACGGCGGCTACGACGCGACGCAATGGCAGGAGTGGTATGGCGCCAAGGACGACACCGTCCATACCGTCAATTCCGGCAAATACGACGGACTGGGCTACCAGGCGGCTTTCGACGCCATCATCGGCGACCTGCAGGCCAAGAACGCCGGCCAGAAAAAAACCCAATACCGCCTGCGCGACTGGGGCATCAGCCGCCAGCGCTACTGGGGCTGCCCGATTCCCATCATTCATTGCGCGGTTTGCGGCGACGTGCCGGTGCCGGCCGATCAGCTGCCGGTGGTGCTGCCGGAAAACGTCATCCCGGACGGCAGCGGCTCGTCGCTGGCCAAGATGCCGGAATTCTACGAGACCAGCTGCCCGAAATGCGGCGGCGCGGCCAAGCGCGAGACTGACACCATGGACACCTTCGTGGAGTCCAGCTGGTATTACGCGCGCTACGCCAGCCCCAATTGCGACACCGCGATGGTGGACAAGCAGGCCGCCGACTACTGGCTGCCGGTAGACCAGTACGTGGGCGGCATCGAACACGCCATCCTGCACCTGTTGTACGCGCGCTTCTTCAACAAGCTGATGCGCGATGAAGGCCTGGTCTCCACCGACGAGCCGTTCAAGAAGCTGTTGTGCCAGGGCATGGTGATCTGCGAAACCTTCTATCGCGACCTGCCCAACGGCAGCAAGGACTGGATCGCGCCGCAGGACGTGGTGCTGGAACGCGACGCCAAGGGCAAGATCGTCGGCGCCACGCACCGCGTCGACGGCCTGCCGGTGGTGGTGGGCGGGGTGGAGAAGATGTCCAAGTCCAAGAATAACGGCGTCGACCCGCAGGAATTCATCGAGAACTACGGCGCCGACACCGCGCGCCTGTTCATGATGTTCGCCGCGCCGCCGGAGCAAAGCCTGGAATGGTCCGACGCCGGGGTGGAGGGCTCGTTCCGCTTCCTCAAGCGGCTATGGAAAGTGGCGCGCGAGCATGTCGAGGCCGGCGTGGTCGCGCCGTACGCCGGCGGCGACTTGAACGCCAGCCAGAAAGAGCTGCGCTTCAAGCTGCACGCCACCATCCAGAAAGTGGCCGACGACTACGGCCGCCGCCAGCAATTCAACACCGCCATCGCCGCGGTGATGGAGCTGCTCAATACCTACGACAAGGCCGATACCCGCGGCGCGGCCGGCCGCGCGGTGGCGCAGGAAGTGCTGGAAGCCGTCGCCATCATGCTGTCGCCCATCGTGCCGCACATCACCGATGCCATCTGGAGCCAGCTCAAGCCTGGCACCGACATTCTGGCGCAGGCCTGGCCGGCGGTGGACGAGGCGGCATTGGTGAAGAGCGAGATCGAGCTGATGGTGCAGGTGTGCGGCAAGCTGCGCGGCAGCGTCACCGTGGCCGCCGACGCCGGCAAGGATGTCATCGAGGCCGCGGCGCTGGCGCACGACAACGTGCAGAAGTTCATGGAAGGCAAGCCGGCCAAGAAGATCATCGTGGTGCCGGGCCGCCTGGTGAACATCGTAGTCTGAAAACCGGCCGCGGCGCGGGGCAGCCTGCTCTGCCTTCGCCGCTTTGCCTGGCGGGCCTTCCGCCATCTGGGGAGTGATATGAAACAAAGCCTGAACTGCCTGTTGCTGGCCGGCCTGGTCGTGCTGCTGAGCGCCTGTGGCTTCCATCTGCGCGGCCTGGGCGGCACCATCAAGGAGTTGCCGTTCTCCACCCTGTATCTGGAGGCGGCGAATGTCAGCATCGGGAGCGATTTGCGCACCGTGCTGGCGCGCAACCCGAAGCTGACGCTGACTGCGGGTCCGAAGGAGGCGCAGGCGGTGGTCAGCGTGCTGAACGAGAACCAGTCCAAGGACATTCTCACCATCAACGCCGGCGGCAAGATCAACGAGTACCAGCTGACCTATACCGCCACGGTGCGGGTGGTGCTGGGCGGAGTGCCGATCGAGCCGGACATGGATGTGAGCGTGCGCCGCAGCATGAACTATTCGGATAACGCGGTGCTGGGCAAGGAGCAGGAGGAGAACCTGCTATGGGCCGACGCGCGCCGCGACGCCGCCGAGCAGATCGTGCGCCGCCTGGCCTATCTGAAAGTTCCGTCCGCCGCGCCGGCCGGACCGCAAAGCCTGAAGCCGGCCAATGCCGTCCCTCAGCCCTGACGCGCTGAACGCGGCGCTGGGCAAGGGACTGGCGCCGTTGTACCTGGTGCACGGCGAGGAGGCGCTGCTGGCGCTGGAGGCTGCCGATGCGGTTCGTCTGGCGGCGCGGCAGGCGGGCTATCTGGAGCGCGAGGTGCTGACGGTGGAGGCGGGTTTCGATTGGTCGCAGCTGGTCGACGCGATGAGCAGCGTGTCGCTGTTCGCCTCGCTGAAGCTGCTGGAGATCCGCATTCCCGGCGGCAAGCCCGGAACTGAGGGCAGCGAGGCGCTGCAGCGTTTGGCGGCGAATCCTCCCGAGGACACCATCGTCCTGATCACCCTGCCCAAGCTGGACAAGACCCAGCAGCAGGGCAAGTGGTTCGTCGCGCTGGAAAAGGCCGGCCTGGCGGTGGAGGCGCGGCCGGTGGGGCGCTCCGAACTGCCGGGCTGGATTGCCCGCCGGCTGAAGGCCCAGGGCCAGCAGTTGGGCAGCGAGGCGCTGGAGTTCTTCGTCGAGCGGGTGGAGGGCAATCTCTTGGCCGCGCGCCAGGAGGTGGACAAGCTGGCGCTGCTGTACCCCAAGGGCGAACTGAGCCTGGCGGATTTGCAGGTGGCGGTGGCCAATGTCGCGCGTTTCGACGTGTTCCAGCTGTCCGAGTCCTGGCTGGCGGGCGATACGCCGCGGCTGATGCGGATGCTGGATGGCCTGATGGCCGAAGGCGAGGCGCCGGTGCTGGTGTTGTGGTCGCTATCCGAGGACGTGCGCATGCTGCTCAGGCTGCGCCAGGGGCTGAAGGACGGCCGCCAGCTGCGCGACATGGCGCGCGAGCTCAGGCTGTGGGGCGACAAGCAGAAGCTGGCCGAACCGGCCTTGCGCCGCATCGGCCCGCGCAAGCTGATGCAGGCGTTGTCCGAGTGCGCGCGCATCGACCGCCAGATCAAAGGCGTGGAGCCGGGCGAGCCCTGGCAGACCATGCGGGCATTGGCGACCTTGCTGGCCGCCTGAGCCGATGTCTACTATCACGACGGGTCGCAAATGCGGCCTGTTTTTTTATGCATTGGCGAAGCGTGCGCGCTGGGCAGCACTGCCATGCAATACGCCAAGCGTAGCGAGCAAGGTCAAGCCGGCCAGGCCCGCGGCGAGTAGGCTGAGTCGCTCCAATGATCCGCCTTGATCCAGCAGCCCACCGGCCAGCCAGGCTCCCAGCGCGTTACCCAGATTGAAGGCAGCGACATTGAACGTGGAGGCGCGAGCTGCGGCTTGCCCCGCCAGACGGATCACCAGTGCCTGCAACAGCATGCACAAGGCGAACGCCATGCTTCCCCACATCGTCATCAGCGTTAGCGCCAGGCTCAGCCGCGCGGCGAGCAGATAAAAGCAAATCAGACTGGCGCATAGCAGAAGCAATGTCAGCACCAGACCACGGCTCAGGTTCCAGTCCGTCAAGCGGCCGCCCAGCCACCCGCCTATCACCAAACCCATCCCGCACAGCAGCAAGACCGGGCTGGCGTATTCCAGCGGCAGGCCACTGATCTGGTTCAATAGCGGCAGCAGATAGGTGAAGAAAGCAAACATGCTGCTGGCAGCCAGCACGCTGCAGAGCAGCGCGCACCAGACCATGCCAGGTAGACGCGGTGGCTGGATGCCGGTCTGTTTGTCGCCGGTCCGGTCCGGGACCTGCCAGCGTATCAACAGCAAGGCGACTATGCCCAGCGTCATCACGACGGCGAAACTGGTCCGCCAGCCGCTCAGTTGGCCGATCAGCGTGCCCGCCGGCACGCCCAGCACATTGGCTAGCGTCATGCCAGAAAACATCAAGGCCATTGCGCGTCCCTCCATGCCCGGCGGCGCCAGCCGCGACGCCATGACCGCTGCGGCGCCGATGAAGCTGGCGTGGCAAAGCGCGGTCAGCACGCGCGCAAGCAATAAAGGCATCAGTTTGGGTGCCAGCAGGCAGGCGAGGTTGCCAGCGATGAAAATCAGCATCAGCGCCATCAAGGCGCGTTTTTCCTCTAGGCGGGCAATGAGGCCGGCCAGCAAGGGGCCGCCGGCCACGACGCCCAGCGCATAGGCGGAAACCAGATAGCCGGCGCGGGGCAGGTCGATTCGTAAATCTGCAGCGATGATGGGCAGCAGGCCCATGATGACGAATTCGGCGGTGCCGATGGCGAAAGCGGCTACCACCAGCGTCAACAAGGCGGGGCTCAACAGGCGTGGAGAAGACATGGCGATACCTGGGTGCAAGAAAAGCTCCAGCCTAACCGCCTGCTCCGGCCGGAAACAGCCAGCGGCCGCTCCGCACTCTGCGGAGCTATTTGGCATGAATGGCGTTACACTTTCCGCTCCGGAAAGGAGGGAATGTGCTGGCTTCAATCAGTGATCTGGCGGTGTTCATCGCGGTGGCCGAACAGGGCAGCTTTGTCGGCGCCGGACGGGTGTTGGGCGTGTCGGCGTCGGCAGTGGGCAAGCGCGTCGGCCGCCTGGAGACGGCGCTGGGCGCGCGGCTCTTGCAGCGCAGTACCCGCGCGCTGGCGTTGACGGCGGAAGGCGCGACAGTGTTGAGTCGCGGCCGGCGCATGCTGGAGGAGGCCGCAGCCATGCGCGCGGAACTGGAGCGGGCGGGCCGCTTGCCCGACGGCCTGTTGCGGCTGAGCCTGCCGCCGATAGGCGGGGTAATGATGGCGGAGCTGGCGGCTTTCCAGCAGCGCTACCCCGAGGTGTCGCTGGAGCTGGACTACAGCGAGCGCAATGTGGACCTCATCGAGGAGGGCTTTGACGCCGCCATCCGTGTGGGCACGGGCGATGGGGGCAAGCTGCGCAGCCTGGCCTTGCCGGGTTTCCGCCGCCTCATCGTCGCCGCGCCGGACTATCTGGCCCGCCATGGCCAGCCGGACATCCCGGCGCAGCTGGCGGGCCACAGGCTGATCCATTACCGCTCGCCCAATAGCGGCAAGCTGGAGGCGTGGCCCTTGGCCGATGCCGTTCTGCCGCGCGCGCTGGTGTGCAACAGCGTGCATGCGCGGCTGGAGTTTGTGTTGCAGGGACAAGGCATTGCCTGTCTGCCGGATATCTCCATCCGCCGCGAACTGGAAGATGGCAGCTTGCGGCCGCTATTGAACAGTGAAAACGGAGAGGAGATAAGGCTTTGGCTGCTGTGGCCGTCGTCGCGCGGCATGTCTGCCCGGTTGGAGGCGTTTGTCGGCTGCATGCGCGAGTGGGCGGCCGCATGCTGTGGATAAAATCGTCATCGCGGGATAGTTGTTGATAAGTTGAATGGCTCGCCGGCGCGCAGCAATCGGAGGTGCGGAGCCCCATCCGACTGGCTAAGTTTAAAACGTTGATCTATTGGCGGAGGCGAAGGCATGAGCGGATTGCGCGACTGGACGGGCGGACGCTTCCACTATGCCTGGATTGCGATTGCCGTGACCTTCCTGGTGATGCTGATCACCGCCGCCATCCGCTCCGCTCCCGGGGTGATGATGGTGCCGCTGGAGCATGAGTTCGGCTGGAGCCGTTCCGCCATCTCCACCGCGCTGGCGATCAACCTGGCGCTGTTCGGCCTGATGGGGCCGTTCGCGGCGGCGGCGATGCTGCGTTTCGGCTTGCGCCGCACGGTGTTGGCGGCGCTGGCCATGCTGGCGGCCAGCGTGGCTTTGTCCAGCCTGATGCGCAGCAACTGGCAACTGCAATTGTTGTGGGGGCTGATGGTTGGCTGCGCCACCGGGGCGACCGCCATGACGCTGGGCGCATCGGTGGTCAGCCGCTGGTTCGTCCGCCATCGCGGTCTGGCGATGGGCATCCTCACCGCCAGCTCCGCCACCGGCCAGCTGGTGTTTCTGCCGCTGATGGCCTTTCTGACCGAACAGCATGGTTGGCGCAGCACGGTGTGGCTGCTGGCCATCGCTGCCGCCTGCATCATGCCGCTGGTTGTCTTGCTGTTGCCGGAGCGGCCGTCCAGCGTGGGTTTGCGCGCATTGGGCGAGCCGGAAGACGCTCCGCTCCAGCCGGCTCTGCACCACAACCCGGTGCGGATAGCCTTCGACGCGCTGGGCCGCGCGTCGAAGTCGCGCGACTTCTGGCTGCTGTTCGCCAGTTTCTTCGTCTGCGGCGCCAGCACCAATGGCTATATCGGCACCCATTTCATCGCGATGTGCGGCGATTACGGCCTGACGCCGGTGCGCGGTGCCAGCATGCTGGCTGCGATGGGCATGTTCGATCTGCTGGGCACCACGTTGTCGGGCTGGCTATCCGACCGCTTTCCTCCGCAAACCCTGCTATTTTGCTATTACGGCCTGCGCGGGCTGGCGCTGATCTACCTGCCGTATGCCTTCGGGCTGGAATATTTCTTTGGCCTGCCGCTATTCGCCTTGTTTTACGGGCTGGATTGGGTGGCGACGGTGCCGCCTACCGTGAAGCTGACCACCAACAGTTTCGGTAGCCAGCAGGCGCCGGTGGTGTTTGGCTGGATCGTCGCCGGGCATCAGCTGGGGGCGGCTTTTGCGGCGCTCGGGGCCGGGATGCTGCGCAACAGCCTGGGCAGCTACACGCTGGCGACGATGATTTCAGGCGGACTTTGCCTGTTGACGGCGGTCTGGGTGCTGTTGATCAACCGGCGTCTGCGCGGCTGGCGGATGGCTTGAACCGTGAGTTTGTGGATAAGGCCGGGTTTTGTGGTTTGCTGTGGATAACTGAGGCGCGTTTTACCGTTCCCGGCGTCATTGCTGGATAAGGTGCGGGCAGCTTGCTGCCCATGCATTAAAAATAGGCACTGGCGTGCCGGTGCAGTGCGTCGTTTTGCGTTCAATACCTTAAAGGGGGCTATATGGGCACTTGGTATGTGAGAGCGTGGGCGTTTGCGGCTATCGTCAGCGCCATCGGCCATCTGACGGCGCCGCAATTCATGGCGGCGGGCACAGTCTGGGCGGTGTCGGAGGGCTGGCAGTGCGAGATCGCGATTTTCGATCTGGTATTGGCGACTTATCTATTGTGCCGGCTGCACGCCGAGCCGGAGTCCGAGCGCCAGTTGGTGGGGCTGCTGTGCGGGCTGTCCTTGCTGCTGGGGCTCAATCACCTGTATGGCGGGTTGCTGGGCCACTGGGGCTATCTGCATATTGCGGGCGTGCTGGCCAATGGCCTGGCGGTGCTGTTGGGCATCGGCCTGCTGTGGCCGCTGAGGAGGAGCCGGGTGAGCGCCGCGCTGAGCAAGCGCCCGCAAGGCTAGGCGCGGCGATGCGCGACGGGGCCACGCGTTCGGCGTGGCTTTGTCATTCGCGGTGGTAGGGATGGTTGTTGAGGATGGAGTAAGCGCGGTAGATCTGTTCGGCCAGCATCACCCGCACCATGCCATGCGGCAGCGTCATCGCCGACAGCTGCAGCAGCACCTCGGCGCGCTGCTTCAACTCCAACGACAGGCCGTCGGCGCCGCCGATGATGAATACCACGTCGTCGCCGCCGGCCATCCATTCCTTCAATCCCTCGGCCAGCTTGAGCGAGGTCCAGCTCTTGCCGCGCTCGTCCATCACCACCAGCCGCGAACGCGGCGGGATGGCGGCGATCAGGCGTTCGTGCTCGGCGGCGATGCCCTTTTCCGCAGTGACGCCGCCGCCGCGTTTTTCCGGTTTGATCTCTTTCAGTTCCAGCGTGATGTCGCGGCCGAAGCGTTTGGCGTAATCGGAATAGGCTTCGTCCACCCAGCGCGGCATCTTGGTGCCGACGGCGAGAATGGTGATTTTCATCGGGAATGGGGCTTGCGGGATGAAACGGGAAAGAGGATGACGGGGAAGGGCCTCCCCGTCAGCGCGTCAGCGGTTTATACCGCCGACCACGGCTTGGCGGCGCCGATGGCGAAGCTGGGCTTCTGGCCGCCCCACAGCGCCTCGATGTCGTAGTAGTCGCGCACGGCCGGCAGCATTACGTGGATCACCACGTCGCCGGCGTCAACCAGCACCCATTCGCCGCTTTCGTGGCCTTCGCTGCCGACGATGTCCACGCCGGCTTCCTTCAGGGTGACCTGCACGTTGTTGGCCAGCGCCTTGACCTGGCGGTTGGAGTCGCCGGTGGCGACGATCATGCGCTGGAACAGCGAGGTGAGGTTGCTGGTGTCCAGCTCGATGATGTCCTTGCCCTTGATGTCTTCCAGGGCTTCCACTGCCAGTTTGCTGATTGCTTGAATATCCATGATTCCTTTTCCTGTGCCGGTACGTAGCAGGCACAGGCGCCGGCAAGAGGTACCACAAAGAGCGAGGGCGGCTGCGCCGCCGCCCGTTTATTGGTATAGCCGCTGCTGGCGAATGTAGGCCAGCACGGCCGGGTCGATCAGGCCATCCACCGGCTGCCCGGCGGTCAGCAACGCCCTCAGGCGGGTGGCGGACAGATCGAGCGGCGGCAGGGCCAGGGGGCGGATTGTACCGGAAGCCGTTCGATTTGAAAAATCAGATACTTGGCGGGCTTGCCACTGCTGTTGCACTTCCGTCGGCAGCGTCTGCCAATCGAAGCCGGGACGCATGGCGACGGCGAGGTTGGCGAGCTGGAACAACTGGCGCCATTCCTTCCAGCTGTCGAGGGTGGCCAGCGAGTCGCCGCCGATCAGAAACCACAACTCGGCGCCATCTCCCAGCTCGCCGCGCAGCTCGCGCAGTGTGTCCACGGTATAGGCCGGGCGGCGGCGGCGGATTTCGCGGTCATCGACTTGAAACCGGGCGTCGCCGCTTATCGCCAGCCTCACCATTTCCAGCCGCTGCTCGCCGCTGGCGCGCGCGCCGCGGGCGCGGTGGTAGGGCAGGCCGGCGGGGATCAGCAGCACCCGGTCCAGCGCCAGCTCTTCGGCGAAGGCGCGCGCCATGCGCAGATGGGCCAGATGGATCGGGTCGAAGGTGCCGCCGAACACCCCGATGCGCGCGCTCATGCGGCGGTGTGGCTCTCTTCGCCGTAGCCGTTGATGATTACTTCCAGCCGACCGGTGGACGGGTGGATCACCAGGCCGTGCACCGGAATGTCCTTGGGCATCAGCGGGTGGTTGCGTATGGTCTGCACCGAGTGGCGCACGCTGTCGGAGACGTTGTCGAAACCTTTCAGCCAGTTGTCCAGGTCGATGCCGGCATTGCGCAGAGTGGCGATGGTCTCTTCCGGGATGCCGCGCTCCACCGCGTGGTCGAGGATGTGCTTGGGGTCGATTGCGCGCATGCCGCAATCGCGGTGCGCCACCACGCAGATCTCGTCGGCGCGCAGCTCGTACACGGCGACGATCAGGCTGCGCATCACTGAGCCCCAGGGGTGGGTGATCAGCGCACCGGCGTTCTTGATCAGCTTGGCGTCGCCGTTCTTCAGGCCCATCGCCTTGGGCAGCAATTCCACCAAGCGGGCGTCCATGCAGGCCAGCACCGCCAAGCCCTTGCCGGGAAACTTGTCGGTCTTGTATTGCTCGTATTCGCGGCTTTCGACAAAGGCGCGGTTGTGGTCGAGCAGGGTATTCAGTCGGTCCATGCTTGTGGTTTTCCTGTGCAGATGACGGAAATGGAACGTATTCAGCTGTATTTTCCCGCATCGCCGCCATGACGGGTAGGAAAACGCAGCTCAATGCGCTCTAGAGGTTTTGCTCCAGTCCGCGCGGCATGCTATCACCAGTTGCCCCCGCCGGGGTGGAATTTGCGGCATTGGCGACGGAAATAACTGGAGTGGCGGCCGGCTCTTTTCAAGAGCGCCGCCGCCGGGGCGGCGCGCTGCCGGGCGCAAGGTTTGATCCAGGTGCTTGCCGGGGAGGGCGGGCTTGCCTAGAATCGCGCCTCCCTAATATTAATGACCGCTTATCTGGAGCGCTTTCGTGAACGAAAAACTGGCCAACCCGGCGCCGCTGGGCCTGATGGGCTTCGGCATGACCACCATACTCTTGAATATCCACAACGCCGGCTTTTTCCCGCTCAGCGCCATGGTGCTGGCGATGGGCCTGTGCTACGGCGGCCTGGCGCAACTCGTCGCCGGCGTCATGGAATTCCGCCGCGGCAACACCTTCGGCGTCACCGCCTTCCTGTCCTACGGCCTGTTCTGGCTGAGCCTGGTGCTGCTGCTGGTGCTGCCCAAGCTGGGCCTGGCCGACGCCACCCCGCCAGGCTATATGGCCTGGTATCTGCTGCTGTGGGGCGTGTTCACCTTGTTCATGCTGGCGGGCACCGTCAACTATCCGCGCATGAAGCAATTTGTTTTCGCCTCGCTGACCGTGCTGTTCTTCCTGCTGGCGGCGCGCGACTTCACCGGCAGCGCCGCCATCGGCGTCATCGCCGGCTTTGAGGGCATCGTGTGCGGCGCCAGCGCTGTGTATCTGGCGATGGCCACCGTGATCAACGAGCAATACGGTCGAAGCGTGCTGCCGATCGGCGCGCGCTGAACGCATCCGTCGGCGCCAAGCGCTGCCGTCCGCCTGTCGCAGACGGGCGGCATTTTTCATTCCGGAGCGCCGAACGCCAAGCATGGCTTCAGTCATGGCGCCGGCGGCCGGGGGGGCTAATGGCGATGCCGGCTGCGCCACAGCACCGCCGCCTGCACCAGAGCCGCCAGCAGCAAGGCGAATAGAAAGGCCGGTGCCAGCGCCATCCCGGGCAGCGCCCAGGCCAGGCTTAGGCAGAAGGCGACAAAGGCGTAGAAACCCTGCACCATGCCGCGCAGCAGCCGCACCGTGGCGGCGCTGCCGGCGCTCTGCTGGCTGAATACCGCCAGCACGCTGCCCAATACCGGAAACACCGCCAGCAGGCCGCTCAAGGCCGGACCCAGGCTGGCGGACACGCTGGTGATCAACAGTACCAGCGCCGCGCCGGCCAGCATCCGCGGCGCCATGCCGGCCTCGCGCAGCACGGCGCCGGGATCGGGAGGCGGCGGCTTGGGAAACAGATAGCCGGCGGCGGGCAGGAAAGCCAGGCCCAGCAGCGCGCCCTGCCCGGGCGACAGCCCGGCCAGCTGGCTCAGGCCGACGGCGGCGGCGTAGCCGGCCAAGCCCAAGGCCAGGCACGCCGGCCAGCGCCAGCGCAGCGCCGCCCAGCTGTAGGCGATGCCGAAGGCGATATTGGTGCTGGTGCCCAGCGCCGCGGCCAACGCGGCGCGCTGGGCGAAGGCCGGGCCGTGCTCCAGCGCCAGGATCAGCAGGATCGAGCCGGTGATCACCGGAAAGCCGGCCAGGGCGCCCGCCACCGCCGGACCCCATTTTTTGGCGGCGGCGCTGATCAGCCAGATCAGCGTCGGCACCAGCAGTAGTTTCAATAACAGCATCGAGTCTTTCTACCAGCGCGACAGGTGGTCTTCGGTGACGCCGGCCAGTTGCCGCACCGGATGGCGCTCGCCGCTGGCGGGATCGGTCAGGGTGCCGTCGAAGCGGCCTATCGGCTGCACGTACCGGCTGGCGGCGATGAGCAGGTTCTTGTCCTCGCGCCGCGCGCCTTCGGGCGTGAAGGCGAGATCCACCAGCCCGTCCTGGCTGCGGACGCGCCACGGCGCCAGCGGGTCGTCGGCCAGGTAGTCGAACTCCACCGCGCCGACGCGGAACAGCCGGCCGTCCAGCCACACCGCGTTTTCCGCGTTGCCCATATAGCCTTGTTGCAGATTGAACCCCATATGCCGGCCATGGGCGCTGGCCCAGCGCCAACGGGTTTCGCGCGCCAGCAGGCCGTTGGAGTAGTCCAGCGAGGCCGCCGCGCCTGACAGGGCGTAGCGGCCAGCCGGGCCGCGCGCCTCGCCTTCCACCGTCAGGCCGCCGCTTTTGTGGGTGCTGTGCGCCAGGTAGTTGGCCGGCGCGACCACCGCCAGCACCGGAGGCATGGCTGCCAGCGAGATGGCGGCGTCCAGCTGCAGTTCGCGGCTGTCCAGGCTCAATCGCAGCGTGTCGCCGTCGCGGGCGAAGCGCAGATCGACCCCGCCGAAGCGGAAATGGGCGTCGCCGAATGCGCGGTCGGCGACGCGGATGCCGACGCCGGGCAAGCCGTTGGCGCTGGCGGCGGCCGCCACCCGGCGGCTGCGGCGGTCGAACAGATAGGCGAAAGCGGTGCCGTTCCAGCCCACGTCCACCACCGCCGCGGCGATGAGGAAGTCGTCATGGGCGATGGCGGCGTATTGCCAGCGCTTGTGATGCAGGCGGCGGCCCAGCCGTTGCAGCGGCGACATCGCCAGGCCATTCCAGCTCAGGTCGGGAATGATGCCCTGATAGACGCCGAAGTCGGCCTGACCGGTTTCGGTGGCGAGCCTGGGCGGGGCAGGGGGGAGAATGGACATGGCGGCGGCTGCGGGAGTTCTGACTGCAGTCGAGTCTAGCTGGAATCCGCGTGTCATGACAGTCCGGCGGCCGGGCAACAATTGTTTAGCTTTGATCAAGGCGACAGGCATGCAACTTACGCGGCTTCGCGGCTATCATAAGCCCCATGATGAAACGCCGCCTGCTGTGCGCGCTGCTGGCCTCCGTGCTGGCGCAGCCGCTGATCGTCCGCGCCGATCTGCCCGACCTGGGCGAGATTTCCGACGCTTCCCTGTCCCTGACCGACGAGGCCCGCATCGGCCGCGACGCGCTGCGCGCGATGCGCGAGGCCGGCGACGTGCTGGACGATGCCGAGGTCAGTTCCTACCTTAACGATATCGGCGGCAAGCTGTCGGCGTCGGTGACGCTGCCCGGCGTGCATTTCACCTATTTCTGCGTCGCCGACACCGGCATCAACGCCTTCGCCATGCCCGGCGGCTACGTCGGCGTCAATATCGGCTTGATTCTGGCCACCCAGAGCGAGGGCGAGCTGGCGGCGGTGATGGGCCATGAAACCGCCCACGTCGCCCAGCGCCACATCGCGCGGATGCAGGCGGCCAGCAGCGCCACCAATCCGCTGTTGCTGTTGGGCACCATCGTCGCCGCCGCGCTGGCGGCCAAGGCCGGCAGCGGCGAGGGCGCGATGGGCGCGGTGTCGGCCGGCATGGGCCTGTCCATTTCGCGCCAACTGGCGTTCTCGCGCGATTTCGAGCGCGAGGCCGACCGCGTCGGCATGCAGTTCATGGGCAATGCCGGCTACGATGTGCGCTATATGGCGACCTTCTTCCAGCGCCTGGAGCAGGCCGGCCGCTACAGCGACACCATGGCCTACGCCTTCCTGCGCACCCACCCGGTGACGGTGGAGCGGATCAGCGAGGCGCAGAACCGCGCGCTGGACTATCCGGTGCGGATGCGCGCCGACAGCATCGACTATCTGCTGGTGCGGGAAAAGCTGCGCACGCTTACCATGACGCCGGACGAGGCGCTGTTCTACTACAACAGCACCCTGCAGCGCGGCCTGTACTTGAACGAGGGCGCCAGCTGGTACGGTCTGGCGCGCGCCAAGCTGTTGCAGCACGACCGCGCCGGCGCCAGCGAAGCGCTGGCCAAGGCCCGCGCCAAGTTGCCGGACAATCCGATGTTGTATGGGCTGGAGGTGGAGATCGCCCGCGACGGCCGCGACTGGAGCGCGGCGGCGGCGGCGGCGCGCAACGGCCTCGCAGCCTTCCCGCGCAATACCGCGCTGCAGCTGTCGCAGATCGACGTCGCGCTGGACGGCGGCGACCGCGCCGGCGCGCAGAAGCTGCTGCGCCAGCAACTTAACGACCGCAGCGCCGATCCGGCGCTGTACCGGCTGCAGGCCAAGCTGTACGCCGACAAGGACCCGCTGCGCTACCACGAGGCGCTGGGCAACGCTTTCTATTACGAGCAGCGCTATTCATCGGCGCTGGAGCAGTACCAGCTGGCCAGCCAGGCCAAGGGCGATGACTTCTACCTGCGTTCGATGCTGGAGGCGCGCTTGCGCGAAGTGGAGCGGCTGGCCAAGGACGAGCGGAAGGCTGCGCGAAATTGAAACAATTGTTTCAAGTTCGCGCTTCTTATCGCAAAAAAACAACATGATGCGGCGCAGCATCGGTTTGTTTCGCGACTTCCCGCCGTCTTAGCCGCTGTCGGCTATTCCTTTGCGAATCCTTCCGGACGTACACTGGCTGGGTCGTAGCGAACACATTCGCAAATGAACATTTTTATTTGCGAATGTGTTCGTTTATAATCTCAAATCAAATAATTGGCTCGCTTTCGAGCCGATAGCATAATTGCGGGGCCGGCCGGTACTGACGCGGTCCCCGATGTCACCCGCTGTGAGGACCAGAGATGGCTGCAACTTTCCCTGACGATATCGATCCGTTGGAAACCCAGGAATGGACTGAAGCGCTTGAGTCGGTGCTGGATAACGAAGGCCCGGAACGCGCGCATTACCTGTTGGAAAAGCTGGTGGAGCGCACCCGCCGCCGCGGTGCCCACCTGCCGTTTGACGCGACCACCGCGTACCTGAACACCATCCCGGTCGGCAAGGAAATCAAGTCGCCCGGCAACCACGAGCTGGAACACCGCATCCGCTCGATCAACCGCTGGAACGCCGCCGCCATGGTGCTGCGCGCCGGCAAGAAGGATCTGGAGCTGGGCGGCCACATCGCATCGTTCCAATCCTCCGCCACCCTGTACGACGTCGGCTTCAACCATTTCTGGCGCGCCCAGAACGACGAGCAGGACGGCGATCTGATCTACTTCCAGGGCCATATCGCGCCCGGCGTCTACGCCCGCGCCTTCATGGAAGGCCGCCTCTCCGCCGCCCAGCTGGATAACTTCCGCCAGGAAGTGGACGGCCAGGGCCTGCCGTCCTACCCGCATCCGTGGCTGAAGGACGATTTCTGGCAGTTCCCCACCGTATCGATGGGCCTGGGCCCGCTGATGGCCATCTACCAGGCCCGCTTCCTGAAGTACCTGGAAAGCCGCGGCCTGGCCAAGACCCACGGCCGCAAGGTGTGGTGCTTCTGCGGCGACGGCGAGATGGACGAGCCGGAATCGCTGGGCGCCATCGCCATGGCAGCGCGCGAAGGCCTGGACAACCTAGTGTTCGTCATCAACTGCAACCTGCAGCGCTTGGACGGACCGGTGCGCGGTAACGGCAAGATCATCCAGGAACTGGAAGGCGACTTCCGCGGCTCCGGCTGGAACGTGCTGAAAGTCATCTGGGGCTCGCGTTGGGACCCGCTGCTGGCGATGGACACCAAGGGCCTGCTCAAGAAGCGCATGGACGAGTGCGTCGACGGCGACTACCAGACCTTCAAGTCCAAGGACGGCGCCTACGTTCGCGAACACTTCTTCGGCAAATACCCGGAGCTGCGCGAAATGGTGGCCAATATGTCGGACGAGGAAATCTGGAACCTCAACCGCGGCGGCCACGACCCGCACAAGGTGTACGCGGCTTACCATGAGGCCACCCACAATGCCAACGGCCGCCCGACCGTGATTCTGGCCAAGACCATCAAGGGCTACGGCATGGGCGCCTCCGGCGAGGCGATGAACATCGCCCACCAGGCCAAGAAAATGGATCTGGAAAGCCTGCGCAAATTCCGCGACCGCTTCGGCATCCAGGTTTCCGATGAAGATCTGGCCAAGGTTCCGTACTACCTGCCGGCGGAAGACAGCCCGGAAATGAAGTACATGCGCGAACGCCGCGCGGCCCTGGGCGGCTACCTGCCGGCCCGCAAGCCGGTGAAGACCGTGCTGGAAGTGCCGCAGCTGTCGGCATTCGACGGCCAGCTGCAATCGTCCGGCGAGCGCGAGTATTCCACCACCATGGCCTTCGTGCGCATGCTGGGCACCCTGCTGAAGGACAAGAACATCGGCAAGCGCGTGGTGCCGATCGTGCCGGACGAGTCCCGCACCTTCGGCATGGAAGGCATGTTCCGCCAGTACGGCATCTGGTCCACCCAGGGCCAGAACTATGTGCCGCAGGACGCCGATCAACTGATGTTCTACAAGGAATCCAAGGACGGCCAGATCCTGCAGGAAGGCATCAACGAGCCGGGCGCGATGGCCGACTGGATCGCCGCGGCGACCAGCTACGCCAACAGCAGCCAGCCGATGATTCCGTTCTACATCTACTACTCGATGTTTGGCTTCCAGCGCATCGGTGATCTGGCCTGGGCTGCCGGCGACATGCGCGCCCGCGGCTTCCTCTTGGGCGGCACCGCCGGCCGCACCACGCTGAACGGCGAAGGCCTGCAGCACGAAGACGGCCACAGCCACATCCAGGCCGGCCTGATTCCGAACTGCATCAGCTACGATCCGACCTACGCTTATGAGCTGGCTGTGATCATCCAGGACGGCCTGCGCCGCATGTACGTGGAACAGCAGGACGTGTTCTACTACCTGACGCTGATGAACGAGAACTACGCCCACCCGGCGATGCCGGCGGGCGCGGAAGCCGGCATCCTGAAGGGCATGTACCTGCTGCAGGACGGCGGCGACGCCAAGGCCAAGGTGCAGCTGATGGGCTCCGGCACCATCCTGCGCGAAGTGCTGGCCGCGGCGGATCTGTTGAAGAACGACTTCGGCGTGGCCGCCGACGTCTGGAGCGTGACCTCGTTCAACGAACTGCGCCGCGACGGCATGGACGTGGCCCGCCACAACCTGCTGAACCCGGTGGGCGAACAGCGCGTGTCCTACGTCGAGCAGCAACTGGCCAGCCGTCAGGGTCCGGTGGTTGCCGCAACCGATTACATCCGCAACTACGCCGACCAGATCCGCGAATACGTGCCTGGCCGCTACGTGGTGCTGGGCACCGACGGCTTCGGCCGCTCCGACAGCCGCGCCAACCTGCGCTCGTTCTTCGAGGTGGACCGTCACTACGTGGCGGTGGCAGCGCTGTCCGCCCTGGCGCGCGACGGCAAGATCGAAGCGGCCAAGGTGGCCGAGGCGATCGCCAAGTACGGCATCAAGGCCGACAAGCTGGCGAGCTGGAAGGTTTAAGCCGCCGACCGGGTAGGTCGCAGGCTCCGGCAGCCGGGCGGGAACGCCGGGAAGCGCCGGAGCTTGCGCCGTAACGAAGCCGAATATCGACGGGCCGCCAGCCTGCGCAGACCAAGCGCTGCGCAGACCAGGGGGACCGCTCCACGGATGGAAAGCTCATGAGCAATCTGATCGAACTGAAAGTGCCCGACATCGGCGGGCACAGCAATGTAGACATCATCGAAGTATTCATCTCCGCCGGCCAGACCGTGTCGGTGGATGACTCCCTGATCACCCTGGAAACCGACAAGGCGACCATGGAAGTGCCGGCCGAAGCCGCCGGCGTGGTCAAGGAAGTGAAGGCCGTCGTAGGCGGCAAGATTTCCGAAGGCGACGTGATCGCCATCATCGAAGTGGGCGCGTCCGCCGCCGCGCCGGCTCCGGCCGCTGCGGCCCCGGCGCCCGTCGCCGCTCCTGCCGCGGCCCCGGCAGCCGCGCCTGCGCCAGCGGCCGCTTCCGCCGCCCCGGCCGCCAGCGGCCGCAGCGAAATCCGCGTGCCCGACATCGGCGGCCACAGCGGCGTCGACGTGATCGAAGTGTCGGTGAAGGTGGGCGATCAAATCGCCGTCGACGACAGCCTGATCACGCTGGAAACCGACAAGGCCACCATGGAAGTGCCGGCCACCGCCGCCGGCAAGGTGGTGGAAGTCAAGGTCAAGGTCGGCGACAAGGTCGGCGAAGGCGATCTGATTGTCGTGGTTGAGGGCGCTGTCGCCGCTTCGGCACCTGCCGCAGCCCCGGTGCCGGCTGCCGCCCCGGCTGTTCCGGCTCCGGCGGCCGTTGCGCCCGCCGCCGCGCCGGCCGTGGCGCCGGTTGCAGCCGCGGTGTCCGCCGCCATCGACGAAATCGCCTTCTCCAAGGCCCACGCCGGTCCGTCGGTGCGCCGCCTGGCGCGCGAACTGGGCGTGGACCTGGGCAAGGTCAAGGGCAACGGCCGCAAGGGCCGCGTCACCGAAGACGACGTCAAGGCCTTCGTCAAGGGCATCATGCAGAACCCGGCCGCGCTGGCTCCCGCCGCGCCGGCAGGCTCCGGCTCGGGCCTTGACCTGTTGCCGTGGCCCAAGGTGGACTTCGCCAAGTTCGGCCCGATCGAAACCAAGCCGCTGTCCCGCATCCAGAAGATCTCCGGCGCCAATCTGTCGCGCAACTGGGTGATGATCCCGCACGTCACGTTCAACGACGAGTGCGACATCACCGAGCTGGAAGACTTCCGCAAGACCGTGGGCAAGGAATGGGAAAAGTCCGGCCTGAAGATCAGCCCGCTGGCCTTCATCATCAAGGCCGCGGCCGAAGCGCTGAAGGCCTTCCCCAACTTCAATTCCTCGCTGGACGGCGACAACCTGGTGCTGAAGCAGTACTACCACATCGGCTTCGCCGCCGACACGCCGAACGGCCTGGTGGTGCCGGTGATCAAGGACGCCGACAAGAAGGGCCTGCGCCAGATCGCGCAGGAGCTGACCGACCTGTCCAAGCTGGCCCGCGAAGGCAAGCTGAAGCCGACCGACATGCAGGGCGCCACCTTCACCATCTCCAGCTTGGGCGGCATCGGCGGCACCAGCTTCACGCCTATCGTCAACGCGCCGGAAGTGGCCATCCTGGGCGTCTGCAAGTCGCAGATCAAGCCGGTGTGGAACGGCAAGGAATTCGAGCCGCGCCTGATGTGCCCGCTGAGCCTGTCCTTCGATCACCGCGTGATCGACGGCGCCGCAGCCGCGCGCTTCACCGTGCACCTGGGCAAGCTGTTGACCGACGTGCGCCGCCTGATCCTGTAATGGTAGGGCGGACGCCCCGCCGGGGCGCTCCGCCTTCTCCTTGCCGCTTGGAATACGGCGGAACGCCCGCGCCGCGGGCTTCCGCCCTACGGATGGAAAGCCATGAGCAATCTGATTGAATTGAAAGTCCCGGACATCGGCGGCCACAGCAACGTGGACGTGATCGAAGTCTTCGTCAAGCCGGGCGACGTGATCGCGAAGGACGACAGCCTGATCACGCTGGAAACCGACAAGGCCACCATGGAAGTGCCGGCTGAAGCCGCCGGCACCGTCAAGGAAGTGAAAGTCGCCGTCGGCGGCAAAGCGTCCGAAGGCGACGTGATCGTCATCATCGAAGCCGCCGGCGCAGCCGCGGCTCCGGCAGCGCCCAAGCCGGTGGAAACCGTGGGCGTCGCCTCCGCCACCACCCAGGCCGGCTTCGCGCCGCAAGCCGCTCCGGTAGCCGCCTCGCACAGCGGCGGCGCCGATGTGGAATGCGACGTGATGGTGCTGGGCGGCGGCCCCGGCGGTTACTCCGCCGCCTTCCGCGCGGCCGACCTCGGCCTCAAGGTCGTCATCGTCGAGCGCTACTCCACGCTGGGCGGCGTCTGCCTGAACGTGGGCTGCATCCCGTCCAAGGCGCTGCTGCACAACGCGGCGGTGATAGACGAAGTGAGCCACCTGGCCGCCAACGGCATCAAGTTCGGCAAGCCGGAAGTGGACATCGACATGCTGCGCGGCTACAAGGAAAAGGTCATCGCCAAGCTGACCGGCGGCCTGGCCGGCATGGCCAAGGCGCGCAAGGTGGAAGTGGTGCGCGGCGTCGGCCACTTCCTCGACCCGCACCATATCGAAGTGTCGGTCACCACCGGCAGCGGCAGCGAAACGACCGGCGACAAGAAGGTGGTCAAGTTCAACAACGCCATCATCGCCGCCGGTTCGCGCGTGGTGAAGCTGCCCTTCATCCCGAACGACCCGCGCGTGGTGGACTCCACCGGCGCGCTGGAGCTGAAGTCCGTGCCGGGCAAGATGCTGATCGTCGGCGGCGGCATCATCGGCCTGGAAATGGGCACCGTCTACTCCACGCTGGGCGCGCGCCTGGACGTGGTGGAAATGATGGACGGCCTGATGCAGGGCGCCGACCGCGACCTGGTGAAGGTATGGCAGAAGTGGAACGCCCACCGTTTCGACAACATCATGCTGAACACCAAGACCGTGGGCATCGAGCCCAAGGAAGACGGGGTTTGGGTGACGTTTGAAGGCGCCAGCGCGCCGAAAGAGCCGCAGCGCTACGACATGGTGCTGTACGCCACCGGCCGCGCGCCCAACGGCAAGCTGCTGGGCGCGGAAAACGCCGGCATCGCGGTGACCGACCGCGGCTTCATCCCGGTGGACAAGCAGCAGCGCACCAATGTGCCGCACATCTACGCCATCGGCGACATCGTCGGCCAGCCGATGCTGGCGCACAAGGGCGTGCACGAGGGCCACGTGGCGGCGGAAAATTGCGCCGGCCAGAAGGCCTACTTCGACGCCCGCGTGATTCCGGGCGTGGCTTACACTGATCCGGAAGTGGCTTGGGTGGGCGTGACGGAAGACGATGCCAAGAAGCAGGGCCTGAAGATCGAGAAGGGCGTGTTCCCATGGGCCGCTTCCGGCCGCGCCATCGCCAACGGCCGCGACGAAGGCTTCACCAAACTGATCTTCGACGCCGAAACCCACCAGATCATCGGCGGCGGCATCGTCGGCCCGCACGCGGGCGACATGATAGGCGAGGTGTGCCTGGCGATCGAGATGGGTTGCGACGCGACCGACATCGGCAAGACCATCCACCCGCACCCGACGATGGGCGAGTCCATCGGCATGGCGGCGGAAGTGGCGCACGGCACCTGCACGGACCTGCCGCCGCAGCGCAAGAAGTAAGGTTGGATCGGCGGTCATTTGATCGCCGTCGGATGAAGAAAGGGCAAGCCTGGGGGCTTGCCCTTTTGTTTTGATTGGATTGCATGATGATTGGGTTTTGTGGCGGAAGGCTGCCAAGCAGGTGGTTCGCCTCCACGGGTAGGGTGCGTCACCCCGCAGGGGCGACGCACCGGTTGTTGTGTCGCGGTTTTGTGTCCGCTTCGCGGATGATGATTTTCATGGCGGGGCTGCCCGCCGGGCAGGTCAGGGAGCTGTCTCGCCAGCTCCCCGACACCCCTAGGCGACCCCAACAGCGCGGCGAAACCCCGTCTCCAAAGCCATTCCCAAGGAGCCGCCGGAACTAGCGGGGCGCTAACGTCGCCCCGCGTCGGACAGCCGGCGTCTTAAAACCTTGGGAATGGTTTCGGAGCCGGCTTGCGCTGATGGGGAATGGTGGCGAGTCGGTTCGGTTTTGTGCTCAAGATGGCCTGGGATTCGTTGGCGTGTAGGTTGGCGCTGAGCACAGCGAAGCCCAACGTTTACCGCGGGTGTGCTGGAGGCAGTCCATGCGTTATCGTCGTTCAATGGCAGAAGGCGGCACATGGTTCTTCACTGTCAACTTGGCGGATCGGCGACAAGATTATCTGACTCGCCATATCGACGTTTTGCGGCAGGTTGTTCGCCAAGTGCGAGACCGCCATCCATTTGAGATCGTCGCCATGGTGGTGTTGCCGGATCATTTCCATGCGGTATGGGCCTTGCCGCAGGGCGACGCGGATTACGCGACAAGAATGGCTCTGATCAAGGCGGCATTTTCGCGCAATCTACCCAAAGTCGAACGCATCCGGGAGAGTCGAGAGCGCAAGCGGGAACGCGGCATCTGGCAGCGGCGGTATCGGGAGCATCGGATTCGCGATGAGGCGGATCTGCAGGCGCATGTGGATTATATCCATTACAACCCGGTCAAGCATGGTCATGTGGAGCGGGTGGCGGATTGGCCGTATTCCAGCTTCCATCGCTATGTCAGGTTGGGGTGGTTGCCTGAGGGTTGGGCAGGGGAAGGTGTTGTGGTGCAGTTGTAGGAGTAGGGCGCGGTGAACGTTGGGCTTCTGCGCTCAGCGCCAACCTACGATGGAGCCCAACTTACCGGGTTAAAGGGCATTTCTTTGTTTCAAAGATTTATTGATTATTTTTTCGCAAATTTCATTCGCATTGATTATTTTTATTATCTTCTGATAGGCATCCATACCAAGGGTTAAAAAAATCTTTCCAAACACTTCATCAGCAAAGCTACTGGATATAATATCAATTCCAGATAGATCAATAACGCAGGTGTAACTGTTATGCATATTGATTGGGTTTTGTAATTTTGATCTGACAAATTCCCCTGCTAATCGATTACCAAAAGCAGTACTTTCGTTTTTCATGACAAAATTTATTTTGTCCTCCTTTTCATCTTCATATCGTTTCTCAATCCTTGTCCATGGCGTGTAAGTTTTTCCTTCAAATTTTAATGCATTTTCTAATAAATTTGGGATGGAGAAATCTATTTCAGAAACTATTATTGTCCCATTATATGGTACTTTTGTATTTTTGGTAATCTTGTCTCGGTTATCTGCTTCTAGAAAGGCATTCCCTGATCTGATTTGAAATTTCCCCCCGCTTGCTGTACATATTTGATAGCTGCCAAACAATCCATTTCCCTGTCCTTTTGTTTTGTCTCTAGTGACACCCTCTTCAATTGATTGCATTAAGGCTTCCATGTCCGATTTAATCGTCGGTATGCCTTTTCGAAGAGTTTTGGGAATGCCATCACCTGAGTCACAGACTACAAACGATATCTTTTTTTGTTTGTGATGGAATTTGGAGACTTGAACAAGGCCTCGTCCTGAGTTAGCATGCATCAAAACATTATCTGTAATTTCATTGATCGCCCATTCAAAAGCAACAAAATCACCGCGCTCAATTCCATTGGAACTGGAAAGCAATACATTCACGATATTACTTACGGCATCGGACTGTTGTTGTGTGTTTTCGAATAGGGTAGCTGGAACTTGCTTAAAGCCTTTGAAGTCACTTTGGGCGTGGTTGGATGGATCAATGTGATATGCCCAATTTGTATTTGAAAATAATCGGCTAAGTTTTAAATCGGCAGGAAATATCAAATTGGCATCAATGTCTTTTGTGCGTAGCTCATACATGTAGTCACAAATAGCTAACATAAACTCAGGAGCAACAATTTTTGTATTTGCGAAGTTAAGCATGACATCTCGATATCCGGCTACGCTTGTTGCCTGATGTATTGATGCCAATGCTTCATCTATATCTGATAGATGTAATTTCTCAGGGAATGTTATTTTGTTTCCACTTCGATTGAACTTCATATTCACATTCCATATCTTACCCCTTTGGTCTTAATTGTTAATTTTACCCGACATTTAAAAATAGTTTACTTTTTTGTCAATAGTATATAGTTGGATTAATTTATAATGATTCAGCCGCGTATCTTTACGTGAGCAAAGATACGCGCGCGATTATGGTATTTAATTTTTCTTACTTTTAAAATGACTATCAAATAATAGTTCATGTCAGAATTGTTTCCCATATAAAGATTGCTAAGTATAAATGCTTATAAATATTGCGAATGGATTGGAGTGGCGGTATTTTTATGATTTCGCGTTTAGGACGATTGATTACTATAAAGTTGATAGCTGCAGAACCAAATCGACTTGACACTACTCCCCCATCAGCGCAAGCCGGCTCCGAAGCCATTCCCAAGGTCTTAAGTCGCCATTTGTTTGAGCAGGGCGACGTTAGCGCCCCGCGAGTTGGGCGGCGCCTTGGGAATGGCTTCGGAGACGGGGTTTCGCCGCGCTGTCGGGGCGGCCTGGGGGTGCAGGGGGCTGGCCGCGCAGCCCCCTGGCCCGCCCTCTGGGCGGAACCCAAACGTGATAAAACGACATGTTCCGATCAGAGATACACTGCGGTATCAAGTAGTACAAGCTGCTGATTACGCATCAATACTTAATACATTGACATGCCAGGGGAAGGGGCTTAGTTTGGAGGCTCTCTCAAAGCATAAGCTGCACCCGCCCAGTTCTGGCGGTATCATTACGCCTTCTTTCTAGGCGTGCGTTCGCACGTCGCAAGAGATCAAGGGGGGTGTCGGGTATCCGCAAGGACCCGGACGACTTATGCCGTTGAGAGCGCCCCCACCCCGATACGGTGGATTTCTCATCTCAAAGCATAAGGAGGCCATCATGGCCATGATCAATCGTATTGCTGAGGCGCTTCTTGTCCTCAGTCGCTTCCCGCTACATACCGCTAGTCCCCAAGCATCCAGCCAGCTTGAGGAGGCCCGGTCATGAACCACCACCTCGACCTCTCCGTAAACCTCCCCCTCCGCCTCGACTACGCCAAAAACTTCCCGCTGCGCGTCATCCGCCGCGAGGAGGGCTTCTGGTTCGTCGCCGCCGAAATCGCCGCCTCGATGAAGCAGGAAGTGGAAGACCTGCTGCACACGCTGGAACAACCAGCCGGCCGCTTGCTGCTGCTGGCCGGCGAGGACGAACCGGTGCTGTGCTTGTCCGAAGGCGAGTTGGACGAGGTGGTCAGAAGAATCAAGAAGCCGGGCGCGCGGCGTTTGCGGCGCTGGTGGCAGGAACAGACGCGGCCGGCGCTGCTGCATGAGGGCGGGCCGGCCACCACGGCGGAGAGTCTGCATCTGGCGCTGGCCTTGGCTGCCGAGGCGGCGCAGCAGGTGGGCAGGGCGGTGATGGAGGCGGTGCTGCGCGGCCCCGGGCCTTGGCAGCATTCGCGCTGGGTGGTGGCCCTGGATTACGAGCGCCACAACAAGCAGCGCTGGCCGCATGGCAAGCTGATCGGTCTGACCAGCTCCGTCGCCACGCTGGAGGGCTTGGCGGAGCTGATTGCCGAACCGGGCAGGATGCCGGTGAACAATACCGATCTGGTCAAACTGGCTTCCGCCTGCCATTTGCGGCTGGCGGAACGGATGGGGCGGATGGCCGGTTGATCGTACAGAGGGTTCATGATGCGGGGCAGGCTGGTGGCTGCCCTGTTTTCTGCGGCTGAGCGGCTGGTTTGGCTAAGCAGCCTAGCGCCCTTCGCCCTTTCCCGCAGGCGGCTCCACCCCCACTACCCGGTCGCGGCCGCCGTCCTTGGCCTGGTACAGCGCCTTGTCCGCCCGCGCCAGGGTGTTGTGGATGCGCTCGCCTTCCGCCCACAGCGTGACGCCGACCGAGAAGGTCTGGTTGTCAGGCAGGTTTCGCCGCAGCGAGTCGATGCGGGTCATCGCTTGCGGCAAGTCGCAGTCCATCAGCGCCAGCACGAACTCCTCGCCGCCGAAGCGGGCGAACAGGTCCGATTGCCGCATCCGCGACTTGATCAAAATGGATACTTCCCGCAGCAGGCGGTCGCCTTCCGGGTGGCCGTGACTGTCGTTGAATTGCTTGAAATGATCCAGATCGAACAGCGCCACCGCGATCGGCTGGCGGTAGCGCTTGGCTGCGGCCAGCATCATTTCTATCTGGATGTCCCAGGTACGGCGGTTGGGCAGCTGGGTCAACTCGTCGGTGCCGGCCAGCGACTCCAGCTTCTGCATCAGGCCGCGCATCTGGCTCAGCCATTTGTGCAGCAGCCGGACCAGCAGGATGCCCATGGCGCTGGCGATGATCCACATCACCAGCATCATCCAGCGGGCGACGATGCCGTAGGAGTTGGATTGCGCCACTTTCTTCATCAGGTCCAGCGTGATGGATACCGCCAGCGCGTTGGTGTTTTGCGAGATGTGGTTGAAGATCTGGATCTCCTCGCCCATCACCAGATTGGACGCCTTGTCGCGGGCGGCGGGCGCGCCGCTGCGGTACATGGCGATGATCTGGGCGTCCAGCGCCATGAAGCTGTCGAAATCCTGTTGCACGCTGTCCAGCAGGTTGCGCTGGTCGCCGGCCAGCGGCATCGTGCGCAGAACGTGAATGTCGCGGCGGAAATTGCTGGCGGAGCGCAGGAATTCGGCGCGGGATACGGCGTCGTTGCCGGCGGCGCCATCGACGTGGCGGATGATGTCGAAGGCGTAGCCGGTCTGCCAACCGTTGAGGTCGGCGGCGTCGAACTTTACCGCCATCGCCGCCTGGGCGATGGAGATGTAGTCGACGATCTCCGACCGGCCGTTTTCCTCCAGCTTTTCGATGTAAAACGACAGCACTGGCAACAGGCCCATGCAGATCAGGATGGGAGCGGCCACCATAATGGTCTTCAGGATGATGCCCTTGTCGCTTTTGTCGAACATGGCGGCCTCGCCGAAGTTTTAACGGACATTCACAAGCTTTGCGCGCAAGACGAGGCGGTGCCGATGTTTGCCCGGCCGCAGCGGCCGGCCGCAAGGCGGATGGCGGCGGGCTGGAGCCTGCCTGATTCACGATAGATGGTTTTGCCGTGGTCGCGGGCCGGGACGCGGAAATGTCCCGTTTTTGCTAAACCATCGACGCCAAGCATGCCGTATGGCCATGGCTTCGGCATGACGACGCGGTTTGCCGCGTGATGGCCGTTGCGAGCGACGATGCGGGCAAGACGGTCGTTGCGGGCCATGGGACTGGGCGCCGCCGGTGCAAGTGAACGGTTGCGGTTGGGTCCGCATGGACGAGGCGCGGATTTTCATGGTTTCATCATATTGTCCGCCATTGAACTACCTGATGCGCGCGGCTGTCTGACACCCCTTGTTCGACAATCGTTTGCCGTCGCCAGCCCGACCGACTTCCGTTACCATGCAGCATTCCCCAATGAACCGGACCATGCCAAGCGCTTCCCTCGTTTTCGACCGCCCGCATCCCCTCCGCCGCTGCGTCCGCAACGGGCGGCTGCTGGCGTTGGCGGCCTACCTGCTGGCCGCCCAGGCGCAGGCCAAACTCGACTACACGGTGGAGATAGACGCGCCGTCCAATCTGGCGCAGTTGTTGCGCGACAATCTGGAGCTGGTGGAAAACCAGCAGGATCCGGATATCGACCAGAGCTGGCTGGAGGCGCTGGTGAAGAGCACGCCCGACGACGCGAAGAAACTGCTGGAGACCGAAGGCTATTTCGGCGCCAACGTGGATGTGGCGCTGCAGAGCGGCAACCGGGTTAAGGTGAGGGTCGTGCCGGGCGAGCCGGTGCTGATCGACGATGTCACCATCCGCCTGGATGGCCCGATCCGCCAGGAGAGCGACTATCAGCAGCGCTTCGCCCAAGTGCTGGAGGCCTGGTCCTTGCCGATGGCCGCGCCGTACCGGCAGACCGATTGGGACGTCAGCAAGCGCGCGGTATTGCGCAAGGTGCAGGCCGACCGTTTTCCCAAGGCGCGCATCGTCAGCAGCGAAGCCAGGATAGATCCGTCCACGCGCCGAGCCGTGCTGGAGGTGGTGGTGGACAGCGGTCCGCTGATCCGCTTCGGCGCGATCAAGGTCAACGGTCTGAAGCGCTATCCGGAAAAACTGGCCACCGGCATGGCCGATTTCAATTCCGGCTCGCCCTACCAGCAGGACAAGCTGCTGGCTTTCCAGTCGGCGCTGGAGCAGTCGCCGCAGTTCTCGTCGGTGATCGTCAGCGCCGATTTCGACCACATCGCCGACAACCGCGTGCCGGTGACGGTGGATGTGGTGGAGCTGCCGAAGAAAAAGCTGGAACTGGGTCTGACCTATGATTCCGACGTCGGACCCGGCGTGCGGGTGGGCTACGACCACTACAATCTGTTCCAGCAGGGCTGGACCGGCTCGGCCTTGATCGACT
The DNA here is from genome assembly GCF_001855555.1 of Chromobacterium sphagni. GTDB lineage: Bacteria > Pseudomonadota > Gammaproteobacteria > Burkholderiales > Chromobacteriaceae > Chromobacterium > Chromobacterium sphagni. Next base: position 603,924 of record NZ_MKCT01000001.1, on the reverse strand, counting down.
GGAAGCGCGAGCAGCAGTCGCTGAGTTTCGGCCTGGGCTTCCCGCGCGAGTCGGACGGCTATTCGCACTCCCTCACCAGCTCGTTCAAGTCGGAAGACGTGCAGGGCGTGAAGACCAAGACCATAGACGCCGGCGCCTGGCGCCTGCGCAGCCGCGGCAATATCGAGGCGCGGATGGGGGTGGAGTTCCTCAAGGAAAGCGCGGAGGCCGGCGGCGTCACCTCCAGCGACACCCACGTCACCCAGCTGGTGTACGGCTGGACCCAGCGCGCGGTGGACGACTTGATGCGGCCGCGCAACGGCTATCTGCTGGATGGCCAGTTGTCCGGCTCGCTGGGCGCGCTGGCCTCTTCCACTTCCATGGTGCGCGCCTATGGCCGCGCGGTCGGCTACTGGTCGCCCTTCCCCAAGTACGGCACCTTCGTCGCCCGGCTGGAGCTGGGTCAGGTATGGGCCAAGGAGGGCGCGCAAGTACCTTCGGCGCTGCTGTTCCGCGCCGGCGGCGCCAATAGCGTGCGCGGCTACGATTACCAGAGCCTGGGCTTGCCCGGTCCCAATGGCTCGGTGCTGGGCGGCCGGGTGGTGGCTACCGGCAGCGTGGAGTACCAGATCCCGGTAAAGCCGGACTGGTATCTGGCGCTGTTCTCCGATGCCGGCAATGCCGCCGACAGCTGGAAGGGCTTCCAGACCATGCGCGCCAACGGCGTGGGCGTGCGTTGGATGAGCCCGGTGGCGCCGCTGTCTTTCGATATCGCCAAGGCGGAGGGGGACGGCAAGATACGCTGGAACCTCAGCCTGGGCCTGGCTTTCTAGACCGCTGCAATCATGAGCGAAAATCTAAACCATACCCCCGAAACGCCGGAAACCGCGCCCGCCGCGCCGGTCCGGCCGCGCCGCTGGCGCATGGCGTTCTCTTGCCTGGCGCTGCTGCTGGCGCTCTTTCTGGCCGCGCTGGGCTGGCTCAGCGCCAGTCCGGCCGGTTTCGCCTGGGCGCTGGGCCAACTGGGCAAGCTCACCGGCCAGCAACTGAGCGTGGGCGCGGCGCAGGGTACGCTGTGGCAGGGCTTCACCCTGCGCGACATCCGTCTGCGCAGCGCCGCCGACGACGTAGACATCGAATCGCTGCGGCTGGACTGGCTGCCGGCGGCGCTGTGGCGCGGCGAAGTGCACGTCCGCCGGCTGGCGCTCGGTCATGTGCGGGTGCTCAGCCGCCCGGCGCCGGAGCAGAAGAGCGCGCCGTTTGAAGCGCCGCGTTCGCTGGCGCTGCCGTTCCGGCTGAAGGTGGACCAACTGAGCTTGGCCAGCCTGACGCTGGAGCCGGCGCATTTCAGCCTGTACCGGCTGCAGGCGGCATACGATTACGACGGCGCGCGCCACCGGCTGCAATTGCAGCGGCTGGACTCGCCCTGGGGCGAGGCGCGCGCCGGCCTGACCCTGGCCGCCGCATCGCCGTTCGCCTTGTCCGGCCAATTGGCCGCCAGCGGCGAGCTGGAGCAGGTGCCGGTCAAGGCCAGGCTGGACCTGTCCGGCAATCTGCTCAAGCCGTCCTTCTCCGGCGAGATGGACGGCAAGGGCGTCAGCGTGGACCTGAGCGGCGCGCTGCGGCCCTTCGACGCCAATCCCTTCAACCGCCTGGTGCGGCTGGACGCCCGCGTCGGCAACATCAATCCGCAAGCGATACTGCCCAGCTGGCCCAAGGCGCGGCTCAGCTTCGCGGTGTTCGCCGAGCCGGACGCCGGCCAGCGGGTGAAGGGCGGGCTGACGCTGGTCAACACCGATCCCGGCCCGCTGTCGGCGCAGCGTCTGCCCTTGTCGCTGCTGGTGGGCGAATTCCGCGCCGACGAGCAGGCGCTGGAGCTCTACAACAGCCATGCCGAGCTGGCCGGCGGCCGGCTGGGCCTGTCCGGCGAGATCAGGCCGGACCGGCTGAAGCTGGCGCTGGATCTGGACCGGCTGGCCTTGCGCCAGCTGCACGCCTCGGCGCCGGACGATGCGATCAGCGGCCGCGTGACCGCCGAAGGCGAGTTCAGCGCTCCGCGCTTCGACGCGCAGCTGAAAGGCAAGTGGCTGCAGGCCAGCGCGCTGGCCGAGCTGAGTGGTGGCAAGCAGCCGGCGCTGCTGTTGAAGAAGCTGGAGCTGGGCGCCGGCAGCGGCGTGGTCAGCGCCAACGGCAAGCTGAGCCTGTCCGGCAAGCGGCTGTTCGAACTGAACGGCAAGCTGGGCCACGCCGACCCGTCGCGGCTGCTGGACAGCCTGCCCAAGGGCGACCTCAACGCCACGCTGAAAATGGCCGGCCAACTGGCCGAGCCGATGGAGGTGGGCGCCAAGCTGCAGTTCGCCCCCAGCCGGCTTTCCGGCGCGCCGCTGTCCGGCAGCGCCAGCGTGCTGCTGGGCGAGACGCGGCTGAAACAGCTGCTGCTGGACCTGAAGCTGGCCGACAACCGGCTGCAGGCCAGCGGCAGCTACGGCGTGGCAGGCGACAAGCTCAAGCTGGCGGTCAACGCGCCGAATCTGTCGCTGCTGGGGCCGGGTTTCGCCGGCACCGTGCAGGGACAGGGCGAGCTGGGCGGCGTGCCCAAGGCGCCGCTGCTTAACGCCAAGCTGCAGGCCGAACGCTTGCGGCTGCCCGGCGGAGTCACGCTACAATCCATGCAGTTCGCCGGCAACATCAAGGCCGACCAGGCCAGCCCTTTCCAGCTGAGCCTGGACGTGGCCGCGTTGCAGGTCGGCGATTTGCGCGCCGAACAGCTGCATGCCCGCTCGGCCGGCACCCGCGCCCGCCACAGCCTGCAACTGGACGGCCGCTTCCATCTGGAGCAGCAGAATTACGCGTTGCAGCTGGCGGCGGCGGGCGGACTCAGCCTGGACAACCGCTGGCAGGGCAGCCTGCAGAAGCTGGAGTTGGCTGGCAAGCCAAGTCTCAGCCTGCAGGCCCCGGCTGATCTGGCGCTGGGCGCCGACGGCCAAGTCAAGCTGGGCGCCGCTCGCCTGGCGCTGCTGGGCGGCAATCTGAACCTCGCCGAGCTGACGCGCCAGGCGGGCGGCGCGCTCAGCAGCCATGGCAGCGCGCGCGGCCTGCGCCTGAGCGAGCTGGGTCCGTGGCTTAAGCTGCCGGTGGAGCAGAACCTGCAATTCGACGCCGACTGGAGCCTCAATCCTGCCGGGATCGGCCAACTGGCGCTGTGGCGCAGCGGCGGCGACGTGCAGTTGCCGCTGGAAAAGGGCAGGCATGTCGCGCTGGGCCTGAAGACCGCGCGGGCGGAATTGAAGCTGGACGGCAGGCAGCTGGCCTTCAATGTCAGCCTGGACAGCCGCTTTGCCCAGGCCCAGGGCCAGGGCAGCCTGCCATGGAACGGCGGCCGCATCGACGGCCATACGCCGTTGTCCGGCACGCTGCGCGCCAGCCTGCCGTCGCTGGCGGCGCTGGCGGAGCTGACCGGCCCGGGGCTGGAGCTGGCCGGGCAATTGTCGGCCAACCTGGAGCTGAGCGGCCCGCTGCAGATGCCGCAGGCGCAAGGCCAGATACGCGGCGACAAGCTGAAGCTGGCCGACCGCCGCACCGGGGTGTCGTTGGCCGACGGTAGCCTGCTGGCGCGGATGGACGGCCGCCGGCTCACGCTGCAGCAGCTGCGTTTCATCAGCGGCAAGGGCGAGGTGAACGCCAGCGGTTCGCTGGATTTCAGCGATGCCCAGCCCGACGCCCGGGTCAAGGTGACGCTGCAGAAATTCAGCGTGTTCGACCGGCCCAACCGCCGGCTGGTGGTGTCCGGGGAGAGCGAGCTGGCCTTCGTCGGCGGCAAGTTGTCGCTGACCGGCCGCATTCGCGCCGACCAGGGCCGGGTGGGGCTGCCCAAGCTGGGCGCGCCTGATCTCGGGGCCGATGTGGTGGTGCTGGGGCGGCCGGCGGCCGAGCCTTCGGCCTTCGCCGCCATGCCGCTGACGGTGGCGCTGGACCTGGACCTGGGCGAGCGCTTCCGTTTCTCCGGCCAGGGGCTGGACGTCGAGCTGTCCGGCCTGGTGCACGTCAGCGCCAATCCGGGCGAGGCGCCGGCGGCCAGGGGCCAGGTCAAGGTGGACAAGGGCCGTTACAAGGCCTACGGCCAGGATCTGGACATCACGTTCGGGGCCATCACCTTCAACGGCCCGCTGGACAACCCGCTGCTCAATGTCCAGGCCAAACGCCGGCTGTCGCCGGTGGGGGCGGGGGTGGAGGTCAGCGGTTCGGTGGCGGCGCCCAAGGTGCGGCTGATCACCGACGACCCGATGACCGACAAGGACAAGCTGGCCTGGCTGGTGCTGGGCCGCGCCGCCAGCGGCGACCGCGACAACAACGATCTGGCGGCCTCGGCCGGCATGATGCTGGCCGGCTCGATCAACGATCACATCGGCCTGTTCGACGACCTGGGTGTATCCAGCCGCAAGGAGAAGACGTTGGCCAACGGCACGGTGAGTCCGGCGGAGCAGGTGGTGACGGTGGGCCGCCAGCTGACGCGCGAGCTTTACCTGGGCTACGAATACGGCATCAGCAGCGCCGACCAGGCGGTGAAGCTCGCCTACCAGCTGTCCAAGGGCTGGTCGGTGGTGTTGCGCGCCGGCACCGCGATGTCGGCCGAATCGCGCTATACGCTTCGTTTTGATTAGTAATGTCTAGTTATTTGACCTTGTTGCTGTTGGCAGATGCTAAAATGGCCAGATAGTACAAGGTAGCAGGCCGCAGTCGGCTGGCGCCGATTGCAGCCGGAATGGGAGGCTGCCGGCGAACCGCCGGCGGCCTTTTGTTTTGCGTATGGTTATTGGTGCGATAGATGCAGCGGCTCAATTCGGTAGTGATTGCAGGTTTGGCCTTGTTGGCGGCGGCTTGCGCCGATCCGGGCGCGCAGAGGCCGCAGTCGCGGCTGCTGGATCCCAACAGCTTGGACGCCGGCAGACTGATACAGCAGGCGGCGGCCAAGGCGGCTTGGCCGCAGGCCGACTGGTGGCGCGGGCTGCACGACGAGCAGCTGAACCGGCTGATCGCCGCCGCGCTGGCGGACAATCCCAGCCTGCATGCCGCCGAGGCGCGGCTGCGCCAGGCGCAGGCGATGTCAGGCGTGGCCGAGGCCGCCACCCGGCCACAAGTGGGCGGCGAAGCGTCGTTCACCCGCCAGCGCTATTCCGAACAGGATTTCATCCCGCCGCCGGAAGCCGGCAATTATTCCTGGTACAACCACGCCGCCCTCAACGCCAGCTACGACCTGGACCTGTGGGGCCGGCAGCGCGCCGCGCTGTCCGCATCGCTGGACGAGGCGCAGGTGCTCGCGGCCGAAGCGCAGCTGGCGCGGCTGAATCTCACCGCCGCGGTGGTGCGCAGCTATGTGCAGCTGGCTTTGCAATACGCCGAGAAAGACCTGCTGCAGGACAATCTGACGCAGCGCGAGCGCAGCTGGCAGCTGGCGAAAAAGCGCAAGGCGGCCGGTCTCGCCACCGAGGCCGAGGTGCTGCTGCTGGAGGCGCGGCTGCCGGCCGCGCGTAACCAGATCGAGCAGGTGGATGAAGCCATCACTCTGCTGCGCAACCAGCTGGCCGCGTTGTGCGGCCAGGGGCCGGCGGCGGGGGAGGGCCTGCTGCGGCCGACGCTGCGGCTGGACGAGGCGGCGCCGCGCCTGCCCAGCGCGCTGCCGGCCGAGCTGGTGGGCCGCCGGCCCGATGTCTCCGCCCAGCGCTGGAAGGTGGAGGCCGAAGCCAGGAAGATAGACGCGGCCAAGGCGGCCTTCTATCCCAATATCAATCTGTTGGCCTTCGCCGGCTTCCAGTCGATAGGCTTCGACAACTTCCCGTCCGCCGCCACCGCGGTGCGCGGCATCGGCCCGGCGGTCAGCCTGCCGATCTTCGAGGGCGGCCGGCTGCGCAGCGCGCTTTCCGCGCAGACCGCGGCCTATGACGCTGCGGTGGACAGCTACAACGCCAGCGTGGTGCGCGCGCTGAACGAGGTGGCCGGCGCCATCGCCAAGGTGGAGTCGCAGGCCGGGCAGCAAAAACAGACCGAACAGGCGCTGGCTTCGGCGCAGAAGGCGTTCAAGCTGGCGTTGCAAGGCTACCGCGCCGGCCTGTCCGACCAGGATAACGTGATCGCCGCGCGCTTGGCTTGGCTTGCCGCCCAGCAGCAACTGGTGCGGATACGCAGCGAGCGGCTGGACAGTTTCGCCGCGCTGATGAGCGCGCTGGGCGGCGGCGCGGCGGTGCACCAGCCTGCTGAGGAACAGCCGCAATGAGCGGCGGCCTGCTGGCGGCCGGCCGGCGCGTCGGCCGCGACTGGCTGGCCACCGAGGGCGAGAACTGGAGCTTCGTCGCCAAGACGCTGCTGGCGGCCTTCGCCTCGCTGTGGATCGCTTTCCGCCTGGGTTTCGATTCGCCCAGCTCGGCGATGACCACGGTGTTCATCGTCACCTTCCCGCGCAGCGGCGCGGTGCTGGAGAAGAGCGCCTACCGGATTCTGGGCACGCTGGTGGGCAGCGCGGCGGCGCTGGGCTTCGTCGGCCTGTTCGACGGCCAGGCGGCGCTGCTGCTGATCAGCCTGGCGCTGTGGGTGGGCGTGTGCACCGGCGGCGCCACCCTGTACCGCGACTCGCGCTCCTACGCCTTCGTGTTGTCCGGCTACACCGCCTGCATCATCGCGCTACCGGCGCTGAACCATCCGATGGCGGTGTTCAATCTGGCGGTGACGCGGGTGTCGGAGATCTCGCTGGGCATCCTGTGCTGCGCCATCGTCAACGACTTCATCTTTCCGCGCCACCAGGGCGATCTGGTGGTGAGCACCGTGCGCGGCCGCTACCACGGCTTCGCGCTGCTGTGCCAGCAGGCGCTGGCGCAAAGACTGGACGCGGCCACGCTGGAGGCCACCCAGCTGCGCTTCGCCTCCGACATCGCCGCGCTGGAGGCCGGCCGCGCCGCGGCCTTCTTCGAGGCCGGCAATGTGCGCGCCCGCAGCGATCAGCTGCACGCCTTCAACGCCACTTTCATGGCGGCGCTGACCACCTTCCATACCCTGCACCGGCAGATGGAGCGGCTGCGCCGCGACGCCGCCTCGCCGCTGCCGGAGCTGTTCTATCCGCTGTTCCTGCAGGCCTCCGCCGCCTTGAGCAACGAGGACGGCCCGGCCCGTACCGCGTTGGAGGCCGGGCCGACGCTGGCGCGGCTGGACGCGTTGCGTCCGGTGTTGCGTCGGGAACTGGGCGACGCGCGCGCGAGCCTGCTGGCGCAGCCGCACGACGAGGGCCTGCGCATAGAGTTCGATACCGCCAGCGAGCTGCTGACCCGCTTCGTCGAGGAGATGCATACCTTTACCGCGGTCTATCACGGCTTCCGGCAGCGCAATCCGCTGCAGGTGGACGCGCTGGCCTATTCGCCGCGCACGCCCGGCGCCATAGCGCTGGCCAGCGGCGCGCGCGCGGCGCTGACCCTGCTGACGCTGTCCATCGCCTGGTACTGGCTGGCCTGGCCCAGCGCGCTGGGCGCGGTGCTGCTGGCCACTATCTTCTGCGGCCTGGCGTCGTCGTCGCCGCGGCCGCTGCTGATGGTGAAGCAAATCCTGATCGGCTTCGCGCTGGCCACGCCGCTGGCCTATGTTTGCACCTTCCATCTGCTGAACCAGGCCGACAGCTTCCCGCAACTGGCACTGGCGCTGACGCCCTTCCTGGTGCTGGGCTGTTATCTGAAATGCCTGCCCAAGGCCGCAGGCATGGGCACCGGCATCACGCTGCTGATGGCGCAGGCGGTGAATCCGGAAAACATGATGAACTACGACGTGGTGGCCTTCTTCAACGACGGCATCGCCCGCCTGCTGGGCCTGGCGCTGGCCGGGGTGTTCTTCGTGCTGGTGTTGCCTGAGCACACCATGGGCTCGCGCCGCCATATCGCCGCCGCCTTGTGGCGCGAGGCGCTGAACGCCTGCCGCGCCGCGCTGCCGCACCTGAAGCAGCGTTACGGCAACCGCGTGCGCGACCTGCTCAACCAGTTGAACGCCGCGCCGGGATCGGCCGACGATCCGGCGCGCCAGGCCACCATCAGCCAGGCGATCACCCTGCTGGAATTGGGGCTGGCCATCATAGACTTGCGCACGCTGGCCGGCGACGCCGCGCAGAAGCCGGTGCGGCGCGCGCTGGACGACAGCGTCGCGGCGCTGGCCGCCTATTTCGCCGCACCGCAGGCATCGCGGCGACAGCAGGCGATGATGGCGCTGCTGGCGGCCGGGCCGCCGATACGCGCGGAGCTGGAGATCGCGCTGCCGGAGGCCGCGCAGAGCCTGAACCGGGCGCTGGCCACGCTGCACCTGATCCATACCTCGCTGCTGGACGCTATGCCGCAGCCCGATGCCGGCGAGCCGGCGGGAGACACCCATGCCACATGAAATCGCCGTGTTCGGCATCCTGATGCCGACCTTGCTGCCGCTGTTCGTGCTCAGCATGCTGTTGCAGATCGGCCTGGACTGGGCGCTGGGGCGGCTGGGGGTGTACGAAAAGGTATGGCACCCGGCGCTGTTCCGCTGGTGCCTATTGATCGTGATCTTCAGCGGCCTGTCGCTGCCGCTTTACCGTTGACAACGCATACTGGATTCCTCGCAATGGTCGCAAAATCGATTACCCGTTACCTGATCACCCTATTGCTGCTTGCCGCCGCCGTCTGGGCCGGCAAGGCGCTGTGGGACCACTACATGCTGTCGCCGTGGACCCGCGACGGCCGGGTGAAGGCCGACGTCGTCACCATCGCCGCCGACGTGTCCGGCATCGTCACCCAGGTGGCGGTGAAGGACAACCAGCCGGTGCGCCGCGGCGACGCGCTGTTCGTCATCGACTCCAGCCGCTACCAGGCGGCGCTGGCCCAGGCCGAGGCGACGCTGGCCGGCCACAAGGCCGACAAGAACCGCCGTGGCAAGGAGGCATCGCGCCGCGCCAGCCTGGACAGCGCCATCGTCTCCACCGAAAGCCGCGAGAGCGCCGACTTCGCCGCCGCTGCCGCCGCGTCGCAGTACCAGGCCGCCGTCGCCGCTCGCGATCTGGCCGCGCTCAACCTGCAGCGCACGGTGGTGCGCGCGCCGACTGACGGCTATGTCACCAACCTCAATGTGCATGTCGGCGATTTCGCCGCCACCGGCGCCCCGAGGCTGGCGCTGATAGACAGCGGCTCTTTCTACGTGGATGGCTATTTCGAGGAAACCAAGCTGCCGATGCTGAAAGTGGGGGCCAAGGCCGAAGTCACGCTGCTGAGCAGCGGCCAGCGCTTGCGCGGCCATATCGCCAGCATCGCCCGCGGCATCACCGACCGCGACGCCGGCACCGGCCGCGAATTGCTGGCCGACGTCAACCCCACCTTCAACTGGGTGCGGCTGGCGCAGCGGGTCCCGGTGCGCATCCAGCTGGACGAGCAGCCCAAAGGCCAGCCGCTGATCGCGGGCCAGACCTGCACGGTGGTGGTCAGCGGAAAATAGTCTATTTGCATTGCCAATGCGCTTGCGATTGGCCGTCTTTTATCCTTTATGGATTTTCTGCGCCTGCCGGTGATGGTAGGCTTGGCGATTTGCGGCGCTCCGCTGGCATGGGGCGCCTGACGGGATAAAGAGCAGAGAGGCAGGCGGCAAGATGAAGGAGATTGCAAAACTATTGTTCGGCGGGCTGGCGCTGGCCTTGTGCGCCACCGCGCAGGCGGCGGCCGATCCGATCCTGATAGTCAAAGGGAAGATCGGCGTATTCAACAATGCCAGCCGTACCGAGTACCGCTTCGATGAAGGCAGCCTATTGCGGCTGCCGCAGCGCACCATCAGCACCAAGACTACCTGGACTGCCAAATCCGCTTTTTCCGGCCCGGCCATCAGCGATATTCTGCGCGTGGTTGCGGCTGGAGGCTCGCAGATAGATGTGGTGACTTACGACGAGTACAAGGTGACGCTGCCCTTGAGCGATCTGGAGCGGTACCACCCTATCATGGCCAGGTTCATCAACGGCAAGCCGCTGCAGCGGCGCGATTTCGGCCCCTTGTGGGTGATGTACCCGGTCAGCGATTTCGCTGAACTGCAGAAGGTGAAGTCGGACGCCAAGCTGGCTTGGCAGGTCAAGTACATCGTGGTGCGCTGATGAGGATTCTCCCCGTGCACCAGGGGCGGCAGTGGCTGGTCTTTTTCTTCCTGGCCGTTTTGTTGCCGATGCTGTGTTTCTTCTATGTGCAGAGCACGCTGTTCTCCAAGCAGGCGCTGGAGCAGGCGGCGGGGCCGGGAGAGGGGTATTACTGGGCGGCGTCGCAGTACCGCTATGCGGTGCAGCGGCTGTATGGCGAAGCCAATGCCTACGCTCTGCGGATCGAGTCCTTCGACGATTTGCAGATCGCCTACGATGTGCTGGAATCGAAATATCTGGTCTTGAACCGCTCGGTCTCGCCGCAGCTGCGAAAAAATGCCGGGTATGCGGCGCTGCTGGAGCAAATCGCCGGTTTCATGCAGCGCGGCAAAACCTTGTTCCCGGCGATACGCCATGACGCGCATGCGATGACGGCGTTGCAGCAAGAGCTGAATGCCATGTCGCCGGTGATTGCGGAACTGGTGATGGCGGCCCATCTGGAGGAGGTCAGGCTGCGGGATTTGTCGATAGAGCAGACCCTGAGACTGCGCAATTTCGCCTTGGTCAGCCTGATCGTCTGGGTGGTGCTGGTGGTGTTTCTGGCGCGGGAGCTGCTGAAGGCGATACGGCGGCAGGAAATCATAGAATTGCAGCAGGGGGTGATCGCAGCGGCCAGGCAGGCGCAGGAGGAGGCGGTGCAAACCGCGCTAGCGCGCTCCACCATGCTGTCCACCGTCAGCCATGAGATATTGACGCCGCTGCACACGATACAGGGCGGCGTGGAGCTGCTGGCCGACATGGCGGCGGAGCCGCGAACGCTAAGGACGATAGCCAATGTCAGGACCGCGGCGGATTATCTGTCCAAATTGATGCAGGATCTGTTGGATATGGGGAGGCTGGACGCCGGCCGCATGATCCTGCGGCCGACGACCTTCGATGCGAGCCAGTTGATCGCGAGCGTGGTGGGTGAGTTTCAGCAGGCGGCCATGGCCAAGGGCGTCGCTTTGGCATTTGTGGCGGAGGAGGAGATGGCGCAAGCCGTCCATGCCGACATGACGCGGGTCCGGCAGGTGGCCAGCAATCTGATTTCCAACGCCCTGCGCTACACCGATAGCGGGGAAGTCCGCGTGGAGCTGGGGCTGGAGCCGACGTCCTCCCGGCCTTGCCTGGTGTTGACGGTCTGCGATACCGGCATCGGCATCCCTGAAAGCGAACAAGCGGCCTTGTTCGACGCGTTTATCCAGGCGAAGGGCTCCAATCGCGGCGGCGCGGGAATGGGGTTGGCGATTGTGAAGAAAATCGCGGCGTTGATGCAGGGGGAGGTTCGCTTGGCCGGCAGCGAGGTGGGCAAAGGCTCGGTGTTTGTCGTCCGGCTGCCGGTGGAGCTGGTTTGAGCCTGGCTTAGGCCTGCTCCCTTAAATCCTTTTTCAGCTGCGCGATGATGGGTTTGAACAGGCCGGTTTTCTGGAAATAGCGGACGCCGTGGCGATCGATGGCGCGTTCGATTTCCAGTTCGCTGGTTTCTCCGGTCATCAACATGATGGGGGTGCCGGTGGCGTGGCTTTGCCTGATTTCCTCCATCAGCGCTTCGGTGGTCTCGCCGCGTCCCATCGACCAGTCCAGAACGAAGGCATCGTAGCGCACCTGTCGCAATGCTTGGCTCAAGTCGGCGGTGCGGGTGAAGGTGTCCGCTATGTAGCCGGCGTGCTCAAGAAAGCCCTGCATCACTTCCGCAGTCTCGGCCCTGTCGTCCAGCACTGCAACCCGGTATGCGCTTATCGATGCATCGAGGAGCAGGTGGGCGTATACGCGGTGCAGAGCGGCGCCGACGGGCGCCTCGTCGAGCGCGCCTATCCACCAGTTATTGTTCTCGTCGCGCCATCCGACAATTCGTGCGTTTAATGCACGATCATTGCGAGATATCCATGCGATCAGCGCACTTCCACTGTCATTCGGCCCCGGCATCCTGGCGGCGACGGCGATGGCTTCCTGCTCGGGGAGCCGGTCGCAGAGCAAGGTGGCATGGACGCCCAGGCCCTGAAAGGACGGGCCCGGCAGATGATGGGCGCAATGTTCGTCTTTCAAGCCCAGTAGGTAGTCGCTCGAACAGCCCATCGTTTTGGCGACCTTGGCCACTTCTTCGATATTAAAGGCTATTCCGCCTTTCAGTTTGCGGTTCGCGCTGGAGAGATCGATATCGAGCAGGGTGCGGAGCCATACCGTGCGTTCGCGCTCGGCGATGCCGCGAGATTCCAGCAGTTGAACAAGCCGGGCTAGGAAGTACGACTTGAAGTCGTCGATCATATCGGCGCTTTCATCTGCATTGACGGGGGCGAAAATGCTATCAGCAATTGGCAGGACTGACAAACCCGCGTATTTTTTCTAGCGATGGTTAATTGCGTAATTCGCACACTTTTATTATTAAGAGTGCGATAAATGCAAATTTTATGGCATTGGGAAATCGAGTGCTGGTAAGGTGTCGCTGTTGCGCGGCGTGGTTGGCTGGTTTTTATAGTCGGGGCCGATCCGTTGCCGATGCTGCAATTCGCCGTAGTGGCTTGTTTGGATATTGGAAGGGTGAGTTGCGCTAAATAAACTTGTTAAAAATGTCTAAATAAAAATAGTTTTGTGAGTGATTTGATCGGCTATGACCTGTTTTTAAATGCCGATTGAAAAATGCGTGAGTATAGATAGAGGGCAGGCGTCGTAAATGGTTTCGCTGCGGTTGCCATGAATTTGATGGGCGGCGGCAGATTTTCCGCGGCGCTTGCCCTGGTCGGCATCAATTTAGGAGTCGAGGTGTAAACAATGGCATCAACACATCTGGTTCAGAGAATAGAAGACGACGACTTTGCCCTGGATACGATTAATGGCAGGCGCGTCATCGTGACTTGCCCATCGATCCTGGGCGGCAAGGGCTCGGATTGGGAGGGGGCGATGATTTTTGGCCGGGAGTATCTGGTCGATTTGCTCGCGCTCGGCCTGGCGCATCGGGTGTTGAATTTTGCCGATGTGAAGATGGCGATGCTGAAGGCCGGGGAGCATATCGCGGCGCAGAAGGTTTGATGGTGCCCGGCCCGCCTGCCTCGCGCGGCGGTTCGGACGGTTTGCATGCGGTGGGCGTCTGGAGCCTGTAGCGATTGACGGGTGCGCTGCGGCAATATTGCTATGTATATATAGCTATGAGATAGTAGCAATATGAAAACACCAGAGCTGATGCCCACTGTCGAGGCCACCCGGTTGCGTATGCAGCTGATGGCCATGGTGCGCCGGCTGCGCCGACAGGCCAGCCAGGACGTGCTGCCATTCGGTCTGCTGACCGTGCTGGGCGCGATAGACCGCGCCGGCGACGATATCACCCCTACCGAACTGGCGCGGCAGGAGAGCATGCGCTCGTCCAATCTGGCCAGCGCCTTGCGCGAGCTGGAGGCCGGCGGGCTGATCTTGCGCCAGTCCGATCCGGAAGACGGCCGCCGCGTGCGGGTGCGTCTGTCCACGGTCGGAGCGGCGGCATTGCGGCGCAACCGCCAGTTGCGCGACGGTTGGCTGCAGGCGCAACTGGCCGGATTGGCTGAGGACGACAGGACGCTGTTGTTGCGCGCGGGCGAGCTGCTGGAGCGGCTGGCCGCCGCCGAATGATGGCCGCGGCGGCATCCCGCCGCCGCGGATGGAGTGTTCTTGAAAGGATGAGCGCATGAAAACCGCATTGCTGACGCTGGACTACATCATCGACATCATGCATCCGCAGGGCAAGACCGCGCGTTGCGCCGGCCACGCGACCGAGCGTGGCGTGATCGCCGTGGCCAACCAGGCCATCGCGCTGGCGCGCCGGCAGCAATGGCCGGTCATCCACGTCAAGGTGGGTTTCTCGCCCAATTATGCCGAAATGCCGCAGGGATCGCCGATTTTCAGCCGCGCCCGCGAACTGCAGGCGCTGAACTTGGAAGATGCGGGCACGGCGTTTCATCCCGACCTGGATGTGCGACCGCAAGACGCCATTGTCGTCAAGCACCGCATCAGCCCGTTCTACGCCACCGGCCTGGAGGCGGTGCTGCGCGCGCAGCGCATCGAGCGGCTGGTGGTGGCCGGCGTCAGCAGCACCTGGGCGGTGCAGGCGGCGGCGCGCGACGCGCACGACCGCGACTACCGGGTGCTGGTGCTGGAGCCGGCTTGCGCGGCGGCCAATGAGGAAGAGCACCAGATGTCGATGAAGCAGCTGGCGGCCATCGCCGGCATCTTGGATCTGGAGCAGTTGGAAGCGCTGTGATGGCAAGCTGGAGCCGGCAATTGGCGGCGCGCTGCGACGGCTATCTGGCCGCGCGGGTGGCGGCGCTGATCCTGCCGGCCCTGCTGTTGGGGCTGGCCAGCGGCGACGAGCGTTGGCTGAAGGCCGGCATGATGGCGGTGTGCTGCCTGATCGCCGCCGAGCGGTCGCTGCTGGGGTGGCGCGCCGCCGCCGGCCAGGCGTTGTCGGCGGCGGCGGGTTATCTGCTGCTGGCTACGCTCTGGCGCTGGCCGTGGGCGTTCGCGCTGGCATGCGCCGCCATGGCCGAACTGGGCTGCCGGCTGGGCGCGCGTCAGGCGCGCTGGCGCTCGGCGGCCAATTTCACTTTTATCGCCGCCCTCTACCTGGGCTGCGAGGCGGCTGCGGCGCCAGGGATGGACCCGCTGGCGGCGTTGCCTTATCTCGCGCTGGGCGGCGCCGCGGCCGTGCTGTTGCGCGGCATCGGCGGCCGGCCCGGTCCGCTGCCCGGTTCCGCTTCGGCGCCGGGCGTCTCGCCGACCCTGGGTCTTGCGGCCTTGTGCGTGGGGCCGCTGGCCTGGCTGGCGGCGCATTACCGGCTGCCGCACAGCCAGTGGCTGGTGTGGTCGGCGGCCAGCGTCTGCGTCGGCGGCCTGGCCGCCATCCGCGCCAAATGCTGGCAACGCGCCAGCGGCGCGATGTTGGGGGTGCCCTGCGGGGTGCTGCTGGGAGCGCTGCTGCCCGCTTCGGCAGCCTCGCTGATGCTGCTGGGGGCCGGCGCGCTGCTGAGCCTGGCGTTGTTCCGCGATTACCGGCCGGCCTTCGCCGCCCGCAGCGCGCTTGCCGCCGCGCAATTGACGCTGATCGGCGGCGCGGCCGCGTTACGCTTGCTGGACGTGGGCCTGGCCGGCGCGCTGGTGTGCCTGATGCTGGCGCTGGGTCAGTGGCTGGCCGGCCGGACTTAGGCCGGTAGCAGCGGTTGCTGCGCCTCCAGCCGCCGCGTCATCATTTCCTCCGCCAGCGGCGTGCCTAGCAGATAGCCCTGCATAGCCTCGCAGCCCAGTTTTTCCAGGAAGTGCTGCTGGGTCTCGTTTTCCACGCCTTCCGCCAGTGTCTCCATGCCCAGCGCGCCGGCCAGATGGATGATGGCGCTGACGATGGCGGCGTTCTCCTCGTCGCCGGGCAGGTCGGTGATGAAGGATCGGTCTATCTTCACCGTGTCCGGCGCGAAGCGCTTCAGATAGGCCAGGCTGGAATAGCCGGTGCCGAAATCGTCCACCGACAGCCTGACGCCCATCGCCTTGATCACCGCCAGCTGGCGCGAGGCCAGGTCGGCGTCGGTCATCAGCGTGCTCTCGGTCACCTCCAGTTCCAGGCAGTGGCCGGGCAGGCGGTTCTTTTGCAGCGCGTCGCAAACGTCGTCGATGAAGTCGTGGCGCATCAGCTGGTGGGCGGAAACGTTGACCGCCACCCGGATCGGTCCCAGGCCGTCGCTTAGCCACTGGCTGGCCTGGCGGCAGGCCTCGTTCAGCACCCAGCGTCCCAGCGGCACGATCAGGCCGGTGTCTTCCGCCACCGGGATGAAGCGGGCCGGCATGATCAGGCCCTCGTCCGGGTCGCGCCAGCGCAGCAGCGCCTCGCAGCCCAGCAGGCGGTTGCCGGCCATGTCATATTGCGGCTGATACACCAGATACAGCTGCTGCTGCTCCATCGCCCTGCGGAGGCGGTTTTCCATCAGCAGCCGCTCCGCCACCTGGGTGTTCATCTCGCGGGCGTAGAAGCGGAAGGTGTTGCGGCCGTGCGCCTTGGCGTGGTACATCGCCAGATCGGCGTTCATCAGCAGGTTCTGGATGTCGCTGCCATCGTCCGGCATCAGGCTGATGCCTATGCTGCAGCTGACCACCAGCGAGTGCTCGCCGATCTGGAACGGCTGCTGCATGGTGCGCAGGATGCGCTCCGCGATCTGCGCCGCCTCGCTGGGCTGGTTGATCGCCGGCAGGATCAGCACGAATTCGTCGCCGCCAGTGCGGCCGACCGTGTCCAGGCCGCGCACCGACGAGGCCAGCCGCCGCGCCACTTCTTTCAGCAGTTCGTCGCCGGCGTTGTGGCCCAGGGTGTCGTTGATGTTCTTGAAGTGGTCGAGGTCGACGAACAGCACCGCCAGCTGGTTGTGCTGCAGCTCGGCCTGGCGTATCGCCTGGTGCAGGCGGTCGTTGACCAGCACTCGGTTGGGCAGGTCGGTCAGCGCGTCGTATTCGGCCATGTGCTGCACCCGCGCCTCCTGCTCCTTGCGTTCGGAGATGTCGGTGAACAGCGCGACGAAGTGGCTGATCGCGCTTTGGGCGTCCTGCAGCACGCTGATGTTGACCCAGCAGGGGAAGTGCTCGCCGTTTTTGCGCTGGTTCCAGATCTCGCCGGCCCACTGGCCGCGCTGGCGCAACGTCTGCCACAACTGCTGGAAGAAGGCCGGATCGTGGCGGCCGGAGAACAGCAGCGAAGGCTTGCGGCCCAGCACCTCGTCCTCGCTGTAGCCGGTGATGTGGCAGAAGGCGCGGTTGACAGTGAGGATGCGGTTGTCCGGGTCGGAAATCAGGATGGCCTCGTTGCTGGATTCGAACACCTGGGCGGCCAGCCTGAGCTGGCGCTCGGTCTGGCGGCGGCCGCTGATGTCGCGCGCGGTGGCGCACAGATAGCTGTCGCCCTCGTATCGCAACTGGTTGACGGTGATTTCCAGGTACCGCTCGGCGTCGCCTTCGCCGTGGCGGGTTTCGAAGGTCAGCGGGAAGGCGCCGGGTGGGTGGCGGAACAGCTGCTCCACCAGCTGCGGCTGCCGGCGCAGCGCCAGGTTGCAGTACACCACCTCGCCGCGGCTGCTTTGCAGCGCCACCAGGTCGGTGGCGTTGTCGATCATGAAATGGCTGAGCCGCAGTTCGCGCGCCTGCTCCTTCAGCGACAGGTGGCTCTGCGCCAGGTCGTGCTGGTAGCGCCGCACCAGCGCGCCCACCCAGCGCACGAAATACCAGCAGAACAATCCGGCGCACAGCATCGCCACCAGGGTCATGCCCAAGGTGGTGACGATGCGTTCGGCCAGGCGGCTTTTCAGCCGCTGGGCGGCGCGCAGGCCGTCGTCCTGTATCGTCTGCACCTTGAGGCTGGTGACCAGGGTCCAATCCCAGCCCGGCAGCTGCCGGGTGTAGGCGAGATAGGATTCGGCCGCGACGCCGGCCTCGTCCTGGCGGCTGTACTCCAGGAAGCCGCCGCGCTTGCCTAGCTGGATCAGCTGCTGCGCGCGGTTGCTTTCGGCCGCTGGCAACGCCCGGTAGGACTTGCCCACCAGCGACGGCCGGGTGGGGTAGAGCCGGATGATGCCCTGGCTGTCGATGATCATCAGCTCGCCGCCGTCCTGGCCGAAACGCATCCTGGCAAGCGTGTCCAGGCCCTGCTGCTGCAGCGCGGCCTCGACATTGCTGATGTATTCGCCGCTGCCCAGCAGCCAGTTGTAGGGCAGGAAGCGGCGGGCGTAGGTGATCTTGTCGTCCATGCGGCGGCTGCCGGGGAGGTACCAGCGGTAGGCGGAGAAGCCGCGCCCTTCCGGTTTGGCCACCGAGTCGATCAGGCTCTTCATGATGTAGCGGCCGCGGTCGTCGCGGCTGTCCAGCAGCGAGCGGCCCTCGCGCTCCGGCGCGGTGGGCAGCAGCACGCAGCGGCCGTCCAGGGTGTCGATGAAGAAATAGCCGCGGCCGTCGAAATAGCGCAGCGGCCGTAGCGCCTCGACGATCAGCTGGCGGACGCGCGCCGGGTTCTGCCGCGCGTGTTCGCGGCGCCAGATGGCGTCGGCCAGGCTCCAGGCCTGGTCCACTTGTTCCTGCAGCTGGTGTTTGACGGTGTCGTTGGTGCGCTCGCGCAAGGCCGACAGCAATAGCGCGGCGTGGTCGGTGTAGGCCTGCAGGTTGTCGCGCGCGCGCGCGGCGGCTTCCTGTTCGATATTCTGTCGCCCGGACTGGAAGTCGTGCCAGCTCATCATCAAGAAATAGCTGGTCAGGGTGAGGGCCAGCGCAAACACGATGGCCAGGGTGCCGAACAGTTGCAAGCGCGATAGCCTGGCTTGGTTCAACTCCATCACGGTCTCGGGACTTCAAAGGGATGATCAGTATACGGGATTATCCTGAATGTCATGAAAGATTGTCGGGCGGCGCGGACGGTTTTCCGTTAGAATCGCGACCGGAAGTCAGTCAGACAGTCGCCGCGCCCGCAAGGGCGGGGAGGAAAGTCCGGGCTCCATAGAGCAGGATGCCGGTTAACGACCGGGCGCCGCGAGGCGACGGAAAGTGGAACAGAGAGCTGAACCGCCGATGGCCGGACTTGTCGTCCGCAAGGACGACAAAGTCTTTTCCAGCAGGGCTTGCCCCGCTGGAAGATCCGCAAGGGAGGCACAGGCAAGGGTGAAAAGGTGTACCGGGCTGGTCAAAGCCAGCCGGGACAGGCGGGGCGACCCGCTTGCGGTAAGAGCGCACCGCGGACGTGGCGACACGGACGGCAGGCTAAACCCCATCCGGAGCAAGACCAAATAGGGGGGCGCTAACGCGGCTCGCGTTGTCCCCGGGTAGGTTGCTTGAACCTGTCGGCAACGGCAGGTCTAGAGGAATGACTGTCCAACGACAGAACCCGGCTTATCGACTGACTTCCACCCCATCCTGAATGGCCGATTACCCCCGGCTATCGATCCTGCCTAAAAAATAAGCAAATACTTTTCCCGCTTCAGGGGAAACGCTATACAATACCGACCCTTCCCAGCCATTACCCATATCGAACTTGTCATGCAGATAGGACCGTACCAACTGAAAAACCGGCTGATCGTGGCGCCGATGGCCGGGGTGACGGACAGGCCGTTCCGCATGTTGTGCAAGTCTTTGGGCGCGGGCATGGCGGTGTCGGAGATGATCACCTCCAACAAGGCCTTGTGGACCACCAAGAAGACGTTGCGCCGCGCCGACCACAGCGGCGAGGTGGAACCGATCTCGGTGCAGATCGCCGGTTCCGATCCGGCGCAGATGGCGGAGGCGGCGCGCATCAATGTGGAGCAGGGCGCGCAGATCATCGACATCAATATGGGTTGTCCCGCCAAGAAAGTGTGCAATGTGGCGGCCGGTTCGGCCTTGCTGCGCGACGAGGCGCTGGTGGCGCGCATCCTGGACGCGGTGGTGAAGGCGGTGGACGTGCCGGTGACGCTGAAGACCCGCACCGGCTGGAGCCCCGAGCACCGCAACGCGCTGCGGGTGGCGAAGATGGCGGAAGACTGCGGCATCGCCGCGCTGGCGCTGCATGGCCGCACCCGCGAGGACATGTACCGCGGAGACGCCGAGTACGACACCATCCGCGCGGTGAAGCAGGCGATCCGCATTCCGCTGATCGCCAACGGCGACATCGATACGCCGGCCAAGGCGCGCCGCGTGCTGGACTACACCGGCGCCGACGCCATCATGATAGGGCGCGCCGCGCAGGGCCGGCCGTGGATTTTCCGCGAGATCCAGCATTATTTGGACACCGGTGCCGAATTGCCGGCGCCGGAAGTGGGCGAAATCCGCCAGTTGCTGCTGGGCCATTTGGACGAGTTGTACCAGTTTTACGGCGAATACTCGGGCTGCCGCATCGCCCGCAAGCACATCGCCTGGTACACCAAGGGCCTGTCCGGCAGCAACGAGTTCCGCCAGCAGATGTACCGGCTGGAAAGCACCGAAACGCAGCGCCAGGCTGTGAACGAGTATTTTGGGCGGTTGGCCGATGTGTCCGATCGTCTAATCTACGTAGTCGAAGATGAGAACAGGATGGACCACGACCGGCAAGCCGGCGTGGAGGGAGAGGCCTGCGACCATGCCAGCTGATACCGCGGCGTTGGCGAACCGGCTTCCTGGGGACTCCGAAATCTGGGCACCAATAATAAACATGCAAAACAACGAACATATCGCGCAGTCGGTACGGATTGCGATGGAGCAGTACTTTCGCGATCTTGACGGCGAGGCGCCGTCGGCGATCTACGACATGGTATTGGCCTGTGTCGAGAAGCCGCTGTTGGAGGTGGTGCTGATACACACCCAGGGCAACCAGACGCGGGCGGCGGAGTTGCTGGGCTTGAACCGCAACACGCTGCGCAAGAAGATGAAGTCGTATGATTTGATTTGAAGATAAACCGGCCAGACTGCTGACACAGGATGGCCGGTTTTTTTTGTGTGTATCCTGTTAACGCGGTAGAGAATCATGACCAAAATCGAACGTGCGCTGATCAGCGTGTCCGACAAGAGCGGTGTGCTGGAATTTGCCCGTGAGCTGGCCAGCCTGGGCGTGCATATCCTGTCCACCGGCGGCACCGCCAAGCTGCTTCTGGACGCCGGCCTGCCGGTGACTGAAGTGTCCGACTACACCGGCTTTCCGGAAATGCTGGACGGCCGGGTGAAGACGCTGCATCCCAAGGTGCACGGCGGCATCCTGGGCCGCCGCGATCTGCCCGAGCACGTGGCCACCATGGCCGAGCACGATATCGGCAACATCGACCTGGTGTGCGTCAACCTCTACCCGTTCGAGGCCACCATCGCCAATCCGGACTGCGCGCTGGAAGACGCGATCGAGAACATCGACATCGGCGGCCCGACCATGGTGCGCTCCGCCGCCAAAAACTGGGCGCATGTCGCCATCGTCACCGACAGCGCCGACTACGCCGCGCTGACGGCCGAACTGAAAGCCAACGCCGGCCAACTGTCCAAAGCCACCCGCTTCGAGCTGGCCAAGAAGGCCTTCACCCATACCGCCGCCTACGACGGCGCCATCTCCAACTACCTGACCAGCCTGGCCGACGGCGTGGTGGCGGGCAAGCCGGAGCGGGTGGCCTTCCCCAACCGCCTCAACGCCCAGTTCATCAAGATGCAGGACATGCGCTACGGCGAAAACCCGCACCAGGCCGCAGCCTTCTACCGCGACCTGGACCCTGCCGCCGGCAGCATCGCCCATTACAAGCAACTGCAGGGCAAGGAGCTGTCCTACAACAATATCGCCGACGCCGATGCCGCCTGGGAGGCGGTGAAGACCTTCGACGACACCGCCTGCGTCATCGTCAAGCACGCCAACCCTTGCGGCGTGGCCGTCGCCGCCGACACGCTTTCCGCCTATAAGCTGGCCTTCGCCACCGACACCACCAGCGCCTTTGGCGGCATCATCGCCTTCAACCGCCCGGTGGACGCCGCCACGGTGGAGGCCGTCACCGGCCAGTTCCTGGAAGTGCTGATCGCGCCGGCCTTCACCGACGAGGCCAAGTCCATCATCGCCGCCAAGAAGAATGTGCGGGTGCTGGAAATCCCGCTGCAAACCGGCGCCAATCGCTTCGAGCTGAAGCGCGTCGGCGGCGGCGTGCTGGTGCAGACGCCGGACATCCGCAACGTGACGCCGGAAGAGCTGCGGGTGGCCAGCAAGCGCCAGCCGACCCCGCAGGAACTGTCCGACCTGCTGTTCGCCTGGCGCGTGGCCAAGTACGTCAAGTCCAACGCGATCGTGTTCTGCAAAGGCGGCCAGACCGCCGGCATCGGCGCCGGCCAGATGAGCCGCGTCGACTCCACCCGCATCGCCGCGCGCAAGGCGCAGGACGCCGGGCTGAGCCTGGCCGGCGCGGTGGCGGCGTCGGACGCCTTCTTCCCGTTCCGCGACGGCATCGACGTCATCGCCGAACAAGGCATCAAGGCCATCATCCAGCCGGGCGGCTCGATGCGCGACGAAGAGGTGTTCGCCGCCGCCGACGAGCACGGCATCGCGCTGGTGTTGACCGGCGTGCGCCATTTCCGCCACTGAGCATCGCCGCAGGCCGCCGTGGCCATGACGGAAACGGCGGCAATGAAACAGACTTGGCGTTATGCTATTCAGGTAGTCGCCGAGTGACGACGGCGACGGCCGGCCAGAGAGCCGCCGTCGTCCGCCCAAAATAGGATCTCACCCATGAAAGTTCTCGTGATCGGTTCCGGCGGCCGCGAACACGCGCTGGCCTGGCGCATCGCCAAGTCCAGGCGCGTGTCCAAGGTGTTTGTCGCGCCGGGCAACGCCGGAACCGCGCTGGACCCCAATTTGACCAATGTCGACCTCAACGGCGTCGACGCCTGGCTGGCCTTCGCCAAGCAGGAAAAAGTGGATCTCACCGTGGTGGGGCCGGAAGCGCCGCTGGCCGCCGGTGTGGTGGACGCCTTCCGCAGCGAGGGGCTGAAGATCTTCGGCCCCAGCCAGTATTGCGCGCAGCTGGAAAGCTCCAAGGATTTCGCCAAAGCCTTCATGCAGCGCCACGGCATTCCCACCGCCGCCTACCAGACCTTCCGCAGCGCCACCGAGGCGCATGCCTATGTGAACGAGCGCGGCGCGCCCATCGTGATCAAGGCCGACGGCCTGGCCGCCGGCAAGGGCGTGGTGGTGGCGATGACGCTGGACGAGGCGCATGCCGCCATCGACGACATGCTGCTGGGCAACAAGATGGGCGATGCTGGCAGCCAGGTGGTGATAGAGGATTTCCTGCAGGGCGAGGAGGCCAGCTTCATCGTGATGGTGGACGGCGAGCACGTGCTGCCGATGGCCACCAGCCAGGACCACAAACGCCTGCTGGACAACGACATGGGGCCGAACACCGGCGGCATGGGCGCCTACAGCCCGGCGCCGGTGGTGACGCCGGCGGTGCACAACCGGGTGATGCGCGAAATCATCAACCCCACTGTGCTGGGGATGAAGAAGGACGGCCATCCGTACACCGGCTTCTTGTACGCCGGCCTGATGATAGACGCCGACGGCAAGCCGCATACCATCGAGTTCAACTGCCGCTTCGGCGATCCGGAAACTCAGCCCATCATGGCGCGGTTGAAAACCGACTTCACCATGCTGCTGGAGGCCGGCATCAACGGCAAACTGGACAAGGTGGAAGCAGAGTGGGACCGCCGGGTGGCGTTGGGGGTGGTGCTGGCCGCCGCCGGCTACCCGGACGCGCCGCGCAAGGGCGACGCCATCCACGGCATTCCGCATGAAAGCGACGACGGCGTGGTGTTCCATGCCGGCACCGCGCTGGACGGCGAGCGCCAGCTGCGCAGCCACGGCGGCCGCGTGCTGTGCGCGGTGGGTCTGGGCGACAGTGTCAAGATGGCGCAGGGCAAGGCCTATGCGTTGGCGGATGCGATAGACTTCGCCGGCAAGCAGTACCGCCGCGACATCGGCGCAAGGGCGATAGGCCGCAAGGTCTGAGCGCTGCGTCGCAAGCAGAACAGCGCCGCCGGGCGCTGTTTTTTTGCGGGCCGGCGGCTCTTTATCATATTTTGATGCGCCGGCCAGGGATTTAGATGAAGGCTTGATACCTGGAGACATACATTAACAGCATGCCCATCCGGCATTTCGAAAGGGGTGTCGCCATGTATGTTCCCGACAATGAAGCCAGCCTGCCGGCAGAACCGGAGCCCGGAAGTCGCAGCCGGCTGATGCATTTTCTGACGCACGAACGCCGCTGCTGGTGCCGTCTGGCGTACTGGTTGAAGCAGTTCAACGCCGAGGCCGGGCCGCCGCCGCGCTGTTACGCCTGGCGCGCCGCGCCGGAAGATGTGCCTGAAGATCACGAGGATTTGCTGTTGCATTGAGGTGTCGGTCCGTCGCCGGAGTCGACCGATATCCCGCTAGTCGATTCCGGCGTCTCTCATCGCCATTTCCCCGCCTGTGTTTTTCCCCGGTTGCCGGTACAATGGCGGCTTCCTGTTTTTGTCTGGCCTGATCAATCATGAAGTCCGGTAGTCCGTTGCCGCGCCTGCCCGGCAGACGCCTGCAGCAGCGAGCACGCGCTCAGTTGCGCGATGGCGGCGTGATCGCCTATTCCACCGAATCCTGCTACGGCCTGGGTTGCCATCCGCTGGACGTCCGCGCGATACGCCGGGTGCTGGCGATCAAGGCGCGGCCCAATCACAAGGGCCTGATTGTCATTGCCGCCGACTTCGCGCAGATCCGCCATCTGGTGAAACCGCTGAATGCCGCAGAGCGCGCGGAACTGGAGCGCCATTGGCCGGGTCCATATACCTTTTTGCTGCCGGCGTCGCGGCGGGTGCCGCCCGCGCTGCGCGGCCGGCACGACAAGATCGCGGTGCGGGTGAGCGCCCACGGCGAGGCGGCGGCGTTGTGCCGCAGCCTGGGGACGGCGCTGGTGTCGACCTCGGCCAACCGCGCCGGGCAGAAGTCGCTGAAGACGGCGCAGGCCTGCCGCAAGGCGTTCGGGCGCAAGGTGCTGACCTTGCCCGGCCGCATCGGCAAACGGCGCAAGCCGTCCACCATCATCGATCTGGAAAGCGGCCGCGTGTTACGCTAGGCCATATGTGAATTGAGGAAAACGCTGTGCAACAGATTTCATTTATTAGCCTGATCCTGAACGCCAGCCTGATGGTGCAACTGGTGATGGCGGGGCTGGCGCTGACCTCCCTGCTGTCGTGGGCGCTGATTTTCAACAAGATCTCGGTGCTGCGCGCGGCCAAGCGCCACAGCGAGGAATTCGAGCGCAATTTCTGGAGCGGGGCGGATCTGAACCGCCTGTACGAGGATGTCTGCCGCCGCAGCGACACGGTGGGCATGGAGCGCATCTTCCAGTCGGGCTTCGCCGAATTTCTCAAGCAGCGCGGCCGCAGCGGCGCCGAGCTGTCTGACATCATGGACGGTTCGCGCCGGGCGATGCGCGCGGCGGCGCAGCGCGAGCTGGATACGCTGGACAGCCACACCTCCTTCCTGGCGACGGTGGGCTCGGTCAGTCCGTATGTCGGCCTGTTCGGCACGGTGTGGGGCATCATGCATGCCTTCATTGGCCTGGGCAACGCCGGCCAGGCCACGCTGAGCACGGTGGCGCCGGGTATCGCCGAGGCGCTGGTGGCCACCGCCATCGGCCTGTTCGCCGCCATTCCGGCGGTGGTGGCCTACAACCGCTTCGCCACCGACGTCGACCGCCTGGCCACCCGCTTCGACACCTATATGGAAGAGTTTTCCAACATCCTGCAGCGGCTGGCCACGCGATAGGGCTTGCCGCCGCCGCTTGCATACGACATGGTCTGGGTTCGAACCAATCGGACCCTGCCATGCCTTTTTCACGCCTCGCGCCGCTGACCCTGGCGGCTTTTTTCGCCCTCTACCTGATCTGGGGCTCCACCTATCTGGCGATACGGATAGGCGTGGAGTCGTGGCCGCCCTTGCTGATGGCCGGCATCCGTTTCCTGCTGGCCGGCAGTCTGATGCTGGCCTTTTTGCGCTGGCGCGGCCAGCCGTGGCCGACGGCGGCGCAGTTGCGCGGCGCCATGCTGCTGGGCGTGTTGATGCCGGCGATAGGCAATGGCCTGGTGACGGTGGCCGAGCGCGAGGTGTCGTCCGGCGTGGCGGCGCTGGTGATCGCGACGGTGCCGCTGTTCACCCTGTTGTTCGCCGGTCTGTTCGGCCACAAGGCGCGCAAGATGGAGTGGGCCGGCATGTTGCTGGGTGTGGCCGGCATCGTGCTGCTCAACCTGGGCTCCAGCCTGCGGGCCAGTCCCCAGGGCGCTTTGTTGCTGCTGTTGGCCTCCGCCGGCTGGGCGCTGGGTTCGGCCTGCAGCCGCAAAGTGCCGCAGCCGGCGGGAGCGATGGGCAGCGCCTGGACCATGATCTTCGGCGGCCTGGCGCTGCTGCTGTCCAGCGTCGCCGTCGGCGAGCGGTTGCAGGCCTGGCCAGGCGCGGCGGGCTGGTCGGCCTTGCTGTACCTGACGGTATTCGGTTCCATGCTCGGCTACAGCGCCTACCTCTATCTGCTGAAAACAGTCTCCGCCGCGGCCGCCACCAGCTACGCCTACGTCAATCCGGTGATCGCGGTGCTGCTGGGAGCGGTTTTCCTCGGCGAACAGGTTGGAGGGCAGGAAATGCTGGCGATGGCGGTGATCGTGGCGGCGGTGGTGCTGATCAGCTGGCGGCGCTAGCCGCAACGCAAAACGCCGCCCGGTTTGGGCGGCGTGGCGGTTTCAAGCCGGGGCGCTGATCAGATGGCCTGCCACAGCGAAGGTTGGCTGGCCGGCGTCCAGCCGGCGCCGGCCCAAGCGGTGTGCGGCTGCAGGCAGCGGTACTTCTTGCCTTGGTAGCCCACTATCTGGCCCGCCTTGTAGGCCGCGCCCTCCACCCAGGCATCCCCCACCGGCGGCGTAACGCCGGTGTTGCCTTTCTTCAGGTCGATGTTGTAGGCGTAGCCCTTATAGCTGTCGTTGAGGTAGACGCGGTTGGCGGTGGCGTCCTTGACCGGGGTGATGGTCACGTTGCGTTGCTTCTGGTTCATCACGCCGATGCGGATGGACTGGGAAGCGGCGTTGACCTTGACCGCCAGCTCGTACGGCCAGTTGGCCGCCTGGCCGCTGGCGGCGGTCAGGTTGACGGCGTGGCTTTCGGCATCGCGGCCATGGCTGTCGAACACGCGCAGCGTGGCGCTGCTGCCTGCCGGCAGGTTTTCATGCGCGGCGACATTGCCGATTTCCTTCCAGGGATTGGCTGCCGGAGGCGGTTCCGGAGTGGTGGCGCCGCCGGAGAACTTCACGTCCGAGCAAGAGTAGAACGCCTCTTCGCTGTCGGCGCGCTTCCATACGTTGAAGATGATGTGCTGGCCGGTTTTGCCCTGCGGCAGCTTCATCGTCATCTTGTAGCGCTTGTTGGCGTCCAGCGGCGGATTGCCGTTGAAGGTGCCAAACAGCTCCAGGTCCGACCATTTCAGCGGCAGATCCGGGTTCCAGCCGTTCTTGGTGACGTAGAACTTGAAGTACTTGGTGGAGTGCGGCGCGCTGGCCTTGTAGACGAATTCGAAGTTGCCGTTGGCGTCCGGCACGATGGCGGAACTGGGCCAGTCGCGGCGCGCCAGGTTGAAGCCCTTGAACTCCGCCTTGCCGCCGCCGCACAGCGTGCCATCCGGCACCACCGCCTGGTGGTTGTCGCCTTGCGGATTCTGGTTGATGCCGTTCCAGTCATACATCGCCTGCGTGCCGCCCACCTGCCTGGCGGCTTGGCAGGCGGCGGTTTTCGGCGATTCCGGGCCTTCCAGGAAGCAGCTGTAGGTGCGGTTGACCGGAACCTCCATGGTCCCATGCGCCCACAATGGGGCGCTGAGGCAGCTTAGCGTCATCACGGCGGGGAGATGCCAATGCGTTTTCATGCGAACTCCTTGTTATGAGTGGTATGCAAGTGCCAAGTCAGCAACAGGACTGGCGGGGCTCATCAAAGTGGTTGATGATTTAAAATTCGATACAAATTTTAAACATTAGTTTACTAACTGGTATTAGTGCCAGCTTCCGCCCGCGCGCTCGTCCTGGCCTGATTCTTGCAGGGATCGCCATTCGCTTGACCTGTTCTCTCGGGCTGTTCCAGCCCAATCCCCACTTTTTGCCAATACAAATCAGCGTGCTGTCGTTTTGTTGCCATGCGGCGAATGTGAACAGGGGATGTCCTGAAAAATGGTATTGACGTGGTATTAATGTGGTATTAACGTTCGCAGTGTAGAGGCGGCATGATGGCGGCTTCGGGATACCGGCGACCGGAGACTAGGCTTACACTGCAATTTTCAGACCACTTGCAGACGACTATGGAAAACCGCTGGCTTGCATTGAAACCGGACGAAAACCTGAGTACCCCGCTGTATCTGCAGCTGTCGCGCAAGCTGGCCGACGCGATCAACGCCGGCTGGTGGCAGGCGGACGAGGCGCTGCCGTCGGAGCGGACCTTCTCGGAAGAGTTGGGCATCTCGCGCGTCACGGCGCGCAAGGCGATGGACGTGTTGCTGGAGCAGGGCATGATCCGTCGGCGCCAGGGCTCTGGCACCTTCATCACCCCCAGGCTGGAGCAGCCGCTGTCGCGGTTGACCGGCTTCACCGAGCAGCTGCGGCTGCGCGGTTTCGTGCCCTCGTCGGTGTGGCTGGAGCGCGGAGTGTTCGCTCCCAGCAACGAGGAGCTGATCCGATTGGGCCTGTCGCCGACCTCGATGGTGGCGCGGCTGAAGCGCCAGCGCTTGGCCGACGGGGTGGTGATGGCGATTGAAATGAGCACGATGCCGGTGGCGTATCTGCCGGATCCGCAGGCGGTGGGCACCTCGCTGTACGCCCATCTGGACGCGGCGGGACACTCGGTGGTGCGCGCGCTGCAGCATATCCGGGCGGTGAACGCCTCCGGCGATGTCGCCCACCTGGCCGGCATCCGGCCGGGCGAGGCGATGCTCTTGATCACCCGGATAGGCTTCAATGCCGACAACGTGGCGATCGAGCTCACCGACACTTACTGCCGCAACGATTATTACGATTTTGTAGCCGAACTGAAACGATGACCCAGAACCTGACCTTGCAGGGCCGCATCCTCACAGCCTCCGGCTGGATGGATGGCCGCGTGCACCTGGCCGACGGCCGCATCGCCGCGATAGACGCCGGCCTGGCTTCGGGCCGGCAGCCGGAACGCTACATCCTGCCCGGCTTCATCGACCTGCATGTGCACGGCGGCGGCGGCGTCGACATCATGGAAGGCGGCAACGCCATTTCCCATGTCGCCCGGCTGCATGCCCGCTTCGGCACCACCTCGCTCTTGGCCACCACCATGACCGCGCCGCCGGCCGAAATCAGCCGGGTATTGGCCGATCTGGGCCGCAACTGCAAGGAAAGGGCGCCCGCCGGCGCGCGGGTTCTGGGCGTGCACCTGGAAGGCCCGTACATCAATCCCGGCAAGCTGGGCGCGCAGCCGGACGACGCCTGTCAGGCGGCGATGGCGCAGATCGACGCCTACCGCGCGCTGGCGCCGGTCGCGCTGATCACGCTGGCGCCGGAAATCCCCGGCCATCTGGACATCATCCGCACGCTGAGCGCGCAGGGCGTCAGGATGCAGATGGGCCATACGCTGGGCAGTTACGAACAGGCCGTGGAGGCGCTGCAGCACGGCGCCTCCGGCTTCACCCATCTTTTCAACGCCATGACCGGCCTGCACCACCGCGAGCCGGGCGTGGTGGGCGCGGCGCTGGCGCATGCCGAATACGCCGAGCTGATTCCCGATTTGCTGCACGTGCATCCGGGCGCTATCCGCACCGCGCTGCGCGCCATTCCGCGCCTGTACTGCGTCACCGACTCCACCGCCGCCGCCGGCATGCCCGACGGCGAGTACAAGCTGGGTTCGCACTCGGTGACCAAGTGCATGGGCGGCGTGAGGCTGGCCGACGGCACGCTGGCCGGCAGCACGCTGACCATGGACCAGGCGTTGCGCAATCTGGTGCAGATCGGCCTGCCGCTGGCCGACGCTTCGCACCGGCTGTCGCTGTATCCGGCCGACTATCTCGGCCAGTCCGAGCGCGGCCGCATCGCCACCGGAGCATGGGCCGACATCGTGGTGATGGACGCCGATCTGAATTTGCAGCACGTCTACGTAGAGGGAGAAGAGATTGGCCTCGTTGATGCTTGAAGAAGCGCTGTACGCCGCCGAGGCGGTCGCCGCGCAACACATGTACGCCGATGAAGGCCTGGCCGCGCTGGGGCGCGAGCTGGCCCGCATCGCTCCCAAGCTGGCGCTGACGGTGGCGCGCGGCAGTTCCGATCACGCCGCCAATTACTTCGCCTATCTGGTGATGCAGCGCCTCGGCATACCGGTGGTGTCGCTGCCGATGTCGCTGGTGACGTTGCATCGCGCGCCGCTGGCGGTGGACGGCCAGCTGGCGCTGGCGGTGTCGCAGTCGGGCCAGAGCCCGGACCTGGTGGACACCATGAAGGCGCTGTCGGCCGGCGGCGCGCATACTGTGGCGCTGGTCAACAAGCAGCAGTCGCCGCTGGCCGCTGCCTGCGACTGGGCGGTGCCCTTGTGCGCCGGCGAGGAAAAGAGCGTGGCCGCCACCAAGAGCTATATCACCGCCTTGTCGGCGGTGGCGCGGCTGGTGGCGCACTGGCAGGCCGACGAGGCGCTGCTGGCGGCGCTGGCCAATCTGCCGCAGCGGCTGAGCGAAGCGGCCACCCACGACTGGTCGCGCGCGGTGGAAGTGCTGGCGCCGGTTGAACGCATCATGGTGGTGGGGCGCGGCCTCGGCTTTGCGGTGGCGCTGGAGGCGGCGCTGAAATTCAAGGAAACCTGCGCGATCCAGGCCGAGGCCTTCTCCGGCGCCGAGATCAAGCACGGCCCGATGGCGCTGATAGACGACGGCTACCCGCTGTTGATCTTCGCGCCGCGCGGGCCGGAACAGCTGGGGCTGATCGCCTTGGCCGAGGAAATGCGCGGCCGCGGCGCCCAGGTATTGCTGGCCGCGCCGGAGGACGTGGCCAGCCGCGACCTGACGCTGGCTGTGGCCGACGACGAGGCGCTGGACCCGCTGCTGGCGATCCAGAGCTTCTACCTGATGGCGGCGCGGCTGTCCGAGGCGCGCGGGCTGAATCCCGACCTGCCGCGCCATCTGTCCAAAGTCACCTGCACCCGCTGAGGACGCAGGCTTTCCACCGGGGACGCCGCGGCCTGAGTACGGCGCGGCCCCGAAATAAAAAGAATTGAATAAGGCATTCCGATGACCACGACGCTCGAATTGCTGGCCCCGTTTTCCGGTCCGGCGGTCCCGCTGGAGCAGGTGCCCGATCCGGTGTTCGCCGGCCTGATGATGGGCGACGGCCTGGCGATCGAGCCTTTGTCGTCCACCTTGCTGGCGCCCTGTAGCGGCGTGGTCAGCCAGTTGGCCCGCACCAGCCACGCGCTGACGCTGACCGCCGACAATGGCGCCGAGGTGCTGATCCACATCGGCATCGACACGGTCAAACTGGAGGGCCGCGGCTTCACGCCGCTGGTCAGGCAGGGCGACCGCGTGGCGCAAGGCCAGCCCTTGATCGAGGTGGATCTGGACGCGGTGGCGCGCCAGGTGCCATCGCTGCAGACCATGTTGGTCATCGCCAATTCCGAACAGTTTGCTTTCCCCCGCCGTGCCGAAGGCCTGCTCGCAGCGGGTCGTTCGCACTTCCTGACCCTGGCGGCTCGCGGGATGTCTCCCTCCGCGAGTCCGCCGGCGGCCCGGAATGCCGCGGCGAAGCGGTGGTCCGCCACGAGGGCGGGCTGCACGCGCGGCCGTCGGCGCTGGTGCAGCAGGCGGCCAAGGCGTTTGCCGCCGAAGTCGCCATTGAATTTGGCGGCCAGCGCGCCAACGCCAGGAGCGTGGTGGCGCTGATGGGCCTGGGCGTGGCCGAGAGCGACCGCGTGGCGGTGATCGCCGGCGGCGCGGATGCCGCCGCGGCGCTGGAGGCGGTGTCGCAAGCGCTGCAAACCTATAGCGCCGCCGGCCATGCTCCCGCCGCGGCCATGGCGGCCGTAGTCGAGGTGGAAGGACGCATCGCCGGCGTCGCCGCCGCTCCGGGGCTGGCCATCGGCCAGGCGGTGCGGCTGGACGCCTTCGACATGCCGCTGCCCGAGCGCGGCCAGGACGCAGAGGCGGAACGCTCGCTCTTGGCTGCCGCCCAGCTGCAGGTGCGCGGCGCCATCCAGCGCGGCATAGATGCGGCGCTGCGCCGCGGCGCCACCGCCGAGAGCGACATTTTCGCCGCCCACCTGGCGCTGCTGGACGATCCCGAATTGCAGGCCGCGGCCGAACGCGGCATCGATGCCGGCCTGAGCGCCGGCTTGGCCATCCGCCAGTCCATCCGCGCGCAGTGCGCGGTGCTGTCGGGGCTGGGCAACCAGCTGTTGGCCGAACGGGTGGCCGACCTCAAGGATATCGAACGGCAGCTGCTGCGCGCCTTGTACGGCGACGCCGGCGCCGCGCCGGAGCTGTTCGCCGCCTCCATCCTGGTCGCCGATGACCTGGCACCGTCGGAACTGACCCGGCTGCCGCGCGAGCGCGTGGCCGGCATCCTGACCGCCGCCGGCGGCGCCAGCGGCCACGTCGCCATCCTGGCGCGGGCGATGGGCATTCCGGCGCTGGTGGCCTGCGGTCCGGCGGCGCTGGCGCTGCGGCATGGCCAGCAATTGATTCTGGACGCGAGCGCCGGCCTGGCCAATCCGCAGCCGGACGCGGCCGAACTGGCGGCGGCGCGCGCAGAAATCGAGCAACTGGCGGCGCGCCAGCGCGCGATGCAGGCCTCGGCCAACGCTCCGGCCATCACCCGGGACGGCGTGGCGATCGAGGTGGCGGTCAACATCGCCAACGCCGACGACGCGCGCGAGGGCGTGGCGCACGGCGCCGACGCGGTGGGCCTGCTGCGCACCGAATTCCTGTTCATCGACCGCTGTCAGGCGCCGACCGAAAGCGAGCAGACCGAAGCCTACCAGGCGGTGCTGGACGCGCTGGACGGCCGCAACGCCATCATCCGCACGCTGGACGTCGGCGGCGACAAGGATGTGCCCTATCTGCAGCTGCCGCCGGAGCCGAACCCGGCTTTGGGTCTGAGGGGCATCCGCACCGGCTTCGCCTATCCGGAGATGCTGGACACCCAGCTGCGCGCGCTGCTGGCGGTGAAGCCGCTGTCGCGGCTGCGCATCCTGGTGCCGATGATCGCCGACGTCGGCGAGCTGATCCGCCTGCGCGAGCGCATCGAGCAATTGGCCGCGGGGATGGGCGTCGCCGAATTGCCGCAACTGGGCGTGATGGTGGAGGTGCCGTCGGCGGCGCTGCTGGCCGACCAGTTGGCCAGGCACGCCGATTTCCTGTCGATAGGCAGCAACGACCTGACCCAATACACGCTGGCGATGGACCGCTGCAACGCCACGCTGGCGGCGCGCATCGACTCGCTGCACCCGGGCCTGCTGCGGCTGATCGCCATCACGGTGGAGGGCGCGAGGAAGCACGGCAAGTGGGTGGGGGTATGCGGCGCGATGGCGTCCGACCCGCAGGCGGTGCCGGTACTGCTGGGCTTGGGCGTGGCCGAGCTGTCGGTCAGTCCGCGGCTGGTGCCGGAGGTGAAGAACCAGCTGCGCGGCCTGTCGCAGCAACAATGCAAAATCGAAGCGGAACGCCTGCTGAGCCTGAGCTCGGCGCAGGCGGTGCGCGGCAGGGTAGTGGAGTTGTGGCCCGCCGCCTGAGGCGGGCATGAGGAGCGTTGGCGTGATGTGCTGGTGAGCCGCCGCGAGACAAGACGGCGCCAGATTAACCTGGGAGATATATGGTGAGTACTCTGAACAAGTTTGCCGGCATCCAGCAATTGGGGCGCGCCCTGATGCTGCCGATCGCCGTGTTGCCGGTGGCCGGCCTGCTGCTGCGGCTGGGCCAGCCCGACCTGCTCGACATCAAGATGATGGCGCAGGCTGGCGACGCCATTTTCAGCAACCTGGCGCTGATCTTCGCCATCGGCGTGGCGGTGGGCTTCGCCAAGGACAACAACGGCACTTCAGGCCTCGCCGGCGCCATCGGCTATCTGGTGATCACCGCGGTGCTCAAGACCATAGACGCCAAGATCAATATGGGCGTGCTGTCCGGCATCCTGTCCGGCCTGGTGGCCGGCGCGCTCTACAACCGCTACAAGGACATCGCGCTGCCCAGCTACCTGGCCTTCTTCGGCGGCAAGCGCTTCGTGCCCATCGCCACCGGCTTCGCCGCGCTGATCCTGGGCGCGGCGCTGGGCTATGTCTGGATGCCGGTGCAGAACGCCATCGACAGCACCGGCCACTGGATGATAGGCCTGGGCGAAGTCGGCGCCTTCGTGTTCGGCGTGCTCAACCGCCTGCTGATCGTCACTGGCCTGCACCATATCCTCAACAATATCTTCTGGTTCCAGCTGGGCGACTTCACCGACGCCGCCGGCAAGGTGGTGCACGGCGACCTGACCCGCTTCTTCGCCGGCGACAAGACGGCCGGCATGTTCATGGCCGGCTTCTTCCCGGTGATGATGTTCGGCCTGCCGGCGGCGTGCCTGGCGATGTACCGCACCGCCAAGCCAGAAAACAAGGCGGCGGTCGGCGGCCTGCTGTTTTCGCTGGCGCTGACCGCGATGCTGACCGGCGTGACCGAGCCGGTGGAGTTCGCCTTCATGTTCCTGGCGCCGGCTCTGTACGCGATCCACGCGCTGTTGACCGGTTTGTCGATGGCCATCATGCATGCCCTCAATGTCAAGCTGGGCTTCGGCTTCTCCGCCGGCCTGTTCGACTACGTGCTGGGTTTCGGCATTTCGACCCACCCCTGGTATCTGCTGCCGGTGGGCGCCGCCTACTTCGCGGTGTACTACGGCCTGTTCGTGTTCTTCATCCGCAAGTTCGACCTGAAAACCCCGGGCCGTGAGGACGGCGCGATGTCGGCCGCCGTCAGCGTCAAGGGAACCGAGCGCGCGCGCGGCTTCATCGCCGCGCTGGGCGGCGCCGCCAATCTGAAGAACGTCGACGCCTGCACCACCCGCTTGCGGCTGCAGGTGGCCAGCAACGACAAGGTGAACGAAGCGGCGCTGAAGGCGCTGGGCTCGCGCGGCCTGATCCGGCCCGCCGCCGGCAGCGTGCAGGTGGTGCTGGGGCCGGAGGCCGACCTGATCGCCGACGAGATCCGCAATGCGCTGGGCTCGGCCGCCGCGCCGCAGGCCGCGGCCGAGACGCTGGTTTCCGCCGCCGCCGCCAGCGGCGCCAGCATAGACAAGGGGCGCTGGGTCGCAGCGCTGGGCGGCGCCGACAATGTGCGCAAGGTGGAGGCCGTCGCCGGCAGCCGTTTGCGGGTGGAAGTGGCTGACAGCGCGCGCGTTGATCAGGCCGCCTTGCAGCAGCTGGGAGCCAGCGGCGTCACCGCGGTTTCCGCCACGCTGCTGCACATCGTCCTGCAGGGCGACGCAAGCCCCTACGCCGCTGTTTTGCAAGGGTGAAGGCGTAATTTCACCAACTCTTGATGTAGCGAGTTGATTACAGCGTCAAATCGGTGGAAAGTGACAGCGCAGGGCGGGTAACGGCCTGCGCTGTTTTGTTTTGCGCCCGCCCGTGGAATTTGCTTTTTCGGTGGCGAGGTTCAGACCATCGAATCGTTCATTGAGCTGTCACAAGCTGACAAGGAGACTTCATCATGGCAATCAAAGTGGGTATCAACGGTTTTGGTCGCATCGGCCGCATGGCGTTCCGCGCCATCGCCAAGGACTTCCCTGAAATCGAAGTGGTCGGCATCAACGATCTGCTCGACCCGGAATACCTAGCCTACATGCTGAAGTACGACTCGGTGCACGGCCGCTTCAACGGCGAGGTCAAGGTGGAGGGCAACAGCCTGATCGTCAATGGCAAAACCATCCGCCTGACCGCAGAGAAAGACCCTGCCAACCTGAAATGGAACGAGATCGGCGCCGACATCGTCATCGAGTGCACCGGCTTCTTCCTGACCCAGGAAAGCTGCCAGAAGCATATCGAGGCCGGCGCCAGGAAAGTGGTGCAGTCGGCGCCGTCCAAGGACGACACCCCGATGTTCGTCTACGGCGTCAACCATCAGAAATACGCCGGCGAGGCCATCGTCTCCGCCGCTTCCTGCACCACCAACTGTCTGGCGCCGGTTGCCAAGGTGCTGCACGACAACTGGGGCATCAAGCGCGGCCTGATGAGCACCGTGCATGCCGCCACCGCCACCCAGAAGACCGTCGACGGCCCGTCGTCCAAGGACTGGCGCGGCGGCCGCGGCATCCTGGAAAACATCATCCCGTCATCCACCGGCGCCGCCAAGGCGGTGGGCAAGGTGATCCCGGAACTGAACAAGAAGCTGACCGGCATGGCTTTCCGCGTGCCGACCTCCGATGTGTCGGTGGTGGATCTGACGGTGGAGCTGGAAAAGGAAGCCGACTACGCCGACATCTGCAAGGCGATGAAGGAGGCTTCCCAGGGCGAGCTGAAGGGCGTGCTGGGCTACACCGACGAGAAGGTGGTGTCCACCGACTTCGTCGGCAACACCGCGCCGTCCACTTTCGACGCCGACGCCGGTATCGCGCTGGACAAGACTTTCATCAAGGTGGTGGCCTGGTACGACAACGAATACGGCTATACCTGCAATATGCTGCGTTTCGTCAGGCACGTCGCGGGTTGAGCAGTATGTAAGGGAGAGTTGTTCTCTGTTCCGGCCGGCGCCCGCAAGGGCCCTGGCCGTTTTTTGCGCCTACTCGTCCTGCTGCAGCGCCGGCATCCTGGGCGAGACCGGCATGTCGATGATGATGGAGGTCTTGGTGTCGCCAAACTGCATCAGCCTAGCGATCAAGGCCTGCAGCGAAGGCATGGTGTCCACCGCCACCTTGATCATCAGTCCGCTGGTGCCGGTGATCGATGCGCATTCGATCACCTCCGGCGTATTGCGGATCTGCTCGATCACCAGGTAGTACTCCAGATGCTTGACTGTTAATTCGATCAGGCAGGAGATGGGCAGGCCCACCCGGCTGGGATCGATCTGAGCGCGGTAGCCGGTGATCACGCCGGCCTGCTCCAGCTTGGCCACCCGGTCGGCCACCGCCGGGGCGGAAAGGTTCACCCGCCGCGCCAATTCGGCGAAGCTGATCCTGGCATTTTCGTGCAGCGCAGCGAGGATTTTTCGATCAAATCTGTCCATGTTTCGATTCTAAGTAAATATGACGAAATAAACATCAAAAAAAAGGCAAAAAAAGAAAAAAACCAATGATTGAATGAGGATTGGCCGGCATTTGCTACGTAGAATGCAGCCCGTATCAAGGAGAAAGCGGCACGTCCCGCCGCGGTCTCCGTCCAAGATTGGTTGCGGATGAGCGAGTCGCTCGACCCCCTCATTTGAGACTGTCCTGGTGATCTCTTTGTCCCTGGTCTCTTGTCAGATCAAACGTTTTTGACGACGACCATTCCGGGTCTGCCCATTCGGCAGGCCCGTTTTTTTTTGTCTGGCGGTGGCGGGCCGGATGGAAGACAATCCGGGCGCGGGAACTTTCCAAGACATGTCATATTACTGTCATCAAGCGTTTGTATCCTTGCCACACAATCAAACGAGGATAGCCGAACCATGGCCGCCAATATCTTGCTTGTCGAAGACGAACCGGCGATTCAGGAGCTGATCGCCTTCAACCTGGCCCAGGCTGGCCACCATGTGTTGCGCGCCGGCACCGCCGAGGCTGCGCTCACGCTGGTGCGCAACGCGTTGCCGGACCTGGTGCTGCTGGACTGGATGCTGCCGGGCGCCAGCGGCGTCGATGTGGCCAAGCGCCTGCGCGCCGACGAGCGCACCCGCCATATACCCATCATCATGCTGACCGCCCGTTCCGACGAGCAGGACAAGATAGTCGGTCTGGAAACCGGCGCCGACGACTACATCACCAAGCCGTTCTCGCCGCGCGAGCTGCTGGCCCGCATCAAGGCGGTGCTGCGCCGCCGCGCGCCGCAAATGACCGACGACGCGGTGGACGTGCAGGGCCTGCGGCTGGACCCGGTCACCCACCGCGTCACCGGCAACGGCAACGTGATCGATCTGGGGCCGACTGAATTCCGCTTGCTGCACTTCTTCATGACCCATCCGGAACGGGTGCATTCGCGCGCCCAGCTGCTGGACCAGGTGTGGGGCGACCACGTCTTCGTCGAAGAGCGCACCGTCGACGTGCATATCCGCCGGCTACGCAGCGCGCTGGAGAATACCCGGCACGATGGCCTGATCCAGACCGTGCGCGGCACCGGCTATCGTTTCTCCGTGCAACAGTGAGGCTTGATGCGCGAATTTCTGCAACGAACCCTGCTGTGGCTGGTGACCATCGTCATCATCAGCGGCGGTTTCTGGGCGCTGTCCTCGGCCACTGACGCGCTGCTGGCGCTGGCCATCGCGCTGGGCGCCTGGCTGGCCTTCAACCTCTACCACATCGCGCTGCTGCTGCGCTGGCTGCGCCACCCGGTGCCGGAGCGGGTGCCGGATGGCTTCGGCGTCTGGCATTCGGTGTTCATGACGCTGTACCGCACCATGCGCAACCAGAGTCAGAGCAAGAAGAAGCTGACCCATGTGCTGGAGCGCTTCATCAATGCCGGCGAGGCGATGCCTGACGGCGTGGTGGTGCTGGACGAGCACGACCGCATCGAATGGGTGAACCCGATGGCGGTGGAGCATCTGGGGCTGGACCGCAAGCGCGACGTCGGCAACCAGATTCTCAACCTGATCCGCCAGCCGGCCTTCCACGGCTATATGAAGACCGCCAGCTTCAGCCAGCCGCTGGTGCTCAGCTTCTCCCAGCCGCGCGAACTGGTAATTTCGCTGCAACTGGTGCCGTTCGACTCCACCCGCAAGCTGTTGCTGACCCGCGACATCACCCAGCTGGAGCGGGTGCAAACAGTGCACCGCGATTTCGTCGCCAACGTTTCGCACGAATTGCGCACGCCGCTGACGGTGGTGGGCGGTTTTCTGGAAACGCTGGGCGACATGCCGGAAGTGGACGACCGCACCTTCCGCCAGTTCCTGCCGATGATGATGGAGCAATCGCGGCGGATGCAGAGCCTGGTGGAGGATTTGCTGGCGCTGTCGCGGCTGGAGAACAGCCCCAAGACGGCGAGCTCGGAAAAGGTGGACATGCGCGACATGCTGGACACGCTGATGGTGGAGGCCGAAGGTCTGTCCCAGGGCCGCCATCAGGTGAAGCTGGCGGGCTGTTGCGACGCCGGCTTGTGGGGCAGCGGCCAGGAGCTGCACTCCGCCTTCGGCAACCTGGTGTCCAACGCGGTGCGCTACACGCCGGAGGGCGGCAGCATCACGCTGGCCTGGCTGGAGGAGGGCGAGCAGTTGCGCTTCTCGGTCAGCGACACCGGCATCGGCATTCCGCGCGAGCACATCCCGCGGCTGACCGAGCGCTTTTACCGGGTTGACCGCGGCCGCTCGCGCGGCAGCGGCGGCACCGGCCTGGGCCTCGCCATCGTCAAGCACGTGCTGGCGCGCCATCACGCCCGGCTGGAAATCAAGAGCGAGCCGGAGCGCGGCAGCACCTTCAGCGTGGTGTTCCCGCGCGAGCGCCGCAACGACAGCCAGGCGGCCTGAGCCATCTTCGATCCAGCGCAAGCCGCCGCGACAATTTCCTTGGCGCGGCGGTGTCGGCGCGCTACGATGTGGAACCCTTTACGTTAAGCAATCGCCTGGACCGCATCACCATGAACCGACTTCAAGCCATCCGTCCGTTCGGCCAACGCATCTGGCTGGACAACCTTTCCCGAGAACTGATCGCCTCCGGCGAACTGGCGCGCCTGCTGGCCGATGACGGCATCGCCGGCGTCACTTCCAATCCGGCCATCTTCTACAAGGCCATCAGCAGCGACGCGAGCTATCAGGGTGAGCTGGAGGTTCTGAAGCAGAACGCCGCGCTGTCGGCCGAGGCGCGCTACGAAACCCTGGTGGTGGCCGACATCCGCGCGGCCTGCGACCTGCTGCTGCCGCAGTATGAGTCCAGCCAAGGCAACGACGGTTACGTCAGCCTGGAGGTGTCGCCGGAGCTGTCCAACGACGAAGCCGGCACCCTGGCCGCCGCCCGCCGATTGTGGGCCGAGATCGGCCGCGCCAACGCGATGATCAAGATTCCCGCCACCGCCGCCGGCATCCGCGCTTTCCAGCAGCTGACCCGCGAAGGCGTCAACGTCAACATCACGCTGCTGTTCTCGCTGCCGCAGGTGGAAGCGGTATGGGATGCCTACATCGCCGGCCTGTCGGCGCGCCTGGCCGACGGCCAGGCGGTAGCCGGCGTCAAGGCGGTGGCCAGTTTCTTCCTGTCGCGGGTGGACAGCCTGCTGGACCCGCAAGTGGCCGCGCCGCACCAGGGCAAGGTGGCCATCGCCTTGTCCAAGGCCGCCTACGCCCGTTACCAGCAGCGTTTCCACGGCGAAGAGTTCGCCAAGCTGCGCGCCGCCGGCGCCCGTCCGCAGTTCCTGCTGTGGGCGTCCACCGGCACCAAGAACCCGGCCTACCGCGACGTGTTGTATGTCGAGAGCCTGATCGGCGACGAGACCGTCAATACGGTGCCGGACGCCACCCTGGCCGCTTTCCGCAACCATGGCGACGCGGAGCTGACGCTGCCGCTGGCCATGGACGAGGTGCAGGCGCTGCTGGCCGAGGTGGAGGCCGCCGGCATCGACCTGGCCGCCGTGGGCGAGAAGCTGCAGAAGGACGGCCTGAAGCTGTTTGAGGACGCGTTCACCCAATTGCTGAAGCTGACCGCCTGAGCCGGGCTGCGCGCAATGAAAAAGGGTTGCCGGCGCAAGCGGGCAACCCTTTTTTCGCAGCCGGACCGGATCAGTCGGCCAGATGGCGGCGCTCGGCCATACGGGTGCCGGCTGCGCGCAGCTCCTGCTCGCTCAGCGCCTTGGCCGCGGTGGGAAATAGCCAGGCCTCCTCGGCGGCGGCGTGCTCGCGGTATTGGCGGGCGAATTCCTGCAATTCGTTCCTGCTGATCTGTTTGATGCGGCCGTCGCGCAGCGACATCAGATCGTCGCGGATGGCGTTCCAGCACGAGTGCAGGTAGCCGTGCTCGGCTGTCAGCTGTTCCAGCCGCGAGGCGGCGGTGGGAACGCGCTCTTCTATCAGCGGGAACAGCTCCTCCTCCTCGTCGGTGTGGTGGGCGGGGCCGGCGATGTCGAAATAGCGCACCACGCTGTCTATCGCGTTGCGGGCGGCTTCGTCCACGCCGTGCTCCTCGATGTACGGTGGCAGCTTGTCCAGCTGGTCGCAGAAGCGGCGGATCTTGTCGTGACAGGCCTGCAGCATTTCCAGCGGTTGTTCGAAGCTGGGCGCCGCCGCGTCCCCAAGGGTGTCGAGCGTGAGCATGAGGGTGGTCTCCTGCGTTGGTTCTGGCATGATTGTGGCTCAATGCCGAACCCATGGACATGACGCGCCTCAAGCATAAGTTCGATGTGGCTGAACGATCTGCCGCTGACGGAATGCGTGGCGCAAGTTCTTGATACTGCTTTGCGCGATGGAACACAAGCCGGATTTGTACGGGGCAGTCCGGAACCTAGATGACCGAGGACGAGTATGGATTTGCCGTTTGAAGTGAGGGCGCTGGACCGGGACGACGCGGAGCTGGCGCAGCGGGCCTTACAGCTGCAATTCGCCGCCCACCGGGTGGAGGTGGCGTGGCTGGATTACCCGGCGCTGCCGCTGTTGTGGACCGATCTGGCGGCGTTGCGTTCTTGCCGCGACCGCATCCTGGCGGCCTTCGAAGGCGGGGCCCTGCGTGGCCTGCTGGTGGTGTCGCGCCGGCTTGACGGCGGCCTGCACATCGAGCGCACGGTGGTGGACCCGGAGCATTTCGGCGCCGGCTGGGGCTACCGGCTGCTCAACCACGCGCTGCATGGCGAAGCGCGCGCCAGCGTCGACACCGCGGAAGTCAACCAGGCGGCGATCGCGCTCTATCACAAGGCCGGCTTCGTGCTGGAGCGGCGCTGGAACGTGCCGGACGGGCTGGTGCTGTGGCGGATGGACTACCGGCCCGCCACGCCGCCAGCCTTGGCGCTGGGGGCGGACGGCTGGATGCGCGGCGCCCTGCAGCAGGCATCGCCCAATTGCGACGAGCGCAGCCCCGGCTGCGTCCCCGAGCTGCTGGTGATCCACAACATCAGCCTGCCGCCTTGCCGCTATGGCGGCCCCGGAGTGCAGCAGCTGTTCGGCAACAGCCTGAATCCGGACGACGATCCCTACTACCAGAGCATTCACCAGTTGCGGGTGTCGTCGCACTTCTTCATCCGCCGCGACGGCCGGCTGCTGCAGTTCGTGCCGGTGGGGCAGCGGGCCTGGCATGCCGGGGTGTCCAGCTGGCGCGGGCGCGAGAAGTGCAATGACTTCTCGATAGGCGTGGAGCTGGAGGGCTGCGATTTCGAGCCGTTCAGCGAGGCGCAGTACCGGATGCTGGCGGCGCTGAGCGCCGAACTGCGCCGCCATCTGCCCTTGTCGGCGCTGGCCGGCCATGAGCACATCGCCCCGGGGCGCAAGACCGATCCCGGTCCCTGGTTCGACTGGGCGCGCGCGCAGGCGGAGTGCGGCCTGGCGTTGTAGCGCCGTCACTTCAGCGTCAGATAGGGGCGGGGGTGGTCCTGGAAGGTCAGTTCTGCGTCCGGCAGGATGAAGGCGGCGTAGAGGAAGCCGATGTAGAACGCCAGCTCGTCGGACAGCTTGCCGATGACGTCCAGATTGCTGAGCAGGTCCCGGCATGGGATGCTGACCCTGGCGCTTTCGTCGGCGACGAAGGACACGTTCTTGTCGAAGGCGATGCTCTTCAGCCGGAAGTCGCCGCCTATCGCGATCTGGCTGAAGTCGTATTGGGCCAGCAACGGCGGATGGCGGCGGGCCACCTTGCCGGCCACCACCCCCGCCAGCAGGATCTCGTCCTTGTCCAGCCCCTGGATGTCCTGCAGCTTCACCATCTTGTCCAGCGCGATCCGGTAGGTCTTGGCGGTATTCACCAGCCGGATGGTGATGGCGTCGCCGTCGATGTCTTCTATGGTCAGCGGTTTCATAGCACGCCCAGGATCAGCGCCGCCTTGGCTTCCAGTTCCTGCTGCTCCAGCTGCGCGCTGGAGTGGCGGGTGAGGGTGCTGCCGACGCGGGTGGTGGCGACGCCGTCCCGGATCAGCGCGGTGCGGATGATGGTGCCCAGGTTCACTTCGCCGGCGGCGGTGAGGTAGCCGAACGCTCCGCCATACCAGTGGCGGCTTTCCTGCCCGGCCAGCAGCCGCGCGGCGTCGGCGGCGGGGGTGCCGATGATGGTGGCCGGCCACAGGTGGTCGGCGATCGCGTCGCCCGGCGTGCATCCCGCCTTCAGCGTGGCGCCGACATGGGCAGAGGTGTGGAAGACATTGGCGAACTTCTCGATCTCCTTGGCGGCCAGCAATTCGACATCCTGGCAACTGGCCTCCTTGGCCGCGATGTCCGCCCGTATGCACTCGGCCAGTTCGAAGCCGTCTTTTTCCGATGCCAGCAGCGTCTCCATCCGCAGGCGATCCTCCTCTTCGCTTCTGCCCCTTGCCGCGGTGCCG
Source organism: Chromobacterium sphagni (assembly GCF_001855555.1). Taxonomy (GTDB): domain Bacteria; phylum Pseudomonadota; class Gammaproteobacteria; order Burkholderiales; family Chromobacteriaceae; genus Chromobacterium; species Chromobacterium sphagni. The sequence continues at coordinate 560,686 of NZ_MKCT01000001.1, read as the reverse complement.
CAGATCGGGCTGGTTTCCACCCGTCCGCCGTGGATGCGCAGGAACATCGCCGGCGACGCGCCCGCCAGCTGAAAGGCTCCGGCGTCGAAGAACAGGTTGTACGGCGCCAGGTTGTTCTCCTGCAAGGCCCGGTAGATCTGGTAGGCGCTGCGGGTGGTCGGGCGGCGGATGACGAAGCTGGGGTTGACCGAACGCAGCGCGCCATCGGCTATCCGCAGGCTGACTGCACGGTATATCTGCTCGTAAGGCTGGCAACGTCCGGCGGCGAAGCGGTCGATGTCGATGAAGCGCGCGAGGTCGGGCGGCGGCGGCGCCTGGCCGTCGTCTGCCGCCGGGCCGATGAAATAGCCGCGCGCCTGGCCATCCGCCAGCAGCCGCTCCGGCAGATGGAAGATGCCCAGCAAGTCGCAGGGCAGGCCCAGTTGGGCGTGGATCAGCTCGTAAGCGAAAAATCCGTACAGGCCGAAGCCGGCGTCGGCCTGGAAATGCGCGGGCAGTTGGCGCAGTTGCTCCAGCCTGTGCCTGAGCGGCGCGGCCGCATCCAGCGCCAGGCTGCGGGCTTGCTCGTCGCGCGCGTCGCGCCGCAGCGGCAGGCGCGCTTCCAGCGCCTCGAGCATGCGCCGGCCATTGCCGCTGCGCGGCAGCAGCACGATGCTGTCGGCGAAGAACAGCAAGGTCAGCGACGCCTGTTCCACCCGCCGCGACTGGCGGCGGTACTTGCTGGTGTAGTCGTAATTGCTTTCCAGCGCGAACAGCGGCGGGGCGGCGGCTTGGTCGGAGGGAGGGCGGTCATGCAGGAGGATGGGATTCATACTTGCAGATACCGTGAGGAAAATTTGACTTTCTTGCTGGACGGCGCGGGTTCCAGCCAGGCCTGGTAGCGGTACAGCAGTTGGACGATGTATTGCGAAATCCAGGACAGGATCACGGTGGACGAGAATTTGAACACCAGGCTGAAGGCGAAAATCTTCACTATCGTCGCAAACGGAAACACGCCGTAGAACGCGATCATGAAGCAGATGGCGGTGTACACCACTTCGCCGACGATGGAGGAGAAGATGTCGCGGATGAAATAGAAGCGGCTAGACCACAGGGTCTTCAGATAAAGCAGGAAGCGGGTGTTGAACTGGCTGCCAATCAGGCAGCCCAGCGCGAAGGAGACGGAGCCTCTGACGATGTGTTCGCTGATCAGGATGTAGCTGCTGTTCAGCGCCTCGCAATGGCTGCGTTCGCCGGCCAGCGCCATCAGGCTGCAATCGCGTTGCGACTGGCTGAGCGCGGAGAAGGAGACGGCGAAGATGATTTCCGCCAGGCAGGTGGCGAACAGGATCTGGTTGGAGCGGTTCTTGCCGTAGACCTCGGCGATCGGGTTGAGCAGCATCAGGATGATGGGCATGGTGAACGTGCCTAGGCTGGCTTCCGTGCCGAAGATCTGGATCACCTTGTAGGAAGTCAGATTGGAGGCGATGGCGGAAACTAGTATCAAGAAGGACAAGATGACGATGGGGTCTATGGCGGTCATGGTTTTCGCCGCCAGTTCTCTGACTATTTTCATTTGTTTTTCCTGAATGTGATGCCGATAATTTTTCCAAGCGGCGGGTGGCCGATATTGCTCAGCGCAAGATAGGAATGATTGAGGTAGGCCAGATTGACGCCATGTTTTATTTCTGTCTGGATCAACAGCACGGAACGGTCTGGAAAAATCGCAGGCCGGAATAGGGACTGATCGATGGCCAGAATATTTTCTTCCGCCATTTGTTCCAGCAGCACATATTCATCCCATACCGGCTGTGAGGCGTGATGAAGCGAATCCAGTTGAGCCAAGCTGGTAATGACGGGCGCCATCCGATTATTGGTTGGCGGATTGTTTCCGGCCAGACTGATATCCAGCGCATTGCTAATTGCGCTAGCGTTGCTGAATGTCAGCTCGCGCGCGTCGTACAGTCCCTTGTGCAAGGTGGATTGTTTGATGCCGGTGATTCTTGCCAATTCGCTGATGGATAACTTTCGGTCGCGGATTTTCCTGATGGCCGCTTGTTTGAATTCATTCAGGAAGTGATTTTTTTTGGCGGGGTCCTCTGCATGCACTGTGCGATTTCTCCTATCGAGTCAGTCTTGTTTTTGATTGTATGGCGCATGTATGTACATGCCGATCTGAAAATTCGGTGCAGGATCAAGGTATTGGGTACTGGCAACGGGATTTCACTTCATGCTACATTGGCATGGTTAATGACATATGTCATATAAAGTTCTTGTTTGGTTTATTTTTGATGAGACTGTTCGATATGTGATTTTTTCTTTGAATGATTGACAGCCATCCGAATGACCAGGCAGCAAGAAAGTGAGTGGGTCGTGTGGAGTGCGAGTCGATACCAACACAGGCAGAGCATTCAATTCAGTGGGTATTAAAGAATGAAATTCTATGCTTTTGGAATTGATGATTTCAATACTTCAGGTGAAATAAATTTCAACTTGATGCGGGGCAGGACCCGGATGGGATTGGCCGTGGAGCGTGTTTCATGCGCTTATCGGCGGCTAGTGGCGCGGCGGAATTCGGGCTGGCGGGCTTTTTCCAGGCGCGGCGCGCATCTGTGGCGCGGTGGATGGGGTGGACGTGCCGGTATTTTGATCGTTCAGGAGAACGTTTGATGGTGAACGCATTTATCCAGACTGTGTCCGGCCGCTATCTCAATGTGCTGGACCCCAAGCCGGACGACATCGACATCGCCGATATCGCCCATCATCTGGCGCACATCTGCCGTTTCGGCGGCGCCTGCCGCCAGTTTTACAGCGAGGCCGAACATGCGATCCGGATGGCGGAGATATTGCCGCCGCGGCTGCAGTTGGCCGGCCTGCTGTATGGCGCGGCCAAGGCGTATGGCGGCGAGGTGGTGCGGGCCGACTCTTACGACAGGCCGATGTCGTGCCGGGTGACGGAGGTGGTGGAGGCCCGCTTCCGCCTTGACCTGTCCGGCGAGGACCGGGCGATGCTGGCGATGGCGGATACCCGCCTGCTGGCAACCGAGCGCCGTGACCTGATGCCGCCGGACAATGTGGAATGGCCTATCCTGATGGGCGTGCCGCCGCTACCCGACCGAATTTGGCCGATGACCATTTCCCAGGTGCTGGCGACGTTTTGCACGGTTTACGAGCAGTATTTGTGCTGGGGGGACAAGAGGGACGCGCCCCTGCGCAGACTGAGGGGCAGAGGCTGAGAGCCGGATTGCCGGATAAACCAAGGCGCGCCGTTGCGGCGCGCCTGGTGTTTTGCGGAGCGCCGCCGTCGCGCTTACAGTTCCACCTGGGCGCCCAGCTCCACCACCCGGTTGGTGGGCACTTGGAAAAAGTCGGTGGCGCGCATCGCGTTCTTGCTCATCCAGACAAACAGCTTCTCGCGCCAGCGCGCCATGCCGGGGCGCTCGGTGGGAACAATGGTTTCGCGCGACAGGAAGAACGAGGTGTCCATCAGCTCCAGATCGAAACCTTCCCGCTTGCACATTTCCATCACTTCCAGCACGTTCGGGTCCTCCTTGAAGCCGTAGCGCGCCATCACGCGCCAGAACGAGGCCGACATCTGCACCACTTCCAGCCGCTCGTCGTCCGCCACGTAGGGCACATCCTCGGTGCGCACCGTCATCAGCACCACCCTTTCGTGCAGTACCTTGTTGTGCTTTAGATTGTGCAGCAGCGCGTGCGGCACGCCGTGCAGCGTGCTGGTGAGGAACACCGCGGTGCCCTCCACCCGCGCCGGCGGATAGGCTTCCAGGTTCTGGATGAAATCGTCCAGCGGCAGCGCTTGTTCGCGCAGGCGCTTGAACAGCAGTTCGCGGCCCAGCTTCCAGGTGCTCATCAAGGTGAAGATCACCATCCCCATCACCAGCGGCAGCCAGCCGCCGTCGGCCACCTTGTGGACGTTGGCGGCGAAGAAGGCGGTGTCGATCACGCCGAACAGCACGGTGATGCCCAGCGCCAGCGGCAGCGGCCAGCGCCAGTTGACGCGCGCCACCACGAAAAACAGCAGGGTGGTGATCAGCATGGTGCCGGTGACGGCGATGCCGTAGGCGGCGGCCAGGCTGGACGAGGTTTTGAAAGTCAGCACCACCACCAGCACCGCGATCAGCAGCGCCCAGTTGATGAAGGGCATGTAGATCTGGCCGATTTCCTTTTCCGAGGTGTGGTTCACCTCCAGCCGCGGGCAGTAGCCCAGCAGAATGGCCTGGCGGGTCAGCGAATAGGCGCCGGAAATCACCGCCTGCGAGGCGATCACCGTCGCCAGCGTGGCCAGCACGATCATCGGCAGCAGCGCCCAGTCAGGCGCCAGCAGGAAGAATGGGTTCTTGATGGCGGCCGGATTGTGCATCAGCAGCGCGCCCTGGCCGAAATAGTTGAGCGCCAGGCCGGGCAGCACCAGCGCGAACCAGGCGCGGCGGATCGGCGTCTTGCCGAAGTGGCCCATGTCGGCGTACAGCGCCTCGGCGCCGGTCAGCGCCAGCACCACCGAACCCAGCGTCAGGAAGGCGTGGAAGCCGTGCTTGTGCAGGAAGACGAAGGCGTGCCAGGGGTTGAGCGCCTGCAGCACCGCCGGCTGCTGCAGGATCTGGTTCAGGCCCAGAATGCCCAGGATGGCGAACCAAACCATCATCACCGGGCCGAACAGCAGGCCGACGCTGGCGGTGCCGTGGCGCTGCAGCAGGAACAGACCCACCAGCACGCCCACCGCCACCGGCAGCACGTAGGCCTCCATGCCGGAGGAGATGACTTCCATGCCCTCGGCGGCGGACAGCACCGACACCGCCGGGGTGATGATTGCGTCGCCGTAGAACAGCGCGGCGCCGAACAGGCCGAGCATCACGATCTTCCAGCGCGCGGCGTGGGTGGTGTAGTGGCGGGCCAGCGCCATCAGCGCCATGATGCCGCCTTCGCCGCGGTTGTCGGCGCGCAGCACGAAGGCCACGTACTTGATCGACACCACGAAGATCAGCGACCAGAAGATCAGCGACAGAATGCCGAATATGTTGTCAGGAGTGGTGGGGATGTTCTGGCTGACGAAACACTCGCGCAAGGTATAGAGCGGGCTGGTGCCGATGTCGCCGTAGACGACGCCGAGCGCGGCCAGCGTCAGGCCAGCCATCGCCTGTTTGTTGTGATCCTGCATAAGTTTCCATAACGGTTGTGCATCGCTGTCCGCATTGCCGCAGCGACGTGGGGGCCCGGAGGCATTCATGGCAGCCGCCATTACCCTCATTGTTGATGATGGTGGCGGAATAAAAAAGCCATAAAAACTCCGGCTGCGCGCAGGTTACTCCAGACGCGGGGTCGAGCCAAGTACAGGCTAGGACGGTGTGCACACGGTTGTTGTACTGCAGCAACTGGAAAAAAGCGCCGGCCTCGGCGATGGCGCCGGCGCCGGCGCTTGGCCGCCAGCCCCGGTCAACGCTACAATCGAAGCCATTTAGCCGAATTCCAAGGACGCACCATGCGCGCATCGCAGTTTTTCATTTCCACTCTGAAGGAAGCTCCCGCCGACGCCGACATCACCAGCCAGAAACTGATGATCCGCGCCGGCTTCATCCGCAAGCACGCCGCCGGCATCTATTCCTGGATGCCGATGGGCCTGCGGGTGGTGCGCAAGGTCGAGAACATCATTCGCGAGGAAATGAACCGCGCCGGCGCGCTTGAACTGTCGCTGCCGGTGGTGCAGCCGGCCGAGCTGTGGCAGGAAACCGGCCGCTGGGACGCGATGGGCGCCGAGCTGCTGCGCTTCAAGGACCGCCACGAGCGCGATTTCGCGCTGCAGCCGACCGCCGAGGAGGTGATCACCGACATCGCCCGCCGCGAGCTGCGCAGCTACCGCGCGCTGCCGAAGAGCTTCTACCAGATCCAGACCAAGTTCCGCGACGAACGCCGTCCGCGCTTCGGCGTGATGCGCGGCCGCGAGTTCACCATGAAGGACGCCTACTCCTTCGACCGCAGCGCCGACGATGCCGGCAAGAGCTACGAGAACATGTACGCGGCCTACCGCCGCATTTTCGACCGCATGGGCCTGACCTACCGCGCGGTGGCGGCCGACACCGGCGCCATCGGCGGCGACCGCTCGCATGAGTTCCAGGTGATCGCCGACACCGGCGAGGACGCCATCATCTACTGTCCGACTTCGGAATACGCCGCCAACATCGAGCTGGCCGAAGCGCTGGCCCCGGCCGGTGAGCGCCCGGCCGCGTCGGCCGCGCTCTCCAAGGTGCACACCCCCAAGGTCAAGACCATCGCCGAGCTGGTGGACTTCCTCAAGATCGACATCAAGCAGACCGTCAAGGCGGTGGTGGTGGAGGGCGAGCAGGGCGACGCGGTGCTGATGCTGGTGCGCGGCGACCACGAGCTGAACGAGGTGAAGGCGCAGAAAGTGGCCGGCATCAAGAACCCGCTGACCTTCGCCAGCCCGGCCGCCATCCGCGCCGCTTTCGGCGCCAACCCCGGCTCGCTGGGCCCGGTGGGCTTCCAGGGCCGCGTGATCGCCGACCGCACCGTGGCCAAGATGGCCGATTTCGTCATCGGCGCCAACGAGGACGACCAACACTACACGGGCGCCAACTTCGGCCGCGATTGCGCCGAGCCGGAAGTGCTGGACATTCGCAACGTGGTGGCAGGCGATCTGTCGCCGGACGGCAAGGGCGTGCTGGCGATCCAGCGCGGCATCGAAGTGGGCCACGTGTTCTATCTCGGCACCAAGTATTCGGCAGCGATGAACGCCACCTTCCTCGACGAGGACGGCAAACCCAAGCCGTTCGAGATGGGCTGCTACGGCATCGGCGTCACCCGCATCCTGGGCGCCGCCATCGAGCAGAACTACGACGACAAGGGCATGATCTGGCCGGACGCCATCGCGCCGTTCTCCGTGGTGATCTGCCCGGTGGGCTATGACCGCTCCGAGGCGGTGAAGGAAGCCGCCGACAAGCTGTATGCCGAACTGGCGGCCCGCGGCGCGGACGTGATCCTGGACGATCGCGGCGAGCGCCCGGGCGCGATGTTCGCCGACTGGGAGCTGATCGGCGCGCCGCACCGCGTCACCATCGGCGACCGCGGCCTGAAGGAAGGCAAGGTCGAGTATCAGCAGCGCCGCGACGCCGAGGCGACCGCGGTGGCCGCCGATGCTATTCTGGAGCATATCGTCGGCAAACTGGCCTGATGAAGACACGCCTGCTGTTTCTGCCCCTCTGCCTCGTGCTGGCGCATGCGCCGGCATGGGCCGGCGCGCAGAAGGAGGAGGCGCTGTCGGCCAATGTGGCGTCGGCGATGAGCCGCTCGGTGTCCGACGTCAACGCGCCCCGGCTGGTGTTCGACGATGCCCGTCAGGGCCGGGCCTGGCTGGCCGAGATGTCTGCCCGGCTGCAGAAGCGCATCCCCGATCCGTGGGTGCGTGAACGCCTCCTTACCGCCATCCAGTACGAGTCCACCCGCGCCGGGCTGGACCCGCAGCTGGTGCTGGGGCTGATCCAGGTGGAAAGCGGTTTCAACAAGTACGCGATCTCCGGCGCCGGCGCGCGCGGCCTGATGCAGGTGATGCCGTTCTGGACCCGCCATATTGGCACGCCGCAGCACAATCTGTTCGACCTCAGCACCAATCTGCGCTACGGCTGCACCATCCTGCGCCATTACCTCGATGTCGAGCACGGCAACCTCTATCGCGCGCTGGGCCGCTACAACGGCAGCCTGGGCAAGCCGGAATATCCCAATCTGGTGATGGGCGCCTGGAAGGCTCGCTGGCATTGGGAAATGCCAGCCGCGTTGCGGACGGCGTCGCTGCCATGAAAAAACCGGCCTGTCGGCCGGTTTTTTTCGCGCTTCAGTCTTCCTGCGCCTGCAACATCTTCTTCAGCAGCCGCGCCAGCGTGGCGCGCTCTTCCGCGTCCAGCATGTCCATCAGTTCGGCCTCGGCCGCCAGGTGGTGGCCGGCGGCGTCCTCTATCACCTGGAAACCCTTGGCGGTGAGGGTGACGATCACGCCGCGGCGGTCGTCCGGGTCGGGCGAGCGGCTGACCAGCGCGGCCTCTTCCAGCCGGTTGATGCGGTTGGTCAGCGCGCCGGACGAGATCAGCACCATGCCTTGCAGCTGGTTGGGCGAAAGCTGGTAGGGTTCGCCGCCGCGGCGCAGCGCCGCCAGCACGTCGAATTCGCCTACATTTAAATTGTGCCGGGACAGATCTTGCAGCACCCGGCGGGTGATGAAGTATTCCATCCGCACGATGCGGCCGATGATCTGGGTGGAGGAGGTATCGAGGTCGGGACGGACTTCGTTCCACAGGGCGACGATACGGTCAATCTGGTCTGGTACTTGCTGCATGCTGCTGGTTCCTGATCCAAAGGTAAACGCGGCAAACGGGACGGGCGCAAGAGTATCACGACTTGAAAATATACTATCTTCATTTAAAGACAAGTTGTTGAGGGCGGCTAGCTCGGCTTGCGGCGGGATCGAGATTTGCCTGGGCAGGCAAACGGGGTTATATTTGCAAGTGAAGATTCTTTATATGAAGATAATTGCCGGAGGTGGAACGCCGCCGGCGCGATACAGCCGCGGCATGCGGCGGGAGTGAAGCTTGAAGACAGCGGTGCGCGGCGATGTGCTGACTTTCCGGGGCAACCCGTTCCGGGAGGCCGAACAGGACAGCCTGGTGTTCCAGCGCGATGCGCTGGTGGTAATGGAAAACGGCCGCATCGCGGCATGCGGGCCGGCGGCGCAGCTGTTGCCGACGCTCGGCGCCGACGCGGTCTTGGCGCATTATCCCGACCATCTGATCCTGCCGGGCTTCATCGACTGCCATGTCCATTATCCGCAGACCGAGATGATGGCCGCCTATGGCGAGCAGCTGCTGGACTGGCTGCAGCATTACACCTTCATCACCGAGCAGGGTTTCGCCGACGAGGCCCACGCTCGCGAAGTGGCGCGGGTATTCCTCTCCGAGCAGCTGCGCAACGGCGTCACTACCAGCTGCGTGTTCGGCACCGTGCATGCCGGCTCGGTGGATGTGCTGTTCGAAGAGGCGGCGCGCATCGATCTGCGCATCCTGGCCGGCAAGGTGTGCATGGATCGCCATGCGCCGGACGCGCTGCTGGACACGCCCTTGACCGCCTACGAGGAATCGCGCGCGCTGATCCGGCGCTGGCATGGCCAGGGCCGCGCCGAATACGTGATCACCCCGCGTTTCGCTCCCACCTCCAGCCATGGCCAGCTGGAAATGCTGGGCGCGCTGGCGGCGGAGTTTCCCGACGTGCCGATCCAGTCGCACATCGCGGAAAACCTGGACGAAATCGCCTGGGTAAAGCAGCTGTTCCCCGATTGCCGCGATTACGCCGGCGTCTATCAGCGCTACGGCCTCTTGCGGCCGCGCGCGATCTACGGCCATGGCATCCACCTGTCCGACACCGAGCTGGAGATGTTCCACGCCAGCGGCGCCGTGCTGGCGCATTGCCCGACCTCCAATTTCTTCCTGGGCTCCGGCAGCCTGGACCTGCGCCGCTGCGTGCTGGGCGATCGCCCGGTGAAAGTGGGCCTGGGCAGCGATCTGGGCGCCGGCACCAGCTTCTCCATGCTGCAGACCATGAACGGGGCCTATATGGCGGCGCAGAGCCACGGCAAGCCCTTGTCCGCCGCGCAGGCCTTCTATCTGGCCACCCGCGGCGGCGCCGAGGCGCTGGGCATAGCCGACCGCGTTGGCAGCGTGGAGGCAGGTATGGAGGCTGATCTGGCGGTGCTGGACTTGCGCTCCACGCCGCTGCTGGATTTCCGCATGCGCTACGCGAGGGATCTGGGCGAGGCGATGTTTGTGCAGATGATGCTGGGAGACGACCGCGCGGTGGCGGCGACCTATGTGGCGGGAAAACGAGTTTACCAGCGGCAGCCAAACTGATTGTCTGCGGCGGCATGCCTCCCCATGGAGTGGGCGCGCGGCGCGGCAGCGCTATGGATTGTGGATAATTTCCATTTTTCCCGATGTTTGTGGATAAGCCCACAGCGTGGCGCGGATGGCTATGATTTTGCGAGAAAGGTCAGAATGACCGACAGTGCCGAGTCGCTGGCCTCATTCAATACGTCGTGGCCGGCGAATTAAGCAAGTGCGCATGTTTCGCGCGAGCCTGAAACTGGCTCATCTCGTCCAGTTCTAACAGGAAATCGCGACTCCCACCCGAATCAACAAAGTAGGGATGGAGATCTGGCTAATGCTCTCATTGGGCTAGTCTTGGCCTGATTCATCTAGCCAGAGAGCTTTGCCTTCTTGAACCAGCCGGTCGAAATCTGGCTCGGGATTGACCCGCTCATAGTGATCGACCGCGTCAGGAAACCGTAGCCGCCATGAGCGACTATCGATACGGGCATAACGATGCCGAGCCGGCGCCCCGGCAAGCAAGCGCCGGTGCGCGCCGGCAGCGATCAAATGGCTGATGCGCGGATGCCGGGCGGCTGCCAGTCTAAATGCCGCGATGCCGAGAACGATGGCGTCGGGCAAATCAAGCTGTTCGCATAGCGCGGCTACATCCGCTTGGTAGCGCCGTTAGCTGAGCGCATCGCTGCCCAATGTGGAACGCCCTTGGCCTCGCAAATCCATTCCGACCAAGCGCAAGCTCGATGGCAAGCGTTCCAGCAAGGCATTGCAGACCGTCAAACATCCAAGCCCGCCGTGCAGAAACAGCAAAGGCTGGCTCGCAGGGTTGCCGCACTCTTCATAATAAATTTGCGCATGGTCTACTGACAAATGGCCGCCATTTTCATGGGTAAAAGGAATAAATAATCTCTGAATGTTTTGCATTTGAATTTTATGCCTTTGGCTTGACAGATTTTGTCAGCAGCGGCGCGGAACCCCCTTACTGCCTCATCGCCACCGCAATCCGGGTGAAGGCGTTCATCAGCGCGATGGCGAAGGTAAGGTCGGAGATTTCCGCGTCGTTGAAGTGTTCGCGCAGCGGTTGATAGACGCTGTCCGGCGCGCGGCTGTTGGCCACGCCGGTGACGGCTTCAGTCCAGGAGATGGCGGCCGCCTCCCGCGGCGAGAGAACTTCCGCTACGTCCCAGCCGGCCAGCGCGTCCAGCTTTTCCTGGCTTGCGCCGCGGCCGCGCAGCGCCTTGCTGTGCAGTTGCAGGCAGAAGGCGCAGCCGTTGAGCTGGGCCACCCTCAGGTAGACCAGCTCCACCAGCGACAGCCCCAGGCTGCTCTCCGACAGCGCGTTCTTGCAGGCGATCAGCCCTTGATAGGCCTTGGGCGATAGCTTGGCATAGTCGATTCTCATCATGTCATCCTTTCTGGTTGAGCGCCTGTTGAAGCGGCGGCGCAGGCGCGCCGCCGCTTCAACAGGCGCTGGGTGAGTTTGCGCCCGGCCGCGCCAGCAGCTCCGCGCCGGGAGCGACCCGCTGGGCCGACAGCAAGGCGCGCTGCCAACGGGAAACGAATCCGGCTTGCAGGTCCGGGCTTAGCCTGCGGACCCAGGCGGTCATCCGCAGCGAGAGCAGCAGGCGTTGGCGTAGGGTTTGGCTCAATGGCGGCGATCTGCATTGGTTTCGATGAGCGGAGTCTAGTAAAAAGATGATTGTGAAAATAGAATCAAAAAATCAATTTCAAATTCCATTTTTGCAATCATGCTGGATGATCTGGATCTGTTTGTGGCGATTGTGGATGCCGGCAGCTTAAGCGCGGCCGCCAAGCGGCATGGCATGCCGGCGCCGACGCTGACCCGGCGCCTGCAGGCGCTGGAAGCGAGGCTGGGCTGCAAACTGCTGAACCGCAGCGCGCGGCGCATGGTGCCGAGCAACGAGGGTTGGCAATATTACGAGCAGTGCAAGCCGCTACTGAGCGCGCTGCGCCAGGCTACCGATTCGCTTGATGCGACGCTGAACCGGGTGGAAGGGCTGGTCAAGGTGATGGCGCCGGTCAGCATGGCCAACGGCCTGCTGCTGCCGGTGTGGCAGCGTCTGCTGCAGCGCCATCCGCAGGTGAGGCTGGAGCTGCTGCTGAACAACGGCATCGGCGACGTGCTGGAGGCGGGCGCCGATCTGGCGATCCGGGTGGGGCCGCAACCGGATTCGCAATTGAACCAGCGCCGGCTGGGGCAGGTCAGCGCGGTGCTGGCCGCCGCGCCGTCGTATCTGGCGGCGCGCAGCTGGCCGCAGTCGCCGGGGCAACTGGCCGGGCACGACCTGTTGCTGACCACGCCGCTGCAAAACTGGAAGCTGCATCATGTCGACACCGACGAGCCGCAGCCGTTGCCGGACGGCGCGCGGCTGTTGGTCAACGATATGTTGCTGGGGGTGAGCCTGGCGGAGGCTGGCTGCGGCATCGTGTTGTGTCCGCTTAGTCAGTGCCGTCGCCAGTTGGCGTGCGGCAGCCTGCTGCGGGTGATGCCGGATTGGCGGATTCCGCCGCGGCCGGTCTATGCGCTGTGGCCGCAACGGCGGGCACTGCCGGCGCGGGTGCGGGCGTTGCTGGACATCCTGCTGGAGTTCGCGGCTGAGGAGCCGCTGTTGCAAGCGTGAGCCGGTTCAGGCCTTGCCGCCGCGCGTCGGTTTGGGCAGCAGCACCAGGCGGGTGCCGGCCAGACGGTCGTGCAGGTGGCGCTTGTCCTTGTCGTAGTAGCGGGCGAGGAAGGGCAGCAACCACCAGATCAGCGCCAGCCATTTGACGGCGGGATGGTCGCCGTAGCTGCGCTGCCAACCGAGGTAGGAAACCACCGGCAGGCCGATGAACAGCATGGCGGCGATCAGGAAGCGCGCCAGCGCCTGCTGCCAGCGCAGCAATTGGCCGTCGGCGGACACCAGGCGGATGTACCAGGTCTTCATCGCCACCGTCTGGCCGCTCCTGGTCCAGCAATAGCCGAAGTAGGCGAACAGTGCGGCGGCCACCACCAGCTGGATCAGCGTGTGCAGCAGAACCGAGTCCCGGCCCAAAACCAGCTGCAGCGGGGTGAGAGCGGCGCTGACCACCAGCATGATGGCGACCAGCAGCAGCGATTCGTAGAACAGGCTGGCCAGGCAGCGGGACAGGCTGGGGACGGTGGATGGGTTCATTTGGTTTGCGAGGCTTCCGGTATGGCGCTGCGTTCGCGCAGGCGCCGCATCACCAGTTCGCGCTGTTCCGGCGGCAGCTGCTGCAGCTTTTTCCAGTTGGCGCGGATCTGGTCGCGCTGCGGCTGGCTCAGCTCGGACCAGGTTTTCAGTTTCTGCCGCACCCGCTGCTGCTGCTGGGGCGGCAGGCCGATGAAGCGGGGAACGATGGCCAGCAGGTTGCGTTTCTTGTCTGGCGCGTAGCGGTTCCATTCCGCCGCCAGCGGCGACAGGACTTGCTGCTGTTCGCTGTTCAGTTGGTCCCAGAGCGGGTCGGCGGGAGGGGAGGCGTGCGATGACTGCGGGACGAGCAGGCTGGACAGGGAGAGCAGGGCGCAGGCCAGGCGTCTGGCCTTATTCATGCAGCCCCCGGCTGAAATTGGGCTCCAGCAGGGAGTTCAGCGGCAGGTCCTGCGACAGCACCGCGGCGTCCACCGCCTCGCTTTCCACCAGCAGGCCGTCCAGCAGCATCAGGCCGGCGCCGGTGACCACGGCGAAGCCCAGCGCCGCGCCGCCGCGCTTGATCAGCACGGTATGGCGCTGCGCCCATAGCGCCAGCCTTTCCTGCAGGCTGATGTTCTCGGCGGCGCGCTGATCGAAGCGCTGCATCGCCCGGACGCGGGCCAGTTTCAGGCGCTCCAGCTGCTCATGGGTGGGTTCGGCGGTGGGGGTGTCCAGAATACGGGTGATGCGGGCTGGCAAATGGTCGCCCTGGCTATCGTTGGCATGATTCATAGCAGTACTCCCTTTTGCGCAAGAATGGCGGCCAGGGTGTGGTTGGCGCGCGAGCAGTGCGTCTTGACGCTTCCCTCGGAACACCCCATCACCTGGGCGGTTTCGGCAACATCCAGTCCCTCCCAGTAACGCAGCAGGAAGGCCTCGCGTTGACGGGCCGGCAGGAGCTGCAGCGACGCGTCTATCATCAGCGCCACTTCCTTGCGCTGGTACCATTGCTCCGGATTGGTGTGCGCCTCGTCGGCGGCCACATCCAGGGTTTCCAGCGGATCGAGGCTGTCATCCTCGGCATGGGTGGGGATCAGCGAGGACAGCAGGGTGCTGACGAAGCTGCGTACCTTGCTGCGTCGGTAGTGATCGCGGATGGTGTTCTGCAGGATGCGCTGGAAGATGAGCGGCAATTCCGCGGCCGGCGCGTGGGCGTAGCGGTCGGCCAGTTTCATCATCGAGTCTTGCACGATGTCCAGCGCATTGTCTTCCTGGCGTACCGCGTACAGCGCTTGCTTGAAGGCGCGTTTTTCTACCGACTGCAGAAAGTCGGCCATTTCCTTGCGGCTTGCCATCTGTGCGTTTCAGGTTGATGCCAACCTGGGATGTTAACAGAGCAGGAATCACTAGGCTAGCACGAGTTTTTCTCCTGAAATAACCGTGATTTAGCGCTTTTTTGCACCTGCACAAAAGCACTTGACCATGCTTTGAGCAATACGATAAGGTCTTTGAGCAAACGGGATGAAATCAACATGAAATAGAGGCGATATGCAGATATCGGGCGCCGAAATAGTAGTCCGCTGCCTGCAGGAAGAGGGGGCCGAGTTCGTATTCGGCTATCCGGGCGGCGCGGTACTGGAAATCTACGATGCCATCTTCCGGCAAGACAAGTTCAAACACGTGCTGGTCAGGCACGAACAGGCGGCGGTGCATGCCGCCGACGCCTATTCGCGCTCCAGCGACAAGGTGGGCGTGGCGCTGGTGACCTCTGGTCCCGGCGCGACCAATGCCGTCACCGGCATCGCCACCGCCTATATGGACTCCATCCCGCTGGTGGTGATCTCCGGCCAGGTGCCTTCGCCTGCCATCGGCCTGGATGCGTTCCAGGAGGTGGACATGGTGGGCATCACCCGTCCCTGCGTGAAGCACAACTTTCTGGTTAAGGACGTGGGCGAGATCGCCTCCACCATCAAGAAGGCGTTCTACATCGCCAAGAGCGGCAGGCCCGGTCCGGTGGTGGTGGACATTCCCAAGGACATCACCCAGCAGCGCGCGGAATTCCATTACCCGGAAAGCGTGCACATCCGCTCCTACGTGCCGGCCACCCGCGGGCACAGCGGACAGATCAAGAAGGCGGTGAACCTGCTGCTGGACGCCAAGCGTCCCTTCATCTATGTCGGCGGCGGCGCGGTGCAGGGCCGCGCCGAAGCCGAAGTGACCGAGCTGGTGCGCTCGCTCAATCTGCCGTGCACCAACACGCTGATGGGCCTGGGCGCCTATCCGGGCTCAGACCGCCAGTTCCTCGGCATGCTGGGCATGCACGGCACCTATGAAGCCAATATGGCGATGCAGCACTGCGATGTGCTGGTGGCCATAGGCGCGCGCTTCGACGACCGCGTGATCAGCGTGCCGTCGCATTTTCTCGGCCGGGCCAAGAAGATCATCCACATCGACGTCGACCCGTCGTCGATCTCCAAGCGCGTGCGCGCCGACATACCCATCGTCGGCGACGTCAAGCTGGTGTTGAAGGAGATGCTGGAGCAACTGCGGCAGTCCGGCCAGAAGCCGGACGGCTCGGCGCTCAACCAGTGGTGGCGGCAGATCGAGGAATGGCGCGGCCACAACTGTCTGCTGTACGCCCCGTCCAGCGAGCTGATCAAGCCGCAGTACGTGGTGGAGCAGCTGTACCAGATCACCGGCGGCCAGGCCATCGTCACCTCCGACGTCGGCCAGCACCAGATGTGGGCGGCGCAGTACTACAAGTTTGACCGTCCCAAGCAGTGGCTGAACTCCGGCGGCCTGGGAACCATGGGCTTCGGCCTGCCGGCGGCGATAGGCGCGCAGCTGGCCAACCCCGGCGCGCAGGTGGCCTGCATCACCGGCGAGGGCTCGATCCAGATGAACATCCAGGAGCTGTCCACCGCCAAGCAGTACCACACTCCGGTGAAGGTGCTGGCGCTGAACAACCGTTACCTGGGCATGGTGCGGCAGTGGCAGGAGTTCTTCTACGGCACCCGTTACTCGGAGTCGTACATGGACGCGCTGCCGGACTTCGTCAAGATCGCCGAGGCCTACGGCCACGTCGGCTTCCTGGTGGAGAATCCGTCCGATGTGGAGCCGGTGCTGCGCGAGGCCTTCAGCGACAAGCTGAAGGAGCGCCTGGTGTTCATCGACTTCCGCACCGACCAGTCGGAGAACGTGTTCCCGATGATCCAGAACGGCAAGGGCCTGGATGAGATGGACCTGCCGCCGCACATGCGCGACATCCAGCAGGTGCCTTTCGAGAACAACCGTGACTACGGCAATATGTGCTAAGGCGGGCGGCATGCGACATATTTTATCCATACTTCTGGAAAACGAAGCGGGGGCCCTGTCCCGCGTGGTGGGGCTGTTTTCGGCTCGCGCCTACAACATCGATTCGCTGACAGTGTCCACCACCGAGGACCCGACGCTGTCGCGGATGACCATCGTCACCCACGGTTCCGACGAAGTCATCGAGCAGATCACCAAGCAGCTCAACAAGCTGATCGAGGTGGTCAAGGTGATAGACCTCAACGAATCCGAACACATCGAACGCGAGATGATGCTGATCAAGGTCCGCGCCGTAGGCAAGGACCGCGAGGAGATGAAGCGGATGGCCGACATCTTCCGTGGCCGCATCATCGACGTGACGGAAAAGACTTACACCATCGAGCTGACCGGTACGAGCGAAAAGCTCGGCGCCTTTATCGAGGCGGTGGACCGCACAGTGATCCTGGAAACGGTCCGTACCGGCGCATCCGGCATTGGTCGAGGCGAGCGGGTTCTGAAAATCTGAGCGGGGCTTTGCAGTCCCTTAGCAAACAAATACCAAGGACATTAGAGAATGAAAGTTTATTACGACAAGGACGCCGATCTCTCCATCATCAAGGGCAAGAAAGTGGCCATCATCGGCTACGGCTCGCAAGGTCATGCCCATGCGCAGAACCTGAAGGAATCGGGCGTCGACATCGTGGTCGGCCTGCGCAAGGACGGCGCGTCGTGGAAGAAGGCCGAAGCGGCCGGCCACAAGGTGAAGGAAGTGGCCGAGGCGGTGAAGAAGGCCGACGTGGTGATGATCCTGCTGCCGGACGAGTCGCAGCCGGACGTCTACCACAAGGACATCGCCCCCAATCTGAAGAAGGGCGCGGCGCTGGCCTTCGCCCACGGCTTCAACATCCATTACAACCAGATCGTGCCGCCGGCCGACGTCGACGTGATCATGGTGGCGCCCAAGGGCCCAGGCCACACCGTGCGCTCCGAATACCTGAAGGGCGGCGGCGTGCCGACCCTGATCGCCGTATACCAGGATAAATCCGGCAAGGCGCGCGACGTGGCCCTGTCCTACGCCGCGGCCAACGGCGGCACCAAGGGCGGCGTGATCGAGACCAACTTCCGCGAGGAGACCGAGACCGACCTGTTCGGCGAACAGGCGGTGCTGTGCGGCGGCGCGGTGGAGCTGGTGAAGGCTGGTTTCGAGACGCTGGTGGAAGCTGGCTACGCGCCGGAAATGGCCTACTTCGAGTGCCTGCACGAACTGAAGCTGATTGTCGACCTGATGTACGAAGGCGGCATCGCCAACATGAACTACTCGATCTCCAACAACGCGGAGTACGGCGAGTATGTGACCGGCCCGGAAGTGGTGACCTCGGCCACCAAGGAAGCGATGAAGAAGGCGCTGTACCGCATCCAGAGCGGCGAATACGCGAAGATGTTCATCCTGGAAGGCAAGACCAACTACCCGAGCATGACCGCCCGCCGCCGCCTGACCGCCGCGCATCCGATCGAGAAGGTCGGCGCCGAGCTGCGCGCGATGATGCCGTGGATCGCCAAGAACAAGCTGGTGGACCAGTCGAAGAACTGAGCTGTCGGTTTGAACTGCTGTTGTGAGAAAGCCGGGCGCGATGCCCGGCTTTTTCATGCGCTCGGTTGGATCACTCGGTCGGGAAGGCCGGCACCGCTCCGCTTTGCCAGACGGCGGTGATCAGGTTTTGCAGATTGAACATGCTGTCGTAGAAGCTGTTCGGCATCATGTTTTTCGGTTGCGCGGTGTTGAAGCCGGTTTGCAGCTCGGAGATGAAGCCGCGGAAGCCGCTGCTCAGCTGGTTTTGCGCCGTCGCCTGCACCGCCAGTTGCTGCTTGTCGGGATGGGGGATCAGCGGATAGGTGGCGGGAGTCCATGGCGACAAGCCGCCCTGGAGAATATCCAGGATCAGATTGAATTTCAGGAAATGGCTCTGCGCCGGATCGAAATCGCTGGGGTCGTAATTGGCCGGTTTTTCCTTCGGCGGCTGGTCCTTGGGCGGAATCTCCTCGGTGGAGCGGTTGCCTTCGCCCTGTTTGACGATTGCCTGCATCGCTGCCAACGCCTCGTCCAGGCTGTTGATGATCTGGCTGAAACCGACGCTCGTGTGATTCTTCTGGCTGTAATCGGTGAAGTTGGCTTGTTGCTTGTCATTCTTGGTGGCGCCGATGTATAGCGTCTTCCATTGCTGGCTGATGGCGATTTCCAATGCCTGGTACAGCTCGCCTATCGAGTTGTAGCGGGTCTGCTTGTTCCAGTCCGGCTTGCCGGGCGGTTCCGGCAACTCGATCACACAGAACAGCTTCAGCTGGTTGACGTCCAGCGCGCCCAGCTTGACCTGGTAGCCGGCGTATTTGGGCGGCACATCCGGCTTGAGGAAGGGAATGCCTGCCGTTTCCTTGTAGGTGGGGAAGGGATAGCGGGGCGCATAGCCCAGCGCGTTGCACAGGTTGGAGACCAGTTCCAGGTGCAGCATCTCCTGGATCACCACGCTTTCGATCAGCTTGGCCGCGGCGGGGTAGGCTTTTTGATTGCCGGCATCCAATCCCTGCACCGAGTAGAGGGCGGTCAGGTACAGCGGAATGGTCCACAGTTCGACATCCACCGCGGCCTGCAGGTTGTCGTACAGTTCCTGTTTGCTCCAGGTGGCGGGATTGCTGATCCTCATGTTCAGTATGTCGGCGATGTGCATGGCTGGAATCTCCGGTTCGGCATCAAATGAAAGGCGCTCGCGGCTACCGGGCGTCGGCCAACGCCATGGCGCGGCAGCGGGAAGGCCTAATCATTTTTGGATAGCCAGCCATGCATTCCAATCGGATAGTTATTTCTACCTAGTAGCAAATTGTCTGCAGATTTCGAACCGCATGGCTTGCCGGACAAGAAAAAACGCGGCTGCAAGCCGCGTTTGTCCGATTGAGACCGCGCAGGCGAACACTCAGTCCGCCATCGCCTCGCCCAGCCTTACCGGGCTGGCGGCGCGCCACTGCCGGTTGAAGGCCAGCGGTCCTTGCGGGAACAGCAGCACCACGGTGGAGCCCAGCAAGAAGCGGCCCATCTCCTCGCCCTTGGCAAGGCGGATGTCCTGAGCGCGGTAATCCCACTTATGCACATCCGGCCGGCGCGGCGGGTTGACCACGCCGTGCCAGACGGTGGCCATGCTGCCGACGATGGTGGCGCCCACCAGCACCATCACGAAAGGTAGACCCTGATTGTCCTCGAACAGGCACACCACCCGCTCGTTGCGGGCGAACAGCCGGTCCACGCCGCGCGCGGTGGCCGGGTTGACCGAGTACAGATCGCCAGGCACGTAAGTCATCTCCAGCAAGCGTCCATCGCAGGGCATATGGATGCGGTGGTAGTCGCGCGGGCTGAGATAGATGGTGGCGAAGCGGCCGTCGGCGAAACAGGCGGCCAGCTCGGCGTCGCCGGCCAGCAGCGCCGTCGCGCTGTAGTCGCGGCCCTTGGCCTGGAAGATGCGGCCGCTGTCTATCGGCCCCAGCTGGCTGACCGCGCCGTCCACCGGACAGACCAGGCGCGCGTCGGCCAGCTGCCGCGCGCCGGGCTTGAGCGCGCGGGTGAAGAAGTCGTTGAAGCTGGCGTAGGACGCCGGGTCGCTGTTTTGCGCTTCGCTCATGTCCACGTTGTAACGGGCGATGAAGCGGCGGATGGCGGCCGTGGTGAAGCCGCCGCCTTTCCAACTGGCGAAGCAGCCGGCGAGTCGGGTCAGCACCAGCTTGGGCATCACGTGCTGCAGCAGCACGAACAGGCGTTCGGACACGGGCATTTCCTGATGATGGGTTAACCGCCCATTATATCGCAGCTAAGCACGGCTGGCCCGCCGTCAGCCGATGACGCGGCGCTTTCGCGCGGGCTATGCCGATTTCCCCTAATGGCCGAGCGCGCGACAGGAGGCGCCGCAGCCATCTGGCGCTGCGCTGAATAGCGGGCCGCCAGCGTGCGCCTTGGCGACGATGGCCGCGCGTTTCGACTGGATCAAAAATGGTAGCCCAGGCCGATGGACACCTCTCGGATATGCGCGTTGAAATAAGCAAGGTCCGAGTTGAAGCGGCCATAGTTGCCGCTGAGAAAGGCGGACCAGGCCTTGGCGCCGAGCAGGTTTTTCCGGGTCAGGCCCAGGCTGAGCAAAGCGTCGCGGCTATCGGCTTTCTGGCCGGCGAAAACCGGATTACCGGCTTGATAGCGGGTGCGAAGCGCGACGAGGGAAACCGTGGCATCCCAGTCCGCGCCTTGGTAGGCGTAAGCCAATTGCATCCCGTAGCGTCGGGTGCTCATGGCCTTGCCATCCAGATCTGCGCGCGCGTATATCATGCCGGGGGTCAGCGTATGCGCGCCCTGGCTGTCCAATTTCCAGGCATAAGAGGCTTGGACGCCGTAGTTGTTGCCATTGCGCTGCAGCAGGGCTTGATCTGCCAGCGTCAAGCCTTGCGCCTGTCCGCTCCGCTCATTGCCCAGCTTTTGCCTGGCGTAGCTGAAGTTGGCGCTGAACGGCGTATTCAGGATGTTCGACCAGCCCAGCGCCAGACCCGCGTTTTTCAGCTTGCCGTCCTGGCGGGCGACATTCAAAGCATAAGGGTCCAGCCAGACTTCGCTCTCGCCATAAGTCAGCGCTGCCGATACCGCGCCGACTTGCGGCAGTTGCTGGCGCACGCCCAACTGCAGGCCGCCTCCCGCAGCGAAGGTGCTGGTATTGGAGGGCGAGATGAAGAGCCGGGTGCCTGTGCCGGCGAAGCCATAGCTCCATTCGCCTTCGACCAGGGGGGCAGTACCGGATTGCGAGGCCGGCGCTTGCGTCAAGCTGGCGGCGCTGGGGCGACCGTCGTTTGGCGCCTTGAGGAAATTGCTGGCCAGTTGATAGTGGCTGACGCCTAGCTGTAAGGCCCCGGAGAAACCGTCTTGTTCATTCTCTGCGGCGACTGCCAGCAAAGGTGCGCTCAGCAGTATCAATACGGCATGATGTTTCATCGGATATTCCTTTGGATGGAGTTAAAAGAGCGGGTCGCCGGGCGGGCAATTCATCCTGGCGTTGGATGGCCAAGCCGATTGTCTGTCTTGAGTGCGCGACCATATACTCGATGGCCAGCGCAAAGAGAGGGCATCCCGTTTGCATGGCGCAAGTATGCGTATGCCAACCTTTTGCTAAGCCAAAGATTGTCGCGGTGAAAACGAAAATGCATCTATTGATTGTTGAGGATGACTTGGACCTGGGGCGGGCTTTACAGGCCGCGTTGAAAGCCGAAGCGGTGACGACCGAGTGGGTGCGGAAGCTGGCGGATGCGGATGCCTTGTTCGAGCCGGACCGGTTCGATTGCGTATTGCTGGACTTGGGCCTGCCGGACGGCAGCGGCTTGGCATTGTTGCGCGCCTGGCGGGCCAGGCAGATCGCCGTGCCGGTGATCATGATCACGGCCAGCGCCGATTTGAACGATAAATTGGCGGGTTTGGACGATGGCGCCGATGATTATCTGTGCAAGCCGTTCGCGGTGTCGGAAATGGTGTCGAGAGTGCGGGCGGTATGCCGCCGCAGCGCCCGCCAGGCCAGCGAAGTCTGGAGCCTGGGCGCGCTGAGCCTCAAACCCCGCGTGCACTTGGCTTGGCTGGACGGCCTGGCGTTGGACTTGTCGCCTCGCGAATTCCGTTTGCTGGTGGAACTGGCGCGCGACCCTGGCCGCATCGTGTCGAAAACGGTGCTGGGGCAACGCCTGGAGCCGCTTGGCGATATTGTCGATGGCGCGACGATAGAGGTGCACTTGTCCAATCTGCGCCGCAAGATAGGCGCCGAACGCATCCGCACCGTGCGCGGCGTGGGCTATCAATATGTGGTTTAAGCGGCTGGCGGATGGTTTGGCGCCGTCGTTGACGAGGCGGGTCTTGCTGGCTTTGTTGCTGGCTTTCGCCTTGATATGGCTGGTGCTGGTCGGGCGGGAATACCATGAGTCGAGGTCATCGGAATCCCGCCGCCAAGTTTTGTGGAAAGTGGCCGATCTGCTTTCCGTGGTGCTGTCGCCCGGCGGAATGGAGCGCAATCGGCAAGCCTTGGAGACGGCGGATCGTTTGTTCAACGCATCGCGGCGCATCAACGTGGCTGCCAAGGTCGAGGTCGATTACCCGGGCGATTTATTGATTTCCGCGCGCACGCGGCAAGGCGAGCGGATCTACGCTTCGCCGGGCATCCCGGCCATCGCGCTGCCGGCGCGCGATTTGAATAAGGGCGTGGTGCAGCTGCAAGGAAAAGCGTATCGGGTGGCGGAGCGTCTCTATCCCGCTGGATATTTGACTGTGTTCGAACCGCTGATTCCAGACGAGGAAGTACTGCCTTTCATCACTAAGCAATATATCGCGCCCCTGGCCATCTCCTTTTCGTTGATCCTGCTGCCGCTGTGGCTCGCCATTTCGCGCGGCTTGCTGCCGCTGAGGCGCTTGGCCGATTATCTGAACCGTCGCGCCTCCGATGATTTTTCTCCTTTGTCCATGCGCTTGCCCTACCGTGAGTTGAAGCCGATTGTCGAGGCGCTGGATCAGTTGCTGAGGCGCAGCCGCGACAGCATCGCTCGCGAACGCGCCATCGTGCAGGATGCCGCCCATGAGATGCGCACGCCATTGGCCGTGATTTCCACGCAGGCGCATGCTTTGGCCCGCGAGGAGGATGCCGAAGCCAGGCAGCAAAACCTGGCCGCTTTGGAGCAGGCGGTGGCACGCCATTCCCATTTGGTGCAGCAGCTGTTGCGGCTGGCGGCGCTGGAAGGCGTGGAGAGCGAGCGCCGGCAACAGGTCGATCTGGTCGAGGTGACGCGCAATGCCTTGATCGGCTTGTCGCCGCGGGCGGAAGAAAAGGGCATGGAGCTGGAGCTGGACTCGCCAGATGGCTTGCTGGCCAGCCTGGCCTTGGTTTCCTTCCTCTCGATTGTGGACAATTTACTGTCCAATGCGGTGGCGTATGGCCGCGCCGGCGGTCGCGTCCAGGTGCGCCTTGCCGCCGCTGATGGATGGATAGAGTTGGCGGTGGCGGATGACGGGCCTGGCATCGCCGTCGACGACAAACCGCATCTGTTCGAGCGCTTTTACCGGGGCAAGACGGCATCTGCGCCAGGTTCCGGCCTGGGGCTCGCCATTGTTTGGCAGGCGGTGCGGGCGCAGGGTGGCCGCATCCGGATGACGGAGGGGCTGGAAGGCCGGGGCGTGGCGTTTCATGTCAGCCTGCCCTGGTTGTCGCCAAGTTAGATGCTTTGCCACGGTTGTGCGGGTGCCAGAGGGCCCTTTTTTTACGATTAAATTCTACAATTTGTCTAAAAAATAAAGTTAGACATGTCTTGTGACGAATTTGACACAGATTTTTCCTGTCAAATTTGACCTTGTGTCTCATGTTTGAGTAGTCTGGTTCAAAACATGCTGCAGGAGCACATTGATGCAAGTGGATATTGAACGACTGGTCGCGGACTTCGGCGGGCCGAGCCATCTGGCCGACGAACTGAACCGTCTGTTCCCCGACGAGCCGGTGAGCCGCGCAGCGATATACAAATGGAGGGAACGCGGCAGCCTGCCGCTGGTGCAGCTCAGCCGCCTGGCGCAGCTGGCCGCAGGACAGGGCAGGCGCTTTGATTTCAACGACTATCTGGTCGGCGAGCCGGCACAGGGAGCAGGGAGAACTATCGATATGGGCGACCGCCTCTATATTTTCGACACCACCTTGCGCGACGGCGAGCAATCGCCGGGCGCCTCGATGACCAAGGAAGAGAAAATCCGCATCGCGCGCCAGCTGGAGCGGCTGGGCGTGGACATCATCGAGGCCGGCTTTGCCGCCGCCAGCCCCGGCGACTTCGACGCCATCCGTTCGATTGCCGAAACGATCAAGGAATCCACCGTCTGTAGCCTGGCCCGCGCCAACGAGCGCGACGTGCGGGCCGCCGGCGAGGCGATCAAGCCGGCGGTCCGCGGCCGCATCCACACTTTCATCGCCACCAGCCCGATCCACATGGAGAAGAAGCTGCGGATGAGCCCGGACGAGGTGGTGGAGGCGGCGGTGAAGGCGGTGAAGATCGCCCGCGAATACACCGACGACGTCGAGTTCTCCGCCGAGGACGCGCTGCGTTCCGACATCGATTTCCTCGCCCGCATCTTCGGCGCGGTGATCGAGGCCGGCGCCACCACCTTGAATGTGCCCGACACCGTGGGCTACGCGGTGCCGCGTCTGACCGAGGCCTTCTTCCGCGAGTTGATCGCCCGCACGCCCGGCGGCGACAAGGTGGTGTGGTCCGCCCACTGCCACAACGATCTGGGCATGGCGGTGGCCAACAGCCTGGCGGCGGTGCTGGGCGGCGCGCGCCAGGTGGAGTGCACCATCAACGGCTTGGGCGAACGCGCCGGCAACGCCAGCCTGGAAGAGATCGTGATGGCGGTGAAGACCCGTCGCGACGTGTTCGGCGTCGACAGCATGGTCGACGCCACCCAGATCGTGCCGGCGTCCAAGCTGGTGTCCACCGTCACCGGCTACCCGGTGCAGCCCAACAAGGCCATCGTCGGCGCCAACGCCTTCGCCCACGAATCCGGCATCCATCAGGACGGCGTGCTCAAGCACCGCGAAACCTACGAAATCATGTCGGCCGAGTCTGTGGGGTGGAGCGCCAACCGGCTGACGCTGGGCAAGTTGTCCGGCCGCAACGCGTTCAAGACCAAATTGGCCGAACTGGGCATCGTGCTGGACAGCGAGGAGGCGCTCAACGCCGCCTTCGCCCGCTTCAAGGAGCTGGCCGACAAGAAGCGCGAGATCTTCGACGAAGACCTGCACGCGCTGGTGTCTGATGAGATGGTAGCCGACCACGAGGCCTATAAGCTGGTGTCGTTGCAAGTGGCCACCGAAACCGGCGAGCCGCCGCTGGCGCGCATCGTGTTCGCCGAGCGCGGCCATGAGGTGAGGGCCGAATCCAGCGGTTCCGGCCCGGTGGACGCGGCGTTCAAGGCGATAGAGAGCGTGGCGAACAGCGGCGCCGAGCTGCAGTTGTACTCGGTCAACGCCATCACCAAGGGCACTGAGTCCCAAGGCGAAGTCACCGTGCGCTTGGAGCTGGACGGCCGCATCGTCAATGGCCAGGGCGCCGACACCGACATCATCGTCGCCAGCGCCAAGGCCTATTTGTCGGCGCTGAACAAGCTCAGCAGCGAGGTGAAGGTGCACGCCCAGGCCATCGTCTGATTTTTCGATTTCCCGGCGCGGCGGCGCGGTCCGGGGGAGGCGGCAAGGTTTTCCATCCCGTTCTTGTCGTTGCGCCCACCGGCCCGCCCGCCTAACCGAAAGGCTTTCACTCCATCCCGCGTGAAATCCGCAGGCCCATCCGGCCAAACCATTGCGCCCACGCTCACAAGGCAGACGGCACAACGCCGACCCACGAGGTCGGCGTTGCCACGTCGCGGCGCTGCGGCTTCAGGTTGCCAACACGGGCTGGGCCGTCTGCAGCAGCTTGCGGTAGCCGGCCATCTTCACCCAATGCATCAGCCACAACACGAGGGCGGGGATGAAAGCAATCAGATTGGCGTAAGGCACGAAACACAACGCCAGCAGGATCACCAGCGCCAGGCTGATGCCGGCGGCGCCGTCGCCCGCTAGCCCGCGTTGCGCCAGCTCCCGCTTCAGCGCGCGGGACAGCAGGATGATGTAGACCATGTACCAGATCGCGCCGACGAAGGGAATCAGCGCCAGCCAGATCAGGCCGCCGGCCAGCGGCCGGTTGATCTCGCTCACCGAGTCCATAGTCTGGTGCAGGGTCAGGTAATAGAAGATGCCGACTGCCAGCGCCAGCGCGCCGATCACCACCAGCACCATGATGCCCATGCCGCCCAGCGCGGCGGCGGCTTCGCTTTCACTCATGGTTTGCTCCTCCTCGGGGTTGGGAGCTTGATTCTGGCATGGCGGTTGCGTTGTTTCTTGTGGCCAACCCCAGCATTTATGCCACTTCACAGCCGTTATTTCACCATTCTCCACGATGCGCCGCGGATGCCGGCGCTCGTGACAGCATGCGCGCTCTGGTGTAGAACTGCGGCTGTTTGGCCATTTTCACTCCGGCATGTCGATGCCGGCGTTTTTGCACAGGAAGCCACCGCCATGAAGCAGGGATTTTTCATTACCGGCACCGACACCGAGATCGGCAAGACTCACGCCGCGGTCGCCTTGATCCATCACCACCGCCAGCAAGGCCGCGGGGTGCTGGCGATGAAGCCGGTGGCGTCCGGCTGCGAAATCCTGGCCGACGGCAGCTGGCTCAACGACGATGTGGCCCGGCTCGCCGCCGCCAGCGGTCAGACCGATCTGGAGCTGATGAACCCCTACCGCTTCCTGCCACCTGTGTCGCCGCACATCGCGGCGCGCCAGGCCGGGGTGGAGATCGACCTGAAAGTGATCCAAGAACATTGCGACCGCTTGCAGGCACAGGCCGACGTTCTGCTGGTGGAGGGAGCGGGAGGCTGGCTGGCGCCGCTGTCGGACAGTCTGTTCATGGCCGATCTGGCGCAGGCGCTGGCCTTGCCGGTGATCCTGGTGGTGGGCATGCGGCTGGGTTGCATCAATCACGCGCTGCTCACGGCGCGGGCGGTGCTTGACAGCGGCTTGCCGCTGGCCGGCTGGGTGGCCAACTGCGCGCAGCCGCCGCAGGCGGCCTATGCGGAGAATCTGGCTACGCTGCAACGCCACATCCCGGCGCCGCTGCTGCTGGAGATTCCCCACCAGCCTTGAGTCTGTGCGGTGCCGGGAACATCCGCGCCGTTTGCCTGACAGATGCTGGGGGGCATCCGTTGCCCCGCATCCGATCATCCAGTCAGGGAAAGATATGAAAAAACTGTCATGCGCGGCGGCCGGTTTGCTGGCCGCCGTTTGCGTCGCCGGGCCGGTGCAGGCCAAAACCATCTGTACGGCGCTGGCCGACGCCGATACCGGCGACATCCTGCTGCGGCAGGGCAATTGCAGCGAGCGCGTCACGCCGGCCTCCACTTTCAAGATTCCGCTGGCGGTGATGGGCTACGATTCGGGCTTCCTCAAGGACGCGCACGCGCCGGCGCTGCCGTTCCGCCAGGGCTATGTGGACTGGGGCGGCGACAACTGGCGCCAGAGCACCGATCCGACGCGCTGGCTGAAATATTCGGTGGTGTGGTATTCGCAGCAGATCGCCCATCAGCTCGGCGCTGACACGCTGAGCCGCTATGCCCGGGCCTTCGGCTACGGCAACGCCGATTTCGCCGGCGACCCTGGCAAGAATAACGGTTTGGAGCGGGCCTGGATCGGCTCCTCGCTGAAGGTTTCGCCGCTTGAGCAGTTGGCCTTCCTGGGCAAGTTGCTGAAGGACCGGCTGCCGGCATCGCCGCAGGCGCAGCAAATGACGCGCCGCATTGTCGAACAGACCGCCTTGCCCGGCGGCTGGACGGTGCACGGCAAGACTGGCATGGCCTACCCGCTGCTGCGCGACGGCGCGCAGGACCAAGAGCATCCCTATGGCTGGTTCGTCGGCTGGGCGGAGCGGGGCGAGCGCCGGCTGGTGTTCGCCCGTTTGATCCAGGACGACAGGAAAGAGCCCGGCACCGCCGGCGTGCGCTCGCGCGAGGCCTTTCTGAAGGAGCTGCCGGCGCTGGCGGCCGGTTTGCCGCGCTGAACGCTCAATGCTCCATCAGGGCGTTGGCCAGCGCCATGAACGGTACTTGTTCGTGAGGATGCAGCTTGTCGATGCGCAGGGCGATCTGGCGCGCCAGGTTGCGCAGCCGCCAGCGGGTTTCGCCGATGACGCACCAGAGCTCGCGCTGCAGCTCGTCGTCTTTCTGGTCGTGCGGCAGCTCCCCGGCTCCGGTACTGGAAATGGCACGCTGTATGGTGTTGAAGCGCTGCATGCTGCCATCCAGCAGCTTGCGCGCCGGCGGGGACTGGCCGATGTCCAGTTCCGCCATCGCCCAGAAGCGCTGGGTCAGCCGGCCTATCTGCTGCAACAGTCGCTGCACTTGCTTGGACAGGTCGGGTACGTTCACCGGCGGCGGCGGCAGGTGCTTGCTGCTGAGCCGGTTGATCCGGCATAGCGTGGACACGATGTCGTAATCGAATTCGCCCGGCAGGATTTTCAGCGCGATGTCTATCCGCTGCGGGAAGAACGGCTGGCGGCCGAGCAACTGGCAGATGGTGTCGGCCAGCATCAGGACCTGGCCGCCCGGGTTCAGCTTGTCGCCCTGCGCGCTCAGCGGGTAGCCGCTGCCGTCCAGCCGTTCGTGGTGCTGCAGCACCGCCAGCGCCACCGGCCGCGGCTGTTCCAGCTCGCCCAGCGCCAGCAGCAGCTGGCAGCCCAGTACCGGGTGGTTGACGACGTGGCGCCACTCCTCCGGTTGCAAGGTGTGCTCGGCGGCCAAGTAGGCCGGGTCGATGTAAAGCTCGCCTATGTCGTGCAGCAGCGCGGCCAGCGCGACCTGCTGCTGCTCCTGCGGCGACAGGTTGAGATGGCGTGCCAGTCCAAGCGGCCAGCGCGACCTGCTGCTGCTCCTGCGGCGACAGGTTGAGATGGCGTGCCAGTCCAATGGACAGCAGGCAGACGCGCAGCGCGTGGTCCAGTTCGCCGCGTTGGTGCATGATGGCCAGCCAGATGGCGATGGCGCCCTTCAGCGGCAGCAGCTTCAGAATGGCGATGCTGAGGCCGCACTCGTCGGCTTGGCCGAGCAGCGCCTGCAGGAAGCGCGACTCCTGCAGCAGCAGCCGGCTGCGCTGCGGCAGCAGCAGGCGCGGTTCGAACGCGTCTATCCGCAGCAGCTTTTCCAACGGCTGCTTCAGCCGGCGCTGTGCCAGCATTGTTTTCCAGCTGGCATCAGGCATGTCGCCGGCAGGCAGCAGTACGCGTCCTTCCTGATCCAGCGCGTCCTCGATCAGAACCGGCCGATAATCGTCCCGCAGCGCCAGCAAGTGGTCGAGCCAGTGGGGGTTGACCGTGGTGAAGTCGTGGTCGCTCATCGGTGGCGGGCATTCGAAAAAGGGCGGGGCGTTTTTCAGTTAAGGCGATCTGGCCGCGCATGCAAGCCGCTGGTCCGCACTTATCCTGATGTCTCGCTCTGCTACGCCGCATCATGACACCTTCTTGTTTTTCCCCGCCGAACTCCTACGATGAAAGCATGCCGGCTCCAGCCGGCGGCTGTGCATGCATTTCATTGTGTCGGTCATTTGACCACTAGGGGGCGACATGGCTTGTTTGCGCATTCTGTGCTGTTTGCTGCTGGCGGTGGGAAGCGCGTCGGCGGCGGAGTTCAACCTGCAGACGCCGGTTACCCCGCTGGCGCGCACCGAATATCATCTCCACACCCTGCTGTTGATCATCACCGGCGTCATCTTCGTCGTGGTGTTCCTGGTGATGCTGTACGCCATCGTCCGCCACCGCAAGTCGGCCGGCCACGAGGCCAAGCAGTTTCATGAAAACACCACGGTGGAGATCATCTGGACCGTGGTGCCGCTGCTGATCCTGATCCTGATCGCCCTGCCCGCCACCCGCGCGGTGCTGGCGCAGAAGGGCACCCGCAGCGAGGACATGACCATCAAGGTCACCGGCTACCAGTGGAAGTGGCGCTACGACTATCTGGACGACAATTTCGGCTTCGTCAGCCACTTGTCCACGCCGCGGGAGGCGATCGAGGGCAAGATCGCCAAGCCGGCGAATTATCTGCTGGAGGTGGACGAGCCGCTGGTGGTGCCCACCAACCGCAAGATCCGCCTGCTGCTGACCGCCAACGACGTCATCCACTCCTGGTGGGTGCCGCAGCTGGGCGTCAAGCAGGACGCCGTTCCCGGTTTCCTGCGCGACAGCTGGATGCTGATCGAGCAACCGGGCACCTACCGCGGCCAGTGCTCCGAGCTGTGCGGCAAAGACCACGGCTTCATGCCCATCGTGGTGGTGGCCAAGTCGCCGGACGACTACGCCAAGTGGCGCGACGCCAAGATCAAGCAAATGGCCGCCAGCGCCGACGATCCCAACAAGGTGTGGCAGCTGGCCGACCTGAAGGCCCGCGGCGAAAAGATCTACACCCAGAACTGCATACCCTGCCACCAGGCCAACGGCAAGGGCATACCCGGCACCTTCCCGGCGCTGGACGGCTCGCCTATCGCCACCGGCGACAAGGCGGCGCATATCGAGATCGTGCTATTCGGCGGCAAGAAGAATCCGGCGATGGCGGCCTGGGGCAAACAGTTGTCCGATACCGACATCGCGGCGGTGGTCACCTACGAGCGCAACAGCTGGGGCAACCATACCGGCCAGGCGGTGCAGCCCAAGGAAATCAAGGCTGCGCGCGGCAAGGCGGCATAAGGAGACGTCATGGCAATTGCAGAAACCACCCACGCCGGCGGCGCCCACCACGGCAAGCCACACGGCATCATGCGCTGGCTGATGGCCACCAACCACAAGGACATCGGCACGATGTACCTATGGTTCTCCTTCACCATGTTCCTGTCCGGCGGCGTGCTGGCCTTGTGCATTCGCGCCGAGCTGTTCAGCCCCGGCCTGCGCTTCTTCCAGCCGGAGCTGTTCAACCAGTTGACCACGCTGCATGGCCTGATCATGGTGTTCGGCGCCATCATGCCGGCCTTCACCGGCATGGCCAACTGGATGCTGCCGTTGATGATAGGCGCGCCAGACATGGCATTCGCGCGGATGAACAACTGGAGCTTCTGGCTGCTGCCGCCGGCGGCCTTGCTGCTGCTGCTGTCGTTCGCGGTGCCGGGCGGCGCGGCGGCCGCCGGCTGGACGCTGTACGCTCCGCTGTCCACCCAGATGGGGGTGGGCATGGACATGACCATCTTCGCCATCCACATCCTGGGGATCAGCTCCATCATGGGCTCGATCAACATCATCGTCACCATTCTCAATCTGCGGGCGCCGGGGATGACGATGATGAAGATGCCGATGTTCGCCTGGGCGTCGCTGATCACCGCCTACCTGATCATCGCGGTGATGCCGGTGCTGGCCGGCGCGGTGACCATGGTGCTGGCCGACCGCCATTTCGGCAGCCACTTCTTCAATGCCGCCGGCGGCGGCGATCCCATCCTGTACCAGCACGTGTTCTGGTTCTTCGGCCACCCCGAAGTCTACATCATGGCGTTGCCGGCTTTCGGCATCGTCAGCCAGGTGATTCCCACCTTCGCCAGGAAACCGCTGTTTGGCTACACCTCGATGGTCTACGCCACCAGTTCCATCGGCGTGCTGTCCTTCATGGTGTGGGCGCACCACATGTTCGCCACCGGCATGCCGGCCACCGCCCAGCTGTTCTTCATGTACGCGACGATGCTGATCGCGGTGCCCACCGGGGTAAAAGTATTCAACTGGATCGCCACCATGTGGGAAGGCAGCATGACCTTCGAGACGCCGATGCTGTTCTCCATCGGCTTCATCCTGCTGTTCACCATCGGCGGCCTGTCCGGCATCACCCTGAGCGTGGCGGCGGTGGACATCCAGCTGCACGCCAGCTACTACGTGGTGGCGCATTTCCATTACGTGCTGGTGGCCGGGGCCTTGTTCAGCCTGTTCTCCGCCATCTACTACTGGTTTCCCAAGATGAGCGGACGGATGTACAACGAGAAGCTGGGGAAATTCCATTTCTGGTGGTCGATGATCTGGTTCAACGTCACCTTCTTCCCGATGCACTTCCTGGGACTGGCCGGCATGCCGCGCCGGATCCCCGACTACGCGCTGCAGTTCACCGAGTTCAACCAGATAGCCAGCGTCGGCGCCTTCATGTTCGGCTTGGGGCAGCTGATTTTCCTCTACAACATCCTGCATTCGCTGCGGCATGGGGCCATCGCTCCGCAACGGCCATGGGAGGGGGCGAACACGCTGGAGTGGGAGCTGCCGACCCCGGCGCCCTACCACAGCTTCGAGCAGGCGCCGAAGCTGGAGGTGGGAGAGAACGGTGTGATCCTGTCCTGCCGGCAGGACGGCGGCTCGCACCCACATTGAGGATTGCGCGATGGACATGGCCAGGATGCAGCAACGCAATCTACGCCTGATGGGGCGGCTGATGGTGATTGCCGCGCTGATGTTCGGCGTCGCCTGGGGCATGATCCCCTTGTACCGGATCGTTTGCGAACAGACCGGCCTGAACGACGTGGTGAAGGCGGATGAACTGGCCAAGGATGATCTGGTGGCCGGCGGCGGCGAAGTAAGCATGACTTTCGACTCCACCGTGCAGGCTGGGCTGCCATGGCAGGTGAAGCCGCTGACCACCCACCTTAAGGTCAGGCCCGGCACCTTCGTCCAAGTGCAATACCAGATCACAAATGCCAGTTCGCGCGCGGTGGTGGGGCAGGCGCTGCCGCGCTATCTGCCCGGCGAGGCGGCCCAGTACGTGAAGAAGCTGGAATGCTTCTGCTTCACCCAGCAGCGCTTCCTGCCCGGTCAGACCCGCACCTTCCCGGTGGTATTCGTGATAGACAAGGCGCTGCCGGCCTCGATCACCAGCATCACGCTGGCTTATACGGTGTTCGACGTGCCCGGCCAGGGAGGAGGGGCGTCATGAGCTGGGGACAGGGGGTCAGGGCGGTGCTGGGGGCCTTCATCGGGGTGCGCAAGGGTTCCGCGGCCCGAGTGGATCAGATATTGAAGCCGTGGCAGTTGATCGCAACCGCCTTTCTGCTGATGGCGGGTTTGATCGCGCTGCTGTTGTTGGTGGTGACCTGGGTGACCAGCTAGGAGAGAGGCATGGCAACTGAGCAAATGGAGTCTGTCGCCGATCAGGACCGGTACTTTGTGCCGCCGCCGTCGCGCTGGCCCGCGGTGGGCGCGGTGGCGCTGTTCTGCATCGGTCTGGGGGCGGCGTTCGCGGTCAACGGCATGCTGCTGGGCAAGCTGTCGCTGGGGCTGGGCTTCCTGATCCTGGTGTTCATGCTGGTGGGCTGGTTCGGAGACGTGATCCGCGAAAGCCGGCTCGGGGTGTATCTGGGGCGCGAGGACATGTCCTTCCGCTGGGGGATGGGCTGGTTCATCTTTTCCGAAGTGATGTTCTTCGGCGCCTTCTTCGGCGTGCTGTTCTGGGTGCGCACGGTGTCGGTGCCGTTGTTGGGCTCGCTGGACTACAAGATGCTCTACCCGGATTTCGAGGCATCCTGGCCGTTGTCGACCGGCCCCGGCATCAGCCAAGCCTACCAGGCGATGGAGGCCTGGGGGCTACCGGCGCTCAACACGCTGATCCTGCTCAGCTCCGGCGCCACCGTCACCTGGGCGCATTGGGGCTTGCTGCAGGGCAAGCGCGGACAACTGAAGCTGGGTTTGCTGTTGACGGTTCTGCTGGGATTCACTTTCCTGACCTTGCAGATGCACGAATACGGCCACGCCTTCTCGGTGCTGCACCTGACTTTGGGCTCGGGAGCCTACGGCATGACCTTCTACATGCTGACCGGCTTCCATGGCCTGCATGTCCTGCTGGGCTCAATCATCCTGCTGGTGGTGTGGCTGCGCAGCTTGAATGGGCATTTCGACGCCAGCCAGCATTTCGCTTTCGAGGCGGCAAGCTGGTACTGGCATTTCGTCGATGTGGTATGGCTGCTGTTGTTCATTTTCGTCTACTGGCTATGAACCGCATGGAGCCTTCAAACCTGGTGCGGGCGCCACCAACCGAACAGCGCGCCCAGCAGCAGTAGCAGAAACAGGCCGATAGAGAGGCCGACCCGCAGGGTCAGCGACCTGACCAGACGTTGAGAACCATGCTCCGCCTTGAGCAGTCCGGTCAACCCCCAGAACAGCGCCAGGACGATACAGGCCAGCAAGAACAGGATGACGAGTTTCATGACCGTATCCTCCACACATTCCGATTCGGAAAAAAAGCAGGCCAGACCAGGGTGGCAGCGGCTGCTATGGCTGTTTCTGCTGCTGATCACGCTGTTGCCTTATGCCTTGGCAGTATGGCAGTGGCAACGGGGTCAAGACAAGGAGCTGCTGCTGCGCTCGCTGACCAGCGCGATGAGCACGGCGCCGGTGGGTCTGGTGTACCGCGAGGTGGAGCCGCCGCCGGAGTTCACCCGGGTGAGGCTGATCCAGGGCGAGCCGGCCGGGCCGCTGCTGGAGTTGCGCAACAGCTATCTGGGCGGCCAGAGCGGCCGCCGCATCCTGCAGCCCTGGCGCCAGGGGCCGGACCGGTCTCTGATCCTGCTGGATCTGGGCTGGCTGGTGGATGGCGCCAGGGTGCCGGACTTCAAGCCCGAGCAGATCCAGCCGCAAGGCTACCGGATGCCGACCCCCCATCACTTTGTCCTGTCCGGCGCGGTCAAGGGCGTGGCGGGGCCGGTGGACGAAGTGGACGAGGCCGCGCTGCGCCGCCGTTATCCCGGGCGCTGGTTCCAGGGCGTGGTGGTGCTGGAAAACTCGCCCGATCCGCTGCTGCACTGGCCTGTGGTCCCGGAATTCATGCCGGACCGGCACTATGCCTATGCCATCCAGTGGCTGCTGCTGGGCTTTTGCCTGACCGCCCTGAGCTGGCTGATGTGGAGGCGCAGACATGAAATCCATTAGGCGCGGGCAAAAGGTGTTGATCGCGATGGGCCTGCTGTGCCTGGCGCCGGTGCTGGCGGCGTGGCTGGCCTATGCGCTGCTGCCGCCGGGAGGCGGGCGCAGCTACGGCCAGCTCTTGCCGACCCACCCCTTTGCCGCGGCCGGCCGGCCGGAGTGGCCGCGTGGCAAGTGGGTGCTGGCTTCGGTGCTGGGGGCGGATTGTCACAACCGCTGCCAGCAGCGCTGGTATGCGATGCGGCAGATCGAGCGGGCCCAGGGCGAGGCGGCGGTTCGGCTGACCCGGGTGGCGCTGCTGGTGTCGGCGCGGCCGGCGGCGGTGGATGTGCCGCATCAGCTGCCCCATGTCGCCGACCATGCGCTGCCGGCGGGCAACCAGGGCTTCTATCTGGTGGACCCCTTGGGCAATCAGGTGATGTTCTACCAGGACGGCGCCGATCCGCGGCGCATCATCGACGAAGTGGCGAAGGTGTTGAAGGTGAACAACGGTTTGGGCTGAGCCGGCGGCTGACCGGCGGACGCGTTGTGCTATGTGGGGGCGCTTGTCATGCGGAAGCTGGTTTGGCTGGCCTTGCTGCTGGCCGCTATCGTGGTGCCGTTGGGCGCCTATGTCCGATTGTCCCATGCCGGCCTCGGCTGTCCCGATTGGCCCGGCTGCTATGGCCAGTTGTCGCCGTCGCATGCGGCCGGCCCGATCCAGCAGGCCCAGGCATTGGCGCCGGACGGCCCGGTCAGCCCCGGCAAGGCCTGGCGCGAGATGTTGCACCGTTATCTGGCAGGCAGCCTGGGGCTGCTGATCGCCCTGATCGCCTGGCGGGCATGGCGGGAGCGGCGGCAGCGCCTGCCGGCCAGCCTGCTGCTGCTGGCGCTGCTGATGCAAGGCCTGCTGGGCATGCTGACCGTCACCCTATTGTTGAAACCGGCGATCGTGACATCCCATCTGCTGGGCGGCATGTGCGTATTGCAAATTCTGGCCTGGATGGCGCTGGCTCCCGGACTGGCCGCGGTTTCCGCGCCGCCGCTGCTGCACCGGCTGTCCGGCCTGCTGGTGTCGGCACTGGTGCTGCAACTGGCGCTGGGCGGCTGGGTGTCCAGCAATTACGCGGCGCTGGCCTGCCAGGGCTTTCCCGGCTGCAATGGCGACGCCTGGCCGGCCCTGCGTTTCGATCACGCTTTCCATCTGCTGCGCGAGCTTGGCGAGGCGCCGGACGGCAGCCTGCTGGATTTCGCCAGCCTGGTGACCATACATTGGCTGCACCGCTTGGGCGCGCTGGCGGTATCCTTGCTGCTGCTGTCGGTGCTGGCGCAGGGCTGGCGATTGCCGGCACTGAGGCGGCACCTGGCGTGTCTGGGCGCAGCCTGGTTACTGCAACTGGGGCTGGGCATCGCCAATGTGCTGTGGCAGCTGCCTTTGCCGCTGGCGGTGGCGCACAATGCCGGCGCGGCGCTGTTGGTGATGGCCGCGCTGTTGTTGCTGTCGCGCTTGCGGACCTGGGCGCCGGTCGCGCGGCGCGCGTCTGCCGCCGTCGCGGGAATGATCAGACCGGGAGAGGGCCGATGAGCGAACTGAGTTTGCCGCAGTGGCGGCAGCATGCGCAGGCCTTGTGGCAGTTGTCCAAGCCGCGGGTGGTGGCGTTGATCGTGTTCTGCGCGGTGATCGGCATGTTTTTGGCCAGTCCCGGGCAGCCGGATGCCGCCGTGGTGGTGCCGGCCACGCTGGGCATCGGGTTGGTGGCGGGGGCCGCGGCGATGATCAATTGCCTGGTGGAGCGCGGCATCGATGCCCGCATGCGCCGCACCGCGCGGCGCGCCACCGCCACCGGCGAAGTGGGCGGCCTGGAGACGCTGCTGGTGGCGCTGGCCTTGGGCGGCATGGGCCTGTTTCTGCTGTTCGTCGGCTGCAACGCGTTGACGGCCTGGCTGACGCTGGCCACTTTCGTCGGCTACGCCATCGTCTACACCTTGCTGCTCAAGCCCAATACCCCGCAGAACATCGTGATCGGCGGCGCCAGCGGCGCCATGCCGCCGGTGCTGGGCTGGGCGGCGGTCAGCGGCGAGATCAGCGCCTTCGCGCTGGTGTTGTTCCTGATCATCTACGCCTGGACGCCGCCGCACTTCTGGGCGCTGGCGCTTTACCGCCGCGACGACTACGCCCGCGCCGGACTGCCGATGCTGCCGGTCACCCATGGCCAGCGCTTCACCACGCTGTCCATCGTGCTGTACACCCTGCTGCTGACGGCGATCACGCTGCTGCCAGTGGCTTTGGGTGAGGCGGGCTGGATTTACATGGCGGTGGTATTGCTGCTGGACGGCAGGATGCTGTTCCTTGCTGTCAGCCTGCATCGCCAGTATGCTGACGCTCTGGCGCGCCGCACGTTTGGCTGGTCGATCTGGTATCTGACCTGCCTGTTTGCGGCCTTACTGATTGATCACTACTGTCTGATACCCCTCACCTGATGTCCAAAATCCTGCAGATGCTGTTTGGCCTGCTGATGGCTTTCGCGCTGTCGGCCTGTGCGCCGCCTACCGTCAACTTCAAGGGCACGGCGCTCGACGACGATTCCATGGGCGGCAATTTCACGCTGACCGACTTCAACGGCCAGCCGCGCAGCCTGGAGTCCTTCCGCGGCAAGGTGGTGGCGCTGTTTTTCGGCTATACCAATTGTCCCGACGTATGCCCGACCACCATGCTGGAGTACGCAGCGGTGATGAAGCAACTGGGCGCGGATGCGGACAAGGTGCAGGTGTTGTTCGTCAGCGTCGATCCCGAGCGCGATACGCCCAGAGTGCTGGCCGGCTATGTGCCGCATTTCGACAAGCGTTTCATCGGCCTGACCGGCACGGTCGAACAGATCGAAAAAGTGAAGAAACAATACAAGGTGGTGGCGCAGAAGGTGCCGACGCCCGGCGGAGGCTACAGCGTGGACCATAGCGCAGGGTCTTATCTGCTGGACCGGGATGGCAAGCTCAGGGTGTTCCAGTCTTATGGCACACCGGCGGCCAACCTTGCTTATGATATCAAGCAGTTGATACGCTAAACTTGGCGTATCACTCTCATTCGCAGACATGAAGGTCGGAACATCGTGAGCAACGAAATCTCCCCTGGCAGTCCGACAAACCCGCATCAACCGCTGGATCTGGCCAGGTTCACCCTGGCCGCGCCGGCGGAAATCGCCCAGCACCTGGCGAATATCGCCAAGCATGGCCATATGGTGACGGTTTTTGCCAACAAGGGGAAAAACTTCATCCTGACGCGCCTGCTCAGTGTCGACTATCAGGCCGGGCAGTTCACGTTCGACTGGGGCGCGGAGGAGGAAACCAATGCCCAGGTGCTGAACAGCGAGCGCAATGTGTTCGTCTGTTCGCCGGAAGGGGTGAAGACCCAGTTCGTTACCGGACAGGTGAGCAAGGTGATGCTGGAGGGCCGCCCAGCCTTCCTCTGCGAACTGCCGGAGCAGGTGATCAAGCTGCAGCGGCGCGAGTTCTTCCGCATCCAGACGCCGCTTGGCACGCCGATCTTCTGCCATGTCGCCGATTTCAACCAGCGCGAGATAGATCTGGCGTTGTTCGACATCAGCCTGGGCGGCATGAGCCTGTGGCTGCCGGCGGTGGACTCCCCCGGCTTCGACATCGGCCAGCAGTACCGCCAGTGCACGATAGACCTGAAACCGTTCGGCATGCTCAAGCTGGGCATAGAGGTGCGCCACCGTCTGACCGCGCACATGCGCAACGGCAACGAGGCGATGCGAATAGGCTGCTCCTATCTCAACCTCACCCCGGCGATGGAAACGCTGATCCAGCGTTATGTCGGCTTCCTGGAGCGCGAGCGCCGCGCTCTGGTCGGCTGACCCGCAAGACCCACCATAACTTTTTCGTAGTAGAAACATCATGAAGCTGACCATTGCCCTGTCCAAGGGCCGCATCTTTGAAGAAACGCTGCCCTTGCTGGCGGCTGCCGGCATCGTGCCGGCGGAAAATCCGGAATCCTCGCGCAAGCTGATCATCGGCACCAATCATCCCGAGGTGCAGCTGGTGATCGTGCGCGCGTCCGACGTGCCCACCTATGTGCAATACGGCGCGGCCGATCTGGGGATCGCCGGCCGCGACGTGCTGATCGAGCACGGCGGCGCCGGTCTGTATCAGCCGCTGGACCTCAACATCGCCAAGTGCAAGATGATGGTGGCGGTGCAGGAAGGCTTCGACTACGACGCGGCGGTGCGCCACGGCGCGCGGCTGAAGATCGCCACCAAGTATCCGCAGATCGCGCGCGAGCACTTCGCCAAGAAGGGCGTGCACGTCGACATCATCAAGCTGTACGGCTCGATGGAGCTGGCGCCGCTGGTCGGCCTGGCCGACGCCATCGTCGACCTGGTGTCCACCGGCGGCACCTTGCGCGCCAACAAGCTGGCCGCGGTGGAGCACATCATCGACATCAGCTCGCGGCTGGTGGTGAACCAGGCGGCGTTGAAGCTGAAATACGACGCGATCCAGCCGGTGCTGGACGCCTTCGCCGGCGCTGTGCCGGCCTGATCATCCGCCTGAATCGCAGGCGACACCGGTCAACCGAAACCACGCGGCCGGCGTTGGCCCTTGTTCAGGCTCCAAGCATCAGAGAATCATCATGTTGAAACTGTCTTCCTCCCAGCCCGATTTCGCCGAGCGCCTCAAGGCGTTGCTGGCGTTCGAAACCGCACAGGATCCGGCGGTGGACGCCGCGGTGGCGGCGATCTGCGCCGATGTGCAGCGGCGCGGCGACGCGGCGCTGGTCGAGTACACCAACCGTTTCGACCGCATGCAGGCTGCCGGCATGGCCGACCTGACGCTCAGCCGCGCCGAATTGGAAGCCGCGTTCAAGCGGCTGCCGGACGCGGTGCGCAACGCGCTGACCGCCGCCGCCGAGCGGGTGCGCCGCTACCATGAAAAGCAGCTGGCGCACTCCTGGAGCTATGAGGACGAGGACGGCACGCTATTGGGCCAGCAGGTGACGCCGCTGGACCGCGTCGGCATCTACGTGCCGGGCGGCAAGGCGGCCTATCCCAGCTCGGTGCTGATGAACGCGCTGCCGGCCAAGGTGGCCGGCGTCGCTGAAATCATCATGGTGGTGCCGACTCCGGGCGGTGAGCGCAACGATCTGGTGCTGGCCGCGGCTTATATCGCCGGAGTGGACAAGGTGTTCACCTGCGGCGGCGCCCAGGCGGTGGCCGCGCTGGCCTATGGCACCGAAACCATTCCGCAGGTGGACAAGATCACCGGCCCGGGCAACGCCTACGTCGCCGCCGCCAAGCGTCGCGTGTTCGGCGTGGTGGGCATCGACATGGTGGCCGGCCCGTCGGAAATCCTGGTGATCTGCGACGGCGACACGCCGCCGGACTGGGTGGCGATGGACCTGTTCAGCCAGGCCGAGCACGACGAGATCGCCCAGGCCATCCTGCTGTGCCCGTCGGCCGACTACATCGCCAGGGTGGAAGAGAGCATAGCCCGCCTGCTGCCGCAGATGCCGCGCCGCGCCATCATCGAAGCCAGCCTCGGCAACCGCGGCGCGCTGATCGCGGTGAAGGACCTGGCCGAGGCCTGCGAAATCTCCAATTACATCGCGCCGGAACACCTGGAGCTGTCGGTGGCGGATCCGGACGCGCTGCTGGGGCAATTGCGCCACGCCGGCGCCATCTTCATGGGCCGCTTCACCTCGGAGAGCCTGGGCGACTATTGCGCCGGGCCCAACCACGTGCTGCCCACCAGCCGCACCGCGCGCTTCGCCAGCCCGCTGGGCGTGTACGACTTCCAGAAGCGCAGCAGCCTGATCCGCGTGTCGCAGGCCGGCGCGCAGAAGCTGGGCCGCATCGCCAGCATCTTGGCGCACGGCGAGGGCCTGACCGCCCACGCCCGCGCCGCCGAACTGCGGCTGGACGATTGAAGCGCAACGGTTTCGTCCGCGCCGGACACGGCGCGGACGGCTAGAGCGACGGGCCGGTAGCCCGCCGCAGTTGAACGCGGTACGATGAAGCCGCTGCCCGCAACGCGGGCGTACCGCATCGCCACACCGCCGCAAGGCCAGATCATGACGACGAAACTTTCAGCCCGACAACTCGTGCGCGAGGAAATCACCGCCATCGGCGCCTACCCGGTGGCCGACGCCAGCGGCTACATCAAGCTGGACGCGATGGAAAACCCGTGGCCGCTGCCGCTGGAGCTGCAGCACGAGCTGGCGGTGGAACTGGCCCAGGTGGCGCTCAACCGCTATCCCGACCCCAATGGCGGCGGGCTGAAGGAGCAACTGCGCCAGGCATTCGCCATTCCGGCCGCGGCCGACATCCTCTTGGGCAACGGCTCGGACGAGCTGATCACGCTGATCACCCAGGCGCTGGCGCGCCCGGGCGCCAAGTTATTGGCGCTGGAGCCGTCGTTCGTGATGTACAAGATGAACGCGCTGCTCTCCGGCCTGCAGTACGTCGGCGTGCCCTTGAGGGAAGATTTCACGCTGGATCTGCCCCTGTTGCTGGCGGCGATAGCGCGCGAGCAGCCGGCCGTGGTGTTCGTCTCCTATCCCAACAATCCCACCGGGCCGCGTTACGCGCGCGAAGAGGTGCTGGCGGTATGCCGCGCCGCGCCGGGGCTGGTGGTGGTGGACGAGGCCTACCAGAGCTTCGCCGACGACAGCTTGATGGATTTGGCCGGCGAGCTGGATAATCTTCTGGTGATGCGCACGCTGTCCAAGCTGGGCCTGGCCGGCATCCGCCTGGGCTACGCCGCCGCCAGCCCGGCCTGGATCAATGAGCTCAACAAGGTGCGCCCACCGTACAACGTCAATGTGCTGACGCTGGCCGCCGCCGGCTTTGCCTTGCGTCATCTGGACGTATTCAATCGCCAGGCGGCGGAATTGCGCGCGGAACGCGGCCGTTTGTTCGCCGAGCTGTCGTGCCTGCCTTTGGTGCGCGCCTTCCCGTCACAAGCCAATTTCATCACCATCAGGGTACCGGACGCGCCGGCGTTGTATCAGCACATCAAGCAGCGCGGCATCCTGATCAAGCAGCTGCACGGCAGCCATCCATTGCTGGCCAACTGCTTGCGCCTGACCGTGGGCAGCCCGGACGACAATGCCGCGCTGCTGTCCGCCATTCAACGTTTTTTCGCCTGAATCATGAGAACCGCCACCGTCACCCGCAATACGCTGGAAACCCAGATCACCGTCAGCCTCAACCTGGACGGCACCGGCGTCGGCCGCTTTGAAACCGGCGTGCCCTTCCTGGACCACATGATGGACCAGATCGCCCGCCACGGCCTGATCGACCTCGACGTCAAGGCCGTCGGCGACCTGCACATCGACGCCCACCACACGGTGGAAGACATCGGCATCACCCTGGGCCAGGCCTTTGCCAAGGCGATAGGCGACAAGAAGGGCATCCGCCGCTACGGCCACGCCTATGTGCCGCTGGACGAGGCGCTGAGCCGGGTGGTGATAGACTTGTCGGGTCGCCCGGGCATGGTTTACAACGTCGAATACACCCGCGCCAGCATCGGCCAGTTCGATGTCGACCTGTTCTCGGAGTTTTTCCACGGCTTCGTCAATCACAGCATGACCACGCTGCATATCGACAATCTGCGCGGCCACAACAGCCACCACCAGGCCGAGACCATCTTCAAGGCCTTCGGCCGCGCGCTGCGGATGGCCTGCGAGGCCGACGAGCGGATGGCGGGTATCACGCCGTCGACCAAGGGAACCTTGTCGGCATGAAAGTCGCGGTCATCGATTACGGCATGGGCAATCTGCATTCGGTGCTGAAGTCCCTGCAAGCCGTCAATGAAAACGGCGCCGACATTTTCCTTAGCAGCGACCCGCACGCCATCGTCAAGGCTGATAAAGTGGTGTTTCCCGGCCAGGGCGCGATGCCGGACTGCATGCGCGAACTAAACCGCCACGGCCTGGCCGACGCGGTGCGTGAAACCACGCAGAGCAAGCCTTTTTTTGGTATCTGCGTCGGCGCGCAGCTATTGTTC
The DNA here is from genome assembly GCF_001855555.1 of Chromobacterium sphagni. Taxonomy (GTDB): domain Bacteria; phylum Pseudomonadota; class Gammaproteobacteria; order Burkholderiales; family Chromobacteriaceae; genus Chromobacterium; species Chromobacterium sphagni. The sequence goes on along the minus strand of NZ_MKCT01000001.1, from coordinate 517,827 downwards.
GAGCATAGCGAGGAAGGCGATACCGCCGGCCTGGGCCTGTTTCCGGGCAAGGTTGTGCGCTTCGCCGACGATCTGGTCGCCGGCGGCGAGCGCCTGAAGGTGCCGCACATGGGATGGAACCAGGTCTACCAGACCAGCGCCCATCCGCTGTTCGCCGGCATCGAGGACGGCGAGCGCTTCTATTTTGTGCATAGTTACCACTTTGCGCCCGGCGATGCGTCGCTGACCCTGGCGGAAAGTGATTACCCCGAGCGTTTTTCCTGTATCGTCGGGCGTGGCAATATTTTCGCCACGCAGTTTCACACCGAAAAGAGCCACCGGGCCGGACTTCAGATGATGAAGAATTTCCTCGCCTGGGACGGCAGTCTTTAACTTACGTTTGATTTAGCACCATGCTGCTGATACCCGCGATAGACCTGAAAGACGGTCAATGCGTACGCCTGAAACAGGGCGTGATGGACGACGCCACCATCTTCTCCGACGACCCGGTCAAGGTTGCCGCCCACTGGCGCGACCAGGGCGCGCGGCGCCTGCATTTGGTCGACCTGAACGGCGCCTTCGCCGGCAAGCCCAAGAACCTGTCGGTGATCCGCGACATTCTGGGCGAAGTCGGCGAGGACATGCCGGTGCAGCTGGGCGGCGGCATCCGCGACCTGGACACCATCGAGGCCTACCTCGACATGGGCCTGTCCTATGTGATCATCGGCACCGCCGCCGTCAAGACCCCGGGCTTCCTGCACGACGCCTGCGACGCCTTCCCCGGCCAGGTGATAGTCGGCCTGGACGCCAAGGACGGCATGGTGGCGATCGACGGCTGGGCCAAGATCACCAACCATAACGTCATCGACCTGGCCAAGCGCTTCCAGGATTACGGCGTCAACTCGGTGATCTACACCGACATCGGCCGCGACGGCATGATGAACGGCGTCAATATCGAAGCCACCGTCAAGCTGGCGCAGGCGCTGACCATTCCGGTGATCGCCTCCGGCGGCCTGACCAACCTCGACGACATCCGCGCGCTGTGCGCGGTGGAGGACGAGGGCATCGAGGGCGCCATCACCGGCCGCGCGATCTACGAAGGCAGCATCGATTTCGCCGCCGCCCAGACGCTGGCGGACGAGCTGGCCGAATAACCACGGCTGAAGGCGGCGCGCAGCCGGCTGCCGGGTTCGCACCCGAGGCTTGGCTGTGCGCCGCCGGTTTCTGGACACACACATGCTTGCCAAACGCATCATCCCCTGCCTGGACGTGACCGCCGGCCGCGTGGTCAAGGGCGTCAATTTCGTCGGCCTGCGCGATGCCGGCGACCCGGTCGAAATCGCCCGCCGCTACAACGAGCAGGGCGCCGACGAACTGACTTTCCTCGACATCACCGCCAGCGTTGACCAGCGCGACATCATCCTGGACGTTATCGAGGCGGTGGCCGACCAGGTGTTCATCCCGCTGACGGTAGGCGGCGGCGTGCGCACGCTGGCCGACATCCGCCGCCTGCTCAACGCCGGCGCCGACAAGGTCAGCATCAACACCGCCGCCGTGACCCACCCGGAATTCGTGCAGCAGGCTGCCGACCATTTCGGCAACCAGTGCATCGTGGTGGCGCTGGACGCCAAGGCGGTGACGCCGGAAAACGACCGCTGGGAAGTGTTCACCCACGGCGGCCGCAACCGCACCGGCCTGGACCCGGTGGCGTGGGCGCGCAAGATGCAGGCGCTGGGCGCCGGCGAAATCCTGCTTACCAGCATGGACCGCGACGGCACCAAGGCCGGCTTCAACCTGCCGCTGACGCGCGCGGTGTCCGACGCGGTAGGCATTCCAGTGATCGCCTCCGGCGGCGTCGGCAATCTGCAGCACCTGGTGGACGGCGTGGTGGAAGGCCATGCCGACGCGGTGTTGGCCGCCAGCATCTTCCATTTTGGCGAATACACGGTGGGCGAAGCCAAGCAGGCGATGCGCGCCGCCGGCATCGAGGTGAGGCTATGAGCTGGCTGGACGAAGTGAAGTGGGACGACAAGGGCCTGGTCACCGCCATCGCCCAGGATGCGGCCGGCGGCCGCGTGCTGATGGTGGCGTGGATGAACCGCGAAAGCCTGCAGCTGACCGCCGATACCGGGATTGCCCATTATTTCAGCCGCTCGCGGCAGAAACTGTGGAAAAAGGGCGAGGAGTCCGGCCACCTGCAAACCGTCAAGGAGCTGCGGCTGGATTGCGACGGCGACGTCATCGTGATGCAGATAGAACAAATCGGCGGCATCGCCTGTCACACGGGGCGGGAGAGCTGCTTTTACCGCAAATTCGACAACGGCGGCTGGGTGACGGTGGATGCGGTGCTGAAAGACCCGCAGCAGATCTACCAGGCCTGAGTTGCCGCCGCTCAACGTCGCCCGCGCCGGAAGGAGTACAATGCCAGTCCGGGCCGGCATGTTATCAAAATGCCATGCCAGGGCCGCATACTCGCCGGATGACGGGCGCAAAGGATATGAATATGACGCCGGATGTGCTGAAAAACATCGCTGACACGCTGGAAGCCCGGCGCGAGGCCAGTTCCGAGTCCTCCTACGTGGCGTCCCTGTTCCGCAAGGGCGAAGACGCCATCCTGAAGAAGGTGGCGGAAGAGGCGGCGGAAACGCTGATGGCCTCCAAGGACAAGGACAAGCTGCACCTGGTGCGCGAAGTGGCCGATTTATGGTTCCACACCATGGTGCTGTTGACATATCATGGCCTGCGCCCCGAGGACGTGATAATGGAGCTGCACCGCCGCGAAGGCATTTCCGGCCTGGACGAGAAAGCCTCGCGCAAACCTTCTGCCTGATTACGGAAAAAAAATGAGCGATTGCCTTTTCTGCAAGATCGTGGCGGGCCAGATTCCCGCCAACAAGGTGTACGAAGACGACGACGTGCTGGCTTTCCACGACATCCGTCCGATCGCGCCGGTGCATTTCATGATCATCCCCAAGCTGCATGTCGATTCTCTTGCCCATTGCGGCCCGGAGCACGAGGCGCTGCTGGGCCGGATCCTGACGCTGGCGCCCAGGCTGGCGCGCGAGCAGGGCCTGGAGGCCGGCTTCAAGACCGGCATCAATACCGGCCGCGGCGGCGGCCAGGAAGTGTTCCACCTGCACGTGCACGTATTCGGCCACAAGGGCTGATCGCGACGCGCGGCTTCGCGCCGGGCCGCAGTCCGGCGCCTGTTTCTTGAAAAGGAAGAGTCACAATGGGTTCTCTCAGCATCTGGCACTGGCTGATCGTGCTGCTGATCGTGGTACTGGTGTTCGGCACCAAGAAGCTGCCCAACATCGGCAAGGATCTGGGCAATGCGGTCAAGGGCTTCAAGGAAGGCATGAACGAAGGCGGCAAGGGCGCGGCCCAGCAGCAGCCTCCCGAGCAGACCGGCCGCATCATAGACGGCGAAGCCGACAAGAAATAACCACGGTGACGCGGCGTGCTTGACATCAGCTTTGGCGAATTCATCCTGATAGGCGTGGTGGCGCTGGTGGTGCTCGGGCCGGAGCGCCTGCCGACGGTGGCGCGTACGGTGGGCGCCCTGGTGGCGCGCGCGCAGCGCTTCGTCGCCACGGTGAAGGCGGACATCCACCAGCAGGCCAATCTTGGCGGGCTGGACAGCATACGCCAGGACCTGCAGGACGCCGCCCATACTTTCCGCGGCCAGTTGGAGGCGGAGGTGCAGGAAGTGCGCCAGGCGATGGACAGCCACGCTGCCGAGGCGCGCGCGCTGGCCGAGGAGGCGGCGGAGCCGTTCGACGAGGCCGGGCGCACCATACACCAGAGCCTGCATCCGCAGCCGGAAAGCGCCGCGCCCGCGATGGCGGCGGCGGCCGCGCCGCGCGACGAAAACCAGCTGGACCTGTTCGACGGCACGCCGCATGCCGCGCCGGCTCCCCTCCCACCCACGCACCCGTCCTCCGCGAATGAATGAACAACCGCTGCTCGCGCATCTGATCGAGCTGCGCACCAGGCTGGTGCGCGCCCTATTGGGCATCGCCCTGGTCTTCTTCGGCTTGTTCCACTGGTCGTCCGACATCTACCACCTGCTGGCCAAGCCGCTGCTGGACGCGCTGCCACAAGGCGGCAGCATGATCGCCACCGAAGTCACCTCCACTTTTTTCGTGCCGATGAAGGTCACCATGCTGGTGGCTTTCCTGGTGTCGCTGCCCAACACCTTGTACCAGGTGTGGGCCTTTGTCGCGCCGGGCCTCTACAGCCATGAGAAGAAGCTGGTGGCGCCGCTGGTCGTGGCCAGCCTGCTGCTGTTCCTGCTGGGCATGTCCTTCGCCTATTTCCTGGTGTTTCCGGTGGTGTTCCACTTCATGTCGGCGGTGACGCCGGCCGGGGTGAGCATGATGACCGACATCGACAAATACCTGTCTTTCGTGCTGGGCATGTTCCTGGCCTTCGGCACCACCTTCGAGGTGCCGGTGATCGTGATCCTGCTGACGCGGATGGGCGTGGTGACGGTGGCCAAGCTGCGCGAGGCGCGGCCGTACATGATCGTCGGCGCCTTCGTCGTCGCCGCCATCGTCACGCCACCGGATGTACTGTCGCAGACCATGCTGGCGGTGCCCTTGTGGCTGCTGTTCGAAGTGGGCGTGCTGGCGGCCACGCTGATGGAGCGAAAGGCGCGCGCGCGCGAACAAGCGGAGTCGGCGCCGTGAACCGCGACGCCTTCCGCCGCGGCGCGGCGGCGGCGCTGATCGCGCTGATCCTGCTGACCCTGGCCTGGGAGCTGTGGCTGGCGCCCTTGCGCCCGGGCGGCTCCTTTCTGGCCTTCAAGGCCTTGCTGCTGCTGCTGCCCTTGCGCGGCATCCTCGTCGGCAGACTCTATACCTATCAGTGGTCCAGCATGTTCATCCTGGCTTTTTTCAGCGAAGGCGTGATGCGAGGCTGGGCTGACAGCGGCTTGGCGCGGCAGATTGCCTTGGGTGAAATTCTACTTAGTACACTATTCTTTATCTGTGTATTGGGATTTGCCAGGAGCTTCAAGCGTCGCGTTTGACCTGAGCGCGCAGAGATATCCGACCGGCGGCCCATGCCGCCGGTTTTTTTTTGAGGTTTTTGATACTGCATTGACGTGAATTCAACCGTTGGGGATGTTGTAACTGGTTTGTAATGTCAGTCGTCAACTAGAATCGCAGCACTAAAACGGATCGGGCTCAGCCCGGCCAGATTCAATCTCATCGGGTATGGGGAAATACCATGCGGAATTTGTCTATCGCGGCCAGGATCACCCTGGGTTTCGGCTTGTTGCTTGCGGCTCTGATTTGCACCGGCTTGCTGACTCAGCTCGGGCTGAGCAAGATTTCCAAACGGGTGGAGGAGGTCAGCTCGCACGACCTGGTGTTCTACACCGACATCGTCCAGTTGCAGCGCGCCATGGGCAATCTGCGGCGCTTCGAAAAAGACTACTTCATCAATATCGCCGACGACGCCAAGCGCGCCGACTACATGGGCAAATGGAAGGGCGCCCAAGCCGACGCGCAAAAGGCGATCCAGCAGGCGGGCAGCCATCCGCTCAATGACGATGCCTCTCAGCAGCTCGCCAAGCTGTCCACGCTGCTGGCCGGCTATGCCGACGGCGTCGGCAAGGTGTCCGGCATGGTGGAGGGCAAGCGGGTCACCGCCACCGCCGACGCCAACAAGATGCTGGAGCAGTACAAGGACAATATCCACCAGATGGAAGGCGTCAGCGAGGGCCTGGGCAAGGTGGCCGCCGACGCGGTGGGCCAACTGGACGACCAGATCGACGCCACCGCCGCCGGGGTGCGCAATCAGCTGCTGACGGAAATCGTCATCGCGCTGCTGGCCGGCATCCTGGTGGCATGGTTCATCATCGCCTCGATCCGCCAGCCGCTGCTGCAGATGCGCGACGCCAGCCACGAGCTGGCCGACCAGCGCAACCTCAAGCTGCAGCTGCCCGATTTCGGCCAGAACGAGCTGGGCAATGTCGCGGGATCGCTGACCAAGCTGGTGGACACGGTGCGCGCGGTGGTGGTGGAGTCGCAAGGCCACTCCACCAGCCTGGCCAAGGCGGCCAACCAGCTGAGCAATGTCAGCGAGCACGTGTCGTCGGCGTCGGCCCATCAATCGGAGGCGGCCTCCAGCGGCGCGGCGGCGATCGAGCAGATGTCGGTCAGCATCAATCTGGTGGCCGACAGCACCCAGGACGTCGAGCGCCAGGCGCGCTTGACCATGGAGCAGGCGACGGCCGGCAACGAGCTGGCGCAGAAGGCGGCCGGCGAAATCCGCCAGATCGCCAGCAGCATCACCGAGACCGCCGCCGTGATGGAAGGCCTCAACCAGCGTTCCGCCGATATCGGCGACATCGTGCGGGTGATCCACGACATCGCCGACCAGACCAATCTGCTGGCGCTGAACGCGGCGATCGAGGCGGCGCGCGCCGGCGAAATGGGCCGCGGCTTCGCGGTGGTGGCGGACGAGGTGCGCAAGCTGGCCGAGCGCACCAGCCAGGCCACCACTGAAATCTCCAGCCATATCGACGGCGTGCTGGCCGATACCCAGCGCGCCTACCAGAGTATGCAGCAGGCCAACAACCGCACCGAGAGCGGGGTGGTCAGCGCTTCCAGCGTGGCCGACGCGTTGCAGCAGATCCGCGATCTGGCCGGACAGTCGGTGGAGCGCATCAGCGACATCTCCAGCGCCATCAAGGAGCAGAGCCTGGCCAGCCAGCTGGTCGCCCGCAATGTCGAGCAGATTGCGCAGATGAACGGCCAGACCACCCAGGCGGCCAACGAGGCCAGCACGCTGGCGTCCGAGCTGCAATCGCTGTCGCACGAGTTGGACGGCTGCCTGCAGCGTTTCCGCACCTGAACACAGACGGAAGACGCGTAAAACGAACGCCCCGGCCGGATGCCGGGGCTTTTCATTGATCAGGCGGTCATTGCAACGCCAGCGCTGCCAGCGTGTTGGCGCGCAGCGCCCGTCGCAGCTCGCCTTGTTCGATGCCGCGCAATTCGGCCAACACCTCGACGAAGCGGGCCAGTTGCGCCGGTTCGTTGGGCACGTCCTGCGCGTATTCCGGGCGGATGTCCGGCGCGTCGGTTTCCAGCACCAGGCTTGCCAGTGGCAGCGCGGCCGCCAGCGCGCGGATGCGGCGCGAGCCGCTGTAGGTCATCGCGCCGCCGAAGCCCAGCCTGAAGCCCTGGCGGATGAAGGCCTGCGCCTGCTGTTCGCTGCCGTTGAAGGCGTGGGCGATGCCGCCTTCCACTTTCTGCTCGCGCAAATGCTTGAGCACCCGGTCGGCCGAGCGGCGCACATGCAGCACTACCGGCAGGCCGTGCTTGCGCGCCAGTTTCAGCTGCTCCGCCAGCAGGGCCTCCTGCTGCGCCGGGTCTAGCTGGGGCAGGTAGAAGTCCAGGCCGATTTCGCCGACGGCGACCGGCGCATGGGCGGCCAGCGCGGCATCCAGCTGCACCAGGTGGTCGTCCAGATGCCGCTCCAGGTAAATGGGATGCAGGCCGAAGGCGATCCAGCAGCCGTAGCGCTCGCGCATCGCCAGCACCGCGGCGAAATTGTCCGCCGCCACCGCCGGCACCAGCAGCTGGCCGACGCCGGCGGCGCGCGCGCGCGCCACCACGCCGTCCAGATCATGCGCCAGTTCCGGCGCGTCCAGATGGCAGTGGCTGTCTATCAGGCAGCCTGGCGGCGGCAGGGCGTCGAAGCGCATCTCACAGTTTCCAGGTAAAGCCCAGCAGCGTTTGCCAGCCGGCGGTGTGGCTGCCGGTGTTTTCCGCCGCCCAGCGGCTGCCGGCGCCGACATCCAGCGTCCAGCGCTGTCCCAGCGGATGCGACATCACCAGCAGCAGATTGCTCTGCTCCAGCTGCCAGCCGGCGCCGTCGTCGCTGTGGCCCAGCGACAGCCGGCGCGTCTGGTTGGCCAGGCTGGCCCAGCCCAGCAGGCTGAACTTCTGGCCGCGCCAGTCGAAGAGCGGCGCGTCCAGGCTGGCCACCAGCAGGTGGCCGGGGTGCTGGTCGCCGATGCGGTCGGCGTAGCCGAAGGACAGGCTGCCGTCCTTGGGCAGGTCGAAGCCGTAGCGGGCCACGCCCATGCTTTGCGACACGCCGCCGCCCAGGCTCCAGATCGGCTCGCTGGCCACGCCCAGCGACACCCAGCCGGCCGGCGCCGGCAGCGCCCAGCCGCCTTCGCCGTCCTGGATGTACAGCGCGCCGAAGCGGGTGCGGTATTGCATGTCCACGCTGGGCTGCAGCCGGGACGAGTTGCCGTAGCTGGTCTGCCGCGTCATCAGCTCGGTGCTGATCGACAGGTCGAGGTCCTTGCCGTCGTCGGCGCGGCAGGGCAGGGTGGCCAGCAGCGCGCAGGCTGCGGCCAGGAATTTCATCAGGCTCATCAAGTCTCCCGTTAACGGGCCCTAGTCTACGCTTTCCGGCTGCATCTGTTGCAGCAGGTAGAGGCGCTGGTAGATGCCGCCTTGCAGCATCAGCTCTTCGTGCGTGCCGGTTTCGGCGATGCGGCCATGGTTCAGCACCACGATGCGGTCGGCGTCGCGGATGGTGGACAGGCGGTGGGCGATGGAGATCAGCGTGATCTTGCCGGCCAGCCGGCTCAGCGCCTGCTGCACCAGCTGCTCGGTGGCGCTGTCGATGTGCGAGGTGGCTTCGTCTAGCAGCAGGATGCGCGGCTGGCCGGCCAGCGCGCGGGCGATGGCGATCAGCTGCTTCTGGCCGCTGGACAGCCGCGCGCCGCTTTCGCCCATATTGCTGTCGTAGCCGTTCTCCAGCGACAGGATCAGCTCGTGCACGCCGGCGGCGCGGGCGGCGGTTTCGATTTCCTGCTGGCTGAGGCCGCGGCCCATGTCTATGTTGTCGCGGGCGCTGGACGCCAGCAGGAACGGGTCTTGCGGCACCAGGCCGATGCCGGCGCGGAAGGCGGCGTCGCCTATCTCGTCCAGCGGTTGGCCATCTATGGTGATTTCGCCCTGCTGCGGCTGGTAGAAGCGCAGCAGTAGCGACAATAGCGTCGACTTGCCGCTGCCGGTGTGGCCGACGATGCCGATGAAGCTGCCGGCCGGGATGTCCAGCGACAGCTCGTGCAGTACCGGATGGTCGGGCTGGTAGCCGAAGCGCAGTCGGCTGAAGCTCACCGCGCCGGCGCCGATCCGGCCTTTTTCTTCCGGCATGGCGGCCAGCGGCTCCTGCAGCAGCTGGCTGACTCGCGAGGCGGCCACCACCGCCTGCTGCAGCTGGCCGAACTGCAGTGTGATCTGGATCAGCGGCTCCACCACCCGGCCGATGTAGCCGACAAAGGCGTACAGCACGCCAATTTCCATGCCGCCCAGCTCGCGCAGGCCAAAGCTGTAGATCACCACCGTCAGCAGCAACACGTTGAGCAGGTCCAGCGCCGGGCGCAGCAGCCAGGCGTTGGCGGTGAGTTCGCGCAGGCGGGCGCGGTAGTAGCGCTGGTTGACGTCGTCGAAGCGCTGGACGAAGCGGCCTTCGGCGTTGCTGGCCTGCAGCACGCCGATGCCGGCGATGGATTCCGCCATCTGGGCGTTGATGTCGCTGCGCAACGCGCGGGCGCGCGCCACCGACGGCGCGCTCAGCCGCTGGTACAGCCAGACGATGCCGAAGGTGGCTGGAAACAGCAGCAAGGAAACCAGCATCAGCCGCCAATCCAGCCAAGCCATCGCCGCCAGCGCGCCCAGCACCACGATGCTGCTGTTGAGGATAACGAACAGCGCCTGCACGTACAGCGCCTTGACCGACTCGGTATCGTTGGTGACGCGGCTGACCAGCTGGCCGGTGATGGCCTTGTCGAAGAAGGGCATCGGCAGGCGGATCACATGGCGGTACACCTGCTCGCGCAGGCGCAGCACCGAACGCATCGCCACGCCGGCCAGCCGCGTCAGCTGCAGGTAGCGCAGCGCTGCGGCGGCCAGGCCCAGCAGCAGCACGGTCGCCAGCAGGCCGCTCATCGCCGGCAAGTCCAGCTGGCGCGGCAGCAGGTAGCTGTCGATGAATATCTTGCCCAGCAGCGGCCCGGCGGCCTCCAGCAAGGCGGCGATCAATAACCAGAAGGCGCCCAGCTTCAGATGGCGCAGGTCGGGGCGGGCGGCTTCGCGCAGCAGTTGCAGCGCGTCGCGACGGTTCACGGGATTGGCGTCAGATTTCATCCAGGCTGGCCTCCAGTTGTTGATAGCGCCACTGGCTGGCGTACCAGCCGTTTTGCGCCAGGAGGGCGTCATGGCTGCCCTGTTCGCTGATGTGGCCGTTTTGCAGCACCACGATATGGTGGGCGTCGGCCACCGCCGACAAGCGGTGGCTGACGATGATCACGCTGCGGCCCTGCCGGGCGGCGCGCAGGTGCTGCAGAATCTGGCTTTCGGTCTGGGTGTCCACCGCGGACAGCGCATCGTCCAGCAGCAGCAGCGGCGCGTCGGCCAGCAGCGCGCGGGCGATGGCCAGGCGTTGGCGTTGGCCGCCGGACAGCGCCACGCCCTTCTCGCCTACCGGCGTGGCGTAGCCCAGCGGCAGGCGCAGGATGTCGTCGTGCACCGCCGCCAGCCGCGCCACGCGCTCGATGTCTTCCTGGCCGGCTTCCGGCCGCGCCAACGCGATGTTTTCCGCCACGCTGGCGGAAAACAGGAAAGCTTCCTGCGGCACCCAGCTGATGGAGCCGCGCAGCGTGGCCAGCGTGTAGTCGGCGACGTCGCCGCCGTTCCAGCGGATGGCGCCCTGCTGCAGCGGGTATTGCCGCATCAGCAATTTCAGCAGCGTGGATTTGCCGCTGCCGGTGGGGCCGACCACGCCCAGCGTGTGGCCCACCGGCAGCCGGATGTCCAACTGGCGCAGCGCCGGCTGGGCATCGCCCGGGTAATGGAAGGTGAGCTGGTCGAAGGCCAGCAGGCCCGGCGACAGCTGTGCAGCCTCGCCCAGGTCGGGTACCGAGGGTTCGGCGTCCAGCACCGGTTGCAGCCGCTGCCAGGCGGCGCTGCCGCGCTGCAGCAGCGACAATACCCAGCCGGCGGCGAACATCGGCCAGATCAGCTGCACCAGATACATGCTGAAGCTGGTGAGCGCGCCTATGCTCAGTTGGCCGTGCCATACCAGATAGCCGCCGACGGCCAGCGTGATCACGGTGGCGCTCACCAGGGTGGCGCCCACCACCGGCTCGAAGGCGGCTTCCCAGCGCTGCGCCTCGAAGCTGTGGTCGGAGGCCTCCGCCGCCAGCCGCGACAGCTCGGCGTCGTTGCGCGCCTCCAGGCCCAGCGCGCGCAGGGTGCGCACGCCGGTGAGGGTTTCTTGCACATGGTCGTTGAGCTGGCCGAAGCTGGTGAGCGCCCGGCCCCAGGACTGGTGGATGTGTTCGGAGATGCGGGCGAAGCCCAGCGCCATCAGCGGGAAGGGCAGCAGCGCCGCCAGCGCCAGCTTCCAGTCCACGCCCAGCGTCATCATCGCCAGCACCAGCACCAGAGTGAGCATGCCGTCGAAACCGGCCAGCATCGCTTCGCCTGCGGCCATCTCCACCGAATCGATGTCGTTGGTGGCGCGCGCCATCAGGTCGCCGGTGCGCTGCTGCTGGAAAAAGCCCGGCCCCTGGCGCGATAGCTGGCGGTACAGCCGGGTGCGCAGCTCCACGCCCAGCTGGTAGGAGGTGGAAAACAGCTGCAGTCGCCAGCCCACCCGCAGGAAATAGATGGCCAAGCCCATGCCCAGCAGCTTGGCCAGTTCCCATAGCAGCGCTTCGCCGCCCAGCTTGCGGGCCACCAGCGCGTCGACGATATGGCCCACTTCGCGCGGGATCATCACGGTTAGCGCCGCCACCGCGGCCAGCATCAGCGCGGCCAGCAGGTAGGAGCGCATATGGCGCCGGACGAAGGAAAACAGCAGGCGGGAAAGATTCATGGGCGGGTCTTGGTTGGGGCTGGCGGTTTTAGAGTGCACATTCTAAGCAAAGGCCATTGTCATTGCCAGCCAGGGATTGTGACTAGTGCAGGTAGATTCCATGACGCGGCGGCGGCGCCACTTCCAGCGGCAGGCCCTGCATCTCGCGCAGCGACGATTCGATGCCGTGGCACAGGGTGGAGAGCGGCAGGTCGTTGCCCACGGTGCCGAACGGTTCTTCCAACTCCTCGGCTATCTGCTCCAGCGCGAAATAGGTGTAGGCGATGAACACCGCGATCGGCGGCGTCAGCCAGCCTATGCTGCTAACCAGCCCGGCCGGCAGCAGCAGGCAGTACAGGGTGACGGTGCGGTTGAGCAGCACCCGATAGGTGAAGGGGATGGGGGTGCCGGCGATGCGTTCGCAGCCGCCGAGGATTTCCGACAGCGTGTTCAGGTTGCGGTCCAGCGCGTGCCACTGCAACTCGCTGAGCTTGCCCTCGCGCTGCATCCGTTGCGCCTGTTCGCCCAGCCACAGCAGGATCAGCGCCGGGCGGAAGCGGCCGGCGGCGATGGTCTGGTTGACTTCCGGGGGCAGCAGCCGTGCCAGGTGGGCATCGGCCGGCTCGCCCCGCAGTTGCGCCTTGAGCGCGTAGGCGAAGGCGCAGCAGCCATCGACGAACCGCCGGCTGTCGGCGCCGCGGCCGGCCAGCGAGATCATTTGCCGCGCCAGCGAGCGGCTGGTGATGACCAGGCTGCCCCACAGCTTGCGCGCCTCCCAGAAGCGGTCGTAGCTGACCGAGTTGCGAAAGCCCAGGAAGATGGCCAGCGACACGCCCAGCAGGGTGAAGGTGGGGATGCTCAGCGACGAGTCGGCCAGGCTGTGCAGCCACCAGTGGCGGATGGCGGATGCGATGACCGCCAGCGCGAAAACCAGCAACAGCCGCGGCAGGATGCGCGGCAGCACCGAGCCGTGCCAGACGAACAGCAGGCGGAACCACGAGGGGATGTTGCGGACTATCATGGCGCGGCGGCATCAGACGGAGATGCTGAATGGTACACAAATATCCGCGTATTGACTGTGTCTATCCGCCGTCGGCGGCCGATGGCGCCGGCAGGGTCAGCGGCTGGTTGATCAGGCCGGTGTTCTCGTCGCGGCTGTCTTCGCTCAACCGCCATTGCAGTACGCGGCCATTGCGGTCGAATAGCACCACCAGTTCCTTGATCTGATGGTTCTGCGCGCGCAGCCAGATGCCCAGATCGGTGAAGTTCTGCGCCTTGGGCGTGTATTTGTCGGAACGGTACACCCACAGCTCGCGGCCATTGCCGAAGGGTATGCTGTCGTCCGGCTTGCCCAGCAGCGCCTGCAGCGGCTGGCGGCCGGCCGGCTCTCGGCTCAGCAGGGCGGTGATTTTGGCGCCGTCGGTATCCTGCAGCTTGCCGTTGCCCACGGTGGCGCAGGCGCTCAGGCCGAGCAGCATCGCGCAGGCCAGCGCGCATCTGCGGCGGGTAGTGGCGGCGCGGCGGAAAATCGTCGTCATGATTTGGCCATATTGTCGAAAATCACCAGCGTGTCATCCGGCCAGTCGGCGGAGTCCAGCGGCAGCGAATACAGGTATTCGCGCGGGTATTGCCAGGCGAAGAAGGGGCTGGGTTGCAGCACGCTGCCGTACAGCCAGACGGCGGGCAGGGTGAGCCGTTGTTCGCCGTGCGCCAGCTGGATGGAAAATACCGGCTGATCGGCGATGAACAGGTAGTGGAAGGGCTTGGTCTGATAAGGGCTCTTTTCCACCTGCAGCCGGCTGAATTGGTTCAACTGGTCAAGCAGCGCCAGCGACGCGCCGCGCAGGCAGTCCTCCATTTCCTCCAGGCAGTTGGCCTTGCGGTTCTTGGGCTGGCAGCTGTCGTGGTCGCCCAACTGGTTGAGTCCGCTTTTCAGGTCCACCAGACATTCCAGCCGCAGGTCGCCCAGGCGGCGACTTCCTGGCGGCAGGCCCTGGGTGCGGATGTCCGGCCGCCAGGCGATCTGTGCGGCAGGCCCGCGCGGGATGGCCACAATGCTTTGCCCGGCGGACAAGCCGGTGGGGTTGAAGCTGGAGTCCTGTCCCAGCTGCAGCATGGTTCTGCCGGCGGAGCCCTTCATCCACAAAGACACTTCCACGGCGGCGCCGTGTCCGCCGGCCGCCAGCACCCGGTAGCGCAGGCTGGCTTTGGGCGCCAGCTGGCGCTGCTGCTCGAAAACCGTCACGCCGTGGCTGAAGACGGCGGTGGGACGGGTGAAGCTGTCGGCAATGGCGGCGGTGGCGGGTATGGCGGACAACACGAGCGCCAGACCCGCGATGGCGAACCGAGCGCCGGCTGCGGCAAGGAATTTCACGCTGACTCCCTGGGAAATTTTATAGCATCGTCATTTTATGTCGGCAATCATACCACACCGAAAATGGCCGAAGTGCAAGCAGGAAGGCAGACCGCGGCCGAGTTCCGCTAAAGCACTCCCTGCGCATTGCAATAAACATGCATGGCCGGTTATTTTGATCTGGCCGAAAATAACCTCGTCATTGTATTTGATGGTTTTGATTGCCAATTCATTTGCCGGATTGGAAAAATGTAAAACCGCTATTACAAGGTTTGATTCACCGCCTGCGCTGGTTTATAGTCTGCGCCATCATTGATAAAGCAAAGGTTCATCGTGAACAACGACGACAGTAGTCGATCTACGATTGCAATGTCGCTTTGCCGGATTCCGCAGAACTGATTTTCTCTGCCGCGTCCTGCAAAGCCAGGATGTGGTTGCCCAGGGCCGTTTCAGGCCTGCCCGCTTCCCCTCCAGTATTCGGCCCATACGGGCCCGCCATGCGCGTCAGCGCATGCTTGATCGATCCGCCATTCCTTGTCGTTTTGCATCAAACCAGCATGCCTTCGGGCTGCTGTCCATCATTCCGCCACACGGAGGCTGTCATGCCCGAAGAGCCAGAACCTCGACCGTGCCGGCCGGCGCGCCTACGCGACTGATCCCGCCCGGATGGCGGGGCCGCCCAGCGCGCCGCCGACACCGCATTTGAATAGCCTGCCCGATTTTTCTTATTGCCCGTTTTGAATCTGGATTCAATGCGCCGATAAAGCGGGTTATTCCATACCTTAATTGCCCGTTTTAAAAATCGGAATGCAATGGCATCGCCTTTTATTTGCCAAGGCGGTGTGGCCGGCTGCGCCTGACGACTTGCGCCGCCGCGCCTCGCCATTTCTTCCCGGCGCGTCCGCCGATATGGACGTGCCGCCCGCTTCAGCAGAGGACGCCGTAATGAATCAAGAACAACTGCAAGTTTCGCTCCGCGCCCAGCTGCGCGCTTTTGACGGCGACGCCTTCGACCGCCTGACCCGCGCGTTGCCGCTGGCCGACGTGGTGGAAGCGCTGATGGCGCATCCGCCGGAGGCGGTGTCCAGCCTGTTGCAGGCGATGCGGCCCAAACTGGCGGCCGAGGTGCTGGCTCTGCTGCCGTCGGAGAGCCAGGACGAACTGCTGCAACGGCTGCCGCAGCAGGTGGTGGTGGCGATATTCGAGCGCCTGCCGTCCGACGTGCGCGCCGACCTCTACAAACGGCTGGGCCAGACCGCGCAAAGCCGGCTGTTGCTGGCTTTGGGCCAGATGGTGCGCGACGACATCCTCAAGCTGTCCAGCTATGGAGAAGACACGGTGGGATCGGTCACCAGCTCCGACTACGCCGCCATCGCCCCGCAACTGACGGTGGCGGAGGCATTGGCCGCGCTGCGTGCCGGCGCGCAGGACACGCGGCAGATAGAAGTGATCTACATCCTGGGCCACGAGCACCAGCTGTTGGGCACCTTGACCTTGCGCGAGCTGGTGCTCTCCCCGCTGGAGGCTAATGTTTCCGAGCTGATGCAGCACAATCCGGTACATGCCGAGGCCGGCTGGGCGCGCCACCGCGCCGCCGACATGATCCGCCACTACGAATTGCTGGCGCTGCCGGTGCTGGACGACGCCCGCCGCATGATAGGCATCGTCGCGATAGACGACGCTATGGATATCGAACGCGAGGACGACACCGGCCGGCTGGCGAGCTTCGGCGGCGCCGCGCCGCTGGACCGGGGCAATCTGGACGTGGTGAATTCCAGCATCAGGCGCATGTTCTCGGTGCGGGTGTTCTGGTTGCTGATCCTGACGGTGTTCGGCGCCATCACCAGCACCTTTGTCGCCCACCAGGCAGAACTGCTGAGCAATGCGGTGATCCTGGCCGCCTTCATCGCTCCCATCGTGGACATGGGCGGCAACGCCGGCAGCCAGTCGGCCACCCTGGTGATCCGCTCGATGGCGCTGGGCCAGCTCAAGCTGCGTTGGCAGGACGTGTGGTTCATCATCAAGCGCGAGCTGCCGGTGGCGGCGGCGCTGGGTGTGGCGGTGGCGGTGCTGGACATGGTGCTGTCGCATTTCAGCAAGGGCGTGGGTGGCGACATTCTGCTGGTGGTGGGCCTGAGCATGATGCTGTGCACGCTGGCCGGCGGCGTCATCGGCGCGCTGCTGCCCTTCCTGGCCAAGCGCCTGGGCACCGACCCGGCCACGCTGAGTTCGCCCTTGATCACTTCCATCATGGACATGCTGGGGGTGTTCATCTACTTCGGCCTGGCCTACGCCTTCCTGGGCCATCTGCTGGCCTGACCCGCCGCGCGCAGCGGGTCATCCCAGGCCGGGATGGCCTGTCTTCCGCGCTCAACTCCACTTGAGCGCGCCCTTTTTCCATTCGTAGACAAAGCCTATGGTGAGGATGCCTAGAAACACCGCCATCGCGCCCAGGCCGAACAGGCCCAGCTCATCCTTCAGCGTGACTGCCCACGGAATCATGAACGCCACTTCCAGATCGAACAGGATGAACAGGATGGCCACCAGGTAGTAGCGGACGTCAAAGCGCATCCGCGCGTCTTCAAAGGCAGAGAAGCCGCATTCGTAGGACGAGAGCTTTTCCGGGTCCGGCCGGTTGGGGGACAGCAGCTTGCCCAGCAGCAGCGGCAGCACGCCCACCAAAAGCCCGACCAAGATGAATAACAAGATGGGAAAGTAGTTCTGCAGCATGTTTCTGTCTACTCCTGTGCAGGGGGTGGAACAGGAATAGACCGCCGCAGCTTATCAAGTGCCGGCGGAAACGGTAAAAGTTTGGTAAAAACGCAGCCGTAATAACAAAGGCCATCCGCTGGATGGCCTGAGTTGATGTTGTCGCGCGCTGGGCGCTGGCAATCTGGCGTCGCAACCTGTTGCCGTCTCGCAGTGTGGCCGTCGCCGGGGTCCTGGCCTAAGGCGCGGTCGGGTGGAAGCTGCGGATGGTTGAAAGGCTGCGGCGCGAGCAAACGATATTCTGGATCGAATGGTGCGCCTGGGTTTGCCGCTATTTATCTCCTCGCGGTGAGATTATCGGAGCTGCTGGCTTTATATCGGTCTTTTATAGCTGGCCTAAATAGCTGTTTTCATTATTTTTTGTTACGGCTGGTACGGTTCTTGTTTGGCGAGGGGCGGTATGGCGGATGCGCGCGCGTGGCTGCTTGCCCGCCGCGGCGAAAGGCCATGCCCGCCGGTCCAGGTTTACAGCACCTTCCTTATTTGGCGGCAAGCCTGATCTAGTTGCTCCTGCAGCGGTTCCAGCAGGCAAGCCAGCCGGCTGGCCTGAACCGCTTTCTCATCGGCGTGGCTCCGCAGCCGCTGGCCAGCGCCTTCACGCCATCGTCGAGTACGTCGCCCAGCGCATCATGCAGATCCAGCAATTGCCGCGCCGTGTTTTCCAGCTTGGGCTGGGGCGCTTGCGCGCAATTCAGGCGCAGCGATTGCAGCTGTTGCTGGATATGGGCCAGGGTAAGGTGGGCGTCGGGAGGAGCGTTGAGCTTGGCCCGGCTGCTGAGGATATTTTGGGGGATGGGGAAAAGCAGGGATGAAGCGAGGCGCTGCATAGCGAGGCCTCCTGTGTGAGTTAGGCCAGCTGCCCCGCTACTAATCGGGGGTAGCAGGCGCATGGCAGGGTTAGCAGACCGGACACCGGACCGGCAGCCTGTAGGCTTCCCACCTCGGCGCGCCATGGTAAAAGGCGCACGCATGGCGTGAAGGCATGATCGCTGGCGCGATGGTGCCCACCTGTGTCTTCAGGCTGCTAAACCCGGTGCCGCTATTGAACAGCACAGGAAGATTGTGGGGGGAAGGCGGGTAGGGGAGTCAACCAAAGGAAGGGTACCTTGGGTTGATGGGGCTTTTGGAAATTGCCGGTAACCGGTTTAGCATGCTGGTAACCGTGATGCGCATCTAGAGAATTGGGGGCATATTGCTAAAAGTTGAGTGATGCGATAACACCTCATAATTATTGCAATAGTCAAATCATTGGCTGTTTAAAATAATTTAGCTAGGCATGCGAAGCGGTATTAGACCGTATGCCGTTGCACGCTCTAATAATTGACTTGTCGTGTTTACATCGAATTTTACATACAGTCTATCGCTAATTGCTGTTTGCACTGCTCGAATTGAGATATCCTTGTCATGAATTATAGACAATATTCTTGCTATCTCTTTGGGTGACTTATAGATGGAAAGATAATAAATAATCTCTTGCTCTCGATTGCTCAGGCTGATTTGCTCTCTATTTATTCTGTCACTTTTCTGATTTAAACCAAGACGTTGATCCAGGATAGAAAGCTTAGTGTGCTGCGCTTCGTTCATGAATTTGTCAACCAAATCAGCTAACTGCAAATGTAGTCTGTCAATACTTCTCTCGCGCTCTATCTCCTGCAACCGCCGCTCAATTGTTACATCCTTACAGAAGCCCACAAGTCCCACGATCTCGCCATCTCGCATGAGGGGATGCTTGATGGTTTCAGACCAAACGACCTCACCGTCTCCAGACGGAATCTGTTCCAACCTTGATACCGTTTGTCCTGCTTCTAAGACTTGCCTATCATCTCTCTCGAATAACTCCCAATTGCGTGCCCAAGGTAGATTGATATCACGTTTTTCAAGAAGGCTATTGATATCTTCGATATCAACCATGTCTAAAAACTTCTGATTGCAGCCCATGAAGTATCGTTCAGCATTCTTCCAGAATGTAGGAACCGGGCTATAGTTTATGATCTGAAAGTACTTGTCTGTCTTGTCCATACCGCTTTCCAATATCTGCATCTTTAATCCAGGCGACAAAGGCATTTACTTCGTCCCCACCTTCGTCCGGTGCCCAATCGGCAAATGTTCGATCCGCCTCCGGGCGCCCGTAAATAAAATTACAGTTTCGTATCTCAAGATACGCACAGTCAGACAGGGGGACATAACTGTGATACTGATTGCGTTGTATCTCTATCACGCGATTGCTGTACTGACTCATTTCAACTTTATTCAATATCTTACCTGAGTCATCGAAGATGATGACAAGCATTTCTCCCGATATCCAAGTAACCAGTTCCCATTGGTTATCACTTTCATGCTTATGCGGTTTGATGTAGGAGTCCGATGCCATGCAGTTTACGAAACGCTGTGGAATCTCGTCGTAGCTGTTGTGAACGAGTATCGGGATGCGCTTCCGAGGCGCCCTTTTGCTTTCTTCTATTACAGCTTTGATGTAGTCATTGCTGATAAGTTTAGATTGAATTGGCTGCATGCGAATTGTTCTTTCTAGAACTATTTGGGGCGATACTCTTAAAATATCATACTTTTATGCCATTGGGAACAGTTGTTATTGCGTCATAAAGTTTTTTAAAACCATATAAAATTCCGCCATCTTTGCTCGTTGGAATTTTTTGCCATGAATCCAGAAGAATATGCGCATAAACACCCTTCCTGTGTAGGACTGTTGTCTTTCAAGAATTTGTTCGCGCAAGTGGTCTCGCAGCATGTTTCATCATTGCCCGATGACGAACTGTGCCAGCTTGATGCGTGTGAGCGGAAGCATGGCAAGATCTCAGATATGGTCTGCATAGATGAGGTGTCGGTTAGCGATATGCTTGCATCGCCCTTTTATCAGCCAAGAGCTGCTGTTATCGCCTACATCAACCGTAAACCAGTGCTCTATTACACAGGGGCCGGTATCTACCAGTGGAGCGATACGCTCGATAAAGAATGCTTGAGCTACTGGATAAGCTACCCGGAGCTGCCACCTGGCTGGGAACTTAACTAAAATGGTACTCGAATTTTCGCGGGTGAGGAGTCTTAGGCTGGTGAGTGAGGAGGACTGCAATGATACGGTTGTGTTGTTCACCAGTTGCATTAAGCCCCAAGAACTAGATAGTGTGGATATTGACTGTTACAAGGTTAGTAAAGCAGATATGGCATTGATCCGTGATGCTTTTAAGAGATAATAAGAAGAAGTGTGAGGAATAGAAGCCCGCGTAAGCGGGCTTTGTTTTTATTCTTGACTATCTTGTTTTTAACCCCTGCCTTGCTGCTGGATGAGGCCCGCCCAAAGCCCGGTGGCGCGGGCTTTGGGCGGGTTTATGCGGTTGCATGATTAGCGGCACATGAAGCGCGGGGGGCGAGGCGGGGCTTCGAGGGCGCGCGCTGGGTGCTGGGTAAAAGAAGCCGTTAACACCCCGTAGCGCTGCCTGGTGCGGCAAACCTGCGGGACAGTTCATTGTAGGGTAGCGTTCAGTGGCGGGTGTTTATGAGGCAAGCAGGTGGTGAAACTTGAGCGTTAGCCTGGAATGGCAGGAATCGACCCTAAGCTGCCGTTGGCCGAACAGAAAAGCGGACACTAGCCGGTAGCACAGCATGCAACGAATCGGGAACCTTGGTACTTGCCAATTTAGACATCCAAGTGATCGAATTGTCAGAAGCGTTCAGAGCCAGCACTCTTTGACTCCATTCTTGAGTCATGCGGTCCACAGTATCCGTAGCTAGACACTAAATGCCTCTTCTTCATGTCATCGATTATTTCTACAGTAATCTTGAATAGATTACCCCGAATAGTTATTGGAACATGCTTGCCGGATGGGTATTCGGGCCTGAAATCAAGTTCAATTACTGCGCAGGATACCCAAGAAACTAGAATGGCCCTCGCAATAAGATGCCTCTGCATTAAAAAATAATATCCAGTAACAAGTTTGGAAAGATCAAGACTGGCAGGTACGATCGATTTTGCAAGCAATTCAATGCGCACTGCATTGGTTTCATATTGTTGTGCAAGCAAACATAGCTTTCCGATACCCCAATATCCTCCTACGTCATTATTTCGACTTATGAAAGAACCCAATAGGCCAGATGCGATGCTCTTAAGTTCTTTCCTACGCGCCATGGGAACTCCTAGCCTTATGTGTTGGTTGCATAAGCGATACGTACTTTAGCTTGCCCGTACGTTCTAATGACTGGTATGTGGCGAGCCAATTGAGAGACTGTTGCTGGCCGCTAGCTGCCATCATTACCTTCATTTAACACGCTTGTCCTCGACCCAATGGGGGCATGTACATGCCAATGAGAGCTAAGTCTTACATAAAGAACTCTTCTTGAGGAACGTCTAAATCCAGTGCCCCAAAGACAAAAGTAACCTTTGCACCTCTCATGAATGGAAGTAGTTCAAGATCACCTAGAATGATGCCATATAGGGTTTGTGCGCTATGACAGGAAAAGACCGCCTCGGCATCTCCGCCGTCAATTGCCATGTCATCTCCCAAATACTCTCCAGCCCCGTTTCTCTCTAGAATTGGGCGCAATTTATCAATAAACTCGCTATAAGGAATAATGTCTCGGATACCGTGCTTAAAATTGATAATAACGTGCTCCATCGAATGCCCCCAACTCCTGATCTTAATATTGTGCTGCTGCTTTTGGCCGAAAGTGGCCGTATTTTTCTGCCTTGCTAAGCGACGCCGTTCTCTTGATGCCTACCTAAGAATTCAGCCCACTACTGCATCATTTTCCTACGCTCTTCCAGATATTCTGCCCTGTGATATGCAGCCCTAACCTTATTGCGTTCTGCGTGTGCAAGCTGCTTCTCTATGATATCTGGATCGAAGCCTTCTTCATTAAGAACTGTCGAGGCCAGAGCGCGGAAGCCGTGAGGGGTTGCCGTGCCTTTATAGCCCATGCGGCCCATGGCATAGCCCAGGGTGTTCTCGGACATCGGCTTTTTGAGGTCTGTCACAGCGGGGAAAAGCAGGGCGCTTCTGCCGGTCAGAGGCCGCAGTTCTTGCAGTAGCTCCAGTGCCTGGCGTGATAGCGGTACAAGGTGAGGTTCGCGCATCTTCATGCGCTCGCCCGGGATACGCCATTCGGCGCGCTCTTCGTCAAACTCTTCCCAGCGTGCGGCGCGCAGTTCGCCAGGACGGACAAAGGTCAGCATCAGCAGATGCATGGCAATGCGTGTCGGGATATAGAGCGGCTCGGCCGCCAGGCGGCGGTAGAACTCGCGCAGCTCGCCGCGAGGCAGCGCTGGGCGGTGTTCTACCTTCTTTGCGCGTATCGCCCCAACAAGGTTGATTGCTGGGTTATCCGTAGCTCTGCCAGTTTGGATGGCAAAGCGGATGATGGCGCTGATGCGCTGCAAAACTCGTTGTGCAGTTTCTACCGCGCCGCGCTTCTCGATTTTGAGAATGGTGTTCAGGATCAGGGGGGCTGTCAGGTCGGGTACGGGCAGCTTGCCCAGGTCGGGGAAGGCGTCTATCTCCAGCGAGTCCATCACTCGCCGCGCATGATCTGGCGTCCAGCGGTCGATCTGCTTCTCATGCCATTCTCTGGCAACCAGCTCGAAAGCGTTGGTTGCCGCGATCTGGGCGACAACCTTGGCTTCTTTCTTGGCCTGGCTGGGATTGATGCCTTGGACGAGCTGTACTCGCGCCTCGTGGGCTTTCTGGCGTGCATCGCTCAAGCCGACAGCGGGGTACTTGCCCAGGGCCAGGATGCCGGCCTTGCCTTGAAAGCGGAAACGGAAGCGCCAGAGCTTGCCGCCGGATGGGGACACTTCGAGATAGAGGCTTTCGCCGTCGGCGAGTTGGTAGGGCTTGTCTGGGGGCTTGGCTTGCCGGATAGCAAGGTCGGTCAGGGCCATGTGCATAGATTCCTGTGTATAGATTCGCTCTTGGTGGCGATGGGCGCGCAGCCTTGAGCTGCAGGCCTCTGAGGAGGGTGTGTATAGATTTTAGCCCTGCGTTGGCATCTATACACGGATCTATACACAAAAATGCTGGATCTGGCTGGATGAGTCCGGACGGAAATGGACAACAAAAAACCCGCAAAGCCTTGTACTGTGCGGGTTTCCTGGTACTTCTCGGACTCTCTCGGAGTTGTCGCTGGTGCCAGAGTCTCTCTCGAAAACATCATTCAATGCATTGAAATTATTGAAGTATTTTTTATTATAAAAATTAAATACCAACAAATGTACCAACATTGATGCGTCTTTGGTCAAAGTCAGCTTGATTGGACTCAAGACGGTGTGAAGGTCGGTAGTCTTTGAAGGGATCGAATTGGTTCTCTAATGTATTGAATTAATTTAGTTTAATTTTTGGAAGCCATTTCATCGTCCCCGACAGGGATTGAATAGTGTCTATGCCGTATTGTTTAAAATGGGATTTTGTAATTGATCTGTCTGAAGTGCCCCCGTTTGTGCCCCCAGCATCCAATTCTATCCATGAATGTACGGCAGCTTGCAACCAATCACCCCGCGTGAATGAGGTATCAGTTTTTCATAGAGGCCGATAGACGATCTCGAAGTTGGGCCCTAGCTCGTCCTGCAATCGTTGCAGCATAAGCTGTGCGGCAATCTCAAAACGGAGGGTCTCATCCTTGCTCCAAGGGCTCGGATCTAGTGGATAGTCCCAATTGAGTGATTGGTCATGCCAAGCAGAGATGTCGCTAAGGTCGCTCTTGGTTGCCTCAGACAGCGGGAGGATATTTTCAATTGGACCGACACAAAATGTAGAGCGTTTTATTTCATTATCAGCCCCAAGGCAACCGCCAGACCACTATCAAACGAACCCGGTAGATGGGTGTCATTTTTTCCTAGTGTGCTATAGAGTCTGTTTTCTTACGTTGTATATGCAAGTTGTGATAACAACCCCAATCAATTTTCGACTCTACATGCCATTTATGACTGATTAAGGGTTGCATCGCGTATATGTCGATTTATATAAGATTACGCAGTGTTTCGCTGAGGGCCTTGGTTAGGTATCCTGATTCCAGGCCCATAAATCATAACCTCTGAGCCTTGTTTTTTTTCTTGAGCCGTATAGCTTAGGAAATATTCATCTTGGCGATAATCTTGATAAATTTCTCTTATTTCTTTTGTGTCGTCATATGAAACAATCCATGGGTGGCTTACATTGGACAATGCAGTCGCAATTTGTACATGATCATCGTGGTTGTAGAAGTTTCGATAAAGCCCAGATCCTTTTATATAGTACGGTGGGTCTAGATAGATCAATGTTTTCTCTGGAAGTGACGGAGTAATTTCAGTTATTAAAGAAACCGCATCTAAATTGTAAACATTGATTCTATCTTGAAAACGACCAATGAGTTCTATTCGGCGAATGAGGTCTTCTTTGTTGTAACGAACATCGAGCTTCCACTTTCCAGATTGAGCCTTTCCTCCAATTACTCCTGCATTTAATATGCCAGAACGATTTGTTCGGTTTAGAAAGAATGTCGCTAGAGCAACTTCCAACATTGAATGTTGCTCAATGTTTGATAGAATTCCTTTCATTTTATGCCAATTGTCCATCGTGACCGGGGTGTCATGAATCAGCCGGCAGATATCCTCTGTGTGATGGATTGCAGATTCCCAGAATGCAAAAATTGCGGGATCTATATCATTGATATAGATCCTAGAAGCATATTCGTGAAATAGTAACTCTAGCGCGACTCCCGCACCACCAGCGTATGGTTCAACATAGTGTCCATCAAGGAGGTCGTTAGCTTCAAAGACCTGTTTCACGAAATGTGCAAATTTACCCTTTCCCCCGGGATAACGCAGGGGAGTGGAGAATGCTTTAACGCCCATATGCAACCTGTTAATCGCTCATTGTTACTTCTATGAGAACACATTTGTCCATAATTGGACAGAAAATCACCTTTTCCATATTGCTTCAAGCATCGGTCGATACTCATCCGCAATATCCTTGAGTTCTGATGGAATAGGGGGTGTAGCACTGCTGTGTACAAATTGATTGAAATGGTCGACAGATCCTACCGAGTCATGAGTGCCTGCACGTTTAATTAAAGATCTTGATTGTTGCTTTGTGATTAAATTTAGGTTTTCCAAATGTTGAGCAACAGCTTTGACTTTGGCTGAAAGTTTGTCGTCATCCGTAATGGATTTTTTGTTATCTTCTCTTATGATCGGATTGCCAAGATCTCTTTGTCGATGAGCAAAATCATCACAGCTAACTTCAATAAAAACACGAAACATTACCGCTGTGGCGTTAGGTACAGTCTCGACTTCTAAATTCATTCTAAGTTCTCTGTAGATTTCATTTATTCTATTATTTGAAATGCTTAAAGACCAGGGGATTAGATATTTTCTTGCTCGAGAGGATGGTTTGGCTTTCGCTCGCTTCTCTGCGGGAGGTTCAGAGTTATTATTGTCTTCAGTGTTGTTGTTAATTTCATTTTCTACTTCAGGACCATCGGTAGAAGTTGATTCATTTTCTGCTTCTTGTCCTGATTTAGAATAGCCATTCTGAGTGTTATTGTTTTCAGCATGTGAGCTTGCGCTGTTTCCACTCATTTGAGCAGCTTTTGCTAAGGTATTTGGGTGAATGTCTTGAGGTATGCGTGCAACAAATCTACATCGATCGGCATCGCTGCGAATATCATTCACGTTATAGCCTTCGTTTGTAAATAAGTTAATAGCAAACTCTACGGATGGCGCAATAAATTTTAGATCAAGAGTGTGTACTAATTGCTTGTTTTCGACTTTTAATTGAAATGCATCTTGGGCAGGTGTCGACGAAAACAAACGCGTTAAAGTAGTTACATCGATAGAGAAAACACCTTCAACAGCCTCTTTAGAAAATATTCTTTCATTTTCTTTTACTAGGTTGCGAATTTGACGACCGATTGATTCAATTCCAGTCTGTCTTCCTCTTCGCTCATCTCGAATGTCACTATCCCAATTTACTCGACCTACACCACCATTTTGGCCTGTATGTTTTAGTTCAACCCATATGTCGCCAGCTTCTCTAGATGAAACTATACTGCATTCAATTTCAATAGGAAGATTGCCATTTAACTTCTTTTGTATTGCAATGAAACCCTTTACTAGTCGCTCGTCAGGGCACAAGTCGGGCTTCTGAATAAGTTTAAGAGCAGTCAGTCTACGATTTCCTTCCAGAACGATATAGCTCCCATCCTGATCAGGCGTTACGAGTTGCAGCTCAGTTGGATCTAGTCCATATGTGACAATATGATCTGCAAGTTTGAGTATTTTTTTTGCATCATCAGGGTCTGCCATCATGAAATTAATTGCCTCACGCTGATTTTGCGCTATGTCACCCCCAAAGCGAACATTCTCTTGGTCTAGTTTTATTAGATTTAGGGGTATTAATTCAATTTTACGTTTCATGACATTTTGCTCAGTATTAATTTTTTAGTTTGAAAAGGATAGTTTAGTTTATTGGCACATTTGAATTTATTTTATGTGGTGCCCTCGAAATAGGAAAGCTTCCAATGCCTTATGATATATGTTGGGTTTCTTGTCCTGCTTGGCAACACTTATGTAATCAATCAGGTACCCTCATATAACAAATCCCACCGAAACCGTGGATACCCCTCTCGAACCCTTGCCAGGCAAGGCTTTCCGCCCCACGGTTTCGTCCACGCCCTTTTTGCCGATTCCGTGGGCGTTCCAGAAACCTCAATAAAATCAACACATTGAAGGAAGAAGCCAATCCACCATTTCCACCGCTTGCCGTGGTGAAACCGTGGATGCGTTTTTCCGCTCCGTGGCCATTCCGTGGATGGGCCTATCTTCCCTTTTTCACTGCTTTCTTTCTCTATCTATTTGTTTTTATAAAAGAAGAAGAGAAGAGGAGGTCAAGTCGGTCAAATGACTATTTTAGCAAATCGTGGGCAAACCGTGGATATTGGGAGCAAACCGTGGATTTCGACAGCCAAACCGTGGGCCATGTTTTCTCAACAATCAATGACTTAGCGTCAAGAGGACACGCCATCCATGGATTTTTCCTCTGTGCTCCCCACCCTGATGGCCCGGAAACCGGCGCTTTTCGTTCGATTTTTCCATAATAGACTTGCCCTTGTCATAATCAAGGTCAGGAACGCCCAAGTTTTTGGTGACGTGCCGACAGCACAAGCAACAGCCCGCGCGGGGCGGGCTGTCGTCGGGGTGGGAAGGAGCGAGGGTTTAGCGCTGGATGTCCGGCGCGGCGTACAGGCCCAGCTTTTCCAGCTGCGCCAGGCTGATGGCGGTCAGATGGCCCTGGCGCCGGCCGTGGATGGTCTTCTCGACGCCATCGGCCAGCACCACCGGGCTTTG
This sequence comes from Chromobacterium sphagni, assembly GCF_001855555.1. Classification (GTDB taxonomy): domain Bacteria; phylum Pseudomonadota; class Gammaproteobacteria; order Burkholderiales; family Chromobacteriaceae; genus Chromobacterium; species Chromobacterium sphagni. The sequence continues at coordinate 490,501 of NZ_MKCT01000001.1, read as the reverse complement.
CAGCAGCTGGTTCTTGAAGATGCGGCCGGTCTTCACCGGCAGCGCGTCGAACTTGGCGCGCAGATGCGGCGCGGTGGAGAGATGGTCCATCACATGGTTCGGCCGGATGAATAGCGCCATTTCGGTGTGGCCGTCGGCATGCTTCACCCGGTCCCAGCAGTGCGGGTAGTCGTAGCGCCTGGCCTCCAGCTCGGACAGCAGGATTTCCATGATCCACACCCAGGGCAGGCGGCTGCCGTCGGTGTCCACGATGTGGCTGTTCATCTCGGCCAGCAGGTCTTCGATGAAGCCGCCTTGCTGCGGGTCGAGGTCGGCGAACTCGCACAGCAAGGCCCAGCTGCACAGCAGGGCGGCGTAGTTCTCCATCATCCGCCGCGCGGTGGCGTCGCCGGCCGGGGCGCGGCTGTGCCGCTCGCACACGCCCAGGTAGTGGCGATGCAGATCGCGCAGCCGGGCCGGCTCGACGTCGGCCAGGAACTGCAGCCAGGGCCACAGCGGGAACACCGGCAGATCATGCGGAATGATCGCCCCTTGCCGCTCTTTCGACAGGCTGCTGCGGCACAGCTTGGATTGCAGGCTTTGCGCGTCCACCTCTTCGCCGGCCAGCAGCACCGGCGCGCACATCAGATAAGGCGTCAGGCTGGCGCCGACGCGGGTGAACTCAAAGCGATAGGTCGATTGCAGCAGCGCGTCGATGTCCGACAGCACCGTCTTGGGCAGCTTGGAGAATTCATCCCAGCCCACCGGCTGAGAAGTGAACGACACCGACGCGCGGCGGCGGTGGTCGGTTTTCAGCATCTGGCCGGACAGCACCTGAAACGCCAAGGTCGTCTGCAGGCTCTCCAGCAGCTTGGACTTGCCCGATCCCTTCTCGGCCTGCATCTGGAAGTGCGGATAGTAGCCGAGCAGGTTTTTCAGATGGGTGCCCAAGCCCCAGACCAGCACGATGGCGGCCGCATTGTCGCGGAAGGTGTCCTGATACGCCTGAATCACCGTGCGCGCCTGCTGCTGCGTGCCGCGCGGGAAGGTCAGGTTGTAATAGAGGCATTGCTTCTGCGGCTCGATGAAATAGCAGTCTTGCCCCTCCTGCGCCGCCAGCGCGCCGGCCTTCCACGACAGGCCGACGAAGTTGACCACATCGCGCGCGCCCAGGTCGGCGGCCCGCTCCATCAGATTGACCAGGCGCTGGAACTGCGCCGGCTTCCAGATCGCGCCGAAACGCCCCTTCCACCATTCCAGGTTGTACAGCTTGTCGTCGGTGGCCACTTCTCGATGCAATACCGTGCCATGCCGCGCCAGCTGGGCGCTGATGCCGAACACGGTTTCCGGCTGATGGTCGGCCGCGCCGCTGATGGTGGCCAAGTGGCTCTGAATGCGCAGCCGCGACAGGCTGGCCACGCGGAAGGAGCATAGATCGCCCAGGGTTTCCGAACGCTTGCCGTCGTCGTCGGTTTTGAACTCGTCCACATATTGGGTGAAGTCCTCCTTCACCCGGAAGCGCCAGTACACCGCGAAGTCATGGCCCGGCAGCTGCACCCGCCGCGTGCCTTCCAGCCGCTCGCCGCCGCCCGGCATGCCCGGCACCAGCCACGGCTCCAGCTTGCGCAAGCGCGCGGTCAGCACGTCCTTGCCATGGCGCTGCAGCACATCGTTGATGTCCTCGCCTTCGTCCCATTCCTGCATGTCCACCAGCAAATGGCCGATGTCGGCGGCAATCAGCTTCTCCGACAGCTTCCAGGCGGCGGCCAGGCCCGGCCGCAAGCCGGTGGCCGGGTTGACCGGGTCGCTGTGGTCCAGCGCCACTAGCACCCGCTTGCCGCGCAAGGCGGTCCAGTCGATGCTGTCCACGTTGCCGACGCCGCGCAGCGCCAGCGCCGCCACATCGGATGATGCGCAGCACTCCACCGACAAGGCATTGATCGGACTTTCCACGATCACCACCATCCGCGCCCGCTTCAGCCGCGCCGGATCGCTGCACCAGCCATGGCCCTCGCGTTCGCCCTGGCATTGGGCTTTGACCCCGCCATTCAGGGCCGGATCGACATAGCGCAGATCCACCGCTACCAGCCGGCCGCCGCTGCGAACCAGAAAGGCGACGGCCGCGCCGCCGTGGCCGACTTCGCCAGCGGCCACCTTGGCGCTGTGCCAATCGTTCCAGCCCAGCGTCTTGCATTGGATGGCGCGGCGAATCACCGCCTCGTCTATGCCCCGGCCGGCCAGGTAGGGAATCACTCCCTCCGCCTTGGCCAGGCAGCGTTCGCCGATATAGTCCAGCGTGGACTTGCGCGCCGGTTCAGCCCTTTCTTTCATCGCCGGTTTCGGTTGCGGCATGCCGTACCAGTCGCCCAGCAGCTGGGCCGCCGCCAGCGGGCTGGCCAGCTCCGGCCGGCAGAACTGCACCAGGTCGATGCAGCTGCCGCCGGCGTCGCCGCTCCAGTCCTTCCAGCCGCGGCCGTCGGCGAAGATCGACAGCGAGGCGTTGCTGTCCGGGTGATGCGGGCTGTGATAGTTGCCCTTGCCGCCCTGGCGTTTCAGGCCCAGCCGCTCGGCCAGGTCGTGCAAGTCGATGGCGGTCTTGAGCTGGACGAACCACTGGCCCAGCTCGCTGTTTGGAAGGCGGGCATTCATCGCAGACCTTTCGACGACAGGGAAACGATAGACAAGCCGGTAGCGGCTCGCCCGCGAAGGGAGAGAATCAAAAGCGTGTGCATGGGATTGCCTTAGAGGATTTGGCCGATTTCGGAGCAGGCGTGGACCACCTGCTGTTGCAGCGGGGCCAGCAGGCCGACCACGCGATTGGCCGGCAACGGCCGGTCCTCGGCATGGCGCAGCAGATCGAGCAGCCCTTGCAGCGTCTCGGTGGTGCCGGACAAGCGGCAGATGCCGCCGGACACCACGTCTTCGACGGATTCGCACAGGCCGGCCAGCTGGGCCACCGGCTCGCGCAAGGCGGCGTACTCCGGCAGGACGGTCAGCTGTTGCAGGCGGGACAGTTCCCGATGGATGGCGGCCAGCGCCAGCGGGGCGAGGATGGGCAGGGTGCTCATGCGATCACCTCCACGGCAAAGCCAGCGGTAGTGCGATGAAACACCGCGCGTTGGCCCTGGGCCACCAGCAAAGCGGCGAGCGCGCGGGCTTCGGCCTCGTTGGGCAGGGTGGAAATCGGGCGGGTAGTGTGCGGAAATAGGGCGCGGAGAGTGCGCAGGGTGATACGGGGCATGTTGGGCCTCCTTACTGAGCGTTAAGCCCGTCCCTCGTCGCCAAACGAGGGTGGCAGGCACATGGCAGGGTTGGCGAACCGGCAGTAAGGAACCGGCATACCCGAAGGTATCCCCACCACGGCCCGCCATAGAAAAGGACGCACCAATGGTGTGTAACGGACGTAAAAATAGCCGCAATAGGCGGCTGTCCGCCTTACTGTACAGGTCGCCAAACCCGGTCGCGCTATTGAACGCGACAAGGTAATGGTGCGGGAATCGCGCGGGACTGTCAAGCATGTGATTCACATATTGGATTTGAGCGGTGCATTTCATACGGATATAATGGGCGTTAGATGGTTTGAATTATGGCGATGGAATCAAGGCCCTGGCAGGGGCCTTTTTTATTTTGGAGTGGCAATGGCAGGTGCATTTAGTTTTGTGGTGTGTCCGAAGTGCGGCGAAAAGGGAACGGCTAAAGTCAGAAGTAGTCGCCAGATAACCAAAAACTTTACCGAGTACTATTTGCGGTGCAGCCACTGCGATGGAAAAATCAAAGGGTTTTATTCGGTTGAAAGCCATATCTGGCCAAGCAAATTGTGGGATGAAGACAAAATCCGCAGCGAGTTCAAACCCTGGCAGGTAGTGGAAAACATCTTTGAAATTCATCAGACTTACAAAGCGCGAACCAAGGATGCCAAGGCTGAAATCGCCAGGTTAAAAACCGCGTTGAAGGCGGCTAAAGATGAAGTCGAAAACATAGAGCGAACCTATAATTTATTGCTGGATATTGGCCATGAAGCCAGTGCCAAACAGAGAATCTGAAGCGTCAAAACGGCCCGCCCTAAAGCGGGCCATTTCTTTTACTTCAACACGGTATGGCGGATGCGCCCCTGGCCAGTGGTCAGCGCCAGGGCGGGCGCAGTGGCCAGCCCCGGCAGCTGGCGCAGCTGCTCCAGCGGAATCGCCATCCCGCCCTTGATCGGCTGGGCCAAGGTGCGCGGATCGCCCTCCAGGGTCTTGTACTGGTGGCAGCAGTCGTCATTGCTGCAGTTGTAGTAAATCTCCTTGCTGGTGGCGCTCATCATCCGGCTGGTGCGGACCCGCGACATAGCGCCGCACAGGGGGCAGGGGAAAGCCATCTCGCGTCCTTTAGCAGTCGGTGTGTTGGGGAATGTCGCTCAGCGTGCGTTTGCGGTGGCTGAAGCCCGGCTGGTCGCGCTCGGCGTTGCCGCAGCCCTCGCAGACTTTGCCGGTGTTGCGCTCCACCCGCACCGCCTTATCGTCCCAAAGCTCGATCATGTCGCGGTCCTTGAGGTGGGTGACTTCCAGGCCGGCCAGGCCGTTGCGGCTCAGCCAGTCCTTGACCTTGCCGATCTGGTTCGGGTCGGCGGCGCGGGCGGTAAAAATCCGCACCTCGTAATCCCCCTCATTCAGCCAGGCTTTGACCCGGTTCATCATCGCTGCCACCGGCCGGCCTATCATGCCGAAATTGCCGTGGCTCACTTGCGCCAGCGTACCGTCCAGGTCCACACCAATCCATTTAGTCATCTTGTTCATCCCGGTTCTGTTTATCAGTTATTGGTTAGCGGCTTCCAGCGCCTGGCGACGCTCGGCAAAGGCTGCTTTCTGCTTGTTGTACTTGCAGAGGCTCAGGCCTCGGGCCTCCTCCAGGCCATGCGCCCAGGGCACGGCTTGATGGACCGAGTCGGCGTGATGGTCGTACTGGTAGCTCGACAAGCGCCGGGTCAGCTGGGTATTGAATTCCGACAGCGCGGCGGCTTGGGCGCTTTCAAAGCCCAGCTGTCGCCAGGTGGCAAACTGGCCTTCGCGCAGCAAGCCATCCTCATGCATGGCCAGCGCCTTGAGCAGCGGCTCCAGCTGGCTGGCCTGATCCAGCAAGCCGGCGGTGTAGACCTGCAGCGCGTATTGGCGTTTCTCCACATAGTCGCGGCCGATATCCAGCATCGCCAGCGCGGCCTCGTCGCGGTCCAGCTCCAGCTCGGCCAGGAAGGTGCGGTAGTCTTCGGCCTCGCTGTAGGCGGCGCGCTCCTCGGAGCGCAAGTCCTGCATTTGCTTGGAGGGCTGGCCCATCATTTCGCGCAGCAGCGCACGGGCTTTGCCGCGCAGGGTCTTGGCCTTTTGCTCGGCGTCGTCGGCCGCCTGCTGTTGCTTGGCGAACAGCTCGGCTTTGCTCTGGTGGTCTTGCTGGGCTTGCTGATAGCTGGCGAACAGCTGTTTGCAGATATCCAGTTGCTCGCACAGGTAGGCATTCCGTTTCGGGTCGGTCAGGTGCATGGGAAGGTTCCTTGTGGGTTAGGGTTGACGGGCGGCGATGCGCTCGGACATCCAGCCTTCGATCTCGGAGGACAGCCAGGCCACGCTCTTGCCGCCCAAGGACACCGGGGCCGGGAAGTGGCCGCGCTTGATGGCGTCGTACACCGACGAGCGGGACAGGCCGCAGGTGGTGATGACTTCCGGCAGTCGCAGAAAGCGCAGCGGCTGGGAGGGAGAGGGGGCAACAGCATTCATGTTTGGCGTCCTTGTCGTCTTGTCTGGATAGCAGGGGATGCAGCCGGATACGTCGGTCAGCGGGGCCAGTATCCAGCAAAAAACAAATGCTGTTTTGGGGCGGTGTTGTGTGGGATAGCCACACAACAACGAAACTTTTGGAGCTGAAAAAACGCCGTTTCGGCTATTGACGGGCAGAAAGTTTCGTTAGGCGTTTAATGGGAGGCGAGGGGCTAAAACGGGCAAATGGACGGCGTCGGACGCAGGGGGACGGCGCGGGAAGGATGCGAACGGATCAAGGCAAGGGAGAGGGCAGGACTACGCGGCCAGGCGGTGGCGGCCGGCGCGGAGACTGCATGCGCAGAGTGCATGAAAACGCATGAGTTTGCAGAGGGGGCCAGACGTGAACAAAGCCCGGTGGCGCGGGCTTTGGGCGGGTTCATGCGGTTGCATGATTAGCGGCACATGAAGCGCGGGGGCGAGGCGGGGCTTCGATTGCGCGCGCTGGGGGGCGGGCTACTTGGCTATATGAATGCACATAATGTCATAATTATGCATCTGGTTGTTCGGGGATGAAATTTTGCTGGTACTTACCGAGGTTTGAGTTTCTGGTGAGTGAGATATATGTTGAGCTTATAATCACTGGGGTTGTAAGACCAACCTGCCATGCAGCAATTGTATTATTTATTCCATATATCCCAGCAATAATAATTCCTATAAGTGGCAAAAACAGAAGGCCGAATATCATTAAAAATATGGCTAAAAAATGATCCTTGCTAATTAGATCTTTGTCAAACGACTTGTAGAATTTATGAATGTAATAGCCCCAGAGGCATAGGCCACCAAATGCAGAGGAGGCGACGACGGTTCCGGGCATGGCAGTCGCTGAATTCAGCACATCGTTAAAAATGCTGATAATCCAGTTGATGAGGCGGTCGTGTAGAGAAAGAGTAATGCTTTCACTCATTGGTGTATTCTTTCTTTCTCATGAAGTTCATGATTCTAACCGTAAGTGGTGTTCGTTTTTTGTATCGATCAACTGTTACATATAAAGGCTTGTTTTCCTTTTTTACGCCAGGGACGATCATGACTTTGCTTTTTAGGAATTCGTCACCATTAAGAGCTGCTTGTACTATGTTGAGAGGAATTCCTGTTTCTCTGGAAATTCCATTAACTGTTCTGGATTTGTATTTTGTGTTTTCAACTGCTGCAAGAATTTTCTTTACTCTTGAGCTAACTTTTACATTTCTGCTCATGGACTCCTCCTCGATTTGCTATGTTGGTAAATGAGCTAGTGACTGAAGAGTTTATTGGGGTGTACAGTAAGAGCTTTAATGATAAAGCTAGTCTGGCTATTAATTTGCTGTGGTCATTTGGGAGAGTAATGCTGTGCAAGTAATGCCTTCAGACTGTGCGTTGTTGCTTTTAAATAACTTTTTAGCATATTTTGAGCCGCCTGCCTTATAGCGCTGTAGTGCGCTACCATATAGTTGTTCCTATTCTTGGTGGGTGGCATTGTCATTTTTGATGCCTACCTAAGAATTCAGCCCACCACTGCATCATTTTCCTACGCTCTTCCAGATATTCTGCCCTGTGATATGCAGCCCTAACCTTATTGCGTTCTGCGTGGGCAAGCTGCTTCTCTATGATATCTGGATCGAAGCCTTCTTCGTTAAGAACTGTCGAAGCCAGCGCGCGGAAGCCGTGCGGTGTCGCAGTGCCTTTATAGCCCATGCGGCCCATGGCGTAGCCCAGGGTGTTCTCGGACATCGGCTTTTTGAGGTCTGTCACAGCGGGGAAAAGCAGGGCGCTTCTGCCGGTCAGAGGCCGCAGTTCTTGCAGTAGCTCCAGTGCCTGGCGTGATAGCGGTACAAGGTGAGGTTCGCGCATCTTCATGCGCTCGCCCGGGATACGCCATTCGGCGCGCTCTTCGTCAAACTCTTCCCAGCGTGCGGCGCGCAGTTCGCCAGGACGGACAAAGGTCAGCATCAGCAGATGCATGGCAATGCGTGTCGGGATATAGAGCGGCTCGGCCGCCAGGCGGCGGTAGAACTCGCGCAGCTCGCCGCGAGGCAGCGCTGGGCGGTGTTCTACCTTCTTTGCGCGTATCGCCCCAGCAAGGTTGATTGCTGGGTTATCCGTGGCTCTGCCAGTTTGGATGGCAAAGCGGATGACGGCGCTGATTCGTTGCAGTACGCGCTGGGCGGTTTCCACCGCGCCGCGTTTCTCAATCTTGCGGATGGTATCCAAGATCATCGGGGCGGTGAGTTGGGAAATCGGCTGCTTGCCGAGGTCGGGGAAGGCGTCAGCCTTGAGGGAGTCGAGAATTCTGACAGCGTGGTCATCGGTCCAGCGTGGCAGCTGTTTGTCGTACCACTCGCGGGCGACAATCTCGAAGGAGTTTTCAACGGTGAGCTGCCTTTCGCGCTTCTGCTCTTTCTTGGCTGCGTTTGGGTCGGTCCCTGCAGCCAGCAGTTTGCGCGCGGCCTCGCGCTTCTCCCGTGCGTCTTTTAGCGAGGTGGCGGGGTAGACGCCGAAGGCGAGGGTTTTCTGCTTGCCATCGAAGCGGTAGGCCATGCGCCAGTACTTCGCGCCGTTGGGCATCACCCACAGAAAGAGGCTGCCTCCATCTGCCAGCTTGGCAGGTTTTCCGTCTTCCCTGGGCTTGGCATTGCGGATGGCGGTGTCTGTAAGCGGCATGTTGGCATTTCCTGCTGTTGGTATCAGCAGCGATGGTATCTCGTACCAAAATATATACCAACATTTTGCGCCGGCTTTGGCTGGATGGTGCTGGACGGAAATGGACAACAAAAAACCCGCAAAGCCTTGTGCTGTGCGGGTTTCCTGGTACTTCTCGGACTCTCTCGGAGTGATCGCTGGTGCCCAGAGTCGGACTCGAACCGACACGCCTTGCGGCGGGGGATTTTGAATCCCCTGCGTCTACCAATTTCGCCATCCGGGCGACACCTGCGAGACACGGATATTAACCTTGCGCCAACGGCTTGTAAATAGTCGGCGCTCAGTCTTTTTTCATTTTCAGCGCGTGGTCATATAGCTGCTTGCGGTTGGCGCCGGTGATCTGGGCGGCCAGCGTGGCGGCTTGCTTGGTGGGCAGCTCCGCCGCCAACAGTTGCAGCACGCGCACGGTTTCGGCTGGCAGCGCGTCGTCGCTGGCTTCCACCGCCGGCGCGGCGTCTATGATCAGCGCGATTTCGCCGCGCTGCTGGTTGCTGTCGGCCTTCACCCACTCCAGCAGCTCCGCCGCCGGCAGCGCCTGGAAGGTTTCGAAGGTTTTGGTCAGCTCGCGGCTGAGCATCACCCGGCGCTCCGGTCCCAGCTCCGCCACGATGTCGGCCAGGGCGTCCACGATGCGGTGCGGCGCTTCGTAGCAGATGGTGAGGTGGAGAGCGTCCTGCCATTGCTGCAGCGTCTTGCGGCGCTCGCCGCTTTTGGATGGCAGAAAGCCGTGGAACAGGAAGGTGGGCGCGGTGAAGCCGCTGGCGGATAGCGCGGCGATCACGGCGCTGGCGCCGGGCAGCGGGCGCACCGGATGGCCGGCGGCGCGCACGGCTTCCACCAGGCGGGCGCCGGGGTCGGATACCGCCGGGGTGCCGGCGTCGGACACCTGAGCGACGATCTGGCCTTCGCCCAGCCAGCGGATCACCTGTTCCGCCATGCTGCGTTCGTTGTGTTCGCGCAGGCTGACCAGGCGCTTGGCTCGTATGCCATATGCGGATAGCAACTGGCCGGTAACCCGAGTATCCTCGGCGCAGACGACATCCGCAGCCTCGAAGACCGCCAGGGCGCGGGCGCTGATGTCGGCCAGATTTCCAATGGGCGTGGCCACCACATATAATGTGCCGCGACAGAAACTTTCCCTGGCAGCATCAAGCAGGTGGGCGAACGAAGTATGCAAAGACTGACTCCGCTGTTGGTTGGCGTCTTGTTGACGTGGTTGACGCCGACAATGGCGCAAACCCCCGACTATATCATCCAAAGCAATAGCGCGCCGATCCGCTCGCTGAGCGCGCCGCCCGGCCAGATGCCGCGCTTGGAGCCGGCTCCGGCCGCCGCCGCGCCTGTCGGCAGCCCGCAATCGTCCTTGCCGACCAGCGCGCCGGCAGCCAGGGCCCCTGCCCGCGCCAGGGTGCGCATCGGCGTGATCCTGCCGGTGGAGTCGTCAGCGTTGGGTGAGGCGGCGGCGGTGGTGCGCAGCGGCGTGGAGGCGGCGGCGCAGGTGGACCAGAGTGCTGAGCTGATCAGCGTGGACGCCACCACCGACAATGTGGTGCAGCGCTACCGCGCGGCGGTGGCCGATGGCGTCAACGTGGTGATCGGCCCGCTGTCGCGCGACGCCATCGCCCAATTGGCGCCGTCGGTGACGGTGCCGACGCTGGCGCTCAATTCCGTCGGCCGCGAGGTGGCGGCCAATCCCAGGCTGTATTCGCTGTCGCTGATCGTGGAGGGCGAGGCCCGCCAGCTGGCGCGGCTGATGCGCGACGACGGCCGCACCAGCCCGATGCTGGTGGTGGGTCGCGACGCGCTATCGCAGCGGCTGGGCGCAGCCTTCGCCGACGAGTGGCGCGCGCTGACTGGCAAGCCTGCGCTGCAGCAGCCGTTTGACGCCGACAATCTGCCTGCGCTGCTGCAGGCCAGTGGCCAGGCCGACGCGCTGGCGCTGGCGCTGGACGCCGCGCAGGCGGCGAAACTCAAGGCGGCGCTGACGCCGGACATGCCGGTGTACGGCACTTCGCAATTGAATGTGGGCGGCAGCCAGCCGGAGTTGGCCGGTGTGCGCTTCATCGACATGCCATGGTTCCTGATGCCGGACCATCCGGCGGTGAAGCGCTACCCGCGCCCGGCCAACGCGCTGACGCCGCAGACCGAGCGTCTGTACGCGCTGGGCATCGACGCCTACCGGCTTGCGGTGCAGATGGCCGGCAGCCGTCCCGGCGCGATCATCCGGCTGGATGGCGTGACCGGCGATTTGAGGCTGGGCCGCGACCGGGTGTTCGAGCGCCAGCTGCCCGCCGGTGTGATGGGCGGCAACGCGCTGCAATGAACCAGGCCGGCCGCGAAGCCGAAGACCGCGCGCTGGCGCTGCTTGAGGCCCGCGGCCTGAAGCTGGTGGCGCGCAACTGGCATTGCCGCGGCGGCGAGATCGATCTGATCATGCGCGATGGCGGCTGCTGGGTGTTCATCGAAGTCCGCCATCGCGGCGGCAGCCGCTTCGGCAGCGCCGCCGACAGCATTACCCAGGCCAAGCAGCGGAAACTGCTGCTGGCTGCCGAGGTCTATCTAGCCAGCCACAATATCGACGCTCCCTGCCGTTTCGACGCGGTGGTGAGCGTGGGCGGCGATCCGCCGCAGTGGCTGAAGAACATTTTCACGCAGTAAGTAGAGAAAAGGGGATCCCCCAATGGATCTGATTGACCGGGTCAACGGCCACTTCCTGGAAAGCATCGCCACCAAGCAGGAGGCGATGGAACTGCTATCGCCGGGCGTGGCGGCCGCCGCGGAGCGCATGGTGGCCTGCCTGATGAACGAGGGCAAGATTCTGGCCTGCGGCAACGGCGGCTCTGCCGCCGACGCCCAGCATTTCGCCGCCGAGATGTTGGGCCGCTTCGAGAAGGAGCGCCCGGGCCTGGCGGCGATTTCGCTGGCCACCGACACTTCGGCGCTCACCGCAATCGGCAACGATTACGATTTCGACATGGTGTTTTCCAAGCAGGTGCGGGCCTTGGGGCATACCAACGACCTGCTGCTGGCGATCTCCACATCCGGCAATTCCGCCAACGTGATCGAAGCCATCTACGCCGCGCATGAGCGTGGCATGAGCGTGATCGCGCTCACCGGCAAGGACGGCGGCAAGATCACGGAAATCCTGTCGCCGGAAGATATCCATTTGAACGTGCCGTCGCTACGCACCTGCCGGATCCAGGAAGTGCATATCCTGCTGATCCACGCGCTATGCGATGCCATCGACTGCATGCTGTTGGGAGGGGAGTGAAATGAAGCGTAGCGTATTTGCGTTGTTGCTGGCGGCCGGTTGCGCCAGCGCCTTGAGCGGTTGCGTGGGCCTGGTGGCGGCTGGCGCCGCCGGCGGCGCGCTGGTGGCGTCCGACCGCCGCACCAGCGGGTCTTATGTGGATGATCAGGGCATAGAGCTGAAGTCCGGCGAGCAGATCGCCAGCCGGCTGCCGTCGGCCCACGTCAACCGCACCAGCTTCAACCGCGCGGTGCTGCTCACCGGCGAGGTGCCCAGCGACGAGGCGCGCCAGCAGGCCGAGTTGATCGCGCGCGGCATCCCCAATGTGCGCCGCGTCTACAACTATACGGTGGTGGCGCCGGTGTCCGGCTTCTCCGCGCGCAGCAACGACACCTGGATCACCAGCAAGGTGCGCGCGCGGCTGCTGGACGGCAAGGGCGTGAATCCCAACGACGTCAAGGTGGTGACCGAGGCCGGCGTGGTCTACATGCTGGGCCTGGTGACCCAGGGCGAAGGCGCCGAAGCGGCGCGCGTGGCCAGCGAAACCGCCGGCGTGCAGAAGGTGGTGACGCTGTTCGAATACATTCAGGATGTGACCCCGGCGCAGTAAGGTCGGGACGGCGGGAAGGAGAAGGGCGGCCCAGGCCGCCCTTTTTCATACCGTGCTGCTTTGCGGCACCAGCAGGTCGGCGCACAGCACATGCATGCACTCGTCGATCTCTATCGCCATCGACATCGTCAGGCAGGAGCGCGGATCGGTCATCGACAGGTAGGGCTCGCTCATGTACAGCACGCCGGGCTGGTCGACCGCGTGCTGGAAATAGCTGCGGCGCGACCACACCGCGCCGGTGGTGTCGGCCAGCGGCGCGTAGCGCGGGTCGGTGGCGGCGGGCGACTGGCGGCTATTGAGGTTGCGGCCTATCTGCCGGCCTTCGCTGTCCAAAAGGAAGCAGCGGATCACGTCCGGCAGGCTCAGCATGGGTTTGGCGGCTAGGTCGAACGGCGTGCCCTGCATCAGCGAGATGGCGCTTTGCACGAAGCATTGCCGCGCCAACTCGATCTGGCGGCGGGTGAGCTTGCGCTTGAGCAGCGAGTGCGCCATCAGTTCATCCCAGCGCTCGTCCAGCCTGGGGGTGATGATCTCGTCGCTGGTCGGCTGCTCGGCCGGATGGGCGATGAAAAAGCCCTGGATCAGGTCGCAGCCCGAGTCCATCGCAATCAGCACGTCGCGTTCGGTTTCTATCCCTTCCACCACCACCAGCGCACCAATTTCGTGCATCAGCCGCACCAGCCTGGTCAGCAGGCTGCGGCTGCGCGGCTGCAGGATGGCGTTGCGCAGCAACTGGCGGTCGAACTTCACCAGGCTGGGCTCCAGCTGGCATACCCGCTCCAGGTTGGAGTGGCCGACGCCGAAGTCGTCGATGGCGATCATGAAGCCATGGTTCTTCAGGATGTTGACGCCTTCGATCAGCGCCTCGTCCACTTCCAGCACGTGCTCCAGCACTTCCAGCACCACTTTGTGCGGTTCCAGGCCGGCCTGGCGGATGTTGTTGACCAGCGCCATCGCCCGGTCCGGGCGCGACAGCGAGGCGGCGTCGATATTGAGGAACAGCCAGTGCGGCTTGTCGGTCGGCAGCTGCAGGAAGCGCTGGATATGGGCGTGGCAGACGGCCAGGTCGAACTGGTGGCGCTTTTCCGGCGACACCATGGTGTAGAAGGCCTCGGCGGGGCTCAGCGCGGTAATGCCCTGCTCGGCACGCAACAGCGCTTCCATGCCTATGCTGCGTCGATGCGCCAGGCTGTAGATGGGCTGAAAGTGGCTGCCGATTTTCAGGCCGGCGTGCTCGAATGCTGTCATCGCGATACTGCCTCCATGTGTCCGGGCTCTATTGGTCCGTATCCCCGCTGCTCAAGCAATCGGCATTCCAGTTTAGTGCATGGGCAATAAAATAAAAAACGGGCCCGAGGGCCCGTCGTCAACGAATGTTAAGTTGACGGGGAAAACAACAGCCCCGTCGGCCGAACAGTCAGTTTTGCTGGATGCCGGCCACCAGCCACTTGCCGCCGGTGCTGCCGTCCTTGATGTAGTGCCAGGTTTCGCTGAACGGCACGATGGGAGAGCCCACTTCTTCGCTGACGTTGCCGCTGAACTGCACGCTGGCCACGTAACGGCCGTTTTCCACGGTGGCGTCGGCCAGTTGGCAGTCCAGCTGCGGGAAGTCGGCCACCGCGCTGTTGCCGCCGATGTCGTCGCGCAGCGCGTTGAACAGCTCAGGCGTCATGTACTTGCGCACTTCCTCCAGGCTTTCCGGCGTGTTCAGGCTTTGCAGGTGCAGGAAGGTGGCCTTGGCCTGACGCAGGAAGTTGGGGGTTTCGGTGCCGTCGGGCAGGCGCGCCGGCGCGCTGGCCGGCGCGGCATTGAAGCCGCCGCCATTGCTGAAGCCGCCATTGTTGCTTAGGCCGGAGCCTATCTTGGGGATGGCGTCAAAACCGCTGGCCTGGCTGTTCATGCCCTGCGGCATGCCCGCCGGTTGCGGCGCGTTGCCCACCGGATTGCCGGCTTTGCGGCGGAAGTACATCATGCCGCCGACCAGGGCCAGACCCAGCAGCGCCAGCATGCCCCAGGGCATGCCGCCTTTTTCCTGCTGCGCCGGAGTCGATTGCGCGGCTTGTTGCTCGGTCGGCGCGGCGTTCTGCTGCGCCGGAGCGGCCTGCTTCTCGTTGCCGGAGGAGCCGATCATGTAGCCGGCCGCGGCGCCGACTGCGCCAGCCGCCAGCGCGGTGCCGATGCCCGGGCCGGATTTCTGCGGAGCCTGAGCCGGGATGCCGCCTGCCTGCGGCGCGGCCATCGGCTGCGGGGCCGGGGTGCTGGGTTGATAGGTACGGGTGGGGGCGGAGCGCTGCATGCCTGCGCTCTTGCCTTTGCCCAGGCGCGCGGCCTCGGCAAATGGACTGGCCAACACGGAAACCATGGTGAAGGCGAGTACGATCGTCTTCGCACGAGTGGTCATGTTTTATTTTCCTGAGTGGTTTGAGTTGCCCGGATATGACCGGGAAGATGCAATTTAGTTTTGGTTTTATTCAAGAATTTCAAGCACAGTGGCGATTTCTTCGCGGATGCCGAAGCGGACATTGTAGCAGTATAGCGACACGCCATAGATCCGGCCGGGATCATCCTGGTAGGCCGGGCGGGGATCTTGCGCCAGCACCTGCTCCACCAGCAGGGCGAAGTCCGGCGGCGCATCCAGGCCGGCGAGCTGTTGCAAGGCGTTCGCGCTCCATTCCACCCGCAACTGCGGCGGGGGGCCGCTGACAAAGCCGCCGCTGGCCTCCGGCCGGGCTTCCGCAAACGGTATGTAAGGCTTGATGTCCACCACCGGCGTGCCGTCCAGCAGATCGGCCCCGGCCAGCCGCAACCGCACGCCATGGTCGCATTCCACTGCCGCCAGCTCCACCAGCGACAGGCCCAGGGGATTGGGCCTATGGGTGGAACGGCTGGCGAACACGCCCACCTTGGCGTTGCCGCCCAGGCGGGGAGGGCGCACCAGCGGTTGCCAGCCGCGGCCCATGGTCTGATGGAAGATGAAGCTGATCCAGACATGGGAGAACGCCGCCAGGCCGCGCACGCAATCAGGCTGATTGTAGGGCGGCAGCAACTCCAGGGTGACGCGGGCGGCATTGGCCAGAGAGGGCTGGCGTGGAATGCCGAATTTTTCCCGGTAAGGCGAGCGGATCACGCCCACTGGTTCGAAAGCGTAAGTCATGGCCGGATTGTAGCATCCGCGCGCGCCGCATCCGGCGGCGGCGCGGATGGCCGGCGTCAGCTGATAAAATGTTTGTTGTAGCGGGCGTTAAGCTGGTTCATCGGCAGCAGCATGAAGAAGTCGGCGCAGTTGAAGTCAGGGTCCCAGGCCGGCTCGCCGCAGACGTGGGCGCCGGCGCGCAGATAGCCCTTGATCAGCGGCGGCAGCGGCACCGGCGCGGAGTTGTCGATCACGCGGTCCAGCGGCAGCGGCAGGTGGGGGAACACGCGCCAGTCGGCCGGCGCCAGGTGCTTGCCTTCCAGCTGGCGGTATAGGCTCACCGCCTGGTGGCCGCCGTCGGTCAGCGACACGCTGGCGCAGCCGGCCAGATAGGCGCCGCCCTGTTGCTGTACATAATCGGCCAGGCCGGACCACAACAGCGCGATCACCGCGCCGGAGCGGAAGTCGCGGTGCACGCAGGAGCGGCCCATTTCGATCAGGCTGTCGCGCAGGTGGGCGAGGCGGCCCAGGTCGAACTCGTGTTCCGAGTACAGGCAGGGCGCGCGGCGGGCGGCCGCGGGCGGCAGCATGCGGTAGGTGCCTACTATCAGGCCGCTGGTGTGGTCTTCCACGATCAGGTGGTCGCACAGTTCGTCGTACTCGTCGCAGTCTATGCCCAGCTCGCGCGAGGCAAGTTCGGCGCCCATTTCGCCGGCAAACACGTCGAAGCGCAGCTTCTGCGCGCGGCGGATGTCTTCTGCGCTGTTGGCCAAGCGGACGGCCAGCCTCGGTTTGGTCCTGCCTGCAAGCTGTTCATTTAGCAGCATGTTTTGCCCCTCGTGGTGATGAGCCACATGCTAGGGGCGCTGTTTGACGTGTTAATGTCTGTGCGATGACCTTGTTATGACTGTGGCTTGACGATAGCGTTACGCGCTTGGATTTATTGAAATCAAGGACTTATCAGCTAAACCGTTTTGGCGTAGAATAGGCCGTTTTTCCGCCAGATTTGCTCCTTCAGCCATGATTTATCCGACAAGCTTCGACGTGATAGTGGTGGGCGGCGGTCACGCCGGCACCGAGGCCGCGCTGGCCGCGGCGCGCATGGGGTGCGCCACCCTTCTTCTGACGCACAATATCGAGACCCTGGGTCAGATGTCGTGCAACCCGTCGATCGGCGGCATCGGCAAGGGCCATCTGGTGAAAGAGGTGGACGCGCTGGGCGGCGCGATGGCGCTGGCCACCGACATCGGCGGCATCCAGTTCCGCACGCTCAACGGCTCCAAGGGCCCCGCGGTGCGCGCCACCCGCGCCCAGGCCGACCGCGTGCTGTACAAGGCCGCCATCCGCGAGATGCTGGAGAACCAGCCTAATCTGACGTTGTTCCAGCAGCCGGTGGACGACTTGTTGATGGAAGGCGACCGCGTCGCCGGCGCCATCACCGCCATCGGCATCACCTTCCGCGCCAAGACTGTGGTGCTGACCGCCGGCACTTTCCTGTCCGGCAAGATCCACGTCGGAATGGAAAATTACACCGGCGGCCGCGCCGGCGACCAGGCGGCGTCCACGCTGGGCGCGCGCTTGCGCGAACTGAGCCTGCCGGTGGGCCGGCTGAAGACCGGCACGCCGCCGCGCATCGACGGCCGCAGCGTCGATTTCTCGGTGATGGAGGAGCAGCCGGGCGACATCCCGGAGCCGGTGTTCTCCTACCGCGGCAAGCGCGAAATGCATCCCAGGCAGCTGCCGTGCTGGATCACCCACACCAACGAGCGCACCCACGACATCATCCGCAGCGGCTTCGACCGCAGCCCGATGTTCACCGGTGTGATCGAAGGCGTCGGCCCGCGCTACTGCCCGTCCATCGAAGACAAGATCAACCGCTTCGCCGACAAGGACAGCCATCAGGTGTTCTTGGAGCCGGAGGGCCTGACCACCCATGAGTTCTACCCTAACGGCATTTCCACCAGCCTGCCGTTCGATATCCAGCTGGCGGCGGTGCGCAGCATCCGCGGCATGGAGAACGCCCACATCCTGCGCCCCGGCTACGCCATCGAGTACGATTACTTCGACCCGCGCGGCCTGAAGGCCTCGCTGGAGACCAAGGCGATCAAGGGCTTATTCTTCGCCGGCCAGATCAATGGCACCACCGGCTACGAAGAAGCCGCCGCGCAGGGCCTGCTCGCCGGCCTCAACGCCGGCCTATACGTTCGCGAGCAGGACGCCTGGTGCCCGCGCCGCGACGAGGGCTATCTGGGCGTGCTGGTGGACGACCTGATCACCAAGGGCGTGTCCGAGCCGTACCGCATGTTCACCAGCCGCGCCGAGTTCCGCCTGCAGCTGCGCGAGGACAACGCCGACCTGCGCCTGACCGAGATGGGCCGCAAGCTGGGCTTGGTGGGAGACGCGCAATGGGACGCCTTCTGCAAGAAACGCGATGCCGTCGAGGCCGAGAAGGCGCGTCTCGCGACCACCTGGCTGCATCCGTCCAAACTGTCCGATCCGACCGGCCTAGAGCGCCTGCTGGGCAAGGGCATCGAGCGCGAGTACGCGCTGTCCGACCTGCTCAAGCGCCCCAATGTGCGCTACCGCGACCTGATGTCGGTGCCGGAAGCCGGCGCCAGTGCCCCCGAGCTTGACGAGGTGGTTGCCGAGCAGGTGGAAATTCAGGTCAAATACCAGGGATACATCAACCGCCAGAACGAAGAGCTGGCGCGCCGCGACAATCTGGAAGACATCCGTCTGCCGGGCGACATCGACTACAGTCTGGTGAAGGGCCTGTCCAAGGAAGTGCAGCAGAAGCTTAACCAGCAGCGCCCGGAAACCATGGGCCAGGCTTCGCGCATCCAGGGCATCACTCCCGCCGCCGTCGCCTTGCTGATGGTGCACCTGAAGCGCGGCTTCACCGACGCCACGAAAACCGCATGACACAACATATCGCAGAATTGCACCAGGGGCTGGCCAAGCTGGCCCTGGACTTCACCGAACGGCAGCAGGAATTGCTGCAGCGTTACCTGGCGCTGCTGGTGAAATGGAACCAGACCTACAATCTCACCGCCATCCGCCAGGAAGAACGCATGGTCAGCTATCATTTGCTGGACAGCCTGAGCCTGGTGCCGCACCTGGCCGGCGGCGCGCGCATGCTGGACGTGGGTTCCGGCGGCGGCATGCCGGGCATTCCCACCGCCATCGCGCGGCCGGACCTGCAGGTGGTGCTGCTGGATTCCAACCACAAGAAAACCACTTTTCTACGCCAGGTGGTGGTGGAACTGGGCCTGCCCAACGTCCAGGTGGTAACCGACCGCGTCGAGGCCTACCAGCCGGAGGCGAAGTTCGACCGCATCACCAGCCGGGCGTTCTCCGAGCTGTCCGAGTTCGTCAAGCTGACCCGCCACCTGTTGGCCGAAGACGGCCAGTACGTGGCGATGAAGGGCGTGTACCCGTATGAGGAAATCGCCTTGCTGCCGCAAGGCGTGGCGGTTTCGGAGGTGCTGCCGGTAACGGTGCCGGGGCTGGACGCCGAACGCCATCTGGTGAGGATGGTGCTGCAATGAATCCACGCGTGATCGCGGTGGCCAACCAGAAGGGCGGAGTGGGCAAGACCACCACCGTCGTCAATCTGGCGGCCGGTTTGGCCGATCTGGGCCGGCGGGTGCTGATCGTCGATCTCGATCCCCAGGGCAACGCCACCATGGGCAGCGGCATCGCCAAGCAGTCGCTGGAGAAGTCCGGCTACCACGTGCTGCTGGGCGAGGCCACCGTGGAGGAGGCGCGCCAGGATGCCAAGGCGGGCGGCTACCACGTGCTGCCGGCCAACCGCGATCTTGGCGGCGCCGAGCTGGAGCTGGTCAACGAGCTGGCGCGCGAGGCGCGGCTGAAAAATGCCTTGGCCGCGGTGGAGGACCAGTACGACTATGTGCTGATCGACTGCCCGCCGTCGCTGAACCTGTTGACGCTGAACGGCCTGGTGGCCGCGCACAGCGTGCTGATCCCGATGGTGTGCGAATACTACGCGCTGGAAGGCCTGTCCGATCTGGTGTCCACGCTGCGCAAGGTGCGGCTGGCGGTCAACCCCAAGATCGAGATCATGGGCCTTTTGCGCACCATGTTCGACGCCCGCAACAATCTGTCGCAACAGGTTTCGGCGCAACTGGCGCGCCATTTCGGCGACAAGGTGTTCCAAACCGTCATCCCGCGCAATGTGCGCCTGGCCGAGGCGCCCAGCCACGGCTTGCCGGGCCTGGTCTACGATCGCAACTCCCGCGGCGCTCAGGCGTACCTGACGCTGGCGCAAGAGCTGATCGAGCGCCTTGAACCCGCAACCGCAACTCCCACCGTCTGACAATATGGCCAAACTCAAAGGATTGGGGCGCGGACTTGACGCGCTCCTGTCCACCGCTGACACGGTGGACGACAGACTGACCACCCTTCCCATCGACAGCATCCGTCCCGGCAAGTACCAGCCGCGCAGCTTCATGGACGAAACCGCGCTGGAAGAGCTGGCGGCCTCCATCCGCGTGCAAGGCATCATCCAGCCGCTGATCGTGCGCGAGTTGGGATTGGGCGACTATGAGCTGATCGCCGGCGAGCGCCGCTGGCGCGCCTCGCGCAAGGCCGGCCTGGCCGAGGTGCCGGTGGTGATCAAGAGCGTGCCCGACGAGGCGGCGCTGGCGATGGCGCTGATCGAGAACATCCAGCGCCAGGAACTGGACCCGATCGAGGAGGCGCAGGGCATCAAGCGGCTGATAGACGAATTCGGCCTCACCCACGAAGCCGCGGCCGACGCGGTGGGCCGTTCGCGCAGCGCGGTGTCCAATCTGCTGCGCTTGTTGGTGCTGCCGCAGCCGCTGCAGCAGATGATGCACGAGGGCCAGCTGGAGATGGGCCACGCCCGCGCCTTGCTGTCGCTGCCTACCGTTTCCCAGCTTGAACTGGCGCAAGAGGTGGTGCGCAAGGGCTTGTCGGTGCGCGAGGTGGAGCGCCGGGTGCAACAGCATGATGTGCAAAAAACCACAGTTGCTCCGCAACAAAATCGCGTCGATCCCGATGTGGAGCGGCTGGAAAACCAGGTGTCGGAAGCGATAGGCGCCAAGGTCAGCATTCGTCATGCCAATGGCGGCAACGGCAGGCTGGTCATAGAATATGCCAGTCTGGACGAGTTGGATGCGCTGCTGGAGAAATTGCAGAAAAAACCCCAAAAATGAGAATGTTGCGCCGCAAAAGCCGCCCAGCGGCAAAGTTGACGCAACTCAAGCG
This sequence comes from Chromobacterium sphagni, assembly GCF_001855555.1. Classification (GTDB taxonomy): domain Bacteria; phylum Pseudomonadota; class Gammaproteobacteria; order Burkholderiales; family Chromobacteriaceae; genus Chromobacterium; species Chromobacterium sphagni. The sequence goes on along the minus strand of NZ_MKCT01000001.1, from coordinate 469,811 downwards.
CAAAGCCTATAATCCAGCGGTTTTTTTGCACTGGCAGTCATGGTAAATCCGGAAGTGAGGCGCGTGCTGCGCCTGCAGGCCAGCCTGGTCGGGCTGGCGGTGCTGATTTCACTGCTTGTCGGCGCCGGAAGCCTGGTAGTGGTGGTGTCCACCCTGCTGGGCGGAGTGGTGGTGCTAGTGCCGGCCCTGGTGTACGCCAGGATCGCCTATGCCAAACGTCATGTCCCTCCCGCGGCGTTGATCAAGGCGCATTTTCTGGCCGAAGCGGTAAAGTTTTGCCTGACCGTGCTGTTAAGTGGCGCGGTTTTGGCTGGTTTCAAGGATTTGTCCGTAGTCGGCTTTCTCGGTGGGTTCTTTGCCGCCATCTCCGGCTACGGTTTCGGGCTTCTAATCAAAAATTGAGAAAAGAGCGATGGCAAGCAACGCAACTGATTACATCAAGCACCACCTAACCTTTTGGAACTCGGATCCCTCGGCCGGCTTCTGGAGCCTGCACGTCGACACGTTCTCCATCTCCCTGCTGCTTGGCTTCCTGTTCGTAGGCGTGTTCGCCATGGTGGCGCGCCGCGCCAGCATCGAAGCGCCGGGCCGCCTGCAACTGTTCGTGGAGATGATTATCGAACTGGTGCAGACTCAGGTGCGCGAAGTGTTCCACGGCAAGAGCAAGATGATCGCCCCCCTGGCGCTGACCATCTTCTGCTGGGTGTTCCTGATGAACTTCATGGACCTGTTCCCGGTGGATCTGTTCCCGATGGCCGCGCAGTGGATCGGCTACACCTTCTTCGGCCTGGAGCCGCATCACGTGTATTTCCGCGTGGTGCCGTCCGCCGACGTCAACTCCACCTTCGCCATGTCGCTGTCGGTGCTGATCCTGATCGTCGCCTTCTCGATCAAGGCCAAGGGCCTGGGTGGCTGGGGCAAGGAGTTGCTGACCGCGCCGTTCCATTCGTCCCATCCTGTGGGCGCCGTGATCCTGGCTCCGCTGAACTTCGCGTTCCAGCTGGTCGAACTGGCCGCCAAGCCGATTTCGCTGTCTCTTCGTCTGTTCGGCAACCTGTACGCCGGCGAACTGATCTTCATCCTGATCGCGCTGCTGCCTTGGGGCCTGCAGTGGGTGCTGGGCGCGCCGTGGGCGATCTTCCACATCCTGATCATCACCCTGCAGGCCTTCGTGTTCATGATGCTGACCATCGTGTACCTGAGTCTGGCAGTGGAAGCGCACTGATTTACCCGTAGATTGACCATACTTTTTTACCAACCATCCTTGCTTTAAGTCTTAGGAGATACACAATGGAAGCACTCGTTTCTCAGATCCAGTCGATGACCGCTATCGCTGCAGCCCTGATCATTGGTTTGGGCGCTCTGGGCACCGCTATCGGTTTCGCCATTCTGGGCGGCAAGTTCCTCGAGTCCTCCGCTCGTCAGCCGGAAATGATCCCGGTTCTGCAAACCAAGCTGTTCATCATCGCCGGTCTGCTTGACGCGATCTCCATGATTGGTGTCGGTGTTGCCATGCTGTTCACCTTCAACAACCCGTTCCTGGCTGCCGCCCTGGCCGTTGTCAAGGCTGCCCACTAATCCGTTTTCCAACGGACGTGTAAACGGTTGTTGTAGTCATACTCTGGAGGAAAACAAGCGTGGAATTTAACGTAACACTACTGGGCCAGGCGATCACGTTCGCCATCCTGGTATGGTTCACCATGAAGTTTGTTTGGCCTCCGCTTACCAACATGATGGATGAGCGGGCCAAGCGCATTGCTGATGGCTTGGCCGCTGCGGAACGTGGCAAGCAGGATCTGGAAGCCGCTGAAAAACGCGTAGCGGACGAAATCCGCAAGGCGAAGCAGCAGGCTACCGAGATCGTGGTTGCAGCCGAGAAGCGCGCCAACCAGATCGTGGATGAAGCCAAGGAAGCGGCCCGCACTGAGGGTGCCCGCATCGTGGCCGACGCCAAGTCGGAAATCGATCAGGAAGTGCTGCGCGCCAAGGAATCCCTGCGCGCGCAGGTGGCCGAGCTGGCCGTCGCCGGCGCAGAGAAGATCCTGCGCAAGGAAATCGACGCGGCCAAGCACGCCGACCTGCTTGCCTCCATCAAAGCGGAGTTTTAATTAACTCATGGCAGAACTCATTACCGTCGCAAGGCCCTACGCCGAAGCGGTATACAGCCTCGCCACCGAACAGCGTAGCCTCGATCAGTGGTCGGATGCGCTGTCGTGGCTGGCTGCCATGGTGAACAACCCGGATCTGGCGCAGGTAGTCACCAATCCGAAACATACCGCACAAGAGGTTGAGGCGCTGATGCTGGATGTGCTCGGCAACCGCGGCAACGAGGAAGTGAAACGCTTCCTCGCCGCGCTGATCGAGAACGCCCGTTTGACGCTGCTGCCGGAAATCGCCGCGCAGTTTGAACTGCTGAAGGCGCAATCGGAAGACATAGTGGACGCCCAGGTGGAGTCCGCTTTTGCCATGTCCGATGCACAACAAGCCGAACTGACCACCACGCTTTCCAGGAAGTACGGCAAGACCGTACGTCTTGACGTGCGTGAAAACCCCGCGCTGATTGGCGGGGTGCGTGTGCTGGTTGGCGACGATGTCATCGACGCTTCCGTGCGCGGCAAACTGCAAGCAATGGCAGCAAGCCTCAAGAATTAGGAGAGATCATGCAGTTGAACCCCTCTGAAATCAGCGATCTGATCAAGGCCAAGATCCAGAATCTGGCTGAAGGCGCTGAAGTTCGCACCAAGGGCACGGTTATCTCCGTGACCGACGGTATCGTCCGCATCCACGGCCTGGCCGATGTGATGCAGGGCGAAATGCTCGAATTCCCGGGCAACACCTTTGGCCTCGCCATGAACCTGGAGCGCGACTCTGTCGGCGCCGTGGTGCTGGGCGAGTACGAGCACATCTCCGAAGGCGACGAAGTCAAGTGCACCGGCCGCATTCTGGAAGTGCCGGTTGGTCCGGAACTGATCGGCCGCGTGGTCAACGCGCTGGGTCAGCCCATCGACGGCAAGGGTCCGATCAACGCCAAGCTGTCCAGCCCGATCGAAAAGATCGCGCCGGGCGTGATTGCGCGCCAATCGGTATCGCAGCCGATGCAGACCGGCCTGAAGGCCATTGACTCGATGGTTCCGGTCGGCCGCGGCCAGCGTGAGCTGATCATTGGCGACCGTCAGACCGGCAAGACCGCCGTGGCTCTCGACGCCATCGTCAACCAGAAGGGCAACGGCGTCATCTGCATCTACGTAGCCGTAGGCCAGAAGGCATCGTCGATCGCCAACGTGGTGCGCAAGCTGGAAGAGCACGGCGCGATGGAACACACCATCATCGTCGCCGCCACCGCTTCCGAAGCCGCCGCGCTGCAGTTCATCGCGCCGTACTCCGGCTGCACCATGGGCGAATACTTCCGCGACATCGGCGAAGACGCGCTGATCGTATACGACGACTTGTCCAAGCAAGCCGTTGCGTACCGTCAGATTTCGCTGCTGCTGCGCCGTCCGCCGGGCCGCGAAGCCTACCCGGGCGACGTGTTCTATCTCCACTCCCGTCTGCTGGAGCGCGCTTCCCGCATCAACGAGGACGAGGTGGAAAAACTGACCAAGGGCGCCGTGAAGGGCAAGACCGGTTCGCTGACCGCTCTGCCTATCATCGAAACCCAGGCCGGCGACGTATCCGCCTTCGTTCCGACCAACGTGATCTCGATCACCGACGGCCAGATCTTCCTGGAATCCGACCTTTTCAACGCAGGTATCCGTCCGGCCATCAACGCCGGTATCTCGGTATCCCGCGTCGGCGGCGCGGCCCAGACCAAGGTCATCAAGAAGCTGGGCGGCGGTATCCGTCTGGCCCTGGCCCAGTACCGCGAACTGGCCGCGTTTGCGCAATTCGCTTCCGATCTGGACGAAGCGACCCGCAAGCAGCTGTCGCACGGTGAAGTCGTGACCGAGCTGATGAAACAGAAGCAGTTCTCCACCCTGTCTACCGCCGAAATGGCGCTGACGTTGTGGGCGGTGAACAAGGGTTCGTACGAAGACGTACCGGTGAAGAAGGCTCTGACGTTTGAAGCCGAGTTCCTCGCCAACGTGCGCGCGAACCACGCTGACGTGCTGAAGGCGATTAACGCTTCCGGCGATCTGTCTGCCGACAACGAGAAGGTACTGGCCAAGGCGATGGAATCGTTCAAGGCTGGCTACAGCTTCAACTGAGCCTTCGACTCACGTCGTAGCTAGAGAAAGGTTCAGGATATGGCAGTCGGTAAAGAGATTCTCACCAAGATCCGCAGCGTGCAAAACACGCAGAAGATCACCCGCGCTATGCAGATGGTGTCGACCTCGAAGATGCGCAAAACGCAAGAGCGTATGCGCGCTGCCCGTCCTTACGCCGAGAAGGTGCGCACGGTTATGGCGCACCTCGCTCAGGCGAACGCGGAACTTGGTCACCCGCTGCTTGCCCGTCGTGACGTGGTCAAGCGCGCCGGCATCATCCTGGTTTCTTCCGACAAGGGTCTTTGCGGCGGTTTGAACGTGAACACGTTCAAGCGCTTCTTTGCCAAGGTCAAGGAACTTAAGGATCAGAACGTCGAAATCGACGTTTGCTGCCTGGGCCAGAAAGGCCTGGCGGCTGCTCAGCGCGCCCGTCTCAACGTGGTGGCTAGCGCGGTCCATCTCGGCGACGTGCCGAAGATGGAAAAACTGATTGGCCCGCTTACAGTTCTGTTCAAGCAGTACGCTGAAGGCGAACTGGATGCGGTCTACATCGTCTACTCCGGCTTCGTGAACACCATGAAGCAGGAGCCGGCACTCGAACAACTGCTTCCGCTGACCCCGCATCATATGGTGGTGGAGCATTCGCACTCGTGGGATTACCTGTACGAGCCGGATGCGCCGACGCTGATGGAATTCCTGGTGCGGCGTTATCTGGAGTCGGTGGTGTATCAGGCTCTGGCCGAAAACATGGCCTCTGAGCAAGCCGCCCGTATGGTGGCGATGAAATCCGCCACCGACAACGCGGGCAACACCATCAAGCAGCTGCGCCTGGTTTACAACAAGGCGCGTCAGGCCGCGATTACCACCGAGTTGTCGGAAATCGTGGCAGGTGCCGCAGCGGTGTAAGCCGTTCACGGACTGTAAAAGTTTATTGTTTAGGAAGCGATAATGAGCCAAGGCAAAATCGTACAAATCATTGGCGCGGTAATCGACGTGGAGTTTCCGCGCGATGCCATGCCGAAGATTTATGATGCCCTGAAGCTGGTTGACGTCGATCTGACGCTTGAAGTTCAGCAACAGCTGGGCGACGGCGTGGTCCGCACCATTGCTATGGGTAGCTCCGACGGTCTGAAGCGTGGCATGCAGGTTGCCAATTCCGGTGCACCGATTTCGGTGCCGGTTGGCACCGCCACTCTCGGCCGCATCATGGACGTATTGGGTAACCCGGTGGACGAAGCTGGTCCGGTGGCTACCGACAAGCGTCGCGCCATTCACCAGACTGCTCCGAAGTTCGACGAGCTGTCCCCCGCCACCGACCTGCTGGAAACCGGCATCAAGGTGATCGACCTGCTGTGCCCGTTCGCCAAGGGCGGCAAGGTTGGTCTGTTCGGCGGCGCCGGCGTGGGCAAGACCGTGAACATGATGGAACTGATCAACAACATCGCCAAGGCGCACTCGGGTCTGTCCGTGTTCGCCGGCGTTGGTGAGCGCACTCGTGAAGGCAACGACTTCTACCACGAGATGAAGGACTCCAACGTGCTGGACAAGGTGGCGATGGTTTACGGCCAGATGAACGAGCCGCCGGGCAACCGTCTGCGCGTGGCGTTGACCGGCCTGACCATGGCCGAGCACTTCCGCGACGAGAAGGATGAAAACGGCAAGGGTCGCGACGTGCTGCTGTTCGTCGACAACATCTACCGTTACACCCTGGCCGGTACCGAAGTGTCCGCCCTGCTGGGCCGTATGCCGTCCGCGGTGGGTTACCAGCCGACCCTGGCCGAGGAAATGGGCCGTCTGCAAGAGCGTATCACTTCGACCAAGGATGGTTCCATCACCTCCATCCAGGCCGTATACGTGCCTGCGGATGACTTGACCGACCCGTCCCCGGCCACCACCTTCGCCCACTTGGACGCAACCGTGGTACTGTCGCGCGACATCGCCTCGCTGGGTATCTACCCGGCGGTCGATCCGCTCGACTCCACCTCGCGCCAGCTGGACCCGCTGGTGGTAGGCGACGAGCACTACTCGGTAGCCCGCGGCGTGCAGTCCACGCTGCAGCGCTACAAGGAACTGCGCGACATCATCGCGATTCTGGGCATGGACGAACTGTCCGAGGAAGACAAGCTGGTCGTGGCTCGCGCCCGTAAGATCCAGCGCTTCTTGTCCCAGCCGTTCCACGTGGCTGAAGTATTTACCGGTTCTCCGGGCAAATACGTTTCGCTGCGCGAAACCATCAAGGGCTTCAAGGCGATCATTGCTGGCGAATACGACCACCTGCCGGAACAAGCGTTCTACATGGTTGGTGGCATCGAAGAAGCCGTCGAGAAAGCCAAGACGCTTAACTAAGGAGAGGGCTAATGTCCAAGATGCATGTGGAAGTGGTTAGCACCGAACAACTCATCTATTCCGGTGAGGCCGAGTTTGTAGTGGCGCCGGCTACCGAAGGTGAGATCGGCATCTATCCGCAACACGTGCCGCTCCTGACCCGTATCAAGCCTGGTGTGCTGCGCCTTCGGGTGCCGGACAGCAAGGAAGAAGTACTGGTGGCGGTGTCCGGTGGCATGATGGAAGTGCAACCGACGCTGATCACCGTACTCGCCGATACGGCGATTCGCGGCGAGGATCTCGATGAGGCCCGCGCCAATGAGGCGAAACGCGCTGCCGAGGATGCCCTCAAGCACGCGACCGACGACATGAGCACGGCCAAGGCCCACGTTGCATTGGCGCTGGCCATTGCCGAGCTCAAGACGCTGGACTACCTCAAGAAGCGCGCTCACTGAATGCGCGAGACGTAATCGTGTATAGTGCAGGCTGCCACGCAAGTGGCAGCCTTTTTCCGTTTTTGGCCCAAGCAAAAAATCATCATGGATAGTCTGAGTATCGTTATTCTTGCCGCCGGCAAAGGCAAGCGCATGTATTCCTCTATGCCGAAAGTGTTGCACCCGATAGCCGGAGAGCCGATGCTGGCGCGGGTGATCCGCACCGCGCGCAGTCTCAATCCCTCCCGTCTGGTGGTGGTGTACGGCCACGGTGGTGAACAGGTGCGCGGCCGGATTCAGGACGCCGACATCGTCTGGGCCGAGCAGGCCGAACAACTGGGCACCGGCCATGCGCTGAAAATGGCGCTGCCGCATCTGCCGGCCAGCGGCAAGACCCTTGTGCTGTATGGCGACGTGCCGCTGACGCTGTCCGCCACCTTGCGGCAGCTGGTGGAGGCGGCCGGCGACGGCATGGCGGTGCTGACCGACGTGCTCGCCGACGCCAGCGGTTACGGCCGCATGGTGCGCGGCGTCGACGGCAAGTTGAAGGCCATCGTCGAACACAAGGATTGCACGGCCGAACAGCTGGCGATCCGCGAAATCAACACCGGCATGATGGCACTGCCCAATGCGCAGTTGGCCGGCTGGCTGAACGCCCTGAAAAACGGCAATGCCCAGGGCGAGTATTACCTCACCGACGTGCTGGAGCTGGCGGTGAAAGATGGCGTGGCGGTGGAAAGCGCCAGCGTCGCGGCCTCGTGGGAGGCCGCCGGCGTCAACAACAAGCTGCAACTGGCCGAGCTGGAGCGCATTCTGCAGCAGAACCAGGCGCACGCGCTGTTGGAAGCCGGGGTGACGCTGGCCGACCCGGCGCGTATCGACATCCGCGGCACGCTCAGGCACGGCATGGACGTGGCCATCGACGTCAACTGCGTGTTCGAAGGCCTGGTGGAGCTGGGCGACAATGTCGAAATCGGCGCCAATTGCGTGCTCAAGAACGTGAGCATCGCCGCCGGCAGCAAAATCGCGCCGTTCTCGCATCTGGAAGACGCCGTGGTCGGCGCGGATTGCCGAATCGGTCCGTACGCCCGCCTGCGCCCGGGCGCGGAGCTGGCCGACCATGTCCACATCGGCAACTTCGTCGAAGTGAAGAAGAGCACAGTGGGCGAGGGCTCCAAGGTCAATCACCTGAGCTATATCGGCGACGCCGAGATCGGCAGTAAGGTCAATGTCGGAGCTGGTTCGGTCACTTGCAACTACGATGGCGTCAACAAGTTCAAGACCGTGATAGGCGACAATGTTTTCGTCGGCTCCGGTACGTTGATGGTGGCGCCGGTGACGCTGGAGGATGGCGCAACCATCGCCGCTGGTTCGGTGATCAACAAGACCGCGCCGGCGGGACAACTGACGGTGGCGCGCGCGCGGCAGATGACTGTGCCGGGCTGGCAGCGTCCGCAAAAGAAAAGCTGATTCAGTTTGACCCGCCGCGCAGGCGGGGCTGGCAGGACCGCGAACGGCGTCCGGTTCTCCCCGGAAAATGGGGAGAGCCGGACGCCGTTTTCGCATTGAGGGGTAAGGGGCTTGCCATGCTGAAACTTGCGCTGCTATCATTACGAAACTTTCGAAACGAAACTTTTCATGACAAAGCGAAACACCCAGCAACGCCGCCATGCCATCGCCACTCTGGTGCAGGAGTACGGCGAAGTCAGCGTGGACGAGCTGACCAGGCGTTTCTCCACCTCGGAAGTGACCATACGCAAGGACCTGGCGCTGCTGGAGACCGGTGGCCTGCTGCTGCGGCGCTACGGCGGCGCGGTGTCGCTGCCCAGCGAGATGATGGCGGAGGCGGATGCGGAACAGGTTTCAAAACGAAAGATGACGATCGCCCGCGCCGCGGCCGAGCGCATCCGCGACCACAATCGCGTGATCATAGACAGCGGCACCACCACCAGCGCGATGATCCCCTTGCTGGGCAACAAGCGTGGCCTGGTGGTGATGACCAATTCGCTGAACGTGGCTGGCCAATTGCGTGAACTGGAAAACGAACCGACGCTGCTGATGACCGGGGGAACCTGGGACCCGCACTCTGAATCGTTCCAGGGCCAGGTGGCGGAGCAGGTGCTGCGTTCCTACGATTTCGACCAACTGTTCATCGGCGCCGACGGCATAGACTTGGCGCGCGGCACCACCACCTTCAACGAACTGGTGGGCCTGTCGCGGGTGATGGCGGAAGTGGCGCGCGAGGTGATCGTGATGGTGGAGTCGGACAAGATAGGCCGCCGCATTCCCAATCTGGAGTTGCCTTGGGACAAGATCCATACCCTGGTCACCGACGACGGCTTGGCGGTGGCGGCCAGGGAAAGCATTCAAGCGAAGGGCGTCACGCTGATCTGCGCGTCCTCGCCAGTCGATAGTTCAAGGAGAAAGTAATGTGCGGCATAGTTGGCGCCATCGCGGCGCGTGATGTGGTTCCGGTGCTGGTGGAAGGCCTGAAGCGGCTGGAATACCGGGGTTACGATTCGGCCGGCGTGGCCGTATTGGCCGGCGACGAGATTCGCCGGGTGCGCCGCGTCGGCCGCGTGGCGGAGATGGAGGGCGCGGCGGCGGAGGAAAACCTGCACGGCCTGCTGGGCATCGGCCATACCCGCTGGGCCACCCACGGCGGCGTAACCGAACCCAACGCCCACCCGCATGTGTCTTTCGACAAGATCGCGGTGGTGCACAACGGCATCATCGAAAACCATGAAGAACAGCGCCAGCGCCTGAAGGGCCTGGGCTACGCCTTCGAATCCCAGACCGACACCGAAGTGATCGCCCACCTGGTGCATCACTACTACCAGGCCGGTGGCAGCTTGTTCGACGCGGTGAAACAAGCCACCCGCGAGCTGACCGGCGCTTACGCCATCGGCGTGATCGCGTTGGACCGCCCCGACGAACTGGTATGCGCCCGCATGGGTTGCCCGCTGCTGGTGGGTCTGGGCGATGGCGAAAACTTCATCGCCTCCGACGTCTCCGCCATCCTGTCCGCCACCCGCCGGGTGATTTTCCTGGAAGAGGGCGATATCGGCCTGCTGACCCGGGACGGCGTCAAACTGATAGACAAGGATGATCAACCGGCGGCGCGCCCGGTGCATTTGTCCGACGTGTCGCTGGCATCCCTGGAACTGGGCCCGTACAGCCACTTCATGCAGAAGGAAATCCACGAGCAGCCGAAGGCCTTGTCCGACACCATCGAGGCGGTGCAGGATGCGGGTTTCAACGCCGCGCTGTTCGGCGAGGCCGCGGCCGAAATTCTGCCGCAACTGGAGGGCGTGAAAATCCTCGCCTGTGGCACCAGCTACTACGCCGGTCTGACTGCCAAGTACTGGATAGAGAGCATCGCCGGCATCGCCTGCGACGTGGAGATCGCCAGCGAATACCGCTACCGCGCCGCCTTCGCCAATCCCAAGCACCTGGTGGTGACCATCTCGCAATCGGGCGAGACGCTGGACACCATGGAGGCGCTGAAATACGCGCGCGAGCTGGGCCACGCCTACGCCTTGTCCATCTGCAACGTGCGCGAATCCGCGATCCCACGCGCCAGCGACCTGGTGTTCTACACCCGAGCCGGCGCCGAGATCGGCGTGGCCTCCACCAAGGCTTTCACCACCCAATTGGTAGGCCTGTTCGCGCTGGCGGTGACGCTGGGCAAGGTGCGCGGCAAGGTATCCGCCGCCGATGAGGCGCAATACCTGGACGACTTGCGCCACCTGCCGGGCAGCGTGCAACACGCGCTCAATCTGGAGCCACAGATCAAGGCCTGGTCGGAACGCTTCGCCGTTAAGGACAACGCGCTTTTCCTCGGCCGGGGCCTGCATTACCCGATCGCGCTGGAAGGCGCGCTGAAGCTGAAGGAGATCTCCTATATCCATGCCGAGGCCTACCCGGCGGGCGAGCTGAAGCATGGCCCGCTGGCATTGGTGGACGAGGACATGCCGGTGGTGGTGATCGCCCCCAACGACGCGCTGCTGGAGAAAGTGAAGTCGAACATGCAGGAAGTGCGCGCTCGTGGCGGCGAGCTGTTCGTGTTCGCCGACGCCGACAGCCACTTCCACGAGTCCGACGGTGTGCATGTGATCCGCACCCCGCGCCATGTCGGTGTGCTCAGCCCCATCGTCCACACTATCCCGGTGCAGATGCTGGCCTACCACGTGGCCTTGTCGCGCGGCACCGACGTCGACAAGCCGCGCAATCTGGCTAAGTCGGTAACCGTAGAATAAGGGGATACGGCAGAGCTGACTAGAGCGAATAAAGTCCGTCGGATCCGAATAAAGTTCGTCGGAGTCTGACAACAGAGAAGGGGCCGCTGGCCCCTTCTTCTTTAGTGATGTCGTATCAATTCTTCAGATGTCCGCTTTTCGGCCAAAGCGGCCCGTCAGTGCGAGGCTTGTGTGCGACTGCTTCCGAACCTCAGCGGATGCTCGCGCAATTGAGAAGTCTCCATTTTGATCTAAAGAAACTAGTAGCAGGCTGTCGTTTTTATGATGCATCGGATTAACGGCCTTGTCCCCTCGTAAGTAAATGCTACTGTAACTTATCTGCAAACCGGCGTAAGACCACGACGGCTAGCAAGAATGGCAACGTCTTTTGAGTTGGCGCTACGGCTGAGCCGCTTTAGAACACTCTGTTGTGTCTCGGGGGTCCAGAAGATCCGCAGACGTTCACGTGCTCGAGTTACGGCTGTATAGAAGATACTGTGGGTAATGTCGTCTTCGTTCGCATCGGTAATGACGATCTTGACGGAGTCGTATTCGAGTCCCTGCGCCTTGTGGATCGACACGGCGTAAGCAACTTGGAATGGTACAGCGGTATTCAGCGAGTCGTCGTCGTCGTCGCTAGTCTCGGACTCGTAGACGGAAAAGCGTACTGTCGAACCCTCTACCCATTCGAGTTCATCACTATCTATGTCGAACTCGCTGAGCGGTCGATCAAGCTCTACATCGAACTGGATCCTGCCACGAACTTGGTCGATGCCGACGATCCGGCCCTTGAGGTTGTTGTAGATGACCGGTCGGAACCTCTCGGTCTCATGGAAGAGCACGGGGTCACCGATCTTGTAGGTGGATACGCGCCACGTGGTCGCCGCGCCGGGATTGCTAGTCTGCAAAAATCGGTTGATATTGTTGATGCCATAGAGACCATCATAGTTCAGGCACAGGATGATCTCGTCTCGCCCTTGGGGCTCAAACAGTGTTTTGTCGAGCACGGTCGAGTACCCGTTGCGCGCCATGACCTCGGTGAGGTCGTCTTCGATAGCTCGCACTTTGTGCCAGAAGCTTAAGAGCGAGTCGTTCTTTGTTCTGTAGGGTGTTGTCAGCTCGAACACGGATGTGCTCGGGATAAATGAGCGGATGATCTCAAACCAGTTGCCAAACTGGATTGACTCGATCTGGTAAACGTCGCCAACAAGCACCAGCAGCTTAAAGGATGTTTTCTCCAACACTGCGATAAGGTCTGCGTTGCTGACGGTGCTGCATTCGTCGATAACTAGAAGGTCGTACTCCTTAGCGGAGGCTCTTTTGCCAATCTGGCTGCTGATTGTCCGGAATTCAGCGTTCTGCGCGGTTACCTTACGTTTGAGGTTGTCGATCGCTGGATTTGTATGCGCAAGGAAGAGTTTATCCTTGTCATTGAAGTAGTGCGCGATGTGGTCGACCATCGTTGATTTGCCTGTGCCAGCCGCCCCGTAGACTAAGGCGACGCGCGACTGGCTGAATAACTGCTTGAGTGCATTCTTCTTTGCCGGATCGTCAATGCTACGGGGAGTTTCATTGAGCCAGCGCTCGACGGCTTGAGTGTAGCCATCGATCTTGGTCGATGCGAACCCCTGAAGCCTCTCGACGATAGAGACCGTTTCATTCTCATACCCACGGACAAAGACGTGCCCTTTGTCGAGGAGGAGCTGACGCTCCGTATGCTTGTAGTAGAGCTTTTTGTTGTACGCGGAGACCAAATCATTGATGTCTCCGAACTCTTCGAGGTCAGCTATGGGGGTGTAGAGGTTGCCGTGACGTTCCACGTTGTTCTTCACTCGCCGAACAAGAAGTTCGTGAGTCCTGCCGGTCGTATCAAGGTTTTCGACAAGGTCCCAGTACCGAGGATTGTGGCCGGTCAGAGAGGTACAGAACGGCATCGTGTCAAAAGGGATGCAGCCATATGGAAGCTTCATTCCAGAAAGACGCTCACAGCCGTCTCGGTGGTACTGGGACTTGAGTATCTGGTTCTGCATCCGCAGCATAAGATATCGAATGACGTTGTTCCCCGGAGCGCCTGACCTTACTATGCGACGCGCTTCATCCAGTGCCGGGAAAATCAGCGGCTGCGCGCTGCCAGCAGTAGCCTCTGCTCTTGCCGCCGCGTATTTGTCATCGGGGATATCAAGAAGATCAAGCAGGCTGCCCGAGCTAGTCGTCAGCCAGTACATCAGATAGCGATACTCTGTGGAGGCAGTCCGCACTTTAGTGGCAAAACCCAAAATACGTGCAAAATTATCGAACTCGCATGGACGGATCGAAACCTCCCACTCGCTGATGATCGTGATTGGCATCATCTGGCCGAGCACTTCGATCGAGTCTCTCCGGAACGTCAGCATGGCCGCGTACTTATCAGTCATGTCGATGTCAGTGAAGGCGATGATGCGGTCAAATTTGCTCACCTTGTTTACGGCGCGATATAGGGTGGCCTCGTAGTAAATCCGACCGGAGACGAAAAACGGGCGAATTTTATGGATGTAGTACCGATCTCGAGGACTGTTGTCAGGCGCGGAAGAGCGGGCCACATCAATTCTTACGGCAATCTTCTCGTGATACTCACGCAGAGATGGATCGAGGTCGACCGGGAAGTCATTAAGGTTTGCCAACACAGTCATTCCACAGCTGGTTTGAAGCAAGCTGCGGAGGCGACAGAGGTACTCGTAGTACTTGAGCATCAGGCGCTCGGAAGCGTCCCCGTCCAAGGTGTAGTGGGAAGCACTAATCTGAATCAGTTTGTGGAACCTACCGAGGAAGTTGAGCTTTCCCTTGCTCTTGACGAAGGCAAGTCCTGGCTCTACTCCGGCGTAATTGAATTCGGTATCGGGCGCGCCCGTATGGAGACGAACTACTACGCCTTCAACTAGGTTTCGGAGCTGAGCGAGTATGTTCTGCGAGAGCAATGCCCGCTGGTCAGCGAGCGACTCGATATTCCGACAGATCGCCTCTTCAGCGCTCTGGATCTGCTTGCTGACAGTCGCCATTTATTTCTCTGTTCCTTTGGCTCAAAAAACATACAAAAAGGGCATGCCTCTGGTCAACACTACCTAGGACATCCGATTTCTGTACATCTGCCTGATCTTCCGCTCCTAGCCGGCAACAGCCATTCTAGCCCGTTGGCATCAATGGCCGCAAAGGCCGAGAACCAGTCGCCAGCCCTCCTTGGGCATCCTCCTTGTGCGGGGAGATTTGTGTTTGGGAGACGCGGGGAGTTGTGTCGTTGATCAATCGCTAGCAGAGGCCGCTCATGCTTGGTGCTGCTTTATAGAAAATTATGGGGAACCCATAATTATTGGTTTCCCATAATTTCCCATAAAACGATCGGCTGCAGTTGTGTCCTGCTTCTTGCGTGTGAACCGCAGCATGGTACGGATGACCTCCTCCCGCAAAAACGTAGCGGCGAAAAGTAGAGATTTCTGGCAAATTTAAGCCCATCCGGGCAGGAGGTCTGTCATGAAGAAATCGAAGTTCAGCGAAGAGCAGATCGCTTTCGCGCCGCGAGCGGCATCGCCGCCAGGGCTGGAGCGCTAATTCGGAGAGAACGTCCGGCCATCCATTTTAACGTTTGCGCCCAGCCGCCGCGCCAGCCCCCTGGCGCCTTCCCGCATGACCACGTCGTGGTTCCAGCGAAACAGCCGGCAAGCCAGTGGTGCTAGCCAATTCATCCACCAAGTAGTGGTATGGATATGCCAGTTGTACCTTACGATGGTACAGCCTTCGTGGTTGGAAAAACTCCATACTCCCTTTCCCTCCACCGCGCCGCTGGCCTGCCCCTCCAAGATACGCAAGGGTTCGATGCGAATCACCCGCATATCGAAAGTCAGCTGGTATGGCAAGGCTCCTTTCCAGGTATAGCGGTGCAGAGCTCCTACTCCGCGCACACCGCCCCTTTCGATTTCGACAACCCGTATTGCGCTTTTCCACCAGGTCGGCCAAACATCGGCATGAAATATCGCATCCCAGACCGCAGGTAGCGGCGCGTGGATCCGCCATGTGGTGGAAAATCGATACTCTGCCATCTGCCATCTGCCATCTGCCATCTGCCATCTGCCATCTGCCATCTGCCATCTGCCATCTGGCTTCCTGGCGCTCAGGGGTCGAAGAAATGATTGGGAAAAGACGCGTTGACTTCCATATCGTCCATTTGCACGGTTTCCAGAGGCTCGTCTCCCACGGCATAGCTGATCACTCGCAGCGGGAAGCCAAGACCGGCATCCAGCCAAATCTGATAGCGGTGAATCCCAGCCACGGAGCTTCCGGCAGCGCCCTTTATGGCCAAGTGTAAGGCTGGCCGGCGACCCAGGGTTTCCTCCCCCAGTGTCATGATCTCTCCTCCGCGCTGCAGGGTCCGGATATTGCGCAGCAAGCTCCCGACATCTGATTGATCCACCCGGTGGCCGCTTCCATCCCGCAGCAATGGATTGGCGGGTGAAAGCGTCAGCGCGGGAAGCGAGCCGACTCCAAACGGCCAGACGCGTACTTTGTGGGTGTTCGGGTTGTAGATCAGGGTGGCACCGCGATGCGGTTCGAGAAAGTCCATTCTGATGTAGCCGGGCTTGCGGTAGCTGTAACGGATTTCACTACGCGCGCCGTGAGCGGACCAAGAATGTACCGTAGTCCGGTAGGACGCGGCCTGATTGAAGCGCTGCTCGGCAAAGGCGATGGGGTCCATCGTGCCGGTTGCAAGCAAGACTGCTGTCGTCAGGGCAGCAAGCATGGCTATGGCACCGCCTTGGACAGCCCCCCGGCGATGGCGTTGTCGGAATGAAGGCAATAGCACCTGCCGGCTATCGGCTGCGGAACGGCGGTTCTAGACATGGCATTTTCCCTTTTGCAGACGGGCTTAAAAAGCAGGTCTTGTTTACGTGCCCGCATATTGCGCGGTCAGTTATGGGGAGGTGGCTGGTGAGATCATGCGGCGACGCCAAGCATCGCGCCGACCCCAGCGGTCATGCCCATTGCCAGCGCTCCCCAGAAGGTGACGCGGATGGCGCCGGTGGCGACCGGCGCGCCTCCCGTCCAAGCCGCCAGTGCGCCCAGCAACGCCAGAAACACCAAGGATGCGGCCGAAACAATAGGAATCAGGCTGGTACCGCTGGACAAAATCGCCACCGCGATGGGAAAAATTGCCCCGACGGTAAAACTGGCGGCCGAGGCCAGCGCGGCCTGTAGCGGTCGTGGGCGCTGCGTAGCCGAAATGCCGAGCTCGTCGCGCGCATGTGCGCCGAGCGCGTCATGTGCCATCAATTGTTCCGCGACCTGCCTGGCCAGCGCCGGATCCAGCCCACGACGTACATAGATGGCCGCCAGCTCCTTATGCTCTGCCGCATTGTTGGTCTGCAACTCCATTTTCTCCAGCTCGAGCGCGGCCTGCTCGGTGTCTTCCTGCGAGTGGACCGATACATATTCCCCGGTAGCCATCGACATCGCCCCGGCTACCAGACCGGCGGCACCGGCAACCAGGATATTGTTGTGGCTCCCATGTGCGGCGGCCACACCCACGATCAGGCTGGCGGTGGAGACAATACCGTCGTTTGCGCCAAGCACCGCGGCGCGCAGCCAGCCTATCCTGTCTGACAGATGCCGTTCCCTATGGTGGCCTGCCTGCATGCTCAAGCTCCTATACATCCCGCCTGTCGACTGCAACGCGTTACGCGAAATCTGCTGCTCCAGCTTATTTTTTAGGCGAGTGCTGGCTCACTCGTCCTTGTGTTTGATGCCCGAGCGTTCCAATGCGCCGTTTCGGCTAGGTTTGTGTGCTGGCGAACAGACGCAATTCTCCCGGCTGGATATCTGATGGCAGAGCCGAATGTGGCGTGAGCGGCAGTCAGCCTGGGTTTGCCGCCGGATCCAATCGTTCATGATCTGGAGCGCTAAACCATAGCCCCAATCCATGTTGATGTGGCCATCATCGGAGCCGGCACTGCCGGGATGGCGGCCTATCGGGCGGCCCGGGCGCATACCGATTCCGTGCTGCTGATCGAGGGGGGCGCATATTGCACGACTTGTGCCAGGCTTGGCTGCATGCCAAGCAAATTTCTGATCGCCGCGGCGGAGGCGGCCTACCATGCGCGGCAGGCTGTAGCATTTGGAGTCCGCGTGGATGGCGTGGCGGCCGAACATCTAGGTCATCTGCTGGCCTGGGCGGCACAACAACGGATGACAGTGGATGAAATACTGCAGATGCCTTTCTATCATCCGGTGATTGCAGAGGGGCTGCGTACCGCGCTATTGGACCTCAAGCGCAAGCTGCATGGCGGACCGGATTTTGGCCGACACGCTGGAGCGCTATGTATTGCTCTATAACCAGCATCTGCTGCAACTGGCGCTCCAACATCGGACGCCGATTCAGGCCATGAAGGACTGGCAAAAACAGCGGCCCGATTTATTCAAAAAGCGCGTGAGCAATCGTACGGGACTGGACACATAAGCCGGATACTGAACAGACTGTCAATATGAAGATAAATAACCTTTACCTACCTGCAGGTGCTAACACCTGATCGTCTGTTTTGGCCGAGAAATGGTCGTTGCGTTGCAGTCGATCCAAAGTCTTTGAATAGACCGCAGCATAAGGGTCAGATTTGTCTACTAGAGCTGAGGCCATCCACGCTTCATTTTAGTTTCCCCTTCTCCCGCGATAGCCAAACAGCAAGAAAGAGATGATCACTACGGCAACGATCAGTCCGATAGGGCCAATTCCCCAGCCCATGCCCAGACCCCAATATAAGCCGCCGCCGCCGCCAAACAGCAGCAAGAACAAAATTGCGATAATGAGCAAGTCCATGTTTTCTCTCCTAATTTAAGAAGCAAAACTTTGACCGTCAACATTGGCGCACACCGATTGCCACTACACTAGTGCTGACGGCCACGATTAGCCGCTAGCGCGGCATAACGGTCAGGTTGTTGTGAACCGCGATGACCGATTTGACCTGCGATGCCAGTTCCGTGGCATGATCGGATTGATTCTGGCTGTTGACGGTGCCATTCAGGTCGACAACGCCATGGTCAGTGCGGACATTGATGCTAAATCCTTTGACCCACTTGTCTTCGGCGAATGCAGCTTTGACCTTGGTGGTGATGACAGAATCATCTAGGTACTGTCCAGGTGTGTCTGTCGTTGAGTCTTCAGCGTATGCACCTACTGGACCGAGCATGGCACCCAACAAAAGCAGGGTACCGGTGAGTTTGATGTTCATGATTTCTCCATTTGCTTTGTTTCAACCAAACGGGCGTCGAACGAATTCATACGACGGTTCCGCGTGGTGATTAAGGCGTGTTCTGCTTCTTCGCGAGATATGCTTTCGCGTCGCCTACAGATGCTTGAACAGTGCCAACGTTTTTCTGAAAGTTGCCTTTCACTTCCAGTTCTCCTTGTTACCCACGGCCTTGCCGACGGCCTCCTTCACTTTGCCCTTCATCTCTTCCGTACATTTTTTGACCTGATCTTTGTCGATGCCCATCATGCGTTCCTGAAAAAATTCAGCAGACTCGATGTCGACACATGATGACAGCCACACATTCGCACCGTAGTGCATCGGTTGCGTCAGGTCTGTTCGTTGTCAGACACATTTGGAAGTTTCGGGATTTTCAGGATTGATACTGTTAAGACAGGCGCTATTCCGGAACGTCAGAATGATCCTGTGTTATGTGGCTGAAACTAAGCCTCGTATCGGTTCAGCATTGGTTAGCGGGTAACGCGAATACGCCACACTTTGCTAGCCACATTAATGGCTGCGTTCCGATGTGAAAGCAGTCATTTCTCATTATGGGCTTGAGCGACTGCGCGCCGGCGCCGGCTTCTGTCAGCAACTGCTGACGCTGCGCTATGGATTGCGGCGTGTCCTGTCCGGGTATTACGGGCCGCGGATCGACACCTGGATCACCACGCACGAAGAGCTGCGCCACTGTCTCGCCGGCAAGGCGGTGTTCGACGTTCTGGTCGAAGGCATGCAGTGTTACATGGGATATCGCGCCCCCGATTGATTAGCCGCGACGAAGGCGGGCGGCTTCTTGGCGCAGCACGCCTTGCGCGGCCGCTGCGGGTGTCGGCGTTCTGGATAGCGGGGCGATTTCGTAAATGGCCGCGTTGCAAATGAGGCGGCTTAAACCATCCGCGCAGGGCTGGCAGTGGTTTTGCCGCAGTATCCCTTAATATGGTATGGCTCCGATTGCCGCAGGCCTGGTTGCGGTATGCTTGGCAAGCAGGAGTTTGCCCACCAATTTGCTCCCCATTGTTTTCCGCCAGGCTAGCGCGTCCAGCCTGTGTCGCGATTGGATAGGGCTGCCGCCGTGATCCCTGCGGAAAAAGTAGGAATCCCATTTCGGAGAAGCCTCATGACCTTGAATTCGTTTGCTCTTGCCGGTTTCGCCTGTGCCACGCTGCTGAGCGCCGCGATGGCATCCGCGCAGAACGGCGCCGTTGCCCCGTCCGCGCCGATCAAGAATGTCGTGCTGGTTCACGGGCTGTTTGCAGATGGCTCTAGCTGGCAGAAAGTGATTCCGCTGCTGCAGGCGAAGGGCCTGCATGTCACGGCGGTGCAGAATCCGACGACGTCGCTCGACGCGGATGTGGACGCGGTCAGGCGCACGCTTGCACAACAGGATGGCCCGACGCTGCTGGTCGCGCATTCTTACGGCGGGATGGTGATCAGCCAGGCCGGCGATGATCCTACGGTAGCCGGCCTTGTGTATATTGCCGCGCGCGCGCCGGACGCCGGCGAGGACTATCCGGCGCTGACCAGGAAATTCCCTGCCGCGCCTGCGTCGGCGGGGCTGCAGTGGTCGGCCGATGGCTACGGCAAGCTATCCGAGCAGGCATTCGTCCAAGACTTCGCCGGCGATCTACCGGTTGTCGAGGCCGAAACCTACTATGCGGTTCAGCAGCCGGTAGGCAAGGCGATCACGATGGCGAAGACGACCGTCGCCGCCTGGCGCGACAAGCCAAGCTGGTATGCGGTGTCGAGCGAAGACCGGACGATCAATCCCGATTTGCAGCGCTTCATGGCGAATCGGATGCACGCGCGCACGATCGTGCTTAAGTCCAGCCACGTGTCGCTGCTATCGCATTCGGCCGAAGTGGCGGGTCTGATCCTGCAAGCGAGCGGCGAGTAGAGGCAAGGCGGGGCTGCCTTGCATTGCGCATGGAACGTCGGAGCTGACGAATTTGAAGGCCCTGCCATGAGCAGACCGTTGCTTAAGTCCTTCGTGAACTGGCTTGCCAATCATCGGCAGGCGCAAAGCCTGCAGGACAGGTAGTGAGAGCAAAAAGCCCGCCTTGCCTGGCGAGGCTTTTTTCATTTTTTATCACCTGAGGTTGTTGGTGCAAAAAAACGGATTTATGCGCAGGGTGATGAAAAAAACCGCTCAAGCCTCGGCTGCGGTCGCCGCGTGGGGGAGGGCTGGAACCATGTCTGTTGATCGGTCAAAGCGGAATTTTGTTCTCGAAAAGGGATATGACTGCTTTTCGAGCAGAAGCGGCCATGGAATATCTAGTAAACAGGGGGCGGCTCAGTGGATGGTCGCCATGTGAGTCACCGCACAGACGCTAATGAGTCTTTTTCTGCAGATTAAGCTCCGCTCAATACAAATCCCCTCCGGTTCATGAAGCCTTTATCAGGAGCGCAATCATGGAAAACCCAGATTCATCCATCTACGTTTTCAACACCCATATTGAGGCTGAAGAGGCGATTCGGTTGCTGAGTCGGTCTGGTTTCGATCTGCAGAAATTGTCCTTGGTCGGCAAGGGCTATCACAGCGACGAGCATCCGGTCGGTTTCTATACCGATGGCGACAAGGTAAAGTCCTGGGGAGGGGTTGGCGCCTTCTGGGGTGGGATTTGGGGCTTATTGTTCACGCCCGCCGTTTTCTTTTTGCCCGGCGTAGGCCTTATCGCGCTGGCCGGGCCTCTGGTGTCTACGTTGATCAGTGTGCTTGAGGGCGCAGTGGTCGTGGGCGGCCTTTCCGCCCTCGCCGCGTCGTTGACCCGGATAGGCATCCCGCAAGATCGGGTCATCAAGTATGAAACCCTGCTGAAATCAGATCGATACCTTCTCGTCGTGCATGGCAGCATCGATGACGAAATGAAAGCTCGTGCGGTGTTGGAAGGCGCCAAAAAGGTGAAGTCCGTTTAAAGACAACATCATGAAATCCAATGCCGGGCAGTCCAAGACGCTTGCATCCAGGCCCGGGCAGCCATCGCCGCTTAGTCCGCAAGATGCCTGGGAAACCCTCCCCCTGGCGGAGGTGGAGCAGGCATTGGGATCGTCGGCGGATGGGCTCAGCCAGGCCGAGGCGCAGAAACGGCTGGCCCAATACGGGCCGAACGAGATCCGGGAAAAGCAGGTCAATCCTTTCCTGAAATTCCTCAGTTATTTCTGGGGACCCATCCCGTGGATGATTGAAGCGGCGGTGATCCTGTCGGCTCTCGCCAGGCATTGGCCGGACTTCGGCATCATCCTGGCGCTGCTGCTGGCCAACGCTGCGATCGGCTTCTGGGAGGAACGCGAAGCCGGCAACGCCATCGCCGCCCTGAAAGCCAAGCTGGCGATCAAGGCCCGGGTGAAACGGGGGGGGAAATGGATTGCCCCGGCCGCGCGCGAGCTTGTTCCGGGCGACATCATCCGCCTGCACCTGGGCGACATCGTGCCAGCGGACGCCCACCTGCTCGCAGGCGATCCGGTCGAGGTGGATCAATCGGCGCTGACCGGCGAGTCCTTGCCCGCGGCACGCAAGTCCGGCGATGCGGTCTTTTCCGGATCCATCATCCGCCAGGGCGAAATCAACGCCCTGGTCTATGCCACCGGCGTCCACACCTATTTCGGCAAGACGGCGCAGCTGGTGCAGGAGGCGCACACCGTCAGCCATTTCCAGCGCGCGGTGTTGAAGATAGGCAATTACCTGATCATGCTTGCGGTATTGCTGGTGACGGTGATCATCGGCGTCGCCATTTATCGCGGCGATGCAGTGCTCACCACCCTGCAGTTCGCCCTGGTGCTCACCGTGGCCGCGATTCCGGTGGCGATGCCCACGGTATTGTCCGTGACGATGGCCGTCGGCGCGCGCCTGCTCGCCAAAAAACAGGCGATCGTAAGCCGCCTGGTCGCCATCGAGGAGCTGGCCGGCGTGGATGTGCTGTGCGCGGACAAGACGGGAACCCTGACCCAGAACAAGCTGACGCTGGGCGAGCCCTTCGTCGTGGGCAAGATCTCGGCTGAGCAAGTGATATTCAACGCCGCGCTGGCGTCGAGCCTGGAAAACAACGACGCCATCGATCTCGCCATCTTTGGCGCGCTCAAAGACAATCAGGCCTTGAACGGCTATCAATTGACGCACTTCCAGCCGTTCGACCCCGTGCACAAGCGCACCGAGGCCACCGTCCAAGGACCGGACGGCAAGATTTTCAAGGTGACGAAGGGCGCGCCGCAAGTGATTGCGGCCTTGTCCGCCAACATCCGCAGAACCCAGGCCGCGCTGGACAAGGCGGTTAACGAATTCGCGGCGCGCGGCTTTCGCTCGCTGGCGGTGGCCCGAGCCGAGGGGGATGGCCCATGGAAGCTGCTGGGCGTGCTGCCGATGTTCGACCCGCCGCGCGAAGACGCCAAGGCGACCATTGCCAGCGCGCGCGATGGGCGTGAAGATCGAGATGCTGACCGGCGATGCTTTGGCCATCGCCAAGGAAACCGCCAAGAAACTGGATATGGGCGTCGCCATCCTCGATGCCGGCAACCTGGACGACGCCAAGCGCCGGGAGACGGCCGCGATATCCGACCTCATCGAACAAGCCGACGGATTCGCCCAGGTGTTCCCCGAGCACAAGTTCCACATCATCGATGTCCTGCAAAAGCGCGGCCACATCGTCGGCATGACCGGCGACGGAGTGAACGACGCACCGGCGCTGAAGCAAGCCGATTGCGGCATCGCCGTCGCCGGCGCGACCGACGCGGCGCGCGCGGCGGCGGCCATCGTGCTGCTGGCCCCGGGCCTGTCGGTGATCATCGACGCGATCAAGGAGAGCCGGAAGATTTTCCAGCGAATGAACAGCTATGCGATCTATCGCATCGCCGAGACGCTGCGGGTGCTGTTCTTCATGACGCTGTCCATCCTGATCTTCAATTTCTACCCCTTGACCGCGGTGATGATCGTGATGCTCGCGCTGCTCAACGACGGCGCCATTCTGTCCATCGCTTACGACAACGTCCGCTACAAGAACCAGCCCGAAGCCTGGAACATGCGCATGGTGCTCGGAATAGCGACCGTACTGGGGCTGATCGGCGTCGTATCGGCATTCGGCCTGTTTTATCTGGGCGAGCGCGTGTTCCATCTTGACCGCGCGCACATCCAGACGCTGATGTATTTGAAGCTGTCCGTGGCCGGGCATCTGACCATTTTCCTGACCCGCGCGCGCGGACCGTTCTGGTCGATACGGCCTGCCGCAGCGCTATGGGCGGCGGTGCTCGGCACGCAGGCCATAGCGACGCTGATAGCGGTCTACGGGCTGTTCATGACGCCGCTGGGCTGGGCTTGGGCCGGATTTGTCTGGGCCTATGCGCTGGCTTGGTTCCTGGTGAACGACCTAGTGAAACGGCTCGCCTACCGGATTCTGGACCCCGTCAAAACCGCGGCCGGGATGGCAAGCGCGGCCAAGCCGCCCGAGGCGAAACCCGACGGCGAGATCAAGCCGATATTGGGCGCCGGCAACGGCTCTCAAGCCGATGCCGAGCTCAAGGCCGTGGCAGAACCGGCGCCGCAGACCATAGAACGGGTCCACCGGCTTTATGAGGAACTGGGGCGCGAAGATGTCCGCGCCGTTCAGGAGTGGGAGCAAAGCAAGCGGAATCGCTCGCGAGACGGGAGATGAACATGAACCGGCACGAGGCCGCGGCAACCATTCTGAGCGCTGGCCGGCCATGCGAAGACGATGCCGCCGACGCCATTGCGGCAGGTAGCATGGCGATGGCCGCCAGCCAGGCGCCATCCGCCACGCTCCCGTCGGGCGTTGAGCCGCCGGCATGGCCGAGCCCCGCCGCGATATTCTCCGGCAGACTGGCCGCGGCGTGGCGGGAGTATGCGCTGGACGCATTCCAGCGCGGCGCGCTCTTCCTGGATCTGCTGCGGCAACGCGGCAACGAACAGAAAGAGATCACGTCGCGGCCGATGGCGACCGTCCTGCTGTTCGAGCAGGAAATTTTGATGCACGGCCGGTCTCTGCCGCGGCCGATCAATTATGCGCTGTCGCGCATCCTGCCGCCGCCCGGCGTGGCGACCGACCCTTGCATGCGGCCCGTGGTGGTGGTGGATCCGCGGGCGGGACAGGGGCCGGGCATAGGCGGCTTCAAGGCGCAGAGCGAGATCGGCGATGCCCTGAACGCGGGCCACCCGGTCTACTTCATCGGCTTTGGCGCGATGCCCGAGCCCGGCCAGCAGTTTCTTGATGTCGTCGAAGGTCAGGTGAAGTTCTTCGAACGCGTGGCCGAGCTGCACCCGGACGCGCCGCGTCCGTTCGCCATCGGCAATTGCCAGGCGGGCTACCAGACGCTGATGGTGGCGATGCTGCGCCCCGATCTGTTCGGCCCCTGCCTGCTCCCCGGCTCGCCGATGTCGTACTGGCAGGGGGTGCGCGGCAAGGCTCCGATGCGTTACTCGGGCGGCCTGCTCGGCGGCAGCTGGCTCGCCGCCATGATCAGCGATCTGGGCAAGGGAAAGATGGACGGAACCAATCTGATCCTGAATTTCGACAACCTGAATCCCGCCTACTGGCTGTGGGGCAAGCAATACCAGATCTACGCCGATATCGACGCCGGGGCGCAGCGCTACCTCCAGTTCGAGCGGTGGTGGGGAGACTTCACCCAGCTGAACGGCGACGAGTTGCAGTTCCTGGTGGACCAGCTCTTCATCGGCGACAAGCTTGCCCGCAACCAGCTTCAAGCCAGCGACGGCACGACCTTCGACATACGCAATGTGGTCTCGCCCATCATCGTGTTCACCTCCTCGGCCGACGATATCAGCCCGCCGCCCCAAACGCTCGGCTGGATACCCGATTTGTACCGCGACGTCGACGATATCCGCGCCGCGGACCGGACGATCGTATACTGCCTCAGCCACAAGGTCGGCCATCTGGCGATCTTCGTCTCCTCCAAGGTTGGCGCGGAGCAAGATCAGGAATTCGTGCAACTGATGGATGTCATCGACTGCCTGCCGCCCGGCCTCTATGAAATGGCCATCTCCGCGCGGAACGCCGACCTGGTGCCGGGGGGATTCGATACCGGCAACTGCTTTGCCCGCTTCGAGGCCCGCACCCTTGACGACATCCGCGCGCTTGGCCGCAACAGCCCGGAGGATGACCGCGCCTTCGCCGCCGTGGCGCGGCTGTCGGAATGGAATCTCGCGGTGTACCGCATCCTGGCGCAGCCCTGGGTGCGGGCGCTGGTCAGCCAGCCGGCGGCGGACCTGGCCGGCATCTTGAACCCTCTCAGGCTCAGCTACGCGATTTTTGCCGACGGCAATCCGTGGATGAGCGGCGTGCCCGCGCTAGCCGCCGAGGCTGAAGCCGCGCGCCAGCCCGCCGCCGCCGACAACCCCTTCCTGGCCTTGCAGGCCAAAGTCTCGGACCAGATAACGGCCGCTCTTGAAGCCTACCGCGTGGCGCGCGACGACTGGGTCGAACAGGCTTTCTTCGCTTTCTATGGCTCGCCGCTGGTGCAGGCCTTGCTCGGGCTCGACGCTGACAGCGAAGTCCGGCCAAGCCCGGACGCTTCGCCAGAGCAGTCTGCGGCCCGGCGTGCCTTGGCGGCGACGCACGCGGCGAAGCTGCAGAGCGGCGGCTTCAACGCGGCGTTGACCCGGGCCGTGCTGTACATCGTCGGGGCGGACCGGTCTTTCGGCCAGCGCAGCGCGTTCGCGTTGAACACCGCGCGCCAGACACTGATGAAACTCTCGCTGGACCAGTTCAAAAACCTGGTGCGCGACCAGTTCTTCGTGCTGCAGCTCGACCGCGAACGCGCGGTGCAGGCCATTGCCTTGATGGTGCCGGCGGCAGGCCTGCGCAAAGAGCTTGTCAAACAGGCGGAGGCGATCGTCAGCGCCGGCCGGCCCATGAGCAGCGAAGCGAGCGCCTTTCTGGCCCGGCTCTCGCAAATGCTGGAGTCGCCTGTCGAACCCGCGGTTGCCCGTCAGGCTCACAAGCAGGCCTCCTGACGTTCAAGCCGATGGGACGCCTCTAGCCATGACGGCCCGCAGGTCCTGGATGCGGCGGTGGACGCGGCGGCGCAGGCCAAGCGGATCGCCTCCCGGTGGCGGGCATCGCCGACGCACTGCTCGCGCCCAATATCGAAGCGGGCAACATGATCTACAAGGACCTCGTCTTCATGGCCAATTCCCAAAGCGCGGGCCTGGTCGTCGGCGCGCGAGCGCCGGTGATGCTGACCAGCCGCGCGGATATCGCCGCCCCCCTTTTATTCTCGGCACCCACCGCCGCCTTGTGCGCCGATGCGCTGGCGGCATCCTGCCCGACCCGAGGGATTGAGCCGCCATGGCCAACGCCATCATCGTGATCAATGCCGGCTCCACCAGCCTGAAGTTCGCCGCCTATGCGCTGAATGCCGCCAGGTCGCTGCCGCTGATTTGCCGAGGCCGGATAGCGAGCATGCGCGATGCCCCGCATTTCGCCGCCGATGACCCGGCCGGCCAGCCCTTGGGCCAACACGACTGGGACCGCGGCCATCCGCTTGACCATAAGACCGCGCTGCGTTTTGTCGTCGCCTGGCTGGAAACCGGCATCGCCGGCATCAAGGTGATCGCCGCCGGCCACCGCGTGGTGCTTGGCGGCAGCCGTTTCGCCGCTCCGGTCCGCATCGACGACGACGTGCTGGACTATCTGGACTCTCTGGCCAAGATGGAGCCATCGCACCAGATCTTTAACGTGGCCGGCATCAGGGCGCTGGCAGAGGCCTTTCCCGGCCTGCCGCAGCTCGCATGCTTCGACACCTCTTTCCACCGCACCATGCCGGAGGCGGCGCAAACCTACGCGCTGCCCAAGGATGTCCGCGATGCCGGCGTGCGCCACTGGGGCTACCACGGCATCTCCTATGACTACATCAGCCGGCAACTGCCCAAGTTCGCGCCCGAAGCGCGGCGGGTGATCGTCGCGCATCTGGGCGGCGGGGCCAGTCTGTGCGCCATGCTGGACGGCCGCAGTGTCGAGACCACCATGGGCTTTTCGGGATTGTCCGGCCTGCCGATGTCGACCCGCTCGGGCGATGTGCCGCCGGACGCCTTGTTCTACCTGCTGCGCAGCAAGCTGTTCGACGACGCGTCGCTGGAGGAGATGCTTTACGAGAAAGCCGGGCTGCTGGGGTTGTCCGGTATCAGCGACAGTATGCAGATCTTGCAGGAAAGCGCGGATCCGGCGGCGGCGTCGGCAGTGGAGTATTTCGTATACGCGACGCTGAAGTACGTAGGCGCCTATGTGGCGGTGCTGGGCGGGCTGGATGCCTTGGTGTTCACCGCGGGAATCGGCGAGCACTCGGCTCCGGTGCGCGCGGCGCTGTGCCGCAAGCTGGCCTGGCTGCGCGTGAAGCTGGATCCGCAGGCCAATGAGGCCAACGGCCCGCGCATCTCCGCCCCGGACAGCGGCGTATCGGTCTGGGTGATACCAACCGACGAGGAATGGATGATCGCGCAGCATGTGCAGACGCTTGTCTGTTGACACTCCACCGCTGAACTGCGAACCTTCCCGCTTCAATTTATTTGCCATTGCCCGCCATGAAAATCACCTCAAACACCGCCGTCACTCTGCGAATGAAAGTCACCGACAGCCAGGGCCTGGTTTACGACGATGGCAAGAAACCCGTCTCCTACCTGCATGGCGATTACGACAGCCTGTTCCCCAAACTGGAAGCCGCACTTGAAGGTCAGGAATCAGGTTTTCAAACCACGCTGGAACTCGCTGCCGAAGATGCCTTCGGTGAACGCGACGAAGCCCTGGTCACCACCATGCCCAAATCCGACTTCCCGCCCGGCGTCAAGGTAGGCGGACAGCTCCAACGCACCGGCCCGGATGGCGAACCGCGCTACTATTTCGTCACCAAGATCAAAGGTCCAACCGTATTGCTGGACGGCAACCATCCGCTTTGCGGCAAAACCCTGCGCTTCGCCCTCAAAGTTGTGGACGTGCGCGCGGCAACCGCCGAGGAAATTGCCCACCAGCATGTACATGGCGAGCACGGGCATCAGCACTGACGCCGCCCGCCCGACATAAACAAAGCCCTCCCGATTCGGGAGGGCTTTGTTTCGCCCGGACCCTGCCGTGTCCGACATTCTGTGTAAAGCCATCATTTCGCAACTGCTGCCAACTGACCGCTGGGCAGACTTATGCCGTCACTTGGAGTATCGCTTAGTCGGATGGAGGTCATTTCCAATCAATTCGCGCGAATAAAGTCCGTCGGAGTTTGACAACAGAGAAGGGGCCGTTGGCCCCTTCTTCGTTATGCCTGATCAACTCTTCAGAGATGCTGGCCTAGCGTCCGCAATACGACAAATGCAGTATTTCCACCTAGCCTATTCGTGCTTGGCATAGTGTTTGCGCTGTACCAGAATCAACCTTAGCCTCGAGCAAAGCTCATCATTGAGCAGTAACCGAGGCGCGGCAGACCCGTATTGCCATGGCATGGACGTTGGGCGGCATCGGTTTGCCTTTCTCTTAACGACTTGGTTCAAATCGTTTACGGACTCTGGTGACAACTGGAAAAGTTTGCGTGCTGATTGATGGTAGAAAGGATTGAGATGAGTACCAATGTGTACCAACAGCCATTTTACGTTCCACCCAGGACGTCGCAGCCCTACCCCGCGAGTGTCCGTCTGGGCAGATCATTCTCTTCAGGGATAATAACTGGGGCAGCAATTCACTCACAATCGACACCAATAGTCCGCAATATCCTTCAGAGAGATTTTTCTCATTCTCCGGCACTTCGATGCAGGATCAGGCAACATGGCTTGTGTTCAACCTGCCCGAGAACGTTGTCTGCACGCTGTGCAACAATGTGGTCCAGAACGCCAATCCTGCTGACTTCTCCAATGCCGGTGTGTGCGTAGACTTGATCGGCAACGGTCAAACCCAGACCATCGATTTGAAGGCGTACGGCGCCAATGACTGTCTCAGCGGCGGTATTTGGCGCGAAGTGGACTCGGATCAAGGCTGGTTTCAACTGTTCTATGACATCAATGAAAGCGGGACATTCGCTACGATTTTCCTCTCGGAATGGTCGACGGCCAAACCGATCTCGATTGCCAAATGGTGGCTTCAGGATCAGGCCTCATCGCTCAACTTTCCCTGCCTGACGCCGCCGCAGCAGCTGACGCTCTCTGACAATGCTGATGGCAGCGGCCAGTCAATGACGGTTGGCGCCAGCAATCCCTTCGGCTCGTGGAACACCCAAGCTGCGGTGAACTTGACCGATAGTGGCATGAACGACAAGGTCAGCTCATTCACATACAGCCTGGTTTCTCCGGTCAAAACGGTGATCTCATCGGTTTCGGTCAATGTGGCAGCGCAGATTGTATCGGGCCAGACGTTTACCGAAACCATCTCGGGGACAAATGCGTCGTCAGAGGTGCTCACGCTCACCGATACGGTCGCAGTCGGCAAGTCGGTGCAGATCTCGAATACAACGACTCAGCAATATGAGACGACTGCGTCGATTTCTGCAACCGTCACGGCAACCGAGGGGGTGCCGGATGTCGATTCCATCCAGACGAGTTTGACCGCATCGTTTTCGGTGACGCAAACCACATCGTCGTCCCAGACGACATCCACTACCAACAGCGTCGATCTGCAGCAGCAGATTACCTTCAACGTGCCGCCGCATTCGAGTTATTCCGGCATTGCCACCATTGCAATCGGCCAAGTGCCGCCGACGACCGTAACTCAGACCGGCTCCTTCTACTACAAGCAGAACCTGCCGGGCTCCATCAAGCAGAGTGACGGAACCTATCTACTGACCATGCCGATCACCGTCACCATCAACGGCGAGGTAGGGTCGTCCGTTCAGTTCAACATCACGTCAACGCCGCTTAATTTGGCATAGGTTAGCAGCGCCACGGCCCGCTCTTGGTTGCTCCAGGGCGGGCCGCGACCGCTCTGTTGAAACCCTTGCTATTGTTGGTGTTGCCAAGCGATGGCAACAAGAACGCAGGTAGTCGCTTGAATCGTCGTTCTGTGGCGGGCTTAATGTTTTGGCGGTGTTGATTTATCTTCAATTTGCTCGAGAAAAGAGGCCCGGAAGGGCCTCTTTGCCTGAGCGCGCAAGGGTGCCTTTCCGCGCGGGTTGCCAGTATTGAGATGGCGAGTCAGAAGAGCGAAAACGCAGGTGAGGCCGTCGTAAAGTGACGGTCGGCGCCGAATTGCCGGCGCCGACCGTTCCCATTGGCGGGGTGTCAGGCCATCACTTCAGGTCAAAGCGGTCCAGATTCATCACCTTGTTCCAGGCGGCGACGAAATCGCGCACAAACTTCTCCTGCGCGCCGTTTTGGGCGTATACCTCCGCCAGCGCGCGCAGCTGCGAGTTGGAGCCGAACACCAGGTCGACGCGGGTGCCGGTCCACTTGACCTGTCCGGTCTTACGGTCGCGGCCTTCATACAGGTCGTTGGCGGCGGAGGCGGGCTGCCAGACCACGCCCATGTCGAGCAGGTTGACGAAGAAGTCGTTGCTCAATACCTGCGGGCGCGCGGTGAACACGCCGTGCTTGGCATTGCCGACATTGGCGCCCAGCACGCGCAGGCCGCCCACCAGCACGGTCATTTCCGGCGCGCTCAGCGTCAGCAACTGCGCCTTGTCGATCAGCAGCGTCTCGGCCGGCAGAGAATAGGCCTGTTTCTGGTAATTGCGGAAGCCGTCGGCCTGAGGTTCCAGTACGTTGAACGACTCGACGTCGGTCTGCGCTTGGGCGGCGTCGGCGCGGCCCGGAGCAAACGGCACCTGGACCGCATGGCCGGCGGCCTTGGCGGCGGCTTCGATCGCGGCGCCGCCGGCGAGCACGATCAGATCGGCCAGCGACAACTGCTTGCCGCCGGTTTGCGCGTCGTTGAACGCTTTGCGTATGCCTTCCAGCGCATTCAGGACGCGGGCCAGTTGGGCCGGCTGGTTGACGTCCCAGTCCTTCTGCGGAGCCAGGCGGATGCGGGCGCCGTTGGCGCCGCCGCGTTTGTCCGAACCGCGGAAGGTGGAGGCGGAGGCCCAGGCGGTGGAGACCAGTTCGCCAATGGACAGGCCGGAGGCCAGCACCTTGGCCTTGAGGGCCGCGACGTCCTGGTCATCGATCTGCGGCTGACAGGCGGCTGGCACCGGGTCTTGCCAGATCAGATCCTCGGCCGGCACTTCCGGGCCGAGATAGCGGGACTTGGGACCCATGTCGCGATGGGTCAGCTTGAACCAGGCTCGGGCGAACGCATCGGCGAAGGCCTGAGGATCCTGGTGGAACCGGCGGGCAATCGGTTCGTAGATCGGATCGAAGCGCAACGACATGTCGGCGGTGGTCATCATCGGCGGATGCTTTTTCGCCGGATTGTGGGCGTCGGGGATCAGGTGTTCCGGCTTGACGTTCTTGGCCACCCACTGGTGCGCGCCGGCCGGGCTCTTGGTGAGCTCCCAGTCGTAGCCTAGCAGCATGTCGAAATAGCCGTTGTCCCATTGCGTCGGGTTGGGTTTCCAGGCGCCTTCGATGCCGCTGGTGGTGGTGTATTCGCCTTTGCCGCTGCCGAGGCGGTTGATCCAGCCCAGGCCTTGCGCTTCGAGCGGGGCGGCTTCCGGTTCCGGGCCCACCAGCGCCGGATCGCCGGCGCCGTGCGCTTTGCCGAAAGTATGGCCGCCGGCTACCAGCGCCACGGTTTCCTCATCGTCCATCGCCATGCGGGCGAAGGTTTCACGCACGTCGCGGCCGGAGGCCAGCGGGTCGGGGTTGCCGTCCGGACCTTCCGGATTGACGTAGATCAGGCCCATCTGCACCGCGGCCAGCGGGTTGTCCAGCTGGCGGTCGCCGGAGTAGCGGCTGTTGGCTTCCTGGCTGGTGGCCAGCCATTTGGTTTCTGCGCCCCAGTAGACGTCTTCCTCCGGCTGCCAGATGTCCTGGCGGCCGCCGCCGAAACCGAAAGTCTTGAAGCCCATCGACTCCAGCGCCACGTTGCCGGCCAGGATCATCAGGTCGGCCCAGGAAATGTTGTCGCCATATTTTTGCTTGATCGGCCACAGCAGGCGGCGCGCCTTGTCCAGGTTGCCGTTGTCCGGCCAGCTGTTGAGCGGCGCGAAGCGCTGGTTGCCGGCGCCGGCGCCGCCGCGGCCATCGGCGGTGCGGTAGGTGCCGGCGTCATGCCAGGCCATGCGGATGAACAGGCCGCCGTAGTGGCCCCAGTCGGCCGGCCACCAGTCCTGGGAGGTGGTCATCAGCGCCTTGAGGTCGTTTTTCAGCGCCGCGTAATCCAGTTTTCCGAAGGCTTCCGCGTAATCGAAATCCGGATTCAACGGATTGGAGGCCGGCGCATGCTGATGCAGAATGTTCAGGTTGAGCTGATTGGGCCACCAATCGCGGTTGGATCGGGCATTTACCACGGCCGGATTGCCTACGGTCTGGTGGAATGGGCATTTGGATTCGCTACTCATGACAGACTCCTCTGGTTAGAGGGTTGAAAGGACATCCTGATAAGCAGACTAATCAAAATAGTCATTGGCCGCCATTGAGCAATATTAATGGCGGTCATCACTTTTTTAAATCGAAAATTATTTTTAATAGTTATTTTTTGGCCCGAGTTCATGCTGTGGAGCCGTGGCGCAATCAGGACTTGCCGGTGGCGCCCGCCAACCAGCGGCGGCACACCAGGCAGCCTCATCATAGCAAGCTGTTTGGCATGGCGTCGTCAGGCGGCTTTTAAAATTAGATATGGCTAATGTAGCTCGGGAAGTTGGCGCGAGCGGCAAGGACAGTTGCGGGCTGGCGCGGCCGCTGCGCATGCCGATTCCGTTTGCTGGCGGCGTCGGCCCGAGGGGGCGAACAATTGATGGCCATGGCCGGCAGTACAAGCATGTGCAGGTGAAAATCGTTTTTTTCATATTAATATCAAGGCATTGCCATTTGGTTCGTCTCATCCGACCTTTGCAAGGAAAAGCCATGCAAATCGCCCCTTTGCCTGTTGATGAGAATGACCGCGTCGCGTCCTTGCGCCGGATGCAATTGCTTTGTACTCCGGACGAGCAGGTGTTTGATCAAGTGGTGCGCGTGACGAAACGGTTGTTCGACATACCCATCGTATTGATCTCGCTGGTGGATGAAAACAGCCAATGGTTCAAGTCCTGCATCGGCCTGCCGATGCGGGAGATCGATCGCGATGTGTCTTTCTGCTCGTACGCCATTCTGGGCGATCAATTGTTCATCATCCCGGATGCGACCCGCGACGACAGGTTTGCCGATAATCCGCTCGTCACGGGAAACCCTCACGTCATTTTTTATGCGGGCCGTCCGCTCAAGAATGTCGAGGGCTACCGGGTCGGCACGCTTTGCCTGATTGACCATCATGCCCGGGTGTTCTCCGAAGAGGACCAAGCGGCGCTGCATGACCTAGGCAACTGGGTGGAGCTGGCCTTCTTGAATCGCGAGCTAAGCCATACGCAAATGGAGGTGATTTCCGAGCTGGATCAGATCAAACGCAAATCCATGCTGGATGCGATGTTGAATGTGTGGAACCGCGCGGCGGGAATGGAAATCCTGGGGCGGGAAATCATCCGCTTGGGGCGTGAGGACTCCCATCTGGCGCTGCTGATGATAGACCTGGATTATTTCAAGCAAATCAATGACCAGTTCGGCCATCCTTGCGGTGATCAGGCGCTGATCGAGTTTGCCAAACGCATCTGCGCCAGCCTGCGCTCTTACGACTCGGTTGTCCGCTATGGCGGCGATGAATTCATGGTGATACTGCCCGGCATGAGTCTGGCGAGCGCCAGGGAGAGGGCGCAGCATATTCTGGATGCCATCCGGCACTCTCCGCTGATCACCGACAACGCCAATCTGAGCTTGTCCGCCAGCATAGGTGTCAGCGCGATTGCCGTTAGCAGGAGCAGGTTGGCGGGCAACGAGCTGATCCACCAAGCCGACGACGCCTTGCTTAAGGCCAAGCGGGCAGGGCGGGGCCGGGTCGAGGTTTTCGCCGATGGCTGACGCCGCGCCATCGAGGCGGCGTTTTGCTGGATTGTGATCGCCAGCATGTGAAAGAGGCCTGTCTCGGCTTCTTTGTCTTTTCGGCGGCGGCCCGCGGCGGATGGTCTCCGCATCGGAATGGATCATGGCGCAGTGGCGAAGGCGCGTGAATCGACCGCTCCGGGCGGCGGCGCGGCGATGACATGTTCCGCTGTCTGCATGATATGATTAATCTTATGGCATATCTTGGCGAGTGCCGGTTTGCATGACGGCCGCCATCGTTTTGCGGCGCAGGACGAGCCAGCCAGTTCTTTGCTGTAACCCCTTGCCGCGCCGCGACGCCGGGCATTCACTGGACGCGCTTCCCCATCCCAAAACCTATATGAGGATACTCATCGCCATGCGTGCCATCCATTCGCTGATCTTCAGCGCGCTATTGCTTGGCGGCTTTGCCGCGTCTTCAATCGCAGCGACAGAGCAGGCCGCGGCTCCGCGCATCGCCGTGGCGCCTCAATACAGCACGACCCACGTGTATGTCGCGCCGGAGGACTTCGACCGCTTCACCGACAGCCTGATCGCTACCTTCGGCGGCCACAAGTCGCAACAAGGGGTGTTCCAGGTTACCCCCACGCCAAGCCAGACCATGTCGCAGTTGGTGTTCACCCCGGTGGGCACACTGTCGGTGTTCGGCTTCAAGACACCGATACCTTATCCGTTCGGCATCGAGCGCACCGGCTATCTGGTGACCGATATGGACGCCGCGGTCAAATCCGCGAAGGCCCACGGGGCGGATGCCGTGGTGGCGACCTTCCCCGATCCGATAGGCAGCGACGCCATCATCGAATGGCCGGGCGGCGTGCACATGCAGCTGTACTGGCATACGCAGAAGCCGCAATATGATCCGCTGCAGACAGTGCCGGAAAACCGCGTCTACCTGTCGCCGCAGCGCGCCGACGCCTTTATCGGCGGCTTCGTGGCATTCGCGCACGGCCGGGTCGTTTCCGACGAGCGCAAGGCGCCGGGCATCGAAATCGGCCGGGCAAAGGAAAGCTACCGTCGCGTGCGCCTCGAGTCGCCTTTCGGCAAATTGGCGGTCATGGTGACGGATGGCCATCTGCCGTATCCGTTCGGGCGCGAGGTGACGGGATACGAAGTCGGCGATCTGGCCGCTACGCTGCGCAAGGCGCAGGCCGCCGGAGCCGCGATATTGGTTCAGCCCTTTGTTTCCGACAAGCGCGAAGCCGCGATCGTGCAGTTTCCTGGCGGATACATCGCCGAGATTCACGCCGCCGTCAGGTAGGCCAGCGTTCCGCAGCGATGGCTCCAATAAGAAAGAGGCTCCCGTGGGAGCCTTGTTGCGGTACAGCGCGGCTGATCTGCGGCGTAGATCGGCCATCAGCCGGTTTCTGCGCGGCAGCCTGGCGGCATCTTAGCGCAGACGCAGCTTCAGTTCCTCGCTGGCCTGATGAAGAGCCGCGCGGGTAGCCGGCAGCGCGGACAAAGCATTGAGCAGGCCGAAATCGTGAATCATCCCGTTGTAGCGGGTGGCCACCACGTTGACGCCGGCGGCGTCCAGCTTGCGGGCGTAGGCCTCGCCTTCGTCGCGCAAGACGTCTTTCTCCGCAGTCTGCACCAGCGTCGGCGGCAGTCCTTTCAACTGCTCGGGCGTCGCCTGCAGCGGAGAAGCGTAGACTTCCCGGCGTTGCTGCGGATCGGTGGTGTAGGCATCCCAGAACCACTTCATCATGTCCTTGGTCAGGAAGTGGCCGTTGGCGAACTCATCATACGACGCGTCTTCGAAGTTCGCGTTGGTCACCGGCCAGAACAGCACCTGGGCGCGCAGCTTGGGGCCGCCGTAGGCCTGGGCCATCAAGGCGACGACCGCCGCCATGTTTCCGCCCACGCTGTTGCCCACAACCGCCAGGCGCTTGCCGTCCACCTGGATCTGCGCGCCGTTTTCGGCGACCCATTTCGTCGCGGCGTACGCTTCGTTGATGGCTACCGGATAGCGGGCCTCCGGGGACGGGGTGTAGTTGACGAATACCGCGGCCGCGCCGGAATCGGCCACCAGATCACGCACGAAGCGCTCGTGGGTGGGGTAGTCGCCCAAAATCCAGCCGCCGCCGTGGAAGAACATGAATACCGGCAGAACCCCCTTGGCGCCGGCCGGCCGCACGATGGTGAGCTTCAACGGCTTGCCATCCACCGTGATGGTCTTTTCGCTGACGTCGGCGGGCTGAAGCTTGGCGTCTTTCTGCGCGCCGGTCAGCACATTGCGCGCATCGGCCGGCGATAGCGTTTCCAGCGGCTGGCCGCCGCTCTTGGCAAGCGTTTCGAGAAAAGCCTGGGTATGGCGTTCGACTCCGGGGCTGCCTGCAGCCAGCGCGTTGCCGGCAAGCATGGCGGCAACCGATGCCGCAACGATATTGAACTTGGTTTTCATGATGGTTTTTCCTGATTGGGCTATAGCGGCGATGGTTCAGACCAGACTGAGGCGCACGTCGATGTTATTGCGCGTGGCATTGGAGTAAGGGCAGACCACGTGGGCCTTCTCCACCAGCGCCAGCGCCGTTTCGCGGGGCAGGCCGGGCAGGGATACCTGCAGTTCCACTTCGATGGCGAAACCGGTAGGGACCGTTCCGATTCCGACGGCGCCGGTGACGCTGCTCGCATCGGACAGCGCAACCTTTTCCCTGGCGGCGACAAACTTCAGCGATCCGAGGAGGCAGGCGGAATAGCCGGCGGCGAACAGTTGCTCGGGATTAGTGCCGGCGCCGCCAGCGCCGCCCAGTTCGCGCGGCGTGGACAACTGGACTTTCAGGGCGCCATCGGAAGAGGCGGCGCTTCCTTCCCGGCCTCCGGTTGCGGTGGCCTGGGTGCGGTACAGAACTTTCTCGATCGACATGCTGTGCTCCTTTGCAACTTGACTGGTTTGCGTGATGCCGTTTGGCAAGACGAACTTTACGCTTGGATCTGATACTTATGGTTGCGTAAAATATTGAAAAATTGATAAGGAGTATCGATTTGACCGATGCATGTACGGATCGCCTGGACGCGCTGCTGAATCATTTTCCGGTGCGCGCGCGGATGTTCCATTCCGGCGCCTTATGCGGCGTCACTGATTTCGCCGCGCCGGGTGCTGGCGGTCAGATACACCTTGTCAGGTCTGGCGCGATGGATATCATCCATCCCGGCCAACCCGCGTTGCAGGTGAGCGTTCCCAGCTTGCTGCTCTATCCGCGGCCCATCTCCCGGCGTTTCGTCACGGATGCCGAGCGCGGTGCCGACCTGGCGTGCGCGGAGCTGCGCTTCGATGGCGGCGCCGACAATCCGATCATCGGGGCGCTGCCGGATCTGGTCTGCCTGCCGCTGGCGGCCATCGACGGCGCCGAGCATGTGCTGGAGCTGTTGTTCGAGGAGGCCTTCGGCAATAACTGCGGCCGGTATGCGCTGGTTGACCGGCTGTTCGAGGTGGTGCTGATTCAGGTGTTGCGTCAGTTGATGGAGGCGAACCAGATCCGCGGCGGCATGCTGGCCGGCTTGTCCCACCCCAAATTGCGCAAGGCGCTGGTGGCGATGCATGAACAGCCGGCGCAGGAGTGGTCGCTGGATGCATTGGCCAATGCATCGGGAATGTCGCGCAGCGTTTTTGCCGGCGCTTTCCGCAGCATTGTCGGTTGCACGCCTGGGGCCTATCTGCAAGGGTGGCGCATCAGGCTGGCGCAGCAGGCATTGCGGCAGGGACGGCAGTTGAAGATGATTGCGATCGAGGTAGGTTATGGCAGCGAAGCCGCGCTGTCGCGGGCATTCAAGGCGCAATGCGGCATCACGCCGCGGGAGTGGCGGCAAACACGGCAAGCAGGCTGAGGAATGGGCTAGGCCAGCTTTTCGGCCGGGATGGACAAGCAAACGGATCAAGGGCCATTATCACGTGTCCAAGCGGATGCAATCCGCGGCGCGTCGAAACGAGCCGGGACGAATCGAACAAGGAAGCGCTGACGCCGGGTCTCTGGGAGCCCGCCGCCCGCCGCGCCGGAACAGGGCGGGCCGGGCGCCGGGTGGAGGCGAATGCCAAGACTATTCTGGTTTGCGGCGTGCGTTGCGTTGAGGGCGCTAGCGCCCGGATAGGCGATGCACGTCGTGGGTGGTGAAAGGCTGGTTGGCCGGCGGCATGTGCAGCCATTCGGGATGGGACAGGCTGTGGCGGATGTCCAACAGACCGCTCTGCCAGTGTTCGCGCATGGTGCTGGCACTGAACTGGAAGTCCTTGTAATGACCTTCGCAGGGACTGTCCTGGTAGATCAGATGGATCACGTTGAACACCCGGTCGCAGGCCTGCTCCGCCGCCCGCTGGTAGGCCGGAGAGTGGGCGCGGTCTTCCGGAACCAGCTCCATCACCTCGCGCAGCAAGCGGCGGAAGCGCTGGGTTTGCGCCATGTAGTCGGTGATCATCCGGGTACGGCTGGAGTACTGGATCTCTTTCTGTCTTTGCGTCACCTTGGACAGATCGGT
This sequence comes from Chromobacterium sphagni, assembly GCF_001855555.1. Lineage (GTDB taxonomy): Bacteria > Pseudomonadota > Gammaproteobacteria > Burkholderiales > Chromobacteriaceae > Chromobacterium > Chromobacterium sphagni. Next base: position 430,871 of record NZ_MKCT01000001.1, on the reverse strand, counting down.
AGGCGGCTCGCCGCTGGCATTCCATAGGTCCACCTGGAACACCAGCGAGTTCTTGCGCGGCTTGCCGGCGAGCACTTGCTGCAGCGGGGTATTGGACACCATGCCGCCGTCCCAGTAGTGCTCGCCGTCTATCTCCACCGCCGGGAAGCCCGGTGGCAGCGCGCCGGAGGCCATGAAGTGTTCGGCGCGCAGCCGCGTCTGAGTATTGTCGAAATAGACGAAGTTGCCGCTCTTCACGTGCACGGCGCCCACCGACACCCGCATTTCGCCGCTATCGTTGAGGCGGTCGAAATCCACCAGGCTTTCCAGCGTGCTTTTCAGCGGCGAGGTGTCGTAAAAGCTGGCGTTGCCGGGTTGCAACAGGCTGTCGGCGCCCAGCAACTGGCGCGGCACGAAGAAGCCGTTCTGGCCTTCGGTCAGCGCGCGCCAGGCTTCCCAGCCGTTGAACAGGGTCTGCATGGCCGACGGCAGGGCGTGGCCAAGGTTCAGCAGGTTGTGCGGGCTGGGCGGCAGCAAGGGCTGCCGGCTAATGGTGTGCCAGAATTGTTCCAGCTTCTCGGCGCGCTGTTCCGGCGGATTGCCGGCGATGATGGCGGCGTTGAGCGCGCCGATGGAAATGCCTGCCACCCAGTTGGGGTGCAGCCGGGCCTCCGCCAGCCCCTGGTAGACGCCGGCCTGGTAGGCGCCCAGCGCGCCGCCGCCCTGCAGAACCAGCGCCACCACCTGGTAGTGGTGGCCGGCAGGTAGCGCGGGGCTATGATAGACGCCGGCATCAGAATGGCAGGCCGGATTGAGCTTGGATTGCGCCATGCCTGCTCCTTATTGCATGTACCAGCCGTGGCTGACGACGAAGGACTGTCCGGTCAGCGCGTTGCTGGGGAAGGCCGCCAGGAACAGCGCGGTTTGCGCCACATCGTCCACCGTGGTGAATACGCCGTCCACGGTATTGCCCAGCATCACTTTCTTGATGACCTCTTCCTCGCTGATGCCCAGTTCCTTGGCTTGTTCCGGAATCTGCTTGTCCACCAGCGGAGTGCGCACGAAGCCGGGGCAGATCACATGCGAGCGCACATTGTGCGGCGCGCCCTCCTTGGCGAGCACCCGCGCCAGGCCCAGCAGCGCGTGCTTGGCGGCGACGTAGGCGGACTTAAGCGGCGAGGCCTCGTGCGAGTGCACCGAGCCCATGTAGATGACGGTGCCGCCGCGATTGTCCTGGTACATGTATTGCAGCGCGGCCTTGGTGGTGAGGAAGGCGCCATCGACATGGATGGCCTGCATCTTCTTCCAGTCGGAGAAGCTGTAGTTGATGATGGGATTGACGATCTGGATGCCGGCGTTGGAGATCAGTATGTCCAGATGGCCGAAGGCGTCCACTACCGCCTTGGTGCCTTGGTTGACCGCTTCCTCGCTGGTCACATCCATCGCCACGCCGATGGCCTTGCCGCCGGCGCAGTTGATCTCGTCCGCGGCTTTTTGCGCGGCGTCCAGATTGATGTCGGCGATGGCCACGGCCGCGCCGGCCCTGGCGTAGACCTGGGCGATATCCTTGCCTATGCCGCTGGCGGCTCCAGTAATCAAGGCGACTTTTCCGTTCAATTGCATTTCGTTCTCCTGTTGGTTGCGGGATGGATACGGTATGGCAATACGGTGCTGCTGATGCTGCGATTACGGTTGGCGGCGTGGTCGGCCGGGCATTCGCGCGGAAAAGGCCGGTGCCGGGTTTGCGTTGGTGCGTGTTGTCTTTAAGAAGTCGGCTCTGGAGCTAAGTTCCCAGGGACGGCTGGAGCTTAACGGTTATGCTTTTGGTATTGTAGTGCGGTTCCGGCCCTTGCGGGGCGTACGCCGGGTGTCGCCGTTGCTGGTCCGGAGCAGGGATGATGGTTTACTGGTTGGCGGGGGAAGCGTAGCGGGATGGGGAGGCTGCGATCGGACACGCTCCGGTGAATGATTCGTCAGCGCCGCGCTCTCGCTTGGGAGCCGATGGCTTGGCATCCGGCACAAGGCGATGGGAAGCGAGAAATCCTTTTGTCACGATACAATCTGCTGAAACTGGGCATTTTTCTGAATTTTTCAGACTATTTTGCCTCTATTTTTAATTTTCCCGGGATTGGCGCGGTTGCCGTTGGCGATGTACAGTATTGGATAATTTCAATCATCCTGTTCCGTGTTTAAATAAATCAAGGCCGGGAAATCTAGCGCCGCCGAGGATATCTTGGCGCCGGTCTTTCGGGCTGGATTCTTGATAATCTATTCGCAATGAAGATTTTGATTCTATCGTGCCTGCTTGTCGCAGTATTGGCTTATGTATCTGGCAATAGCGTGTTGTGGGGACTGGCGCCCGTCATGGGAGCCGTCATACTGTTGCTGTTGCTTATTGTGATGGCGTTGGCGCAGTTTCGGCGGCAGAAGTGACCTCTGCCGCCTAACTTTTTCATTAGGGCAGCATGGTTTGCCATTCCTCCCATTTTTTGCTGATGGCGGCGTCCGGCGCGGGCTGGGGGGGCGGTGAATGCGATGGTGCCGGTTTTGAGATTCAAGCTTTGGTTGCCAATGCCGTTGCCAGATAGTCCACCAGGCAGGCGATCCGCGGCAGCGGTCGGCCCTGTTTGTAGTACACGGCCCAGATCGGTTGGCGCCGCTCCAGTTTTTCCCGCAGTCCAATTTCTTCCAGACGTCCTTCCCGAATATCCGCTCCCACCAGAAAATCCGCCAGGCAGGCGATGCCGCATTGCTGCAGCGCCAGCGCGCGCAAGGTGGCGCCGCTGGAAGCCGCGAGGCCGGGCGCGATGGCAAGTCCATCCTTGCCGTTGGCGCGCAGTGGCCAGACGTTCAGCGTGGCCGGACTGCTGAAGCCCAGCAGCTGGTGTTTCAGCAGCGCCTCCACATTCTCGGGGTGGCCGCGGGCATCCAGATAGGCCGGCGCGGCGACGATGCGCAGCGGGCTTTCGCACAACAGCCTGGCGTTGAGGCTGGAGTCGGCCAGCGGGCCGACGCGGATGGCGAGGTCGGCGCGCTCTTCTATCAAATCCACCACCGCTTCGGCGCCGGTCAATTCCAGCCTGACCAGCGGGTAGCGCGCCTGGAAGCTGGCCAGCAGCGGCGCCAGCAGGTGGTCCAGCACCGGGATGGCGGCGTTGACGCGCACCAGGCCGGAGGGCTGCGCGGCGGCGGCCTGCAATTGCTGTTCGGCATCCTGCAGGTTCTGCAGGATGCCGCGCGCGCGCTCCAGCAGCCAGGCGCCTTCCTCGGTCAGGTCCAGCCGGCGGGTGGTGCGGGTGAGCAGTCGCACGCCCAATTGTTGCTCCAGCTTGGACAGGTTGCGGCTGACACCGGAGGCGGTGAGGCCCAGCTTGTCGGCAGCGGCGGAGAAGGAGCCGTTATCTATGATCGCGGTGAACGCAATCAGGCTTTCCGTGCTTAGCATTATCAACTTTTACGCAAAAGACCTTGTCAGTACAGCCCATTTTTCTCGGGCTGGCAAGCGCGGACAATCGGCAGCCTGATTTCATCGACAGGAGCCATCCATGCCACTCGCACTATGGGCGCTGACGCTCAGCGCCTTCGCCATCGGCACCACCGAATTCGTCATCGTCGGCTTGATTCCCACCATTTCCTCCAGCTTGCAGGTTTCGCTGCCGTCGGCCGGCTTGTTGGTTAGCCTGTACGCGCTGGGCGTCGCCATCGGCGCGCCGCTGCTCACCGCGCTGACCGGCCGCCTGCCGCGCAAGCTGCTGCTGCTTGGCCTGATGGCCTTGTTCACCGTCGGCAACCTGGTGGCTTGGCAGGCGCCGGGCTATGAGGCGTTGATCGCGGCGCGCATCCTCACCGGGCTGGCGCACGGCGTGTTCTTCTCCATCGGTTCCACGCTGGCCGCCGGCCTGGTGCCGAAGGACAAGGCCGCCAGCGCCATCGCGCTGATGTTTTCCGGCCTGACCGTGGCGCTGGTGACCGGCGTGCCGCTGGGCACCGTCATCGGCCAGCATTTCGGCTGGCAGGCCACTTTCCTGGCGGTGTCGCTGCTGGGTGTGGCGGCGTTCATCGGCAGCCTGCTGCTGGTGCCGGCCAATCTGCCCAAGCCGGCGCCGGCCCGGCTGTCCCGTCAACTGGCGGTATTGGCCCAGCCGCGGCTGCTATTGGTGTACGCGATGACCGCGCTGGGCTATGGCGGTTCATTCACCGCCTTCACCTTCCTCGCCCCAATTTTGCAGCAGGAGGCCGGCTTCGCGCCGGGCAGCGTGGCGGCGATCATGCTGCTGTACGGCGTGTCGGTGGCCGTCGGCAATATTTGGGGCGGCCGGTTGGCCGACCGCAAGGGTCCGGTGCCGGCGCTGCGCATCATTTTCGCCGGCTTGGCGCTGGTGCTGCTGGCCTTGAGCTTCGCCGCCGTCTCCAAATGGCTGGTGGCGCTGACGGTGCTGGCCTGGGGCGGGTTCGCCTTCGGCAACGTGGCCGGCTTGCAGCTATACGTGGTGCAGCAGGCCGAGCGCAGCGCGCCCCAGGCGGTGGACGTGGCTTCCGGCCTGAATATCGCGGCTTTCAATGTCGGCATCGCCGGCGGCGCCTGGCTGGGCGGCCATATCGTGGCCAGCCTGGGCCTGCTGGCCACGCCGTGGATAGGCGCGCTGATCGTGCTGGGCGCCTGGCTGCTGACCGGCTGGTCCGGTGCGCTGGATAGGCGCGCGGCGCACAATGACGGTGGCAAGGCTGCGCCGGCGGCGCAGCGGTCCTGAATCTTTCCGCCGGGCGCGTGCTGCCCGGCGTCACTCTCGCAATAAGGAATACATGATGAAAATGCCAAAACTGGGTCTGGGAACCTTCCGCCTGACCGGCCAGCAAGCAATAGACTCGGTGGCCACCGGCCTGGAACTTGGCTACCGCCATATCGACACCGCGCAGATCTACGGCAACGAGGCGGAGGTCGGGCAGGCGCTGGCCGCCGGCGGCGCGGCGCGCGGCGAGGTCTACGTCACCACCAAGATCTGGACTGCCAACCTGGGGGCCGGCCGCTTGATTCCCAGCTTGCGCCAGAGCCTGGACAAGCTGCAGCTCGATCAGGTGGACATGACGCTGATCCACTGGCCGTCGCCGAACGGCGAGGTGGCGGTGGCGGAGTATATGGCGCAACTGGCCGAGGCCAAGCAACTGGGGCTGACGCGCGAAATCGGCATTTCCAACTTTCCCATCGGCCATATCGAGCAGGCCATCGCCGCGGTGGGGGAGGGCGAGATCGGCACCCATCAACTGGAAGTGCATCCCTACCTGCAAAACCTCAAGGTCAGGGCCTTTTGCCGCGAACACGGCATAGCGCTCACCGGCTACATGCCGCTGGCCTACGGCCGGGCGGTGAACGACGAGTTGTTACAGCGGATAGGCGCGAAGCACGGCGCCAGCGCGGCGCAGGCGGCGCTGGCCTGGCAGCTGCAACAGGACATCACGGTGATTCCGTCATCCACCAAGCGCGCCCATCTGGCGGCCAACCTGGAGGCGATGAAGCTGCGTTTGGACGAGGACGACATGGCGCGCATCAACGCGCTGGAGTGCAATGGCCGCATCGTTGATCCGGACTTCGGTCCGGCCTGGGACGACTGAGCCGCTGGGCTTTATTGCTGACCGATGAGCTGGACGCTGATTCTGCTGCTGGCGGCCATCGTCTTCGCCAAGCGCGGCGACTTTCTGGAGCCGCGCGTGCCGGCCCTGCTGGAGCAGGCGCTGCAATACGCCGCTGCGATCTGCCGCCCCATCATCCTGCTGGATCAGGGGCGCTGCGCGACTTTCCGGGCAATCCGTACCTGTGGGGCGCGTTGCTGAGCGTGCTGCTGGCCTGCCGCGTCCGCAATATGGCCAGCCTGGCCTTGTTCTACGGCCTGTGCGCGCTGCTGTGAGGCCGGCGCCGCAAGGTACAATGGCGGTTTGGCCCAAACAGGCATGGCTATCAGGAGGCAAGGCGATGAGCGCGGAATTGAAGATCGAAGACGTGGTGGTGGGCGAGGGCAAGGAAGCGGCGCGCGGCGCGCTGATCACCACCCATTACACCGGCTGGCTGGAGGACGGCGCCAAGTTCGACTCCTCGCTGGACAAGGGCCGGCCTTTCCAGTGCGTGATCGGCACCGGCAGGGTGATCAAGGGCTGGGACCAGGGCCTGATGGGCATGAAGGTGGGCGGCAAGCGCAAGCTGTGGGTGCCGGCGCACCTGGCCTACGGCGAGCGCCAGATCGGCGAGCGCATTCCGGCCAACTCCAATCTGGTGTTCGAGATCGAGCTGCTGGAAGTGCTGACGCGGGACGATTGACCCATTGGCGGGATCAAGATGAAAGAGGCCCATCCGGGCCTCTTGTCGTTTGCGGGAAACCCTGGTCAGTAACCGATGTTCTTCACCGCCTGCGGCCCCAGCCGCTGGCACAGCTGCGCCAGGTACAGGCTTTGCGGTCCGACATGCACGCCGGCGGAGTCGACGGTGCCCAGCTTGGGCGCCACCGGCACGCCTTGCGCGTCCGGCACGTTGGGCGTCAGCTGGCCGCTGCTGCCTATCGCCCAGTTGGTGCCGCCAGGCGGCGCGGCGATGGCCAGTTGGTCGGCCTTGGAATTCCACACCACGCCCCAGCCCATGCTCCAGCCATGGCCGCTGCCGTCGGCGCCGCGGTTGCCCAGCGCGATGGCGCCGCTGATATTGGCCTGATCCACCAGCAGGCCGGTGGACCAGCGCTGGTGCGGCTCGATATTGCCGCAGGCTTCGGCATGGCCGCTGAAGTTCAGCAGCACGTTGGGCCCGGTGTTCTGCGCCTGGGTGGCGTAGTAGAAGGCCTGCTTGCTGCCGTTGGACGAGCTGCGGTCCACCAGCACCTGGCTGCCGGCGATGCTGAACTCGAATTCCTTGGCGCCCTGGCAGCCGACGTTGTTGTGGTCGTGGCTGAGCGCCACCGCCTCCAGCGTCAGCCGGCGCGCCAGCTTGCCCACCACCACGCCGCTGGTGAAGTTGTGCGCCTGGATGTCGTTGATCCAGCCGTCGGACAGGTTGTCCAGATTGGCCACGCCGTAGTCGGTTCCGCTGCCGCGCGGCAGGCCTTCCAGCGCCAGATGCTCGACGCCGATCTGGCCGGCGAAGCCGCTGGCTTGGTATTTCTGCACGCTGCCGGCGTTCGGCCCCAGATAGCCGCTGTCGAAGGAGTCGGACAGCGGGATGTCCAGCGTCAGTTGCTTGCCGTCGACCGCGGTGACGGTGCGCAGCCAGTACTCGTTGTTGTTGCCGGCATTGATCCAGGTTTGCGGCTTGCCGTCGCGCACCAGGGTGTCCATGTTCATGAAGTGTATCCACTCGGCGCTGGCGCGGCGGCGCACCATCACAGCGTCGCCGGGCTGGAAGCCGGAGGCGTCGGAGACATGCAGGACTTGGCCGCCGGAGGGCAGATAGCTGTCGGTGATGGCGGCCGCGGCGCCGCTGGGCGTGAGGCTGCCATTGGCGCCGCCCAGGCTCAGCATGAAGTGGCCGTCGCCTGCGGCCTTCAGCACGGTGCCGCCGCTGCCGGAGCCGCTGCCGCGCAGCACCACGCCATCGCTGGCCAGGACGATGGGCGCGTTCAGCAGAAAGGTGCCGGGGGCCAGCAGCACCGCGCCGCGCACGCCGTTCACCGCCGGCAGCTTGGCTACCTTGGCGATGGCGGCCTGGATGTTGGCCAGGTCGCTGGCGGTGTTGCCGCTGGGTTTTACCGTGGCTTTCACCGGAGCGTTGGGCAGCGCCGCGCCGCCGCCCAGGTAGCCGGCGCTGGAAAAGTCCATGATGTGGTCGCCGCCGGGGGTGACCGCCGGGTAGCTGAGCTGGCCCTGGGCATCGCTCTTCACCCACTGGCTGCGGGCGCTGCCGCTGCCCCACAGCGCCTGGCAGGCGTTGACGTCGGCCCGGTTCCAGCTCTTGTGGAGGATGGGGGCGAGGCCGGCGGCGTTGGCGCCTTGGCTGCCCAGCATGGCGGCGGCCAGCGCCAGCCACTTCACTGCATGGTTCATCAGTCGAATTCCTGTAATTGGTGTCGGAATGGCGCGAGGCGCAGGCCGCTGCGGCGGCTGTTTATTTTTATGGCATATTGATACCACGCCGCATATGTAAAAGTCTGTTACAGAAGGATGGGCTTATGTAAAGGCGGGGCGAAGGACGGAAAAAAGCCCCGGCCGAAGGCGCGGGGCAAGCTGGTGAAAACGGGAGGGGCGGGTTCAGTGCGCCTGGCTGGTGTCGGCCACCCGGCCTGGCTTGGGCGCCAGCCAGATGGCGCAGGCGGCGATCACGAAGGACAGTCCGCTCAGCCAGAAGATCTGGTTGGTGGCCAGCATGATGCTCTGTCCCTGCAGCGTCTGCTCCATCACCCCGTAAGCGGTGGCGCTGGACAGGCCGCTGTTGGTCAGCGCGCGCAAGGCGCCGCCGCCGCTGTCCAGCATGCCGACCAGTTCGGCGTGGTTGTAGCTGGCCTTGTCGTCCCAGGAGGTGGTGACCAGCGAGGTGGCGAAAGCGCCGGACAGCGTGCGCATGAAGCTCATCAGGCCGGCGGCGGAGGCCATCTCCTCCGGCTCCACGCTGGCCATCGCCAGCCCGGTCAGCGGCACGAAGAAGAAGGGCATGCCCAGGCCCTGGAACAGCAGCGGCAGCGCCACCTGCCAGAAGCCCATGTCGGTGCTGGAGAAGCTGCGGTACAGCGTGACGCAGCCCAGCCACATCACGCCGCAGAACACCAGCCGGCGCGGGTCCACCCGGGTGGACAGCTGCGCCGCCAGCGGCGCCACCATCACCGCCAGGATGCCGCTCATCGCGGTGGCGTAGCCGGCCTGGGTGGCGGTGTAGCCCATATAGCCTTGCAGCCATTGCGGGGTGAGCACGGTGGCGCCGAAGAACGATCCGAAGGCCAGCGAGATGGTCAGCACGCTGGCCCAGTAGCCGCGGTGGCGGAACACCCTGAGGTTGACGATGGGGTTCGCTTCGGTCAGCTCCCAGATCATGAAGGCGGCGAAGCCGATCAGCGCGGCGATGGCCAGCGCCACGATCAGCGGCGAAGCGAACCAATCCAGCTCCTTGCCCTTGTCCAGCATCAGCTGCAGCGAGGCTACCCACACCATCAGCAGCGCCAGGCCCACGGTGTCGATGCGCAGCTTCTCGGTTTTGCTCTCGTAGCGTTTGAGCAGTTTCCAGCCCAGATAGCCGCAACCCAGCGCGATCGGCGTGTTGATGAAGAAGATCCACGGCCAGCTGGCCTGGTCGCACAGCGTGCCGCCCAGGATGGGGCCCATGATGGGCGCGATCAGCGTGGTCATGCTCCACAAGCCTATCGCCGCGCCGGCTTTCTCCTTGGGGAAGATGCGCAGCAGCAGCGTCTGCGACATCGGCATCAGCGGGCCGCCGGCCAGGCCCTGCAGCACGCGGAACAGCACCAGCGTCTCCAGCGAGCCGGCCAGGCCGCACAGCACCGAAAACAGGCCGAACAGCAGCATGGAGCCGACGAACAGCCGCACCGTGCCCAGCCGCGCCGCCAGCCAGCCGGTCAGCGGCACGGTGATGGCCTCGGCCACCGCGTACGAGGTGATGACATAGGTGCCCTGGCTGGACGACACCGCCAGGCCGCCGGCGATATTGGGCACCGACACGTTGGCGATGGTGGTGTCCAGCACCACCATGAAGTTGGCGGCGGCCAGCACCAGCGCCGCCGCCCACAGCATGTTGCCGGTGAGCGGAGCCGGCGCGCTTGAGCTTGCGCTAGACATGACGGCTCCTTACTCGCTGGTGTCTATGGTGGCTTCCATTGACAGGCCCACCTGCAAGGGGTGCGCCTTCAGCTCGGCCGGATCCAGCGCGATGCGCACCGGCAGCCGCTGCACCACCTTGATCCAGTTGCCGGTGGCGTTCTGCGCCGGAATCATCGCAAACGCCGCGCCGGAGCCGCCGGACAGCCCGGCCACCTTGCCGTGGTACACCACCTTGCCGCCGTAGAGGTCGGCGGTGAGTTCCACCGGCTGGCCGACGCGCACCTTGCTCAATTGCACTTCCTTGAAGTTGGCGTCGACGTGCGCGTCCTGCAGCGGCACCACCGACAATAGCGGCGTGCCGGCCTGCACCCGCTGGCCCACCTGGGCCTGCCGCTTCGCCACCACGCCGTCGACCTGGGCGCGGATCACGGTGCGGGCCAGATCCAGCCGCGCCTGGTCGCGTTTGGCGCGCGCCAGCGCCACTTCCGGATTGGTGTCGACGCTGGTGTCGGCGGTGAGGGTCTGGTTGGCCTTCAGCGAGCCGACGGCGGCGCGGTAGCTGGCCTCGCTCTGTTTCGCCGCGGCTTCGGCCGCCTTCAGGCTGGCGTCGGCGGTGGCGAAAGCGTTCTGGGCGTTGCTCAGCTCCTCGCCGGAGACCGATCCGCTCTTCGCCAGCGCCTGGCGCCGACTCAGGTCCAGTTTGGCGCGGGCGAGATCGGCGCGCGCCGCAACCAGCTGCGCCGCGCTGCGCGCCTGGTCGGCGCTCCTGGCCTGGGCCTGGGCGGCGAGGCCTTCGTCGTTGGCGAAATAGCCTTGCACCCGGCGCTCGGCTCGCGCCAGCTCGGCCTCGGCCTGCGCCAGATTGAGGCGGGCGTCGTTGTCGTTCAGCACCACCAGCACGTCGCCGGCCTTCACCGGCTGGGTGTCCACCACTTTCACTTCCTTGACGGTGCCGGCCACCTCCGGAGTGAGTTGGGCGATTTCGGCCGCGACATAGGCGTTGTCGGTGCTGACATGGCGGGAGGCGATCAGCGTCCAGTAAGCGCCGTAGGCGACGGCGGCGGCGGCCACCGCGCCGAACAGCAGGGTGAACAGCTTTTTGCGTTGCATGGGGTTGCCGGCGGCGGCGGGCGCTTCGGAGGCCGGCAGGGCTTGTACGTTTTCGCTCATGGTGGGTAGTCCTTGTTTGGGTTTGCCGGCGGCCTCAGCGGGCGGCCTGTTGTTCGGATGGTTGATAGCCGCCGCCCAGCGCCTTGATCAGCGCGATGTCCAGCGAGAAGCGGCGGGCTTCCAGCGAAGCCAGGCTGCGGCGGCTGGCGATGACGCCGTCTTCCGTGTTCAGCACGTCCAGATAGTTGGCCAAGCCGCCCTGGTAGCGGTTCTGGCTGACGCGGTAGGCCTCATCGGCGGTTTGCAGCGCCAGGCGGCGTTGTTCCAGCTGCGGCGTCAGCGCGGCTTGGCTGCTGACGGCATCGGCCACTTCGCGCAGCGCCTGGCTCAAGGTAGCGTCATAGCTGGCGACGGCGGCGTCGTAATCGGCGCGGGCCACGCGGTACTGGCCCTGTAATTGGCCGCCGCGGAAAATAGGCAGATTGATCGCCGGGCCGATGCCGGCTATGCCGGAACCGCTCTTGGCAAACAGGTCCAGCCCCAGCGACTGGGCGCCGACGAAGGCGGTGAGATTGACGTTGGGGTAGAACTGGGCCTGGGCCACGTCGATGCGTTTGCCCGCGGCTTCGGCGCGGAGGCGGGCGGCAGCCAGATCCGGTCGGCGGCCCAGCAGCTCGGCCGCCAGCGTGGCCGGGAGCTGTTGGCCGCGAAACAGGCCGGATGCCGGCCGGGCGATGGCCAGACCGCGGTCCGGCCCGGCGCCGATCAAGGCCGCCAGGCTGTGGCGTTGCAGCGCGATGCTCTCGTCGGCGGCTTCCAGGTCGGCGCGGGCGGCGGCTTCGCGCGATTCGGCCTGGCGCACGCTGCCCAGCGTTTCCATGCCTTGCTGTTGCCGCTCCCGCATCAGCGCCGCGGTGTGGCTGCGCACGTCCAGCGCTTGGGCGGCGGCGTCGCGCTCGGCAAACAGCCGCGCCAGTTCGGCATAGCCGGCGGCCAGCGAGGTGGTCAGCACCAGCCGCGCCTGGGCGGCGTCTGCCTGGGCGGCGGTCAGCTCCGAGGTGGCGGCGGCGACGGCCGCGCGGTTCTTGCCCCAGAAGTCCAGCTCGTAGCTGAAGTCCAGCGTGGCGCGTCCGCTGGTGTTGAAGCCTTGCGGCACGGAGGCCGCCGGCATGCCGTTGTTGTAGCTTTGTTTGGCGCGGTTGATGGAGGCGTTCAGGTCGGCGCCGGGCAGCAGCGCGGCGCCGGCCTGCTGCGCCAGGCCCTCGGCCTGGACCACGCGGGCGCGGGCGGCCGCCATATCCGGGGCCTGGCGCAACGCTTCGTCCATCAGCGCGTCGAGCTGGGCGTCGCCATATTTGCGCCACCACTGGGAGTCGGCCCACTGGCCATTGGCGGAGGAGGGCAGGCTTTGCGAGTTCTGGTATTGTGGCAGCGCCTTGGGTTGCGGCGGCTGGCCCAGGTCGGGCGCCGCGGCGCAGCCGGCCAAGAGCAGCGCCAGGCTTATCAGCAGGCCGGGGCGGCAGGGCGCGATCGTGGGTGGGGCGAAAGTATTCATGGGATTTTGCTCGGTCGGTCCAAGACAATAACTGTACGGTACGGTATAGTTATAAGACCGGTGGGATTCTTCTGTCAAGAAAAACTAAACTGAGCGGTTCAGTTTTGAGGGCGATATGCGGACAAAAAGCGAAAGCAAGCGGCAGGCATTGGTCGCGGCGGCGACTGAGGTATTCATCGAGCGCGGCTACGAAGCGGCGTCGATGTCGGAGATATCCAGCCGCGCTGGCGGCTCCAAGGCCACGCTGTATAACTACTTCTCGTCCAAGGAGGAGTTGTTTTTGATGGTGATGCGCGAGCTGACCATCGAGATGTCGCAGGGTTATACCCGGCTGACCTCGGGCGCGGACCTGGGCCAGTCGCTGCGCAGTTTTGGCGAATTCTTCATCGCCAGGCTGTTCAGCCCCGAGCTGCGCGCGCTGCACGCCATCGTGATGGGGGCGGGCAGCCGCTCCAGGGTGGGGCGCTTGTTCTTCGAGAACGGCCCCAAGATAGGTTGGGGCAAGCTGGCGAGCTTCCTCGCCGACGAGATGGAGGCCGGGCGGCTGCGCCGGGCCGATCCGATGGTGGCGGCGCAGCACCTGCTCGGCCTGTTGCAGGCCGAGTGCCAGGCGGCGCTGATGACCGGGATGATAGAGGAGCTGGCGCCGGAGGCCGAGCGGCCGGTCAAGGTGGCGGCGGCAGTCGAGGTGTTTCTGGCGGCATACGGCGCGGCCTAGTTGTCGTCGCGTTGCTGTTCCACCCAGACCAGGCCGCCGATGTCCGACTGCAGCGCCCTAGCCTTGGCGAGGAAGGCGCGCTTCACGCTGTCGTCCGGCCGCTTGTCGCGCGCCAGCAGCCACAGGTAACCGCGGCTGGGGCCCATCACCACCGCCCAGCGGTAGTCCGGGTCCAGCGCCACCACGCGGTAGCCGATGTAGAGGGGGCCCAGCAACGTTACCCTGAGCGAGGCCACGCTCGGGCTGCCGTCGAAGCAGGCATGGTTCACCGTCACGCGCCAACTGCCGCTGGCCGGGTCGTAGCCGCGGTTGACTATGCGGATGCTGCCGTCGGGATTGCGGCTGTAGTCGGCGCTGACCGCCGTCAGGCCGCGCTCGACGCGGTTCTCCAGCCGGGCGATTTCATACCAGCGGCCCTGGTAGCGCTGGATGTCGAAGCCGCTGACCGGCATGCCGTCTTCCGGCGCGGCGACGCCGCGGCCGGCGAGGAGAGTCAGCGCCGTCATCCAGGCGCAGGCCAGGGGGCGGTTCAGTGAGGGCATCGATGCCTCCTTTCCTGCCGCGGGCTCAATCAGCGGCCAGGCGCCGCCGCAGCCAGGCGATCGGCGCGCCGATCAGCGGCAGTTTCTGCAGCAGCTCCTCTGCGGCGTCCCAGTAGTCGCGGTGCCGGTCGACCAGGCCACTGTCGTCGAAGAACAGGTGGCTGCCGCCATGGATGCGGTACTGGCGGCCGCCCAGGCCGAAGTGGAAGTCCCTGCTGACGAAGGCCTGGTTTCGCTGCCGCAGCGCCGCGACGACGAAGCGGGGCGCCGCGAGGCGGTGGAACATGTGGCGGAAAACCGCCTCGATGGCGCGGACCCCGGCCACGTCGTTGAACGGGTCCTTGAGGCGGGCGTCCGGCGCAGAGTAACGGTCGATGTCGCCCAGGTTGTCCGGACTCAGCGCCTGGTACCAGTCCAGCAGCGCTGAGAGGGCGGGGAAATCGTCGTCGGGTTTCATGTTCTGGCCAGTCTTTTCAGCAGCGGCAGCCGCAGACGATAGGGCAGCATCCGCAGCAGCTTCAGCCACAGCGTGAAGCGGTAAGGGAAGTGGATTTCAAAGCGGCCGCGTTCCAGGCCGCGCCGGATATGGCCGGCGGCCTGCGGCGGCGTCAACAGCGCCGGCATGGCGAAGTGGTTGCGGGCGGTGAGCGCGGTTTTGACGAAGCCGGGATTGATCAGATACACCGCCAGTCCGCGCGGATTGAGCTCGGCGTACAGGAGTTCGGCCAGATTGATCAGCGCCGCCTTGCTCGGCCCGTAGACCGCGGCGCCGGGCAGGCCGACGTAGCCGGCCACGCTGGCGATCAGCGCGATGCCGCCGCGGCCTTGCGCCAGCATGTGCGGCAGTATGGTTTCCAGGCCGTAATAGACGCCGGCCAGATTGACCGCCAGCGTGCGGTCCGCCAGCGCGGATTCCACCTGCCAGATGTGTTCCGGCCGGTAGTCGGCGGCGCAGAACACCACCAGGTCGGGCAGCTTGTCCTGGCGGAGCAGCGACAGCCAGGCGGCATTCCAGGCCGGCGGCTGGCTGACGTCCAGCGGCTCCACCCTGGCGCGGGGGTAGTGGTTGGCCAGCCGCCGCAGCGGTTCGATGCTGCGGGAGGATAGGATCACTTCGGCGCCGGCCTGCAGCAACTGCTCGGCCAGCGCGGCGCCGATGCCGCTGGAGCTGCCTACCACCCAGACCCGGCGCAGGCTCCAGTCATCGATGGCGGGGTTGAGGGTGAGGGCCATGGTCTACTCCGGTTTGCGGAAGAACAGCGTGACTTCGCCCAGGCCCAGTCCCAGCTTGCTCATGCTGGCGCGGTTGAGCATGGAGCGCTTGTCGATCAGGAACATCCAGTCATCCATGTCCACCAGGTACTCGTTGCCGTCCACCGGCAAGCGCAGCTGGTAGCGCCAGTGCAGCGCGTTGCCGGCGGCCGCGCCGCGCGCTTCTCCGGCGACATCGCCGGCCAGGCAGTGCCATAGGCCGTCGCTGCCGTGCCGCAGGCGCCAGACGCGTCGCTGCCGGCTGCCGTCGGCGTAGAGGAAGCGCTCGTCCAGCACCAGCTCGCCGTCTTGCAGACGGCCGTCCATTTCCACGCTGAAGCGCTTCGCCAGCCGGCCTTGCCGGTCCTGGAACATGCCCCAGGCCTGGGTTTTGCCCAGGAAGAACTGAGCCGGATCGAAAATCGGCTGCGCGGCGGCGTAGTCCTCCACCCTGGGGCCGGCGCAGCCGGCCAGCAGCAGGGCCAGGCAGGCGAGGCGGCGCATGTTCAGTCTCCCGCCAGCAGGAATTGCGACACGCCTATGCTGGCTTCGTCGAAGCCGGCCTCGCAGTAGCACAGGTACAGCCGCCAGATGCGGATGAAGGCCTCGTCGAAGCCCTGAGCGCGCACCGCGTCCAGCCGGGTTTCGAAGGCCGCGCGCCAGCGGCGCAGCGTCTCGGCGTAGTCGGGGCCGAAGTCCAGCCGGTCGACGCAGGGCAGTCCGGACTTGGCCGCCAGTTGCTCGAAGCGCGGCACGCTGGGCAGCATGCCGCCGGGAAAGACGAAGGTCTGGATGAAGTCGCTGCCGGCGCGGTATTGCAGGAAGCGCGCCGGGTCGATGGTGATGCTTTGCACCAGCGCGCGGCCGCCCGGCTTCAGGCAGCGCTTGAGGGTGGCGAAGTAGCCGGGCCAGTAGCGCTCGCCCACCGCCTCGAACATTTCTATCGACACGATGGCGTCGTATTGCCCGGATAGGTCGCGGTAGTCGCGCCATTCCAGTTGCGCCAGCGGCTGCCCGGCCAGCCTGTGCCGCGCATGCGCGAGCTGGGCGTCGGAAATGGTGACGCCGCGCACCGCCACGCCCAGGCGCCCGGCATGCTCGGCGAAGCCGCCCCAGCCGCAGCCTATCTCCAGCACCCGCATGCCGGGCCGCAGTTGCAGCGCCTCGCAGATGCGCTGGTATTTGGCGTTTTGGGCGGCCGCCAGGGTTTGCGCGTAGTCGCCGTCGAACCAGGCGCTGGAGTAGGTCCAGCCAGCGTCCAGCCACAGCCGGTAGAAGTCGTTGCCGATATCGTAATGGGCATGGATGTTGCGCTGACTGCCGCCCCGGCTGTTGCCGCGCAGCCAGTGGCGCAGTCGGTGCCACAGCTTGTTCAGGCTGCTGCCCAACGCGCCCAGATGCATGTCTTGTTCGTTTTTCAGCGCCAGCCGCAGCAGGGCGGTGAAGTCCGGGCTGTCGAGCTGGCCGTCGCGGTAGGCTTCGGCCAGGCCGATGTCGCCGCCGCGCAGGAGCCGTGAGCAGGCCTGCCAGTGCTTGAGGTGCAGCACGGCGCTGGCGGGCGGATACGGCGAGCCGAACCACAGTTCCTCGCCATCCGGGGTGATCAGCTGCAGGCTGCCGTGGCGCAGGCCGGAGAGCAGCGACAGCAGGACGCGGCCGCTGGCCGGGATGTCGCACAGTCGGGCGGGAAGGCGATGGGTGGCGTTCATCGGGGGATCTCCTGGCTGTGGCTAAGAGGCGCGGCAGGCGGCGATGGCTTGCGGAAAAACGGCACTTTCTTCAGCCACAGCCGCGCGGCCTGCCAGTGGATGCGGACGGCGCAGCGCGGTGGGGCTGAAGGGAATGAGTCTGCCGCCGATGACGGTGTCGAGCAGCGCGCCGGCATCGTCGTGGTAGTCGATGCGCGCTCGCGCGCCGTCTTCGGCGAAGCGGAAGCGGTAATGTCCCTCCACCTGGCAGAATGGCGACAGGTGCAGCAGCTTGCGGCAGGCCAGCTCGCAGCCGGAGGCGATGGTCTCGCCGCCCGGGCGGCTCAGCAGGTGGCAGTGGTGTTCGCCTAAGGTGTTGTTGACCTCGGCCAGCACCGCGCGCAGCTTGCCGCGCTGGGCGAACAGCGCGATCAGATTGGGATAGGTGTGGTCGTTGTACACCAGGAGGCCGGTGTCGACGGCAAACTGCCGGCCATGCGCGGCCATGTCTACGCTGTGGGTGTGGCCGCCCAGGTAGTCGGCCGATTCAAACAAAGTCAGCTGATGGCGGCGGCCGAGGAAATAGGCTGCGCCCAGGCCGGAAATGCCCGAGCCTATCACGGCGATGCGTTGGCGCTTGGAGTGGTTCACAGCGGTTCCTGTCAGACGGTTTAGCGCTTGGCAGCGGCGGCTTAGCTGCTTATAGTCAGCATATAACCTGTCTGTTAAAAAAGATACCAATTAGTAAAAGGTGTTACCAATGAGTATTTTCGGCAAGCTCAGCTTCAAGGACCAAGCCTTCAAACTCCGGGAGGCGGCGGTGCTGGACGCCACGACCCGGCTGTTGGCGAGCAAGGGCTTCGACCTGATGACGATGGACGACGTGGCTGGCGAGGCCGGCATCTCCAAGCCCAGCCTGTACAAGCATTTCAAATCCAAGGACGAGCTGGCTACTGAAGTGATGATCCGCCTGCTGGACGATGCGATGGCCTATCTGGCAGAGCAGGACGCCGAGCTGACGCCGTTGCAGCGGCTGCAGGATCTGCTGGCCTGGGCGCTGCGGACGCGGCTGCAGGGTGGGCTGCCCTTCCTGCCGTCCACCAGCCCGCAGGTAAGGGCGATGCTGACGCGCAGCCTGGGCTACGTCAGCCGGGCCCTGAAGCTGCACCGCCAACTGGACGCCATCGTCACCGTCGGCAAGAAGGTGGGGGAACTGAGAGCGGAATTGCCCAACGATGTCATCTTGTACAGCTACTACGCCCGCACTTGCGATCCGTCGGTGGAGTACCTGCGGGTGTACGGCAAATACGCCGACGAGGAGATTGTCGGCCATATGCTGGCTGTCGGTTTCGGCGGGTTGTCTGGCCGCGGCGCTTTATGATATTGAAATCCTGCCTGTGCGATAATGCCGCACTTGCCCGTGAAACGCGCCGACCGGCGCAGAAAGCCGCAAGATGAGCACCTCCAGCCTGCTGACCTCGCTGTTCCGCTACAAGGCCTGGGCCAATGACGAACTGTTCGCCGCGGCGGCGGCGCTGGAGGATGGCGCGCACGCCGAGGCTCTGCATGGCGTCATCCGCATCCTCAACCATATTCATGTGGTGGACAGCATTTTCGCCGCCCATTTGCAGGGGCGGGAACATGGCTATGCCGCCACCAATACCCCAGAAACGCCCGCATTGGCCGATCTGCGCGCCGCGGTGAGCGAAACCGACGCCTGGTATCTTGCGCATGTCGCCGGCCTGGATGAGCAGGGGCTGGCCCAGCGGCTGGACTTCGTCTTCACCGACGGCGGCCATGGCAGCATGAGCCGCGAGGAAATGCTGATGCATGTGATCACTCATGGCGGCTACCACCGCGGCGCGGCGGGCCGCATCCTGGCGCAGCAGGACATCGCGCCGCCGCGCGACCTCTACACCCGCTTTCTGCACGACAGCCAGCCGGCGCGCCGCGCGGCGGATTGAGCACGGATGAAAAAACACCCCGGCTGCGTGAGCAGCCGGGGTGTTTGCTTTTGGCGGAGGTGCCCAGTCGCTGACGCGAATGGCAAGCAAAGCCTGAGGCGGCGGAGTGTTGCGTGAATCAGTCAATATGAAGATGTCTTGCTGCAAATATTCATATTGAACATATGCAAGCTTGTTACAATTGCGGCCGCTATTGCAGCGGCGCGGCTTGAAGCCTGATTTGGGCAGTCGATGCGGCGCCGCATCGTAATTTTTCCGGCTGGCGCAGCGCGCGGGGGCAATCCCGCGGCTGTGGCCGGCCGCTGTTGTGTCCGGGCCAGGCACCGGACGTTTTCAGTCCTTATTCAGGTAAGCAGCAAGCATGTTCAAGAACTGGTCGGTCAAACAAAAAATCCTGGTCAGCGTGGCGCTGATCCTGTTCACGTCCTTGCTGATCGCCGGCGTGGTGTCCACCCGGATGTTCCAGGCCGCGCTGACCGAGCGGCTGGAGCAGCATGAGCTGAAGGCCACGGTGGAAGGCATCCGCAACGAGCTGGACGCCTCCATCGCGCTGCCTTTGAGCCAGACCCGGCAGATGGCGGCCAACACCTATCTGTTGGACTGGACCGCCGCGGGCGAGCCTGAGTCCAGCGTGGCTGGCTGGCAACGCTACGCCAAGGCACTGATGCAGACCTCTGGCGCGTCGATCATCTCCTGGACTTCCGAGGCCACGCTCAATATCTACATCGACCACGCCACGGTGAAGGCCGATCCCAAGGGCAACGACAAGTGGCTGGCCGACTTCCTGGCCTCCGGCCGCGAGAGCCAGTTCACGCTGGGCTCGGAAACCGGCAAGCAGCAGGTGATGATGTTCGTCAACGTACTGGCCAACAAGGGCCAGAGCGGCCATCGCGCGGTGGCGGCGCTGGGCTTCGACGTGACCTCGATGGCCGAGCGCGTGCGCAAGATGGCGGTGGGCGAGCACGGCCAAGTGTATGTGGTGGACGCCACCGGCCAGGTGCGTCTGCACCGCGACCCGGCGATGATGCAGAACAAGGCCATGTTGGCCGGCCTGCCGGGTATGGCCGACGTCGCGCCGTCGTTGTTGAACAAGTCCGGCTTCAACCTGGCGCATTTCAACGGCCCGAACGGGCCCACCATCGTCGCCTCCAGCTATATGCCCAACGCCGACTGGTTCGTGGTGGTGGAGATGGACGCAGGTGAAGTCTACGGCGTGGTCACCCGCACCATCTGGTGGGTGATGGCGGTGGACGCGGTGGTGCTGCTGCTGTCGCTGCTGCTGATCTGGTGGGTGTCCGGCTTCATCAGCCGGCCGCTGGTGCAGCTGCGCAACGCGATGCGGGCGCTCGGTTCCGGCCACGGCGACCTGACCATCCGCCTGCCGGTGCACAGCGGCGACGAAACCGGCCAGGTGGCCGACGCCTTCAACCGCTTCATGGAGCAGTTGCGCGGCATGTTCCTGCAGGTGCGCTCGCAAAGCGGCCAGTTGCACAACAGCGCCGGCGAGCTGTCGCGGATGACCCAGCGGCTGGCGACCGGCTCGCGCAACAATGCCGATCTGAGCGAAACCACCGCCGCCACCATCGAGCAGCTGTCGGTCAGCGTCAGCCATATCGCCGGCAACTGCCATGGCACCGCCGAGGCGGTGCAGCAGGCGGGCGCGCTGTCGGAGCAGAGCGCGCAGGCGGTGGGCAAGGTCAGCGTCGAGATCGGTTCGGTCGCGCAGTCGATGGACGAGGTGAAGGCGGTGATGGAGCAGCTGGAAAGCCGCTCGGCGCAGGTGGGCAGCATCGCCGGCGTGATCAAGGACATTGCTGACCAGACTAATCTCTTGGCGTTGAACGCGGCGATCGAGGCCGCGCGCGCCGGCGAGCAGGGCCGCGGCTTCGCGGTGGTGGCGGACGAGGTGAGGAAGCTTGCCGAGCGCACCAGCCAGGCGACGGTGGAGATAGATCAGGTGGTCGGCGGAATGCAGCAGGGCTCGGGACAGGCGAAAGCCCGCGTCGGCGAAACCTACGGCGTGGTGCGGGGCGGAGTGGAGCTGGCCGAGGAGGCGCAACGCCAGATTTCCGAGATCCAGTCCAGCATGCAACTGGTAGTGCGCCAGGCGGCGGAAATCCGCGATGCCGCCAGCGAGCAGTCCAAGGCCACCGAGGACATGGCGCGCACCGCCGAGCAGATGTCGTCGCAGGCGCTGCAGTCCGACGCCGAAATCACCCGCGCCAGCGCGGTGGTGGCCGATCTGGAGCAGCTGTCGCAGGCGCTGGAGCAGGTGGTGGGCCGCTTCAAGCTGTAGGCGGCGCGGGCGGGGAGGGCTGGTCCAGGCTACCCTCCCCTGCGGCGTAGCCGCAGACGAAATCGATGAACACCCGAACTTTCTCCGCCAGGTGGCGGGTAGCGGGATAGACCGCGTACACCCCCTGTTGCGGGAAGGCGTATTCCGGCAGCAGGCGCCGCAGGCGGCCGGCCGCCACCGCCTCGCGCGCCAGCCAGTCCGGCAGCAGAGCCACGCCGCAGCCGCGCAGCGCAAAATCCAATAGCGCGCCGGAAGTGTCGGCGACTATCCTGGCGCCGCCCCTGACATCCAGCTCCACCGTCTCGCCCTCCCTTTGCAGCGGCCAGCGCAGCGGCGTGGCCAGCCGGCTGTGCGCCAGCCAGTCGGCCCGAGCCAGGTCGTCCAGCGTGTCTACCGAGCGGCCGGGCTGCGCCAGATAGCTGGGCGAGGCCAGCGGCCAGATGTCGAAGCGCTCGATCAGCCGGGCGCGGTAACTGGAGTCGACCAGCGTGCCCAGGCGGATCGCCACGTCGAATTGCTCCGAGATCAGGTCGGCCTGCTGCGACGACGAGGAGTGGCGGATGCGCAGCTGCGGATGCAGCCGGGCGAATGCCGCCAGCGCCGGCAAGATGCGGTAATGGCCGTATTCCACCGTGGCGCTCAGCCTGAGGGTGCCTTGCAGGCCGCCATGTTGCTGTCGCGCGTTGTCCATCGCCGTTTGCGCCTGCTGCAGCACTTGCTGGCAGTCGTGGTAGAAGCGCCGGCCGGTTTCGGTCAACTCCAGCCGGCGGGTGCTGCGCGCCAGCAGCGATACCCCCAGCTCGGTTTCCAGCTGCTTGAGGTTGAAGCTGACCACCGCCTTGCTCAGGCCCAGCGCGTCGGCGGCGGCGGTCTGCGAGCCGGCGTCCACCACGGCGACGAAGATTCTGAAGTGTTGCAGACTCATGCCTTTCCCATCGTTATTGTCAAAATTATTTTGATATTCTAATCGTAATTGTCCTATTTTTCCGTGATTTTAGCCTTGCTAAGCTGCGTTTCCGAATATGCTGGAGGATGCGCGATGGAGTATCGCAAACGCGTGGCGGCGGTGTACCTGCTGGGGTTTTTCGTCGACCTGGTCAATCTTTTCATCGGCAATGTCGCCTTTCCGGACATCGCGCTGGCTTTCCGCTGCGATGTCGCCGCGCTGGCCTGGGTCAGCACCGCCTACATCCTGGGGCTGACGGTGGTGATTCCGCTGGGCAACTGGCTGGCGGCCGCCTATGGCGGCAAGCGGGTATTCATCGCCTCGCTGCTGCTGTTCATGGCGGGCTCGCTGGGCGCCGGGCTGGCGGGTTCGCTGGCGCAGCTGATCGCCTGGCGCGCGCTGCAGGGCCTGGGCGGCGGCCTGCTGATCCCGCTGGGCCAGACCATGACCTACCGTTTGTACCAGCCGGCGGAGCGGCCGGGGCTGACCGCGCTGATCCTGCTGGTGGGGCAGCTGGCTCCGGCCTTGTCGCCGGCCGTCGGCGGGCTGATCGTCGACAGCCTGGGCTGGCGCTGGGTGTTCTTCCTCAATCTGCCCCTGGCCGCCTTGCCCTTGCTGCTGGCTTGCCTGTGGCTGCGGGACGAGCGCGAGTCCTTGCCGGTCGGACGGCTGGACTGGGCCGGCCTGTTGCTGGGCAGCCTGGCCTTGCTGGCGGTGCTGCAGGGGCTGAGCGAGCTGGCGCAGCCGCAAACCTGGTTGCGCGGCGGCGTCGCGCTGCTGGCCGGGCTGGGTCTTGCGGCGGCCTATGTCCGCCATGCGCGGCGTTGGCCGCAGCCCATTTTGCGGCTGGAGTTGCTGCGCGAGCCGCTGTTGCGCTCGGCCATGCTGATGTATCTGCTGGTGCCCGGCGTCTTCATGGGCGTCAGCCTGGTGGCCATGCTCTACCTGCAGCAGGTGTTGGGCCTGGCGGCGGCCAGCGCCGGCATGCTGATGCTGCCGTGGTCGCTGGGCGCGTTCAGCGCCATTTCGCTGACTGGCCGCCTCTACCGGCGCCGGGGGCCGCGGCCCTTGCTGCTGGCCGGCGTGCTGGCGCAGGCGCTGGGTTTCCTGTTGCTGTGGCGGGTGAGCGCGGCGGCGCAGATGCCGCAGTTGGCCGCCGCTTACCTGTTGATGGGCCTGGGCGGCACCTTGTGCAGCAGCGCCAGCCAGAGCACCGCTTTTCTGCGGGTGGCGCCGGAGCGGATGGGCGAGGCCAGCGCGCTGTGGAACATCAACCGCCAGGTCAGCTTCTGCCTGGGCATGGCGGCGCTCAGCATGCTGCTCAATCTATTGCTGGCCTGGCGCGGGGTCGTCGACCCGGCGCAGCCGGCCTGGCGCGAAGCGGCCACCGAAGTGTTCCACCTGTGTTTTCTCATCGCCGCCGCCGGCATGCTGCTGCCCCTGTGGCTGGGCGGACGCATCGGCAACCGGACGGTATTGCAGCTGCTGCGGCAGCCTTGAAGAGGAGAGTGTGCATGAACCAAGAAGCATCCGAAGTCTTCGCCTGCGTCGCCGACACGCTAACGCAGATCCAGCATTGGCTGGGCGACGGGCCGCAGTCGGCCCGGGAATTGGAGGCGCTGATGGCGTGCTTCGCGCCGGAGTTTTCCATGATCACGCCGCGGGGCGAGCGGCTGGACCGTGACGGTTTGTGCGCTTTCTTCGAGGTGGCGGCGGGCAGCCGGCCGGGTCTGGCGATTGCGCTGGATGGAATGGAGCTGGTGTGGCCGGGGCCGGACTGCGCGATGGTGGCGTACGGCGAAACCCAGACGCTGGGCGACGGCAGCGGCAATTACCGGCTGGCGAGCGTAGCGCTACAAAGGGACGGCGCCGGCGGCTGGCGCTGGCGCCATCTGCAGGAAACCGGCAGGCCCGGATAAGGCGCTGCCGGTTGGCGCGGGGCCATGGCCGCCGGGAGGCGGCCAGGCCGGCTTAGTAGCCTACGGTGAAGCGGCTGCGTTGATGTTCGGCCTTTTCCAGCTCGTCTATCATCGCGACGGCGTAGTCCTGCACCGAGATGTGGCTGTTGCCGGCTTCGTCAACCAGCAGCTGGTCCTTGCCCAGGCGGAACTTGCCGGTGCGCTCGCCCGGCTGCAGCATCGCCGACGGGCTCAGCAGCGTCCAGTTCAGTTCGGTTTCGGCGCGCAGCAGGTTCAGCGCTTCGCGGGCGCCCAGCGCCGAGGCCTTCCATTGTTCCGGGAATTCCGGGGTATCCACCAGTTGCACGCCGGGGGCCACTTCCAGGCTGCCGGCGCCGCCGACCACCAATAGGCGCGGGGCTTTGGCGGCCTTGGCCGCGGCGACGATGGAGCGGATGCCCTTGACGAAGTAGTCGAACTGTTCGGCCTGGGCGTGGCCGCTGAAGGCGCTGAGCACGGCGTCGAAGCCTTGCAGCTGCGCGGCCAGGGCGGCGCTGTCCTGCACGTCGGTTTTCACCGCGGTCAGATTGGCTTGCGCCTCGATGCGTTCCGGACGCGATACCAAGGCGGTGACGTGGTGGCCGCGTTGCAGCGCTTCTTGCAACAGGGCGGAACCGACATAGCCGCTGGCGCCGATCAGAGCGATTTTCATGGTGTGACTCCTTCAATCAAGTTTGCTTGGGTGCGCCGCGGTGCAGCGCTGATGGACGTCATCATGCGCTGTTGCATTGATTCGATAAACAGCTGTTATCATAAATGATTGTTATCAAATAATTGACAATTACGATGAAGCGCGGCGCGGAACACAATCTGGAAGGTTTGCAGATCTTCACCGTGGTGGCGGAGGCCGGCGGTTTTACCGCCGCCGCCGAACGGCTGGGAATGACCAAGGCCAATGTCAGCCTGCAGGTGGGGCGGCTGGAGGCGCAGCTGGGCGCGACGCTGTTCACCCGCACCACGCGCCGGGTGAAGCTGACTGAGGCCGGCCAGGCCCTGTACCTGGACGCGCAGCCGGCGCTGGCGGCCCTGCGCGAGGCGCTGCTGCAGGCCGGTCACGGCGCGGCGGCGCTGTCCGGCGTGCTGCGCCTCACCGCGCCGGTGGGGCATATGGTGGAGTCGGTGGCGCCGGCGGTGGCGCAGTTCGTCCACCTGCATCCGGAACTGCAGCTGGAGCTGCACGCCAATGACCGGATGGTGGACCTGGTGGCCGAGGGCATGGACCTGGCCATCCGCCTGGGCACATTGCGCGATTCATCGTTGCGGGCGCTGAAGCTGGGGGAGTTCGCCCAGCAACTGGTGGCTTCGCCCGATTACCTGCTGCGGCGTGGCCTGCCGCAAAGGCCGGAAGACCTGGCCGATCACGACTGGGTGGCGCTGACGCTGCTGAAGACGCCGCTGACCTGGCGCTTTGTCGCCGCCGACGGCGCGGAAGCCCCGGTGCGGATGCGTTCGCGGCTCAAGGTGGATTCCGGCGCGTCCTTGCGCACGCTGCTGCTGGCCGGCGCCGGCCTGTCGGTGCTGGATTCCTTCAGCGTGCAGGACGACATCCGCGAGGGGCGGCTGGTGCATGTGTTGCCGCAATGGACCTTGCCCAAGGGCGGCGTCTACGCGGTGTTCCCGCCCGGCCGCCATGCGCCGGCCAGCGTGCGCGCCTTCGTCGAATTTTACCGGGTGTTCCTGGCGCGGCCGGCCTAGACCCTACTCGCGTCCGCTGCGGCGCTGATTGTCCGGCAGGGCGGCGCGCACCCGCGGCAGCGTGTAATCGATGAAGGCCTGGTACTTGCGCGACAAGGGCGTGCGGAACGGGTGTACCAGGTAGATAGGCCAATAGTCGCAGTGCCAGTCCGGCAGAACTTGCCGCAGCGCGCCGCTTTGCAGCTGTTGCTGCACCGAATAGTCGGCCAGCAGCGTGATGCCGTGGCCGGCCTGCGCCAGCTCGGAGCGCAAGGGGTAGCTGTTCAGATACAGCCGGGCGGCCACCGGCTGGCGGACGATGTTTTCGCCGGATTGCAGCGCCAGGCCGTTTTTCTGCTCCGACTCCAGCAGCAGCAGCCGGTGCCGCGCCAGGTCGGCGGGCTGCAGGATGGGCGGATGGCGTTCCAGATAGGCCGGCGAGGCGTACAGGTTCTCCCGGGCGTAGCCCGCCAGCCGCGCCACCAGCCTGTCGTCGTGCACCTTGTGCGAGCGCGCCGAGCGCAAGCAGAAATCCAGCACATTGCTGATCGGGTCCTGCAGCTGGTTGTTGACTTGCAGCGACAACTGCAGCGCCGGATATTCCTCGGACATGTCGCTCAATATCGGTCCCAGCACATGCTCCGCCAGCGACGACGTGGTGCTCACCGTCAGCGGCCCCTCCATATCGCACTGGGTCTGGTCCACCGCCATCCTGGCCTGGGCCAGCATTTCGCGCAGCCGCGCCGCATGCGGCTTCAGCCTTTCTCCGGCTTCGGTCAGCGCCACCTTGCGGGTGGTGCGCAGCACCAGCACCGCGCCCAGTTCCTGCTCCAGTTCCTTGACGCGGGCGCTGATCAGGCTCTTGTGGCAGTCCAGCAGCTCGGCGGCTGCGGTGAAGCTGCCGCCGCGCGCCAGCGCGTCGAAGGCCAGCAGCTTGTCGGGGGAGGGCATTGTTTTCATATCAGGACAATCAATCCGGAATGGCGCGTTTATTCGGAGTATTTCCGGAACTATCCTAGCACGCATCGACAATATGTCATCAGAAACGAGGCACGCGATGCGTTACCTGTACCGACTCTATCCCTGGCTGTTCCAGCGCGAGATCGCCCAATGCCGCCGCGTCTGCCAGCGGCATCATTGGGAGGCGGAAATCCGCCGCAACGTGTTCTGAGCGGCATGATCCTGTGGCTGGCGGATGCGCGACGCCGCAAGCGCGCCGCTGAGCGAGGCCAGCGCGGCCAGCGCCATGCCCCAGAGCAGCGCCTGCTGCAGATTGGCGCAGCGGCCGGTGATCAGCGCCGCGCCGGCGGTGCCCACCAGCGCGCCAGTCTGGCGGATGGCGTTGAGCACGGCCGAGGCGGTGCTGCCCATTTGCGGCGGCGCGCTCTCCAGCACTGTCGCCGTCATCGGCGCGATGGCCAGCGCGTTGCCCAGCGCCAGCGGCAGCATCGCCGCCAGTTGCCAGGGCAGGCTGTGGAAGCTGGCCAGCGCCAGGAGCAGGTAGCCGGCGGCGGCCAGCAACAGGCCATCGCGGATCTGGCGGCGCGCGCCGATTCTAGGCAGCAGCCGGCCGGCGATGATATTGCCCGCGGTCAGGCACAGCGCTAGCGGCAGCAGCGCCAATCCCGCCCGCAGCGCGTCCAGATGCAGGCCTTGCTGCAGGTAGAGGCTGAGCAGCAGCAGGCTGCCGAAATAGGCGACGCCGATGACGAAGCCCACCCAGTTGGCGGCGGCGAAGGCCGGGTGTTGAAACAGCCGCGGCGGTACCATCGCCTGCGGATTGCGGCGCTCCAGTCGCCAGAACAGCAGGGCGGAGGCGGCCGCGGCGGCCAGCAGCGCCGGCAGCGGCCAGCCGCCGGCCAGATGCGGCCCTTCAATCAGCGCATAGCAGGCCAGCAGCAGGGTCAGCATGCCGGACAGTTGGCCGGGAACATCGGCCTGGCGTGCCGGCGCGGCCGGCTGGGCCGGCACGGTGCGCGCCACCGCCAGCAATGCGGCCAGGCCCACCGGCACATTGATCAGGAAGGCGCCGCGCCAGCCCAACGGCCCCAGGATCAGCCCGCCCAATACCGGCCCGGCGGCGGCGGCGGTAGCCACCAGGCCGCCAAAAATGCCCACGGCGCGGGCGCGTTCCGCCGGCTGCGGAAAGGCGTGGCGCAGCAGGCCCAGCGAGCTGGGCATGAACAGCGCCGCCGCCATGCCCTGCAGCAGGCGCGCGGCGATCAGCATCTCCACATTGGCGGCCAGGCCGCACAGCAGGGAGGTCAGCACGAACAGGCCCAGGCCCCAGGCGAACACCCTGCGCGCGCCCAGGCGGTCGGCCAGCCAGCCGGCGCTGAGCATCAGGCCGGCGAAGGTCAGCACATAGGCGTCCACCACCCAGGTGAGCTGGCTGAGGCTGGCGTGCAGGCCGCGCTGCAGTTCCGGCAGCGCCAGGTTGACGATATTGGTGTCGAGTATCGCCATGAACATGCCGGCGCTTAGCGTCAATAGCGTGGCCAGGCCGGTTTGGAGGATGGGGCGATGAGGCATGGAACTATCCGTTGGCGAAGGAAACCCGGCCATGTTAGGCGATAATGTGATGCGTAAATATAGAAAAATATGACGAATGGTGATGCAATTTCGCATCAATGACGGAGCGGATGCGATGAACTGGGACAATGCGCGTTACTTCCTGGCGCTGGCGCGCGCCGGCAGCCTGCGCGGCGCGGCGCAACGGCTGGAGGTGGACCAGGCCACGGTGGGGCGGCGGCTGCAGGCTTTCGAATCCGAGATCGGCAGCCGCCTGTTCCTGCGCACGCCGCAGGGCTACCAGTTGAGCGAGGCCGGCCGCATGCTGCTGGCGGACGCGGAAAGAATGGAGGCTGCGGCCGAGGCCTTCGGCCGCAAGGCGGCGCAGAGCGACCAGCAATTGGCCGGGCCGGTGCACATCGCCGCCACCGACACCGTGGCGGAAAGCTTCGTCATCCCGGCGCTGGCCCGTCTCAGCCGCAGCCATCCCGAGTTGGAGTTCACCCTCAGCACCGGGCTGGGCCTGAGCGACGTGGCGGCCGGCGAGGCGGACCTGGCGATCCGCAGCCTGCGGCCGCAGAAGGGCGATTTGCTGATCCGCAAGCTGGCCACCATCGAGATGGGGTTGTACGCGTCGGACGACTACCTGGCGCGGCGCGGCCGGCCGCAGCCGGGCGGCGGTTTCGCCGGGCATGAGTTGCTGATGTTTCCGCGCGGCACGGTGCCGCGCCACTGGCAGCAGTTGTGCGGCGAGGACATCGGCCAGGCGCGCATCGCGCTGCAGGCCAATTCGCAGCTGACGCTGAGGCAGGCGGCGCTGCAGGGCATGGGCATCGCGCTGCTGTCCGCCTTCATCGCCGACCATGACGCCGGCTTGCAGCGCGTCTGGCCGGATCATGTGGACCAGGTGGAGATGTGGCTGGTGCTGCACCCGGATCTGCAGAAGGTGGCGCGGGTGAGAGCGGCGGTGGAGGCGATCGCGGCGGCGTTTGGGGCTGGGCAGACCGGATGAGGCGAAGCAAAAAAAGCGCCCCGTGACCGGGGCGGAGTGCAAGCAGGGTAGATGGGAGGCGCCGATCAGCGGTTCTGGAAGCTCTGTAGCACAGTCAGCAGGCTGGTCAGGTTGTCGGCGACGCCGCCCTGGGCGACTTTCTCGGTGGCGGCGGCGCCGGCCATGGTGTTCATGCTGTAGATCTGCATCACGCCCATATTGGCGGCGGCCTGCGCCAGCGTGTTCTGCTGCTGCTGGGCCGACACGGAGTTCTCGAACAGGATGCCGGTCGAGTGCGCCATGGTCTGGTAGATCGAACCCATCGCCATCGCCGGGGCTTCTCCCAGCACTTTCACGTTGCTTTGGGTGACGGCGTCGGTGATCTGGTTGTTGACGGAAGTCGGAAATGCCATTTTGTGTCTCCTGGTTTAGTTTGAATGAAGGATCAGCGGTTCTGGAAGGATTGCAGCACGGTCATCAGGCTGGACAGATTGTCCGGAATGCCGGCCTGGCTGACCTTCTCGGTGGCGGCGGCGTCGGCCATGGTGTCCAGGCTGTAGATCTGCATCACGCCGGTATTGGCGGCGGCCTGGCTCAGCGTGTTCTGCTGCTGCCGGGCCGAGACCGCGTTTTCGAACAGGATGCCGGTGGAGTGGGATGCGGTCTGGAACAGCGAGCCCATCGCCATGGCCGGGCCTTCGGCCAACACCTTGACGTTGGTCTGGGTGACGGCGTCGGTGATCTGGTCGTTTACTGCGGTGTAAGCCATATCTTATCTCCTTGCCGGGAGCGCCTTAGCGGCGGAACGATTGCAGCACCGTCATCAGGCTGCTCAGGTTGTCGGCCACGCCGGCCTGGCTGACCTTTTCGGTGCCGGCGGCGTCGGCCATGGTGTCCACGCTATAGATCTGCATCACGCCGGTGTTGGCGGCGGCCTGGCCCAACGTGTTCTGCTGCTGCTGGGCCGACACGGCGTTTTCGAACAAGATGCCCGTGGAGTGGGACGCGGTCTGGAACAGCGATCCCATTGCCATAGCGGGCGCTTCGCCCAGCACCTTGACGTTGGATTGGGTGACGGCATCGGTGATTTGGCTGTTTACGGCGGTGTTGTTGGCCATGAGTTAGCTCCGGTATCAAATGGGCGCTGGATCAGCGGCTCTGGAAGGACTGCAGCACGGTCATCAGGCTGGTCAGGTTGTCGGCCACGCCGGCTTGGCTGACCTTCTCGGTGGCGGCGGCGTCGGCCATGGTGTCCATGCTGTAGATCTGCATCACACCCATATTGGCGGCGGCTTGCGCAAGGGTGTTCTGCTGCTGCTGCGAGGACACGGCATTTTCGAACAGGATGCCGGTGGAGTGGGCCATGGTCTGGTACAGCGAACCCATGGCCATGGCCGGAGATTCGCCCAGCACCTTGACGTTGGATTGGGTGACGGCGTCGGTGATCTGGTCGTTTACGGAAGTGGGGAAGGACATGTGTTTCTCCTGATTGGGATTCGAAGGTCTGGGGTGTTGCAGCCGGTAGCGGCGGTCTTGCATCCGGGGCGCCGGCGCCGCGGGACGCGGCAGAGGCCTGGCGGGGGCGTTTCTCGTCATGGCGGCGTTGGCGGCCGGAGCCAGCTTGGCCGATCGAGCGGTTTGCGCAGCCTGCTGCCGGCTGGGGCCGGCTGCAGGTGGGCGTTTGACCGTGGCGAAGCGTGCGACGGGAAACTGTTGCCGCCAGGGCCGAGCGCGCCGACGTTTGCGATGGGGCATCGGTCAGCTCCGCTGGGCCGTGCCGATTAACGGCGGAACGACTGCAGCACGGTCAGCAGGCTGGTCAGGTTGTCCGCGATGCCGCCTTGGCTGACTTTCTCGGTGCCGGCGGCGGCAGCCATGGTGTTCATGCTGTAGATCTGCATCAATCCCATATTGGCGGCGGCCTGGCTCAGCGTGTTTTGCTGCTGCTGCGAGGACACGGCGTTCTGGAACAGGATGCCGGTGGAGTGGGCCATGGTCTGGTAGATCGAACCCATGGCCATGGCCGGGGCTTCGCCCAGCACCTTGACGTTGGACTGGGTGACGGCGTCGGTGATTTGGTCGTTGACGGAAGTCGGAAAAGACATGCGTGGCTCCTTGTTTTAGATGAGGGAAACGAGACACCGGGGGGAGGAGGCGGCCGGCTGGCCCTCCTCTCCTGGTGCTACTGCATGAACGGCGTCGAGGGTGGGCTGTGAACATCACTGGCGGCCGATGCCACAGGCGCAACAAGCGTGTCTGCGACGCCCGGAGCGGCAGCGGCTGGGGGGATGGCAGGGGCGCTCGGCGCGGCGGGCGGCATGGCCGGGGTTGCCGCGTCCTGCGCCGGTCCGGGCTGGGGAGGCGGAGTGGTCTGCGGGGATGACAGTGCGGCGGCATCCATCGCCTGCAACTTCATCACCACTTCCTGCAATTGCGCGGACAGCGGGCCGAAATACTGCTGGAAGCACTGCTCCACCTCCTGCCGCGCCAGATTGGACAGGTGTCCGGCGATCTGGCTCAGCGCCAACTGGCTGCCCGGCTGCAAAGTTCCCATGGCAGGCTGCAGCGACGAGGGCCGCAGCTCGGCCAGGCTTTGCGTGCCTTCCAGCAGCTTGAGGATGGCTTGCTCCTCGGCCTCCTGCACTTGCAGCGCCTGGCTGGAGCTGGCCTGGATTGAGGACAAGAGATCGCGCATATTGGCGTTGGCATGCTGATGGCCATGCGAGATGGCATGCTGGGTCTGTTGCCGGGCCTGCTGGATGGGCGCCAATTGTGGAGAGGCGCTCTGCGCGTTCTGTTGAAACGCCGCTAGCGTTTGCGTCTCTTGCGGCTGTAGCGAGCGTCCCAGATACTGTTCTGCTACTTGGCGCAAGGCGGGGTTCAGCGGTGTATCAGCCATGGCTGGCATCCTGGTGTTGGCTTATCAGCGGGGCCAAGGCGCTGCGCATGGCCAAGAGCGCGTGCAATACCGACAGGAAGCGGTTGTCGTCATGGCCGGCTGTGGCGTTCATCAAATCATTGGCCCAGGCGCCCAGATGGTTGCCCAACAACTGCGAAACCTGCTCGTGCAGATGGTTCAGCTCGTCTTGCATGGCGTTTCTCCGTAAGAAAAGAATGCGAAAACAGCCCGCGCGGCTAAGCCGGCGGGCTGTTGCAAGAACGGTGGAGGGCCGCGTTTGTGAAAGCGTCAGCTGGCGACAGGGGCCTGGAACAAGGCTTGCTCGGCCTGGCGGCGGCGCTGCAGGCCAGGCACTTCTTGGCCGCCAGCCCGGTCCCAGCGCGGAAACTGGCCGGCGGCGCCGGCGTAATCGCGTTGATTCAGCAGCTTGAGCAGGGTGGAACTTTGCAGATTGGCCAGACCCAGGTTGTAGCTGAAGCTGACTAGGGCGGCAAACTGGTTGGCGTTTAGCGATACCTTGACCAGACGACCTACGCCGGCCTCGAAGCGGGCCAGGTCGCCCGCCAGCAATTGGTCGGCCTGCGCCTGGGTGATGACTTGGCCGGGTTTTACGTCAGACCCGGTGTGGCCGTAGCCTATGGTCCACACGTTCACCATGTCCTGATAGGCGATCAGTCTGAGACCTTCGAATTTTTTGATCAGCGCCAGACCGGCGGCATTGGTTTGCATGAGGTTTCCTTTGCGCAGGGATGGGTTTGCCGCGCCTAGGCTACGCGGCGCGGACGGGGAGCGTTCAGTGTGCACGGTGGTTTGTGCCGTGGCCGCAGGACGGGTTTCAGCGATGGCGGGCCCGGGCGCGCGCTTTCAGGCGGTAGGGGCATCCGCCGGCGGCGGCGTCAGCCATTGGCGCAGGCACTGCGCCAGCGCCGGCGGCAGCTCGCTCAGCGTCTGCTGCAGCGACTCCATCCGTTCGTCCCATAGTTGGCGGCCTTCCTGGCTGGCGGCGTTGAGCGCGAGCAAGGCGTCGCCGTCGCCGCGCGCCTGCTGCAGCGCCTGCTGCAGCTTGTAGGCTTGCCCGCGCCAGCCGGCGGCCCATTGCAGCTGCCACAGCAGGCATTGCCTGGCGTATTCGGTCCAGGTGTCATCGCACTGGCGGCCCAGCTCCAGCCAGGAAGCCGCGCCGGCGCGCTGTTGCCAGGCTTCCCGCCATTGCCGCAGCGCTTGCTGCTGCCATTCGCTCAGCTTCTCGCCGCCGTTCAGCCCGGCTAGCAGCCAGTCTTTCCATTGCCGTTCTTCCGGCAGGCCGGCAAAGACGAGCCGGCTCCAGTCATCGGGGGTATTCGCGCTCATGGCGGTCTCCTTAGCGGCGCCGGCTGTTCAAACGGTCCAGCATGGCGCGGATGGCGGCCATCTGCGGCGCGTTCTTGGCGTAGTAGTCCGGGTTGACCGGGTCCTGGCTGCTATAGCCCCAGAAGTCCCAGCAACCTTGCGGGTTGCGTTTGGGGTCGGATTTGATCTGCGGATACAGCACCACGATGCGGTTGCTGTCGGCGATCTCGTTGTAACCGGTGGTGGCGTAGAAGCGCGTGCCGATGCGGCTGTCCTCCTGGGTGCAGCCATGGAACACCACATGGGCGCGGCAGCTGTCCTTGGCGCAGGCGGCCGGGATATAGACATGGCCAATGGCGGCTAGGCCGGTATATCCCTGTTTGGAAAACTCGGTCTGGTCGAAATCCTGCAGTTGGCCGGACAGTTTGGCGGCGGGCGGCTTCAATGCGCCGTACAGCTGGCGCAGGATGTCTTGAGATTGGAAGAAGCCGCAGTTGTTGAGATTGGGCGCGGCGTTGGCCGGGCAGGCCAAATCGGTGCTGTTGGCTGTGATCAGCGCGTGGCCGGCGTTGACGTTGTCCACATAGCGTACTTGGGCGTCCGGCACGCCGGCGCTCTGGTAGAAGGCCCGCGTCTGCGCCACCACCTTGGGCAGCACGATGCTGTCCGACGCGCCGGTGAAGATGTACAACCGCTGGCGCTGGATGTTGTCCACCGGGTCGATCAGGCCTTGGCCGGCGAACTTCTGCGCCGCCTGCCAGGCCGCCGCGCCGGACGGCGCCGCGCCCAGCGGGCGCATGCACTGGGTGGTGGCGGTCATCAGGAAACGCTCCGCGCCATTCAGCCCGCCCAAACCGGCGCAGTAGAACGGCCCGCCGGCCACGATGCCGGCGCCGGCCACAGCGGCGGAGTTGGCCACGCTGAACTGCGCCGCCATGAAGGCGCCGGAAGACAGGCCGGACACGGTGTTCTGTTTGCTGTCCGTGCCCAGGGCGGGCAGTGGCGCGGCGGCATGAGCCAGGCCGGCGGTGGCCAGCCACAGCGCGGCCAGCAAAGCGGGTTTGAGGAAGGTGAGGCGCATGGTGGTTCTCCTTGTGTGAGGTTCACTTGTTCAGTTTTTGCAGCTCATTGATGCCGGACCAGCCGATAAATATCAGTCCCAGCTCGGTGGTGCCGAACGAGTAGGGCAGCCCGGCCAGGATGCCCATTGCCAGCCCCTTTGCCAGCGCCATGCCCGCGTCGTCCTTTTCCACCCACATCTGCGTCAGCCCGGCGCTGATGGTGGTGAGCAGCAGCAACAGCAGCCCGGCCAGCAGGAAAAAGCGGATCTTATCCGGCAAGGCCATGGCCTTGGCCATGTCCAGCAGCATCACGTCCCACAGCTTGTCCGACGCCAGCGCCACGATGGCGGACAGCAAATGCACCGGACTCTTGCCTAGTTCTGGAATGCTGCCGCGCAAGAGGCCCGTTTGCTGGTTGACGCTGCTGTCCTGATCGGCGTTGTCCATGGCGTGGCGTCTCTATTCATGAAAGGCGCGGCGCAAGCGGCGGCCTGGCCGCGCCGTGGTGTTGATGGGACGGCGGCCGGGCCTTGTCGTGAACGGTATCGGACCCGTAGCGCGGGTTGGCCGCAGGCCATACCCGCGAAAGCGTGAGGGTATGGGGTTGGGGGGTATGGTGGCGTTGGTCGCGGGTATGGCCTCAGGCCAACCCCCGCTACGCCGAGGCTGGTCTATCGGCCCGGCGCGCCGGCGCATAGGGCGTGCGAGAGTGGACTTTTTTGCCGAGACCAATATATGGCCCGTTTTCGTCGAGACCGCCTGCCCGGCGCCTGTTATTTCTTCACCGTGGTGACCGAGCGCCGGCAAGCCATTCTGTTAAAACCTGACGTGCGCGCCACCTTGCGCGAGGCCATTCTGGCGGTGCGGCGCGAGCGGCCATTCGCCATCGATGCTTGGGTGTTGTTGCCGGACCATCTGCACGCGATTTGGACCTTGCCGGAAGGCGATGCCGATTAAGCGCTACGGTGGCGCGAGATCAAGCGGCGAGTCACCCGCGCGGTGGGGCAGCGGTATTTCCGGGCCGAATGGTATAGCGCCCGCCGCGCCGCCAAAGGATGCGGCACCTTGTGGCAACACAGGTATTGGGAGCACCGCATCCGCGACGAAGCCGATTTCGCCGCGCATTTGGATTATGTGCATTTCAACCCGGTCAAGCATGGCCTCGCCGCCAGCGCGGCGGCATGGCCGTATTCCACCTTCCACCGCTACGTCCAGGCCGGCCGGTATCCCGCCGATTGGGGTGGGGCCACGTAGCGCGGGTTGGCCGCAGGCCATACCCGCGGAATGCGGCGGAGAAGTGGTGTGTGGCGTTATGGAAGGGGGCAAAGGCGATGAAGGGCGGTGATCGTATGGATCGCGGGTATGGCCTGTTGGGCCAACCCGCGCTACGCCTGGCGTTTACCTGTTTTGTGGGGGGGCAATGACAGGGACGTGTTGGGAAAGGGTGTGTGAAGTGGGGGGATGAGTTCACGGTTCGTTTTAGGCAGTATAAAACGCGTGGGCAAATCCGGAGATTTGCCCACCTAACATGTGGATTCCACAGGTTTGTGATCGCCGGAGTCGGAAATGTTGGGCCGACTTTATTTGATGACTGCGCTTTGCAGTGACTCCTTAGTCACTTTCTTCATGGTTCCTTGCTTTTTGGCTGGTGTTTTTACTTGAAAGATGTCGTACCATTCTTCAACTTTCACTGGTGCAATTTTATTAAGGTTTTTATTAGAATCTTCACTCCATATGCCATCATGGATAGTTGTAATATTGGTTGTTTTGTCTGTGATGGAAATGGGGGTTCCTATTAATAGACCGTCTGCACTAAGGTGGATGTTGTTTCGGTTGCCCTCGACATAGTCAGAAACAATGATTTGGAAGTCAAGGGGGAGACTGTTGTGTTTTTCTTTGAGTACACCCATTGCGTGCTCAAAGCAAATTTCCAGTCCGAATAGCCGGTCGCTGATATTTACAAGTCCATTTTCGCTTTTTCGATCAATAGATAATACTACATCTTTATTGTTCTGGTTTTCGTAAAACCCACTGGATTTTCTGTGTTTCCATATCTCGCCAT
The DNA here is from genome assembly GCF_001855555.1 of Chromobacterium sphagni. Taxonomy (GTDB): domain Bacteria; phylum Pseudomonadota; class Gammaproteobacteria; order Burkholderiales; family Chromobacteriaceae; genus Chromobacterium; species Chromobacterium sphagni. The sequence goes on along the minus strand of NZ_MKCT01000001.1, from coordinate 394,596 downwards.
TATAGTATATAAATAGTGAATTTGAATAGATTTCTACTGAATTTCCTTGGATGATTTGTTCTCTCCAGTATTTTTTATATCTATCAATTTCAGTTTGTTGGAGTCTTCCATCATGAATGTTTCTGAGGGGGTTGGTTTTATTGGGGTCAAGGATGTAAGGATTTTGCTCTTCGTTCATGCGGGATAGCATTTTTTTAAAGCGATTAATGCCTTTTTCTTCGGATAGATTAATAGTTTTAGTGTAAGCCATCGTCCCTGGTATTAGCACGATGTCTTTGTATTTTCGGCTGGTATTGGCTAAATTTTGCCGGTATTGAAGCATTGTGTCTCTTGTGATGGATAAAGATGAGTTACTTCTGGATAGGAAATATTCCGGTGCTGTTATTATGCCTTTTATTTCCTTGTCAAGAGGAATGTTATTGCTTGTTATTTGGTTGTTTAGATCGGCGCATGCTGAGGTAATTATTTCAATGCGTTTGTCAAGTGCTAGAGCATCAAATTTCGTATTGCTGCTGTTTTGCCACTTGATGACGGAGATGTAAGTGTGCATTTTTAATCCTTTGGTTAGTTTGATTGTTGTGATGTTTTTGGGGGGGCTATTTATCGCTTGTTAGTGATTTATATTTCGAGAGGCTTTGATCTATCTTGTCCAACGCAAAATGCGCCGCCTCGCCCTCGATTGCGCCGGCCGCAGCAGCCACCGCCGCGGCGGTGCCGACCAAGAGATCGGTGATCAAAATCCCCAGCGCGTCCTCCACGCCGCCCTTGACGTCCTCCTTGGCGAATTTCTCGGTCATGTTCTTCAGCAGCACGCTCTTGCTGGCCAGGGCCAGTTTGCTGGCGCCGTCGAAGTAGTTGGCGCCGGCCTGGGCCACCAGGCCGCCGGCCTGGGTGATCATCATGTTGGGGGCCACGGCGATCTGGTTGCCGGCGTAGGCGGCGGTTTCGCTGTTGGAGAGCTGCACCGCCTGCACGATCTGGCTGTTCAGCGCGTCGTTGCCGCTGCCGCCGGATGGCGCGGTGCTGAGTTTTTCGGTGAAGCCGCGCAGCGGGCTGGATGACGGCGGCGGGGCGGCGGGCTGCGAGAGCTGAGTGGGAGGCGGAACGGCGGGGGCCGGCGTGCTTGACGGTGATTGGGTTTGGGCCTTCGCTCCGCCGTCTGGCGAGCCTGCTGCATTGTCGGCCTGCATGGTTTGCGTATTGGTCTCGCCGACATTGCTGTCTTGAAGCGCTTCGGCGCCGGCTGTTTGCGATTTTTCCGCTGACGAGCCGCTCTGCGATTGATTTTTTTCGCCGCTATCCTGCTTGCCGCGGAAAAAGCTTTTAATGTCCATGCTTCCATCCTCCCTGGCTTAATGGCGTCAGCTCTTGTCGCCGACGGACAGGATCATCGACACCGCTTTGGAAATCACCGCGCTGTTGATCTGGTTCAGCGCCTGCTGGCTGTGCACCGAGTTCTGCAGCGCCAGGCCGGCGGAGTGGCTGGCCACTTGGTACAGCGAGGCCATGGCCTGGGCCGGGGCTTCGGCCACGACCTTGACGTTGGTCTGGGTGACGGCGTCGGTGATTTGTCCGTTGACTGCGGTGTTGTCTGCCATGTTTGCTCCTGGATCGCAGGTGAGGTTGATGAGGGCGCGGCATGCGCTTGCCATACGGACGCGCCGTCGCCGCGCGTGTGAAAAGTTTTTACCAAGGTTACAAATCCAGGCTGCCGGCGCGGATGGCGGCCAGCGCTTTTTGGTACGGTTCCGGCGAGACGCTGATGTCGCCGTAGAAGGGGGTGTCGTAGATCAGGATGATGGCCAGCACGATGGAGATGGAGACGGCCATGGCGCAGGTGAGAAAGAAGTGCACGCCCTTGCTGGGCACATGCATCAGCCAGGCGAAGAACACAAGCAGCACCTCGCCTATCAGGCTGACGGTCCAGATTTCCCATGGGATGGTCATGGCCTGGTTGAACAGCCGGGCGTGGCGGCTGACGTACAGTTCGTTGAGCTTGTCTTGGGCCAGGGCCAGGTATTCCGCCTCTTTGTGGCCGGCGGGATGGATGGCCGACAACACTTTGCTCAAATAGCCCAGCTGCGGCGAGGAAACGGGCACTTCTTCGCCTTGTTGCTGCAAACGCCATTCTTGGTGGATGACGGCGTCGAGATAGGCTTGCAGCCCCTTCTGTATTTTATGGTTTGTCTCCGGCAGTCCTTGCGCGCTCATCCGGTACAGCGAGGCAGCGAGGCCAGCTTCGCGCTCGGCGATTTCCATCGAGTTATCGAAGTGGGAGATGGCGCGTACCAGCAGGGCGGCGATGATCAGGCCGTAGAAAATGCCCACCACGGCGATGATGACGCCGACTTCGTCGCTTTGCTTTTCCGTTATGTGCTCCGGCGCCAGCCTGCGCATCAGGAAATGGGTGAGTACCGCCAGCAGGCAGCCAAATGAGGCCCACGCGGCGATCTGCAGCGCGGAGGGCATGGAAATGAAATGAATCAGCATGTCGTTCATCCTTGTAGTCTCCGTGGCGAGTGGGGAGAGGCCGGGGGTGCGTCCGTGCGGGAATGGGAGGTTCGTCTGGCCAGAAGAGGGCGCTGGCGGGAGCGGCTCCCGCGCAGGTCTGGCTTAGGTGTTGACCACTGGGGGCTGCGGCGCGTCCGGGTCTGTCGGCGCGAGCGAGGCATCCAGGTTTTTCCCAAATGTCTGCAGCAGCAGCTTCAGGCCTTCCGGCATGGCTTGCTGTTCCGCCTTTACTTCCACGTGGTAATGCGCGTCGTTGCTTCTTTGCGAGGCGCGCTTGTCGTCGCGCGAGCGGGAGCTATCGGAGGATACCGAGCCTTTCAGCTCCACCCCGAAGCTTCCCCAGCCGACACGCGCGTCCCAGGTGGCGCCGGCATCCAGCTTGCTGGCGCTTTGCACATCGGTTTCACGGCTGAAGCTGGACTTCACTTCCATATCGAAGGTGATGTCCACCGAGCGGATCGCCAGCGAGGGGATGTGCATCATGGTCAGCACTGGCAGGTTCAGCGTCAGAGAAGTCTGCGTCGGCGCGGCCGCCCCGCCGGCGCGCGACGATGCCAGCTCTATGGCCGCCGTCAGCGGCCGGTAGCCGAGCAGCTTGCCATTACGGTCGATGATGCGGCTGAAGCCGGTTTCCAGAATCGATTGGGTCTGGGTCAGCGCCAGACTGTGCTGCGCCTGCGAGGCGGCCTGCAATGGCCCGCCGATCAGCGCCTTCATCGGCAGCCCGGAAAACTGTTGGGCCAGGCTCAATACATTGTCGTCAGGCGTATCTGCCATGGGAGCTCCTTATTGGATGTTGATGAGTGGGGCAAGGCGCGCCGGGTTCAGGTAGGCAACTGCGCGTTCAGCAGCTTCTCGTAGGCGGCCACCATGCGTTGGTAGCCGGCGGGCGGCTCCAGGCCGCGGATCACAATCTTGATTTCCGCCGTCTGTTCATCTAGCGGCCGCATCGAAACCAGCACATCCGCGTCTTCCCCGGCCGGGTCCGGTGTTTCTGCCAAAGCCAGGCTGAGGGTGGTCAGCACTTCCACTTGCTCGATGGCAAAGCTTTTCAGCGGCAGCAGCGTGATCAGCGGCACTTGAACTTGGTGGTGTTCCAGTGTGACTACGCCGTTGCGGCTCACTTCGCGGGGGACGTTCATGCCGACCATGCGCGCGGTCCAGGCGCCCTCCGGGAAGCTTTGCGATGGGTCTTGCTCCTGGTCCGGGATGAAGAATTGCTGCAGCTCCTCGATATGCTGGTGGCTGACGCTGCGTTGCGCTTCGATCACGGCCTTTTTCAGGCCACTGATCAGGCTGCCCAGCGTGGCCTTCATTTCCGCTTCTCCTGATGCGCGCGCGCGGGGTATGGCGAGGTGGTCAGATTGCCCAGACGGAAGGAATGGCGCGCGATGCGGCGGGTTGGCGGTGCTGGCGGGCAAGCCGTTGCAGGGTGTGGATTCAAGGCCTGCCGCAACAGGCGGGCCATTCCGGCGATGAGCAAGGCGGCCAGGCCGGCATCCACAGAGGCCGGCAGCAGGCCGGGGCGCAAGGCGTCGGCGGGATGCAAAGGCAGCTGGCTGCACAGGGCATAAGCGATGCCGAAGCCGCAAATGTCGAACGGCAGCGTGCTGGAGGGCCTGGCTGCGGGGAAGGGCGGAGCCAGCAATCGCTCCAGCAGCAGCGCCAGCACCGCGCAGAGCGCTAGCAGAGAGGGAGGCGAGGAGGCGGGGGAACACGTCATGAAATGCTGATCCTGTGAAATTGTGCGGGCGGGCGGCGTGACAGCCAAAGCCGGCGCTGCGCATGGTTTAGCTTCATGCTTCAGGTACGGCGGATGCCGGGCGGCGTGAAGTCTTGATCCAGATGCTTGCGCAGCGCTTTGCGCAGCAGCTCCACGCGCTTGCGCGCCAGGGCTTCATTGATGCCAAGGCTGGAGGCGATTTGCGGATAAGGCAGGTCCTCTTGAAACTTCAGCTGGAACAAGCGCTGCTGTTCCGGCTTCAGTCCGGCCAACGCCGCCTCCATGCGGGCCAGTTGCTGTTTCAGCGTCAGCAATTGTTCAGGTGTAGGCGCGTTGGAGCTGTGGGCATGGACTGTGTCGCAGTCCAGGTCGGAGTTCGGATCGATCACGAGGTTTTCCCGTCCCTGGCGGCGGACGAAGTCTAGAAAGGCGTGGTTGAGCGCCAGAAACAGGAAGCCGGCCAGGTTTTGCACCCGCTCGGCGGAGTGCTGCAGATACAGGTGTACTTTCAGCGCGGTGTCGGACAACAGTTCGTCGGCGCGGTGGGTATCGCCCTTGCACAGATGGCGGGCGCGGCGCTGCAGCTTGGGCTGGATTTCTCGCCATACCGCCGCCAGCGGCTGGATTGAGTCTTCATTCTTTGTGAATTTCACTTGGTAGTCCTGAATGACAAACGGAATTTCAGGATTGCCCAGTTGAAGGTTTGATTCTGTTTCTTGTGTGACAAATGAAATTAAAGAGGTTGAATAATTAAGGCAGGGCTCCACCTTGCTGCGCGATCCGGCGCAACCGTTCCGGATCCTTGATTTGCAAGGCGCGGCGCAATGGCTGAATCAGTCCGCTGCGTTGCCATTCCTTGAGTTGGGCATTGAGTCTGGGACGGCTGGCGTTGAGCATGGCGGCCAGAATGCTCTGGTTGAACTGCATCGGCAGCCAAATGCCGTCCGGCCCGGCCTGGCCCTTGAGCGCCATCTCTTCCAGCAGATGGCGGGCGAGGCGGGCCTCCAGCCGGTACAGGCAGACGGTTTCGACGAAATTGCTCAGCCGCTGCAGCCGCTGGCACAGCTGGGCCTGCACCCTGGACATGAAGGCGGGGTCCTGCTGCAGCAAGGAGAAATGGGGCTGATGCAGCAGCAGCAGCCTGGCGTCGGCGCTGAGCAGGGCGTTGCTGTTGCGCAAACCGGTTTGCAGAAGCGCGCTTTCTCCTACCAGCTCGCCGCAATGGCTGCGGTCTATGATGACCTCCTTGCCATCCGGCTCATCCAGGGTATGGTGCACGGTGCCCTGCATGACCAGGGCGATGAAGTTGGCTGGCTCGTCCTTCCAGAACAGCAGCTTCCGCTTCTTGCCTTGCAGCGGCACCGCGTGTTTTTGCAGATGCAGCAGCAGGGGCTGGGAAAGGCCTTGCAGCAGCGGCAGCGAAGACAGTTGCTGGAGATAATCTAGCGGTGGCGCTGTTGGCGAGGACGGCATGATGGTTTGGCTGGGCATGGTTTTCCGCATGGTGTGGTCTTGGCGGCGAGTGGTTTGACATGTAATGCGACCGGCATGATGTCCTAAGCCTGCTGCGCCGTACTTGCTCTTAGCGGAAAACGCTGCAATTAATGCCGTGTGAATAGTGTGGGCTGAATGGTTGGCGCGGGGGATGAGCGTAGTTATCGATTGGCTTGCATCTGCAATGCCACCCGCATAGCAATCCCATTGGTATTCTCGCGCTTTGAGTGGAGCCAGGGTGGTCTGAATGTTGGAAATCTATGGCACTGTCCATTCCCGCACCTTGCGCGTGCTGTGGATGGCTTGCGAACTTGAGCTGGACTTCGTCCACCACCCGTTGGACTGGCAACGTTGCGGCCAGGACGCGGACTATTTGGCCCTGAATCCGGCCGGCACTATTCTGGCCTTGAAGGACGGCGATTTCGTGCTGGCCGAATCGCTGGCGATCAACCTCTACCTGGCGGGGCGGGAACCGCGGCTGTGGCCGCAGGATGAACAGCGGCAGGCTTTGGCTGTGCAGTGGTCGTTTTGGGCGTAGTCGGCATTGGAGGACGCGTAGGCGCGCTGGGCCGAGCACAGCCTGTGGCTGCCGGCCGCATTGCGTAATAACGCGGCGCGGCGCCAGGCGGAGCGGGATCTGCAAAAGCCGCTGGGGCGGCTGGAGCTTGCCTTGCGCGAGCGGCCCTATCTGCTGGGCGAGGCGTTCAGCGCGGCGGACCTGAACGTGGCGGGGGTGATCAACAGCCTGGCCGGATGCGAGCCGGAGACGCGACCGCGTGTGCATGATTGGCTACGGCGCTGCCTGTCGCGGCCGGCCTATCTGCAGGCGGCGAAACTGCCTTGAGCCGCTTGACGGCGGCGGCACCGGCTAATAAAATGCGCAGCTCTTGGAGGGGTTACCCCAGCGGTCAACGGGTCCGGACTGTAAATCCGGCGGCTCAGCCTTCGAAGGTTCGAATCCTTCTCCCTCCACCAGATACAGAAAAAGCCAGGCGCGATGCCTGGCTTTTTTGCGTCTGCGCGCCGCTCAGGCCAGCAGATGGCGGGCGTGGAAGCGCAGCTGCGCCTCGATGAAGCTGGCGACGAAGTAGTAGCTGTGGTCGTAGCCGGCGTGGCGGTGCAGTTCCAGGCGGCTGTCGCTCTCGCGCGCCGCCTTCTGCAGCGCGTCCGGCTGCAGCTGCTCGGCCAGGAAGGGGTCGGCCAGGCCGATGTCCACCCGGATCGGCAGCGGGCTGCCGCGTTCGGCCAGCAGCAGGCTGGCGTCCCATTCCCGCCAGCGGGTTTCGTCGTCTCCCAGATAGGCGGCGAACGCCTTGCGGCCCCACGGCGCCTTGACCGGATGGCAGATCGGGCTGAAGGCCGACACCGACACGTAGTCCTGCGGCCGCTTCAGCGCGCATACCAGCGCGCCGTGGCCGCCCATCGAATGGCCGGCGACGGCGACGCGGCCGTTGAGCGGGAACTGGCCGCGCAGCAGCGCCGGCAGCTCCTGCGTCACGTAGTCGTACATCCGGTAGTGGCGGCTCCACGGCGCCTGCGTGGCGTTGAGGTAGAAGCCGGCGCCCTGGCCCAGGTCGTAGGCCGGATCGTCCGCCGCCTCTTCGCCGCGCGGGCTGGTGTCCGGCATCACCAGCGCGATGCCCAGCTCCGCCGCCACTCTTTGCGCGCCGGCCTTGTGGCTGAAGTTCTCGTCGCTGCAGGTCAGGCCGGACAGCCACAGCAGCCACGGCAGCTTGTGCTGCGCCGCCGCCGGCGGCAGATAGACGCCGAAGCGCATCGCGCAGCCCAGCGCGGCCGACTGGTGCCGCCACTGTTGCTGGCGGCCGCCGAAGGCCAGGTTGTCGCTGATCTTTTCCAGACTCAAGCCTGCTCCTTCGCGCGGTAGTGGATCACCGAGCGTATGCTCTTGCCCTGGTGCATCAGCTCGAACGCCTCGTTCACCTGCTCCAGCGGCATGGTGTGGGTGATGAAGTCGTCCAGCTGGAATTCGCCTTGCAGATAGCGTTCCACATAGGTCGGCAGCTCGGAGCGGCCGCGCACGCCGCCGAAGGCGCTGCCGCGCCAGACCCGGCCGGTGACTAGCTGGAACGGCCGGGTGGCGATTTCCTGGCCTGCGCCGGCCACGCCTATGATCACCGATTCGCCCCAGCCCTTGTGGCAGCATTCCAGCGCCGCGCGCATCACCTTGACGTTGCCTATGCATTCGAAGGAGAAGTCCACGCCGCCGTCGGTCATCGCCACGATCACGTCCTGGATGGGCTGCTCGTGCAGGCTGGGGTTGACGCAGTCGGTGGCGCCCAGCTTCCTGGCCAGTTCGAATTTGCCCTCGTTGATGTCTATGCCGATGATGCGGCCGGCACCTGCCATGCGCGCGCCTATGATGGCGGACAGCCCGATGCCGCCCAGGCCGAAGATGGCGACGCTGTCGCCCGGCTGCACTTTGGCGGTGTTCACCACCGCGCCCATGCCGGTGGTGACGCCGCAGCCCAACAGGCATACCTCTTCCAGCGGCGCGGCCGGGTTGACCTTGGCCAGCGAGATTTCCGGCAGCACCGTGTATTCGCTGAAGGTGGAGGTGCCCATGTAGTGGTAGATGGGCTGGCCGTCCTTGGAGAAGCGGGTGGTGCCGTCGGGCATCAGGCCCTTGCCCTGCGTCGCGCGTATCTTCTGGCACAGATTGGTCTTGCCGGACTGGCAGAACTTGCACTCGCCGCACTCAGGCGTGTACAGCGGAATCACGTGGTCGCCCACCGCCACGCTGGTGACGCCCGCGCCCACCGATTCCACGACGCCGCCGCCCTCGTGGCCCAGGATGCAGGGGAAGATGCCTTCCGGGTCTTCGCCGGACAGCGTGAAGGCGTCGGTGTGGCAGACGCCGGTGGCCACCAGCTTCACCCGCACCTCGCCGGCCTTGGGCGCTTGCACTTCTATTTGTTCGATGCTCAAGGGCTGGCCTGCGGCCCAGGCCACGGCGGCCTTGCAGCGGATGACGTTCTGGCTCATGCGGGGTTCCTCTTCTGAATGATGATAGGCGGTATCGCCGCGCAATCGGCCATTGTATTTTTCTCTTGGGCATTCATAATCGGCCAAATCGGTAAATGATTTTTTCTGTGGAGAAACAATGGCCGGCTGGGAAGGCATTCATGAATTCGTCGCGGTGGCCGACAGCGGCAGCTTCACCCGGGCGGCGCGGCAGCTGGGGATTTCGGTGGCGCAGGTCAGCCGCCAGATCAGCCAGCTGGAGGCGCGGCTGGGGGCCAAGCTGCTGTACCGCACCACCCGCCAGTTGAGCCTGACCGAGGCCGGAGGCTTGTACCTGACCCACTGCCGCCAGTTGCTGGAGTCGCTGGCCGACGCCGAGCAGGCGGTGTCGCGGCTGCAGGCGGCGCCGCAGGGCAAGCTCAAGCTGACCGCGCCGCTGGCCTATGGCCAGAGCCACATCGCGCCCTTGCTGCTGGATTTCATGCAGCGCTATCCGCAGCTGGAGGTCGGCCTCAATCTGTCCAACCAGTTGCAGGACCTGGTGCACGAGGGCTACGACCTGGCCATCCGCATCGGCCATCTGTCCGATTCCTCGCTGATGGCGCGCAAGCTGTCGCAGCGCCGCCACCACATCTGCGCCGCGCCGGCCTACCTTGCCCGCCACGGCGCGCCGCAGCGGCCGGGGGACCTGGCCGGCCACGCCTGCCTGCTGCTGGGCCAGGACAGCTGGCATCTGCAACAGGGCGGCCGCCGCCAGACGGTGCGGGTACAGGGGCCGCTGCGCTGCAACAATGCCCAGGTGCTGGCCGACGCCGCGCTGCGCGGCATGGGCTTGGTGCAGCTGCCGGACTACTACGTGGCGGCGCACCTTGAGAGCGGCGCGCTGCGCGAGGTGCTGGCCGACTACGCCGAGCCGGAGGAGGGCATCTGGGCGCTGTATCCGCACAACCGCCAGCTCAGCCCCAAGGTGCGGCTGCTGGTGGATTTCCTGGCGGAGGCCTTGTCTTCCGTCCAGCCATAGAGTCCTTGCCAAGGCGGCGGGCGGCGACAATAATCGCCCATTCTTTTGTGGAGCAATGGCGATGGTGATAGCGGAATCGAGAGTGGAATGCATGGTGGTGCACCGGGTGGGCAACCCGACGCGCGGCGAGCCCTTGCAGCTGTCCGAACGCACCACCTCGGTGGACGAGGCGGTGTCCGGCCTGCTGCTGGACGGCTACCTGAAGGGCATAGTATCCGACCGCAAGAAGCACCAGTTCGTCCACGAGACCGATCTCAACCTGAACGAGATCTACCACTACACCCGCCAGTTCTTCCGCGGCGAGATCGATTTCCTGGCGGTGTCGCAGCGCATCGCCAAGCATCTGTACGGCCGCTCGCAGCATCCCAACATCAGCGCCGGCGATCTGCTGATCATCGAGTTTTCCGGCCTGGGGGACGGCGAGCGCGAGGAGCGCGCGCTAGGGGTGTTCAAGTCGGAAATCCGCGACGACTTCCTCACCATCATCGACGGCGCCGGCGTGTTCGACATCAGCCACGCCTCCGGCATCAATCCGCGGCTGATAGACAAGGGCGCGCTGATCCTGGAGCACGGTCCCACCGTCTACGCGGTGGACCGTCTCAGCCGTGAGGCCAAGTTCTGGCTGGACGATTTCCTCAAGGCGCTGCGGGTGCCGGACAAGGCTTCCAGCAGCAAGATGCTGGCCAGCGTGGTGGAGCAGTTGAGCGGCGAGATCGAGGACCCGATGGAGCAGGCGCGCTTCAAGGACGAGCTGTTGACGCTGGTGGAGAGCCAGCAGGAAGAGGTGGCGGCCAAGTCGCTGACCGACGCCGCCGAGCGCTTCGTGCCGCGGGCCCAGGTGGAGGAGGCGCTGGGCAGCGCCGCCGAATCCTACGGCTTCGAGCTGGACGACGAGGCGCGGCTGCCGGCCAAGGGCATGGCCAAGCAGCTGGAAAAGACGCTGTCGCGCTACGGCGTCGGCCACGGCATCAGCGTGCTGCTGCCTTCCGGCATCACCTTGAAGAACATCCAGTCGGTCAACGACGGCGAAGGCGGCCTCAGCCTGACGCTGTTCCTCAACAAGCGCGACGGCTGAGGCGGCGCCGGTTTCCCGCTGGGCCAGCAGAATGACAAAACCCGCCGGATGGCGGGTTTTGTCATGGCGGGAACGGCTCAGGCCTGCAAGGCCAGGGTGCCGCTGCGGCCAGGGATTTCGCCCATCACCACCCGGCCATTGGGCAGGGCGGCGCGATCCAGGCCGTTGAAGATGTCCAGGCAGCTGACCAGCTGGTAGCCCTGGGCCTGCCAGCCCTGCAGCAAGCGGTCGAAAGTCTCGGCCAGGCGCATGCCTTCCAGCTCGGCGTGCAGCGTGTAGACATGGCCGCTGTCCGGCGCGGTCTCGGTCAGTGCCAGCAGGTGCTCGTGCACATTGTCGTTGGTGAGGCCGTTCAGGCCTATCAGCTCGTCCAGCGTCGGCAGCGTGGTGGGCAGCTGCGGCACGCCCAGGCTGCGGCCGGCGGCGTCCACCGGCTGGAACGGGTGGGTGCCGCGGCCGTCGGACGCGTACAGCATGCCCAACTCCTGCTGGTAGGCCAGCGCGGCGTCGTTGATCTGCCAGCCGGCGGCGCCGTGGGTGCGCGGCGGCTCGCCGAAAATCTGCTGGAAGCGGCGCGCGGCCTTGTGCATTTCGGCGCGGGTCCACACCGCGTCTTCTTCCGCCACATGGTCCTGCCATTTGATGTGGTCCCAGCAATGGATGCCCACTTCGAAGCCGGCGTCGCGGACCGAGCGCAGCAGCGCGGCCTCGCGCCGGCCGATGTCGGGGCCCGGCAGCACGGTGCCGTACAGCAGGGTGCGGATGCCGTAGTGTTCCACCACCGAGGTGCGCGACACCTTGGACAGGAAGCCGGGACGGAACACGCGCTTGATGGCGCGGCCGGTGTGGTCCGGCCCCAGGCTGAACAGGAAGGTGGCGTTCGCCTGGCGACGCTGGAGCATCTCCACCAGCCTGGGCACGCCTTCGCGGGTGCCGCGCCAGGTGTCGACGTCTATCTTCAGGGCGAGTTTTTTCATTGTTCTGGCAAGTTCAAGTGTTCGGAATCGCTGGCGAGTTTACCGTGTTGCGGGCTTGCCGTGCGGTTTTCCGGCTGTCATCGCCAACACGGAGGCGATAAACGCGCTCTTGGCGTCGGTGTAGGCGGCGCGGTGTCCGCCCATGCTTTGCGCCAGTTTCCGCTTCAATGCCTCGTATTCGGCGGCGAGATGGCCATCGGCGCGCAAGGCGTCGGGAAAGGCCAGCTTGTCGCGCCAGAAGGCGCTGTCCAGCGCCACTGCGTGCAAGTGGACCTGGCGCGGCGGTTGGGCGGGACGGGTGAAGTAATGCCGGTCCGGCATGGCGGCGGCCATCTGTGGCTGATGGTGAAAACCCGCCGCGAGCAATGCTGGGATGCGGGGCTTGATGCCTGCTAGTGCCGGCAGGCCCAGCATGATGTCGATGATGGGTTTGGCGGCGAGGCCGGGCACGGCGGTGCTGCCTATGTGCTCGATCCGGCAGGCGTCGGCCAGCGGGGCTAGAGCCGACAGGAGACGCCGGCGTTCGGTCTGGAAGCGCGCAGGCCAGGCTGGGGAATAGGGGGCGAGAAAGATGATGTCGGGCATGTGAAATGGGAGCATCCTTCAAAGCGAGGATATCATTTCTCTAGGGCAAACGGTTTTGCATTCGATGGCGCAAAGCGATGGAGTCCGCAGCGCGGACGATGATTTTCACGGCGGTTCCGCCCGCCAGCACGGGCAAAGGAGCTGTCTCGCCAGCCCCTTTGCGATCCCAGGCGACCCCCGCGGCCCGAGAAACCCCGGCGGAACAGTCTTGTGCCAGGCGCCGCCGATCAAAAAAACGGCGGCTTAAAGGCTCCTGGCCCAAGACTGTTCCACCGGCACGGGCCGAAGGGGGATGGGACGGCTGCCGATCAGCCGCTCGCTATGCGGCGCACAGCATGAGCGGAGAGGTTTCTTCGGACAGATTACACCGACAGGTCGCGGCTGGCGGCCACCTGGTCGCGGTAGTAGTCGTAGATGCCGCGCAAGGCGTCGGCCATGGTCACGGTCGGCTTCCAGTCCAGATCGGCCATGGTGTTGCTGATCTTGGGCACGCGGTTCTGCACGTCCTGGTAGCCCTTGCCGTAGTAGGCGCCGGAAGTGGTTTCCTCCACTTTCACCTTGTCGGCGTTGAGCTGGTATTCCGGATAGACGCGGGCCAGGTCCACCATCATTTGCGACAGCTCGCGGATCGAGTAGTTGTTGGCCGGGTTGCCGATGTTGTAGATCTGGCCGGAGGCCTTGCCGTCCTTGTTTTCGATGATCTTCATCAGCGCGGCGATGCCGTCGTCCACATAGGTGAAGGCGCGCTTCTGGTGGCCGCCGTCAACCAGCTTGATGGTTTCGCCGCGGACGATATGGCCCAGGAACTGGGTGATCACGCGGCTGGAGCCTTCCTTTGGCGTGTTGATGTTGTCCAGGCCGCCGCCTATCCAGTTGAACGGGCGGAACAGGGTGTAGTTCAGGCCCTGTTCCATGCCGTAGGCGTGGATGACGCGGTCCATCAGCTGTTTGGAGCAGGAGTAGATCCAGCGCGGCTTGTTGATCGGGCCGCAGATCAGCTCGGAGTTTTCCGGGTCGAACTCGTCGTCGTGGCACATGCCGTAGACTTCCGAGGTGGACGGGAACACCAGATGTTTCTTGTACTCTACGCATTGGCGGACGATGGGCAGGTTGGCCTCGAAGTCCAGCTCGAACACACGCAGCGGGTTGTTGACGTAGGTGGACGGGGTGGCGATGGCCACCAGCGGCAGCACCACGTCGCATTTTTTGACGTGGTACTCGATCCATTCCTTGTTGATGGTGATGTCGCCTTCGAAGAAATGGAAGCGCGGGTGGTCTTTCCATTCGGCCACGCGGTCATCGTGCATGTCCATGCCGTAGATGTGCCAGTCGGTGGTCTCGATGATGCGTTTGGTCAGGTGGTGGCCGATGAAGCCGTTCACGCCCAGGATCAGTACTTTTTTCATTGGATGTCCTCACTCGCCCGCAGGCGGAATAATCAAATTTTGTTTAAAGGCTCAGCGGCAGCGCGTCGCCGCCGGCAAGCGCGGCAAAGTTTTCGGCGCCGAGCGCTTGCCCGGCCAGTTCGGCCTGCAGCACCGCCAGGCGTCCGCCGTCGGCGGCGCGCAGCCACAGCCGGCCGGCTTCTAGGTAGAGCTCGGCGGCGGCGGCCGGAGTGGTCCGACCGGCCTGCAAGGTCTTCCACAATAGCAGGCGGCCGGCGCGGGTGTCGGCGAAGGCGCCGGGGAAGGGAAGGGTCAGCGCGCGCACGAAATTGTGTAGTTGCGCCGCGCCGGCCCGGGCGTCGATGCGGCCGTCTTCCGGCTTGCGGCCGCCGAAGTAGGCGCCCTGGCTCAGGTCTTGCTGGACATGCGGTGCGGCGCCGGCGATCAGGCCGGGCAGGCTGCGCCACAGCACCATCTCCGCCGCCACCGTCACCTTGGCGAACACTTCGTCGGCGCTGTCGTCCGGCAGGATGGGCACCGCCATCTGGTCGACGACGGGGCCGCTGTCCGGCTTGACGTTCATCTGGTGCAGGGTGGCGCCGGTTTCGGTTTCGCCGTGGATCACCGCCCAGTTGATCGGCACCCTGCCGCGGTACTTGGGCAGCAGCGAGCCGTGCATATTGTAGGCCCCGCGATTCACCGCTTCCAGCAGCGGCGCTTTGAGCATGTGGCGGTAGTAGAAGGAGAACAGGAAGTCGGCCTGGCAGGCCTTGACCTGTTCCACCACGTCCGGCGCGTTGGGGTTGTCCGGGGTGATCGCCGGGATGCCGTAGTCGCGCGCGGTTTGCGCCACGCTCTGGAACCAGATGTTTTCGTTGGGGTTGTCCTGGTGGGTCACCACCAGCGCCACGTCCACGCCGCGGCCGATCAGCGCCTTCAGGCAGCGAACGCCGACGTTGTGGTAGGCGAAGACGACGGCGCGGCTCATCGCAGGTCCTTTTTTTCCAGCACCGCCTGGATCACGTAGCGCGGGCGGGCGCGCACTTCCTGGTAGATGCGGCCGATGTACTCGCCCAGCAGGCCGATGCCGAACAGCGCGATGCCGATCAGGAAGAAGGCGATGGCGAATAGCGTGAACAGGCCGCCTTCTTCCGGGCCTATGATCAGCCGGCGCAATACCATATAGGCCACCAGCAGGCCGGAGCCGGCCGAGATCAGCATGCCCAATAGCGAGAACAGCTGCAGCGGCACCAGCGAAAAACCGGTCATCAGGTCGAAGTTCAGCCGGATCAGGCTGTACAGCGAGTACTTGGACTCGCCGGCGAAGCGCTCTTCGTGGCCTACGGTCACCTCGGTGGGGTTCTGCGCGAACTGGTAGGCCAGCGCCGGGATGAAGGTGTGCAGCTCGTTGCACTGGTTGATGGTGTCGATGATGCGGCGGCTGTAGGCGCGCATCATGCAGCCCTGGTCGGTCATCTTGATGCGGGTGAGCTTCTCGCGCAGATGGTTCATCGCCCGGCTGGCGACGTGGCGCCACAGGCTGTCGTTGCGCTGGCGGCGGATGGAGCCGACGTAGTCGTGGCCCTTGTCCATTTCATCCAGCAGCAGCTTGATGTCTTCCGGCGGGTTTTGCAGGTCGGCGTCCAGCGTCACCACCCGCTCGCCGCGGCTGTGCTCGAAGCCGGCCAGGATGGCGCGGTGCTGGCCGAAGTTGCCGTTGAACAGTACCACGCGGGTGACGTCGGGGCGGAGCTTGAACTGTTCCGACAGCATGGCCACGCTCTTGTCGCGGCTGCCGTCGTTGATGAACACGATCTCGTAGCCGATGTTCAGCGCGTCCAGCGCCGGATACAGCCGGTCGAACAGCGCCTGCAGCACGTCCTGTTCGTTGTAGACCGGGATGACAACGGAAAGATGGATGCTTGTATTCATGAGTCTCAGCTTAAAACAGGACGCAGCACGGCGCTGACGGTTTTGCAGACGCGGAGCACGTCCTCGTCGCGCATCGCAGGGAATAGCGGCAAGGTGACGGTGCGCTGTCCGATGTCCTCGGCGACCGGGAACTCGCCTTCGCGGTGGCCGCGCTGGCGGAACAGGGTGAACAGGTGCATTGCCGGGTAGTGCACGCCCACGCCTATTCCCTGCGCCTTCATACGGGCGATGAATTCGCCGCGGTCCACGCTCATCCGCTCCAGCGGCAGCAGCGGCTGGAACATGTGCCAGTTGGATTGTTCAAAGTCGGCCGGCGGCAGATCGCAGCCCAGCTCGCGGTCGAAATGCTGGAAGTATAGCTGGGCCAGCTGGCGGCGGCGGGCGTTGAAGCCGGCCAGCTGCTTTAGCTGTCCCAGGCCGATGGTGGCGGCGATGTCGGTCATATTGGCCTTGCCGCCCAGCACGTCGACGTCCATGGTGCCGTCTGGCAGGCGGGTGACGCCCTGCAGCCGCAGCTTTTCGAACAGCCGCGCCTCGTCGGCGTTGTTCAGCACCAGGCAGCCGCCTTCGCCGCTGGTCATGTTCTTGTTGGCGTGGAAGCTGAACGACACCAGGTCGCCGCCGTTGCCTATGTTCTTGCCTTTCCAGCTGGCGCCCATGGACTGGGCGGCGTCTTCCACCACCCGCAGGCCGTGCTTGCCGGCGATGGCGTATAACCGCTCGCGGTCCACCGGCAGGCCGGCCAGGTCCACCGGGATCAGCGCGCGGGTGCGCGGCGTGATCGCGGCTTCCACTTTGTCCAGGTCGAGGTTGCGGGTGGCCGGGTCGGCGTCTACGAACACCGGGGTGGCGCCCACTTTCAGGATCACATTGGCGGTGGCCACCCAGCTCAGCGGGCAGGTGATCACCTCGTCGCCGGGGCCGACGCCGGCCACCAGCAGCGCCATTTCCAGCGCGGCGGTGGCGGACGATACCAGCCGCACCGGGCGGCCGCCGCAAAAGGCGGACAATTCGGCTTCCAGCTGCTGGCAGCGGGGGCCGGTGGTGATCCAGCCGGAGCGCAGCACGTCGCCGACGGCGGCGATGGTGTCCTCATCGATGTGGGGACGGGTAAACGGCAGAAAATCCATCACAGGTCCTTGCAAAAATCAGCTGCGCGCCACCAGCACTACGCCGACGATGATGACGGCGATGCCGATCAGCTTCTGCGCGGTGAGGGCCTCGCCGAACATCCAGTATGCCAGCATGGCGTTGACCACGTAGCCGATCGACAGCATCGGGTAGGCGACGCTGACCTCCACCCGCGACAGCGCCATGATCCAAACCACCACGCTGACCGCGTAGCAGGACAGGCCGCCGATGATGGGCAGGTTGGTGGCCAGCGACCAGCCTATCGGCAGCGCGTTGGCGGCGGAAAAATCGAAGTGGCCGATCTGGCGCACCCCGGCCTTCAAGCACAGCTGCGCGGCGGCGTTGAGCAGCACGCCGAACAGTATCAATCCGAATTCAATCAGCTTCATGCATCCATTTCCAATTTCGCCCGCGCGCAGGCGGCGCGGGACATTTCCCTCTCCCTTCGGGAGTGTTCTAGGGCTTGGCCACCACCATGCGGCGCGTGTCCTGGTAGATCACCTTCATCGGCAGCCCCTGGCGTTTCAGCAGCTGGTAGGTGTCGTCGGTCAGCATCGCCACCGCCCTGGGCGCCGCCAGCCAGCGCGCGGGGAACTGCGCCAGCCGCGGCAGCCAGCGCTGCGGTTCCTGGCCTTCGCCGAACTCGAACTCGTCGACGAAATCCACCAGCGTCACCGGCCGGCCCACGTAATACGGGAAGGTCTGATCGTAATAGCGGACGGAGAATACCGCGCTGTCCGGCGTCAGATAGGGCTGGATCTGCGCGACGATCTCCTTGCTGCCCTTCAGGCGGCCATAGCTGTCGTGGCCGCAGGCGGCCAGGGTGACGGCGGCGAGGCTGGCGAAAGACAGCGCGGCCACCGCGGCCAGCATTTTGCCGCGCGAGAGCGCGAACCAGGCATAGGCCGCGCCCAGCAGGAACACGGCGGCGCCGGCGGCGATGAAATGCGCGAACGGCTGCAGCACCTCCAGCGGCGAATCGACGCTGGCGAAGCGGCCGACGAAGGGCCAGGCCGCCAGCAGCGCCAGCCACAGCAGCGCCGGCAGCAGCAGGTGTTTTTTCAGCGCCGCCGGCGCCATCCGGGTGAAGCTGTGGGCCAGCAGCAGCGCCAGCGCCGGGAACAGCGGCAGGATGTAGGACGGCAGCTTGGAGCTGGACTTGCTGAAGAAGGCGAAGATGAACACGCTCCAGATCAGCAGCAGCCGGCCGACGCGCAGGCCGGCGGCGCGGTCGGCCCAGCCTTCCTTGACGATGCGCGGCAGCAGCGTGGTCCACGGCAGCAGGCCTATCAGCAGATAGGGCACGAAATACCAGGGCGCGCCGGTGCGCTTGTGCTCGGTGGTGAGAAAGCGCTCGAAGTGTTCGCGGATGAAGAAGAAGTGGGCGAAGGTCGGATTGCGCTCTGAAACCAGCACGAACCACGGCGCGGTGAGCGCGAAGAACAGAGCCAGGCCGCTGAGCCAGTGCATGCGTTTCCAGAACGCCCATTGCCAGTTGAGCAGGCTGTACAGCACCAGGGTGGCGCCGGGAATCAGCAGGCCGATCAGGCCCTTGCTGAGCGTGGCGCCGGCCATCGCCGCCCAGGTGAGCCACATCCAGTTGCGGGCGTCGCGCGGGCTGGCGCCGTCGCGTTGCGCCAGCAGGAAGCCGCACAGCGCGGCGGCGAGGAAAAAGCTGACGCCCATGTCCAGCGACAGGAAATGGCTGTTGGCGACGATCCAGGCGCAGCTGCCGGCGGCCAGCGCGGCGTAGCGGCCGGTTTCCACGCCCCATAGCCGGCGAGCGGTGAAGGCGGTGAGCGCCACGGTGAGGAAGCCGGTGAGGCCGGGCCAGAAGCGGGCGGCGAAATCGTTGACGCCGAAGGCGGCGAAGCTTGCCGCCCCCATCCAGTATTGCAGGATGGGCTTCTCGAAATACAAGAGGCCGTTCAGGCGCGGGGTGATCCAGTCGCCGCTGTGCAGCATGAACAGCGAGATCGTCGCGTAGCGGCCTTCATCGGCGTGGATCAGGCCGCGGTAGCCGAGCGAGCCGAACCAGACCAGGGCGAACAGCAGCCACAGGGCGGGTTCCAGGGCCCGTGGCAGGGCGGTGGCGGAGCCGGAGGATGTGCGCATCGGAAATTTGGGCGGTGAGAGTTGTTGGTTCAAGCCAACTGGCTAGCATAACCGATCTGGCCGGCGCTGTACGTTGGCGCTTTGTAACCGGAGCCGGCTCACAGCCAGTCGCGGGCCGGCAGGAAGTCGGTGTACAGCTTGTCTTCCGGGCTGCCGGCTTCCGGCTGGTAGCCGTACTCCCAGCGCGCCAGCGGCGGCATCGACATCAGGATGGATTCGGTGCGGCCGCCGGACTGCAGGCCGAACAGGGTGCCGCGGTCCCACACCAGGTTGAACTCCACGTAGCGGCCGCGGCGGTAGAGCTGGAACTGGCGCTCGCGCTGGCCCCAGGCGGTATCGCGGCGCTTTGCCACGATGGGCAGGTAGGCGTCGAGGTAGCCGTCGCCCACCGCCTGCATGAAGGCGAAGCTCCGCTCAAAGCCCCAGGCGTTGAGGTCATCGAAGAACAGGCCGCCTATGCCGCGCGCTTCGCCCCTGTGCTTGAGGAAGAAATACTCGTCGCACCATTTCTTGTACTGCGGGTAGACCTCGGCGCCGAACGGCGCGCACAGGTCGCGCGCCACCGTGTGCCAGTGCACCGCGTCTTCCGCCACCGGGTAGTAGGGCGTCAGGTCGAAGCCGCCGCCGAACCACCATACCGGCGCCTCGCCGTCTTTTTCGGCGATGAAGAAACGCACATTGGCGTGGCTGGTGGGGATGTGCGGATTGGTCGGGTGGATCACCAGCGATACTCCCATCGCCTCGAAGCGGCGGCCGGCCAGCTCCGGCCGGTGCGCGCTGGCGGACGCCGGCAGCGCCTCGCCGTGGACGTGGGAGAAGTTGACGCCGGCCTGCTCGAACACCGCGCCCTCGGTCAGCACCCGGCTGCGGCCGCCGCCGCCAGCTTCGCGCTGCCATGCGTCCTCGACGAAGCGGGCCTTGCCGTCGCTTTGCTCCAGCGCGGCGCAGATGCGGTCTTGCAGGTCCAGCAGGAAGGCTTTTACGGCGTCGCTGTGCGGGTGGCTCATGCGTGGGGTCCAGGCGGGTAGCAAAACCTCGATTGTACCAGACCGCGGTAGGCTGTTTGGCAGCTGAAAAAGGCAAAGCCCGCCGAAGCGGGCTGAGTCAGAGAAGGCGGCGGCTTAGAAGAGGTAGCTGAGGCCGGCCTTGAACCGATTGATGCCGTTGGTTTTCAGACCGGCATCGTCTCCTGCCTGGTAGCGGGCGGCGATGTATTCGTATTCGCCGCGCATGGGCAGATTCTTGTCGATGGCGTAGCTGGCGCCGAAGCCGACGCCGGCTTTGGCGTTACTGGTATTCGGGCCCTCTAGGCCGTTGCCCTTGAGGCTGAGCTTGCCACACACTTCCAGGTTGTCCGACACCGGAATGATGCCGAGTACAGCCAAGCGCTCGGCGCGCAGAGACAGCAACCGAGTGATCGTGCCTTCATCGGAGGGAATGCCGCCCTGCATCTTGCCGAAGTCGGCGTAGGACAGTTCAGTTGCCAGATTGGGAGTTGATGCGGTAGCCGGCGCCAATTTCCCAACGGGTGCCGCCAGCCCTGTTGTTTTGCAACTGGGTACCTTCGGTATCGCCGACTGATCTGGCATGCGACTGGGGATCTGGGAGGGCGGAAAGCAAAACCGCCTGCGGATGGCAGGCGGGCGCGCGCGGCGGGGAGAAAACCGTTCAGGCGGCGGCGAAGGCTGTCCAGCCATAAGGCTGTTCCGCGCTTTGCGGGCGGGCGTGGCTGTTGAAGAACTTGAGGCTGCGCTGCAGCACTTCGGCGCGCTCGTTGTCCACCATCACCATATGGTAGCTGTTGGACAGCGGCATGAAGTCCACCGGGCCGCCCAGGTATTGCATCAGATAGTGGGCGGAGCGCGGGCTGGTGATGTCGTCCTCGTCGGCGTGGACGATCAGCGTCGGACAGGTGATTTCCGCCAGGCGCGGCATCAGTTGGCGGCGCAGGCGGTCCACTTCGCGGATGCACATCAGTGGAATGTAGGCGTAGTGGAATCGGTCGCCGCGCTCGAAGCGCTGCTGGATGGCTTTGCGGATGCGGGCGTTCTTGATGCCGAACGGCGACACTTCCGGCACGCGCATCTTCTTGGCCAGACCCGGTACATGGTAGACCGCGTGTCGCAGCCAGGTTAGCTTGGGCAGGCTCCAGCCGTCCAGGAACATCGGCGGCGCGTACAGCGCCAGCCGGTCCTGATGCTTTTCGCGGCGAGCCACTTCCAGCGCCACCAGTCCGCCCAGGCACACGCCGGCCAGATGCACCACCTTGTGCTTGGCCTTCAGCGCGCGGTATTCATTGCGAATGCTTTCCACCCACTCTTCCCAGCCTACGCCGAGCAAATCTTCCGGACTGCCACCATGGCCGGGCAGAACCGGGGAGTGGGTGACAATATCGGCATCTTCTAGTGTGCGGCCTAGTGCGCCCAGATCGTAGGCGGTACCACCCAGGCCATGCACCAGCAGTGCCGCCGGTCGTGAGGAAACCATTTCGCAATAATCCTTAATGTGTTGATAGCCTGCATTATCCGCAAGGCGACGACAAGGGTCTGTTGGCTTCCTGTCGGCGCTTTGTGACGGTGAGTGACTTATTGCTGGCGTGCATCCGGTTGCGCAATGATCATGCGGAAACGGGCGCCGCCCAGCTTGCTGGCCCCGGCGCTGGCGTGGCCCAGATGGTGTTCGGCGATCAGCCGGACGAAGGACAGGCCCAGGCCGTGGCCGCCGGTGGCGCGGTCGCGGCTGCGGTCCAGCCTGAGGAAGGGCTCGAAGACCTTCTCGCGGTCTTCCTCGGGGATGCCGCAGCCGTCGTCGTCCACTTCGATGATCAGCTGCGATCCCTGGTGATAGACCTGCATCCGCACTTGCCGGTGCGCATATTTGAAAGCGTTGAGCAGCAGGTTGCGGGTGGCGATGTACATCAGTTTGCGGTCGAAGGCGCCGTCTTCGCGCGCGCAGTCCAGCGTCAGCTCCAGGCCCGGCGGCTTCAGCGGGGTGACCAGGTCGATCAGGTCGTCGAACCAGTCGAACAGGTCTATGGTTTCCAGGTGCAGCGGGACTTCGCTGCGCTTGAGCTTGGCGAACTCCATGCTGGTGCTGATCAGCTCTTCCAGCTCCTGCAGGTCGCGCTCCATGCCGTCGCGGTAGCGCTGCCATTCGGCCGCATCTTCCTCCTCCTCCAGCATGGTCAGGCCGAAGCGCAGCCGGGCGATCGGGGTGCGGATTTCATGGGCGATGGCGTGCGACAGCGCCTGTCGCGTCTCCAGTTGCCGCTCCAGCCGCGAGGCCATGCTGTTGAAGGCCAGCGGCAGCGGCGCGAACAGCCGGCTTTTGGCGGTGCGGGCGCGGGCGCTGAAATCGCCCTCGGCGAACACCTCGGCGGTGCGGCGCACTTCCAGCAGGTCTTTCCACAACGGCTGCAGGCTGAAGTAGAGCAGGGTGCCCAGCGTGCTGCCGGACAGCAGCATCCAGATCAGCAGCACCTCTATGTCTTCGCTGATCCAGTTGCTGTCGCTGGACTGCACGTCCAGCGGCCCCAGCGCCAGCAAGCGCTTGCTGGCGGGCATCGGCGCGTACAGCAGCTGGTTGTCGCCGTCCAGATAGGGTTTGCCTTGCCGCAGCAGCGGGCGGGCGTCGCGCTCCAGTTCGGTCGGCAACTGATCGACCAGCTTCAGCGGATAGCTGAAGCTGCGGGCGATGGCTGCCAGTTGGGCGTCCCAGTTCTGCTGCGGCTGCGCCTGCAGGCGGTCGCGCAGCAGCGAGATGGTGCCGTTCATGAATTCGAGCTTGCTGACCTGGTCGCTTTTCTCGTACAGCTTGGTCACCAGGAAGCCGAAGCCGATGATGATCAACAGCTGCACCAGCATGGTGGCCAGGAAGTAGCGGGCGAACAGCGTGCCCAGCGACGGTTTGAACCAGCCGCGCATAGTCTTCGACGGCATCTTTTATTCCCAGTCGCTGCGCGAGAACAGGTAACCCTTGCCGCGCACGGTCTTGATCCGCGCCGGCGCATCGGGGTTGTCGCCCAGCTTGCGGCGCAGCCGCGAGATGCGGGCGTCAATCGAGCGGTCCAGTCCGTCGAAGCCTATGCCGCGCAGCTCGCTCATGATGTCGTCGCGCGACAGCACCTGGCCGGCGTGGGTGGCCAGCAGCCATAACAGGTCGAATTCGGCTGTGGTCAGCTCGATCTGCTCGTCGCCCAGCAGCGCCTCGCGCGTGCCCTGGCTGATGCTGAACTGGCCGAAGATGATGCCGTCGCTTTCGGTTTGGACGCCGCTGCCGTCCTGGCGCCCGCCGCTGCTGTTGCGGCGTAGCAGCGCGCGGATGCGCGCCAGCAGACGGCGCGGCTCCACCGGCTTGGCCAGGTAGTCGTCGGCGCCCAGCTCCAGGCCCAGTATCTCGTCAACGTCCTCGTCGCGCGCGGTCATCATCAGGATGCGGCCGCTGTAGTGCGGGCGCACGTCGCGGCAGACATCGAAGCCTTCCTTGCCCGGCAGCATCACGTCCAGCACCACCAGGTCGGGCCGGCTGTCCAGGATGGCCGCCGGCGCGGTGTCGCCGCGGCCGTGCAGGCTGACTTGGTAGCCGTGCTTGGTCAGGTAGGCGGCGATCAGCTCGGCCAGCCTGGCATCGTCTTCCACGATGAGAATGTGTTGTGCCATTGCGTACGTATTCCGATTCATCGGGCAAAAATAGTAACACGCGGCTGAATGGCTGACAGGCTTGTGTTTCACCGCCCATGCCGACAGAATCAATAATGTAGACCACACCCGGATGCAGACCGGCAGATGGGCTGCCGATCAAGTGAGCTGGGGGAGATAGAGAACAGGAACTTCCTTATGCAACAACTCAAGCAGTGTGTCGTCTGGCTGCTGGTGGCGCTGGCGGGGGCTACCGCCTTCGCCATGATGGCGCTGAACCGGGGCGAGACGATCAATGCGGTATGGCTGGTGGTGGCGGCCTTGTCAGTGTATGCCATCGCCTACCGCTTCTACAGCCGCTTCATCGCCGACAAGGTGCTGGAGCTGGACGCGCGCCGGCTGACGCCGGCCGAGAAGTTCAACGACGGGCTCGATTACGTGCCCACCAACAAATGGGTGGTGTTCGGCCACCACTTCGCCGCCATCGCCGGCGCCGGCCCGCTGGTGGGCCCGGTGCTGGCCGCGCAGATGGGCTATCTACCCGGCACGCTGTGGATACTGGTCGGCGTGATGCTGGCCGGCGCGGTGCAGGACTTCATGGTGCTGTTCCTGTCGATGCGCCGCGACGGCAAGTCGCTGGGCGAGATGATACGCCAGGAGCTGGGCGACATTCCCGGCGTCATCGCCTCCGTAGGCGTGCTGATGATCATGGTGATCCTGCTGGCGGTGCTGGCGCTGGTGGTGGTGAAAGCGCTGGCCGGCAGCCCGTGGGGAACGTTCACCATCGCCTGCACCATTCCGATCGCGCTGTTCATGGGCGTCTACACCCGCTTCATCCGGCCGGGCAAGATCGGCGAGGTGTCGGTGCTGGGCTTCATCCTGTTGATGCTGGCCATTGTCTACGGCGGCGACGTGGCCAGGAGCCCCGCGCTGGCGCCGCTGTTCACGCTGTCCGGCACCACGCTGGCCTGGGCGCTGATAGGCTACGGCTTCATCGCCTCGGTGCTGCCGGTGTGGTTGCTGCTGGCGCCGCGCGACTACCTGTCCACCTTCCTGAAAATCGGCACCATCGTCGGCCTGGCAATCGGCATCCTGATCGTGGCGCCGCAGCTGCACATGCCGTCGATCACCCGCTTTGTCGACGGCAGCGGGCCGGTGTTCGCCGGTAACCTGTTCCCCTTCCTGTTCATCACCATCGCCTGCGGCTCGGTGTCGGGCTTCCATGCGCTGGTGGCGTCGGGCACCACGCCCAAGCTGATAGAAAATGAAAAGCAGGCGCGGCTGATAGGCTACGGCGCGATGCTGGTGGAAAGCTTTGTCGCCATCATGGCGCTGATCGCCGCCTGCGTGCTGGACCCGGGCGTCTATTTCGCGATGAACAGCCCGGCGGCGCTGATAGGCAAGACCGCGGCCGATGCCGCCCAGGCGATTTCCGGCTGGGGCTTCGTCGTCACGCCCGACATGCTGACCCAGCTGGCGACGGATGTCGGCGAGCACACCATCCTGTCGCGCGCCGGCGGCGCGCCGACGCTGGCGGTGGGCATGGCGCACATCCTGTCCGGCGTGATAGGCGGCAAGACCATGATGGCGTTCTGGTACCACTTCGCCATCCTGTTCGAGGCGCTGTTCATCCTCACCACGGTGGACGCCGGCACCCGGGTGCTGCGCTTCATGATCCAGGATCTGCTCGGCTTCTTCGTCAAGCCGATGGCCAATACCGAGTCGTGGGTGGCCAACTTTGTCGCCACCGGCTTGGCTGTTTCTGCCTGGGGTTACTTCCTGTACCAGGGCGTGGTCGACCCGCTGGGCGGCATCAACACGCTGTGGCCGCTGTTCGGCATCGCCAACCAGATGCTGGCCGGCATCGCGCTGATGCTGGCTACCGTGGTGCTGGTGAAGATGCAGAAGACGCGCTACGTGTGGGTGACCGCGGTTCCCACCGCCTGGCTGCTGATCGCCACGCTGGTGGCGGGATGGCAGAAGTTGTTCGACCCCAGCCCCAAGATCAGCTTCCTCACCCACGCCGACAAGTTCGTCGCCGCCGCGGCCAATGGCGAGCTGCTGGCGCCGGCGAAAAGCATGGCGCAAATGCAGCAGATCATCTTCAATGATTATGTGGACGCCACGCTGACGGCGATGTTCATGCTGGTGGTGCTGTCCATGCTGGTGTTCGGCATCCAGGTGATTCGCAGGTCGTTGGCGGTGAAATGGGTGACGGCCAAGGAAGTGCCGGCAGTCTACCGGCAGGAGGGAGGTGCCAATGGCTGAATGGTGGCAGGCGTGGGTGAAAACGGCGCGGCTGATGGTGGGGGTCAAGGATTATGACGCCTACTTGCTCAGTCGGCGGCGTTGCAACCCGGACGCCAAGGTGATGAGCCGCGAAGCGTTTTTCCGCTATTGCCAGGACGAGCGCTACGGCGGCAAGTCGATGAAAAAGTGCCCGTGCTGAGTTGAGCGCGGGAGTGGCGATGTGAAAAGCCGCCCGGCGATGCCGGGCGGCTTTTCTCTTGAGGCAGGCTCAATCGGCCTGATGGCTGAGCGCCATGCCGGGCGTGCCGGCGTAGAAAACCAGTAACTCCACCGCTTGATCGCCGGTGACGCCGCGATGCGCCTCCCCCACCATTTCGGGCAGCGTGTCGCCAGCGTGCAAATGCTTGGTCAGACCGTCCGCTTTTCTCTCCAGGACCAGGGAGCCGGACAGCACGTACGCGGCGTTGGGCATGGGGTGGGTATGCCAAGGCAGGCTGGTGTGCGGCGGAATGGTGATTCTGAGCAGGGTGAGTTCCGGTTTGCCGGCAGGATAGGCGGCGTAAGCCTTACCATCCCAGGAGGCGCTGCTTTTGAGCAGCACCTGGGCGCGTACCAGCTACGCTCCCGCGGTCGGCTGCGGTTTGGCGGCCAGGGCCAGCGGAGCGCATAGCCATAGCGCGGCGGCGAGGCGCAGCGCAAGAACGGGGGACGATTTCATTGGTTTTCTCCTTGGTCGACGAAAGCGATGGCGCTGCCCAAGAGCCAAGCGGGGCAAAGACGTTGCGCAGGCTTGTGATCCCGTGGGCTGGCGAGTGCGGCGGCGACTTAGCGCAGTACGGTCATCACGCCCATATTGATCAGCGCGCCGCCTATTATCAGCCAGCCGAACAGCACGCTGGCGAGCAGCAGCGGTTTGGCGCCGGCCTGGCGGATGGCCGAGACATGGGTGGTGATGCCCAGCGCGCCCATCGCCGCGGCCAGCAGCAGGTTGTCCAGCGCGATGACCTGGTTCAGCAGCGCGTGCGGCAGCAGATTGAAGGAGTTGAAGCCGGCCACGCCGAGGAAGGCGACGGCGAACCAGGGGATGGTGATGCCAGTCTTCTCATGGCTGTCGCCGCGGTGCTTCTTCGCCAGCCAGCCGGACAGCGCGATCAGGAAGGGCGCCAGCATCATGACCCGTATCATCTTGGTGATCACCGCAGTGTTCATCGCCGCGTCGCTGACCGATTTGCCGGCGGCCACCGCCTGCGCCACTTCATGGATGGTGGAGCCGGCGAACAGGCCGTAGCTGAATTCGGAAATTCCCAGGTAGCGCACCGCCTCGTACATTATCGGCCACAAGAACATCGCCGCGGTGCCGAACACCACCACGGTGGCCACCGCCACCGCCACTTTCTCGGCGTGAGCCTTCAGCACCGGTTCGGTGGCCAGCACCGCCGCCGCGCCGCAGATCGAACTGCCGGCGCCGATCAGGATCACGCTCTGCTCGTCCAGCCCCAGTTTCCTGCGGCCGACCCAGAAAGCCAGGAAGAAGGTGGAAGTCAGCACCAGCGCGTCTATCAATACGCCGGAGAAGCCTACCGCCGCGATGTCCTGGAAGGTCAGCTTGAAGCCGAACAGGATGATGCCGGCGCGCAGCAGCTTCTGCTTGGAAAAGGCGATGCCGTGGTGGCTGGGCTCGGCGATGAAGCGATAGACGGTGTTGCCGATGATCATGCCGCCGACGATGGCGATGGTGAGCGCGGAGAAGCCCAGGTTTTTCATCGCCGGCATGTCGGCGGCCCAGATGGCGGCGCCGGCCAGGCCCAGGGCCAACAGCAGGCCGGGAATCAGGTTGCGATATTTGGTCATAAGTTAATGCCTCTTCGGTATATGACCAAGATACGCCACTGTATGTCAGTAGAAAAACAGATAAAATTAATAGATATCAGTAGTAAAAATGATTAATTGTCGATGGAGGGCGCAATGAGCCTGCATATCAGCCTGCGCGAACTGGAAGTATTCGTGGCGGTGGCGGAACTGGATACCGTGACGCGCGCGGCGAACCGGTTGGCCTTGACCCAGTCCGCCGCCAGCCAGGCGCTGGACAAGCTGGAGCAGGGCCTGGGGGCGAAGTTGTTCGACCGGGTGGGGCGGCGGCTGCTGATCAATGAGCATGGCCGCCTGCTGTTGCCGCGCGCCCGCGCATTGCTGGACGCCGCCGCCGACGTGCAAGGCTTGTTCGCGGGCGACGCGCTGGCGCTGCGGATAGGCGCCAGCACCACCATCGCCAACTATCTGCTGCCGCCGCTGCTGGCGGCATTCCGGAAGGATTGGCCGCGGGCGCGGCTGGAGCTGGAGGTGGCCAATACCCGCGACATCGTCGAGGCGGTGGCGGCCTTCCGCGTCGATTTCGGCCTGATAGAAGGCCCGTGCCACCATCCGGAGCTGCTGGCCAGCGCTTGGCGGCAGGACGAATTGCTGGTGTTCGTCGGCGCCGGCCATCCGCTGGCCGGGCGCAAGGTGGCGGCGGCGGAACTGGCCGAGGCCGAATGGATATTGCGCGAAGCCGGCTCCGGCACGCGCGAGGAGGTGGAGCGGGTGCTGCTGCCGCACTTGATGCGGCTGGCCATCAGCATGGAGCTGGGCCATTCCGAGGCGATCAAGCACGCGGTGGCGGCGGGCCTGGGCGTCAGCTGCCTGTCGCGCCACGTGGTGGCCGACCTGCTGGCGGCGGGCGTCGTCGTCGAGGTGGACGCCGACTTGCCGGCGCTGACGCGCATCCTGTACCGGATACAGCACCGCGACAAGGCGGTCAGCCGCGGCATGGCGGCGTTCGGCGGCCAGCTGCGATGAAAAACGGGCGGGGCCGCAAGGCCTCGCCCGTTGTCGCTTCGGCGATCTGAAACGACCGTCAGTGCGCGCCGCTGTCGCCGCCGGAGGCGGAGAACGGCGGCTTGGCGAACCAAACCAGGCCGATCAGGATCACGAAAAGGATGCCGGACAGCCAGAAGATCTCGTTGGCGGCCATGACATAACCCTGCTTGGTGACCTGCAGCTGGGTCAGCGCCGCCTGCTGGCCGGAGTTCAGCCCCAGCTTGTCCAGTACGCCGAACCACTCTTGCGAGGCCTGATCGTACAGGCTGACGTGCTCGGTCAGCTTGGAGTGGTGCAGCGCCTCGCGCCGGTCCCACATGGTGGTGGTGATCGAGGTGCCGATGCTGCCGGCCAGGATGCGCAGGAAGTTGGACAGGCTGGAGGCGCTGGCGATGCGCGACGCCGGCAGGCCGGACAGCGTAATGGCGGTCAGCGGCATGAAGAAGCAGGCCACGCCTATGCCTTGCACCACCTGCGGCCATACCACGTAGGAAAAGTCCATGTCCGGGTTGAAGGTGCTGCGCCAGAAGAAGCAGATGGCGTAGACGCTGAAGCTCACTGTCACCACCCAGCGCATGTCCCAGCGGTGCGCGTTCTTGCCGATGATGGGCGACAGCACCACCGGGATCAGGCCTATCGGCGCGGCGGCGAGGCCGGCCCAGGTGGCGGTGTAGCCCAGCTGGGTCTGCAACATCAAGGGCAGCAGCACCACGGTGCCGAAGTACAGCATGAAGCCCAGGCTGATGGCGATGGTGCCGACGGTGAAGTTGCGCCGGCTGAACAGCGACAGGTCGACGATGGGGTGTTCCTCGCCCAGTTCCCAGATCACCAGGTAGACCAGCGCCAGCACCGCCACCACCGCCAGGGTGACGACCTCGACGGAGTTGAACCAGTCCAGCTCCTTGCCGCGGTCGAGCACCATTTGCAGCGAACCGACACCGATTACCAACAGCGCCAGGCCGATCTTGTCGATCGGCAAGTCGACGGTGTCGGTTTCTCGCGGCTTCATGATGCGCCAGGAAATGAAGGCCGCCGCCAGTCCCACCGGCACGTTGATGAAGAAGATCCAGCCCCAGTGCCAGTTGTCGCTGATCACCCCGCCCAGAATCGGGCCGAATACCGGCGCGACGATCACCGTCATCGCCCAGAGCGACAGCGCCAGTCCTTTCTTGGCTGCCGGATAGCAGGAGAGCAGCAGGCTTTGCGACAGCGGAATCATCGGACCGGCCACCGCGCCTTGCAGTATGCGGAAGAAGATCAGCATTTCCAGGCTGCTGGACATGCCGCACAGCCAGGAGGTGAGCACGAACAGCAAGGTGGAGGCGGTGAACAGCTTCACCTCGCCGATGCGTTTGGCCAGCCAGCCGGTGAGCGGCACCGCGATGGCGTTGGCCACGCCGAAGGAGGTGATCACCCAGGTGCCCTGGCTGGTGGCCGCGCCCAGGTTGCCCGATATCGTGGGCAGCGCCACGTTGGCGATGGTGGTGTCCAGCACCTGCATGAACACCGACATCGACAGCGCCAGCGTGATCCAGACCAGTTTCGAGCCGGTCAGTGGCGGATGGTTCATGGCGAAGGGTTCCTTACTTGCCGGCTTCGGCGTTGGCGGCCAGGATGTCGGCCACCAGCTTGTCGGCCTGCTTCAGGTCGGGCAGCGTGTTGTTGTTCTCGCTGGGGGCGTGTGCCGGAGCGGCCTCGGCCAGCGACTTGCCGTCCTGGTTGCTGGTGTCCACCACCGCGTCTATCGACAGGCCGACCCGCAGCGGGTGGTCTTTCAGCTCCTGCGCATCCAGCGCGATGCGCACCGGCACGCGCTGCACCACCTTGATCCAGTTGCCGGTGGCGTTCTGCGGCGGCAGCAGCGAGAAGGCGCTGCCGCTGCCGGCGGCCAGGCCCTGCACCTTGCCGTGGTAGGTGACCTTGCCGCCGTAGAGGTCGGACTTGATCTCCACCGGCTGGCCGACGCGGATCTTGGCCAACTGGCTTTCCTTGAAGTTGGCGTCCACCCACAGGTTTTCCAGCGGTACTACCGCCATCAGCGGGGTGCCGGCGGCGATGCGCTGGCCCACCTGCACGTTGCGGCGGGCGATGGTACCGGAGAGCGGCGCCTTGATCTCGGTGCGCTGCAGATTGAGCCAGGCTTCCTTCAGGCGGCTGGCGGCGGCCTTTACCGTGGGCTGCTGCGCCAGCGCGTCTTTGCCTACCAGCGCCAGGCCGGCCTTGGCCTGCTCTTGGGCGGCGGTGAGGGAGGCCTGGGCTGCGGCGACCGCATCGTTGGCATGGCCCAGCTCTTCGGCGGACATCGCCTCGCTGCCGGCGATCTGCTTGCGGCGTTTCAGGTCGGCTTCGGCGCGGGACAGCTCCGCCTGGCGCAACGCCACCTGGGCGTTGAGCTGCTGGGTGTTGGTCATCAGCTGGCGGGTCTGGCGCACGGTCTGGGCGAATTCGTTGCGGGCGCGCTCGAACGCCAGTTGGGCGTCGCTGTTGTCGTAGCTCAGCAGCAGTTGGCCGGCCGTCACTGCCTGGGTGTCGTCCACCAGGATCTTGGCGACGGTGCCGCCCACTTCCGGCGTGACCTGCACCAGGTGGCCGCCGACGTAGGCGTCGTCGGTGTTTTCCTGATGGCTCAGCACCAGGGTCCAGTAGGCGCCGTAGCCGATGGCGATGGCGGCGAACACGGTGGTGGCCACCAGCAGATTGCGTTTGCGGTTGTTCGCGGTTTCTATTTTCTGATCCATTGCTTGGTGTCCTTAGTGGCTGGCGGGCAGGGAGTCGAAGCCGCCACCCAGTGCGGTATTCAGGGAAGCCCAGGCCAGACGGTTGGCGGCCTTGGCGTCGATGTAGGAGGATTGCTGGCTCAGCAGGGCGTCCTGGGCGTCAAGCAGCGACAGCTTGTTGACCAGGCCGGCGCGCAGGCGCGAAACCATCGCGTCGTTGGCCCTGCGGCTGCTGGCGAGCGCGCGCTCGGCCTGCTTCAGCTGGCGCTGGCTGTTCTGCCAGCCGGATACCGAGTCGGCGGCGTCGCGCAGCGCGTCCAGCACGGTCTGGTTGTACTGCTGCACCGCCATGTCGTAGCCGGCCTGCTGTTTGGACAGGTTGGACTGCAGCTGGCCGGAGTGGAACAGCGGCAGATTGATCGCCGGCATGAAGCCCCACAGCGAAGAGCCGCTCTTGAACAACTGGTCCATTTCCAGCGAGCTTTGGCCGGCGAACACCGTCAGCTTCACATTGGGGTAGAACTCGGCACGGGCTTCCTTGACCGAGCTGTCCATTGCCTCGACGCGCGCGCGCTGGGCGGCGATGTCGGGACGGCGGCCCAGCAGATTGGCGTCCAGGCTGTCCAACTGCGGCGCCGGCGGAACGTCCAGCTTGCCAGGTTGCAGCGCGGCCTGGGCTTGCGGGCCCTGGCCGGTCAGCGCGGCCAGCGCGTGGCGGCTGCGCTCGATGTCGTTGGCGAACGCGCTTTGCTGCTGCAGCAGCTTTTCGATCGACACCTCGTTGCCGCGCTGGTTGTCGCCCGGCAGCAGGCCGGCGTTGATGCGGGCTTGGGTCAGCTTCTCGCGGCTTTGCGCGATGGCCAGCCGTTGCGTCAACAGATCGGCCTGGGCCTGGCTGCGCTGCAGCTGGGTGTATTGGGCGATCACCGCGTGGGTCAGCGTCAGGCGGGTCTGCTCGCCTTCAAAGGCGATCGCTTGTTGCTGGCCGAGCGCGGCGCTGACCGCGGCGTGGTTTTTGCCCCAGAAGTCGAATTCCCAGCTGCCGATCAGCGCCGCGGTGTAGGCGGTGACGTAGTCTTCATGCAGCAGCGGTTTGAGCTGGTCGGTGTGGATCTGCGCGATGTTGGCGGTGGCATCCAGCTGCGGGCCGTCCTTGCTTTCAACGATGCCGACCGCGGCGCGGGCCTGACGCAGGCGCGCGGCCGCCAGTTTCATCGACGGCGCGTCCTTCAGCGTGCTCTCCACCAGCCGGTTCAGCGCAGGGTCGTTCAGTTGCTGCCACCAATCGCCGCTCAGGCTCTGTTTGCCGGGCGCGGCCAGCTTCAGCTGTTCGGCGCCCAGAGCCTGGTCGGGGGTGACATCGGGGCCGAAGCTGGCGCAGCCGCCCAGCACGGCGCTGATCAGCAGCACGCCGGCGGTCTGTGGCCAAGATTTCTTGTTCACCTTGTCGGTCTCCATCAATGATGTATGCGATGCTGTGATATATCTGATGATAATCACACAAGTTATTATTTGGGCGAAAAAAGCATCTACTAGCTCAACCGCCGAGCTTGCTCAGCAGCTTGCGCATCAGCCGTTCCATCTGCATTTTTTCTTCGTCGTCAAAATCGGCCCACAATTCCTTGTGGATCTTGCGGGAGTAGGGCAGCAGGCTTTCCACCAGGGTTACGCCCGCTGGCGTCAGCTCCAGCACGATCTTGCGGCGGTCCTCGGAGCTGGTCGAGCGCGCCGCCCAGCCGTTCTTCACCAATTCGTCGGCGATGCGAGTGGCGTTGGTGCGCGAGGAGTCCAGCGTATCGCTGATGTCGCTCGGATTGAGCGCCTGGTTCGGGCAAGCGTACAAGGCCAGCAACGCCATCCACACGGTTTCGTTCAAGCCGTGTTGCTTCAGGCTTTCGCACATATGGCTGCTCAGCCGCGGCACGATGTGGAAGATCAGCCTGGTGAGGATCACTTCCTGGCGCGGCACGCCGGGAAAGCGGGCCTCGACGTGGTTGATCGCCTGTTCCAATTGGGCAAAGGACTTGTTTGGGCTCATGTCGGATATTTTAGTAACGTACGGTATTATTTTGCAAGTAATAATAAGCCCGTTAATGGCTCATCTGCGCGAGCTGTGGTTAAGATGCCAATGGCATTGAAGGTGGTGTGGTCTTGCGCCGCGAGCGAGGCGTGGGAGAGCCATGCAAAACGGCCTGCGCCGTGAAGGGCAGGCCGCGGGATGGCAAGCGCGGGCGCTTATCGGGTCAGCAGGAGCAGCACCTGTTCCGGCGGACGGCCGATGATGGCGCGGTTATCGCCGATGGCGATCGGGCGCTCGATCAGATTGGGATTGTCCACCATCGCGGCGATCAGATGCTTGCGTTCCAGCGTGATGTCGTCCAGATAGAGGTCAGCGTATTCCTCTTCCTTCTGGCGCATCAACTCGCGCGGTTCCAGCCCCAGCAGTTGCAACAGCCGATCCAGCTCCTCATGGCTGGGCGGGTGCTTCAGGTATTCGACGACTTCGATCTCGGCGCCGGCCTCTTCCAGCAGGGCCAGCGCCGCGCGCGACTTCGAGCATTTGGGATTGTGGTAAAGACGGATCATGTGGCTTCTCCCTTGTTATGGGGCGGGGATCTGCGGCATTGACGCAGCATAACCCTGTCGCTGGGTGATGGGAAGATGGCGGCATCGTGGCATGAAAGACCGCGCCTGCCAAGCCTGCTGCTAGCGTTTGGCAAGCGGAGTGCTTATCGTTAACATGACGATATTGCTTATGATTATTGCCTCATGTCCTCATCATCGCGCAGTCATTTCGGCTTGGTCTTCCTGCTGGCAGCCCTGTCCACCATCGGTCCTTTTTCCATAGATACTTTTTTGCCGGCCATGCGCGCCATCGGCGACAGCCTGGCGGCGACGCCGCTGCAGATGCAGCAGGCGCTGACGGTTTATCTGTTCTGCTACGCGCTGATGATGTTATGGCACGGCTCCATCTCAGACGCGGTGGGCCGTCGGCCGGTGGTGCTGGTCACCACGCTGCTGTTCGGCCTGGCGTCCCTGGGCTGCGCCTTGTCCGACAGCCTGGCCATGCTGCTGCTGTTCCGCGGTTTGCAGGGCTTGTGCGGCGGGGCCGGCCTGGTGGTGGGGCGGGCGATCATCCGCGACCGGCTGGACGGCGCGCATGCGCAGCGGCTGATGTCGCAGGTGACCATGCTGTTTTCCTTGTCGCCGGCCATCGCGCCGGTGGTGGGCGGCTGGTTGTTCGGCGCCTTCGGCTGGCATTCCATCTTCGTGTTCATGGCGCTGGTGGGATTCGCGCTGTTTGCGCTGTGCTGGTTCGGCCTGGAGGAGTCCCATGCCCATGAAGCCCGCCAGCCCTTGAAGGCGCGCCATCTGCTGGCCAATTACTGGCAAGTGGCGAAGAAGCGCGACTTTCAGCTGCTGACCGCCGCAGTGTCGTTCAATTTTGCCGGATTTTTCCTGTATGTGCCGTCTGCGCCGGTATTTCTGATGCAGCATCTGCATCTGGGACCCAGCCAGTTTCTGTGGATGTTCGGGCCGGCGGTGTCGGGCATCATGTTCGGCGCCTACTTGTCCGGGCGGATGGCCGGCCATTTCTCGCAGCGCGAGATCGTGTCGCGCGGTTATTGGCTGATGTTCGCCGCGGCGGCGCTCAACCTGGGCTATAACCTGGCGGCCAGCCAGCTGGCTTTGCCGTGGGCGGTGCTGCCGCTGGCGCTGTACACCACTGGCATGTCGCTGGCGGCGCCGTCGATCACCATCAATCTGATGGATCAGTTTCCTTCGCTGCGCGGCACGGTGTCGTCGCTGCAGGGTTTTTGCCAGACCATGCTGTCCAGCCTGGTGGCCGGGGCGATCGCGCCCCTGGCCTGGTCCAGCTCTCTGCGGCTGGCGCTGTGGATGTGCCTACTGCTGGTGCTGGGCTTTGCCTGCCGGATGGGTTACCGGCTGCGGATGAGGGCGTTGGGGCGATAGGGGCCACCGCCGCCTGCCGTCCATTTGGCAGGCATCCGGCTGGCGTCTTTGCTCAGTTGTTGTTCTTCATCGCCAGGACCATTTCGCGCTGGCGTCCCTGCTCTTGCTGTTTCACCAGGCGGTCGCGCAGCAAGGCGGTCAGCACGCCAAGGCACAAGCCGGCGAACAGGCCCAGCGCCATGATCAGGCTGCGCTTGGGTTTGCTTTTCAATTCAGGCGGCACCGCCGGGTCCAGCACCTGGATCAGCGAGGAGTCCTTGGCTTCGTCTATCCGCGCCAGTTCGTATTGCTTGGACAGCAGTTCGAAGATGGTTTCCTGGTACTTGACTTCGCGCAGCTTGCGCAGGTATTCCAGCCCGCTTTGCGCCACCTTGCCAGTGGGAACCAGCAGGTCGTGGCCGTTGCCGTTGCCGGTCTCCATCTTCGAGAGTTGTTCGCGTAGTCCCGCCAGTTCCTGTTCGGTGCGGATGTAGAGCGGGTTTTGCGCGGTGGCATAGCTCTTCATCGCCTCCAATTGCACCTCCTTGGCCGCGATGTTGGCGCGCAGCTGGGTGATCGAGCCGACGATGGCCGGCAACTGGCCTTCCGGCAGCACCATGCCGGTGCTTTCCTGGGTCTTGCGCAGCGCGATTTCGGCGTCGGCCAGTTGGTCCTTGATCTGCTTCAATTGCTGCTCGAAGAACAATCTGCGCTTGGCGGCATCGGTCACCGCCAGCGACTGGTTCAACGCCTTCAATTCCCCGACATAGCCATTGGCCAGCATGGCGGCGAATTTCGGATCGTGATCGTCGACGCTGATGGTGATCAGTCCGTCCTTGCCGTTGCTGAAATTGCTCAAATTTTGCAGCGCCTTGCGGGTGCCATCCAGAGTGTTTTCCTGATAGCGCTGCTTCAACTGATAACGCTGGATCAGCTTGTCCGCCACGCTGCGGCTTTGCAGCATGCCGACGTAGAGATCATTGGGGTTTTTCAGTCCCGAGAGCCCTCCCGCCGTGCTGGCCAGCCCGCCCAGCTGTCCCAGCAGCGCGCTCATGCCGTTGTTTTGCTGCTGCGGCGGCATGATGCTGGTGGTGGCGGTGAACACCGGCCTGGCCAGCAGGCAGTAGGCCAGCGCCAGCGCGCCGAGCAACAGCGTGCAGCCAAATATCCAGCGTTTGTGGCGGGTCAGCCGCAGCAGCAGGGCCAGCAGGTCGACTTCGTTCTTGTCGGCGGCGTGGGTTGCGTTTTGCATCTGCGTCTCCTTCTCGATCTGGCCGTTGCTCACTTCAGAACCTTCAGGCCGGCGGCGCCTAGGCCGAATTGGTACAGGATGGAAGTCCATTCCTTCAACGCCTGGGTCCAGCTGCCGGCGTTCAGCTCTTCCGGCACGACGATGGTGTCGCCGGGGTTGATGCGTTTGCCGCCGACGCCGGAAAACCAGTTGCCGTTGTTGCTGCTGGCTACAGTGCCGTCGGCGCGCAATACATAAATGGAGGATTTGTCGCCGCTGTCGACTACGCCGCCGGCCAGCGCCAGATAATCGCTGACCGAGCGCTGCGGCCTATAGATGAAGGCATTGCTCTGGTACACCGCCCCCAGCACGTTGACGGTGCCCGGGCGGCGCGGAATCTCCACCTGGTCGCCGTCCTGCAGTTCCAGATCGGGCAGATCCTTGACCTGGGCGTTGGCGTCTTGCAACTCCAGCACCACTCGGCCCTCGGCCTTGACCGTGCGCATCTTGGCGGCGATCTGGCGCTGGCGCTCCACCTCGGCGGTGACCGAGGCGATCGCATCCTTGTCGGTGAGCCGGGACAGGCGGCCGGCGGCGTTCTGCTCCAATTCCTTTTCGAAACGGCCGGAAACCTCGTCCAGCTTCTGCTGCTGCATCTGGCGTATGCTTTCGCGCTTGAGTTGGGTGGCGAACACATAGCCGTCGTCGTTGACGCCGCCCAGGCGCATGATCAGCTGACGCAGGGTTTCGCCCTTGCGGATCTGGAAGGTGCCGGTGTGTTCGACCTCGCCGCCCACGCTGACGAATTCGTCGTTCTTCTGCACGCTGACCGGCTGGGCGCCGGGCACGTGCAAGCGGAAGATGTCGCCGGCGGTGAGGGCAAGGCTGGACAGCGTCTGGTAGTCGCCTTGCAGGCGGCCCACATTGGCGAAGCGGTTGTTCACGCTTTTCTCTATCCAGAGCTCCTTGCCTTCGGCGGCGGACTCCAGCCCGCCGGCCCAGTGCAGCAGGTTGCGGACGTTTTCGCCGTCGCGGAATTCGTAGATGGCCGGCGTCTTGACATCGCCAAGCAGCGCCACCCTAGGTCCGGCGGCGGGAATCTGGATCACGTCGCCGTCGCGCAGGGTCTGATCCTCGGATTTGTCGCCATCCACCAGGATCGCGTATAGGTCGACCTTGGCCACTTCCTTGCCATCGCGCATCAACGCGACGCGGCGCAGGCTGCCGCTGTCGTCGGGGCCGCCGGCTTTCAGCAGGGCGTTGAGCAGCGTGCTCATCGCATTGAGCGTATAGCTGCCAGGCTGGCGGGCGTGCCCGACCACGTAGACCTGGACGGAACGGCTCTGCGCCAGGCTGACGCTGAGATCGAAGTTGTTGAACACCCGGCTGACGCTTTTTTTCAGCAGGCCCTGCAAGTCGCGGTAGCGCACGCCTGCCACGGCGATGCTGCCGACGCGCGGCAGATAGATGGAGCCGTTGCGATCGACGGTCAGCGCCAGGTCGATGTCCACCATGCCCCAACCCTTGACCTGCAGCTGGTCGCCGCTGCCGATCACATAATCGGGATTGACCTGCACGCCGTCGGCTGATTCGAAATTATTGTATGGATTGCGGAACAGTTTGCTGCCGAATATCGGTAGGGTTTTCTCGGTGGCTTTCTGCACATAGTCGGTGAACGGCGGCAGCTTGGGCTTGCCGTCAAGCGGGTTCAGCTCATAGCCGTTGTCGTCCAGATTGAGCGGGATGCGCTGCGGGTAGGGGGAGTTGCCCCGGCCAGTTTGGGGCGTTTGCGGTTGTTGTTGCCTGTCGTAGCCCGCCTGGGTTGCGGGAAAGGCGTTGATCGATGGCAGCCCGTTGCTGTTGTCGGTTTCATAACCGGGCATGGTGGTGCTGGGGTAGCTGACATTGCCGCCGCCTGCCGCCTGCAAACCGCTGCTGGCCGCCAGCAGGCATAGCGCGAGTATGGTTTTTCCGCTCGATTTCAAGATGCTTGCAGTCATGGCTTGGCTTCCCGCTATTGAGACTTATTGAATAGGAACTTGGACCTGTACCCCAACCTGCTTCGGACTGATGATCACATTGCTGCGGTAGCGGCTGTCGTCGCGCTGGGCTTGCCATAGCCAGTTGCCCATCACATAGCCGAGCAGGCCGCCGACAGCGACGTCCGACAGCCAATGGTCGCGGCTGGCCAACCGGCCGGCCGCGCCGAAGGCGGCGACGCCGTACAGCCAGGGTTGGTCGTACTCCTTGGCGAACGGGGTGACGGCGGCGAACATCACCGCGGCGTGGTTGGAGGTGAAGCTGCTGCTCAACCGCGACTGTCCGGCCGGCTGCGTGCGCCACGGACTGTCGCTGCTGCCCGGCCGTTCGCGATTGACCACGCCCTTGAGCAATTCGCTGCCGGCCAGCGCCGCGGCGCTGGACTCCAGCGCGATCAGGCCGGTATTGCTCAGCCTGTCGTCGCCCAGCGCGAAGGCCGCGCCGGAGAGGGCAACGGCGGCATAGGGCAGATCCTTGCCCAGCTTGCCCCAGTCCTTGACCAGGCGATTCTGCTGGTGGTTCTGGAACAGCCGGTTCACCGGGCGATCCAAGCCCATGGCCGCCAGCGTGGCAACCGCTGCCGTGCCCAGCGCGGCGGCCTTGTCGTCGATCTGCAGCCATTGGGTGCCGGAATCCTCCAATCGCATCCGTATCATCGGCCACGGGTGATAGCTGGGCTGCGGCGGATTGACGGCCGGTAGGCTTTGCTCATCGGGCCGTTCGGCAAAGTTGCCCAGGCCGTCGTAGGAGTTGATGTCGCGTTTGGGGTCGCTGAGAATCTCGTATAGATCGCCCGGCGTCATCACCATCTGGCCGACGTCGCGGGTCCAGGGCGATAGCGAGAAGTCGCCGGCGGTGCGGCTATCGAATGTCAGCAGGCTGTTGAGCGGGATGGTGAAGAACATTCCCTTGTCGTTGTAGGGCTTGGCGGGGGTGCCCGGACTGGTGATGTCGTTGCCGTTGGTCTTGGTGTACCAGAAGCCGGCTTCGATGCCGGAGTGGAATCGCCGCTTGAGTTCGAAGCGCACGCCGTCGTCCTTGGCCAGGAAGCGGCCGGCGCGCATGGTGGCGGTCACGCCCATGGGCAACTGGTAATGCAAGGCAGCCAGCGCGGTGATGGTCTGGTAGTCGCGCTTGCCGAACCAGCCCTGAACGTCGCGTTGCTGCAGCGCGTCCACGGTCAGGTCTAGCGCCCAGTTCTTCACGCTGGGGTAATACAGGATCTGGCCGCCGGCGCCGCGGAACATTTCCTCGTAGATGCCGGCCGAAGCCCGAGCATAGGTGTTGGGAGTCAAGGCCATGTACTGGCTGAGCAGGA
The DNA here is from genome assembly GCF_001855555.1 of Chromobacterium sphagni. Lineage (GTDB taxonomy): Bacteria > Pseudomonadota > Gammaproteobacteria > Burkholderiales > Chromobacteriaceae > Chromobacterium > Chromobacterium sphagni. The sequence continues at coordinate 354,662 of NZ_MKCT01000001.1, read as the reverse complement.
AGCGGTTCAGCTTGGGCGTCTTGATACGCTTGTAGTCGGCGATGTCGGAGCGGACGTGGGGCAGCAGGCTGTTGGACGGCTGCGTCACCGCCGTGATGGTGTTGTATAGGTCGGCGCTCAGCGCGCTGTCCAGATACAGGCCGCTGCCCAGGCGACGCTTGTAGGTGGCTTCCGCCATGATGTCGTAGTGGAAGGCGCCGCTGGGGTCGTTGAAATAGACGCCGAACTTGGGCGCCAGGTGGAAGTGGTTGTCTTCCGGGTCGTTGCTGGTGACCTGGACCAGATCACCTTCCTGATTGGTCAGCAGGTTGAGCTGGATGTTCTCCTGCAGTCCTTGGGCCAGGGATTTGCTTTCCAGCGGCTGGGTTTCCTCGTCGCGTCCCGGGCGGATGTTCACGGTTTCGAGAAAGCGGTTGCGATTGACCTTGCCCAGCAGATAGTCGTTGAGCGTCGGCATGTCGTAGAAGCTGTAAGTGGCCACCGGCTGTTCGAACTCGGTGTAGACCACCTTGATTTCCCGTGTTTCCAGCGGCGCGAAATAGAGCGCGGTACGCACCGCGCGGCCTACCGCGCGGCCGACATTGGAGATGCGGCTATTGCTCAGCTCCATCACCAGCGCGTCGCGCTGCATGCCGATGCGAATGTTTTTGAAGTCCTGCTTGCTGAGGGCCGTGGCGAGTTGGCTGGCGTAGTCGGGACTGTTCTTCCATTGCGCCAAAGTGGGGCGGGCAGGCAGATCGGGGCCGCCGCGGAAGTAGTCGGGCTCCTGGATCTTGGGAACGAATTCCTTCACGTTCAGCGGGATGTCGATATGGGCGTTGATGCTGTTGAGGGTTTTCTGGCGGGCGACCTGCAGCCCCAGCCAGCCCCATTGGTATTCGATGCCGACAACCGGCCCCTTTTTGCGGTCCGCAGCCAAGGTAGTCGATTCGTAGGGGTCCTGGCGGTAGTTGTTAGCGTCGTATTCGGCTACCAGCGACCAGTTGGGTAGCGCCTGAGGGGTGTAGCGCAGGCCGCCGAACGCGCCCTGTATGCGGTCTTTGCCGTAGCCCAGCGATGCTTCCAGACCAGGCAGCAGGTTCTTGCTGGCAACCAGGTAAGTGCTTTTCCACAAGCGGTTGCCGACGATGTCGGTGGTGCCCAGCGCAATTTCCGGCATCAGGCCGGACTCGTCCCACAGCTTGAATTTCAGGTCTATGGCCTTGTCTTTATAACGGCCATAATTGCCGCCGTATTGCGGATTGTCAAAGCCAGGAATGCCCGAGATGGAGGTATAGCGGCCGGATACCTCAAGCCAAGGCAATACTGTGGTGGAGGTCCACAGGACGCCGTATGGCTTGTCGTAGCCGTAACCAAGACTGAAGGTGCCATCTTCGCCCACTCTAGCCGATGGCATGTTGATATAGCCGATCTGTCCAGTCAGAGATGGCTGGGCAAACGCACCGCAGGCCAAGATGAGCGGCAGCCCTCCTTGCAGCACCCCCGTAACCAGATAGCGTCTGGATTTATTCTGCATTACTGCGGTCCGGATTTATTAGATGCAGCTGTCGCTGCTTATGTGCCGGCCTGATCGGCGGCCCCCTTTATATGCATCATCAGCGATAAGCAAGAGAGGCCTGAAAACGGTGAGGGTGATCCTGTGCGAACCGGTGGCTGCCGTGCATCTCTAGACGGGTGTGACCGGAATGCAAAACGGATCAAACTTTCAGAACAGTCCCTTGAGTCGCATCAGTTGCGGTATTGCTTGACGGTGTATTTTGCTGTTTTTCGTGTTGGAAGTAATGCCAAAAAATATTATTAAATCTTATTTAAACTCTTTGGCATTTTGCCAGGCGGCACGGTGTAGACCACCAGCCTGCCTGGCGTTTCAGCAGTACGGTTTGCATCCGTGCTTAGTGGTGCGTGGCAGCGGAGTGGGAGGACGAGGAGTTGCTGTTGCTGGATACCGCAACGGCCGCGGCAACGGCGGCGCCGATGGCCGCGATGGTACCGATGCTCAGGCCTGCCAAGCCTGCGGTGGTGCCTGCTACGCCGGCGGCGGCGGTAGTGGTGCCCACGGTGCCGGCAGTACCAGCCGTACCGGCAGTACCAGCCGTACCGCTAGTTCCCGCAGTGCCGGCAGCTTCTTCAGCGGCGAAGGCCGGAGTGGCGAGCATCACGGCCAGGGTAATGGTGATGATTTTTTTTAGCAGCATGATGAATCCTTTGCTCAAGTTGAACTACGGAAATCAAAAAACAGCTACTACTCATCACTGATGGTATGTGAATTTTTACGATTTTCAAGTCGAATCCGATGACAACATTGTGAACGTGGCAATGAGGTCACCGGACAGCCGACTCAGTCCAGCCAGAAATCTACCCGTTGATGGTGGCTATGCAACAGATCGCGGAAGATGGCGGGGTCCTTGGTGTAGGTCAATTCGCCGGTCACCGGCTGGTAAAGATCTTGCAGGCGGGATACCCAGAAACGCAGTGCCGCGGCGCGCAGCATCACCGGCCAGCTGTCGCGCTCGTCCTGATTGAGCGGCCGCTCCGATTGATAGCCGTCCAGCAGTGCTCGGGCCAGGGCGTCGTCGAGACTGCCGTCGTCGCGCCGCGCCCAGTCGTTTACCGCGATGGCGACATCGTACAGCAGGATGTCGTTGCAGGCGTAATAGAAGTCGATGAAGCCGGCGATCTGATCGCCGTCCATCAACACATTGTCGCGGAACAGGTCGGCGTGGATCACACCCGATGGCAGGTGATCGAAGCGGCGGCTGTCCTGGAACTGGATCTCGGCGCGCAGCGTCTCCGCCTCGTCAGCCGGCAGCTGCGGATACAGCCGCTGCGCGATGCGGTTCCACCAGCGCGGCCCGCGAGGATTCTTCATTTGCAGCGGGAAGGTGGCCGAGGCCTTGTGCATTTGCGCCAGCATCTCGCCCACGGCACGGCATTGGGCGGGGCTGGGCGCGCTGACATCGGCGCCTTGCAGGCAACTGACCAGGCAGGCCGGCTTGCCGGACAGCAGCGAGGCAAAGCGGTCGGCATGATCGGCGATCGGAGCCGGACAGGCGACGCCGTGCCTGGCCAGGTGGCTCATCAGCGACAGGTAGTAGGGCAACTCGTCCAGTTGCAGGGTTTCGAACAGCGTCAGCACATAGCGGCCGTGGCTGGTGGTGACGAAGTAATTGGTATTGGTGATGCCTGCGGCGATGCCTTGCAGTTCCTGCAGACTGCCCAATGCATAACCCTGCAGCCATTGCTGCAGGGTTTCACGGCTGACCGTGGTGTAAACCGACATGCAAACTCCTCAGAAACGCACCAGCACCCAGCGTGGGATGAGGATGCGTGTGGCCGGGTCGACCTGTTTCATGGTGCCGGAGCCGTTGTCGTCTATCAGGTAATACGGCACGCCATGGCCCGGCGTCACCTTTATCATGTACAACTGGCCGTTCAGCCGGTACTCCTCGATCTTCTCGTCGCCCTTCTGGATCAGGCGCACTTCCGGTTCCGGTTCGGCGGAGTTGTCCGGGCTGATGACGGGCGGCGGCGGCACCAACGCCTTGGCCGGCGCGGATGCGTCGGCGGCGAAGGCGGGGGCCAGCGGCAGGAGGAGAAGCAGGGCGGTGAGGCGGCGCATAGATTGTCCTTATTGATATGCGTTATAGGTTGAGCAGCTGTTCGCGTTCTTCGGGCAGCGCGGCGAAGCCGCGGGTTTCGTAGTGCTTGAAAATGGTGTCGACGATTTGCTGCGGATCGTCGATCAGCTGGATCAGGTTCAGGTCGTAGGCGTTGATCATGCCTTCGCTGACCAGGCGGTCCCTCACCCAGTCCAGGAGGCCGGCCCAGAATTCGCTGCAGCACAGGATGATGGGGATCTTGCGGCATTTGCCGGTCTGGATCAGCGTCAGCGCCTCGAACATCTCGTCCAGCGTGCCGAAGCCGCCGGGCATCACCACGTAGGCGATGGCGTGCTTGACGAACATCACCTTGCGGCTGAAGAAGTGGTTGAACTTGACCGACAGATCTTGGTAATCGTTGGGTTTTTGTTCATGCGGCAGCACGATGTTGAGCGCCACCGACAGACTTCTGCCGTAAAATGCCCCTTTGTTGGCGGCTTCCATGATGCCGGGGCCGCCGCCGGATATCACCGAGAAGCCGGAGTCGGACAGACGCCGCGCCACATCCTCGGTCAGTTTGTAGTATTTGTGATCGCGCGGTGTGCGCGCGCTGCCGAATATGCTTACCGCCGGGGTAATGCCTTGCAGTTCCTCGGCCGACTCGACAAACTCCGACAATATCTTCATCACGTGCCAGGCCTCGCGGGAACGGAAGCGCTGCATCATGGCGTGACGGTCACTGGTCTGCGGCAACTTATCGGACAAGCTCATACTTCTGCCTCTTATGAAAACATTGTTATTGATCGACGGCTCTTCTTACTTGTACCGCGCCTTTCACGCGATGCCCGATTTGCGTTCTCCGGATGGCCGACCGGTGGGAGCTGTCTATGGCATGGTGAACATGCTCAGGCGGCTGGAGAAGGAGGTTGAGTTCGATTATAGCGCCTGCGTCTTCGACGCGAAGGGCAAGACCTTCCGCGACGACCTGTACCCCGAATACAAGGCCAATCGCCCGTCGATGCCCGAGGAGCTTGCCTCCCAGATTACGGCGGTCCACGACGTGGTGCAAGCTTCGGGCTGGCCGATGCTGGTGGTGCCGGGAGTGGAGGCCGACGACGTGATCGGCACGCTGGCGCACGTGGCCGCCGCGGCCGGCATGCAGGTGATCGTCTCCACCGGCGACAAGGACATGGCGCAGCTGGTGACGCCGGCGGTGACGCTGGTCAACACCATGACCAACGAGCTACTGGACGAAGCCGGAGTGAAGGAAAAGTTCGGCGTGCCGCCGAACCGCATCGTCGACTACCTGACCCTGATAGGCGACAAGGTGGACAATGTGCCCGGCGTCGACAAGTGCGGCCCCAAAACCGCTGTTAAATGGCTGGAGCAGTACGACAATCTGGACGCGGTCATCGCTGGCGCGGCCGACATCGGCGGCAAGGTGGGTGAGAACCTGCGCGCGGCGCTGGAATGGCTGCCAAAGGGACGAGAGCTGATCACCATCAAGTGCGACGTCGACCTGGCCGCCGATCTGCCGCATGGCCTGCCCGGCCTGCAGCACGGCCAGAAGGACAAGCCGCGGCTGGCCGAACTGTTCCAGGACCTGGGCTTCCGCACCTTCTACCGCGAAGTGACCGAGGGGGCCCAGATGCCTGCGGTCGCCCAGCGCCTTGACGACAGGCCGGCGGCAATCCCCGCGCCATCGCATCAGGCAGACATGTTCTCCGAGCCTGCAGCCGCAGCGCCTGTCCTGCAAGCCGCTCTGCCCGAGGGCGAGCTGGCGCGCCAGTACGAAACCATTCTCACCGAGGCCCAGCTGGACGCCTGGCTGGAGGCGCTGATGGCCGCGCCCATGGTGTCGTTCGACACCGAAACCACCAGCCTGGAGCCGATGCTGGCGCGCATCGTCGGCGTCAGCTTCTCGATAGAGGCCGGCAAGGCGGCCTACCTGCCGCTGGCCCACCATTATGCCGGTGTGCCCGAGCAACTGCCGCTGGACGCGACACTGGCCCGGCTCAAACCCTGGCTGGAGGACGCGTCCAGGAAGAAATGCGGCCAGAACCTGAAGTACGACTGCCATGTGCTGGCCAATCACGGCATCGCCCTGCGCGGCATCGCCGATGACTCGATGCTGGCCTCCTACGTGGTGGAAAGCCACCAGCGCCACAATATGGACGACCTGGCGCGCCGCCATCTGGGCGAGAACACCGTCAGCTACGAGGACATCTGCGGCAAGGGCGCCAAGCAGATCGGATTCGCCGAGGTGGACGTCGCCATCGCCGCCAACTACGCGGCGGAGGACGCCGACATCACGCTGCGGCTTAACCAGTATTTCGCCGGCGAGCTATCCGGCGCGTTGGAGAAGGTGTACCGCGACATCGAGCTGCCGGTGGCCGAAGTGCTGTTCAAGATGGAGCGCCACGGCGTGCTGATAGACCGCGACCGGCTGGCGGCGCAGAGCCACCAGCTGGGCGGCCAGATGCTGACGCTGGAGCAGCAGGCTTACGAGCTGGCCGGACAGCCGTTCAACCTCAACTCGCCGAAACAGTTGCAGGAGATTCTGTTCGGCAAGCTGGCCATTGCCACCAAGGGCGTCAAGAAGACGCCGTCCGGCGGCTATTCCACCGACGAGTCGGTGCTGGAGCAGCTGGCGCTCGACCACCCGCTGCCCAAGTGCATCTTGGAATACCGCGGCCTAGCCAAGCTGAAGTCCACTTACACCGACAAGCTGCCGCTGCTGATTTATCCACAGACCGGCCGCGTGCACACCACTTATTCACAGGCGGTGGCGATCACCGGCCGCTTATCGAGCAACGACCCCAATCTGCAGAACATCCCGGTGCGCACCGCCGAGGGCCGCCGCGTGCGCGAAGCCTTCATCGCGCCGCCGGGCTGCAGCATCGTCTCCGCCGACTATTCGCAGATCGAGCTGCGCATCATGGCTCACCTGTCGGATGATCCGGGCATGCTGAGGGCCTTCGCCAGCGGCGAGGACATTCACAGGGCGACCGCCGCCGAAGTGTTCGGCGTCGAGTTGTCCGCCGTCACCGCCGACCAGCGCCGCGCCGCCAAGGCGATCAACTTCGGCCTGATCTACGGCATGAGCGCCTTCGGGCTGGCCGCGCAGCTGGACATCGAGCGCAGCGCCGCCCAGCAGTACATCGACCGCTACTTCATGCGCTATCCGGGCGTGGCCGAGTACATGCAGACCACCCGCGAGACCGCGCGCGAGCAGGGCTATGTGGAGACGGTGTTCGGCCGCCGCCTGTACTTGCCGGAAATCAGGCAGGCCAACCCGGCGCGCCGCGCCGGCGCCGAGCGCGCCGCCATCAACGCGCCGATGCAGGGCACCGCGGCGGACCTGATCAAGCTGGCGATGATCGCGGTGCAAAACTGGCTGGAGCAGGATGGCCTCTCAAGCAAGCTGATCATGCAGGTGCATGACGAACTGGTGCTGGAAGTGCCCCAGGCCGAGCTGGAGCTGGTCAAGCGCCGCCTGCCCGAGATCATGGCTGGAGTGGCCGCACTCAAAGTGCCGCTGCTGGCGGAAGTGGGCGCCGGCGACAACTGGGAGGCCGCGCACTGAGGCTGAGCGGCAACTCATCCGCAACGGCGCCCGCGGGCGCCGTTTTTTTTCCGCAGCCGTTCGGTTGGCGATTTTCTCTTCCGCATCACTTTCAACCTGCACTTTAGTCGCACTGACGATGGCGGCTTTCCGGCTTTGGAACAGGTGGGGACGGCGAAGGGCGCGTTCGTTTTCCAGACTATGGACTCGTCCCATCGTCATCGGAGGATTCATGGGCATCGCCAGCCAAGCCGGCCTCACCTTGCTGGAGCTGATGACGGCGCTCGCCATCGCGGCCATAGGCGGCAGCCTCGCCATGCCGCTGCTAGGCCAGTCGCTGGAGCGGCAGCGGCTGCACAGCCATGGCCTGGCGTTGCTGGGCTGCCTGCAGTACGCCCGCGCCGAAGCCTTGCGGCGCAATCAGCCAGTCTATCTGTGCGCGGCCAACCTGAAGCGCAACCGCGAATTGCAGGGTTGCCTGCCATCGCCGGGCGGGGCCCGCCAGACCTGGCCGGAAGGAGCGCTGGTGTTCGCCGACCGCGGCGGCGTCGGCAACGGTTATTACGATAGCGGCGAGCGCCTGAGGCTGGCGATGTTCGATGGCGCTCAGGTGGCTGTCCGCGTGCCGATGCGGCAGCTGGCGCTGACGGCGGAGGGGAGGCTGCAGGCGGCGGAGGCGGTGGTCTTCCGCCTGGCCAGTTTGAGTGGCCGCCATTGCCTGAGCCTGACGGTGGCGGCGGATGGCCGCGCCAGCCTGGGAGCGATGGACGATGCTTGCCGCTAGTCCGCGTCAGGCCGGTTTCAGCCTGCTGGAAACCATGGTGGCCTTGGTGATTTGGATGGTGGCCCTACTGGCGCTGGCCGGCATGCAGGCGCGTTCGCTGCAGCATGCACGCGACGCCGAATTGCGCGGCCGCATCGACGATGCGGTCGGCGATCTGGCCAGCGCCATCCAGGCCCGGCCGGAGAGCCATTGGCTGCACTACCTGGAAAGCGGCTATCACGATCATCTGACGGCTGGCGATTGCGCCGGCCAGTGCTCGTCGGCGCAACTGGCGGCGGCCGATCTGGGGCGTTTCAAGCGGGCGCTGCGGTCCGGCAGCAGCCGCATGGAGCAAGTCAGGGCGGTGGTCTGCCGCGGGGATGGCCGCGTGATGCCTTCCGCCGCCAGTTCGGGTTGCGGCGCGAGCGGCGAGCTGGCGATACGGGTGGCCTGGCGCAGCCGCAACGGCAAGGAATGGCAGGAGCATGCCGGTGTCTGGCCGTTGCAGCCCTGAGCGCAGGCGGCAGCGCGGCTCGCTGCTGCTGGGGCAGTTGCTGGGCCTGGCGTTGTTGTCTTTCGTCTTGGCGCAGGCCATGGCGTCGTTCTGCATGGTCCAGCGCACCACTCTCTTGGCCGAGCAGCGCTTGAGCCGCCGCGAAGAGGCGCGTTGGGTTTTGCGGCAGCTGGCGCAGGATCTGTCTTTGCATGGCCGGCTGGGGTGTTTGCAAGTGGCTTGGCGCCGCGATGATTTCAGTCCGCAGGCGTGGGCGCTGGCATTGCCAGGGCGCTTGTTGCGGCATCGGTCGCCGGAGCTGGATCAGGAGGGGAGTCTGCGCCGCCTGCCGCTGGAGGCGCAGGACGGCGGCAACTGGCGGGATTGGCGCGACAGCCGGTTGGTCAGTTGCGGCCGGTCTTATCGTCTGGCGGGGACGGGTGGGCATTGGAGCGACGCCGCGGGGGCTTTGGCGCTGGATCTGGAGCCGGCTTTGCCGGCCTGGAGCGCCGATGGCCTGCATCTGCCATCGCTGCAGCTATGGCTGCCGCGGCAGCGCCATTACCGCTTGCAGGGCCGGGGCGCGGATGGGCGGCTGTTGCAGAGGGATGCGCTGGGCGGCATCGATGAGGGCGGCGAGCGGGTGCTGCTGGAGGGGGTGAGGTCGTTGTCGCTGCAGGTGTTGGCGCAGACGGCGTGCGGCCAGGATGCGCGTTGGGCATGGCGCGACATCAATGCGCTGACGGATGGCGAGGCGGACCGTCTGGTGGCGGCGCGGGTCGCGATGGAGTGGTATCCGGACAAGGAGGGAAAGGTGATTCAGCTGAACCACGATGTGGCGTTGACACCGCTCCAGCCCTGCGGGGCCGGGCTGTGAGCGCAGGGCGGCAGGCGGGCGGAGCGCTGTTGCTGGTGATGTCGCTGCTGGCGGCGTTGAGCATGCTGGTGCTGTCCTCGTCGCAGTTGATCATCAGCGCGCAGCGGCTGGTCGACAATGTGCAGGACCGGCGGCGGGCGCGGATTCTGGCGCAGCAGGCTCTGCTGGGCGCAGAGGAGTGGGTGTGGCGGCTGGACCGCCGGCTCGACATGGCCAGCCGCGCCGCCAAGCCGGCCGATCTGTATGGCGAGGGCAGCCTGTTCTCCCCGAGTTGCCGCGGGCCGCAGGGCAAGGGGCTGTGCGAACCGCAAGAGCCGCCGGAGCGCCGCCGCAGCGGCGAAGTGCCCTTGCTGCATCCATGCGGCAACAGCCGCGAATTTGCGCTGGAGCCGGCGCCGGCGCAGTCCTGGTGCCCGCAGCAGGTGCGTAGCGGCGCGCTCAGCTGGGCCAACCCGCGCTACGTGGTGGAGCTGATCGACCCCGGCTTCCGCGCGCCGGATGGTTCGCCGGGGCGCTTGTACCGGATCACGGTGCGGGCCTGGGGCCGCAATGCATACAGCGCCGTCACCCTGCAAAGCTGGTATCGAGTCGGCGAGGGCTCGGCCGAAGGCCGGCGCCTGAACTGGGGGGAGAGCAAGGAATGAAGACGGCCGGAAGCGGAGGCTTCAGCCTGCCGGAGTTGATGGGCTGCCTGGCCATCGCGGCGCTGCTGCTGGCGATGGCGCTGCCCGGCTATCAGTCTTATCTGCAGCGCGCCAGGCTGGCGGAGGCGCGCGCGGCCCTGCTGGAGGACAACCACTTCATGCAGCGCTGGTATCACGAAAGGGGCGTGTTCCATCAGGAGGGGCCGCTTGCCTGGCCGGAGTTGCCGGTGATCGAGACCGCCGCCTTCGACATCGGCTTCAACAGCGCGGTGCCGTCGGCGGAAAATATCGAGCAGACCAGCTTCATCATCGAGGCCCGGCCCAAGACCGGCTCCGGCCTGGAAGAGTGGCTGCTGAAGCTGGACCAGGACGGCAATATCCGCCAGTGCCGGCAGGAGGACAGCGGCGAGCAGTGCCGGTTGTGACGCTTCAGGCCTGTTGCGGCGCCGGGTCGTCGCCCCAGGGCGCGACTTTCACCAGCAGCATCATGCCCGGTATCGCCAGCGCGGTGCACAGGAAGAAGAACGAGGTCCAGCCTATGCTGTCGACGATATAGCCGGTGGCGGCGTTGGCCAGCGTGCGCGGCACCGCCGCCAGGCTGGTGAACAGGGCGAACTGGGTGGCGGTGTAGGCGGGGTGGGTGCTGCGGGCGATGAAGGCGACGAAGGCGGCGGTGCCCAGGCCCACGCCCAGCGCTTCGAAGCCTATCACCACCGCCAGCATGCCGAGCTGCTCGGCGCCCACCTGGCTGAAATGGCCGAAGCTGGACAGCCAGGCGAAGCCCAGTATCGACAACACCTGCACCACGCCGAAGGCCCACAGCGCGCGGTTGATGCCAAGCCGGAGCATCCACAAGCCGCCCAATAGCCCGCCGGCCACCGCCGGCCATAGCCCGGCATGCTTGGCCACCAGGCCGATCTGCGATTTGGCGTAGCCCATGTCCAGGTAGAACGGGGTGGCCAGCGAGGTAGCCATGCTGTCGCCCAGCTTGTACAGGAAGATGAAGCCCAGTATCCACAGCGCGCCCTGCCAGCCCTGGCGGGTGAGGAATTCGTGAAACGGCTCCACCACCGCCTCGCGCAGCGTCTTGGGGCTGTGGGCGGCCAGCCTGGGCTCTTTCACCAGCAGGGTCATCGCTGCGCCCGGCAGCATGAACAGAGCGGTGATCAGGAACACGCTGCCCCAGGCGATGTGGTCGGCGAGAATCAGCGACAGCGAGCCCGGCACCAGGCCGGCCAGCCGGTAGGCGTTGATGTGCACGGTGTTGCCCAGGCCCAGTTCCGCGTCGTTGAGGATTTCGCGGCGGAAGGCATCCAGCACGATGTCCTGGCTGGCGGAGAAGAAGGCCACCGCCAGCGCCAGGGCGGCGATGCTCCAGATGTCCTCGCGCGGCTGGAACAGGCCGAACAGCGCGAGGCTGGCCAGCAGCGCCAGCTGGCTGGCCAGCATCCAGCCGCGGCGGCGCCCCAGCCAGGGCAGCGTGTAGCGGTCCATCAGCGGCGACCACAGGAATTTCCAGGTGTAGGGCAGGCCGATCAGCGCGAACAGGCCGATGGACTTGAGATCGACGCCTTCGCTGCGCAGCCAGGCCGGCAGCAGGTTGATCAGGGTGTACAGCGGCAGGCCGGAGGCGAAGCCGGTGAACAGGCAGACGAGCATGGTGCGCGAGAACACGTCGCGCCGCCAGTTGATGGGTGCCAGGGTCATGGAGTTCTTGTCGGTAGGGTTGCGGGGGACGCGGCCGACCCCGGCTGGGGCCGGTCCGAACGGCGTCAGCGCCGCAGCGCCTTGGCGATTTTCTGGTCGGTCTTGTACTGGCTGAGCGCGTACACCGACCACAAGGCGGCCGGAATCCAGCCGACTATGGTCAGTTGCAGGATCAGGCAGAATAATCCGGCGAATGGCCGGCCTATGGTGAAAAACTGCAGCCACGGCAGGAAAATAGCCAACAGCAGACGCATGCTCCACTCCTTAATGCTTGACGGTATCAGCCGCGGGCCACCCGGTAGAAAGCCAGGCTGCCGCGCAGGTTGGGCCACAAGGATACCCGCTTGCCCTTGTCCATGACCACCCTCTGGACTATCCGGATGCGGTTCTTGGCGCACAGCGCCTCGAAGTCGCCCAGCATGCACCAGTGGATGTTGGGAGTGTCGTACCATTGGTAGGGAATGGTGTCGGACACCGGCATGTGCCCCTGCAGGATCTGCCAGCGGTTCTGCCAGTAGCCGAAATTGGGGAAGCTGACGATGGCCTCGCGGCCGACGCGCAGCATTTCGTTGAGGATGGCCTCGGTGTGGCGCATCGCCTGTATCGTCTGCGACAGCACCACGTGGTCGAAGCGCTGGTCCTGGAATTCGGCCAGGCCGGTCTCCAGGTCGCCCTGGATGGCGTTGACGCCGGCGGCGACGCAGCGCACCACGTTGGCGACGTCCAGGTCCACGCCGTAGCCCTGCACCTGCTTGCCATCCTGCAGCGCCGCCAGCAGCTCGCCCTGGCCGCAACCCAGGTCCAGCACCCGGCTGCTGGGAGATACCCAGTCGTAGATCATTTGCAGGTCGGGACGGAGAGTGTTCTGGCTCATGCGTTTACCTCCTTGGCCACGCGGTCGAGATAGGCGCGCATCAGGTCGACATAAGGCGGGTCGGTCATCAGGAAGGCGTCATGGCCGTGCGCGGACTCGATCTCGGCGTAGCTGACGCGCTTGCCGGCGGCGATCAGCGCTTTCACCGTCTCGCGCGAGCGCTCGGGCGCGAAGCGCCAGTCGCTGGTGAAGCTGGCCACCAGGAAGCTGGCTGTCGCCTGCTTCAGCGCGGCGGCCAGGTCGCCGCCGTGGTCCTTGGCCGGGTCGAAGTAGTCCAGCGCCTTGGTCATCAGCAGATAGGTGTTGGCGTCGAAATAGTCGGAAAACTTGTCGCCCTGGTAGCGCAGATAGCTTTCGATCTCGAACTCGACGTCGTAGCCGAAGCGGTATTCGCCGGAACGCAGCATGCGGCCGAATTTCTCGCCCATGCCGTCGTCGGACAGATAGGTGATGTGGCCCAGCATGCGCGCCAGCCGCAGGCCGCGCCGCGGCACTACGCCGTGGGCGTAGAAGTCGCCGCCGTGGAATTCGGGGTCGGTGAGGATGGCTTGGCGCGCCACGTCGTTGAAGGCGATGTTCTGCGCCGACAGTTTGGGCGCGGAGGCGATCACCAGCGCGTGGGCGATGCGTTGCGGATAGGCGATGCTCCAGTGCAGCGCTTGCATGCCGCCCAGGCTGCCGCCTATCACCGCGGCCCAGCGGGCGATGCCCAGCCGGTCGGCCAGTCGCGCCTGCGCGGTCACCCAGTCGGGCACGGTCACCACCGGGAAGGCCGAGCCCCAGGGCTGGCCGCTGGCGGGATTCAGGCTTGAGGGGCCGCTGCTGCCGTGGCAGCCGCCCAGATTGTTGACGCCCACCACGAAGAAGCGGTCGGTGTCTATCGGCTTGCCGGGGCCTATCATGGTGTCCCACCAGCCGGCGGCTTTGTCGTCGGCGTGGTAGCGGCCGGCGACATGGTGGTGGCCGGACAGCGCATGGCAGATCAGGATGGCGTTGCTGGCGTCGCGGTTGAGCCGGCCATAGGTTTCGAAGCGCAGCTGGTACCCCGGCAGCACGGCGCCGCTAGCCAGCGGCAAGGGCGTGTCGAACACGGCGTCTTGGGCCGCGACGATGCCTACCGAACAGTTGGTGTCGGTCATATGTGGTGGTGGCCTCTTTTAATTATCTCCGCGCGCCACCCTCTGTCGGGGCCGGCTGGGCGAAGTCTCCTGCGGCTACTGGACGATTATATCCGCAAGCCGGGCTTGCGCGGGGGGAGATCGCGCCGGGATAATCGCGGCACCTTTTACCTGACTGCCATCATGTTTGGACGCTTGTTCAAGTTTTTCGTGCTGTGCCTGGTGCTGTGGGCGGTGGCCCGCTGGCTGCTGCGGCCCAGCCAGCGCCGCACGCTGCATGAGCTGTTTTCCGCGCTGGCGATCGCGCTGCTGATCAGCGCCGGGCTGTTCTGCGTGCTGTACTGGCTGGGCTGGCACAATATTTGACGCTTGGCGGCGCTCCGCCGGATAGCCGTTGCCTGACAGGCCAGACCGCCCGGCGCCGGCAAGGCCGGCGGGCGGCGAGCAGTGGATGATCAGTCGGCGGCGCTGGCGGGTTTCGTGTCGCTGCCATCGTCGTCGCCATCGGTGCGATTGCCGCCGATATGCCGCACCAGATTGTCCATCCAGCGGTTGACGGTGGGATGGACGTTGGCGCCGAATTCGGTCTGCTGGTAGTTCAGGTTTTCGCTGGAGGCGTAGCTGACCTGATAGCCGGCGGCATCGTAGGCGACGTTCAGCACCAGCGCGTAAGCGCCTTTGACGTGCTTGAGGGTGAGCTTGCCGGGCTGGTCGGCCACTACGTTCCATTGCAGGCCGCTCGCGGCGCGGACGATGACCGCCTTGGTTTTGCCAATGTCGCCATTGGGGGCGGTGAGGGCGATGCGCTGGGGTTGCGCCAGCGCATCGCTGCGGGCGAAGGCGGATTGGCAGAGCAGCAGGCTGAGCAGGGTCAGGGTAATGGCGATTAGTTTCTTCATGACATTGTCTGATTGTAGTTGTTGGTCTAAACCGGCACGGATTGCCATGGCGGACGGTAGCCGATGGCCGACCCAGTTTATCACGATGGCATCGGCGCTGAGCGATCTGGCAAGGATAGCCTTTGCTAACACTTTAGCGCTGAACGGTTTGCATCGACCGGTGTCAGAATCGGCATGTTGATCCGACCAAGTCGAAACGACAGGAGCGCCTTCATGCTGATCAGGAAACCCGCCGACCACTTGCCGTCGGAAATCACGCCGGAAAAAGTGTATTTCAACCGCCGCCAGTTCATGCTGGGCGCCGCCGGCTTGATGCTGTCCGCCGAGACCTTGGCCGGACTCAACGCCAGGAAGAGCCCGCTGTCGACGCTTGCCGCCAACGACAAGCCCAACAGCCTGAAGGAAATCACCAGCTACAACAACTTCTACGAATTCGGCACCGACAAGGCCGATCCAGCGGAAAACGCCCACACTCTGCATACCCGGCCGTGGAGCGTGCTGGTGGACGGCGAGGTGGCCAAGCCGCGCCGCATCGCCATCGAGGATCTGCTCAAGTTTCCGCTGGAGGAGCGCGTCTACCGGCTGCGCTGCGTGGAGGGCTGGAGCATGGTGATTCCGTGGGTGGGCTTTCCGCTCGCCAGCCTGCTCAAGCAGATGAACCCGACCTCGCGCGCCAAATACGTGGCGTTTGAGACGCTGCAGCGCTCAAGCGAAATGCCCGGCCAGCGGGACGCGGTGTTGGATTGGCCGTACCGCGAGGGCTTGCGCATCGACGAGGCGATGCATCCGCTCGCCATCCTGGCGGTAGGCCTGTACGGCAATGCGCTGCCGAACCAGAGCGGCGCGCCGATCCGCCTGGTGGTGCCGTGGAAGTACGGCTTCAAGAGCATCAAGTCCATCGTCCGCATCCGTCTGCAGGAAACTCTGCCGGCCACCAGCTGGAACCTGGCCAACGCGCATGAATACGGCTTCTATTCCAATGTGAATCCGGAGGTGGACCACCCGCGCTGGAGCCAGGGCAGCGAGCGTCGCATCGGCGAATTCTTCAAGCGCAAGACACTAATGTTCAACGGCTACGGCGACCAGGTGGCCGGCCTGTACCGCGGCATGGACCTTAGAAAGAACTATTGATGACGACCTTGAGTATGAAGCCCGCCAAGCCGGCATCCGCCGCCGACCGCAGACTGGCCATCGGCAAAGCGCTGTTGTTCATCGCCTGCCTGCTGCCGCTCTCGCGCACCGCCTGGATCGTGCTGTCCGGCGCGGCGGTGAATCCTATCGAATTCATCACCCGCTCCACCGGCACCTGGACGCTGGTATGGCTGCTGGCGACGCTGTCGATGACGCCGCTGCGCCGTTTCAGCGGCCAGGCCTGGCCGCTCAAATGCCGGCGCATGCTGGGCCTGTTCGCCTTTTTCTACGCCAGCCTGCACTTCACCACCTATCTCTGGCTAGATCAGTTTTTCGACTGGCATCACATTCTGAAGGACATCGCCAAGCGGCCGTTCATCACCGTCGGCTTCGCCGCGCTGCTGCTGATGAGTCCGCTGGCCCTCACTTCGACCCAGGGCTGGATGCGGCGGCTGAAGCGCAACTGGGGCAAGCTGCACCGGCTGGTGTATCCGGTGGCCATTCTGGCGGTGACCCACTATTGGTGGCTGGTGAAGAAGGACATCACCCAGCCCCTGATCTATGCCGGGGTGCTGGCGTTGCTGCTGGGCCTGCGGTTGTGGTGGAAGTGGAGAAGGCCGTCGCCTTGACCCGCGGGCTTGGCAGCCGGCCGCGCCGGTTTTAAAGTCGGGGTTTTCAGTAATCCGATTACACACCATGTCCAAGGAAAAAGCCCCGGTCACCCAGGCCATCCGCGTGCTGCGCGAGCAGCAGGTCAGCTACAGCGAGCATCTGTACAAATACGAGGAAAAGGGCGGCACCACGGTGTCGGCGCGCGAGCTGGGCGTGGCCGAGCACGCGGTGGTGAAGACGCTGATCATGGAAGACGAGAACAAGCGGCCCTTGATCGTGCTGATGCACGGCGATCGCGAAGTCGGCACAGGCATGCTGGCCAAGCAGATCGGCGCGAAGAAGGTGCATCCCTGCAACCCGAAAACCGCCGACAGGCACAGCGGCTACCAGGTGGGAGGCACCAGTCCCTTCGGCACCCGGCACCAGATGCCGGTGTATATGGAGGCCAGCATCGCGGAACTGGACACCATCTACATCAACGGCGGCAAGCGCGGTTTCCTGATCGGCGTCAGTCCGCGGGAAGTGATGCGCGTGTTGCGGCCCACGCTGGTCAACGCTGCGGCGTAGCTTCCGGGAAGTTGCGCTGATAGATCGCCTTCAGGCTGCCGTCATTCTGCATCTGCTCCAGCGCGCGGGCGAAGTCTTCGCGGATGCGTGCCACCTGCGGATAGCTGCGCGAAAACATCAGCCCCAGCGGCGTCTCCTTGTCCAGCGGCGTGGGGATGAAGCCAAACTCCTTCTCATGCCCAGGCAGATTGCTGTGGATCAGAAACAGCCCGCGCTCCAGCGTCATCGGCGCCAGATCCAGATGGCCTAGATAGAGCTGCCGCAGCGCGTGCAGTTCGTCGCTGGTCAGCAGCGTGTTCAGCTTGTGCTGCTGGAACAGCGGGATATACCAATAGCCCAGCTGGGTGGCGATGCGGTAGCCGCGCAACTCGTCCAGCGATTTGAACTGCTGCGGCGGATGCGGCAGGTGCGGCTTGTGGAAGAACAGGTAGCTGGTGGAGCGCATCAGCGCAGCGGAGAAATCGAAATCCGCTCCCCGCTCCGGCGTCGGGCGGTAGGGAAAGGCGGCAGCGGCCTTGCCGGACTTGGTCAGCCATTCCGCCTGCGGCCAGCTCTGGAAGGTGAGGTGCGGCTGATAACCGGCGCGGCGGAAGGCCTCCTGCACGATTTCGGTGAAGACGCCTTGCCCGGGCAGGGTTTGCGAGACATATGGCGGCCATTCCCCGGTGGCGAGCTCGACCACTGGATCGGACGCGGCCGCGGAACGGCACAGCAAGAGAACCAGCGCGGGGAACAGCAGGCGCCACATGGTGTTTCCTTGCGAGGAGGGGATATTGTGTTATCGCACAGTGCTCCCCTCCAACCAAGGACTTACCACCACCAGAACATGAAGCCCCAGGCGCAGTCGACCAGCGCCAGCGCCGCCAGCATGGGCAGCAGCGCCAGATAGCGCGCCGCCGATCCGCCCCAGTGCCGCATGATGCCGCGCGCCAGATGCAGCGACCACAGATTGGCGCCGGCCAGCAGCAGCAGGCGGGCGTGATTGGCCCATTGCATCGGCACGCCCTCGGCCTTCAGCAGCGTGACGGTCAGCGCCGACAGGCCGAGAAACACGCCGCAGCCGGCCAGCGGGATCAAGGCCTGCGCCAGATGGTGCAGGCGCCGGGTCTGCCAGCGGCCGGCCGCGCATACCGCCAGCGCGAGGCAGGCGAGAATGCCGCTGCCCAGCGCCAGCGCGGTGGTGGCGACATAGGTGATCAGCGCGGCCCCGTCCAGCCAGGAGAACACGTCGTTGTGCTGCGGGTAGTGGGTGAGCAGCCACCACGGCGCGCCGGTATCCAGCGGCCACATGATGTCCTTGTCCACCAGCCATTCCGCCGCGGTCTGCTTCAGCGATACGAACCACGGGCTCATGGTCCAGTGGAAGGCGCCCATCGCTACGCCCAGCAGGCCGTAGACGATCAGCGCGGTCTGCCAGCCGTCTGCCTCCCTCTCCGCCACCCGCACCACTTCGTCGCTGGGCGAGCGCAGGCTCAGCTCGATGGCGCCGCGGTGGTCGCTGCAGCGGCCGCACATATGGCAGCCACTGCCGCCCTGCATGTGCCTGAGCGGCTGCAGCGGCGCGCAATCCACCGCCGCCACCCGTTCCCGCTTCTGCTGCGATTGCTTCCAGGCTGCCTCGTCGACGCGGTAATGCATAGGCGCCAGCTTGGACAGCAGGCCGAACACGCCGTTGACCGGGCACAGGTGGCGGCACCAGGCGCGCTTGCCGCGGGTGTAGACGAAGCCGACGGCCACCGCGGCCACGGTGGAGCCGCCCAGCACCAGCAGAGCGGCCTTGGGATATTGGTAGACGCTGACCAACTGGCCGTAGACGGTGGTCAGCACGAAGGCGACGAAAGGCCAGCCGCCCCAGCGCATCCAGCGCGGTATCGGCCGGCCCAGGCCCTTGCGGGCCGCCCATTCCGACAGCGCGCCTTCCGGGCACAGCACGCCGCACCACAGCCGGCCGAACAGCACCATAGACAGCAGCACGAACGGCCACCAGATGCCCCAGAACACGAACTGGGCAAAGATGGTGAGGTTGTTCCACATCCGCGCGCTGTCTTCCGGCAGCTCCAAACAGGCGGGAACGATCAAGAGGAAGGCGTAGACCAGCACCACCGCCCATTGCAGCTTGCGCAGCAGGCCGGCGCGGTCGCGCAGCCAGCCGCCTACGGCCGCCAGCACGCCGCCTGGCTGCCGGCCGTTGCTACAGGAACCGCCGCCCTGGGGGGCGGCGACGATGGGAATCACGCGTTGCGGGCGGACCGGTTTCATGCGGAGATGGCCTGGCGGCGGTTGCGCCACTGGAACAGTGCCCAGATGGCGGCCCAGAACAGCGCGTAGCCTATCAGGCTGGTCAGCGCCGGGTGCGAGCGGTAGCCGGTCAGCGAGGCGACCACGCCGCCGAAGGGGCTCATGTCGTCAAGCAGCGCCGAACTGTCCCACAGCGGGTCCACCAGCGCCGGCAGAATGTCCAGCGAGATCAGTTTCTCCACGCCGCTGAGAAACAGCGAGGCGCCCAGCAGCAGCAGCATGATCTCGGTGACGCGGAAGAACAGTCGCCACGACAGCACCTTGCCGCCCAGTTGCAGCAGGTAGAAGGTGAAAAAGGCCAGCAGCAGGCCGAAGGCGCCGGCCCCGGCCATCTTGGCCAGCTCCACGCCATTGGCTTCGGCCAGCATGCCGTACAGGAACACCACGCACTCGCTGCCTTCGCGGGCGATGGCCAGCGCGGCCAATACCGTCACCCCCCACCAGTTGTTGCTGGCTGCTTTTTCCGACAACCCGCTTTCCAGCTCCTTCTTCAGCGTGCGGCCATGCTCGCGCATCCACAGCACCATCTGCACGATCAGCGCGGCGGCGACGAACACCATGCCGAGCTGGAAGTAGTCTTGCGCGCCGGCCATCAGGCTCCCCGCGGCGAACAGCGCCACCGCCAGCGCGACGGCCAGCGCCAGGCCCAGCGCCACGCCGCCCCACAGATAGGGCTTGCCGGCGCGGCCGGCCGCGTTCTGGTTCATCCAGGCATTGAGGATGCCGACCACCAGCAAGGCTTCGACGCTTTCACGCCAGACGATGAAAAGTACCTGTCCCATATTGGCTCCTGCGGTTTATTTGGCGACGATCACGCCCTGGCCGGTTTTCATGTGGAATTCGTCGAAGAACTTGTATTCGCCGGGCGACAGCGGCTGGAACACCAAGAAGGATTCCGCTCCGGGGCCCAGCACCTTCTCCTTGCGCAGCGGCGTGCTTTCGAACTCGGCCGGCGTCTTGCCGGTGTTCATCACTTCCACCTTGAATTTCTTGCCGGCGGGCACCACCAGCCGGGCGGGCTTGAAGATGCCGTCCTTGATTTCCAGCTTGAATACCGGCATGTCTTCGGCGCTGGCGGCCAGCGACAGCAGGCTAAAGCATAGGGCGGCCAACAGGGGGCGCAGAGCTTTCATGGGATGTGTTCCAAATGCGGAACAGCGCAGGCAGAGGCGCGTGCGCTGTTGTGGTTTTCATCGCGCGAGAATGCGGCGGCGCGCATTCTCATCGCCCGGGCTTAGTAGCCGCCCTTCTTGCCGATGCCGGCGAAGGTGAACTCGTAGTTGATCTCGAACGGCTTGAACCACGGACCCACGCCGGTTTCCTTGTCGACGTGGCGGCCGAAGTGGGCGTGCTCGTTGGCCGACGGCGCCATCACGGTGTACTTCAGCTTGTACTTGCCGGGACCTTGCAGCTTGACGTTGTCGCCGTAGTGCGGGCCATCGTTGGCCACCATCGGCATCAGCTCGCCTTTCTGGGTTTTGCCGCCGACCTTGGCCAGTTCGTACTTGACCACCAGGTAAGGCATCCACGCGCCTTCCTCGAAGCCGTTGGGGTTGTTCTTGGTGGCGTGGATGTCTGCTTCCAGATGGATGTCGGAAGCCTCTGGCTTCAGCATCATGCCGTCCGGCTCCATCTTGGTTGGCTGCAGGTAGACGGCGCCGATCTCCATGCCGTTCTTCAGCATGGGTTTGCCGATCGGGTATTCCTTGGCCATGGCGGAGAAGGAGGCGGACAGGGCGACGCTGGCGATGGCCAGCTGGCAGACAAAGCGGCGCATTATGTTTTCCTTATTCGAGTTGGCCTGACTGACAGGCGCAGAAGGCCATGATAATGCTAGTAATTATCGTTTGCAAACTTCCAATCGAATGATATTGGCCGAACTTGGCTGAACTTTGATGATAATGTCAATTTTGCGCAGCTAAGTTGCGATCGAGCCGGCAATATGGGCGTAAATTAAAACCATTTTTATCATGTGGGAAATAAGCTGCCTGAGGGACAAAGCGTGCGGGATAGACGAAAACGCGCACGAGAAGCGCGCGTTTTCGCCTATTGGAAGAATTTAGTTGCCGGCGTTGCGATGCAGGTCGGGCAGCGCCATCGCTACCACGCCCAGCAGTGGCAGGAAGGAGCACAGCAGGTAGACGAACTCGATGCCATGGCTGTCGGCCAATTGGCCCAGCACCGCCGCGCCGATGCCGCCGATGCCGAAGGCGAAGCCGAAGAACATGCCGGACACCATCCCCACCTTGCCCGGCAGCAGTTCCTGCGCGTAGATCAGGATGGCCGGAAAGGCCGAGGCCAAGATGAAGCCGATTGGCAGCGACAGCAGGCTGGTCCAGAACAGGTTGGCGTGCGGCAGCAGCAAGGTCAGCGGCGCCACCCCCAGGATAGAGAACCAGATCACTCGCTTGCGGCCGATGGCGTCGCCGATGGGGCCGCCCAGCACGGTGCCGGCCGCGACGGCGAACAGGAACATGAACAGATGCAGCTGCGCCGACTGGATGCCGATATTGAAATGGTGGATCAGGTAGAAGGTGTAGTAGCTGGTGATGCTGGCCAGGTAAAAGTGTTTGGAAAACACCAGCAGCAATAGCAGCAACAGCGTCAGCTTGACGCGGCCGGAGGACAGCGCCGGCGCGCGAACCGCGGACGTTTTCCTGGCCTGGCGGTGCTGATGGGCATACCACTGGCCGACGCGGAACAGCACGTACATCGCCAAGAGCGCGGCCAGGCCGAACCAGGCGACGCTGTGCTGGCCCAGCGGAATCACGATCAGCGCAGCCAGCAGCGGGCCGGTGGCGCTGCCGGCGTTGCCGCCCACCTGGAAGATGGACTGGGCGAGGCCGGGGCGGCCGCCGGAAGCCATCCGGGCCACTCGCGACGATTCGGGGTGGAAGATGGACGAGCCGGTGCCGATCAGCGCCGCGGCAAGCAGCAGCAGCGGGAAGCTGGCGGCGCTGGACAGCAGCAGCAGGCCGCACAGCGTCGAGCCCATGCCGAACACCAGCGAAAACGGCTGCGGCTTCTTGTCGGTATAGATGCCCACCAGCGGCTGCAGCAGCGAGGCGGTGCACTGGTAGGTGAAGGTCAGCAGGCCGATTTCGGCGAAGCTTAGGTGGTAATTGCCCTTGAGCAGCGGATAGAGCGCCAGCAGCAGCGACTGCAGCATGTCGTTGAGAAAGTGGGAAAAGCTGATGGCGCCCAGCACGCGGAAACGTGTGTCCTGTGCCGGGGCGGCGGTCTGGATGCTTGCGGACATGAAGTGGATACTCGATACGGGTGGGTGAACTCATGCTAACAAGCGCGATCGCGACAGTCCTGCGAAAATAGGGCAAACATCTTTTCGAAAGAGGCGTTATGGGAGAGTTCGATCATTTGCACCAGTATGATCATGGCCTTGCGCCGGTGGTGGGCAAATGGCGCGACTACCCGGCCGGCAAGCAGACTCCGCGCCATCTGCACTCCACCGCGCAGCTGCTGTACGCGGTGGAGGGCTTGTTCATGGTGAGCACCGGGCGCGGCCAGTGGATCGTGCCGCCCTCGCGTGGCATTTGGCTGCCGGCGGGGACCTGGCACGAGGTACGCATGGTCAGCAAGGTGAAGATGCGCAATCTGTATGTGCGGCAGGATGTATTAGCCGGACTGCCGACCGACTGTTGCGTGCTGGAGATTTCCGCCTTGCTGCGCGAGCTGATCCAGACCGCCTGCGCCATCGACATTCCGTATCCGGAGGACGCGCGCGACGGCAGGGTGATGCGGCTGCTGCTCGACGAATTGCGCCGCGCCCCGGTGCTGGCATTGTCCTTGCCGCGTCCACACAGCAGCGCCTTGCAGCAATTGTGCGATGCCTGGCTGCAAAAACCGGACGACGAGCGCGGGGTGGCCGAGTGGGCGCGCGAGCTGGCGCTGGATCCGCGCACGCTGCAGCGCCGCTTCCGCCGCGAGACCGGCCTCAGTTTCGGCCAGTGGCGGCGCCAAGCGCGGCTGATGCGGGCGATGGAGCGATTGGCTTGCGGCGAGAGCGTGCTGAAAGTGGCGCTGGACCTTGGCTATGCCAGCCCTAGCGGCTTCGCCACCATGTTCAAGCGCGAGCTGGGCGTGCCGCCGAGCAGTTTCTTTTCCTCATCGTAGGGCGGAAGCCCGGCAAGGCCGGGTGTTCCGCCATTGTGCAATGGTTATGTGACAGTAGGTCTTGCCCGCGCTCGTATCTATGCCGACCCTCGCGATTCATAGGAGTCCGCTTCGCGGACGATGCTTGGGGCCGGTTCCGCACGGCGGACGGGTCCATTTCTTTTGCGTCGCCAAAAGAAATGGACGAAAGAAAAGGCGACCCAACCGCGCGGCGAAACCCCGTCTCCAAAGCCATTCCCAAGGCGCCGCCCAACTCGCGGGGCGCTAACTGTAACGCGGCGCGCATTTTGGCACCGGATTGCACCTGATTTGGCACTGCGGCCGATGTACATTTTGCAGCAGCTTTGACACGAAAGCAGCCCCGGAGTCGGGGCTGTTTCGTTACCTGCCGTTCTACGCTTCAGAGAGATGCCGTCGGCTGAATGCGGGTTCCCACGATGCTAGGATGGCAAGCTGCGGCCGGGCCGTTACGATGCCGGTATCCAGCTCAGCCAGTACTCGACCAAACAGGACCAGTCCTATCGGCGCTAGTTCTCGTCGCCATAGCGACCTGGCGTCATCATCGGGTCGAATGTGGCACCATTCCTGCGCCGCAATCGGGCCGGTATCTGCGCCGTCGTCCATCCAGTAGGCCGTCCCGCCAGTAACCGCCTCGCGCATGTGCAGCGCCCAGCGGATCGCGTCGCGTCCCCGGTGCCGAGGTAGCAACGACGGGTGGTAGCCCAGCGCGCCATAGCGAGCCGCAGCACGAGCGCCGGCATCAATGAACACGTGAGCATGGGCGGCGAGGATGATGTCGGTTCCGGCGGGGATATCAGCCGCCGTGACCTGATGGCCGCAGACCACAACAGGGATACCGCTTTCTGCCGCTGCCACCTGCAGCCTGTCGCCGGCCGGGGCGATGGCGGCGGCGACGGTATCGCCTCGCCTCTGCACCAGGCGTAGCAGCTCGCATGCCAGCCATCGCTGGCCGATGATCACGACGCGCATGGTGTGTCATCCACCAGGTAGCGGAACCCCTGCACCGCGCGCATGTGGCCACCATAACCGGAACTGCTCCCCGAATTACCTTTAGTTTGCTCGCTCTGGCGCATTGAGTCCCGGCATCGCATTTTGTGCTCGCCGAACAGCCTGGCGCTAACCTGCGTCCAGCGGCTGTCCCGCCGTAGAGCCTCAGCTAGTCCTGGGTGGCTGGTATGGAACAGCGTCGGCAGCGGCTTGTTATAGCGGTTCTCTCCACGCCGCCAGGCATCGCAAATGGCGTTGAGAAACCGCATCCCCACGCCAGCGCCTTGCCACTCAGGCATGACGACCAATCGGCAAGCGCGCGCTTCGACCAGCCCTGGGCGAGTGCTGACAGCCAAGTGGGCGACCGGCTCGCCATTGATGGTGCCGACGTAGCATGTCGCCGCGATCATCCTCGGCAGTTTCAGATAGTGATGCGGCTCAAACAAGGGCCAGTAACGCCAATCCGTTTGGTGAATTTCGAGTTCCAGGGATGGCCGTCGCCGAAGAGACCCCCGTTGAAATTGTCCGGTAGCCGTATCGAACACCCAGTCCGGCTGCAACCAATCCAGAATGTCGTAATGGCAGGACAGCAGCACGGCCTGGCCGCCGGTCCGCCGCCAGACTTTGGCGAACGCGCCGGCACCGATACGGGCGATCTGGCGGTCGACCACGGACGAGAACTCGTCAACCACGGCGAGTGCCGGCGCTTCGCACACCAGGCGGGCCAGCGTCGCCCGGAATTGCTCGCCGTTCGACAGCACGTTGAACGGTCGCAACCAAGCCGGCACGCTGCCGAGGCCGACAGCCGACAGCGCGGCCGTCACGTCGGCGAACTCGCCGCCAGGTGCGATAGCGTCGACAATGGGCATGCTGGCCGGCCACGTCGGTTTGTACAGCTGGCCGATCTGCGCCCCTATGCTGGTTTTGCCGCTGCCGGACGGCCCCACAATGACGCCGATCTGCCAGTCGTCGCCTTCGATGGGTAGCTCGGCCTCCAACTGGAAGTTGGCCCCGCTGTCTACGTTGAACAGCGATTTGACCCGCTCGGCGCGGTATGAGTCGAAATCGGAACAGCGGTGGTTGACGCGGATTTTCATACGGACACCACCCGCAGCTTGTAGCCGTCAGTTTTGAGCCTGGCGTAGACCTCCGCCTGGTCGGCCTCGTCCTTGCAGATGATGATGACCCCGTACTGAGGGCGGTATTTAAATCCATTGCGTCCTAACGGCTTAGTCATGGTTGACCTCGTTGCTAGACGCTCTCGGGCGTTCGGATGGGAGGCTCTCGGCCTTCAAGTGGTTAATGGCCTGACAGCGCGGGCATTTGATCGTCAACTCAATATATGTGCCGATAGCCAGTTTTCGGCGACACTGGCCACAGCGGATTTCTGTGCTGCACATCGGATACCTTATGCGGTTCTTCTAGCCGGACGCGAGTTTGTCATCCGCGTCCGACCGTTGTTTCAACTCACTGCGGTTTAACAGGCCAAATGGTTTTCAACGGAAACCCCGGCTGCTGGGGCACGTCGCGCAGCGCCTGGGCGTATACCGCCCACTGTGCGGCTTGTTCCTCCGTCAGTGTGGTGGGGGTGCCATAGCTTTTTTGGTTAGTGTGCCGGTCCAAGATCGCCAACACGTCCCTCAGCAAGAGGTCACGCTGCTGCCGGGATTGTTCCGCGACCTCTTCAACGCTGGCCGGGGGCCTGGCTCGTGCTATTGGCCGACCTTTGTCGTCTACGCCAATCACTGCGCCGGCTGCTTGGGCATCCAACAGCGCGTTGTAGAGCTCTGTCGGGATTTCGGCAGCGTCAACCGGGCGTATCGTGCTGTCGCCGTCAAAAAATCCGCAAAGTGAAGGAGAAAAGTAAATTGCCATCTTCGTGGTTACTCCTATAGCTTCCCAATTGCACGGATATAGATCGTGCCCTCGTCCGGCGGACCGCCGTAGATGCCGCGCGTCCGTATCGTGCCGCCAGTCGACGTCGGCGCTGATGCCAGCAACGCCGTCACCTCGCCCTCGGCATCCAACACTGATGGCCAGACCCCGTAGACCTCGGCCATAGCCAATGGAAATACGTAAGGGACCACTTCATCGCGCCGGCCGAACTGGACCGAAAACCATTGCTCAACCTGCCCGTCCGGCCATTTGCGGTGGCCTCGCGGCGCGACCTGACCAGCGAACAGCGTTCGCATGGTGGTAACCGCAGCGGACAAATCACTTTTGGTCGCACCATCCGCGATGCCGTAGCCGGCCAGCGTGTTGGCCTGCGCGGCAAATCGCTCATGAAGCCAGCCGTATTTTGCAGATCGGAGCGCCCCGTCACTGCTGACCGTCAGGCATTCGAGGTTGTCTATCTTGAGCATCAACTTGGCAGAGCCAGCACCCGGCGAGCTACTGGTAGCAGCAAACAAGCCAGTGTCGCCATCCACGTCAAATCCGTATCCAACAGCGGCACCATCGTCACCTACTGCGGCGGGATCGCCTTTATTCGCACGGAAAGCCGCTCCCCAGACGCGCCGCTCGGGATCGCGCCAGGCCGCATCGGTGATGCCGTATCCCGCCAAGGTCGTCGGGCGCTGAGTGCCGCCCCAGGCCAAGCGCGTGATCACCTCCAGTACCTGATTGTTTTTTGTGGCGTCGGGCTGCATGCCTTGCGCCGCGAGCAGAGTGGCCATCTCAGCCTGCAGCGATTGCACGCTGCCTTGTACCGCGTTGAGCCAGGCGGCGGTCACGATAGTGCCCAGCTCGCCCTTGGCGGGGTTGCCATCACGGAACTGTTTGTCGGCGGTGCCGATGGGCTGCATCACGTCTTGCATCTCATCTCCTGTCTTGATAGGCAAAGTAAACGAAGGTGTGTGCCGGTTTGAGATCGTTGAACACCGCTTCGACAACCGGGTCGCCAAAGGCGGTAAGGCGCTCCCCGGCAGCGGAGAGGCCCGCCTGAAAGCGGAAGATCTGGGAGTCTCCGCCGTACACCACCACCTGCCAGACCCAGATGATTTCCGGCACCCACAAGACATCGCCGGCCAGGCTCACACCAGCTCGGAATGGCTGTGGCTCCTGGATGGCGATGTCCAGCCCCATGCCGGCGGCCAAGCGGGTGAAGTACGGGATCGACAGGCCGCCGGTCTCCGCCAGTTTGGCCAGCACCAGTTGCAGCCGTTGCTGATACGGGGCGTCAGCCGGTGGAGTGATGCCGCATACTCGCTCCCAATCGACCAGCAGTTCGCCCGCCGCGAGCGGTGTGATGCCGTCGCCTGCTCGGTCGAGGCTGAGCATAGTCTCGTCCAGGGCGCGGCCCTCGGTTGAAAGCTCAGCCCGTAATGCGGGGCCGTGGGCATAGCTGACCGGGGGCAGCAGCATGGCTAGCAGCGATTCGTGGCGCATCACATGGTCCTCATATTCACGGTGCCAAGGCGCAGCCACTCGACCGTGGAGGCATCGGCCTTCGGCACAACGTTGGCTATTGGCGTCATGATCTGCCGGTCAGCCACGCCGGCAACGGCCGAGACCAGCAATTCGATGCGGCTGCGCACCGCAGTTTCTCCGGGGGCCAGCGCGGCAAAATAGCCGCTGACCGTGTCCTTGACCTGCTCGGTCGCGATGGCCAAGGTCGTGCCGGACAGCAACACCCGGATATCGAGGTCGACCAGGCGCGGCGTGGGGGCGAACACCAAGCAATTGCGGGCCGTGACCGGCCGCATGTCGTCGATATGCTGCTGCACGGCGGCCAGCACCTGGCTGGATGGCGCGCCGCCGGCCATGGTGACGGCAACGTCGACCGTCCCGAGACCGCGCCGTAGCGGGTAGACATAGGCGGCGGTAACGCCGTCCACCTCCATCGCCCAGCGGTGGTAGTCGTAGCGATTGCCGCCGGCCGGTGGACGGCGGATCAGCTCCAGCAGCCGCGCCAGCAGTTCGCCATCCGACTCGGCGTCCGCGCCGCCCGACATATTGACCACTGACGCCTGGCTGGCTATGCCGGACGGGGCCGACGCCAATTCAGCGACAGCACCTGCGGCAATGTTGCCGGCCAGACCAGGCGCGGCGGCATTAACCGTGACGATAGCCGCGCCGCTGGCGTCCAGTGTTGCGCCTTGGGTGGTGGTGTAGCTTTGTCCGGCGGCTTTCGCCGTCAGGCCCGCCGGGGCCGTCGCACCGGGAGAGCCCTGCAGCCGCAACTGGCCGGCGGCGGCAACCGCATTCTTGCGTGACAGGCCACGCACGCGGGCGTGCAGCTCCAGGTAATCGCGGTCTGCGGTATCGGGAAAAATCTGCCGGGTCAGCCACGCCTGGTGCTGGTACAACCCTTCCACCGCGCTGGCCACCGAGGTGGCGCGGACGAACCAGTCGCTGTCGGGGGTGGTGTCGACGTCGGGCCGTTGGTTGCGCAGATCGCGTAGCAGCGCGTCGCGGACAGATCGCATATCTAGGGTGGTGAACGGCATCAGGCGACCCTCACCGGTAAGTTGAACAGCTGGGCGCGGCCGCTCTGGTCTTCTACCGTGATCTGCAGGTGGAGCCAGCCGGGAGTTTGACGGTGGGTGGAGACATCGACCCGGTTGGCGCGGCCGTCAGCCAACAGCGGCTGCAGCGCCTGTTCGCTGTACTGACGGGCAAGCATGTCGACACGGCCGGTGTCTTTCTCGCGCTGCAGCTCATGCAGGCGCGAACCCAGCGTGGGGTCGGCCCACCAACTGCCCAGCGGCGTCATCAGCCGTAGGTAGACGGCGTTGGCGAGGGTGTCAGTAGCGGTGCCGGCATAGTCACCGGATGCGGGGTCGATGAAAGCGTCCATGCCCCAGACTATGGGGCATGGGGCGGGGCGCGAAGCTTATGCAGGTCTTCAGTGCTTTAAATCTGCAGGGATTTTTTGGTGAAGCGCCTGAACAGCTAGAAACAGTTCATTAATGTCGTATCGGACTCCACGGAAGCGGAAGCTTTTATCCGCTGGGTCATACCAACGCATAAAATCTCCGCTGTCTAGTCCCTGAATTGCCCCCCAGTCCCCAATGTTATCAGCCACGATATTTTTATGAGTACTGGTTTGTGCCCAATGGTCCAACCTTTCATCATAATGCTCTAGATGATCTCGTAGCTCTCTGCTCCTAATCGGGTTCTCATCATCGATTTCCAACAAGGTCTTGAGGTGAGCGGCTCTTGCGTTACGTATCTCTCGGTGCTTTTTGCTATCAATTGGCCATATCATTTTCGAAATATTGCTTGTATGGCTTAGAAAGCTATGAAGGGAGCGAAACGTCTCACGCAAGAGATATCTCATTCTCTGTTGATCTACGCCATTTGCATGTATGCCTCCAATAGCCATATTTAGATTTTGAATTGCATGCAGTGCGTAAGTACATTGCGCCTCAATCTCCATAAGAAAGACCTTCTGATCGAAGTCATCCATCTAGCAACCCTCATTAAGTGATCGGTGCTATACACTGTATGGCATTGATTTTAGATATTCAAATCTCATGCCGCTTTAGAGGGGCGGGTCTGTCACGCCACCAGAATCCCCCGGATGCTTGTGATGTACCAAGCTCTTCCCGCTGGCCACCACATCCTCCGTCGCCACCAGCTTGCCCGTCACCGCCGCGCCGGAGCCGCCCTGGATCGCCAGTCCGCCGTTGCCGTTGATCTGCCCCTGAGCGGTTAGGACCGCGCTGACGGTCAGGACCGGCGTATTGAAGTTGGCTTGTCCGCTGGCGTTGACTTCCCATTGCTTGCAGTTGACCCGGAAGACGTCGCAGTCGGTCTCAATCACCCGGCCGCGTTTCAGTACGACCTTGGCCCCTTCGTCGGTGTAGAGCGCCACCTCGCCGGGCTTGAGCGCCTGCAGGCGGTAGTTACCATGCTCGGTGGCGATGATGATGCCGTGGCTGGTGCGGCCGCCCATCGGCAGCACCACGGCCATGGTGCCGGGCGGCGGGTTGGAGGTGTAGCCATATTGCTGGAACAGCTCGTTGTCCTGCAGCTGTTCGCCGGCCAGCGCGTCGGCCTGAACCAGCTGCACGGAGCTGGCGCTGTTCACCCGCGTCAGCACACTGCGGAAAGCCTGGCGCACACCGGATAGTGCGCGGCTGATACGTTTGTCGATGTCGTTGATCATTGGCTGACGTCCACCGCTTCTAGACCGGCCGAGGCGTTCTTGCCGCGCCGGTGCTTGCGCTTGTGCGGGTGGGCGTCCAGCACCCACAGCTTGTCTTCCTTCAGCGTCAGCCGGGTAATGGTACCGGTGGCGCGGCCGCCCTGGATGGTGCGCGCCATCAGGAAGAACGTCGCATCGATGCCCAGCGGCTCGCAGATGACATGAATGCGCTGTCCTGGCTGCCACAGCTGGCCGCCGCTGGTGCGGTGCCCCGCGACCTCGGCTACCAGGGTCAGCCCCTTCAGCCGCCCGTCTGACAGTATCTTCCTGGCCCTGGCCCGCGCTGACTCGGCGCTCTCGGCGTCATGATCGACCTTCACCTTGGGCCGGTAGATGGACATGGCGCTGTCCCGCACCGTGCTCTTGATCGCATGTTTGCCGTTCTCTACCGAGGTGCCGTGCGACTGGCCGAGGACCGTGATGTCGGAATAGCGCTCGGCCATGCTGCGGCTGCGCTTCAGGCTCAGCACGTTGTTGCCCTTGCCGTTGTGCCGCATCACCAGAGAGGCGACCGGTGGCGCGCTGTAGTCGGGGCCGCCAATCACCAGGGTGCCGTCCGGCTCGAACCAGGGCCACAGGCCGTTGGCCTCGGCGGCATGCACCAGGGTATCCCAGGCGGTGTCGCCCGGCTCGACATTGACCTTCTCCGCCGTACCGGCGCGGTCGGCGTCGATGCGGATCTTGCGTACGCCCAGCGGCCGCACCACGCTGGCCACCACCTCGGCTAGCGTCGCCATCTTGGCGGTGAATATGGGAGCCGAGCAGTCCACAAGCACCGCCGCGCCGTCGCGGCCGCGCAGGGTCAGCGAGTGTCCCTCTTTGTGGATGTGGTCGTCGATATCGTCGATGCGGCCGCTGAGCACCGTGTCGTTGCCGATGCGCACCATCACTTCCGCGCCGGGGGCGACCATGGCCGGGATCTTGCCGTCGGCCAGGCCCAGGGACACGCTCCAGGCGTCGGCCGGAATCAGCAGGTCGGAGTCGATCTCGTAGCTGTTCCAGTTGCGGTGCACGTGGCCGCCGACCATCAAATTGACGGCGTTGTCCCCGGAGGGGTGTAGCAAACGACTATCGGGCGTAGGCATGCAGGACATCTCCTGTGGCTATCGCATTGGGGTTGCGTAGTTGCGGGTTGAGGCGGGCCAGCTCCTGGGCACGGGTGTAGTCGCCGTACCAACGGAACGCGACCAGGTGCAGATTGCCAGGCGCTTCTACCACCCGCGTCTGCAACGGCGGCCGCGCCGCGATCACAACTTCGGCAGCATCCTGCACGCTGCTGGCGACATCCTTCAGCGCCTCGACAACCGGCCGGGCCTGTTCCATCGGCAGCGTGGCGCGGATCGCGTCTATGGCGTCCTGGACGCTTGAGCGGGTATCGTTGGCGATCTGCTCAATCTCGGCCGGCGATAGCACCGGCTGGTCGGCCTCGGCCGCCAGTATCTCGCTGGCCGTGTCCGCTTTGGTTGTGGCCGCGCCGACCTGCAGCACAGCTTCGACCAGGTCGACGTCTGCGGGGTACGCCGGCAGCGGCCGGGCGCTGATGATCACCGGCAGCGTGCCAGAATTGCCTGGTGTTCCGCCCGTGCCTGGATCGCTGCCCGGCCTAGGGGTGCCCGTTCCTGGCGTGCCGCCATCGCCCCCGGTTCCCGGCGTACCAGTGTCCGACGTATCCGCTCCCGCGCTCCCGCCGCTGGCGATCTCGCCATTGCTGACTTGCCGGGGCAGTTTGACGATAGCGTCCAGCTGCAAACCCAGGCCGCGCCAATCGCTCATCAGAACGGCGGGGTCAAAGCTGCGCAAATCCGCCAAGCCGCCAAATGCGCCAAACACGTCGGCGGCGAACGCTCGGGGAAAGTCCAGGACATCCAGCATGCCGCCCACCATGCCGCGTACCTGGCCTTTGATCGCCCCCAGGGTGCCGGCCAGCATATTGCGCAGCCCGTTCAGCCTGGCCAGGTTCGCATTGGCACTGTTGATTGCTCCTAGCGCCAGGCCAAACGCCTCAATGCCCTGGTTTTGCGCGGCGGCGGTGAATTGCGTTATCGCCTGGGCCTTTTGCACCGGCAGCTGTTGCACGAAAAACGGATTGCCGGGCGTGGCCTCGACAAAGGCCAGCGCCACCTGGCAGTAGTCTCGGCTGTCCGCCTCGTGGACGATGTCGTAGTCCAACAGCTGGGCGTGTTTGATGCTGCCGAATACCGGGTGTATCAGTTCGCCCGACCCCGGCTTGTCCAGCTCCTGGAGGAACGCCTGCAGGCGGTTCTCGTAATCATTGCCGACGAACACGGCCGAGATCTGCACGCGGCGCGCGCGGCGGCCCAAGTCCTCCACGTCCGCGCCGTCCAGGTAGGGGTATTCGTGACTGGCGGTGGCGCGCTGGGAGCTGTCCTGGGTTTTGACGCAATCGAACTTCACGCCGCGCCAGCTGGCGTCCAGCAGGGTTTTGTCCCAGGCCATCAGTTCCTCCTCGCGGTTTGGGAGTTCACCGCGTTCACGGCGGCGACGATATTGCCGTTCTGCACATCCACCTTGACGTTGATCGGGATAGGCCGCTGGCTGGCCTGGACGATGTGCTGCGCGGCCAGGTCCAGTTTGGTTGAGGCGTTGACGGCTGCCTGCAGCATATCGAGCTGGGGCACCGCGGCTGCAGTTTGGGGATCGGCGCAGCCGGGTTTGGTGCATTGCGCGTTGCAGGGCCAGCAGCGGATTGGTTGTGTTTCAAGAGCGGGGTCGGAGCAGTCAGCTTCGCGTCTTCATCACGATGCAGTAGGTCATAGACCCAAGTACCTAGGGTGCGCTCTTTGCCATCGTTGGTGGCGGTTAGTGCCGCGGTGATGCCTGCATTGAGCAGGCTGCCAATGCCATAGCCAGCTGCAGCGGCCAGCCCGACGCCGCCGGCCGCCCTGAGCGCACCGCCTGTCGCGGTGGCGGCACCGCTGCCAGCGCCGGTGCCTCCGTCGAGCCCTGGAATCTTGCTGGAGAGCAGCATAGGTAACGCGGCAGCGGCAGCGGCGGCGGCCAAGGCGCTGACAGCCGTTGTTGCGCCCGCCAGAGCGGCAGTCAATCCTGGGTATTGCGCGCCATAATCGGCTAGTTTGCCAGCAACGTCTCCGACCGCATTGTTGAATTTTCCGATGGAGTCATATTGCCCTTGTTCCCAGACATTATTCATTTGCTCCAGCTTGAAACCAGCCTGTTCTTTGATGAATCTTTGATTGATTTCAACGTCCTGCTCGCCGCCGACACGGGTCTGTTCTGTCAGTTTCTGCAGCTTAGCCGGGTCAAATAAAACAGGCAGAATGCCGAGCAGCGCTTGGCGGTCTTGAAGTGTTTTGCCAATCCCTTTCGCCATCAAGATATCGGCCATGCTGCCATACATGGCCGTTTTATCTTTATCGTCCTTTGCCGCTTCTGTTTGCTTCTGCAGTTTGGCAAACGCCGGGTCGGCTTTTGCGACCTTGCCTACCAGGGATGTAAAGGCATCAATGGAGTCCATCCCCTTGGACCTGGCCTCCATCAAGGTGCCGTAGAGATCGATCCCTTTTTCGCCTTTCTTTTTATCGCCCATGGTGCGGGCGCTGATTTTCTTGAAGTCGCTCGCCGTATCGGCGGAAGTGATTTTCTGTAGGAAGTTGACGACGTTATTGCCGGCTTCATCGGGGCTGCCTGCCGCCGTTACCGCCATTTGGCTGAGCGCCAGTATCTTGGCCAGGCCATCGGTGCCTCGTAAGCCAGCCGCGCCGCCCATGGCCAGCATCTTAGGCAGCCAGGTGGCCATATCCTTCAATTCGAAGCCGCCCAGCTGGCCCGCCTTCAGCGCCATGCCCAACGCCTTCGGGATCTGGTCGACCGGTATCTTTGCGTTTTGGACCGCCGCCATCACCACGCCCGTCATTTCCTCGGCGCTAGACCCTGCAGCTGTGGCGGCTTTGCTGATCATCGGCAACAGCTTGCCGGCTTCCTGGGGGCTGAAGATGCCGCGTGCGATCAACTTGTCCAGAGCCGTCGCATTGTCGTCGCGGGTGCCACCTTCCTGGGTGGCAGTACGGATATAGCCTTCCAGTTGCGCCTTGCCTGAGCGGCGTCGCTGCAGTTGCTCGTCTACCGATAGTTTGCGGCCCTCGAGCTCGGTCTCGTTGAACGCGGTATTGGCCATGTTCGCCAGCCGCATGTCGTAGTCGGCTACTCGCCGCATCGGGCTTGCCAGCACCGCCTTGCCGGCCATCACACCACCCACGCCGGCCATCAGTCCCTTGGCTCCGGCCGTCATGCCGCGCTGCAGCTGGCTGACGCCTGACAGTTCCTGGCGCAGGCCAGCAACCTTGGCGCGCATGGCGTCATAGGCGCGGGCCTGCTCGCGGGCGGACAGAGTGCCCATCGCCGCCAGGCGCTTGTATGCGGCCTCGGTTTGCTGGATCTCGCGCTGAATAGCGTTCTCGGCGCGCACGCCCAGCAGTTCGCGCGCGGCAGCCGCGCGCTGGTTTTCGCGCGACAGCCCGATCACGGCGCGCTCGGCGACGCCGGTCTGCTGCGCCAGCTGCTGCATCGCCGCCGCGCCGGCCAGCGGTATGCGGGTGGTGGAGATCAGGGTGCGGCTGGCCTGGCCCAGTTGCTCGGTCGAGGCGCTGGCCAGCTGGGTCGACGTGGCCAGCTGCTGCATGGCGGCGGACCCGGCTTGAGACACGCGGGCGGCATACGACAGGCCCGTCGATGCCTTGCCGAGCTGTTGGCCCGCCGCTGTTGCCTCTTTGGTCTTGGCGGTCAGATCCTGCAGCGCCTGGCTTGCGCCCCGCGACGACATGTCGCGGAAGCGCATGACCAGGGCCAACTCCATGTTCTTCATCTGGGAGCCTTCAGGCGTTGGGAAGTAATGCGGCGGGTCTCGACGCCATCGGCCGGCCTGTTGTTACGGCCGGATCGCTTGCCTTGCAGCTGCACGATGGCGTCGAGATACCCCTCCAGCTCGCTGGCGGTCAGTTGGACGGCTCGGGACTCGGGAATGCCGTATCGGCCGAGAGCGACGATGGCGCGCCGGATGCCGGCGACGTGCTGCTCGGCCGCATCCGCTTTTTTTTGAGCTCGCTCCGCGCCTGGGCCAGGACGTCGTAGTCGTCGTCGACCATCCCTTCCAGCAGCTCCAGGGTGATGGCCTCGGCCGGGATGGTGCCCAGGCGGACCAGCGTGCGCGCGAACATGTCCAGGTTCAGCTGCAGATTGCTTTCGACGCCGACGGCATGGATGGCTTCGATGTTGTCGTGCACGGTAGGCAGGCGCAGCTCGAATTCGTAGTGCAGCTGACCGGAGCCGGCCGGGTATTCCACCCCGTACAGCAACGCATTGGAGATCGTCATCATTCGGTTACCTTTCTCAGAGATTGCAGTTTCAGGTCGCGCCGCGCTTCGTTGTCGACGCTGAACTTGTCGCCGACCTCCAGCGAGAAGCAGTCGAGGTAGCTCTCCCGCTTGCCGCCTGGCTTGACCGGGTGAATCGTCAGCTTGGCTCCTTCTATGGCCTCCCAGTCCAGATCGCCAGTCAGCGGGATGACGACCGTTGCCGACAGCTCATACTCGGAAATGCCGCGCGCGAAACCTTTCAGGCGGCCGGTGCTGTTCATCGTCTTGACCGGCTTGCGCCCGGTCTTGGTGCTGATGCTGAGGTCGACGACCTCGACTTCCTTGCCGTCCACTTCCAGGACGATGGCTCCGGCGTATTCTTGCAATGCCATGGCAGGCTCCTTTCCTTACAGCAACAGGTCGATGCGGCCGGCTAACACATGCAGGCCGTTGACCACGTCCACCGGAATCTTGGCGTCCAGGCGGTTGACATCCTGCAGGTCGCGCTCGACGATCAGCGCGTCCTTGTTGTCTTCCACCGCTTCCACGATCTCCAGCTCTTCCAGCTTGAACAGCACGTCCAGCAGCTCGGAGCGGACTTTGGGCGGGGTGCGCTCGGACAGCTTCTCGCGCGGGAAACGCAGCGCGATGCGCTCGCGGCAAGCCTTGCGCACGTAGTCCAGCGTGCGGATGGTGGTGATGTCCAGCAGCGACACATCGTTCACGCCCTGGAGGTCGCGGGTGTAGGTGCTGATGGCGCGCACGATCTGCACGCGGTCGCCGGGGCCGATCTCCAACGGCGTGAGGCCGTTGTAGAGCGCGTTCTCCTGCTCGGTGCGGGTTGGCCGCTGGTCGATGGCGGTCACGTCCAGACCGGCCAGCTCCAGGGTGTTCAGCGGCCTGGCCGGGTCTTCCTCGCTGGCCAGCACGGCGGCGTAGGCGGCGGCGATCTCGCACGGCAGGCGCAGCGAACCGCGATGCCAGGCGCCGGTGATGCGGCCGCTGTTGATTTGGCCAGCCAGGGTGGTGCCGGTGGCTAGCGACGCCGGCCAGCCAAACACGCCGATGGCTCCGCGCTGCTCCATCGGCCCGGACACGAATTCCAGGTGGCTGCGCAATGCGGCCAGCTGCGCCTGGCTGGCGAGGGGCCCGACCAGGATGTGATGGCCGGCCCCGGCCACTGCCGCCAGCGCGGCGGCGTAGTCGGGCTCCAGCGTGCCGCCGCCCATGCCGGCGGCCGTCGCAGTCAGGCCCGGCGCGTTGCAGCTCGCCTGCAGGCGGATGTCGTTGCCGATGGCCCCCTTGTGATAGCAGGTATGGGTAACCACGCCAGCCGCGGCCGCGCTGGCGACCGGGATGCTGGGCTGGGCATTGACGGCCGCCGCCAGCGCCGTCGCCACAGCGGCGGCCGTGTCGCCGCTGTTGATCGCCACGTCGACGCGGGACGCGCCGACCCACAGCGTCACCACACCGCTGCCGCTGGCGGTGCCGGCTAGGGTGGTGGTGCCGGTGGCGGCGGTTCCGGCCGGGTCGTTGACCGCGATGGCCGTCAGCTGCAGATAGGGATTGGCCTTGATGGCGGCGCGCGCCATCAGGTGCAGCTGCGATCCCTGGCCGAACAGCTGGGCGGCTTGTTCGTCGCTGAACAGATCGGCCGGGGCGCGCTCCGCCTGGCTGCCGCTGGCCAGTTTCTGGCCCAGGATCAGCACGCGCTGCAGATTGCCGGGCAGCGTGCGCACCGCCAGCTTGGTGTTGAACTCGAAATACTTGCCCGGCTTGCGGATCGAGGCCGGAATCTGGTCGAAGCTGATGTTGGCGCTGGCCATTATTCGGCTCCTTTCTTGGCGTTGGTTTTGACACTCGCGGCCTCGTCGACCTCGACCAGGTCGCCGTCGCCGAGGATGCGCAGGTAATAGGCGCTGCGCGGCACGTCGGCCGTCTCGGCGTCGGTGATGTAGGCGCGCGGGTTGTCCTCTTTGGGCACCTGCAGGCCAGGTGCGGCGGCTTTCACGATCATTTGGTGCTCCTCAGGATGTCCTGGGCATCGGGCTCGCCGTCGTCCGGGGCCAGGTGGTAGTTGAGGCCGGTGCGCAGCCAGTCCGGGTCTGGGTCGCCGAGCTTGCCCTGGTTGCGGGCGAATACGCTGTCCGGATCGGCCGCCGCGTCCGGCGTGCCGGGTTTCGCTGGAGTCGGCCAGGCATGGAGCGGCAGCGCCTCTTCGATCCACTCGGTGGCGAACTCGCAGGCGAACACCGAAAACGCCGTTTTCTCCAGCCGGGTGTTGAACAGGGTGCGCACCCGGCCGGGCTGCAGCGGCGAGATCGGCAAGTCCAGATCCTGGGCGCTCAGCAAGCGGCGCACGGCGTAGACCAGGGCGTAGGTGCCGATCTCGCCAGCGCCGGGGCCGCCGTGCCGGCCGGCGGCCTCGTTGCGCAGGTTCTGGTCGCCGACCATCACCACGAACTGCCCGCCTGCCTTGTAGCGCTTGCGGCTGGTGCTGGTCGGTTCGGTGCGAGGCGTGCCGCCGTAGGTGACCCAGGCGGCGGGGAAACGGCGGATGGCCTCGCCCAGCCCGTCGTCTAGTTCGCCGCCGTAGCTGCCCACTTCCCGCACCATGCGGCCCAGGCCGAGCCGCAGGCGGGCGATGATAGCGTCCTCGATCTGCGTCAGCAGCATCAGAGCGCCCCTCCAGAGCGGGCGAAGGCGCGCTCTCCGGACACGAACTGCACCGTCTGGCTGGGAGCCGCGACGCCGCCGTCCGGCATCCCGCCCAGCGTGACCTTGCCGGCCGCGACCAGCTCCAGGAAGCGCACGGCGTCGCGGTAGCGGTCGCGGATGTCTTCCGTTAGCTGGGTGCCGCTGCCGCACAGCCGGTAGCGGGCGATGTCGCAGGCGTAGCCGGCCAGGATCTTCGGCGGCTGGGCCAGCGGCAGCGGGTAGCGGCCGCCGATATAGCCGTCGATCTCGACGCCTGCGTCGGCCAGTGCGTCGGCCAGCAGCGGGTCGTCGACCTGGCCGCTGTACTCGCGGTCGGTCAGCGAGATGACCTCCTTCTCGCCGAAGCGTTGCAGCATGTCGTCGCGGGTGGCGTACACGATCAGTTCTCCCGGATGTAGGTCGGCTGCACGGCCAGCATCGGCTCCTGGCACAGCAGCTGGAGCTCGGCCTCGGACAGCTCCGCCAGGCGCACCGTGGTCGCCTCGCGGGTGAACACCCGGCCGGCGCGGCGGAATTGCTCGCACTTGGCCACCACCTCAAGGGCGTTCGGCTCGAACAGTCCCGCCAACGGGCTGGCGGTCTCGGGTTCCTGGGTAGGTTGATCGGCGGCCTGGGCCAACTCCTGCGGCTGCTCGTTGCCGGCGTGGGGCTGCTGCTGCTCGGCCTGGCCCCGTGCGTTCCCCGCCTGGCCGGTGGTCTTGCTGTTTTTGTCGTTCGCCATGGCTTAGCCCTCGCTGCCGTCGGAACCGTAGGCCAGCTGCCAGAAGCCGTAGCCTCCGGCGGCGCGGGCCTCCGCGCCGAACTTGTACTTTTTGCGGTTGAACACGTCGTCAGCCTGCGGGTCGGTTTGCTGTACGAAGTTCGGTTTTTTGCGCTCCTGGTAGATGAAGGGCTTGATGGGCCTGGAGGTGTCCAAGAGGAACCAGGCGGTGTCGGAATTCAGCCAAGGCGCGACCACGACCGTGGCGGTATTGCGGTAGGGGTTGGGCTTGCCGTCTTCGAAGCGCTCCGTCGTCATCAGCAGATTGGCGTCGTCTTCCAGGGCCGGCGGCACCAACAGGACGTTGGGGGCGATGTTCAGCGGGCGGCCCTCGTCGTCGCGGAATTTCTTCATCGCGGTCCGGGCTGCGCCATAGCTGGCGCGCGCAGCCGCCAGGCTGGCCGCTGACAATTTCTTGGTCCCCTTGTTGGAAACCGACTGCCCGGCGACGACGTGGTCGACATCGAAGAAGTACTGGCCGTCATAGCACTGGCTGGCAAAGCCTTTGTTGACCAGGTCAAACACGATTTCGTCCGGCAGTTGCTTGGCCGATTCGCCAGCCATCTGCGCCTGCGGCGCGTAGATGCCCAGGTTGTCGTCGTCGATGTCGTTGCGGTCGACCTCGACAGTGACTTCCCAATCGTCGTTGGTGATGGTGTAGCCGGATGCCGCCAGCGCTTTAACGGTCTTCTCCCCAATCCATTTCTGCATGCGCGGGAAGTTCGACAGCCACTTGTAGTCATTGGTCTTCGTCGAGGACGGCACCAGCATGGCGACTTTCTGCCATTGGCTGGGGGCGGCGCTGAACGCGTTGTTGAAAGTGGTCTTCAGGTTGACGAAGATCGCCTTCAGGCTGGATGCGTTGACAATCATGGGTGTTGTCTCCTTAGTTGACCCATACGCCGTCGGCGTCGATGCCGACCACGATGCCGGCCGGCGAGCGGGTATTGCCGCCATTGCTCTTGGCCACGGTCTGGTTGTCCGCGATGTAGCAGACGCGGCCCAGGCTGGCCTGGGTGACCGGGTCGCCAGAGTCGTTGGCC
This sequence comes from Chromobacterium sphagni, assembly GCF_001855555.1. GTDB lineage: Bacteria > Pseudomonadota > Gammaproteobacteria > Burkholderiales > Chromobacteriaceae > Chromobacterium > Chromobacterium sphagni. The sequence continues at coordinate 314,371 of NZ_MKCT01000001.1, read as the reverse complement.
CACTTGAAGGCCACACCGCGCCGGATCGGCACGCCAGTAGCTCCGTCCGCGCCTGCCGAGTTGTCGACGGCGGCGTCGGCCATGCCCAGGTAAGCCAGGGTGGCGGCCGTTGCGCCAGGCACGGCGAAGCCGCTGCCGCTGGCGCAGACGATGGTGCCGGCCGGAATCTTCACGCCGGCCGCGACCGGCGCGACGATCAGCTCGCCCTGGCGATACGGGGTGTTGCGGTCTTGAGTGGTGGCGGTCATGCCTTCTCCTTCATCACGGCGGCGACGGCGTCCGGGTCGTTGCCAAACATGCTGCAGACGGCCAGCGTGTCGGCGTCGAGGGCAGACGTCACACTGCCGGCCGGCGGTTGGCCCTGGGTTTGGGTGCTGGACAGCGCGGCGATTGCCGGCGCGGTGTCCAGGTAACCCTGCAGCGCGGCCAGGTTGGTCTTGCCCAAATCTCGCGCCCAGTTCTCCTGCACCGCCAGCAGCCGGCCATCCGACAGCGCGGCGGTGATCAGCTCATCCACCTCGCGGCCGTGTTGTTGGGCGGTCAGCGCCGCGACCTGCTCCTGCAGGGCGCGCATGGTCTCCACCGACACGAAACGGGCCGGGTCTGCCTGGTTGGCCGACAGCGCGGCGATGCGTTGCTGCTGGGTGCCGAACAGGCTGACCAGGTCGACGCTGGCGGCGGCCGTGCCCTGGCCATTGGAGAGTTGGTCGATCAGCTTCTGCAGCTGAGTTTTGATATCGTCGGCGGTTGCGCCGACGGGCAGGTTGAGCAGCCAGCGCAGCTGCTCGATCAGTTCGTCCATTGCGGAATCCTCTTGAGTGGTGGACGGGGTGGAAATCAGACGCGACAAGACCGCCACCTGTAGTTCAGGCAGCTCGTCCAATGCCGGGTTATTGGTCAGGGCGACATGCAGCAGGCCGGTGACGCAGCCTTGCTTGTCGTAGGTGAAAACGGGTGAGAGGTAGAGATATTCCTTAGCCGCGATCATCGCGGCGGCCTTTTCGGTCCATTCCACGTCGGTGGCGTAGAGGCCGTCCTCGCGCCACTCCAGCGCGCCAAACCATCCGCTGGCGGGAGCCGGCTGGCCGTTTTTCTCGCTGCGCAGGGTCTGGTGCTCGTAGTCGATGACATAGCGCGTCTCCCGTTGGTTGGCTGCGTCGATCAAGATGGCGGCCAACACCCCGTCCAGCGTCCAGGCGGCGCACTCGGCCGGGCGGCCGTCGCGGGCTCGGAACGTGCCAGCCGGCAACAGTTTGATGACGCGGGGAGCCTCGCCATCGGCGTTGCCGATTTGGGAGAGGTCAACCGTCAGAGCGGCGATGAAGGGTGTCAGATGTGCCATGCCCCGCATTGTGCGGGGCATGTGGGGAGGGGAAATCTGTGAGGGGCTTCAGTGACTTAAACTATTTTCAGCCTAAACATTATCAGGCTTTACCATTTCATTTCGTGCATGTACCGTTCAATACCAGCCGAAGCATGGCGTGCATTTTTGTCTTCTAAACTCTTTGTTAAAATTTTAGCCAAGATAAAGTTGTTGCGCTTCCCCGCAAATGCCTTTGCTTGATTTGCAATGTCGGGCATCTTGTTAAGAATGACTTCCGCTTCTGTCAAGCTCCTGGATAGCCTATTAAGATCAGGCGTACGCATTTCATCTAGTAAGCTATTTTGTAGGCTGCTAATAGCTGGCTCAACCTTTTCAAAAATCATACTTCGAACGTCTTCTGCGAAAAAGTTGATATATTCGAGGGTGCCAGCCTTGTAGCGCTCTTGGGTGTCAATCTCTTTGGGTACGTTACTGCTGGTGCGCCGCATGACATCCCTGATTTTAATTTGTTTTTTGGTTAGCTCTCGATAGTCGTATACATCATATTCGCTACGTCTAGCCTTAGCCTTTAGCAGGTTAACCAGCTGGACTCCTATCGTTTGCTCCAACCTCCTGACAAAATCTGTAATCTCCTTTGCTTGAGATTTGGCTTCTGCCAGTCTAATCTCCAACGATGGAGTGGCATCTCTTCGTGCCTGTAGGGATGTAATAACTTGTCTACGTTCTATGTATCTGAGAGCCATCTTGCTTTGTGCCAGAAACTTCTCAGCGCCCAGATCCTTTCCACATACGTTACCAACATTTGTTAGCCTGCCGTCCTCCAGTCGGACGACAAAACCTAACAGGTGAGGACGATGGCAGTTCTCTTTCCCACAGCGAATCGTATCGGGAAATCTATAAAAGTAAACTATCTTGTCCAATTTTACAGCTTTGGGGTCGATATCTTTCGTATAGCCTGGGAGCCGTTCAAGCTCTTCAATACTCTCAATAACGCCAACTTCAAGCTCATTCGGTTGGATTTTGCTCATGGCCCCTCCATCACCCAATTGGAGATGTCATTTTAACACCGTTAGAACCCCGTTAAAATATCTTGCCATGTTACGGGGTAAGCAAGGGGTCATCGTAGGGTCAAAACGTCGCTACGGGCGTTTATAGGGTCAAGCCATTCAGCCCTCGGCAACGCTGCGCAAATAGCTTTCCGCCGTATAGACGATCTCGTCCAGGTCGTCGTCGGTCAGCAGCATGAATGGCCGCGCCGGGATGTTGCTGCCGGGGTGGTTGACCTTCTTCACGACTCGTCCGCCGAACGCCAGCGCTTTTTTGTTCCTGGGACGGATTTCATGGGGCCGCGTGCGGCCGCCATTGTTTTGGATGGCGGCGTATTTGACGTTGGTGCCAACGGTCGAACTGTCGTTGTCGCTCATGTCATTCATACTGCCGGCGAGCCGGCCGCTTTTCTGCAGTATCTTCCCATCGCGGCCTGGCGGTTTCAGTCCTTGCCATTTCGGCCGCCCTTCTTGGGCGAAATTCTCTTCCACCGCGTCCAGCATGATCGCAGCGATATTGCGCATTAGCGGCTGACGGTGGTTCGTCGCTTGGATGATTCGCCCCATAACATCGGCGACATTCGAGTTGTCTATCTTAATGTCTATCATCTGGCGCTTTGCTCCTGCAGATATTGCTTGGCAAACTCTGGCGGGTAACGGCTGAGGTCCGGCTGATACGCGGCCTGGCCGGGGTTGTAGCCAAAGCCGGCGTCCGCCACGAACAGCTTGCCAGTGGCCGGGTCTCGGAATGCAGGGGCTGGGCGGGTATTGCCTATGCGGTCTATCGGCTGGTCCACCGTTTCCATCCTCCCCTCGCTGCTGGATGCGTCCAGGCCCAGCCGCTCCATGTCGCGGGCGCTCCTGGTGCGCACGCGGCAGCGGCATTTCCAACCGTTGGGCGGGTAGAACCTCCGCCAGAACGGGTCGTCGTAACGGAAGATGCGGCCGTGCAGGCTGCGGTGTAGCGGCCGGGTGCGGTTGTCCAACACCGCCACGTATTCCCAATACGGCCGCGCCTCGGCGTTGGCCAACTGCTCCTGGAAGCGGCCGGCCTGGTAGGCTGACTGCATGTTGGTGCGAAAGATGGTTTCCAGCCGGCGCGGGTTCAGTCGCTTGCCCTGGATCTCGCCGGTTGTCTGGTCGATGATATGGCCGCGCCCCCACCAGCCTTTCGCTTCCAGCACCGGCTGCAAGCGCTTCTGGAAGTCGGCCAGCGTCTCGCCATTCTGGATCGCCTGCAGCAGCGCTTCGCGCATGTCGGTCAGCACGTCCAGTTTCATCACGCCCGCCACGGTGAACGAGCGGGCGTGGGCTTCAGCCCATACCTCCTGCCACTTGAAGCCGATGGCGTAGCCCTTGCTCTCGAAATAGCTGATCGCTTCCTCGGGCGGCAAGCCGATAGCGTAGCTCAGGTCTACGGCCTCACTCGTGGGCATGTAGGCGTCCCCAGACATCGGCGACGAACATCGCCCGCGCCAACAGTTGGGACAGCGCGGCATCGTCCATCTGCGGATACGCCGCCACCAGCGACGCGATGGCATCGTCCGGAGTCGCCCCGTCGCGGATGGCCTGAATCACTGGAGCCAGCACCGCCTCCAGGCCGGCGTTGATCGCATCGGCCGGAAGCGCGACGGCGTCCAGCGCCGCCTGGTCGGGGTAGACCACCTCGCCCCGGTCATTGGTGAGCGCCGCGCGGTAGGACAGCGCGGCGCTCGGCTGCGGCCGCAGCTCCGGCGGCAACGCCATTTCAGGACGCGGCGCGGTTAGCACCTCGTCGTCGTCCTGGGGCTTCGGGATGGCCAGCTTGTCGTACACCCAATCGGTCTTGACCTTCAGGCCCAGCCCTACCAGCTTCGGCAGGCTTTCGGCATACAACTTGATGTCCTCGATCTCGCGGGTATCGAACACCAGGCGCGGCATCCGGCGCGGGTCGACCTGGCCGAAGTTCAACACAGCCAGCGGGTATAGCAGGTCGCGGACCAGGGTTCCCTCCAGCTGGCGCGCATCGCTGACGGTCAGGTCGTGGCGCACTTCGTTGTGGACGTTGCCGAGCGCGTTGGTCGATGTCTTGCCGTCGGCCTGGCTGGTGAGCGTGCCGCCCAGGATCGCCTTGGACTGCGAGCGTTCGCACCAGGCGATCATGGCTTCGAACGGCTCCTCGCTGCCCTGGGCAGCGGCCTGGAACTCGATCATCATGCCTTCCGGTATGATGCCGGCCGCGTTGTGGCCGATCTCGGCCACCGCGCGCAGCAACGTGGCTCGTTCCTGGTCGGTCGCGCCGGGCGGGTATTTGCCCACGCGCAGCGGGAGGCCGTAAATCTCCAGGAACTCAGCCAAATCCCGCACGCTGTAGTTCTTGAACAGATAGGGCCAGGCCAACACGCGGTGCAGGCCGGCGCGGGTCAAGTAGCCCGACTTTGCCTTGTGCCGGTGGATCACCCAGCCGAACTTCCACGGCTCCGCGCCCTGGGCGCTGCCGTCGCGCAGTCGCAGCGCGTTGCCATCCTCGGGCAGGGTTTGGAACCAGCGCTGCGGCCGGTGGGTCAGCGATTGCGGCAACCAGTCTTTGCCCAGCCGCTGCCAGGCGATCTCCAGCGCGGCGAAGCCGTGACCAATGCCGTCCAGGCAATCCAGCAATACGTCGTCCAGGTCCGGTAGGTCGGTCAGCCACTCCTGCAGCTGCTCGGCCTGGCGTTTCTCGGCGGCGCTTGCGCTACGCGGCGGGGCGATGCTCCAGTCCAGCGTCAGCAGCGCGCGCTTGCGCTTGCTCATCTCCGCGAAGATGTGACTGTCTTTCTCCTCTATGTCGTTGAACAGGTCGGCTTGTGCCGCCAGATTGCCCTGTTCGGCGTCTTCCAAGGCCCGGTGCAGCCGCTGCGGCGTCAGCCCGCGCGACGGATGCTCGGCAAACTCCCTGGTCACCCAGCCGATGCGCACGCTTTGCGGCTCGGACAAGACCTCGCGCTGGATGGGCTGGCCGTACTGGTCAAGAATTTGTGCCATGTTTGTCACTCCTACCATGCGCCGGCAGAGAAGCTGCCGGCGTAGTCGTCGGCGCTGCCGGATCGCGGCACCGGGGTGTAATCGATCTGGCCGCCGCCGGAGAGCGCGGCCGCCCACAGCATCTGCAGGGCGTCGGGGCCGTCGTCGTGGTCTGCTTTGGGGAAGTGCCGCAGCTGCTCAATCAGGGTGTGCTGGTCTGGAGATAACCGAATCAGTCCGTTGGCCATGTGCGGCTGCAGCGTCAGGATGCGCAAGTCTTTGTCGCCATGAGGGGTGACACCACGCGCCGGCACCGGAATGTGGCGCGCTGCCGAGCGCTTGACCAGCTCGGTACGCATGAACTCCTGGAACTGGACCGCCTCTACCAGCCACAGCACGCAGCGGTATTCTGCCTGGAAGGCGATCACGTCTTCGATGATGCGGTCGGGCAGGCGCTTGCGGATGCTAGCCTCCACCACGTCGAGGACGCCGGTATGGCGGTTGAAGCCGCCGACCAGGATGGCGGACGGATCACGCCGGTTCCCGGCCTTGCCCAGCGAAGGGTCGCACGCGCCGTAAAACACCCACTCGCGCAGCCGGTTCACCCAGAAGCTGATGCACTCGGCGAATGGGGCGTCATCACCGGACAGCGGATCGTTCTGCTGCTCGCTGTCGAACGCGCCCTTACCGTCGCGCGCCCGCTTGGTCATCAGCTTGTAAAAGGTGGTGCCGCCGGGCCAGCAAATCTTCACGCCGGCATCCATCTCCGGCTGATGGGCGTGATAGAACGCCAGCGCCTCGTCCTTGCCCTCTCCGAGCAGAATCTCGGTCCAGCGATCCCACAGGTCCATGCGGTCGGGCCAGCGCTCGACCGCGCGGAACTTGGCGCTGGTCCACAGCGGATTCTGGATCAGCCGCGCCAGCACCGAGTCGTAGTGCAGGATGGTGCCGATAATGAACACGTCCAGGCTGTCGTCCGCCGGGCCGAGCGACAGCAGGCTCTTGGTGATCCAGCTCATCAGCTTGTCGCGCTGCTCCGGGCTGCGGACGTTCTCGTCGTTTTCCAGGTCGTCGCCGATGACCAGGTCAGGCCGGTGCGGACCATGGCGGCGGCCCCGTATCCGTTTACCGGAGCCGAACACCTCGACCTTGACGTCGTTGGCGGTAAGGATCGTGCCGACCTGCCATACACGGCCCCGGCCGGTGGCCTCTGGAAAGTCCAGCAGCAAGCGGGGATTGAACTCCAGCTCCGCCTTGATCGCCTCCAGCATCGGCCATGCCTGCTCGACGGCGTCCATCACGATCAGCGGGTAATGCTTGCGGCCGGTGACGATGCACCACAACGTGCCGATTTGGGTGATCAGAGTGGACTTGGCATGGCCGCGCGGCGCGGCTACCGCGTCATGGTCGCCGACGCCGTTGTCGACTACCGCCTGGAAGCGATCGAACAGATAGTCATGGACCGTCGCAGGGATGTGTTTGACGTAGTGCGGGAAGTAGGTTTGAGCAAAGAAACGAAAGCTACCCATCGCCTGTAGCCGGCGCTGTTCACGTGCTGCCGGATCTGGGCTGAACCCGTCGCACTCGGCGTCGATCTGGCGGCGGTACTCAGCCGCCAGTAGCGCAACGTCCTTAAGGAAGTCTTTTTTGCTAAGCTTACTCACACCATTCTCCTGGGACGAATACCATGTTTGCAGAATTCACTGCCGCAGCCAGCGCGCTGAAAGCCGCCACTGATATCACCCAAGCCTTGTTGACATTGAAGACCGATGCCGCAGTATCCGCGAAAGTCGTACAGTTGAATGGCGTCATTGCCGATGTCCAACAGCAATTGTTCAAGGCGCAGGCAGATTACGCTACGACTCAGTCCCGACTGAAGGAGCTGAAAGCTGAAATAGAGCAGTTCAAGAATTGGGAGCAGGAGAAACAGCGATATCAGCTGCACCAGTTGGCTGAGGGCACAGTGGTGTATCGTGTAAAACCTGATATGCAAGGCGATGAGCCGGTCCATGAGCTTTGTCCTAATTGTTACCAGAATGGTGTCAAATCGATCTTGCAAAAGTACGGTATTCAAAATGGCCATCATTCGGTCACATGCCCCAATCCCAATTGCCGCGCAGTATTCCTATGTGAAAAGCAGGCTAGGCAGGTACCAATGCCTCCGCCACCAAGTACTAATAATTACTGGTAATTAGCCATACCACTTGGCCAACTCCTCCCCAAATGGCTCCAGCACCTCAACAAATGCGTTGGCATGCTTCGGGTATTTGTCGCGGATGAACGTAGCCATGCGTTGCACTACTTCCATCGCCGTCGCCAGCTGGCTGGTCTCCGGTAATACTCGCTTGCTGGCGGCGATCGTTTTGTTAAACGAGTCTGCCAAGCTGGCCAGCATCGCCACCTTCTTCTCGGCCGGTATCTGGTCATTAGCGGTCAGAGCGTCCATCGTCGCCTGATATTGGGTCATGAACCCTGCCAAGGCGGCACGGGCGATGCTCTCTATCCCATCGCCGGCCAGCAGCGCCGCCGCACGCACCTTGTCCCAATCGTCGCCGGTATCGGCCGATTCGCGTTTCCAGCGGCTGGCGGCAGACATCGACACGCCGCATTGCATGGCGGCCACTTCCAGGCTGATGCGGTCAAACACGTATAGGCGGCGGACCTTGTCTCGCGTCTCTGGTGTATGCGCCATTACAGCGCCCGCTTGACCAGTTCGACGGCGATGGCGGTGCCTACCGCGACGATGCCGCCGCTGATCGCGCCCGCTCGGGCAGCCTGCTGCTCAACGTGGCGCAGGCGGCCGTCCATGGCGTCCAGGCGCTCGTTCTGTACCGACTGGCTGGCGACGATCATGTCCAGCTTGCCTTCAATACGCCCCAGGGCGCGGGTCAGTTCGTTGTTCTCGGACATCAGCGTTTCCCTTCTTGGCGTTGTTGGCAGTCGATACAGCGGGTGCAGCCGGGCACAGCCTGGCGGCGCGGCGCGGGGATCGCATCCCCGCAGTCCTCGCAATGGCTGTAGCTGCTCAGCGAGGAGGCGCGGGCCAGATCCGCCTGGATGGCCAGCGCCTGGTCGCGTTGCCGCTGCTCCAGTTCCTGGGCACGGTCAAAATCATCCATGCGCGGCCCCCTGGTGCAGCCGGATGTAGCTGTCCAGGCGTATCTCCAATTCCTGGCACCAGCGGCCGTAATCGGCGGCGTGGTTCAGTAGGTCTGCGGGCGGTAGCCCTGCGCGGGAGGAGCTGGCTTGATCGGCTTTTGCAGCATTTCCGGCGTCGGCCGAGGGCATACCCGAATCGGACTCGGCGTAACCGAGGGCGGCGCGGTAGAGCCGCAGGCTGTCAGGGCCAAGGCCAGTAAAAGCAGCGCCATCACGTTGCGTTGCATTGGGGATTCTTTCTTTGAGTTGAGCCTGGCTGCGCGCCAGCTCGCCACGGGCCTGCAGCAACTGCCAGCCCACCTGGTGGACCAGATCAGCCAGGCGCTTTTGCTCGGCACTGGCTGCAGTCAACGTGCGGACGTTGTCCTCGGCCCGTTGCTTCAGCTCGGCGGCGTGCTGAGCCTTCAGGGTGGCCAGCGCCACCTGGTGACGCTGGTCGGCCAGGGACTGGCCGGTTTGATAGCCGACATAGCCCACACCTAGCAGCGGCAGCAGGTAGACGGCCCCTTTGATGGCCAGGGCGGCTAGCGGGTTAATTGTCATTGCCGCCCCCTTTGGCATCGCGTTGGGTAGCGATCCAGCTGCGCGCCGCCGAATACCCGCCCACCACGCCCAAATAGATCAGCCATACATCCGCGGTCAGCGTGCCCGCCACACCCTGGTAAATGAACATGCCTGTGCCGGCTGCGCAGGAGATGTTCGCCCACAGCTTGCTGTGGCTCAGCTTGCCGGTTGCAGGGTTTTTGAACAGATCGCCAAGGGTCATTGGTATCCCCGTTGCAGCGCGAAGTGGGGAAACTCACGGAATGGCGCATTGGGCCGGCCGTACCAATGCAGGCCCAGCTCCATGCCGATGCGGCCGGCGGTTTGCCAAGCGGGATGTTTGTCATCCCAGCACGGCTTCCCGCCGACAATCGGTACGACGTCGAACGCGCGAGCTGCCGGCCGCTCCTGGATCATGGCGTTGTGCTCGGATTGGCCGCCACGCGCGTTGGTGACGCGCGCGCCGGGCTTGCCATTGCGGCCCTGAGCGTACAGCTGGTTTTGCTCCTCGGCGGAGCGGTAGGTGCAAGTAATCAGGATGTCCAGGCCGGCAGCCTGGCAGCGCCGCAGAAACTCGCGGCACAGCGGCTGCAGGTCGGGATGGAGGTCTTCTATTTTGCGGCTAGGCATGTCGGTGTCCTGTGGATGGGAACACCGCCAGAATAAGAAAACGCCCCGGTTGGGGCGCTGTGCAGGCTTTCAGTGTATTCGGTCTGATTCACACAGATTTTGCTAGCACCTGGCTGCATGCTTGGGTGGCTTGATCAATTTTCTGCCGTTGCATGTTGACCGCGCCATTATCTGTCAAATCTAGAACTCCCTGAGGCTGCGTTTCCCGGATAATCCAGTACAGATTTTTAGCCTCGGACAGCATGCCTTCGCAAGCATCATACTGGCTTGTCTGTCGATTTCCATATTTTTGATATTGCTCATTCAGAACAATCGGCGAGCTCATCGCATCGTTTAGCAATGGATATTTTTCTAAAGCGCCAGCCGGTACAGCACGGAAGAAGAGGTCATAGTCTTTTTCTTGAACTTTCAATTCCAGATTCTTGGTAATGAACAAGGCTGCTCGATACTGAATTTTAGCAACAGCCTTAATCTCTTCTAAGCTGAGAGACCTGTTTGCGCTGTTCAACTGACGCAGCCTTCCCACGTCTTCAGAGGTTAAGCTCGCAGGCTGCCCACAACCGATAAGAAGTCCTGCAAGCAGCACTGGCAAAATGATGCAGCGGCGTACCATGGCATTTCCCTGTTCTGAAATGACAAAATGCTAAAACAATACCTCCTGTCTTGTCTCGTTAACTCTGTCGGTTTTCTTCAGCACCATCCAGACATTTCGTTCAGTCATCTGGTAGCGGCGGGCCAGCAGCCCGACAGCGTGGCTGGCCGGATGCGTGAGGGTTTCCTCGTCAAACTCAGCACGGATCATGCGGTCCCGCACCTCGCGTAGCGCTGTCGCGCAGCGGGGGATGGCCAGCACCTCGCCACCAAAGTGCAAAGTCAGAATATTGGCGGCATCAACGCCCACGACCTCGGCCAGCGCCTCGTAGCGAATCTGGCCATCCCGGCGCTTATTTTTGGAGATGGGAAAGGTGGTTCCACCCCAGGCCTCTATCAATCTCAGCGCCTTGGGTAGGCCAATCAGGCTGGCAATCAGCTGCGCCATTTCCGGCAACAGGTGCTGCACGTCGTTCAGTTGCATCCCTGGAACCTCCCATGTCGTTTCGCGTCGTACGTCAGCGCGGCAACCAGCCCATGCAGCTGCACCGGGGCAAGCCAACCGGCACGCTCCACGCCATACATGCGTTGAGCCATGGCGTCGGCGTAGTCCCAGGGCCGGCCGGCCTCGGCCAACAGCGCCTCCGCCTTGTTGATCAGGCTTTGCCGGCTCTCGCCAACGCGGGGTTTGTCAGCCGCTTTGCGCTTGGGCTTCCAGCCGCAGCGCTTCATGTGTGTCAGTACCCGGTCAATACCGTCTTGCGTGAGGTCTTTGCTAGATGCCGCGCCTCCCACGCTCAGCAACATGGCGCGGTAGGTCTCGTCGTCCAGCCCCAGTTCCTTCTTGGCAATGTGGATCATCGCCAGTGCCGGATTGCGCATACTTGCCTCCGTTGCTTGGTTTGCAGCCCGCAGCGTTGAGCGGCCCGCCGGTTTCAGAGGACGGCATCTCCAGTTAACCATGGAGGTGGGCCGCTCAACGCTGCGAGCTGTTGGTTAAAACCCGTTGCGGAGCCGGCATGACCGGCTCGACATCAGGCTCTACGTCTTACTGCAGTGCGTCCTTCAGCAACTTGGACGCGGCAAACTTCGGCGCTCGGCGGCCGGGGATCTCCAGCGCCTCGCCGGTCTTCGGGTTGCGGCCGAGCCGGGGCTGAGTCTGTTTGACCGCCAGCTTGCCCAGGCCGGGCAGCAGCGCTTCGCGGCCGGCCTGCAGCTCGGTGGTGGCGACATCGCCGAACGACTCCAGGAAGGCAGCGACGTCTACCTTGCTGACAGCGCGCTCATAGCGGATCTTCATGGTCTCGGTAATGCGTTCCATCAGTTCTTGCTTGGTCATGGCGGTTCCTTGTTTCAGTGGAGGGAGTGGGACGGCTTGCCGTTGACGACGACGTGCTTCTCGCATAGGTCGTTCATCAGCTGATGTAATCGTTCGGCGTCATGCTGCAGATGGGCGGCAACCAGATCGCCGACCTGGCTGGCGATCTCGGCCAGAGCGGCTCGCATGGCAGCCATGACCTCGCCGCGATACAGGACGAGTTCGTTGGCGCACTTCAGCGCGGTGCGCAGCTCGGTCACATTGCTAAGCGTGCCCGGATCGACAGCGCCGGTCGGAGCGTTAACCGCGATGCCAGGAAAGTCGGGGTCCGCCGGATTGACGAGGACGCGCTCCGGCGGCGAGCCCAATTCGGCGATGGCGCTGCGCAGGAAACCGTAGGCGAATGAATCACCTTCAGCGGCACGCAGCGCGCCCAGGGACACGGCCAGGACGGCAGTCAGGTATTCGCTGCGGTCGGTTCCGGACAGGCAGGCGGTGGCCTGCATGGTCAGGTCGATGGCACGTTTGATATCAGCGTTCACGTTGTTCGGTCCCATCTCACTCTCCTTTGGCTTTGCGCATGGCGCGGGTGACGGCCTCGGTGTGAGGTCCGGAGATTAGTGCGATGGCAAGAGAACCACCGCCAGTCAGTTCCATTTCTACGATTTCAAGCTGATTGCCCTGGATGCTTTTTGCTTCTTCGAAAACATCGACCAGCGTGGTATTGGGCCAGCCGAATAAGTCGGTCAATTTGCTCATTTCACGCCCCCGCGATATCAAGAGGAATCGGGCGGTATTGATCGGTGTCGCCGACCCGCTCATAGACCCGGATGTAAGACCGGCTCGCCACTACCTGGACGGCCTCGCCGATTGCCGTCATTGCCTCCTTCCAGCGCTCGTCCTGGATGTCGTAGCGGCGCAGAGCCAACACGCGGCCCGTGTTGATCTGGCCTTGCTTGTCAGTCGCAAAGGCTTCATTGACGATCACCTGCAGCTCGGGGCGGGCGCCTGCTGTCCAGTCCGCCAGGCATTCGTCAATCTTGGCGCGGGCCGCCTGCAGGCGTTCGTCAAAGCCAATCTTGTCTTGGCTGGCGCGGTTGATCTTGTATTTGCCGTCAAACGAATACAGGGTCAGGTTTCCCTTTTTTCCGCCCAGGGCCGCGCCATACTGCTCGGTCGAGAGGTCGACAAAGGCGGCGATATCGCCGAATGCGCGGGCCTTGAATCGGCCCAACACCTCGGACAGCTCCTGAGCGTCTTTCACCAAGGCGCGCACCAGGTTGTCGCGCTCGCGATCAATCGGCTTGATCAGGCTTTCCGGGACCAAATGGCCTTTGGCGTCTTTCCAGTAGCCATCGGGCGCTTGTGCTTGTTTCTCGTTCATCACGTACTCCTCATCAGTTGCTTGATCTTCTGCAGCTGGGCCTTGTTGCGGGCCAGCCATTCCGGGGTCAGCCGGGCTTCCTCTTCCGCCCGCCAGAATCGCCTGGGCGGTCGCGGCGGCGTGGGCGGAGGTTCAGGGCCGGGAGGCGGCGCGTTGGGTGGTGCTGCCTCCATCTCCGCCGGGGCCGGCGCGGTGCTGGGGGCTTGTGGCTGGCATTGGGCCTGCTCATCCAGGTAGTCCAGCCACACAATCCGCCGCGCCTCGCGCCGTTCCGTTCCCATGGCAACCAACCGCTCCACCTCGGCGGCCAGCACCGCTTTGGTTTTGTCGTCTAGAACCGTGTCGCTCATGCGTCCAGCTCGTCCCACACCACGCGGCAGCCGTTCAACTGGAACTGCCCTTGGCGGTACTTCCCGAAATAGGTGTCCTGATCAAAGCCGTAGTAGGCGGCTTTCCCTTCCTGAACCATTGCAGAGCAGCTTTCGTGCTTCAGAATGCGGATCGTCGGGCGTGGCGGCTCCATTTCCACGCCCACTACGGTTAGCCCGCGCTGGGTCAGGCGCTCTACGGCAGCGGCCACCAGGTGCGCGGCTGCAATCACTTTTGCGTTTTGGATCGGTCGTTGCGTTTGCATCTTCACTCTCCTTTGCAGCGGTTTTGGCACCGCTGGCATGCGCGCCAGTGGGCCAGCTTTAACGGGTTGTGGGTCGGGGCTTGGCTGGTGGACTGCGCTTTACACTCATCCGGCGTCAGGTCGCGGCCAAGATACGGGCAGGCCACGCGGCCCAGGGTGTTCAGGACCGCGCCGGCCACGCGTTCCGTCTGGCCGGGGTATTTGCCGGCAAGCACCAGGCTGACGGTGGTTCGGCTGTAGCCCAGCAATTTGGCAGCTTGGCCAATGCTGGTGCGCTCGACCTCGGCGCGCAGTAGGGGGAGCCAGGGCGATTCAGAGGTCGTCATGGTTCATCTCCTCCTGCCACACCACCTTGTCCAGGTTCGGGTCGTACACATAGGCATTGCGGCCAACGACCGGCGGACGCGGCCCGGAATAACGTTGGGGAAGGAATCTGTAACGCGGGGTGGATCGTTTTCCTGCCACTCTGGTGGCCTTGGCCTTGACGACATAGCCGGCCTTCACGAGCTGGCCGATATATAAGCTCGCGGTGCTATGGGCGACAGGGCGATCAGGGGTGCTGGCCAGCGCAGCCAGTTCTCGGGAGGAAAATTCCCCGCCGACGATGCGCATCGTCCGCCACATGGCCTCGGTGCACAGATCGCGCGAAATGGGCCGCCCCTTGGCGTCCAGGCGTGGATACTCGATGCCTGTATCCTTCACCAAGCGGAAGCGCTGCTGCTCGGCATAGCCGGTGCGCTGATTAATACGTTCGACGTAGCCGCCCAGCACCAGGGCGTTGACGTAGTGCCCGATAGCGCCGAGGGTCGCCAATGTGTCGCTGTGGATCAGTTGCGGCGTGAAGTCGTCGCGGCGCGCGCGGATGGCGTCCCAAATGCGCTGGTGCGCGCCACGGCCGCCAGAGCTCTCCATTCGCGTTGCATGACGTGCGGTACGCATCAGATTGCCCCCCGACGCTTCGGCGCGTCGCCGGTGTACAGGTCGCGGTCTCCCCACTTGGCCAGCGTCATTTCGGATTCGGCCAGCATCATGGCTTCCTCATGCACACGGGTCAGGTTCACGCATACGCGGCGCACGGAGCCATGCGACAACTCAACCACGCGGGCCAGCAGGTCTTCTGCGATGTCGACTTGGGGACAATAGATCGGCGACAGCTTACGGGCATCGTCCAGGCTGACGGGGAGTGCAGGAATCCAGGCCATCACGCGGCTATGGAACCGTTCCCAGCGCTTGAGCTTCTGCGGAATGGTCTCTTCGCCGACCAGCAGCAGGGTGCCCTGGCTGCCTTCGTAGATATCGCGCACCAGTTCGACCAGGCCATCGGAGCGCAGGCAGAAATCAAACTCGTCGACGATCAGCGGCCGCCGGGATGCAGCGATCTGTTCGCATACCTGGTCGAGTAGGTGCGGGATGGTGCCGCTGGGCTTGATGCCCATCTCGAATAGGATTTTCTCCAGCAGCGTCTTGCGGCTCCATGCGCTGCGCATCTGCACGTAATAGCCGCGCGTCTGGTTCGCCAACGCGCTGCAGGCGATGGTTTTGCCCCGGCCGGCCTCGCCGTACATCACGCCGATGCCCGGCAGTCCGTCGACCCGCGACAGCAGTTTTTCGGCCGCCACGGCGACCAGGTCGAGGTTGGAAATGTTGGCCACTCGATTGACCTGCGATTGGGGTTGCGTCATGATTTGGGCTCTTTCTAGTGGTTCATGCAGCGCCGTTGCAGCGGCGATGCGTTAGGCGCTCTTGCGCTGATATGTCCGGAATTCGGCGGTCGCCTGATAGGTGTGCCGCCATTTCCTTGCTTTCTCGCTGTCGATTTCCTCCTCGCTCATCCCATTCAGTTGTTGCCATTCCGCCCAGCGGGCCTCCGGCGTGGTTGGCACTGCCCAGGTAGGCAATTCCGCAACCGGCTCAGGCATGGCCTGCCGGGTCTCCGGCTCATTCGCCACGGTCACCACGTCCACCGGGTCCAAGGCGCGGGCGCGCTGCGCCAGTTGCTCGCGATTGAAGGACATAAAGCCGGGGATGGTGACGGTGTCGATCTGCTCCAGCGCCGGGGTGCCGTGCAGCTCCTCGCGCACCTCGACCAACTTCGCCTCCAGGCGCTTCTCGCGGCCGGCCGCGCGTTTCTCGCGGGCGCGGTCGATAACGGACTTCGGCATGTAGTCGCGCTTATTGGCATCCAGCTCGGCTGTGCACAGAAAGCGGCCCTGGTCGTCGTAGACCCAAACGGTGTGAGGGTCGTGGATGTCGTAGCCGACCCGCAGCTGCTCGCCGTGGAACTCCTCCAGGGCGCGGGCAAAGTAGCGGTTGCCGAGCAGTTCGATCTCGCAGCGGCGCACGGTGCGCAGCATCTGCGGGCGGAACAGCGGGCGGGCTTCGTCATCGGTGACGCGGTGCGCCTCAAAGCCCTGGGCGACGTGCTGTTCCCAGACCTCGTTCGGTGTCATGTGGCGACGTCGGCCAGTGGCCTGGTCTGTAATCTTGGGCAGGCTGCGGTGCGGGCGGTCGTTGTACTCGGCCACGCGCTCGTCGCAGAACGCGATGAAACGGTCCCACGCCATCAGCTGCATGGCGCTGACTTCCGCAGACTTGATCGCCTTGCGCGACAGCTTGAAGGTGGCCAGCTTGGCCTCGCGGTCCATGTCATGGCCGATGTAGCCGGCTTGCAGACTCTTCGCCGCGTTGACCCATATGGTTTGGTGCAGCCGTTCAATCACGCCGCGCGCCTGGGAGTTGTACGGCAGGCTGTTGACCATCTCGATGCCCAGCCGGGACATGAAGCCGGTTGCGACATCCAGCATCATTTCGTTCTTGTAGCCGGAGCCGTTGTCGACGTAGAACACGGCGGGGATGCCATGCCGCAAGCAGGCATCGCGCAGGGCGTCCAGTACCGCCAACCCGCTCTCGGCCAAGGCCACCGACCAACCCACCACGCGGCGGGTGGCGATGTCGACCATGGAGGTGATCTCCGGGCGGAACGGGCGGCCATGCAGCGGGTGTTGCACCTCGGCGTCAAAGGTGTGGCCATCGGCGCTGTAGATATCGCCCGGTAGCAGGTTTTCGAAGCCACGGCGGATGAAAGGCTTGAGCGTCTTCAGCTCGCGCTCGCCCATGCGGCCGATCTCGCGGCTGACGTTGCCGACTTTCTGCAGGAAGCGGCGGACCTGCCAAACGCTGGGCACCTCGGTCCCCGGCTGGGCTTGCGCCCAATCAGCGGCAAACAAGCGGTAAGCATGTTCGACTGTCGGCTTCTCCGGCCGCTGGTAATAGCCCAGGAAGAACGGAGCCCAGGCCGGCACGCTCATGTCGCGCTCGCGCTTCTTCGGGGCCAGCATGCCGGCGCGCTCGTACTCAACAAAGCGCAGCACGCTGCGAACGCTCGGCAAGCCGTCCGGGCTGGGGCGGCCGCGCTCATCGCGCGCCATTTTGAGCATCTTCACCAGCTGTTCGCTGGCGGTGCCCAAGCGGGCCATGTCGAGGAGCGTCGCAGCCGCTTTTTTCAGCGGATA
Source organism: Chromobacterium sphagni (assembly GCF_001855555.1). Taxonomy (GTDB): domain Bacteria; phylum Pseudomonadota; class Gammaproteobacteria; order Burkholderiales; family Chromobacteriaceae; genus Chromobacterium; species Chromobacterium sphagni. The sequence continues at coordinate 297,248 of NZ_MKCT01000001.1, read as the reverse complement.
CCCGGAGCGCTTCATCAGCATTTCCAGCGCCTGCAGCACGCCGCGCCGCGCGTCGGCCTTTAGCGACTGCGCCTCGGTTTCGATCAGTGGCAGCTGTTCGGCGCGCCGTGTAGGAAGAGCTGGAGCCGGCATGGCGGCGGCTACGCTTTCGGCGGCTTTAGCCTTGATTGCTGCGACCACCTCGGCGGGCGGGGTGTATTCTCGGCGGATGCCGCCTCGGCCGGTGGTTTCGACGTAAGGCCAGGATTCGCGCTCGGCGCGAGCTATCAGGGCCACTTTAGAAGTTGGGAGCCCAAGCAGATGTAGTGCCGCAAGTTCCGATGCACTGTAGTGCGATTTCACGAGAGGCGCGTTCATTTTTCGCCTCGCGCGCTTCGACGAATCTTGCCCATCAAATGGCCAAAGAGCTTTTCGTCCATTTGTCCTTCGATTGCTTTCTGTTTCGCCTTGATATGTCGATCCAGAACAGCCATAGCCCCAAACTCTGCACACAGTGCTTCATCTGTCGTCAGAACTTTTCTACCCGCTTGATGAGCCATCCACTCCAAGGGACGAGCGTCTTCGCAGACAGACATCAGGGCCATCAGGGCATCAACAGGGATTCGGCGATCAATCTGGCTTGGTGCACACCACAAGTCCAGGTGGGATTTATTGACCGGGCGAGCCAGCCTCTCGCTTATCGCATCCGCTACCCGTTCGCGGGAAAGGCCACGGGCAAAGGCGTCATCAAGTGCGGAAGCCAGCATTTGACGAATCCCCGCGTCGTATAGATTTTGGCCCTGGGCTGCGACGACCCCTTCGGGCGTTTCAATCGCGAATACATCGAAGCTGAGAGCTAGCTGCCCTGGTGGATTGCGTGGTCTTCTACTCATAGTGTTCTCCAGTAGTCGTAAGCGTTAAAATTGTCCCGATAGCATTACACTTGAGATTTACCCTGATTGCTGCTCACTCCTTCGATATACTTATGGGCATAGCGAGGCCGAATTCGGCGTCCTTCACGGGTCCAGCGTTCGGGCCAAAGCTCGTGTGGTGGAACGCCTAGGAACTCTGCGATCACAACCTCGCCAGAGAGGACTGGTCGAGCAAGAGCATTCCGTATAGTTGACGGCGGTAGATCTTGTTGACGCGCAAGGGCCGACATCGTGGTTCCCCGTTTTCGGATAGCCGCTTTGATATCCTCCTTGTGCCATCCTTTGTGTTTACAGGCGCTCATGTGGATTCCTTCGTTACCCGGTAGCAGCCGGTTTTTTAGGCGGGAGCTAATCCCGAACGTCATCTTTAACGAAGATTAAGTGTTCTTAAGTGTTAAGTCAATGCTTAACGCTCGTCCTGCGCGTCGCCGGCTCTGAGCGATATCGGGCGCGAGCAAATAAACACAATTAAAACAAGATAATGCGCTGATTCTGGCTCAGGGATTGGAATCTGTTTAAGTGTTGCGCGAACCTAACGGTTCGTTATGGGGAAGTGTTAGGTGAAAAAGCTATACTCAGCGAGTGAGATCGCAGCGATGTGCCTACCAGGCTTGCCTAAAAGCAAGCCTGCGTTGATTGCGCGCGCACAAAGTGAAGGCTGGTTCTTCGAGGAGAGAAAAGGAATCGGGGGAACACGCAAGGTCTATGAGATTCCTGCGCGCTATCTCGGTGAGGCCAAAACGTTGCCTGCTGAGGCCACATCAGTAGCAGGCACAATTGTCGCCGGCTCGTCAGATATCGACCTCTCAAAACTTCAAATGGTCGAAACGGTACTAGAAGAAGCTTTGCGTGCTCGGGGGCTGGAGATCGACCCTGCTAGGCGAGGAGCTGTAGTGGCTTTCCTGTATGACTACGCTAAGAAAGGTGGCAACCAGGAAGGCATCCTGATGGCTATCAAAGCGCTAGTGGCTTGACGTAGTGGCAAAAGGTACAAGTGCTGTGAAAATGCATATGGTATAGCATGGGACATTTCTAATGCGTATCAGCAGCACATTGAATGCAGGAAGAGGTAGAGGTAGAAGCCTTGCGGCGCTTACTAGATGGCGCGCTCAGGGTCGCAGCGCCGCAGCGCCCGGAGACATTGTCCGGCCTCTCTCTCATCGATACCAACGCTGATGCGGCCAATGATCCGCTATTCGAAGTCATTCGCCCGCTGTTCAATGCCAAAAATGGCGCAAATCTGGTTAAGATCGCGCCATTTTTTATCGCTACCGTGCATTTCTTCCTGGATGATCCTGGTCAGTGGATAGCCGCGTGGTTACTGGCTTTCTTGGCAAACAAGCGGCCGGCCACCCGGTGACAAACTAACTACCCCCCCACACTAACGTCGCCCCGCTCAAACAAAGGGCGTCTTAAAACCTTGGGAATGGCTTTGGAGACGGCTTGCGCTGATGGGGGAGGGGCGCGTCGGTTCGGTTTCAGGTTATTGGAAGCGGGCAAGCCACATGGGACTGAAGGCAGATTCAGACAGTGCTGCTAGATTCAGGCGGGGGGATGACGGAACGCCAAGAAGGTCGGGCTTCTGTCCTACAAGATGTAGAACGGAAGCGACGCGCCTCTTCCCCTTTCAGCGCGCGCCGGCAAAAAGGCGATGGGCAAGGTTTTAAGCCGCCGAAACTTGCCGCGCGACGGTAGCGCGCGGCAAGTTTCGGCGGCTCCTTGCCCAGCGTCTTTTTGTCGGGGTTTCGCGGGCTGCAGGGGCGGCTTGGGGATGAAAGGGGGCTGGCCGCGCAGCCCCCTTTCCCGTTCGCCGGGCGGAACCGGCCCTCAAGCATCGTCCGCGAAGCGGTCTCATCAAATTGTTAAGAAGGAGAGTCTGGTTGAGTGCGCAGGGCGGGCAAGACCTGATGGTCTGCCCGCCCTGCCTGGCTAAGGTCTATTGATTGGTGGAGCGCCAGATGACCAAAGGCCAAAAGTAAATGACGAGTCTTCGTCTTTTGGAGTTATCTGGAGGTCTTTTCGCATCTCAAAGAACAATCTCGACATGAGTCGATCGTGATTCTCTTGAGTTTTTTGACTATTGCTGACCTTGATCTCCTGCTGAAAGTCCTGCATTGCTTTCACGATAGCTTGAGGGGCAACCAAATTGAGCTTATTGCAGGCACGCGCGAACTCACGTTGACCTTCAGGACTTTCTTCACCGATGACGATGCCGCTCAGACTTGCAACGAATTCTTTATAGTGTTCGAGTTTCTCTTTCCGAAGCTCTGCTTCTCGTTCACGTTTTTTTGTAAACCAGTACGTGGCTCCGGCAAGCGCAAATGCCCCTGAGGATGCGATGAGTGCTGTGGCGATTTCGGCTGCCATGTGTGTACTCTCCTGAGATTGTTTCGGTGGGGAAAAGCTCAGGAATAATATTCACATTAATGACAGCGCTTGTATTCGCTGGATAGCTCTAATCGTTTTCAAAATGGCAGGACGGGATCAATTCCGAATTGGTGGCAATCTCTCCTGACGGGGGCTGAACCAGGGGCTTTGCCTATGCGTCCAAGCAGACGTCAGTCTCATCTCACTGCCAGTTTCCCCGCCAACTCCGCCAACCGCTTCCCCTGAGCCAGCGCCAGCGCCTTCTCATGCTCACTAATCGGCTGCCGATTATCTATCCCCGACACATGACTCACCCCATACGGTGTGCCGCCGCTCTGGGTGGCGGCGAGCGCGGCTTCCGAATAGGGCAGGCCGGCGATCACCATGCCGTGGTGCAACAGCGGGATCATCATGGTCAATAGCGTCGACTCCTGGCCGCCGTGCATCGACGCCGAACTAGTGAACACGCAGGCGGGTTTACCGGACAGCGCGCCCTGCATCCATTCGCCGCTGGTGCCGTCCAGAAAGTATTTCATCGCCGCCGCCATATTGCCGAAGCGGGTGGGGCTGCCCAGCGCCAGGCCGGCGCAGTCGGCCAGATCCTGTCTTTCCACATAGGGCGCGCCGCTTTCTGGAATGGCCGGCTCGCTGGCCTCGCATACGGTGGAAACCTTGGGCACGGTGCGCAGCCGCGCCTGGCAGCCAGGCACGCTGTCGACGCCGCGCGCGATCAGCCGCGCCAGTTCGCGGGTGGAGCCGTGCTGGCTGTAATACAGCACTAGGATGTCTAGCATGAAAACCTCGCAATCACGGATAACCGCCGCATGATAGGGCAAAGCGGCTTGTCTTGCCTCATCGCCGCTTTGCCATTACCTTTGCGCCCATGCAAGTTCAACGATTAGAACCCTATTTCGGTTTTGCCCGCTTCCTGGCGCGGCGCATGGGCGGCCTGCGCGTGCTGCAGGTGTCGGGCAGCCTGACCTTCACCACGCTGTTGGCGCTGGTGCCGTTGTTCACCATCGCGCTGACGGTGATTTCGGCGTTTCCGGTGTTTTCCGACTACAGCACCCGCTTCAAGATCATGCTGCTGTCGACACTGGTGCCGGAGTTCGCCGGCAAGGTGATCACCGTCTACATGCGCCAGTTCGCCGACAACGCGGAAAAGCTCACCGCCGCCGGCATCGTGATGCTGGGCGTCACCGCGCTGATGCTGATGTCCACCATAGAGCGCACCTTCAACGCCATCTGGGGCGTGCGCCGCGGCCGGCCCTGGCTGCAGCAGGGCATGGTGTACTGGACGGTGCTGACGCTGGGGCCGCTGGTGCTGGGCGGCAGCCTGCTGTCCTGGCGCTGGTTGTTCCGGGTGACGCGTTTCGAGAAGAACCTGCCTTTTCTGGCCAGCCTGGTGGAGGCCGGCGGCACCATCGTGCTGACCGCGCTGGTGCTGTCGCTGCTGTACCGCATCGTGCCCAACCGCTTCGTGCCGATCAAGCACGCGATTTGGGGCGCGCTGGCGACGGCGGTGCTGTTGGAGGCCACCAAGGCCGGCTTCGGTTTCTATATCGGCCAGATCGCCAGCTACCAGCTGGTGTACGGCGCTTTCGCCAGCATTCCGATCTTTCTGTTGTGGGTGTATTGCCTGTGGCTGGTGGTATTGGCCGGCGCGGTGTTCACTTCGGCCTTGTCCTATTGGGAGGGTGACGCCTGGCGCCGCCGCAACCAGCCGCAGCGTCGCTTTTTGGATGCGCTGGAAGTGCTGCTGCTGCTGGACGCCGCCCATGAGCGCGGCGAGGCGCTGACGCCGCCGCAGCTGCGGGAGGCGGTGAAGGTGGGCTACGACGAGCTGGGCCTGGTATTGGACAAGCTGGCGCAGCTGGGCTACGTGCAGAAAGGCCATGGCGATGCCTGGGTGCTGATGAAGCGCGCGGCGGCGATCCGTCTGTCCGAGTTGTTCGAGTTGTTTGTCTATCGTCGGGAGAACGAGCGCGGCGACCTGCTGGGCGAGGCTTTGACGCAGTTGCTTGCTCCGCTGACCGATGGGCTTCAGGCGGAAACCGTGGAGGATTTCGCCCGCCGCGTCGGGCAGAAATAGGCGGTATTGTCGTAGAAGGCCGGATCTTCGTTGTCCGGCCACCAGCCCGGTATGCCCAGCAGCGGCAGCGGGCACATCGCGCGCGGGCTGGCTATTTGTCTGTCGTCGTCCAGCAGCGCGGCCAGTCTTTGGTCCAGCCGCTGTTGCCGCTGTTCCGCCTTGAGCGCGAAGAACTCCGGCTCCACATCCAGAATCAGCGCCTTGCCGCACCACCCTATGTGCGGCGTCAGTCCCATTTCCATCACCGCGTGGCCCAGCGTGCGCGCTTCCATGTTCAGGCCCCAGTCGGCGCGGCGCGCCATGAACAGCAGCTTCCATTGCATGTCGTCCAGCGCGCGGCCCAGCGCGGGATCGGATGTCGCCACGATCACCCCGCATTCGTCCAGCAAGGTGGCGGCGTCGCGCAGCGGCCCGCGCCGCGCTTCGCCACGCCGGATCGCGCGGACATGGCGTCGGTTGAGCGCCTGTTTGGCGCGCGGCCAGGCCAGCCAGGCCAGCGCGTTGAACCAGTCGTGCCAGTTTTGCAGCCGGGTGGGCACCTGGCCGGTGTCGGCGATGTGGCTTTCGTAATAGTCGTCCGGCTCCAGGCCGCAGACGAAGCGAAGGTTCGCCGGCAGCGGCTGGCCCATGGCGCGGGCGGCGGCCAGCAGGTGGTCGTAATCGCGCTGTTGCGGCCAGCTGCTCGGCTCAATGCCGGCCAGAACCGGGCGCAGCGGTTGGTACAGCGGGTGGGCTAGGTAATCGGTGTGCCAGGCGTTCACGGCGGAGAGGGCGTCGAGAAAAGGCGCCATTCTAGCCGGAAACCGGCAGGTCAGCCGGCAGGATGTCCAGATCGCTGCAGATGCGGTTGCGCCCGGTGCGCTTGGCCTGGTACAGCAGCTTGTCGGCGCGGCCGAGCACTTCGTCTATGTCCGACTCGGCCGGCTGCCGCATCGCCGCGCCGATGCTGACGGTGTAGCCCAGTTCGCCGTTGCCGCCCGGCAGCCGGGTGGCGGCGACCGCTGCGCGCAGCCGTTCCGCCACCAGCAGCGCGTCTTCCAGCCGGGTGTCGGGCAGCACCGCGGCGAATTCCTCGCCGCCCAGGCGGCCGCACAGATCGCTGGCGCGCAGCACCTCGCGGCACAGTTGGGCGAAGTGGCGGATCACGTCGTCGCCTTGCGCGTGGCCGTGTAGGTCGTTGATGTCCTTGAAATGGTCCAGGTCCATCATCAGCACCGTCAGCGGGCCGTCGTTGCGGCGGCTGCGCTCGATTTCGCGGTCGGCCAGCTCGATGAACTGGCGGCGGTTGTTCAGCTCGGTCAGGCCGTCCTGGGTCGCCAGGCGGAACAGCTGCTTCTCGTGGCCGTGGCGCTGCAGCGCGATGGCGATGATGTGGGTGCTGCGGTGGGCTAGCGCCAGGTCTTCCGGCGTCGGGCTGCGCGGTTCGCAGTAATAGGTGGCGAAAGTGCCCAGCAGGCGGCGGTCGCTGGAGAAGATAGGCGTCGACCAGCAGGCGCGCAGGCCGAAGGGCTGCGCCTTGTGCAGCGCGTGCGTCCATAGCGGGCTTTGCTGGATGTCGTCCACCACGATGGTGCGTTTCCAGTGCGCCGAGGTGCCGCAGGAACCGGCGCTGGGGCCGACCGCTACCCGCTCCACTTCCTTGCGGTAGGCCGGCGGCAGGCTCAGGCCGGCGGCGAAGCGCAGCGACGCGCCGTCTTCTTCCAGCAGCATGATGCTGCACATGCCGCGCGGCTGCTGCGATTCCATCATCTGGCAGATCTGGTTCAGCGTCTGCGGCAGCGGATGGTTGCCGGCTATCATCTCCAGCACCGCGTTCTCCTCCGCCAGCAGGCGCTCGCCCTGGCGGCTGGCGGTGACTTCGCGGTCCACCGACAGGATGGTCTTCAGCATGCCGGCACTGTCGAATTCCGGGAACAGCCGGATCTCGAAGATATGGCGCTGCTGGTTCTTGTACAGCTCCAGCTCGAAGCTGCGCGCCTCCCAGTTGTTGATCAGCTGGCGGCATTCCATTTCGAAGCGGGTGCTGGCCTCGTCGGTCCAGCCTTTTTCGCGCGGGGTCTTTCCCAGGTGCTCTTCCAGCGGCAGGTCGGAGAAGCGCACCACGCTGCGGTTGATGAACAGGCAGTGCAGCTCCAGATCGTAGCGGGCGATGATGTCTTCGGAGTTTTCCACCAGTGTGCGGAACTGCTGCTCGCGCCGCATCATCGCCGCCTCGCTGTGCTTGCGCGCGGTGACGACGCGGCAGATCGCCGTCAAGCGGTGCACCTTGCCGGCGCGCCAGGCGGGCTGCAGGCTCATTTCCAGCCATTCCCAGTGGCCGCTGTGGTGGCGGATGCGCAATTCGTAGCCGGCTTCCGGCATCTGCGGCGGTTGTTGCAGCAGTTGGCTGAAGCCCGACCGGTCTTCCGGGTGAAGCAGGGTCAGCCAGCGCACGCAGTCCATGCCGCGGGTGTGCGCCGGCAGGCCCAGCAGGCGTTGCAGGGTGTGGACGCTGCCGTGCACGTATTGGCGCGGCAGGTTGAACTCCAAGAGGCCCAGGCAGGCGTCCTGCAGGGTGGCGCGGGCCTTGCGCTGCCGCTGGCGGCTCTGCAGCCAGAGCGCGGTGACCAGCATGGCCAGCAGCCAGCCCGCCTGGCTCATCGACGCGCCATGGTTGCCGGCCGCCCAGGCCAGTTGCGGACTGGCGAGGGCGAGGCAGGGCAGGATGGCCGGCGCCGGCAGGCGCAGGGAGAATCGGTGAGTCAAACAGCGCTCCACATGAATGGCGGCAGGCCAAAACGGGAATTTTGACATCAGCGGCGGGGTCTTCCGCGGAGTCGTCGTCGCGCTGCCAGCCAAGCGTCGTATTTATGCAACAAATACAGTATCCTTGATGACGAAAAGGCGGATTATTCCGCGTGGGCAAGCGAAATGGCTGGCGGGGCGGCGAAAGCTGCGCGGCGTGGAGTGCTGAATGGATTTCTTTCCGATTTTTCTCAAGCTGCAACAGCAGCCCTGTCTGGTGGTGGGCGGCGGCGAGGCCGCCTTGCGCAAGGCGCGGCTGCTGGCGGCGGCGGGCGCCCGCCTGCAGGTGGCGGCACCGGAATTGGCGCCGGAACTGGCGGAGATGGCCGCGCGCGGCGAGCTGATCCACCTGGCCGCGGCATACGCGGCGGAGCAATTGCAGGGGCAGCGGTTGGTGGTGGCCGCCAGCGGCGACGCGGATTTGAATCGCCGGGTGGCTGCCGATGCCGAGGTCTTGGGGGTGCTGGTGAATGTGGTGGACGACGCCGAGGTATCGCGCTACATCACGCCGGCCATCATCGATCGCTCGCCGTTGATGATCGCCATCGCCAGCGGCGGCAGCGTGCCGGTGCTGGTGCGGATGGCGCGCGCGCGGCTGGAGAGCATGATTCCCGCGGCCTACGGCCGGCTGGCGCGCTTCGCTGCGCAGTTCCGCGAGCGCAGCAAGGCCCGTTTCCCGGACGTGGACCAGCGCCGCCGCTTCTGGGAGGGCGTGCTGGAGGGGCCGCTGGCCGACGCGGTGCTGAACGGGCATGACGAGCAGGCCGCGGCGGAAATGGAGCGGCAGCTGGCCGGCGCGGGGCCGGACGCCGCCGGCGCGGTCTATCTGGTGGGCGCCGGGCCGGGCAATCCCGACCTGCTGACCTTTCGCGCGCTCAGGCTGATGCAGCAGGCCGACGTGGTGCTGTACGACAAGCTGGTGGCGCCGGAGCTGTTGCAGCTGGTGCGGCGCGACGCCGAGCGCGTTTATGTGGGCAAGGCGCGCGCCAACCACGCGCTGCCGCAGGACGACATCAATCAATTGATGGTGACGCTGGCCAAGCAGGGCAAGCGGGTGTTGCGGCTCAAAGGCGGCGATCCCTTCACCTTCGGCCGCGGCGGCGAGGAGATCGCCACCTTGGCCGAGCATGGCGTGGCCTTCGAAGTGGTGCCCGGCATCACCTCGGCCAGCGGCGCGGCGGCCTATGCCGGCATTCCGTTGACCCATCGCGACTACGCGCAGTCGGTGACGTTTGTCACAGGCCATAAGCAAGATGGCAGCATCGCGCTTGACTGGCCGGCGCTGACCCGGCCGCAGCAGACGGTGGTGGTGTACATGGGCGTGTCCAGCGCCGCCGAGCTGTGCCAGGCTTTTGTCGACAACGGCCGAGGGGCGGCGACGCCTGCCGCCGCGGTTGAGTGGGCCACCACCGAGCGCCAGCGCACGGTGTGCGGCACTTTATCCACCTTGCCCGGTCTGATGGCTTCGCACAGCATCGCTTCGCCGGCGTTGATCATCGTCGGCGAAGTGGTGCAATTGGCGGACAAGCTGTCCTGGTACCGCCGCAGTGAGAATTCAGCTGTTACAATTCAGGAAGATTGATCTGCGGATGCGCGGGCGGAACATGGCCCGCGCGGTTCGAGCTTTGCTCAAATAACGTGGCCGGCAGGCGCTTGGCCGCACCAATTCGAAGACTCAGGCATGGTAGGTGTTCTGATAATTGCACATGGAGACCTGGGGCGTAGCCTGGCGGATTGCGCCAAGCACATCTTGGGCCGAGAACCGGAAAATCTGGCGGTGATGGTGGTGGACAAGACCGAAGACCCGGAACGCAAGCTGGCAGAAGCGCAAAGCCTGGTGGATGGCCTGGACCAGGGCGACGGCGTGATGGTGCTGACCGACATGTACGGCGGCACGCCATCCAATATCGCCAGCCGGCTGATCCGGCCTGGCCGAGTCGAGGCGGTGGCCGGCGCCAGCTTGCCGATGCTGGTGCGCGCGCTGTGCTACAGCAGCCAGCCGCTGGAGATCGTCGTCAGCAAGGCGATCACCGGCGGCTTGGAGGGCGTGCTTTACATTATTCCGGGGGAAGGAAATGTTGCGATCTGAAGTCGAAATCATCAACAAGCTGGGCCTGCACGCGCGTGCGTCCAGCAAGTTCACCCAACTGGCCAGCCGCTACAAGAGCGATATCTTCATTGCCCGCAACAACCGCCGCGTCAACGGCAAGAGCATCATGGGAGTGATGATGCTGGCCGCGGCCAAGGGCGCCAAGGTGGAGCTGGAGATCAGCGGCGAGGACGAACAGCAGGCGCTGGAAGCGCTGATCGCGCTGATCAACAACCGTTTCGACGAGGCGGAGTGATGCGGCGCTGAGCGGGTGGCCGGCTTTCCCCGGCCGTTCAGGGAGTCTGCCGCCAGCGGCGGCAGGGATAGAGGCAGGCACAGCGAAAATAACACGGCCTGCCAGGGGAGGGGGCAATGAGCATCATCCTGCACGGGGTGGCCATCGGCGGCGGCATCGCCATCGGTCGGGCCCATCTGATTTCGCGCAGCATGGACGATGTTGCGCACTATCTGCTGGAAGAGGGCGAGATTCCGGCGGAAAAGGCACGTTTTGACGAAGCAGTGCGCTCGACCCGCAAGGAGCTGGAGATGCTGTGGGGCAGCATCCCGGAGAACGCACCGGCCGAGCTGGGCGCCTTTTTGTCGCTGCACATCATGCTGCTGGGCGACGTCACCATCTCGCGCGAGCCGCGCGAGATCATAGAAAAGCAGCATTGCAACGCCGAATGGGCGCTCAAGCTGCAGTGCGACCATCTGATCGAACAGTTCGACGCCATCGAAGAGGACTACCTGCGCGAGCGCAAGAACGACGTGCTGCAGGTGGTGGAGCGCATCTTCAAGAACCTGGATGGCGATGCGCCGCAGCTGCCGGCGCCCGAAGACCTGGTGGAAGACCACATCCTGGTGGCGCACGACCTGTCGCCGGCCGACATGGTGTACTTCAAGGATTCCAATTTCGCCGCCTTCATCACCGACGTCGGCGGCGCCACTTCGCATACCGCCATCTTGGGGCGCAGCCTGGACCTGCCGTCGGTGATCGCGCTGCATCACGGCCGCGAGCTGATCCGCGAGGACGAGATGATCATCGTCGACGGCCTGCAGGGCGTGGTGATCATCAATCCGGACGTGCTGGTGCTGGCCGAATACCGGCGCCGGCTGCGCGCCTGGCGCGGCGCGCGGCGTAAGCTGTCGTCCATCCGCAAGTCCAACGCCGTCACCCGCGACGGCTCGGTGATCGAGCTCTTGGCCAATATCGAGCGGCCGCAGGACGTCGAGGACGTGCGCGAGTCCGGCGCGGTGGGGGTGGGGCTGTTCCGCAGCGAGTTCCTGTTCCTGGGCCGCGACACTCTGCCCACCGAGGACGAGCAGTTCGAGGCCTACCGCCATGTGGCGATGGCGCTCAAGGGCATGCCGGTGACCATCCGCACCATGGACCTGGGCGCCGACAAGAGCCCGAAATGGCTGGGTCACGACCAGGCCGACAATCCGGCGCTGGGCCTGACCGGCATCCGCCTGTGCCTGGCAGAGCCGCTGATGTTCCGCGCCCAGCTGCGCGCCTTGCTGCGCGCCTCGGTGCACGGCCGCATCCGCGTGCTGTTCCCGATGCTCAATTCACTGCCGGAGCTCAAGCAGGCGCTGGCGCAGTTCGAATACGCCAAGGAAGAGCTGCGCGACGAGGGGATAGGCTACGCCGACGACATCGAAGTGGGCGCGATGATAGAAATCCCGTCGGCGGCGCTGGTGGCGGGCAGCTTTGCCAAGCATGTCGATTTCCTGTCGGTGGGCACCAACGATCTGATCCAGTACACGCTGGCGATAGACCGCAACGACGATACCGTCAGCCACTTGTACGATCCCGTCCACCCGGCGGTGCTGAAGCTGATCCTGCATACCATCAAGTGCGGCATCAAGGCCAATGTGCCGGTGTCGGTGTGCGGCGAGATGGCGGGCGATGCCAAGCTCACCCGCCTGCTTCTGGGTATGGGGCTGCGCAAGTTCTCGATGCACCCCGCCAATCTGCTGTCGGTGAAGCAGCAGGTGCTGACCACCCACCTGGACGAGATCGCCTCGATCACGACGCGCATGCTTAGATCGGAAGACCCTGATAAAATAGCCGATTTACTGCAACTGCTGAATGCAGAGCCGGGCGACTAGGCCCGGTTTTTATTTATGCTAAACGACGCGATCGATCTATCCCAGGTCAGGCGGGCGCTGGTGATACGGTTGATGCATCACGGCGACGTGTTGCTGACCTCTCCGGTGTTTACCGTACTGAAGAGCCATGCGCCGCATATCGAGATTGATGCGCTGGTCTACCATGAAACCCGGGAAATGCTGACCTTGCACCCGGCCGTCTCCCATGTTTTCACCATCGACCGCAATTGGAAGAAGCTGGGCGCCTGGCAGCGGCTGCGCCATGAGTTGGCGCTGTATTCCAGCCTGAAGGCGCGCGGATACCAGCTGGTCGTGGTGTTGAACTCCAGCAATCGGACGACTGCGCTGGTCCGGCTGCTCAAGCCGCGCTGGTCGGTGGTGCCGGACATGCCGGGAAGCGGCCGTTTCTTCCGGAAAACCTTCAGCCATCGTCATGGCTTGCCTCCCGCCAATACCCGGCATATCGTCGAAATGCATCTAGACGCTTTGCGCCGGCTGGGTGTTTATCCCGCCGAGGATGAGACGCGCTTGGCCATTGTCGCCGGGGACGAGGCCGAGCGGACGGTGCGGCGATTGCTGGCCGGGAACGAAGTGCGCCCGGGCCGGTTCATACTGGTGCATCCCGGATCGCGCTGGTTCTACAAGTGCTGGCCGGCTGACAAGATGGCCGGCCTGGTGAATGCCCTGCATGAGCAAGGCTGGCAAGTGGTGCTCAGCGGCGCGCCGTCCGCGGAGGAGGCCGCCATGATCCAGGCGGTCAAAGCCGGCTTGGGCCGGCCTGCGGTGGATTTGAGCGGGCAGTTGTCGCTAAAGCAGTTGGCGGCGCTGATTGCGCAAGCGCGCTTGTTCGTCGGTGTCGATTCCTTGCCCATGCACCTGGCCGCCGCGGTGCAAACGCCGGTCGTGGCCTTGTTCGGCCCGTCGCGCGACAAGGTGTGGGGGCCTTGGCGGGTGGCGCACCGGCAGGTGTCGCTGGATCTGCCTTGCCGGCCCTGCAATCTGGCAGGCTGCGGCGGCGGCGAGCGCAGCGAATGCATCGAGCGGATACCGGTCCGGCAGGTGCTGGCCGCAGTCGAGTCGCTGCTGGCTGAAACCGAGCCGCGCCAAGCTTGCTAACAAAAAAAATATGTCAGCACACGGTCGCTTGGATCTTGCCTGCTACGCTGCGGCGAAATGTCATGTCGGCAGTGCGAGCGCCGTACCCGGCGCTTTTGAATTACAACCTGCAGTTTCGATAGAATCCGTCCATGTCATTCTTAGATAACAAAACCAGTTTCGCTCTCTACAAACGGGTGATGCTCTACCTGCGGCCCTACTGGAAGGTCTTCGTCCTGTCGATGCTGACCATGACCATCGCGGCGGCTACCGAACCGATGTTCGCCCGGCTGATGAAGCCGCTGATCGATGGCGGCTTCGTCAATCGCGATCCCCAGGCGATCATTTGGACTCCGTTGGCCATTGTCGGCTTGTTCATCTTGCGCGGGTTGACCAGCTACATCAATGAATACACCTCCAGTTGGCTGTCCGGCCATCTGGTGCAGACGCTGCGGCAGGAAATGTTCTCCCGCATGGTGCGGCTGCCGGTCAACTACTACGACAACAACCAGTCGGGCAGCATCGTGTCGCGAGTGGTATTCGACGTGACGCAGATCAGCGAGGCGGGCTTCAATGTCATCACCGTGGTGGTCAAGGACGGCATCACGGTGATCGGTCTGCTGGGCTTGCTGTTGTATACCGACTGGCGGCTGACGCTGATCTGCCTGGCGGTGATGCCGATCGTGGCGTGGTGCATCCGCTATGTCAGCAAGCGCCTGCGCGGGCTGTCGCGCAAGAATCAGCAGGACATGGCCGAAATGACCCAGATTCTGGGCGAGAGCATTGATTGCCAGCGCGTGGTCAAGGTTTACGGCGGCCAGACTTATGAAGCGGCGCGCTTCGGCCGTTCGGCCGAGGCCATTCGCCACAATATGGTCAAGGAAAGGTCCACCAGCGCCGCCAGCACCGGGGTGACCCAGCTGATCATCGCCTGCGCGCTGGCGGTGATCCTGTATTTCGCCGGCACGCTGGCGCAGCATGGCAGTTTTTCCGCCGGCGACTTCATGTCCTTTCTGACGGCGATGCTGATGCTGTTCGCGCCGATCAAGCGCATCACCAGCATCAGCCAGACGGTACAGAAGGGCTTGGCTGCGGCGGAGAGCGTGTTCAAGTTTCTGGACGAGCACGCCGAGCCGGATGAGGGCAAGCTTCGCCTAGGCGCCACCAAGGGAGCCTTCCGCTTTCGTCAGCTGTCTTTCCAGTACCCTGGCGCGGAGCGCCCGGCGTTGCGCGACATCAATCTGGATATCCGCTCTGGAGAAACCATTGCCCTGGTGGGCTCCAGCGGCGGCGGCAAAACCACGCTGGCCAGCCTGATCCCACGCTTCTATGAGCCGACTTCTGGGGAGATTCTGCTCGATGATGTGCCGCTGACCCGGATTAGCCTGACCAGTCTGCGCGAACAGATCGCGTTGGTGAGCCAGGACGTGGTGTTGTTCAACGATACGGTGGCGGCAAACATTGCCTATGGAAGGCTGGGGCAGGTCACGCGCGAGGAGATCCGCGAAGCGGCGCGCGCGGCCAATGCGCTGGACTTCATCGACGCCATGCCACAGGGGCTCGACACGCTGATCGGCGAGAATGGTACCCGGCTGTCCGGCGGCCAGCGCCAGCGTCTCGCGATTGCCCGGGCAATCCTGAAGGATGCGCCTATCCTGATTCTGGACGAGGCGACCAGCGCGCTGGACACTGCGTCGGAGCGCCTGGTGCAATCGGCTCTGGATAATCTGATGAAGAACCGGACGACGATCGTCATCGCCCACCGGCTGTCCACCATCGAAAGTGCCGACCGCATCGTGGTGATGCACCAAGGGCAGATCGCGGAGGTTGGCAAGCACCAGGAGTTGCTCGACAGCAACGGCATTTATTCAAAGCTATACCTGCTGCAATTCGGCAGTTGAGAAGAAAGAACCCAGATGGCTATCAGTGGTTTGGTGATAACGCTCAATGAGGCACACAATATCATCGATTGTCTGCGTTCATTGAAGGAGGTGTGCGACGACATCGTGGTCGTGGACTCAGGCAGCACCGATGGCACCATCGCTCTGGCTGAGGCCGAGGGTGCCATTGTGATCGTACAAAAACCGTTTTTGGGCGATGGTCCGCAGCGCAGCCTCGGCTTGGGCAGCTGCCGCCACGATTGGGTGCTTAACCTAGATGCCGACGAGCGGCTGGAGCCCGATTTCGTAGCCTATCTGAAGCAGACCAATCTGGATGCATTGGGTGTCGATTTGGTGGAGACCCGCCGCCGCAACTACATTGGCGATCGCTTCACGCCATTCGCTGGTCAGTATCCCGACTATGTTAAGCGGCTGTTCAATCGCCGGCGCGCCGACTTCACCCCAGTGGTGGCGCATACCTATGTCAAAGCGGCCAGCGCCACTCGCGCCAACATCCACATTACGCATTATTCATACCGTAACTACCCGGATATGGTTGCAAAATGCAAGTATGCCGAATGGCTTTCCGTGGGCCTCGCCAAGAGCGGAAAGCGGCTCTATCCGTGGGAGCCGGCGATGCACGGCGGCTGGGCCTTTTTCCGCCATTACGTGATCAAGCTGGGCTTCCTCGCAGGGTTGGACGGGCTGACGCTGTCGATTTGCAAGGGTGTCGGCTCCTATCTGAAATATGCGCATGCGATCGAGCTGCGCCGCAGTGGCAAGGCGTAAGCGGGCACGTGTCGCCAATACGTCTTCGTGGATTGTGCTTATGAAAATTTCCGTCGTCATTTCAACGTATAACCGCCCGGATGCTTTGGCTGCCGTGTTGGCCGGTTTCGCTGCGCAGCGCGGCGTCGAGCCGTCCGACTGGGAGATTGTGATCGCCGACGATGGTTCCGACTCCCGTACCGCTGACGTCGTCGAGTCATTCCGGCCACAACTCGGTGATCGGCTGCAGCATGCCTGGCACGAGGACAGGGGTTTCAGGCTGGCCGAGATCCGCAATCTGGCAGCGAGGTTGGCCCGCGGCGACTACCTGGTGTTTCTCGACGGCGACTGTGTGCCGCAGCGCGACTTTATCGCCTGCCACCTGGCATTGGCCGAGCCGGGTTGGGTGGTAGCCGGCAACCGGGTGCTGTTGTCCGAGCCATTTACCCGCGATTATCTGGCTGGCCGCAGCGCGCCGGTCTTTTGCTGGAGCAGGTTTGCCTGGCTGAGCCACCGTGCAGGCCGGCGCGTCAATAATGGTCTAGGGTGGCTGCGATTACCGCTGCGGGCTTGGCGCAAAGAGCGGCGTGCTGATTGGAAATTATTGCGCGGCTGCAATATCGGCGTGTGGAAGTCAGACTACCTGGCAGTCGATGGTTTTGACGCCACTTTTTCCGGATGGGGTTATGAAGATTCCGATTTCGCGGTTAGATTGATTCGCCACGGCATCGGCATTAAGAATGGCCGTTTCGCCGTCCCGGTGCTCCATCTTTGGCATAAGGAAAACGACCGCAGCTTTCAGGGCGAGAACTGGGAGCGTTTTGAGGCCTCCCTGCACGGTAGCCATGTCCGCGCTTTGCGCGGGCTGTCGAGTTTAGAGGAAGGAACGGTCCGATGAACGTACCCAGTGGGGTCAATCTAGTGTTTCATTCCATCCGCCCGGGAGGGGGGATGGAACGGTATGTGATGGATGTCATAGCGGAACTTTGTCGTCGAGGTATTTCAGTGCGCGGGATCGCGCGCAAAGTTGACTGGCACGATGCGCCGCAAGGTGCGGAGTTCGTAGTAATGCGGGATCGAACACCCGTCTCTAGACTGAACAATTTGTTGTTCGAGCGTAATGCATTGCATGCTTGTCGGCCGGACTGGAAAACGATAGGCATTTCTCGTGTCCCCGGGGCTGTGGATTTGGCAATCGTGGGCGGCACGCATATTGGTCATTTGCACGACAAGGGAAAACGCTACCCTGGTCTTTTTGATCGATTGACAATAAGACATGAAACACAGTTTTACCGAAAAGCCAAACTCATTATGCCGCACTCGAAAAGAGTGGCAGGCGAGATCAGTCAGTTGTATGACATTCCTGTTTCCAAAGTGGCTGTGCATTATCCCCCTGTCGATACGCAGAAATTTTCGCTAGCTGCCCGAGAAAAACGCGAGGCGATAAGGCAGACTTTGGGTATTCGCTCAGACCAGTTTATGCTGCTTTTCCCTTCCAATAACCATACGCTGAAAGGTGCAGAGCTAATTCTACAAGCGCTGCAGGCATTTGGCGGGAAGGTTATCCTAGTTGTTGCTGGAAAAGCTCCGCTACAGGCGCCTCATGTCGTTAATGCTGGCTTTTGTCAGGACATGCCTGCTTTGTATGCTGCGGCCGATGCGACGATTTTGGCTTCGAAGTACGAAGCATTCGGACTGGTAGGGCCAGAGTCGATTTTGTGTGGGACACCGGTTTTACTTGCCAATACCATTGGTGCTGTCGAGGTGTTGCGGGAGCCTGGATGCTATGTATTTGGCCGAAGCGTGGATGAATTGACAGATTGCTTACTGAAAGTTGTTAATTTAAGAGAAGATGGGCTGCCTCGCAGTCCAGAATGGGTGGGGAAGTCTCTTGACTACCCTTACTCTATTTCCATGCATGTGAATAGTGTCCTCTCTTTGCTCGGGTGATTTATGGAATCTTTGCGGCTTTGTTGCGCAAATCCGTCTGCGCCGCGGCTTGGTAAGATAGCGGTATGACCAAGCCCGCTCCGAAACGCTACCGCACGACCAACTGGAAAGCCTACAACCAAGCCCTGATCCAGCGCGGCTCCCTTTCGATCTGGCTGGATACGAGCATGTCATGGCAGGCGACTCCACGAGGTAAACGCGGACGGACGCAGACCTATAGTGATGCCGCTATTCAATTCTGTCTGACCATCAAGAACCTATTTGGACTGCCTTTGCGGCAGACCATCGGTTTCATTCAAAGCCTGTTCAAGCTGGCGGGCCTGGACTGGAGCGTCCCGGACTACAGCACGTTATCCAGGCGGCAGCAGACGCTGCAGGTCAGCATCCCCTATCAAAAGCGTTCAGGCGCGTTGCATATTCTGGTGGATAGCACCGGGATCAAGATGCTGGGCGAAGGCGAGTGGAAAACCAAGAAACACGGCGCGGAATACTGCCGGCAATGGCGCAAGGTGCATCTGGACATCGATGCGAAAACCCTGCAAATCCGCGCCATGGCGGTGACAGACAAGCGCCAGGGCAATGCGCAAATGCTGCCTTCGCTCTTGGTGCAAATCCCGGTCGATGAGCCGATAGCCTGCGTGAGTGGCGACGGGGCTTTCGATACCAAGGCATGTCATGAGGCGATTGCCGCGCGCGGCGCAATCGGGTGCATCCCGACGCGCAAGAATGCGCGGCCGTGGAAAGGAAGTTGGCCGGGTGTGCTGGCTCGAAACGAGATTCTGCGGGCCACCAAGCGATTGGGCAGGGCGATCTGGAAACGCTGGAGTGGCTACCATCGCCGCAGCTTGGTCGAAACCAAGATGCATTGCTTCAAGTTGCTGGGTGAAAGAGTGACAGCCCGGTGCTTCGATGGCCAAGTGGCAGAGCTGCAAGTGCGTGCTGCCATCTTGAACCGCTTCAGCATGCTGGGCCGTCCGTGGACGGTGGCTGTGGCATAAATCTGTTTGGGGAAAGGGGAAACTCGCCCTGCCCAGGATTTATGTAACAGCGCCGGTACTTTGTGAACCTTTATCAGAAAGAGTTTTTGACTGAGTTCATGTTACGGGGACACAGAAGTTTAACTGAAAAGATAAAATATATATGTGGGGCATCTGGCGTGAAATTTGGATTTAGAGCAAGGATATTTATGTATTCTGTATTTCCAAATGCTTTGAACCCATTTTTCAAATTGAAGACGCTGTTGAGGGGGTGATGTGAATTTTCAAAAAACATATGATTTTTTGATATTTGGGCTTATTTTTTTAATCATTTCTTGTGGTTTTATTTTGCGCGGGGCTGCTACTTCGGCAGCTGCGTTACTTGCTTTGATCGGTATTGCTTCTGCCTTTAAACAAAATTACTTTAAGGTTTGCTGGAATCGTTACTGGCCATGGATGATCGCAATGTGTGCCATTGGTTTGGCTATTGTTACCAGGCAGTTGGTAGATCTGGATTTTAGGATGCGATTTGCAGATTCTGCGACTCGATTGATGATTGCCATTCCTATTTTTGTTGCCTTGAGTCACTCTGGTTTTGTTAGTTTTAAGACGGCGCGTTGGACATTGTTTGCGGCAATTTTTCTGATGTTAATTTCGGCTATTATCATGCAGTTTTAGTTGGTGATCCTCGTATCAGGACGGAGTTCACAAATACTATACCCTATTCAGCATTCTGTTTGATATTTGGCGTGGCCTTTTTTATTTATTCTTACCGACTAGGCGGTTGGGATAGAGTGGCGGCGATTATTGCTATTTTTGGATCTTATTTGGCTCTCTATCTTTCTCAGTCACGCGGGGTTTGGGTGGCCGGTGCGGTTGTTAGCCTGTTCCTGCTATCTTCAGTATTTGGTTTTAGTCGGAAGAAATTTTTTATCTTCTTGTTTGTTTTGATTGCTGCTTTGGTATCGGCTTATTTTTTTAGTGAGGTGATTCGCGATAGGGTGGTGATGGCTGTTTCTGAATATCATCAGTTTTTTATGGGGCAGAGACATGGCTCTATTGGTGAGCGATTGGATATGGCTCTGGTTTCGTATTATATTTTCAAGGCATATCCATTATTCGGTGTTGGTCGCGATATTTCACCGGTTCTACACATGTTGCATGAGCAGGGTTTAGTAATTCCAAGTGTTGTCAATGCCACAGACACTCATGGAGAATTATTCTTCAATGCGGCTAGCTTAGGGGTGTTGGGTTTGTTGTGCTATTGTGCTTTTTATATTGGCGGGAGTTATCCTTTCTGGAAAGCAGCTTTTTCCCAAGAGCCCGAGGCTGTTGCTTTGGGGAAAGTCGGGTTGGCATCTAGCGTGATTTTGTTCATTGTTGGGTTTACCCATATTACCTTGGGCTTGGTCATGTATGCTTCAATATATGCTACATTTCAGGGATTGTTACTTTCATCCTTATATAAGCTGCAGCAGATGAAAGCAAGTCGGTAAAGGCCTACATGAGTTACGGTATCTTGTCAGCATGGCTGGATATATGTTGCCAGTCTGCGGGTTGTTCTGCTGTTGGGTTATTGGAAGATGTTGTGGTTGCCTGAAAGGTCTGTAGTTCAGCGAATCCCAGACCAACTGAGAGTCCGTACTAGGTAAGACAAAGGCCGCTGTTGAATCAGCGGCCTTTTTTGTCGGATCGGACGGAGTGCTTGGCGTCGCGGGCGACTCAGATTTTGACTTCGAACAGCGGTTCCTGAGGCGCCAGTTGGCGGCCATTCTCCTGTATGGTGTGCCAGACCGGCTGGCCCTGCACCTGAGCTTGGACGTCGCGCGCCAGCCGCACATAGGCTTGACTGTCGCGTGCGCTGGAGTAGGCCCGCAGCAGGGTGACCTTGGCGTGCAGATTGTCCGGATCGTCTTTCAGAGAGTCTTTCAACACCCGCACAGCTTCTTTGGTGCGGCCATAGGCAAGGTAGACTTCGGCTTCCCCTACCGGATCGATGCCGCGGTGGGTCGGTTTGGTGTAACGCAGGCGGCGCCAGAACTGGCGAAGCGAATAGTAGACAAGCATCAAGGCCAAACTGCTGGCCAGGGCCGTAAATACATCCATTCTGTTTCTCCCCCTCGGTGGTACAACATCTTATGTAGTCTGTTGATTATTCGGAAGAGGAAGGCGGCTTGGCAATCCGTATAAATCCGTAGCATTGCCTGGGCCGCCGCGGACTTAGCTGTTTTCGAGCAAAATCCTCTCCAGCAGGCTGGTGTCAAGGCCCGCTTGGATCGCTGCCTGGCCCAGCGAACGCAGCAGCACGAAGCGAACGGTGCCGGCCTCGACCTTCTTGTCATGGCTCATCAGCTTAAGCCATTGTTCTGCAGGCATAGCCGGCGCCTTCACCGGCAGGCCGGCGGCGGCGATCAGCCGGCGCACCCGCTCCACATCGGCCGCACCAAGCCAGCCTAACTCTGCAGAGGCGGCGGCGGCCAGCACCATGCCGGCGGCGACGGCTTCTCCGTGCAGCCAGGCGCCGAATCCCAGCCCGGCTTCTATCGCATGGCCGAACGTGTGCCCCAGATTGAGCAGCGCGCGCACGCCGTTCTCCTTTTCGTCCTCCGCTACGATGGCGGCCTTCATCTCGCAGCTGCGACGCACAGCGTATTGCAGGGCGGCGCTGTCGCGTTGCCGCAAAGCCGCCATATTCTGTTCCAGCCAGGCGAGGAAGTCGGCGTCGCCGAGCAGGCCGTATTTGATCACTTCCGCCAGGCCCGCGGACAGCTCGCGATCGGGCAAGGTCTCCAGCAGATCCATGTCGGCGATTACCGCCCGGGGCTGGTAGAACGCGCCTATCATGTTCTTGCCCTGCGGATGGTTGATGGCGGTTTTACCGCCAACCGACGAGTCGACCTGCGCCAGCAGGGTGGTGGGAATCTGGACGAAGGGGGCGCCGCGCTGGTAGCAGGCGGCGGCGAAGCCGGTCATGTCGCCTATCACGCCGCCGCCCAGGGCGATCAGCGTGGTGCGGCGCTCGGCGTTGCCGGCTAGCAGCGAGTCGAAAATCAGGTTCAGCGTCTGCCAGTCCTTGTACCGCTCGCCATCGGGCAGGATCACGCTCGTGCAGGCCACGCCGCGGGCCCCCAGAGCCTGCTGCAGGCGATGGAGATATAGCGGAGCGACGGTTTCGTTGCTGACGATGGCCGCCTTGGGGATTGGCAGGTGGGGGAGCAGCAGGTCGACCTGTTCCAGCAGTCCGTGGCCAATATGTATCGGGTATCGGGTATCGGGCAGGATCAGGTCGAGGGTGATCACGAGTCGGCTTCCTTGGTGGTGGTCGGGGGGGGCAACTGGTCGATCAGGCGGCTGACCAGCAGATTGACGTTTTGCTGGGTGGTGTCGACGATGATGTCGGCAATTTCCCGGTAGAGAGGGTCGCGTTCGTTGAACAGGCTTTCCAGCTTGGCGCGCGGGTCGGCGATTTGCAGCAGTGGACGGTTCTTGTCGTGCTGGGTGCGGGCCAGCAGGTCATCGATCGGCGCGCGCAGGTAGATCACGGTGCCATAGCGCATCAGCACCTGGCGGTTTTCCTCACGCAGGACGGCGCCGCCGCCGGTGGCCAGCACGATGTCGTCTTGCCGGGCCAGGTCGCGGATCACGCAGGTTTCGCGATTGCGGAAACGCAGCTCCCCTTCGATGTCGAAGATGGTCGCCACCCGCACGCCGGTGCGCGCCTCGATTTCCTGGTCGGAATCATAGAACGTCTTGCCGGTGCGGCGCGCCAGCGCCCTGCCTACCGTGGTCTTGCCCGCGCCCATCAGGCCGACCAGAAAAAAATTGCCTGCCAGTCTCTCCATGGCAGGCATTGTAGCCGATGGATCGCGGCTCTGTCTCGGGCCAGTCAGCGCCCGGCGGCGACCAGATCGTTGACCACTTTGGGCGTGATGAAGATCAGCAGCTCGCTGCGCTTGTCTATCTTCTGCGAGCTGCGGAACAGCACGCCGAGCAAGGGGATGTCGCCGAGGAAGGGCACCTTGTTGACCACATTGTCCAGCTGTTGCTGGTAGATGCCGCCCAGCACCACCGTGCCACCGTTGTCCACCAGCACCTGGGTTTCGATCTTCTCGGTGGTCAGCGACGGGGTGCCGTTGACGGTCTGCTGGAAGTTGGCCGAATCCTTGTTGACCTTGATGTCCAGCATCACGTGGTTGTCGGGGGTGATCTGCGGCTTGACGTTGAGGCTGAGCACCGCCTTCTTGAACGATACCGAGGTGGCGCCGCTGGAGCTGGCTTCCTGGTAGGGAATTTCCGTGCCCTGCTCGATGGTGGCTTCCTGGCGGTCGGCTGTCATCACCCGCGGGCTGGAGATGATGCGGCCCTTGTCTTCGGCCTGCATCGCCTGCAGTTCCAGACCCAGGATCACCGAGTGGCCGACGTTGTACAGCGCGGTCAGCGTGCCGGAGGGGTTGGCGATCGGCAGGTTGACGCCGGACGGCGTGGTCTGGATCACGTAGGGCTGGCCGGTGTTGAGATTGGTGACGTTGGAGACCGCGGTGCCCAGCGGACTGCCGGAGATGATGCCCTTGGGGTCCATCCGGTCGTAGGTCAATTGGATGCCGAGGTCGCGCTCCCAGTTGTCGGTGGCCTCCACGATGCGGGCTTCGATCAGCACCTGCTTCACCGGGATGTCGGTTTTGGAAATGACGTCGCGGATTTTGTCTATCACCGCGTTGATGTCGTTGACGATCAGGGTGTTGGTCTTGGGGTCGATCAGCACGCTGCCGCGCTCGGACAGCAGGCTTTCCTTCTTGCCGGAGGTGATGTCGCCGTCCAGCACCTTCTTGAAGTCCTCGGCGGAACGGTAGCGCAGCACGAAAGTTTCGGAACGCAGCGGCTCCAGCGTGGCCAACTGCTGGCGGGCTTCCTGCAGTTGCTTGTCGCGCGCCAGCAATTCGTCGCGCGGGGCGATCTGGATGATGTTGCCGTTGCGGCGCTGGTCCAGGCCCTTGGTCTGCAGGATCAGGTCCAGCGCCTGGTCCCAGGGCACGTCCTTCAGCCTGAGGGTGATGTTGCCGGTCACCGAGTCGCTGGTGACGATGTTGAGGCCGGTGAACTCGGCTATCACTTGCAGCACGGTGCGCACTTCTATGTTCTGGAAGTTGAGCGATAGCTTGTCGCCCTTGTACACCGGCTTGCCGTTGTCGCTATTGGCCAGCGTTTCCAGCGCCGGGCGGCGCACTTCCACCACCAGCTTGCCGTCGGTCTGGTATGACGAGTAGTCCCAGTCGCCCTGCGGCATGATCTGGATGCGGATGCCGTTGCCCTGGTTGACGGCGTCCACCTTGGCCACCGGGGTGCCGAAGTCGGTCACATCCAGCCGGCGTATTTGCTGGCGTGGCAGCGCGGCGCCGGCGATGTTGACGATCAGGTTCTTGCCGTCGCGGCGGACGTCCACCGGCGTGTTGGCGCTGGGCAGGCTGAGCTCGATCCGGCCTTCGCCGTTGCCGCCGCGGCGGAAGTCCAGGCTGGCCTGGCCGCCGGACGTCGGGTACCCGTTTTGCTGCGGGGCGTTGGCGGTAATGGTTTGTTCTTGCGGGGTGGCTCCCTGGGCCGGCGTCATCGAGCCGTCCAGCGTCAGCAGCAGCTTGTTGCCGTTGATGACGCTGCGGTAGGAGGCATTGCGGGCAAGGCTCAGCACCAGCCGCGAGCGGCCGGCGGCTTCCACTGCGATGGCCGATTTGAGCAGCGGGCTGTCGATGTTCAGCGCGGGCTTGTCCAGCTTGACGGTGGTGTCGGCGAAATCGAGCGCGATGCGCGGCGGATTGGACATGGCGAAGCTGCCGGGCTTGACCGCCGGGCCGTCGAAGGTGATTTGCACGGTCTGCAGATTGCCGTCAACCTTGCCGGGCTCGATCGCCGTGATGGCCGGGCCGGCGCAGGCAAGGCCGCCAGCCAGGCACAGCATCAGTCCCGTCAGCCATCTGATCGAAAGTTTTTTCATTTGTTCTGCCCTTGTTCGTCAAGATACAGACTGCTGTTGCGCTGCACCCAATCTCCATTCAGATCCTCGACGGTTTCGGAAAGCACGACTTCCGAGTCGCTGATGCTGCTCACCTTGCCGAAGTTGGGGCCGATATAGTTGCCGGCCTCTATCCGGTAGATGGCACCCTCCGGCGTGCGGATCAGCGCGTAGAGCGCGTTGCCCCGCTTCAGCGTGCCCACCATCGCAAGTTTGTCCAGATCATAATTTTCCAGCGCTTCGCGCGGGCGCTTCAGGTCGGGGGCGTTGGCCGAGTTCTGCCGCTTGCCGGCCTGCAGCTTTTGCGGATTGAACGGGTCGCTCAGATCGTATGCCTGGTAGTTGAAGGGTTTGTAAGTTTGCACCTGCGGCAAGGGTTCGATCTGGCCGCGCAAGCCCTGGCTGCTGCTGGCCATCCACTGTTGCAGATCCTCGGTGCCGGGGCCGCCGCATGCGCTCAGCAGCAGGGGCAGCAGGCCGATGAATGTTTTCCTCATCCTGGCGCGCCTCTCACTTCTGCTGCGCGGCGGGCAGGCCGCTGCGTTCGCTGGGCTCCAGCGCGCGGTAGGTGCGCGCCGTCGCGTCCATCGTCAACCGGTTGTCCTTGCCACCGCCCGGATTGAGGGCGATATCGCTGATGGTGACGATGCGCGACAGTTGGGCGACGTCGTTGACGAAGGCGGCGAGGTCGTTGTAGCTGCCCGACAGCCGGATGCTGATCGGCACTTCGGCCATTTCCGCCGAGCGCGACTCGGTGCCGGGCTTGAACAATTCGAACTGTAGGCCGCGCCCCAGGCCGGCCTGGTTGATTTCGGTCAGCAAGGTGTCCATGTCCGATTTGGTGGGCAGCTGTTTGAGCAGCGCGCCGAAGGAGGCGTCGATTTCCTTCAGTTGCTGTTGCAGCGCGTCCAGGTTCACCGCCTGGCGCTTCTTGTCGACGAAGGTTTGCTTGAGCTGGGCTTCCTGCAGGTGAGCCTGGTTTAGCTGGTTCAACTGGTCGCCCAGCACGAAGAAATAGCCCAGGCCGACCACCAGCAGGGCCAGAACGCACAGCATCAGACCCTGCGCCTGCAATGGCCAGTTGGGCATGTCCTTGGGATCCAGGCCGCGCAGTTCGTCCAGCGTCATGGCTTGGCTCCTTGCTGGCCGCCGGCCGGGGATTGGCGCAGGCTGGCGTTGAGGGTGAAGGCGCTGACGCGCTGGTTATTGACGACGGAGGACGAAACTTCAATCAACACCGGCGCTTCGAAGGTTTCCGATTGTCCCAGCATGCGCATATAGCTGGAGACGCGGGCGCCGGACTGGGCGTAGCCGGTCAGTACGATCTGGTTGCCGTTCTGCCGGAAGGTCTTGAGATAGACGCCGTCCGGAGTCTGGCGCACCAGTTGGTCGAACAGGCGCACCGCCTGGTTGCGGCCCTCCTGCAATCTCTCCACCAGTTGCTTGCGCGCCAGCAGGTCGTCGCGTTGTTTCTTCAGCTTGCCGATGTCCTTGATCTGGCCGTCCAGCTTGCCGATCTCGGCCTGCAGGTAGTGGTTGCGCTGTTCCTGGCGCGATAGCTGATGTTCCAGCACCATATAGGCCGTGCCCACCACCAGCAGGGCGAAAGCCGCGGTGGCGCCCAGCAGCAGCTGGAAGCGCAACCGGTGCGCCGCCTTTTTCTGCTCGCGGTGCGGGAGGAGGTTGATCCGTATCATTCAGTCGAACCTCCTGAGCGCCAGGCCGCAGGCGATCAGCAGCGAGGGCGCCTCCATCAGCAGCTCCTTCAGACGGATGGAGCTGGATTGCACCATGGTGGTGAAGGGATTGGCGATCATGGTGCTGATCTGGGTGCGGCCGGCCACCGCGTCGTCCAGGCCCGGCAGCATGCTGCAGCCGCCGGCCAGCAGGATGTAGTCCACTCTCAGGTATTGCGACACGCTGACCGTGGTGTAGAAGAACTGCAGCGCGCGCTGGATTTCCTGAGCCAGCGAGTCGATGAAGGGGTGCATCAGCTCCGACTCGTAGCCGTCCGGCAGCGCCATGCTGCGCTTGCCGCTTTCGGCCTCGTCGAAGCTGATGTTGTAGCGGCGCTGGATGTCGCGCGTCAGCTGATGGCCGCCGAACGCCTGCTCACGGTAGTAGATCTGCTGGCCGTTGCGGATGATATTGCAGTGGATGCGGGTGGCGCCGATGTCGAACATCGCGAAGGTCTGGTTCATGCCCTGGTCGGGCAGCTGGTGCTGGATCTGCTCGAAGGCGGTCATCATCGCGAACGATTCCACGTCCACCACCAGGGCGTGCAGGCCGGCCATCTCCACCACGGCCACGCGCTCCTCGACCTTTTCCTTGCGCGCCGCGCACAGCAGCACCTCCAGGTCGTCCATGCTGGATGGCGAAGGCCCCAGCACCTGGTGGTCCAGATTCACTTCATCCAGCGGAAAAGGGATGATCTGGTTGGCCTCGGACTCTATCATCTGGTCCATGTCTTCGGTCTGGCTGACCGGAACCAGCAGTTTTTTGTAAATGGCCATCGGCGTGGGAATGGCGATGGCGACATTGCGGATCGGGCTGCCCAGCCGCTTCCAGGCGCGGCGCAGCGCTTCGGCGATGCCGTCGATCTCCACCAGATTGCCATCGTTGACCGCCTCCTTGGGCAGCGGTTCTATCACGTAGCGTTCCACCTGGTAGTTCTTGCCGTTGCGCGACAGTTCAACTAACTTGACTGCCGTGCTGCTGATGTCCAAGCCAAGCAGGGGGGTATTCCGGGATTGCCCCAGTCCCAGTTGTTCTAGCCATGGCCGCCCAAGCCTCAGTTTGTCGACTAGCATCTGCGCCTCAATCCGGTCTCATGCAACAGATTTCCAACTGTCGCCGCCATTGTTTGTCTTGTTGGCTTTCACAAGACGTTATAATCCGGTTTCCAGTGAAAGCCCATCGTAAATATGCTCAGACGATTTCTTGCAATAATGGCAGGCGTGTTTCTAGGTGGTGTGGTGTTGCTGGCGGGAGCCGCCGCAATTGCCATCATCATAACTTATCCGCGTCTGCAAAGCCTTGATGTAATCACGGACTACCGTCCCAAGATCCCGCTCCGGGTTTACTCGGCTGATAATCAGCTGCTGGGGGAGTTCGGCGAGGAGCGGCGGTCGTTTTCCCGCATCCACGAGGTGCCCCAGTTGATGAAACAGGCGGTGCTGGCTGCGGAAGACGAGCGTTTCTACCAGCACAGCGGCATTGATTACCTTGGCATCATGCGCGCGGCAGTCGGCAACCTGGTGTCCGGCCATGCCCGCTCTGGCGCCAGCACCATCACCATGCAGGTGGCGAAGAACTTCTTCCTGTCCAGCGAAAAGACCTTCACCCGCAAATTCAACGAGGCGCTGCTGGCGTTCAAGATCGAACACACGCTGAGCAAGGACCAGATCCTGGAGCTGTACTTCAACCAGATCTACCTTGGGCAGCGGGCCTATGGCTTCGCCGCCGCGGCGCAGGCTTACTACGGCAAACCGATCAACGAACTGAGCGTCGCGCAGATGGCGATGCTGGCCGGCCTGCCCAAGGCACCGTCGGCCTACAACCCGATCGTCAATCCCGAGCGCGCCAAGCTGCGCCAGCAGTACGTGCTGCGCCGCATGCGCGAGCTGAATTTCATCACCCAGCCGCAATATGATGAGGCCTTGAGCGAGCCGTTGAAACTGGCCAGCCAGGCGGCCGATACCAGCCAGCCGGGACAGTATGTTGCGGAAATGGTACGCCAGGCGATGTACGAGCGTTACAAGGAGGCTGCTTACACCGAGGGCTTCAAGGTCTACACCACGCTGGACAGCCGCCATCAGAAATGGGCGTACGACGCTTTGCGCGCCGGCCTGGTTGATTACGACCGCAAGATGGGCTACCGCGGCCCGGAAAGCACCATCGATCTGCCCAGCGGCGACGGCGAGGACCTGACCGAGGCGCTGGACGAGGCGATGGGCGATCTGCGCGACAGCGGCGATATGCTGCCGGCCATCGTGCTGTCGGTCAGCCCGTCGGAAATCCAGGCGTATATGCGCGGCGGCAAAGCCATTTCGATCAAGGGCCCCGGCCTGGAATTCGCGCGCCGCGCGCTGAGCAGCAAGGCGTCGGCGCAGCTGCAGATCCGCCGCGGCGCGGTGATCCGCGTGTCGGCCAATGCCAAGGGCTACTGGGAAATCGTGCAGATGCCCGAGGTGGAAGGTGCCTTCGTATCGCTGGATACCCGCACCGGCGCGATCAAGTCGCTGGTGGGCGGTTTCGATTTCAACCGTCGCAGCTTTAACCATGTGACCCAGGCCTGGCGCCAGCCGGGCTCCTCGTTCAAGCCGTTCATCTATTCGTCCGGCATCGAGCGCGGCATCACGCCGTCCACCATGATCAACGACGCGCCTCTGTCGGTGCCGGGTATCAACGGCCAGAACTGGGAGCCGAAGAACGATGACGGCAAATTCTCCGGCCTGATCACCTTGCGGCAGGGCCTGACCCGCTCCAAGAACCTGGTGTCGGTGCGGGTGCTGATGGCGGTGGGCACCGACTACGCGCAGCAGTACATCCAGCGCTTCGGTTTCTCGGCCAAGCAGCACCCAGCCTATCTGCCGATGGCGCTGGGCGCCGGTTCGGTGACGCCGCTGCAGATGGTTGAGGGCTACTCGGTGTTCGCCAACGGCGGCTACCGCACCAAGGCCTACTTCATCGACCGCATCGAAGACCAGTCCGGCCGCGTGCTGGCCAAGACCGTGCCCACCGTGGCCGGGCAGAACGCGCAGCAGGCGATAGATCCGCGCAACGCCTTCATCATGAACTCGATGCTGCGGGATGTGGTGCGCTACGGCACGGGCTCCCGCGCGATGAGCCTGGGCCGCACCGATCTGGCGGGCAAGACCGGCACCACCTCGGATTGGAAGGATGCTTGGTTCGTCGGCTTCAATCCGAACCTGGCTGCCGCGACCTGGGTGGGTTTCGACCAGCCGCGCTCGCTGGGCCGCTACGGTTACGGCGGCACGGCGGCGTTGCCGATCTGGATCAACTACATGGGAAATGCGCTGAAAGGCCAGCCGGAAGTGGAGCAGCCGGTGCCGCAGGGCATCGTGGTGAAGCCGGGCGCGGGCCAGCGCGGCGGCGACGAGTACTACTATGAAGAGTTCCAGAAGACCAATCCGGAACTGCACATCGATAACCAGGGCACCGTGCCGGGCAGCGGCGAGGACGCCAGCGCCCCGGCCGCCGACGACAGCGGCAAGCCTGCGGCCCAGGATGCGGTGGAAAACGTCAAGGACCAGCTGTTCTAGAGCGTGTTGCAGCAATGAAGAACCCCGGCGCATAGCAATCGCGCCGGGGTTTTTTTATGGCTGGTGGGCGTTACTCGATCGGACAGGATTGCCGGCTGGAATCGCGGCTCAGCGCGCATTGGATGTCTGCCGGATGCAGCACGTCGTTTTCTATGCCGCGTCGGATCAGCGACATCAGATAGTGCCGGCCGAAGATGGGCGAGCCTTCCCATTCGCTGCCCTGCTTGCCAAGCATGGTGGGCAGGGTGATCAGGACTTTTTCCCCATCAATGACGTCTACCGCGAATTCATCTTCATGAATGCATTCAGTAAGGTTTGGGCTATGCATGGCGAAGCAACCTCAGGAGTGGCGACAGAGTTTTGGATTTGAAATGTTCTACTGCAATATGGAGGTGATGTCGGGAGCGAAACAATTTACTGTCTTTCTTGATATTATATTATCATTTCCTGGCAGGCAATAAGCAGGGCTGCTAGTCAAGTTTAAAAAATACTAATTAGAAATATATCTATAAAGTTATTTTCAATTAAGATTGCTTTGCTGGTTTTGTTTTTAATTAATACGGGTTGGATAACGGGTCTGGGTTTGCAATGAAAGTTTCGCCGCTTTATATTTGGCGTCCCGATTGCCGTCGCAAGAGCGCGGCGGCAAGTTTTCATGGCGGTTTGATTTCGATTGGCTGGCAATGCGCCGCCATTGATCGAATGGCGCGGTTTCAGTCAACGGTTTGGGATGAGTGAATGGTGAAAGGCGTGGAAAAGGCGCAGCCGGTCAACGATGGCTTGCTGAACGTTATTGCCGGCAATTTGGCCAGCCTGATGCAAAGGCATGGCGTGGACGCCATGCGGCTGAGCGACGAGACGGGTCTGGGCATTGCCACGATCAACAATCTGCGGCGTGGCGTCGGCAACCCCACGCTTTCCACGCTGGGCGAACTCGCCCGCTACTTTCAAGTCAGCATAGGCGAGCTGGCCGAAGCGCGGCTGGACCCGGCCGCTCGGCCGCGGCAAGCGGTCTTTTCCATGCCCTTGGTCGGTATTGGCCATGTCGGCGATTTCATCGACACCGAGGTGGCCGATCAGGGGCATTACTGCGCGGAAGTCGCCGGCTACGCCGACCGGCCGCTGTTCGCGGTGCTGGTCAACAATGACACGTTGTACCCGCATTACGCGCAAGGCACGGTCTTCGTCATGGTGCGGGAAAGCCGGCCGCAGGATGGGGACATCGTGCTGGTGCGGATCGGCGCCAATCCGCCGTGCTTGCGGCGGGTTTATGTCGAGGAGGAGTTCTTGCTGTTTTCATCGATAGCGGCGCTGAACGATGTGGCGCCGTCGCTTTATAAAAACTATCAGGTGCTGGCCGTGGTATTGAAGGCCATCAAGACATTGTCGGGGGACGCGCGGTGAACGAGTTTCGCTTGTATGGATTGATAGTTGGCTTGACTGTCACCATCATGATCATTTGCGATTCGCTGGTGTACAAGACGGTGGATATCTACAGTCTGAAAATCACCGCCAGCGGCATCGTGTTTTCGCTGTGCTATCTATTGTCCACCATTTCCACCGAGGTGTACGGCTACAAGCTGGGCGGCCGCACGGTATGGATCATCGTGATCTGCCAGACCCTGTTCGTGCTGATTCTCAACGGCTTCGCGCTGGTCCAGCCGGACAACAATGCCATCTCCAAGCAGTACTATCAGCTGTTCCACGAATTCTGGCGGGTGATGGTGGGGACCTGGATTTCGGTGCCGGCCTCCTACTTCTGCAACGGTTTCATCGTTTCGCGGCTGAAAATATTCTTCGCCGGCCGTTTCTTCTTCGTGCGCTATCTGCTCGCCTCGATGCTGGCGCAGGCGGTGCTGTTGCTCACCGCCTATCCGATCAGCCTGTCCTCCAAGTACAGCGGGCATGAGCTGGTCAACATCATTGCCACCACCTGGTCGTACAAGGTGGTGATGTCGGTGCTGCTGCTGCCGCTGGGCTACTACCTGGTTTCGGTGATCAAGAAGATAGAGCGCACCGACTATTTCGACTGGGAAGTCTCCTACAACCCGCTGACGGTATTCCGCGATAACAATGGCGATATCGAGCGCAACCGGTTTGAAAGCGCCAAGGCATGAACATCCTGCAATTGACCGATCTCCACCTGTTTGCCGCCCCGGGCGGCCGGCTGCTGGGTCATGACACCCACGCGGCCTTGCAAAAGGTGCTGGCTGCGGTGCGGGCGTTGGAGCCGGATGCGGTGGATGCGGTATTCCTCACCGGCGACGTGTCGCAGGACGAATCCGAAGAATCGTACCGGCTGGCGGCCGAGGCGCTGGCCGGCCTGCAACGTCCCGTCTATTGGATGGCCGGCAATCACGATTGCCGGCCGACGATGGCCAGGGCGTTTGCCGATTATCCTTTCTTGCAGCCGCTGGAGGTGTTGGCGTTGGCCGGCTGGACCTTCATCGGCGTGGACAGCTGCGTGGCGGGGCGGGACGAGGGGCGGATCAGCGCCGACAGTCTGGCCCGCTTGAGCGAGCGGCTGGCGGCGGTGGAGCAGGGCCGCGCCGCGGTGGTGCTGCATCACCATCCGCTGGCGGTGGGCACCCCGCTGCTGGACGATTGCATGCTGCGGCAGAGCTCGCAGTTCTGGCAGGCGGCGCAGGCGGAGCGCCTGGAACTGGTGATTTGCGGCCATGTGCACGGCGACCATAGCATGCCTTACCGCGGCCGCATGCTGGAGGTTGGTCCAGCCACCTGTTTCCAGTGGCAAAAGGGCGCCAGCGACATCGATATCGATGACAAGCAGGGTTACCGGCTGTTCAGCTTCTCCCCGGATGGCTACCGGGTGGCCACCTCATTTGCGTGAGCGCAGCGGCACCACATTGGCGGCGGCTTCGCCGGCTTCGGTCCGGCCCTGCTCGGCCAGCGCGCGCAGCTGGCCAGATACCTTGCGGCCTTTGTTGAACCCGGTTTCGTAGGCGATCTTGCAGATCTCGTGCGGCGGCAGGCGCTGAAACAGATCCAGATTGCCGCAGATGCTTTCCCCGGAATACACCTCTTCGCGGCCATGGCTGGCAATCCGGTACTGATTGCCGCGCAGGGTTTCCGTCACCTGGCATTCGCCGGCGCTTTCTTTCAGATTGTTCTCGTACAGTGCGATGCCGATCAGATCCTTGGGATTGATCGCGGCCAGAATCTGGACATTGCCGATGATGTCCCTGTGGCGAAGTTTGATGATGTCATGCGTGCCGTATTGCTTGAAAACGTAGACGGTGGCGTTGCTCTCCCGGCTGGGCAGGATTTCGCACAGCGAGAGCTGGTATGGCGGGTTGAACACACCCACAATCCAGTGCTTGAGGTTGCGCAGGCTTTGAAGCGGCATCGGGTTCTCGTGAACTGCAGCGAAGGCCTTGCCGGCATGGCTTTGCGGCAGAGCTTCAGGTTTTGGTTTTGGGGGTAAGGGCGTGGGGCCGGACTCATCGAACTTTCGGGCTCGGCCAGGATGGCATGACGTCGGGTCCGAGCCTCAAGCCGGGCATGGCGCAGTATAACCAGGGAAAACGTAAATGTCATATCAATTTTATTATTAATATCAGTATGATTCTTATGAGAATTATTTTGGGGTGTGAGTGAGATGCGCAAGGTGGAGGCATGGCAGAGTGCCTGACCTTTATCATTAATTTTCATGCCAAGTTCTGCGTAGGAGGCTGCGGCGCTTTACAATAGGCCGCTAGCCTTAACAGGAATACCTGATGCCTTATATCAAGCTTCTGGTGGTGGCGATCTTTATCCTCTCCACCATCTATGTCCATTTTCGCGGCCGGGTGCGGCTGGGCTTCTGGCGCCAGTTGAGCGACCATTCCACCTTCATGGCCCCGATCAACTGCTTCATGTACCTGTTTTCCAAGGTGCCGGCCAAGCCCTACCTGCCGCTGGAGCGCTTCCCGGAGCTGCAGACCCTTACCGCCGACTGGCGGAAGATCCGCGAGGAGGCCGTGGCCCTCTACGAGATGGGCAGCATCAAGGCGTCCAGCCAGTACGACGACCTGGGCTTCAACTCCTTCTTCAAGACCGGCTGGAAGCGCTTCTACCTGAAGTGGTACGGCCAGGACCACCCGTCGGCGCAGGCTTTGTGCCCATATACCACCCAGTTGCTGCGGCAGTACCCCAATATCAAGGCGGCGATGTTCGCCGCGCTGCCGCCGGGTAGCCGGCTGGTGCGCCATCGCGACCCGTTCGCCGGCTCGGTGCGCTACCACCTGGGTCTGATCACGCCCAACGACGACGACTGCTACATCGACGTGGACGGCGAAAAGTACAGCTGGCGTGACGGCGAGGCGGTGATCTTCGACGAAACCTATCTGCACTACGCGGAAAACACTACCGACCATAACCGCATCATCCTGTTCTGCGACGTGGAGCGGCCGATGTGGTTCTGGCCGGCTTTGTGGGTCAACCGCCTGGTCAGCCGCATCCTGGTGGGCGCGGCCAATTCGCCCAATCAGGAGGGCGACCGCGTCGGCGGTCTCAACCGCGCCTTCCGCTATGTGCAGCAGGTGCGTCTGTTCGGCAAGAAGATCAAGGCGCAGAGCCGCTTCACTTACTATCTGCTCAAGTGGCTGATCTTGGGCGGCCCCATCGTGCTGTGGCTGTTCTGGGGCAGTTGGGGCTGAAATCGACCGGGTGCGAACAAAAAAACCGCGTGGCTGTGCCGCGCGGTTTTTTGTTGCCAGAGCCCGGTGGCTAAGCCATGTCGGCGCTCAAGCTCCGCAGCAGCGGGATGAAGGCACGCATCGCCGCGCTTTGGTAAGCGCCCTGGCGGCTGAGCAGGGCGGCGCCGCGTTCCGGCAACGGAAACTGCAGCGCC
This sequence comes from Chromobacterium sphagni, assembly GCF_001855555.1. Classification (GTDB taxonomy): domain Bacteria; phylum Pseudomonadota; class Gammaproteobacteria; order Burkholderiales; family Chromobacteriaceae; genus Chromobacterium; species Chromobacterium sphagni. Next base: position 262,082 of record NZ_MKCT01000001.1, on the reverse strand, counting down.
GCGGCGCGCAGCTGCGGGTGTTGTCGCGCGATGGCTTGCGGCAGAATGGTGGCCATCCGGCCTTGGCGGACGATTTCCAGAATGGCGCTGATGGTGTTGGCCTCGACGGCGATGCGCGGCGCGATGTTCTGTTGGCGCAGATACTGGTTGATATGGCCGCGGGTGGCGAAATCCTCGCTCAGCAGCGCCAATGGCGTTTGCTCCAGCTGTTGCGGACCTATCGGGGGCCTGCCGCCGTTCCAGGGATGGTTGTGGCCGACCACCACCGCCAGTTTCTCGGCGAACAGCAGCTGTTGTTCGATCTCGGCCCCGCGCGCGCCGTGGAAGGCGATGCCCAGGTCTATCCCATCCGCCGCCAGTGCCGCCTCGATGGCGTCCTGCGTCATTTCGCGTATCTCCAGGTCCACGCCGGGATGGCTGGCGGCAAAGCGCTCCGCCAGCGGACCCAGGAGATAGCTGGTGAAGGTGGGCGTCATCGCCAGCCTCAGCTTGCCGCGCGACAGGTCGCCCACGTCGCGGGTGGCCCGCTGTCCGGCCGCCAGCTCACGTAGCGCCCGCTGCGCATATTCCAGATAGGCCGCGCCGGCGTCGGTGGGCCGTACCGTCCGCCCACTGCGGTCCAGCAACTGCGCGCCCACGGTTTCCTCCAGTTGCCTGATCTGTTGCGACAGCGTGGGCTGCGAGACATGCAGCGCCTCGGCGGCGCGGGTGAAGTTACCGTGCTCCACCACGGCCTGCAGGTAGCGGATGTGTCTGAGTATCATGCTGCTTGTTATTGGTAAAAATTATGGTTTTGATTATATATCGGTCTTGGACGCTATAGTCCAATCGGTTCATCCTTGCGCCATTACTTCATCAGCCAGGGAGAACCCCATGCAAGCAGTCATAGACGGATTCCTCAAGTTCCAGCAGGAAGCCTTTCCCAAACGCTCCGAGTTGTTCCGCAAACTGGCCACCAGCCAGACCCCGGGCGTGCTGTTCGTCACCTGCTCCGACAGCCGGGTGGTGCCGGAACTGCTGACCCAGCAGGAGCCGGGCGACCTGTTCGTGATCCGCAACGCCGGCAACATCGTTCCCGGTTACGGCCCGGAGCCGGGCGGCGTGTCCGCCACTGTGGAGTATGCGGTGGCTGCGTTGGGCGTCAGCGACATCGTCATCTGCGGCCACTCCGACTGCGGCGCGATGACCGCCATTGCCAGTTGCAAGTGCCTGGACCATTTGCCAGCGGTGGCGGGTTGGCTGCGCCACGCCGATTCGGCCAAGGTGGTGAACGCCGCCCGCAGCCATGCGTCGCCCAAGGACAAACTGGACGGCATGGTCAGGGAAAACGTCGTCGCCCAATTGGCCAATATCAAGACCCATCCGTCGGTCGCGCTGGCAATGGAGCAGGGCAGGCTCACGCTGCACGGCTGGGTGTACGACATCGAAACCGGCTCCATCGAAGCCCTGGACGGCGACAGCAAGCGCTTCGTCTCCCTGGCACGATTCCCGCAAACCAGCGCCACCCCACGCAATTGAAATCAGACCAATCGAAAGGACATGCCATGCAACAATCCCACTCCACCCAGGACGCCCGCATCGAACTGACCAGCCGCGTCATCGCCGCCAAGGCCTTGAAAGACCTGAGCTGGGAGCAACTGGCGGAAGGCTCAGGCCTCAGCCTGGCCTACGTCACCGCCGCGCTGCTGGGCCAGCACGCTCTGCCCAAGGCCGCCGCCGATCTGGTGTGCGACAAGCTGGGTCTGGGCGCGGCCGACTCCGCCAATTTGCAGGCCATTCCGCTGCGCGGCAGCATTCCGGGAGGCATTCCCACCGACCCCACCATCTACCGCTTCTACGAAATGATCCAGATCTACGGCACCACGCTGAAGGCCTTGGTACATGAGAAGTTGGGCGATGGTATCATCAGCGCCATCAATTTCCGGCTGGACATCCAGAAGGTGGCCGATCCCGACGACGGCGAACGCGCGGTGATCACGCTGGACGGCAAGTTCCTGCCCAATAAGCCGTATTGATCCCGGTCCTGTGGCGGCCGCGTCTCCGACGCGGCCGTTTTTGTTTCCCCGCTTTTCCCTAGGATGGTCATGGATACCCCTTCCCCTGGCTTGAGCCGCGGTATGGCGCTGCTGTTCGCCGTTTCCTGCGGTGCCGTCATCGGCAACATCTATTACTCGCAGCCGCTGCTGGCCGTTATCGCCCACGGTTTCGGCCAGTCGGCCGCCAGCCTGGGCTTTGTCGTCACCCTGACCCAATTGGGTTATGCCTGCGGCCTGCTGCTCTTGGTTCCGCTGGGCGACGTATTGGATCGTCGCCGCCTGATCGTGATTCTTTTGGGTTGCAGCGCGCTGGCGCTGCTGGCGGTGGCCTTGAGTCCTGGCCTGGTCTGGTTCGCCGCCGCCTGCGTGGCGCTGGGACTGTGCACCTGCGCGGCCCAGCTGCTGGTGCCGTTCGCCGCTTCGCTGGCGGCGGAACGCGAACGCGGCCGAGTGGTGGGCACTGTGATGAGCGGCCTGCTGCTCGGTATTCTGCTGGCGCGCACCTTCTCCGGACTGGTCGCCCAATTGGGCGGCTGGCGGTTGGTGTACTGGTTGGCCGCCGCGGTGGTGGTGTTGTTCACCGCCATCCTGGCATCGGCGCTGCCTGGCGACAGCCGCAAGCCGCCGTTGCGCTACCGCGCGCTGTTGGCATCGCTGCTGACGTTGGCGCGGGCCCATCCGGCGCTGCGGCTGCGTGCGTTATATGGCGCGCTGGCCTTCGCTTGCTTCAGCCTGTTTTGGACCGGGCTGACCTTTCTGCTCAGCCAGCCGCCGTACGCTTACAGCGAGGCGCAGATCGGCGCCTTCGGCCTGGTAGGCGCGGCTGGCACACTGGCGGCCAGCGGCGCCGGCCGCCTGGCGGATCGCGGCCACGGCCGGCTCGTTACGCGCGCATGCTGCCTGGGAATTTTGTTGTCGTTCGGCTTGTTGTGGCTGGGCGGCCAGTGGTTGGCGGCGCTGCTGGCCGGAGTGCTGTTGCTGGACGTGTGCGTGCAGGCGCTGCACATTTCCAATCAGAGCGTGATCTACGCATTGGCGCCGGAGGCCCGCAGCCGCATCACCACGGTCTATCTGGTCGGCTATTTCCTGGGCGGCGCGTTGGGATCCGGCGCGGCCAGTCTGGCCTATGCCGGCGCCGGCTGGCTGGGGGTGTGTCTGGCGGGCGCGGTGTTTGCCGGTGCGCTGCTGGCGCTGTGTCTGGCGGCCCGTCTGCGCGAGGAGAGCCAAACGGCGCCCTGCTGGAATTGACAGCAAGGCGCCATCATGCGGGGAGGCTATGCGTACTACGCCAAGCTGCCATCCGCCGGCTGGGTGGCCAGTAGATCCTGCCAGCGCTCTGCAAGGTGGTTGAACACGCAGCGGATGCGCGCGCTTTGCTTCAGCTCGCGGTGGCATACCAGCCATACCGGCAGCACGGTCCGGGTCAGCAAGGGCAGGATGGAGCGCATCGACGGATAACGGCGGGCGACGACATCGGGTGCAAACGCCACGCCGGCGGCCCCAAGAGCCAGTTGCCAGCCGACGATCTGGTTGTCGCAACGCAAGGAGAAGAAGTCGCGCCCGGTGGTGATGCCGAAGTCCCGCAGCCGTCTGAGCATGAAGTCGGAACGGTCCAAGCCTATCCAGTCGTAGTCTTCCAGCTGTTCGCCCTGGAAGTCCGTTCCCTGGCGCGCCAGATAGTCCTGATGCGCCCAAGCCTGCACTTGCAGCTCTCCCAGCTCGCGGGCGAACAACGCGCCCTGCGCCGGTCGGGTATGGCGGATGGCGATATCCGCTTCGCGCTCCAGCAGATTGTCGACATCGTTGCTCGCCACGATATCGATTTCAATCTGCGGATGCTCGATGCGCAAATCGCGCAGCATCTCCGGCAGCAGAAAGGCGGTAGCCATCTCGCTGGCGGTGATGCGGACGCTGCCCTGCAGCAACTGTTGTTCCTGATCCGCCGCAATGGCCACCTCGGATGCCGCCGTGCGCATCGCCCGGGCGGGGGCGACCAGCGCTTCGCCCGCCTGCGTCAGTCGCAAGCCGCGGGAGCCGCGTTCGAATAGGCTCACCCCCATGGCGGCTTCCAGCGCGGCAACCTGCCGGCTCAAGGTGGGCTGGCTCAACTGCATGGTGGCGGCCGCCGCGCTCATCGAGCCGGCTTCCGCCACTGTCAGGAAAGATTGCACCAGATTCCAGTCCATCCGATAACCATTCAGATATGAATAAGCGGTATCCAATTATGCACCTTCCTTGTCTTTAGGCGACAGCTAGAGAATAAGGCTTCCATTCCAACAGGAGCCCGCCAGATGAATGCACTCGCAGCCGCACGCTTGCTCGGCGCCTTTGGCCGCTTTGGCATGCCGGAGTGCCTGTCATGCGCAGCCTGAACAACGGCTTGTACCGCCATGCCTCCATACCCGCTGCGCTGGTTTTGTTGTTGATGACCGCAGCTTTCATGTACCTGTTCAATTTCTCCTCCGGCGCGCTGTCGATCAGCGCGTTGGCGCGGCAATACGGCGAACCCATCCTGGACCCGCAGTCCTGGTGTTCCACCGATGCCGTGCGGCATCTGCTGGATGCCTATGGCCCGGATGGCCGCCTGCGCTAGCTGTTTTTCTTCGCTTCGACAGCCTGTTCCTGCTGCGCTGCGGCAGCGGATTCGCCATGCTGTTGAGCCTGCTGCGCCGCCATCTGCCGCGACCCGGCTTGTACAACCTGCTGCTGTTGGCGGTGGCTTGCGCCGACGTGCTGGAAAACCTGTGCAGTTGGGGCGGCCTGCACGCTTATCCGGCGTGTTATCCGCCGCTTGCCAGGCTGGGCTACGCAATCACCGCGAGCAAACATCTGCTGACGGCTGCCACGCTGCTGTGTCTGGCATTTTCCTGCCGGAGCGCGCGCATCGCCGGCTGACACGCCGGCGGCGGGATGCGCGTTTCCTTATGGAGCGGGCCTCCGTTGCTGCTGTGCATGCGGGCGCTCTCCGGGCCGAGGACAATATGGCTATTTGTGCCTCCGGTGATGATGTTCCTCCTGCTCGTGGCGGAACAGCTTGTCGGCGATGGCCTTCTGCTCATCCGATAGCACGCCATAAAGCGCATGGAAGGAGGCGGCCAGTTTTTTCATATTGTCGGCATGCAACTGGGCCAAGTCGGCGTAGGACTTCATCGCCTCGTCGGCATTCAATGTGGGCAGCTTCTGACCGCGGTCGCGGAAGGCCTGGTCGGTGCTGTCGGCGTTGTCGCGCATGGTCTTGGCGTAGGCATCCCATTGTGTGGATTGCTTGTCGGTGATCTTGAGCTTGGCGTGAAGCTCCCTGATCCGTTTTTCCAGATAGTCCGCGCGCTTTTGCGCTTTTTGTTCGCTTACCCGCGTGCCGGCATGATTCGGGCTTGCGGTCTGAGCAGTCGCGGATATGGAGAGCGAGGCCAGCAGCAACAGCGCGGGCGCCGTGGCCTTCAATACGAATGTGTTCATTTCGCGGTTTTCCCTAAGAGGGTGACGGTTGCGGTCCTGGCCGGATGGCCTGGTTGTTATCGATATCGATACACCGGCGGATAGCGACTGGGATAGGGGGCGGGATAATAGTAGTAAGCGGCTCCAGGCGGAGGGGGGGGAGGTTCCGAGTACACCACGACCGGCGGTGGCGGCTCGGAGCCGACAATCGTCGCGCCCACCACCGCGCCCAGCAGCGCCCCGACAACCAAGCCATCCCCGCTATGGCCGTGACCATAGTGGTAGTTTCGATGGTAAGCCGGCGTCCTATGGTTTTCGCCGTGGTGGTAAGTCGGCGCCGCAAGCGCCGCCAAGGGGGTGGTGATGGCGACAGCCGCCGCGGGCAGCCAGCGAAGCAGAGGCCAATGCGAATTCATCAACATGAATCAAGCCCTTTTCTGTGTCGGCGCCAGCCAATCAAGCGGCCCGGCGCTAATTTTTCCGGCAGTGCGGCAGGCGCCTGGAGACACCGGCGCTACAAGCGGCCCAGCAAGATCAGCACGATCAATATCAGCAGGATCAGCCCGACTCCGCCGCTGGGGCCGTATCCCCAATCCCTACTGTGCGGCCAGCGTGGAAACAGGCCGATCAGCAGAATGATCATGACGACCAGCAATATCGTTCCCAGCGACATTTCATTCTCCTGACAATGAGCCGGCGGGCCGCTTGAGCCGCGAGGCAGGGCGCCGCTTTGCCACAGTTCCAGCATTAGTTCCAGCATTGCCGGCCCTCGCTGGCAATACTACGCAGCTGGATAAGGGCGTCTGTACGGAGCCGTACATAGGAAAAACTGTGGCGGGAATGGCGTTTGAACGGGGGAAGGCGACTACTGACCGGCCTTCTCCGCGGGCGTGTCGTTTTCCGGCTATGCGCCGGAGAATGGCGCCGCGCACACCTGCCGCACGCAGTCGCGCAGCCAGCGGTGCGCCAGGTCGGCGTCCAGGCGCGGGTGCCACAGCATGGAGAGGGTGATTTCCGGCGCCGCCAGCGGCAGGGAGAAGCTGTGCATGCCGGCGCGCAGCGTGCCGGTGTCGCGCTCCGGCACGCTGGCGATCAGGTCCGACGTCCTAGCCAGCGCCAGCGCGCTGGAGAAGCCGCCCACTATGGTGGAGATCCGCCGCTCCAGCCCCAGCGCCGCCAGCGCGTCGTCAATCGGCCCCTTGTCCAGGCCGCGCCGCGACACCAGGATATGTTTGCCGGCCGCATAGCGGGCGGGCGTGATCTGGCCCCGGCTCAGCGGATGGCCGCTGCGTACCACGCCGATGAAGCGGTCGCGGAACAAGGCCCGAGCGCGCACTTCGGGGCTGGTGGCTTTGCCCACCACGCCAATCTCCAGATCCACGCTGCCGTCGCGCAGCGGCCCGCTGTCTTTGTCCGGTTTGGGCGCGAAACGCAGCCGCACGCCGGGCGCCTCTGCGCCGATGCGGGCCAGCAGGTCCGGCCCGAAGTTCTCCACAAAACCCTCGTTGGCTCGCAGCGTGAAGGTTCTGGCCAACTGGCTGAGGTCCAGTGCCCGCGCCGGGCGCAGCACCGCCTCCGCATCCTGCACCAGGCGGCTGACCTGTTCGCGCAGCTCCAGCGCGCGGGGCGTGGGTACCAGGCCGCGGCCGGCCCGCGCCAGCAACGGGTCGCCGGTGGTTTCGCGCAGGCGCGCCAAGGCCCGGCTCATGGCCGACGGGCTAAGCCGCAGCCGTTGCGCCGCGCGCGCCACATTGCCTTCCGCCAGTAGCGCGTCCAGGGTAATCAGCAGGTTCAGATCGGGCTTGGACATGGATGGACCTTAGCACATATGGCGTCATACGCATCAATCAAGTGCAAATCCTGTGTCTTTCGCCATATCAGGCAAAGGGCTACCTTCTAGGCAAGTCGGCGTTGCGGCAACTGCCAGATCAGAAGGAGCCGATGTTGAAGCCGAATACCCAAGAATCCAGCACGGTCTTGCCGCCTGCCGCCCGTTGGGCGCTGGCCAGCCTGTCGCTGTCCACGCTGATGCCCTCGCTGGATACCAGCATCGCCAATGCTGGCTTGCCGGCGCTGGCCCAGGCATTGAACGCCTCATTCCAGCAAGCGCAGTGGATTGTGTTGGCTTATCTGCTGGCTATCACCACGCTTATCGTCAGTGTCGGCCGGCTGGGAGACTTGCTGGGCCGCCGCCGTTTGCTCTTGGCCGGCATCGTCCTATTCAGCGCGGCATCGCTGCTGTGCGGCATGGCGCCCACGCTGGGGCTGCTGATTGCGGCCCGCGCGGCGCAGGGCCTGGGCGCGGCCATCATGCTGGCGCTCACGGTGGCGATGCTAGGGGAGGCGGTGCCGAGGGGCAAGGCCGGCAGCGCGATGGGTCTGCTGGGCACCATGTCCGCCATCGGCACCACGCTTGGCCCGTCGCTAGGCGGTTTATTGATCGACGGCCTGGGCTGGCGCGCCATCTTCCTGGTCAATGTGCCGCTGGGCATGATCAATTTCGCGCTGGCGCGCCGCTATCTGCCGGCGGACTGTCAGGCGGATAAGGCGGAGAGGGTGGGTTTCGACCATCTTGGCACGTTATGGCTGGCGCTGACGCTAGCGGCGTACGCGCTGGCCATGACCATGGGGCGCGGCTATTTCGGCGCGCTCAATATCGGGTTGCTGCTGGCCGCCGTTGGCGGAGCCATTCTATTTATATGGGTAGAGTCCAGAGCGGCATCGCCGCTGGTCAGGCTGGCCATGTTCCGTGTGCCGGCCTTGAGCGCCAGCCTGACGATGAGCGCGCTGGTGTCCACAGTGATCATGTCCACTCTGGTGGTGGGGCCGTTCTATCTCTCCCGCGCTTTGGAACTGGGCACGGCGTGGGTGGGGCTGGTGTTGTCGGCCGGCCCGCTAGTGTCCGCGTGCAGCGGCGTGCCGGCGGGCCGACTGGTGGACCGTTTCGGCACGCAGCGCATGAGTCTCGCCGGCTTGGCAGGCATGGCGGGCGGAACCCTGCTCTTGTCGATGCTGCCGACCAGCCTGGGCGTCGCCGGCTATATCGGCCCGATCATGATCACCACCGCCAGCTACGCCTTGTTCCAGGCGGCCAACAACACCGCCATCATGGCGAGCGCCGGCGCAGGACCGCGCGGGGTGGTGTCCGGCATGCTCAGCCTGTCGCGCAATTTGGGTTTGATCACAGGGGCGGCGGCGATGGGCGCGGTGTTTGCGGCGGCATCGGCAAGCGATGGAGGTGGAATGGCGAGCGCGCAGGCGGTGGCCAGCGGCATGCGGACAACCTTCGCGGTGGCCGCGGGGTTGATCGCGGCGGCTCTGGTCATCGCCACGGCCAGCCAGGCATTGGCGCGCAGGAGGTTGGCGGCGCGCGGCGGTTAGGGCGCGGCCGCATCTGGCAGGCAATGGCATCTCGCGCAATGGGGCTGGGCATTCAAGAGACAGCGCGGTTCGGGGTAGGATATACAATCAGTCTCTATATCCTCCGCGAAGGGTTGCCATGAACCGTCATCGTTTCGCCTTGCCCGGCAGCTTCCGCTTGCGGCTGGCCGCCTTGTTCGGCGGGCTGTTCCTCGCCTCGGCGCTGTTGGCCGGGCTATGCCTGGACCAGGTATTGTCCGACCGCGTGCTAAAGGACCAGGGCGAGGCGATGGACAGTCTGACCGGAAGCATCGCCCAGGCCATCGAAAGCAATCTGCGCGAGCGGCGCCGCGAGGTGATCCTGCTGGCGCAGTCGCCGGCCTATGTGCATGCGCCGCTGGACGGCGACGAGTTGCGTCAGAGTCTGGAACGCACCAAGCAAGCCTATCGCTATTATGCCTGGATAGGCGTTGCCGACACCAACGGCAAGGTGTTGTCCTCCACCGGCGGCATGCTGCTGGGCCAAAGCGTGGCCCAGCGGCCGTGGTTTATTCGGGGCCAGCATGCGCCTTTCGTCGGCGACATCCATCAGGCGGTGTTGCTGGCCAAATTGCTCCCTTCCGCCAAACCCCAGGGCGAGCCGCTCCGCTTTGTCGATTTCGCCTCGCCGCTCTACGACTCGTCGGGCAAGCTGCGCGGCGTGCTGGCCACCCACGCGCTATGGGACTGGGTGGAGGAGATCATACATTCGCGCCTGCCGGCCAAGGGCGGCCTGGAGGCGTTCATCGTCGACCGGGAGAGCAATATTCTGTCGCCGTTCGAGGCGGTGGGGCGGGTGCGGGCGCCGGCACCGCTGCCGGCGGGACAAACATTTCGGCTGGGCGCTTGGCCCGGTGGCGGCGACTACCTGTACAGCGAAGCCTGGGCGCAGCACGCCGGGGTGGGGTGGCGCATAATCGTCCGCCAGCCGCGGCAGCAGGCGCTGGCGGCACTGAACCAGCTGCGCGGCGCGCTGCTGCTGCTGGGCCTGGCGGCCAGCTTCTTGCTGATGGCCGCGGTATACCGGCTGGCGACCTCGTTCAGCCGGCCGTTGGAGGAATTGGCCGACATCGCCGAGCGCATTGGCCGTGGAGAGGAGGGAGCCGTTTGGGAAATCCGTGGCGGCGCGCAGGAGTTGCGCCAGTTGTCGGAATCGATGCGGAACATGACATCCGCGCTGTTGGCGCGCAAGCAGCAATTGGCAGACATCAACGCCAGCCTGGAGGGGGTGGTGGCGGAGCGCACCAACGAATTGCGAGAAGCCAATCGCTTGCTGGTTGCCAAGGCCACCCAGTTGGCGAAGCTGGCGCGCAACGACGCGCTGACCGGATTGAACAACCGCATGGCCGCCAACGAGCAGCTGCAGGATGAACACCAGCGCTATGGCCGCAGCGGCGAGCCCTATGCGGTGCTGTTGCTGGACATCGACCATTTCAAGCGCGTCAATGACTGCTGCGGCCACGACGCCGGTGACCGCGTGCTGGCGCATATTGCAGCGATCATCCGGCATGCCGCCCGCGGCACCGATTTCGTCGCACGCTATGGCGGAGAGGAATTTCTGCTGCTGCTGCCGGCAACGGATGCCGGCGGCGCGGCGGTGCTGGCCGAGAAGATCCGCGCCGCGGTCGAGCAATCGCAAACCCCGGATGTCGGCCGGATCACCGCCAGCATCGGCCTGGCGGTGGCAGGTCGCGCCGACGCGCAACCCGAGGACGTGGTGAAGCGCGCCGACCAGGCGTTGTACCAGGCCAAGGCTGGCGGCCGCAACCGGGTGGAAGCCAGCGCCGGCTGAGCGGACGGTAGCGCATCGATCCGGCTATCTTTCATCAAGACCTGGCTGCTGGCGGCCTTGCTCTCAGTCTTTCCATCCTGCTTACGGGCGGGATCTGGCCGCTGTGAAAGTCGGTCCGGCCAGTCAGGCGGCGCCGGCAGCGAGCGACCGCCTGGCATGATCCGTCCTTAAGAAATTTATATGACTTTGTTATTGAGATGGGCGGCGATGCGCAGCCTATCCGGTCGGCGGCTTGGTTGCAGACGCCGGATGGTTATCGCCCCGACAGGGCTCTGTTGCACAAATCCCAGGCAGGACGAGTTTCCCCTTTCCCCAAACCGATTTATGCCATAGCCACCGTGCACGGCCGGCCCCGCATGCTGAAGTGGTTCAAGATCGCTGCGCGCACTTGCAGCTCTGCCACTTGACCATCGAAACGCCGTGCCGTCACCCTTTCCCCCAACCGTTTGAAGCAATGTATCTTAGTTTCCACCAAGCTGCGGCGATGATAGCCGCTCCAGCGTTTCCAGATTGCCCTGCCTAGTCGCTTGGTCGCCCGCAGAATCTCGTTGCGAGCCCGCACACCCAGCGAATTTCCTTTCCACGGTCTCGCATTCTTGCGGGTCGGAATGCATCCGGTTGCGCCTCGCGCGGCAATCGTCTCATGACATGCCTTGGTATCAAAAGCCCCATCCCCGCTCACGCAGGCTATCGGCTCATCAGCCGGGATTTGCGCCAAGAGCGAAGGCAACATTTGCGCATCGCCCTGGCGGTTGTCTGTCACTTCAATGGCGCGGATTTGCAGGGTTTCCGCATCGATGCCCAGATGCACCTTACGCCATTGCAGGCGGTATTCCGCGCCGTGCTTCTTGGTTTTCCATTCGCCTTCGCCCAGCATCTTGATGCCTGTGCTATCCACCAGCAGGTGCAGCGCGCCCGAGCCTTTCTGGTAGGGAATTTGGACCTGCAGCGTTTGCTGCCGTCTGGATAGCGTGCTGTAGTCGGGGACGCTCCAGTCCAGGCCCGCCAGCTTGAGCAGGCTTTGGATGAAACCGATGGTCTGCCGCAAAGGCAGTCCAAACAGGTTCTTGATAGTCAAACAGAACTGAATAGCTACATCGCTATAGGTCTGCGTCCGTCCGCGCCTGCCCTGCGGAGTCGCTTGCCATGACATGGTTGTGTCGAATCAGACGGACAGAGAGCCGCGTCGGATCAGGGCTTGGTTGTAGGCTTTCCAGTTGGTCGTTCGGTAGCGTTTTGGAGCGGGCTTGGTCATGCCGCTATCTTACCAAGCTGCGGTGGGTGAGTATTTGTGCAACAAAGCCCTGACCCACTACCGGAGCTACGAGGAGGCGCGTACGGATGTGTTTGATTACATCCGCTTTTACAATCACCAACGCCGTCATTCGACTCTGGGGTATCTGACCCCGGTTGAGTTCGAACGCCGCCGCTCAGAGCTTAGTGCTTAACCCTCTGTCCATGGGGAGTGGGACAGACCAGCTCTCTGTCCGTCTGGTTCGACACAACCATGTCATGGCAGGCGACTCCGCAGGGCAAGCGCGGACGGACACAGACCTATAGCGATGTAGCTATTCAGTTCTGTTTGACCATCAAGAACCTATTTGGACTGCCTTTGCGGCAAACCATCGGTTTCATCCAAAGCCTGCTCAAGCTGGCGGGCCTGGACTGGAGCGTCCCCGACTACAGCACGCTATCCAGACGGCAGCAAACGCTGCAGGTCCAAATTCCCTACCAGAAAGGCTCGGGCGCGCTGCACCTACTGGTGGATAGCACAGGCATCAAGATGTTGGGCGAAGGCGAATGGAAAACCAAGAAGCATGGTGCGGAATATCGCCGGCAATGGCGCAAGGTACATCTGGGCATCGATGCGGAAACCTTGCAAATCCGTGCCATTGAAGTCACGGACAACCGCCAGGGCGATGCGCAAATGTTGCCTTCGCTATTGGCGCAAATCCCGGCCGACGAGCCGATAGCCTGCGTGAGCGGGGATGGGGCTTTTGATACCAAGGCATGTCATGAGGCGATTGCCGCGCGAGGCGCAACCGGATGTATTCCGACCCGCAGGAATGCGAGACCGTGGAAAGGAAATTCGCTGGGTGTACTGGCTCGCAACGAGATTCTGCGGGCGACCAAGCGACTAGGCAGGGCAATCTGGAAACGCTGGAGCGGCTATCATCGCCGCAGCTTGGTGGAAACTAAGATGCATTGCTTCAAACGGTTGGGGGAAAGGGTGACGGCCCGGCGTTTCGATGGTCAAGTGGCAGAGCTGCAAGTGCGCGCAGCGATCTTGAGCCGCTTCAGCATGCTGGGCCGGCCGTGCACGGTGGCTATGGCATAAATCGGTTTGGGGAAAGGGGAAACTCGTCCTGCCTGGGATTTGTGCAACAGAGCCATTGCTGACTCTTGAGGGCGTCAGTCAGCGGCGCGGCCGGGTCGCTGTCGCAGCGGCCGGTCAGGATGGCCAGGCGGAAGACGGCTGAGCAGCGTTGCCGCAGGCGCTTGGTGGTGTCGATATTGCCGGCGCTTTCCACCTTGCGCAGCACTTCCAGCAGCTCCAGCGGGCGAATCTCGCTGATGGGCCTGTCCCCGATGTAGGGGAAGATGTGGGTCTTCATGGCGGACAGAACGCGCTCGCTGTGGGCGGCGGACCATTCGTGACTTTCCCTTTCATGCCACTCCAGCGCGATGGCTTCAAATGTGTTGGCGGCCGCTGCCAGCTTGATCACCTTATCCATCTTGCGCATCGCAGCTGGGTCTTCGCCATCGGCGATCTGCTTGCGGGCGTCATCGCGCTTCAGTCTGGCTGCCTTCAGGCTCACTTCCGGATAGACGCCCAGCGCCAACAGCTTCTCTTTGCCATTGATCCGATACTTCAGCCGCCAATACTTCGCGCCGGTGGGCATGACCCATAGCGACAGCCCTTGTCCATCCGTGAGCTTGAGGTGTTTGCCATCCTCGCGTGGTTTGGCGCTTTTGATGGCGGCGTCGGTAAGGGGCATGGGGGTACTCCTTGTTGTGGGGGTATCGAAATGTGGGGGTACACAAGATACCACCAATCATACCCCCACGTACCCCCACGTACCCCCGGCTTTGCTTGGATGGCTTTGGACGGCTTTGGACGTAAAAAAACCCGCAGAGCCTTATTTGGCGCGGGTTTGTGGACTTTCTCGGATTGCTTTGGAAGTGTGGGTGGTGCCCCGACAGCAATAGAAATGGTCAATTAAACTGTTGTATTTTTTGTCGTTTGTGTGGGGTTGTGCAAGGATATATACACGAATCTATGCACACTTTCTTCATGCTGGGGGCTTGCGGCAGTCTTCCAGGAGGCTGGACAGCGACTTGCGAGAAAGTGGCCCATGATCGGCCAGCCTGCTGGGCAAGGTGAGGTGTTCGCGGGTTGAGGGGCGTTTTTTGACATCGGCCTCTGGATGAGCGTCCCCATGGCAGTGCCTATCTAACCCCCCCCTCCCTGAAAAATGCTCCCCATAAAAATCCGTGACTAGGCACGCGGTCTAGTCGAATGATGGCCAGACTTTTACCTACCCCCCCTAACTATGCGAATCTTGCTCATGGGTAGCCCTGGGGCCACCTATATGAATATTCCCAAGGGCAGGGGGATTTTTTGCCATCCTCTTTCTTGATTGCTTTATGGTGGGCCAATTTAGACCCCCCCCTATGAATTTCCACCATGGGGATATGTCTGGTTAGGCACGCGGTCTTGTTTTGCGGTGCTCCCGCGAGGAATTCTACCCCCTACCTGTCTTCACCTTTCATTCACTTTCAGATGCTGCCCCTGGCAACGCATCGTAGCTCTGATCACCTGTACTTTATGGAGTGTGTAGGGTGGGGGGGCGAGGCATGGCCAGTGCAAGTCATGCCGCGGCTGATAGCCCTAATCTTCTTTTACGGGAGTTTTTCCAATTCTACTAAAAAATGGTAGTGACACTAGTGACGTAGTGACATCTTTGATTTTAAAATGGAATTGAAATTACACTGTAGTGACATTCAGAGAGTGTCACTAGTGACAGTTGAACGATCAGTCTCTATTTTTCAGACTTTATTTTTTTGTATATGCTACTTTCAATTGGGCTTTGGCGAATGGTAATTAACTGTTTGTTAGGCATAATAATTTGGTACTTAAAATCTAATTTATCCACGCCTGAGGATATGTGAAGTTGACATGTTTTGGAATTGAATTCCCATTTTTTGTCAGAATATTCAGGTCTTTCATTTCTCCAACTATTGAATGAATGGTCTTTGTTTAGCTCGAAAGTGTCAAACTCTGCATCCCGTATTCCATTCCAACTGCCGATGAGCATTGGCTCTTGTATTGTGCAGGTCTGAGAGGACTTATATATAAGTCCTTCTACTTCAGAAACTCTTTTTGAGTAGACTTGAACTAGGCAAGTTAAGTCTTCGCATTTGTCTCTGTAATTTTTAAGCCATGAGCGCTGCTCACTTATTAGTGATGCTTTGTTTGTTGTAATTAATAATGCAGTTCTATATTTCTCATTCAAGATGCTATCTTTATGTGATAGCTCTGGTGAGTCGCAAATTATTATTTCCGTGTTTGAGCTTTTTGCAGAGCAATTAATTGCCCATGCACTATTGCTTATCCAAAGTAGTGCCGTAATGGTAATCGCCGTAATGGCTTTCATGTTTTTATTCGCAGCGCTATGTCTTGTGGGTGAGGTGAGTCCTTTGTGTCGATCTTTAAGCCTGGTTTCGTAATTTTTACTTTTTAAAATGATCATTGATAGGTTAACTAAACTGGCGCGTATCTAAATGTTTCAGTTTAAGTTTTGCAAGTGATATTCGAGCGGACTTGGTAAAATATTTAACTTTTGCCAGGATTTAGAAAATTAGGGGCGCTTGCATCTGGCGTAATTTTCTGGCCTTTTGCCTTCATCTTTTCCCGCGAGAATAGATTTTTTTAATTCCAAGAAGTCTATTTTTGCGCCTTCATCTGTTACCCATGACTCTGAGGTCTCCCAATTTCCTGCGCACAAATTGATACTTCCTGAGTAAAGAATGCATCCATTTTTGCGTTCGATAAATACGCAGCTTGCTACATCATGGTAGCTTTTTCCATTGTCGGGATCGTCAAGAATGCCATATGTAGCAACTGTCAGAGTCAGGATTTTATTTTTATCTCCTGATACGTTCTCTAAGTTGTAAGGCTCGCCAAGGAATTTGAGTATGTCTTTATTTGTGCGTCCCTCTTTTATTCGTAGTTTATTATCAAACTTTCTATGTGAAAGCTTTGCTGTTAGCTTGTCAGATATTTTCAATTTTTCTATAAATAGGGGGCTGTTAGGTATAGTTTCGGCCCCTGCTTGCATAGAAAATCCAGTCAGAAACGTAACAAGCAAGATTAAATTTTTCATGTTTTAGCCTTTAGTTTTTTAAATCTTAATGGCATGTCTGTTCCCTGCCTAGCATTACCATAAATCTCCAGAACGCCAGATTCGATTTTAGCGTGATTTGTACCCCAGGTCGCGGGATCAGGCTTTACATCTGGATGCTTTGCTATGTAAGCATGAACAGCCGACTTTATGTCTGTAGTCACATATGCAGGTCTGTTTACATGCTGATCAAGTGCAGTGGCCCTTCCAAGTTCAGACTTAAGGTAGTCTGAAACCTTACCACTAATCTTTCCATCAGTAATTTTTAAGTTCATTACCAGCCTGAGCCGTTTTATAAAGTCTTGAACCTGATGTTCTAAAAAATATTCATGCTTCAGGGCTTTGATAATTGCTGCCAATGGGCGAGATTCTTGTTTTTCTTTTTTAGAGTTGGTTTTTTTATTAAATTTACTGGAGTCACGTAACAAGTTTTTAAGCTCTACAGCTGTTATCTTATTTCCTCCAGTTAACTCCTTGTCTTTGTAATACATCTTTCGATCTATAGGGCCTTTCCCCTCAACGGTCCAGCCACAATTTTCAAAAAGAGATTGATATAACTCTGGATGCTTTTCTTTAAAGTCAGCGACCTGGGCGGGGAACTCTCCAGCTCCAGTTGGAGAAATTGTTTTCTGCATCGCTCCTGCAGTTAGTATTTGGTTATCATACGACTGCACGGAGTCCATATTTCCTTCGTTTGCAGACATTATGATAATGACTCGCTTTTCTGACTCGGTAACTTCTCCATTTTTTATCATGGTGGCCCAGCCTGGGTATTGATCAATTGGTAATTCTCCATGGTATACCGGGCCATAGGTTGAGCCATATTTCGTGCAACTTATAATCTCACCATAATCGCATCCGCAATCGTGACATACGGGCACAACAACCGTAGATTTGGTCAGATCTTCGTTGTTTGTTTTGATATTTTCTTTTGCTAGTTTTACGGTTGCCACAATTGTTAATCCCTGACAATAGCTTTGATTATCTTTAATGGTCTGGCCGTGTTGATCCGTTCAGTTTTGCCTTCCGCATCAGTAACACCCTTGAAAATCCACCCATTCTCCATGTGAACTTCATAGTTTTTACCAGCCAACGGTGCCTTGGTTATTTCATCGACAAATGTCAGGCTTTCATCATGCTCTGGGAATATGGGAAGTCCAACGGGCGTTGTTAGCCGGGCTGGGCCGCTAAATGCGTGGCTTGCACCCTTGATGCTGATAGTGCCGGGGGCGTGTACTTCAATATTGCCGCCCTTAAGGCGGATGTAAGCGCCACCACTTACAAGAAGCAGTTCCTGCTCAGCTGCGACATGAACGAAGCCTTTAGCTGATGTGATAGTTACATCCTTATCAGCGGTCAGCTCCATCGCATCACTCTGAGCTTGTATTTGAATTTTGCCTTTGGCCGCGATCAGCTTCATCGCAACTTTGTCTTTTACCCCCGTTACGAACAAGCTGATGTTCTTGCCCACGTTGTGAATCCAGCGCCGTCCGGTGGTGTGATTGGCATCGCGTTGGGCGACTAGATTCAGATTGGTGCCTGTTGCCAGTGTTTGGCTCTGTTCGGTCAAGCTGGCAATGCCGGCGGGGGCGGACAGGATCAGCTGTGGCTGTTGTCCAGTTTGCTCCTTGGCGGTCTTGCCGTCTTTGTCGGTATTGGAGCCGGCTTCCCAGGCGGCCAGGGCATCCAGTTGATGCAACATGTGGCCCTTGGCCTTCTTGCCGCTTTTGGTGTTGCCCTCGCCGATTCCATCCGGGCCGGTTTCCATGGCGTCGGCCAGCTGTGCGGTAGCGGTCTCCGCCAGTGCTTGACTCAAGGCGACTGCGGATTGCAGCTGGCTTTGCGCATGTTCGCGCGCCAGTTGTATGCCGCCTGCGCCGTTCTGCGCCTCGGTGGACAGCAATAGGCCGTGCGCGGCGCGAATGGCCCCGTGGTTGTCGGTGCGCAGTTCGAAGCCTTCGCCGCGAGGCTGGGCCTTGCCGTCGCTGCGCGGGTGGGTCAAAAAGCCTTGGTTGAGCTGGGTCTTGCCGGATTCGCTGGATAGCTTGGCGCGCACTTCGCCGGGGGTGTCGTCGAACAACAGTTCGCTGTAGCTGCCGCCCTGGTGTTCCTTGGACTTGATGCCGGACAGCGTCTTGTTGGCCGGTAGGCTGCCGGCTCCGCTGAAGTCCGGCGGCGGGTGGCTGCCGTTGTACAGCACGCCGGTAACCAAGGGCCGGTCGATGTCGCCTTCGATGAAGTCCACCAGCACTTCTTGCCCGATGCGCGGAATGAACTGGTGGCCCCAGGCCGCGCCGGCTGAAGGCATGGTTACCCGTAGCCAGCAGGACGACTTGTCGTCCATGCCTGCGCCTATGGTGGGATGTTCCTTCGGGCGCTGCCAATGGAATTGCACTTTCACCCGGCCATATTGATCGGTATGGATTTCTTCCCCGGCAGGGCCAACCACCGTGGCGGTTTGCTTGCCTAGGCTGGTGGGCTTGGCGTGCGGGGTATCGGCATAGGCGGGCGTCAGCGGAATGCCACGTCTTTGCGCCTGGAATTCGGTTTGAAAAGGCGTGCCGGTGCTGTCTGCTGCCATCAAGCCCAAGCCGGGAGCGGCGGCCTGCAGCTGCTGGGTAAGATCGCCAGGCAGGTTGTTGCGGGCGTGGATACGCTGCTGAGTGACGACGAATTCGCGCTGCTCGTGGCTGTCGCCATCATGGGCCGGATGGTCGTCCAGCCGGAACCATTCTCCGGCTTGCAGACCGCGCACCGCGCCATTGCCGGTAAAGGCCTTGGCCTGCAGGTCATGCGCTTGCTGCCGCAACTGGGCATAGCGGCTGAGCTGGTCGGCATCGCTGGCGTAGTAGAGGCCGGGGGCGTCGTAATGGCTAAGGCTGCTTTGCAGCGCCTGGCCGGCTTGTCCCTGGTCCACCTGGCTTGTGTCGCTGCTGTGGCTGGTACTGGTGGGCTGGTAATCGTAACTGGCCAGCGCCACGCCGCCGGCGACGATCTGGCGCGCGGCCTGCCAGTCGGTCAGGCCGTCTTGTTCCTCGGTGGCGTCGGCGCGGTGGAAACGCACCCGCTCAAGCGGGCTGGCCGGCAGGCTATAGGCGTCGTCAAACACGACTAGCAGCACTTGCGGGCTATCGCCATCAATGTGCTGAAAGCGCCAGGCGTAGCCTTCCTCATGCATCAGCCTGACGATGAAGTCATAGTCGCTTTCGCGGTATTGCAGGCAATAGCTGCGCGGCTGAGCCTGGTCAACCTTGATGTCCAGCGTTTGCACGCGGGCAAACGCCGGGTTAGCGGCCTGATGTTCTGTGATGATCTGCTTGATGATGTCCGGAACGCTCAAGTCCTGGAACACCCTGGAGCTGCGGCGGTGGCGCAGCAGGGCGAACGGCGGCTCTACCGTCAGCCCGTATTTGGCAAAGCCGCCATCACTGCCCAGCAGCTTGGCCTGACTGATGACGCCGCAACGCACGCTTTCGCCGCCGTTGGCGTCGGTGATGCCGATGCGCGCCGGCTGGCCCAGCAGGGTTTTAAGCTCAATGCCGCCATCCGGCGACAGGCATTCCACTGTATAGCGATAGGGCTGGGAAATACCTTCCTCGCCTTCCAACTGGTGCGGCAATAGCTGTTCCGCGCCGACTTGATCGCCGGCTATGGCTAGGGTGAGGTGGCGGTTGGCTTGGGAAAAGGCGGAAGCGAAGCTGGCAAGCAGTTGATTAATGTCCATGACTGTTGGCCAATGCAAAAATACCCTCAGGGCGAGGGTATGGAGGTTAGGCAGAATCGAACATATTAGTTGCAATGAACACCATCAGGCAATGCTGAAATAGGCTGTTCGGCACTGAGCTGCACTTCTGGACAGGGGGTGTGACTGTCGAGCAAGCTTCTTGCCCGGCGCAAGCATGTGAAGGGTTGCTAATCGCTCACTTGGATTTGTCCACCAGCTTGCGAGACAACGCTTTCAACTGATCCAACACGAACAGCCGGTCTGCCTCATCCAGTGGGGCAATCTCGTCTTTGACGGCCTCCACCAGCGAGGCCAGCTCAACAGAGGCCCCAGTCAGGAACTGTGCCAGTGGCACGTCCAGAATCCCGGCCAGTTTGTCCAAGGTCTTCAAGCCAGGCAGCGCCGCCCCTCGTTCTATCCGCGACAACGATTCCGTTTCAATTTCCAAGTGCTCCGCCACTTGGCGCTGTGTCAGCCCGCGAGACTCCCGCGCCTGCTTGATGTTGCTGCCTACTCGAACTTCCAAGAGCTTGCCCATAGCACTAGATGTTTCATGTTGATCTATGAGCTATGACGTTGCCTGATCTTGACTTGCCATAGAATGACGTAATATGTTTATATTAGATGTATTACGTTCATTTTGTGGCCAAGTGTCAGACTAGCTGTAGGGCTGAGGGGGGCGCAGGCCGGTTCGGGTTTCACAACGTACAAGGAATCTGTGATGACTAAGATGGTGTGTCCGGAGTGCAAGGGAGCAGGGGAGGTGCCCTGCACCTTGGCGTTTGGCTACAAGGAACATCCACCGTTCTGCCCGCTGTGTAAAGGCGATGCCGAGGTGCGTATTCCATGCGAAATGTGTGAAGGGGAGGGCAGGATTCATATTTGACTCATGCCAAGTTGGACGCACTTCTGGCAGGCAGCTTGGTCACGTTCGGCACGGTCGATAGCTTTCTTATGGTAGTTCCTCAGCCAAAACGGACGCTCGGACTTAGGTCTGTAGTGGTGTCAGCGTTGAGCGAGCAGTTAGGCTGGGGCGCATAAGCATAGTGTTGCGCTTACAGTCTGAATGCAGACTGGTGCAGCGCAACCTCGGTCAGTTTGTGGGGCCGCTTTGTCTACTTGGCGTTGATATAAATCGGTATATATATTGGGCCTGGATTGCAATTTATGGCCGTGGGTAGAAGTTGCGGCTCTTGGTATTCAACCATGCCTTTCAGTAAGGGGTAGTTGGTATCGATGTATTTTGTGGCGGCCTTCAAATCGCGCCGATAGTGAACCTCCAACTTGTCCTCTTTGAATTTATAGTCCACTGAGCCGATATAGATAACCTTGCCCTTTGGAATTTGAAAAACGAAAGTTTTTGCTGCCTTGCATGGAGAGAAGTCTCGACCAAGAAATGCGGTGCTGTCATCTGAAATGAGTCTTACATTCGTGATGGCAAGTACATCTCCCGCTGATGCCTTGCCTACGATGAACCCGTCTTTCGCTGCACCGTAAAGTGCTGCGGGCAAGAATGCATTCTGACGAAAAACGCCATCTTCGACAGTTCCAGGAAATGCAGATATACGGTGATTCGCTGGCGTGACCCCTATTACAAAAATAGACTCGCTCACTGTGGGTGGGCTCGCCTTGGCATCTAGTCGCCCCAGAGACGTGCAGCCAGGTAATACAGCCAGGGACAAGAGAGTTGCAAGAAGTAGTTTCATAGTGATCGGAGATTTATTGATGGTCTAACGTTAAAGAGCTAAATGAAGAGGTCCGATAGGGCCTCTTTTCGCTTGTGGTTTCTTGTGGGAAGGGTAGGTGTCGATGGGCTACTATTCGGCCAAAGCAGAAATTAATGTTCGGCTTTTCAATGTCGGCACGCCATCGCATTGCAGACACTAACGTCTAAGCTCAGGGGCACTGCGCGGCTTTATTGCGCAGAATTCCATGGAGCGTAGTGTTAGCCAGTCGCTCACCACTGCCGCTCCATTGAAAGCAAATAGGAATACGGACTCTCGATTCTCGCCCGGCGGCGTTGATTTGCTAATAGCACCGCTGACGCGGTAAGCGAGATTCCAGCACCAGCAAGCAATGCTACTGAGTTAGGAATACCTGCAAGGATCGCAGCAGAGGTTGGAGCTGCCGAAAAGAAAGAGACCTTTAGCAGTCCGTTGAGTCCAGCATCCCAGCTTTGGGCTTGAAGTGACTCGCGGAGGCTGCGCATTGCTGGTAATACGTCGGCGTGGTACTGATCTGAAACGGCTTGTCTCAGTGCTTCTATTGGTACATCCTTTGGCAAGTCGGTGGTAAGCCGAGCAACCTCTCGGCGGAACACAGACAACTCCTCCTTGTGATCCTTCTTGAACTTGAGTATCTCCTTCACCGAAAGGTTCTCGGGCAAAGAAATTCCTTGCACCATAAGATCAATGAGCAAGCTCGGTGCAACGTCTGTTGGCAAAGAGCGTCTCGGACCCAATGCATCAAAATGGCGACCGATTCGTCGATTGCCAGATGTGCCAAGCGGCTTTCCTTTGCGTACAGCAATCGCTAACTGGTCTGCTGCAGACGACTCGGTGACTAACCCCAACCCCAGTCGCTGAGCCAATTGAGATGCGAGCAACGTCATGTAGAAGTTGGCAAAGCCAGGCGCAACATGAAACCATCCGTCATCATCTAATCCTCTCTCAAGTTCTGAGCGAATCATGTACGGCAGCTTTTCTGCGTGGATATGGGCTAGCTCGCGCAATTCATACGACATTTTGTCCGGATGAATTCGACGGGTCGGATATTTGTCGGTGTCAAACATGACGCCAGCTGAGGCTGGGTCGGTAAGAAAGTCGAGAACTTTGTCTGTGAGTTCCTCGACTTCATCCATATCCGATGAAACCCGAACGGGCTCAAGTACGCCCTCGTCGCAAAGAGTGCGCGCAAAATCGTTCAAGTAGGGATCGCGATGCGAAACCGGGACTATTGTTCGGATGGAGTCCCAGAACAGCGCCGCGCTTCGCAGCCATCGTTCATCCTTTATGTCGATGTATGGGTAGTAAAGCGCTGAGGAGAATGCTATTGGCACTGAGTTTCCTCCGTGATAGTTGTTCGGTTGGCTAACGCCCGAGGTAAGCGGCGCCGGAGTGCGAAGCACGGAGGGCACCAACAAGCGTAGCTTGCTAACGTCCGCTTGACCAATCTGTTAGGCCGGATTTATTCGTCGGGCTCATTGCTTTTGACCTGTGCCGATGTAGAGCCCGAGGAATTTGTGATGCGCAGGAACTCGCTGAATAGTGACGCGGCGTCATTGGTCACCAAAGTCCGGTCCCCCTTGCCATCAGCCACTGCCAATCTTTCTCTTAACGCTTCGTTGGAGCTGGCTAGGGCCCTGATTTGATGCACAGCGGCTTCCGTTGCACTAACAAGAAGGTCTGCCTTTATCGTGACAAACCGTCCAGGTACTACACGTTCCAACGCTTGCTGCGTAATCAAAGCGTCATCGGCTCCGAACGAGTATGCCATTGCTTTAGCCTTGCCGTTTTTACTTAGGTCTGACTCCCAGTCCAAGGTTATGAAGAGTTGAGCAGCGGGCTGCGTAAAGATCTAATGCAGCGCAGTCGAGGGCACTACCGGGCAAAAGATGTTGTTCACAAAAGTGAATGAACCGATCTTTCACTCCTGACATTGCTCCACCGTAAGCTGCCCATGCGAGTGCGTCCAGCAACGTGTAGTTGAGCGTCAGCATTGGAACATCTAGTCCCTGACTTCTGCATAGGTCGATTGCTGCGACCATTTTGTCAAACGTCGGCTTGGCGAAGTGGCTCATTGGGGAGGCCTAACGTTGGAATTGCGTATTCAGCGGACGCCGAAGGCGGTCCGCTGGAATGATGGGTTGGGCGTCATTTTTCGGTGTGCTCGGCTACTTGAGACCGTAGTACTTGAGTAAGGCTTCTTTGACCACATCTGTGGCAACTGCAACTCCCATTTTCCAAGTGCCAGACGCAGCCTTCTTGAGATTCTCAACAAACCAGTTGCGCACTTGGGGACCCATGGGCTCCTCGTTGCTCTCAGGCATTTCCGAAGCAGCGAGACGAGCCAGCTCTTGGGCATCCTCTTCCGCCATGCCGGAACCAGTTAAAAACTGCGTCAAACTTCGTGCGTCATGAGGAGCCACCGCAACTTGGATCGTTGCCCCGTCGCCGGTGGCCGCGATTGATGTAAAGTTGCCGTAGATGATTTGTTGGGCAATTTGCGTTGCTGCGGCCGCGCTAGGCACAGATGGCAAAGCAGCAGGGCCTATCACCACAGCAGCAGCATCTGGCACAGACTTCTCAAGTTCAAGAGTGAGTTCGAGTACGCGACTGCGCACTGCGTGCCGAATTGAGGCAAGTGATGACCGCGGGATGGTTCCAGTGACCGAATTGCAGGCGTAGTCTGGATACACCTTGCCTTGAAACAGAAGGATAAGGTCGGCGGCATTGATTCCTAAGTGGCCGCCTTCTTCGGCTGTGGCCAGCAAATCGTCCACTGCTGCAATGCTCTCCCGCATTTCGTTGCGTACCCATTGCTCCCCAGCGAACTTCTTCACTAAGTACGGTGAGATAGGCGCATTCTTGATCCCGGACCCAAACGGTCCGGAAAAATTCGCTGTGTAGCTGACCGGAATAAATCGATAGTCTGGAAGTTCCGCATCCCGCGGGTACCCTTCCGACTCGTGCCGCACCCATTCTGCGAGGGGCTGACTTCCGATCCGAGCTGCCAATAGCCGAAGTCTCAGAAGTATTGGTCCAAGGTCCGCCCCCTCCTGGAGTACCGCAGCTTGGATTTCATGAAGAAGGCTCATGCGCGCTCCCTGAATGACGGCCAATATGAAATATATATCCATGCAGGAGGCATGCCCGAAATTCTGTGTAAATCAGTCACTGCCCATCAACCTGCCGAAAGACTGCTTCGGCCGAGAAGCAGCCAATACTAGGTTTCCGTCAGCTATTCGGCCAAAGCCTCCTGTCAGCGTGGCAATGGATGATGGCCGATTTACATGGAAATCCAGACCTTCCAAGTAATGAACACCCGTCGATGCGGGCATCAGTCGAACCGATTAAGCCGATAATCGGTGGCACATGCTCGGCTTGGTGCTATCCGCTCTTGCATGGCTTGAGAGATGACTTTTGGGTATTATGGTCTAAGCTATGTCACTAGTTGCATGCGAAGAAGGGGATGCCCATGTTTTTCGCGCATTCTGACGACACAAATGATGATTGTAACTGGCAGCCTCTGGCGGAGCACTTGTTTGGTGTGGGGCGTCTGGCTGGGGGCTTTGCAGAGGCGTTTGGCGCAGCTCCCTTAGCTGAGGTTGCCGGCTGTCTTCACGATCTGGGCAAATACACTGCCGAATTCCAGAGTCGGCTGCGCGGTGGCCGTCCAGTCGACCACGCGAGCTGGGGGGCGGTAGTGGCCCGCCAGAAATATAAGTCTTTGGGGACGCTGCTCGCTTATGGGATCGCCGGCCACCACGCCGGCCTGGCGAATGGCCGCGAGCGAGGAGAGCGGACTCCGCTTCAGGAGCGGCTGAGCGCGGACTTACCGAAGCTGGATCCGCAATGGCAACAGGAAGTCTCGCTGCCGGATATCTTGCCGCCGCCAAACGACTTTCGGCCAGACAAGGCACTGGCTGGTTTTCAGCAGTCGTTTTTGGCCCGCATGCTTTTCTCCTGCGTGGTGGATGCCGACTTTCTCGATACCGAGGCTTATTACCGCCGGCTTGATGCCAACCCCAAGCCGCTACGCGGCTCCCCGGTGGAGCTACGGCAGCTGCGGGAAAAGCTGGATGACCATTTGACCGGCTTCATAGTGGATAGCGAGGTCAACCGCCTGCGCGGTGAAATCCTGAGTGGCGTTCGTGGCAAGGCGGAGCAGCCGCCTGGCCTATTTTCGTTGACGGTGCCTACCGGCGGCGGCAAGACGCTGGCCTCGTTGGCGTTTGCGCTTGATCACGCCATTGCCAACGGCCTGCGCCGAATCATTTTCGTCATCCCTTTCACCAGCATTGTTGAGCAGACAGCGGCGGTGTTCCGCAAAGCCTTCGGCGAGTGGGGCGAACTGGCAGTGTTAGAGCACCACAGCGCCTTCGTTGACGACCCGAACAAAGCCCCCGAGGCCCGCGATAAGCTGGCACTGGCGATGGAAAACTGGGACTGGCCAGTGGTGGTCACCACCTCGGTGCAATTCTTTGAAAGCCTGTTCGCTGCCAGGCCCTCCCGTTGCCGCAAACTGCACAATATCGCCGGCAGCGTGGTGATACTGGATGAAGCCCAGGCCTTGCCGTTAGTCCAATTGCGGCCCTGCGTGGCGGTGCTGGGCGAGCTGGCGCGCAATTATCGCAGCAGCATTGTGCTGTGTACCGCCACCCAGCCGGCCCTGCTGGCGCAGGATTTTCCGGGCGGCTTTGATGACGTCGTCGAATTGGCACCCGATCCACCACGGCTGTTCCGCGCGTTGGAGCGCGTCACGGTGCGGCATATCGGCGAAGTGAACGATGCTGCGCTGGCCGCGCGGTTTGCAGAAACACCGCAGGCCTTGTGCATCGTAAACAACCGCCGTCATGCCCGCGAACTGTACCGACTGATCGCCGATTTGCCCGGTGCCCGCCATCTGACCACGCTGATGTGCGCGCGCCACCGCAGCCAGGCGCTGGCCGCCATCAAAGCCGATTTGCGCGCGGGGCGTCCTGTCCGCCTGGTCGCTACCAGCTTGATCGAAGCTGGCGTAGATATCGATTTCCCCACCGTCTGGCGCGCCGAGGCTGGCTTGGATGCCATTGCCCAGGCTGCTGGCCGCTGTAACCGAGAGGGGCAGCGCATCGCTGCGGGCAGCGAGGTGCTGATCTTCAGCAACCAGTCTTGGCCGCCACCGCCGGAGCTGAGGCAAGCAGCCCAGGCCGCCGCAGAGGTATGGCGCCGGCCATCCGGCTCGCCCTTGGCGCAGCAGGCTATTCAGGAATATTTCAGGCAGCTGTATTGGGACAAGGGCGAGAAGGCGCTGGACAAGCATGGCCTATTGGCGCTGCTGTCCGCCAGCGGCGTCGACAACCTGCCCATGGAGCAGCTGGACCGGGACTTCCGCATGATCGAATCGGCGCTGATGCCGGTCATCGTGCCATTTGATGATGTCGCATGCACGGCGCTTGCCAAACTGGCCTATGCGGAAGGTTGCGGCCAGCTGGCACGCGATCTGCAGCCCTATCTGGTGCAAGTTCCGCGCAATGCCTTCGCCGCGCTACGCGCGGTGGGTGCTATCCAGCCGGTAAACCCCCTCCGCTTTGGCGATCAATTCATGCAACTGCTCAATCCGGCGCTCTATGACGCCAAGCACGGCCTGAGCTGGGAGGATCCCGCTTTCATCGAGGCGGAAAAGACTATTTGGTGATCTGACACTTCATATCAAGGCGAGGAGAACGATGAGTTACGGAATCCGCATACATGTCTGGGGTGAGCGTGCCTGTTTCACCCGGCCGGAAATGAAAGTCGAACGCGTGTCCTACGACGTGATCACGCCGTCTGCCGCGCGGGGCATACTCGAAGCCATCCACTGGAAGCCCGCCATACGCTGGGTGGTGGACCGCATCGGCGTGCTCAAGCCGGTGCGTTTCGAGTCCATCCGCCGCAACGAGGTGGGCGGCAAGCTGTCCGCTGCCAGCGTGGCCAAGGCGATGAAGACGGGCCGCACCGATGGCTTGGTGATGTTGGTGGACGAAGACCGCCAGCAACGCGCCGCCACTGTGCTGCGCAATGTGGGCTATGTGATAGAGGCGCATTTCGAGCTGACTGAGCAGGCCGGGCCGGACGACAACGTCGGCAAACACTTGGACACCTTCAAGCGCCGTGCCCGCAAGGGGCAGCATTTCCACGCGCCTTGTCTGGGCACGCGGGAGTTTGCCGCCAGCGTGGAGTTGATAGACGACGACGCAGATGCGCCGCAACCAGACGCGAGTCTGGCCGGCGTGCGCGACCTGGGTTGGATGCTGCACGATATCGACTTTGCTGACCGCATGACGCCCCGTTTCTTCCGCGCCGAGATGCGAGACGGCTGGATTGCGGTACCGCCTTGGCGGGAGGCGCGCACATGATATTGTCCTCCCTGCTTGATTATTACCAGCGATTGTCCGCCCTGGATCAGGTGCCGCGTTTTGGCTACAGCAGCGAGAAAATCAGTTACGCCTTGCTGCTGGATGAAGAAGGCAGGTTGGTGGATGTGCCGCGTGACCTGCGCGTGGCCAATGGCAAGCGCCATGAGGGGCGGTTGTTGAATGTGCCGCAGCCGGAAAAGCGCACGGTCGGCATCCGTTCCAACTTCCTATGGGATAAGACCAGCTATGTCTTGGGCGTCAGCGCCAAGGCCGGCGGCCGGGTGGCTGATGAACATGCAGCTTTCAAGGCGTTGCATTCTCGATGGCTGGCGGATAGCGAGGACGAGGGCCTACGAGCGGTGCGGCGCTTTCTGCAAGACTGGCGGCCGGAACAGTTCGATGCCTTTCCTTTGGATCTGCAAGAAAGCCTGCGCGACGCCAATGTGGTGTTTCGCCTGGATGGCCGGCGCGAGTACGTGCATGAGAGCGCCGCCGCGCAGTTGCTGAGAGCGCGCATGCTGGCGGAAGGGGGCGGAGCGCCCGGCATGTGCCTGGTGAGTGGGGGGAGTGCGCCGCTGGCCCGGCTGCATCCAGCCATCAAGGGTGTCAACGGCGCGCAAAGTTCGGGTGCATCCATCGTGTCCTTCAATCTGGAGTCGTTCTCGTCCTATGGCAAAAGCCAGGGTGAGAATGCCCCGGTTTCCGAGTTCGCGGCCTTTGCCTACACGGCCGTGCTCAACCACCTGTTGCGCCGGGAGGCCAGCAACCGGCAGCGGCTGCAAATCGGCGACGCCTCTGTGGTGTTCTGGGCGCAGGCGGCCACTCCGGAGGCCGCTGCCGCTGCCGAATCCGTCTTTGCCGACTGGCTGGACCCGCCTGCCGACGACACCTCGGAGACCCAGCGCGCAATGGCGACGCTGAAGGAAATTGCCGATGGCCGTCCTCTTGCGGATCTGGGTATACCACTGGCGGCCGACACCCGCTTGTTCGTATTAGGGCTGGCGCCCAATGCCTCGCGCCTGTCCATCCGCTTTTGGGAGACCGGCCGCTTGGAAACCTTTGCGGCTAGGCTGGCTTGGCACTACCGTGATCTGGAGCTGGCGCCCTCGCCATGGCGGCACGCGCCCGGCGTGTGGCGGCTACTGTACGCTGTGGCCGCTCAGGGCAAGCCCGAGAACGTGCCGCCGCAACTGGCCGGCGAACTGGCCCGGGCCATACTGACCGGCCGGCGCTACCCGCGCAGCCTGCTTTCCAACGTGATCATGCGCATGCGCGCCGACGGCGATTTGTCCGGAACGCGTGTCGCCTTGTGCAAAGCCGTGCTTGGGCGCGATCAGCGCCTGGGCGTTTCCTGCATCAACCTGGAGCTACCCGTGAGTCTGGACACCGCCAATCGAGATCCCGGCTATCTGCTGGGCCGCCTATTCGCCGAGCTGGAAAACATCCAGCGCAGCGCGCTAGGCAGGGATATCAACGCTACTATCCGCGACCGCTACTACGGTGCGGCCTCCGCCACGCCGGCCAGTGTGTTCCCGCTGCTGCTGCGCAACGTGCAACATCATCTGAGCCGTGTGCGAAAGGACAAGCCGGGCCTGGCCACGGTGCTGGAAAAAAGCCTGGGCGACATCATTGGGGGTCTGGATCGCTCCTTTCCGCGCAATCTGGGCATGAGTGCGCAAGGGCAGTTCGCCATCGGCTATTACCACCAGGCCCACAGCCATTTCTCCAGCAAGGGCGGCGACGTGGCTGCCAGCGACACCACCGAAGAGTGAGGATAACCATATGACCGCTATCGCCAACCGCTACGAGTTTGTTTATCTGTTCGACGTCAGCAACGGTAACCCGAACGGCGACCCCGACGCCGGCAACCTGCCACGGCTGGACCCGGAAACCAACCAGGGACTGGTCACTGACGTGTGCCTGAAGCGCAAGCTGCGCAACTACGTGGCTCTGGAGAAAGACGGCGAACCAGGTTTCGCACTTTATATGCAGGAAAAATCGGTGCTCAATAACCAGCACAAGCGCGCTTACGAGGCGCTGAGCATCGAGCCCGAGTCCAAGAAGCTGCCCAAGGACGAGGCCAAAGCGCGCGAGCTGACCGCCTGGATGTGCAAGAACTTTTTCGATGTGCGCGCCTTTGGCGCGGTGATGACGACAGAAGTCAACGCCGGACAGGTGCGCGGCCCGATACAGCTGACCTTTGCAACATCCATCGAGCCGGTAGTGCCGCTGGAGGTGTCAATCACACGGATGGCCGTTACCAATGAGAAAGACCTGGAAAAAGAACGGACCATGGGTCGCAAGCACATCGTTCCCTACGGCCTTTACCGCGCCCATGGCTTCATCTCCGCCAAGCTGGCCGAGCGCTCCGGCTTTGGCGAGGGCGACCTGCAGCTGCTGTGGCGTGGCCTGATCAATATGTTCGAACATGACCGCTCCGCCGCGCGCGGCGAGATGGCGGCGCGCAAGCTGATCGTGTTCCGGCACGAATCGGCGATGGGCAACGCGCCAGCGCACAAGCTGTTCGACGCGGTGCGGGTTAGCCGGACGGATGGAGAAACGGATAGTCCGGCGCGCGGCTTCGCCGATTACCGAGTCGCGGTGGACCGTGCCGCCATTCCGGCCGGAGTGGAGGTGCAAGAGCTGCTGTAAGCCGGGAGATGCGATGGAAGACGACGAACTGATTCCGCTCTCCGCACTGCAGCACTATCTGTACTGCCCCAGGCAGTGCGCGCTGATCCACCTGGAGCAGTTGTGGGCAGAGAACGAGCAGACGGCGGAGGGCAGGATCATGCACGAGCGGGCCGACCAGCCAGGCATGGAAACCCGGCGCGGCGTCCGTGTGGTCAGCGCTATGGCGTTGGCTGCTCCCGCGCTGGGTATCGCGGGTGTGGCGGACATCGTTGAATTCCACGCCACGCAGCAGGGCGAACAGGCCTATCCGGTGGAATACAAGCGCGGGCGGCCCAAGGGCCACCGCGCCGACGAGGTGCAGCTATGCGCCCAGGCGCTGTGCCTGGAACACATGCTGGGCCGGCCGATTGACGAGGGCGCCTTGTATTACGGAAAGACGCGTAGACGGAGGGTGGTCCGTTTTGACGAGGTGCTGCGCGGGCTGACGCTTGACACCATCTCCGCCACTCGGGCGCTATTTGACAAGCGGCAAACGCCGCACGCGAGCTACGAATCGCGCCGCTGCGACGCCTGCTCTCTGCTGGAGTTGTGCCAGCCGCGCCTGCTTGGGCGTCAAGAGAGCGTCAATGCTTGGCTTCGACAACAATGGGACACCTGATATGCGACGTCAGCTCAACACCGTCTATGTCACCACCGAAGGCGCTTGGTTGCGCAAGGATGGCGAGAACCTGGTCATGGAGGTGGAGGGCAGCGAGCGGGCGCGCCTGCCTGTGCACATGCTGGAAGGGCTGGTCTGTTTTGGCCGGGTGTTGGTTTCACCGCCGTTGATGGGTTTTTGCGCCGAGAGGGGCATTACCATCAGCTATCTGAGCCCGAACGGTCGTTTCCTGGCCCGGGTGGAAGGGCCGGTATCTGGCAATGTGCTGCTGCGTCGGGCGCAGTACCGCACTAGCGACGACGAGCCGGCTTGTCTCTCGCTGGCGCGCCATCTGCTGCTGGGCAAGCTCTACAACCAGCGTGCGGTATTGTCACGCGGTTTGCGCGACCATGGCGCCGGCTTGGACGCGGCGGCGCGCGGCGAACTAGAACAGGCGCGCAAGCGTCTGGGCAGGTTGGCGGACAAGTTATGGCATGGCGTCGATCTGGACGAGCTGCGCGGAGTGGAGGGCGAAGCCGCCCAGAACTATTTCGCCGTATTTCCTCATCTGTTGCGGGTGGAGGACCCGGAGGTGAGCTTTGCCGGGCGCAGCCGCAGGCCGCCGCGTGACCCGGTCAACGCCGTATTATCCTTCTTGTACACCCTGCTCACCCATGACTGTCGCTCGGCGCTGGAAAGCGTAGGCCTAGACCCGGCGGTAGGCTTTCTGCATCGCGACCGTCCTGGCCGTCCCAGCTTGGCGCTAGATCTGGTGGAAGAGTTCCGGCCGGTGCTGGCCGACCGGTTGGCCCTGTCGCTGTTCAATCGTCGCCAATTGAACGCAAAGGACTTTCGTGCGCAGGAAAACGGTGGTGTGCTGCTGAGTGACGAGGCACGTAAGACGGTGCTGGTGGCGTACCAGGAACGCAAGCGCGACAGCCTGCTACATGCTTACCTGGATGAAAAGGCCGAACTGGGTTTGTTCCCTGCGATCCAGGCGCAATTGCTGGCGCGGCACTTGCGTGGCGATCTCGACGCTTATCCGCCGTTCTTGTGGAAATAGGAGGGATGGCAAGATGATGGTGCTGGTCAGCTACGACGTCCGCACCCAGGACAAGGATGGCGCCGCCCGTTTGCGTAAGGTGGCACGTGTCTGCAGAAATTACGGCCAGCGCGCGCAATATTCGGTGTTTGAAATAGAGGTAGAGCCTGCGCAATGGGTGCTGCTGCGGGACAAGTTGTGCTCGCTGATAGATGCGCGGCAGGACAGCCTGCGTTTCTATTATCTGGGCAGCAATTGGAAACAGAAAGTTGAGCACATCGGTGCTAAACCGGTGCTAGATCTACAGGGGCCTTTGGTGCTGTAAGCCGGAGACTCGCTGTGCGAACCCCAAGTGACTGCCCATTCCCTGGGAGGTTCGCGCCAGTTGCAGACTGTGGATTGGCCAGCCTATCCGGCCCGCCGCGATGGCGCGCAAACGGCGAGACCGGCTATTTTGTAGCTGGTTCGCGTTTTCTGGATGAAAATACATTTGTTTTCATATGTTTGTAGTGACCCAGTCGCGCCCCACGCGGGCGCGTGGATTGAAACTTCTTGGGTGGCTCGATCGTAATTGCAGGCGGGAGTCGCGCCCCACGCGGGCGCGTGGATTGAAACACCATGGAACTCACCCACAACAACCTTTGCAAGCTGTCGCGCCCCACGCGGGCGCGTGGATTGAAACAGCGGCGTTCGGCAACCAGCAGGAAATGCCCTGTCGTCGCGCCCCACGCGGGCGCGTGGATTGAAACTATGCCACCTCTCTTTGATCAATATTCGACTTCCGTCGCGCCCCACGCGGGCGCGTGGATTGAAACCACGCATTGCTGCTGTGTCATGCGCATGCCGGCAGTCGCGCCCCACGCGGGCGCGTGGATTGAAACTGTATCGACTGGAGAGTTCGACCAGGAAGCATGCCGTCGCGCCCCACGCGGGCGCGTGGATTGAAACACCGCGCCATACGAGTACCGGGAATACCCGAAGTGGTCGCGCCCCACGCGGGCGCGTGGATTGAAACTCTACACTCGCGTGGGCCGCCCCTGGGGAACAGGTCGCGCCCCACGCGGGCGCGTGGATTGAAACCTCGGCTGCAGTGCGCGTTGCCCATGCAGGGGAGTCGCGCCCCACGCGGGCGCGTGGATTGAAACGGTGACAAAGTGCTGAATGTCAAAACCACTTGGGTCGCGCCCCACGCGGGCGCGTGGATTGAAACGGCATAACATCGACAATTTGGGATGCAGCCAGCGTCGCGCCCCACGCGGGCGCGTGGATTGAAACCATGTGTAAAATCCTCAGTCGACGAAATGGTGAGTCGCGCCCCACGCGGGCGCGTGGATTGAAACTGCGGCCGGCGGTTATGTGCGTGTTTCGGCCGGGTCGCGCCCCACGCGGGCGCGTGGATTGAAACCGGCACCGTTACCGCGGCCAAAATTTGATGGACAGGTCGCGCCCCACGCGGGCGCGTGGATTGAAACACGTCCGGGGTATCCGCATACGTGTACGGTAATTCGTCGCGCCCCACGCGGGCGCGTGGATTGAAACAAATCGACACTCGGCAGCATCACGCCGTTTTGACCGTCGCGCCCCACGCGGGCGCGTGGATTGAAACTTGACTCCCTGTCGTCCGCTTTTTCGAAGCTGGACGTCGCGCCCCACGCGGGCGCGTGGATTGAAACTTGCTCTTTCTGGGCCGCGCTCTTGACCTCGTCCGTCGCGCCCCACGCGGGCGCGTGGATTGAAACACCGCCCTGGCGTTTTTTGACAAACGATACCAGGTCGCGCCCCACGCGGGCGCGTGGATTGAAACGCTGCCTCAAGCGTTTCCTGTAACGCGACGGGAAGTCGCGCCCCACGCGGGCGCGTGGATTGAAACAGCTTGGCCATGAGTTCCGCAGCGCCTACAACTTGTCGCGCCCCACGCGGGCGCGTGGATTGAAACTGCGGGTTTTCGTCCTTGATCACCAGGGTCGGGTCGTCGCGCCCCACGCGGGCGCGTGGATTGAAACATGGGCACTGCACCTTTCGGATAGCCCCCAGGCGTCGCGCCCCACGCGGGCGCGTGGATTGAAACCCCACCCGACCAGCACGCTGGCACCCGAATTGACGTCGCGCCCCACGCGGGCGCGTGGATTGAAACCACTGCGGCCACGACGGGCGCTGCGGCCGGCACGTCGCGCCCCACGCGGGCGCGTGGATTGAAACAGTTCGCTTGGTTATGGTATCAACGCGCAGACGGTCGCGCCCCACGCGGGCGCGTGGATTGAAACATTGAGGCTGACACCGGATTCCGTTTGCGAGCATGTCGCGCCCCACGCGGGCGCGTGGATTGAAACGCCGAAGCTGGACCGTCCGCAGCCCCATTTAATGTCGCGCCCCACGCGGGCGCGTGGATTGAAACCCATTGCGCGTGGAGTGCCACCAGACTGCTGCCGAGTCGCGCCCCACGCGGGCGCGTGGATTGAAACTCTACGGCGTCCGCCAGTTGGGTCAGGGTTTGCAGTCGCGCCCCACGCGGGCGCGTGGATTGAAACCGACGCGCGATTCGGTTTCGTCTTCGAAGATATGGTCGCGCCCCACGCGGGCGCGTGGATTGAAACGATTTATACACGGTGGTAAACGGGACAGTCATTGCGTCGCGCCCCACGCGGGCGCGTGGATTGAAACGCTGTGCGGCACCGTTTACGGTATCGACTCGGACGTCGCGCCCCACGCGGGCGCGTGGATTGAAACACAATTGCGGCGCGTGGGCATTTCAGCACGATCCAGTCGCGCCCCACGCGGGCGCGTGGATTGAAACTCTGTGCAAAATCCGCGCAGGATCAGGCTCAACAGTCGCGCCCCACGCGGGCGCGTGGATTGAAACTATTTATGCGCTGGCCGATTTCAACAATCCGGGCGTGTCGCGCCCCACGCGGGCGCGTGGATTGAAACCTCTGCATCAATGCCGCCGCGCAGAACTGGATCGTCGCGCCCCACGCGGGCGCGTGGATTGAAACGCATGAAAGAGCTGACCATCGGCGATGCCATGTAGTCGTGCCCCACGCGGGCGCGTGGATTGAAACCCTGCGTTGTGAATAGGGTAATGACCGCAAGCGACGTCGCGCCCCACGCGGGCGCGTGGATTGAAACGTGGTGGTGTTGGCAGCTACAGAGTCCGGAGCGAGTCGTCCCCCACTTGGGCTCGTGAGTTGAAGTAAAGGACTTCCGAGTGCACCACTAGCCGCAAGTGGGGTTACAGCCCATATGGGGGCGAGGATTGACGGCAGGTAACTCTTGCCAACCAGGCTGCGGCCGTACCGTTGCCAAAGCCACGCCATAGCGCAGGCGCGCCCGGCGCAATACGGTGGCTTGATTGGCCGGCGGCAGGTTGCTCCACCAAACCAGCCGGCCATCCTTCAAGGTCAGCCGCCACAGCCAACAATGCCCCATTGTGACGCCAGGCAGGGGCTGGAAGGCATCGCAGCGGGCGGTTTGCTCATGTGTGGGAATCGTTGCCAGCTGTCGGCATTGTCCTTCTCGCAGGGCCGCGCAGCCCCGGCACAGCAGCGGCAAGCGCTCGTCGGGGTGCAGGTCCGCGCCGGCCAGCTCGGGGCCGTCGTCCCGACACCAGGGCAGGGCCAGTGGATCGGGCGCGGCGTTGTCCGCCTGGCGGCGGGTTGCCATGTCGGTTGGGCTCGCCGCTGTGGGCAGTTCGTCAAACCACGTCGCCAGCTCATGCGCCATCGCTATCCTCCTGCGCCGGGCCATCGCCAAACAGGGCGGAGGTAATGCAATACACCTTGGCTCGTCCGCTCTTGCTGTACTTCGCCTCCGGCGTAGTGCGGACTTGCAGCATGTTGCCGGCTCCCTTGGTCACTTCCAGCGCGCCTTGCGCGGTCAACAGCTTGCACACCCGGTTCACGTCCATCCCGGCGCACACTTCGGCGCGGAAGCTTTCCGGCAGCACGTAATACTTGATCAGGCCGGACACCTTGTCCTTCAGGCGGTAGCCGCAACGGCTGATGGTCTTGGGCGCGTGGTCGTCCGGGTCGGGGGCGTGGCCGTCGTGCTCGTGAAGAATGCTTTCGTTGGACAGCCGGGTGAAGCGGGCTTCGCCGTGCTGTTCGAAGAACAAGCGCACCTTGGCCAACAGCGCTTCGTCCTCGCGGTTGCCGCTGGTGCCCCGCGCCTTCAGCCAATCGCCAAAGCAGGTCATCGCCGCCTGCCAGGCGGTGCCTTTGGGCCAGCCGGTCACGCCCCAGGCGCTGGCCAGCTCGCCGGCTATCGCCACCAGGGCGAAGCGGGCGGCGGCTCGGTGCGCCTGGCCATGGGCGGCGCTGGGCAAGGCTTCGCTGTCGAAGCGCGCCAGTTGCTGGCGGATCAGCGCCGGCAAGTCTTCCTTTTCTGCAACCAAACGCTCAATGAAGGCGCGGGCGGCGCTGCCGTGCTGCTGCGCCACCGCCGCCTTGATGTGGTCGGACAACGCCTGGCCGCTGGCTTTGTCGTGCAGGGTGTCGAACAGGCCAAAGCCCTGGCCGGCGTCGGCCTGCACCGCCAGCATCCGAATCTCCATGCCGGCCTTCATGTCCTTCTTGGCTTCGGCCAGGTGGGCGGCCAGCGTCTTCTCGCCGGAGGACAGGAACATCAAGCGCCATTCCGCCACCGCCCCGCGGCTGCCACCCTTGTCGTTGGCCCGGCTCTTGCCGCGCCCGTTGCCCAGCATGTAGACCGCCTCGCCGATGATGCGCGGGTCGCACTGGTGGATCTCGTCCAAGGGCAGCAGGCAATCCGAGTAAGCCGAGGCGATGGCCTCAAGGCTGTTGTCGGTGGCGCGCCAGGTCTGCAGATAGCCGGGCCCGCCAAACACGCTGGCGGCGGCCTGCAATAGCGTGGTCTTGCCTTGCGAACTGTCACCGTAGAAGTGGAAGCCGCCCGACTCGCTGCCCATCACCCCCAGCAGCGGGCCGGCGAAGGCGGTGGACACCGAGAAGGCCAGCCGGCTATTGCCAACGCAATAGCGCGCCAGCTGCTGTTGCCAGTCGGCCAGGGTGCCGGCGCATTGCATCGCCTCGCGCTGTTTCTGCGCCGCCTCGAACACCAGACGTTCCGCGCTGGGGCCCAACTGGGTATCCGGCAACAGGAAGGCGTCCTGATGCCAGCCCAGGCGCGGCACGATGGTGGCGCGCTCGCCGCCCTCATAGCGGCCCAGATACTCCAGCAGTCGTTGCCGCGCCTTCGGGCCCGCGCCCAGCAGCAGGCCACGCGACAGCAAGCCCTTGATCACCTCCGCGCCTTCGCTGGAAGCCAGCATTTCCGAGGGGATGTTCCATTCCTTCTGGTTGTGGTCGGGATCGGCGAAACGCACCAGCAAGCCCCAGCTGCCGGCGTGCTTGTCGCGGGTGCGGGCCAGAATATCCAGCCGGCTGCACACCCATAGCGGCGCGTCCATGTCCTCTGTCTGGAAGAACACGCCGGCCTCCGCCAGCTTGAACGGGCTGCCGATGCCGCCGCCTTGTGATGGCTGGGCGGCTTGCGCCGCCTTGGCGGCCTTGACCGGTTGGGTCTGTACCTGCGGCGCGGTCGCCGCCGGCTGCGGCTCGCCCGCTATCCACATGCCTTGCGCCTGCAGCAGCGCGAGATGGTCCGCCGTCCAGCCAGCGGCCAGCGCGTCGGCGGCGTCGTCGCCGTCTTGCCAGTTGCCGCCCTCCCGCAATGTCGGTTGGCCGTCCCGGCTGCCGGGCGCGTACTGGCTCAAGCCATCCAGCTGGACCTGCCGCACGCGGGCCGCGCCGAACTTGGCCAAGGCGCGCGCCACCGCTTGGGCGGCCTCGCGGCCGGGCTGGTCGTGGTCGGGCCAGATCAGGCAATCGCGTCCGGCCAGCGGGCCGAAGTCAGCCTTGGCCACCGCCTCCGCGCCGTTCATCCAGCACACCGCCACATGCTCGGGCAGCAACTGGCCGGCGGCGTCGGCAGCCTTCTCGCCCTCGCAGATCACGACTGGCGCGTCAGGCCGCGCGGCTAAGCGCTCCAGGCCATACAGCGGGCGCGGCGCGTTCAGGTTCTTCCAGCGCCAGGCGGTCTTGCCGCTGTCCGCGTCTTTCCAGACGGAGAGCGGGAAATAGTCCTTGCTGCGGCCATTCTGGCCCGGCTCCAGACGCACCACGAATACCAGGGGTTGCCCGGCGGCGTTGTTGTAGCGCCAGAATTGCACCGGCTTGCCGGGATGATGCGGCTTGCTGCGCGGCATCTTGCCCATCAGCGCGGCCGGAATCGGCAACACCGCTTCAGTGGTGGGAGCCGCCGCCGGCAGCGGCATAGGCGCGACAGCGGCAGACGCTTCGCCGTTCACGATGCCCAGCAAACGGGCCAAGTCCTTGCAGGCTTCGCCTTGGCCGTAGGACTTCAGGTAAGCCACCAGGGCAATCACGTCGCCGCCCTTGTCGCCGCTGGCAAAGTCCGCCCACACGCCGCTATGGGCATTGATCGAGAACGAGCCATAGCCATCGTCATTGCTGCGAGTCGGGTTGATCATCTGGATTTCGTGATGCACCTGTTTCCAGTGCACCCCGGCCCAATCCAGCACGCGGGGCAGGGCGGCCAGGGCGGCGGCTTTGACCGGTTCAAATGGCAGCAACTTCATGCGGTTTCCTTGGCATATTGGGTGAGTGAGTGCGAGAAAAACGGCAAGCCGGTGGCCTCCCGCCCGTTGTGGGGGAGGGGGATAGAGCGATTCATTTGGTGTTCCTTAGGAGGTGTGCGGCAGGCTTGGCGCTTTAGCGGCCATTGAGGCGTGATACATGGCCGGGGCGGTATTCACTCGCTCGCAGGCGGGGATGCAAGTCAGGATCAACACCAAGGTAATCACGCGCGGGTGGTAGCGCAGCCGGTCCACCCGCTGGGCGGATGGCAAGGGTTTACGCATGGCAAGCCTCATGGTGTTGTCGTTGGGCGATGCCGTGCGCCACGCTGGCCCGGTATGGGCCTCTGCTGCGCACGCTCTCATAGCAAATCGGGCAAACCGATGCATGGAACACCTGGCCAAACAGGGGCAGGGCCATTGTTTGCGAGCCTTGTCGCCATTGGCCGCAAGCGGCGCAAGGCTGCGCGCTGCTGCCGAAGGCGCGGGCGTTTTGCTGGTAGTTTTGGCGCTTAGCCGCGCGTCGCGGTGCATCCAGCTGGGCAGGGGGAAAGTGCTGGCGCAATTCGATAAAAGACCCGAATTTAACGGCCTCGCGTGTTCCCGCACGTGGGGCTATTTTGCTTGTTCGTCCCATCCTCACTTCTCCACCGGCTGGGCCATCGGGCAGCCGTGTCCCGCTAGCGCCGCGCGTAGCTGTTCCATGCGCTTATCGTTGCCCTCTGCTCGCAGTTGCTTGATCACCGGGCCAAGGGCTTCGCCGAGGAAGTGGCTTGCTCGATGGGGCTGGGAGGTGCGTCGGGCATCGCCGCTCGTGGCGCGAATGATGGGGGAGCGGAAAGCAGCGTGTTGGCGACGCATCATGCCACCTCCTGTGCAGCGGCTTCGCGGCTGGCAATCCAGTCGTCAATGGAAGACTGTTTCCATGCGACGGCGCGCGCGCCCAGGCTGATAGCTATCGGGAACATATCTGCCTTCATCTGCGCGTAAATCCAGCTGCGGGACATGCCGGTTTTGCGCATTACTTCCGGCAGGCGGATCAGGCAATCGGTGCTGGAAGTGATCGGGGCCGGGGTAGCCTGCTGGGCAGGCTCCCGGCTGGCTTTGAAGGCGTCCAGCTCGCCCCGTTGGTAGACGCATTGTCGGCCTACGCGGATCGAGCGCGGGCCTTTGCCCTCGCTGGCCCACTGGTTCATGGTGAAGATGGAGACGCCCAGGTATACGGCGGCTTCCGGGCGGGGCAGATGGGTTTTGTGAGATTGCATTCGCAGTTCCTTGAAGGATTCATGCTGTCCAATGCGGTACAGCAAGGCGAATGTTAGGGGAGGTTAAATTTCCAAATAGAGCCTTTTGGAAATTAAATTATTGGATTTTGGCTCTTGGTTTTCTTCCGCGTGTGCTCTTCTGGCCCAAACCTGTCTCTGCATGTAGTTGGTCCAAAAAGCTTCGAATCGTATTTCTGCTTGGCTTCTCGTTGGGTTTGCTGTTGCTCAGGGTAGAGCGGCCAAAGCTATTGGCAGAGGATATATGATGTCGTCTTTGAATCTCGGAAATCACAGACTCGAAGCCTGCTCCACCTTCCCACATCTCCAGTGCGAGGCCTCTCCATTTCGGGTACGCCCAAGCGTATTTAGAGCTGCGCTTGCCTGCTTCTGTTTGTGCTTTATGAACCCGGTGCAAGCGACCCTGCTTCTGCCAAATGGGCAGCTCTCGGCGCAGGCGTGACAGCATGTCCAGAATGCGCATCTTGTTGCGATCTAGCTCTCCCTTGCTGGCTCGTCGGCGTTGCATTATCAACAGCACACGCAAGGTGATAAGCGCATCTTCCTGTAAGACAGTAAGATTTTCTGGATTGTCGAGTAAATCGCTAATCATGTCGTAATTACGAAGATTGCTACTTAGCAGTGGTGGTTGCATCTCCAGTAAGGCTTGCTGGATACCTCTGGCCAAGCTTGGCAAGGGACTATTCATCCATTTCAAAAATCTGGCTTCCCCAACGGGAAAGGACGCAGAGCCAGCATTCCACTCTTCTAGTTGTTCCAAGAGTTCTGTCGCTTCTTCCTCAGACTCGGGCAGGCATGCGGAGATCTCCTCCGGGATTCGCATGTCTGGTATATCGTAGTCGTCTGTATCTGGTCGAGATGCAATGAATGCTAGAAGCTCTTCCAATGCGGAATCATCTGCTTCTGGGTGGGCGACGAGAGGGCGCTCCTGATCGGCTGTGTTATGGCTATTGATATCGGCTTGTCGGCTGCTACTTTTTTTGTGCTGCGCTTGTGGCGAGTTCGGATCACCGCCCGGCAAGGTGCTCTTATCCAGTTTGCTTTTCATCATCATGCCTTCCGGCGTGGCCCTTCAAATGGCAAAACCACGCCAAACAGGTGAATGTGTCCTGTTTTGCCTCATCGGGCTGGGCGTGGTTTATATGTTAATTTTACATCGACCGTTGCGGTGTTCGAGTAGCCATCTACTTGTAAAACTCTTTAGCTCTCAGGGCGGGCTTGGATAGAGCCATCTGCATCCGTTCCAGGGTGCTGCTGGGGCTGTTGTTACCTTCCGCCACCTCCCAAAGCACGATGGCTGGGTTTTCGCCATATGCGACGGTCTGCCCTGCGTCGTTGTAGAAAACTTCGTGGATGGCGCGCCAACGATGAGGCTCAGCCTCTCCCGGAGCTGCCGTTTCGAACTCGATTACACGATAGTCCCAAGTAGTCATGCTTAGCCCGCCCGTTGAAAGTTAACCGGCACGACATTGTCGCCTTGCTGCTGGGCAATGTAGCTTGACCACCATTGCATCATGCGGCGGCGCTCCTCCATGTACTCGGCGCGGTTGTAGGCGGCGCGGACCCGGTTTCTTTCGACGTGGGCCAGCTGGCGTTCTATGGCGTCAGGATTGAAGCCTTCCTCATTCAGGATGGTGGATGCGGTGGAGCGGAAGCCGTGGACATCGGCTTTGCCCTTGAAGCCCATGCGATGCAGCGCCCGCCGCAGCGTTTCCGGCGACATTGGCCGGTTCGGGCTGTTGCGGTTGGGGAAGATGTGTTCCCGTCCGCCGCTGATGGCTTGCAGCTCGCGCAGGATGGCAAGCGCGTGGTCGGAAAGGGGCACAAGGTGGGGCGCGGCGGATTTCTTGGATATATCTGTCAGCTTGCGGTGTTCCGGCGGAATGGTCCACAGCTTGGAGCCGAAGTCGATTTCTTCCCATCTGGCCATGCTCATTTCTCCAACGCGCGTGAACGTGTGGAGCATCAGTTCCATCATCAGCTTGGTTTGACGATTGGAATCCATTTCCTTTAGCGCATGCAGAAATTCCGGCAGCTCATCGCGGTTGAGGGCTTTGCGGTGTTCTGCCTGCGGTGTCTTCAGTGCGCCCACCAGCGGGGCGGCGGGATCGCTGTCGCAGCGGCCGGTCAGAATGGCGAGCCTGAAGATGGACGAGCAACGCTGGCGCAGGCGTTTGCAGGTGTCCAGGTTTCCCGCTTTTTCAACACGGCGCAGAACTTCCAGCAGTTCAAGCGGCTTGATGTCCTTGATGGGGCTGGAGCCAATGAAGGGGAAGATGTGCAATTCCAACGAGGTCATGACTCGTTCGGCGTGCTGCTCACTCCATTCATGGCGTTCTTTGGCGTGCCACTCCTCGGCAATCGCCCGGAAGGTGTTGGCTGCTGACAGTTTGGCGGCAAGCTTATCCGATTTGCGTTGTGCCGCCGGGTTGATGCCCTCGGACAGTTGCTTACGCGCTTCGCCTGCTTTGTTGCGTGCCTCGGCCAGGCCGACATCTGGGTATTTGCCCAGGGCAAGAACGGCGGCTTTGCCGTTGAAGCGGAAGCGGTAGCGCCACAGCTTGCCGCCGGATGGGGTGACTTCCAGGAACAGGCTGCTCCCGTCAGGCAGGTGATAGGTCTTCTCTTGTGGCTTGGCTTGCCGGATGGAAATGTCGGTTAGCGCCATGTGTATAGATTCCCGTGTATAGATTTGCGCCGTTAGTCGGGCGTGGTGAGCCCGCTCAGCGCTTATTTTTGGGGCCTGAAGCTTTTGCTATCAGGCGCTGGGCGAAGGTGTGGCTTGTCCGTCACTAGTGACTGTGTGCAGTCGTCACCAGCCGATGGGGACGGGAAGCCTTTGCAAATCAAAGATGTCACTACGTCACCACCGTCACCATGCGACTTCTGCGGGGTGGCCGCTACGGTCTTGATGGTGTGGCTCTCAAGGCTCCAGGGCCTACATCTGGTTGTTGGCAGTCATACATTTTTCCAACCAGAGTATGGATTGCAAAAGGTGCTAGGGACGATGTGTATAGATTTTATCGGGGGTTTGGGATGTATGCACGAATCTATACACAAGAAGTGTAGATGTTGCTGGATGCTGCTGGACGACTCTGGACCAAAGAAAAACCCGCAAAGCCTTGTGCTGTGCGGGTTTCTGGATTTTCTTGGACTGTTTTGGAAGTGCTGGTGGTGCCCCCGACAGGAATCGAACCTGTAACTGCCCCTTAGGAGGGGGCCGTTATATCCATTTAACTACGGAGACACTTCAAAAAACTGTGGTCAGGCGCTGCGGTCCACCGACAGGCGGGCCAACTCTATCAGAGCCTGGCGGGTTTCCGTATCGGGGATGGTTTGCAAGGCCGCGATGGCCTTGCCGGCCATTTTGGCGGCTTCGTTCTTGGCGTAGTCCAGCGCGCCGCAGGATTGTACCGCAGCGAGCACATCCTGGAAACCGTCGCGGCTGGCATTTTCCAGCGCGCCGCGCACGGTGGTCGATGCTTCCGGACTGCCGTGGCGCATCGTATAGATGAGGGGCAGCGTGGGTTTGCCTTCGGCCAGGTCGTCGCCCAGGCTCTTGCCTATGGTTTCGGCGTCGCCGCTGTAGTCCAGTACGTCGTCGATGATCTGGAAGGCGGTGCCTAGGTACATGCCGTAGTCGGCCATTGCTTGCACCTGTTCCGGCGTGGCGTCCGCGATCAGCGCGCCCACGCGGGCGGCGGCCTCGAACAGTTTGGCGGTCTTGTACTGGATCACCTTCAGGTATTCGTCTTCGCTGACGTCGGTGTTGCCGATGTTCAGGAGCTGCAGCACCTCGCCTTCGGCGATGATGTTGGTGGCTTCGGCCATCACTTCCAGGATTGTCATGTTGCGGGTGGTGACCATCATTTGGAAGGCGCGGGTGTAGAGGAAGTCGCCCACCAGCACGCTTGCGGCGTTGCCGAACAGCGCGTTGGCGGTCTTGCGGCCGCGGCGCAGGTCGGATTCGTCCACCACGTCGTCGTGCAGCAGGGTGGCGGTGTGGATGAACTCTATCATCGCCGCCAGTTCAAACAGGTATTCCCCCTGGTAGCCCAGCGCGCGGCCGGATAATAGGGTCAACGCCGGACGCAGGCGCTTGCCTCCGGCGGAGATGATGTATTCCGCCACCTGGCGGATCAGGACCACGTCGGAGTGCAGGCGGGCGCGGATGACGCGGTCAACCGTCTGCATGTCGTCGGCTATCAGGGTACGGAAAGGCGGGGTGGACACGTTTTCAACCAGTATCGTTGCGATGGTTACGCCAAAGTGCAGAATCTTACCAGAAAAGGCCCGCAGCCCGCCATGCCACTGTGGTTGCAGCCTTAAGTTGATGAAATCATTGACAACTTGAGTTGGGGCACGTATATTCTCGCGTTCCCTGCGCAACAGGCGTGGGGATTTTCAAATCAGGAGCTCATGCGAATGTATGCGGTCATAAAAACCGGCGGCAAGCAGTACAAGGTTGTCGTTGGTGAAAAACTCAAAGTAGAACAGATACCTGCAGACGTCGACAGCCAGATCGTACTTGAAGAAGTGCTGATGATTGCTGACGGTGAACAGGTTGTTGTAGGCGCGCCGATGATTGTTGGCGCCACTGTTAAGGCTACCGTTGTTTCCCACGGTCGTGGCGACAAGATCCGCATTTTCAAGATGCGTCGTCGTAAGCACTACCAGAAACACCAGGGTCATCGTCAAAACTTCACCGAAATCCGCATCGACGCGATTTCGAAGTAAGGATAAACAGTCATGGCACACAAAAAAGCAGGCGGTAGCTCCCGCAACGGTCGTGACTCCGAAGCCAAACGCCTGGGCGTTAAG
Source organism: Chromobacterium sphagni (assembly GCF_001855555.1). GTDB lineage: Bacteria > Pseudomonadota > Gammaproteobacteria > Burkholderiales > Chromobacteriaceae > Chromobacterium > Chromobacterium sphagni. Next base: position 217,160 of record NZ_MKCT01000001.1, on the reverse strand, counting down.
GTTTACGGTAGCGAACTGATTCCGGCTGGTTCCATCATCGTGCGTCAGCGCGGCACCCGCTTCCATGCCGGTGAAAACGTTGGTCAGGGCAAGGATCACACCCTGTTCGCCAAGGTTGATGGCTACGTTGAATTCACCGTTAAGGGCGCGCAACAGCGCAAGACCGTTAACGTGATTCCGTACACCGGTGTAGACGGCGAATAATTCGCTTTCTAGCATCCAAGAAAGCCCTATCCTGCGATAGGGCTTTTTTCATACCGAGGGGCAAGGCGTGAGGGTTGGCGCTGTCCAGTCCTGACCCCTGACTCCTCGCTGAACAGAGGTTGTAAACATGAAGTTTATCGATGAAGCCCGGATTGAAGTGATGGCCGGACGCGGCGGCAATGGCGTGGCCAGCTTCCGCCGTGAAAAATACATTCCGTTTGGCGGCCCGGACGGCGGCGACGGCGGCAAGGGCGGCAGCGTGTTCGCGGTGGCCGACGAGAACGTCAACACCCTGGTTGAATTCCGTTTCGTCAAAAAATACCTGGCCGAACACGGCGAGCGCGGCCGCGGCGCCGATTGCTACGGCAAGGGCGGCGACGACATCGAACTGAAAATGCCGGTGGGCACGGTGATTACCGACCACGACACCGGCGAGCTGGTGGCCGACCTCACCCACCACGGCCAGCGCGTCATGATCGCCAAGGGCGGCAAGGGCGGCCTGGGCAACATCCATTTCAAGTCGTCAACCAACCGTTCGCCGCGTCAATGCACGCCTGGCGAGCAGGGCGAGCAGCGCACCTTCAAGCTGGAGCTGAAGGTATTGGCCGACGTCGGCTTGCTGGGCATGCCCAACGCCGGCAAGTCCACCTTCATCCGCTCGGTGTCCGCCGCGCGCCCCAAGGTGGCCGACTATCCGTTCACTACGTTGCACCCCAATCTGGGCGTGGTGCGGATGGACGATACCCGCAGCTTCGTGATCGCCGACATTCCGGGCCTGATCGAAGGCGCAGCGGAAGGCGCCGGTCTCGGCCACCGCTTCCTCAAGCACCTGCAGCGCACCGGCCTGCTGCTGCACGTGGTGGACATCGCCCCGTTCGACCCGGATGTCGATCCGGTGCGCGAGGCGCGCGCCATTGTAGAAGAGCTGAAGAAGTACGATGAGGAGCTGCATGACAAGCCGCGCTGGCTGGTGCTCAACAAAGTGGACATGTTGCCGCTGGATGAGCGCGAGCTGACGGTGTCGGCCTTCCTCAACGCTTACGGCTGGCCCACCGAAAAGCCGGACGACAGCTTGGGCTTCGACATCAAGGCGCCGCGCGTGTTCACCATCTCCGCGCTGAACCACGAAGGCACCCGCGAGCTGACTTTCGCCATCATGGCCTATCTGGACGTGGTGCGCGCGGCTGCCCGTAAGCAGGCCGAGGCTGAAAGGGAGCAGGCTGCGGCCGCGCGCCAGACCGTGATCGCGCCGGAAGCGCCGTCATCGGCAACGGAAGGCGACCAAGCGTAACGGAAGGTTCATGTTTGTGTGGTAGTAAAGCGGGTCAGAGGCATATCTGACCCGCTTTTTTATTCAATTTGGGCAAAATGCAGGAGTTTGACCGATTTTTGCCAATTTTTGTCGCTTTGCTGTACACCGATCTCTTCACGTGTCGTTACTTCTCAAGTCGATTGGATGTTGTATTTTGTCCTCAGACAAACACCACGGCGGCAGCCGGTTTTCCTTAGAGATGGCATGAATTCTGCTAAGTGAAGCGCCATATGCTTCAGTAATGAATATGGCATTTCCGGAAAATCGGGCTTGCTAGACAAATTGCTCTAACTATATAACATGGTGCGGCCATCCTCTGGAGGAGCAGGGGCTGGCCACCGATGTGGCGTCAGTTGCAGTTTGCTGTTCCGGTCCGGGCGCGGTTTGCCTGGGAGACAAAGTCCGGCGAAAAGCTGGACAGACCAACAAAGATGTTTGCTTTGATGAGGAGAATCACATGAAGAAGGCACTTGCTGCGCTGGCCGTAGGTTTGCTGGCCGCATCGATGGGGGCTTACGCCAAAGACTGGAAAGAAGTGCGTTTCGGGGTGGACGCCAGCTACGCGCCGTTTGAATCCAAGGCCGCCAATGGCCAGATCGTCGGTTTCGACATCGATCTGGGCACCGAGATCTGTCACCGGATGAAGGCCAAGTGCGTCTGGGTGGAAAACGATTTCGACGGCATGATCCCGGCGTTGAAGGCCAAGAAGTTTGACGGCGTGCTGTCGTCGATGTCGATGACCGAAGCCCGGATGAAGGAAATCGCCTTCTCCGCCAAGCTGTTCAACACCCCGACCCGCATGGTTGCCAAGGTGGGTTCCGGCCTGATGCCGACTCCGGCTTCGCTGAAAGGCAAGCGCGTGGGCGTGGAGCAGGGCACCATCCAGGAAGCCTACGCCAAGAAGCACTGGGCGCCGGCCGGCGTGGAAGTGGTTCCTTATCAGAACCAAACCCTGGTGCTGGCCGACCTGACCGCGGGCCGTCTGGACGCATCGCTGCAGGACGCGGTGCAGGCTGACATGGGCTTCCTGAAGAAGCCGGAAGGCAAGGGCTTCGCGTTCGCCGGCAAGGATCTGGTCGACGCGCAAACTCTGGGCGAAGGCGCCGGCATCGGCCTGCGCAAGGAAGATGCCGACCTGAAGGCCGCCATCGACAAGGCCATCGCCGGCATGCTCAAAGACGGCACCTACAAGAAGATCGAGAAGAAGTACTTCTCTTTCGACGTATACGGCAACTAAGTGCTGACGGACGGGCGGCGCGCCGCTTGTCTGCTGTTGCGATGCGCCCCGGTCCGCCGGGGCGTATTAATCTGGAGGACCCGTCGCCATCCGGCAAGATAAGCCGCAGGGACGGGCCGCTCGAAGGGGGAACATCATGTTTCTGGACGGATTCGGTCCCATTATCTGGCAAGGGACCCTGGTGACGCTGGAGCTGTCGGTGCTGTCGCTGCTCCTGGCTTTCGTCATCGGCCTGCTTGGCGCAGGCGCCAAATTGTCCAGCAATCCCGTGCTGGGCGGGATTTCCACCCTCTACACCACTTTGGTGCGCGGGGTGCCCGATCTGGTGCTGATGCTGCTGATCTTCTACAGCCTGCAGATCGGCATGAACAAGCTGACCGAGGCGCTGCAGATCGAGCAGATCAACCTGGATCCATTCGTCTCCGGCATCGCCACGCTGGGTTTCATCTATGGCGCCTATTTCACCGAGACGCTGCGCGGCGCCTTCATGTCGGTGCCCAAGGGCCAGATCGAGGCCGGCATCGCCTACGGCATGAGCAGCTGGCAGGTTTTCAGCCGCGTGCAGTTTCCGCAGATGATGCGGTTTGCGCTGCCCGGCATTTCCAATAACTGGCAGGTGATGCTCAAAGCCACCGCCCTGGTGTCCATCATCGGCCTGGCCGACGTGGTGAAGGCATCGGTTGACGCCGGCAAGAGCACCTACAAGGTGTTCTTCTTCACCCTGGTGGCGGGCGCCATCTACCTGCTGCTGACCACGCTGTCCAATTTCGTGCTGGTGAGGCTGGAACGCCGCTATTCGATGGGTGTGAGGGAGGCGGAGCTATGATAGACATCATCCAGCAATACTGGCGCGCGTTTCTGTGGAGCGACGGCTACCACCTGTCCGGTCTGGCTGTTACCATGTGGCTGTTGGTGCTGTCGATCGCCTTCGGTTTCGTGGTTTCGGTGCCGCTGGCGGTGGCGCGGGTGTCCAAGGTGAAATGGCTGGCGCGCGGCGTGGGGCTGTACACCTATGTATTCCGCGGCACGCCGCTGTACGTGCAACTGCTGTTCTTCTACAGCGGCATGTACAGCCTGGAGGTGGTGCGCGAGGTCGGCTTCCTCAACCACTTCTTCCGCGAAGGCTACAACTGCACCATCCTGGCGTTTGCGCTCAATACCTGCGCCTACACCACCGAGATCTTCGCTGGCGCGATCAAGGCGACGCCCTACGGCGAGATCGAGGCGGGACGCGCCTACGGCATGAGCACCTTCACCTTGTACCGCCGGGTCATCATCCCGTCGGCGCTGCGCCGCGCTTTGCCGGCCTACAGCAATGAAGTGATCCTGATGCTGCACGCCACCACCGTGGCCTTTACCGCCACCGTGCCGGACATCTTGAAGGTCGCGCGCGACGCCAACGCCGCCACCTACGATTCCTTCAACGCCTTTGGCCTGGCCGCGCTGCTGTACCTGAGCATCACCTTTATCCTGGTCGGATTGTTCCGCAAGGCGGAGTCGCGCTGGCTCGCCTATTTGCGGCCGATCAAGAGCTGAGAATTACTGGGGAATCTTTAAGATGGACAAGCTGAACATCAGCAACATTCACAAGCGCTACGGCGACCACGAAGTACTGAAAGGCATCTCGCTGCAGGCCAAGGCCGGCGACGTGATCAGCATCATCGGCTCGTCCGGCTCCGGCAAGAGCACTTTCCTGCGCTGCATCAATTTCCTGGAAAAACCGAATCAGGGCAGCATCGCGCTCAACGGCGAGGAAATCCGTCTGTCCAAGGACAAGCGCGGAGAACTGATCCCGGCCGACCAGAAGCAGCTGCAGACCATGCGCACCAAGCTCGCCATGGTGTTCCAGCACTTCAATCTGTGGGGCCACATGACTGTGCTGGAAAACGTCATCGAGGCGCCGGTGCACGTGCTGGGCCTGCCGCGCGACGAAGCGGTCGCCCGCGCCAAGAAATACCTGGAAAAAGTGGGCCTGGACGAGCGCGCCCAGGCCAAGTATCCGGCCCACCTGTCCGGCGGCCAGCAGCAGCGCGTGGCCATCGCCCGCGCGCTGGCGATGGAGCCGGAAGTGATGCTGTTCGACGAGCCGACCTCGGCGCTGGACCCGGAGCTGGTGGGCGAAGTGCTGAAGGTGATGCAGGCGCTGGCCGAGGAAGGCCGCACCATGATCGTGGTGACGCACGAGATGGGCTTCGCCCGCAACGTGTCCAACCACGTGATGTTCCTGCACAAGGGCCTGGTGGAGGAGGAAGGCCACCCGGACGAGGTGTTCGGCAACACCAAGAGCGAACGGTTGAAGGCTTTTCTGTCAGGTAGTCTAAAGTAAAACTATCCCTGCCCAAGGGGGTAGGAAACCCGCCGGAGCTGTCAGCCGGCGGGTTTGTTTTTGTCTGTTGCTGTGGGTAACTTTTGAATTTGCGGATTTCTGTGGATAAGTCGTCCGGCGACCATCCCGGGCTCTCCGGCGAGCCGGCGCTTCAGCCCGGATGCTTCTCGCGGAAATAGGCCCACTCTTCAATCTCGCGTCCGTCCGGCAGCCGGCACAGCGCGTATTCGCCGCCGCTGGCGTCTTTTTGCGGAATCAGCTTGCCGCCTTGCTGCACGCAGTACACCGAGGCCGGGTTGGCCATGCCCACCGGGCGCGGCGGGGTGGGGGAGGTTTGCGCGCAGGCGGCGAGGCCCAGCGCCAGCGCGGCGGTGGTCAGAATCTTCGTCATTTTCATTTCCAGTTGGGATCGGCTTTCAGCTGATCGTTGAGATAGGCCTTGAGCTTGGCGCTCGGCTTGCCGAACCAGCGGTAGCGGGCGTGGCGGGCCGGATGCTCCATCGCGTCCGGGGCGTCGGCCACCGTCACCAGCAGCCCCCAGGCCTGGCGCTTGTCGGCGCCGAACATGCCGTAGAAGCGGCTGGCGCTGCAGTCGTGCGGTTTGCACATCTCGCCGGCCAGGTAATCCTTGTCTTTTATTCGCACCGGGTGATACGGCGCGCTGGTGGCGCGCGCCTGGCTCAGCCAGCGCGGCACCTTCTTTTCGCCGGCCAGCATGGTTTGCCAGGCGGCGTGGTAGGCCGGTTGGGCCGGCAGTTCGGCGAATACCGCGGTTGCCGTGTCGCCGGCCCGGGCGGGCGGCGCGGACAGCAGCGGAAACAGCAGGATGGGCAATAGGGCGAGGTATCGAAGTTTCATGGTGGCGGCCATGCGGCGGCGGATCAAAAGCGGTTGGATGGCCGCCGCCGGCAAAAATTCCATCAGGCGGTCAACAGCTTGCCCTGCTTGAAGGCGGTGCTGCCCGCCACCCGGGCGATGCCGAGGCCCGCGGTGGCGTAGGGCCGGTCGCTGGTGGCGTACAGCACGCCGCCGCGCTGGGTGCGCACCTGGCTGGAGATGTCGCGCAGCGGGTCGATCACGTCGGCCACCAGGTCGCCTGGGGCCAGTTGGCTGCCCGGCTCGGCGTGGTACACCACCACGCCGGCGTGCGGCGCCAGCAGGTCTTCCGATCCGGCCAGCGGGGTGGCGGGGTGGCGCAGAGGTGGCAGACGCGGCGCGCCGCCGGCGATCACGCCGCGGTGCTGCAGGAAGTGGATGATGCCGTCGGCGTCGCGGGCGGCGTATTCGTGGTTGACGTCGTTTTCGCCGCGCAATTCGATGGTGACGGCCAGGCAGGCCATCTCAATCGGAGCGGACAGGCCGGCCTTGGCGGCCAGGTCGCGCAGCTGCCACCACGGCTGGCTGCAGGCTTCGTCGAAAGGGTAGTCGCCGGAGTCTTCCGCCAGCAGGCTGGCGCAGACGCCCAGATAGCGCGCCAACGGCTCGCACTGCTCCCACAGCGGCGTGCCGGTGTACAGGTGGATGTCGGCGCGGCTGTCGCAGTGCAGGTCCAGCATGATGTCGGCGTCGCAGGCCAGGCTGTGCAGCGCGTGGCGCAGCGATTGCAGCTCGCTCTGGGCCTGATAGCGCGCCAACTCCGCCTTCATCGCGGCGCGGATCAGCCGGGTATTGGCCTTGGCGTCGCCGCCCAGCTTGCCGAATACGGCGGCGGACACCGGTTCGGCCAAGGCCAGGTAGTGGCGGTTGAAGTTCTGGCCGCTCATCAGTTCGAAACGGCCCTGCAGCCGGCTGCTCAGATTCTGGTTCAGGCCTATCGGGTTGGCGACCGGCAGCACGGCGATTTCTCCCAGGATGGCGCCTTCGCTTTCCAGCTGCAGCAGCCGCTGTTTCAGGTGCCAGGCCACCAACATGCCCGGCAGCTCGTCGGCGTGCAGGCTGGCCTGGATGTGCACCTTCTCGCCGTGGCCGGGCTGACCGAAGTGAAAGCTGACGAGGCTGCGCTGGCTGCCCAGACTGGGCGACAGCAGCGGATGATGGCGGGTTTGCATGGCGTCTCCTTTATAAATTGTTATGTTTGCCGGCTCGATAAAACGCGCCGCCGCGTTGACTAAGCGGCAGACGGTCGGGACAATCGCTGCTTTGATTCATCCCAGCTTGTGGAGCGCGTTTGGATTCATTGTCCGATTTCTTCCAGCCCGGCATCGAGCCTGGCTCGCTGCAGGCGGTATCGCGGCTGCAGGGGGCCTGGTCTTATCTGTCCGTATTCGTCACGCTGTTCCGTGGCGGCGACGAGGAAGTGCTGATGCGCCTCCTGGTGCTGCGCGAACTGGGCGGCCGCGCCGAGGCGCCGCTGTGGACGCCGCAGGAAATCGCCCAGCGCTTCTCCTATCTTAACGATACCAAATTGGCCACCATTCTGGGGCGTCTGCGCGAAGGCGAGTTGCTGGTGTACGACAGCGACGGCGGCGTCTACCAGCTGTCCGAGGGCGCGCGGGTGGCGCTGGCGGCGCTGGCCACCATCATCGATTTTTCCGGCGACGACGTCGAACTGGGCTATCTCGCCAGCCAGGTGGCGGCCGGCCAAGCGGTGGGCCAGGTGTCGGACGAGGCGCTCAGGCACCTGCTGGCGCGGCTGAACGAGCTGTACGCGGAATTCGAGGAGGCGCTGGAGTCGCAGTCGGAATTCCGCATCCGCGCCGCCCAGCACCGGCTGGAGGCGGTGTGGCGCTGGGTGGCCAAGTCCACCGAGGTGGTGAAGGGCCTGACCCAGGACGATACGCTCAGCCTGCTGGTGCTGAACCAGGCGCAGGCCATCGCGCTGGCGCAAAGCCGGATGCTGGCGCTGGCCGGCACCTTTGAGCGCCGGTTGGCGCAGCTGGCTTCGCAGCGCGTGCATCTGGGCGGCTCCGGCCTCACCTCTACCGACATCGCCGACTGGCTGCGCCACCTGGCGGTGGGCCAGCTGGCCGACAGGCTGGATGGCTGCCTGGCCATCAATCCCGAGCCCGCCTTCCTGTCCACGCCGGAATTGGCCGATGTGGCCGAATTCGAACTGCTGGCGCGCGAACGCGCCAAGGCCGGCGAGCACATCCTGCCCGGCGGTGAGGCGGCGCCGCTGTCCGACGCGCCGGAAATGGAGCGCTTGCTGGAAGCGGAGGCGATGTACGACCTGCTGCTGGAGCTGGGCATGAGCGGACGCGCCGACGCGCATATCGGAACGGCGGTGCTGGCTGACAGCTACAACGAAACCGCCTACCGCCTGTCGCTGCTGTCGCTGATCGGCGACCCGGAAACCAGCAACGACCAGAGCATAGTGGCCGCGCTGGCCAAGCTGCCGTTCAGCCTGCATGGCGGCGAGGATGTCATTCATCCCGACCACCCGGAAGTGGCGACGCTGTCCGACGCTCGGCTGGTGGCGAACGGCAGCCAGCAACAGGACCGGTGACGGCCGGGGCCGCGCCGAACGAGCGGTGCGCCCGCACAAGATAAAGAAGCATATGGAACACGAAATCAAGACCCTCACCGCCCGGCTATTGGCCCAGCGCGTGGTGCCGCGCGCCGACGCGCTGGCCAGGAAGGCGCTGCTGGACGACATCTTCCGCCAGGAGCTGGACAAGAGTCTGGCCGCCGTCGGCCTGCGCCTGGTGGAGAACCCCTACGCCGAATACATCGCGGTGGCGCTGCTGCCGGAAATGACCGAGCCGGTGTTCGGCTCGGGCGACGCCTGGCTCAACAACAATCTGGGCCTGCCGCGCGACGGCGTGGCGCTGCTGGTGATCCTGTGGGCGCTGATCATCCTGCCCAAGCGCGAGAGGCAGATCGCCCGGGTCGAGGCCGGCAAGGAAAGCCAGAGCGACATGTTCGGCGCGCAAAAGCCGCTGGAAACCGGCGAAACCGTCTCCACCGGCGTATCCGAGGACGCGCTGTACGCCGACTTCGGCAAGGCGCTGGGCGGCCGCACCCGCTTCGCAGCGAATCTGGGCCGGCTGGTCAACCTGGGCTTCATCGTGCGCCGCAACCGCTGGCTGGACGAGGGGCCGATGCTGGACCTGATGATCGACTACGCCCAGCTGGCGCCGCGCATCATCGAGGGCGCGCTGTCTGACGTGCTGCTGCGGCGCGAGGGCCGCGAGGCGCTGGCGGACAAGCGCGCGCCGGACGAGCTGGCCGGCGACAGTGAGGATGAAATCGGGGCGGACGATGTCGAGTCGGCCGGCCCCTTGTTTGACCTGCCGCCGGACGACGCGGCGGACGAGGAGACGCGCTGATGTTCCAGATGAAATCCGTCGAAATGGTGCACTGGGACTTCTGGCAGCGGCTGACCGTGCCGCTGGACGCGCAGATCGTCACCATCATCGGTCCCAACGGCTCCGGCAAGACCACCTTGCTGGACGCGATGCGCACGCTGCTGGCCATCAAGTGCTCCGGCAAGCGCGACTACAAGCGCTACGTGCGCAACAACAAGGAAGCCTTCGCCTACCTGCGCGGCGTGGTGGACAACCCTAGGCGGCCAAGCGGCGGCCTGTATCCCACGCCGTTCTTTCCGATTGTGTCGGAGTCGGTGACGCTGCTGTGCCGCATCAAGAAGCAAGGCGGCGACTGGGTGCGCCATTACGCGATCCTGGACGGCGACATCGCGCTGGAGCATGCCGAGGGCCAGGCGCAATGGCTGGGCGTGCAGGAATACCGCCGCCGGCTGGAAGCGGCCGGCCTGACGCCGGCGGTGGCCGAGGTGCTGGCGCTGGAGCAGGGCGATACCGACAAACTGACCGAATACAGCCCGCGCCAATTGCTGGACCTGGTGTTCCAGGTGTTCGGCGACAAGGACGTGATGGACAACTACCAGCGCGCCCGCGACGAACAGCGCGCCACCGAGCTGGAGCTGGACACGCTGGGCCGCCAGGAAGAGGCGCTGCAGGTGAGGGTGGAGGCGATGAAGACCCGCGCCAACCGTTATCTGGAATGGCGGCAGCTGCAAACCGGCATCGCCAGGCTGCGCGACGAGGCGCTGCCGGTGCTGGCCTATCTGGACGCCAAGGCCTCCTTCGGCAATGTCTGGAACGGCTACCGCGCCAGCTACCGCGTGCTCAACCAGGCGCTGGGCGAGCATGCCGACACGCTGCAGCTGGTGGCCAAGCTGAAAGCGGCCGAAGTCAGCGCCGCCGAAGCCCGCCAGGCGGCGGAAACCGCCCGCGCCGGCGCGCAGGAGGCTTTCATGGCGGCCAAGGGCGAGCACGCCAGCGTGGCCGGCCAGTTGAAGGAGCGCGACCGGTTGCAGGCGCTGGCCGGCAAGGAATACGGCGCCGACGCCGCCGGCCTGGCCGACAAGCTGGCCGCGCTGCGCGGCGAGGCCGAGCAGTTGAAGGACGGCCTGCGCGGGTTGAAAAAGCAGCGCCAGGAAAGCTCGGAACACCTGCAGGCGCTGGAGATAGGCCGCGGCCGCTCGCCGGAGGACGTGCGCCAGTTCAAGGCGGCGCTGGACGAGGCCGGCATCCAGCACGCCATGCTGTCCGACATCGTGGAAGTGATGGACTCCAACTGGCAGGGCGCGGTGGAAGCGCTGCTGCGCGGCTATCGCCATGTCGTGCTGCTGGACCGGGAAGCCGATCGCCGCGAGGCCTGGCGCATAGGCGAGAAGCTGCGCTACCGCCATTTCGTGGTGCCGGAGCGCTCCTCGCCGCCGCGCGCCAACCACGGCAGCCTGCTGGAAGTGGTGCGCTTCTCCGCCGATGCGCCGGACTGGCTTTATCGCCAGATGAACAGCGTGACGCGGGTGGACAGCGCCCAGCACGGCGCCGACGTGGACGGCGACTGGATCACCCGCGACGGCTATTTCCGCGAGCGGCGCGGCGCGCGCCACATCGGCGTGCCGGCGCACGAGTACGCTTTCGGCGAGGCGGCGAGGCAATCGCGGCTGTTGGCGGTGCGCGACGAGCTGAAGGCGCTGAACGTCCGCATCCTGGCCGATGAGGAGCGGCTGGTGGCGGTGACGCGCGAGGCGGCCGGACTGGCCGAGTACCTGGGCGGCATGGACGCCATCCGCATGCTGGACAGCCGCGCCGAGGAATTCGCCGCGCTGGAGGCGCGCAAGCAGGGGCTGGAGCAGGAAGTGGCCCGGCTGGGCGCGGCCTTGGCCGACGCCAGCGCTGAAAAGGAGGCGGCCGACGCCCGCTACGGCGACGCGCGGCTGGCGCACGACCGCGTCTGCCAGCGCGAGCAGGAAAGCCTGGGCAAATTCCAGCACAAGCAGCAGGAAGTGGAACAGGCGCGCCGCCAACTGCGCCGGTTGTTGTCCGAGCTGCGCGAATGGATGCAAAGGCTGCCGGCCGATGCGCTGGCGGCGGAAAACGTCGCGGCGCTGGAAGACGAGTTCGACACCGCCGCCGACGCCCGCCATCAGCTGAACTATCTGGAGGAGCGACTGCAGAACGGCGACTGGGAGCAGGATGATTCGGTGCTGGCGCTGAAGGACAAGCTGGTGGAGGACCTGACCTCGCTAGACCGCGAGCGCCAGCGGCGCCAGAGCGAAGTGGACCGTTCGCGCGAACTCACCGACGAGGCGCGCGCCGCCTATATGGGCAAGCTGCGCGCCACCGTGCGCGCCTACGGCCACAATGTGAAGCGGTTGGGCGAGCTGGCGGGCATCCAGGTGGAAGTGGAATTGCCCAAGCTGGAGAACGACGACGCGGTGCTGGCCCAGGCCGGGCTGGTGTTGAAGTTCAACTTCGACCAGAAGGGCATGATGGGCATGAACGACGGCGAGGCCTCCGGCGGCCAGCAGGTGATGAAGTCGCTGATCCTGCTGATCGGCCTGATGATGGACGAGTCCAACCCGTCCGGCTTCGTCTTCATCGATGAACCGTTCGCCCACCTCGATATCTTCAACATCGACCGCGTGGCCGGCTTTTTGAAGGCAACCGAGGCTCAATACCTGATCACCACGCCCAACACGCACAACATCAATATCTTCGCCCCGTCCGAGCTGACGCTGGCCACCCGCAAGAAGCGGCCCGGCGAGCAGTGGGCGCCGCCGATACTGCAGACGCGGCGGCGCCTGGATGAACCGGTGAAGGACTCCGGGGAGGGCTGAGGCTGGGGGAGCTTAGGCTCCCAGCAGCTCCGCCAGCTGCCTGAAGTCGGGCGCCACCCAGTCCCAATCCTGCTCCGGCGCAAGGTCGGTGCGTTGGCCGGGGCCGAACTCCAGCGGGCGGGCGACGAAGGCGGTTTTCAGGCCGTGGCCGCGGGCGGCTGTCAGATCGTAGTTGTGGGCCGCCACCAGGCAGACTTGCTCCGGCCGCAGGTCCAGCAGCTCCAGCGTGCGCAGATAGGCTTGCGGCGCCGGCTTGTAGGCTTGCGCAGCCTCCGCGCCCAGTATCGCGTCCCACGGCAGGCCCGCGTAGCGGGCCAGGTTCAGCATCAGGCTGGTGTTGCCGTTGCTGAGGGTGGCGATGGCGTAGCGCGCCTTCAGCCGCGTCAGCCCGGCCACCGCGTCCGGCCATGGTTCCAGCCGGTGCCAGGCGCGGTTCAGCCATTTCAGCTCATCCTCCGGCAGCGTGGTCGCGGCGAGGCCGAAATCGGGCAGGATGGCCTCCAGGTTTTCACGGTGCAGTTGGTCCAGCCGGGTGAAGGGCCGGCGTCCGCTGCGGACCTCCTCCATCGCCGGCGAGTAGCGGCGGCGCCAGGCATCGGCGAAGGCGAAGCCATCGGTCTGCTTCGCGCCATGGCGCTGCAGGAAGGCGGCTGCGTCGCGCGCCACGCCGCTGCGCCAATCCACCACCGTGCCGAACACATCGAAAACCAGCGCTTGGATTGTGGATGGCTGCATCGCGGGCTTCGCTTCATGTCATTGGTATGCTTGAAGTGTGGTGCAGCCGCCATGGGGCGTCAAACGAAATAAAAGGCCGTTGCCGGCCTTTTGCCCATCCATCGCGGTTCAGCCGGCCAGCGGGTCGGCGCCCAGCCACCAGCTGGGGTTGGCGCTGCCGTCGACGATTTTGCCGTCGCGCTGCAGATAGTGGCGGACGTCGCGGCCGGGTTGGTTCAGCGCCGGATCGCCGTTCAGCGCGCGCTCCAGCCATTCTGCGCCGTAGCGGAAGATTTCCGCCGCCACCCCGCCCAGCGGGTGGAATTCGTTTTCGTAGACGCGCATCTCCTTGGGGGCGCGGATGCGCTGGTAGCAGGCCAGCGCCTGTTCCAGCGGGGTCAGCTCGTCGAACTCGCCGATGCCCATCAGCACGGGGATGCGGATGTCGGCCACCAGCGCGCCCAGCGGCATCGCGTCGCGCAAGTCGCGGTCGAACGCCGCCTCGTCGCCATAGCCGCTCATATACATGTAGTTCTTCTTGAAGCTGGGCTGGGCGCGCTCGAAGATGGTGAGGAAGTCGCCGGCCACCGCCTCGTAGGCCGCTAGCGCCGCCAGCCTGGGCTCGCGGGCGGCCGCGCGCAGCCCCCAATAGCCGCTCATGCTGATGCCGAACATGCCGATGCGGGTCGCATCGATTTCCGGCCGCGCGGCCAGGTAGTCGATGTAGGCGCTGATCGCGCGCTCGTAATTGTCCAGCGTGACCATCAGGCCGCCGGCGCGGCTTTCGCCCTGGCCCGGGCCTTCTATCGACAGCGCCACCATGCCGCGCGAAGTATAGTAGCGCTCGGCGGCGTACAGATAATCCTCCTTGATCATGTCCATGCCCGGTCCCAGGATCACCGCGGCGGCTTGGCTGGCCTTGCCTTCCGGCAGGTGCAGCAGGCCGTGGATATGGCCGCCTTCGAATGGAATCGCCACTCTCTGCACCCGGTTGTCGCGCAAGGCGCCGATGCGCTCCACGCAGTGGTCGCAACGCGCGCGCAGCGCGGCCTTGCGCGGGTCGCGGGTGTTGAAGATCGAGTACTGCGCGCGGCCCCACATCACGGCGGCGCGAAGGTAGAGGTCGGCGGCGGTGCGGGCGTAGCCGTCGCGTTCGTAATGGGCGGCGCGGCTTTCCGCCCGCGCGGCCACTTGCGACCAGGCTTTGGGCAGCATCGCGCCGCTTTTGACTTGCGCGAACACCGCGTCGAAATCGGCCGGGTCATGGCCCAGCTGCAACAGCGTGTTCTTGCCTTCCGGGTGCAGGGCGTCGAAGCCCCCTTGCGCCAGCGCGATATCCAGCGACCAGCTTTGCGCTTCTGAACGTGACATAATTTCACCTCGTTAAATTGACCGTACCGAAATTAACTAAGTACTTAGTTATATTATTGTGGAGCCACAACGCATGTCAACACTGCAGTCGGGGGAAGAGCGCGCCGCCGCAAGCGCCATGCCGGATGAAGAGGCGCGCCAGGCGGCGCTGGCCACCCTGAGCCGCGCCGCCTACAGTCTGAGCGCCGCGGATGCGCGCTTGCGCGGCCGGGCCACGCGCCAGGCCGGCGCGCTGTCGCTGTCTCATGCTCGGGTGCTGCGGATGCTGGCGGAGGAGGGGCCGGTGTCGGTGGCGCGGCTGGCCGAACTGAGCGAAACCACTGGCGCCGGGGTGACCCAGCTGGTGAACGGCCTGAGCGAAGCTGGCTATGTCGAGAAGGCCAAGTCGCTGCAGGACAAGCGCTCGGTGCAGGTGCAACTGACCGAGCTGGGCCGCCGGCGCCACGAAGAGCGCGAGCGTCTGCTGGAACAGGTGTTGGCGCAGGCGTTGCAGGGCATGAGCGTGGAGGCGATCGCCGCGGCGTCAGGCGTGCTGCGCGCGCTGTCCGGCGTGTACGACCAGTTATGAGCGGCGCGACGGCCCGCGCGGGCCGCCGTCCTGGCGCGCGGATCAGGTTTTCAGGTTTTGTTGCGCGAATTCCCAATCGACCAGCTTGTCCAGCACCGCGTTGACGTAGTCGGCGCGGCGGTTCTGGTAGTCCAGGTAGTAGGCATGCTCCCACACGTCCAGGTTCAGCAGCGGCCGCATGCTGCCGGTGAGGGGCGTGTCGGCGTTGCTGGTCTTCACCACTTTCAGCGCGTCGCCGTCCTGCACCAGCCAGGCCCAGCCGCTGCCGAACTGCGCGATGGCGGCGCCGGCCAGCTGTTGCTTACAGGCGTCCACGCTGCCGAAAGAGGCTTCCATTTTTTCGCGCAGCGCCTGCGGAGGAATGCCGCCGCCCTTGGCGCGCATGCTGTTCCAGTAAAAAGAGTGGTTCCATAGCTGAGCGGCGTTGTTGAACACGGCGGCGTCGGCCGTTTTCTTGACGGAGGCGGAGATGATGCCTTCCAGCGACATGTCGGCGTAGTCGCGGCCGGCTATCAGCTTGTTGAGGTTGTCGAGGTAGGCCTTGTGGTGCTTGCCGTAGTGAAAGCCTATGGTGCGGGCCGAGATCACCGGCTCCAGCGCGTTGTCGGCATAGGGCAGCGGCGGCAGCACCTGCGCGGAAGAGGCGTGGGCGCGGGCGGACAGCATGGGCAGCGCCAGTGCGGCCAGGCCGCCGGCGGCGGCGAGCAGGAAGCCGCGGCGGTTCAGTTCCGGCAGCGGGGTGGATGTGCTGTGCATCTGAATTCTCCCAAAGGATGGGGGGCGGAGAAAGCCGTTGCGCGACCACATGGCGGCGACGCGATGGCCGGATCATATTAATCCAGCATGCAAGCACGATTTGCGGCGATCGGGCGATGGCCTTGTCTGTCCGGACAGGCTGGAGCGGCGGAAAGCGCAAACCGCCAGGCCGGTGGGCGCTGGCGGTTTGCGTGCCGAGCTGCGGGCTTAACGCAGGTTCAGCGACTTCACGGTGTGGCGCAGTTCATCGGACAGCTGGATGTCCTGGCCAATCACTTCGGTCCAGTGG
This sequence comes from Chromobacterium sphagni, assembly GCF_001855555.1. Classification (GTDB taxonomy): domain Bacteria; phylum Pseudomonadota; class Gammaproteobacteria; order Burkholderiales; family Chromobacteriaceae; genus Chromobacterium; species Chromobacterium sphagni. The sequence goes on along the minus strand of NZ_MKCT01000001.1, from coordinate 201,293 downwards.
CCGTGTTGCAGGAAGGCGTAGCGGGCCTTGGAGCCGGCATCAGCCTGCCAGCCGCCTTTCAGATGGCCGTCGAAGTGGAAATCCTCGCCCGGCAGCGCGTGAGCCTGCTGTTGGCCTTGCTGGCCTTGGGTCTGCAGCAGGTTGTGGCCGGCGAGGAACAGTTCGATATTGCTGCCGTTCTCCTCGTAGTGGCCGTGCACCGGGCTCTTGAATACCAGCGGTTGGGCGGTGGCGTGGGTGATGACGGCTTCGCCGCTGACGCGGCGCGACGGCGGGTAGACCGACAGCTTCAGCTGCAGATTGTAGCCGCCGGCCACGCCGGGTTTGGAAACGTTGTAGCTTACGATGAACAAGCCGGCTTTTTGATCGCGATCCAGTTGGTTGGCCATGATAGGACTCCTTGGAAATCGGATGACAGTTGATGGCGCCGGTAAGCGCGCATCCCATATTGCTTGCCGTGGCGCCACGGTAGCGGTCGCCACCCGCTCTTTATATAACAAATGGTTAGATTTTTCACTGCCACTTAGGTCAGTATGGAATTTGGTGCGGGTAGCGATGGTCCGCTGCCGGGTGGTATCCACGGCAACCATATCGGACATGGGGTTGAATTCCGCCGGCTTTGCGCCACACTAGCGCCATCCCCAACCCTGAATAGGACTGAGACATGGCAACTGTTACCCTGCGCGGCAATCCGGTGGAAGTGGCGGGCGCGCTGCCGGCCAAGGGCACGGCCGCTCCGGCGCTGCAACTGACTAATGGCGATCTGGCCGAGGTGACGCTGGCCGACTACGCCGGCAAACGCAAGATCCTGAACATCTTCCCGAGCGTGGACACCCCGACCTGCGCCATGTCGGTGCGCAAGTTCAACGAGAAGGCCGCCAGCCTGGCCGATGCGGTGGTGCTGTGCGTCTCCGCCGATCTGCCGTTCGCGCAGAAGCGCTTCTGCGGCGCCGAAGGCATCGAGGGCGTGGTGAACCTGTCCACCTTCCGCAATCCGGCTTTCGCCGAGGCCTACGGCGTGAAGCTGGCCTCCGGTCCGCTGGCCGGCCTGACCGCCCGCGCGGTGGTGGTGCTGGATGCCGACAACAAGGTGCTGCACAGCCAGTTGGTGGGCGAGATCGCCGACGAGCCGGACTACGCCGCCGCCCTGGCCGCGCTGTAATCCAGCCGCAGGCAAACAAAAAGCCGACTGCATCGCAGTCGGCTTTTTTTGTCGGCGAAGACGCCGGGTTCAGACGCGTTGGCCAGCCAGCTTGCCGGACGGCTGCTGTTCGGCCTGCATCGCCTCCACCAGCTTGGCATCGTGCTCGTCGCGCAGGTAGCGGGTGTACCAGCCGCTGTTGACGCCCCAGAAATAGAAACCCAGCGCGGCCGCGGCCACCACGGCCATGTCGGCGCCGTAGGGCAGCAGGCCGATGCCGCCGAAGTCCTTGCTGCCGATATAGGACAGCAGCGCCATCGCCGGCAGGTACAGCACCATCCACAGCGCGCCCTTCAGCTCGCGGCTGAATTCCGGCCAGCCGGCACGGGCCTGGTACCAGATGTATACCGGCAGCGCCGCCACGATCAGGAAGATGATGTGGCCGGTCAGCGGCCAGCGCGCCCAGTACAGCACCAGCGAGGCGCAGACGAAGGCGAACGGGGCGACCACGCCGAGGCCGGACAGGCGCAACGGGCGCGGCAGGTCCGGCGCGCAGCGGCGCAGCGCGGCCACGCTGATCGGGCCGGTCAGGTAGGAGATCACGGTGGCGACCGAGATCACCGCCGCCAGCGTGCCCCAGCCGCGGAAGAAGAACAGGAACACGAAGGACACCGCCAGGTTGAACCACATCGCCGGGCGGGGGATGTGGAACAGCGGATGGATGCGGCCGAAGATGGCCGGCATGGTGCCGTTGCGCTGCATGCCGTAGATCATGCGCGAGGTGGTGGCCATATAGGTGGCGCCGGTGCCGCTGGGGCTGACGAAGGCATCGAAGTACAAAGTCATCATCAGCCAGTTCAGGCCCAGGGCCATCGCCAGCTGGGCGAACGGCGAGCTGAAGTCTATGCCTTTCCAGCCGTGCGCCAGATTGGCCGGCGATAGCGCGCCGAGGAAGGCCACCTGCAGCGCGACGTAGATCACCGCCGCCAGCAGGATTGAGCCCACCACGCCGAAAGGCACGCTCTTGCCCGGATTGCGTGCCTCGCCGGCCAGGTTGATCGGGCTCTGGAAGCCGTTGAAGCTGAACACGATGCCGCTGGTGGCCACCGCAGTCATCACGCTGGCCCAGCCGAACGGCGCGAAGCCGCCTAATGCCGGGTTGTTGAGGTTTTCGCTGTGGAAGCCGCTGTAGACCAGCGCGCCCACCGTCAGCGCCGGCACGATCACCTTGAAGATGGTGATGGCGCTGTTGGCCTTGGCGAACAATCTCACGCCCCAGTAGTTGAGCAGGAAGTAGATCACCACCAGCACGGCGGCCAGGCAGAGGCCGATGCCGCTCAATTCGCCGTGCTGGTACAGCGCCTGCGCCCAGGCGTAGGGCCAGGAGCTCATGTACTGCACCGAGGCTTCGGCCTCGATCGGAATCACCGAGACGATGGCGATCCAGTTGGCCCAGGCGGCGATGAAGCCCAACAGCGAGCCGTGCGAATAGCGGGCGTAGCGCACCATGCCGCCCGATTCCGGGAACATGGCGCCCAGTTCGGCGTAGCTCAGCGCGATGGAGAGAATGATCACCATGCCGACTATCCAGGCGACGATGGCGGCCGGGCCGGCGATCTGCGCCGCGTGGGCGGCGCCGAACAGCCAGCCGGAACCGATGATGGAACCTAGGCCGGTCAGCATCAGCGCAATCGGGCCGATGTGGCGGGAGTGTTGGTGTTGCAAGGGCGAATCTCCTGTCATTTTAACGTTGACGGGCAACAGCGGCCCCTGGCTGGCGCGCACGCGCCATGCCTTCAAGAGGTGTGTTGCCCACGGCGCCGGGTGTCCCGGTCTTATGGAAGTTGCGCCTGCGAGAAGCAGGCGGTGCCTGATGGCGCGGCTCCGGCTCGCGGATAACCTGCCAAGGGGAGGTTTGCGGAGTGGAGCCGGCCAGGATGGAAGTGCTGGCCGGATACGACTAAACCACCCGTGTTGGGCGAGCGATTGTAACGCAATGTGAATGAACTATGCCATGGTTTGCTTATATGTCTTGAAATCTTACTGTCATGAATATTGAATACACTGCGGTTTCCTACGTTTCACGCCTCACCCGCCATGTCTCTGATCAAACGCCTGTGGCTGACCATCGCCTTCACCCTGGCCAGCCTGGTGCTGGTGATGTCGATCACCGGACAGCAGCTTTACGCCTTCACCCGCCACGTCGACAGTTACAACCAGCTGCAGCAGCTGGCCAGCAATCTGCAACAACTCAAGGCCGTCGCGCTGTCGTTTTCGCGCGCCGATCCCCTGCTGCCGGAAACCGGCCGCCGCCTGCAGGCGGCGCAGCGGCAGGTGGCGGGCTTGCAGCAGGAGATTCTGTCCGGCCTGCCGGCGGTCGATAGCCAGGCTTTCGGCGCGGCCCTGCGCGGCCATTGGCAGGAGTACGCGCGCAATCTGGCCAGCGCCATTCATATCGCTGAAACCGCGCCGCAGGACGCGCTGTCGATACCGGAGCAGGCCTATCAGAACGATCTGCTGCCGTTGGCGGCGGAGATCGACCGCCAGGTCGCCAGGCGCGACGGCGAGCTGCGGCAGGAGAAGGCCGCGCTGGCGAGCGCGCTGGCCTGGCTGGCGCCGTTGATCCTGGGGCCGCTGGCGCTGGCCAGCGCGTTGGTGGTGCTGATCCAGCTGACGCTAGCGCGCCGGCTGAAGCGCCATCTGGGCGCCATGGCGCAGGCGGCGGACGCCTTGAGCGAGGGCAATCTGGCCGTGCGGCTGCCGGATCAGGGCGGCGACGAGCTGGCCCACGCCGCCGCGCGCATCAACCGTTTCCTGGATAGGCTGGCGGGCTTGCTGGACGATGTGCGGCGGCACGCCGGCGACAATCTGCGCGACAGCCAGCGCCTGCAGCTGTTGACGCGGCAGAGCGCCGACGCCAGCCGGCAGCAGACGCAGAAAAGCCGGCTGAGCAACGAGGCCGCCGGCGAGATAGCCAGCCACGCCGAACAGGTGGCGCAGCATGTCGAAGCGGCGCTGGACGGTTCGCGCAGCGCCGCCGCCACGACCGAGGACGCGCGCGCGCTGGGCGGGCGCAATATCGTGGCGATGCGGCTGCTGGCCGAACGCATCGACGCCGCCACCCGCGAGATGCGCGAACTGGGACAGGCGGTGGGCGCCATCGGCCAGATCAGCGCGTTGATCCGCGAGGTGGCTGACCAGACCAATCTATTGGCGCTGAACGCGGCGATAGAGGCGGCGCGCGCCGGAGAGGCCGGCCGCGGCTTCGCGGTGGTGGCGGACGAGGTGCGCAAGCTGTCGGAACGGACGGCGGCGGCCACCAGCGGCATTTTCGACAGCCTGCAGCAGATGGAGCGGGCCAAGGGCGCGCTGGGCGAGGCGATAGCGGCGGCCGGCAGCGCCAGCCGCGACAGCCAGCATTCGCAGCTGGCGCTGGATCAGGCGTTGGCCACGGTGGACGGCGCGCTGTCCAGGCTGGCCGGGCTGATGGACGACATCGGCGCCGCGCGCGAGCTGCAAAGCCGCGCCGGCGGCAGCATCCGCCAGCACGGCCACGAGCTGTCCAGCCTGGCGCAGGACATTGAAAGCCAGATGGGCCAGGCCGAGCCCTTGATGTTGAAACTGGCGGAGTCGGCCAGCGGGCTCAATCAGGCGCTGGCCTGGTTCCGCCTGCCAGCAGCCGATGAGCGCGCGGCCAAATCGGCCGGCCAGCGGCTGACCGTTCCCAGGCTGGCGCTGGTCTGAACTTAACGGGCATGTGGGAAGGACGGCGGCGCAACGCGCGGCTTGGGCCGCACCACCACGGTGCGCGCCAGCTTGTCGTGCCAGCCCTGCTTGCGCGGGTCCAGCCCCACCCAGATCAGCCCCAGGCAGAACGGGATGGCGGCGACGAAATAGCCCAGATAGCGCAACACCGCCTGGCGCGGCGTCAGCGGCAGGCCGCTGTCGGCGTCCACCACCCGCGCGCCCAGCATCATCTTGCCCGGCGTGGCGCTCTTGTAGAGCCAGAACAGGATCACCGCCGCGGCCGGCAGCAGGTAGTTGACCAGGAGATCGCCGGCGCTGCCGGTGCCGCCAAGCTGGGCGAGGTTAGCGCCGCCATCGGCCAGATCGGCCAGAGCCGGAGCCTCGTTTTGGGCCAGCAGCCACCATAGCGGGGCCGACACGATCAGCAGCAGCACGGTGTCCACCAGGCTGGCTAGCACCCGTAGCCAGAAGCCCACGTATTCCAGTTCCTCGGCGTCATGCGCCGGCAGGGTCGGATGCATCGATTAGTCCTCCAGATTGGCTTTGTGCTTGTCGGCCACGCGCAGGTAGTGCTCGGCCGAATACTTGAAATACGCCAACTCCTGCTCGGTCAGCGGCCGCGCCTGCTTCACCGGATTGCCCAGGTACAGGTAACCGGACGCCAGCCGCTTGCCCGGCGGCACCAGGCTGCCGGCGCCGACCAGCACCCGGTCCTCGATCACCACGCGGTCCAGCACGATGCTGCCGATGCCGATCAGCACCTCGTCGCCTATGGTGCAGCCGTGCAGTGTCACGTGGTGGCCGATGGTGACGTGCCGACCGATGATCAGCGGCGCGCCGACCGGATCGGCGGCGCTCTTGTGGCTGACGTGCAGCATGGCGAAGTCCTGCACATTGCTGTTCTCGCCGACGCTGATGGAGTTGACGTCGCCGCGGATCACCGCGCACGGCCAGACCGAGGCGCCCGCTTCCAGTTTCACTTCGCCGATGACGACTGCGGCCGGATCGATGTAACAGCCGTCGGCGATCTCTGGATGATGGCCGTCGTACTGGCGGATATTGCGATTCACGATAATGTCCTTATCTTATTGGCGTTATCCGCGAGGCTATCATTAGCCCGTCACGCTTGCCACACGGCGCGGCCATCTTGCCGCGCCCCAGCCCGAAGGGACTTCCATGCGCCACAGCAACCCGCTGCTCGATTTTACTGACCTGCCGCGCTTCGACGCCATCAAGCCGGAACACATCACCCCCGCCCTCGACGCGTTGCTGGCCGATGCCCGCGCGGCCATCGATGCGGTGGTCGCCGCAGGCGGCGACAGCTGGGACGCCGTGGTGGAGCCGCTGACCGAGGCCACTGAAAAACTGGGCCGCGCCTGGGGCGTGGTCGGCCATCTCAACGGCGTGGTGGGCAATACCGAGGGCCTGCGCGAGGCGTACAACGCTGAAATCCCGCGCGTCTCCGCCTTCTTCACCGAACTGGGGCAAAACCTCGACCTGTTCGCCCGCTTCAAGGCCGTGGCGGCCAATCCCGCTTTCGCCGCCGCCAGCGCCGCGCAAAAGAAAGTGATAGACAACGACCTGCGCGATTTCCGCCTGGCCGGCGCCGAGCTGCCGGACGCGCAGAAAGCGCGCTTCGCCGAGCTGTCCAGCCGCCTGGCCGAGCTGTCCAACCAGTTCTCGCAGCACGTGATGGACGCCACCGACGGCTTCAGCCTGTACATCGATGACGCAGCCGAGCTGGCCGGCATCCCCGAGGACACGCTGGCGATGTACGCCGCGATGGCCGAGGCCGACGGCCAGCCGGGCAAATACAAGCTGGGCCTGCAGTTCCCGCTGTTGTTCCCGGTGCTGCAATACGCCGACAACCGCGCGCTGCGCGAGAAGCTGTACGAGGCCAACGCCAAGCGCGCCTCGGAGTTTGGCCCGGCCGAGCAGGATAACGGCCCGCTGATCCGCGAAAAGCTGCGGCTGGCCGCCGAAGAGGCGCAACTGCTGGGCTTCGCCAACTACGCCGAGCTGTCCTTGTTCACCAAGATGGCGGAAAGCCCGTCGCAGGTCATCGACTTCCTGCGCGATCTGGCGCGCCGCGCCAAGCCCTACGCCGAGCAGGACCGCGCCGAGCTGGAAGCCTTCGCCCGCGATGAATTGGGGCTGGACATCCTGCAGGCGTGGGACATCAGCTACGCCAGCGAGAAACTGCGCGTCGCGCGCTACGCCTTCTCCGAGCACGAAGTGAAGCAGTACTTCCCCGAACCCAAGGTGCTGCAGGGGCTGTTCGGCGTGGTCGGCACCCTGTACGGCGTGCGTTTCGCCGAGCGCAGCGTCGCCGTCTGGCACCCGGACGTGCGCTACTTCGAGATCTTCCAGGGCGACACCTTGCTGGGCGGTTTCTACCTCGACCTCTACGCCCGCGACGGCAAGCGCCCCGGGGCGTGGATGGACGATGTGCGCGGTCGCCGCCGTAAGGGCGATGAGGTGCAGACCCCGGTGGCCTATCTGGTGTGCAACTTCAGCCGCCCGGTGGGCGACAAGCCCGCCTACTTCACCCACGACGAGGTGATCACCCTGTTCCACGAATGCGGCCACGGCCTGCACCACCTGCTGACCCGCATCGAGGTGGCCGGGGTGGCCGGCATCAGCGGCGTGGAATGGGACGCCGTCGAGCTGCCCAGCCAGTTCATGGAAAACTTCTGCTGGGAGTGGGAGGTGCTGCAGGGCATGACCGCGCACAGCGAAAGCGGCCAGCCGCTGCCGTGCGAGCTGTACGACAAGATGATCGCCGCCAAGAACTTCCAGTCCGGCATGCAGATGGTGCGCCAACTGGAGTTCTCACTGTTCGACATGCTGCTGTACACCGCGGCCGAACCCGGCCGCGTCGACTGGCTGGCGCTGCTGGAACAAGTGCGCGACGAGGTGGCGGTCAACCGTCCGCCGGCCTACAACCGCTTCCCCAACAGCTTCAGCCACATCTTCGGCGGCGGCTACGCGGCCGGCTACTACAGCTACAAGTGGGCGGAGGTGCTGTCGGCCGACGCCTACGCCGCGTTCGAGGAGGCTGGCGGCGCCAACGCGCAGGTGGGCCGCCGGTTCTGGGACGAAATCCTGGCCGTCGGCGGCAGCCGTCCCGCGCTGGAATCGTTCCGGGCCTTCCGCGGCCGCGATCCGCAGATCGACGCGCTGCTGCGCCATTCCGGCATGGTGGTGGACGCCGCGTAAAAAAATCGGAAACTTCCGGAACTACCCCGCGACGGGCCGGCTCTAATCACTTGCTCAGGGTTGTCTTCCGGAGCAGCAAGCGAGCCAGACGCGTATCAGGGGTAGTGATAAGTGTCTATTACACGCCTCCGCATCATGCGGGGGCGTTTTTTTGTCCGCCTGACCCTGCACAGCCGGCCGCGCTGCTGTTATGGTGTCGGCCTTTAGTCCTTCACGGAGAACACGCCGATGCGCTTTGCCACCTGGAACGTCAATTCCCTGAAAGTCCGCCTGCCGCAGGTGATCCAATGGCTGGCCGACACCGGCGTGGAAGTGCTGTGCCTGCAAGAGTTGAAGATGGATCAGGACGTCTTTCCGCTGGCGGAAATCGAGGCGGCCGGCTACCGCGCCGCCTGGTTCGGCCAGAAAACCTACAACGGCGTCGCCATCCTGGTGAAGGCACCGCTGGAAATGAGCGAGGTGGTGGCCGGCATTCCCGGCTACGACGACGAGCAGCGCCGGGTGATCGCCGCCACCGTGAACGGCATCCGCGTGATCTGCGGCTACTTCGTCAACGGCGAGGCGGTGGATTCGCCGAAATACCCGTACAAGCTGGAATGGCTGTCCCGGCTGGAAGGCTATGTCGCGGCCGAGCTGGCGCGCTATCCCGATCTGCTGCTCCTGGGCGACTACAACATCGCGCCGGAAGACCGCGACGTCTACGACCCGGAAGGCTGGCGCGGCCAGGTGCTGTGCAGCGAGCCGGAGCGAGACGCCTTCCGCCGCCTGATCGCCCTGGGGCTGTCCGACAGCTTCCGCCTGTTCAACCAGGAGGAGAAGCAGTACAGCTGGTGGGATTACCGCCAGATGATGTTCCGCCGCAACAAGGGCGTGCGCATCGACCACATCCTGGTTAGCGACGCGCTCAAGGCCCGCGCGCAGGTTTGCGAGATCGACAAGGCGCCGCGCAAGTGGGAGCGCCCGTCCGACCACACTCCGGTGATTCTCCACCTGAACGACTGAGCGGCCCTGGTTGAAAGGCGCTGGCTGCGGCCCGACCGATGTCGGGCCGTTTGTTTTGCATGGCGCGGCGGTGAAATTGCCCAAGTCATATGAATCTGCGCGGACTATGGCCCATGGATGGCAATAGGCACGATGCCGCCCACAACACAGGTTCACGGGGGAATGCGCTGATGGATCCGGTCAGCCTTGCCGATGCCGAGGATCTTCTCAAGACCTTTGCCATCCAGCAGGAGGATTCTGCAGCGGGTGCGCGCGATAGGGGATGCGGTGCTGCCCTGTCTGGAGGAGGCGATGGACCGGTTCTACGACGGGATGCCGTCGCTGCCGGAGCCAGACGCGCGGTTTGCCCGGCCCACCGCGCTGCGCAATGCGCGCGAGAGGCAGACCGAATTACTGGCGCCGCTTCTTTCATGGCGTGGCGGACCAGTCCTACTTGGCCGAGCGAGTGGCCTCCGGCGAGACCCACGCCAGGATCGGGTTGCCGCTCCGCACCGATTTCGCCGGCGTCAACTATGCCCTTCATCTGTTCTGCGGCAGCTAAAAAGCGGCAGCCGCGAGACGGTGTCGCAGATGATCCAGTCCTGCAACAAGCTGCTGCACATGGACACTGCGCTGGTGGTGGAAACCTACAGCCGCCCGCAGCAGCAGCGGAGCTGGAGCCAGGCGCTGATGGAGATGTCGACGCCGGTGTCGATGATCTGACAGGACATTCTGTGCTGCCCATCGTCGGCATCATAGGCTCGCAGCCTTCCCAGAGCATCATGGATGGCATACTCAACCAGATCTCCTCCACCCGCCCGCGCGGGTGTTGATCATCGATATTTCCGGCGTGGCGGTGGTGGACTCGGCGGTGGCCAATCACCTGATCAAGATCACCAAAGCCACCCAGCTGATGGGCTGCGAAAGCCTGGTGCCGGGGCTGTCGTCGGCGATCGCCCAGACCATCGTCCACCTGAGCATAGACACCGAGCAGATTTCCATCTTCGCCACCCTGAGCGACGCGCTGGAGGCGGCGTTCCGCATCGGCGGCCTGGTCATCCGCCAGCAGGGTGGAGGAGACGCTCATGCCCGGTGACGCCGCAGCCAAGATCACGCTATCGCAGATCGGCGACGCGATGCTGGCCTGCATGCAGACCGAATTGCGCCCCTCGTTGGTGCGCCGGATGCAAAACCGCTTACTGGAGCGCATCAACGGCAAGGTGGTGCGCAAGGTGATGCTGAACCTGTCCGGAGTCCGCTTCACCTGCCAGGCGCTGGTGGACATGAAGCGCGCCATCACCTTGCTGGGCGCTTCCACCTTTCTGGTGGGCCTGAGGCTCGGCGCGATACAGGGCTTGTCGCAGGTGGGGGTGGACCTGGGGCCTTTCGCAGCGCGATTTCGCTGGAGCAGGCGCTGGCCATCAAGCTATGAGCGTTCCCCCCTGGACCTGTCCGCTGCCGCCGGCCAATAGCCAGGGCGTCAGCGCCTCGCCGGGGATTCGGCGCGACACCGATGTGCGCATGCTGGTGTTCCAAGTGTAGCAGCTGGCGCGGGGGCTGGGCTTTTCCGCGGTGGGGGCCACCCAGCTGGCGACCGCGGCGTAGGCGCTGGCGATGAGCATTCTCAAGTACGCCGGCTGTGGCGAGATGCGCTGACATGCTGTGGGAAAGGGGCTGCGCAAGGGAGTGGAGCGGTGGGCGGTGGACTGTGGGCCGCGCATCGCGGACCTGGAGCTGCCGATGCTGGCGATGACCGGCGACCGCGAGCGCTGCGTCGAAGCGGGATGAGCGACTACATCGCCAAACTGATCGATCCGGCCAGCCTGTTCGCCACCTTGCGGCACTGGGATCCGCGGGACCGCTCCAGACCAGCCGGCAAGGGCGGGCATCCGCCGGCGCCGGCCAAGCCGGACAGCCTGCCGGCCGGAATGGACGACGATGATCCCCTGCGGCGCATTCCCGGCCTGGACGTCGGCAACGCCTTGCGCCGGCTATTGGGCAAGCGCGCCTCCCACTAGAATCTGCTGTGACGCTTCGTAACGGTCAGGCGGGAGCGCTGGACGATGTGCCGCGCGAAATGGCGCGCGAGGACCGGACTGGCTCCACCCGAGCCGCCAACGATCTGCAACCGCTGGCGGCGCAACTGGGGGCGGCGCAACTGGGGGCGGCGCAACTGGGGGCGGCGCTCAACGCCGGGAAAGGCTTGCCGGAGCTTGAAGAGCTGATGGGCGAAGTCTAGCGGGAGTTGCGGCGCCTGATCGAGCAACTGGGCGATGCCTTGCCCAGTCTGGGAACGGCGGCACCGGCCGCAGCCGATGCGAAGGCGGGCGGTGCCCGCTGAGCCGGCGCGCAACGGTCAAGGTTTGGCCTGGCTCAAACCAGAGGGTGGCCGCCCTTGTTAAGCTGAGTCCACATACTTACCGGTAGCCGCCATGACCACACTGAAGACAAGCGCCCCTCCCCACGGGCATTACTACCGCGATGTGCCCGACTACATGACCGAGGTCTACGACTGGGCCTACGTCAATCCGCGCAAGGCCAGGATGCTGGACCACAAGCTGGTGGTGCGCACGCTGCTGTTCGGCAACGACCGGCGGCTGATGCGCGCCTACCTCGATGAAATCCGGCCGGGCGAGCGGGTCTGGCAGGTGGCGCACGTCTATGGCGACCTGGTGCAGCGGGCCGCCGCGCGGATCGGGGGCACGGGCCGCTTCGTGCTGACCGACGTCACCCCGATCCAGGTGGAGCTGGCTCAGGGCAAGCTGGCAGGCCTGCCGCAGGCAAAGGTGGTGCAGGCAGATGCCGCCCGCTACCAGGCGGAGCAGGCGCCGGACTTGGTCTGCAGCTTCTTCCTGCTGCACGAGGTGCCAGAAGACAAGAAATCCGCCATTGTCGACAATATGCTGGCGCAGGTGGCGCCGGGAGGACGGGCGCTGTTTGTCGACTACCACCGGCCGGCGTTCTGGCAACCGATAGGCTGGCTGCTCAAATGGGTGAACCGGCTGCTGGAGCCGTTTGCCGAAGCGTTGTGGCGCAAGGGCATCGCCGCTTACGCCGCAGAGGCGGAACGATTCGACTGGAGCAAGCGCACCGTGTTCGGCGGGGTGTACCAGATCGTCACCGCCAGGCGGCGCGATTGAGTTGTACGTCGCGTTACACGGGCTTACAAGGCGCTAACAGACGGGGAGGTGGGGCGGGGCTAGGATACGTCTCAAGGAAACACCAAACACGGTGCCTCCGGAGGCAAGTCCTCCGTTACCGACCTGGAGATGAATCATGAAAAAGCTGACCCTTCTTGCCCTGTCCGCCGTATTTGGCCTGAGTTCCGCCGCTGGTTTCGCCGCTCAAGCCGTTCCGGCTTCCGCTCCGGCCGCCAAGGTAGCTCCGGCTGCCAAGAAAGCTGAAAAGAAAACCCCGGCCAAGATCCACCACGCCAAGAAGGCCGAGAAAGTTACCGCTTCCGCCCAGAAGGCCCAGGCAGCCAAGGCTGACGCCTCCGCTCCGGCCAAGAAGGTCGTGAAGAAAAAAGTGGGCGTGAAGAAGCACGCTTCCGCTCCGGCCGCGCAAAAAGCCCAAGCCGCCAAGGCCGACGCTTCCGCTCCGGCAGCCAAGAAGGCTCACAAGCACGCCGCTAAAAAGCACGCTGGCAAGAAAGAAGCTTCCGCAGCGCAGAAAGCCCAAGCCGCCAAGGCCGACGCTTCCGCCCCGGCAGCCAAGAAAGCGCACAAGCACCACGCTAGAAAGCACGCCGCCAAGAAAGAAGCTTCCGCCGCGCAAAAAGCCCAAGCCGCCAAGGCCGACGCTTCCGCCCCGGTAGCCAAGAAGGCGCACAAGCACGCCGCTAAAAAGCATGCTGGCAAGAAAGAAGCTTCCGCCACGCAAAAAGCCCAAGCCGCCAAGGCCGACGCTTCCGCCCCGGTAGCCAAGAAGGCCCACAAGCACCACGCCAAGAAGCATCACAAGGCTAAGGCTGCCGCTTCGGCCGCCAAATAAAACCAGATCGCATCTGGCTCGCATAAAAATTGGGGAGGCGTTCGCCTCCCCTTGTTTTTGTCCGCAGCCTGTTGATGGGACATGAAAAAAGCCGACCTCAGGGTCGGCTTTTTGTTTGACGGCGTCCGCTTACTTTTCGACGAAGGCGCGTTCGATCGCGTAGTCGGCCGGCTCGCCCATGCGCGGCGATTCCTTGAAGCCCATGCCGTTCAGGATTTCGCACAGGTCGTGCAGCATGCTCGGGCTGCCGCAGATCAGTACGCGGTCGTGAGCCGGATCCAACTGCGGCAGGCCGATGTCGGCGCACAGCTTGCCGTTGGTGATCAGGTCGGTCAGACGGCCCCGGTTGCGGAACGGCTCGCGGGTGACGGTTGGGTAGTAGATCAACTTTTCCTTCACCATTTCGCCGAAGAATTCGTTCTCCGGCAATTCCTTGGTGATGTAGTCGTGATAGCCCAGCTCGCTGACCCAGCGCACGCCGTGGGTGAGAATCACCTTGTCGTAGCGCTCGTAGACTTCCGGGTCCTTGATGATGGACATGAACGGCGCCAGGCCGGTGCCGGTGGACAAGAGATACAGGTTCTTGCCCGGCAGCAGGTTGTCCTGCACCAGGGTGCCGGTGGGCTTCTTGCTGATCATCACCGTGTCGCCCACCTTCAGGTGCTGCAGGCGCGAGGTGAGCGGGCCATCTTGCACCTTGATGCTGTAGAACTCCAGGTGCTCCTCGTAGTTGGAGCTGACGATGGAGTAGGCGCGCATCAGCGGCTTGCCGTTGACTTCCAGGCCTATCATCACGAACTGGCCGTTGATGAAGCGCAGGCCGGCATCGCGGGTGCAAGTGAAGCTGAACAGGGTGTCGTTCCAGTGATGGACGGACAGGACTTTTTCAGCGGACAAATTGGGAGAGGACATATCTCGTGCGGCTCACTATCCAATAGATCGAAAAATGTTGCGTTGCAAAGATTTTAACCCGTTTGCCGGCCCACTGCAGTTTCCTGCGGCTTCGGGTGTTGTATGGCTGCATGGACCGTAGTCCATGTTGGCTGATTGTGCTTGGGACGACGCCGGACCGGGTGGGCGGCGCTATCGTGAGTGGCGCGCGGGCGATGCTTCAAGCCACGCGTAATGGTCGCATGTTAACCGACAGCGACGGCTGGCTGGAAGATTGTTTGCTGATTTTTTTAGCACCGACAGTTATTTGTCTGAGCCACATCAAGCTTGCCAGGCCATAAGTAAGAGGGCGTCCCGGTGGTGGGACGCCCTCTGAGACTTGCTTGGGATCAAACATCGAAGTCGCGCTTGGGAACCATCATGTAACGGCGCGGACCTGACTGACTACACCGCATGCCGCTGAAACTGGCATGCCCGTTGAAGCTGGGAACAGATTGCCGGTGCTTTGCGATTCGGGATACTGCCGGCACATCATGCTGGCCCTCGATGGGCACATAAGCGGAAACAGCGTTTCCGTGTCTTCAACCACAATCTTCCAGTGTGCTGGTCATGAATCTGCAAGTCATGTCTGACAGGCCGGCGGCCTTGGAGATATTCACGCATCCGTCTTGGACGCTGGTTTGGGCATTGCTGGCACCGATGGTGTCGACCGCCGCCGTTCAAACGGGCGCGGTCGCAATGCCGGGTTGAGCACAAGGTGGCCGGATATTGTCGCCTGACACATCGCTCTCCCTTCCGGTTGCTTCAACTTTTCCAATATAGTGCTTATAGCTGCTGAAGCAAGGATCTTTTAATCCAGCGCGCCTTGCGGGGCGGGCGCGGCTTCCGGCGCATTGGGCTTGAGATGGGATTCGAACTGGCGGCTGGCGGCCTGCCAGGAGTAGCGCTCGGCCACCTTGCGCACATGCTGGCGGTCTATGTCCAGCGCCTTCAGGCAGGCGGCGCGCAAATCCCAGTCCAGCGCGCCGGCGCCCGATTCGCCCACCACGTCCAGAGGGCCCGCCACCGGAAAGGCGGCCACCGGGGTGCCGCAGGCCATTGCTTCCAGCAGCACCAGGCCAAAGGTGTCGGTGAGGCTTGGGAAGACGAAGACATCGGCGGCGCGGTAGAAACGCGCCAGTTCGTTCTGCGGAAACACCCCGGCGAAGTGCACGTCCGGATACTGCTGCTTCAGCCGCGGCAGCAGCGGACCATCGCCGACCACCCATTTGCAGCCCGGCAGCTCCAGCTTGAGGAAGGCCTCGATATTTTTTTCCACTGCCACCCGGCCGATATAGACGAAGCGCGGCGGCTGGGTGTCGTCCAGCCTGTGCCGCTCGCCTGGAGTGAACAGCGCGGTATCGACGCCGCGGCTCCACAGCCTGACATTGCGGAAGCCGCGCTTTTCCAGATCGTCGGCGATGGAGCGGGTGGGCACCATCACCGCCTGCGAAGCGTTGTGGAAGCGCCGCATCCAGGCGTAGCTGATGGACAGCGGCAGCCGGCAGCGCGCCGCGATGTATTCCGGGAAGCGGGTATGGTAGGCGGTGGTGAAGGCCAGGCCGTGGCGCAGGCAATAGCGGCGGGCGGCCAGTCCCAGCGGTCCTTCGGTGGCGATATGGACGGCGTCCGGCGCGAAGCCGGCGAGGCGCTGCGCCACCTGGCGGTAGGGCAGCAGCGACAGACGGATATCGGGGTAGGTGGGGCAGGGCAGGGTGTGGAATTCCAGCGGGGTGATCATGTTGACCTGATGGCCGAAGCCGTCCAGTTCGCGCACGGTTTCGGTCAGCGAGCGGACCACGCCGTTGACTTGGGGCTTCCAGGCGTCGGTGACGATCATGATGCGCATGTGGACTCCTTGCTGGTGGGGCTGTCGGGTTGTTCCTCGGCACAGGGCAGCGTCAGCGCGGTCCAGTGCAGCACCTGCAGGCTGCCGTCGGGATGCTCCACCAGCGCCGACAGGCTTTCCACCCAGTCGCCGCTGTTGCCGTAGAGGACACCGTCTATCATCCGCACTTCCGGCTTGTGGATGTGGCCGCAGATCACGCCGTCGAAGCCGCGCCGGCGCGCTTCGCTGGCCAGTATGGTTTCGAACTGGCTGATGAAGTTGACCGCGTTTTTAACTTTGTGTTTCAGGTATTGCGACAGAGACCAGTAGGGCAGGCCCAGGCGGGTGCGCACCCAGTTGAAGCCGCGGTTCAGCTGCAGGATCAGCGTGTACAAGTTGTCGCCGACATAGGCCAGCCACTTGGCGTACTGGATCACGCCGTCGAATTCGTCGCCGTGCAGCACCAGCAGACGCTTGCCGTCGGCGGTGAGATGCTCGGCCTCGTGGCGGATGGATATGCCGCCGAAGTCCAGGCCGCAGTACTGGCGCGCCGCCTCGTCGTGGTTGCCGGGAATGTAGATCACCTGGCAGCCTTTGCGCGCCTTGCGCAGCAGCTTTTGCACCACGTCGTTGTGGCTTTGCTTCCAGTACCAGGATTTTCTCAGCTGCCAGCCGTCGACGATGTCGCCCACCAGGTACAGATATTCCGATTCATGTTCGCGCAGGAAATCGAGCAGATGGTCGGCGCGGCAGCCGGCGGTGCCGAGGTGGACATCGGATATCCAGATGCTGCGCAGGCGGCGCGGGGCGGCGGAAGCCGAGTCTGGCTGCATGGCGGTGTCCGTGGACCGGGATGATGGGGCCATGCTGCAGGCGCAAGATGACAGGCAGATGAGGCTTTGTTGACGGCGGGATGAATCGTCTGTTTTGGAACGATTTCATGCGGCGGGCACGGCCAGGCTGGTGGGATGCGGACGGCGGATGAGGCGTTGGCCGCGGTGGCGCGGCGCGTGCGCCCGGTCTGCGCGGACAGGGCCGGCGTTGCGGTTTTGCCACAACAGCCGGACTTGGCTGATCAGCCTGCCATGATCAGGTGGCGGTTGCTGTAGGCCGCGCGCTGGATGTCGCGGACTTCGCTGGTGACCATCGCCACGTGCGGTAACTGGACGCAGACCGCGCGCGCGATGGCTTCGGTCAGCCGTTTCTTCTGCTGGTCGCTGCGGCCGGCCAGGATGTGGCTGGTCACATGCACGTAAGGCTCGGTCGCGCCGCCCACCAGGTAATGTTCCGACGGCAGCACCCGCACCTTGATGTCGGAGGCTTCGAACAGGCCGCTGGCGGCGGCGGCTTCGTGGACCGCCAGCATCAAGGGCTTCATGTCTTGTCGCCGCGCCAGTTCGGCTGGGCACTCGATCACGCAATGGGGCATTTTCTTCCTCTATCGTTTCTTATTTGGCGGGCATCGGTTTGCCGGCTCCGAAGCGCATGCGCCAGAACAGCGCATTGCAGACGCCGCCGGCCATCGCGCCCAGATACATCGTCATGCCGTCGTTGTACAGCAGCGGTTCGGCGATGCGGGCGTACAGCAGCGTGATCACGCTGCCGCTGAAGGCGCCGGGCGCGAATGCCGCCAGCGCCAGCAGCCAGGCTGGCCACAGCGTTTGCCAGCGGGCGATGGGGCCGGCCAGGACGATGCGCAGCAGGCACAGCATCAGGCCGAAGATCAGCGCCGGCACCGCGCCCATCAGGTAGGCCATCATCGGCACCACGCCGCTGGCCAGCAGCGCCACCAGCGGGCCCAACAGGATGAACAGGGTCAGCCCGCAGGCCAGGATTTTCAGGTAAGGGGTCTTCATCCGCGCTCAGGGGAAGGCAAAAGATGCCCAGCGTAGCAGACTGCCTGGCCGGCGACGAGCGCCGCCGTCATTTGCCGTGTTTGGCGGCGAACGGGTCGGCCAGCCTGGGGTTGTGGATCAGTTTGTCGTCGCTCAGCGTTTTCAGGAAGGCGACGATGTCGGCCTGTTCGCGCCGGTTCAACCGGATGCGGTCGATCGCCGCGTCTTTCCACGGATTGAGCCGGCCATCGCCGGCCTTGCCGCCGCGGCGGCCGTGCTCGGCATGGATGCGCACCGCGTCTTCCAGCGTGGCCACGCTGCCGTCGTGCATATAGGGCGCGGTCAGCGCGACATTGCGCAGGCTGGGGCTGCGGAAGCGGCCCATGTCGGCGGCCTTGCCGCTCAGCTCAAGCGCGCCGCGGTTGGGAAAGGGGTAGCCGCCCTTGCCGTCCAGATTGTAGAGGCCGATGTTGTGGAAGGGCAGGTCCCGGCTGAAGCCGGCCATCTGGTCGTCGAAATCGGCGCTGCCGTGGCAGCGGTAGCACTGGCCCTGTTCCGAGCGGAACAGCCGCAGGCCGCGCGACTCGGCGGCGGACAGTTCGGTCTGGCCGGCGCGGTAGCGGTCATAGCGCGAGTCGAAGGAGACGATGCCGCGTTCGAAGCTGGCGATGGCCTTGACGATGTTTTCCAACGTCAGCGGCCGCGGCTGGCCGGGAAAGGCGCGGGCGAATTCGCGCTGATAATGCGGATCGGCCGCCAGCCGCGCCAGCACCGTCGAGAGATTGCCGTCGTTGATGCCCATCTCCACCGGATCGGTGCGGAACAGCGGACCGTCCATCTGCCGCTCCAGCGTGGTCAGCGAGTAGTTGGCCCAGGTATAGCTCCGGCGCCAGGCGGCGTTGGCCAGCGGCTGGGCGTTGCGCAGCGCGCGCTCGCCTTCCGCGCCGATGGACAGCGCCACGCCGTCGCTGAAGGCGCGCGCCTGCGGGTGGCAACTGGCGCAGCTGATGTCGCCGTTGCCGGACAGCCGCTTGTCGTAGAACAGGTAGCGCCCCAGCTCGAACTTGGCCCGGCTCATCGGATTGTCGGCCGGCACCGGCGGCGGCGCGACGCCGGGTGGCAGTTGCCATTGCCAGTCCGCTCCGGCGGCGGCCGGCTGGCGGCCGCCGGCGTCGTCACCAGGCAGACCGGCGGCGAGCAAGGCGGACAGCAGCCCGCCGCCAGCCAGCGCCCGCAAGGCGGAGCGCTTCATGGTCAGATCTTTTCCAGGCGAAACACCTTGGAGTGGCGGCCATCGGTGAGCGGTTGGCCGCCATCGTTGCCGCCGGGACTGCTTTCGTCCAGGCGCAGGTCCAGTTGGCGGAAGAGGGTCTGGCATTCCTGGTCGGTGACATTGGACTTGCAGCCGAAGTCGGCGCTATCGTCGCGCGCGACATCGCTGCCGGCGAACAGCGACTGCAGATCCAGCACCACCCGGTCCTGCCGCGGATTGAACTGGTCGAACCTCACCTTGACGCGGTTGGGCTTACCGCAGCGGTAGCCGCCAACGACGGCGCTGTCGGCCTGGCAGTCGGTGGAGCCCAGATGGAACGCCCACTTGTCATTGCTGGAGCCGTCCTGGCGTTTGACGCCGCCTTCCGGCGCCAGGTCCACCCGCATGAAGCGGTGGCCGGACTGCCATTCCCACATCAGCCAGTACACGCCCAGTATCGGGTGCGGCGGCTTGTGCGCCGGCTGATGGTTGAGCGCCACATCCTCGCCCTTGGCGTTTTTGGCGGAGACCGGCACGCCCACTTTGAAGCTGAGCCCGGTGTAGGCGCCGGCGGGCACGCTGCCCACCACCTCGCTGTTGCTGCCGGCCAGCGGCTTGTTGTTGTCCACGCCCGGCTGCTTGCAGCTGCCGCCGGCGAAATCCAGCAGCGCCAGGTTGAGGAACTGCCATGGGCTGCCCTGGTCCAGCTGCAGCGGCACTTCCTGGCCGCGGCTGTTGATCAGCACCACGTCGTGGACGTAGATCATGCCCTCGGTCAGCTTGGCCTGGGCCTGGGAGACGCCGATGCCGCTGAGCAGGCTGTTGCAGTTCACCGCCTGGTTACCGGACTTGAGCGCGAAACGCACGGTGGTGTTGCCGCCGCCGTAGCCCGGATCGGCCGCGGGCTGGCCGCTGTCCGGGTTCGGCGACGGGCTGTCGCTGACGCCGACTCCGCCGCCCAGGCAGGCGGCCAGGCCTAGGCACAGCCCGGATACCAGCATCCAGTGCTTGTTCATCATGGTTCTCCGCTTGTTGTTTGGTGGCTTACCAGTGCGCCTGCAGCTTCAGCCACAGCGTGCGGCCGGGTTCGTTGACGCGCAGCGCGCGGGCATAGCCGGCCACGTCGGCGCCGCTGCTGCTGATGTGCTCGGCGTAGGTGCGGTTGAATAGATTGTCGAGGCCGGCGGTGAGTTTGAGCGCCTTGCTGACGCGCCAGCCGCCGTTGAGCGACAGTGTGGCGAAGCCGGGCGTGGGGCCGATGTCGCTGCTGGCGATATTGCCCTGGCCGATCGCGTAGCGGTCCTGTCCGGCCGCCACGCGCCAGACCAGCGCGCCGGCCCAGGTCTGGTTGTCCCAGGCCAGGCTCATGGTGGCGGACAGCGGCGGCGTCTGCGCCAGCGGCCGGTCGTCGGTGGTGTTGGCGCCCCAGCTGTAGGCGGCGCTGCCGGCCAGCTGCCAGTCGGGCGCGAACTGCCAGGACAGATCGCCCTCCAGGCCGTAGCGGTAAGCCTGGATGTTGCGGGTGGTCTGGCTGGCGTCGTCGTCCACCAGCAGGAAATCGTCGATCCGGCTCAGGTAGGCGGACACGGAGCCCTTGACGCTATCGCCGCGGTACAGTGCGCCGAAGTCCAGCTGGGCATTGCGTTCCGGCTGCAGCACCGCGCGCTTGCCGGCCACGTAGGAGCGCTCCCAGTAGTCCGGCGCGCGCTGGGCGATGCCCAGGCCCAGATAGGGCGTCCAGTTGCCTTGTTGGCGCTCGTAGCGGGCGAAGCCGCTGTACAGCCGGTAATCCTGCAATTGTTCGCCGCGGCCGGGGCTGGCGTCGTAGTAGGCGCGGACGCGGTCGTGGCGCCAGCCGGCGGTCAGCTTGCCGCCGTACAGCGGCAAGCTGCCTTCCAGATAGAGCCCGGCGCGCTGCAGGTGCTGGTCGGCGATGCGCGGCAGGCTGGCATAGTTGGTGCCGCCGACGCGGCTGGTGTGGCGGTCGCGCTGCCAGTCGGCGCCGATGGTGAAGTCGATGCCGTACAGCGCCAGGTCGGCTTCCAGCTTGGCGGCGTCGGTGTTGCGGTCTGGGTTGCTGGCGCGCTGCGGCTTGCCTGGCGCCAGCTGCCGCAGCGAGTAGTTGTCCATCACGTGGTCGGCGTAGCTGCGGTTGGCGGCGACGCGCAGCGCGTCCAGCCACGGCGCGATATTGCGCTGCTCGGCCTTGACGCCCCAGGCGCTGCGGTCGAATTGGCTGCCGTCCATCATCCGGTCGGCGTAGGCGGCGCGGCCGCGGCCAAAGTCGCCGGATAGCTCGATCGTGGTGTCGCGACCGGGCGTGAGGCCGGCGATCAGGCTCTGGCTGTCGCGCTGGTACGCCGAGTGCACTTTCTGGCCGTCGCCGTCGCGGTAGTCGCCGGCCTGGTTGTGGGAGTCGATCAGCCGCAGATAGCCCAGCTTGCCGCCCACGGTCAGGTCGGCGTAGACGTCCTGGCGCTGGGCGCTGCCGGCGAGCAGGCTGCCGTCAAAGCGCAGGCCGCTTTCATCGAAAGGCTTGACCTTGCGCTCGAAGCTGACCGCGCCGCTGATCAGCGCGCCGCCGTATTTCACCGATTGCGGGCCTTTCACCACCACCACCTTGTCGTAGGCGTCGGGAAACAGGTAGGCGGTGGGCGGGTCCATCCGGCCCGGGCAGCCGCCGTAGACGAAGCCGCCGTTGGCCAGGATGTTGAGGCGGGAGCCGCCCAGGCCGCGCAGCAGCGGATCGCCGGAGCTGCCGCCCTTGCGCACCACGCTGAAGCCGGGAATGGTTTTCAGCAGGTCGGCGCCGTCGCCGGCCGGCACCGGCTGGCGCGGCGCGCGCGGGTCGGTGGCGACGGTCAGCACCTGGTCGCTCTGGACCGCGGTGACGACTATCCTGTCGCCCTGAAAGGTGGGTAAATCGGCGGCAAAGGCGTGGCAGACCGCCATGGCCAGCGGCAAGGGAAGCAGGGCTTTTTTCAGGTTCATCAGGAAATTGCAAATTTGTTTTAAGTTTGCGGCGATCCTAGTGCAAACCATCCCGGCCCGGAATGCGGCATATTGTCGCAGCGGCCGCCATATGGGCTTGGTGGTAAAGTGGCGGCATGAAGTGGAACCCGATATTCAAGCCCGGCCCGGCTGGCGACGTCCACCACGCCGGACAGCGCGTGCGCCGGCTGCGCTGGCTGATGCTGTTCCTGGCGCTGGCGATGCTGGCCGGCTGCGCGCTGGAGCAGGTGGAGCTGCCCTGGCTGCTGATAGGCCAGGCGCTGGCCACGTTGGCGCTGGTCAACCTGCTGCTGCCCAGGCTGCCGTCCTGGGGGCTGGCCGCGGAGCAGGGCTTGCGGTTGGGCTTGCTGTTCGATGCGCTGGTGCTGACCGAACTGCTGGCCTTCAGCGGCGGCGCCGCCAATCCGCTGGCCTCGCTCTATCTGCCGCCGGTGCTGTTCGCAGCTTTGCTGTCGCCGGGCTGGTTCGCCTGGCTGCTGGCATGGCTCAGCGTGGCCGCCTACGGCCTGCTGTTCGAATGGCATCTGGACTGGCCGCTGAACGGCGGCAACGCCGCTTACGCCTTCAACCTGCACCTGTCGGGCATGTGGCTGACTTTCGCCTTGTCGGCGCTGTTGATCGCCGGTTTCGTTTCCTGGCTGGCGCGCCAGCTGCAGAGCCAGGGCAATGCGCTGGCCGAGGCGCGGGAAACCCAGCTGCGCGACGAGCAACTGCTGGCGGTGGGCATGCAGGCGGCCGGCGCCGCGCACTCGCTGTCCACCCCGCTCAACACCCTGACCCTGCTGGTGGACGAACTGCTGAGCGAACGCGGGCAAGACGAGCCGCTGCGCCAGGACCTGCTGCTGATGCAGGCGCAGCTTGCCAGCTGCAGCGCGACGCTTGCGCGCCTCAAGCACGGATCCGAGCCGCAACTGGGGCCCTTGCCCTTGTTCGCGGCGCTGGCGGAGCGGCTGGAGGGCTGGCGCAGCCTGCGGCCGGACGTGAGGCTTGAGTGGCAGGCGCCGCAGGGGCCGGACCCGGAAGCGAGACTGGATCCGGCGTTCTGGCCGGCGTTGTTCAATCTGGTCAACAACGCGGCGGAGGCGGGCGGCGGCGCGGTGACGGTGAGCGCGCAATGGCAGGCCGGCAGCCTGCAGCTGGACATCGTCAACCGCCAGGGCTGCCTGAGCGAGGCGCAGCTGGCGCGCGCCGGGTTGGCGCCGCTGGACTCGGCCAAGCCGGCCGGCCTGGGCCTGGGGATGATGCTCAGCCACGCCACGCTGGCGCGGCTGGGCGGCACGCTCAGCCTGGACAACCGCGCCGAGGGCGGAGTGCACGCCCGCATCCGCCTGCCCTTGCAGGAGGAGGAAGGGCGATGAGCGATTTCCTGCTGATAGACGATGACGAGGCTTTCGCCATGGTGCTGGCGCGTTCGCTGGCGCGGCGCGGCCATGCCGTGCATTGCGCCCGCAATGCCGACGAGGCGCTGGAGATGGCGGCGCGGCGGCCGGCGCGCATCCTGCTGGACCTGAACCTGGCCGGCGACAGCGGCTTGAGGCTGCTGCCGGCCTTGCGCGCGGCGTGTCCGGCCAGCGCCATCGTGGTGCTGACTGGCTACGCCAGCATCGCCACCGCGGTGGAGGCCACCAAGCTGGGGGCGGTGCAGTATCTAGCCAAGCCGGCCGGGGTGGCGGAAATCCTGGCGGCGTTCGAGCAGCAGGCCGCCAATCCGGAACTGCCGGTGGCGCCGCAGCCGATGTCGCTGCGCCGCGTCACCTGGGAGCATTTGCAGCGAGTGCTGGGCGAGAACGACGGCAATATCTCCGCCACGGCGCGCGCGCTCAATATGCACCGTCGCACCCTGCAGCGGATGCTGGCCAAGAAACCGGTGAAAAGCTGAATCAATGGCCATGACGAATATATAAATCGGGCAATGGCCGGCCATCAGAAAATATGATTGGAGACTATGCTCCAATGCGGCGTAACTTGCGACTTCCATAATCGACAACAAGGGGAGGCAAGATGCTGCATGGACAGATGATGGACCGGCCGTTGTTGATTTCAGACCTGCTCGCGCATGCCGAGCGCTTTCACGGCGACACCGAGATCGTGTCGCGCAGCGTGGAAGGACCGATGCACCGCTACACCTACCGCGACGCCGCGCGCCGCGCCCGCCAACTGGCCAACGCGCTGCAGGCGCTGGGCGTGCGGGGCGGAGACCGGGTGGGCACGCTGGCCTGGAACGGCTATCGCCACTTCGAGATCTACTACGCGGTGTCCGGCAGCGGCGCCGTCTGTCACACCGTCAACCCGCGGCTGTTCGCCGAGCAGATCGCCTGGATCGTCAATCACGCCGAAGACAAGGTGCTGATGTTCGATCTGACCTTCCTGCCTCTGGTGGCGCAACTGGCGGACCAGCTCAGCAGCGTCGAGCGCTTCGTGCTGCTGGCCGACCACGCCCATCTGCCGGCGGACAGCGGCATTCCCGATCTGCAAAGCTACGAAGACCTGGTGGGCAGCCACAGCGACGTTTATCACTGGCCGAGCTTCGACGAAAACACCGCCTCCAGCCTGTGCTACACCTCCGGCACCACCGGCAATCCCAAAGGCGTGCTGTATTCGCACCGCTCCACCGTGCTGCACGCCTACGGCAGCTCGCTGCCGGACAGCTTCGACATCTCGGCGCGCGCGGTGGTGATGCCGGTGGTGCCGATGTTCCACGCCAACGCCTGGGGCCTGCCCTACAGCTGCGCGATGAACGGCAGCAAACTGGTGCTGCCGGGGCCGAAGCTGGACGGCGCCAGTCTGCTGCAGCTGATTCAGGAAGAGGGCGTCACCACCACCATAGGCGTGCCGACGGTGTGGATGCAGTTGTTGCAGCATTGCCAGCGCGAGCAGCTGTCGCTGTCGCCGTTGCAGCGGGTGATCGCCGGCGGTTCGGCGGTGCCGGAAAGCATGATCGAGCAGTTGGCGGAGCATGGCGTGGAAATGCGCCAGCTGTGGGGCATGACCGAGCTGTCGCCCTGCGGCACCACCGGCACGCCCAAGCTCAAGCACGCCGGCCTGGCTCTGGCCGAGGAACGCCTGCTGCTGACCAAGCAGGGCCGGCCGATTTACGGCGTGGACATCCGCATCGTCGACGACGCCGGCCTGCCGCTGCCGCACGACGGCGTGTCCTTCGGCAACCTGCAGGTGCGCGGCCCCTGGGTGCTGTCGCAATATTTCCGCCGCGAGCTCGACGCCAACCACAGCGCCGATGGCTGGTTCCATACCGGCGACGTGGTGACGATAGACGCCGACGGCTTCATGCGCATCACAGATCGCACCAAGGATGTGATCAAGTCCGGCGGCGAATGGATTAGCTCGATCGATCTGGAGAACATCCTGGTCGGCCACCCGGCGGTGGCGGAGGCGGCGGCGATCGCCGTGCCGCATCCCAAGTGGGACGAGCGCCCGCTGATGGTGGTGACGCTGAAGCCGGGCGCGAAAGCCAGCCGCGATGAGTTGCTGGACTTCTACCAAGGCAAGATCGCCAAGTGGTGGACGCCGGACGACGTGGTATTTGTCGACGAGCTGCCGCACACCGCCACCGGCAAGCTGCTGAAGATGAAACTGCGCGAGCAGTTCCGCGACCATCGGTGGCCGAATAAATGAAGAATGGATTATTTGCTCTATTTTGTGGATTTTTGTAGAGCAATTGCGCTAGAATGGCGGCTGCACTGAGAACCGCAAGGTTTTGAGGTGTTAGCCCCTCGAAATATCGCGCTGGCTGAGGCCGGTCCGATGTTTCTTCCTCGTGTTGACCCCTGCAGCGTCGCCGCAGGGGTATTTTTTTGCGTCGATGCAAATGTGGTATTCACATCGACTGTTCCCTGCGTTGCACCTATCATATTTAAAAAGGCATGAGCTTGATCAAGCGGCATTCGCCCGGCTTGGATTAGCGTATGTTTCAATAAATCATTACAAGTCCGTCCGGGGATGCAGGATTCGCCAGGGCAATGCAGCGTAGAACCAAAGGGAACAACATGAAATCACTCCGCAGCCGTCTGATCGCGCTCAACGCCTTGTTGATGGCGCTGTTCGGTCTGGTCCTGGTGACTATAGTCTTCATGCAGATGAGATCGGAAATCCTGGACGGACTGGACAACGAGTTCGCCGCCAGCCTGAAGGGACAAAGCTCGGTAGTGACCACCTGGCTGGGCGAAAAAAAGCAGCAGATCGTCGCCCAGACCGGCGCGGCCAATGAACCGGATGCGCTGCGCTTCCTCAAGGTGGGCACCAAGGCCGGCGGCTTCAACGTCAACTACGCTGGCTTCGCCGACGGACACACGCTGTTTTCCGACGACTGGACCGCGCCGGCCGACTACAAGGTAGCCGACCGCGAATGGTACAAGCTGGCGAAGGACGCCGGCCAGCCCATCGTCACCGACCCCTATGTCGACGAGGCCACCAAGAAACTGACCGTCACCATCGCCGCGCCGTTCAACCACAACGGCGCCTTCGCCGGCGTGGTGGGCGGCGACGTGATGGTGGACACGCTGGTGAAATCGGTGCTGGCGCTGAAAGTGCGCGGCAACGGCTACGCCTTCATCGTCGACAAGAAGGGCACGGTGATCGCCCACCCGCAGGCCGACCTGACGCTGAAGCCCATCACCACGCTGGTGCCGGAGCTTACCGCCGACCGGCTGGCGCAACTGGTGCAGAGCGACCGCGCTTCCGATGTCAATATCGGCGGCAAGTCGATGCTGATCTCGGCGCAGGCCATTCCCGGCAGTAACTGGGTGCTGGCGCTGGTGGCCGACCGCGACGAGATCCTGGCCCCGCTGCACACCTTGCTGTACACCGTAGGCGGGCTGACCCTGCTGGTGTTCGCGTTGATGATCCCGTTCGCCAGCCTGATCATAGGCCGCATGCTGGTGGGCCTGGTCCGGCTGAAGGCGGCGATGGAGGACATCGCCCGCGGCCAGGGCGACCTGACGCTCAGGCTGAAGGACGACGGCCAGGACGAGATCGCCGCTACCGCGCGCGCGTTCAATACCTTCATCGCCCAATTGGGCCAGTTGTTCCGCGGCTTGAAGCAGGATGCCGGTGGCGTGGTCGGCGGCGTGCAGGATGCCAGCCAGCTGGTGGCCAACGTGGCGCAGAGTTCGCGCCACATCTCCGACGTGTCCTCGTCCAATGCCGCCACGCTGGAGCAGATCACCGTTTCGATCTCCCACATTGCCGACAGCGCGCGCCAAGCCGACGATCTGGCCAGCGCCACCGGACAGAATCTGGCGGCCAGCGCCGACAATATGCAGCAGCTGTCGTCCGGCATGGAAAGCACCGTGCAGTCGGTGCGAGGGTTGGAGGCGATGTTGTCGTCGCTGGACAAGCGCTCGCAGGAGATTTCCGGCATCACCAATGTGATCCGCGACATCGCCGACCAGACCAATCTGCTGGCGCTGAACGCGGCGATCGAGGCGGCGCGCGCCGGCGAGCAGGGCCGTGGCTTCGCGGTGGTGGCCGACGAGGTGAGGAAGCTGGCCGAGCGCACCGCCCAGGCGACGCTGGAAATCTCCAATATGGTGGGAGCCATCCGCGAGGAAACCGGCCGCGCGGTCGGGGACGTCAACAGCACGGTGCAGGCGGTGGACGAAGGCGTGGGGCTGACTCGCGCGGCGGTGGAGAACATCGCCGCCATCCGCGAATCGATGCTGGAAGTGGTGTCCAAGATGAGCGAGATTTCCGGCTCCACCCAGGAGCAGCACAAGGCCACCACGCTGATCGCGCAAAGCTCGGAAGCCATCAACGGCCATGTGCTGGAAAACGACGACGTGCTGCAGAACGTCAGCAGCACCCTGCAGGGCCTGGCCGGCAACGCCGGCAAGATGGACGCCGAGTTCAACAAGTTCCGGCTGTAGGCGCGAGCCGCCTCGCAGAAAACGCCGCCTTGCCAGGCGGCGTTTTTGCGTCGATTATCCGAACACGTCTTTTGTGGAAAATCCCATGCAGCCTTTGTCCGCCGATACCCTGCGCGCCGCCCGCCTATTGGCGGAAGGCGACTTCCGCTCCGCCTTGCAGGCCGCGCAGCAAGGCTTGCAGGCCGAGCCCGCCAACGCGCCATTGTGGAACCTGCTGGGGGTTTGCGCCGCCCGCCTTGGGCAATTGCCGCTGGCCGCGCAATGCTGGCACCAGGCGCTGGCGCGGGACGCCGCCACGCCG
The DNA here is from genome assembly GCF_001855555.1 of Chromobacterium sphagni. Classification (GTDB taxonomy): domain Bacteria; phylum Pseudomonadota; class Gammaproteobacteria; order Burkholderiales; family Chromobacteriaceae; genus Chromobacterium; species Chromobacterium sphagni. Next base: position 173,172 of record NZ_MKCT01000001.1, on the reverse strand, counting down.
GACGCGCACTACAATCTGGGCTGCCTGCATGCGGAGCAGGGCGAGGCGGCGGAGGCGGAAACGCATTACCGCGCCGAGCTGGCAAGGGATGGCGAACATGTCTCCAGCCTGGGCAACCTGGGCGCGCTGCTGCTCGACAGCGGCAGGATCAACGAGGCCGAAGCCTGCTTCCGCCGGGTTGTGGTCCTGCAGCCGCAGGCCGCCGCCGCCCATTACAATCTTGGCCGCCTGTTGCGGCAGCAGGGGCGGGGCGAGGAGGCCGCCGAGCGTTTGCGCCAGAGCCTGGTCCTGGAGCCGGACGATGCCGAGGCGCTGCAGCTGCTGGGCCAGCTGCTGGTGGAGCTGGGGCAGCCTGCCGAGGCGGAGAACCTGTTGCGCCGGGCGCTGGAATGGGCGCCGGGGCATGCGGCCGCGTTGAACAATCTGGGCTTGCTGCTGTTGGAGCAGCGGCGCTGGGGCGAGGCGGAGGACTGTCTGCGGCAAGCGCATGCGCGGCAGCCGGAGGCGGTGCTGGGCAATTTGGTGGCGCTGCTGTCGGCCACCAACCGGCCGGCGGAGGCCGAGGCGCTGTTGCGCGAGGCGCTGCTGGCGGCGCCGGGCCATGTCGAGTGGTTGTGCCTGTTGGGAGTCGCGCTGCAGGAACAGGGGCGGAGTCGGGAGGCGGAGCAAATTTGGCGCCGCGGCCTGGCGCTGTCGCCGCAACACCGCCGGCTGCGGCAGAATCTGGGGTATCTGCAGCTGGCGCGCGGCGATTATCAGGCGGGCTGGCAAAATCACGAAGCCCGGCTGATGTCCAGCCATTATCCGCAGCCGGATTCGCCGCGCTGGCAGGGCGAGCCGCTGGCCGGCAGGCATCTATTGCTGGTGTTCGAGCAGGGCTACGGCGACGCGATCCAGTTTTTCCGCTACCTGCCGTTGCTGCGGCAGCGCGGAGCGGCCAGGCTGACGCTGATGTGCCGCGAACCGCTGCTGGCGCTTTTTTCCGCCCACGACCCGGCGGCGGAGTGTCTGCCCATCCTCCGCACTTCTCCCGATTTCCCGCCGCACGATTGCCATGTGTTTTCGATGAGCCTGCCTGGCCTGCTGCGCGCCGAGCCTCTGTCCCTGCCTTGCTATCTGCGGGCGGATTCGTCACTGGGCGAGGCGTGGCGCCGGCGCCTGCCGCCGGACGGGCGCAAGATCGGGCTGGTGTGGCGCGGCCATCTGGCCCATCCATTCGATCATTGCCGCTCGCTGCCGACGCCGGCGCTGTTCGAACCGCTTTGCGCGCGGAGCGACGCGCACTGGATCAGCGTGCAGCCCGATCCTGTGGTGGAGGAGCGGGAGTGGGTCAAGCGGCATTGCGCGCTGGAGCTGGGATCGGCATTGGGCGATTTCGCCTCCAGCGCCGCCTTGCTGGCGCAGCTGGACCTGCTGATCACGGTGGACACCGCGATGGCGCATCTGGCCGGCGCGCTGGGCGTGCCGTGCCGGTTGCTGCTGTCCAGCGAACACACCGACTGGCGCTGGGGGGAGGAAGGGGAGGTCACGCCGTGGTATCCGTCCGCGCGGCTGGTCCGCCAGCGCCGCGGCGAGGATTGGGCCGCGGTCATCGGCCGGATGGGCGCGCCATAGCGTACGGCCATGCGCGCCGCGCGGCTAAAGACAAAACGCTTGCCTCGTCGGCGCCGGTATTCGCCTGATGCGGGCCTGCTCTGCGCGGCATGGCGGAAAAGGCCCGGTTACAGCCATTTACCTGGATTCATCAAGCCGTCCGGGTCCAGCGCCTGCTTCAGCTGGCGCATCAAGGCCAAGGCCACCGGGTCCTTGTAGCGGGCGAGCCAGTCCTTCTTCAGCTGGCCGACGCCGTGCTCTGCCGCCAGCGTTCCGCCCAGCCTGTAGACGTGGTCGTAGACGATGGCGTTGACGGCTGCCTCGTCGTCGAACAGGTCGACATTGCCCGGCCGGGTGTAGCTGACGTTGTAGTGCAGATTGCCATCGCCGGCGTGGCCGAAGGCGACGATGCGGATGCCGGGGAAGTCGGCCTCCAGCGCGGCGGCGCAATCGTTCACCAAGGCCGGCAGCGCCGAGGTCGGCACCGCGATGTCGTGCTTGATGCTGGGGCCGTCCAGGCGCTGGCTTTCCGATATTTCTTCGCGCAGCCGCCACAGTTTGCGCCGCTCGGTCTCGTTCTGCGCCACCACGCCGTCGCTCATGTCCCGGCGCGACAGCCATTCCACCAGGCTGTCGTTGAGAAGCGCGGCGTCGCCGCCGTCGGACAGTTCGATCAGCACCAGCCACGGCGCGCTGAACGGCATCAGCTTGGGATGATGGCGCAGCAGCACCTGTTGGCAGTTGCGGTCTATCACTTCAAACGCGGTCAGGCGGTCGCCAAAGCGCGCGCGCAGCGCGTTCAGCCAGGCGATGGCGGTTTCGATGCCATCCACTCCCACCATCGCGGTGGCGTGGGCGGCGGGCTGCGGAAACAGCTTCAGCGTGGCGGCGGTGATCAGGCCCAGTTGGCCTTCGGCGCCGATGAACAGCTGCTTCAAGTCCAGGCCGGTGGTGTCCTTGCGCAGGCCGGACAACTGGCTGAGGATCCGGCCGTCCGGCAGCACCACTTCCAGCCCCAGCGTCAATTCGCGCATGGTGCCGTAGCGCAGCACCGCCACGCCGCCGGCGTTGGTGGACAAGTTACCGCCGATCTGGCAGCTGCCCTGCGAGGCCAGCGACAGCGGAAATAGCCGGCCGGCCGCCTCGGCCGCCTGCTGCGCTTCCTGCAGGGTGGCGCCGGCGTCCAGCGTCAGCGTGTCGTTGTCGGTATCGATTTGGCGGATCTGGCGCAGCCGGCGCAAGGCCACGATCAGCTGGCGGCCGCTGCCGTCCGGCGTGGCCGCGCCGCAGGTGGAGGTGTTGCCGCCCTGCGGTACGATGGCCACCTGGTGCGCGCGGCACAATTTCACCAGCTCCGCCACTTCCGCGGTGCTGCCGGGCAATGCCACCGCCAGCGGCGCGCCCTGGTAGCGGCGGCGCCAGTCTAACGTGTAAGGGGCGGTGTCGGCCGGTTCGGTGAGAATATGGGCCGGGCCGATCAGGCCCGCCAGCTGCTGCAGAAAGGTATGCATGTTCAGAAGGGTCCGTTGCTGTCGCGCAATCGGTCCGGCAGGCCGTCGTGGCCGCCGTCGGGGCGTGCCGGGGCATCCACCCAGTGCTCGACGCCGGCGGCGGCGTTACGCTCGGGATTCAGTGGGTAGTGATAGCGGTTGTCCTGGCGGCGGGCGTCGCCTACCACCAGCAACCGTACCGCGCGCTCGCTGTTGTTGATGAAGGTGTGGCACAGGCCGTCGCCGGCCTTGAAGCCCACCGCATCGCCTTCGGCCAGCCGGTGCAGCGTGCCGTCCAGCCACAGGTCGGGAGCGCCCTCCAGCACCAGGATGATCTCGTCCTCGGTGCTTTCGCAATGCGGCAGGCTGCTGCGCCGGCCCGGCTCCAGCCGGACGTGGTTGACGCCCAGCCGGGCGAAGCCGAAATGCTGGCCGAGGCGGGCGGTATAGCCCATTGCCTCCTGGCTGCCTGGATAATGGCCGGCCTCGGCGCTTTCCAGTTCGCTCCAGCGTTTGATGCAGTCGGGGCGGCTCATTGCGTAGTCTCCATGGTGTCCAGTTCGTTTTCCTCCACCGCCCGGTACAGCGCTTGCGGCGCCTGCGTGACCGCGGCCCAGTAGCGGTCGCCGTATGACCAGTGCCACCACTCGGATGGATAGTTGACGAAGCCGGCGGCTTGCATCGTCTGGATCAGGATGGCGCGGTTGGCGCGCGCGGTCTCGGACAGGTGCGGGTGCTGGGTGTAGCAGGCGCCGTCCGACTCTTCGCTGTCGGCGTTGAACGGACAGCCTAGGTCCAGCTCGTAGCCCGCCGGGTCCATCAGCGTGACGTCCACCGCCGCGCCGGTGGGGTGCGGGGCGACTTCCGGCGGCGCCACATACAGGCTAGCCTGCTGGAATCGCGCGATGTCATCAAGATCGGGCTTCAGCGCGCGCAGCCGCGCCAGATGCTCGTCGAAGGAGCGCCGTTGGCGCGCGAGCGGTCGGTAAGCCTCCTTGATATACAGCCGCAAACCATTCGGCAGCAGCCCGGCGGCGTGCTGCAGCCGTTCGGCCACCGCGCGGCGCGCTTTGAGAAAGTGCCGACTGCGGCTGGAGATCTGGCTGCGGCTGAGATCCACTTGCCAACAGGAGAGGAAGCCGGCCAGATCGACAAAGGGCTCGTCGACGCCGGCCAGAGGGATGTCCAGCAAGAGCGGATCGGCGAGGGTCAGCATGCTTGCGCTCCGCGGTTTATTCGGGAATGTCGGCCGCCATCAGCGCGTCCGGGTGTTGCCAGCCGGGTTGCGCGGCGATGCGTTGCAGCCAGCTGTTCACGTGCGGCCAATCCTCGATGTCGAGGCCGGCATCGGCCAGCCACCACAGATAGCCGCACAGCGAGACGTCGGCGATGCTGATCTGGTCGCCGGCCAGGTAGCGGCGCGCGGCCAGTTCGGCTTCCAGCACCGTCAGGTCGTCGCGCAGCCTGGCTTCCAGCCAAGTTTCCACTTCGCCGGGATAATGGGCGATAAGCCGCGAATAGCGCAGATTGGGCAGCGACTGGCCCAGGCGGTTGCTTTCCCAGCTCAGCCATTCCCGCACCCGCTGGCGTTCGCCCAGCCCGCCGCCCAGCACGCCGTAGGTGTCGGTCAACCATTGCAGGATGGCGTTGGACTGGCATAGCGGCACGCCGTCCGCCACCAGCACCGGCACTTCGCCATAGCGGCTGGCGGCGCGGAAGTCTGCCGGACGCTCGTCGCGCGACAGGGCGATGTCGATATGGACATAGTCGTGCGAGATGTCGGCCAGCATCAGCGCCAGCCTGGCCTTGTAGCTATGGCCGGAGTAGCGGTTGCCGTACAGGATGAGATTGCTCATCGATTGCGCTTTCGAGAATTCGTTGAAACCATCTTAGCTCCGGTTGCGGGAACCCAGCCATGCCGCGGCGAAGGCCAGCGGCACCGAGAACAGCGCCGGGTTGGAATAGGGAAACAGCGGTTTGGCGTGGCCCAGCGCGGCCACCCATACCGCCGGGCCGCAGACGATCAACAGCAGCGAGCCGGCGATGCCGGCTGCGCCTCCCCACACTGCGCCGCGCGCAGTCAGGCCTGGCCAGTGCAGCGCCAACAGCAGCAGCGGGAAATTGGCCGAGGCGGCGATGGCGAAGGCCAGGCCCATCATCACGGCGATATTGAGTTGCTGAAACCGCGTGGACAGGGCGATGGCTAGGAGGCCCAGACCCAGCGTGGCCAGCCGCGACACGTTCAGCTCCTGGCGCGGGTCGGCCTGGCCGCGCTTCAGCCATACCGCGTACAGGTCGTGGCTGACGGCGCTGGCGCCGGCCATCGCCAGCCCGGCCACCACCGCCAGAATGGTGGCGAAGGCGACGGCGGCCACCAGCGCGCCGCCAGTTTCACCGCCCAGCAGGCCGGCCAGGTGCAGCGCCGCCATATTGCCGCCGCCCAAGAGCGTGCCATCGGCGCCGTGGAACTGCGCGGCAGGCCCCACCAGCACCATCGCACCATAGCCGATGACGATGTTGAGGACGAAGAAGGCGGCCACCAGCCAGGTGGCGATGCTGACTGAACGGCGCGCGGCGCGCTCGTCGGCCACGGTGAAGAAGCGCATCAGCACATGCGGCAGGCCCAGCAGGCCCAGGCTCAGCCCCAGGCCCAGCGACAGCACTTCTACTGGGTCGGCCAGCGCCTGGCTGGGCAGGAAGGCCGCCGCGCCGCGCAGTTTCTCCGCCGCGTCGAACAGCGCGGCCGGACTGCCGCCGAAGCGCGACAGCACCCCGGCGGCCAAGAGCAGCGCGCAGGCGAATAGCAGGCTGGCCTTGCTGATCTGCACCCAAGTGGTGGCCAGCATGCCGCCCAGCGCTACGTAGACCATCATCAGCGCGCCCACCAGGCCTACCGCCGCCAGATAGGGCAGGCCGAACAACAGCTCGATCAATTTGCCGGCGCCCACCAGTTGCACGATCAGGTAGCACAGCGTCACCGTCAGCGAGCCGGCTATGCTCACCAGCCGCACGCCGGTGTGGTCGAAGCGCTGGCTCAAAACTCCCGCCACGGTATAGCGGCCGCGCCGGCGCAAGGGTTCGGCCAGCAGCAGCAGCAGCAGCGGCCAGCCGGCCAGCGTGCCAACCGCGTAGGCCAGCGAGTCGTAGCCCTGGCCCAGGTACATGCCGGCGGCACCGAGGAAGGCGGCGGCGGACAGGTAGTCGCCGGCCAGCGCCACGCCGTTCTGCCAGGCGGGCAGATGGCCGCCGGCGGTATAGAAATCATTAAGGGAGGCGGTGCGGCGCCGGGCGGCGGCGGTGATGGCCAGCGTCAGCAGGATCAGCGCCAGGAACAGCAGCTGGGCATGGCTCATGGCGTGTCTCCGTCGGACGAGCGGCCATGCCGTGCGGCGATCAGGCAGAACAGCAGCAGCAGCGAGAGCGCCAGCAGGATGGAGGCGGGCAGGCCGGCGAGGCGGCCGGCAAGCCAGCTCGGGCGCAGCGCCAGGATCAGGTAGTAGCCCAGGCAGCAGGCTATGGTTAGGCAGGCCAGCAGTCGCTGGGATGGCTCAGGCTTCATGCGGCGGGCAATCGGACAAAAGACCGAGTGTAGCGCATGTCAGGCGGATGCGGACGGCTGCCATCGCATCAGCCAGCGCGCCTCGCCGGGTCCGAAATAGCCGGGATCGTGGCCGATCACGGCGAAGCCCAGCCGCTGGTACAACGCGGCGGCCGGGTTGGCAGGGTCAACCGTCAGCTGGATGCCGCGAGCGCGCGGCCGCATCGCCGCCAGCGCCGCTTGCAGCAAGGCCTTGCCGACGCCGCGGCCGCGGCAGGCGGGCAGCAGCGCCAGAGACAGCAGCCACAGTTCGTCGGGCTGCTGGCTGGGGGCGCCCAGCACATAGCCTATGGGAGCGCCGGATTCGTCTTCGGCCAGCCAGAACCAGTCCGGCCACAGGTCCAATGCCTGACGGAAGAAGAAGTCCGGGTAGACATGGCTGCCGAACACGGCCTGCTCGATGGTGAATACGGCGGCCAGATCGGTCTGGCGGGCTTGGCGCAGTTGCATGGAAGGAGCTGTGCGGAGGGTGCGGGACAAGCCGGCAGAGTAAACGATGGCGGGCGGGCGGGGAAGGGGGCGCTTAATCAAAAAATCATATTGCTGCAGCACACTGCGCGCTGGCTTGATTTGCTGTCGTCATGAATGTTCAATATTTCCGGAGCGTAGCCATGAGCGAGTTGTCACGTCGTGAGTTTCTCAAACTGTCGGCCGCAGGCGTTGCGGCCGGCGCCATTCCGCCGGGGCTGGCCGCCGCCATGGCGATCCGTCCCGCCGGGCGCAGCCTGTCCGCGGTCAAGCATGTGGTGGTGTTCATGCAGGAAAACCGCTCGTTCGACCATTACTTCGGCATGCTGCGCGGCGTGCGCGGCTTTGGCGACCGCAGCGCGCTGCAACTGCGCAACGGCAACAGCGTGTTCCGCCAGCCGCATGTGTTGTCCAGCGAATACCCGTTCCATCTGGACAGCAGCCGCACCAATGCGCAGTACCTGACCGATCTCGACCACTCCTGGACCGGCACCCACGTGGCCTGGAACCAGGGCAAGTACGATGGCTGGGTGGCGGCCAAGACCAGCCTGACCATGGGCTACTTCAACCGCGCCGACATCCCCTACCATTACGCTCTGGCCGACGCCTTCACCATCTGCGACGGCTATTTCTGTTCGCAGCAGGGGCCGACCAATCCCAACCGGCTGTACCTGTGGAGCGGCACGGTGGACGCCGCCGGCAAGAATGGCGGACCGGTCACCGACAACAGCGAGAAGGGCTACAGCTGGACTACCTATCCCGAGCGCCTGCAGTCGGCCGGCGTCAGCTGGAAGGTGTACCAGGTGGTGGGCGACAATTTCGACGACAACGCGCTGGCCTGGTTCAACCAGTACCGCAGCGCCAAGCCGGGCAATCCCTTGTACGACCGCGGCATGAGCTCGGTGCCCAAGGTCAGCGGCAATTCGGTGCAGGACCTGGTGGCCGCCATCCGCAGCGACGCCATCAACGGCACGCTGCCGCAGGTGTCGTGGATAGTCGCGCCGCAGGACTATTCCGAGCATCCCAGCGCGCCGCCGGCCGCCGGAGCCTATCTGGTGGACCAGGTATTGCAGGCGCTGACCGCCAATCCCGACGTCTGGGCGTCCACGGTGATGCTGCTCAACTACGACGAGAACGACGGCCTGTTCGACCACGTTCCTCCGCCGGTGCCGCCGTCCGGCACGGCAGGAGAGTACGTGTCCGGCGCGCCCATCGGCCTGGGGCCGCGGGTGCCGATGCTGGTGTTGTCGCCGTGGAGCCGCGGCGGCTATGTCTGCTCGCAGGTGTTCGACCATACCTCGGTGATACGCTTCCTGGAAAGCTGGACTGGCGTGCAGGAACCGAATATCTCCGCCTGGCGTCGTCAGACCTGCGGCGACCTGACCGCCGCGCTGGATTTCGGCAGCAGCAACCCCAGCGTGCCGACCTTCCCGGACACCGCGGCGCTGTTGACCCAGGCGCAGCAAAGCAAGAGCTGGCCGGCTCCGGTCGCGCCGGTGCCGGGGCAGATGCCGCAGCCGGAGGCCGGCCGCCGCCCGGCGCGCGCCTTGCCCTACCAGTGCAATGCCTACGCCAGCACCGATGCCGCCGGCGGCATGGTGTGGATTCACATGCAGAACAGCGGCAGCCAGGCGGCGCATTACGCCATCTACGCCAACCAGTACCGTCTGGACGGCCCGTGGCAATACGATGTGGCGGCCGGCGGCAATATCCAGGACTACTTCCATGTCCAGACCTACGGCGGCGGCTGGTATGACCTGACCCTGTACGGTCCCAACGGTTTCCTGCGCCGTTTCTGCGGCAATATCCACAGCGCGGCCGGCGTGCTGGAGGCGGTGAGCGGCGTGGCCGTGGTGCAGAGCGTGCCGCAGCTGACCTTGCAATTGAACAACGGCGGCAAGACCGCGGTGACTTTCCAGGTCAGCGCCAATGGCTATGGCGGCGGCGCGGCGCAGCAGGTGAGCGTCAACGGCGGCGGCAGCCAGATGCTGAGCTGGAACCTGGCCGGCGTCTACGGCTGGTACGACATCACGGTCACCTGCACCCAGGACAGCAGCTTCCTGCGCCGTCTGGTGGGCCACGTGGAGAATGGCGCGGCCAGCGTCAGCGGCTGAGCGCGGCGTTCGCCGGCGGCAATAAAAAAACCCCTGTCGCGTTGACAGGGGTTTTTTCGGTTTTGCGGACGATTACTCGACGCGAACCTGAACAGCTTGCAGACCCTTTTGGCCCTTCTCGACTACGAAGGAAACGGTCTGGCCTTCTTTCAGGCTTTTGAATCCATCGCTTTCGATAGCTTTGAAGTGAACGAACAGGTCGTCACCGCCACCTTGAGGGGTGATGAAGCCGAAGCCTTTTTCATCGTTGAACCACTTTACGGTGCCGGATTGGCGATTAGACATGGGATATCTCCAGGAAACAGGTGTTTTCAGTGCTGTATAGCTCAGGCCGGTAAAGTCCGGCCGATCATGCACCTGTGCCCATCATAAGCGAATTCTCGCTGTTGTGGCTGATTAGTCGACAATGACTGTGCATTCCATCCCCGCGTCATGCGCATAATGTCCTGCTTTCACAGGGGGATCCGGCTGAAATGGTAGGTGTGCGGGCATACTGTCGCTGTACGAAATGCCAGGGCGGCTGACGCCAGGAGCGCTCGCTGGCCTGGCCCCCGTCCGCCTTCTCTACGCCGCCGGGCGCTTCCGACCTGGCGTCGGGCTTCGGCTTCGGCAAGCGACCGTCCCAGCCGGCGCGGCATTGCCGATCTTGGCGGCATCGGCTTGCCAGTCGATCGAGGCCTGGTTGACTGCCGCCTTGGCGCGGGTGGTTTGCGGCGTGGCGCGGCGGTTGCCGGGAACGGCGCGGAAAGCCCGCGCCGGGCGATGGCAGCGAACATGCCGCCCGCTGGCGGCGAACGGCATGTGGAAGGTGTTGCGCGGGAGAGACGTTACCACATCACCTTGACCCGGTTATCCCCCAGCCAGTCCGACAGCGACAGCAGCAGGCCGTCGTCCAGCCGCACTCCCCATTCCGGCGGCAGCATCAGGTCGCCCTTCGCTTCGCCGTTGTTGTAATGCAGCCGCACCGGGCAGCCGGATTCCTGGCTCTTGAACGGATGCAGCTCCGCTTTGAGGCGGGCCACGTCCACCTGGCCGGACAATTGCAGCGCCAGGCTGCGGGCGTAGCGGCTGCGCGCTTCGCCAAGGCTGTACAGCTTGTCGACGATGATGCGCAGGCGGCCGGCGCCGGCGAAGCTGTCCTCGCTGACCTTGCCCTCTACCACCAGCACCACGTCTTCCTTCAGCTTGTCGCGGTTGGTCTCGAAGCTTTCGGCGAACAGGCTGACTTCCAGCTTGGTGCTGCCGTCGTCCAGTTCGACGAAGGCCATCTTGCCGCGGTTGCCCACCTTGACGCGAATGCCGGTGACGAAGCCCGCCAGCAGCTGCGGCGTCTTGTTGGGGATCAGCCGCGACAGCGGCGTCTTGATGAAGGCGCGCACTTCCTTCTCGTAGGCGGAGAACGGGTGGCCGGACAGGTAGAAGCCTATGGCCAGCTTCTCTTCGGCCAGCTTCACCGCGTCGCTCCACGGCCGGGTGGCCACCATTTCCACTGCTGCCGCGACATCGTCGCCGAACATGTCGAACAGCCCGCCCTGGTTGGCGTTGGCGTGCTCCTGCTCCGCCGCCTCCATCGCCAGGCCGACGTTGGCGAACAGCAGCGCGCGGTTGGGTTCGATGGAATCGAAAGCCCCGGCGCGGATCAGCGCTTCTATCACCCGCTTGTTGACCAGCTTCTTGTCGGTGCGCTTGCAGAAGTCGAACAGGCTGGTGAACGGGCCGCCGGCCTCGCGCATCGCCACGATGTGGTCCACCGCCGATTCGCCGCTGCCCTTGACCGCGCCCAGCGCGTAGCGGATGTGCTTGCGGTCCACCGGCACGAAGCGGTAGCGGCTGTGGTTGACGTCCGGCGGCAGGAACACCAGGCCGTTCTTGTGGTCGGTGGCGTCGTCGTAAAATATTTTCAGCTGGTCGGTGTTGTCCAGTTCGGTGGACATCGTCGCCGCCATGTAGGCGGCGCAGTGGTGGGCCTTCAGCCAGGCGGTATGGTAGGCCACCAGCGCGTAGGCGGCGGCGTGCGACTTGTTGAAGCCGTAGCCGGCGAACTTCTCCATGTAGTCGAAGATTTCGTTGGCCTTGGCTTCCGGAATGTCCTGCTTGCCGGCGCCTTCGACGAACATGGCGCGCTGCGCCACCATCTCCTCGACCTTCTTCTTGCCCATCGCTCGGCGCAGCAGGTCGGCGCCGCCCAGGCTGTAGCCGCCGATCACCTGCGCCGACTGCATCACCTGCTCCTGGTACACCATGATGCCGTAGGTGGGCGCCAGCACCGGCTCCAGCAGCGGGTGCAGGTACTCGAACTTGGCGCCGTGCATCCGCTGGATGAAGTCGGGGATCAGGTCCATCGGACCCGGACGGTACAGCGCCACGAAGGCGATAATTTCCTCGAACTTGCTCGGCTTCGCCTCCACCAGCATCTTTTTCATGCCGCTGGACTCGAACTGGAACACGCCGGTGGTGTTGGCGCTGGCGAACACCTTGTAGGCGTCGCGGTCGTCCAGCGGCAGGTGGGCGACGTCGACGTCCTCGCCGCTGACCTGCTTGATGTACTTCTGCGCCAGCTCGATGATGGTGAGGTTGCGCAGGCCCAGGAAGTCGAACTTCACCAGGCCGATCTGCTCGACGTCGTCCTTGTCGAACTGCGACACCGGCGCCGCGCCTTCGCCGCTGGCGATGTACAGTGGGCAGAAGTCGGTGAGGCGTCCCGGCGCGATCAGCACGCCGCCGGCGTGCATGCCGATGCCGCGCGTCAGGTCTTCAAGCTTCATCGCCAGCTCGATCAGCTCGTTCGCGCCCTCGCTCTCGATGATCTCGCCGATCTGCGCCTCCATCTCCATCGCCTTGGTCAGCGACAGCGGCTTGTTGGCCTCCAGCGGAATCAGCTTCGATAGGCGGTCGCACAGGCCGAATGGCAGGTCCAGCACCCGGCCGACGTCGCGGATCACCGACTTGGACGACATGGTGCCGAAGGTGGCGATCTGGCTGACCGCCTCCTCGCCGTATTTCTGCCGGGTGTACTCGATCACGCGCCAGCGGTTCTCCTGGCAGAAGTCGACGTCGAAGTCGGGCATCGACACCCGTTCCGGATTCAGGAAGCGCTCGAACAGCAGCGCGTACTTCAGCGGGTCGAGGTCGGTGATCGACAGGCTGTAGGCCACCAGCGAGCCGGCGCCTGAGCCCCGGCCCGGACCCACCGGGCAGCCATTGGCCTTGCCCCACTGGATGAAGTCCGCCACGATCAGGAAGTAGCCGGGGAAGCCCATCTGGATGATGGTGTCGCACTCGAATTTCAGCCGGGCGTCGTATTCCGGCCGCCTGGCCTCGCGTTCGGCCGGGTCCGGATACAGTTGCGCCAGCCGCGCTTCCAGCCCGCGTTTGGCTTCATAGACCAGGAAGTCGTCCAGCGACATGCCGTCCGGCGTCGGGAACAGCGGCAGGTAGTTCTTGCCCAGCACCACGCTGATATTGCAGCGCTTGGCGATTTCCACCGTATTGGCCAGCGCCTCAGGGATGTCGGCGAAGCGCTGCAGCATGGCCTCGGTGCTGAGGAAATACTGGCATTCGGCAAAGTTCTTGGGGCGGCGCTTGTCGCCCAGCGTGAAGCCTTCGGCGATGCACACCCGCGCCTCGTGCGCTTTGAAGTCGTCCGGCTCCATGAACTGGATCGGATGGGTGGCCACCACCGGCAGTCCCATCTCGCCGGCCAGCCACAGCGTGGCCTGTACCACGTTTTCCACCTGGGTGTTGTCCACCCGCTGGATTTCCAGGTAGAAAGATCCTGGGAACAGCTTTTCCCAGTAAGCGGCGCGGCGCTGGGCCTCTTCGCGCTGCGCCATTGACAGCGCCATGCCCACATCGCCCAGATGGGCGCCGGACAAGCACAGCAGATTGCTGTTGTCGCCGCTCTCCAGCCAGGCGCGCTTGATTTCGGCGCGGCCGCGGTACTGGTTGTGGCTGAAGGCCTCGGTCAACAGTTCGCACAGCCGGCGGTAGCCCTCGCGGTTCTTGGCTGTGAGCAGCAGGCGGTACGGCTTGTCGCGGTCCTCCTCGTTCTCCAGCCAGATGTCGGCGGAGACGATGGGCTTGATCCCCTTGTTGCGGCAGCTCTTGTAGAACTTGACCATGCCGAACAGGTTCATCAGGTCGGACATGCCCAGCGCGGGCATGCCGTCCTTGACGGCGCGCTTCACCGCGTCGTCGAGGCGGACCACGCCATCGGTGATGGAAAACTCCGAGTGGAGGCGAAGATGGACAAAGCGAGGTGCGTTCATCCCGGCATTTTACCGGGTGGAGCTGTGGCAAACCAGTTGAATCGCCAGCGTCTTGCGGCTGGTGTTCGGCGCGCCATGCGCATTAGAATGATGGCATCATGGTATTAATGCCGGTGCGAGAACCAGATGGAGTTCAATGTGCAGCAATTGGAGCGGTCGAATCTGTATCAACTGCTGGTGGGGTGTATTCTGCCCCGGCCCATCGCCTGGGTCAGCACTCAGGACCTGAAGGGAGCGTGCAATCTGGCGCCGTTCTCGTTTTTCAATGTGATGAGCATCAACCCGCCGCTGTTGGGGATCAGCATACTCAAGCAGGCCTCGGAGCGGGACAAGGACACGCTGGCCAATATCCGTCTGACCGGCGAGCTGGTGGTCAACATCGTCAGTCAGCAACTGGCGGAGGCAATGAACGCCAGCTGCGGCGCCTATCCGGCGGATGTCGACGAATTCGAGCTGGCCGGCGTGGCCAAGGTGCAGAGCACAACTGTGAAACCGCCCGGAGTGGGCGAGGCGCCGGTGCGGCTGGAATGCACGCTGCACCAGTGCTTGACCTTCGGCCACGGCACCGGCGCCGGCAACCTGGTGTTGGCGGAGGTGCGGCATATACACGTGGCGGAACGGGTATGGCGCGACGGCGCGATAGACGATGTCGCGCTGCAAGCGGTGGGCAAGCTGGGCGGCGACCGCTACAGCCTGGGGCAGCCGGCCTTCAGCCTGAGCCGCCCTGAGCCGGGTTTACAGCGCGGCTAGGGTCTGGGCGGACAGATCGTCCAGCAGCGCGTAGCGGCGCTGGTATTCGGCGCGCTTCTTGCTGGCGATGTCGGTGATCGCCTTGCGCGCCAGCGTCAGCGGGATGCGGAAGAAGCGCTTGTTGTCGACGGTTTCCGCGTCCAGGGTTTCCCAGAAGCTGTCGTAGTCGGCGAAGAAATTGCGGCGGTAGCGCCAGGAACTGTAGATGTGCTCGCACTTGCCGACTGCCAGCACCTGGTCGGCGCCTACCCGGCGCGCCAACGTAGTCAGGGTTTCCATCGCCAGCCGCTTGGGGAACAGGCCATGCGCCAGCTTGGTGGCCTGTTGCACGCTTTCGGCGCCGTGGGGCTTGCTCGGCCCCTGCAGTCCGCCTATCACCACCACGACTTGATCGTTGCGGCGGGTCAGGGTGAAAGTCAGGGTGGCCAGCGGAACCTTGTCGGCATTGCACACCTGCAGCGACATTTCGCCTTCCTTGTCGAAGCTGTGCTGTTGCGTCAGCAGGATGTGCAGCTGGCCGTCGTTCTTGCCGGCCAGGGTGGCCAGCGGCAAGGGGCCGTTGGATAGCAACTGGCGGCGGGCTTGTTCGCCGAAGCGCTGCTCCAGCAATTGGTAATGCGTTTGCAATGCCTGCAGTTTGCCGCGCACGCTCAGCGTGCGGTACAGGTAAGGGCGGTGCAGCTTGCAGGCCAGGCGGGGGTTGCGCCGCAGGTAGGTCAGCAAGGCCTGCGAGCGGAAGGTGTCCAGCCAACGCAGGGTCCACGGCAGGGTCAACATGCTGCGGAAGACGAATTTGAAGCGGTTCTTGCCCTCGTCAAAGCCATCTCTCCGGGAAAACTCCCCGCTAGCCAGCGACCAGAACAGATCCACTGAGTTGATTACAGTCATGTGGAACCTCATTCTCAAGCTCGTCAGGATAAGTTAAATTCGCATAAGAAATTGTTAATAGTTGTTTAGTCTAGTGTGACTGTATGTGACGCAAAACCACTTTGTCATGATGGCCGGTGCCGTTTTGTTGCATAACGGGCAGGCGGATGCCCCATCTGCATGGGCTGAGCATGCCGGGAGGGGGCTGGGGTGGTTTCAGGCCCCAGGCGGGTCTTTGGGGCGCATCGAATGCAGCGCGGTTTTCTGCATTTCCAGCGTCTTGATCTGCATGGCCAGCACGCCCAGATTCATCGTCAACCAGCCTTCCACCACTTTGAGTTCGGCCAGCTTGCGGTCTATCTCTTCTTCCGACATCGGCGGCAGGAAGGCCTGCATGCCGGGCGGGGTGGCTTGCTGCCAGAATTGGCGGAACAGGGCGAAGGGATCGTTGTCTTGGCTCATGGCGGTTTCCTGGCAATAAAAAAACGGGCAAGCGCTGCTTGCCCGTTCAGTATAAGCCGGATGGCTCAGACGATCAGCACTGGGCGTCCACCGAGGCCAGCGCCACCATGTTGACGATGCGGCGCACCGAGGCGATAGGCGTGAGGATGTGCACCGGCTTGGCCATGCCCATCAGGATCGGGCCGATGGTCACGCCGTCGGACGCCGACACGCGCAGCAGGTTGTAGCTGATGTTGGCGGCTTCCACGTTCGGCATGATCAGCAGATTGGCCGAGCCCTTCAGCGTGGAGTCCGGCAGCGCCTGCTGGCGGATGCTTTCCACCAGCGCGGCGTCGCCCTGCATCTCGCCGTCGATTTCCAGCGTCGGCTGCGCTTCGCGGATCAGGTCGAATGCAGCGCGCATCTTCTGCGCCGACGCGGTGTTCAGCGCGCCGAAGCTGGAGTTGGACAGCAATGCGGCCTTGGGGGCGATGCCGAAGCGCTTGATCGACTCGGACGCCATCCTGGTGATGGCGGCCAGCTGTTCGGCGCTCGGCTCGGCATTGACGTAGGTGTCGGTGATGAAGATGTTGCCGGTCGGCAGGATCAGCGCATTCATCGCCGCGGCCACCTTGTCCTCGTTGGCGTAGCCCAGCACGTTCTCCAGGATGTCGAAGTGCTGGCGGTACGGGCCGTAGGTGCCGCAGATCAGTGCGTCGGCGTCGCCGCGGCGCACCATCATCGCGCCGATCAGCGTGGTGTTGCCGATCACGCGGCGGCGCGCCTGCTCCTGCGACACGCCCTTGCGCTTCATCAACTGGTAGTAGTCCTTCCAGTATTCGGTGAAGCGCGCGTCGGACTCGTTGTTGACCAGCTCGAAGTCCACGCCCGGGCGCATTTTCAGGCCCAGCTTCTCGATGCGCTTCTCGATCACCGACGGGCGGCCCACCAGGATGGGCTTGGCCAGACCCTGGGTGACGATTTCCTGGGTGGCGTGCAGCACGCGCTCGTCTTCGCCTTCGGTCAGAACCACCCGTTTCGGGTCTTTCTTGGCCTGCGAGAACACCGGCTTCATGAACAGGTTGGTCTTGTAGACGAACTGCGCCAGCTGGTCGGCGTAGGCGTCGAAGTCCTGGATCGGGCGGGTGGCCACACCGGATTCCATCGCCGCGCGGGCCACGGCCGGGGCGATCTTGACGATCAGGCGCGGGTCGAACGGCTTGGGAATCACATATTCCGGGCCGAAGGACAGCTCCTGGTCGCCGTAGGCGGAAGCCACCACGTCGTTCTGCTCGGCCATCGCCAGGTCGGCGATCGCGCGCACGGTGGCCAGCTTCATCTCTTCATTGATGGTGGTGGCGCCCACGTCCAGCGCGCCGCGGAAGATGAAGGGGAAGCACAGCACGTTGTTGACCTGGTTGGGGAAGTCGGAACGGCCGGTGCCGATGATGGCGTCCGGACGCACTTCCTTCACCAGCGGCGGCAGAATTTCCGGTTCCGGATTGGCCATCGCCAGGATCAGCGGATCGCGCGCCATCGATTTGACCATGTCCTGGGTCACCAGGCGCGGACCGGACAGGCCCATGAAGATATCGGAGCCGGTCATCGCGTCGGCCAGCTTGCGCCAGCCGTTGTCGTCGATCGCGTAGCGCTGCTTGGACTCGTCCAGCTTCTCGTCGCGGCCGTGGTAGATCACGCCCTTGGAGTCGCAGACGGTGACGTTCTCGCGCTTCACGCCCAGCGCCACCAGCAGGTCCAGGCAGGCGATGGCGGCGGCGCCGGCGCCGGAGGCCACCACGCGCACTTCGCCGATTTCCTTCTTCACCAGGCGCAGGCCATTCAATACGGCGGCGGCGGCGACGATGGCGGTGCCGTGCTGATCGTCGTGGAACACCGGGATGCCCATGCGTTCGCGGCACTTCTTCTCGATGTAGAAGCACTCCGGCGCCTTGATGTCTTCCAGGTTGATGCCGCCGAAGGTGGGCTCCAGCGAACAGATGATGTCCACCAGCTTGTCAGGATCCAGCTCGTTGACTTCGATGTCGAACACGTCGATGCCGGCGAATTTCTTGAACAGCACGCCCTTGCCTTCCATCACCGGCTTGCTGGCCAGCGCGCCGATGTTGCCCAGGCCCAGCACCGCAGTGCCGTTGGTGATCACAGCCACCAGGTTGCCGCGCGCGGTGTACTTGTAGGCGTTGAGAGGGTCTTCGACGATGGCGTCGCAGGGGGCGGCCACGCCGGGGGAGTAGGCCAGCGCCAGATCGCGCTGGGTGGTCAGCGGCTTGGTCGGCGATACCTGGATCTTGCCCGGGGTTGGGAACTGGTGAAATTCCAGCGCGCTTTGGCGCAGTTGCTCGTCCATTCGCAGGCTCCTGATGAGAGATGTTCTTTTGTTGGATGTAAGGGAGATTTAGCCTCGCATTATAAGACTTATGCCAGGTGCGGGCTATGCCGTGTCAGACAAAAAACGCGATGGGCGAGCCCATCGCGTCGGCATGTTTCCTGTGCTGAAATTTCAATTCATCATGCCCAGCATCCGCGGCAGCCACAAGGAGATTTCCGGGATGAAGGTGACGGCCAGCAGGAAGCCCAGCATGGTCAGCAGCCATGGCCACACCGCCACAGTCAATTCGCTTATCCCCATCTTGGTGATCCCTGAGGCGACGTAAAGGTTCAATCCTACCGGCGGGTGGCACATGCCGACCTCCATGTTCACCGCGATCAGGATGCCGAAGTGGATGGGATTGACACCCAGCTTCACCGCCACCGGATACAGGATGGGCGCCATGATCAGCACGATGGCGGAAGGGTCCATGAAGTTGCCGGCCGCCAGCAGCAGGATGTTGGTCAGCAGCAGGAAGGCGACAATGCCGAAGCCCTGGCTGGCCATCCAGGCCGCCATGCTCTGCGGAATCTGCTCCGACGCCATCAGGAAGGAGAACAGCACCGCGTTGGTGATGATGTACAGCAGCATCGAACTCATCGACGCGGCGTTGATCAGCACCTTGGGCACATCCTTCAGGCTCATGTCCTTGTAGACGTACACCGCGATCACGAAGGCGTACACCGCGGCCATCGCCGCCGCCTCGGTCGGGGTGAAGATGCCGGTGTAGATGCCGCCGATCACCAGCACCATCAGCAACAGCCCCCACACGCATTCGCGGAAGGCCAGCCAGCGCTCCTTCCAGCTGGCGCGCGGCAGGCGCGGGTAGTCGAACTTCTTGGCGCGGTACCAGGTGGTGGCGCCCAGCAGCGCCGACAGGCACAGCCCGGGCAGCACGCCGGCCATGAACAGCTGGCCGACCGAGGCGGTGGACACCGGGTTGCCGTCCGGCCCGGTGACGTTCATGCCGGCGGTGGCGATGCTGAACATCACCAGATTGATCGACGGCGGGAACAGGATTCCCAGCGCGCCGGAAGTGGTGATCACGCCGGCGCCGAAGCGGGCCGGGTAGCCCTGTTTCAGCATCGCCGGCAGGATGATGGAGCCGACCGCCACCACGGTGGCGACGGAAGAGCCGGTGATGGCGGCGAACAGCGCGCATGACACCACGCCGGCCAGCCCCAGCCCGCCGTACCAATGGCCGACCAGCGTGGTGGCGAAGCGTATCATCCGCCGCGCCACGCCGCCGTGCATCAGGAAGTTGCCGGCCAGGATGAAGAAGGGGATCGCCATGATCTCGAATTTTTCTATCCCGGTGAACAGCTTGAGCGCCACCGAAGTGATCGGCACGTCGGTCATGGTGAACAGGAAGGTGAGGACGGTCAGGCCCAGCGAGATGGAGATCGGCATGCCGGTCAGCATCAGCGCCAGCAGCAGGCCGAAGATGATCAGCGCGCTCATGGTCGGCCTCCTTGTTTGTCGCGCGGGTGCAGATTGTCCAGCGCCTCGTCGCCTTCCAGGCCGTCGACATGGCCGTGGTCGTGCTTGGGCAGCGCGCCGGTCCTGACGAAATTCCAGGCCACTTGCAGGAAGCGGAAGCACATCAGGCTGGAGCCGGCGGGTATGGCCAGATACACCAGCCACATCGGCGCTTCAAGATCGGGCGAAGTCTGATCGGTGTGGCCGATCTCCCAGACGAAATTGCCGCCCATCACCGCCACCGCGCCGGTGAACAGCGCGCCGGCCAGCAGGCCGAACACGATGAAGTAGCCGCGGGTCTTGGCGGGCAGGCGGTTGATCAGGACATCCACGCCGACATGGATGCCGGTGCGCACGCCGTAGGCGGCGCCGAACTTGGCCATCCATACGAACAGATAGGTGGTGAGCTCCTGCGCCCACGACAGATTGATGTGGGCGAGGTAGGGTTGCAGGGTGGGAATGCCCGAGCCGTAGCGGTGCAGCACGGCGACGAAAGTGATGAGGGTGGCGGCCCCCATCAGACAGGCAATCATCCACTCCTCGAGGTGGTCGAGGAACTTGAGCATGACAGTCTTTCCTAAGCGCGGGAGTGGGGCCGGACACGCTGAGGGTCCGGCCATGGCGCGCGGCGCGTCAGGCGCCGCGCCGCGGCGGCTCCTTACTTGCTGGGGGTGAAACCGGTTTCCTTGTAGATCTGCTTGAGCAGGTCCGGGCCGATGCGGGCAGCCATCTTCTGGTGCACCGGGGCCAGCGCCTTCTTGAACGCATCGCGCTCCTGCGGCGTCGGGACGTACACCTTGGTCTTGCCGGAGGCCCTGATCGCGGCCACCGCCCTTTCGTTTTCCTGCTTGGCGATCTGGTTGGCGTAGACGGTGGCGTCGGCGACCGCGCTGTCCAGCTGGCCGCGCACGTCGGCTGGCAGGCCGTCCCAGAACTTTTTGTTGACGATCAGCGCATAGCCGAGGAAGCCGTGCTGGGTCAGCGTCAGGTTCTTCTGCACCTCATAGGCCTTGCTGGTGTAGAGGTTGGAGGCTTCCAGCTCGGTGCCGTCCACCACGCCGGTTTGCAGCGCCTGGTACACTTCGGAGAAGGCCATCACCTGCGGCAAAACCCCCAGCGTGCGCATTTCCTCTTCCAGCACTTTCGACGACTGAATGCGGATCTTCATGCCCTTGAGGTCGGCGGGGGTGCGGATGGGCTTGTTGGCGGAGAAGTTCTTGAAGCCGTTGTCCCAGTAAGCCAGGCCCTTGATGCCCTTGCTCTCCAGCTTGCCCAGCAATTGCTTGCCGATCGGGCCGTGCATCACCTTGTTGACTTCGTCGTAGTTGTCGAACAGGTAGGGCAGGTCGAACACCTCGAATTCCTTCACCCCCAGCGGGCCGAACTTGGCCAGGCTGGGCGCCAGCATCTGCACCGCGCCCAATTGCAGCGCTTCCAGCTCTTCCTTGTCCTTGTACAGCTGGCTGTTGGGATAGACCTGCACCTTCACCCGGCCGTGGGTGCGCTGTTCGGCCAGTTTCTTGAAGTATTCTGCGGCCTTGCCCTTGGGGGTGTCCGGCGACACCACGTGGCTGAACTTGATGACGATTTCGCCGGCGGCCTGGGCGAAGCCGGACAGGGTGAGGCTGGCGCAGATGGCCAGCGCAGCATGCTTCAGTTTCATGAAAATGTCTCCAATGACTTTGTAGCTTTAGTTATGTATGCAAAACCCGGTTATACCGATGTTATTTTGCATAAAGTAGAAGCTCTCGCCCCGCCTGGCCATTAGGGAATTCCTGCATGCCGTTTTTCGCTGCGGCGCCGGGCGGGCTTGGTATCATCCGGAATCCTCTCCCTAGATGTGACGTCCATGGCCGTATTCGATACCCGCATCCGCCGCGCGCCGCGCCTGTTGTGGCTGAGCGTCAGCCTGGCGCTGATCGCGCTGCTGCTGGCGCTGTGCAGCCTGAGCTATCTGGTGTATCGCGACTGGCGCGACGAGCAGCAAGACAACCTGATCCAGGAGGTGCTGTGGCTGGAGCAGTCGCTGCGCATGCATCTGGAAGGGCATCAGGAATGGGGCGACAACCTGGCGCGCGATATCGCCGCGGGCAAGGTGGACAGCCGGCGCTTCGCCCATCTGGCGGCGTTTTACATGCGGGAAAATCCCGAGCTGGTGACGATAGAACGGGTGGACCCGCAGCATCAGGTGCAATGGGACCCGCACGGCATCCGCCGCGATCGCCGCAGCCTGGGACCGGCCGAGTTCGACGGACTGTGGCGCGCGTCGCGCCTGTTGCGCTCCAGCTACGGCGCGCCGTACCAGGGCGGCGACGGCAAATACCGTTTCGATTTGGCGGTCCCCATCGTGCGCGACGGCCAGCTCTTGGCCGGCCTGCGCTTCTCCTACCAGCTGGACGCGCTGCTCTACCACCAGGTGCCGTGGTGGATCGCATCGAAGAACTACATCAGCATTCTCGACCTGGGCGGCAAGACGCTGGCGCAGAAGTTCGACGCCGCCGAGCATCCCGGCAACATCTCGCACCAGACCAGCTTCGACCCGCCCGGCTACGGCCTCTATCTGCGCGCGGTCAGTTACCGCAGCGGTCTGGGACTGACGCTGCCGGTGTTGACCGGGGTGATTGTATTGTTGCTGCTCACGCTGTGGTATGCGGTGTGGCGCATCCGCCGCCACATGCGCGAGCGCGCGCTGGCGGAGCAGAGGCTGGCCAAGGAGGTGTCGCTGCGCCAGGCGATAGAGGATTCGATGAAGAGCGGCCTAGTGGCGATCGGCCTGGAGGGCGAAATCGTCCGCGTCAACCGCGCCTTCTGCGACATGCTGGGCTTCTCGCAGGACGAGCTGGTGGGCAGCTACCCGCCGCATCCGTTCTGGCCGTTGGATCAGCACGGCGTGCTGGCCGAGGCGATGGACGCGGTGCGCGACAACCGCCAGCCGGAGCTCGGCTTCGATCTGACGCTGATGCGCAAGCGCGGCGACATCCTGGTGGTGCGCTTGTTCGCCACGCCGCTGGTGGAGGAGGACGGCAGCCAGCGCGGCTGGATCGCCTCGATGTTCGACATCACCGAACGCCAGCGCCAGCGCATGGCTCTGGGAGCCGCCCACCGCCGCTTCCTCACCGTGCTCAACGGCCTGGCCGCCGGCGTCTGCGTGGTGGACGAAAGCAGCGCCCAACTGTTGTACGCCAATCCCGGCTTTGCCGAGTTGTGGCTGGTGGGCGACGCCGACGCGCCGTGTTGTGTGCTGCTGCCTGGCCTGACGGCCGGAATGGCGGGTGAGGAGATCGGCCAGGAATTCATCTTCACCGGCGACCAGCGCTGCCTGCTGATCCGCCGCCGCCGCATCGAATGGGTGAATGGCGAGGCGGCCTGGCTGGCGATACTCAGCGACGTCACAGCCGACAGGCGGCGCGAAGAGCGCGAGCAAGCGCAGCAGGAGCGTTTCCAGAACACCGCCCGGCTGATCGCGATGGGCGAGATGGCCTCGACGCTGGCGCATGAGCTCAACCAGCCGCTGACCGCCATCAATACCTACGCCGCCGGCGTCAGCCGCCGCCTGCCGGAGCAACTGGAGCTGCCGGCCGGGGTGCGCGACGCCATCCACGCCATCGCCGAGCAGTCGCGGCGCGCGGCGCAGATCGTCAGCAGCATCCGCGCTTTCGTCAAAAAACACGAGCCGCAACTGGAGCGGGTGGAGCCGGCGCGGGTGGTGCTGCGGGCGCTGAGCCTGGCTGAGCCGCTGGCCGCCAAGCACGGCGTCAGCCTGCAACTAGAGCCGGACCGCCGTTCCTGCCTGCTGGACATGGACCCGGTGCTGATTGAGCAGGTGCTGCTCAACCTGATGAAAAACGCCATCGAGGCGCTGGTGGAGGCCGAGACGCCGTCGCCGTCGGTGCAGCTGCATACCTGCGTAGGCGACGGCAAGTGGCGGGTGGAGGTGGTGGACAACGGTCCCGGCCTGGCCGCCGGCATGCAGGACAACCTGTTCACGCCGTTCTACTCCACCAAACCGGAAGGCATGGGCATCGGTCTCAACATCTGCCGTTCCATCGTGGAATTCCACCGCGGCGAGTTCGGCGCGGTCAGCAGCCCGGCCGGCGGCTGCGTGTTCTGGTTCAGCCTGCCGCAGGCGGGCAGGGCGGTTGAATGAAAATGCCAATGCGATTTTCTTTGTCGCAATAAGGGCGTTGCTGCATCGCGCGGCTCTGGACGAAGCATGCTCAAGCCTTGAGGGAAGCTTAGGCGCGTGCCGCCATTACCGGCATGCCCAGCCGCTTGAAGGTATTCAGAGTTGCACTGCGGATATGAGCCTTTGCCGTCTGGCGCTCGGGTTTATATGAGGCTAGCCGGTCACCCAACAATTTGAAGCGCAGCATTGTCGTTCCGCTCAAACTGCGGCGACGATAGTTGTTCCAGTTCTTTCAGAACCGCCTGTCCAGGTAGCGGATCGCGGCCAACGTGGCATTACGCGTTTGGGTAAAATCCGCATCCTCCTACTGTATGGCATGCGCGCTCTCTAGCCGGCCACTTCGGGGATATTTCGCGGCCAGTGCTACTGGACGCATGTCTTGCCGCTCAAACTGGCCAGACATGCGACGCGGCACGTGCCGCGCCGCATGCTTGTTGACGCCGGCGCGATCGGCAGTGCCGGCCTTATGCCGTCTCGCGCAGGGTTTTGGCCGCGGCCACCATATTCGTCAAGGCCGGGATCACTTCCGCCCAGGCGCGGGTCTTCAGGCCGCAGTCGGGGTTTACCCACAGGCGCTCGGCCGGGATGCGCTCGGCGGCCTTGCGCATCAGTTGCACGATATGCTCCTGCGTCGGGATGTTAGGCGAGTGGATATCGTACACGCCGGGACCGATCTCGTTCGGATAGTTGAAGTTGTCGAAGGCGTCCAGCAGCTCCATGTCCGAGCGCGAGGTCTCGATGGTGATTACGTCGGCGTCCATGTCGGCGATCGACTTGATGATGTCGTTGAACTCCGAGTAGCACATATGGGTGTGCACCTGGGTTTCGTCGCGCACGCCGTTGGAGGTGATGCGGAACGACTCCACCGCCCAGTTCAGGTACTCCTGCCATTGCGATTTGCGCAGCGGCAGGCCTTCGCGCAGCGCCGCCTCGTCGATCTGGATTACCCGCACGCCGGCCTTTTCCAGGTCGAGCACTTCTGCGCGGATCGCCAGCGCCAGCTGGTAGCACGATACCGAACGCGGCTGATCGTCGCGGACGAAGGACCAGTTGAGAATGGTGACCGGGCCGGTCAGCATGCCCTTCATCGGCTTGGCGGTCAGCGATTGCGCGTACCGGATCCACTCGACGGTCATCGCCTTCGGGCGGCTGATGTCGCCGAACAGGATGGGCGGCTTCACGCAACGCGAACCGTAGGATTGCACCCAGCCGAATTGGCTGAAGGCGTAGCCGTCGAGCTGTTCGCCGAAGTATTCCACCATGTCGTTGCGCTCGGCTTCGCCGTGCACCAGCACGTCGAGTCCCAGGGCTTCCTGCTCGCGCACGCTGCGGGCGATTTCGGCCTGCATCGCGGCCTGGTAGCCGGCTTCGTCCAAGGCTCCGCTCTTGAACTGGCTGCGGGCCTGGCGGATCTCGGCCGTCTGCGGGAAGGAGCCTATCGTCGTGGTCGGGTAGGCCGGCAGCTTCAGCAACTGGGCCTGTTTTGCCGCGCGTTGCGCATAGACGCTGCCGCGCTGTCCCAATGCCGCGTCGATCTTGCCCAGCGCGGCTTTGACCGCGGGGTTATTGACGCGCGGCGAGGCGCAGCGCGCGGCAATGGCGGCCTGGTTGGCGGAGAGTTCGCTGCGCACCGCATCGCGCCCGGTGTTCAGGGCGGTGGCCAGCACCGTCAATTCATCCAGCTTTTGCAGGGCGAAGGCCAGCCAAGAGCGAATGTCGCCATCGAGCTTCTGTTCGCTGTCCAGATCCACCGGCACGTGCAGCAGCGAGCATGAGGGCGCGATCCACAGCCGCTCGCCCAATTGCCTGGAGATGGGTTCGAGCCAGTCCAGCGCGCTGGACAGATCGGTCTTCCAGATGTTGCGGCCATTGATGACGCCGAGCGACAGCACCTGGTCCGCGGCAAGTTGCGCGAGGACGCGGTCGACTTCGGCGCGCGCATTGATGGCGTCGATATGCAGGCCCTGAACCGGCAGTTGGCAGGCCAGCGGCAGATTGTCTTGCAGTTGGCCGAAATAGCTTGCCAGCAGCAGCTTGACTTTGCCGGTGTTCAGCGCGGTGTAAGCGGTCTGGAAAGCTTTCTGCCAATCGCAGTCCAGTTCGGTCACCAGCGCGGGCTCGTCGATCTGCACCCATTCGACGCCCTGCTTCGCCAGTTCCGCCAGCAATGCGGCGTAAACCGGCAGCAGGCGCGGCAGCAAGGCCAGCCGGTCGGAATCGTCCTTGGCTTTGCCCAGCCAGAGGTAGGTTACCGGCCCGATCAGCACCGGCTTTGCCTTCACGCCCAGGCTGCGCGCTTGCGCCAGCTGCTCGAGCAGGCGCGAGGCGTCGAGCGAGAACTCGGTCGCGGCGCTGAACTCCGGCACGATGTAGTGATAGTTGGTATCGAACCATTTGGTCATTTCGCCGGCGGCGACGCCGCCGCAGCAAGCGGCGTGCTCTTCGGCGCTCTCGGCCGAACGGCCGCGCGCCACGCGGAAATAGTTGTCCAGCGCATCACCGTGGAAGCCACGCACCCTTTCCGGCAGATTGCCGACGGTGAAGCTGATGTCGAGCACCTGGTCATAGAAGGAGAAATCGCCGACCGGCACATGATCCAGCCCGGCCTGGTTTTCCCAATGGCGCTGGCGCAGCTGGGCGCCGACCGCCTTAAGCTCCTCGCGCGAGGACTGGCCTTTCCAGTAGGACTCGAGAGCGAACTTCAGCTCGCGTTTGGCTCCGATGCGGGGGAAGCCCAGGTTATGCGTAAATGCCATGATTTCTCCTTCGCTTAATAACTTAAAGTAGCACCATCGTAGAGCGGCCTATCCATGAAGGAAAATGGTATTGTTTCATTCATCAATGAATATATTTCATGTAAAATGCCGCATGGCCATTCTTGAACGCATCCATCTGGCGATCATCCGCGCGGTCGACCAGCACGGCTCGCTCACCGCCGCCGCCGAACAGCTGCACCTGACCCAGTCCGCGCTAAGCCATACCGTGCGCAAGCTGGAAGATCAGCTGGGCGTGGCGATTTGGCGCCGGGAGGGACGCAGCCTCCAGCCGACCCAGGCCGGCGAATACCTGCTGGCCGTCGCCAACCGGCTAGTGCCGCAGCTGGCCCACGCCGAAGAGCGGCTCAAGCAGTTCGCTCTGGGAGAGAGCGGCGCGCTGCGCATCGGCATGGAATGCCATCCCTGCTATCAGTGGTTGCTGAAGATCGTCTCGCCCTACCTGGCTTCTTGGCCGACCGTCGATGTCGACGTAAAGCAGAAATTCCAGTTCGGTGGCATCGGCGCGCTGTTCGGCTACGAGATAGACATGCTGGTCACCCCGGACCCGCTCTTCAAGCCGGGGCTGCGCTTCGTGCCGGTGTTCGATTATGAACAGGTGCTGGTGGTGGGGCCTGGACATCCGCTGCGCGATGTCGCGCATGCCAAGCCGGAACATCTGATCGAAGAAACGCTGATCACTTACCCGGTCTCGATAGACCGGCTAGACATCTATACTCAGTTCTTGATGCCGGCGGGCATCCGCCCCAAGCGGCACAAGCCGATCGAAACCACCGACATCATGCTGCAGATGGTGGCCAGCGGCCGTGGCGTCGCCGCCCTGCCGCGCTGGCTGGCGGAGGAATATGCCGCCAAACTCGACGTCGCCGCCGTGCGGCTGGGACGCCATGGCATCGCCAAGCAGATCTTCCTCGGCATTCGCGAGACCGATGCCGACATCGACTATATCGGCGCCTTTATCCAATTGGCCCGCGCGCATCAGGAACACACGCGGAAAACGACATGAACGACTTCAAACGCCAACCTTTGCCGCTGCCCAACGGACAAGACAAGGTATTGCTGCATTCCTGCTGCGCGCCGTGCAGCGGCGAAGTGATGGAGGCCATGGTTGCCTCCGGGATCGACTTCACGATCTTTTTCTACAACCCCAATATCCATCCGCTCAAAGAGTACGAACTGCGCAAGAACGAGAACATCCGCTTTGCCGAGCAGTTCGGCGTGCCGTTTATCGACGCCGACTATGACCGCGACAACTGGTTTGAACGGGCCAAGGGCATGGAGCACGAGCCGGAACGGGGCATCCGCTGCACCATGTGCTTCGACATGCGCTTCGAGCGCACCGCGCTGTACGCGCACGAGCATGGCTTCCCGGTCATCAGCAGCTCGCTGGGAATTTCGCGCTGGAAAGACATGAACCAGATCAACGACTGCGGCCATCGCGCCGCCTCCCGCTACCCCGGCCTGAGCTATTGGGACTACAACTGGCGCAAGGGCGGCGGCTCGGCGCGCATGATAGAAATCAGCAAGCGCGAAAACTTCTACCAGCAGGAATATTGCGGCTGCGTGTATTCGCTGCGCGACAGCAACAACCATCGCGTATCGCTGGGACGCGAGCGGATCAAGCTGGGCGTGCTCTTCTATGGCCAGGAGAAAGTCTGATCAGGTTGGGGCTAGGCTGATATCTTCCGGAACTTGCCGGTGGTATGACCGTTTACCTTAAGGCGCCCTGGCTACGTGCCGAAAGCGCGATAACACGGGTTTGTGTGAACGTGGCGGGCTCGCTTATGTTTTCCCATGGGCTTTTCTCATCGCCCGCCATTTCCGCAGTATTCTTCTTCACGCGGCATGAGGCAGTCGAACCTGCGCCAGGCAAGCTTCTCGCTGCACGGCGTTTTTGCTGGGGCGCTTTGCGTCTTGGCCAACTGCCGTTTCCGAGCTGTGGAGGTTGTTCCGGCAGTAGGGCGGCTCGAAACAAGCCAGGGCCGTGTGGCGTGGACTGGATGATTCCGCCGAGCGCTTGGGTTAGGGCGGCGCCGAAAGCGCTAGTCCTGCCTCAGCGTTGCTATCACCAATGCCACGGCGCGCGATGCCTGGCGGCGGCTGGTGTAATAGAGATGGTATCCGACATGGGTGGGAAACCAGTCCTTCAGCACCCAGGCCAGCCGTCCGGCATCGACGTGGGCTTCGACCAGCTCTTTGGGCAGATAGGCCAGGCCCAGGCCCCCCAGCGCGGCATCGAGCATCTGGTAAGTGGAGCTCAGCACCAGTTGCCCATCCACGCGCACTTGCAACTCGCGCGCGCCATTGCGCAACTCCCACGGCATCAAGGACTCATGGGTAGGCAGCCGCAGATTGATGCAGTTGTGCCGCGTCAGGTCCTGAGGCGTTTCCGGTGCGAGGCGGTCAGCCAGGTAGGCCGGCGCGGCCACGATGGCCATCGTCATGTCCGGACCGATGCGTGCGGCAATCATGTCTTTTTCCACCTGGCCGCCCAGGCGGATGCCTATGTCGTAGCCTTGCTCGGCGATATTGACCAGTCCATAGTCATTGCTCAACTCGATGCGCAGATCGGGATACTGCCGCAGCAAGGGGTGCAGCCGCGGCCACACATAGGTGTTGGCGGCGTAATCCGTTGTGGTGATGCGCACCGTGCCGCTGGGATGGTCGCGTAATTTGCGCAGCGTTTCGAGTTCTCGATCGATTTCCTCAAGCCGCGGGGCGATGGCGGCCAGCATGCGGCGGCCGGCCTCGGTAAGCGCCACGCTGCGCGTGGTGCGGGTAAACAGCAATAGCCCCATGCGCGCCTCTAGCGCCCGGATGGTGCGGCTGGTTGCCGATTGCGAGAGGCCTAGCTGCGCTGCCGCGCGGGTGAAGTTGCGCTCGCGGGCCACAGTGATGAAGGTCAGCAGGTCGTTCAGGTTTTCTCGAATCATTCATGCTCCATGGCATAAGCGCATGCCGATTCTGCCAGCTTATCGGCGTCGGCGGCATTCTATAAAGTATTCACCACTGAGACGCTGCCGTATCGGCGCCGCCAATCATCGTTTTTGATCAGGAAAATTCGCCATGGAACTGAAGCGCGCAGGTTCGCAGCCTTCGATACAAGGATCAGATGATTATTTCACCGGCACCGTGCGCATCGACCCGCTCAACGCTCCGCCAGAACCGGCCCGGGTATCGGTGGCTAGCGTGACGTTTGAGCCGGGCGCGCGTTCGGCATGGCATACCCACCCCTTGGGGCAGACGCTGATCGTGACCGCTGGCTGCGGCTGGACCCAATGCGCGGGCGGGCCTATCGTCGAAATCCGCGCGGGCGACGTGATCTGGTGTCCGCCGGGCCGCAAGCATTGGCATGGCGCGTCGGCAACCACCTCGATGACCCACATCGCGGTGCAGGAGTCGCTCAACGGCAAGAATGTGGAGTGGCTGGAGAAAGTGACCGACGAGGAATACATGGTCGGCCCGACCGGCTCTGCCCATTCTCATAGCCATGCTTGACCGGCGCCGCGATACGGAGAATACGTTATGAGCGGCACCACGCAAGCAGGCCCCAGCCTGGAGGCTATCCGCAGCGTCGCTCCGGCGCTGGCGCACTTTACCGAGACCGCCTCGGCGGACTGTGGGATCGCCCCGAGTTGAGCCGGCGCGACCGCAGCATGGTCACGCTGGCCGCACAGATCGCGTGCAACCAGACCGGCCAGTTGGGCGGCACTCTGGATTACGCGCTCGCCCACGAAGTGAGGCCGGGAGAAATCGCCGAGGTACTGACCCATCTGGCGTTTCATGCCGGTTGGGGCAACGCCATGGCCGCGGTGTCGCCGGTGCGCGACGCGTTTGCGCGCCATCAGGTCAACCCGGCCGACGGACCTTGCCTTGCTGCCCTTGAACGAAGCCGCCGAAGCGCAGCGCGCGGCCAATGTGCAGGACAATTTCGGCGCGGTGGCGCCGGACGTGGTGCGCAATACCGCCGACCTGCTATGCCGCAATCTGTGGCTGCGTCCGGCGTTGGCTCCGCGCGACCGCAGCTTGGTTACGGTCAGCGCGCTGGTGGCGGCTGGCCAGGTTGCGCAGATTCTCTACCATCTGAACCGTGCCATGGACAATGCTCTGACCCAGGCCCAGGCGGCTGAAGCGCTGACGCAGCTGGCGTTCCATGCCGGCTGGCCGCATGTGTTCTCCGCCATGCCGGCGTTCAAGGAGGTCTTTGCCAGCCGGGCGCAATGATGCGGCGCGGTGAAAACGCCGCGCGCCTGATCTTGATCGCTGCCTTGATTGCCGGCTGCCTATTCGCATGCGTTTGCGGCTGGTCTGTTGCCGCCGTTTCCGTCGGCATTCTGCGGCGATGCCGGATTGGCGTTTGCCAAGGTCGGCAGATGTCGGCAAGACCGCCCCGCGCGGAGTGTGCCGTTTCAGGGGAACGCTTGGGTTCCCACTGGCATTCGATGGTTCGTCTTTCCCATTCTTCCGAATATGATTTCGGCATTTTTCTGCGTAGAATCAGACTCCTGCACCCGCTGGGCGACTCCTATCCGATGTCGGGGCTGGTCTCTGTCAAATCCGTGCGTGCCGGTTCCGGCACGCAAGCGCAGGAGAGTCATCGTGTCAAAACCGTTCATCGCCCGAGGCGCAGCCTTGCTCGCCCTGGCCTGCCAATTGCCAGGCGCGCATGCGGCTGCCGGCTATCAGGCGCTGGTGCAGCGCACCGCATACGGCATTCCGCACATCACCGCCAGCAATGAAAGAAACCTGGGATACGGCGTCGGCTATGCCTACGCGCAAGACAATTTCTGCCTGCTGGCCGAGGAGATTGCCACCGCGCGCGGCCAGCGTTCGCGTTATTTCGGCATGTCTGGCAGCTATGACAGCCCGGACAGCGAACCGATACCCAATACGCTCAGCGATTTCTATTACGCGTTTTTGAATTCGGATCAGGCCGTCGGGGCCAGTTACAATCGCCAGCCCGGCGAGGTGAAGAACCTGATCGACGGCTATGCGGCCGGGGTCAACCGCTATCTGCGCGAGACCGGTGTTGGCAGCCTGCCGACGGCTTGCCGAAACCAGCTGTGGGCGCGGCCGCTGGAGGGCCTGGACCTGATCCGCATGATGCGGCGTTACGCGGTGACATCGTCCGGCGCGCAATTCATCGCGGCGCTGCAGGCGGCCGCGCCGCCGGCGCCCGGCGCTGCGCGCCAGTTGCGGCTGCCGTCCGCCGGGGAGCCGCTGCGCGGCTTGTACGGCAGGCAGCGCAATAGCCGGCATATGGGTTCCAACGCCATCGCGCTGGGACGCGAGGCCACCCAGTCTGGCGCGGGCATGCTGTATGCCAATCCGCATTTTCCGTGGACCGGCGCTTACCGGTTTTACGAGCAGCACCTGACCATACCCGGCAAGGTCGATGTGATGGGCGTCTCTCTGGGAGGGCTGCCGCTTGTCAACATAGGTTTCAACCGCGCCGTCGCCTGGACCCATACCGTCAACACCTCGCAGCATTTCACCCTGTTTGCTTTGCATCTGGTGCCGGGAGACCCGCTGCGCTATGTCGTCGACGGCGAGGTCAAACCATTGAAGCCCGCCACGGTGAGCATTGTCGGTCGCGACGCCAATGGCGCATACCGCACGCTGAAACATACTTTCTACCTGAGCGAGCTGGGGCCGATCGTGGCGCTCCCGGGACAACTGGATTGGGATGGCGCCACCGCTTATGCGCTGGCCGACGCCAATCAGGCCAACGACCGGTTGCTGGATGCCTGGTGGCGGATGAGCCAGGCCGGCTCATTGCCGGCGCTGCGCGCCGTAGTGGAGTCGACGCTGGGCTTGCCATGGGTGCATACGCTGGCGGTGGACCGGGCCGGCAGCGTTTATTTCGGCGATGTCACCGTGGTGCCCAATGTCGACAAGGCCAAGCAAGACGCCTGCGTGCCGGCGGCGGCGCGCCCGCTGCTGGGCCAGGGCGTGATGGTGCTGGATGGCGGCAGCGCCGCTTGCCGCTGGAGCAATGCCGCGGGAACGCCGCAACCGGGCATTTTTGCTGCCAGGGATCTGCCTGCCATCACGCGCAGGGACTTTGTCCAGAACAGCAACGACAGCGCCTGGCTGACCAACCCCGCGCAGCCGCTGACCGGCTACCCCGATATCGTCAGCGCGGCCGGCAAGGAGCTGAGCGCGCGCACCCGCTACGGCTTGCAGGAAATCCAGGCGCGGCTGGGAGGGCGCGGCTGGGGCCGTTTCTCCGTGGCCGGCGTGCAGGCGATGGGGCTGGCCAACCGATCCTACTATGCGTCCTTGCTGCTGGATGATCTCAACGGGCTGTGCCGGACATCCGGCGCCGGCCAGGCGCCCGCGGACGCTTGCCGGGTGTTGGCCGGTTGGGATGGCAAGGCGGAGCTGGACAGCGTGGGCTGGCCGCTGTTCCAGGCCTGGAGGGAGCAGATGAACGGCAGCGGCGTGGATTACTGGACGCAGGCTTTTGATTCCGCCCGCCCGCTGGATACGCCGCGCGGCCTGCGCATCGGCGATCCGGCCGTCGCCGCCGCCGCCCGTACCGCGCTGTTCAATGCGGTCAAGGCCTTGAAGTTAGCCGGCATCGATTATGCCAAGCCCTGGGGCGATATCCAGGTGGCGGTGCGCGGCGCGCGGCAGATTCCCATCCACGGCGGCGGCGGGGAGGACACCTACAATGTCATCGAAAGCAGCCCGTTGGGCAATGGCGAGCTCAATCCCGGATTCGGCTCCTCATTCGTGATGACGGTATCGTTTGAAACCGGCATGCCGCGCGCGCAGGCTTTCCTCACCTATTCGCAGTCCAGCAATCCCGACTCGCCGCATTACGGCGACCAGACCGAGCGCTTCAGCCGCAAGCAGTGGATCAGCCTGCCATATACCCAGGGCGAGATCCGCCGCGATCCGGCGTATTCCTTCCGCTGGCTGAGGGAGTAGTCCGGGCGCAGGTGAAAAATTGCCGGGAAACGCGCAAGCGTTTTCCCGGCACTGTGGTTCCGCGGCGGCTCGCACGCCATGCATGGGATTAGCGGCCAGGGTTCAGGCCGGCGTCGTCACGCTTACTTCAGCTGCCAGTCGGTGACCTTTAGCACCGCCGCATCGGCGTTTTTCAGATCGGTTTCGCCCATGCCCAGCAAGGTGCTCCATTGCTTGACGCGGTTCTTGCCGTTGGGCGGCTGGTTGTAGTCGTTGGTGTCCACAATCTTGCTGCGCTGCGCATAGAAGCTGGTCATGAAGGTTTTTTCGTCGGAGCTGCTGCCGGAGCGGGACAACACGCCGGCCAGCGTGCCGGAGTCGCCGCTGGCACCTTGATTGAGCGCGGTGTCGACGAAGGAGCCTATCGTCAGCGCGGTGCTGAAGCCGCGCTGGCGGGCCTGCTGGATGCTGAATTTGATATAGACG
Organism: Chromobacterium sphagni; assembly: GCF_001855555.1. Classification (GTDB taxonomy): domain Bacteria; phylum Pseudomonadota; class Gammaproteobacteria; order Burkholderiales; family Chromobacteriaceae; genus Chromobacterium; species Chromobacterium sphagni. The sequence continues at coordinate 139,357 of NZ_MKCT01000001.1, read as the reverse complement.
TTGTAGAAGGTGTGCCACATCGCCTCGCGCCAGGCGGCGTTGCTCTGCAGCGCGCCTATCTTGCCGCAGAAGGTTTTCTTGTCGTCGCTGATCTTGAGGATGGCACCCTGCATCGAGCCGTGCGCGCCGGCGCGGTTCAGGCCGCCGATGATGGAAGGATTGGCGGCGCCGCTGGCGGCGTCGAACTCCTTGAATAGCGCCGGGCCGTCCGGGCCGCCGTCGTTGGGGCCGCCGGTAGTGGCGCCGAAGATGCCGATGGTGAAACCGCGCCTGTCGCCGATGTCCTCGCAATAGCCGTAGAACTTGGTCCAGTCCAGCGAATCCTGCTCCGGCTTGTTGATCAGCTTCATGATGTTGTCCCACTGCTCGCCGTCCAGACCGGTGTTGGTCTTGAGAAATTGCAGCGTGGCCGGCGAGAAGTTGGCGTCGTGGTCGGATGTCTTGGCGGCGGTTTTCGCCGCGGGCCGGCAACTGGCGCCGGCGATCCAGGGCTGGCCGCCATTGGCGGAGGCCCCGGCGGATGGGATATTGCCCTGGGTCCAGTAGGCGGCGGTGTAGTTGACGCCGTCGCGGCTGGCCGCGCCGCCGGCGGAGTAGGCCGTGGCGCGGTTCCAGGCGGGGCTACAACTCTCCATCCGGGCGGCCTGCCTGGCGGGAGCGCCCGCGCTGGAGCCTTGGGCGGAGGCCTGGCCTGCCAGGGCCAGTGCGCCAACAGCGGATAGGCAGGTCAACATGATCTTGGACATATTTCTTGCGGTTGCGTTTTCCAAAGTATTCTCCGAAACGGCTGAAGGGAAGTGTTTTCGAGGCTGAGCCCCGGGTGAGACAATTTCCGTTGCGACATCGGAACTGCGGATAAAGCGTGAAGCGCCGGAAATAAGCTGATGCAGGCAATATGAGGCATTTATATGTCAATTGAATTATTTGCGCAACTCGTCTGTACAACTGTTGCAAGAATATAACGGTTTGATTTGAAAAATACTTTCCTTGAATTGACTGACCGCTTCGTGCGGTCTGGTTGGCATTGGTCCAGAGCGCCGGTTTTCGCTGCAGATGGTTTGGCGTCGCGCCGGCTATATTGAACTGATGCATGCGTAATGTTTTGCGGCGGCATGGCGGCGCAGAAGCGCTGACAGAGTCTTTAATCGGGTGAACAGTTCATGAATGGCGCCAGGTGGACCGATACGGCGACGCCGGCTGGCCAAGGCGATGCCAGGCGTGTGGATAAGGCGAGGACGCCGGCATTGCATCCGGCCATGTCGCCGTCCCGGGCGATGCGGGTGGTAGCGGCGGAATGCCTGCGCCATCTGCAGGCCAATCTGCCGGGCGCGCGGCTCGGTGCGGACCGGGAATTTGTTCATCAGGCGCGGGTGGCGCTGCGCCGGCTGCGCTGCGCATGGAAGATATTGCCTCCCAGCACCAGGGCGCCGGCCAGGAGCGGCATCGCCGAAGATCTGAAGTGGCTGGCATCCGTGTTGGGCCAGGCGCGCGATCTGGATGTGCTGCTGGATGAAACCCTGCCGGCGATTGAGGCCGCGGCGGATGAGGCTATCGGTTTTGACGCGCTCCGGCGCGCATTGCGGCTGCGCGCCGATGTTTGTCGGCGGGAAGCGCGCGCGGCGTTGGACTCCGCTCGCTGCGCGGGGCTGCTGTCGTCCCTGCAGGCCTGGCTGGATGAAAAAGCAGAGGCTGAGGGCGATGGCCGACTGCTGCCGTTTGCCCAGCAGGTTTTGCGCGGGCAGCGGCGTCGGCTCTGCCGGCTGACGCGCGGCTGGAAAATATTGAATCCGGAACAGCGGCACGATCTGCGCAAAGAGGCCAAGACCCTGCGCTACGCGGCGGAGTTCTTTGCCTCTTTATACGGGGACGGCGAGGTGTCGCGTTATCTGTCCCGCTTGCAGCATGTGCAGCAGGGGCTGGGCGAAATGAACGATGGCGTGGCCGCCCGGCGTTTGCTGGCGCAGTGTCGGGCGGAGGGGGATGGCGAATTGGCGCGGGCGGCAGGCTTTGTCGATGGCTGGTTGGCCCATGCCGCGAGCCAGGCCAAGGGGCGGCTGGGACAGGCGCTGGAACGCCTGGAGCAAGCCGGCCGCTTTTGGTGAGGCCAGCGCTCAGGCGCGAGCGATGCTGGCTCCGCCATCCGCGAACAAGGCCGCGCCGATGGTCAAACCGGACAGATCGGCTGCCAGATACAGCGCCGATTTGGCAATCTCGGCCGAACTGGCCAGCCGTCTCAGCGCGTGCAGGTTTTCCACCCAGGCTCGCTGTTCCGGTGTTTGCATGCGGCTTGTCCCATCTCGGTGTCCGTGCCGCCGGGTAGCAGCGCGTTCACCCTCAATCCATGCGCGCCGTATTCCGCCGCCAGCGATCTGGCCAGGCCCACCAGCGCGGCATAGGCGGCCATGCCGGGCAGGCCTAGGGCGTGGCCGACAAATGATGAGGTGAAGATCAGCGAGGTGTTTTCTCGCTGCACCATGGCCGGGATCTGGTATTTGGCGCAGAGAAAGGCGCTGGTGAGATTACTGTCCAGCGTCTGCTGCCAGTCCGCCAGCGCGAGATCCGGCAGGCTGCCCAGCGCGCCGGCATTGTTGAAGGCGATGTCCAGTCCGCCAAAGCGACCAAGCGCCAGTGATACCGCCTCTTTGGCGCAACGCTCATCGCTGGCATCCGCTGCCAGTGCGATGGCGCTTCTCCCGCGGCGGAAATCTCGTCCACCAGGCTGTCCAGTAAAGCAGCGCGGCGCGCCACGCCACGGCGACAATGTTGGACCTTCGCTGGCGAACAGTTTGGCTGTGGCGCGGCCTATGCCGGAGCTGGCGCCGGTGATGATGGCGGTTTTGTGGTTCAGCAGGCCCATGTTTTGCACCCTTATATATGGTGTGGTCGAGCCGTCAGTGTCGGCGATGGCGGCTTGCCCGGCATTCCGATTCTTGCCGACCTGCGTGGTCGCGGTCCGGCTAGGCGCATTGGCTGCTTTGGATCCGGAGGCGTCGCGCCAAGCCTGATGGGGAGTGGCCGCACCTGTCTAAAAGACCCTTGCTGTCGTCCTGGCCGCCTCGCCGTTATGCGCACCTGCCCGCGGATCAGGTCTGAAGTGGAACGGCCGCCATCCCTAGGGACGGCGGCCGTGTGTTTTTCGGCGCAGCCGGACTCAGATTCAATCCTTGTGCGCGTGGTCGACCGGCTCCAGTACCGTCTCGCGGGCTTCCGGCAGCAAGTCCGGGTAATCGCGGCTGTAGTGCAGGCCACGGCTTTCTTTGCGCAGCAGCGCGGAGCGGACGATCAGCTCAGCGGTCTGCACCAAGTTGCGCAACTCGATCAGGTCGTTGCTGACATGGAAGTTGCTGTAGTACTCGTCGATTTCGCCTTTCAGCAAGTCGATCCGGTGCAGCGCGCGCTGCAGCCGCTTGTTGGTGCGGACGATGCCGACATAGTCCCACATGGCGCGGCGCAGTTCGTCCCAGTTGTGCGAGATCACCACCTCTTCGTCCGGGTCGGTGACGCGGCTGTCGTCCCAGGCAGGAATCGCCGGCAGCTTGATCTTGTCCGCCGCCAGGATGTCCGCCGCCGCCGCCTTGCCTATCACCAGGCATTCCAGCAGCGAATTGCTGGCCAGGCGGTTGGCGCCGTGCAGGCCGGTGCTGGCCACTTCGCCCACCGCGTAAAGTCCGGCCACGTCGGTGCGGCCGGCCAGGTCGGTGACGATGCCGCCGCAGGTGAAGTGCACCGCCGGCACTACCGGTATCGGCTGCTGGGTAATGTCTATCCCCAGCTCCAGGCAGTGGGCATAGATATTGGGGAAGTGATCCTTGATGAACTGCGCCGGCTTGTAGGAAATGTCCAGGTAGACACAGTCCAGGCCGTGTTTCTTCATTTCAAAGTCTATTGCGCGCGCCACCACGTCGCGAGGCGCCAGTTCCGCGCGCGGATCGTGTTGCGACATGAAGCGGGTGCCGTCCGGCAGCTTCAATATGCCGCCTTCGCCGCGCACCGCTTCGGAAATCAGGAAGGACTTGGAATGTGGGTGGTACAGGCAAGTGGGGTGGAACTGGATGAATTCCATATTCCCCACCTTGCAGCCGGCGCGCCAGCCCATGGCGACGCCGTCGCCGGTGGCGGTGTCCGGATTGGTGGTATATAGGTATACCTTGCCGGCGCCGCCGGAAGCCAGGATGGTGTGTTGGGCGGCGATGGTCACCACCTCGTCGCTGTTCTTGTCCAACGCGTATACGCCGTAAGCCTGCTTGCCCGGCTGGCCCAGCTTGGCCGAGGTGATCAGGTCTATCGCGATATGGTGTTCCAGCTCGGTGATGTTGGGATGGGCCTTGATCTTTTGTCCCAGGGTGCTTGTCACGGCGGCGCCGGTGGCGTCGGCGGCATGGATGATGCGGCGGTGGCTGTGGCCGCCTTCGCGCGTCAGGTGATAGCCGGTCTGGTGTTCGTCATCGCGGGTGAACGGCACGCCCAGCTTGATCAGCCAGTCGATCGCTTCTTTGGAGTGCTCGACGATGAAGCGGGTAGTGCCTTCGTTGCACAGTCCGGCGCCGGCGATCAGGGTATCGCGGATATGGTCTTCCACCGAGTCCTCGGTATCCAGCACCGCGGCGATGCCGCCTTGCGCATAAGTGGAATTGCCCTCCAGCAGATCGCGCTTGGTGATTAGCCCCACTTTGCGCTTTTCCGCCAGATGCAGCGCCAGCGTCATGCCGGCCAGACCACTGCCAATAATCAGAACATCAAACTTGAGCATATTTTAGAGTGTCCACGGCAGGCACCACGTGTGCCATATGCATGGGAGCGTAGCAGAATCGCCTGTTGGCGCGTAGCCATGGAGTTGTTTTCAGCGGGGTGTCGCAATGGACTGTGGCAAATTTCTTGCCGTATCGGACAGACTATGAAAATTCTTTCCAGCCCAGTTTCATTGCACATCAATGACTTGGGTGGGCGGGTGCCGGTTTTTTGCATTTCATCCGGCAAAAGGTGTTGACGAGGATAGGGCGCGGCGGTATAGTTCGCCTCCTCAGCTGACGCAGCGAACGAAACAAGCCGAACGAAACAGGTTCCGGCGGTGTTCGAAGCGGCCGGCACTGCTCTTTAACAGAACGAATAACCGATAGGTGTAAGTGCTTGGCGAAAGCCAAAAACTTGCACTGCAAGAGACAAGAAATACTTGTTTTATTTCTTTGAACTTGCGTGCCAGAAAATTTGCTATGAGATTGAACTGAAGAGTTTGATCCTGGCTCAGATTGAACGCTGGCGGCATGCTTTACACATGCAAGTCGAACGGTAACAGGGAGCTTGCTCCGCTGACGAGTGGCGAACGGGTGAGTAACGCATCGGAATGTACCGTGTAATGGGGGATAGCTCGGCGAAAGCCGGATTAATACCGCATACGCCCTGAGGGGGAAAGTGGGGGACCGTAAGGCCTCACGTTATACGAGCAGCCGATGTCTGATTAGCTAGTTGGTGAGGTAAGAGCTCACCAAGGCGACGATCAGTAGCGGGTCTGAGAGGATGATCCGCCACACTGGGACTGAGACACGGCCCAGACTCCTACGGGAGGCAGCAGTGGGGAATTTTGGACAATGGGCGCAAGCCTGATCCAGCCATGCCGCGTGTCTGAAGAAGGCCTTCGGGTTGTAAAGGACTTTTGTTCGGGAGGAAATTCCGCTGGTTAATACCTGGCGGGGATGACAGTACCGGAAGAATAAGCACCGGCTAACTACGTGCCAGCAGCCGCGGTAATACGTAGGGTGCAAGCGTTAATCGGAATTACTGGGCGTAAAGCGTGCGCAGGCGGTTTTGCAAGTCTGATGTGAAAGCCCCGGGCTCAACCTGGGAACGGCATTGGAGACTGCAAGACTAGAGTGCGTCAGAGGGGGGTAGAATTCCGCGTGTAGCAGTGAAATGCGTAGAGATGCGGAGGAATACCGATGGCGAAGGCAGCCCCCTGGGATGACACTGACGCTCATGCACGAAAGCGTGGGGAGCAAACAGGATTAGATACCCTGGTAGTCCACGCCCTAAACGATGTCAATTAGCTGTTGGGGGTTTGAATCCTTGGTAGCGTAGCTAACGCGTGAAATTGACCGCCTGGGGAGTACGGCCGCAAGGTTAAAACTCAAAGGAATTGACGGGGACCCGCACAAGCGGTGGATGATGTGGATTAATTCGATGCAACGCGAAAAACCTTACCTGCTCTTGACATGTACGGAACTTGCCAGAGATGGCTTGGTGCCCGAAAGGGAGCCGTAACACAGGTGCTGCATGGCTGTCGTCAGCTCGTGTCGTGAGATGTTGGGTTAAGTCCCGCAACGAGCGCAACCCTTGTCATTAGTTGCCATCATTAAGTTGGGCACTCTAATGAGACTGCCGGTGACAAACCGGAGGAAGGTGGGGATGACGTCAAGTCCTCATGGCCCTTATGAGCAGGGCTTCACACGTCATACAATGGTCGGTACAGAGGGTCGCTAAGCCGCGAGGTGGTGCCAATCTCATAAAACCGATCGTAGTCCGGATCGCACTCTGCAACTCGAGTGCGTGAAGTCGGAATCGCTAGTAATCGCAGATCAGCATGCTGCGGTGAATACGTTCCCGGGTCTTGTACACACCGCCCGTCACACCATGGGAGTGAGTTTCACCAGAAGTGGGTAGGCTAACCGCAAGGAGGCCGCTTACCACGGTGGGATTCATGACTGGGGTGAAGTCGTAACAAGGTAGCCGTAGGGGAACCTGCGGCTGGATCACCTCCTTTCTAGAGAAGGCGATCGTCAAGTACTTACAGCCTATCGGTTATTCTGTTAAGGGCAGCCAGCTCCTTGTGGGGCTGGCGTAGAAGTTTACTGGGTTTGTAGCTCAGCTGGTTAGAGCACTGTGTTGATAACGCAGGGGTCGTAGGTTCGAGTCCTACCAGACCCACCAGTTGGGGGATTAGCTCAGTTGGGAGAGCACCTGCTTTGCAAGCAGGGGGTCGTCGGTTCGATCCCGTCATCCTCCACCACAACTCAAACACAAGCGAACTCGGAAGAGTTTGGTTCTGTTTGCGTTGTAATTTTAACGCCCGATCTTTAACAAACTGAAGAAGCCGAATATATAAGACGGCGAAATGAAAGCGTAGAGTTAATTCTGTACGCGGACAAATCGTCATCTTGGGTATTTGATTGTATCTAAGGCTGCGTCGCCATATCAAAAGGGGCGGTGCAGTCGTCGCGCAAACACGCTCTGTCATGAAGTGACGTAGGTTACTGAAATGATAGGGTCAAGCGACTAAGTGCATCTGGTGGATGCCTTGGCGATCACAGGCGATGAAGGACGTGTAAGCCTGCGAAAAGCGCGGGGGAGCTGGCAATAGAGCTTTGATCCCGCGATATCCGAATGGGGAAACCCGGCCCTTAGGGGTCATCCCAGACTGAATACATAGGTCTGAGGAAGCGAACTCAGCGAACTGAAACATCTAAGTAGCTGAAGGAAAAGAAATCAACCGAGATTCCGTAAGTAGTGGCGAGCGAACGCGGAACAGCCTGTATGTGATAGAGATTGAGTTAGTGGAAGGTTCATGGAAAGGACCGCCGTAGTGGGTGATAGCCCCGTACACGAAAACGCATTCTTGGTACTAAGCATACGAAAAGTAGGGCGGGACACGCGAAATCCTGTTTGAAGATGGGGGGACCATCCTCCAAGGCTAAATACTCGTGATCGACCGATAGTGAACCAGTACCGTGAGGGAAAGGCGAAAAGAACCCCGGGAGGGGAGTGAAATAGAACCTGAAACCGGATGCATACAAACAGTGGGAGCGGACTTGTTCCGTGACTGCGTACCTTTTGTATAATGGGTCAGCGACTTACATTCAGTGGCAAGCTTAACCGAATAGGGGAGGCGTAGGGAAACCGAGTCCGAATAGGGCGAATCAGTCGCTGGGTGTAGACCCGAAACCGAGTGATCTATCCATGGCCAGGATGAAGGTGCGGTAACACGCACTGGAGGTCCGAACCCACTAGTGTTGCAAAACTAGGGGATGAGCTGTGGATAGGGGTGAAAGGCTAAACAAACTCGGAGATAGCTGGTTCTCCCCGAAAACTATTTAGGTAGTGCCTCATGTATCACTTCCGGGGGTAAAGCACTGTTATGGCTAGGGGGTCATTGCGATTTACCAAACCATGGCAAACTCTGAATACCGGAAAGTGCCAGCATGGGAGACAGACAGTGGGTGCTAACGTCCATTGTCAAGAGGGAAACAACCCAGACCGCCAGCTAAGGTCCCAAATGATCAGTTAAGTGGTAAACGAAGTGGGAAGGCATAGACAGCCAGGATGTTGGCTTAGAAGCAGCCATCATTTAAAGAAAGCGTAATAGCTCACTGGTCGAGTCGTCCTGCGCGGAAGATGTAACGGGGCTCAAACTGATAACCGAAGCTGCGGATGGGCACAGTCAAATGTGTCCGTGGTAGGGGAGCGTTCTGTAGGTCTGTGAAGGTGTGTCGAGAGGCATGCTGGAGATATCAGAAGTGCGAATGCTGACATGAGTAGCGATAAAGCGGGTGAAAAGCCCGCTCGCCGAAAGCCCAAGGTTTCCTACGCAACGTTCATCGGCGTAGGGTGAGTCGGCCCCTAAGGCGAGGCTGAAAAGCGTAGTCGATGGGAAACGGGTTAAAATTCCCGTACTTTTGTGTAGTGCGATGTGGGGACGGAGAAGGTTAGGTCAGCAGACTGTTGGAATAGTCTGTTCAAGCCGGTAGGTGTGAAGAGTAGGCAAATCCGCTCTTCTTTAACACCGAGACGTGATAACGAGGGTCTACGGACCTGAAGTGACTGATACCACGCTTCCAGGAAAAGCCACTAAGCTTCAGCTACACAAGAACCGTACCGCAAACCGACACAGGTGGGCAGGATGAGAATTCTAAGGCGCTTGAGAGAACTCAGGAGAAGGAACTCGGCAAATTGATACCGTAACTTCGGGAGAAGGTATGCCTGTTGTGGTGTAAGACTTCGCGTCTGAAGCTATGACAGGTCGCAGAGAATCGGTGGCTGCGACTGTTTAACAAAAACACAGCACTGTGCCAACACGAAAGTGGACGTATACGGTGTGACGCCTGCCCGGTGCCGGAAGGTTAAGTGATGGGGTGCAAGCTCTTGATCGAAGCCCCGGTAAACGGCGGCCGTAACTATAACGGTCCTAAGGTAGCGAAATTCCTTGTCGGGTAAGTTCCGACCCGCACGAATGGCGTAACGATGGCCACACTGTCTCCTCCTGAGACTCAGCGAAGTTGAAGTGTTTGTGAAGATGCAATCTACCCGCTGCTAGACGGAAAGACCCCGTGAACCTTTACTGTAGCTTTGCATTGGACTTTGAAGTGGTTTGTGTAGGATAGGTGGGAGGCTATGAAGCCTGGACGCTAGTTCAGGTGGAGCCAACCTTGAAATACCACCCTGACCCCTTTGAGGTTCTAACCTTGGTCCGTGATCCGGATTGGGGACAGTGCATGGTAGGCAGTTTGACTGGGGCGGTCTCCTCCCAAAGTGTAACGGAGGAGTTCGAAGGTTACCTAGGTACGGTCGGAAATCGTGCTGATAGTGCAATGGCAAAAGGTAGCTTAACTGCGAGACCGACAAGTCGAGCAGGTGCGAAAGCAGGACATAGTGATCCGGTGGTTCTGTATGGAAGGGCCATCGCTCAACGGATAAAAGGTACTCCGGGGATAACAGGCTGATACCGCCCAAGAGTTCACATCGACGGCGGTGTTTGGCACCTCGATGTCGGCTCATCACATCCTGGGGCTGTAGCCGGTCCCAAGGGTATGGCTGTTCGCCATTTAAAGTGGTACGTGAGCTGGGTTCAAAACGTCGTGAGACAGTTTGGTCCCTATCTGCAGTGGGCGTTGGAAGTTTGACGGGGGCTGCTCCTAGTACGAGAGGACCGGAGTGGACGAACCTCTGGTGTACCGGTTGTCACGCCAGTGGCATCGCCGGGTAGCTAAGTTCGGAAGAGATAACCGCTGAAAGCATCTAAGCGGGAAACTCGCCTGAAGATGAGACTTCCCTGGAGGCTAGACCTCCCTGAAGAGTCGTTCGAGACCAGGACGTTGATAGGTCGGGTGTGGAAGCGCTGTGAGGCGTGAAGCTAACCGATACTAATTGCTCGTGAGGCTTGATCCTATCATTTGAGTGGCTTGGGAAACTGAGTGACGAAGATGGAGTGTGAGTGCGACACAATTGAGTACCCGAAAAAATATTCAGAACGCGTTGAGAGACGAGTTCAGGCTTCTTGAGTTTGTACCAGTTTATGTCTGGTGGCCATAGCGAGGTGGTCCCACGCCTTCCCATCCCGAACAGGACCGTGAAACGCCTTAGCGCCGATGATAGTGTGGCATTCGCCATGTGAAAGTAGGACACCGCCAGACGCCCGATAGCGGAACCCCAGCTCAATGAGCTGGGGTTTTTGCGTTTGGCGCGCCGGATGAGTTTGTTGAAACCCCATGGACCGATTCTATGGGGTTTTTTCGTTTCAGTCGGTAGTCGTATCATGATGGTTTGTCATGGGAGACGATGATGTCTGATCGATTATTGAGAGTGGGGCTGCTGGGCTTTGGCTATGCGGGGGCGACATTTCATGCGCCACTGCTGGTCGCGACACCTGGCGTCAAGTTGATGGCAGTGGCCTCGAGCAGGCCTGAACTGGTCCGGAGCGCCTTGTCGGAGGTTCGGGTTTTTCCATCGCCGGAGGAGCTGTTGACCGGCTCGGATGTGGATCTGGTCGTGATCGCCACGCCAAACGACAGTCATTTTCCATTGGCTCGGGCGGCGCTGTTGGCCGGCAAACATGTTGTGGTGGACAAGCCGTTCACCGTGCGGGCGGATGAGGCGGGTCAGTTGGCTGCGCAGGCCGAGCAAGCCGGCTTGCTGCTGTCGGTGTTTCATAATCGCCGTTGGGATGCCGATTTCCTCACGGTGCAAAAGTTGTTGGCGGAGGGCGCGTTGGGACGGGTGACGCATTTCGAGTCGCATTTCGACCGCTACCGGCCCCAGGTACGCGAACGTTGGCGCGAGTCGGCCCAGGCTGGCGCCGGCTTGTGGTATGACCTGGGGCCGCATTTGCTGGATCAGGCGCTGCGACTTTTTGGCGCCCCGCTGGCCATGATGCTGGAGCGAGCGGCATTGCGCGACGGCGCGCAAGCCGACGATTGGTTTCATGCCCAATTGCGCTATGCCGACAAGCGGGTGATTCTGCATGCCAGCGCTTTGGTGGCGGATGCCGGCCCGCGTTTCGCGATTCACGGCACCGGCGGCAGCTTCACCAAATACGGACTGGATCCGCAGGAAGACGCGTTGAAGGCCGGTGGCCGGCCAGGTCAGGCGGAATGGGGGCGGGATGCCACGCCCGGACGCTTGCTGCTCGCCGGAAGCGAGCCGGTGGAGTATCCCGGAGAGACTGGAGATTACACCTGCTACTATGCCGGAGTGCGCGATGCGATCCTGGATGGCGCCGCCAATCCGGTGGCGGCGCGAGAGGCCTGGCAGGTGATGGTTTTACTGGAACTTGGACTGGAAAGCGCTGCCCAACAGTCCTGGAAGACCGTGATGCAGCCTTTGGCCTAGCCTTTGCTCTTGTCTTTGCCGCGGCAGCTTTTTCCGTTGCCGTCCGCTTCGGGCGAGGCTTGCTGCGCAGGGGCGATTTCGGTCAGCAGTTGCTCCAGCAGCTTGCTGCGCGAGCTGATGTGGTGGTCGAAGCGCCAGTCTTTCAGCAGGTCTATGGCGACATCAAAGTAGCGCATGTCGATGTCGTACAGTTGGCTCAGATCGAAAGAGCGGCCCATCTCCAGCGAGGAGGCCAATTCCTTCAGTACCTGCATCTGCTGCGGGTCATGGCCTTCTTCGATGAAGCGGCGGATTTTTTTGGCGGCGTTCATATGCGGTCCTGTGTGCTTGGCTATTGGGCATGTCCAATGGTTGGCAATGCATCCGTTATGATGGGCGGCGACGTCGGCTGCGTCAATTTTCCTTTCATGCTCTTCATTGCCGCTTTGCGAACGGAATAACTGCGGCAAAGCGGCATATCCGTCTGGCAATTCTGCGTATTGAGCCGGATTTCCATCTGGAATATGTTGAGTCAGCTCAATATAAATCAGTAATTTGTCGTTGCATGTTGTCATTCTTCGTGTTTTTCAAGGAGTGTTCTCTATGAAGCCGGAAGAAGTGCGTCGTCGTGCCTTTGCCATGCCCTTGACCAGCCCGGCCTTTCCGCCGGGGCCTTACCGCTTCTGCGATCGGGAATATATGGTCATTACCTATCGTACCGATCCCGAAGCCATCCAGGCGATATTGCCGGAGCCGCTGCAGGCGGATGGGGCGATCGTGAAGTATGAGTTCATCCGCATGCCCGATTCGACTGGTTTCGGCGACTACTCCGAGAGCGGCCAAGTGATTCCGGTGACCTTCCATGGCACGCGTGGCAGCTATGTCCATTCGATGTACCTGGATGATTTGCCGCCGATTGCCGGCGGGAGGGAGCTGTGGGGGTTTCCGAAGAAGGCCGGCAAGCCGCGGCTGGAGGTGCAGCGCGACACCTTGATCGGCAGCCTGGATTTCGGGCCGCTGCGCATCGCCACCGGCACCATGGGCTACAAGTATGAGACGCTGGATCATGCGGCATTGCAAACCAGCATGGCAGAGCCCAATTTCCTATTGAAGATCATTCCCCATGTGGATGGCACGCCGCGGATCTGCGAGCTGGTGCGTTATTACACCAGCGATGTCACCATCAAGGGCGCATGGAGCTCTCCCGGCGCGCTGGAGCTACATCCGCACGCATTGGCGCCGGTGGCGCAGCTGCCGGTGCTGGAGGTGCTGTCGGCGCATCATTTCATTTGCGACCTGACGCTGGATCTGGGATCGGTGGCATTCGACTATCTGCAGCAATAGCCGATGCCGGGGTGGATGGTGCCATGTAAATAAATGTGAATAATCGCTAACATTTAGATACAGACGAACTGGCGGGGCAGCCTTTATGCTCTGGCTTCAACTTTCAGGCGAGTGTACGAAATGAAGTCGAGCATTCTGATGTTTGTCATCGGGCTGGCGCTGTCTGCTGGGGCCGCCCTTGCGGATACCACCACTAATACCATCGTCGGAGGCGCGCTGGGCGGTGCGGCTGGCGCGGCGATTGGCCATTCGGTAGGAGGCCGCGATGGCGCGATCATCGGCGGTGCGCTCGGCGGCGGCGCCGGCGCTGCCATCGGCAATGGTTATGGCAAGTCCGACCGGCGCGAAGCAGCCAGCGATAGGCGCGCTTATCGCTGCAAGCACAGGCATCGCCGCCGGCATTGCCGATAAGCGCTTGCCGCCTCAGTCCGTCCCCCTTTGAAAAACGCCCGGTTTCCGGGCGTTTTTTGCACGGATGTACTAGTAATAGTACTGATGCGGATCATTGTTTTATCGTCCGCCCATGGGGGTGGAGCATGCCGTCATCCGTCTGATTTCAACTGCAGGACGGGGCGGAGCGGGATGCTGTGGCCGATGAGCCGGTTTACGGCTTGCTTGCTCGTCTTGGCCGTGTTTTCGGCATGCTTGCGCGGCAGTCCGCCAAACCTTGGCGTTGGCGGCCGGGATTGTCGTCATCGGATGTTTCCGGCGCGTCGCTTGCGGCCGCCAGCCTCACGTCCGATCCGCCTGGGAGGCTGAATCATGTTGTCGCGCCTGTCGCTGGCCAGCAAACTGTTGCTGCTGATCATTCCCTTCTCCCTTGTCCTGATCCTGCTGGCTGCGGTGCTGGCCATGGGCAGGCTGCGCACGCTGGACGAGTTGCGGCAATCGGACCAGCTGATCAGCCTGGCCGGCAGCGCCAGCCAGTTGATTCACGACCTGCAGACCGAGCGGGGGCTGACCAATGGCTTCCTGAGCGGCAAGGCGGCATCGCCGCCGGATGCGCTGATTCAGGCCCAGGCCCAAAGCGACAAGGATGTGGCAGGTTTCCGCCTGCAGGCGGATAGCCTGGCAGGTTCGGCGCTGGGCGCGGATGCGGCGGGGACCGCGCGAGCGCTGGAGGCGGTGCCGGAGTTGCGCAAGCAGACCGGCAACCGGACGATTGCGGCGGCGGACGCTTTCGCCGTTTATTCCGCGCGGATCGACGGATTGATCGCCATGATCGCTCATCTGGCTCAGGCCAATGACGATGGCGATTTGCTGCGCAGCACGGCGGCGTTGCTCAGCTTGCAATGCGAAAAGGAATTCGCCGGACGCGAGCGCGGTTTTGTCAACGGCGTGCTGAGCGGCGCCGGCTTCAATCAGGCCAGCCTGACCCAGGCGGCCGGCTTGGCGGCGCGGCAGCAGGCTTGCGAGGGACAGTTCAAGTTGATGGCATCGGCGGCGCTGCGCAGCCAAATGGAGGCCCTGGACCAGGGGGCGGAAACCCAGGCGGTGCTGGCGTTGCGCGGCAAATTGTTGCAACAGCCGCTGGGACAAGCGCCGGGTGTGACGGCATCGGACTGGTTTCAGGCAGCCACCGCGCGGATCGCGGCATTGAAGGCCTTGCAGGACCAGCTGCTGCAGGACCTGTCGCAGCAGGTGGCGCGCAAGGTGGAGCAGGCGCGGACCGATCTGGAGCTGACTCTGGGTGGTTCGGGAGCGGTGATCCTGCTGCTGGGCGCGATGGGCTGGCTAATCTATCGCAGCGTGCATGGGCCGGTGCACTTGCTCGAACGGATGATGACTTCGATGAGCCGGGATCTGGACCTGGGGCCGCGCGCCGGCATCCGCGGATCGGACGAGGTGGCACGGATGGGACAGGCTTTTGACCACCTGGTGGAGGCCTTCGCCCAGACGCTGAACCAGGTGAAAAACAATGCGCATCAGGTGGTAGACGCAGCCAGCGCCATGCTGGACATCTCGCGACGCGCGTCGGAGGCTGCGACTTCGCAAAGCGAGTCCGCCGCCCAAATCGCGGCGGCGGTGGAGCAGATGACCGCCGGGATCGAGTCGGTATCGGACAATACCCGCCTGTCGCTGACGGTGGCGCGGCAGATGCAGGGCAGCGTCACCGACGGCCGCGAGCGGATGCAGGACACAGCCTCGGCCATCAGTCAGACCGCCGCGGTGCTGGACAACGCCGGCAGCCGCATCGAGACCTTGCAGCAAAAGTCGGAAGACATCCGCTCCATCATCACGGCGATCCGGGAAATCGCCGATCAGACCAACCTGCTGGCGCTGAACGCCGCCATTGAAGCGGCGCGAGCCGGCGAGATGGGGCGCGGTTTCGCGGTGGTGGCGGACGAAGTGCGCAAACTGGCCGAGCGCACCGGCAAGGAGACGCTGGACATCACCGCGCTGATCGAGGATATCCGCGATGAAACCCGGACCGCCGCCCTGCATATGCAAGAGGCCAGGCAGCGGATGGAGTCGGGCTTGAAGATGGTGGGCCTCACGGTGGAGGATCTTAACCATATCCATGGCGAGGCGGCGGAGGCCGCCAGCAAGAGCCATGGCACGGCGGCGGCGATGGTCGAGCAAAGCCAGGCCAGCACCGAGGTGGCCAACAATATCTGCGTGATCGCCTCGTTGGCCGAAGACAACTCCGGCATGGTCAAGGAGGTCGCGACGCTGTCGATGAGCTTGAACCGCTCGGCTTCGGAGCTGGCGGCGCTGGTGGACCGTTTCCGTCACGCCTGACGGGCTGACTGCGATGAATGGAAAAACGGCCTTCGCGTGCGAAGGCCGTTTGCGTTGCCAGCCTAAGGCTGGATCAGAACCAGAAGTAGCGGTGCAGCGCCGCGTCCAGGTTGGCGACGTCGGGCGCGCCGACGCCGGTAGCCTGATCGTAGCCGCGGTGCGCGTTGTAGCCCCAGTTGCCGCCGGCGGTGATGTCGCGCAACGGCGCGCCGTGGTGGCCGAAACCGTGATAGGCGTGGCCGGTGGCCAGCAGGCTGTACAGCGAGAAGTTGAGCAGGCCCAGGCGGCCGCCCATCGACTGGTTGAGCAGGGCGGTGATGCCGGCCAGCTGCGGCGCGACGAAGCTGGTGCCGCCGCTGTTGCTCTGGATGGCGAAGCCGTTCTTGTCCGAGGTGTAGTACACCACGTAGCCGGTTTCCGGGTCGCCGTTCATCGAGATGTCGGGCAGATTGCGGCCCTTGAAGTTGGCCGGCACGCTGCCGATCACCTGCGGCGGGGTCTGGCTGCTATCAACCAGTTGCTGGCCGGCTGGGGTGTTCTGCATGCCGGGTATCCAGTTCTGGTAGAACGGACGGCTGATGAAGCCGCTGACGCCGCCGCCGTCGCCCACCGGGAAGATGCCGCACGCCACCTGATCCTTGCCCAGCGCCTTGCACAGGCCGTTCAGGTAGTCCCAGCCCCAGGCGCGCTCGGTGGAGATCTTCACTTTCATCTCCTTGCCGTTGGGGTGGAAGGTGAGAGTGGTGGGAACGGTGGTGGCGCCGGCCGCGGTGATGAATTGCTGGTTGGCGGGGCTGTCCACCGACAGCACCTTGTTGTATTGCGGCAGGGGGGCGGCGCGGTTGACATCGTAGGCTCCGGAGTCGCCAGAGGCCGCGAACAGGGTCTGGCCTTGCAGCGCGGCCTGCAGGAACAGGTCATGGTAGGCCTGCAGCACATTGGTGGTCTTGCCGTTCACCGGGTCCACCGCCTGGCTTTGCTGGTCAAACCATTCCCACTCGCCCCAGCTGACCGACAGCGTGTCGGCGCTGTTGCTTTCTATGGCCTGGGCGAAGGCGTCGACAAAGCCCTGGGTGGTGTTGGGCGCCTGGTAGACGATGATCTTGGCGTCCGGAGCGATGCCGCCGGATTGCTCCACGTCCAGCGTGGTCTCGTCGGAGCCGCCGGTGTCGCTGGGCGCGCCGGGACCGCCGTCGATGTTGACGATGCTCAGGCGGTTGGGGTCGGTGGACAGGCCGACGGCGCTCCAGTATTGGAAGGCGTCGGACGGCGTGAAGCTGGCCAGGGTGACGATGCCGATGGTGCTGCCCTTGCCATGGATGCCTTTGTTGTAAAGCGGGGTGATGTCATAGTGGCGCGCCAGGTCGGTCACGGTCCACTGGCCGGGGGCGTTGCCGCTGGTCACCGCGCTGGCACCCTTGCCGAGAGAGGGTTGCAGATGGTTGGGCACCTGGCGCAGGTGCGGGCGGAAATGCGGGCGGCTGTCCAGGCCGATCACGGCTTGTACTTCGCTCAGGTCAACCTTGGGCGTCGCGGTGCGCACTGGCGCGATGTAGCGGGCTGTGCCTTGGACGGCGGTCTTGTTTTGGAACACATGGACTTCCGCGCCGAAGGCCTGTTGCACGGTGGCGGCCGGACCGCTGACCTGCAGCAGGGTGCTGCCTATGCGCTTCACGGTCAGGCCGGCGGCCTGCAGGTGGGCGCTGACGCGGCTGACGGTGGCGTCGTTGGGCGCGAAGCGGGCGCGGAACTCGGCCGGGGTCAGGAATCTGTGATAGTTGGCGTCGGCGGGGCTGTGAACCGCTTGCAGATAGCGGGTGGCGGCGTCGCGGTCGCGCAGGTTCAGGGCTACGGTCACGGTCAGTTGTTGCGATGGCGCGGCTTGTTCGACCTTGCCCAGATCGAAGGCCGCGGCGGCCATCGCGCTGGAGGAAACCGCTGCCGCCAGGGCGGCGACCACCATTTTTATTTTGAAGGCATTTGCCATGTTTCTAGTTCTCCTTTGAGGGGCCGGGCCGGGTCCGCGCGGCATGGCGGATGGCGGCCCTATCCTGCCGCTTGCGATCTGTGGGCGGGACTTGCCGAGTGTTGGCGAGTCCGGCTGCGCTGTGTTTTCATGATCGGCGGGATATCCAATTTGATTAAACTGGAGAGGCCAGTATAAGAACGGCGAATTGTGACAAGTTGAGTGTTTTTGTAACATTCTGTATGGCAATTTTGTCAGTAAATTATTGCTAACTTGTTGATCTAAATGTTAAGTAGCTGGTGCTTTCAATTAATGTTGCGGGATTTTTCATGCGTATGGCCTGACATTGGTATGATCGATGCCGCGAAGTCGCGGGTTTTGCTGCGGCAATGGTTATGCATTTTGGTTTTGCCAGCTATCGATGATGTTGAGCGGTGAAGCGGGGACTGCTGCAGTACAATTCAGATAGAGCTTGTTAGCTGTTGTGATGAGCGGCAGTGTCAAATTGCCAAAATGGCGACAGATTGCGTCGGCGACGGCGACCAAATGGAATCAAGTGAGAGAAGGTGTTGGAGGATGCATGCTGATTGATCGTTTTGGTCGCGCCATCGAGTATCTGCGGCTGTCGGTGACCGACCGCTGCGACCTGCGTTGCAGCTATTGCCTGCCCAAGGGCTTCAAGGGTTTCGAAGAGCCGGCCAACTGGCTGACTTTCGACGAAATCGAGCGGGTGGTGGCGGTGTTTGCGCGGCTGGGTACCCGTCGCGTGCGCTTGACTGGCGGCGAGCCGCTGCTCAGACGCAATCTGCCCGAACTGGCGGCCAGGCTGTCCGCCCTGCCCGGGCTGGACGACCTGTCGCTGACGACCAACGGCACCCAGCTGCAGCGTCATGCGCTGGCATTGCGGCAGGCCGGCGTGCGCCGCATCAATCTCAGCCTGGATTCGCTGCGCGGCGATTGCGTCGAGCAGATCACCGGCAGCGACAGCCTGCCGCGGGTGTTGGAGGGCTTGATGGCGGCCAAGGCCGCCGGCTTCGCGCCGATCAAGATCAATATGGTGGCGATGCGCGGGGTCAACGAGCAGGACATCGAAGCCATGGTCGCTTTCTGCATCGAGCATGGCTTCATCCTGCGGTTGATTGAAACCATGCCGATGGGCGATACCGGCCGCGCCGCGCATTATCTTGATCTACAGCCGGTGCTGCGGCGTTTATGCGGCCAGTTTGGCCTAGTGGCGCAGACCTGTACGCTGGGAGGCGGGCCGGCCCGCTACTGGGGCAGCGCCGACGGCCGCTTTTCGCTGGGGGTGATCACGCCGATTTCGCAGCACTTCTGCGCGACCTGCAACCGCGTGCGGCTGTCGGTGGATGGCACCCTGTACATGTGCCTGGGGCAGGAGGAGAAGATGGAGTTGCGGCCCTTGCTGCGCGCCGGCATTGACGATGCCGGCCTGGAGGAGGCGATCCGGCTGGCGATAGAGCTGAAACCCGAGCGCCACGAGTTTCTCGAGCAGCCGCAGAAGCTGGTGCGCTTCATGTCGATGACCGGCGGTTGAGCCGGAGCCTCAGCGCTCCAGTATGGCGCGGCGGTGGCGGCGGAATACCCATTTCTCCCACATCAGATGGGTGTCCAGATCGAATGTGCCGCGAATGTCGGCAACCAGCAGATGGTGCTGTTGCGACAGGCTGTCGCACTGGGTGACGTAGCCATTGAGGCACAGGCTGAGCGCGGAGTCCGGGTTGGGGTAGAGCGAGATCAGCAGCGGCTGGCCCAGCGGCCAGGACTGGCTATCCTGCCAGGCCACCGAATTGAGGCCCAGCCGGCAGGGCGTGCAGGTGGGGCGGTCCGGGTGGCGCTCCAGTAGCGAAACCTCCAGCGCCAGGTCCAGCTTGGCTTCCAGTCTAAGCAGCACCGGGTTGCTGTCGTCCGGCGTTTCGCCCGGCGCGGCCAGCACGCGCAGCGCCAGCCGGGTTTCCCTCTGCAGCCGCGGCGAGTAGTCGCCCTCCCGCACCTGCGCCAGAAAAGGCAGATCCGCATCAAAGCTGACGGTATCCAGTTGCAGCAGGTCGGGGGCCTTGGTGTCTTGCATGTCCATCGCTCAGTGATACAGCTGCAGGATGGCGTCCAGGCCGCCGTGCTCGATGGCGATGTCGGCTGCGGCGCTGACCCTGGGTTTGGCGTGATAGGCGACGCCGGTGCCGGCCTCTTG
Source organism: Chromobacterium sphagni (assembly GCF_001855555.1). Lineage (GTDB taxonomy): Bacteria > Pseudomonadota > Gammaproteobacteria > Burkholderiales > Chromobacteriaceae > Chromobacterium > Chromobacterium sphagni. The sequence continues at coordinate 119,525 of NZ_MKCT01000001.1, read as the reverse complement.
CAGCATCGGCAAGTCGTTGGCGCCGTCGCCGACAGCCATCACCTGCTCCGGCTTCAGCTTGAGCGCGGAGCGGGTCGCCATCAGCAGCTGTTTCTTGGCGACGGCGTCGATGATCTCGCCGCTCAGGCGGCCGGTCAGACGGCCATCGACGATTTCCAGCTGGTTGGCGTAGGCGTAGTCCAGGCCGTAGTCGGCTTTCAGCCTGTCGGTGAAATAGGTGAAGCCGCCGGACACCAGCAGGGTCTTGATACCCAGCCTGCGGCAGGCCGACAGCAGCTGCTCCGCGCCGGGATTGAGCCGCAGCCGCTCGCGGTACACCTGTTCCAATGCCGATTCCGGCAGGCCTGCCAGCAGCGCCACCCTTTCCTGCAGCGCGGCGGAAAAGTCCAGTTCGCCGCGCATCGCCCTTTCCGTAATCTCCGCCACCTGCGGCTTGATGCCCTTGATGTCGGCGATTTCGTCTATGCACTCGATATTGATCAACGTGGAGTCCATGTCGGACACCAGCAGGCGGAAGTCGCCCAGATGCTTGCCGTTGTCGATGTAGGCGGCGTCGTAGCCGTGACGGTGGCACAGCGCGATCACTTCCTGGCGGCGTTCCGCTTTGGCTCCGCGCATGCGCACGATATCGGCGCCGGGGTGGTCCAGATGCGGGGCCTCCGCCAGATGGGCGATGTCGGTGATGTGCTGGGGGTCCGGTTGCGGAGCGAGTACTACCAGGGTTTTCAGTGTGCTCATTGTGCGATCGGCATCAGGGTGGTTTGCTTTATTATGCCACGTCTTTTACCGTTTTCCGCTCCGCAACCGGGTTTTGTCAGCTCTGGGAATGGCCGCCGCGCTTTTGCAGCCACCATTGAACCAGTCGGTCCAGCGACACCAGGCCGGGGCCGAAGGCTAGCAGCACCAGGATCTGCGCGCCCCAGAAATAGTGGAACTGGCGCGTGGCTTCGGTCAGGTCCGGATAGCTGATGACGGCGACAGCGTTGAGAATGAACAGGCCGGCGGCGGCGAAGCGTCCGCCCAACCCGAATGCCAGCAAGGAAGACAGGCCCAGTTCGCCGCAGGTGGCCATCACCGCGGCCACGGCCGGCGGCAGCAGCGGTACATGGTATTCGTCGGTGAACAAGGCCAGAGTCACGTCCCAGTCGGCGATCTTGGTCAGGCCGGAGCTGAAGAAGACATGGGCGATCCACAGCCGCAGCAACAGCAGCACCAGCGGCTGCAGCAGATTGCCGGCGCGGATCAACAGCTGATAGGCGCATACGGGAGCTTGGAGGGGTTTGTTCATGTGCTTGAGCCTTGCAAGTGGATGGCGGAGAGCAGGGGTGGCTGAAACAGGCCGAGCAAGGCGGCCTGCAGATCGAAGCCTTCATCGAGCTGCAGGGCCGGGCCGATGGCGTTCCCCAGCGGTTGCCGCTTGAACAGCGCGGCGTAAAAAGCGTGGCGGGCCGGATCCAGCGCCAGCATCTGGATCTCGCCATGCCGGCGCAGCACCAGGGTGTTTTCCGCCGGTCGCTGCAAAATGCCTTCCAGCGAGCCGCCATCGCGGTGCGCGAGCCAGATGCTGGCCGCCGGAGTGGCGGCGGGGCATAGCGCCACGTCCGGCAAGGGTGTGAAGCAGAGCTGGTCCCATTGTTCCGGAGCGATGGCAGCCAGCGCGCCGCTGTCTAGCGGCTGGATGTCGGCGGCGTAGTAGCTGCGGTGCACCGCCCATTCCAGGCGGGCGACATCGGCCAGGTAGGGCAGGTCGCGGCAGTGTGCGAAACCGGCGATGAAATCGGCGAAGGCATCGCCGTACAGGTGCAGATTGCCGCTGTGCGAAGCGTGGCCCTTGACGTATTTGCGCGCCAGCGCGGTGAAGAACTCCTCTCCCACCAGCTGCAGGCAAACCGGGTGGCTGTGGGACAGCGCGTCGATCAGGCCGACCCGGTAGTTGTTGCGGTATACCGCCAGTCCGGCGGCCCGCAGCTGCAACCCGGCGGGAGGCTCTTGCTGGGCGGGGTCGGCAATCGCCTCCAGCAATGCGCTTTGCCAGTCATGCCAATTCATGGCGGGCCTCCAGTATCGCTTGCGCCTTGGCGGCCTCGTCCAGCAGCACCGCCAGCGGTGGAATCTCCATGTCCCATTCGATCAGGGTCGGCCGCGGGCCGATCTGCGCGATCACTTCGCGGAAGAATTGCCAGACGCCGTCATGCACCGGCTGGCTGTGGGTGTCCACCAGCAGGCCCTCGCGCTCGCTGTAGCCGGCCAGGTGGATTTCACCTATCGCGTCGGCGGGCAGGGCCGCCAGCACCGCGCGGGTGTCGGTGCCGAGATTGACGCGGTTGACGTAGAGATTGTTGACGTCCAGCAGGATGCCGCAACCGGTGGTGCGCACCAATTCAGCCAGGAATTCGCCCTCGTTCATTTCATTGCCGGGAAACTCGACGTAGCTGGACAGGTTTTCCAGCAGGATGCGGCGCTGCAGCGTGTCCTGGGTTTCCGCCACATGGCCGGCGATCGCGTCGAGCGCGGCGCGGGTGTACGGAACGGGCAGCAGATCGTTGACGTAGCGCAGCGGCGAATGGTTGAACGACAGGTGCTCGGAGATGGATGCTGGATTGAGCTCGTCCACCAGCCGCTTCAGCGACGCCAGGTGTGCGGCGTCGGGGCGGGGACAGGAGCCCAGGCCCAGGCCGACGCCATGCAGCGACAGCGGCCAGTGGGCGGCCACGCGTCTGAGCATGGCGAGCGGCGTGCCGCCATCGAAGAAGTTTTCACTATGCACCTCAACCCAGCCCAGCGGCGGCAGGGTTTCCAGCGTTTCGCGGTAGTGCGGGGCGCGCAGGCCTATGCCACAGACATTGGGCAGGATGGACATCGATGACTTCCTGTAGGGCGGGAGGACAGCCCGCCGGGAAGCGGGCTTGTTGCGGTCAGGCTTAGTTTTTTTTGACGGCCGTGCTGCCGCCCATCTTTTCGCAACTGCCCTTGGCCACGTATTTCCAGTCGCCCGGGTCCTTGTCCGTCTTGGCCTGGCCGGCGCAGGAATGGGCGCCGGTGGCGGAGGCGCAGTCGTTCTTGCCCGCCTGGGCGATGCCGTAACACTTTTCCTTGTCTGCGGCGGACGCCGGAGCGGCGGTGAGGACGCCCATGGCGATGACGGCGCCGAGCGCGGATGCGATGAGGGCTTTGTTCTGGTTCATGTCTGACTCCTGGGTGGTATGGCCCGGCAGGCGAAGCTGCCGGGCGGTGAACGTATGGTAATCAAAGTGGCTGGGGTTGCCACCAGGGAAAATTACATCGGCTTGCTTTGACCGCCCATTTGCTGACAAGTGCCGGCTGGAACCAGCTTGAAGTCGGTCGGGTCATTGTCCGTTTTGGCCTGGCCCGCGCAGGCGTGGCTGGCGTTCTTGCAGTCGTTCTGGCCGGCCTTGGCGATGCCGAAACACGGGTCTTTATCGGCCGCTGCCGCCGGGGTGCTGGCCAGTACGCCCATGGCGATGACGGCGCCGAGTGCGGATGCGATCAGAGTCTTGTTGCGGTTCATGGCTTTCTCCTGGGAAGTTCACCAAGTCGGTGAATGGCGATTGGTCGCCGGAAGTGGCGGGTCATTACAGTCCTGGTGGGCTGAAGCATCGCCTGACAAAGGTTGAGTCGGGGTGTCTTCGGCTTTCTTACGCGGGAGGGGAAAAAATATTCCAGCGCGCCAGGATCGTCGTGCCGGACGACTGCCACATATCATCCGGTGTTGATGCTCCCGTCGTTATAGTGCGCTTTATCATGGACGCATAGATCGCATGCGCAGGCCGTTTGACCTAATTGGCGTGGCGAGAAGGAGATAGGGGGAAAGCCAGGCCGCATTGCACGGCCTGACTGGGCCTTTAGCGGATATTCACCACCTTGTGGGTCTGCACCGACAGCCGCCATTTCGGGTGGGCCATGCAGTATTCGATGGCGGCGCGGGTGTTGGCGGCGATGTCGGGCCCGTCCATCGGTTGCAGGTAAAAGGTGTCGAAATCCAGATGGGACACGGTTTCCGGCAGTTGCGCCTGTTGCGGGTAGACCAGCTTCAGCTCGTTGCCGGACAGCTGCTTCAGCTCCGATCCCGCCTTGGGGCTGACGCAGATCCAGTCCAGTCCGGCCGGCGCGGCGATGGTGCCGTTGGTTTCCACCGCCACTTCAAAGCCCTCGGCGTGCAGCGCGCGGATCAGCGCTTCGTCGAGTTGCAGCAGCGGCTCGCCGCCGGTGCACACCACGTAGCGCACGCCGCCTGCGTCCTCGGGCCATTCGCTGGCGATACGCGCCGCTAGCTTGGCCGCGCCGCTGAACTTGCCGCCGTCCGGGCCGGTGCCGACGAAGTCGGTATCGCAGAACTGGCAGACCGCCTTGCCGCGGTCCTCCTCGCGGCCCGACCATAGATTGCAGCCGGCGAAGCGGCAGAACACCGCGGCGCGACCGGCCTGGCGGCCCTCGCCCTGCAGCGTGTAGAAGATTTCCTTGACGGTATAGGTAGTCACAGCGGTATCTCGAAGTGGATGGCTTACAGCAGCGGCCAGCGCATGTCCTGATTGAAGTGCAGCGACACGCCGGCGTGCTCGTTTTCCATCAGGTCGATGCGGGCCAGCTCCGGAACCAGCGGCGACAGTTGGGCATGGATCCACTCGGCCACGGCGGCGTTGTCCCGGCTGCGCAGCCCGGACAGCTTGTCCAGCGGGTTGTGGTCCAACTGGCGGTAGATGGGCTTGAAGCGGTCCTTCACATCGCCGAAATCCAGCAGCCAGCCCATGGTGCGGTCGATGTCGCCGGCCAGCATCAGCCGCACTAGATAGCTGTGGCCGGTGTAGTTGCCGGCCGCGTCGAAGGGCATGGCGCTTTCGAAGCGCTGTTCTTTCCAGATGCGGAAGCGTTGGCCGTCGAACTGGCTGCCGGCGCTGTGCGTCTCGCGCACCTCCACCCAGGCCAGTCCCGGCAGCTCGCCTTGCAACTGCTGATGCAGCCAGTGCGCCAGCACCTCGCTGGTCGGATTGTTCAGCCCGGCGATGTCGTTGAGGTAATGCTGGTCGAGGCGGCGGTGCAGCGGCGCCCAGGCGCGTGCCAGATCATGCTGGCTGCAGCCGGCGGCATCGGCCGCCAGACGCACGCCGAAACCATGGCCGTGCAGGCGGCCGCACTTGTGTCCCGCCGGCACATGCGGCAGATAGTGGGCGGCCTCGAACGACACGTTCAGCCAGACCAGTGTCCGGGCGCCATCCAGCATCACTCCGCGGTCCGGCGCGCCTTGCAGCTTGATGGCTGCCGGATGGGGCAGGGCATGGGCCACATGGCGAGCCAGGGCGAGGTCGTCGCAGGCGGCCAGCACGGCGTTGAGGTCGGCGTAATCCAGTGGCGCCACAGCGGCTTGCAACGCTGCCTGCAGCGCGGCCTGGTCGGTGTATTGGGCTTCGCAGCGGGCGCTGAGGCGGAAGCTGTGGCCATGCAGGCGGGCTTCGCGGCCAGGAGCGGCATGCAGCCGCCGCGCCGCTTCAAAGCCGGCGTCGGCCATCATGTAACAGGCGTGCATGTCAGTTTCCTTGCGCTTCCGCCTGGCAGCGCGCTACCAGCGGGTCGGCCACGCCCACTTCGGCGAAGCCTTTGGCGCGCAGCTCGCATGACGCGCAGCGGCCGCAAGGCGGCACCTCGCCGTTGTAACAGGTGTGGCTCCAGGCCAGGGCGTCCATGGCGCCTACCTGTTGCGCCAGCGTCACAGTTTCAGCCTTGGATAGATACATCAGCGGAGCATGCAGCTCCACCCGGCTATCCATGCCCAGCCGCAGCGCCACTTCCAGCGCCTTCAGCGTGTTTTCGCGGCAGTCCGGGTAGCCGGAGTAGTCGGTCTGGGCGACTCCTGCTACCAGATGGCGGGCGCCGCGGGTGTAGCCGAAGGCGGCCGCGAAGGTGAGGAATACCAGATTGCGGCCGGGCACGAAGGTGTTGGGCAGCGCGTCGTCGTCGCGCGCGCCGGACTCCGGCGCGATGCTGTCGTCGGTCAGCGCGTTGCCGCCGATGGCGGCGAAGGTATCGATTGGGAGCACGGTCTGGCGCACGCCGGCGAGGGCGGCGATTTTCCTGGCGCACTCCAGTTCGACGCGGTGGCGCTGGCCGTAGTCGAAGGTTACAGCTTCCACATTGCCGGCGCCGAAGCGCCGCAGCGCCCAGTACAGGCAGGTGGTGGAGTCCTGGCCGCCGGAGAGAACCACCAGGGCCTTTTCAGATGCTTGATTCATAGTCCGTCGAAAAACAGTCGAGGGTTGCAACGGCGCGCCGGGATCGGTCTCACCCAGCGCAGGTAACCTTAAATTCTACCCCACTATAGCCCAGCGATGTTGGCTATGAAACGAGTGGCATTTTTATGACATGTGGAATTATTGCAACGATGCGGATTTTATTGATTGCGATCATGGCTTGTTCATGCAATTAATTATATTCGCATGACAAATGCGTTCTTTATAACTTTTCGTGATGTAAAAAACACCCAATAAAGGGGAAAAAAATGGACAAGAGATTGCCTATCGCCGTGTCGGCCCTGCTGTTGGCCGCTTCCGCAGCCCATGCCGCAGATCTGCAGGTCAGTTTGGGACAGCCTGTGATCAGCGCCGGCCAGGAGGTTGATGTGGCCTTGACCTATCGCAATACCGGCAAGGAGACCTTGCATGTCTACCGCTGGTTTGTGCCGGGCAAGGATCTGCAGGAGCAATTCCTGGCGGTGAACGTGGACGGCAAGCCGGTCGAGTATCTGGGGCCGCGCTACAAGCGCGTGGTGCCGTCGCTGCGGGATACCGTGACGTTGGCTCCCGGCGCCACGCTGAGCGCCAAGGTGAGGGTGTCCGAGTACTACGACCTGTCCAAGGCCGGCCAGTTGAGCGTCCGCTTTGAAAGCAGCAGCAACAAGGTGCTCAACCGCAGCCTGCCGGCCGGCGTCAGCGCCAAGCAGGCCGCGGCTCCGCAGGCGGACGAGGCGATTGCCTCCAATGTGGTGGGCGTCTATAGCTCGGGCCACGTCAGCTCCTTGTTGACCAAGTCCCGCACCGCCAAGCAGGAGTGGCAGGCGCTCAGCCGCAGCGCGGTAAGCGGCGTCAGTTACGCCGGCAATTGCTCGGTGAGCCAGCAGTCGCAATCGCGCGACGGCGTGGTGGCGGCGGGCGCGATGGCCGATGAGGCCGCGGCCTATCTGAACGGCTCGCCATCCAGCACTCCGCGCTATACCACGTGGTTCGGCAAGTTCAGCCAGGCTAACTGGGCCACAGCCAAGTCGCATTACGTGAAGATCAAGGATGCGCTGGACAGCAAACCGATCCAGCTGGATTGCAGCTGCACCGACGGCGGCACTTATGCCTACGTTTATCCGTCGCAGCCTTACACCGTTTACCTGTGCGGCGCGTTCTGGACCGCTCCGACCAAGGGAACCGACTCCAAGGGCGGCACCCTGGTGCATGAGCTGTCGCATTTCACCGTCGTCGCGGGCACTCAGGACCATGTCTACGGCCAGGCCGGCGCCAAAAACCTGGCCAAGAGCAGTCCCGCCCAGGCGCTGGACAATGCGGACAATCATGAATATTTCGCCGAGAATACTCCGGCGCAGCAGTGATTAGGCCGGTTGTCTGACCGTTCCATCCCCGCCGCGGCGCCTGCTGCGTCGGGGATGTTTGCATTGCGGCGCAGATGGCGTATCGGCTAGGCCGGGGCGGGATGGCTGGTCTATTATGTGCCGCAGCGGCGGCCGATAGTGGGCTATGCTATTGACAAGGGCAGGGTTCGGGTGACGGCCCGGCTTAACGGCCAGGCCGCAATGTCATGCCGACCGGCAGCATACATGGGCTAGAGGGAGCGATGTCGTCGACGACCATTTTGCTGGTAGAGGATAGCGCCACCAACCGGTACTTCATCGAGCAGTTTGTCATGGAGCTGGGCTATCAATGCGTGGCGGCTAAGAATGGATTGGAAGCGGTGGCCTATTGCAGGGACAAGGTGCCGGATTTGATCCTGATGGATGTCATCATGCCGGAAATGGACGGCCTGCAGGCAACCGCCGAGCTGCGCCGGATGTTTGGCGAGCATTGGGTGCCCATCATCTTTCTCACCAGCCTGAACGAATTGGAAAGCGTGGTGGGAGGGCTGAAGTCGGGCGGTGACGACTATCTGGCCAAGCCGGTGAGCTTCGATCTGCTGTCTGCCAAGATCCATGTCTTCCTGCGCATCGCCGAAATGCAGAACCAGATCAATCAGGATGCGGTGCGGCTGGAGAAATACTATCGCGAGAACGAGGTCGAGCAGCAGCTGGCGCTGGAGCTGATCGAGCGGCTGATAGGCCAGCGCACCTCCAGGCCGGACCACGTCTGGCAGTATCTCAGCCCGGCAGCCGGTTTCAATGGCGACCTGATCATCATTTGCCAGCCGCCGTCCGGCGGAGAGCACATCATGCTGGCCGACTGCACTGGCCACGGCCTGACGGCGGCCATCAGCGCCTTGCCGGCGATCGACTGTTTCTATGAAATGACCCAGGCGGGCTGCGGCATGGCCGAGATCGCCAGAGGGGTCAACCAGAAGTTGCACCGCCTGCTGCCGGGAGGGCGCTTTGTGGCGGCGGCGCTGATCGCCATCGATCCGGACGGCGTGCGGGTTAGCATCTGGAATGGCGGCGTGCCATGCGTACTGCTGTTCAACGAGCGGGCCGAAGTGGCCGCCAGCTGCAACTCCACCCATCCGCCATTGGGCATTTTGCCGGCCGAGGCGTTCGACGATTCGATGCAGTCGCTTGATTGGCAGCCGTCGCAGGTGCTGGTGGTGAGTTCGGACGGCATCACCGAGGCGAAGGACGGCAACGGCGTGATGTTCGGTTTGCCGGGGGTGGTGGAGGCGGTGGGCAGGGGCTGGCCCGCCCGGATTGGCGAGGGCGTTCTGGAAGCGGTCAAGGCGCATATGCATGGCGACGCGGCGAGCGACGATATTTCCCTGCTGGTGATCCGCCACGCGGCGGCCGAGCAGCCGCCGGGCGGCTAAACGGCGCAAACGCGCGCGCGGCCGGTTTTCTTGGCCAGATAGAGCTGATCGTCGGCCAGTTGAATCAGGTGCTGGCTGTTGTTGTCGGCGTCCGGTTCGACGGTGGCCACGCCCAAGCTGAGGGTGACGACATCGGCGGCCGCCGAGTCGGCATGTTCGATATGCAAGGCGCGGATCGCCGCTTCCATCTTGATAGCCACGGAGACGGCACCCGCCAGGCTGGTTTCCGGCAGCAGACAGGCAAACTCCTCTCCGCCCAGGCGCGCCGCCAGGTCATAGGGCCGGTTCAGCTGCAGTTGCAAGGTGTGCGCCACCTGTTGCAGACATTCGTCTCCCGACAGGTTGCCGTAGCGGTCGTTGTATTTCTTGAAATGGTCGATGTCGGACAGGATCAGGGCCAGGCTGGCGCGGTGGCGCTGGCAATGCCGCCATTCACGGTCCAGCCTTTCATTGAACAGGCGCCGGTTGGCGATGCCGGTCAGACTGTCGGTGAAGGCCAGCTCCCGCAACTGGTCGGCCTGGAATTTCAGCGTGAGATGGGCATGGACCCGGTTGCGCAGCGTCGCCGGCGTGACCGGCTTGGTGACGAAGTCCACGGCGCCGGCCTCCCAGCAGGCCATTTCCTGCTCCTGGCTCTGGAGTCCGGTCACGAAGATGACCGGGATGTCCCGAGTGTCCGGCCACTGTTTCAACAGCCGGCATACCTCCATGCCGTTCATCCCCGGCATCTCCACGTCCAGCAACAGCAGATCGGGCGGCGTGTTCTGACAGAAGGCGATGGCCTGCTCGCCGTTGGTGGCCATGAAAACCTCATGCAGCGGGTGCAATATCTGGTGGGCGACCACGATATTGGTCGGCTGGTCGTCCACTATCAGTATCCGGCCGCGGCGGCAGCCTTGGCTGCCGGATGTCGGGGAGGGGATGTCGTCGTTCATGACTGGTCTACCTTCTGCCGTTGCAGGATCTCCGCGCACAGGCTGGCGGCTGCCGCGAAGTTCATTTTCATGATGGCGTCGTTGAGCTGGTCGAACTCATTCGGCATGACGCGATAGTATTGCTGCCTCAGCTGGTCGAAAACGTTCATCGCGTCCAGATTGGACATGCTCAGCATGTGCCGCAGGCCGACCAGGCCGATCTGCAGGTCTTCGGCGTCCTGTTCGGTCGGGGCGTCCGAGTTTGTTTCCACGGCGGCGAGCGGCAGCTGCTGAGCCTCAAGCCGGGCGGCAGCCTCCGCGCGCTGCGCAGCCTCTTGCAGCGGCGAAAAGTCTTCCGGCCAAGGCTGGGCGGGATCGCGCATGGCTTTTTCCTCCGCGGCGGCCAGTCCGGCCAACTCTTCGGCGCCGACGGTGGCGGCCAGGCCCTTCAGCGTGTGCAGGGCTTGCACGGCCTGGTCCCGCTGCTGCTGTTGCCGCGCGTTTGACAGATTGGCCAGCAGCGAGTGGATTTCATCGCAGAAACTGAGCAGGGTGTGGCGGTAGATTTCAAGATTGCCGCCGAAGCGCGGGATGGCCGCCTGGCTGTTCATCACCCGATTACCGCCCGCCGTCGCCTGCGGCGGAGGCGACGGGGCCATCGGCGGAGCCGATTGGCGGCTGGTGTGGTGCAGGATGACTTCCACCAGTTGGGTCAGGTCAAAAGGTTTGCCGACGTGATCGTTCATGCCTGCCGTCAGCGCGGCTTCGCGGTCGGCCGGCATCACATTGGCGGTCATGGCGATGATGGGCAGTTGCTCGGCGGAGAAGCTGGCGCGGATCAGCCTGGTGACGGTGTAGCCGTCCATATCGGGCATTTGGATGTCCATCAGCACCAGGTCGTATAAGGGGGAGGCTTTCTGCATGGCAAGCAGCGCCGCCTGTCCGCAATCGGCCACATCCACCTGCGCGCCTTCATTGTTCAGCAGTTCGCGGGCGACCTGCTGGTTGGTAAGGTTATCCTCCACCAGCAGCAGGTGAAGTCCGTTCAGCCGGGGCTCGAGATCCGCTGGGCGGCTGGGTTGCGGGGTGGGTTGGCCATGGTTGGCGTGGGCGTCTGCCACCGCGTCGAACAGCATGGAGGCGGTGATCGGCTTGATCAGCAGGCTGTCGAAGATGCCGGGATTCAGCTTCTGCCTCTGGGCAAACAGTTCGCGTCCATAGGCGGTGACCATCACGATCACCGGCGTGTGCTTGCCGCTTTGCATCTGCCGCAGATGGTTGCAGGTTTCCCAGCCGTCCATGCCAGGCATACGCCAGTCTATCAGGATGATGTTGTAGTCCCTTTCCGGGCCGCCTTCCGCTACCATTTCCAGCGCTTCCTCGCCGCTGCGGGCGACGTCCACCTGCCAGCCGAAAGAGCTCAGGATGGCGCCTTGCGCTTCGCGCGCGGTGTCGTTGTCCTCGATCACCAGGCAGCGCAGGCTCTGCAGCGAGATGCGGCTGGCCTCCGGGGGGGACGATGCGCTTTCCGCCCTGTCGCATTCGATGGTGAAGCTGAAAGTGCTGCCTTGTCCCTGCGTGCTTTTCACATCAAGTTGGCCGCCCATCAGGCTGACCAGGCGCTGGCTGATGGCCAGGCCCAGGCCCGAGCCGCCATAGCGGCGCGCGGTGGAGGTCTCCGCCTGTGAAAAGCCTTCGAAGATGCGCTGGCACTGTTCCGGCGAGATGCCTATGCCCGTGTCGCGCACGGCGAAGGCGATTCTCATCAACTTGCCTTCCTGGTGCAGCAGCCGGGCCGACAATACCACTTCGCCGTGCTCGGTGAACTTGATGGCATTGCCTGACAGGTTGATCAGGATCTGCTGCAGGCGCAGGGCGTCGCCGATGATCCAGTTGGGCAGCTCGGGATCGATGTCGAACAGGATTTCGACATCCTTGCTGCCCACATTGGAGGACAGGATCACACCGATGTCGCGCAGCAGCTTGTCCAGGCTGAAAGCATGGGGGTCCAGCGTCAGCTTGCCGGCCTCCACCCGCGAGAAGTCTAGGATGTCGTTGAGAATGGCCAGCAGCGTGCGCGCCGCGGTGCTGGCTTTCTCGGTGTAGTCGGCTTGGCGCATGTTCAGGCCGGTCTGCTGCAGCAGTTGCAGCATGCCGAGGATGGCGTTCATCGGCGTGCGGATTTCATGGCTCATATTGGCCAGAAACTCCGACTTGGCGCGGCTGGCGCTGTCCGCGGCGGCTTTGGCCGCCAGCAGCCAGTCTTCCTGCTGGCGTTGCAGGGTGACGTCGCGGTTGATGCCCAGCATGCGGCGGGGCTTGCCGCTGGCTTCGTATTCGATCAGCGCGGCGGCCTGCACGTAGCGGACTTCGCCGTCCTGCCGGACGATGCGGAAGATGGGGTTGTAGACGTCGGTTCCTTCCAGCGCGCCTTGCAGCTTGAGCTCCGCCATCTCGATGTCGTCCGGATGGACGCGCGAGCGCCAGTGATTGTAGTACAGGCCGAATGCCTTGAAAGATTTGGGGATGTCGTATATTTCGAACATCCGGTCGTTCCACTCCAGCGTATCGCTGTCTATCTTCCAGTTCCAAATGCCCAGCTCGGCCACTTCGGCGGCCTTCTCCAACTGGTCGCGCGCGGACTCCAGCTCGCGCCTGTCCTGCTCGCGCTGAGTGATGTCCGATGCGATGCCCAGGTAGCCGGTGATGGTGCCGACCTCGTTTTCCAGCGTGGAGACCGTCAGCAGCACCGGCAGCAGGCTGCCGTCGCGGCGGGTATAGGTCCACTGGCTTTCGTTGAACTGGCCGTGCCTTGACTTGGCTACGATGGCGTCGAAGCCGGCGGCCACGTTTTCTTGCAATTCCTGGGACAGCATGGCGGCCCGGGCGGCCAATTCGCTCTTGCTATGGAAGCGCGTCAAGGACTGCTGGCCCAACATGTCCTCCGACCGGTATCCCAGCATGCGTTCGGCCGCCGGATTGAACAGGGTGATCAGGCCTTCCGGGTCGGTGGCGATGATGGCATAGCCGGCATTGGCCAGGATGGCGTTCTGCAGCGCGGAGTAGATGCGGATCTGCGCGGTGCGCTCCTCCACCTGCTGCTCCAGGGAGGCGTTCAATTCCAGGATCTGTTTCTCGGCCGCCTTCTGCCGGCTGATGTCCCGTATGGTCTTGGCAATGCCTATCACCTGTTTGTGGCTGCCCAGAATCGGCGACATGGTGATGGCCACATCCATCCACTGGCCGCTGCGGGTGCGGTTGATGCTGTTCATGCTGATGATGGCGCTGCCCTTGCGGACTTGTTCCGTCAACGCCTCCTCTTCCGCCATGACTTCCGCCGGAATGATCAGCTGGGTCAGCTTCTGTCCTATGGCTTCCTGGGCGGAAAAACCGAACAGCTTTTCCGCGCCCTTGTTCCAGCTGGTGATGGTTCCATCCAGGGTCTTGCCGATGATCGCGTCGTGAGAGCTTTCCACGATGGCGGCCAGCTCCGCCTGCCTGGCGCTGGCTTGGCGGTATTTTCTCAGGTAAAGCGAGGATATGGCGCCTATCAGCAGAAAGATGCCGAGCGTGGTGGCCAGCGTGGCGCGGCGGGTGGTGTCCACCATGCGGGCGACATCCTGGTCTTGCAGCACCGCGTGCACGGTGGCGTAATGATTGGGAAAGTCGGAGTTGAACGGGATATCTATCGAACGGACATAGGCGGTGCCGTGAGGCGATGTGTAAGTCTGCAGGTCTTCCAGCTGTTCCGGTTTGGCGGCGGCCGGATGGAAGTCGTCTTGCCAGCGCCATTGCTGTTTCTTCACAAAGCCGAAGACGCGGTTGGCGTCCGGCTGGGCCAGATAGTCGCCGTCCTGGTTGGTGATGTAGAGCTTCAGTTCAACCGGAATGCTCTGGAATAGCGAGTCCAGCAGATTGCGCGCGTTGAAGTTGATGATCACGATGCCGAACACCTTGCCGTTCTGATCGTGGATCGGCGTGGCTACGCGGATGGTGGGGATCGCGCCGGTGCTGGCCGGTTTGCCGTGCGTAGAGCCCAAGTTGATGTCGGAGAAATATATCTGTCCAGGCCGCAGCTTGACGGTTTCCCGCATGTAGTCGCGGTTGCCGTGTGGTGCCAGCTGCTTGGCCGAGGCGGTTTCCACCTGGCCCTGCGCATTGCGTTGCGCCCGCACCAGTTCTTGCCCGCCGTTGGCGACGCCGATGAAGCGGATGGACGAGAATTCCGGGTTGGCGGTGAGGAAGGCGCTGAAAATGGAGGTTAGGCGCGCGTTCCAGGCCGCCATTGTGGAGCTTTCCTGCGGGTCGACGCCGCCATGCTCGCTGGCGCGGACCATGCCGGAAACCGGCGGCGTGGAACTGAGGAAGCGCACATCGCGCGCCAACTGGTCGAATTGGTTTCTCAGCATGACGTTGCGGGTGTGGATCACATAGCCCAGGCGTATCTGGTAGGTGGCAAGCAATTGCTGGCGCTGGTGTAATCCGGTCTGCAAAACGACTACGGTTGTGACGACTATCATCGTGCAGATAAATGCTATGGCGAGGCGCAACTCAGGCCGTGACCAGATGTGGGGACGGGGAATGGGCAAGTTGCCGCTCCTGAAGAGGGATCAAGGAGGTGCAGGCCCCCTGGGGGGGCCTTGTGCTTCATTATAGGAGCTGCTGCAGGTCATTCAAATTGCATCGGTCTCTCCTAGGCCTGCCGCCGGCTGCAAGCAGAAAAAACCCCGCCGCGGCGGGGTTGTAAGCGGAGTCAGCGCAGCTGTTTCCACAGGAAGGCGTATTCCATCGCGGCGATGCGCGCTTCCTCGTCGTGGTTGGCCGCCGCGCCGTGGCCGCCCTCGGTGCGCTCGTAATAGCGGACGTCGGCGCCGATCTGCTTCATGGCGGCGAACATCTTGCGGGCGTGGCCGGGGTGGACGCGGTCGTCCAGCGTCGAGGTGACGAACAGCGTGGCCGGATACGGTGTGCCCCGGCGGATGTTCTGGTACGGCGAGTACTTGCGGATATAGGCCCAGTCGGAAGGCTTGTCCGGATTGCCGTATTCATCCATCCAGCTGGCGCCGGCCAGCAGCTTGTTGAAGCGCTTCATGTCCAGCAGCGGCACCTGGCAGACAATGGCGTTGAACAGCTGCGGGTACTTGGTCAGCATCACGCCCATCAGCAAGCCGCCGTTGCTGCCGCCTTTGATGCCCAGATGATGCGCGTCGGCGATGCCGCGGCGCGCGAGATCCCTGGCGATCGACGAGAAGTCGTCGTAGGCTTTTTGCCGATGCTGCTTGCGCGCCGCCTCGTGCCAGGCCGGGCCGTATTCGCCGCCGCCGCGGATATTGCCCAGCGCGTAGACGCCGCCCTTCTCCAGCCACGCCTTGCCCAAAGTGCCGCTGTAGTAGGGCGTCATCGACACTTCAAAGCCGCCGTAGCCGTAGAGCAGGGTGGGGTTCTTGCCGTTCAGTTTCAGGTCTTTGCGCGCCACCACGAAATAGGGCACTTTGGTGCCGTCATCGGAGCGGGCGAAGAACTGCTTGATCTGGTAGCGGCTGGCGTCGAAGAAGGCCGGCTGCTGTTTCAGCAGCTCGCGCGCGTCGCTGCCGGCATGGGCCAGCGACAGCGTGGTCGGCGTCAGGAAGTCGGTGAAGGTGAAGAAGTAGTCGTCGGAGCTGTCGTTGTCCACCGGGCTGACGTCTATGCTGCCATAGCCTGGCGCGGTCACTTGGCGCGATTGCCATTTGCCGTCCACCACTTTCCATTCCACCAGCCGGCTCTTGACGTTGTCCAGCACGGTCAGGATCAGCGCGTTGCGGGTGCTGGCGTTGCTGGACAGCGAGGTGGTGGCGGTGGGTTGGAACAGCGGGGTGAAGTCGCGCTTGCCCTGCTGGTAGTCGTCCGCGCGTATCGCCAGCAGGCTGCCGGACTTCCAGCGGCGGCCGGCCACTTTCCAGTCCTGGCGGGGTTTCAGCAGCAGCCAGGGGCCGTAGAAGCCGGCCTCCACGTGGCCGGGCTTGTCCAGCTTCTGCCACTGTTCGCCCTGCTTCAGATAGGTGTCATTGCTGAAGAAGCTGGTGCCCTGGCTGATCAGGTCGTAGTGATGGCCGGCGGTGTCGATATGGCTGGCGTTGACCGAGATGTCGGTGCGCTTTCCCTCGAACAGGGTGCGGGCGGCGCTCAGCGGCTGGCCGCGCTTCCATTCCTTGACGATGCGCGGGTAGCCGGAGTCGGTCAGCGTGTCCTTGCCGAAATCGGTGCTGACATACAGCGTGTCGCGGTCTTTCCAGTTGACTTCGCTCTTGGCTTCCGGCACCAGGAAACCGTCGCCGACGAAGCGCTTGCCGGCCAGGTCGAACTCCCTCACCACCGCGGCGTCGCCGCCGCCGCGGCTCAGGCGGAGCAGGCAGCGGTCTTGCTGCGGCTTGACGCAGTCGGCGCCTTGCCATACCCAGTTTTCCTTTTCATCCTTGGCCAACTTGTCCAGGTCCAGCACGGTCTCCCAGGCCGGGCTGGCCTTGCGGTATTCGTCCAGCGTGCTGCTGCGCCACAGGCCGCGCGGATGTTCTGCGTCGCGCCAGAAGTTGTAGTAGCGGTCGCCTATCTTCTCGATGCCGGGGATGCGCGCGCCGGAGTTGAGAATGGACAGGATGTCCTGTTTCAAGGGCTGGAAATCCTGCCAGTGTTCCACTTCTTTGCTGGTGGTGGCATTTTGCTGGTGTACCCATTGCAGGGCATCCTGGCCTTGTACGGCCTCCAGCCACAGATAGGGGTCGTCGGCCGCATGGCATTGCGCGGCCAGCATCAGAGCGGCGGCGAGCAATTTGGTCTTCATGATGTTCTCCTGAGTGCGGAGCCCTTGCCGCCGGCGGAGCCGGCGTGCAGCGCGTCCTGTTGTCGCGGCGAGCCGCTTGCGGCGGCGGCCAGTCCCAGACTGTAGCGCGTTTCAAATCCTACTGTCATCACCGCGCCGCGACGGTTCTCCCTGCCTCTTGCTTGGTATATGCCTTGATGGCTACGCCCAGAGACTTCCGATGCCGGCGTGGTGTGCGGTGGCCGGGCATGGCCCTGTCACGTTTGAGCAGGCTCCCGCCTGGCTGGCGGAATGGGATAGCGGCTTGCTGAACGCCGCCGCTCCCCTGTTACGCCATTGGCGAGGCTCATTCTCCCCCGCCCATACTGTGGGTCTGCGGTCTTCCCGCGGCAAGCTCCGCTCCAGCTAGCCGGCTATCCGGAACAGCGCATCCTCCCGCCCGCCCGGCGCGACGAACTGCATGCCGACCGGCAAACCCGATGCCGCGTCCTGAAAAAGCGGAACCGACATGGCCGGCGATCCGGACGCGTTGAAGACCGGAGTGAAAGGCGAACTGCCCATCACCCGCTCGGTCCACTGCTGGCCGTCCATCGTTTCCGCGCCAACTGCATAGGCAGGGGCCAGATCCGGCAACGTCGGCGTCAAAAGCAGGTCGTAGCGCGTGAAGAACGCCGCAACGCTACGGGCGACCGCATTGCGCAGATCGAGCGCCCGCACTATTTCGGTTCCACGGATTTCGCGTCCCGTTCGATAAACCACGAGCGTCTGCGGCTTTAGCGTCGCCAGATCGACCTTGCGTTCCATCGCGGCCGCCATGTCGTCAACCCGGGCGGCGATGTTGACGGCCGACAGCGCCGAACTGGCGCCAAGGGAAGCTCGCTTCTTCCATGACATGGCCGAGGGATGGATGCCGCGGTGCGCTTTCCGTCCCAGGAATGGGGCATGACGCCGATGCGCAGATTGCCAGGGTCGGCGCCGATTTGCGAAAGATAACCGCCAGCGGGCCTTGAGATGGAGAAAGGCCCTGCGCAGTCCGCTCCGTGCACCGCGTCGACGAGCGCGGCGTTGTCGCGCACCGAACGGCTCACGTCCAGCTGCGCGGCCAGGCGATTGATCGCCTCGTCCTGCGCGGGTCCATCGGAAACACGGCCGCGCGTCGGCTTGAGTCCGGATACGCCGCGGTCGAGCTGTTCTACAGCGGGCGAAGGCGTAGCCTGGGGAGAGCGTCGCGGCGCAATGAAAAAGCCCCGCGGATCGGCGGGGCTGGAGAGTAGCTTATAGCGCGGGGTAGTCGGTATAGCCTTCCGCGCCGCCGCCGTAGAAGGTTTCCGGCTTGGGAGGGTTAAGCGGCGCATTGCGTTTCAGCCGCTCCACCAGGTCGGGGTTGGCGATGTAGCTGCGGCCGAAGGCGGCAGCGTCGATATAGCCTTTCTTCAGCAACGTTTCGGCCTTCTCCGCGGTGTAGCCGCCGGCGCCGACGATCACGCCCGGGTAGCGCTGGCGCAGTTCGGCGCGGAAGGCGTCGTCCAGCGCCGGGCCGCCGGCCCAGTCCGGTTCGGAAATGTGCAGGAAGGCCAGCTTGCGCTTGGCCAGCTGTTCTGCCAGGTACAGCGCCATTTCCAACTGGTCGGTGTTGGACACGCCGTTGAAGATGCCCAGCGGCGAGATGCGGATGCCGACATGGCCGGCGTCCCATTCCGCCACCACCGCGTCCACGACCTCTAGCAGGAAGCGGGCGCGGTTTTCCACGCTGCCGCCGTACTGGTCGGTGCGGACATTGGCTTGCGGCGACAGGAACTGGTCCAGCAGATAGCCGTGGGCGCCGTGGATTTCCACCAGGTCGAAGCCGGCGCGGCGCGCGTTGTCGGTGGCGCGGCGGTAGTCTTCCAGGATGTCGTCGATTTCCTCGATCTCCAGCGCGCGCGGGGTGTCGCACTGTTCGCGCACCAGGCTGCCGTCGGCGGCGCGGATATTGGTGCGGCTGTCGGCCTGGATGGCGGACGGGCCCACCGGCGCGTCGCCGTTAGGCTGCAGCGAACGGTGCGAAATGCGGCCGGTGTGCCACAGCTGCAGCGCGATCTTGCCGCCGTCCCGATGCACGGCCGCGGTGACTTCGCTCCAGGCCCTCACCTGCTCTTCGCTGTAGATGCCGGGCGCGCCGGCATAGCCCTTGGCGGTGGCGGAGATGTGGGTGCCTTCGGCCACGATCAGGCCGGCGCTGGCGCGCTGACGGTAGTATTCCTTGGCCAGCGGGCCCGGCACGTCGCCCGGCTCGATGTTGCGCAGGCGGGTCAGCGGCGCCATCGCCACGCGGTTGGCCAGGGTGACGGCGCCCATTTGCAGCGGCGTGAACAGTTTGTCGGCTTGCATGTCTTGGTCCTCAAAGAATGGGGTGATGGCTTACTGCTCGAATCCGAAGCCCTGGCGGCGCGCGGCCGGCGCCACCTGGGGGAAGTACACCTGGCGGTAGTAGCGGGCGGTATTGCTGGTCCACGCTTCGCCGTCGCCGCGGCCAATGTCCTGCCAGTGGCGCTGCAGGATCCGATCATAGTCGGCGATGTGGCCGGCGAGGCCTTCGGCCTGGTAATGCTCGGTGTGGACGAAACTGGCGCGCGGCAGGCGCGGCTTTTGCTCGCCGTCCTGATCGGTGTGGCCCAGCACCAGTCCCACCAACGGGAAGGTCAGCTCCGGCAGCTGCAGCAGTTCAATCATCGCCTGCGGATCGCGGCGGATGCCGCCGATCGGCACCACGCCCAGGCCGGCGGCGTGGGCGGCGGTCATCATATTGCCCAGCGCGATGCCGGCATCGACCGCGCCGACGGCGAACGCCTCCACGCTGTTGTGTATCACCTGCTCGGCGCCGGCCATTTCCACGCCCAGGCGGGTCTTGTGGAAGTCGATCACCACGGCGACGAATACCGGCGCTTGGGCGATCCAGGGCTGGCCGCCGGCGATCTCGGCGATGCGCTGGCGGCGTTCGGCGTCTCGCACCACTACCAGCGAGACCTGCTGGCCGTTGATGGAGGTGGGGCCTTTCCAGGCGGCGTCCAGCACCGCGTCCAGCGTTTCGGCGGCGATGGGCTTGTCCTGGTAGCTGCGCACGCTGCGGTGTTGCTGCATCAGTTGCAAGGTTTCGTTCATGACAACTCCATTTAGTAGACCAGTCGTCTAGTTTTTGTGTCAACAAAACCCGCTGCGCGCAGCGGGCATTCAGGGGATTAGCCGCCGCAGCTGACTGCGGACGGTATCTTCAACATGGCTTCGGTCAGCTTCAGCGCATTGAGCATCGGTTGGCCGGAACGTTGCACCTTGTACAGCAGGGCGCTTCCCACCCACAGGCTGTATAGGCTGGCGGCCAGTTCGTCCGCCGGCAGATGAACGCACAGGCTGCCTTCCTGCTGGCCGCGGCGGATGGCATCGGCCAGCCGCGCCATCACCCGGGCCATGCCTTCCGCCAGCGCCTCGCGCATCGGCTCGGACAGGTCGGATACCTCGGCGGCCAGTTTCACCGCCAGGCAGGTATGGCTTTGCGCATCGCAGCGGTGCTTGTTCACCCAGCCATCGAAATATTTGAGCAGGGCGTCGCGGGCCGGGCCTGTTTCCGGGCGCAGCAGTACAAGCAGCTGTTCGTCGTAGTTGAGGAAATAACGACGCAGCATCTCCACGCCATAGCCTTCCTTGGACTGGAAGTAATGGTAGAACGACCCCTTGGGCACGCCGGCGCTGGACAGGATTTCCGCCAGGCCGACAGCGGCAAAGCCCTTGCCCAGAATGATTTCTTCTCCTGTGGCAAGCAGGTGCTCACGGGTATCGGCGGTGTGATTGGCTCGTGACATGGATTGATACTACTAGACCAGTCGTCTAGTTTCAAGGCAGTTGATCATTTCTTCGGGCGGAATGTTGCGCAAAGCAGACAAGCATGCGGCGATGGCGGCCAGATTTGCCTGTTTGCGCGCGCTCGCCACCTGCTTGGCCTTCTCATTCGGGCTGGGCATCCCCCCGCAGTCGGCGGCCTTCGGCACGGAAGCGTACGTGTTCGGCGGCCGGCACCAGCGAACCACCGGTGGACCAGACGACATGGGTGGCGTTGGCAAGCAGATGGCCCAGTCCGTTGCGATCCAGATAGGCGCGGCCGGTTTCCGAGCGGCAGATCCAGGCCGGGCCGGGCAGACCGGCGGCCGCGGAGGGCTCCAGCTCGATGCCTTCGGCTTCGAACAGGCTGAGCAGCGCGGCGAACAGCTGCCTGTCTTCCACGGTAAACACGCCGGAGAGCAGGCTGGCCATCAAGGGACTGACCAGCGGGGAGGCCAGACCCACCGCCAGCCCGTCCGCCTCGGTGCGATTGTCCAGGCCGATGTCGTAGACTGACACCGGCGCGCCCAGCCCCGCCGCCAGTTGCACTAGCATGCAGGGCGCGGCGGCCGGCTCGGCGAAGAAGCAATGCACATGTTCGCCGAACAAGGTTTTCAGTCCCAAGGCGATGCCGCCGGGCGCGCCGCCGACGCCGCAGGGCAGGTAGACGAACAGTGGGTGTGCCGCATCCACCATGCGGCCGGCCTGCTGCAATTGGTCCGCCAGTTCCCGGGCAGCGGTGGCGTAGCCCAGGAACAGTTCCAGCGAGTGTTCGTCATCGACGAAGTGGGTCGTCGGGTCGGCCAGGGCGGCGGAGCGGCCGGCGGCCACCGCCTGCGCATAGTCGCCAGCGTGTTCCACCACTTGCACGCCGTGGCGGCGCAGCCGCTCCTTCTTCCATGCTTTCGCGTCCACCGACATGTGGACCACGGCGCGGAATCCCAATGCCGCGGCGATCAATCCTATGCTCATGCCCAGATTGCCGGTGCTGCCGACCATCACCGCATGATGGGAGAAGCATTCGCGCGCGGCGGGCGAGGCCAGCGCGGCGCGGTCGCCGGCTTCGTCCAGCAGGCCGTGGCGCTGGGCGATGGATTCCGCCAGCGCCAATACCTCGTGAAAGCCGCCGCGAGCCTTGATCGAGCCTGCCACCGGCAGCGCGTGGTCGGCCTTGAGCAGCCACATGCCTTCTCGCGCGGCGTCGCTGCCTTGGGCCTGCTGCAGGCTCGCCAGCGGCAGCAGCGGCGACTCGATGGCGCCGCCGTTGCCGGCCAGCTGCGGAAATAGTTTCGCCAGCAGCCCCCGGCAGCGTTGCAGCCTGGCGCGGGCGGACTCTATGTCGGAAGGCGCCGGCTGCGGCG
Organism: Chromobacterium sphagni; assembly: GCF_001855555.1. GTDB lineage: Bacteria > Pseudomonadota > Gammaproteobacteria > Burkholderiales > Chromobacteriaceae > Chromobacterium > Chromobacterium sphagni. The sequence goes on along the minus strand of NZ_MKCT01000001.1, from coordinate 97,581 downwards.
GCACGGGGGCGGATCCCGCATTGTCGTTCAGCCATAGCATGGCCTGTTTGGACAGAAGTCTGGCGGATAGCGGGCTAGGAAGGTGCTGGCTCATGGCGGCGGCGGAGAGTGGGATACCGGCAAATCCTATAAGGACAAGCGGCGGGCGGGAAGCGATAATTGCTGCTTCTATCATTAGCCAGGCTAATGCCAATGCTCGATTCCTCCGTGCTCGGCGCGCTGAAAAGCTTCGAAGCCGCCGGGCGCCTGCTCAACTTCACCCGGGCGGCGCAAGAGCTGCATCTCACTCAGGGCGCGGTGAGCCAGCAGATCCGCAATCTGGAAGACCGCCTGGGATACCGGCTGTTCCTGCGTGGCCGGCGCGCGCTGTCGCTGACGGAGAAGGGGACCGTGCTGCTGCAGACCGTGGCCCGGTCGCTGGACGAGATCGAGCGGACGCTGGCGCGCTTGGGCGCTGACGCCGCGCCGTTGCGGCTCAGCTGCGTGCCTTCCTTCGCGCTGTGCTGGCTGATGCCGCGACTGACCGAGTTTCAGCGCCTGGCGCCGGACGCGCCGCTGCGCATGCTGGCCGAATTCCAGGCGTGGGACGGCCTGGCGGAGGGGCCGGGGGGCGCGGACATTTCGATCCGCTACGACACCGCGTGCTGCGCCATCGCGCAAGCCCGGCCGCTGTTGGACGAATACATGATGCCGGTGGCCACGCCCGCCTACCTGGCGAGCCATCCGGCCTTCGCCGCCGGCGAATCCATCGCAGGCGTCGCGATGCTGCACGACGCCTCGCCATGGGCCGGAGCCGGGGATTTTGCCGAATGGCGCGTGTGGCTGGCGGCGGAGCGGCCAGACTGGCTGCCGATGCTGGGCGGCGCGCAGTTCAACCTGTCCAGCCTGGCTCTCGGCATGGCGTTGAATCACCAGGGCGTGGCGATGGCGCGCAGCGCGCTGGTGTGGGATGAGCTGCGGAGCGGCAGGCTGGTGGACGTGTTTGGCCGGTGGGTGGCGTCGCCGGCGCGCTACATGCTGCTCAGCCGCGATCCCTTGCGGCGGGAGACCCGAGTATTCACGGACTGGATGACGGCTGTCTGCAAACGCTTCGACGCCGAACGCAGACAGGCGTTGTGGCCTGGAAGCCAAGCTTTACCGGAAGCGTGACCGTCGGGCGGTGGGGGCCTGGGTTCGGATAGACTTGGCGAAATATTTGTTATGTTATAACATTTATATGTTACGGTGTAACATGATAATTTATTTCGATGGATGGGACTGGCCAGCGTGGCGGAGGCTGCGGCAAGCGCCAGCCTGCGGCTTTCAAGGAAAATCCGATGCAGAAACTTCCCGTCACCGTATTGTCCGGCTTCCTCGGCGCCGGCAAGACCACCTTGCTCAACCATATCCTCAACAACCGCGAGGGTCGGCGGGTGGCGGTGATCGTCAACGACATGTCCGAAGTCAATATCGACGCCCGGCTGGTGCGCGAGGGTGGTGCCCAATTGTCGCGCGCCGAGGAAAAACTGGTGGAGATGAGCAATGGCTGCATCTGCTGCACCCTGCGCGAAGACTTGCTGCTGGAAATCGGCAAGCTGGCGCAGGCGGGGCGTTTCGACTACCTGCTGATCGAATCCACCGGTATTTCCGAACCGTTGCCGGTGGCGGAGACTTTCACGTTCCGCGACGAGCAGGGGCAGAGCCTGTCCGATATCGCCCGGCTGGATACCATGGTGACGGTGGTGGATGCCTTCAACTTTCTGCGCGACTACGGCTCGCGCGCCAGCCTGTCCGAGCGCGGCGAAAGCCTGGGCGAGCAGGATGATCGCACCGTGGTGGATCTGTTGGTGGAACAGGTGGAGTTTTGCGACGTCATCGTGCTGAACAAGACCGATCTGGTGGGCGAGGACGATCTGGCCCGGCTGGATGGCATGCTGCGCGCGCTCAACCCGCGCGCCGACATCGTGCGCGGCGCGTTTGGCGCGGTGCCGCTGGCAAGCGTGCTGGACACCGGCCGCTTCGACTTTGAAGCCGCCGCCGAAGCGCCGGGCTGGCTGGCCGAGCTGCGCGGCGAGCATCTGCCGGAAAGCGAGGCTTACGGCATCGCCAGTTTCGTCTACCGCGCGCGGCGGCCGTTCCATCCGCAACGGTTGTGGCGGTGGCTGGCGCGCGAATGGCCGGGGGTGGTGCGCTCCAAGGGCTATTTTTGGCTGGCCAGCCGGCCGGATTTCGCCGGGATCTGGTCGCAGGCCGGCGCCGTGGTCCGCCACAGCCGGGCCGGATTGTGGTGGGCGGCGGTGGATCGCCAGGATTGGCCGCGGGATGAGGACAGCCTGGCGATGATAGCGGCGCGCTGGCGAGAACCCCATGGCGACCGCCAGCAGGAATTGGTGCTGATCGGCGCCGGGATGGATCAGGCGGCATTGACCGCCGGCTTCGACGCCTGTCTGCTGAATGACGCGGAGATGGCCGAGGGCGAGCTTGGCTGGCTGCGTCTGTCCGATCCGTTTCCCGCCTGGGCGGATGCCGAGGAGGCGTCATTGCCGGCCTGATGACGGTGGTCCGGGATCAGTTCTGGCTGGCGAGTGGCTTGTACATCAGCGTGGTGGCGTCCAGCTGGCGGCCATGCACGTCCAGCGCGAAGCCGGGAATCACGCCGGCGATTTGATAACCCAGCGCCCGGTACAGCGGCTCGGCCTTGTCGCCGCTGCGGGTGTCCAGGGTCAGCAGGCAGCGGCCCCGCGCGAGGGCGTGCTCTTCCGCCGCGCGCATCAAGGCCTTGGCTATGCCCTGGCGGCGGTTGTCGGGATGCACCATCAACTTGCATATTTCGGCGCGGTGCGGCTGATTCGGCGGCGTGTCGCAGTCCAACTGCACGCTGCCTACCAGTTGTTCCCGCAAGAATGCCGCCAGCAGCAGGCGGCCATCGCACCGCAGGGCCGGCAGCGCCTTGTTTTGCCAGAAGCCGGCCGCATCCTCGCGGCGGAACGGCAGGATGAAATTGAGGCTGGCGCCGTCCCGCACGCAGGCGCGCAGCAGTTCCGCCAGTTCCGGCAGCAGGGCTTCGGCTTGTTCGGCGCTGAGTGTCACGATTTCCAGCTTGGCCATGGCTTGTTGCCTCATACGATGAACAGCAGATAGCGCGCCGGCGCGTCGCCGGTGCGAAAGGCGCTGGCACCGGATAGCCGATAGCGCAGGCAGTCGCCGGCCTGCAGCCGGTAGCTTTGCCCGTCCACGCTGATTTCCAGGCATCCGTCCAGCATCAGCAGGTGGTGTTCCAGCCCGCGGCGCGGCGGCGCGTCGTAGCGGATGTCGCAGAACGGCGGCAGCTCGCATCGCAGCACCTCGCCGGCCAGGCCGCGCGCCGGCGGCGAGACCGAATGGCGGCGCTGGCCGCTGGCGGGGTCGGTCCACAAGGGCTGGACGGCGGCTGGCAGCAGCGGCGTAAATTCGTCTTCCACCATGCGCATCAATTGCGACAGCGCCAGGCCGTGGGCGGCGCATAATTTGCCCAGCGCGGCGGCGGTAGCGCTGACTTCGGCGTTTTCCAGCCTCGACAGCGTGGCCCGGCTGAGCCCGCTGCGCCGCGCGAGCTCGTCCAGCGGCCAGCCGCGCGCGCGGCGCAGCGCTTTCAACCTGTCGGCGATCTGGCGGTCAAGGTTGGGATTGTCGGTGTTTTCCATATATGGAAATATATTTCACAAGTGGAAATCATGGCAAGGGATAAGGAGGCAATCCGCGCGTAGCCAGGCGTGCCGGGGCGAAAGCCGCAACCGGCCCCGGCAAGGGGCCGGCCATGGCTCAGGGATCGGGCGGGCGCGGCAGTGGCTTGGCGTCGGGGATGTCCGGCGCGCCGCGCTGGACGTCCGCCTTGGCCACTACCGGCGCCGCCTCCGGCCGCCAGCTGTTGCCGCCTTTCCTCACCGGCGGCAGCGCCGGCCGGCTGGGGGGATGCCAGGGCGTGGCCGGGGTGGGGCGGCTGACGATGGGCCGGGCCGGCGGCGCGGCAGCCGCGGCGCGTGGCGCGGGAGGAGCGGCCGGTTCTGGAGCCGGCCACAGCCGCCAGGCCGCGCCGCCGGCCACCGCCATCAGCAGCGCGGCGGACCAGGCGCGGCGCCGGCTCACCAGCTCACCTGATCGTTCAGGCTGAGGCCGCCGCTGGCCGGCGTCGCCATGCTGCGGTTGCCGGAGAGGTTTTCCCAGCTGACGCTGCCGTCGGCGTTCTTGCGGTAGTACTTGTAGGCGATCCGCTGGCCGGCCGGCAGGTTGACGCTGTTCTGCCATAGCGGGTAGTTGGCCGGGTCCACCGGGAGGCCGAGGTCGGTGTTCCAGTTGCCCAGCGCGCGGGCGTTGCCGGTGATGTAAACCTGCTGGCCCCATTGGGTGGCGGCGTTGACGCTGATGCTGACCGGCGCCTCGCCGGCGTTGGGCGCGGCTGCGCAGTTGTGGTAGCGCGCGCATACCACTTGCGGAATGTCGACGATGCGGCCGGCGTGGATCGAGGCCAGCAGGCTGATGTATTCGCCCATCGCCCAGTTCAGCGGCGCCATCGACTTGGTGGGGGCGCCTGCTTGATAGCCGGCCGGCGTGGTAACCGCCCAGCCGTCCGGCAGCGTGGCGCTGTTGGACCATACCTGTTCCGGCAACATGCCTTCCGGCGTGGCCAGCAGCCTCAGCGTGGCGAAGTAGGGCTGGCCGGCGCTGCCTGCGCGCTGGCGGGCGATTTCGTAAATGCCGCGTTCGGCGGTGAAGATGGGCCACAGCCGGCCGGCGCCGCTGCCGTCGAAATCGTTGCCGTCGTTGTGTTCGCCGTAGCCGTCGAAGTTGTAGCGGAACCACGCGTTGGCGGGCAGCGCCGGCGCGCCCGGCAGCGCGAGGCTCTGCCCCAGCACGCTGTCGAACACGCCTATGGTGTTGGCGATGGTGGGGTCGTTGGCGCTTTTCACGCCCATCCGCACCAGTTCCAGGAAGCCGCCGTCCACCACCCGGCGCGCGTCGTGGCTGCCGCCGCCGTTCTTGATCGTCAAGGTCTGGGGAGTGTCCGGGCCGCTTTGCGGCGCGAAGCTGGCGCGGTCGGCGCCTGCGCCTGCGCGCGCGGCCGGGTTGATCCGCAGGTAGTAGCTGCCGTTGCCGAAGCTGCCGCTGCTGGTGTAGGTCCAGGCTGCGACATTCTCTTGCCAGTAGTCGGCGGCGGACAGATAGCGGCCGGCGCTGGCGTCGTCGCCGTTGTTGCGGGCGATGTCGGCGGCGGCCACCAGGCCGGCGATCTCGGCGGCGATGGTGGACGGCGAGTAGCCGGAGTTCTCTTCCCAGCGCTCCTGGTAGCTCCACGGTCCGGTGGCCACGATGTAGTCGGCGGTCAGCTTGATCTTGGGCCACAAGGGATTGGACACCGCCGGCCCCAGCCGCCAGGCCAGCAGGATGGGCATGGCCTGTTCGTCCATCTGGGTGCCTTGCCAGTAGGGCCAGCCGCTGACCCAGGCGTTCTGCGGGAAGCGGCCGATGCGGCTGTAGCCGGCCGCGCAGCCGGCGGCGTTGTATTCGGCCGTGCCGCAGTTGCTGGTTTGCTGCAGTGTATTGAACAGATAGCCCACCACGGTGGTGGCGCTGGCGCTGTCGCCGGCGGTGTAGAGCGCGTTGGCGAACTTGAACAGGTCGCGCGGCCATACCAGGTGGTAGCCGCCCTGGTTGGCGTCGCCCTGGGTTTCGCCCCATGGCGTGCCGATGCCGGCCACCATCGCGCCGTTGCTCTTGTCCTGCATGGTTTTCAGCGTCATCGCCGCCAGGTAGTAGCGGTCGTCGGCCAAGCCTCCCTGGCCGGACAGGCCGGCGGCATAGTTGTGCCAGCCATTGTCGTACTGCTGCTGCGCGGCGGTGAGGTCAGAATCCAGCGAGGCGGCGGCGGTATTGAGCGCGTCGCCCTGGCTGGCGCCGAAACCCAGCACCACGTCGAAGGACACGCTGGCGGCGGCGGGGTCGCCCAGGTCCAGCCAGCCCATCTGCGCGACGTTGCCGTTGGTCGCCGAGCTGTAGCTCCAGTTCATGGCGTTGTCGCCGCTGCCTATCAGGTCGGTCCAGCCGTCGCTGTGGCCGACGAAGCCGTTGGAGACCATGCTTTGGCCGTTCACAACCTTCCACTGCAGGCTGGCCAGCAGCGCCGAGGCGCGGCTGTTGTGGCTGGCGGCCAGCGCGTAGCCGCCGGCGGTTGCCACGGTCTGCGCGCTGTTGCCGCTGCCGGCGTTGTCCAGATAGGGCTTGAACAGCAGGTAGAGGTTGAAGTCTCCCACCGTGCGGCCGTTGAGCGCGGTGAAGGTGACGCGCTGCACCAACGCGTCATGGCTGGGGTCGGTGAAGATGCGCTTGCTGATCTGCCAGTTGTGGCCGGCGTTGCCGGTGCTGGCCAGCCAGCTCATGGTGCGGCTGTCGCTCTGGCTGGCCGAATAAGCCTGGCGCTTCTCTTCATCGACGAAGGTCTTGCCGGCGTCGCTGACCAAGAATTGCAGATCCACCGATTCCGGCGTGTCCAGCACCGGGTAGTACACCTCGGACACGATGCCGCGGTAGCCGGTGAAGTAGACGCGCGAGGAACTGCCCACCGCTGTGCCGAGGAAGGACTTGGCGGCCGGGCCGCGTACCGGGGCCTGGCCGGGAGAGCCGAATGCCTCATCGGCGCGGGCGAAGGGGTTGAATAAGCTGGCGATCAGAAGGCCCAGCAACGCCGGGCGGGCAAGGGATGGGTGAGGCATGGTGTTGTCTCCATTTGTAGTTTTGTCTGCCATTTACTACAGGTTTTGCCTGATGTAAATGTAGTTTTACTACTAAATATATCAAATAAATAGCAAATGTCATTTTTTGGTTGGTGTGAATGAAGGCGGCGCCGTTGTCTTATCGGCGCCAACCCTGTGCGGAGAGGACCCGGTAGTACGGTCAGCGATGGCCGGTGTTTGCGGCGCGCTAGTCAGAAAGGCCAGCTCTCGGCCGTGGCGAAATGGCTACGATGCGTGCAGCCGGTTTGCCGTCTGGCGACGCCGGTTTTGTTTATTTCCATCATTCAAGGGGATTGCCATGAGTCAAACCAAGATGGAGTCGAAAGCCGGCCTGCAGCCCAGGCATGGCCAGGTGTTCAAACCGGAGTCGCGCGGCCAGTTCTGCGTGGACGGCGTCAACGCCCAGTGTCCGCTGCAAAGCTGGCAGGTGAATGGCCTGGAGGGCGGCAAGTTCTTCCCGGCGGCCGCCGCTGGCCTGATGGATCCGCTGGCGCCGACCGATACCCCGAATGCGGCGCCGCCGGCCGACGGCAAGATCGCCAGCGCCGGCCAGGCGCACTCGGCGGTGCTGGACGAGCAAAGCGCCGAGCGCTGGCGCAAGCATCCGGTCAGGGCCGGGCAGGAGATGGAGTTCAAGTGGAGCTACCATGCCCGCCATCTGACCCGGCGCTGGAACTATTTCATCACCAAGGCCGACTGGAATCCGAACCAGCCGTTGACCCGCGCCCAGTTCGAGGCCACGCCGTTCCACAAAGTGGAGATGACTGCCCAGCCATACTGGGAGCACAGCGCCGAGCTGATGCCGCCGGAACCCACGATTCATATGATGCGCATGCCGCAACGCCAGGGTTACCACGTGGTGCTGGCGGTGTGGGAAGTCGCCGATACCGGCAATGCCTTCTATCAGGTGATCGATTTCGATTTCTCTTGAAGCGCGGATAGCTGACGCGGGCCAGGCGTCCCCGCCGGTTTTTCCGGCGGCCGCCCGGCCCGATCCTTTGCCGCCCGGCGGCGGCGTTGAGTAAAAATGGCAACACTTAATGGATGGCTTTGCATGCGATGGCTGACAGGCGTATCTTTAAGATGTATTATTTTTACATCTTAAGTTTGCAAGCCTCCTTCGCGAGGTATTTTTCGATCATTAAAGATGTATTTTATTTATATCTTATAAGGGGCAAAACATGCTGAGCGAACACACCCGTTCCCTGGTCAAGGCCACTGTGCCGGTGCTGCAACAACATGGCGTGGCGCTGACCAGCCATTTCTACCGCCGCATGTTCGAGCACAATCCGGAGCTGAAGCACCTGTTCAACCAGGGCCACCAGCACTCCGGCCAGCAGCAGCAGGCGCTGGCGATGGCGGTGCTGGCCTATGCCCAGCACATCGACGATCCGTCGCCGCTGCTGCCGGTGTTGACGCGGGTGGGGCACAAGCATGCCAGCTTGGGCATCCGCGCCGAGCACTATCCGGTAGTCGGCAAGCACCTGTTGGCTTCTATCCGCGAAGTGCTGGGCGAGGCCGCCAGCGACGAGTTGATCCAGGCCTGGGCCGAGGCCTATGGCCAGCTGGCGGGCCTGATGGCGGGAATAGAGAACGAGCTGTATCAGAGCACTACCGCCGGCGATGGCGGCTGGAGCGGCTGGCGGCCGTTCCGGGTGGTGCGCAAGGAGGCGGAGAGCGAGGAGATCACTTCCTTCTACTTACAGCCATCGGACTGCGGCGCGCTGCCCGTTTTCCGTCCCGGTCAGTATGTGTCGGTCAGGCATTTCGTGTCGGAGTGGGGGCTGAGCCAGCCGCGGCAGTACAGCCTGTCCGACGCGCCCAACGGCGTGCACCTGCGCATCTCGGTGAAGCGCGAGGATGCCGGCGCGGGCAAGCCGGCGGGGCGGATGTCCAATCTACTGCACGGCGAAGTGAATGTCGGCGACGTGCTGGACCTGAGCGCGCCGCAGGGCGATTTCTTCCTGAACGAGCAAGGCGATGGCCCGGTGGTGATGATCAGCGCCGGCGTCGGCCAGACGCCGATGCAGTCGATGCTGGGCCATTTGCTGGCCGGCGGCGGCCAGCGCGAAATCCGTTTCCTGCACGCGGCGCGCCACGGCGGCGCGCATGCGATGAAGCACAAAGTGCGCCAGTTGGCCGAGCGCCATCCACAGCTGAAACTGCATGTCTGCTACGAACAGCCGCGCGCGCAGGACGTGGCCGGCACGGATTACCACGCCGCGGGCCGGCTGCAGTTGTCGGACGTGAAGAGCCTGGCGCTGCTGCCGGACGCCGATTACTACCTGTGCGGCCCGCTGGGTTTCATGCACGCGCAGAAGGGCAGCCTGCTGGAGTGGGGCGTGCCGGCGGCGCGCATCCATTACGAGGTGTTCGGCTCCAATCCGTCTGCGGACTGAGCGCTGTCGCGGGTCGATTGAGGCGGCGCGCCAATCCGGGGTATGCTGCCGCCCATTGATTCATGTGAAAACCATCGATGCGACCATCACCATGCAACTGACCCGCTTCACCGACCTCGGCCTGCGCGTGCTGATGTACCTGACCGGCCTGGAGGCCGGCCAACTGGCCACCATTCCGGAGATCGCCGAGCGCTTCGCCATCTCGCGCAACCATCTGGTGAAGGTGGTGCATTTCATGGCACAGCAGGGTTGGCTGGCCACCAGCCGCGGCAAGGGCGGCGGGCTGGCGCTGGCCAGGCCGCCGGAGCACTTCCGGCTGGGCCAGGTGGTGCGCGCGCTGGAGGGCTTGTCGCAACTGATAGACTGCGCCGAGCCGCCATGCGCGCTCTACGGCGGCTGTCGGCTGAAGGGCGCGCTGGACGCGGCCTTGCTGGTGTTTTTCCAGACGCTGGACGGCTACACCCTGCGCGACATCATCGCCAGTCCCACCGGCGAGGCCATCATCCGCATGCACCGCGGCTTGTCGGCCTTTCAGGCCGAAGGTGGCCCCTTTCGCTCCACCGCCTCGCCGCCCGGATCGGGCAGGTAGCGCGAGGCCTGCGGCTTTCGGCGCCTGGCCGGCTCCACCTGCAATGGCGCCCCGGCCGCGCCGACGGAATGAGGAAGGGAAATAATGGAGATGCTATCTGGTTTGCTGCGGACAACTGGCCTGTTTGTCCTGACCGCGCTGGCGGAAATTCTTGGCTGCTATCTGCCCTGGCTGGTGTTGCGCCAGGGCAGGCCGATGTGGTTGTTGTTGCCGGCGGCGGCTGCGCTGGCGCTGTTCGCCTGGCTGCTGACGCTGCACCCCACCGCCGCAGGCCGCACCTACGCCGCGTACGGCGGCGTGTACGTGGTGGTGGCGCTGGGCTGGCTGTGGCTGGTGGACGGCGTCCAGCCCAGCCGCTGGGACGCGCTGGGCGCCGCCATCGTGCTGGCCGGCATGGCGGTGATCATGCTGGCGCCGCGCGGTTGAACTTAGCGGGCTATTTCAATGCGGCGGTAGCCGCGCGCATCCAGCCCGCGCCGGCGTAGCGCCGCATTGGCGGGGTCCGTGACGAGGCGTGCAACCAGCGTCGCCGTCAGCATGCTCAGTAATAGAAATACCGCCAGCCAAGGAAGGCCCGTGGCGAAGCTCAACTGATCCTTGTTGACCAGATTACGCAATAGCGCCAGCACGATGATGTGAAACAGATAGAGTTCATAGCTGCGCCGGCCCAGCCAGCGCAGTGGCGCGCTCAGGCGCAGCCGCCATATCCCCGGTGAGGATGCGTGGGCCGAACCGATTAGCCAGCAGGCGCTGGTCAGGGCAAGCAGCGAGAAGCCTGCGATTTGATGGCCGTCGATGCCCTGCAGGTAGACGGCCGATATCGACAGCGCCGCCAACAGTCGCAATCCGGCTGCTGTCCGGTCGGAGAGGGTGACGCGATGCGACAGCAAAGCGGCCAGGCAGCCGATGGCGATGGCGTCGAAACAGGCGAAATAGCCATACAAATAGAAAATCTCATTGTTCAGATTGGCGGCGCGGTACAACGGGCCGGCGATAACCAGTCCTAGGCAGACCAGCGCCAGCATCCAGGTGCGGCCCAACAACGGGCAGAGCAGTGGCAGAGTCAGATAGAACATTTCCTCCACCGCCAGGGCCAGCAGCAGCGGTAGCAGAATGCGGGCAAAGCGCAGGATATAGAATGCGCGCAGTTCCATCGCGGGCAGTTTTTCCGCCGCCGCCGGCCGGCTGGGCTTGACCAAGCCGGCGGCCTGCAGAGCCAGCCGCAGGGCCTGCTGCGCCTCAGCGTGCCGATGGCCTTCGGCCGTTTGCACCTGTCGCCGCTAGTGCCGCAGTTCCTGCGAGAGCATCCGGGCATCCAGTTGGACATGGCGATGGACGACAGGATGGTGGATCTGGTGGAGGGCGGCTACGACCTGGCCATCCGCATCGGCAATCTGCCGGACAACCGCATGGTGGCGCGCCGCCTGGCGCCGTGCCGGGTGGTGATGTGCGCATCGCCGGACTATCTGGCGGCGCATGGCGCGCCCCGGCATCCGGCCGAGCTGGTCAGCCACAACTGCATCCATTATTCCGATTACCGCGGTGGCGCCAGCTGGGTGTTCGGCGGACCGGACGGACCGCACAAGGTACAGCCGCGCGGCAATTACCAGGTCAACAACAGCGAAGCGCGCCGCAACGCGCTACTGGCGGGGCTGGGCATCTGCGAGATGCCCACCTTCATCGTCGGGCCGGATCTGCTGGCTGGCCGTTTGCAGGCGGTCCTGCAGGACTACCCGCTACCGCTGCATGCGATCTATGCGGTGTTTCCCGAGCGGCGGCAGGTGGCGGCCAAGGTGCGCGCCTTCGTCGATTGCATCGAACAGCGGCTGGGACGGGATGCTCCGGACTGGGACCAGGGCCTGAGAATCTGGTCTAGCGGGACCGGCTGATTCATACTGCGTTTCTTTGTCGTCGCTCCGGAGCCTTGCATGTCCGAACTCCATCAAACCGCCCTGGTCTGGCTGCGCCGCGATCTGCGGCTGGAAGACCATGCCGCCTTGTACCATGCGCTCAAATCCAGCCGCGCCGCGCTGCCGGTATTCATTTTTGACCGCGCCATCCTGGATGGGCTGCCGCGCGATGACCGCCGCGTCGATTTCATCTGGCAAAGCGTGGCGGCGCTGAAGGCGGAATTGCAGGCGCTGGGCGGCGATCTGCTAGTGCGCCACGGTCTGCCGGCCGAGGAGATTCCGCGCTTGGCTGTCGAGCTGGGCGCTCAGGCGGTGTTCTGCAACCATGATTACGAGCCGGCGGCGCGGGCGCGCGACGCCGAGGTGGAGCGGCGGCTGGCGCGGCAGGGCGTGGCGATGTTCAGCTTCAAGGACCAGGTGGTGTTCGAGCGCGACGAGGTGCTGACCGGCGCCGGCAAGCCGTTCGGGGTGTTCACGCCGTACAAGAACGCCTGGCTGAAGAAGCTGACGCCGTTCTACCTGCAGGCCTACCCGGTGCGGCGCTATCTGCGGTCCTTGATGCCGCGGACGGCCGAGCCGATGCCGCCGCTGACCGATATCGGCTTTCGCGCGAGCGATTTGGACTCGCTGCCGGTTCAGCCGGGCTCGGCCGGCGCGGAGGCGCTGTTTGCCGACTTCGCCGGCCGAATCGATCATTACCAGGCGGCGCGCGATTTTCCCGCGGTGAAGGGTGTGTCCTATCTCAGCGCCCACCTGCGTTTCGGCACGATTTCCATCCGCCAGCTGGCGGCCTACGCCTGGCATGAGGGCAGCGCGGGCGCCATGTGCTGGCTGGGCGAGCTGATCTGGCGCGACTTCTATCAACAGGTGCTATGGCACCGGCCGGAGGTGGCAGAGCATGCGTTCAAGCCGGAGTACGACGCGCTGCCGTTTCCCAACAATCCGGAGTGGTTCGCAGCCTGGCGCGAGGGCCGCACCGGTTATCCGCTGGTGGATGCGGCGATGCGCCAGCTCAACCGCAGCGGCTATATGCACAACCGGCTGCGGATGGTGGCGGCGAGTTTCCTGGTGAAGGACCTGCTGATAGATTGGCGCTGGGGCGAAAAATACTTCGCAGAGAAGCTGCTGGACTTCGATCTGGCGGCCAACAACGGCGGTTGGCAGTGGGCGGCCAGCACCGGCTGCGACGCCCAGCCGTACTTTCGCATCTTCAATCCGGTCAGCCAGAGCGAGAAGTTCGATGCCGCCGGCCGCTTCATCCGCCGCTACGTGCCGGAGCTGTCGCGGCTGCCGGACAAGCTGATCCACGCCCCGTGGCAGGCCAAGGCGGAACAGCTGGCGGCGGCCGGGATCCAGTTGGGGCGCGATTATCCGCATCCCATCGTAGACCACGCGGTGCAGCGCTTGCTGGCGCTGGCGCTGTTCAAACGCTGAGGCCATCCTGCCACTGGCCATCCTGCAATAGCTGGCGGCGGTAGCGCTCCGGCGAATCGCCCAGCTGTTTCTGGAACATGGCGATGAAGGCGGACGGGGTGGCATAGCCCAGCGCCGCGGAAATATCTTGCACGCTGTCGCCCTGCTTCAGCCGCGACAGCGCCTCCAGCAACCGCGCCCGGGCGCGCCATTGGCCGAAGCTCATCCCCAGTTCGCGTTGAAACAGCCGCGCCAGCGTGCGCTCGGTGCTGAACACCTGTTCCGCCCACTGCTTGAGCGTGGTGGCGTCGGCCGGATCTTGGCGTATCGCCTGCAGGATCGGTTGTAGCAGCCGCTGGGCGCTGTCCGGCAGATAGCTTTCCTCGTGGCTGGCGCGCACCAGCCTTTCCACCAGCAGCTCGGCCTGGCGCGTGTCCCATGGGTCGGATATCACGGTGATCTGGCGCTGGCAGAAATCGTCGAGCAGCGCGCGGATCAGCGACGTCTGTTCGATCAGGCAGATATGCGCCGGCAACCGCGCTGCCTGTTCGCGATTGATGTAGATCGAGGTGTAGTGCATGGCGTGGCGGATATAGGCGGCATGTGGCACTTCGGCCGGCGTCCACAACAGGTATTGCGCCGGAGCCACCACCCGCCGGTCTTCCAGCAACAGCTCCATCAGTCCCAGGCTGATGCGGCTCAACTGCCCCCAGCGGTGGCGGTGGCGGCCGAATTCGCTGTGGGGGGCGAAGCGGTGGTAGCGGAAGGTCAGCGGCGCCGGTTCCGCCAGTCCCTGATCCACCAGAAAGTATTCAGCGTCCATCTTGTCGGATTTGCCTCAGCATCTTGTCTGTTTTGAATTATATAGCCGGTAACGGACGGTACTAGAATAGCAGGGTCGAATATTTGCCGGAGGCTGCGATGGCCATGCTGTTCCCCTTGCTGGCGGTGCTGATCTGGGCCGCCAATACCGTTGTTTCCAAGGCTGCCGCCCAGGTGCTGGACCCGGCGGCGATCTCCTTCTACCGCTGGCTGCTGGCGGCGCTGATCTTGACGCCGTTCTGCCTGCGCCCGCTGTGGCGTTTGCGCCATGAATTGCGCCCCTGGCTGGGCAAATTCCTGCTGTTGTCGGCGCTGGGCATGGTGATGTTCCAGTGCCTGGCCTATTATGCCGCGCACAACACCACTGCCACCAATATGGGCGTGATCACCGCGCTGGTGCCGCTGCTGGGCCTGGTATTGAACGCGCTGGCGTTCCGCCAGCCGGTGGGCGGGCAGGCCTGGTTCGGCGTGGCGGTGTCGCTGGCCGGCGTGCTGTATCTGCTGGGGCACGGCAATCCGCTGGGGCTGATCGCCAATGGCATCAACCACGGCGACGCGCTGATGCTGTCGGGCGCCGCCGCCTATGCTCTGTACGGCATTTTGCTGCGGCGCTGGGCGCCGCCTTTCGGCGCCTGGCTCAATCTTTATCTGCAGGTGGGCATGGCGGTATTGTTGCTGGCGCCGTTGACCTTGACCGCCGACAGCATGGCGATTCCGGCGCGCGGCGTCGGCCTAGTGTTGTTCGCCGGCATAGGCTCGTCGGTGCTGGCGGCTTATCTGTGGATGCGCGGCATCCAGCGGTTGGGCAGCGAGCGCACCGCCATCTTCATGAACCTGCTGCCTTTGTTCACCGCGCTGATGGCCAGCGCGACGCTGGGCGAAACCATCCATTCCTACCACTGGCTGGGCGGCGGCATGATTCTGCTGGGGGTGGTGCTGGGACAGGGCATGCTGCGGCTGAAAACGGCTGGCAGGCCGGCTTTTGTAAATAAATAATACAAATCGTTCACAAAAAATTTACTGTGTGATTTTGGCGTTTTGTTGCGTGAAAATCGCAATCGGAGCGCCAATTTTTTTCTTTTGGCGAATGCGAGGTTGTCTTGTGGCAGCTTGCCGCCAACCGCGCTGCCGCGCCGCAAAATCTTGATGTCATCGGGTGGTTGACGATGATTTCGCCGCGGGATTAACATCTCGCCGTTTTCGTTACTGGGGGCTGATGCCTTGGAAAGTTGCAGTAGTAGTTGGTTAACGACAGGGTCGTGCCGACCGGCAAAGGCATAGCTTCCATTCTGAATGGCCGCTGTCTTGCCGCGAGGCGAGACGGTGCGCATCTTGAGCGGTCCATCCGGGCCGCCGCCGCGTATCCACCCATACCATTGTTGCTAGTTACTGCTTGATTACTGCGTCCTGCCATGTACTGGGCGCCGAGTCAGGCTTGCGCATGTCGTGTCTGCACCGGGCGGGACTTTCATGTCTTCCGCCATCGCAGCCGCGTTCGTGCCCGCATGCCTTCGTTTGCTTGCAAAACGACGGGCGGTCCTCCCTTGGCCGCCGGTCGGGAGATAACAATGACCAATCCAATCAAAAACGAAGCTGTACTGGATAGCGCCCACGTCGGCGACATCCGCGGTGCTTTCGGCACCATCCGCCATGGCGATGTGGCGGCCCGCAAAGGCGTCTGGCAGCGTCTGCGCACGCTGATGGCCATCCTGGGCCCTGGCCTGATCGTGATGGTGGGCGACAACGACGCCGGCGCTTTCAGCACTTATTCGCAGGCCGGCCAGAATTACGGCACGTCGTTGCTGTGGACGCTGATCCTGCTGATCCCGGTGCTGTATGTGAATCAGGAAATGGTGCTGCGCCTGGGCGCCGTCACTGGCGTCGGCCATGCGAGGCTGATCCTGGAGCGCTTCGGCAAGTTCTGGGGCGCCTTCAGCGCCATCGACCTGTTCCTGCTCAACGCGCTGACCATCGTCACCGAGTTCATCGGCATCACCCTTGCCTTGCAGTATCTGGGGCTGCCCAAGGAGTGGGGGGTGGTGGCGTCCGCGGTGCTGGTGATGGCCGCGGCCAGTACCGGCGACTTCCGCCGCTTCGAGCGCTTCTCGATGATACTGGTGGTGTTCAGCCTGCTGTTGGTGCCGGTATTCATGATGGTGCATCCGCCGCTGGCGCAGATCGGCCATGACCTGTTTGTGCCGGGCATGCCGGCCGGCGGCAAGATGTCCGACGTGATGCTGCTGATCATCGGCATCGTAGGCACCACCGTGGCGCCGTGGCAGCTGTTCTTCCAGCAAAGCTATGTGATAGACAAGCGCATCACCCCGCGTTTCATCAAGTATGAGCGCGCTGACCTGTGGCTGGGCATCGTAATGGTGTTGATCGGTGCCATCGCCATCATCGCGATGGCCGCCGCGCTGTTCGCCGGCAAGCCGGAATTCGGCAATTTCCAGGACGCGGGCGCGGTTGCCGCCGGGCTGGGCAAATACCACAGCCATCTGGCCGGGGTGTTGTTCTCGGTCGCGCTGATCGACGCCAGCCTGATCGGCGCCAGCGCGGTGTCGCTGTCCACCGCCTACGCGCTGGCCGACGTGCTGAACATGAAGCACTCGCTGCACCGCAAACCGACCGATGCGCGCGCCTTCTACCTGGTGTACTTCCTGCTGATCGCCGGCGCCGCCGCGCTGGTGTTGATTCCGGGCGTGCCGCTGGGCCTGCTGACCAATGCCGTGCAAACGCTGGCCGGCGTGCTGTTGCCGTCCGCTTCCGTTTTCCTGCTGTTGCTGTGCAATGACAAGGAAGTACTGGGTCCGTGGGTGAACGGCCGCTGGACCAATCTGTTCACCGGCGCCGTCGCCGCGGTGCTGGTGCTGTTGTCGGTGATTCTGACCGCTTCGGTGCTGTGGCCGGACATCAGCAGCCAGACCATCATCAACATCCTGGTGGGCGGCGGCATCGTTGGCGGCATCGTGGTGATCGCCGCTCACACCGTCAAGCTGCGCCGCGACGCCGAAACCGGCGCCGATCTGGCGGAGGAGGCCAAGCCGACCAAGCTGTACCTGCACAACTGGCGCATGCCGCCGCTGGCGCAGCTCAAGCCCATGGTGCTGTCGCGCACCAACCGGCTGTGGATGGGTGTATTGCGCGGCTATCTGGTCGTGGCTGTCATCATGGTGGTGTACAAGGTGACAGAGCTCGCCTTGCTAGCCCACTGAGAGGCGGGTTAAGGTGTGGCCGGCGACGTGGAATTTGGCGCCGCCGGCGGTGTGGAAGCCGCCCCTCGTGGGCGGTTTTCGCATTAGGGCCTGGGCATGGTGGTTTTCATGGAAAGCCACGATGCGCGTACCTTATATATCAACACTCAACAAGCAGGAGGACGCATGCATTACAACCTGCATAATCTGTTCGATATCGACCTGTTCGGCATGTTGCATACCTTGGTCTGTCTGGCGACGGCTTTCATCTCCGGCACGGTGATCGGCCTGGAGCGGCAATACCGGCAACGTACCGCCGGCTTGCGCACCAACGCGCTGGTGGCGGTGAGCGCGGCGGCCTTTGTCAATATGGCCTTGCAACTGGATGGCACCGGCAGCGCGGCCAGAGTGGTGGCCTATGTGGTGTCCGGCGTCGGTTTTCTCGGCGCGGGCACCATCATGAAGGAAGGCCTGAACGTGCGCGGCCTGAATACCGCCGCCACGCTGTGGGGCTCGGCGGCCACCGGCGCTTGCGCCGGCGCCGGCATGCTGGGCCAGGCTTTTCTCACCACGCTGTTCGTGCTGGCGGTGAACACGCTGCTGCGGCCGGTGGTGAACTCCATCAATCGCCGCCCGATCGACGACGAGACCAGCGAAGTCACTTATCAGCTGTGCGTGATCGCCAGCCGCGACGAGCAGAAGCGGGCGTTGGCGCAGGTGGGCGAGCTGTTGGAGCAGGCCAACTACCCGGTGGGCGATCTGGATGTGGAGTCGTTCAGCGACGACGAGGTGGAGATGACTGCCACCCTGCTGGCGACATCGGTGGATTCCGATGAACTGGACCGCATCGCCGCCGCGCTGGCCGCCCATCCCTACATCAGCCAGGCGTATTGGAATACCAGCACCAGCGAGTAATACGCTGCTTTTTGCGCAAGGCCGCAGCCGCCGCGACTTCCGTCCGGCGGCTGTTTTTGTTGCGGGCGGGCGCGGCGCAGGATGGTTGGCGATGAGATCGTCCGCATGCCTTGTCCGGGATCAAAGTTGGTGACGGACAGTGATACAATTCAGACAGGTTTTTAGTTGTCGCGCGGCGCCGGAATTGCGGGGGCGCCGGTGCGGCGGGGTAATCCACGGGCGGCCGCATCGGCGCCCGGTTTCTCGAGACAGCCTTATGACCATCATCCGGCAGGACGACTTCATTCAGAGCATCGCCGATGCTTTCCAGTACATCAGCTGTTATCACCCGAAAGACTATATCGACGCGCTGTACCAGGCCTACCTGAACGAGGAAAGCGTCGCCGCCAAGGACGCGATGGCGCAGATCCTGGTCAACAGCCGCATGTGCGCCGAAGGGCAGCGTCCCATTTGCCAGGATACCGGCATCGCCGTGGTATTCCTCAAGGTGGGCATGCAAGTGCAATGGGACGCCACCCTCAGCGTGCAGGAGATGGTCAACGAAGGCGTGCGCCGCGCCTACAACCATCCGGACAACAAGCTGCGCGCCTCGGTGCTGCTGGACCCGGCCGGCAAGCGCCAGAACTCCAAGGACAACACCCCGGCGGTGGTCCACTTCGAGATCGTCGAAGGCGACCAGCTGGACGTGATCTGCGCGGCCAAGGGCGGCGGCTCGGAGAACAAGTCCAAGATGGTGATGCTCAATCCATCCGACTCCATCGTCGATTGGGTGTTGAAGACGCTGCCGACCATGGGCGCGGGCTGGTGTCCGCCGGGCATTCTCGGCCTGGGCATAGGCGGCACGCCGGAAAAGGCGATGCTGCTGGCGAAAGAGTCGCTGATGGACCACGTCGACATCCACGAACTGAAGGCCAAGGCGGCTGGCGGCGCGGAATTGTCCCGCGTCGAGCAACTGCGTCTGGAGCTGTTCGAGAAGGTCAATGCGCTGGGCATAGGCGCGCAGGGCCTCGGCGGCCTGACCACCGTGCTGGACGTCAAGATCCTGGATTATCCGACCCACGCGGCGTCCTTGCCGGTGGCGATGATCCCCAACTGCGCGGCCACCCGCCACATCCATTTCCATCTGGACGGCAACGGCCCGGCGTATTTGGAGCCGCCTAAGCTGGAAGACTGGCCGGACATCACCTACGACCCTTCCAACGGCAAGCGGGTGAACCTCGACAACATCACCCGCGAAGAAGTGGCCAGCTGGCAGCCGGGTGACGTGCTGCTGCTCAACGGCAAGATACTTACCGGCCGCGACGCCGCCCACAAGCGCATGATTGACCTGCTGAACAAGGGCGAGAAGCTGCCGGTGGACTTCACCAACCGCTTCATCTATTACGTCGGCCCGGTGGATCCGGTGCGCGACGAAGTGGTCGGCCCGGCCGGCCCCACCACCGCCACCCGGATGGACAAGTTCACCCGCCAGATGCTGGAGCAGACCGGTCTTCTGGGCATGATAGGCAAGGCCGAGCGCGGCCCGGCGGCGATCGAGGCGATCAAGGACAACAAGGCGGTGTACCTGATGGCGGTCGGCGGTTCGGCTTATCTGGTGTCCAAGGCGATCAAGGCGTCCCGCGTGGTGGGCTTCGCCGATCTCGGCATGGAGGCGATCTACGAGTTCGAGGTCAAGGACATGCCGGTGACGGTGGCGGTGGATTCCTGTGGCACCTCGGTGCACAACACCGGCCCGGCGGAGTGGCGGGTGAAGATAGGCAAGATTCCGGTGAGTATCGGTTGATATCCGCGAGTTCATAGGCTCGATGTCGGCAATGCCGTTCGCTTGTATCCAGTGGACGGCATTTTTTATTCTGTTTCGGCGGCGGGGCGCGACGCCTGACAGCTTGTGCTGCCTAAGAGATCCCGGCTGAGGAGATATTCTGCAGGGCGGTTTTTATGGTGATAAATGGCGGAGCCTAGGTTGTCCCGCTGCCATTGCTGAACTTCCTGGCGCGGATTGCCACTGTTTTCAGGCTAGCATGGCCTGCAATCAAGCAGTATTTTTATGGCAAATAAATTTAATATTCAATTATTAAGTTATTTTATTATTTTAATACCATAGAGATGGTAACGGCAGCATTTGCCCCACCCACTGCGGGCACCGCATCGGTGTCGCGGTGTTGTGGATGAGCGTTTTCTTTAAACCATTGATTTTTAATTGATATTGTCGTCGTGTGAAATCGATTGAGAGTGTCCTGCTGTTGTTGTAGAGTGGCGGCACTAGTGAGAGAATATGAAAGAAAAAACGCGGTTGGGCTTGCAAATGCCGTGGTTACAGCATAAATACTGAAAATGTTTTCGGCATTGTTTCAGTGGTTCTACCTAGCGAGTAATGAATATGGCCCCCGGTTCCGTAGCAACCTTCAGCCTGTACGCCGATCTGTACGCGCGTTATCGTCCTTCCTACCCGGAAGAGTTGTACGGTTGGCTGCTGCCGTTGTGTCCCGGTTACCAGCGGGCGTGGGATTGCGCTACCGGCAGCGGCCAGACCGCGGTCCGGCTGGGCGAGAGCTTTGCCCGCGTCGATGCCACCGATATCAGCTCTACCCAATTGTCGGTTGCCGAACCGCATACCCAGGTGTATTACCGCGAGTGCCCGGCGGAGGTGACGCCGTTCGACGATGATTGTTTCGATCTGGTCTGCGTGTCGCAGGCCTTGCACTGGTTCCACCACCCTTCGTTCTGGCCAGAGGTGCAGCGGGTCTTGAAGCCGGGCGGGATTTTTGCCGCCTGGGGTTATCACCATTGCGTGGTGACGCCGGAAATAGACCGCGCCTGCAGCGTGTTGTGGTCCATCATCGAACCGTTCTGGTCCAGCCGCTGCCAGCTGCTGTGGGATGACTTCCGCAGCAGCGGCTGTCCATTGCCGCTGCTCAAGGCGCCCTGTTTCACCATCAGCAATGATTGGACGCTGGAGCACTTTCTGGGTTTTCTCAACACCACTTCCGCCAGCAAGCTGTGCAAGCAGGCACTGGGGGAGAATATCCTGGACGACGCCTGTCTGCGCATTGCGCGCGCCTGGGGCTTGCCCAGCCAGACGCGGCGGGTGGAACTGCCGCTGCACCTGATGGTGGCGCGCAAGGATATGCCACGGGATTTTTCCGTTTACGGTTGAGTCAACGCCGGCGCTCGTATTCGGCCTGCAGGTCGGACAGCAGGATGTTGAGCGCGTCCGACGAGCGCACCAGTTCCAGCAGCGACACCGCCAGCGAGCCTATCATGCTCAGCAGGCTTGCGCCGAAAGTGATTTCTCCCCACGCCTGCCAGCCGGTGTAAACCTGAAACATCGCCACCGTGCACAAGAACAGGCTGGCGATGCCGAGAAACTGCATCCATTTTATCAGCGTGATGCGGGTGCGCAGATTGCCGATCTGGCGCAGGATTTTCGGGTCCTGGCTGTCGCGGTATTCTTCGTACAGATTGCGGATGATGCCGGCCAGGCCGAGGAAGCGGTTGGTGTAGGCCAGCAATAGCAGGGAGATGGCGGGAAACAGCAGCGCCGGGGTGCTCAGGGTCAGTGCGGAATGCATCAGGAGTTCTCGTCTATCCATACGTCGACGCCAGTGCGGGTGGCGTCGAACAGTTCAATCACATCGTGGTTCTTCATGCGGATGCAGCCCAGCGAACTGGGTGTTCCCCATGGTACATGATCACCGGCGCCGTGGATGTAGATGGCGCGATCATAGCTGTCGACATCACCGCCCTGATTCAATCCCGGCTCCTGGCCGCACAGCCACAGGATGCGGGTAAGGATCCAGTCCTTGTTCGGATATTGCGCGTGCAGCTCCGGCGTGTATTTCCATGGCGTGATCTGGCGGCGGAAGATGATGGTGTTTTCCGCCGCGCCGTCGCCTATGCGCTGGCAGACGGTGTGCCAGCCGCGCGGCGTCTGGTAGCTGCCGCTGCTTTCGCCCACGCCGTTCTTCGCCGTGGACACCAGATATCGCTTCTGCTGTAGACCCCAGCCATCGAACAGCCGCAGGCTTTGCGACTTCACTCCCACCCAGATCCAGGGCGCGCCGTAATGGCGCGGATTGGCGTGGGTTTCCCGCAGCGGCGCGTCGGTTTGCGCCTGCAGCAGCATGGCGGCCGGACTGTCGTTCGCCTGGCAGGCCAGGGAGAAGCCGCATAGCAGGATAGCGGCAGGGACGCGCATTCAATCCTCCTTGTTTTGTCGGCGAAGCTGGAAGAAAGCGGATAGTTGTTCCGCGCAGCGTTCGGCCTCGATGCC
Organism: Chromobacterium sphagni; assembly: GCF_001855555.1. GTDB lineage: Bacteria > Pseudomonadota > Gammaproteobacteria > Burkholderiales > Chromobacteriaceae > Chromobacterium > Chromobacterium sphagni. The sequence continues at coordinate 75,320 of NZ_MKCT01000001.1, read as the reverse complement.
GCCGAAAACCGCCGCATGGTGGTTCAACTGCGCATTGGCGAACAAATCGACGGTGCTGCCAGCCGCGCCGGTCTTGGCATCGCGCGCGCCGTACAGCACGCGGGCTATGCGGGCGTGCAGGATAGCGCCGCTGCACATCGGGCAGGGTTCCAGCGTCACGTACAGGTCGCAGCCATCCAGCCGGTAATTGCCCAGATGCCGCGCGGCGTCGCGCAGCGCCAGCATCTCGGCATGAGCGGAAGGGTCGTGCAGGCCTATCGGTTGATTATAGCCGCGGCCTACCACCATCCCATTTTTCACCACCACTGCGCCTACCGGCACTTCCCCCTCGACGGCGGCCAGTTCCGCCAATTGCAGCGCCTGCAGCATGAAGCCGCGGCGGCTGGCCTCATCCGGCGGCAGCGCTACCGGAGGATGGCTGGCCAACTGCTGCAACAGGGCTGCCCGGTCTCCGTCGTTCAATTGCTGCCAATGTATGCCACGGGCGGCGGCTTCCAGCGCGAACAGCAGGCGGCGGGTGACGGTGTGGCCGGCGGCCTTCAGTTGCAGAAAGGCCGTGACGGCGCCGCGCTGCTGCAATTGCGGGCGGGTGCGGATGTTCAGGCTGGCAAGCCAGCCTATGGCGGCGGGAGGAAGCGGCGGGGAGCTGAGTGTCACGGCAATGGGCTATCGGGATGTGGTTTAACGCTAGCTGCTGGCGCGAGGTTTTGCAGCCGACGCGGCAAGGTACACCGAAACGCCGCCGCTTGCCAGCGCGGATTGGATGGGCGGCTTCCGCTCAAGCATCGGCGCTTGTGGCCGATATGAAAAGCATAAACACTAAAAAAGAAGCATGCCATGTCCGTGATATCGTCAGCAACCGCCGGGCTGTCGCCCATTGCCGTCAGGCAGGCGGCGCAGTCCGCATCCAAGCCTGCATCTATTCCACCTTCGAACCCTCTGGACTCTATGGCCGGCAATGCCGCTGCCCCATCCGCTGGGGGCGCGTTCCGGGGGCTGGAGCAAAGCCTGTTGGCGATAGCCAATCGCAGCAAGGTGTTCTGGCCGGCGTCGTCAAAGCCCAAGGGGCAGGTGGACCCCTTCATGAAGGAAATGTTGAAGAAAAAGGTGGAAATGCTGCAGTGGATGATGCGTACCGCCGGCCACGACAAGGGCAGCCTCAAGGCGCTGGCGGCCCAGTTGGCCCAGGTGGCGCGCGAGTTGAAGCAACTGGTTGGCGATGCGCAGGGCGGAGGCGACGATACGCAGATATCGGCGAATATCGCCGCGCCGGCCAGTGCGGATGCCTCCGCTGCCGCTTCCGGCGGGCAGGGCGCGCTTGCTGCCGGAGCGGATGGCTCCGCCGATGGCGGGGATGCCGAAAACGATGCGCCGGCAGACCCCGAGGCCGAGGCTGCTGCCAGTGCCAGTGCCAGTGCCAGTGCCAGTGCCAGCGCCAGCGCCACGGTTGCCGCTTCAGCCGGCGGCGGGACCAGCGCGGACGCGGGGGGCGAGGCTGGCTCAGGCGGGAAAGATGCGAGCGGCAGCCAGGTTGCCGCGTCGTCTGGCTCCGCGAAAGCGGGGAATGGCGCAAGCGCCGATCCTGACGTCATGCAGATGCTGCAGACGCTGAAAGCGATTCAGAGTTGGTTGAAGCAGCAGACGAGGCAGATGCGCGGCAGCGACCGGGAGCTGTCGGAGAACCTGGACAAGACGGACAAGGCGTTGCATGGAGTCGATCAATTGCTGGCCGGCCAGCCCGACGATGCCGGCTTCGACGACCTGCGGATCAACATCGATCAGGGGAGCATGTCGTCGCTGGGGGCGACCAGCGCCTGAGGCTCAGCGCCGCAGCCAGCGCCGGGCCAGCCGCCATAACAGCCAACCGCTGCCGCCGGCTTTCAGCAGCCGGCGCAGCCTGGCCGAAGGTATCCAGTCCTCCAGCAATGAAAGCCAGCGTTGCAACTGCCGGTTTTCAGCCAAGAGACCAACGCTGGCTCCCGCAGCCTGCCATGGCTGGCACAGCCTCTCCTTCTCCAGTCTGAGCTTGAGGCGCAGCGCCTCTCCCTTCATCAGCAGCAGTTGTTTCCTCAGTGCGCGGTCTTGCGGACTCATTTGGGCTCCTGTCCGGACATGGCGCCCCAATCCTTGCGCAGCTCCTGTATGGTGAGGGCGAAGGCTGGACCCTGGCGGAGCAGGCGGCGGCGCAATTGCCACAGCAGCAGCAGGCTGCCGCCTATGAACAGCAGCGCCATGCTGGCCATTGCCCATGCCTTGAATGCGACAGGAGTCAGTATCCACAGCAAGAACAGGGTGGCCAGCAGGCCTATGGCCAGCAAAATCAACGCCAGCATGCCGCTGAACAGGTTGGCCAGGATTTCGTCCTTCAATTCCTGGGCTTCCAGCGTCAACAGCTCGGCACGGGTCAGTAGCAGCGAAACCACCCCATCGGCAAATGAGCTCAGGCTGCCGGGGTGGTGAGAGTGCTGTTTTTCAGACATGGGCGGGGCGCGGACTCAGCGGCGGGAAACCAGCATGCCCAGCAGGAAGCCGACGCCGGCAGCGATGCTGATCGACTTCCACGGATTTTCATGCACGTACTGATCGGTTGCCTTGACCGCCTCCTTGGCTTTGCCGACCACCACTTGCTCGGCCTCCACCAGCTTGGCCTTGGCCACGGTCAGCTTGTCGGCCAGCCGTTTGCGCAATTCCTTGCTTTGCTGGCTGCCATCGTCGATGGTGGCATTCAGCAACTCCTCCGTGCTGGCCAGCACCTGGCGCACGTCATCCAGTAACTGTTCTTTTTCCTTGGCAATTGCGGCAGTAGACATAGCAAGCTCCTGGCGAATGAAAATAAGGAAGAATCGGGACGGCGCGGGTTTGCGCAGCGTAGCAACTCGGCCGGCAAGGTTCAAGCTAACAGGCTGGCGCGGCGCCGTCAAACCGCGCCAGCCCAGGTTTCAGCCTTGCTGATACAGCGCCTCATCCAGGGCCGGCGTTTTGCCAGCCTGGGCGCGGCGAGCGCAGAACAGGCCGACAACGGCCATCAGCGCGCAGTAGAACACACAGATCCACGGGCTCCACGGCATGGCGGCGATCAGCAGCAGCGGGGTGACGCTGGCCCAGATCGAGTAGGCGATGTTGTAGGTGAAGGAGATGCCGGAAACGCGCACTCTGGCCGGGAACATGCCGACCATGATGGAGGGCACCACGCCGACGATGCCGCAACACAGGCCGGCTACCGCGTAGGCAAGTCCCGGCCAGCCCCAGCCGCCGATCAGGCAGGCGTACAGCAGGCCGATCCCCAGTGGCAGCAGCAGGCTGTACAACGCCAGGCTGCGGCGCTGGCCGATGCGGTCGCAGGCGTGGCCGGCGATGACGCAGCCGATGTTGAGGAAGACGATGCCTATGCTGCTCAGGCCGAAGGCGTGATCGGCGCTCATGCCAAAGCGTTGTTGCAGCAGTGTGGGGGTCACCACGACCAGCACCACCACCGCGGAGGTGAGCACGCAAGTGAGCAGGGCCGCCGGCAGCAAGGTGGCGCGGTGTTCCCGGATCACCGTCAACAAGGGATAGGAAACCTGTTCGGCCTGGCGGCTGCGCATCGCCAGAAAGATGGGGGTCTCGTTGAGCCAGCGGCGCAGCCATACGCCCAGCAGGCCGAACGGCCCGCCCAGCAGGAAGGGAATGCGCCAGCCATAGTCCAACATTTCCTGCGGGGTGAAAACGCGCGCCAGCAGGGTAGCGGTGAGCGCGCCCAGCAGGTAGCCGAAGGTCAGCCCGGCTTGCAGCACACCCAGCGCATAGCCGCGGCGCTTAAGCGGCGCATGCTCGGCGACGAAGGACCAGGCGCTGGGCACCTCGCCCCCTACCGCCGCCCCCTGCAAAATGCGCAGCGCCAGCAGGATCAGCGCGGCGGCGTAGCCGATGTCGGCATAGGTGGGGAGCAGGCCTATCAGCAGGCAGGGGCCGGCCATCAGCAGGATGGTCAGGCTGAAGATGCGCTTGCGGCCGAGCACATCGGCGAAGTGGGCCATCAGGATGCCGCCCAGCGGCCGGGCCAGGTAGCCGGTGGCGAAGATGCCGAAGGTCTGCAGCAGGCGCAGCCATTCCGGCATGTGCGGCGGGAAGAATAGCTTGCTCAGCGTGGTGGCGAAGAAGGCGAAGATGATGAAATCGTAGATTTCCAGCGCGCCGCCCAGCGCCGCCAGGCCCAGAGTCTGGTAGTCGGCGCGGGAAAGCGTTGCGGAGTGGGAGTCAGTCATGTGCAATCACGAAGTGCTTGGGCCGCCGGCATGCGGTTCGGCTCTGAGTAGTAATGATGGGTCCGCTCAGCTTTGCCGGCGCGCATGCCTGAGCCATGTGGCGGCGGTGCGTAGAAGCGGCTGCAGAGGGCCTGCATGGCGGCCAGTTTAGCGCGTGAGCGGCATTCTGCGGGAATAATGATATTCCTATTGCATTTCTCTGCGCGGGAAGTGCGATCACGGTTTTGCTGGCGATAGAAGCCGCTCGGCCAGAAAGTCGATGAATACCCGCAATTTGGGTGGCTGGTGGCGGCTAGAGGGCCAGACGGCGGAGAACTTTCCCGGTTCGGCGGCGTAATTCTCCAGCACGGGCAGCAACCGGCCATCCGCCAGTTCGCGGCCAACCGCGAAGTCGGGCAGCCAGGCAATGCCCAAGCCGTCGGCGGCTGCGGCGACCAGCGCTTCTATGCTGTTGCAAGTCAGGAAATGGCTCAGTTGCGGCGTTGCCACATCGCCAATATGACGCAAGGCCCAGAGCTGCAGTTGGCCGTTGTACGGAAACCGGTAGCGCAGGCAGGCATGGTCAAGCAAATCTCCAGGATGCAGGGGCAGGCCGCGGCGGTGGAAATAGCCGGGCGAGCCGACCAGCATGAAACGAAATGGTCCCAGCAGCCTGGCCTGAAGCCTCGAGTCGCTCAGTTCGCCGCTACGCACCGCAACATCGAATCCCTCTGCCACCAGATCCACCATGCGGTCGCTGAAGTCCAGCTCCAGTTCGATCTCCGGGTAGCGGGCGTGGAATTCCGGCAGCAGGGGCGACAGCATGCGGTGGCCGATCAAGGGCAAGCTGGCTTTCAGCCGACCGCGAGGCGCAGCGGCATTCTGCGCCAGTTCGGCCGAAGCCTCTTCCAGCTCCGCCATGATGCGGCGGCAGCGTTCAAATAGCAGGAGACCTTCCTGCGTCAGACTGATGCGGCGGGTGCTGCGGTGAAACAGCCGCGCCGCCAGCTTGTCTTCCAGGCGGCTGATGCTTTTGCTGACCGCGGAGGCTGAAATGCCCAGACGATCGCCCGCGGCGACGAAACTGCCCAGCTCCGCCGCGCGGACAAAGGCCAACAGGCCGCTCAAACTGTCCATGCCATTCATGGTAAGCACCATTTGCCGATATTAAGTCATGAATAAGATGACATTGTGCCCATTTATTGAAGTAATTGCCCGGCTTATCATTTTCTTGATTGCAACCAGCGCCTGGCTCAGCCTGGGCGCGCTGGACGGAGGAAGAGGGAAAATGGAGCCAAGAGGTGGAGGAGGCGGGCGATGGTCGGTATTGGCGGCGGTATGCTTGGCTGCGCTGGCGTTGCCGTGGAGTTTTGTCGGCGGCGCGGTGGCCACGCCGGCCGTGGGGCGCGAGTTGGGCGGCAGCCCGCAGGCGCTAGGCTGGGTGACCAGCGCCTTCATGCTGAGTTTTGGCAGCTGCCTGATGGCGGCGGGCGCGCTGGCTGACCAGTTTGGCCGCAAGCGGCTGTTCGGCATCGGCATCGCGCTATTCGGGCTGGTCTCGCTAGCCATCTGCCTGGCGCCGGACATATGGTGGCTGAACGCGCTGCGCGCGGCGCAGGGGCTGGCGGCCGCGGCGGCGATGGCTGGCGGCTCGGCCGCGCTGGCGCAGGAATATGAAGGAGAGGCTAGAGGGCGCGCGTTCAGCCTGCTGGGTACGACTTTTGGCCTGGGGCTGGCCTTTGGCCCGCTATTGTCCGGCTACTTGATCCAGTGCTTGAGCTGGCGGGCCATATTCGCCTGTGGCGCGGCCATGGGCTTGCTGGCCCTGCTGCTGGGATTGCCGCGCATGCACGAGTCGCGTGATCCGAATGCGGCGGGGCTGGACTGGCCGGGAGCCTGCAGCTTTACGGCTATGCTGGCGCTGTTCACTACGGCCTTGCTGCAGGGGCCGCAACTGGGGTGGCATAGCTTGCTTGTACGCATGCTGTTGCTTGGATCTCTGGCGCTATTGCTGGCTTTTGTCTGGATAGAGCGGCGCGTGGCGCGTCCGATGTTGGATCTGTCTCTGTTTCGCTACCCGCGCTTTGTCGGCGTGCAGTGCTTGCCGATTGCCACCAGCTATTGTTATGTGGCGCTATTGGTGCTGCTGCCGCTACGCTTCATCGGCATCGAGGGAGTGGGAGAGGTGGGGGCGGGCTTATGGATGTTGGCCTTGTCTGCGCCGATGCTGGTGGTGCCGTCTCTGGCGGTATCGCTGACGCGCTGGCGCTCCGCCGGCTTCATTTCCGCCATGGGCCTGCTGCTGGCGGCGATCGGACTGCTTGGCTTGAGTCAGGCGCGGGCAGGCTCGCCCGCCATGTTGCTGGCGCTGCTGCTGATAGGCTGTGGCAGCGGCCTGCCCTGGGGCTTGATGGACGGCTTGTCGGTGAGCGTGGTGCCCAAGGAGCGCGCCGGCATGGCCAGCGGCATCTTCAGCACCACCCGGGTGGCCGGCGAAGGCATCGCGCTGGCGATGGCCGGCGCGCTGATGGCCTTGTTTACCGGGAAGGGTTTGGCGGATGCCGGGCTAAGAACCTCGGCCGCTGTCGTGCAGCGCCTGGCCTCGGGGAATCTGACCCAGGCTCATGCCCTGTTGCCCATGGTGAATCCTGCGCGGCTGGCAGAGACCTATGGACTGGCTTTCCAGCAGTTGCTTTATCTGCTGATTGCGCTGACGCTGCTGTCGGCGGGGATGGTGCTGGTTTTTCTGCGAAGCGAAACCGAGAGTCGCGTCTAGCGAGGGGCAATAAAAAACGCCCCGTTCGAATCGGGGCGTTTTGCGCGGGGATGGCCAGAGTCAGGCTCATTCCCACTCAATAGTAACGTTGGTTGAAAACGTAGCATTTATAGGGGTTACAGCGCACCGTAAGTCCGTTGTGTAACTTTTGCGCAACTTTACCATTGTGTATTTAAGCACTCTTTTTTACGTTGGTTGTTGTGTTTGTTAGATTTTACACGCTTATGGTTACACGTTGCGCGGCAGAAACAGAAAACACTTTGAGCTGCTACGAAGCACGAGTAAAATGAAGCGTCGCCACACAACAAATAACATGACGCATGACGCACGAAACACAAACTTGCTACGAAAAGAACCAAAACTTCAATCCGCTTGTAAGTTGGCTACATAGCATTAGGTACAAATATCTGATTGAACTTTTTGACCAGCTAAGAAATGAAAATCCAGACAAGCAACTAAAGGTTGTCGATATAGGCTGCGCACACGCAAAAACGTTTGGCTTATTGAACGAACGATACAACATAAGTTATGTTGGCATTGAACTTGATCAGACGTTTGCTGAAACAGCCAAATCGAGATACGGTTCAAAATCTAACTTTCGAATAATCAACGACAGCATTGAGAACCACTATACAGAGCTTGAAAACGTTGATTTTTTAATGTCTCTCGAAACGTTAGAGCATATTCCAGAAAATATCGTCGTTCGCCTAATCGAGCATATCGCCGCCGCAAATCCAAAATACTTTGTTTGCTCCGTTCCAAACGAAGTGGGCCCGATAGTATGGATTAAAAATGTCGGGAGCTTACTAATGGGCTATATGCGACACACGGAGTATAAGTGGAGCGAAACTTTATACGCTGGACTTTATCAACTCGACAAAGTAGAAACGCACGGAACTGGGCACAAAGGTTTTGATTGGCGCTGGCTTGCGCAGACTATTAGGCACAATAGGAAGATAACTCAAACGCTTTCCAGCCCTTTCCGCTGGCTACCAAAGACATTTTCTGTTTCGGTTATTTTTATTTCTCGTCGTTCAGACTAAACCAACTCAATAGCAGCTTTAATAACAGCTGGGCGCAAGTCAATATAGCGTTGTGTAGTCGCCATATTGCTGTGTCCAGCCAATGCCATAAGCGTTCTCACACCCACTCCACGTTCCGCTAAGTTTGTAAGTCCAGTGCGTCTTCCACTATGCGACGTTGCGCCACTAATGCCTGCGACTTTGTAAATGCCATTCACAATGTGCGTCAACGTGTTAGCTGTAAATCCGTCACTGCGCTGCGTATAAAACAATGGCTGTGTAAGTTGCTTTGGTTTGTGCGCTGACAGATAAGCAGCAAGTTCAACACGTATCTTTTCAGCAAACCAAACCTTACGTGCTTTGTTGCCCTTCGTTTGTGCCGCACTAATCGTTGTCTCCGCTTTAATCTCTCCGTCTGCGTCAACAACGTCGCAATAACGCAAAGCGGCAACTTCGCCAACACGCAACATTGCGTAATACGTCAGTAAAATAATCGCTCTGTTACGCTTGGAGTGTCTGCGTGTTCGCAAGTAATCTAAAACACGTTGTAGCTGCTGCTGTGTCAGTGTTGCTGCCTGTGCCATTTTGTAGCCCTTTCGCTTTGGTGCTGTTTTGCTACATATATTGTGTTTTCTGTTCAAAGTTTTTCCTACCTCTTTTTGCCAGCACAAACCACGTTGATTTTGTTAGTTTGCTTTGTGTATTTTTTGCGCTGCTATTTTCAGCACATACCCATTTTCTTTTGTGCTGGTGATTTTTACCTATACCCCATTTTTTTGCTACTTTGTATAGCAAACCTACATTGCCATTGCCAGTCTCACTTATTGTTAGCATTCAATAGTCTGTATTGTGTGTTTGAAAGACTTAGACAATACCAATACAACTAACACTTCATCCAGTGTCAGCAAAGTCGTTTATGTTGTCCAATCAGTTTTTGTTTGTCGCCAGCGCTGCGTCAAACGCCAAGCCGTGCCTATGTGTTGTAGATTAAATCGCTGCCAGTATGTGCTTTGGTGCTTGTGTGTTGCTGTAGTCAATAACTTCCTAGTTGCCTATATGTGCGTCTTTACTAATATATTCATTCCAACGTTGTTCAGTGCCTTTTGTTAGCTTATCTAACTTTATGTCTGTTGTGCTACTGCTGTTGCTGCCCATAACTGCCTAATGCCGTCTTCTAATAAATCGTGTGTAGCAGCATTCGGCAAGTTACCTAACGCTATGTGTATGTGTATGTGTATGTGTATGTGTAGTGTTCTATTCTATCGTATGTGTTTCGCGTGCCTTCAATCGCAGCAACAAACACGGGCACATATTTGTCATTGCGTAGCCAGCCATTACCAGTTAGCAAGCGATTTAGACGAAGACGAAACTGACACAAGCTACTTCGTGTTGCGTCTAAACGCTATTCCATAGTTGTCGCGCTGATAGCGTAAGTTGGTAAGCTGGTTTGTAAAGTCAGTGCGTAGTCACAATGCTGCGCTAATCGTTCCAAATAGTCTGCTTGCGCTGCCACATATGCCGTTTTGTTAGTGTTTTGCTTTTCATTATTCATACCCTTATTTATGTTTGAACAGAAAAAGTTAAATATTTTTACCTTATCTGTTCATACAGCCTTAAAGCCTTGTCCAGCAACGCTTTACGAGCATATTGTTAGTGTTGCGCTGCGTCATAAATCGCTTACGCACACAACTGAAAAACTGAAAGGACTGAAAATGACACTGGCAAACTTAAAACTCACTGCTGCTAAAAAGCCCACTCAAATCTCTGCTGTTGTTCAACGTCGCAATAGGCTCGTTATGCGTTTGCGCGAACAAATAAAACTGGCGAAAGCGGAACAAAATGGCACAGCATATTTGCCAACAAAACTACGAAGCGTGACTGACACTGAAACTGGTATTCGCAAGCAAGTCGCTCTGCCAAAGCGTCTTAAAAGTTGGGCGTTTGTTACTGAAAACGGCAAGCTCTGCGTCAATGTGCGTTACGGCGCACGTATTTTGGAGTTGGCTAAAGGCAAAACAGCGATTGAAGTAGCCACAGCGAAAGAACTTGTCACAACGTTTGAGACAATATGTGCTGCGGTAACTGCTGAAGAGTTAGACGCTGCGATTGACGCAGCAAGCAATCAGCTGCGTTCTGGCTTTACCAAATAACATCCAAGCTCGTCGCTTCTGCTGTCACTCTTTCTGTTCAATAAATACATTAGCAACATAGGGACTAATGTATGAGAATATTTGAAATAGCTGACGCAGAAGCACAACTAGTGTTATGGAAGCTGGTAAATGATAGCAGTTTGGACTGCTATACAGACGCAACAACACGAACAAGCTAAACAGAAAGCCGCAGCACAGCAGCAGAAAAAAGCTAAACGCAGCAAACGTGTTGGTAAACGTATTGCCTCTGCGCCAGCACCCATACTAAAAATACCAAAGCCATCACCTAAGTTAGCAGCACCCAATAAGCCCAATGCCAACCCTCAGCAACAACCTATACAAAAAACTGCCACCCCCAGTAACGTTCAACCCAACCCACAGCACGTAACACCATACCCACCCAAAGCCTTACCAACAAAAAGTGCCACCCCCTACATAAACCCAACCAACCCAACCAGCAATGTAGCCACAACTGCTAACCCCACCTACCCACAAAGTCAGCAAACATTGCCACAACAAAATGCGTTATCGGCGCAAAAGAAGCGTGTTTTACCCAATAAACGTGTGTAAATAAAAATCTTAAACACACGGACGACAGACATAGCTAAAATGGTTACGACTACTTTGGAATAAGCAAGCCGTCTCTATATTCAAACTGCGGCAGCGCATTGGTAATCATTTTCGCTTCGCTTGTATGGATGTAAGTTTTTTCAATCTGCGCCGTGCTCGTGCCGCACGTCTCAGCCACTTGCGTTGGCGTTGCGCCTCTGTTTACTCTGTCCGTAATAAAGTAATGGCGAAAGCTGTATGGCACTAAGTCACGTGTGTCTGTATCTTTAATCTCAGCCAACTCTACTATTTTGTCAAAGTGATAGCCAATAGCACGGGGCGTTAGCATTGAAGTTCCGTTTGCGCTAAAAACAAATGTGTCACCAAATGCTTTTGCTTTTTTGTTGTCTTTGTTTGCTTTTACATAGCGCGGCTGTAGCAACTTAAATAACTCGTCAAAATATTCCGAATCTTTAACAACGAAGTGTCGTGTTTTCCTAACCTTCGTTGTTTCTGCTCGCACCGTTATTTTGACTAAGTTATATGTATCGTCCGATGTTTGTCCTTTTACATTCTTTTCAAGCCATTTAATGCCGCTCCACTTTAGCTGTATCTGCTCGCCTCTGCGTAAGCCAGTAATAATGGATATGAGCAAATAGTAGCCCGTTATTGCTTTCGCTAAGTTGCCTTCTTCTTTTATGTTTTTCTTTGCGTCAGCAATGTATGTTTCAAGCTCTGTTTTAATCCTAACTATTTCGTCGTCTTCAAATGTGCTGCGCCTTAGTGCTTCGTCACATCTGTCAATACGTTTTAACGGCTTAAAATCAAACGCTTCAATGTATGTTTCATTACGCTTATACAGCCAAGCCATCATTGCGTTTATTGAACTTTGTTCATTCGCTACCGTTGTTTGACTGACATTGATTTTCTTTTTTGTTTTAGTGCGCGAATGTAAGTAGTTCTCGCAATCAGTGCGTTCAAGCTCTTTCAGCTTTGTGTCTCGTCCAATAAAATCAAGCCAATGTTCCAAATGCGTTTTAATAGTGCCATAACGTCCTTTCACTATTAGCTCCGCTTCAACGTCAAGCGCACGTTGCTTCAAATATTCTTCAACACCTTGCTTTGTTGTTTTGGAGAAATACGTTTTACCCGCTAACTGCTGTGCCATTAGCTCGTGATAGTATTTTTTCGCTTTATCTATTGCTGTATCTCTATTGCGTGTGCGTAAGCTAAAACGTGCGTATTTCTTTTCCTTTCCTAACCACATACGCATTTGCCAATACTCGCCGCGCTTATACACAACAGCCTCGTCGTATATCTCTATTTCGTCAGCATTAAACGTTTGTTTTTTTAGCGGCATATGTGCGTTGGGTTACTACGTTTTTGAACGGCTACAGCGTTTTGTAGCTTTACGTGTAACTTTAATGCCAACGCCCAACTAAATCAACAACTTAGTTGGGCGTGTGTCTGTTTTGTGTAACTACAAAACATATATAAATCAACAGCTTACGACGGTATTTCTACTCCCACTCGATGGTAGCCGGCGGCTTGCCGCTCACATCGTAGACCACGCGGTTGATGCCGCGTACTTCGTTGATGATGCGGTTGGAAGCGCGGCCCAGCAGCGCGTAGGGCAGTTCGGCCCAGTGCGCGGTCATGAAGTCGCTGGTGACCACGGCGCGCAGTGCGACGACGTAGTCGTAGGTGCGGCCGTCGCCCATCACGCCGACCGACTTCACCGGCAGGAACACCGCGAATGCCTGACTGGTCAGTTCGTACCAGTTCTTGCCGGTTTTTTCGTCCACGGTGTTGCGCAGCTCTTCGATGAAGATGGCGTCGGCCTGGCGCAGCAGGTCGGCGTATTCCTGTTTCACTTCGCCGAGGATGCGCACGCCCAGGCCCGGGCCCGGGAACGGGTGGCGGTAGACCATGTCGTGCGGCAGGCCGAGCGCCACGCCCAGCTGGCGCACTTCGTCCTTGAACAGTTCGCGCAGCGGCTCCAGCAGCTTCAGGTCCATGTCTTCCGGCAGGCCGCCCACATTGTGGTGGCTCTTGATGGTGTGGGCCTTCTTGGTCTTGGCGCCGGCCGATTCGATCACGTCCGGATAGATGGTGCCCTGGGCCAGCCACTTGGCGTTGGTCAGTTTGCCGGATTCGCGCTGGAACACTTCGACGAACTCGGCGCCGATGATCTTGCGTTTCTTCTCCGGGTCGGCTTCGCCGGCCAGCTTGGCCATGAAGTCGGCTTCGGCGTTGACTTGAATCACCTTGACGCCCAGGTTCTGGGCGAACATTTCCATCACCATCTTGCCTTCGTTCAGGCGCAACAGGCCGTGGTCGACGAAGACGCAGGTCAGCTGGTTGCCGATGGCGCGGTGGATCAGCGCGGCGGCGACAGAGGAGTCCACGCCGCCGGACAGGCCGAGAATCACTTCCTCATCGCCCACCTGGTCGCGGATCTTCTTCACCGCTTCATCGATGTAGTTGGGCATGGTCCAGCTGGGCTTGCAGCCGGCCACATGCAGCACGAAGCGGTGGAGCATCTCGGTGCCGCGCTTGGTGTGCGTCACTTCCGGGTGGAACTGCACGCCGTAGAAGCCGCGGGCCTCGTCGGCCATCGCCGCGATCGGGCAGGACGGGGTTTCGGCGATGACGTGGAAGCCGGCCGGCAACTGGGTGACCTTGTCGCCGTGGCTCATCCAAACGTCCAGGAAGCCGTTGCCGGCGTCGTCGATCTGGTCCTGCAGGCCTTCCAGCAGCTTGGAATGGTGGCGCGCCTTGATCTGGGCGTAGCCGAACTCGCGCTTGTCGCCGCCTTCCACCTTGCCGCCCATGGTTTGCGCCATGAACTGCATGCCGTAGCAGATGCCCAGCACCGGGATGCCCAGCTCGAACAGCTTGGGATCGGCCTGGTAATCGGACTCGTATACCGAATTGGGACCGCCGGACAGGATGATGGCCTTGGGCGCGAAGGCCTGGATCTCTTCGATCGGCATGTCGAAAGAGTGAAGCTCACAGTAGACGTGAGCTTCGCGTACGCGGCGGGCGATCAGCTGGGTGACTTGCGAGCCGAAATCGAGAATGAGGATCTTGTCCATGCCTATCCTTGAAAGTAATGCAGGCCGTTAAGGCCATTATCGTCAATGCTTGAAAAAATATTTGTGTTTCAGACTATTGGCGGGCGATGTCTTCCATCGCCGCGCGCCGGCCTGGATCAGTCGTCCCGCGGCGGCAGCCGGCGCGGCGGTTCGCGGCGTTCCGGTATGCTGTCGCTGCGCGCCACCAGCATCAGCACGCCCATCAGCACCATGCCCAGCGCCGCGAAATGGCTGGCGCGCAGGCCCAACTGGTCTATCGCGTAGATGGCGGCGCCGGTGTAGGCCAGCATTGGGCTGGTCACCAGAGTGGATTTGTTGAATCCGTCCAGCGCCAATAGCAACACGCCCGCCGCGAACAGCAGCAGGGCGAGCAGGGTGGCGGTGCTGGGCAGCAGGGCGGTGCTTTTCAGCAACCAGACGCAACCCAGGCAGATCAGGACGATGGGGAGGGCGGCGCCGCGCTTCATGCCGCGCCCCGATGATTCTTCATCACGCGCTGCTTCTCGCGCTGCCATTCGCGGTCTTTCTCGGTGTCGCGCTTGTCATGCAGCTTCTTGCCCTTGGCCAGGCCGACGTTGGCCTTGACGTTGCCCTTGGAGTAGTGGAGGTCCAGCGCCATCATGGTGTAGCCGGCGCGTTCCACCTTGCCGATGAAGCGGTTGATTTGCTCTTGCGACAGCAGCAGTTTGCGCGGGCGCACCGGGTCGGGCTTGACATGGGTGGAGGCGGATTGCAGAGGGGTGATGTGGCAGCCGATCAGCCAGAAGGCGCCGTTCTTCCAGTCGACGTAGCTTTCCTTCAGCTGGACGCGGCCGGCGCGGATGGCCTTGACCTCCCACCCTTCCAGCACGAGCCCGGCCTCGAGTTCTTCCTCGATGAAGTAGTCGTGGAAAGCCTTGCGGTTCTGGATGATGCTCATGTGATGGTGAGTTCCTTAGAATCCGGCATTGTACCAGAAGCCGCCGGCCAACCAAAGTCACGCAAATTCAGTGGCTTGATGTGGAGATATTTTCGCCGCTGACGGTCTGAGGGGGGGCGGCTGGCGGCGGCAGGACAGCAACGGGTGGTTTTTGCTAAAATCACCGCTTGATTGTTCAGCTTCGAGACCCCGGCGGCGCCGGGTTTTTGCCGATGCAGCTTGTCGAAAAGAGCGTCCTGGTGGCGCATACCCCGGCGCAGATGTACGCGCTGGTGGACGATGTGGATCATTACAGCCGCTTTCTGCCATGGTGCGGCAAGGCGGAGGTATTGTCGCGCGATGAAGAGCAGGTGGTGGCCAGCCTGCATATCGATTATTTGAAAGTGCGCCAGCATTTCACCACCCGCAACCGCAACGTCAAGGACGAGTCCATCATGATGGAGCTGGTGGAGGGGCCGTTTGAATTGTTGGAGGGGCGCTGGCATTTCAAGCCGCTGGGCGACTTTGGCTGCCGGATAGAGTTCAGCCTGCGCTACCAGTTTTCCAGCCGCATCCTGGAAAAGTTGATCGGCCCGGTGTTCGGCCACATTTCCGGCTCGCTGGTGGACGCTTTCATCAAGGAGGCGGACAGGAAATATGGCAGCGACTGAAATGCTGGATGTCGAAGTGGCTTACGCGCGGCCGGACCGGCAATGGCTGATCGCCGTCAGCCTGCCGGCGGGCGCGACGGTGGCGCAGGCGGTGGCGCGATCGGGCATTCTGGCGCAATGCCCGGAACTCGACGCGGAGGCGTTGAGGCTGGGGATTTTCGGCAAGGCGGTCAAGCCGGAGGCCGAATTGAGGCAGCATGATCGGGTGGAAATCTACCGCCCGCTGCTGGCCGATCCGAAGGAAGTGCGAAGGCGGCGTGCCGAAGCCGGCATGCGCATGAAAAAAGGCGGCGGAGCCGCCTGAAACCAAAAGATGGCCGGAGGCCATCCCTCACAACCGGTCCATCCATTCAGTCCTGGCTCAGGGCTTCCTCGGCCGAACAGACCCGGTTCTTGCCGTTGATCTTGGCCTGGTACATCGCATGGTCGGCGCGCTCCAGCACGTCGGCCTCCTGCTCGCCCAGATGCCAGCGGGCGACACCGGCGCTGAAGGTGATCAGCAGCTTGTCGTTGTTGGCCAGGAAGAAGGTTTTGGTCAATTCGCGCTGCAGCCTCTGCACTGTCAGGATCGCTTCGTTCTCGGGCGTATCCGGCATCAGGATCACGAACTCCTCGCCGCCGAAGCGGGCGACGATGTCGGCCGGGCGCAGGCTGTGCTTGATCACGTCCACCAGATATTTGAGCGCGTCGTCGCCGGCCAGATGGCCGTAGCGGTCGTTCAGCTGCTTGAAATTGTCCACGTCTATCAGCGCCACCGACAACGGCGCGGCGGTGCGTTCGGCGCGGCCGATCTCGCGTTGGAAGTATTCTGCCAGGCCGCGGCGGTTGTAGGCGCCGGTCAACTGGTCTTCCTTGACCTTGGCGCTGGCGGTTTCCAGCGCGGTTTCCAGTTCCTGGATGCGGTATTCGGCCGCTTCCACCTGCTCCTTGGCGGAAATCAGCTCGTCGCGCGAGCGGGTGAGGTCCAGCTGCATCACCGATGTGTCTTCCATCAGCGCGCTGATGATGCCGCCCAGATCGTCGACATTCTGCGTCTGCTTCAGCTTCTCGCTGTGGCTCTGGATCTTGGCGTGGAAATCGTCGGTGCTGTCGGTCATCAGGGCCAGCCGGGTGACGAAGCGGTCAAGCAGCGCGCGCAAGGAGCTGGCGGCCTCGTCCAGCGAGCTTTTCAGCATGCCCTGCTTGCGTATCACTTCCTTCAGGCTGGTTTCCAGCTGGTAGATCTGCTGCATGGACAACGGCTCGTGGGTGAGCATTTCCTGCAGCGAGCTCACCTGGCCCAGCAGATATTCGTCCGAGCGGTTCAGTTCCGCCACATTGTCCAGCATCAGGCGCAGCAGGCTGGTGAGTCCCGAGGTGAGGCGGCCCTCCTGCTGCGATTGCAGCTCCAGCTTGATCATGAAGGCCCTGAGCTTGGGCATGAAGGCGTTCAGGCTGGCGTCGTCGGCGATCGCGTCCAGCTCTTTGAGCAGGCTGCCCAGGCTATCCACCAGGTCGGGATAGCTGGCCAGGCGCGGCTCCAGGCCGTGCTTGAGCGCGAAGGCCAGTGTGCGCTGCCAGGACAGCCAGCTGCTGGAAGCGGCGGGCTCTTCGCCTGCGTCGGCATCCTCCGGCGTCGGCACGGTTTCCCTGGCCGAGGGGGAGGCGTTCCAGTTCTGCAGCAGTGCCGCCAGTTTCTGATTGAGTTCTTCCGGCTGATTGCCGTAATTGATCAGAACGCGCTCGAGCGCGCTTTGCTTATGATGCTGAGGCAGGTCGGGCTGGCGCGTGTCCCAGCTGCGCATCAGGCTTTGGATCAGCAGGCCCCAGCTCTGCGACAACTGCTGGGTGGCAAAAGTGCTGCGCAGGAAGTCGATGACCAGTTGCGGCGCCTGCTCCCAGCGGTTTTCCTCAAACGCCTGCCGCAGGCGCGACAGGGTCACCTTGGCCTGGACGTTGTCCTGGGGCAAGGTTTCCAATGCCCGCAACAACAGAACGGCCAGTTTGTTGTCGCGCACCATCGGGGTTTGCGTCAACTCGTGGTAAACCCGCTCGAAGTTCTCCGGCGTCGGCAGCAGCTTCCGCAATGACAACTGCTTCAGGGTTTCGCGTGCAACTTCGATAGGGTTTTGTGTCGTCATTGCCCAAACCTTGGTGCTTTTAAGGCCTGCCATCATGAGTTGTCAGTGGGAGTGAGTGTCCGTTGTCGGGTGGCCCGCCAGCGGGGTATTTTTGCTTGCATCCAGTAACTGGAAAAATACCTCGCCATTGCGAATCATGCCAAGTTCGTTACGAGCTCTTTCCTCTATCGCGTCGCTGCCTTGCTTTAGGTCGCGGACTTCGGCGTCCAGGGCGGCGTTGCGGGCAACCAGCTTTTGGGTGGTCGCCCGCTGTTCCTGCAGCTGCTTGTCCAGCTGCCAGACCCTGAGCCAACTGCCTTTGCCGAACCACAGCGGCCATTGCAAGGCAAGGATCACGGTTACCAGGGTCACGGTCAGCCAGCGCATGCAATCACTTCAGATGGTAAAACGCTGCGCGGCCCGGGTAGTAGGCGGCGTCGCCCAGCTCTTCCTCGATGCGCAGCAGTTGGTTGTACTTGGCCATGCGGTCGGAACGCGACAGGGAGCCGGTCTTGATCTGCATGCAGTTGGTGGCGACTGCCAGATCGGCGATGGTACTGTCCTCGGTCTCGCCCGAGCGATGACTCATAACGCAGGTATAGCGGGAACGCTTGGCCAGATCAACTGCTTTCAGGGTTTCCGACAGCGTGCCGATCTGGTTGACCTTCACCAGCAGCGAATTGGCCACGCCCTTGGCGATGCCGTCGGCCAGAATCTTGGGATTGGTGACGAATACGTCGTCGCCAACGATTTGCACTTTTTGGCCCAAGCGTTCGGTCAGCAGGTTCCAGCCGGCCCAGTCCTGCTCGGCCATGCCGTCCTCGATCGAGATGATCGGGTACTTGTCGGCCAGGTTTTCCAGGTAGTCGGCGAACTCTTCCGAGCTCAGCGACAATTTTTCTGCGGTCAGGTGGTACTTGCCGTCGCGGAAGAATTCGGAGGCGGCGCAGTCCAGAGCGATCAGCACGTCCTGGCCGGCCACATAGCCGGCGGCGTCTACCGCCTCAAGGATCAGCTTGATCGCGTCTTCATGGCTTTCCAGGTTGGGCGCGAAGCCGCCTTCGTCGCCGACGGTGGTGGCATAGCCCTTCTTGTCGCAGATCTTTTTCAGGCTGTGGAAGATCTCGGCGCCGCAGCGCAGCGCTTCGCGGAAGGTTTGCGCGCCAACCGGGATGATCATGAATTCCTGGATGTCCAGGGTGTTGTTCGCGTGTTCGCCGCCGTTGATGACGTTCATCATCGGCACCGGCAGCGCCATCGGGCCGGCGCCGCCCAGGTAGCGGTACAGCGGCAGGCCGGCGTCTTCGGCGGCGGCGCGGGCCACGGCCATCGAGACCGCCAGAATGGCGTTGGCGCCGAGGCGGGACTTGGTCTCGGTGCCATCGAGTTCGATCAGGGTCTTGTCGATGAAGGTCTGGTCGGAAGCATCCAGGCCGAGGATGGCTTCGCAGATTTCGGTGTTGATATTGTCGACGGCCTTGAGCACGCCCTTGCCCAGATAGCGGCTCTTGTCGCCATCGCGCAATTCCAGGGCTTCGCGCGTGCCGGTGGAGGCGCCGGACGGCACCGCGGCGCGGCCCATTACACCGGATTCCAGCAACACGTCGGCTTCCACCGTCGGATTGCCGCGCGAATCCAGAATCTCACGAGCTACCACGTCAACGATCGAACTCATTGTCTTTCCCTTCATAGCTTTCGGTTGAACTTGCAGAGGCGGTCCGCCGGGCGTGCCCGGCGGACTCTACCGGCTGTGTATTACAGCGAGTGCTCAGGCCAGGGAGTTTGCTTGACCAGCTCGTCCAGCGTCTTGAGCGTGGTCAGCAATTCCTTGATGCGCGACAGCGGCCAGGCGTTCGGGCCGTCCGACATCGCGCAGGCGGGATCCGGATGGGTTTCCATGAAGATGCCGGCGATGCCGGCTGCGACGGCCGCGCGCGCCAGCACCGGTACGAAGTGGCGCTGGCTGGCGAGGCTTGCGCTGCCGGGCAGTTGGACCGAATGGGTGGCGTCGTACACCACCGGGCAGCCGGTCTCGCGCATCATGCTCAGCGAGCGCATGTCCGACACCATATTGTTGTAGCCGAATGAGGCGCCGCGCTCGCAAACCATGAAGCTGTCCTCTTCCAGGCCGGCTTCGCGCGCGGCCTCGCGGGCTTTGAGGATGACCTGGGTCATATCGTTCGGGGCCAGGAACTGGCCCTTCTTGATATTGACCGGCTTGCCGCATTGGGCGACTGCGCGGATGAAGTCGGCCTGGCTGCTGAGGAAGGCCGGCGTCTGCAGCACGTCGGCCACGCTGGCGACCTGCACCACTTCGTTCTCGGTGTGGACGTCGGTCAGCACCGGCACCTCGATCTGGCGCTTGACCTCGGACAGGATGCGCAGGCCCTCGTCGATGCCGAAGCCGCGGAACGAGTCGCCGTAGGTGTAGCTGGCCTTGTCGTAGCTCGACTTGTAGATGAAGTGGATGCCCAGCGCCTGGGCGATCTCCTTCAGCTGGCCGGCGGTATCCAGCGCCATCTGTTCGCTCTCTATCACGCTGGGACCGGCGATCAGGAACAGCGGCTGGTCCAGGCCGACTTCAAATCCGCACAATTTCATCTACTTCAGTTTCCTTGCTTGTCGGCCTGGTACGCCAGAGCGGCCTTCACGTAGGCGATGAACAGCGGGTGGCCGTCGCGCGGGGTGGAGGTGAACTCGGGGTGGAACTGGCAGGCAAAGAACCAGCGGTGGTTGGCCAGTTCGACCGTTTCCACCAGCTTTTCATGGCCGGACGAGCGGCCGCTGATGGTCAGGCCGGCCTGCTCCAGCCGCTGGATGTAGTAGTTGTTCACTTCATAGCGGTGGCGGTGGCGTTCGACGATCTCGGTGTTGCCGTAGACGCGCGCCGCCAGCGAGCCGGCTGCCAGATCGCACTGCTGGCCACCCAGGCGCATGGTGCCGCCCAGATTGGAGTTTTCGTCGCGCTTTTCCACCTTGCCGTCGTGATTGACCCACTCGTCGATCAGCGCCACCACCGGGTAGTTGGTGTCGAGGTCGAACTCGGTCGAGTTGGCGCCGGCGAGGCCGGCCACGTCTCGCGCGTATTCGATCAGCGCGATCTGCATGCCCAGGCAGATGCCCAGGTAGGGGATGTTGTTTTCTCGGGCGAACTTGACCGCCTTGATCTTGCCTTCCACGCCGCGCTTGCCGAAGCCGCCCGGCACCAGGATCGCGTCCATGTCCTTCAGCGATTCCGCGCCGTCGCGCTCGATCTCTTCCGAGTCGACATAGACGATGTTGACGCTGGTACGGGTGTGGATGCCGGCGTGCTTCAGCGCCTCGGTCAGCGACTTGTACGACTCGGTCAGGTCAACGTATTTGCCGACCATCGCGATATTGATGGCGTGGTCCGGATGCTGGATGGCGTCGATGATGCCGTCCCACACGGCGAGATCGGCCTTCGGCAGGTCCAGTTGCAGCTGTTCGGCGATGATGTCGTCGATGCCTTGAGCGTGCAGCATGCTCGGCACCTTGTAGATGGAGTCGGAGTCGTAACAGCCGATCACCGCGTTCTCTTCCACGTTGCAGAACAGGGCGATCTTGCGCTTTTCGTCTTCCGGCAGCTCGCGGTCCATCCGGCACAGCAGGATGTCCGGCTGGATGCCGATCTCGCGCAGCTCCTTCACCGAGTGCTGGGTCGGCTTGGTCTTGATCTCGCCGGCGGTGGCGATGTACGGCACGTAGGACAGGTGCACGTACAGGGTGTTCTTGCGGCCGTGATTGGAGCGCATCTGGCGGATGGCTTCCAGGAAGGGCAGCGATTCGATGTCGCCGACGGTGCCGCCGATCTCGACGATGGCGATGTCGGCGTCGGCTGCGCCTTCCTTCATCTTCAGCTTGATTTCGTCGGTGATGTGCGGGATCACCTGCACGGTGCCGCCCAGATAGTCGCCGCGGCGTTCCTTGGTGATGACCGATTCGTACACCTGGCCGGTGGTGAAATTGTTGCTCTTCTTCATCTTGGCCTGGATGAAGCGCTCGTAGTGGCCGAGATCGAGGTCGGTTTCCGCGCCGTCTTCGGTCACGAAGACCTCGCCGTGCTGGAAGGGGCTCATGGTGCCCGGGTCGACGTTGATGTACGGGTCGAGCTTCAGCATGGTGACTTTCAGCCCGCGAGACTCGAGGATGGCGGCGATGGACGCAGCGGCAATGCCCTTACCCAGGGAGGACACCACACCGCCGGTAACGAAGATGTACTTGGTCATGAGATTACGGCTCTATGGGAATCCGGGATTTTACCCTGAAATGGTCGTAAGTTAAATCACCTGACAGCATCTTGTTGCAGGAAAGAATGCAACACCGGATGCCGCCCTTAACGATAGTACTCGCGTCGCTGTGGCGAATCCGTTACAATCCTGCCGAATGTTTGATACGAGAATCGCACCCGGCAGCACCAAGGGTGCGTTTTATGCTTGAATGTCTGGCTTTATTTATGTTATAAATCCAGCTTTTACCGGTTTTGGGAGTTTAACCATGGCGCGTGTTTGCAAAGTCACCGGCAAGCGTCCGATGACCGGGAACAACGTTTCCCACGCCAACAACAAGACTAAACGTCGTTTCCTGCCGAACCTGCAATATCGCAAGTTCTGGGTAGAAAGCGAAAACCGCTGGGTACGTCTGCGCGTATCCAACGCTGCACTGCGTACCATCGATAAAGTTGGCATCGATGTAGTGCTGGCTGATCTGCGCGCTCGCGGCGAGATCTGAGCGGTCAACCAGATAAAGCACTGAGGTAGACATCATGCGCGATAAAATCAAGCTGGAATCCACTGCTGGTACCGGCCACTTCTACACCACCACCAAGAACAAGCGCACCATGCCGGAAAAGATGGAGATCAAGAAATTTGATCCCGTTGCCCGCAAGCACGTTCTGTACAAAGAAACCAAGCTGAAGTAAGCCTTGTTTCCGGTTGGTTGAAGAGCCCTTCTCTGGTGCACGGAGAAGGGTTTTTTATTGCCTGCGGCGCGCCGCAGGGCAGCGCATATGAAAAAGCCAGTCCGCGGACTGGCTTTTTGCGTTTGCGCGCGGCGCGGTCAGTTGCCGCCGGCCTGTTCGAACACCCGTTTGGCGAGCAGCAGGTCCTGCCAGGCCTTGGCCTTGTCCGGCTGATTGCGCAGCAGGTAGGCGGGGTGATAGCTGACCACCATCGGCACGTCTTGGTAACGATGTACCTGGCCGCGCAGCCGGCCGATAGACTCTTCAGTCTGCAGCAGGGTCTGGGCGGCGAAACGGCCCAGCGCCAGGATCAGCGTCGGCTGGATGTGATGGATCTGCTGCTGCAAGTAGCCGTGGCAGGCGGCGATCTCATCCGGGGCGGGGTTGCGGTTGCCTGGCGGGCGGCACTTGAGCACATTGGCGATATAGACGTCCTGCTCGCGGTCGAGGCCGGTGGCGGCCAGCATATTGTCCAGCAACTGGCCGGCCTTGCCGACGAAGGGAAGGCCTTGCCTGTCCTCCTGCTCGCCGGGGGCTTCGCCTATCAACAGCCAGCGCGCCTTGGGATTGCCGCGGCCAAATACGGTCTGCGTGCGGGTTTCGCACAGTCGGCAGCGCTGGCAATCGGCAACCTGGCGTTCCAGTTGTGGCCAGTCCAGCGTTTGTTCGGGCCGGGCTTGGACAATGGCGGTGGCGACGCTGGCGGCAAGCGGAGCCGGCTCAGGAGATGGCGGCATGACCGGGAGCGGCGCTGGCGCGGCATCCGCCGTCGCCAGCTGGATCGCGATAGGCTCGGCATCCATGGCGTCTTGCATGGCTTGCGGGGATGCAGGCGTGATGCCGGCATCGGTTGCGGCGTCTGCGGCGATTTTGGCTTGCAGCAGGATGGCCGGGTGTTGTTCGAACCAGCTGTCGCGCGGCTGCCAGGCGGGGCCCAGTCCCATGGTTTGCTGCAGCAGGCTATTGCGGCTCACAGTGTGGCCTCCATCAAAATGGCGTGTTCGCGGCCGTTGCCGGCCGGATAGTAGTTCTTGCGCAGTCCGCAGGGTTGAAAGCCGCAATATTGGTAAAGGCGCCGCGCCGCCGCGTTGCTCTCTCTGACTTCCAGGAATAGGCGCTTGACGCCGCTGGCGGCCAGCGCCTGCATGCTGGCTTGCAGCAACCGCCGGCCCAGGCCTTGCCCTTGATGACCGCTGGCGACGACGATATTCAGGATTTCGGCCTCGTCCAGTACGCGCATGATCAGCATGAAGCCCAGCAGGGCGTCTTCGCCATCGAACAGGCCGTGACAGGCGTAGCCGGCGGCGATGGCGTCGCGGTACTGGCCGCAGCTCCAGGCATGCTGCGCCGCTTGCTGTTCGATATCGGCCAGCAGTTGGGGATTGTCCGGAGCGAACGGGCGGACCGAACTCATCGATTGCGGACCTGCTGCTGCTCGATCGAGGTGAGCGCTACTTTGTTGCGCACATAAAGTAGTTCCGCCTCGCGCGGATGGCCGGCCGGGTAGCGGCCGCTTCTGGCTAACTGGATATAGGCCTCGGCGTGGGGGCGCGGGTGGGGAGACAGGGGCAGCTGCGCGCGGCTGTCGGCCAGCAGTTGCGGATAGCTGTCGAAACCGTCACCAGCCAGCAAGGTGGAGCCGGCGGGCAGGCTGACTTCCTCCGGCGAGACCACGCTGATCGGGGATAGCCGCTGCCAGTCCGCGCCGGTCTGGTACAGCGCGGTGTATACCTGTTGCATGCGGGCGTCGAAGCAGACCAGCACCTGGCCTTCCCCTGCCTGCCAGGCGAGATTGTCCAGCGTCGGGATGCCGGTTACCGCTAGGTCGGCGGAGTAGGCCAAGCCCTGAGCCAGGCCGCAGGCGATGCGCAGGCCGGTGAAGGAACCCGGCCCCTGGCCGAAGACGATGCCGTCCAGCGCCGACAGGGAGACGCCGGCTTCGGCGAGCAGGCGCGACACCTCCGGCAGCGTGCGCTCGGCGTGCTTCTGGGCGACGCATTGGTGGAAGACCAGCGTTTCCGTTTCCAGGCTCAGCGCCAGGGAAAGATAGGTGGTGGAGGTGTCTAGGGCTAACAGTTTCATTGGGCTTGAGGCAACCTTGCAAGGTTGTGGATTATAAGCCCAGTTCCTCCACCCAGGCGAGCGCGGAGATATGGGCCTGGTTCAGTTGCTCGCTTGAGAGTCCCAATTGATCGCATAGTTGCGGTACGCCATCCAGACTGCCGTCTTCGCAGGCCCTGGTTAGCCGCAGGTAGTGGCTCATGGCGCCGCGTTCGTGCAGCAGCGCGTCGGTGATGGGGGCGGGAAGCTGCAGATGCTCGATGATCTTGTCCATCGGCATGTCGAACAGCACGTCCAGCAGGCTGAACAGGCCGACGATGAACAGGTTGTCGTTGACGTCATGGCGTTCGCCCAGCGTGATGCCCAGCAGCTCCATGAAGCGGCCGCGGGTGACGGCGGTTTTCTGCAGCGCCGGCGGCGCATGGTTGTCGTCTGAGGCGGTGACCAGCAGCAGCGTCAGCCAGCGGTATAGCTTCTGGTAGCCCAGCACGGTGACGGCGTGGGAGAACGAGCTGATCGAGGTATTGAGCCCGGCGGCGGCGGAGTTAACATAGCGCAGCAGCTTGTAGGACAGCGCCACGTCGCGTTTGAGCACCTGCTCGATGTCGCGGATGTCGGCATCCAGCCGCAGCAGATTTAGCAGTTCCAGGGTGTTGCTGAAGGTGGGGTGGATCACCTTGGCGGTCAGGGTTTCCGGCTTGGCGAAATAATAGCCCTGGAAGCCGTCCATGCCGAGTTCCTTGCACAAATGGAACTGGGCGTGGGTCTCCACGCGTTCGGCGATGCGGATCAGCGGATAGCTGCGCAGCCGCGCCGCCAGCATCTGGAAGCGGGTGGTGTCCTGATTCTGGATGTCCAGCTTGACGTAGTTGGCCAGCTCGAGAAAGGCGGCGGCGGGTGACTCGAAACTGAAGTCGTCCAGCGCGATGCCGAAGCCCATCGAACGCAGATGGCGCGTGCGCGACAGCAATTCATTGCTGGGCACGATGCGTGGCGAAATATCCAGGATGATGCGGCGCGGCGGCAGCAGCTCGAGGAATTCGCTGTTGAGCATGGCCTCGCCGATATTGATGAAGGCCAGCTTGTTGCCTATCAGCCAGCTGGTGCCCATATTGTTGAGCGTGTTCACCAGCACGTCGGTGTCGGCCTGCAGTTCGGTATGCTTGCCGACGTCCACCGCATCGCCGCTGGGACGAAAAAGCAGCTCATAACCTATGAGCTGCTGATTGCGGTTGAGGACCGGCTGCCGTCCGATGAAGGCGGTGTTTGAGGTCATTATTGCACCTTACGGTAAGGTTAGGTGGCAATCACATCGGTCGTCCGCACCGTGGTGTTGTTGCTTTCGCTGGAGGCGAGCAGGTCTTCCATGTCGAGCACCAGCACGACGGAGCCGTCGCCGGACAGCGTCGCGCCGGCCACGCCTTTGGGGCGGATGTTCTGCAGCGGCTTGATCACGACGTCGTCGCGGCCGACGAAGGAGTCGATCGCCAGGATGAAGGACTTTTCCGCGGACTGCATCAGAACGCCGAAATACGGTTTCTGCGTCGGCGCCCAGCCTAGCAGGCCGGCCAGCGTCTTCAACGGCAGGATTTCATCGCGCACCACGATGGTGGGCTTGCCTGAGACCTCCTGGATCGCGCTGCTGTCGATGGTGATGATTTCACGCACCATGGCCAGCGGAACGGCGAACGGTTGATTGCAGGCACGCACTACCAGCACCGGCAGGATGGCGAGGGTCAGCGGCAGCGAGATGCTGATGCGGGTGCCTTCGCCGGCTACCGAGTTGATGTCGATGCGGCCGTTCAGTTTCTGGATGTTGGTGCGCACCACGTCCATGCCGACGCCGCGGCCGGATACGCTGGAAATCTGATCCTTGGTGGAGAAGCCCGGCAGGAAGATCAGCTGCAGGCATTGCTTCTCGTCCAGCGAGTTGGCGGTTTCCTGGTCGATCAGGCCCTTTTCGATGGCTTTGCGGCGCAGCGCGTCGGG
This sequence comes from Chromobacterium sphagni, assembly GCF_001855555.1. GTDB lineage: Bacteria > Pseudomonadota > Gammaproteobacteria > Burkholderiales > Chromobacteriaceae > Chromobacterium > Chromobacterium sphagni. The sequence continues at coordinate 48,806 of NZ_MKCT01000001.1, read as the reverse complement.
ATTCATGCCCTTGCCGTCGTCGGTGATCTCGATCAGGATGTGGTCGCCCACCTGTTCGGCGGTCAGTTGCACCAGGGCCTGCGGCTTCTTGCCGCTGGCGATGCGGTCTTCCAGCGACTCGATGCCGTGGTCCACCGCATTGCGCACCAGGTGAACCAGCGGATCGTTCAAGTCCTCGATCATGGTCTTGTCGAGTTCGGTTTCCTCGCCGGACAGCACCAGCTCCACTTCCTTGCCCAATTGGCGGGCCAGGTCGCGGGCCAGGCGGGGGTATTTCTGGAACAGGCGGCCGATCGGCTGCATGCGGGTTTTCATCACCGCGTTCTGCAGATCGCCGACCAGCAGATCCAGCTGGCTGATGGCTTCGTCCAGCGAGCGCAGCGTGTTGGTGTCGCGGTTGCCCTGCAGGATTTCCGTGCGCAGCGTGGTGAGGCGGTTCTTGGTCAGGCCGATTTCGCCGGACAGGTTGAGCACCATGTCCAGGCGCACAGTGTCGATGCGGATGGTGTTTTCCTGCGGGCCGCTGGCTGCGGGGGCGTTGCCGCTGGGTTTGGATTGCTGCGCAGGTTTTGGCGCTGGCGGTTTTGCCGCCGCGGGTGCAGGAGGCACGGCTTCCACGCGAGCGGGCGTTGCCGGGGCAGCCGCCTGCGGCGCTGCCGGAGCGGGCGCGGCGGTCGCTGCTGCGGGGGCGACGGCTTGGTACAGCTGATTCCAGTCCGGACTGCCTGCGGCCGGAGCGGCTTGAGGCGCGGCTGGAGCAGGCGCAGCCGCCTGAGCGGCGACCTCCGCCAGCGGCTGGCCGGCCAGCGCTGCGTCCAGAGCCGACAGGATGCGCGGATCGGCGTCGCCCGGCATCAGGCCCTGGCCCAGAGTGCCGAACATGTCGCGGACGATGCCGGTGGCGTCCAGAATCACATCCATCACTTCCGAACTGATGTGCAACTCGCCGTTGCGCAGCTTGTCGAACAGGTTTTCCGTGCGGTGGCACAGATTGACCATGGGGATGACATTGAGAAAGCCCGCCCCGCCCTTGATGGTATGGAAGCCGCGGAAGATATCATTGAGCAGCGCTTTGTCTTCCGGACGCTTTTCCAGTTCGACCAGTTTATTGTCCACATCGGACAGAAGGTCGGTGGACTCCATCAGGAAGTCCTGTAGCAACTCTTCCATGCCGCCAAATTCGCTCATTTTTCCACCCCACGCGTCGTGCGTTGTCTGCTTTTGCTTGCGTTGCTCAGAAGCCCAGGCTTTCCAGCAAGTCGTCGACCTGCTGTTGGCTGCCTACCACGTCGGTCCGTCCTTCGGGATTGATGACCGGGCCGTTCAGCAGGCTGCTGTTGAGCTCGCCCTTCTTTTCATCTGGGGAGAACTCGATCAGGAAGCTGACCAGTTCGGTCTCCAGGATCTTGACCATGCCCATCATCTTCTTGATCACCTGGCCGGTCAGGTCCTGGAAGTCTTGCGCCATCACGATTTCAAGCAACTGGGTATTGGTGGCCTGGGTCTGGTTCGGCACGTCCTTCAGGTACTGCCGGGTCTCGTTGGCCAGGTTCTTGAACTCTTCCACGCTCAGCAGGTTGGCGAACAGTTTTTCCCAGCGCTCGCTCAGCGCCTGGGCCTGGCGTTCGAGATTGTCCTGAAACGGTTTGGCGATGTCTGTGGCGTTCAGCACGCGCTCGGCCGAGTTTTCCGTCAGCGTGGCGATATAGGCCAATCGGTCCTTGGCATCGGGAATGGTTTCCGCTACCCTTTCCAGTGATTTGTCATAGCCGAGGTCGCGCAGGGCGTCATGCATCTTGCGGGTCATCTGCCCGATGTGTTCATACATCGTGGAGGGATTGGTTTCGCTTGAGAATATCTTGGAGTCCGCGCCTTCGCCCGCCGATTCGACTGCTGGCGGCTCCGGCTGCTGCTGGCGCGCGACGCTTTCAAACAGGGCTTCGAGCTCTGGCGAGTCTCCATTATTCAAAATAGGGTCCGGCACTTTCAATCCTCCTCAATGCGAATGCGGGCAGTCTTGTGTGATGCTCAGGCTGGCTTGTTCATATTCTGGAAGATTTTGTTCATCTTCTCTTCCATGGTGGCTGCGGTGAAAGGTTTCACAATGTAGCCACTGGCACCGGCCATCGCCGCCTCGATGATGTTTTCTCTCTTGGCCTCGGCGGTAATCATCATGAACGGGAGATGCTTCAGTTGGGGATCTGCCCGGACTGCCTTGAGTAGCTCAATACCCGTCATATTGGGCATGTTCCAGTCGGAAACGACGAAGTCGAAGCTTTGGGTCTTCAGCTTGTGCAACGCCACCTGGCCGTCTTCAGCCTCGTCGACGTTGGTGAAGCCCAACTCTTTCAACAGGTTGCGGACGATCCTTCGCATGGTGGAGAAGTCGTCCACGACCAGAAATTTCATATTCTTGTCTGACATCGAGGTATATCCTGAATTATCTGTGTTCCATCAAGGCGCACATTGTAGCGACTACCTTTGCAGGAATGGAATCAAAGTTTCTGCCAGCACGCCCGGGTCAAACTTCGCCACATAGGAATCCACGCCCACGCTGGAACCCATTGCACGGTTGGCATTGGACGACAGCGAGGAGTGCATGATCACCGGTATGCCCTTGAAACGCTGGTCGGATTTGATCAGCTTGGTCAGCACGTAGCCGTCCATTTCCGGCATTTCGGCATCGACCAGAATGATCTTCAGATAGTCGTGCAGGCATTCGCCTTCTCCCCAGTTGCGTCCGGCAAGCACCTGCAACCGGTCCCAGGCTTCGCGGCCATTGGTGGCCTGCTGGAACTTGATGCCCATTTTCTCCAATACGCCGGTGATCTCCTTGCGCGCGACTACCGAGTCGTCGACAAAGAAGATGTATTGGTCGATTTCCAGCTGCGCGGTGGGCACGTCCGGCAGGCGGGGTTCGCCCACTACGCTGGCGAGGATCTGTTCCACATCGAGAATGGATACCAGCTTGCCGTTTTCCAGTTCGGTGATGGCGGTGATCAAGTTCTGATTGGCGCCGGCGGCCGCCATGATGTTTTCCGGCGCGCGCACCTTGTCCCAGTCCACCCGAATGATGCGGTCCACCGAGTCCACCAGGAAGGCCTGGGTGCTCTTGTTGAATTCGGTGACGATCATGGTGTCGAACTTGCTTTCGTTGTTCTCGTGTCGGATGAACTTGGCGAGCGAGATGACCGGAATGATGTTGCCGCGCAACGACAGCACCCCTTCGACGCCGAACGGCATATTGGGAGTCTTGGTGATGGCCGGCGTCTGCGAAACTTCGCGCACCTTGAACACGTTGATGCCGAATGTCTCACGGGTTCCCAGCGAGAACAGCAGAATCTCCATCTTGTTGGAGCCGGCAAGCTTGGTCCTGGCGTCAACACTGGCAAGCAAGGAGGCGTCGGTGCTAGGCATGTCTGATCCCTATCCCTTGAAAATCTTGAAGAAGACTGTATTTAGTTGCTCGGTTCCAGTTTCAGCATCTGGCGCAGCTTGCTGGCCAGTTTCTGAGGTTCGAACTTGGCAACATAGGAGTCGACGCCGACCGATTCTCCGAGCTTCTGGTTGGACGAGCCGGAGAGTGAGGAGTGCATGAGAACCGGAATGCCGGCAAAGCGCGGGTCGCTCTTGATCATCTTGGTCAGCATATAGCCGTCCATCTCCGGCATTTCAACGTCGGTCAGCACCAGATGCAGCTCATCGCACAGCTGGCGGCCGGCGGCCTCGGCCTGGTGGGCCATCTTCTGCAGGTCTTCCCAGCCGCGCATGCCGTTGATGGCGGAGGTGTACTTGATGTTCATCGCCTCCAGCGTGCGCTCGATCTGCTTGCGTGCCACGGCGCTGTCGTCGGCGAAGAAGATGCGGCGTTCTTCCTTGACCGGTTCGATATTGATGAAGGTATGCCCGTCTTCGACGATGCTGGTTTCCGCCAGCACCTTTTCCACATCCATCATCATCACCAGGGTGCCGTTGTCCAGCTCGGTGACGGCTGTCACCAAGCCGGCCATTCGGTTGGTGATCATGTCGGGCGGGACGCGCATGGCAGACCAGTCCAGACGCAGGATGGTGTCGACAGCCTCAACCAGGAAACCTTGCGTGTGGGCGTTATATTCGGTGACGATCATGATTTCCGGGCGATTGCTGGTCACAATGCCGGCATACTTGGCCAAGTCGATCACCGGCACCAAGGAGCCGCGCAGGCTGACCATGCCTTCGACCGAAGAGGGCATTTCCGGAGCGGATGTGATTTCGGGGGTGCGCATGACTTCACGCACCTTGAACACGTTGATACCAAAAACTTCTTTGCGGCCGGTACGCTGATCATGCCCTAGTGAGAACAGCAGGATTTCCAGCTTGTTGGTGCCTGCCAGTTTGGTTCTGGCGTCGATTTTTTTGAGAAGCTCTGACACAGAAACCTCCGCAGCATCTTTTGGAATGGCGTACTACTTCCCTTTATACGCCAGATATGAGTTTTTCCCGGTTTTTTTTGCTCGCGGCCATGTCGGACGCAAGTTGGCTCACCGTGGATGGATCATTATCATACTGTTTAAGGGGTTTTTACAAATGACAGTGAAGCGATGACGACTATGGTTTCAAGCCTGAAGGATCAGCAGCAGCTTGAGGCGGCATTTGAGCAGTTCAACGCGGTATCCAGTCAACTCATTGATGCATATAGGCAACTTGAGGTTCAAGTCAATGTTTTGAATGCCCAATTGGACGAGGCTAACAATCAGTTGCGAAAGCAACGCGACGAAAACGCGGCTCTGGCTGAACGGCTGGCACTGTTGCTTAAAGTGTTGCCGGCCGGGGTGGTGGAGTTGTCGCCGGAGGGGAGGGTCATCGCGGAGAACCTGGCGGCGGGGGTGCTGTTAAACCGCTGTTATATAGGTGAAAGCTGGTCGGATTTCCTGAGCGGGTTGCAGCGTTCGGAGCAGGACGACACCTATGCCTTGGCGCTGGAAGGCGCGACTAGGCGACTGACCTTGCAATATCAGGATTTGCCGGCATCGGGCGGAAGGATTGTGCTTATTCACGATGTGACCAGGCTGCACCAGCTGACCGGAGAACTGGCGCAGCAGCAAAAGTTGGCTTCGATGGGGAGCATGGCGGCGGCGCTGGCGCACCAGCTGCGCACGCCGCTGGCCAGCGCGATGCTGTATACCGCCAATTTGAAGCAGGACATCCCTCGTCCGGAGGACCGCGCGCGTTTCGTCGACAAGAGCCTGGCGCGGATGCGGGCGTTGGAAGGCCTGATCCAGAACATGCTGGGTTATGTGCGTGGCCAGGTTTCTTCGCTGGAGAAGGTGGAGGTGGTGGCGCTGCTGGAGGATGTCTGTTCGGTATTGGCGCCGCAATGCCATGACAAAGGTGTGTTTTTTGATTGCAATCTGCCGGAAAACTCTGCCATAACGGTCTTGATAGATCGCAAAGCCTTGCAAGGGGCATTGATCAATCTGCTGGAAAATGCCTTGCAGTTCACGCCCGCCGGAGCGAGGGTCGGGCTGGAGGTGGTCCGGGAGCCGGATGGCGTGGCTTTCCGTGTCGATGATGGCGGTCCCGGGGTGGACGTCGCGGTGGCGGACAAGATTTTCGAACCGTTTTTCACCTTGCGTCCGGGCGGCACCGGCCTGGGGCTGGCGATCGTTAAGAAGGTGGTGGAAGAGCTGGGTGGCAATGTACGTTGCTACAACAAGGCGGAGGGCGGGGCCTGCTTCGAATTGAAGCTCCCGGCTTGCCAGGATTAATGCCCGGTGCAGGCGGCGCCCATTCAATTTGTCTCGAATCTAAGGAAAGCCGAGGATCAGTGATGAAACCGATTGTGAGTGTAGAGGGGCGTGTCGGAACCATGCGGCTGATTGGGCAGTTTGATTTCAATCTGCACAAAGACTTCCGTCAAGCCAGTCAGGAATTGCTGGACAACGGGTCGGTGCAGGAGATTCATGTCGATTTCGATCAGGTCCCGTTTCTGGACAGCTCCGCGCTAGGCATGCTGCTGCTGTTGAAGGAGCGCGCCGCAGGACAGAAAAAGTCGATGATCCTGATCAATTGCCGCGAGGCGGTGATGCAGGTCTTCGAAATTGCCTGCTTCAACAAGATGTTCACTATCCGGCCCACCGCCTGAGACTGGGTGCCCCGGTCCGTGCCGACACCGCGCATCCATGCCGGCTTGATGGCCGTCGTCGCTGACCGGTGATGGGCATGGTTTCGTGCGCGGTTGCCGTATTGCGACCATTAAGCGGGGCAGCCGGGATGGTTTCTCCTTGCTAAAGACCCTTGCTTGGTAAGGGCGCAGCGGCTTGTCGCGTCGAGAGCTTGAAGGATGACGGGTATCTGGAACTAAAAACGCGCGTGGCGCGGCCGGCCGGGCATGTGGCGTCACGCCGCTGGCGCCTGATCCGGTTGCTTGCGTTATTGCTGCAAGGGGGCGGGGGGCGCATGCGTCTGGCTTGCTTGGCTTGTGTGCCCGCTCGGCCGATTGGAAGGCAAACCCGAGGAAAGCCGGGGATCCGCGATGAGACCGATAGTCAAAGTTGAGGGAAGCATCGGGCTGATGATTTTAATCGGACAGTTCGATTTCAATATGCACAGGGAGTTTCGAGAAGCCAGCCAGGGGTTGCTGGAAAACGATCAGATCAGGACGATCCGTATCGATTTCGCCGAGGTTCCGTGGATAGACAGCTCCGCGCTGGGGATGTTGCTGCTGCTTAGGGAACGGGCCAGCGCCACCAGAAACATTCCTCTGGAGCTGCTCAACTGCCGACCGGACGTGAAGCAGATTTTCGCGGTTGCCAGCCTTCTCAGAGAGTTCAACTTCCAACCCGCCTGAATGGTTGCCGGCCTGCGCTGCACGCGATTTCCCCGCACTGCGCTGCGTGCGGGGATGCTCCCGCAACGGGGTGGCGGCGGGTTCGCTTTTCCCTTCTTTCGAAACGCCTTTTCCAATTGGGCGCTTTCCCATTTTTCCGGATGTGTCTATGGCGATTCCGTCTGCTGGTTCCCAATGATTGCGTGTCTGCGGATATCCCGCATCTCATTTCGGCTATGTGAATGCCATTGCGCAGAATAAGCTTGATTCGCTACCGATTATTGCTGATCACGTAATGGAGGCGCGGGGGCGCGTGGCCCAGTATTGCCATGGCGACGGGCGGGGAGACGAGTTTGGTCCGTCAGGCGCGCCGGAGAGGCGTGTCTGACCCGATGTCGATAATTATTCTTCGTTTTATGCCGATATTGTCTAATCTGCGAATGGAATAACTGTTTTCGCAGTGGGGAATGCGCTTGCTGTCCGACCGGGCGCGGGCGGTTGCCAGGCTGAGCCTAGGGGAAGGGCGCCGCGAGGCTAGAGCGCCGGTCGGCATCCCGAATGGGCAGGACTGAAAAGGTTGCAGTGGTTGTATCAACTGGAATCACTAAATAGCGGAAATGCCATGTCTAAGAGAATCCTCACAGTGGACGATTCGGCATCGATTCGTCAGATGGTCAGTTTTACCCTCAAGAGCGCAGGTTACGAGGTGGCGGAGGCGGTTGACGGCAATGCCGGGCTGAGCAAGGCGCAGAGCGCGCAGTTCGATCTGGTGCTGACTGACCAGAACATGCCGGGCATGGATGGCTTGACCTTGATCCGCTCGCTGCGCAAGCAGCCGGCCTACACTTCCACCCCCATCCTGATGTTGACCACCGAGTCCAGCGACCAGATGAAGGCGTTGGGCCGCGCGGCCGGAGCCTCGGGCTGGCTGGTCAAGCCCTTCGACCCCCAAAAGCTGCTGGATGTCGTCAAGCGTTTGGTCGGCTAACGCTTCATCGCTACGAGGGGGGACGATTGTGGCGATCGATATGTCTCAGTTTCATCAGGTTTTTTTTGATGAAGCGGATGAGCACCTGGCAACCATGGAGTCGCTGTTGCTGGCGATGGATATCGCCAGCCCGGAGTCGGAAGACCTGCACGCGGTTTTTCGGGCTGCGCACTCGATCAAGGGCGGCGCCGCCACCTTCGGTTTTTCCGACATGGCCGATCTGACCCATGTGCTGGAAAACCTGCTGGACCGGGTGCGCAAGGGCAGTATGGCGCTGACTGCGCCGATGGTGGACGCCTTCCTGCAATCCAAGGATGTGCTGCAAGGCATGCTGACCGCCCACAAGGGCGGCGAGCAGGTGGACCCGGCGCAGGTGGCGGAGGTCAAGCAGCAGCTGGTGGACATCGAGAGCGGTGGTGGCGAAGTGCCAGCCGCGCCGCCGCCGTCGGCGGAGGACGGCCTCCCAGACCATGGTCCGGACAAGATCTGGACGTTGTTCCTCGAATTTACTCCGGCTGATGGCGTAGACGTGCGTCCGGTGCTGGATTCGCTGGCGCAGCATGGCGATCTGACCGTGGTTCAGGAAGGCGGCGCTGCCGAGGAACTGCCCTGGGTCGCGGTATTCACCTCCGGGCTGGAAGCCAGCGAGGTGGCCGAGTCGCTGGCCTTCATGCTGGCGCCAGAACAGTTTCGCATCAGCATCGATCACGGCGGCGAAGAGAGCGGCGATTTCGGTTTTTTCCTGCCTGGCGACAGCGTGAATCCCGGCCAGGGCCGCCCGGCCGCCGGCGCCGACTCCTTGCAGGAGGATGGCGGTTTCGGTCTGTTCGAGCCATTGTCGCATCCTGCGGCCGCCAAAGCGGCGGAACAGGATATCGAAGGCGATGGCTTCGGCTTGTACGCCAAGGCGCCGGGTGTGCCCAAGGCCGCGGACGAGCAGGCAGCCAAGCCTGCGTCGGTCGCCGCCAGCCCCCGCCTGGCGGACAAGGCCGATAAGGCTCCCGCTGCGGCCGGCGCGGCGGCGGCCGGCGAGAACTCGATCCGCGTCAATATCGAAAAAGTGGACCTGCTGCTCAACCTGGTGGGCGAGCTGGTGATCACCCAGTCGATGCTGATGCAGTCCGGCAGCGCGCTCGATCCTGTCGAACACGAGCGGCTGTTGAACGGCATCAGCGCCTTGCAGCGCAACTCCCGCGAGCTGCAGGAGGCGGTGATGTCCATCCGGATGACGCCGATCGCCTTTGTTTTCAACCGCTTCCCGCGCGTGGTGCGCGATCTGGCCAGCAAGTTGGGCAAGCAGGTGGATCTGAAGATGGTGGGGGAGAATACCGAGCTGGACAAGGGCTTCATCGAGAAGCTGTCCGACCCCCTGACCCACCTGGTGCGCAACAGCCTGGACCATGGCATCGAATCCCCCGATATCCGCCGCGGCAAGGGCAAAGCGCCGTCGGGCAGGCTGACGCTGCGTGCTTTCCACCAGGGCGGCAGCATCGTGATCGAAGTCAGCGACGACGGCGCCGGGCTCAACCGCGAGCGCATTCTGGCCAAGGCGCGCGAGCGTGGCATGGCGATAAACGACGGCATTTCCGATTCGGAAGTCTGGGGGCTGATCTTTGAGGCCGGTTTTTCCACCGCGGCCGAGGTCACTGATGTATCGGGCCGCGGGGTGGGGATGGATGTGGTCAAGCGCAATATCCAGAACATGGGCGGGCGGATCGAGATCGATTCGATGGTCGATGTCGGCACCACCATGAGCATCCGCCTGCCGCTGACGCTGGCCATCATGGACGGCATGTCGGTGCGGGTGGGCAAGGAAATCTATGTGCTGCCGCTGGGCTTCATCCTGGAGTCGCTGCAGCCTGAGCCGCGTGAAATCAAGACCGTGGCTGGCCGTGGCGAGGTGGTGCACATCCGCGGCGAATACCTGCCGATTGTCACGCTGGGCAAGTATTTCGGGGTGGCGGACGCCAGGGTTTCCGCCGAGGAGGGCATTCTGGTGATCGTCGAGGCGTCGGACTCGCGGGTGGCCTTGCTGGTAGACGATCTGATTGGCCAGCAGCAGTTCGTGGTGAAGAACCTGGAAACCAATTACCGCAAGGTGGATGGCCTGTCGGGCGCCACCATTCTGGGAGACGGCCAGGTGGCGCTGATCCTCGATATTTCAACCATCGCCCGCTGCAATAGCAGCCAGCGGAGCGCGCAGAACGCCGCGCCGCAGGCGGCGACCGTTGCCGAATAACCGGCGGAGAGGCCAGACATGCAGGCGGACAACCTGAACGATATCCAGGCGCGGGGCGCCGAGGCGCGCGAGCTGCTGGTTTTCACGCTGGGTAGCGAGGAGTACGGCATCGACATCCTGAAGGTGCAGGAGATCCGCGGCTATGACACGGTCACTCGCATCGCCAACGCGCCGGACTTCATCAAGGGCGTAATCAACCTGCGCGGCAGCATCGTGCCGATTGTCGACTTGCGCCTCAAGTTCGGCCTGGGCGATCCGCAATACAACGAATTCACCGTGGTGATCATCCTCAACGTCAGCAAGCGGACGGTCGGCATCGTGGTGGACGGCGTCTCCGACGTGATCCAGCTGGACAAGGATTCGTTGCGCGCGCCGCCGGAGTTCGGCGCTTCCGTCGACACCGCCTATATCGAGGGGCTGGGGACGGTGGAGGAGCAGATGATCATCATTGTCGATATCGAGCGCCTGATGAGCAGCGACGAGATGGCGTTGACCGACGTGACAGCCCGGGCCTGATGCCCGCACCCTTGGGAGAAGCAAACATGAGCGACATCAAGTTGAAGCACCTGCTGACCCTTGGTTTCGGGTTGTTGGTAGTGGCGATGGCGGCGGCGCTGTATTTGGCGCAGTCGCAACTGCACCGGTTGCAGGGAGCTGCGGACGATTTTTCCTCATCCCAGTCGGTACAGGTCGCTCAATTGGTGCAGGCCAGCCGGGCGCAGGAGGCGGCCGGCCAGTTGGCGCGTCAGCTGGCTGGCCTGCTGGCCGGCGGCGAGACTGCGCAGCTGCGCGCCGCGCAGCCGCAGGTGGACGCCGCGCTGGACGGGGTGACGGGCAGGTTGAATACGTTGTCGGCCCACGTGTCCAACGAGGGAAAGCCGCTGCTGGACGCCGCGCGGGGCGGAGACTCGCTGCTGCGCAACCAGGTGGCGAGCTATCGCCAGTTGCTGGCGGCGAACCATGGCGACGAGGCGCGCGGCTACCTGCAAGCCACTTTGTGGCCGACGGCGCTGAAGTATCAGGACGCGGTCAGCCAGTATGCCCGCTTCGAGAGCGAGCTGTCGTTGAAGATGGCCCCGGCCGCAGGAGCGGGCGCGGCCGATCAGGCGGCGAACGAAATCATCGGCATGGGCGGCGCGGTGGCGGCACTGGCCATCGTCCTGGCCTGGCTGCTGACCCGCGCGGCGGAGCGGCAGATCGGCGGGGATCCGCAAGTGCTGGCGGCGGTGCTGCGCGAATTGGCCAGCGGCGAGGTGCGCACCGAGTTCCGCGTCCGCAAGGGCGACCAGAGCAGCCCGTTCGCCTTCCTGCACGACGTGGTGGCGCGCACGCTGGAGAATCTGCGGCTGCGCAGCGCGCTGGACGTGTGCACCACCAATGTGATGATCGCCGACGCGGAGCATCAAGTGGTGTATGCCAACCGCGCGGTGCTGGACATGTTCCAGCAGGCCGAGGCGGACATCCGGCAGGATCTGCCGCAGTTTTCCGCGCGCGGCATCCTGGGCAGCAATATCGACAGCTTCCATCGCAATCCGGCCTACCAGCGCGGCGTGCTGCAGCAGCTGCGCAACACCCATCGCGGCACCATCAAGGTGGGCGGACGCACTTTCAGCCTGGTGCTGACCCCGATACTGGACGGGCAGAACCGCAAATTGGGCTCGGTGGTCGAGTGGGTGGACGCCACGAGGGAGCTTGAGCGGAAGGCCGCCGAGGACGGGCGCCAGGCCGTGGATCGCCAGGCGGCGGCGGAGAACGCCCGCATCCGCAGCGCGCTGGACGTATGCACCACCAATGTGATGATCGCCGACGAGAACCATCAGATCATCTACGCCAACCAGTCTGTCCTCAATATGTTCCGCAACGCGGAGGCGGATATCCGCAAGGATATTCCGCGCTTCTCCGCCAGCAGTCTGCTGGGCGCCAATATCGACCAGTTCCACAAGAATCCCAGCTACCAGCGCGGGCTGCTGCTGCAAGTGAAGGAGACCCATCGTTCATCCATCGTGGTGGGCGGACGCACCTTCGGCCTGATCCTGTCGCCGATATTCAACGACAAGGGCGAGCGGCTGGGCGCGGTGGTGGAGTGGCAGGACAACACCGAGATGCTGCGCCTGCAGCATGAGGCCCAGCTGCGGACAGACAAGGAACGCGAGCAGGCGGCGGAAAACGCCCGCATCCGCAGCGCGCTGGATGTCTGTACCACCAACGTGATGATCGCGGACGAGCAGCATCGCATCATCTACGCCAACCAGTCGGTCCTCGATATGTTCCGCAACGCGGAGGCGGACATCCGCAAGGATATCCCGCGTTTCTCCACCGGCAACCTGATGGGGACCAAGATTGACGAATTCCACAAGAACCCCAGCTACCAGCACGGCATGCTGCAGCAGGTGAGGGAGACGCACCGCTCGTCCATCATGGTGGGCGGGCGCACTTTCGGCCTGATCCTGTCGCCGATATTCAACGACAAGGGCGAGCGGCTGGGCGCGGTGGTGGAGTGGCAGGACAATACCGAGATGCTGCGCCTGCAGGCCGAGGCCGATGTCCGCGCCGCGGAGGAGCGCAAGGTGGCGGCGGAGAATGGCCGCATCCGCAGCGCGCTGGACAATTGCACCACCAATGTGATGATCGCCGACAATGATCGCAAGATCATCTACATGAACCACAGCGTCACCGACATGCTGCGCGGAGTGGAGGGCGATCTGCGCAAGGCCTTGCCCAATTTCGATGTGCGCGCGCTGATGGGCTCCACCATCGACGAATTCCACAAGAACCCGGCGCACCAGCGCGACCTGCTGGCCAATATGCGCTCTACCTACCGTACCGAGATCGTTGTGGCCGGACGTACCTTCTCCCTGGTGGCCAATCCGGTGTTCGGCGCCGATGGCACCCGGCTGGGTTCGGTGGTGGAGTGGAAAGACCGCACGGCCGAGGTCGAGATCGAGCGCGAAGTGGCGGAAATCGTCAGCGCGGCCTCCGCGGGCGAGTTCGGCAAGCGCATCGAGGTGGAAGGCAAGCAGGGGTTCTTCAAGCTGCTGAGCGAAGGCATGAACCAGCTGATGGGGGTGACCAGCCAGGGGCTGAGCGATATCGCCACGGTGCTGGGCGCGCTGGCGCGCGGCGATCTCACCCGAACCATTGCGGCCGACTATCAGGGGCTGTTCGGCCAATTGAAGACGGATAGCAATGCCACCGTGGACAAGCTGAAGGAGATCGTCACCAATATCAAGGACTCCACCGACGCGATCAATACCGCGGCCAAGGAGATCGCCGCCGGCAACTCCAACCTGTCCGGCCGCACCGAGCAGCAGGCGGCCAGCCTGGAGGAAACCGCGTCCAGCATGGAGGAGATCACCAGCACGGTGCGGCAGAACGCCGAAAACGCCAAGAAGGCCAACTCGCTGGCAACCGGCGCTTCCGACATCGCCGCGCGCGGCGGCAAGGTGGTGGGCGACGTGGTGTCCACCATGAACGAGATCAATGAAAGCGCCAAGAAGATCGTCGACATCATCAGCGTGATCGACGGCATCGCCTTCCAGACCAATATTCTGGCCTTGAACGCGGCGGTGGAGGCCGCGCGGGCGGGCGAGCAGGGCCGTGGCTTCGCGGTGGTGGCGAGCGAGGTGCGCAATCTGGCGCAGCGCTCGGCGGCGGCGGCGAAAGAGATCAAGTCGCTGATCGGCAATTCGGTGGACAAGGTGGAGTCGGGCAGCCGGCTGGTGGACGAGGCGGGCCGCACCATGAACGAGATCGTGGTTTCCATCCGCCGGGTGGCGGACATCATGAGCGATATCTCGGCCGCCTCGGCGGAGCAAAGCTCGGGCATCGAGCAGGTGAACCTGGCCGTCACCCAGATGGACGAGAACACCCAGAAGAACGCCGCGCTGGTCGAGCAGGCCGCAGCCGCCGCCGAGTCGCTGGAGGAGCAGGCCCGCTATCTGTCCGACGCGGTGGCGGTGTTCAAGCTGGACGAGAGGCTGTCGCATGGCAGGCCGCCGGCCGGCAAGCCGTCGGTCCAGCATGGCTTCACCAGCGGCAGCACCAGCCATCTGAGCAACCAGCACTCCACGCACCAGCTGGCTTCCGCCGCGGCCGGCAAAAGCGCCAGCCATGCCGGCAGCTATCATGTGAAGTCCCGGTCGCCGGAGCCGATCCGCCCGCAGGGCGACTCGGGCGAAGGCTCGTGGGAGGAGTTCTGATCCGCTGAGTCGGCGAGGCTCCCTCCATCCCGCTGCGATGCGCACCGCTGGATGGAGGGAGCCGCGGCGCGGATAGGCCGGCGGAGCGGGCGCAGAGCGGGGATGGCTACATGGCGGAAGACACGGAACTCAAGTTCACCCAAAGCGATTTCCGGCGCGTGCGTGACATGCTTTACCAGCGGGTGGGCATCTCGCTGAACGAGTCCAAGACCCACATGGCGTATGCGCGGCTGGCCAAGCGCGTGCGTTCGCGCGGGCTGCGCAGCTTTACCGAGTATCTGGATTTGCTGCAGGACAGCCAGGAGGCCGATGAGTGGCAGGGGTTCATCAATGCGTTGACCACCAATCTCACCTCCTTCTTCCGCGAGTCCCACCATTTCGACATGCTGCGCGAGCATGCCCGCCAGCACCGCCGGGCCGGGGAGACGTTCCGGGTATGGAGTTCGGCCTCCTCCACCGGGGAGGAGCCCTACTCCATAGCCATCACCATGCTTGAGCTGTGGGACGGGGCCGGCGGCGGCTTCGAACTGCTGGCGTCGGACATCGACACCAATGTGCTGCAGCAGGCGGCGCTTGGCGTTTATGGCCGGGAACGCACCGAAAAAGTCTCGCCGCAACTACTGAAGAAGTATTTCGACAAGGGCGTCGGCGCCAACGAGGGCAAGGTCAGGCTCAAGCAGAAGGCTAGGGACGCGTTGTCGTTCTTCCAGTTCAATCTGGTGGAACCGCGCTGGCCGGATATCGGGCGGTTCGACGTGATTTTCTGCCGCAATGTATTGATCTATTTCGACAAGCCCACCCAGGCGGAAATACTGTCCAAGATGGAGAGTTGCTTGAAGCCGGATGGTCTGCTGCTGCTGGGGCATTCGGAGAATATCGTGCATCTGACCGATGCTTTTGTCGGTTGCGGCAGGACGGCTTACCGCCTGGCGCATCCGGAGCGTGGAGGGTAGGAGACATGGCGGCTGCCATCCAGAACAGAATCAGGGTGGTGGTGGTGGACGATTCGGCGCTGATCCGCAATCTTCTGACCGCCATCATCAACGAGGCGCCGGATATGGAGGTGGTGGCGACCGCCTCCGACCCCATCATCGCCCGCGAACGGATACGCGAGACCAATCCGGACGTGGTGACGCTGGACGTGGAGATGCCGCGCATGGATGGGCTGGAGTTCCTGCGCCGCCTGATGCGGCTGAAGCCGACGCCGGTGCTGATGATCTCGTCGCTGACGGAGTCGGGTTCGGAAACCACCCTGATCGCCTTGGAGCTGGGCGCGGTGGATTTCGTGCACAAGCCTTCCGAGGATGTGTCGCGCCGGATGCAGGAGTACGCCGAGGAAATCCGCGAGAAGCTGCGGGTGGTGGCCGGCGCCCGGCTGCGGCAGCCGATGCGCTTCAAGCAGCCCCCGCCGCCGCCGGCGCCGGCACGCAGCGGCCCGCTCCTGTTCCGGCAGAACGCCGTGATCTTCGTCGGCGCCTCCACCGGCGGCACCGAGGCGATCAAGGACTTCCTGATGGGTATGCCGGCCAATTGCCCGCCGATATTGATCGTCCAGCATATGCCGGAGCACTTCACCTTCACGTTTGCCGCCAGGCTCAACAATCTGTGTCCGATGCAGGTGAAGGAGGCGCAGGACGGCGAGCAGGTGAGGAGCGGCATGGCGTATATCGCGCCGGGAAACTGGCACATGCGGGTGTGTCCGGGCGGACCGACCGGCTACCAGATCGCGCTGGATCAGGGGGATCAGGTCAATCGCCATCGTCCGGCGGTGGACCCACTGTTCGATTCGGCCGCGCAGCATCTGCGCAAGAGCGCGATCGGCGTGATTCTCACCGGCATGGGCCGGGACGGCGCCGACGGCATGCTGCGGATGCGCAATGCCGGCGCCGTCACATTTGGCCAGGACGAGGCCAGCTGCGTGGTATACGGCATGCCCAGGGAGGCCTTCAAGGCCGGCGGGGTGACGCACGTCTACCCGTTGGGCCAATTGGCGTCCAGGGTCGTCGAGTGCCTGCAAAATCATGCCGAAAGGGCGAGTACATGAATCATGCCGACGCGATGAACGGCCATCAGTACTACGACAAGCATTTCCAGATCATGGCGGTAAAGGTGTTCCCGGGCGAGTTTCATGCCACCAATCAGCCTAGGATGCTGGTGACGCTGCTGGGCTCCTGCGTGGCGGTGTGCCTGAGCGACCGCACGTCTGGCGTATGCGGCATGAACCACTTCCTGTTGCCCGAAGGCTCGCTGGATCTGGGCGCGGGCACGTCCGCCGCGCGTTTCGGCGTCAACGCGATGGAGCTGTTGATCACCGACATGCAGAAGCTGGGAGCGATGCGGCACCGGCTGGAGGCCAAGATATTCGGCGCCGGCAACGTGCTGGAGGGCATGACCGTGGTGAATGTGGGCGAGCGCAATACCAACTTTATCCGCGGCTATCTGGCCAACGAGCAGATTCCGGTGCTGGCGGAGGACCTGCTGGGCGAATGCGCGCGCAAGGTGTATTTTTTCACCCATACCGGCAAGGTGCTGATCAAGAAGCTCAAGCGCAGCAGTTTGGCGATCAAGGCCGAGCAGCCATACCGCGGCCGCATCCTGGAGCAGAACGAAGGGGCGAAGACCGGCGATATCGATCTGTTCATTTGACGATGCGAGCGAATGGCGAGGATCTTGGGGTGGGCGGACGCTTCGATTGGCCAAGGCGGATGGGCGGGTGGCTGGCAGCCGGCTGCCTGGGCGGATGCGCCTTGCACGGCATCGCCTTTGTCGCGCCGGGAGAGACGGTGAAACCATGGTCTTCTTCTAGCGCGGGCATCACATACCAGTACATGCATGTGTACGACGGCGAGCTGCCTTACGCCGCCGGGTTGGCGGATGGCTATTGCGGCGGCTTGGGCAGGCGCGCGGTTCTGGCGCGGGTGGGGAAGCAGGCCGCGGATCGTAGTCTGGCGATATTCAAATGCCAATAGTTCCGCGATGCGCGAGGGAGCCGGCCGTTGTCACTTTTCCAGGTGTTGCAACTTGCCGGACACCTGGGCCCAATCGGCGTGGTCGGCCGGCGGATCTGCCCGCTGGGTGATGGTCGGCCAGCCTTTGGCCAGTTCGGCATTGAGCTGGATGAAACCTTCCTGGCCCTGGGGCACATCGTCCTCCGCGTAGATGGCGTTCACCGGGCACTCCGCCACGCACAGCGAGCAATCTATGCATTCGTCGGGGTCTATCGCCAGGAAGTTGGGACCCTCGTGGAAGCAGTCCACCGGACACACTTCCACGCAGTCGGTGTATTTGCATTTGATACAGGCATCGGTTACAACGTACGCCATTCGTGTACCCTCATTAAAGCGGAATCGTGAATCGGGATAGTTGTATTTTAGCGATAATTTGTCCCGTTGTAGATTTCGGCCTGCCTAATCAAGATGTCTAAGTCATTATACCGGGGCCGTTTCGCCCCCAGCCCGACCGGCCTGTTGCATGCCGGGTCTCTTTGCACCGCAGTCGGCAGCTATCTGGAAGCGCGCAGCCGCGGCGGCGAGTGGCTGCTGAGGATGGAGGACCTGGACCCGCCGCGCGAGGTGGCTGGCGCGGCGGACGATATCCTGCGCACGCTGGAGGCCTTCGGTTTTGAATGGGACGGCGAAGTGGTTTACCAGAGCCGACGCCACCACCTTTACCGCGCCGCGCTGCAGCAATTGATTGCCAGCGGCCACGCCTATGTCTGCTGCTGCACCCGCAAGGAAATCGCCGCCCGCGCCCAGCGCGGGTTGGATGGCTACGTCTATCCCGGCACTTGTCGCCGCGGCTGCCCGGACGGGCGGGAGGGCAGGGCCTGGCGTTTGCGGACGCGGGATGGGGACCGGGTGGTGATGGACCGCCTGCAGGGCGAAAGCCGGCAGAATCTGGCGCGGGATATCGGCGATTTCGTCCTGCTGCGCGCCGATGGATTCTGGGCCTACCAGCTGGCGGTCGTGGTGGATGACGCCGATCAGGGCATCAACGACATCGTGCGCGGCGCCGATCTCCTGGTGTCCACGCCGCGCCAGCTGCAGGTGTACGACAGCCTGGGGCTGGCGCCGCCTGACTATTGCCATCTGCCGGTGCTGACCAATGCCGCCGGAGAGAAGCTGTCCAAACAGACGCTGGCGCCGGCGATATGCGTGGACGACGCCGCCCGCCAGCTGCGCGCCGCGCTGACCTTGCTGGGCCACCCGCCGCCGCCGGAGTGCGGCAGTCTGGATGAGCTGTGGCGCTGGGCTATCGCCAGCTGGTCCCTGAGCAGGGTGCCGCGCGGCCCGCTGGTCTTGTCCGACATATAAGGCCTTTCTTATTCTCTTGACATAAGCATTTGTCGCGGCACGATTTTTTTGTAAAAAAATCGGCAATGCGACATGTTTTTACGTCAAAACTGTGTTTTAATGCGCCCTTTTTTTCCGGCGCGGCGGTTGGCGCCCAGGCCGGCCGATGTCGAGAGATCGGCCAAGCAGCCAGGGCTGGGCTATCTTGAAGCCTGCAAGACAAGCCAGCCTAAGCCGTCGTTTTCCCCAATCATCCGCATGTTTGCGCCCGACTCTCGCGAGTCCGGCGCGGGATGCTTTCCGCCTCAACGGAGAATCTGGTTTGAGCGAAAACAGTTCCATCCAAAAGAAAGGCTCGCTCGGGGTCTGGATGTGCACCGCCTTGGTGGTGGGCAATATGATAGGTTCCGGCGTGTTCCTGCTGCCGGCGTCGCTGGCGCCGTTCGGCGGCATATCCATGCTGGGCTGGCTGCTGACTTCGTGCGGCGCGATCTGCCTGGCGCTGGTGTTCGCCCGCCTGTCGGCGATGCTGCCGCGCGAAGGCGGGCCGTATGCCTATATACATGCCGGTTTCGGCGACTTCGCCGGCTTCTGGATCGCCTGGGGCTACTGGATTGCGCTGTGGGCCGGAAATGCGGCGCTGGCGGTGGCCGCCACCAGCTATATGCAAGTGTTTTTCCCCATCCTGGGACACAGCGAGCCTTTGGCGGGAGCCTTCGCCATCAGCCTGATCTGGATCGTCACCTGGATCAACAGCCGCGGCGCGCGCAGCTCCGGGATGGTGGCGGTGGTGACCACGCTGCTCAAGCTGCTGCCGCTGGCGGCGGTGACCTTCATCGGCTTTTTCCATTTGAACGCGGATAATCTGGTGTTCAACCCGCATCACAAGCCTTTGATGTCGTCGTTGTCCGCGACCATGGCGCTGACGCTGTGGGCCTTCCTTGGCCTGGAGTCGGCCTCTGTGCCGGCCGGAGACGTGGTGGAGCCGGCCAAAACCATCCCGCGCGCCACCGTGATAGGCACGCTGCTGGCCACCCTGCTGTACATCCTGTCCACCGTGTCGCTGATGGGTCTGATGCCGGCCGACGTGCTGGCGGCTTCGCAGGCGCCGTTCGCCGACGCCGCCCGGCTGATGTGGGGCGATTGGGGCTATTGGGCGGTCGGTTTCGGCGCGGTGGTGTCCTGCTTCGGCGCGCTCAACGGCTGGAGCCTGATGCAGGCGCATGTGCCGGCGGCGGCGGCCAAGGACAAGCTGTTCCCCAGCCGTTTCGCGCGGCGCAACGCCGCGGGCGTGCCTATTTTCGGCCTAGTGCTGTCCAGCACCCTGGTGACCATTCTGATGGCCATCAAGTATGCCGGCGGCGACAGCGGCGTGAAAATCTTCGAATTCATCATCCTGCTGGCCACCGCCGCCACGCTGCTGCCATACGCCTTCTGCTCGATGGCGCTGATTGCCATCATGCTGATGCGCGGCAAGGCGTTTTCCAAGCGGGACTTTGTGGCGCCGGGCTTTTTCGCCGGGGTAGGCTTTGTCTACTCGCTGTGGGCCTTGTACGGCTCCGGCGCGGATACCGTGATGTGGGGCATGCTGCTGTTGCTGCTGGGTCTGCCGGTGTATGTCTGGCAGCTGAAGGAGCGGCACGCCGCAGCCTGACGGCGCGATGGCTCACCGTAAAAGCGCAGCGTTCAGCGCTGCGCTTTTTTCATGGCAGGCCGCCGGCAGGTCCATAAGCATCTTGGCAGCGGCTGTTAGCGGATAGGCTGGTTTGACCGGTGAAATTTTCGCATCCGAATGGCAATTATTATTATTTTTGTAATATTCTTTTCTTATAAGAACAGAAAAACAAACTGTTTTACTTCGAAATAAACTCGGCTTGCCAAGCCGCCGCGACTGCTACCATAATCGCCGGGTCATACAGGAGAGAGCGGTCCTTGCGATCGCCGCCGAAGGCGCAAGTGCACCCGCAATCGCTCAGGCAAAAGGACTGTATCATCGGGCTGGCGGCTGCCGGCTTGCAGAATCTGGAGAGCGGCGTCCCCGTGGCGCCCACCGAAGGGGCTAACGGCTGATCCAGCCGGAAAATCTCAGGTGCAGGGACAGAGGGGTGTGGTTGATAGAGGAAACACACACCTGCAAGAGGACCACCGCACCATGACGGCCCCGAAACGTACCCCGCTGTTCGACGCCCACGTCGCCGCCGGCGCGAAGATGGTTGACTTCGCCGGTTGGGAAATGCCCATCCATTACGGTTCCCAGCTCAAGGAACACGAAATCGTCCGCAGCGACGCCGGCATGTTCGACGTCTCCCACATGACGGTGATAGACGTCACCGGCTCCGACGCCAAATCCTGGTTGCAAAAACTGATCGCCAACGACGTCGCCAAGCTCGGTTTCGAGGGCAAGGCGCTGTATTCCGGCATGCTCACGCCGGAAGGCACCGTCGTCGACGACCTGATCGTCTACCTCACTTCCTACGGCTACCGCATGGTGGTCAACGCCGGCACCACTGAAAAAGACTTGGCCTGGATGGACGCGCAGAAGGCCGGCTTCGACGTGGCGCTCAAGGTGCGCCGCGACCTCGCCATGCTGGCGGTGCAGGGTCCGCAGGCCATAGACAAGGTTTGCAGGATCAAGCCGGAACTGGCCGACGCCATCCGCGCGCTGAAAGTGTTCCAGGGCCTGCCGCAGGATGAATGGTTCTACGCCCGCACCGGCTATACCGGCGAGGACGGCCTGGAAATCATGGTCCCCGCCGATCAGGCCATCGCCTTCTTCAATCAGTTGCAAGCCGTTGGCGTCGCGCCGATCGGTCTGGGCGCGCGCGACACGCTGCGCCTGGAGGCCGGCATGAACCTGTACGGCCACGACATGGACGAAACCGTATCGCCGCTGGAGGCCGGCATGGGTTGGACCATCGCCTGGGAGCCTAAGGAGCGCAAGTTCAACGGACGCGAGGCGCTGGAAGCGCAAAAGGCCAAGGGCGTGGCGATGAAGCAGGTGGGCCTGGTGCTCGAAGGCCGCGGCGTGTTGCGCGAAGGCCTGAAGGTGGTGGTGGAGGGCGTCGGCGAAGGCGTCATCACCAGCGGCACCTTCTCGCCCACGCTGAAGCACTCCATCGCGATCGCTCGGGTGCCTGCCGCCACCGGCGCCGCCGCCCAGGTGGATCTGCGCGGCACGCTGACCGATGTGCGCGTGGTGAAGATGCCCTTCGTGCGCAACGGCAAGAAAGTATTCGAATAATAGGGCGGCGTCCAAACGACGACCGCCATGACCATTGATCTGATCTTAAGCTGGAGAACTTCAAGATGAGCAACATCCCCGCCGAACTGAAATACGTCGAAAGCCACGAGTGGCTGCGCCTGGAAGCCGACGGCTCCGTAACCGTGGGCATCACCGAGCACGCGCAGGAGCTGCTGGGCGACATCGTTTTCGTAGAGCTGCCCAAGGTGGGCGCGCAACTGGCCCGCGACGAGCAGGCCGGGGTGGTGGAGTCGGTGAAGGCCGCGTCCGATGTGTACTGTCCGATCGCAGGCGAAATCCTGGCGGTGAACGAAGAGCTGGAAGGCGCGCCGGACCTGGCCAACAGCGAGCCTTACGGCGCCGGCTGGTTCTTCAAGCTCAAACCGGCCAATCCGGCCGATCTGGACGGCCTGATGGACGCAGCCGCCTACGCCAAGGAAATCGGCGCCTGATCGCTGAACCCGCCCTGCAGTCGCGAGACTCAGGGCGTTTTTTTTGGCCGCGAACCGTAAACGGCATGAACATCGATGGGCGAGCGCTGGCAGTTCTCGCCGACATCTGGGCATGGCGGGTTTCGCGGCAGCAATGGAAGGTCTTGAACATGTCGCTCTCCGAACTCTTCAATCGCAACGAATTCATCGCCCGCCACATCGGACCCTCCGACGACGAGCGCCAACAGATGCTGGCGGCCATCGGCGCGGCGTCCATCGACGCGCTGGTCGGCGAAACGCTGCCGGCCGACATCCGGCTGAACCGCGCGCTGGACCTGCCGCCGCCGCAGCCGGAGGCCGAGGCGCTGGCCGCGCTCAAGGCAGTTGCCGCCAAGAACGTGGTCAATAAATCCTTCATCGGCCTGGGTTACTACCCGGTGAAGACGCCGGCCGTCATCCTGCGCAATGTGCTGGAAAACCCCGGCTGGTATACCGCCTATACCCCGTACCAGGCCGAGATCGCCCAGGGCCGGCTGGAGGCGCTGCTCAATTTCCAGCAGATGGTGATAGACCTCAGCGGCCTGGAAATGGCCAACGCGTCCTTGCTGGACGAGGCCACCGCCGCCGCCGAGGCGATGGCGATGGCCGGCCGCGTGTCCAAGTCCAAGTCGCGCCGCTTCTTCGTCGACAGCCGCGTGCTGCCGCAAACCTATGATGTGATGTCCACCCGGGCCAAGTACTTCGGCTTCGAGCTGGTGCAGGGCCATCCGGAAGAAGCCGGCAACGGCGACTACTTCGGCGCGCTGTTCCAGTATCCGGGCGAGGCCGGCGACCTGATCGACCTCACCCCGCATATCGCGGCGGTCAAGGCCAAGGGCGGCATCGCCGCGGTGGCGGCTGACGTGATGGCGCTGGTGGCGCTGAAGTCTCCGGGCGAGATGGGCGCCGACATCGCGCTGGGCAATACCCAGCGCTTCGGCGTGCCTATGGGCTTCGGCGGCCCGCACGCCGCCTATTTCGCTTTCAAGGACGAGATGAAGCGCTCGGCGCCGGGCCGCATCATCGGCGTGTCGGTCGACGCCAAGGGCAAGACCGCGTTGCGGATGGCGCTGCAGACCCGCGAACAGCACATCCGCCGCGAGAAGGCCAATTCCAATATCTGCACCAGCCAGGTGTTGCTGGCCAATATGGCCAGCATGTATGCGGTGTATCACGGCGCGGAGGGCGTCAAGCGCATCGCCGCCCGCATTCACCGGCTGGCCGCCATTTTCGCCCACGCGGTGCGGGCCGCCGGCGGCAAGCTGGTGTTCGACCGCTTCTTCGACACGGTGCAGGTGGAGGCCGTCAAGGCCGACGCCATCTATGCCGCCGCCTTGGCCGCAGGCTACAACCTGCGTCGCGCCGGCAAGAATGTGCTGGGCGTGGCCTTCCATGAAGCCGCCAGCGAGGCGGACCTCGTCAAGCTGATCGAGCTGTTCACAGGCCAGAGCGCCGACATCGCCCAGCTTGACGCCGCCGCTCAGGACGCGATCCCGGCGGCGCTCAAGCGCGAGTCCGCGATCCTGACGCACCCGGTGTTCAATGTTCACCATAGCGAGCACGAGATGCTGCGCTATATGAAAAAGCTGGAAAACCGCGACCTGGCGATGAACCACTCGATGATCAGCTTGGGCAGCTGCACCATGAAGCTGAACGCCACCAGCGAGATGATTCCCGTCACCTGGCCGGAATTCGCCAATATGCACCCGTTCGCGCCGCGCGAGCAGACTGTGGGCTATCTGGAGATGATCGCCGGCCTGGAGACGCAGTTGCGCGCCATCACCGGCTTCGACATCATCTCGATGCAGCCCAACTCCGGCGCTCAGGGCGAGTACGCCGGCCTGTTGGCCATCAGCCGCTACCATGAGTCGCGCGGCGAGGCCCACCGCAACATCTGCCTAATTCCGCGCTCGGCCCACGGCACCAATCCGGCCACCGCGCAGATGATGAACATGCAGGTGGTGGTGGTGGACTGCGACGAGGCCGGCAATGTGGACGTGGCCGATCTCAAGGCGCGCGCCGAGCAGCATTCGGCCAATCTGGCGGCGCTGATGATCACCTATCCGTCCACCCACGGCGTGTTCGAGCAAGGCATCAAGCAGATCTGCGAGATCGTGCACCGCCACGGCGGCCAGGTGTACATGGACGGTGCCAACCTCAACGCCCAGGTGGGGCTGACCCGTCCGGCCGACATCGGTGCCGACGTGTCGCACATGAACCTGCACAAGACCTTCTGCATTCCGCACGGCGGCGGCGGCCCGGGCATGGGGCCGATAGGCCTGAAGGCGCATCTGGCGCCCTTCATCGCCAACCACGTGGTGACGCCGGTGCCGGGCGCCGAAGCCGGCCAGAGCGCGGTGTCCGCCGCGCCGTTCGGTTCCGCCTCCATCCTGCCCATCTCCTATATGTACATCGCGATGATGGGCGCGGAAGGCATGAAGCAGGCCACCGAGAATGCGCTGTTGTCAGCCAACTACTTGGCCACCCGTCTGGGCGAGCACTTCCCGGTGCTGTACACCGGCGCCAACGGCCGCGTCGCGCACGAGTGCATCATCGACCTGCGCCCGCTCAAGGCCGCCAGCGGCGTCACCGAGGTGGATGTGGCCAAGCGGCTGATGGACTACGGCTTCCACGCCCCCACCATGAGCTTCCCGGTGCCGGGCACGCTGATGATAGAGCCCACCGAGTCCGAGCCCAAGGCCGAGCTGGACCGCTTCGTCGCGGCGATGGCGGCCATCCGCCAGGAGATCGACCAGGTGCAGAGCGGCGCATGGCCGGCGGACAACAACCCGCTGGTGAACGCGCCGCACAGCAAGGCCGATATCGCCGGCGACTGGGACCGCCCGTACAGCCGCGAGCAAGGCTTGTTCCCGCTGCCCTATGTGCTGGAAAACAAGTTCTGGCCCAGCGTGAACCGCATAGACGACGTTTACGGCGACCGCAACCTGGTGTGCAGCTGCCCGAGCACCGACAGCTACGAATAAACCCGTTGCCCTAGGGCAACAGTTGAAAAGCGCCGCCCCGCAAGGCTTTCCGCCTGCGGGGCGGTTTCTTTTGCCGCCGGACAGGGGAGGGGGCTGCTAATTCTACTTAGTAAGAATATCTAAGCTGACACTATGTCCTATGCTGATTACTAAGCCATGTAAGTGGTGGTACTTAGTCCGAATGATATGGAATGAGTGCCGGTTTTGTAAGCAAGAGCGAGTAGGGGCAGGAAATGGGTGCTGCTGATTTTGATGGCGTTTATCGCAATAATGGGTCGTTGTATGGAGACAAGCCGTCTCCCTTTCTGGTGCATTATCTGGAGAAGTACGCTGTAGAAGGACGTGGAACGGGGTTGGATCTGGGATGCGGGCAGGGGCGCAATGCCCTGTATTTGGCAAGCTGCGGGTTTGCGATGCATGGCGTCGACGCCTCGTCCGTGGCGGTTGCCCGCCTGGCGAGCCTGGCGGACGAGCGGCATCTGGATGTCAAAGGCAGAGTGGCCGACCTGTCCGCGGTGTCGATTGAGCCGCAACGCTATCACCTCATTGTGGCCAATACCTCGCTCGATCATCTGGACGAGGCGGCGGGGGCGCGGCTGGCGGTGGCGATGATGGCGGGTCTGGCTCCGGGGGGATACCTGTTCGTGTCGGTGTTCATGGTCAATGATCCGGGGTGCGCGGTGCATGGCGGGCAGGCTAGCGAGACCGCCGCCTACGTTCGGCACTATTACCGGCCGGACGAGTTGCGCCAGCAGTTCTCCGCGCTGGCGGTGCTGGCTTATCAGGAGGAGTATGCGCTGGATATCGGCCATGGCCAGCCGCACTATCACGGCATTGCCAGACTGTTTGCGCGCAAGGCGGCTGATTTGCAAGCCAACTGAGCCTGCCGCGGCAGTAAAAGGCAGAACGCGCCGCGTTCTGCTTTTTTTATTTCCGCGCGCAATCGCCGGCGCAAAGGAAACCCTGCGGTTCATAAACGAACGGGCGGAACCGTTGCCGGCCGATGGGCGCGGGCAAGGGCGCCGGCGCTAGAAAAGAGCGGGCGACGACCGTTTGCTTGCTACAATACCCGGCGCCGGCAGTGGCAGCTTTGGCTATTTTCTGATGAATAAATAAAAGGTTAACGGCGATATGCCGATGAAGAATCCAATCTCCTGGCAGGGGGGCAATCTGTCGATGCTGGAGGCCTTGAGCCTGCCGGTGTGGGTTTTCGATATTGATCAAAAATACGTGTTCTGGGCCAATCCGGCCGCGCTGCGGGTGTGGGGCGCGCATAGTCTGGCGGAACTGCAGCAGCGCGACATGTCGCTGGACATGTCGGTATCGGTGGCGCAGCGGCTTTGCCAGTATCAGCAGGACTTCGAGCGCGAAGACGCCAGCTTCGTCGAAAGCTGGACCCTGTATCCCAACGGCCTGCCTTGCGTGCTGAAAGTGGCGTTCCGCGGCATCCGGGTAGACGGGCGAATGATGATGTTCTGCGAGGCGCAGAATCATCTCACCGCCGATCCGGCCAGCTTGCGCAGCGCCGAGGCGCTGATGCACACCTCGGTGCTGATCACCCTGTACGACGCGGCCGGAAGGGCGCTGTACCGCAATCCATCGGCGCGCGCCCAGGTGGCGCACGCCGGCGAAGCCTGGCGCCAGCATTTCATCCACGACGGCGACTGGCAGGCGCTGCAGCAGGGCGTGGCGGCCAGCGGCGAGGCCAGGCGATCGGCCCAGGTGTGCACGCGGCTGGGTACGCGCTGGCACGAGATCGCGGTGCGGGCTTGCCGCGACGCGGTGTCCGGGCAGGACGCGCTGCTGGTCAGCGAGGTGGACATCACCGATCTGAAGCACGCTGAGGGGCGCGCCAATTTCCTGGCCAATCACGACATGCTGACCGGCCTGCCCAACCGCAATGGCATCCGCAGCGATTTCCTGCCTTATTTGCAGCAGGCGCTGCGCGACGGGCGCCAGGTGGCCTTGATGTTCATCGACCTGGACCGTTTCAAGAACGTCAACGACTCGTTGGGGCACGCCAGCGGCGATGAACTGCTGATCGGCATGGCCGCCCGCCTGACGAAGCTGCTGGGGCACGACGAGAAAGCGGCGCGGCTGGGCGGCGACGAATTCCTGGTGATGCTGGCCGCGCCTGAGGCGGCAGAACGCGCTGACGCGCTGGGCCGCGGCATTCTGCAGGCGCTGGGCATGCCGATCCGGCTGGGGGGCATGGACATCAGCGTGTCGGCGTCGATAGGCGTGAGCGTCTGCCGCGCCGGCATGCTGGACATCGAGCAGATGATGCGCCACGCTGACCTGGCGATGTACGCGGCCAAGGATGCCGGCCGCAACAACCTGATGTTCTTCACGCCGGCGCTTGAGGCGCGCACCCAGGCGCAGCTGGCGCTGGAAAGCGATATCCGGCGCGGCCTCGAAAACGGCGAGTTCATCGCCTATTTCCAGCCGCGCGTCGATGTCGCCAGCGGCAGTGTGGTCGGCGCCGAAGCGCTGGCGCGCTGGAACCACCCGCAACGCGGTGTGCTGAAACCGGACAGCTTCATCCAGGTGTGCGAGGACAGCGGACTGATCCTGGCCCTGGGCAGGCAGATCCTGGCGCAGGCTGCAGAGCAGCAGAGACGGTGGCGCGAGATGGGGCTGGACCTGATGGTGTCGGTCAATCTGTCTCCCTGCCAGTTTGTCGATCCGGCGCTGCCGGCGATGGTGGCGGGCGTGCTGGCTGGCAGCGGCTGCCAGGCCGAGCGCCTGGAGCTGGAGATCACCGAGTCCGTGTTGCTGGGGCATGACGATCAGACCATGTGCACCTTGCAGGCGCTGCGCGGCCAGGGCGTGCGCATCGCGGTCGACGATTTCGGCACCGGCTATTCCAATTTGGCCTATCTGCAGCGCTACCCGCTCAGTTCGCTGAAAATAGACCGTTCCTTCATCGCCGATCTCGACAGCACGCCGGCCATCGCCGAACTGATCATCACCATGTGCCGGATGCTGGAATTGAAAGTGGTGGCGGAGGGCGTGGAGACCTCGCGACAGCTGGAATGGCTGCGGCAGCGCGGCTGTCAGGAGTACCAGGGCTATCTGTGCAGCCCGGCGCTGGCCGCCGGCGAGTTTCACAAGCTGTTGTTGTGAGCGGACGCTCGCCTTATATCAATATGTAGATTAAGTCGTTGGTTTTTGCACCATATTGACTTACTCTAGTGCGATTCATGCTGCCGGCATTGACGGTGGCCGCAAGGAGAAAGTCATGAAAACCATCAACGCCCTATTGTTCGCGGCGTGGCTGCCGGCCTTGGCCGCGGCCGCCAAACCGCTTACCGTCTGCACCGACGCCAATCCGGAAGGCTTCGACGTGGTGCAGTACAACTCGCTGGTCACCACCAACGCGTCGGCCGACGTATTGATGGACCGGCTGGTGGAATACGATGCCGCCGCAGGCAAGCTGCAGGCCAGCCTGGCGCGCAGTTGGGAGGCGGGCGCGGATGGTCTGAGCTACACCTTCCATTTGCGCTCCGATGTCGGCTTTCACGCCACGGAATACTTCAAGCCCAGCCGCAAGCTGAACGCCGACGATGTGGTGTTCACTTTCGACCGCATGCTGAATCCTGACAATCCCTGGTACAAGACCGCGCCCACCGGCTACCCGCACGCGCAGGCGATGCAGTTTCCCAAGCTGATCAAGGCGGTGCGCAAGCTGGACGGGCAAACGGTGCGCTTCGAACTCAATTATCCGGAAGCCACCTTCCTGTCCAGCCTGACCATGGGCTTCGCTTCCATCTATTCCGCCGAGTACGCCAGCCAGTTGCTGGCCGCCGGCAAGACGGCCGATCTCAACAGCAAGCCCATCGGCACCGGCCCGTTCATCTTCAAGAGCTTCGCCAAGGACGCGCAGGTGCGCTATCTGCCCAATCCAGCCTATTTCGGCGCCAAGCCCAAGGTGTCGGCGCTGATCTACGCGATTACGCCGGACTCTTCGGTCCGGCTGCAGAAGCTGCGCGCCGGCGAATGCCAGATCGCGCTGTCGCCCAAGCCGCAAGATGTGTTGGCGGCGCAGGGCGAAGGCAGGCTGCGGGTGCTGCAGACGCCGGCCTTCATGACGGCATTTGTCGCGTTCAACAGCCAGAAGAAGCCTTTGAGCAATCCGCTGGTGCGCCAGGCGATCAACCTGGCGTTCGACAAGGGCAGCTATCTGAAAGCGGTGTTTGGCAATACCGCCGTCGCCGCCAATCTGGTCTATCCGCCCAATACCTGGAGCTACGACAAGACCATCCGGCCTTATCCTTACGACCCGGCGCAGGCCAGGAAGCTGCTGGCCCAGGCGGGCTACCCCAACGGCTTCGACACCAGTATCTGGGTGCGTCCTGGCGGCAGCACGCTGAATCCCAACCCCAAGGCCGGGGCGGAGCTGCTGCAGGCCGATCTGGCCAAGGTGGGCATCCGGCTGCAGATCAAGGTGCTGGAGTGGGGCGAGCTGATCAAGCGCGGCAAGGCCGGCGAGCATGAGATGCTGTTCATGGGCTGGGCCGGTGACAACGGCGATCCGGATAATTTCCTTACTCCCCAGTTTTCCTGCTCGGCGGTGCAGTCGGGCACCAACTTCGCGCGCTATTGCGATGCGAAGCTGGACAAGCTGATAGCCGACGGCAAGAAGGCCAGCGATTTCAAGGCGCGCGCCAAGCTGTACCAGGCGGCGCAGAAGATCATCCACGACCAGGCGCTGTGGCTGCCGCTGGCGCATCCCACCGCCTTTGGCTTGGCGCGCAAGGAAGTCAGCGGCTATGCGGTAAACCCTTATGGCCGGGTCAGTTTTGCCGCGGTCGGCCTGAAATAGCGTGCGAGAGGCTGATGGACGGAGTCCATCAGTAATTAATGAAATAGAGTGGATTCTATCTTTTGTCGAAATGTTTGCGCCGCCACAAGGCTGGCGCGGCGGCGGCGGCGGACAATGCGTTCCGCCGCCGCATGATGCAGGCTGGCGCGGCAGTCCGCGCAAGCTCAGGCCAGAGCTTGATCCCGTAGGCTTGGCACCTGTTGTTTGGGCCAGTGTGGACTGGCGAAGCAAGTTGCATATTCCCCGGCAGGTTTTGGTAGTATTGCTGTAGTGGCCGGTTTCGATGTGGCTGCAGGGGAGAGAGGAGCGCCTGGTTGTTGGCGTGTCTTGCTTGTTCTTAGAATGTGCCCACCCTCGCTTGCATACGTTGTTTCACGTATCATCTGGCCGGGCTTGGGACGATAAATGATAAAACAATAGATGCAGACCAGACGAACACAGCAAAGCCGCAGGGAGTCCACCATAGGCAAACTGGTGGAAGCGGCGATCGAATGCCTGATGGAGTGCGGCTACCATGGCACCAGCGTGCAGTTGATCTGCAATCGCGCCGGCGTGTCGCAGGGCGCGCTGTTCCGGCATTTCGCCACCAAAAACGAGCTGATGCAGCCGGTAGGCCGCAAGGTGGTGGACGATATCTTCGACTCCGGTCTGGCGCTGGCCGGCCAGTTGCCTGCCAGCATGCCGGAGGAAGAGCGCATCGTCGCGCTGATGAAGGCGCTGGTGATGACGCCGCGGCATATCGTGCTGCTGGAATTGTTGATGGCGGCGCGCACCACGCCGGATCTGCGCGAAATCTTCCTCAGCAATGCCAGCACCTATTTCCGCGACCGCTTCGTCGCGATGATGGCGTCGCTATTTCCGCGCTACGCCATTTCCACCGGCTTTTTCGCCACTCTGCTCACCATGATGACCACCATGCACGGCATGGCGTTGTACCGCACGCTGTCCGAGCATCCGGATGGCGACAAGATGCGCGAGCAATGGCTGCAGAACGCGCTGCGCAGCGAGCTGGAGCGGATACGTCTGGAAGGCGCGGACAGCCGCAATCCGGTTTATCAGCTGCCGTTCTGATCCGCCGCCGGCCTTGCGCCAGCTAAGACCAACCCCGTCGCCGGCGACGGGGTTTTTGCTTGTCCCGGTTCAGCGCGGCGGCGCTTGGCAGGGGAGGGCCGGCTGCAAGTCGGGGATGGCCGCCGGCTCCGCGTCCACGGCGCTGCCCGAAGGCAACTGGACGAGGTTCAGTCGGCAACGGTCCGCTACGTTGAGCATGGCTTCGTAGTCGGCGCCGGCCTGGGGGGTGAAGCTGGCGGCCTGCGTGTCGCAATGCGGGCCGTTGACCGCATTGAGGCTGGCGCTGAAAGTCACCGCTTGTCCGGGCATCAGCGGGAATTCCTGGTAATAGGCGGTCGAGCCCAGCCTGCTGCGTTGAGATAGTTGCCGGGTATTCAGGCTTTCCGGCATGCCTATGCTCTTGTTGGACACGCTGCCGAACAGCGAGCGGAACGGATTGCCGGCGCCGGCGCGCACCAGATTGCCGGAGCGGAGCTTGGGGGGATAGCAGGAGCGGTTGGGATAGAGCCCGACGATGACGCTGTTTTGCATGAATACGCGGATACGGGCCGGGGCCGGCTCGGCAGCCTCATCGGCGCGGGCTGGCAGGCCGTTCAGGACCAGCAGCAGCGCGGGGAGATAAAGAGTTTTCATGGGGAATGCGCTTTATGGACGTAAAAAAGCCCGCCGAAGCGGGCTTTTCTTCTGTTCACGGGTTCTTGCGTCGAACCGGTTAATTAGAAGCTGTGAACCATGTTCAGGCCGAAGGCTTTGATCTTGTCTTCGCTGTTGTTCACCAGAGCCGCAGCGTTGTCGCCCAGTTTGATCTCGCCGTATTGCGCGCCAACGGTGGTGCGTTTGGACAGCGCATAGTCAACACCCAGAACGTACTGCTTGTAGTCGGTGTTGTCCAGTTTCACGCCGTTAGCCTTGAGGTTCTGGCCTTGAGCGTAGGTGAATTTCGGAGTGAAGGCGCCCAGGGTGTAAGCGGTGGTCAGCGCGAATTCGGTGGACTTGAACGAAACGCCATTGCCAACCAGAGCTTGAACTGCGGCAGTTTGTTGGGAGGTAGCCAGTGCGCTCAGGTCGGTGACGGACGCGTCGCCCTTGGATTGCTTGTAACCCAGGCCTACGAACAGGTTGTTGGCGTTGTAGCCAACTTCCAGTTGATGCTTGTCGTTGCGGGTAACGTTCGTGCCTTGGGTAACGGCAGTGCCTTCGCGTTGGAAGCTGTACTTGCCGAAGAAACCACTGTTTTCGTAGCCCAGACCCAGGCTGTAGACTTCGCGATCAGTGCTCGGCAGCTTGGTGGTCGGGTCAATGGTGCCGGCCTTGTTTTCCTTGGTGCCGTATTGCAGAGCGGCGGTCAAGCCCGGAACCACGGCCGGCAGGTCGTAGCGCACCGAGTTCTTCAGGCGGGTGTTGTCGCGGGTGAAGACGCCCAGGCCCAGAGCGTTGCTGTTGTATTGCCATACGTCAACAGTGCCCATGTCGCTGTCGCCGTAGTTGGAAATGTTACCCAGACGCAGGGTACCCAGATTGCTCTGCAGACCTACGAAAGAGTTGCGGTTGGCGAAGGTGCCACTGTTGGAAGCGCCGTATTGGTCTTTGTTGCCGTCAATGGCGAAGCCGGTTTCAACTTGCCAGATAGCCTTCAGGCCGCTGCCCAGATCTTCAGCGCCCTTGAAGCCGATGCGGGAACCCAGATCGTCGATATTGGTTTTCTTTACGGAACCGTTGTCGACGTTTTCAACGCCAGCCTTCAGGGTGCCGTAGATGGTTACGTCAGCAAAAGCTGCAGCCGGCAGAGTGGCTACCAGCAGGGCAATCAGACTTTTTTTCATGGTCAAGTCATCCTTTTTAGGTTTTAGGAATGTGAGCAAATGCTATTGGCTGGGTTGTGAAAATGCAACTATGGCTGGCGGATAGTGTTGCGATCAAGCAACGACTGTTGCTATTGAACATGCCTAATGTTCAATTTTTTATTTCGTAACTTGTTGAATAGTCAGGATAGTTACTGTGTATTTGCAAGGCTGTTAATGGTGTTGCAAAAAAGCATCATTCGGCTAGATTGCCCATACAGGCTTGATTCTCAGGCCGATTGGCCTGATTGCGAGTAAAAAAATAGCCCGCCGGTGTGGGCGGGCTGAAAAATCAACGTGACTTGAAGTGAATCCAGGTTGGCGCGGATTGCATCGACTTGAATTCGCTTGTGATCATGTTAAAAGAAAGCGTCAACTATGTAAATGGAAAGAGTGTTGAAACTATATTGCTGTTTCATGTGTAATGTGTGTGCAAGTTATTGGTATTAAACAAAAATATTTCTCCAGGTTTTGTTTTTGCTAGTTTTATACATGTGGCCAGGTGATGCATTTTGGCTACGGATTGGCGCTTGGCGCTTGCGCCGCGGTTTGACGGGGGTCAGGCGTGGCAATCTGGGATGTTCTACAATCCGGGCGGTTGCTGTCGATGACGGGTGTTGTGGGGCGGAGCATGAACCGAGGAAGGTATATATAAGGATGCAAGGGATGCAGACGCTGACAGTGATTGGCCCTGGGCGGCTGGGAAGCACCCTGGCGCGTCTGGCGCGCCAGTCCGGAGAGTTTGAGGTGGTGGACGTGATGGCCAGGCGGGTGGAGCCGCTGCGGCTGGCTTGCGACTTCATCGGCGCCGGGCGGCCGGTGAGCGAGATGCGCCAGTTGGCGCCGGTCGATCTATACCTGCTGGCGGTGCCGGATGCCGCCGTCGCATTCTGCGCCAGGGCGCTGGCGGCGGCCGGAGTGGTGCCGGCGGGCAGCGTGGTTTTCCATGCGAGCGGGGTGGGCGAGGCATCGCTGCTGCAGCCGCTGGCCGAGCGGGGCGCGCATGTCGCCAGCCTGCATCCGGCGTTTTCCTTCGCCGATCCGGCCAGGGCGGTGGCGGGCTTTGCCGGCACCTTGTGCGCGCTGGAGGGCGATGAGGCGGCCTGTCTGCGGCTGGAGCCGTTTGTGTTGGCGCTTGGCGGGCGGCCGTTCCGCCTGGCCGCCGGCGGCAAGGCGGCCTACCATGCCGCGCTGTCGGTGGCGTCCAATTATCTGGTGGCGCTGACGGCGATGGCGCAAGGCCTGACCCGGCAGGCCGGGGTGCCCGCCGAACTGGCGGCGCCGCTGCTGGGCGGGCTGATGCGGCAGACGCTGGACAATGCGCTGGAGTTGGGGCCGCGCGCGGCGCTGACCGGGCCGATTTTGCGCGGCGATGTCGGCACCGTGGAGCGGCATCTGTCGGTGCTGGCGGATGTGGAACTGGCATCCGCCTACCGGGCGCTGGGGCGGCAGACGGTGGCGCTGGCCGGGGAGCGGCTGCCGGACGAGGCGCGCCGGCAGCTGATGGCCTTGCTGTACTGAACGCCTATCGCGGCGAACTGATCCGGAACACCTGGCGCAGGTAGGCGAGGAAGGTTTCGTCGCTGCACATGGTCTTGCCCGGGCTGTCGGACAGCTTGGCCACCGGCTGGCCGTTGCAGCTGACCAGCTTGAGGACGATCTGCAGCGGCTCCAGCCCCATGTCATTGGTGAAGTGGGTGCCGATGCCGAAGCTCACCTGGATGTGCGGGCTGAAGTGGCGGTGCAATTGTAGCGCGCGGTCCACTGAAAGGCCGTCGCTGAAGGTCAGCATCTTGCTGGCGGGGTCGATGCGCAGCTTGCGGTAGTGGGCGATGGCTTTTTCGCCCCAGACGTAAGGATCGCCGCTGTCGTGGCGAAGGCCGTCGAACAGCTTGGCGAAGTAGAGGTCGAAATCCGCCAGGAAGGCGTCCATGCCCACCACGTCGGTCAGGGCGATGCCCAGGTCGCCGCGGTATTCCTGCACCCACGATTCCAGCGCGGCGGTCTGAAAGTCGCGCAGCCTCACGCCCAGCGCCTGGAAGGCCTGGAAGAATTCATGCGCCATGGTGCCGATCGGCGTGATGCCCAGCTTGCGCGCCAGGTGCACGTTGCTGGTGCCGCGGAAGATTTCCGGCAGCGTGCCGTTGAGCCTCTCCACCACATGCTCCTGCCAGTCGCGGCTGAAGCGGCGGCGGGTGCCGAAGTCGGCGATCAGCAGCGGGAAGCGCTGGCCGGCGGCCTCTTCGGCGCGGAAGCGCTGCAGCGTGGCGATCTTGTCCTCCAGCCGCCGCACGCCTTCCGATCGCACCTCCACGGTGTCCAGCGGGCGGAAATACAGCTCGTTGACGATGGACAGCACGAAGATCTCGAAGAACATCGCCTGCACCATCGGCCCTTTGATCCGTATTGCCAGCTGATCGCCTTCCTCGGTCACGTCGATGAAGCGGCGTTGCAGGTGGAACAGTTCCAGGTAATCGACGAAATCGCTCTTGATGAAGCGCAGGCCGCGCAGGTAGTCGAGTTCATCCTGGCTGAAGCGCAGCCGGCATAAATGATCCAGCTGCGCTTCCAGTTGTTGTTTCAGCTGGGTCAGCGGCGTATCCGGGTGGTTGCGGCACTTGAATTCGTATTCGCCGTGCGCGGCCGGAAACTGGTGCAGCACCACCTGCAGCATGGTGAATTTGTACAGGTCGGTGTCCAGCAGCGAGTGGATCAGCGGTGGGGTGTGCGGCATGCTTGGGCTCGATCAGGCGGCGTGGATGACGAAGATGGCCGGCCGCTTGTGCAGGTCGGGCGCATTTTGCGGCCAGTCCCGCACCGGGTGGCTGACTATGGTCTGCGTCGGCAGGGTCAGGTCGCAGGCTACCGCAAGGCGGGTGGTCGGCGCCAGCGTCTCGCGCAGTTGCTGCAGCAGCGCGTTGTTGCGGTACGGCGTTTCGATGAACAGCTGGGTTTCATTGTTCTTGCGCGAACGCAGTTCCAGCTCCTTCACCGCCTTGGCCTTCTCCGCCGCGTCCACCGGCAGGTAGCCGTGGAAGGCGAAGCATTGGCCGTTGGCGCCGCTGGCCATCAGCGCAAGCAGGATGGACGAGGGTCCGATCAGCGGCTCGACGCGGATGCCGTGCTGGTGGGCCAGCGCCACAAGTTGCGCGCCGGGGTCGGCCACCGCCGGGCAGCCGGCCTCGGAGATCAGGCCGACATCGTGGCCGGCCTTCAGCGGCGCGAGCAGCGCGGACACCTCGGCCGGCTTGGTGTGCTCGTTCAGCGTGTCCATCGCCAGTTCGCGGATGGGGGCGGCCACCCCCAGCGCCTTCAGGTGCTTGCGCGCGGTTTTCTCAGCCTCCACCACGAAGTGGGTGATGTGGACCACCTTGGCGCGTTCGCCCTCCGGCAGCCAGGCCGCGTTCTCGTCGCCCAGCGGGGCGGGAATCAGGAACAGGGTGCCGCTCATCGCAACACCTCCACGCCTTCGCCCGCCAGCATGCTGATCAGCTGGAACAGCGGCACCCCTATCAGCGCGTTGGGGTCGTCGGACTCCACTTTTTCCAGCAGCGCGCCGCCCAGGCCTTCGCTCTTGGCGCTGCCGGCGCAAAACAGCGCATCCGGTTCGCGGGTCAGATAATTGCGGATCTGCGCTTCGGTCAACTGGCGCAATGTCACCTTGGTGATGCCCACGCATTCCCGCAGCTTGCCGCTGTGGCTGTTGTACAACGCCAGCGCGGAGTGGAAGACCACGGTGCGGCCGCTCATCCACTTGAGCATTTCCACGCCGTTTTCATAGCTGCCGGGCTTGCCTATCTGGCGGCCGTCCAGCAGGGCGACCTGGTCGGAGCCTATGATCAGGGCGTCGGGGTGCTTGTCCGCCAGCGATTGCGCCTTGGTGCGGGCCAGGCGCACGGCGGTTTCCAGCGCGGTTTCGCCGGTTAGCGGCGTTTCGTCGCAGACGGGCGGCTCGGCGCTGAAAGGCAGGCCGAGGCGGGCGATGATCTCTTGGCGATAGCGTGAAGTGGAGGCCAGTACGATTTGCATGTTTCGAGCCGGGTTGCGGCAATGCCGGGCGCGCCATCCGGCCGCTCCGTCCTTGCCTTGTTTCTTTTGACAAATCAGGGGAGTGGATTGTAACATGCTGGGTTTATGTCTAAACCGATTTTGATCGACCCGCTCAAGTTCGCCCGGGAAGGGCGTTCGCAGTCCGGCCAGGTGCCGGTTTGCGAACTGGACGAGCGTGTGCACAGCGACCTGTCCGACACCTCCGGCGAGGTGTCGTATCAGCTCACCGGCTTTCGTGACGAGCTGCAGCGCTTTGCGCTGCGCATCCAGCTGGATGCCAAGCTGCAAGTCACCTGTCAGCGCTGCCTGGACGGCATGCCGTTCAGCCTGGCCACCGATTCGGTGATCACGCTGTTTGCCAGTCAGGACAAGCTGGACGAAGCCTGCGAGCTGGACGAGGAGCTGGACGCCATTCTCGCCGAGCCCGAACTGAACGCGATTGCGCTGATCGAAGACGAAATCATAATGGGCTTGCCGCATTCGCCCAAACACGACGAATGTAGCAGGGATACTCTCTCGCTCGCCAAGGCTGACAAGCCCAACCCGTTTGCGGTGCTGGCGGCGCTTAAGGGACCCAAGTCCGAGTAAAACCCGGATTCGCATTAGAATCTACTTGAATTTCTTAGGAGTCGACCATGGCTGTTCAACAGAACAAAAAGTCCCCGTCCAAGCGCGGTATGCATCGTGCCCACGATTTTCTGACCGCTCCGGCACTGGCAGTTGAAGCCAGCACCGGCGAGGCTCACCTGCGCCACCACATCAGCCCGAACGGCTTTTACCGTGGCCGCAAGGTTGTGAAGACCAAAGGCGAGTAATCGCCCGCCGTTTTTACTTCCTTTCCTTAGTTTGGTGGGCACTTTATACCGCAATCGTTGATGACTATCACCGTCGCGGTTGATGCTATGGGCGGTGACGTTGGCCTCAAGGTTACCGTCCCGGCATCGATCCAATTCCTGCAAGACCACCCCGACATCCATCTGATTCTCGTAGGCGACCAGCCAGCCCTAGAGGCGGAACTGGCCCTGCACGACGGTGCCGTGCGTGAGCGCATCCTCATCCAGCATGCCACCCAGGTGGTGGGCATGGACGAGGCGCCTCAGCTCGCCCTCAAGAATAAAAAAGATTCGTCGATGCGGGTGGCAATCAACCTGGTCAAGGAAGGCAAGGCTCAGGCCGCCGTATCCGCCGGCAACACCGGCGCGCTGATGGCGACCGCGCGTTTCGTCCTCAAGACCATTCCAGGCATCGACCGCCCGGCCATCGCCAAGCTGCTGCCCAATGTGAAGGGCACTTCCTGCGTGCTGGACCTGGGAGCCAACGTCGATTGCACCCCAGAACAACTGTTGCAGTTCGGAATCATGGGTTCCGAGCTGGTGGCCTGCCTGCAAGGGCGGACCAACCCCAGCGTCGGGCTGCTGAATATCGGCAGCGAGGACATCAAGGGTAACGACAACATCAAGAAGACTGCCGAACTGCTGCGCCAGTCGGAGCTGAATTTCTACGGCAATGTGGAAGGCGACGACATCTGCAAGGGCACAGTGGATGTGGTAGTCTGCGACGGTTTCACCGGCAACGTGGCGCTCAAGACAGCTGAGGGGCTGGCGCACATGTTCGCCGTATTCCTGAAGGAAGAGTTCGGCCGCAGTTGGTGGACGCGCCTGTGCGCGCTGGCCGCGCTGCCGGTATTGGGACTCTTCAAGAAGCGCATCGATCCGCGCCGCTACAATGGGGCCAGCTTGCTGGGCCTGCGCGGCATCGTGGTGAAAAGCCATGGCGGCGCCGATGTCACAGGATTTCGTTACGCGTTGGCGCAGGCATGCGAGGAGGCCGGCTCCGACGTAATTGGTCACATCGCCGAACGGGTTGCAAACCAATTAAACAATCTCAAGCAATCCGAGGCAGAAGCGAACTGACAACCATGGGCTATTCCCGCATTCTCGGCACCGGCAGTTTTCTGCCAGCTCGGGTGCTTACCAATGCGCAATTGGCCGAACGTGTGGATACCAGCGACGAGTGGATTGTTTCTCGCACTGGTATCCGCGCGCGCCATATTGCCGACGATCAGCACAAGACCAGCGACCTCGCGTTCAAGGCGGCGCAAGCTGCCATTGAAAGCGCTGGCATAGACAAGCACGAGATCGACCTGATCATCGTGGCCACCACCACTCCCGACATGATTTTCCCCAGCACCGCCTGCATCTTGCAGGAGAAGCTGGGTCTGCCCGGCATTCCCGCTTTCGATGTGCAAGCGGTGTGCGCCGGCTTCATCTACGCGCTTTCTACCGCCAACGCCTATATCAAGAGTGGCATGGCGAAGAAGGCCCTGGTGATCGGCGCCGAGATCATGTCGCGGGTGCTGGATTGGGACGATCGGCGCACCTGCGTGCTGTTTGGCGACGGCGCCGGCGCGGTAGTGCTGGGCGCGTCCGACGAGCCGGGCATTTTGCACGCCAAGCTGGCGGCCGATGGCCGCTACCAGGGCCTGCTCAACACGCCGGCGCAGATTTCCGGCGGCAAGATCCAGGGCATGCCCTATCTGCACATGGACGGTCCGGCGGTATTCAAGTTCGCTGTCAAGTCGCTGTCCGAGATCGCCGTTTCCACTTTGAAGGAGGCCGGCGTCGACAAGGCGGCGGTGGACTGGCTGGTGCCGCATCAGGCCAATCTGCGCATCATAGAATCCACGGCCAAGCATCTGGGGCTGAGCATGGAGCGGGTGGTGGTGACCCTGCCGACGCAGGGCAATACCTCGGCCGCCTCGGTGCCGTTGGCGCTCGATGTCGCGGTGCGGGATGGGCGGATCCGGCGCGGCCAGACCGTGCTGCTGGAAGGCATAGGCGGCGGTTTCGCCTGGGGTGCGGTGCTGCTGACTTTTTAAAAAGTGACGCATAAATGGTGGTTTTGCCGCCTGATCGCCGATAATGACGGGGTTTATTGATCGGCGTGCTTGGCAACAGCCATTGCTTTGCGTCATTCTTTGCGTCGAATTCTCTGGAGTCGACTATGGCTTTTGCTTTTCTTTTTCCGGGTCAGGGCTCGCAAAGCCTGAAAATGATGGACGGCTTCGCCGACCTGCCCGTGGTACAGCACACGTTTGAAGAGGCGTCCGACACCTTGTCGCTGGATCTGTGGGCGATGCTCCAGGCCGACAGCGCCGATGCGATCAACGCCACCGTCAATACCCAGCCCATCATGCTGGCAGCCGGCTATGCCGCCTATCTGGCGTGGCAGGAGTTGAACGGCAAGCAGCCGGCGCTGGTCGCCGGCCATAGCCTGGGCGAGTACACCGCCCTGGTGGCCGCCGGCGCGCTGCCTTTCGCCGAGGCGGTCAAACTGGTGCGTCTGCGCGCCGAGGCGATGCAGGCTGCGGTGCCGGCCGGCGTCGGCGCGATGGCCGCGATACTCGGCCTGGCCGACGAAGACATCCGCGCCGCGTGCGCGGAGGCGGCGCAGGGCGAAGTGGCTGAGGCGGTGAATTTCAATTCGCCAGGCCAGGTGGTGATCGCCGGTCACAAGGCCGCCGTCGAGCGCGCGATGGCGTTGTGCAAGGCGCGCGGCGCCAAGCGCGCCTTGCCGTTGCCGGTTTCGGTGCCGTCCCACTGCGCGCTGATGCGTCCGGCGGCCGAGCGTCTGGGCGAGGCGCTGAAGGACGTGCACCTGAATGCGCCGGCGATACCGGTTTTGCACAATGCGGATGTGGCCAGCTATGGCGACGCCGCGCAGATCCGCGATGCGCTGACGCGCCAGCTGTATATGCCGGTGCGCTGGACCGAGACCATTCAGCAGCTGGCGGCCGATGGCGTCACGCTGATGGCCGAATGCGGTCCGGGCAAGGTGCTGGCGGGTCTGGCCAAGCGCATAGACGGCAACGTCAAGTGCCTGGCGCTGACCGACCGCGCCGCGCTGGAAGCCGCGCGCGAGCAACTGGCGTAGCAGGATTAAACCGGGCAGGCCGCGAGGCCGGCCTGCGGCGGCCTGCCGGAGCGATGGCGGGCGTCAACAACAGGGAGACACATTGATGAGTCTGCAAGGCAAAGTGGCGCTGGTGACCGGCGCTTCGCGCGGCATTGGCGCGGCTATCGCCGATGCGCTGCTCGCCGAGGGCGCCATCGTGATCGGCACCGCGACGTCCGAATCGGGCGCGGCGGCCATCCACGAGCGTTTGTCCACCGGCGGCGGCGCCGGCCGAGTGCTGAACGTGACCGAACCGGGCGCGGTGGAAGCGCTGATCGAATCGGTGGAAAAGGAGTTCGGCGGCATCGCCGTGCTGGTCAATAATGCCGGCATCACCCGCGACGGTTTGTTGATGCGGATGAAGGACGATGACTGGGACGCAATCATGGACACCAACCTGAAGTCGGTGTTCAGGGCCTCCAAGGCCGTGCTGCGTGGCATGATGAAGGCGCGTTTCGGCCGCATCATCAACATCGCCTCGGTGGTTGGGGTGATGGGCAACGCCGGCCAGGCCAACTACGCGGCCGCCAAGGCGGGCATCATCGGCTTCACCAAGTCGATGGCGCGCGAGGTCGGCAGCCGCAATATCACCGTCAATTGCGTGGCGCCGGGTTTCATCGATACCGACATGACCCGCGCGCTGCCGGAAGCGCAACGCGAAGCGCTGGTGGGCCAGATCGCTCTGGGCCGCCTGGGCGACGCCAAGGATATCGCCGATGCCGTTGTGTTCCTGGCATCGGCTCGTGCGGCCTATATCACGGGCCAAACCTTGCATGTCAATGGGGGCATGCTGATGCCGTAATCCTGCCCGGCTAGCGCCGGAGCAAGATTTAGGTAGGCTGCTCTAATTTTTTTTTGTAGAATACCGGGGTTTTGCGATCCCGAATCAGAAAGGTCAAGGGTTTATACAATGGAAAACATCGAAGCGCGCGTTAAGAAGATCGTTGCCGAACAACTGGGCGTGAACGAGGCTGAAGTCAAGATTGAGTCCTCCTTCGTTGACGATCTGGGCGCCGACTCCCTCGACACCGTTGAGCTGGTCATGGCTCTGGAAGAAGAGTTCGAGTGCGAAATCCCGGATGAAGAGGCCGAGAAGATCACTACCGTTCAGCAAGCTGTAGACTACGTCAGCGCTCACCTGAACAAATAATCCCCTTTTGAGGGACCAGGACCTCTGCCCGGTGCTGCTTCGGCTCGCCTGCAGAGGTTCTTTTGCTAAGAGGATTCCAAACGTGCGTTTGAATTATCATATGGTTCGGACGGGCGGCAAGGTTTCATGGGGAGACTGCCCTCCCATCTCTCACGGAGATTCTTCGTGTCCAAACGCAGAGTAGTAGTAACCGGCCTGGGCCATGTGTCCCCGGTCGGCAATGATGTCGCCACCGGTTGGGCCAACCTGTTGGCCGGCAAGAGCGGCATCGCCAAGATCACCCGTTTCGACGCCAGCGACATGGCATGCCAGATTGCCGGCGAGGTCAAGGATTTCGACATCAGCCAGTACATCTCGCCGAAAGAGGCGCGGCGGAACGACCTGTTCATCCACTACGGCATTGCTGCGGCGCTGCAGGCGGTGGCGGATGCGGGCCTGGACGATGTGCCGGGCCTGGACAAGACCCGCGTCGGCGTCAACATCGGTTCCGGCATCGGCGGCTTGCCGCTGATCGAGGAAACCGGCGTGGCGCTGATGGATGGCGGCCCGCGCAAGATCGGCCCGTTCTTCATTCCCGGTTCGCTGATCAATTTGATCGCCGGCCAGGTATCGATCCTGAAGGGCTATCAGGGGCCGACCTACGGCATCGTGTCGGCCTGCACCACCGGTGCGCACTGCATCGGCGATGCGGCGCGGCTGATCCAGTACGGCGACGCCGACGTGATGGTGGCCGGTGGTTCCGAAGGCGCGATCTCGCGCCTGGGCATTGGCGGCTTTGCCGCGATGAAGGCGATGTCGACCCGCAATGACGACCCCGCCGCAGCTTCGCGTCCCTGGGACAAGGGTCGCGACGGTTTCGTGATGGGCGAGGGCGCCGGCGTGCTGGTGCTGGAGGACTACGAGCACGCGGTGAAACGCGGCGCCAGGATCTATGCGGAGCTGATCGGCTTCGGCATGAGCTCGGACGCCCATCATATCACCGCGCCCAGCTCGGAGGGGCCGGCGCGCGGCGTGGCCAACGCCTTGCGCGACGCCGGCATCAATCCGGACCAGGTGCAGTATGTCAACGCGCATGGCACCTCGACCCCGCTGGGCGACGCCAACGAAACCAGCGCGCTGAAAATCGCGTTTGGCGACCACGCCAAGAAGCTGGCGGTCAATTCCACCAAGTCGATGACCGGCCACCTGTTGGGCGGCGCCGGCGGCGTGGAGGCGATCTACACCATTCTGTCGGTGCACAATCAGGTGTCGCCGCCGACCATCAACCTGGTCGATCAGGATGTGGAGGCCGGTTGCGATCTGGATTACGTGGCCAATACGGCGCGCGACATGAAGATCGACATCGGCATCTCCAACTCCTTCGGTTTTGGCGGTACCAACGGCACGCTGGTATTCAAGCGAGTCTGATACCGCATTCGCCGATTGACAGTCCGAACCGCTGCGTTACACTCGCAGCGGTTTTTCTTTTTTTTGTCACCCGCCGCGGTGCCGGGCGGGGACGCGTATTTCGAATCAGCGCCGGGCCGTTCCGGCCCAGGACTTCAGATGTACACCCAGAAACTCGAATTCATTCCCGATCTGTTGGCGCTGCATGCGGCCGATCGAGCCAACTTTCCCTACCTGATGCAGTCGTCCGGCGACAGCGGTTGGGATTTGCTGCTGATGCAGAGCGAGCGCCGCGTGTTCGCGGCGGACCAAGGCCGGGATTTCCTGCGCGAAGTGCGGGGATTCCGGCCGCAGCCGGTGTCCAATCCGCACCAGCTGCCTTTTGTCGGCGGCTGGTTCGTCTACATGGCGTACGATCTGTTGTCGGAATTCGAACCGCGGGTGCCGACGGCCTTGCCGGACAGCTTTCCGCTGGCGGTGTGGGCGCGCACGCCGGCCGCGGTGCTGGTGGACCGCGCCAATAGCGAGGCCTGGCTGGTAGGCGAGACCGCCGAAGACTGGCACCGGCTGGAGCAACTGGTAGGCTGCCAAGCCGGTTTCGAGCCGGCAGCCGTGGAGCTGGCGGCGCTGGAGGAAGACCCGCCCGAGTGGTATACCGATGCGGTGGTGCGGCTGAAGCGGTACATCTACGAGGGCGACGTGTTCCAGGTGAACATCTCGCGCGG
This sequence comes from Chromobacterium sphagni, assembly GCF_001855555.1. Taxonomy (GTDB): domain Bacteria; phylum Pseudomonadota; class Gammaproteobacteria; order Burkholderiales; family Chromobacteriaceae; genus Chromobacterium; species Chromobacterium sphagni. The sequence goes on along the minus strand of NZ_MKCT01000001.1, from coordinate 4,583 downwards.
CTGGCGCGCCACCCTGGCCGACGGCATCGCCGCGCCCGACCTGTTCGCCGCGCTGCGCCGCGCCAATCCGGCGCCGTTCTCGGCGCTGGCCGACTTCGGCGATGCACAGATCGTCAGCTCCTCGCCGGAGCGGCTGGTGCGGGTGCGCGACGGCTGGGCGGAAACCCGGCCCATCGCCGGCACCCATCCTCGCTCACAAGATGCCGCCGAGGACGCCGCGCTGAAGCAGCGGCTGATTTCCAGCATCAAGGAACGAGCCGAGCATGTGATGCTGATAGACCTGGAACGCAACGACCTGGGCCGCATTTGCCAACCCAGCACGGTGGAGGTCAACGAATTGATGGCGGTCGCCAGCTACGCCTATGTCCACCATATCGAATCCAATGTGCGCGGCAAATTGCGCGATGACATCGCCCCGGCGGACGTGCTGCGCGCGCTGTTCCCCGGCGGCACCATCACCGGCTGTCCCAAGGTGCGTACCATGCAGATCATCCGCGAGCTGGAAAACAGCGCGCGTCGCGCCTATACCGGCAGCCTGGGCTACCTCAACCGCGACGGCACAATGGACATGAATATCCTGATCCGCACCTTCATGCAGCAGGGCAGCCAGCTGCGCTTCCGCGCCGGCGGTGGCATCGTCGCCGACTCCGACCCCGAGCGCGAGCTGATGGAAACCCGCCACAAGGCGCGCGGCCTGCTGCGCGCGCTGGGCGTCGAGCAGGCCTGATGGCGATGCTGGTCAACGGCTTGCCGGCGGAAGTGGTGTCGGCGCGGGACCGCGGCCTGAGCTACGGCGACGGCGTGTTCCGCACCATGCAGCTGCGCGATGGCAGGCCCCGGCTGTGGCGCTGGCAGTATGCGCGGCTGGCCGACGACGCGGCGCGGCTGAGCCTGCAACTGCCGGATGAGCAACTGCTGCTGGACGAGCTGGCGGCATTGGGGCGCGGGCATGCGCTGGCGGTGGGCAAGATCACGCTGACCCGCGGCGCGGGGGCGCGCGGCTATGCGATGGCGGCGGCCGGCGCGCCAACCCGCATCGTCGCGGCCGCGCCGTGGCAGGGCTATCCGGAAGAGCAGGGTCGCGATGGCGTCCATGTCCGCTGGTGCGAACTGAAGCTATCCCTGCAGCCGCGCTTGGCCGGCATCAAGCACCTCAACCGGCTGGAAAGCGTGCTGGCGCGCTCGGAGTGGGACGATCCGGCGATCCAGGAGGGCCTGCTGCTGGACCAGGATGGCTGGCTGGCGGAAGGCACCATGAGCAATGTCTATCTGCTGCGCGATCGGCAGGTGCTGACGCCCAGGCTGGACAGATGCGGGGTGAACGGCGCAGTGAGGGATTGGTTGACAGAAAATGTTTCTCAATTCGGACTTGAATTTATCGAATCGCGACTTTCTGCCGCCGACTTGATTGACGCTGACGCGGTGTTTCTCTCCAATAGCCTGATGGGCCTCTGGCCGGTGGCCCGCCTAGGCGACCGCGTCTGGACGCCTTCCCCTTTGCTGCAGACGCTGCGGCAAGCCTTATTACAACAAGCCTGATGCCTTGCGCCGGAGGGACTGCCGGCGCGAGGTTCCGCTTGCCGTTTCGGCAGGCTTCCCGTTTTCTCCCGATACCTGCCGGCAGCCATGGCCGGCGGGGACGGTTTTGCCTTGCGCATCGCCGCATGGGAGGACGGCAGGCTGGATAAGCTGACAAGAGGTTGCCTGTGAGGTTGATTCTGAAGTTGCTGGCCGGCATGGCGCTGGGCATCGCGCTGGGGCTGTTCGCGCCGGTTCCGCTGCTGTCGTTGCTGTTGACGTTCAAGGGCCTGTTCGGCCAATTCATCGGATTCATGATCCCGCTTATCATCGTGTTCTACATCATGAGCGGCATCGCCGCGTTGGACCGCGGCTCGGGGCGGATGCTGGGCTGGACTGTCGGCCTGGCCTACGCTTCCACCGTGCTGTCCGGCATGCTGGCTTTTGCCGCGGCGTCGGCAGTGCTGCCGCAATGGGTGGGCGAGGCCGCCGCGGTTCCGGCTGTGGCGGCGCAGACCGCTCCGTTGTTCAAGCTGGAGATCAAGCCGCTGTTCGATGTGATGACGGCGCTGATGCTGGCCTTCGTCTTCGGCCTGGGCATCGCCGCCACCGGCGCGCAGCGGCTGCGTGAGGTGGCGGAGCAGGGCAAGGAGATTGTCGAGCGGGTGCTGGCGCGGGTGTTGGTGCCCTTTTTGCCGGCCTATATCGCCTGCGTGTTCGCCGAGATGGCGGCCGCCGGCAGCGCGCTGGACACGTTGAAGACCTTCGGCGTGGTGTTGCTGCTGGCGGTTGCGCTGCATGGCCTGTGGCTGACGCTGCTGTACGGCGCCAGCGGCCTGTTGCTCGGCCGCAATCCGCTTTCGCTGCTGCGCGCCATGTTGCCGGCCTATTTCACCGCGCTGGGCACCATGTCCTCGGCGGCCACCATCCCGGTGGCGCTGCGTTCGGCCGGCAATATGAAGGTGGCGCCGCCGGTGGCGAATTTCGTGATGCCGCTGTGCGCCACCATCCACTTGTGCGGCTCCACCATCACCCTGGTCAGCTGCGCCACCGCGGTGATGCTGATGACCGGCGGCCTGGAGGTGCCGGGCTGGGAGGTGATGCTGCCCTTCATCCTGCTGTTGGGCGTCACCATGGTGGCGGCGCCGGGCGCGCCGGGCGGCGGCGTGATGGCGGCGCTGGGCATCCTGTCCAGCATGCTGGGCTTTCCCGAGGCCAGCCTGGCGTTGATGATCGCGCTGTACCTGGCGCAGGACAGTTTCGGCACCGCCTGCAACGTGGCCGGCGACGGCGTGATCGCGCTGTGGGTGGAGAAGCTGGTCGGAGGCGCGGCGGAGTCGGCCGCAGAGGCGGCGGCGCAGCGCGGTTGACGGTGATTTGCTAAGCAGAACAAGTGATTTGGTAAGGGCGCGAGCCTTGAGTATATTGATTGCCTAGCCGTTTTCGCTTGCCGCCTCCGGGCGGAAGGTTTCGGTTTCTCTCGTATCGTGTTTCTTTGACAGGCTGGGCCAGGCGCCCGGCCTTTTTCTCGTCCGTGGCGGCTACAGCGGCTGAAACCATTCCCGATGGCAGTCCATGTCCAGGCCGTGTCTCAGGCGGGCGGCCTGCCAGACCTCCAGGAAAGCGGCGCGGTCGGATATTTCCGGGTAGACCTCCATCCAGGTGTCCGCGTCGTCGCAGCGGCGCAAGAGCTGCCCCGGCCAGCCGGCGGCGGCCATTTCCTCCTGCAGCGCGCGCAGTCGCGCCAGTTGCGCGGGATGATCGGTCCCGGCCTTGAAATAGCAATACAGCGTGGGCTTCATCGGCGTCTCCCGGCCATGGGCTGGCCATGGCGGCAAAATCGCTTATGATAGACCTTCATGCCGCCCTGGTGGCGGCGAGCATAGGGGGAGCGCAGTGCAGCAGCAGATAGACACCCTGGTGGTGGCGGGCGTCGGCCTGATCGGCGGGTCGTTCGCGCTGGCCTTGAGGCGGGCCGGCCGGGTGCGGCGGGTGATAGGCGTGGGCCGCACCCTGGCCAACCTGGAGCGGGCGCTGGCGCTGGGGGTGGTGGACGAGATCAGCCAGGACATCGCCGAAGTGGCGGGGCGGGCCGATCTGGTGCTGCTGGCGTCGCCGGTGGGGCAGATGGGCGCGCTGATGGCGGCGTTGGCGCCGGGCCTGCGCGCTGGGGCCATCGTCACCGACGGCGGCAGCACCAAGAGCGATGTGGCGGCGCTGTATCGCGAGCATTTGCCGAATCATCTGGCCTACTGCGTGCCGGCGCATCCCATCGCCGGTTCCGACATGTCCGGCGCGGTGGCCGCCCAGTACGGCCTGTACGAAAACCGCCGGGTGGTGCTGACGCCGCTGGACGAAACGCTGCCGGAGTCCGCCGCCATGGTGGCCGGCTGGTGGCAGGCCTGCGGCGCCGAGATCCACAGCATGAGCGCCGCCGAGCACGACGCGGTGTTCGCCAGCGTCAGCCATCTGCCCCATCTGCTCGCCTTCGCTTATGTCGACCGGGTGGCGGCCAAGGACAATGCCGAGCGCTGTTTCGACTTCGCCGCCACCGGTTTCCGCGACTTTACCCGCATCGCCGGCAGCCATCCGGAAATGTGGACCGATATCAGCCTGGCCAACCGCGAGGCGCTGCTGGCTGAGCTGGCCGACTACCGCGCCGGGCTGGAGCGCTTGAGCGGCATGCTGGAGCGGGGCGACGCCACTGGACTCAATCGGTTGTTCAGCGAGGCGCGCGGCGTGCGCAGCCGCTGGCATCAGCAATTTCTACGCAAGGGATGAGCATGGACGGCAAGGTGGCGCTGGTGACGGGGGGCTCGCGCGGCATCGGCGCGGCGACGGTGCGGCAACTGGTGCGGAAGGGCTGGCGGGTGGCGGTCAACTACCGCAGCGACGAGACCAGCGCCGCAGCGTTGAAGGGCGAACTGGGCGAGGCGGTGGAGCTGTTCCGCGCAGACGTCTCGCAGGAGGCTGCCATCGTGAGGCTGTTCGAAGATGTGCTGTGCCGCTTCGGCCATCTGGACGCGCTGATCAACAATGCCGGCGTCACCGCGCCGATGTGCCGG